>CAWICC010000005.1:0-850672 GCA_963834535.1 uncultured delta proteobacterium | reverse complement strand
GCAGCCACCGAATCTTTATCATCGTGCCGCCCGCAATCGGGCAACCGCAACCCGTCGAGCGCCCCTACTGGCCCTGGGGTGCCATAATTCAAAAAGGAGTACCCAAATGCCAATAGACGAACATAATAAAGCTGCAGAGCATCATGAGAACGCTGCAAAATCCCATCGAACCGCCGCGGAGCATCATTTTAAAGGCGACCATCAATCCGGAAGGCACCACTCCCAACAAGCCCACGAGCAATCCACCAATGCATACGGACAATTCGAAAAAAGCCCATCAAAAATCGGAAGAATCAGTCCGCTCTTCAGCGGCTTAGTATTTTGCAAATCCAAAGCCGCCCATTTTGGGTGGCTTTTTTGTTGTACGCTTCTCGATCGAAATGACACCTATCTCGCTAGACCCTCATTTTATGGAGCCTTGCGACTTAGGAATGCTTGGATTTGATTATGTGATTCTTGAATTTGAGTTTGTTGCGTAATCAGAATCGCGCGGATCCTTTCCGAAAGACTTTCTCCCGACAATGCATCGGCGTAGGCATCTTCCGCTGCGTTTTCTTCCGCCTCAACCGTCTCAAGAAGCGCATGATCACTGCTATCCAATTTCCCTTTCAGGTGACGCCAACCCCGATGAACGGTCCCTGACGCCGTGCCACCGACGCTCATCATCGGAACCAATCAATCGGCTTGATGCGGTAAGCCGAAAGGCTCTAGGTTCGTCCCCGTCCAGGGTTTAGTGTTGCGTAGAAAAACTCATAGCGCGATGTAATGGGGGACTTTCTCAATTGCCTCCGGTTTGCGCGAATATTCACCGAATTGCAGGCCGATGTCGCGATCTTCGTTTTCTTCAAATTCGAACCCACTTTTTTTTCAATAAATATTGGATCAGGGATTCCACGGAAAAACCCAACATTTTTTCTGTAGAGGCATGCTAAGCCGGTAACACATTTCTTATCCCATCCATCCTAATGCCCGGTTTTTCTAGGTAAGAAATTTATGAGAAAGCTCCAAGGAGGGCAATTCCAGTGGTCAGAAAGCTCACATTTGTCGTTTTTCTATATATCATTGGTTGCGCGAGCTGTATTCATTTGTTCGCCCAGGATTCCGAACATGTCAACGTCGGCGTGTTTGCGGACTACGTGCGCCTGGATGAAGCAAATCCCCCCATCAATTTTGTAGGGGTAGGTGGGCGCGTTGGCTTCAATGTCCACCCTAACATCCAAATCGAGGCCGAAATGTCATACGACTTTAGGCGTAACTTCACGTCAACCTTTGATGATGGCGTAACCACCAAATTCGTCTCCACAGATCTGCGCCCAATCACCGCACTCTTCGGTCCTAAATTTCAAACATCCGGCCCCATCCGCGCCTTTGTGACCGGCAAGGTCGGCTTCATCAATTTCGACGCCACCAACCAACAACCGGTCGCAGGATTCACCAGCGGGATCGGAGCGATCACAACCGGTAACACTCGGTTTGCCTTGTATCCCGGCGGCGGCGTGGAAGGATTTTTTGGACCTCTTGGGTTGCGTCTCGAAGTGGGAGATGAAATCTATTTTGACAATGGCGGAAGGAATAATTTCAAAGTCACGGTCGGTCCTGTTTTGCGATTCTGAAACTATCAGCGTGAAGTAAAAACAAATTGGCGGTGGTTTTATCCAGCAGTAAGGCGTGCCCGTCCCGAAGCGACCGTCCCCAAAAAGCGACGTTACATCCATAAAAATGGCAATCGCAAAAGCAATATGAAGACCAAGAACAAGAAAAAGAACGCGTCCAAACGCTGGGTGGCCCGAGTCACGACTGACTCGACGCATCCCCAAAAAGGTCTGTTTACCCGTGGCGCCGCCACCATCGCCAACAGTCTAGCCTCGAAAAAAGTGTCGCCCAAGGGATCTTCGTCGGGCATGCGGATGCTTAACTATTTCATAAATCGCGCTGGCAAATCATTGACCGCAGAGCGACGACGGGTTCTCGAGCACGCCAAAGTGCTTCTTTCCACAAAGTCAAAACAAACAAAACTTCGAGATGCAGCAAAACAAAACAAACAAAGGCAGAAAATTGCACGCGACTGAATAGCGTTTGAAAGAACGAAGCCCCGTTTCGCAATGAATGCACGTGATCTCAAGTGATTGCGATTCAAATTTGATGATTTGACCGGATGGCGCAATTCCTTCGAATTTTCTAGCCTTAAAGAAGATCACCCAGAGGCAACATCATTCAAAGGAGTGCCCAATGCGAATCGCAAAATTAGCGACGGTGGCTATATTATTCGGAAGTTCTTGCATTTATCTGGCGAACGCTCAACAATCCGCGCCCGACAATACCCAGTCAAATTTGTCGGACCAAAAGGCAAAAGTTCCCACGACCGCCGATCAGCAAAAAAACAATTCGGGTGATGTTCAAACCACTCGCGCTATTCGGCAAGCGCTGATGCACGATAAGAACCTTTCCACATATGCGCACAATGTGAAGATCATTACCCAAAATGGCGAAGTCACTTTAAAGGGTCCGGTAAGAACAACCGAAGAACGTGACGCGATCGAAGCCAAAGCGGAAGAGGTCGCGGGAGCCGGCAAAGTCACAAATCAAATATCGGTTAAACAGTAGCAACAGTTCCTAACTGTTATCGAGGCCATTATGAAAAACATAGCGGTATTCGGAATCTATCCCACTCGTCAGGACGTATACGCGGCAATCGACGAACTCAAAGCCGCCGGGTTTTCTAATCAAAGTGTTTCGGTCCTCTTTCCCGATCATTCAGAGAGTCAAAATCTCGCCCATGAAAAATCAACTAAAGCTCCAGAAGGAGCGGCTACCGGAGCTACTTCGGGCATTGTTGTTGGCGGCGCATTAGGATGGCTAGCCGGCGTGGGAGCAATCGCCATCCCCGGCGTCGGCCCTCTCATTGCCGCCGGCCCAATCTTAGCGATGCTCGCTGGCAGCGGCATCGGGGGCACTGTGGCCGGCATTGCTGGAGGGTTAATTGGAATGGGCATTCCCGAATACGAGGCCAAGCGCTATGAAGGCTTTGTGAAAGATGGCGGCATCCTGATCTCGGTTCACACAGACACTTCCGCCAAACGCGATAAAGCGAAAGAGGTTCTCAAGCAAACGGGCGCACGCGATATTTCATCCACTCGCGAAGAGACCCAGGCGCCGCCATTGCGAAAGGCCGTCTAGCAGTTTTCTTCGATTGCATTGGAGTCTTGCAATACGACATTCGACTTAACTAAATCAAAGGGGATACTTATGAAAAACACTGGATTAAAGCAGCTTTACATTGACGAACTCAAAGATGCATTCAATGCCGAAAATCAACTCGTGAAAGCTTTGCCAAAAATGGCGAAAGCCGCCTCTTCCACGGAATTACGACGGGGCTTTGAACAGCATCTCGAGCAAACGCGCGAGCATGTGCAGAGAATCGAGGAGATTTTCCAATCTTTGGACGATAATCCGAAGGGAAAGAAGTGTAAAGGCATGCAGGGAATCGTCGAGGAAGGCGATGACGTTAGCACCGAAGATTATGAAGAATCCGTTATGGATGCAGCCCTGATCAGCGCGGCCCAACGAGTCGAGCATTATGAAATTGCCGCCTACGGCACACTTATCGAATTCGCCAAACTGCTCGGGGAATCTGAGCATGTCGAGCTACTCGAGCAGACTCTGGAGGAAGAAAAAGAAACCGATCAAAAACTGACAGAACTAGCACAAACCATCAATCAAGAAGCGATTAGCGGGAGCGAAACAAACGGGGAAGCAAGCAACCAAGATGTTAGCAAGAAAGAAGCAAGAAACAAAGTGGGCACCAAAGCCACGGGCCGTAAAACTCGTCGCGCCGCGTAGAGTCGTCGAACTGCGGAGGTTATGGGCAGGCCGCAACGGGAATAATCGCAAAATCCGCTACCTAGCGCAAGATTAGGGATCGGGACGTTCATGGCATCGAACAGTACCCCTACAAGGAAATCCCTATTCACGCCGGCTGCGATGGCCGCTGCTCCCGCGGCCCAAACCGTCGCAACATTCGTGGTTTTTGACTCAACCGACGGCGGCGGCGGGAGCCTTCCCTTTGTTTCTATGCCACGGACGAACATTTCTACAGAGCCATCGTGGTTTCGTCACGGCTGATACTCTTATCGGTACATTGACGGGTAAATTGTCATTCCATGCGATCCCGTAGTCCCCTGGGTTCCAGATCCTCGAACGTAAGGTCCTTGTTCAAGCAGGTGCCTCTTGCCTTACGCTGCCCGTCGATGGGCACGCTCTGATTCGCTGCTTTTCTGGGGATGAAGTTTTCGTGAGCGCGACGCGAAGTAATATCCGCTGGCGGCGATAATGCCGCCAATTGCAGCTGCGATCCACGGTCGATTTAGCGATGCCTCAAGCTCATAGCTTTTTTCGTGTGCTCCATTGGTAAAAGTTCCCCGAGCCCCATGATCGCCTGGAACCGGCGACCAGAGATTGTTTGGCCGATTGGGATCTTCAGCTTCGTCAGTCTGCTGTGACTTGAACCCGGTGCGTGCCAGATAGTAGTCCAGAAGACCGGGGGCAATCTTGTTCCCGACAATGGCCGCTACAGTCGGCGAACCGACGTAAACTTCCCGGCGATCATGATGGGCAGCCCAGTAAACAGCCTTGGCGCCCACTTCTGGTTCAAAGATAGGAGGAACCGGTTGTGCTTTGTGTTTGAGGCGGCTCTTGACCCATCCGAATTGCGGCGTATTCAAAGCCGGCATCTGCACCATAGTGAGCCGAATGTTGCTCCGGTCATGAATAAGTTCGCAGCGCAGCGAGTCGGTAAATCCGGCTATTGCATGTTTTGCCGCGCAGTAAGCGGATTGCAGCGGTATGCTGCGATAGGCCAACGCTGAACCAACCTGCACAATGGTTCCTTCATCGCGAGGCAACATGCGCTTTAGAGCACACAGCGTTCCGTAAACAACGCCGAGATAGGTTACCTCTGTAACGCGTTTGTATTCTTTCGGCTCCATTTCCTTTACAGGAGAGAACACTGAAGCCATCGCGTTATTCACCCAAATATTGATGGCGCCGAACTCGCTGACAACGGCCGCAGCGGCTCGTTCGATGGCATCAGGATCCGCTACGTCGGTGGGCAGTATTAAAGCCTTGCCACCGCTGGATTCAATCTCCCGCTTGGCGCCCTCAAGACCATCGACTCCTCTTGCCAGCAACCCGACCCTTGCTCCATGGCTACCGAAGTGACGAGCGATGGCGCGACCTAATCCGGCGGATGCGCCTGTAACTACCACAACTTCGTTTTTCACAGATAACCCCTCAACGGAATTCCCCTTAAATGCATGACCTCTTCTTCGTCTCCCCTTTGATGCGGTTATCGGCTGGTTCGTTCTCCCTTCTTCACACAATTCTCCAGGGCGTGTCGGCGGAGCGAAGTACCCGCCTCCAGACTAAGTGCCGCATTGATAAGGCCGATATGCGAAAAGGCCTGGGGGAAATTTCCAACCAAACCGTGCTTGTGATCGTACTCTTCCGATAGCAGACCTACGCGATTGCAAATCGAGAGCAGTCGCTCGAAGAAACTTTTGGCCTCTTGATCCCGGCCTTGCAGGAGGTAAACATCAATCAACCAAAAGTTGCAGGCTAGAAATGCCCCTTCCCCCGCCAGTAGGCCGTCGTCGACTTTCCTTGTGTCGTACCGCAACAAGAAACCATCGCGCATTAAATGCTTTTCAACGGCGTGGACGGTTCCGGCAACACGTTCGTCATCGATGGGAAGAAAACCGACGATCGGCATCAGCAGAAGACTTGCGTCGAGATCTTTTCTTCCGTAAACCTGCGTGAAGTGATTCATTCTCTTATCAAAGCCTTTCGCGCAGACTTCCGCGTGAATTCTGCTGCGTACCTTGCGCCAACGATCAATCGGCCCTTTTATTCGAAACTCCTCGACCATGCGGATTCCGCGATCAAACGCCACCCACGCCATCACTTTCGAATGCGTGAATTGCAGAGGGCCGCTGCGAAACTCCCATAAGCCTTGGTCTGGCGCGTTCCAGATTTTCTCAAGATGTCCAAGTAGGGGCAGTTCAATTGCCGCGCCGCTCTTGTCTTCGTTTGGGTACAGATTGTGGCGGCGGGAGCGATAAAGGCAATCCAGCACCTCGCCATAGCTATCGAGCTGAAATTGCGAAGACGCCTTATTGCCGATACGAACGGGCGGAGACTTGGCATAGCCGGGCAGCCAATCCGCTACCCATCCGCCGTGCTCGCGTTTCCCGCTGATACCGTACATGGTCCTGAGCTGGCTAGGGTTTCCCATCAGCGAACGATTCAACCAGCCGAGCCAGGCTTGAGCCTCTTTTGTGAAGCCACATTCGAGCAGGCCCTGCAAGTTGAAGGTTGCGTCTCGCAGCCAGCAATAGCGATAATCCCAGTTTCGGGTCCCTCCGATTTTCTCTGGAAGCGATGTTGTCGGCGCCGCAACGAATCCCCCGGAGGGGGCGTAGGTAAGGGCTTTTAGCGTTATCAAAGACCGTTCCACTCGCTCTCGATGGGGACCGCGATGTCGGTTACGCGCACCCCATCGCTTCCAGAATCCGGCAGTCTTTTCTAATGCGCGTTCAGCATGAACCGGTCTCGGGGGTTTGTCGGAATAAGAATTGCTGTATTGCAATGTGAAGTGACAGATCTCGCCAGCTTCCAATGACCAATCTCCCGCCAGGATATCTTTGTCACAGCTTAAGTGGACATTGGTTCGCAACGTGAGGCGGTGCGGCCCTGAAATCACGCTCCAAGGGCCCTTGCTTTCTGCTGTTATTCGTGGATCTACAGTTCCGTAGTCGAAGCGTGGGGAAAAAATAGTGGCCATGCGACTACGCCCCTTAATCCCGCGCGCGATCCGCACCAAACAGGAATGTCTTTCGCGGATGGTCATGAAATCGGTGACAGATGCAACAGCGCCCGTGGATTCGCTGTACGTGGTCTGGAGGATTAAAGTCCCCGGCAGATATCGCTGTTCAACGTTACCGATCACCCTCGGAGAAAGCGACCAGAAACCATTTGCCTCGGTGCCCAGCAGACTCGCAAAGCAAGCTTCAGAATCAAAGTCTGGCCAGCAGAGCCAGGTCAATGAACCGTCCCCGCTGATTAATCCGGCAGTATGGAGATCGCCGATTAGAGCGCAGCCGGCGATTGTCGAGGCTTTCATCATGCGGCGGGCACGAGGCTCTCTTGTGAATCATGAAGTTGCGCAACGTCGAAGCTGAACCGCTGAGCCAACTCCGACGAATTCGCCAGAAGAGCATGGGCAACTGCAACGAACACAGCAGTTACGATGGTTCGTGGAACCAGAAGGTTGTTTTACACGCCTTCGCAGGTCGAACCGCCAGCGGCGCAATGACGTTCTTCGAGTAGCGAAAAACACCCAACTAACGGGAAACCCCAGTCGGTTTGGCGGAATCATAGCAGAGCATTCAAAGTTTATCGCTAGAAGTGGTTGACATCTGAACGCTCATGAAAACTGTTGCGCGTACCGAACTTTCTTTTATGGATTCTCAGCGCTACGCTTTTTCCAACGGCAAGGCTCCCGCCTAGAATCTTGCCTACTGATTTATGTGATTGATACCGAGAGAAAAAACCGAGTAGCCGAGGTCTTAGCGGAGTCCCATCTGGACGCGATGATTTGCCATTCTGCCAGCGCCGTCCTGCTGCTGACCGGATACTGGCCGGTGATGGGAGCAAGTGTTGTTGTCTTCACCAAAGAAGGCGGAGTCCATGTGGTTCTGCCCGAGGATGAAGTAGAACTTGCGCAGCGAACTTCGGACGCATCGTTAATTCCTTATCAGCCGGGAAGCTCGGCCGCTCTTACCGCTACCATTGATGCGATCGCGGACCCACTGGGGCGGGTGACTAGGCAACTCGGGTTACGCAACGCAACGATCAGCCTTCAATTTGGCGAGGGGATGCAAGCCGCTAGCTACGCGTCGTCCTATCACTTTGGATCTTCTCTGCTCGGTCTGTTGCAGCGATTGCTGCCAAAGGCGAATTACAGAAGTTGCGACAATGACCTCAAGCAGATGGAAGGCTGCAAGTCTCAGAAGGAACTAAAAGCTATAGCAACGGGCCTCGGTGATCGCGGCTGCGGGATTTGAGCACGCGTCCGAAATCATACAAGTGGGAAGGCGCGAGGCTGAAATTGCGGCTGCTATACAAGCCGCTTTCCAAGCTTCGCCGACAGCTCAAGAGGTCGAACGTAGTTACGGCTTCTTTTTTTGCATGTCTGGTCCGAACTCCGCTAAGGCCGCTGCCGCCTACGCATGCACGCGGCAACGCAAAATTGAGGCCGGCGATCTGGTGATGATCCACGCCAACACGTGTGCTGACGGTTATTGGACGGACATCACGCGCACCTACACAGTGGGTGCGACTTCGCCTCGACATGACGCGATGCGTTCCGCGATTGCCGACGCGAAAAAAGAAGCGCTAGGGGCGATTCGTCCGGGCATAGCTGCATGTGATGTGGATCGAGCCGCGAGAGATGTCATGAGCGCGCATGGCTTTGGCGATGCCTTTAAACATGCCACCGGTCATGGCGTTGGTTTTGCGGCGGCAAATGCCAATGCGCTACCGAGGATTCATCCGAAATCAAAGGATGTGCTTGAGGTAGGAATGACTTTCAACGTGGAACCGGCGGCGTACTTCGACGGCTATGGCGGCATGCGGCACTGTGATCTAGTGGCGGTGACTTCCACAGGCGCGACCATCATGACTAATTTCTGAGGCTGGCTTTGTTTGATAAAGAGAGGGCAAAAATCACGGGAAGCAAGGTGAAGGTATTCAAGGTGCCCACCGATGCGCCTGAGGCGGACGGCACATACGCGTGGGACAGTACGACCATGGTGTTGGTCCATCTTGAGGCAGGAGGTACGACCGGTCTCGGCTACACGTATGCGGATGAGGCAACGGCGAAGCTGGCGTACACGCTGTTGCAAAAAGTCGTCGCAGGCCGCGACGTCTTTTCGCATGCGGCGATCCTTCAGGATATATATCGTCACGTGCGCAATCTGGGAGAAACCGGTATGACCAGAATGGCGGCGGCTGCGATCGACAATGCGATGTGGGACCTGCGGGCGCGCCTGCTCGATTTGCCGTTGGTCAGTCTATTCGGAATGGTGCGCGACGGAATTCCAGTGTATGGAAGCGGCGGATTTACTTCCTACAATGATTCGCAATTGCAACGTCAGCTGGGCGGATGGGCGCAACAGGGCTTCCTCATGGTGAAGATGAAGGTGGGAAGCGACCCGCAAGATGATCCGCGACGGGTTGAGGTCGCGCGCAACGCTATCGGCGAAAATTGCGACCTTTTTGTGGACGCCAATGGGGCGTATACGGCCATGCAAGCTCTTCGTCTGGCGAATAGGTTCGCCGAGCAAAAAGTGAGATGGCTGGAAGAGCCGGTTAGCTCCGACAATCTCGCTGGACTTAGCGAAGTGCGCGCCCGTGCTCCCATCGGAATGGACGTCGCCGGCGGTGAGTATGGCTACAGTGCCTGGTATTTCCGCCGCATGATCGACGCAGGAGCCGTGACTATTTTGCAGGCGGACGCAACTCGCTGCGGCGGCATAAGCGGCTTTCTAGATGTTGCCGCGCTTTGCTGGGCGGCAAATCTACCGCTTTCCTCGCATTGCGGGCCCAGTATGCATCTGCATGTTTGTTGCGCAGTGCCGCGAGCGATTCACATGGAGTTTTTTCACGATCATGCACGTATTGAAAGGATGTTTTTTGATGGCTTCTGCGAACCGCAAAACGGAATTATGAAACCGGACTTAACCCGGGCAGGACATGGTCTGGAATTAAAGGATAAAGATGCTGCGACTTACCGAATTTGACCTATGGATCGATAAGTTGGCCGCACTGAAAACATAGACCGCTTAATGCAGCACGAAAGGACAGTTTATGGCGAAGCAGGTTTCCGATCTTATCGTTGAGCGTTTGATTGAATGGGGAGTGGACACGATTTTCGGTTTCCCTGGCGATGGAGTCGATGGTTTTTTCGAGGCGCTCCGAACTCATAGAGACAAGTTGAGATTCATCCAGGTGCGGCACGAGGAGGCCGCGGCGTTTGCGGCCGTCGGTTATGCGAAATATACGGGACGCGTAGGCGTGTGCTGTGCAACCTCTGGACCCGGCGGCATACATCTTCTCAACGGTCTGTACGACGCGAAATGCGACCTTCAGCCAGTGCTCGCGATCACCGGACACACTTTTCACGATCTGATTGGGATGGACTACCAGCAGGATGTCGATCTCGATAAGCTTTACATGGACGTCTCTGTCTTCAATGAACGCGTTATGGGCCCGGCCCACGCGGTGAACGTGGTCGACATGGCAATTCGTACCGCTTACGCACGTCATGGCGTTTCTCACATCTGCATCCCTAAAGATATTCAGGAATGGCAAGTTTCCGATAAGCACCGGAGCAATGCTAATGTCGCGCACCACAGCAGTGATTGGAGCGTCCCTTCGACAGCCAGGCCGGCGGCCTCGCTCTTGCAGCAGGCTGCCGACATCATCAACTCAGGATCTAAGGTCACAATATTTGTGGGACGGGGCGCGCTCGGGGCGCGAGAGGAAGTGACTCAGCTTGCCGCAATTGTGGGCGGCCCGGTGGTGAAGGCGCTTTTGGGGAAGGCTGTCTTGCCTGACCGTAGTCCCTACACAACAGGCGGACTCGGTCTTCTCGGCACCGCTCCTTCTGTGGATGCCATGAATGATTGCGACACCTTGATCATGATTGGCACCAGCTACCCATATATGGAATTTTTGCCAAAACCTGGCCATGCTAAATGTGTGCAGATCGAAATTGATCCCAGCCGCGTTGGACTGCGCCATCCAGTGGATCTAGGTTTGGTCGGCGACGCCAAGACGATTCTCTGTGCACTTCTGCCTCTGCTGCAACGGAAAAAGCATGACTTTCTGGAGAAGGCTCAGGGTCGCATGAAGGATTGGAATGACCTCATGGAGGAGCGCGGCACCCGGAAAGATATGCCCATGAAGCCGCAAGTAGTCACACTCTCTCTCAATAAATTATTGAAGGATGACGCTATTGTCTCTGCCGACAGCGGAACCATTGCCACCTGGACGGCCCGCTACATAGAGATGAGAGGGACCATGCAGTTCTCACTCTCCGGATCACTGGCGACGATGGCCAATGGACTTCCCTATAGCATCGGCGCTGCCATCGCTTATCCTGGGCGGCAGGTGGTTTGCGTAGTTGGCGATGGTGGTTTGACGATGCTCATGGGGGAGCTCGCCACGCTGGTCAAGTACAACCTGCAAGTGACCGTCATCGTGATCAAGAACAATGTGCTGGGACAAATCAAATGGGAGCAAATGATTCTTGAGGGCAATCCCGAATATGGAGTGGAGTTGCAACCGATCGACTTCGCCAGGGTCGCGGAAGCCTGCGGAGCTCGGGGTTTCACCATCGAACATCCCGAAGAAGCTGAATCGATTCTTCGCGAAGCCCTTAGTCATAAAGGTCCCTCCGTGGTGCAGGCGGTCGTTGATCCGAACGAGCCACCCATGCCGGGGAGAGCGACAACGGAACAGGCCATTCATTTTGCCAAATCGTTGCTGCGCGGACAGAAGGACGCGATAAAGATTCTTAAGACGATCGCTTTGGACGAAGTTCGCGAGGTTATCTGACGCGAATGCCGAAGCAATCCGCAATGTTTGGTGGACATCCAGCCCGCGATTTGCAGACCCTCGCACATCAAATCAGAGAGGGACGTTTCCAGCGGAGTCTTGCTCTGTTGACTGCGGTGACCAGCGGGATTAGTGGTCTCGAAGTCGCCTACGAGCACTATCGCGGCAGCTACAGCCAGCGCGTGATGTACACGCCCGTTCTCATGAGTGTCTTGTTGGCCGTCGCGGGCCTTGCCGGTTTCTTCAGCAGCCGCGCGGCCAAAACCATACTTCGCTGGATTTCGGCCTTAACATTGGTAGATTGCGCGATGGGGTTTTACTTTCACTTGCGCGGTATCGGGCGCAAGCCTGGAGGGTGGCGGCTTCCCATGAGCAACATAATTATGGGACCGCCGGTTTTCGCACCGCTGCTGTTTGGCACAAGCGCTTACCTCGGGCTCATCGCTTCGTTTCTTCAAAGAGAAGAAGCTTCGCGGGGTACAGCTTTGGGGCGAGAGATGTTGCTGGCCAGACTATTGCCGGCGAAAGAAGGCCGAGAATTGCTTGCCGCGGAACAGGATATTCGCGAGGGGCGCTTTCAGCGGCAGGTGGCCATCGTTACCGGAGTGAGTGCGCTACTCAGTGGCTTCGAGGCATTCTATTCGCACTACAAAAATAATTTCCGCTACTGGGCACAGTGGACGCCGATTCTTCTTGCCCCCGCTCTGGCTGCAGCAGCTTTTGGTTCGGTAAAGAGCCGCCGGCTTGCTACGACCGCGTTGCCAGCGCTGTCAGCGCTGGCTTCGGCGGACGCAGCCGTCGGATTCTACTATCACGGCCGCGGCGTGTTTCGACGGCCCGGTGGTGGAAAGCATCTTCTCTACAACGTCATGTATGGCCCGCCGATCTTCGCCCCGCTTTTATTTGGCGCGGCGGGAATGCTCGGCCTACTGGCGAGCTTGCTGAGAAGGAAGCGCACATGAATGCACCCATGAAGAAAACGATTGCCAGTGTCGATTCAGCTTTACTGCGTCGCGACCTCAACGGCGTACCCATCGAGCCTTGCAGCACGCCCGGCTATTATCCGGGCTTCAGCACTGTCTCTCAAAGCGCGTTCTGGGATGATGCGACCCGCCGGGTCGTCACTGATCGCCTGGATTCAACGTTAGCATCGCAGTTCTTCTCTGCAGAAGAATGGAATTTCTGGACGGCGGTTTTTGCGCATCTGATTCCGCAAACAGACCGATCCCCTGACCGCCAGATTCCTATTGTGGGTCCGCTTGACTATCGGCTGTTCGTCAATCAGACCGCGGGATATCGCTTCGAAAACATGCCGCAGGATCGCGAAGCTTACCGCCTCGGGCACGAGGCTATTAATAAAGAGGCTGAACATCGCTACGGTGCCTGTTTTTTGGCGCTGCCGTACCGAGAACAGGATACGGTCCTCAAAGCAATTCATGATGGCAAGCCGGAGGCCGCAGCGAACATCTGGCAAGCCATGCCGGTGCATCGCTTTTGGCAGTTGATCATGGGCGACGCGATCGACGCCTACTACGCCCATCCTTGGGCGTGGGACGAAATTGGATTTGGAGGTCCAGCTTATCCCCGTGCTTATACCCGCTTAGAGCGCGGCGAACCGGAACCGTGGGAGGTCGAGGAGAAGCGATACGACTGGCTCGCACCCGAGGATGCGCTATCCGATGAAGTGGAATCGACCGCGCATCACCATACCGAAGCCGACCAGCATAAGTACTGAAGCAATGATGAACCGGAAGGAACCAATCCTGGGAGGGTTTGGGCCGCCGAACAACGGCAGGCACATGCTGGGCTCGTTACAGTATCTGCATGGGCCGATGCGGAAGTTCGAGGAGAACGATGAGGTCGACTTCGTTATTGTTGGAGTCGGAGCAGCCGGCGGAGTGCTTCTGCAACGGCTGGCCCGGGCCGGCTTCAATGTCGTCGGACTCGAAGCTGGCCCCTTCTGGGATACTGAGCGCGACTGGGTGAGCGATGAAGCGGGATCGCACCAGCTGTATTGGGAAGATCCGCGCGTCACGGGGGGCACCGATCCCTTGGCGCTGGGCGCGAACAATTGCGGCAAGGGCGTAGGGGGAGGCTCCGTCCACTGGGCTGCCTTTACTCCGCGCCTTCATCCTTCCGACTTCGAAATTTATACTCGCGACGGAGTGGGCGTCGATTGGCCTATTACGTATAAGGATATCCTTCCGTACTACGAACAGCTGGAATTAGAAATGCCTGTTGCCGGGCCGGCTTACTATCCCTGGGGGCACCCTCATGGGTACGCCTATGGCCCTCATCCTATGGGCGGCGTCGGCAACGCGCTCATTCGCGGTTGTACCGCGCTCAACATTCCGGTGTCGATTGGCGGGCCCGTCGCCATTCTTTCCGGTTCCCATGGTGACCGTCCTCACTGCATCTACCGCGGATTTTGCATTCAAGGCTGCAAGGTCGGTGCGAAGGCCAGCACCTTGGTTACACATGTTCCCGACGCGTTGAAAAAGGGAGCGGAGGTTCGCGACCGGTGCATGGTCTCCCGTGTAGAACTGGGCAAAGTGAGACGCGTTACCGGCGTGCATTACTTTGACAACGAGGGCGCGGCGCATTTTCAGAAATCGAAAGCGGTGATTGTTTGCGGTTATGCGATCGAGACGCCGAGATTATTATTCAACTCCGCTTGCCCAGGCTTCGAGAACGGTCTCGCCAACTCCAGCGGCACGGTTGGACGATATCTGATGGCTCAGGCGGGAAACGTGGTCTTGGGCCGTTTTGAGCAGCCGGTACGGATGTATAAAGCGCCTCCGGCACACGCCATGACCGAAGAATTTTACGAGACTAATCCTAAGCGCGACTTCGCCCGCGGCTTCGCCATTCAAACTGTCGGACCTCTTCCCATTGCCTTCGGCAAGCAGATGCTTGCCGCAAAAAAGGCATGGGGATGGGGTTTGCGTCGCGAAATGATGGATTACAACCACTGGGCCACCTTCGGTCTTCTCGGCGAGATTCTGCCCTGGGAGGACAATCGCGTGACGCTCGCACAAGAAAAAGATCGCTTCGGCCTGCCTGTCGCGCATGTCAGTTTCAACCTGCACGAGAACGACAAGAACCTGATCAAGTTTGCAAAAGACAAAACGATGGAGGTCATGGCCGCCGCGGGTGCAACCGAGGTCGTGCAGGAAGCACGTTACGCACACCTTGTGGGCGCTGCGCGCATGGGATCAGATCCCAGATCTTCCGTAGTAGATAGGTTCGGCCGTACCCATGACATCGCCAATCTTTTTCTGTGCGATGGCAGCATCTTGCCTACTCAGGGCTCTGCCAATCCAGGGCTTACCATCCAGGCGCTGGCTGCAAGGACTGCCGACTATATAATCTCGCAGGGATCCCGCATCTTCACTTCCGACGAGCGCGATATGACTTCGCCCCCAGTTAGACGCGAACTGGCGCCTCCGGAAACATGGGGCAAAGGAGTGCCGCGGCTGACATAACCGCGTCCTGTGGGAGCGATGGCTCTACTTCTTAATCTCGTACACGACCCCGCAACCGGTGTAGTAATGCGCGAGACTGCAATTCGCGATGTCGCCGCCTTGTGTGGTAGTCCCATAAAGCGCGCCTGCGGTTTCATCCAGCAATACACTGCCGGCGGGAAAAAGCCCGTCATTGCCGGAGAATTCACGTAGAACAGTTTCCTTTCCTGTTCGGCTTAAACGAAACACGACTCCGCAACCCAGCTTGTAATATGTGCAATTTCCACCATTTGCTGTCGCGCCGTAAAGATTACCCGCGCTGTCATGCTCGAGCGGACTGATGGGTTCATCTCCATCGCTGCCGCTAAATTGGTAAAGCACTGTCTTAACCCATTGGCCATTTGATTGCGAAAGCTTGAAGATTGTGCCGCATCCTCCTGCGCCACATGAAATATTTCCCCCATTGGGTGTCGTGCCATAAATGCTTCCATCTGAAGCATTGAAGAAACTAATCGCTGGATAACTCCCGTCAACACCGCCCTGAAAGCGATAGAGCACCTGTTCCTTCCAGCTGCCGTTGCTATTTGGGGTCAACTCGAAAATCGTTCCGCAACCCGCGTCTGGGGAGCACAAATCGTTGTTGATCGTCCCGCCAAAAACTGTACTTCCATAAAGATTGCCCGCCGCATCTTGCACGACGGCAGAGAACGGGTTCGCGCCATCGGAATTGTTATCCGGACCCAGAAAGCTATACATCACTTTTTCCGAGCCGCTTGCATCCACTTGGTACACCGTCCCGCAACCCGCAGAGTTAAAGGGGCAATCGAGCGTTCCGCCCAATTCCGTTGTGCCATACATCGAGCCGTTCGCAGCTTTCAACAACGAAGAGAACGGCTGTTGACCATCCGGTGCACCCGAGAAGCTATAGACCACGGAGAACTTTCCATCGCGGTCCATTTGATAGATCGTTCCACAACCGCCGTCAGGGCAGAAGCCGCCGGTGAAAATTCCTCCAAAGGACGCAGGCCCGAACGCATTTCCACCTGGCCCGGCAATCAACCCAGTTTCAGGATTTGACCCATCGGATCCATCGGAAAACTCATAAAGCACCGTTTCCTTCCAGCTTCCATTGCCCCTCGCTAGTTGGAAAATCACCCCGTAGCCAATACTTTCTTGAGTAACTTCACCGCCAAACAAAGTCGTACCATACAAGTTTCCCCTGGCATCTTTTGCCAGCAGGCCTTCCGGATTTTGTCCGTCGGTCAATTCAAAATTGTGCAGAACGCTGAAAGTCTGCGCCGAAGCAAGCATCGTTAGGGCGCACAATGCGCCGGTCATGAATAACAAGAAATTTCTGATGGATTTCACGGGACCTCCGGGGGAAAGGCCGAAATACTTCCCACCGTAATTGAAAATATCTCGATATTTGTGCCTTGCAAATCAGGAGAAATCAGTATTTCAACGGAATTTTGTCCCTAACGATGACCTTGAATCCTTGGGTTAAAGGCAAAACAAGAATCGCGAATGCTAGCAATTCTCGCGAGTTTCACGGCAAATTTTGATGGGTGATTCCTATCCTGTCATTACATAAGGGTTTCTTCACAGTCGCTCCTGAATGGAAAGTCGATTTTTTCCAATGAATGACAATCACGAGGGAAAGGGCGATTTTTCGCCAACTGGCGCCAAGCTAGTCTAAGGAAGCACGTTGAACTGTCGGACGATCCAAAACGCAGCCTCACCGTCGCTGAACCCGACAACCTCCCTCACATTGGACTGGTTGGAGATACTTACACCATCACCGTGACCGGCGAGCAGACTGCCGGACGCTTCTGCGTCATCGACATGCACATCCCGCCGGGCGGCGGTCCGCCCCCGCACCGGCATGACTTCGAGGAGACCTTCATCCTCCTCGAAGGCCAAATGGAAGCCACGTTCCGGGGCAAGAAGTCGGCCGTCCGCGCCGGCGAAACCCTGAACATCTCTGCCAACGCTCCTCATCAGTTTCACAACGCTTCTGGTGAGGCCGTACGCATGCTCTGTATTTGCTCTCCTGCCGGGCAGGGCGCCAATTCTAAAACTAATTTCATGAGACACCACTAACAGAATCGATGAGATTAACACCCGCAACACGCCGCAATTCTGGGAAATTGGCTGATGCGTAAGGACTTTCTCGACCGGTCCATTCAATAAGCAAGTCTCCCACGTTCGGAATCAAGATTGCTCTCACTTTCCGTGTCCTGGCAATTCACCGGAGAATAGATGGCAAGCGCTGCGACAGCACCCACCACCCCTGTTAACACGGCGATCGACCATCATTTGATAGGCGGCATCCCCGAAGAAGCATGGACACAAGCACTGGGATTATCTTGCGCTCTGACAGTGGATCTCCAGCTACCAGGGTTCACGGTGCGGGACTGGTTGGAATTGAATCGTGAATCAGTGATTGATTCGAGGTGGCAAGTGACCGCGGACATCCCGCTCCGGGTCAACGGGGTACTAGTCGCGTGGGCGGAATTTGAAGTGGTCAATGATCACCGCGCCGTGCGCATTACCGAATTGGATTGAAATGTACAAACAGGCAGACCGGGGCGCCGCGTGAATCTAAAGACGATGCTTTCGCCAAAACATCGAGTGCATGCCTTGAGCCGTGGGCTCGCCGCCATAGGAGCGCGAATCGCACAATTACGGAAATCACCCGCCTCGCGGCGATTGCGGGTGGCAGAGACGGTGACCCTGGGCGAGCGCCGCATGCTGGCCTTAGTGGAGTGCGGGCAGCAACGATTCTTGATTGGAGGTACGGGTGCGAATGTGGTGCTGCTGGCCTGTCTCGCTCCGGAACGCGAGGAGGGTTCGTGCGTCTAAGGAACTGGATAACCAAATCGGGATTGGTCGTGGGACTCATAAACCTGCCTGCTCTTGCCGCCGTGGTTCCAGGGCAAACAGGAACCGACCTGTGGTCGCCGGCAACATTGCAAAGAAATTTGGGCAACGCGTCGGGCTCGGGGGCATGGAACATCCTGATCATGCTGACCGTGCTCACCCTGTTGCCATCCCTGTTGCTGGCACTGACGCCGTTCGCCCGTTTGTTGGTCGTATTCCACTTTCTGCGTCAGGCCCTGGGTACACAAACCGCACCCAGTAACCAGACCCTGATTGGGTTGGCCTTGATACTCACGTTTTTTCTTATGCAGCCGGTGGCCGTTTCGATTGAGGACACCGCGATTACTCCCTTTGAGCGAGGACAGATTACTGCCGTCGGTGCGATTGAGCGCGCGGTCGTGCCCCTACGCCACTTCATGCTTCACTACACGCGGGAAAAGGATCTCGCATTGTTCATGGAACTGGCCCGCGCTCCGCAGCCGACAGTGCCAGACGATTTCAGCATGCGGGTGGTAATGCCAGCTTACCTGCTCTCCGAACTCAAGTCCGGGTTTCAGATTGGTGCTGTTCTGTACTTGCCTTTTCTTGTCGTAGATATGGCGGTCGCCGCCGTGACCACGTCGGTGGGCATGTATCAATTACCGCCGGTCGTGATTTCGACGCCCTTAAAGATTCTGCTGTTCGTAATGGTGGACGGCTGGAATCTTCTAGTGGGTTCGTTAATGAAGAGTTTTCAGTGACCGAAGCAGCGGCGAACAACAATGGGGAAGGAATTCGAATGGACACGGGATTGGTGGTGGATTTAGCGCGGCGATCTTTGGAGGCGGCCTTGTGGATGGCGGGTCCGCTGTTGCTGGTGGCTGTGGCCGTAAGCTTTGTGATCAGCCTCGGGCAAGTGCTCACCTCACTCCAAGATCAAACTCTTTCGACCGTGCCACGGTTGGCGGCGGTTGCGGCCGCGGTTCTATTGCTGACACCGTGGATGGTCCGAAGACTGGGGTGGTTCACCATCGCGCTGTTTTCCGATTTCCGTCCGTTCCTGCATTAGGGCCAAGCTGCAGTCTCTAAGAACCTGGATGTTTTGGTATGCATGACAATGCGCAATTGGCGTCTCTACTGCTTCCCGCCCTGCTCGCCGGAGTGAGAATCGGGGGACTCGTGCTGTTCGCCCCCTTCTTCGCCAGTCCTGCCATGGCCGTACCGGTGAAAGCGAGCCTCACGCTGGTTCTTACGCTGGTTTTGTATCCCGTGTATTCCGGCAGCAGCGTACCTTTGCCACCCACGGCCAGTCTGCCCATGGTTGTCACGGGGGAAGTCGCCGTTGGCTTGGGCATCGGGCTGACAATGCAGATTTTTTTCGAGGCAGCCCAGATGGCGGGGCAGTTCCTGGGGGTGCAGACCGGCCTGGCGGTTGCGAGCATTCTCGACCCGCAGAGTCAAGCCGATTCTCCGGTTCTGGCCGTCCTTAACCAGCTTGTGGTAACGCTGATTTTTCTTGCGCTAAACGTGCATCATGCCTTGCTGCGCCTGCTTGCCCGCAGCTTTGTGAATTTGCCGCTGGGCAGCTTCCATCTAGGACAGACGTGGGCTGGATTCCTTTTGCATGTGAGCGGCGCGATATGGGCGGTGGGTCTGCAAATCGCTGCGCCGGTCATCGGGGCCACGCTGATCGCCGACGTTGCCATGGGGTTTCTGGCTCGCGCCGCGCCGCAGTTGCCGGTGTTGTTTCTGGGTGTGTCGGTCAAGAACCTGCTCGGGATCAGCATTCTAGCGGGCACACTGCGTCTGTGGCCATCCCTGTGGCAGCGCCAGTTTGCTGAAGGTCTGGTATGGGCGGAAAGGCTCGCGCATTTGTCGCGATGAGAGCGTTTTATGGCAGGAGATCGCACCGAACAGGCAACACCGCGGCGGCGGCAAAAGGCGCGGGAACGCGGTCAAATTGCGCGCAGCCGTGAGTTGATGGCGAGTGCCGCGGTGATGGCCGTGATTCTGATCCTGGCGACAGAGGCCGGGTCTTTTCCCTTCCGGTGGCAGGCTTTGCTGCAACGGAGCCTGGACTGGAGCGTCAGCCGCAATTTCGACGATGACCGCGCGAGCACGCTGGCCATGATCGATCTGTTGCTCGTCGCCGAGCGGGACGCTTTGTGGTTTGTGGGCACCGCCGTGGGCATGGGATTCCTGGCTGCATCTCTGGCCGCGGTCATCCAGGGCGGGCTGGTCTTTTCCCCATCCGCGTTGCAACCGAGTCTTGCGCGCTTCAGCCCAGTTGAACATGCGCAACAAATGTTTTCCCTTACGTCCGCCGCCCGCATGTTGAAGTCGCTGCTGCCGGGAAGCGCCATCGCGTGGCTGGCTTGGTCGATGTTGGCGCGGGACTGGCGCAGTTTTGCCGCCTGTTTGTACCTGCGACCGATGGGAACGACCGCCTTCATCTTTGCGCGTGTCTTTGAAATCGCCTGGAAGGCGACGTTGGTGCTACTCGCCTGGTCGGCCGCGGATTATCTCATCGAACGACAAAAGGTTTCCAGCGACTTGCGCATGAGCCGTCAAGAGCTGCGCGATGAGTACAAGGAAACAGAAGGCAATCCGGCCATCAAGGGCAGGATTCGACGCTTACGCCGGCAAGTTCATCGCCGGCAGATGCTGGCGGCAGTGAAGCGCGCCGCCGTGGTGGTCACGAACCCCGATGAATTCGCCGTGGCCCTCGAATATCGCCCACTCATGAATGCGCCCGTGGTTGTCGCCAAAGGCAGGAACCTATTCGCCCGGCAAATCAAAGACCTCGCGCGCTGGCACGGCATTGTCCTCGTCGAAAATCGCCCCCTGGCGCATGCCCTCTATCGCGCCGTCGAAGTCGGGCAATCGATCCCACCCAAACTCTATGCGGTGGTTGCAGCGGTCTTGGCCGCGGTCTATCGAGCCCAGGAGCGGGCTACCCAGCATGCGCATGCGCCTCGCCCGACGTCGGGCGTGCAGACGCGGAAGGGAGGGTAGATTATGGCGGAAACCATACCTTCGCCCCCATCCTCGAGTGGTTCGCTGTTTGAGTGGGCTGTACCGCTCGCTGCCGTGGGCCTCGTGTTCGTGATGCTGGTCCCGCTACCCTCATTCCTGCTTGACCTGCTGCTGGCCTTGAGCCTCGCGGCTTCGGTGCTGGTTTTGCTTTCGGCCATGCATATTTTGCGGCCTGCACAATTCTCCGTGTTCCCCAGCTTGCTGTTGTTACTGACTTTGTTCAGATTGTCCTTGAACCTGGCGTCGAGCCGGCGGATCTTGCTCCACGGGAATGAAGGCGCCGGCGCCGCAGGGCATGTGATTGAAGCTTTTGGTCAGTTTGTCGTGGGCGGCAACTACGTCGTGGGCTTCGTCCTGTTTATCGCGCTGATTGCCATCCAGTTCATTGTGGTCAGTCACGGGGCGGTGCGCACGGCGGAGGTCACAGCCCGCTTCACCCTTGATGCCCTGCCCGGCAAGCAGATGGCTATCGACGCCGATTTGAATGCCGGCCTGATTGACGAAGTCCAAGCCCGGGCCCGTCGCGAACGTATTGCCCACGAAGCCGAATTCTACGGCGCAATGGACGGGGCGGCGCGCTTCAATCAGCGCGATTCGCTCGCCACCATTTTGATCACGGCCGTCAACATCGTGGCTGGATTTCTCATCGGCGTGTTTCAACTCGATATTCCTTTCCGCGAAGCGTTGCGCACCTACACTGTCCTGACTGTGGGCGACGGGCTGGTCACCATGATCCCGTCTTTGCTGGTTTCTATGGCAGGCGGCATGGTCTTGACGCGTGCCTCTTCGGGCACAAGCTTGTCCACCGATCTCGGGGTGCAACTATTTTCCGGACGTCGGCCGGTGTTGATTGCTGCCGGGGTCATGTTGGCGCTGGCAGCGATTCCGGGACTGCCAAAGCTGTCCTTTCTGGTGGTGGCCGCAGCGACTGCAACCCTCGGCTGGCGGATTCCGGCCGGGGGAAAAAAGAGCGGCGGAGAAGACGGGATATCCGGCGGGGCTGCCGAAAAAAAGGACAAGAAGAGAGACGGAGGGCTGGACAAGACTGCCAAGCCGGGCACGGAGTCAGCCGAGGACTTGCTCAAACTCGACGAATTGAGTCTCGAAGTGGGCTATGGTCTGGTGGCCATGGTGGACGTCCAGCGTGGCGGCCAGCTTCTGGCCCGCATCAAGGCATTGCGCAACAATCTGGCGCAGCAGTTGGGCTTTATTGTTCCACCCGTACATATCACCGACAACGCCCGCCTGCAGCCGCGGGAATACGTGATCTCTCTGCGCGGGGTGGAAGTTGCCCGATGGGAGATGCTTGAGGATAACCTGCTGGCTATCAGTTCCGAGGCGTCCCCGCCGCCTTTGCCGGGCAAACCCACGCGCGAGCCGGCCTTTGGGGTCTCAGCCCAATGGATTGTGCCTGGCCTGCAAAGTGAGGCCTTGACCGCTGGTTTTGCGGTCGTGGACCAGACTTCGGTGCTCGCCACCCATTTGGCTGAAGTCATCAAGCAGCATGCCGCAGAACTTCTCACGCGCCAGGAAACAAAGCGGCTCCTGGACCGCTTGGGCGAGAGCCAGCCCAAGCTTCTCGAAGAACTGGTGCCCAAACTTCTTTCCCTTGGGGAAATACAGAAGGTGCTGCAACAGCTATTGCGCGAGCAGGTTTCGATCCGCGATCTAGCCACCATCCTGGAAACCCTGCTCGATACCGCCGCGGGAAACAAGCACCCAGTGTTGCTCGTCGAAGCGGTACGGCAGGCGCTTGGACGGGCGCTGGTACGGCCGCTCTTAACTACAGACGGCACCTTGCGCGTGGTGACGCTTGATTCTGGCCTGGAAGAAGAATTGGGCAGAATTTTTCAGCCGCAGGCTTCGGTTACCGCGAGCACGTCCGTACAACCGGGCTTCGTGCGCCGCCTGCTCGAAGGGCTCCGGCGTATCGCCGGAGAGCAAGTCGATATTGCCAGTCCGGTGTTGCTTTGCGCGACCCCCGTGCGCTACCACCTGAAGCGCTTGCTGGAGCCCTTTGTCCCAAAGTTGGTGGTGCTCTCGCCGGGCGAAATTCCACCGGTCACATCGGTGCAATCGCTAGGGACGTTGAAATGAAGAGTACGTCTTTGACGCGAGCGGTGGTAAAGAAACCAGGAGACCGGGCCGGGGAGCGGCTTGCGATTGCGAAGCCGGGCACAATCAGAGATTTGCGGCAAGGAATTTCACATGCATGAAACCTCGCAGAACGCGTACACCGCCTGGCAGGATGAACAGGAGCGCGAACGTCTGTTGACCGAACAGCTCCCTCAGGTGCGTTATCTGGCTCGCCGGATCCACGAACGCCTACCCCGGCACGTACCCTTCGAAGATCTGGTGCATGCCGGGCGTGCTCGGCCTCATCGACGCCCTGCACAAATTCGACCACAACAAGCATGTGCAATTTGGCTCTTACGCAAAATTTCGCATCCGGGGCGCGATCCTGGACAGCTTGCGCGAAATGGACTGGAGCCCGCGGGACCTAAGGCGCAAAAGCCGGCGTCTCGAAGAAGCTCATAGCAAATTGCGCGGGGCGCTGGGACGAAATCCAAGCGAGCCCGAGCTGGCTGCCGAACTGGGGATCGATCTGCGAGATCTCCAGCAGTTACTGGGAGAAATTGACGGCCTCGAGGTTGGCAGTCTGCGGGTGCAATCACCGCGTGATGGCAAGGAAGAGGACTTGGGTGAGGAGCTGCCCGACCACGCCGAGGAAACCCCGCTGGCACTTTGCTTGCGGGCGGAAATGAGGGATCTGCTGGCCCGGGCCATAGAAGAATTGCCGCCAAAAGAACGTCAGGTTCTGGCTCTTTATTATTACGAGGAGTTGACCATGAAAGAGGTCGGAGCGGCGCTCGGGGTGGGTGAATCGCGCGTTTCCCAAATTCACTCGATGGCCGTGGTGCGTCTCCGGGCACGATTGTCCGAGTTGGCCGCGCCGACCGAAGCTTGCAGACGGGCCCGTGGAGCGGCGGGCGGCAGCTGAGAAAAGTCAATCAAAGAGTCATGGAAAAGGTTCTAGATCAATCCGAAATCGATGCCATGATACGGGCCGCGCGCGGCGGCGGCGGTCAAGCCTCGCAGTCACGAGCTCGTTCCGTGACGCCCTGGAACATCCGCCAGTCCGGGCAGATCGGCCGCGAGCATCTCCAGTCGATTAGCCTGTTGCATGAGGAGTTTGCCACAAATCTCACGCATTCCCTGGGCGCCTACTTGCGCATCGACTTTGCGGCAGCGTTGGTCTCTGCCGAACACCTGACTTACGGAGAATTTCTCCAGCGTGTGCCCGAACTGACCTACCTAGCCTCCTGCTCGCTACTGCCGATGGGCGCTTCAGCTTTGCTGCAACTCGATATGGCCGTCGCCTTTCCCTTGATCGACATCCTGCTAGGCGGGGAAGGTAAGGCGGTTTCGGTGCCCCAAAGGGCCATCAGCGAGATCGAAGATCAAATTCTCGAGACCGTCGTGCGGATCATCTGCCGCGAATGGCAGGCGGCGTGGCAGGCGCTCGGGCTCGAGGTCCGATTTGAAGGGCAGTGCCTCGCCGAACACGTCGAGCACCTGCTACCACGTGAGGAAAAGACGCTCACCTTAAGTTTTGAGATCACGGTTGCAGAAAGCCGGGGCGCACTCAACTTGGTGGTTCCGGCCATGGTGTCCAACGCCTTGTTGCGCAAGATTTCCTCGGGATATGCTCGCGACCACAGCAAGGGCAGCCCCGAGAGTGCAGCCCAACTGCGTGCCCGCGTGTTGCGCTGCCCCTTTGCCCTCAACCTGGATGTGCAGTTACGGGCGGTTTCGATGCGAGATCTCTCGCACGTCGCGCCCGGCAGTCTGTTGGTCACGGGCCAGACCACGACCGCGGCCGGCGAGCTGCGCGCGGGGGATTACGGCCTGTTTTCGGCGGCCGTGGTTCGCAGAGGACGCAACCGGGCAGCACAACTCTTGCGGCGCACGGCACTGCCCACACCTAAGAGATCAGAGGAGAGCAATCATGGGTGACGGAACGCCGGACAATCCTTCAACCGAAAACGCTGGCGAACTCGAAGAAAAGCCGGTAGATCGAGAAACGGCCAATCCGAGCCCCGGCAACATACAAAGCAGCGCAGAAAACTCCGGCGCCGCGAGCGCCGACCCTGATTGGAGCCCGTCCACGCTGGAATTCATGAAGGTGTGGGCCACAAGCTGGCAAGAAGTGTTGAGCCAGATCGCCGGCGGGGCTGTGCACTGCGATCTCTCGGGCACAACTCCTGCCGGGATGTCGCCCGCAGACGCCGATCTATTGGTGGTTGCGGCTGTCGAGGGCGGCCTGCGCGGCGAGCTGAGTTTGCGCATGGCGCAATCCTCAGCTCTGCGCCTGGCATGTCTGCTTCTTGGCGAAACCGAAGCCGAGGGCGCGGAATTTAACTCCGAGCGGCGGGAGGCTCTTGAAGAACTCTTGCGCCAGGTCTCCGGCAAAATCGCCACCGCTCTGAAGGGACACTGGGGCGAAGTCCATCTACGATGGGACACTTCTGGTCCGGTCGCTTGGACAGCGGCGGCGGCGGGTTGGCTGCTGCTCCGTTCGGATGCGGGCTGGTCTGCCTCCGTGCAATGGCAGCTGAGTGCGGCGCTGCATGCGGCGCTTGCGAGCGCGGCAAAACCTGCGGACGATCGCCCGCCCGCCCCAGAAACTCCAGCTTCTCCACCCTTGGAAGCTTCGTCACCGTTGTTGCCTGCGGAACAGCTCGACCTAATCCTTGATGTAGAGCTCGCGCTCACGCTGCGCTTCGGTGCGAAGATCCTTCTGCTGCAAGAGATATTGCAATTAAATGCGGGTGCAGTCGTCGAGCTGGATCGCCAAGTGGAGGAACCAGTCGAACTGCTCCTGGAAGGACGCCCCATCGCGCGCGGTGAGGTTGTCGTGGTGGATGGTAACTACGGATTGCGAGTGCACGAGGTATTTTCTCCGTCGAGCACGACTTGAGAACGCAATGTGGAACTTATAGCAAGGCAACTTTCGTGGGCTAGCATGAACTTGTATCTGCCGACAACGGAAAATGACGAACCCAGGCATTTGCGCTGGCGCGAGATTTCCTCCGTCCTGAAAAGCTGGCGTGGGGGCGCGGCCGAATCCGTTTCCACTGCCTGCCAAGACGCGGGATGCAGTCCCAAGCGCAGGCTTTGGCGTCGTCTCTGTTGGCGGCACAGCCGGATTTGCTTGCAGGACGCGTGGTATTGCGCGCCGCAATGCTTTGAGCTGGCGTTGCTGCGACACCTTCGAAGCCATCTTGCCCCCAACCTGTATTTCAGACAGGACCTTGCTGGAGTTACGCAACCAGGTGACGAGCGATGGAGAGCGGGCGCGGGACTAATGCACCGCCCCGCTGGACCGGCGATGAATCACCGCATCCCTTTGGGACTGCTCCTGCTTTCACGCGGACAGCTGCACAACGCGCAGCTACGCCTCGCCCTCGATCGTCAGCAATCTGAAGGCGGCCGCATCGGCGAATGGCTGGAAAGACTTGGATTCGCCACCGAACTCCAAATTACCGCGGCCTTGGCGGCGCAGTGGAGTTGTCCGGTTTGGCCGGCGGCCGAAGCCCCTGTGTCGGAGTGCGTCCGGCTGCTCCCGTTGACATTATTGCGGGCGTTCCACATCTGTCCTGTCCGGTTTGTCTCCGCCACCCGGACTTTTTACTTGGCGTTCTCCGATCATCTCGATCACTCCATCCTCTACGCCATCGCGCAAGTGCTACAGTGCCGCACCGAGCCTTGCGTAATGCGGCAGACCGTGCTCCGCGAGTTTCTCGCAGAAATGGAGCGCCTCCCGCACTGTGCCGACATGCTTTTTGAGAACCCGGATGGATACGAAGAAATTGCCCGCATCACCTGTGCTTACGTGCTCAAGCTGGGTGCACAGCGGGTGCGGATTGCAGCCTGCGGCGATTATGTCTGGGCGCGGCTGACGGCCGGGGGCGACGTTGTCAATCTACTGTTTCATTTTTCGCGCGTGATGTTGAGTACCCGACAAGCCCAAGCTTAGTCCTCGCATGCTCTTCGCGAAGTCGACTAAACTCTGCTTTCGCGGGGACGATAAATAACTTGCAGATTGCGGCCGGGCGGACCGCATTTACAAGCGGTTACACCGGATCCCATGCGCGAGCAAGGTATTCCGTTATTGGAAGGTCGGCTCAATTGAGAACCACGAAAGCCGTGTCGCGTGATCACAAATTTCTAAGATGGAACCACTTGCCATGAAAGCTGCCCGGGCCCCGAAAGCTTTACCTGCGGAATGGCGTCCGCTGCTCGAGGACGCGACCCGCGAGGTTTTTGACTTGATGCTCTCTTCGAACCTCGAAGCATACTCATCAGACCGGCTCCCAGCCTTCGAATTCACGTCAATGGTCGGACTCGCCGGGGAATTGCGCGGCGTACTTACATTTTGTTGCACCGAGAAATCGGCCGCGCTCATGGCTTCAAGAATGCTTGGCCTTAACGTCAACGAGGTGGAAGAACAAATTTGGGATGCGCTCGGCGAAATCACAAACATGATCGCGGGCAATTTCAAAAACAAGCTACCCGGCATTTGTGAGCGATGTGTCCTCTCCGTGCCCACCGTTATCGGCGGATCCAGCTACAGTTGCCACTCTATGGCCGATGCCGGCTCGATCGAAATTCAACTCCAATTCCTGGGAGTTCCGGTGCAAGTCTCCCTCGAACTTCATAGCTAGCCGCATCGGGCAAGATTTGCACCTACAGCACGCTTCTTCCGGGCATGATTTACCCATTGAAGCTGCGAGTTGCACGAACTTCGCACGATTTCTTTCCCTCCGCGAGTGGCTGAACAGTTGCTTGCCAAGAGACTGAGGCAAACATGGATAGCGGATATTATGCAGCTTGCACCGGATTGCGGGCCCAGAATCAGGCGCTCGAGCTTATTGCCAATAATCTGGCAAACGTCAGCACCATTGGCTATCGCGGAGAGAGCGCAGGATTTCAATCGCTTCTCGCGGGGCAGCCGGGGGCGATGAGTGAAATCAACTACGCGATCAATGATTTCAACGTCATCGATAAAGCAACCGTGGACCTGACTGCGGGGAGCATGCAACATAGCGGTAATCCGCTCGATCTCGCAATCGAAGGTGACGCCTTCTTCGTTGTGCAAACCTCAGCTGGGAACGTTTATACCCGAGCCGGGAACTTTGAGCTCTCCTCAACCGGAAGGTTGGTCACGTCATCGGGAGATCCGGTGCTGGGTGGACAAGGGCCCATCACCTTGCCGGCAGGCGATGTAGCCATCAGCGGTGACGGAACGATCTCGGTCAACGGTGCGGTTGTGGATCAACTGCGAATTGTCCGTTTCCCGGCGAATACCACTATCGCTTCGGCAGGGCGTTCTTACTACAGCGCGGGTACGGCGTTGCCTCTTCCCGCTCCGGCGGCCCGTGTGCGGCAGGGCATGATTGAAGATTCAAACGTTAATGCCGTGAAAGCTGTCGTGCAACTCATTACAGTACAACGACAGGCGGAAATGCTGCAACGCGCGCTCTCAATCTTCTACGCGAATTTTAATCAGACAGCGGCCAGCGACTTGCCCCGCGTTTCCTAGATTCCAGGCGCAGGTTCGAGAGGTGCAGTATGTTGCGAGCTCTATACACCGCGGCCAGTGGCATGGCAGCCCAGGAAACGAACCTGGACAACGTGGCCAATAATCTTGCCAACTCAAGTACGGCAGGCTTCCGCAAGCGGCGACTGCAATTCGAGGATCTGTTGTATCAGAACGTCCTCATGCCCGGGTCGGCCGCCACGCAACAAACTACTATCGCAGCCGGACTGCAAATTGGCCTCGGAACCCGTTCCGCTACTTCCGAAATCGTGCAAACCCAAGGCGACTTCAGCGCTACTGGCAATCAGCTCGATCTGGCGATTCAAGGCCAGGGGTTTTTCCAAGTCGTTCTGCCCACTGGAGAAACGGCTTACACCCGCAGCGGAGCTTTCCAGATGGATGCGAATGGCAATGTCGTAACCGCTGACGGCAATCCCATTGAACCGGCCATAACTATTCCTGCCGGATCGACATCGGTCACGATCGGCAGCGACGGCACGGTGAGCGTCACGCTCGCCGGTCAGACGGCGGCACAGCAAGTCGGCAGCATTCAGCTCGCGCTGTTTCCCAACCCCGGAGGGTTGAACAGCGTCGGAAACAATCTGTTTCTCGCCACGACGGGTTCGGGTGATCCGGTCGTGGGCACGCCCGGCAGCAGCGAGGGCCTGGGCACTATTACCCAGGGCTACCTTGAGCAATCCAACGTTGATGTAGTCGAAGAATTCGTCCAGATGATTGTTGCCCAGCGTTCCTACGAAGCCAACTCGCGGGTCATGGAAGCGGCCAGCGAAATGTTCCAGGGTTTGAATAATCTCGGCCGCTAGCGCGGAACGGCTACGAGGGACCGCGGGACGCTGATGAGGCGCCAGGGAGGAAATTGATGAAAGTATGGCCTGCTGTCGATGCTGTCAAGTGGATCAGCGTCATTTTCGTTTTACTCGCGCCCTTCTACGGCCGCACTTACAAACTTCGCGAGAGCGTCGAGGTGCGTACAGAGGTACGCTTAGCCGATTTGCTTCCGTCAGATGCTTCCACGGTATTACGCCGCGCGAGCTCAGGCATCGACTTGTGCCGGCCGCCGCAGCCCGGAACCGTCAGAGTGCTCTCAGCCGATTTCATTGCCGCCAAACTGGACGGGGTCGATCTCCTGCGCCGCCGGATAGTTCTACCAGCAGAAGTCATCGTGCACCGTGCGGCGTGGCGACCGGGTGGCGCGGCGATGAGGGAAGCCGTGCTCCGCTTTCTTGCACAATCCGGCGCAAGCCACACCGAGCTGCCTCCGGAAACGTTTTGGGACAAACTGCCAGAGCCATTGATGGAGAGACCGTCAACGTCGTTCGAAGTCGTGGATATGCGTCGCAATGCCGCGAATACCGAAACGCTGGCCGAACTGCGCTGCATTCCCGACGAGTTTTGTCATAGATTCCTTCTGCAAATCCCGTTGCCAGCACCAGAAAAAACCGGTACTTTAGCGGTTCCAACTTCTGAAAATGGAGCCAACGACAACTCGTTGGTGCATTCAGGAACAACCGCTATGGCAATATTGCAGACTGATGGCATGAAAATGTCACAGCCGGTTATTTGTCTCGAGTCTGGACGCCTGGGCCAAAGCGTTCGCGTGCTGAATCCGCAAACGCACCGCGTCTTCTTTGCCGATGTGATCGCCCCAAATTTGCTTGCAGTGGAAAGCAAGCCCTCACCTATCGCCGTGCCGCAACTATGAACCCCAGAGAAAGTCGATTTCGCGGCCGTCGTTGCCTGAGAATTTGCCTCGCCCTCGCGGCGAGTAGCGTCCTTTGTGCGCCGGCGAGTGCTCGCGGTACGAAGCCTAATACCGCTCAACCGAGAACCATCCAACGCGAATCTCAGGCTGCCTATATCGAGCGCATGCGGCAAGGTTCGGAAGCGCCCGCATCGACACCCGGCAGCTTGTGGCAGGATCGTGGCGTCTTCTCGAATCTGGCCGCCGATTACAAAGCGCTTCAAGTCGGGGACCTTATCATCATCGCCGTGTCACAAGGCACGACGGCTAGCAATGCCGCGAGTGTATCCACCAATCGCACTTTCAACGCCAGTTCAAGCATCACGGGACTGGCAGCGCACGCCACCACTACAGCCGTGCAGAATATTTTCTCGCCCAATTCGGCGGCGGCCCTGTCGGGTAAATCCCAAGCTGCCACGACGTCCACTTTGCAGACCAGCTTGGCAGGCCGCGTGGTGGCCATTTTACCCAGCGGAGTGCTGGTCGTAGAAGCGGAGCGCCAAATAACCATGAATAACGAAAAGCAGACAGTGCTACTGCGGGGGCTTGTCCGCCCCGGCGATGTTGCCGTCGATGGGAGCGTGGCTTCAAACAATTTGGGCAACCTCGAACTGGAACTCAAAGGCAAGGGCGTACTGAGTGATGGTGTGCGGCCTCCAAATCCTTTGGTGCGGGGAATTCTGTGGCTGCTCGGTTTTTGAGAGCTTCAGGAGAAGTTTGAAGGAGAAAGAGAGGTGCCAGCTTGAGGCAAATCTTCGTGCTCTGGTTCGCTTTGTTCTTACTTACATCATTCTTGCTCACAGCGCTCCAGTCGCAGGACAACGTGCCCACCGTGGCGATCCGTGACATCGCTTCGATTGAAGGAGTACGCGACAATCTTATCTTCGGCTATGGTCTTGTGGTTGGGCTTAAAGGCACGGGCGATAAACAACAAACACTTTTCACCACGCAGAGTCTGGCTAACATCCTTAAGCGCATGGGCGTACAGACTTCGGCCACGACCATGATCGTGAAGAATGTGGCAGCTGTGTTCGTCACTGCTACGCTCCCGCCTTTCGCTAGTCCGGGAACATCGCTCGATGTCGCTGTCTCGTCTGCCGGTGATGCTAAGAGTCTGGAAGGCGGCATGCTCCTTCTGACCCCCCTGTATGCGGCCGACGGCCAAGTCTATGCCGAGGCCCAAGGCCCCCTCACGTTAGGCGGCTACAGTGAAGGCGGCAAAGCGAACGCTAAGCAAGTTAACCACCCAACCGTAGGGCGGATTCCTGGCGGCGGCTTGGTCGAACGCGACAGTTCCGTGACGCTCGCCAAATTGGGTAGGCTTTCCCTCCTGCTTAGTAATCCCGATTTCAGCACGGCAGAAGGGGTCGCAGGGGCCATCAACCAGAACTTCGGCCGCACAGTCGCCAATGTTGTCGATGGCCGCCGGGTTGACATCGATGAAGCTGCAGCCGAAGGCAAAGACTTGCCGGCTTTGCTTGCGCGAGTGGAGAACTTGCAGGTTGAAGTACATCGCCGGGCGCGCGTGGTGGTAAACGAACGCACCGGTACCGTGGTGATGGGCAAGGACGTGCGGCTAGGTGCCGTCTCCATCCTGCACGGCAATCTCTCCATTGAGGTAAACACACAATTCCAGGTATCGCAGCCCAATCCCTTATCGCAAGGCAAGACGACCGTTACACCCGATACCACCGTGAAAGCCGAAGAGGGGCCGGCCCGGCGCATCGAATTGAACGAAGGGGCCAGCGTCGAGCAATTGGTAAATGGATTGCAAAAAATCGGTGCGACCGCGCGCGATGTGATCGCGATTTTGCAGGCAATCAAAGCTGCGGGAGCGCTAGAAGCAGATCTAGAGGTGATTTGAATGAATTCGATAACTTCAACAACGTATTCCGGTCTATCTCAAATTACCGGGATCAGCCAGCCAGATTCGTTCGGCGTGCGCAGCCACAAAGCCCTACAAGCTGCGCGCGAGTTTGAAGGACAGCTGCTAAGCTCCGTTTTCGGGGAACTCGAAAAGACTTTCGCCTCGATTGGCCCGGCATCCAGCGATCCCGGCGCGGACAATTATCAGGCGATGGCGATGCAAGCTTTGGGCAAGGTTGTCGCCCAAAATGGCGGAATTGGCCTTGCGGCTATGATCGCTCGCCACCTGCTTAAAGCGGAAAACACATTGCCGCCTCCGAATGGCCATTCGGCCAGCACCTAAAGTTTTCCGGAGAGGAGCCGATGGCTTTTGTAGAAAGAAAAAGTAAGACCGGCGTCATTAAAGGTTTCTAATTTGCGGCCGATAAGTGGATCAATGGTCACCGAACGGGCGTAGAAATAGAAATCGATATGGAAGTAATGGAGACAAAATTAATGAGAGTCGAGAACCACGGGAATACGGCAGAAACATCCGACGCGGGAAATATTGCGAATCGGAGTGTATCTCAGGCCAGTTCGTCGTCGCAGCAGGCTGTCCAAATTGCCGCCCGCCAGGCAACGCAGGATTCGACATATCAGAGTGTGGTGAGCGCACTTGTTACCCAAGTCAATCAACAGCCCGAAATTCGACAGGAAAAAGTGGCTGCGCTGGTGCAGCAGTTGCATGCAGGCACTTACGATATTTCTCCTTCGCAGACAGCCGACGCCGTCTTCGCTGATCTGGCGCCGAGACAGGCAGCATAGCGAAGTGCCGCAACAATGAGAAGAAAAAGAAGGAGCAATGACTGATATCACCAATGGGGCCATTGGAGGATCGTTGGATGAACTTGCCATCTCCGATCTCGAACCGGCCGCGCGAGTTCAACCAAACTCCACGCGCGGCGAACCAGAAACAGCGAGTAAAAAACAGCAGGATAGGCGCAAAGCCCAAGCGCATTCTAACGCCACGAAAGAAGAGATAGAAGAGTTTCAAGCTGCCGACGAAAACAACGCAGCTTCCGGAGTCGTGCCGACACCCGGGCATAAAGTGGATCGGTTGGCCTAGGTCGGGGGTTTTGAGAGCACGGTTCAACTTGGGCCAAGCCTTCAGCATCCGGAGTTAAGACCATGATCCAGATCGAGCATGTTCGCGAGCACATACGTCTATTGCGTGAACTGGAGGGCTCGCTCGTAGATGCTACTGAGGGGTTAGCTCGCGCCGACCTCGCATCAGTCGCGCGGGAGACACATCGTCAACGGGAGATCATTCAAGCTGTGAATAGCATCCACCATCAGCCCACAACCACGCCTCCGACCGTGCTGCCTGGAGAAGCCAACCTAGAGCAGAAGGTGCTTACCGGACAAGCGCTGCAAGACTTTCATAGCATCCGGGCCGGGGTCATGGCGCGAAATCGAATCTATGGCGCCTTGTTACACCGCTCGCGGCGTACAGTGGATATTTTTGCGCGTTTACTGCTAAAAGCAGATCGCAGCGACGGCACGTACGCGGTTTAAGGTGCACATGGGCCATGCAAAGCAGCGCGGAGTTCAGCCGGTATGAAGTATCGATTGTGAGTTCAAGACCACGTAGTCAACAGTAAAGATTTGAAGTGCAAACATGGCAAGCCTGAACGGCATCCTCGCCATCGCAACCGGAGCCCTTGAGGCCGACCAAGGCGCATTGACCGCCACAAGCAATAACGTGGCCAACGTCAACACCCCGGGCTATGCTCGCATCGAACCCGACCTGGTTGCGAGCGACCCGGTCACCGTCGGCTCGCTCACTTACGGGACTGGTGTCTCGCTCGAAAAACTGCAAAGTATTCGCGACCCCATCCTACAAGTCCGCATTCAGCAGGAGACGCAACAACAAGGCCAATTGAACGCCGCTCTCACCTCCCTGCAACAAGTTCAGACAAATTTTTCCAGTTCGAGCGGTGATATTGGCTCCCAAGTTTCGCAGCTGTTCACCACTCTCGACCAGCTTTCGACGGATCCGTCCAATCTTTCCGACCGCCAAGCGGTTCTCACCGCGGCGAACAATCTCGCCACCACTTTCAACAACACTGCCAGTAGTCTTACGCAACAAGAAGCCAGCCTCGATCTCAACGTGAGCCAGGCCGTGCAGCAAATCAACACAATCACAGGACAGATCGCTGGTTTGAATACTCAGATCAGTACACTCACTGGCATCGGCCAGAATGCCAGCGCTTTCGTCAATCAACGTGATGTTCTTATCGGACAGCTCTCAAACCTGATTGGCGTTTCGCAGATCTCCACCGAAAACAACGGCCTGACCATCGTTACTGCCAATGGCACACCACTCGTTACGGGAGGCCAGAGTTTTCAGCTCACCTCCCAGGCCAACTCTTCCGGACACCAAGACGTCTTTGCGGGCGGCACCGACATCACGTCACAGATTACTTCTGGCGCGCTGGCTGGCTATATTCAGGTGCGCGACCAAACGATTCCCGGGATTCTCTCGAACCTCGACACCCTCGCCGCGGGTCTGGCCAACGGCGTCAATGCTGCCAACCAGTCCGGCTACGACCTTAATGGCAACCCAGGCGGGGACATTTTCGTTCCGCCGCCGGCTTCAGGGTCTGGCGCTGCCGCCAATCTGCAGGTCCAGATCACAGATCCCGCGCTGATCGCCGCCAGTTCTGACGGCACGCCTGACAGCAATGGCAACTTGGCGAACCTCTCCGCCGTGGCTACCCAGCCGAACATCAACGGGCAAACGCCTGCCGATTATTATTCCGGTATCGTTTACACCGTCGGCAATGATGTCTCTAACACGACCGCCGAATCGACTGCTGCGCAACTCGTACTCAATCAGTTGCAAGACCAGCGAGGTAGCATTTCTGGTGTGTCCCTGGACGAGGAGGCTGCCAACACCTTGCAGTATCAGCAGGCATACAACGCCGCCGCCAAAGTTGTTACGACGATCGACAATCTCATGACCACAGTCATTGCAATGCTGGATCTAAACCAATGAGCTCCATTCGCGTCAACCCGTACCCCTTGCCCGACCTTCTCGAAGCGCTGTCGCAGGTGCAGCAGCAACAGGACACGGCTACGCTCCAACTCTCAACCGGCAACAAAATCAACCAGCCTTCCGACGATCCCATCGGCGCGGCGCAACTCGTGCAGATCGCAGCCCAAACCGCGCAGGCCGATTCCTACGAGCAAAGCATTGGCAACATCACAGGTCAGCTTTCTACCGCCGACTCTACGCTGAATTCCGTGGTCACAACCCTGCAGCAAGTCATCAGTCTGGGAACGGAAGGCGCAAACGGAACCCTTTCTGCCACCGATCGTGCGGCCATTGTGAATGAGCTCACTCAGATTCAGAGCCAGCTCATCAGTCTGGCCAACACTTCCTATCAAGGACAGTATCTTTTTGCCGGGACTGCGGGCGTAGCACCTTACGTTGCCGACGGGAGCAGTTCGTCAGGCGTAACCTACAAAGGAAATACCGATGTGAACCAGGTGACCATCGGTAACGGATACTCCGTGCAAATCAATCTGCCTGGATCGCAGATTTTCAACGGCACCGGGGCCGATGTGTTTCAATCCGTGAACGATTTGATCACCGCCTTAAATAACGACACCGGCATCGGCGCAGCAGTCAACGAAGTTAGCACGGCCTACAACTATTTGAGCACCCAGCAAGTTTTTTATGGTAACGCGCTCGACCAGGCGCAAAGCCAGCAAACATACCTCGATTCTGCCAAGACCCAACTCGCTCAGCAGCAAAATACCGTGGCCGGGGCGGACGAGGCAGCACTCGCCACGCAGGTCACCAGCGACGCTACCGCGGAAAACGCAACGCTTTCAGCTATTGCGAAACTTCCGCAGAACACGCTGTTTGACTACCTTCAATAACCGTTAGCCACAGCCAGTTCAAGGAATCTGCTCTAAGATTGCCCACGATGTAAGCGAGATGGGCTTAGATATACGTCACTTTGCGATCGCCCTTGACGATTCGGCCCACCGTGAATGCTTTTTCTCCGGAGCGCTCCAGCAAAGTTTGTACTTTCTTGAACTTCTCAAAGGGCACGACGAGCAGCATGCCAATGCCCATGTTGAACGTCCGCAGCATTTCATCCTGCGGGACGTTGCCTAACTGTTGCAAATGTTCAAAGATGGGCAGCACCGGCCAGGAGCCCAGTTCTATCTGGGCGGCCACGCTCTTGGGCAACACGCGAGGTAGATTTTCGGTGATACCGCCGCCGGTGATGTGGGCCATGGCGGAAACGCAATCGGCTTCAACAAGTCGCTTGATGGATGGCCAGTAGCTCTTGTGCGTACGCATCAACTCATTGCCTACTTTGCCTTTAAGTTCATTTACGTACGAATCCACCGTGTAACCAGCGACCTCGAATAGCAGTTTTCGGGCCAGCGAATATCCGTTTGTATGCAGACCGTTGGAGGCCAAGCCAAGAATAATGTCGCCAATCTGCACGTTCTTGCCGGTAATGATTTTTTCGCGCTCGACCACGCCCAGAATGAATCCGGCAAGATCGTACTCGCCTTCGGGGTAGAATCCCGGCATTTCCGCGGTTTCGCCGCCAATCAAGGCGCATCCGTTATGTTTGCAAGCGTCGGCGAGACCCTCAATTACTTGTTCCGCCACCGTTGGGTCGAGCTTGCCAGTGGCGAGGTAATCCATAAAGAACATCGGCGCGGCACCTTGGACAGCAATGTCGTTTACACAATGATTAACCAGGTCGCCGCCGATGGTTGAGTGCAAGTTCATCTCAAAGGCGATTTTGAGCTTGGTCCCGACGCCATCGACACTCGACACCAGCACCGGGTCCTGATACTTGGTCTTGTCAATGGCAAACAGACCACCGAAGCCTCCGATCTCGCTCAGGACGCCTTTAGTGAAAGTCTTGTGCGCGAGGTACTTGATGCGCTTCTTGGTCTTGTTGCCGCGGTCAATGTCCACCCCGGCGTCGGCGTAGGTGATGCTCGGATTCTTCGTTGTTTTCTGCGGCAATGGCCTGACCCTGTCTTTAAAGAAGCTCTGCAGGAAATCGCTGGGTATCGTGCTCCGAACTGGTTCACGAGTGCCTGATTTTACCACGTAGAGAGTTTCGCGGCGCGAGCACGGCATATGCCGTTCCTGGCAGTAATCGTGTAATATTCGACCCAATCTTTTCTTGGAGAACTGAATGAGTATTTCGTCAACTTGGCTCAAAAGGATTTTTGCCGCTCTATTTCTCGCGGCAACTCTGGCCGGTACAACCGCCGCGAACGCGCAGAGCGTTTGGGACAAAATCAAGGCGCAGGCGCAAAAAGGTCAGCAGCAAGGCCAGCCCCAACAGAAATCTTCGCCCCAGGACAATAATCTGTTGGTTCTATTGCAGGACGACACCGCACTCAAACGCGTGAGCATAACGCCGACGAATACAAACACAGCGACATTATTTGGAGGTACGGCCGGACTATCCCCCCAGAAATAGACCGAGCCTGAGATTGAGCACGTGTCCTCTGCCATTGCTGGCGCGGCGGTGTTATATTTGCGTTAAGGAAGTTTGTATGCGTTCGCCTTCGGCCTCCGCGCAGCTTTTTCTGTCGCTTGTGATGGCGGTTTTTGTTGCCCCTACCTTACACGGCCAGCAAGCACTCTGGACCCAGATGCAAGATCAGGCGCAACGCCAGCAGCAAGCCCAGCAGCGGCAGGATGCGGAGAAACCCGCGACACGCCAAAAGAAGAAAGCAAAGAAACATAAGACGAAGAACGCCGCGACCAGCGCGAAGGGCACGAAAGACACCGAGAAAGACAAAGAATAACCGTGGGTTGCGCAAACCGATTCAATTAAGCCCCCGCCGACGTTCTCCCCATCACCGTGGAAAAAACAAAAAGATTTCAGCAATTCCCTGTAGATAACGTTTTGCGCGTTTTCGCATCCAATCCACATTCTTAGGACGGAAATTATGCCCACGCAGAGGAGCTAATACTAAAACTGTGTCATAAAGCAATTGAGACCACAGATAACGCATCTTGCAAACGCATTCTGCAAGAATTGAGGATGACAATCCGTAAAGATGTACTTCGCATGCGCGAAATGGTTATGGTCAGCTATCCCAAAAGCAATCAAGAGGAGCGATTCTAATGAACGAGACATCCGACAAGGCTGCAGTGACGTTGCCCGGCAAGGTGGAGAAGATCATCAAGAGCCCTTATCCCGATGAGCCGGAAAAAGCGCAGGTTTCGGTGGAAGGTGCCGACGATCTCTACCGGGAAATCCGAATCGAAAATACGCTACATGATGAAAATGGCATAGAGGTTGCGCTCAAGCAAGGCGCAGAAGTAGATGTGGTTGTCCAAGCGCATCCGGAAGCGATTATCGAGAAACCGCGGACCGAACGTCGAAAAAAACCCCGCGCGCCCGTTGACGGAACAGCCTAGTTTCAAACCAGCCGATGTCCCGCATTCTTTATGGCAGGATCAAGAATACTCAGCGGCTGATCGTGAATACAACTCCCTGTCCGGGCCCGCCGCCGGATGCCGTGATTCCGCAAAGTGTAGACGTCGCCGGGTCCAAGGCCAGCCCTGCATAGGGATAGGCGCCATCGGTCAATCCAAACTTGTGCAAAATGGTTTCCTTTCCGGCCGGATCAATTCTGAACACGGTCCCACAGCCATTTGGAATTACGCCTTGGCAAGCGCTCGATCCGCCGCCTAAATCGGTAGTGCCGTACAAATTACCAGCCGCGTCTTGGACCAATTGGCCATACGGATACGCTCCGTCGGTTCCCGGGAAACCGGTGAAGCGGTAGAGAACGGTCTCCGTCCACGTTCCATTTGAATTTGGGCTCAACTTGAACACCGTTCCACAGCCTGCACCGTTGTAGCAAGACGTTCCGCCGCCGACGTTCGTCGCGCCATATAAATTGCCCGCCGAATCACGAATCAGGGCTTCCGGAAGTTCACCGTCATTTCCACCCTGAAAACTATAAAGTATTGTTTCTTTCCAACTGCTGCCGCTGGGTGACAATTCAAAAACCGCCCCGCAACCGGCATTCCCGCAGCCAGATCCAGATCCTCCGAACGCGGTTGTTCCATATAGATTTCCGTTGGTGTCTCTTACCATTCCAGACTCGGGATAGCTTCCATCTGGCGCGCCGCCGAATTGGTAGATCACACTCTCAGCGCCGGTTGTGGAATTCACCGCGAACACAAGCCCGTTGGAGCCATAGCTGAAACCGCTGCTGGTTGTGCCGTAGAGGTTGCCGGAAGGATCCAGAACGAGAGTCGAGAACGGGAATTGGCCATCATTCTGCGCCTCGAAATTATGCAGAACGCTTTCATTCCCGCTCGAATCAACCTTGAATACCGTCCCGCAACCTTCACCACCCTCGCAGGAGAGGTCTCCGCCGTACCAGGTTGTGCCGTAAAAATTTCCCGCAGAATCCTGAATCAGGCTTCCGAGATAGGGGTATGCACCGTCGTTGCCCGAAAAATTGTGGAGAACGGTTTCCTGCCCGGCTGCGGATAGCCGGAATATCGTTCCGTTATTGGCGGCAGCGCCGCCGTGGCTGGTCATCCCCACGAGTGTGCCGTCGCCGAGGAAGGTCAAGCTTCCTTGGGCGTAAGAGCCGTTGGCGTGATCGAACTCGTGAACGATTTTGAAAGTTTGCGCATGCGCCAGCGTGGCTACGCCAATCAGAATACAAGCGCGAAGCAAATTTGTTACTAACATAGTGACTCCAGAGAAAGTTTGTAAATAAAACCTATCGAGAGATCTCAAAGACGGTTCCACTTCCGTACGGTCCGCCACTTGCCGCGGTGCCATAGAGATTTCCAGCCTCGTCCATGATCAATCCGCCTATCGGATTCGAACCGCCGGAGCCTCCTGTAAAGCTATGCAGAATTTTCTCGACATATCCGCCAGAACCATTCGGCGAAAGCTCAAACACCACGCCACATGAAGATTCCGGGCAGTTATTGTTTTGAATTCCGCCCTGCGAAGTAGCCCCATAAAGATTACCGGCCCCATCTTGTATCAGCGTCCCATAAGCGGGGTTCCCGCCATCACTTCCGCCACTAAAGGAATACAAGGGAGTCACAACTCCGCTGGCGGTGACGTGATAGACAGTGCCAGCTTTATTTTTTCCGCCGGAGTATGTGGTGCCGATCGCAGTTTTCTTCTGGGTATCAACCAACAGTCCTGCCCAAGGATTCTCCCCGTCCGACAAATTCTTGAAGCTGTAAATGACCTGCTCGGTCCCGCTTGAGTTAATTTTGAAGACGGTGCCGAATCCGTCACCACCGACGCTATCGGTACCGTAGATGTTTCCAACGGAATCTCGGAACACCTGGCCCAATGGCTGGCTGCCGTCGTCGTAGAAACCCGTCATTGTATAAAGCACTGTCAGATTGCCCGCAGTGTCTAGCTTGAATACGTTTCCGCATCCGCAGCCAGACCCACCAATGCCCGAAGTTGTGCCGTAGAGATTCCCGCTAGCATCAAGAATCAGAGGCCCGATTGGGTATTGACCTTGGGTGCCATTGCTCTGGAAGTTGTAAAGAACGCTGTAACTTCCGCTCGAATCAATCTTGAAGATGGTTCCCGCTTGCCCTGTGCCGCCGTAATTAGTTGTTCCGTAAAGATTTCCCGAAGTATCGAGAATCATTCCGGAGACTGGGCCACCGCCGTCGGGAGTGTTCGTAAACGTGTGCAGGATGGTTTCTTTGCCGCTCGAAGATATTCTGAAAACCGTACCGCACCCGTAAATGAATTCAACTACGCATGAAGAGTTGCCGCCGCCTTGCGTGGTCCCATAAAGATTGCCGCTGTTGTCACGAACCAAAGTACCGGTGGGATAAGATCCGTCTGGAACTCCAGTAAAGGTGTAGAGAGTTTTAAACGTTTGGGCCCGGACTGGCGTGTCAGAGAGTGCCCAAGAGATGGCGAACATTAAAATGAAAGTGATAATGATTTTCCGATTCATGATCTGGCGCTCGTTTGAAGGCTTAATGACTGCGTGTGACTTGGAGTATGAAAACGCCCCTGCCGTTGCCTATCTTTGCGTGCTCGTCGAACAAAACCCCTAGGCGCATACCAGGATTCATAGCGGCATGCGTTTCCCATTTCGGCACTTTTCCCACAAATATTTTGTCGTTCTTGGGTGATTCGCCTTTTCTTCGCTCGCGTCGGGATGTATAATTCGCTCTCAATAAGATATTTTTCACTTCTCAGGAGACGAAGTTTATGGCTGACGAGCGCAGCAAAGCGATTGATTTGGCATTTGCCCAGATTGAAAAGCAGTTCGGCAAGGGATCCATCATGCGGCTGGGCTCGAAAGAGGCTATTGTGCCAATCGCCGTGATTCCGACGGGCGCTATTTCCTTCGACGCTGCGCTGGGCGTGGGTGGATTTCCCCGCGGCCGCGTAGTTGAAGTCTTCGGCCCGGAATCTTCTGGCAAAACCACCATAACTCTGCAAGTTATTGCCGAAGCGCAAAAAATGGGCGGCATGGCGGCTTTTGTTGACGCCGAACATGCGCTTGACCCCGGCTATGCCAAAAAACTTGGCGTGGATGTGGACAATCTTCTCGTCTCCCAGCCCGATTACGGCGAGCAGGCACTTGAAATCACCGAAGCGCTGGTTCGCTCGGGCGCCATCGACGTGCTGGTGGTAGATTCAGTAGCTGCCCTCGTCCCCAAAGCCGAACTCGACGGTGAGATGGGCGACAGCCACATGGGATTGCAAGCCCGTCTCATGTCCCAGGCGCTGCGAAAATTAACGGGCACGGTTTCCAAATCCCGCACTTGTCTCATATTCATCAACCAGATTCGCGAAAAAATCGGGGTCATGTTCGGCAATCCGGAAACGACGACCGGCGGACGCGCCCTGAAGTTCTATTCTTCAGTTCGTGTGGATATTCGCCGCATTGCCGCCATTAAGGAAGGCGATGTGGTCATCGGCTCGCGAACCAAAGTTAAAGTGGTTAAAAATAAAGTCGCCGCTCCATTCCGCGAGGCCGAGTTCGACATTCTTTACGGTGAGGGCATTTCCCGGGAAGGCGATCTGCTCGATATCGCCACAGGTAACAACATCGTCGAGAAATCTGGATCCTGGTATAGCTATGAAGGCGAACGCATCGGTCAGGGCCGCGAGAACGCCCGCCAGTTCCTCAAAGACAATAAAGACATTCTCGCAAAGCTCGATGCGCGCGTGCGCAAGCAATTGGGATTGACGCAAGGCCCTGCCCCGGTTGCGCAACCCGTGCCCATGCCCACTCCACATGCCGCTCCTCGTGTCGCCACCATGCCTACGGGCACCGACGCTAAGAGCGCAGTTAAGCGATAGCAAGAGTTGAAGTTACGAACGGGAAGTTTGCGGTTCAATCAACCGCGCTTGCACGTCTTTCCGATGGCGCCGGCTCAAAGGTAGCTTGGCGCCATTTTTTAATACGACTTCGCTTTCTCCATCCGCGTTGAGCGCCAGCGCTTGAATGCGCTCAAGATTCACGATCGCCGACCTGTGAATGCGGCAAAAAAGATTCGGGTCGGATTCCTTCTCTAATTCTGTCATGCTGCGGCGCAGCAGATACGACTTCGGACCAACATGCAGGCAGGAGTAATAGTCCGCCGCCTCTATCCAGTCAATCTCGGCGACGTCCAAAAAAATAATTTGTCCCTTGTCTTTAATGGCGATGCGATTTGGCGCGCGCGGCGCAATCCGGCTTTGCGCAATCCGCACTTTAGCGCGTGCTAATGTCCTTTCGAAGCGCGCATTGTCGAACGGTTTCAATAAATAATCTAGAGCCCCCGCCTCAAACGCGCGCACAGCGTACTCGTCATAGGCCGTAACAAAGACCACGGCGGCAGGTAAGTTTTTGCCCAACGCTTCCAGTGTGTCGAATCCGTCGAACTCTGGCATCTGCACGTCAAGAAAAAGTAAATCTGGTTTCGACTTGCGGATTTCTTCCGCGGCCTCCTTACCCGAGCCACATTCTTTGACGATTTCGATCTCTGGATCGCGTCGTAGCATCACCACGACATTGCTGCGAGCCAGCGGTTCGTCATCCACAATTACCGCTCGGATTGTTCGTGCCTCAGTCACGACTGGCCTTTGCTTTTTCCCGCAACGTATGGCACGGCGATCAACGCCTCGACTCCATCAGGCTGATTTCGCATTTTAAACTGAAAGGCATCGCCGTACAGGCCTTGCAATCGCGTGCGCAAATTTGGAATTCCAATTCCCCGCGAATTTTTCTCCCAATCCGCCTGTAGCGCCGGGCCATCGTTAAAAACGTCGATGTGTAGCGCGCCATTCACCCGATGCGCAGAAATGCGGATCTCCCCACCCTGCGCTCGCTTCCCAATACCGTGCTTCACGGCATTTTCTACGATGGGCTGCAGCAGCAAACTCGGCACCCTCGCGGGATACAAATCTTCGGGGACATCCATCGTCACCTGAAGCCTCTCGGCAAACCGCACCTTCTGGATGTCAAGATACTCGTTCAGAAATTCCATCTCTTCGCCCAGCGTGACTTCATGCTTGTCGGAATCCTGCATGACCCGACGCAAGAAATTGCTCAGACCGGCAATCATGCTTACGGCGGCATCATTCCGCTCCTCCCGAACCAGCCCCGCAATCGCGTTGAGCGTATTGAATAAAAAATGTGGCTCAATCTGCTGCCGCAACGAGTGCAGGCGCGCTTTTGAGAGCTGCTCGTTGAGTTGCGCAGCCTCCGTCTCTTTGCGCGCCAGACGTTCCCGCGAGTCAAGGCTGTAACTGACGGCGAGAATCGAAGCATAAAGAATCAGATACGCGAGCAAGCTGTTCTCGAATTTCATCGACCATAAATGGTAAAACGGCCCAGGGCTGGAATCTGGCGTCCACGGGTTGAGCCATCGCTCGAATCCAGCGCTCCAAGCAGTTGCCACCCAGCAAATCGCCACACAGGCAGACAAATGAATCGGCCAGAAGGAAATGCGTTTCCATTGTGCCGGCGGGTATGCGTACCCCAAACGCAGCACGACTGGAGTGAACAAAACGAGCGGCACCCAGCCCAGCAGCAATGCGAAAAATAGGCGTGTCCATGCGTGGTGCATGCCCATGGCGCGCATGGTAAAAATCGTCTGCGTCGCATCAAACAGGCCGACTGCAAACCAGATTCCAGCGATCCAAAGCCATCGCCGCAAATAAGTCTTCCTGGTGGTCACTTCCATGACGAAATCCTAGTCTACGAGCGGCTTAAAAAACTAAAAGAGCAGCGAATTGCCGGTTCCATGCAGGCAATGGCCTCGCGTTTATTTCTACGTCGTCGGATACTGCTGGCATGCTGACGCACACAAAAATCATTCTGCTCTTTCTGATTGCGCTATTTCCCTTCGTGCCCTTTTCGACTCCTCTAGCACCTTCCGGCCCGGAGTACACAGCCGATGGACAACTGAAACTCCCCGAGAACTATCGCGAATGGGTGTATCTCAGCACCGGCTTCGACATGAGCTATAACCCAGCCATGCAAGGCATGGACCATCACATGTTTGACAACGTCTTTGTCAATCCGGAGTCGTACAAGTATTTCGTCGCCAATGGCACCTGGCCCGATAAGACGATGCTCGTACTTGAAGTGCGCGGCGCGGAAGGCAAAGGCTCGATCAATCAGAAGGGCAATTATCAAGGAACGGACCGCATGGGCCTCGAAATCCACGTGAAAGACGAAGCTCGATTTCCTGGCAAATGGGCGTTTTTCGGCTTCGACGACAATAAAACTGCCGATATGGTCCCCATAAAAGCGCAATGCTACAGCTGTCACTCCGCCAACGGTGCAGTGGATACAACTTTCGTCCAGTTCTATCCCACGCTGTTGCCCATCGCGAAATCGAAAGGGACCCTTTCAAGTTCATATCAGAAGGAAGCAGCCAAATAGTCGCCTGGAGCACGATCGCGCTGTTGCCATCCGCTTGCCGACCGCATAAAATCAGGGTTCTCGTCTCGAGGCCCATTGAAAAAGATTATCGCCATTTATCCCGGTTCGTTTGATCCTCCGACCAACGGCCACCTCGATCTCATTGAACGCGGCGCCAATATTTTCGACGAGCTCGTTGTCGCCATTCTCCGCAATCCCGAAAAACATCCTTTGTTCAGTGTCGCGGAGCGCCGCTTGATGCTCGAATCCATGACGGCAGGTTTTTCCAATGTTCGTGTCGAAACTTTCGATGGCTTGACCGTGGACTACGCGCTCAGCGTAAAAGCTACAGCAATCTTGCGTGGCATTCGTGCCATCAGCGATTACGAGTACGAACTTCAAATGGCGCTCATGAACCGAAAGATGCATCCTGAACTGGAAACTGTTTTTATGATGCCCGCGGAGCGGTATTCTTATCTTAGTTCCCGTCTGGTACGCGAGGTCGCCCAGCTCGGTGGATCAATTCAGGGGTTGGTTCCAACGATGGTGGAGCAGCGCCTCAAAGAAAAACTCGACCCTGCGGTAAAACTCAGAAACGCGAGAACCCGGCGCCCGGGTGAAACCGAAAAAAGAACAGGAAAACGAAAATGACTCCAGTGACCGAAGCTGTTCCCGCCGTCAAACTTACCGACCGCATCAACCGCATTGAGCCCAGCGCCACCATGGCCGTTGTTGCCGAGGCCGACAAGCTGCGCCAGCAGGGCATTGACGTCGTGGATTTCGGCGCCGGTGAGCCGCATTTCTCCACGCCGCAGCACATCAAAGACGCAGCCATCGCGGCGATTAACGCGAACTTCACCAAGTACACGGCCGTCGGCGGGACGATGGAGTTGCGCGACGCCATCGCCAAACGCCACGCCGAAGATTTTGCCTCAACCTATCGCCGCGAGGAAGTGATCGCATCCGTCGGCGGGAAGCATGCCTTGTTCAATGCGATTCAAGTGCTGGTAGATCACGGCGACGAAGTCATCCTGCCTGTTCCCTACTGGGTCTCGTTTAAAGACATCGTGCGCTACGCGGGCGGTACTTGCGTGCTGCTTGAGACAGACGAATCGCAAGACTTCCGTATCACCGCTTCCATGATTGAGCGGCTAATCTCGCCGCGGACCAAAGTCATTATTCTCAATTCGCCTTCGAATCCCTCCGGCGCAGTGATGTCGGCCGCCGATTTGAACGCGGTCGTGAAACTGGCTGCCCAGCGGGGCATTTGGGTGCTCTCCGACGAATGTTACGTTTATCTCAATTACACCGGCCAGCAATTTTCCGTCGGTTCTCTCAATGAATACCGCGAGCATATGGTTATTCTCGGTTCACTATCCAAAACCTATGCCATGACAGGCTGGCGCCTCGGCTACGCCCTCGCCCCAGCCGCTGTTACGAGCGCCATGCAGAAACTGCAAAGCCAATCCACCTCGAACCCAACTTCTATCGTACAAAAGGCCGCCGTCGCGGCCCTGAGCGGCCCCCAGCAATGTGTGGCTGATATGCGCAAGGAATATATTCAACTCCGCGACCATGTGGTGAATGGTTTGCGCGCAATTCCCGGCGTGAAATGTACGCTCCCTGAAGGTGCTTTCTATGCCTATCCGAACATCTCGGCGTTTCTCGGCCGCGGCGGCGTGAAAACCGCCTCCGATCTCGCTGGAAAGTTGCTGCGTGAAGCCCATGTGGCGACTGTTCCCGGCGAGGGGTTTGGCACGCGCGAGCATATCCGGGTTTCATACGCCACGTCGGTTAAAGAACTCGATCGTGGTCTGGAGCGGATGAAGAAATTCCTGACTTCCTTGTAGTTTGGACGTCAATCTCCCGACGTAAGATTATTCATGCCGCAACTTTATCCGCTTCTCATGGCGCCGATGTTCGATCCCCGCCCTTGGGGAACAACCGATCTTGCGCCGATTTATCCCAATCATCATTTTGATCAGAAAATCGGCGAGTCATGGCTCACCGGCGACAATGGTAAAGTCGCGAACGGCGCTTTCAAGGCGAAGACTCTAGCGGACCTCAGCAAAGAATTTGGCCCAGAGCTTGTCGGCAGTGCCCCTGCCGACCAACATCGCTTTCCTTTGCTTCTAAAATTTCTGTTTCCCGCTGAGAAGTTATCGGTGCAGGTTCATCCCGACGATGCGGGCGCTCGGGCCGTTGGTGAGCCCAACGGCAAGACCGAATGTTGGTATGTCGCCAGTGCCAAGCCCGGCGCTCAGATTGGCCTTGGACTCAAGTCGGGCGTGACCCGAGAGCAATTTGCTCAGTCCATCAAAGAAAATCGGGCTGAAGAATTGCTCAACTGGATCAACGTCTTTCAAGGTGAAATGATTTACGTCACCGGCGGCACTGTGCACACGCTCGGCCCGGGCTCGATTATCGTGGAGACGCAACAGCAGTCGGATACGACCTACCGTCTTTACGACTACGGCCGACCGCGCGAGCTCCATCTCGCGCGCGGCATCGCCGCCATCAAAGAAAAAACGCGCGCTGGCAAGGTCCTTCGGCCTGCGCCAAAAGAAGAAGGCCGCAACCGCCGTTCTCCACTCATCGCCGCGCCATATTTCGTTGTAGATATGTACGAGATGAAGGACCCACAGCGTTTTAAGACGAGCGACGACTCCGGCAAGTCGTCGGCGCAAATTCTTGTCGCCGTCGAAGGCTGCGCCTTCATCGAATCTCCCGGCAGCGAACCCGTCACTCTCACCAAAGGCGATGCCGTCGTCATTCCGGCGTCGCTACTAGAATTTTCCGTACGCCCGCAGTGGACCATCGAATTCTTGAAAGCTTACGTACCCGGGTCGTCACTTCCGGAACCCGCTACCAGAATGTAGCTTACCAACTTATCATTCTGTCTCTAACCACAGCTCGATGCCCAACTCTTCCAGCAATCGCTCGAACCACGGATAATACACGCGATTGAGGTCTACTTCTGCGACCGGGAATTTGCCTACAACCTAAACAACAGCTCCACAGTGGGCTGTCAGGCGGGCGATTCCACGCTTTCTGGCCGTTACGCTGCGGTTCTTAGTCTGTATTAGGTATTCTCGAAGAATTTCGGACGGGGGCTGCCACGCTCCCGTCCGAGTTCTTTTACAACCCGCCGGGTGCCCCATAGCCCGCCCTGAGCGAAGTCGAAGGATGTCCTCACCTGCCCAGTCGAGCGCAGCTCGACAAAATTACCTTGTCATCCTGAGCGCAGCGAAGGACCTATGCATTTTATTTTCGCCAAACTCGTCGGGTCAAAGCTCTCCTGTCCTGCTAGAAGCTCCTCGGCGGATACGCGGCCACCGAAAGCAACGATGATGACACGCCGTTCGTAAAAGGAGATCCCGCCGCCTCCGTCGTGCTTCCATTCGCATTAATTTTCAGCAATCCCACCAGACCTTGCGAGCCGCTGAACTCGGCCACATAAAGTCCCGCGCCATCTCCTGATGGAACCGCCGTAACCAGGCCGCCAATCGAGATCAAGTCCAGCGCGCCATTCAGCGTGCTGATTCCCACGTAAGAAAGCTTCAGCGGACTCTCACGGAACGTGAGCGATGTTATCTGTTTCGACAGATTGTTGCTCACATACAGAAATTTCTGGTTCGGGCTGAGGTACACAAAACTCGAATCCTGTCCTTGACCCAAACTGCCGTCCCCGCCAAAATTGGTTTCCGTTCCCAGCGTTCCGTCCCCATTGATGGGATAGATTTCAATCTGCGTCGTCCCGCCCGTCGCGTCGCCAAACACCGCATACTTGCTGTCGCTGGTGATATCCACGCCAGAGGGCGCGTTAATTCCCGGATACGGTCCGTTCTCCTTCAACACACCCTGCGAACTGATCGAATACGTGTCCACCGAGTCCCCATAGCCCAGCACCAGCGTCTTTCCATCCGGCGTCACCTTCATGCCCGCAACCGCTTCCGCCGTGTCGTAAGTTCCCAGCAGCGTAAGTTTGCAACCCGCGCTAATCTGAAAAACGCCAACATTAATGGATACTCCATAGGCCGCAAACAACAGATTGCCCCGCGCCGCCAATCCCAGGCTGGCAAAGAACGCATTGCTGTTGCCTTGCGGGTCCGTATAATTGCCCGCTTTAGTCAAGCTTGGCAGCCCAAACGCAGCTACATCGCTCGTGCCGGCATCTCCTACAAAAAGACATTTCTGCCCATTGCTCTCCGCTACTACCACGCGAGTCAGCGCAAAATAACCGCCGCCTCCGCCATTGCCTCCGGTGGGCAGGTTCTCAATCAGTTTCAGAGCTTGGTTTTGTACCTTGAAAATGCTCGCCGAGTTCGCCGCCGACGGCGGATCATTATTCGTAACCGCATAATATCCGCCTTGCGCCAGTGCAGTGATTGAACAAAAAACGATTGAACAAAAAATGACTGAACAAGAAAAGATGGCAGCCAGCACAGAACGTCGCTTCATGGGTTTATTTCTCCTTGGGGATCAGCGCAGGACTTATCTACCGATTCCTGGCAGTCCCCGATTGTAACCCTAAGCGCGACGCCCCCTGTAGGGTCAGCTTTTGCCCGTGCGGGGGCGGACATTCTTGTCCGCCGCTTTTGGTGCTTTGTCATCTCGAGCGCCGCGCTTTTCGCCGGCTGACCGAGGGACCTTGCGTGTATCTCCTAGCAGCCCGTGTCTAAAGTCCTCACCGATGCGCCTGAGACTCTGGGAGAGCGCACATCTCAGACTATCTTTTCTCGCCCCGAAGAAACTGAAGCACAGCCGTCCACCATTGTTCGCTTGGATTCTGATACAGGGCGTTGTGCTTGAAACCATGCAGGACCACGATTTCCTTCGGCTCTGGAGCAGCCTCGAAGATCCGCTGTCCCATTGCAATAGGGTTTACGGAGTCCGCATCGCTGCCGACCAAGAGCAGGGGAGCGTGGTCGTGCGAAATGTTTTCCACATTGTTCCAGACGTCGGGCATCATGTAGGTAAGGATCCTGGGAGTTCCCCTATGCACTCCTAAGTCCCGCAGGGAAGAAAAGGCATTAGCGACGACAACGCAGGCTGGCATGGGATGAAAGCTCGGGAGAGATTCCAGCATAGGACCGTTTCCCATGGAGTGGCCGAGGACGCACCGCCGCGTGTCATTGGCGAACCGTGAAGCAAACCACGAGTATGCTGCCACGGCATCCTGATTCAGGTTCTTGAAGGTTCCGGGCCTCGAGCTATCTCCATGGCCCGAGTAGTCGAACACCACGGAAGATACGCAGTGGTCATAGAGAAAGCGTTGTGCTTTAACCCACTCGGAAATTGTTTCCATGACCACATGAAAGATCAGTAGTGCTAACTTGGGCTGGCATGCCGACGGTCCCTGGACGAGGTAACCATCCAACGTACGGTTGAGGCTGGGAATCTTTACCCGCTCGTATGCGAGCCCAACGCTCTCAGGTGTCTCCGGGCCATTGGGGCCTGTGGTGAGAAACTAGGGCTCGAAGTGGTGGAAAAGGATCGACCGACTGCAGATCAAGCCTAGCAATCCAAGCACTATCGCGGCTGTCGCCCACTTGTGCCAGGTCCTCACCATGGAGGCCACTAGTGTAGTGCATGCCACACTTCTTCGTCTGACAAATGATCGGAGAGATATTAGGCGCACTGAAGGAGTAAGTTTTAATCACTTTGCACCGAAGGTGTTCCAGTTTAGAGTGCAGCCATGGCGATGGGAACCCGTAGGCAGCGGCAGCGGCAAGAGGAGCTTTGGTACCACCGGGAGTTGGCGGAGGCTCCTGGCCATCCTTCCTATCGGCAGTTGAACGAGGTGTTGGATCAGGCAGGGTTCGACGAGTTTTGCGAGGCGCGCTGCCGGGTGCCCCATGTCTCGCCATCTTTGCGTCGATAGCCGCAATCATATTCAGTAACGTAGTCTTGCCGGAGCCCGAGGGTCCCATCAGTGCCAGGAATTCACCGGTGGCAATGTCGATGGAGACATCGTCGAGAGCCTTCACTTCGAACGCTTCGCGCTTGAAAACTTTGCTGACGTTGCGGGCCTGAACTACTTTCGTTCCGGTTGCGACTCTGGTTTCAGCAACTGTGCTCATTAAATTACCCCTTCACCTTGATTGTGTCGCCGTCTTTTAAGTCCTGCGGTCCTTTGCTGATCACGCTTTCGCCACCGACCAATCCATTCACCAGAAAGCCGTCGGTCCGCTGGCTTAACACCTGAACCTCACGCATGCGCGCTTTGCCATCAAAAGCCAGAAACACTACTTTTTTGCCGTTGTGATCGCGCAACGCGCTAGCTGGTACAAACGCTCCGGTAGATTGGGCGTTTAGAGTTTTAGGTGCATCGGCCAGGAATTTCACCGTGGCGTTCATCTCCGGCCGCAGGAAGACATCTGGATACTTGGCTGGATTCAGCACCTGCACTTTCACTTGCACAGTAGCTTTTTGCCGATTCGCCTCAGGAGAAATCTGTGCAATTTCACCGTCGTACGCTTTGTCGGGATAGGTGTCCGTAGTGACGACGGCTTTTTGTTTGGGACTGAGCCGGGCAAAGTCGGCCTGTGCGATGTCGAGTTCCACCTGCAGATCGTTCAAGTCAGCCAGAGACACCACCGAACCTTGCGGACCTCCGGCTGCGGCGCTGGCAAACTGTGCGGTGATGAGTTCCCCTTTTTCGGCGGTGCGGTCGAGAATCGTTCCCGTGACCGGCGCTCGAATGACTGTGGCGTCAAGCTGCGACTTGGCGTAGTCAGCCAGGCCCTGTGCTTGAGCCACAGAGCCGCGTGCCCGGGCGATCTCTTCCGGGCGCGGGCCGATCTTCATCAGTTGAAAAGCTTTATCCAGCGAATTCACTTTCTGCTGATCGGAATCGAATCTTGCCGTCGCATCGTCCAGCGACTGGCGTGAGACCACCCCAGCAGACGAAAGTTCTTTGGTGCGGTCCAGAGTCAACTTGTCGTTCACCAGCGTGGCGCGAGCTTCGTCGAGATTGTGTTGGGCCTCCTGAATCTCTTCCGGGCGAGACCCATGCTCGAGTTCCTCGAGATATGCACGGGCATTTTCCAATGCGCCTTTTGCCTGCTCGTAGGAGGCGCGAAACTCTTCATCCTCCAATCGAACGAGCACTTGTCCTTCCTTAACCTTGTCGCCTTTTTCCACGCCAATCCACGCCAGGCGCCCGGTGACTTTGGAGTTCACGTTGATCGTGTGGTGGGCCACGATGTAACCAGTAGCCGAGAGCACGGTGCCGCCAACGTCACTGCTCTCTGCGGAAGCGCGCACCACTTCCACCTCAGGCACGTCGCGGGCTAGCAAACGGTAGGCCAGGACGGAGAGGCTCAACACAGCGACCACAACGATTCCAATCACAATGTAGCGTCGTGCCCAGGTCGGAGGTTCTCCATCACTCGTTCCGCGCTCTGAGCGGTCGATGCGCAAGCTCTGCAAGTCTTCGTGTTTTGCGTCAATCGGCATAAGTAAGAATACGGAATATTTGCGGCAACAGTTTCCTGAAACTCAACCCCGCAACGCGGTCAAAATATTCTGCCGCGCCGCGTGCCACGCCGGGAACAGCCCGCCAAACAATCCCATGGCCAGTGCAAAGAGGATGGCATACATCGCAACCTGCCAGGTGATCTGCAGGCTGAACACTACTTCGCTGAAGGTCACTGCATTCGACGTCCCGGTTTGCATTCCGTTGAAAGGCAGCATCAGCAGAATTCCCGCCACTGCGCCCAACATGGCCAACAATAAAGATTCGAAAACGAACGAAGTCAAAATTGCCGGGCGGGAAAATCCCAGCACGCGCAAAGTCGCAATCTCACGCCCGCGATAGGCCACGGCCGCGTACATGGTATTCATCGCCGCGAAACTCGAACCAATCGCCATGATGATCGCCACCACTATGCCGATATATTTAATGGGAGCGCCCGAACTGGTCTGCTTGGCGTAATAGTCGGTTTCGAGAACTCCTTCCAGTTTGAGGCGCTGATCGTCACTTACGCGATTCTTCAGCGCATCGGCGGCAATCGGATCAGTGGCACGCAAGTATGCGGAGGAATATCCGCCCTGACGATCGAAATCAGACGCCATCTGATTCACATCGCACCAAATCTCAGATTCATAAGCCGAACCGCCCGCGTCAAATACGCCTACAACTTTCCAGGCGCCCTTGCCGAACTCCATGGTGTCGCCAATATTCGCATGGGAAAAGCGAGAGCGGATCGACTTACTCACCACAACTTCGCGCTGCCCGGTGTGAAACCATCGCCCCTCAATCAACTTCGCGCTAGGGCGGAGTTCGAGACCGTCAGGCATCATGCCGCGCACGGTAACGTTCACTTCGCCGGTGCCGTCTTTGCGCGGAAGCACGATGACTACGACCCACTCGCCGGAAACCATGGGCTCCCCATGACTATCCTTCGCGATTCCGGGTAGAACTTTCAAGGTCGGAAACAGCGCCGCGTCAAAGCCTCCCGAGAGTTCCGCCTCCGAACCCTTTCGCAGCACCAGCACGTTCTCCGGATTGCCGCTCGACACAAAAGCCTTCTGTAAGCCGGCGAGCAGCGCCATTAAGAAAATCGCCGTGGTCACGGTGAGGGCGATGCCCAGCGCGGTCATCACGGTGAGTCCCTTGCGCAGCTTTAAATTGCGTACGTTATAGCTGATTGGTATCGCCATAAGTTCACTATTCCTGTTGCCGGATGCATCCTTCCTGTGCTCCGTACTACAGCCGCCGGGACGGCGGCGCTACTCAACCTCAGTTCAGCCGATGTGGCGTAAGCCTTCCACGATGTTAGTGCGCGATGCGTTGTATGCCGGCAGGCAGCCACTGATGAATCCTACGGTCGCTGCCACCAGCAGGGACGCCAACATGGTTGGAACGGTGACTCTCATGCCGGCGGGAATTCCGATGGCCACGGGAGAGTGGGTCAACCAACGTATCAGCAGGGTTGCCCCGAGAACTCCCAGCGCTCCGCCGGCCACCGACAGGGCTATCGCCTCGCCCACGAACATCGACAAGACCCGCGGGCGCGTGAATCCAAGCGTCTTGAGCACCGCAACTTCACGCGTTCGGGCTCGAATCGACATCGCCATGGTATTGCCAGAGACCAGAAGAATGGCAAAAACCACCGCACCGCAGATGCCGAGAATAAACGCTTTCACATTTCCCAAGGACGATACGAAAGACAACTGAAATGCCTGCTGGCTCTCCGTCTTGGTTCGTTGTGGAGCATTGCGAAACATTTCATCGATTGCCTTAGAGACAGGCGCTACATCGCTGGGCGACGCCACCTCGGTCAGGTACCAACCCGCTTGTCCTTTGAACCATCCGACCGACTCCTCTAAATACTTGGTGTTGAAAATCAACGATCCGAACCGGCGGATCGATGGTGTAGATGGCGCGGATCGTGACCTCGGGATGCACGGGAAAATAGGGGCTCTGCAAGGTAAGATGGTCGCCGATTTTCCACCCGAATTTCCTGGCGAGGTCTATGTCTACCATGGCTCCGGTGCGGTCACGCTGCCAGGCCAGCAACTGGTCAGGTGGGACGATCTTGTCGGCTGCAACCTTGGGATATTCGTCCGGGTCGGTGACCACCTGAGCGAACGAGTTGGTTGAGCGGTCGTCCTTGTAAACATTTCCGAAATAAGTCATCGGCACCACGGCCACCACGCCGGGCACAGTACGAATCTTGTCGCGGTAGTAAGCCGGGAGAAAAAATGCCAGGGAAACGCGATCCCGGGTAATGATGCGTTTTACGGAATCCGGAGGACCCTGGTCGATGTAAAAGGTTCGCCAGATCGACATCATCAGCGTCAGCAGTAATAGGGAAAAGCTGATGCTAAGCATCGTCAGCAGGCTGCGCCGCTTGTTGCGAAACGTATTGCGTACGACAAAACTGCCTAAGGTCATAAATCAACCGATGTGGCGTAACCCGTCCACGATATTCACTTTCGAAGCGTGATAAGAAGGAAGCGTGGCGCTGACCAGCCCAACAAATCCGGCGATCAACAGAGACAGGACGCACATCCCAGGTGTCACCTTCATCGGGAAAAAAGAGATGAACTGTTTGGAATGAGTAAGGCCGTAAATCATCAACCAGCCCAGAAAAAACCCAAGCAAGCCTCCGGCAAGAGAGAGCGCCACGGCCTCGCTTACGAACAGTCCCAGCACACTTTGCCGCGTGAAGCCCAATGTTTTAAGCACGGCCACTTCTCTGGTTCGTTCACGGATCGACATCGCCATGGTGTTGGCCGAAACCAGCAGCGTCGCGAACACAACGGCCGCACAAATCATCAGGATGAATGCTTTCACGTTCCCCATCATGGCAACAAATTCCAGACCGAACGCTTTCTCACTTTCCGTTTTCGTGGGCTGAGGAGAGTTGCGGAACATGTCGTCCACCGTACTCGCGATCCTGCTGACGTCTCCGGGAGAAGCGGCCAGAATACTGAAAGTGCCGGCTTGTCCCTTGAAGAAAGAAACTGCCTCTTCCACATATTTCGAGTTGAAATAGACCGACTTGTTGTCCGGGTAGGAGCTGAAAATGCCTCGAACGTACAACTCCAGGTCGACGGGATAAATGTTGCCCTTCAAAACGATCCGGTCACCTAACTTCCATCCGTATTTCTTGGCCAGGGTGTCATCGACGATCACGCCCTGACGATCGCGTTGCCACGCGATTCGTTGCTCATCCGGCATTTGAATATCTCGAAAGACCTTAAAAAATTCTTCCGGATCAGTGCCGAATTGCGCGAAAAAGTTCTCTGGCTTATCGTCTTTATAGATACCGCCGAACCATGAAACCGGGACCACCGCCACCACTCCGGGCACCGCACGAATTTTCTCGCGATAGAAGCCGGGCAAACTGAAAGTTAAAGAAACGCGATGCCGCACCACTAAGCGCTCGGCTGATTCCGCGCTGCCTTCATCGAGGTAGAACGCCCGCCAGATGGTCATCATGAGCGTAAGTAACAGCAAAGAAAAAGCGATGCTCAGCACGGTCAGAATGCTGCGCCGCTTGTTGCGAAATGCGTTCTTGGTGACAAATCGGGTCAGAGTCATATTCCGAAACCTGTTTCGAGACTTGGTGCAACTAAGCCTGTTGAATCCCGAGGAAGCCGCGGCGTGCTGGACTGCGGAGACGCATCGTCCAAGCAGGCCTCAAGAATAAACGAGTGATCACTCCCCGACAACTCCCTCAAAGCTGGAAATCTGACAAGCTGGAAACCTGACCTGTCCACGCCGTTGCGCGCATTCCTAGGATCGATCTCCCCGCCTCCGCCCGCCAGTGGAGATCGTCATACGGCTCGGCTGACAAATGTCACACGCATTCTTTAACGATTAAACGTTTCTGCGAGCAAAAGGTCACGCGGAGGGCGGGCACAAATTGTGGCCGGGGCAAGAAATACGGGTCAGCGGTCGATTAAAAAGTCCTCCATTTTTCGCCATAATCTCAGTACTTTGGTAACTCGAATCGATACGCCGCCGAGGTTATTCTAACCGTACCCTGCCCCGGGGTTTTGAACCCACGCGGCTTCTCAGTCGAACCCGCGCGGCGTGTTTCTTGTGATGAGGCGCGGAGCAAATGTCAAAAATTGGCCACTTCGAAATCCTGAGCGAACTGTCAAAGTCTGCCACTGGCGCGGTCTATAAGGCCGACGATGCCCAAACCGGACAAACCATAGCATTGAAGGCGATTCAGTTGTCGGCATTCGGCGAAAGCGCCGCCGAGCTGGAGAAGTGCTTATTGGAAGAGGCCGAGACGACCAAAGTCTTGAGCAATCCCAATCTCACTACCGTGAGCGGCGCAGGAGTGATTGAAGGCCAGTTCTGTGCAGCCATGGAGTACATTCAGGGCAATAGCGTGGCTACGATGCTGGCGCGCAAAGAAGGATTTTCCATCTGGGATCTGCTGGATATCGGGCGGCAAGTCTGTGGCGGGCTCGATCACGCGCACTCGCAAAAGGTTTTCCACTATAGCCTGGAACCGGCAAAGATCATGTGCGGGTGGGATGGGACGGTTCGGGTCTTGGGGTTTGGCGTTTCCAGCGTAGGCAAATTTACCGCGCAAATGCCCGATGTTCCCTCGATTTTGCATTACATGTCGCCCGAGCAGATTCGCGGCGAGAACATTGATGCGCGCTCGAATCTATATAGTCTCGGAGCTCTGTTTTATGAGATGGTCACGGACAACAAAGCTTTCGAAGGTGACAGTTCCGAATCCCTGCGCCAAAGCATCCTTGAGAACTCACCTGTTCCTCCGGTTCAGGTGAATCCCAAGCTGCATCCGGTCTTGAGCGATCTTATTATGAAGGCTCTGGCCAAGGATCCCGGCGAGCGCTATCAGAATGGGCGCGCGCTGCTTGACGATTTGGAAAAGTGTAAAGAATCAAAGCCGCAAGCCGCGAAAGCTACGGCCGCGCCCGCCAAAGTGCCGGCCGCCGCGGCTCCGGTGAAAGCTGCGGCCCAAACGAAGTTCGCGTCTGCGTCACCTGCCCCGGCACTGAAAAACCCCGCAGCCTCGCCGACTCCAGGGATTTCGAAACCGGCGGCATCGCCAGCAGTGGCGAAACAACAGCCTGCTCCCAGGGCGGCTGCAGCTGCAGCAGGGTTAGGAGGAAGCCGATCTGCATCCTCGACACCGAACTTGGAAGCTTCCAATGCATACGCCGCTCCCCAGGTTAAGGCGACCAGCGATGCCGCGCCGCCATCCGCTTCCATGTCTTCCGCCGTTCTCGATAAGCCAGAAGTAGAAGCGCCCAGCGCAGAGCCCCCCAGAATTTCCGTTGACCCAATGATGGCGGAAGGTGCTCCATCGCGCGGCGGCGGCGGAGTCAGCTTTTCGGAGATGACCGAACTGCCGCCGTTGAAGGAAGTCTATATCGCTCCACCTCCGCCCCCGCCGGCATTTCAGCCGCCGCCTTCGGCCGCGCCGAATTTCAGATCGGGAGTTGAAGAAGAGAAGCCTAAGATTCAACCGCGGGAAGTCGCCGAAAAAGCAATCAAGGAAATAAAAAACGTCCCTCCGAGCCTGATGGTTTACTCCATCGCGGGCGCTGCAGTTGTGATTCTTATCATCGCGATTGTGCTGGTTCTGCACATTAACCATTTGAACAGTGACGACGACTCCGGTCGTGCTGCGACGCCGCAGCCCACGGCGCAATCCGCAGCCAGTCAACCAGCTTCGGCGCAACCGCAGCAGACCACCGCATCTCAACCCGTCGCGCCCGAACAGACGCAGGCGGCCGACGTGGCTGAAACTCAACCGGAAACCACGCGCCCGGTTGCCGCGACCGCGCGAGGACGGAAGAATGCGAAAAAGAAAAACGTCGCTCCTGTCGCTGCGGTTGTTGTTCCGGGACAGATTGCCATTGATTCCACTCCTCAAGGCGCGCAGGTACAACTGGATGGAAAAACCGATCCCACCTGGGTTACTCCTTTTACGCTCTCAGGTCTGAATGCCGGGCAGCACACCGTGACTGTCAGCAAACCCGGCTACTCTTCGGATACCCGCACGGTTGCGATAGCATCTGGCAACAAATCGTTCCTCGTGACCCATCTTACCCAGCTTATGGCGACGCTTTCCGTCAACAGCACACCGGCCGGCGCCAATGTTTACATCGATGGCAGAGACACCGGCAAGCTGACTCCCGCACAAGTTTCCGTGGATAAAGGTCAGCATGTAGTGCTGGTGCGCAAGGCGGGCTATATCGATGAGACTACAAGCGCACAGTTTGTCCTCGCCCAGACAGTGAGCTTTTCGCCGACTCTACGCTCGCTGGGCAACGTGGACGACATTAAGACCGTAGGCAAAATGGGCAGGCTGTTTGGCGGCAAACAGGCGCAGGGTATGGGCACGGTCAGCATCAAGACCCAGCCCAAGGGAGCCCAGATCGCCGTCAACAAGCACATGCTGGATAAAAGCTCACCGGTTGACGTGATGCTCGATCCGGGCAATTACGTTGTCGATATCACCCTCACCGGCTACGCTCCAGTTCACAAAGTCATCACTGTGGACAAAGGCGGCAAAGCGGTTATCGAAGAAGTGATGCAGCACGAATAGCGGAACAATATTTGCTGGAATTCTGCACTGAGAAAATCGAAAACCCTTCAAGGTCGACCGACGTCACCGGCTCGTCTTACATCCTGTCAGCCTTTTAACATTTTTTTAATCTCACCGTAACATTCCTGCTCTAGCATCGCCAGGACTGCAACATCCCTCACCTACCATTGGGAAAGGAAAAAGCTTATGCGTCAATTTCTGTCAGTATGCCTTGTCGCGGCCATGATTACCGGGCCAATTTGGACACCGGTAGCAAGCGCCGCCACCGTCAAGACAGCCACGCCAATCAAACACATTGTGATCATTTTCGGGGAGAATCGCTCTTTCGATCACTATTTCGGCACGTATCCAAACGCTTTGAATCCTCCGGGCGAGCCGCATTTTTACGCGCATCCGGGTACACCGACCGTGAACGGCTTGAGCAATGCGCTCCTGAACAACAATCCCAATCTCAATCCTCTGAATGGCAGCGGCGCGGCGAATCCTTTCCGCTTAGATCGCTCGCAGGCAAACACCCAAGACATGGATCATGATTACACGCCAGAGCAGTTGGCCTTCGATGGCGGCGCGATGGATTTGTTTCCCGCCAATACAGGCACCGCAGGTCCTCCGCCTAACGCTCCGCCTGATACCGTGCTGACAACCGGCCTGGTGATGGGATACTTCGATGGCAACACGGTCACTGCATTGTGGAACTATGCTCAGCACTACGCGATGAGTGACAACTCTTACAGCACCACTTTCGGCCCGTCCACGGTGGGCGCCATCAATCTCATTTCAGGTCAGACCAACGGGGTCGCAAAACACATCGGTGGCACCGGCGAGCTGGTAGGTGACGGGAACGGCGGGTACACTGAGATTGGTGATCCTGATCCTTTCGGTGATGTGTGCTCCGGCAGCGAACAGGTGCAGATGGCGGGAAAGAACATCGGCGACCTGCTCAACGCGGCTAATATCACGTGGGGATGGTTCGCAGGAGGTTTCAACCTGAACATCGTCAATCCGAACGGCAGCACGGGTTGCGATCGCTCGTCCACCTCGACAATCGTTCCAGCTATTGGTACCCAGACCGATTATTCTCCACATCACACGGCGTTCCAGTATTACCCTTCCACCGCAAATCTCACACATGCACGCCCCAAGTCGGTAAAGACGATTGGTTACTCGGGCGATCCAGCCAATCACAACTATGACATCGATGATTTCTTTGCGGCAGTTTCGGCTGGCAATTTCCCGGCGGTAAGTTTCCTGAAAGCTATTAGACTTCAGGACGCCCATCCAGGGAATTCCGATCCTCTGGATGAACAAGCATTCGTGGTCAAAGTGGCAAACTTCCTGCAGGGACAGCCAGAGTGGGCCAACACCGCGTTGGTCGTGCTCTATGACGATTCCGATGGATGGTACGATCATCAACTCGGCCAGATCGTAAATGGTTCGAAGAGCGCGGCGGATGCTCTGACGGGTCCGGGAAGCTGCGGAAGCGGCGTAACGGCCCTGCCCGGTGTGAATCCCGCTACAAAGCACGCTCAGGGCCGCTGCGGTTATGGTCCGCGGCAACCGCTTGTGGTCATCTCTCCTTGGTCAAGGCACAACTTCGTGGACAGCTCGGTCACCGATCAGACCTCGGTTATTCGTTTCATCGAGGACAACTGGCTGAACGGACAGCGGATTGGCCAAGGTTCATACGATGCAATCGCAAACTCCATCAGCTCGTTGTTTGACTTTAGACAGACAGTGACCAACGACTTGTTCATTCTTGACGAGAAAACGGGTCAGCCCGTGAACCTCAACTAAACACGCGTCCTTAGGGATGCGTTTGTCCGTAAATCGCGATACAAAAAGCGGCAAGGCAGGTATGGAGATTCAGCCCCTACCTGCCTTGCTGTTGTTATATGCTTGCCCGAAAGGTGCGCGGTGATTACTCGGCGACATTTTCTGCAACGATCGAGCCTGCTGGCCACAACATTGGCGGCCAGCAAGAGCCGCTTACTGAATGCGATGTCGCACTCCGAGGCGATTATGCCTGCGGCGCTCGACGTCAACACACTCGCGCAGTTCGTCGATCCACTTCCGATTCCCGACATCGCAAAGAGTCAGTTGCGGCGGCCGAGTCCGACCGATCCAAAGTTAAGGGTCCCGTTTTATCGCATACCGGCCCAGGTGGTCGACAGCAAGGTTCACCGCGATCTACCGCCTACCAGGTTCTGGACGTTTGGATCTTCCATACCGGGTCCGACATTTGAAACCCGCTCCGGCGAACCTCTACTGGTGGAATGGGTGAATGCTCTTCCCAACGACCATTTCCTGCCGATTGACCGCACGATTCACGGGGCGGAAGCCGATAAACCTGCGGTCCGCACCGTGGTGCACTTGCATGGGGCGAAAACCGCACCGGAGAGCGATGGGTATCCTGAAGATTGGATTGTGCCAGGAAAATCTTCGCTCTACTACTATCCGAACCAGCAGGATGCGGCCATGCTCTGGTATCACGACCACGCCCTGGGGATTAACCGCCTCAATGTTTACGCAGGATTATTGGGAACTTTTTTCATTCGAGACAGCGTGGAGGACGGGCTCAATCTGCCTAAGGGCAAATACGAGGTTCCGCTGATTCTCTATGATCGCCTGTTCACGCGAGATGGCCAACTTTTATATTCCATTTCGCACGATCCCGAATCGCCCTGGGTTCCGGAGATTTTTGGCAACGCGATTCTCGTCAATGGAAAGCTCTTTCCCTATCTCGATGTCGAGCCTAGAAAATACCGGTTTCGAGTTCTGAACGGATCGAACGCCCGCTTCTACAATTTATCGTTCGTCGAAAGTGCAGCCGCCAATCATAACGAGGTGCCTTTTCATCAAATCGGGACCGATCAGGGATTGTTGTCCGCGCCCGTCCCCCTTACCAACCTTGAAATCGCGCCGGCCGAGCGGGCAGATCTGGTTATCGACTTCAGCCAGCATCGCGGGGCGCAGGTCGTGCTTAAGAGCGATGCTTTCATTGTGATGCAATTCCGCGTTTCGTCGCAGAAGGTGACTGACACGAGCTCGCTACCCTCGGCTTTGCGGCCAGTGACCAAGATCCCGGAATCAAGGGCGGTTCAAACCCGCTTGCTGACGCTCAATGAATACGTAAACAAAGCTGGCAATCCCGTGATGTTGCTTTTGAACGCAGCCCACTGGAAAATGCCGATCACAGAAAAGCCGGTGCTGGGCTCGACTGAAATCTGGTCGTTAATCAATCCCACCAACGATTCTCATCCCATTCATCTGCATCTGGTGCGCTTTCAAATCCTTGACCGCCAGCCCTACGTTCCCTGGCTATATCAAACCAAGCGGGAATTACACTTTATTGGGCCGCCGGAACCGCCCGATCCAAACGAGGCGGGGTGGAAAGATACAGTGCGAGCGCACTCGAAAATGGTTACCCGGATCATCGTGCCTTTCGAAGGATTTACCGGACGCTACGTGTGGCACTGCCACATCCTCGAACATGAGGATAACGAAATGATGCGGCCCTACGAAGTAATTGCCGCGAGCTGATTTGCATTATTTCCGCTGATCTCATCTTTTGAATGCCGACCCAACCCGGTGCGAGCCGGCTTGCATCCTACGAAGCTGCCTCCACCTCTCAGGCAGGCGAAAACCGTTTACAATTGGTTACCGATTTTAAGCCCGAAATCTAAGTTTGGTTTAGCGTCGTCGCTGGACGAACCAATCGATAGATTGAACCATAAGGATGGTGCCCGATGTCGTTGGTCAGAGCTTTGCTCCAGCGCGTGCCGCGGAGTTGCGTTGTTGCTGTTTCTCTGTTGTGCGTCGCGCTGTGCTCTGTCACGTTGTTCGCTCAAACCACGATTTCCACCGGTAGCATTCAGGGTACGATCACAGATCCCTCGGGCGCCGTAGTGAGCGGCGCAAAGATCTCCATCGTCAATAAGGGCACGGGACGTGTAATCAACGCGAAATCGACGTCCGCGGGGGCCTATGCCTCAGGCGCGTTAACTCCGGGCGATTACACATTGCGAGTCGAAGCGCAAGGATTCAAAACGTCCGAGGTTCCAGTGACGGTGCAAGTGGGCGTGACTTCTTCTGGAAATGTAAAACTGCAGCTTGGCGAGAGCACGCAGGTGGTCCAGGTGCAGGCAGAGGTGGTTGCCGTAAACACGCAGCAGGCCACCGTGCAAGGTGTGCTGACCTCGCAGCAGATCGAGAACCTGCCCATCAACGGCCGGAATTTTCTCGATCTCGCGCAACTGGAGCCGGGCGTGCAGATTCAGGACGGGGGAAACTTTGACCCCACCAAGAATGGCTTCTCTTCCATTTCATTCGGTGGCCGCTTCGGCCGTACCGCTCGAATCGAAGTCGACGGACTCGACATCAGCGATGAAACTGTCGGCACCACCACGCAGAATGTTCCGGCCAGCGGCATTCAGGAATTTCAGATCCAGCAGTCTTCGCTCGATCTCTCCACCGAGCTCACTTCTTCCGGTTCCGTGAATGTGACCACGAAATCAGGAACGAATAAATATCATGGCGAGGGGTACTACTATTTCCGCGATCAGACTTTCGACGCGAATCTACCCGGCGGCAGCGACAATTATTTTCAGCGCAATCAGTTCGGCGGCAATTTCGGCGGCCCGATTCTGAAAGATAAATTGTTTTTCTTCTTGGACGTGGAACGGACCAAGCAAGATTTGATCGATCCAGTCCTTCCGGGCGGTCCCTTTGCCGCGCTGGTTGGCAACTATAGCTCACCCTTCCATGAGGTGGAAGGCATTGGACGCATCGATTGGCAGATCAACAGCAACTATAAGTTTTTCTATCGCTTCTCTTACGATCAGGATCGGGACGTTTCAGCTATCCTTCCCAACTCGTTTCAGCCCTTCGCCAACGTCAATCACACGCCGGTTCATGCTCTGGGACTGGACTTCAACACCGGTCCTTATACGCACAGCATTCGCTTCGGCTATATCAAATTCCGCAATGCAATTGTGGATGCAACCGCCGGAACCAGCATCTTTAATCCGCTTCCAGGAATTGAGTTAGCCATCGGCAGCGATCCCGATTGTCTCACTGCAGGTGCGGATTTCTTCTGTTCCGGTCCCAGCTTTCTGGCGCCGCAACAGACCTACCAGTCCGACCATCAGATCAAGTATGACGGCAGCCGTGCGCTTGGAGCGCACATTCTTCGTTACGGTGCAGGGTTCAACCACATTTTCGGCGGTGGGTTCGCCAGCTTTCTGTCTCTGGCACCAGCTGTGGGCGCAGGAATTTCGGACTGCAACGCCCTCTGCCTATCTCTCCCCGGCGGCGCAAGTAACCCGCTAAATTACCCGGCGAACAACGTGTCATTAGGCAACGGACAGGGCTATGACTCAGAGATACCAGCCTTCGGATTTCCTGCAGGGGGCAGCGGTCCGGATAATCGCATCTCGTTCTATGTTGGCGATGCCTGGAAGATAAAACCCAACTTCACCCTGACGCTACGGCCTGCGCTACGTGCGGGATTCGGGACGCACGGATAGCGACCTGGGACCAATTTCACCTTTGTACCAGTTCGACAACCAGTATTACGCGGGGCTCGGCAATCGCGTGAATCAGCCAAACCGCAATTTTGCTCCGCAGATAGGTCTCGCCTGGGATCCCTCCAGCAGGGGTAAGACCGTGCTGCGCGCCGGTATCGGTCTTTTCTATGAGAACTCGATCTGGAACAATATCGAATTCGACCGGCCCGCTCGTTTGCCAAAAGGGATTATTTTTGGCAAATCCCACGGTTTGTTCCAACGGCAACCCGGCTACACTTTCTTTGCCGAATGGCGGTGACAAAGACGCCATCGTTTTGTGGTCAGCCGATTGGAAGTGTCGCGAGTAAGATTTCCGCACTTCAATCGAGTATCAAGCGTCCACTCTGGCGGCGGGGCCGGCCAGCAATCCTTCATATATCGGCAACGCACTGGCGGACGGAGAAGATGCTACCGGTACGGCTCTGCTAGCTCCGAACTATGTCAGCCCTCGCTCGCTACAAATGAATGTTGGTCTTCAGCATGAGATCCGTCCGGGGATGGTGCTTACAGTCGATTATCTTCGCAACATTGAGACTCACACGCTGCTCGCGATTGATACGAATCACGTCGGCGATGCGCGTTTCTTCAATCTCGCCGGCACAGAATGCCATTGCCGCGACCTCCGCGAGAACTTGGTTGCCTCAGCAGGCTTTTCCGCCGGGGCCATCAATCGCGCCTCGATCAAATGCGCCACTATTGCAAGCTTCGCAACCATCAGCAGTTTACTGCCGATCGAACTCCGCTTTCGGGGGGACTCGATTCCGGGTACTCGTCGCTGGGCGGAGTGCCCGCATTTCACGTGCGGCGGACCAAACAATACTCCTGGCCGGCCACGGGACGCCTTCCCGGCATTAACGAGAATCTGGGAGCCAACCAGATGCTGTTCCCCATCGGTTACGCGAAGAACACCGCGGTGCAGGCTTCGTTGAAGCAGCATCTGGAACATCCGTTTAACGCGGTGGCAAACTTTGATCTGCAGGCTTCTTATCAATTGCAGCGCTATATCGCTCCCGTGGCCGACAATGATTTCGTAAATATCGCCGCCGACTTCAACAATCCCCAAAGCTTCATCGGTCCGAATGGGCTTGACCGTGAGCATCAGATCTCTTTCGGCGGGACGATGGATCTGCCGTATCACTTTCGGCTGGGTATGATTGGGCATTTTTACAGCCCGCTGCCGGTTACCCTTACACTGAACCCAACAGGAAATGCGGGCGGCATTTTCGTTACTGATGTCACGGGCGACGGCACCGGCGACGGCAGCTTCGCTTCCAACGGTGGCAACGGCGATGTGCTTCCCGGAACCAACATCGGTTCATTTGAGCATGGCGTCGGGCGCTATAACATCAACAATGTTATTAACAATTACAATCATAATTTCGCGGGGCAGGCCACTCCTGCCGGCCAGACGCTTATCAACAGCGGGCTATTTAGTTTAGGGCAGTTAACATCCCTGGGCGGGGTGCAGCAAGTGGTACCGGCCGCTCCCCACGACCAAGTCGGAATGGGATGGTTGCGCGCCTTCGATGTGAGCTTGAACTGGATCTATAAATTCAAAGAGACCTTCGAAGTACAGCCGGGAGTTTCTTTCTTCAACGTATTCAACCTGTCGAATTTTGATGGCCCCGGCAACCCGCTGAACGGAACCCTGAGCGGAGAACCGGGAACGCTCAATGGAACCTCCGGAGGACAGCCAAGCAGCAATCGTCTGGGACTCGGCTCCGGCGTCTTTGCGCTGGGTTCTCCGCGCGTGATCGAGTTCTCATTGAAGCTGAGTTTTTAGTCCAGGAAGTGCTGGCAGCTTATCGCGGCAGCTTAAAGTTCACCGTCACCTGAGTCTGAATTTCGACCGGAACGCCGTCGAGCAGATAGGGTTTGTATTTCCACTGCTTCACCGCATCAACGGCCGCGTGGGCGAGACTCGGGTCTCCGCTGAGAACGTTCACCGCTGAAATGTCGCCTTTCTTCGAGATCGTCGCCATGAGCTGAACCGAGCCTTCAATTCCCATGCGCAAAGCGTTTGCCGGATAAGAAGGCTGCGTCTTTTTGATCGCCAATCCTTGCGATACTCCCTGCGAGACGTTCAAGGTCTGCAGCACGGGAGTTGGTGAGCTGTTCGGATTTCCCAGAAGATTCGGCAGCGTTCCGCCACCCCCAGCCGGGACGATGCCATTGATGCTCGGAGCAGGAGCTTCGGTCAGCGAAGATTTTCCCAAGGCAGGCTCCGCAGCGTTCGGCTTGACAACAATAGGCTGCGGCGCTGGCGTCGTCACGGTTGCTTTATTTTCGGCTACGATGGCCACGGCAGATCGGGACGACTCCGCGGCGCTGGCTTTGCGATCTTTTGCATTGCTCGTCGCAACTTCGGTTTGCGCCGTCGCGGAAGGTTTCACCGATCCGGTGGAATGAGTCGAAACCGGAGAGTCGGGTGCCGAAGTTGCGAAAGGCTGATCGGAGGCCGGTGCGATTGATGCTGTACTCGGCGTAACTTGTGGAGCCGCAGGGGTCGCTGGCTTCGCAGAGACTTGTGCGGAACTATTTGCAGCTCCGATCGGATGAGAGAACTGCGTCCATCCCACATACACCGCTGCCGCAATGAGCACAATCGCAACCAGTGCCAGCAGAGCTTTCTTGCTTCCGCCGCTTGTGGTTTTTGTACCACTCTCGATCGCACCGCCGAAGGTGAACGCGGGGGCAGGGGAAACGGTCTCCGGGGAACTCTCCACGACTGCACTTTTGCTGGCTGATGTCTCCACTTCCGGCTCGGGTGTCGAAGGCTTCTCAGGTGCGGCAATGCCGGCTACTTCCCGAGCGGGCGCCGCTGCGCTCGCCGCGCGTCCAGTAGACGCAGGCGAGACCATATTCGAGGATAACGAACTTTCCTTATTAATGGATGCAACCTTGGAATTCGCCTCAACAGCTGCAATTGGCGAGATGCTCGGCGATGTCGTTTGCTCGAGTACAGCGCCCACAGATTCTTTCGATTCTCCTGACGCAGCCAGAACACTGGAAGCGGATGCGGCGAAGCTCGGCTGCGGAGCCGCTTTCTGTGGAGGCGCGCTGGTCGCGGGAACCGGATTCACGATTGACGCCGCACGCGGAACAGCAGGATTCGGAACCAAGCTCGGCTTTGCGGGTGCAGGCCCGGAGGTTGCGGGCTTTGGAGTTGTCGCTGCTGGTTTAGCGCCCTCGTTCTTGCGCAACAACCCACGTGCAACTCGTAACGTACCTTTTGCCTGCTCCACGTTAATCGGCTTAGTGAGAACCAGGTTTGCGCCGATTCGGAAAGCTTTTGCCACCCCCGCTTGCCCTTCGACGACTGCTACAGCCAGTGCCGACTGGTTGTTCGGCGAATTGCGGGCACTCTTGAAGAGCAATGTGGCATTCTGCTCGTTGTCGCAGTCCACCACCACCGCGTCGAAGTGCTCCCCCATCAACTTCTTTACTGCGGCGAAGGGTTCAGTGCAGGGAACTACTTCGAAGTCCAACTCGCTGAGAACCTGCGTTACGGTGCGAGCTGTTTTTTCGTCGGGACAGAAAAGGAGTGCTTGGTAACCCATATTGAATTCATCGTAGGTACACCCGTAAGCCGCAGCAAGTTACGGTGGTAATTGCGGGGGAGCGGCTTTGGGCTTGCCAGACGCGGCTTTTAGGGCTTGTACCTCGAGACGTTTTCCCGCATACAATTACGCTGTCATGCGCATCCCGCTCTGGCTAAAAGTGGTCTGGACCGCGTGCGTAATCGCGTGGGTACCTTTGTATTGGCGGCAGTATGGTTCGCAAAACTTTCTTTTTTTCTGCGATCTGGGGAATCTGTTTATCGTTGCCGCTCTTTGGTTGGAAAGTGCGCTGATATTTTCGTGGCAGGCAACCGGGCTTCTGGTATTTCAGATTCTATTCACCATCGATCTCGCGGTCGCTTTGCTGAGCGGACGACATCTGATCGGCGGCACGGAATTTATGTTCGATCCTCAAGTTCCGTTGCCGATTCGATTGCTCAGCTTGTTTCACGTAGTCACTCCCCCGCTATTACTGTGGGCTATTCACCGCGTCGGCTATGACCCGAGAGGCTGGAAGTATCAGACCCTCACCACCTGGATCGTTGTTCCGATCAATTACCTGTGGCGTCCGCAGTCCGACGTGAACTGGGCGCGCGGACTTTTCTTTCGTGAACAGCATGCAGTGCCCGGGTTGGTCTACCTTTTGGCGTATCTGATTATTGTTCCCGCAGTGATCTACTACCCGACGCATCGTTTTCTTCTCTTTTGCTTTGCCGGAAAATCGACCCGTAAAATCTAGTCTTGACTCTTGGCACTCTTTCCGCCGTCTTGCGTCCGGTCGTGCAAAGCTGAATCTAGTCGCTCGCGTGGGGTTTGTGATAATGCAGCGTCTTTGCTCTCGGCCTCCTTTTTCTGTTTAGGCGAAGCTGGGTCGGGGCTGAGATATAACGTCTGCGATGAGGATGCCAGGCTGGTGCCGGAGTCTTCTACCAGGTTCATAATGCTGAGCAGCAATTCCTCCCGCACCGCAGCGAATTCGTTATATTCCCTGGTCATTACGTAACAGAAGAGTTCCACGTTGAGCGCGCTTGCGGTTAACTCGGTGAGCCGGACGCGAATGGTTCTGGTTTCAATCTTAGGATTGTCGCTCAAAACGCGCCGGATTTCGGAGAGCGCGGAGCGAAGCTGTTGCTCTGACGTATCCGTGTGGAAGCCTAAAACAGTTTTAAAAAGGATTTTGTCGCGGCGGCTCAGATTCTCGACGTTAATCGTCGCCACGGTCCCGTTGGGGATGGCCAGCAACGTCCTCTCTTCGGTGCGCACGCGGGTGGAGCGCAGGCCGATATCCTCGACGGTTCCAGTGCGGTCGCCGAATTTGCAGAGGTCTCCTACGCGAATCACTTCGTCGCCCAACACGGAGACGCCGCCGAAAAGATTCGCGATCGTCTGCTGGGCGCCGAAGCCTACTGCCAGGGTTCCAATGCCGAACCCGGCGAGTGCGGTGCTCAAGTTAAATCCCAACACTCCGAAGATAAGAAATACTGCCATCAAAAAGATGAAGGCTTTTACCAGGCGTTCGCCCAACAGCATGAGCGAACCCGTACCTGCGTGGCCGCGAGCCAGAGCACGATTTCTCACTCCGCGCAGAGACCATCGCACGACTCGCCACAGGATCCAGTTGGTGCCGATGATGACAGCGACCGTTGTGACCTGCGAGTAGTAGTGACGTTGCAGTAAAGGGATGTCCAGGTAGGCGGCGAGAATCCGATGGATAAGAACGCCGAGAAGCAACCAAGCCGGCCCGGACACTGACCTCGATTCCAATTCGACGTGGCCGCGCCTGCGCGCCCACCATCGAATCGGAATTTGCAGAATCACCAGCAAGACCCATGCGATAGCCCCGGCAATGGGAATCAGTAGAAACAAAGCAAACCATTGCCACAGAGGCATGCCCGCCAACTGATGCCTCACCACCCATTTGGGGAGACGTGTCTCCACTTGCCGCGCTTCGACCTGGTCGTAAAGTTCGGGAATTTTCGCCAGAGTGTCGGAAGCGATGAGCCAGATTTTTCCCGCGTTCGGATCGGAGACGCGAACCAGTTCCAGCTCCGCTTCCACGTCGCCGGATGACATAGTCCCCAGGTTTTGCCGGTCAGGCGAAACGCCTTCCTGTAGCGCGCCTTCGGGATCCCTGCTCGGCTTCAGGTTGCCGGCGAAAGCTGCGTTCATTACAGCCTGCAGCTTCTGTGCCAGCGCCTCGCCCTCAGTTTGGCGGCGCGCCGAACTCATCTGCAGGTACTGAGCCGCGATGGTGTAGTTTCCGGATTGCGCCGCCTCCAGAAATCCGAAGATGGTGCCGTAGGGAGTATCCCGGCCCAGCGGATCAGTCTGCGTTTTGGAAGTGTTCGCTGCTTTGGATGGCAGCAGTTGCCCAGCGCACCCTGCGCCAGCAGAGGGAAACTAATACTCAGAGTTAACACTAAGAAAACGATTCGTCTGGAAAGGGTGGACATGGGTGCATTCCGCGCCGCTGCGCGAAGATTTCGAGGGTTCAGCAAATGTGCTGGCTCTCGCAACGAGAGTTTATTGTAGCGGAAGCAATTGGATGGGAGTGTCCGATTGCGCTCTAGAAGCGCCCGTTAGCTGCGTTTCGGTCGAAATACGTGCGTGCTGGTGCCGAAAAAAACTTCCGCGGATTCCATCACGGTTTCCGAAAGCGTGGGATGCGGGTGAATCGTCATCGCCACATCGCTGGCCAGCGCCGCCATTTCGATGGCAAGCACTCCTTCCGCAATCAATTCGCCCGCGCCAACGCCAACAATGCCGACGCCGAGGACGCGCTCGGTATGCGGATCGATGATCAGCTTTGTCATTCCTTCCGGTCGATCGAGCGTGACGGCGCGTCCGGACGCGCCCCAGGGAAACTTCGCAACTTTGATTTCCCGATTTTCTTTTTCCGCCTGGGTTTCAGTGAGTCCGCACCATGCAACCTCCGGATCGGTGAAGACGACTGCGGGAATCGCAGTCGGGCTCGAAAGCAACTTTGTGTCCGGCAATGGCCTCGACCGCTGTTCGTCCTTCGTGCGATGCCTTGTGCGCCAGCATCGGTTCGCCAACCACATCACCAATGGCATAAATCGCCGGATCGGCGGTTTGCAATTGCTTGTTCACCTCGATGAATCCGCGTGAGCCCACTTGTACCTGAGTGTTTTCCAGTCCGGGTATTTCCGAGTTCGGCTTTCGGCCAACAGAAACAAGCACGCGATCAAAAATTTTCTCCCGGTCTTTTTCCTGCAGGGATTTACCTTCGAAGGTTGCGCGAATACCGGCACCTTCCTCTTTAAGAGATGCGACCGTTGTGTTCAGCAGTATTGCTTCGAACATCTTCTCCAGGCGTTTGTGCAACGGCAGAACCAGATCGCGATCTGCACCCGGAAGCAAGCCGGGCAACATCTCAACCACAGTCACGCGCGTTCCGAGAGCGGCATAGACCGAGCCAAGTTCGAGGCCGATGTATCCGCCGCCGACTACAAGAAGGCTGCCGGGAATGTCCTTGAGATTCAGAGCGGCCGTGGAATCCATCATGCGCGGCGAGTCGAGTTTGAGCGCCGGAACGATGGCAGGCCGAGACCCGGTTGCCATGATGATGCGATCAAAGCTCAGCACGGCTTCGGTGGAATCCATCTTGCTGATCCGCAGCGTGGTGGAATTTTCGAACGCCGCGCGGCCTTGGATGTATTCCACGTGACGCTGCTTGGAAAGTTGTCCGAGGCCCCCGGTCAGTTTCTTGACGACGCCTTCTTTCCACGCGCGCAAGCGCTCCAGATCAATGTTTGGAGCAGGGAATTCGATTCCCCAGTTCTTGGCTTGCTGGGATTCTTCAATCAGCTTGGCGACGTGCAGCAGCGCCTTCGAAGGAATGCAGCCGCGATAGAGACAAACGCCGCCGGGATTCGCCTCAGGATCGATCAGCGTAACTTGCATGCCGAGATCAGCGGCCAGGAAAGCGGCGGCGTAGCCGCCCGGTCCGCCGCCGACGACGGCGACTTTCAACTTCTTACTTGGGTCTTCAGAAGTGACCCGAAGTAACTCCGGCGATTGGTTCAGATTATCGTTCATGCAGTGATTTTTTTAGGATGACTTTGGCCACGCAGCTAGCCTTGAACGGAAAGCAGGAATGGCTGCTCGAATGCTTCCGCTATCCAGCGCACAAAACGCGCGGCGTCGGCGCCGTCAATCAAGCGATGATCGTAGGAGAGCGAGAGCGGCAAAATCAGACGCGGCTCAAATTTGCCTCCAATCCATTCCGGCTCCATGCGCGAACGGGAAAGTCCGAGAATGGCCACTTCGGGATGGTTCACGATCGGCGTAAACGCCGTGCCTCCAATGCCGCCGAGATTGGTGATGGTGAAGGTGCCACCCTCCATGTCGGCAACCGTGATCTTTTTATCCCGCGCCTTCTTCGACAGTTGCGATAACTCGACCGCCAGCTCAACGATATTTTTCTTATCCACATCGCGAATTACCGGAACCAGCAGACCGCGATCGGTGTCTGCCGCCACTCCGATACTGATGTACTGCTTATAAATGATTTCTTCTTTCTCCATATCGATGGTGGCATTGAATTGCGGAAAAACTTTCAGCGCTGCGGCGCAAACTTTCAAAGCGATTGCAGTCACCGTCATCTTGCCGCCAGCTTGTTCCGCCTTAGGAGCGAAGCGGGCGCGCAATTGTTCCAGTTCGGTGATGTCCGCGCGATCGTGCTGGGTGACGTGGGGAATCGTATTCCAGGATTCGGCGAGATGCTCGGCTGTTTTGCGGCGAACACCGCGCATGGAGACGCGCTCGATCTTTCCCCATTTCGAAAAGTCAGGCAGTTTGGGCGCGATGAAATGTCCTGCACGAGCCGGGGCTTGCGCCGCCGTAGAGAGCGCGGCGAGCGCGGCCTTGGCGTGAGCCTTCACATCGTCTTCGCTGATGCGCCCGCCCGGCCCGGTTCCCTTGACCTCGTAAATGTCGACACCAAGTTCGCGAGCCAGCCGGCGAGTGTGCGGAGCGGCCGGCACAGGTTGGCGGTGTTCCGTTCCAGCCACTTTGCCCAACTGCAAAGGCATCGAAAAATCTGCAGGACGGGGCTGCGGCTGATCGGGCGGTAGCGCTTGTTCTTCGGTCTTGCCTTCAGCGCGGATTGCCGCCTGAAAGGCGAGGCGCGCGCCATGCTGCCCGGAGACATGTTCCACCGGGCCCCGCGCCGGACGAACCGCGGCAGCTTGCGAGGCGGGCCCTCCCTCTAAAGTGAAAATCAACTGACCCACCTTAATCTTTTCGCCCTCTTTTACGTTGACTTCTTTGACAATCCCGCTCACTGAGGAAGGGACCTCGATGACTGCCTTGTCAGTTTCGAGTTCCATCACTGGCTGGCCTTCGGAAACTTTCGTGCCCGGCGCAATCATCAAACGCACAAGGTCGCCTTGCGAGATGTTTTCACCCAATTCCTGTAGACGAAATTCGCTGGCCGCGGGAACATCGGTGGAGCGCTTCCGCTGCGGCGCAGCCACAGACGGTCCCGGTCTTGCGCTCACTGCGGCACTTGTTTCATGCGGCGCCGATGACGCTGGCTGCACACCTTCAGCTGGCTTCTGTGGCAGGTCTTTCTCCGGTGGAGTTTCAGTAACAGCCGCGGCTGTTCCGTTGCCGTCAGCGGTAAAAACGACTTGGCCTACCTTAATTTTTTCGCCCTCTTTAACGAGAACGTCTTTCACCGTACCGCTGACCGAAGATGGCACTTCCACGACCGCCTTGTCGGTTTCTAGCTCCATCACCGCCTGGCCCTCGCTTACCGCCGCGCCGGGCGCAATCATCAGGCGCACCAAGTCGCCCTGTTCAATGTTTTCACCGAGTGCCGGAAGTTTGAATTCAATCACTGATTACATTCCTTGGCTACGTTAAGAGTCTGTGAGTCAGGTTCAACTGATCGCCGGATTAGCTTTTCGGGATTAATTCCGAGGTCTCGAATCGCTCTCTTCATGATGTCCATGCCGATTTTCTTCTCGCGCACCAGCGCGCCCAGCGTGGCCAGCACGATATGTTTCGCATCGACTTCGAAAAAGTCGCGCAGCGCGGTCCGGGATTCGCTGCGGCCGAAACCGTCGGTCCCCAACGAAACAAGTTGTCCGGGCACCCACTTCGCCAGAGCTCTCCGGCAGCACCTTCATGTAATCAGATGCCGCAATGAACGGTCCGGACGCATCTTTCAAAGTTTGCGTAACGTATGGAACCTTCGCCGAGTCGGCCGGATGCAGCATGTTCCAACGTTCGCAATCATTGGCGTCGCGGTAGAGTTCCTTATAACTGGTCACGCTCCACACGTCCGCTGCGACACCATATTTTTCCTCCAGAATCGTCTGCGCCTTCAACACCTCGTACATGATGGTGCCGCTACCAAGCAACTGGGCGCGCAGCTTGGCGTCTGGCGCATCGGCGGCTTTAAAGCGATATAACCCGCGCAACACCCCTTCGCGGACGTTGCCCTCCTTCGGCATCTCGGGCATCGGCAGAGGCTCATTGGTGACGGTCAGGTAATAGAAGATCGATTCCTGATCGACGTACATGCGCTTGATGCCATCCTGAATGATGATGGCAATCTCGTATGCGAACGCCGGATCGTAAGCTAACAAGTTCGGAACCGGCAAAGCGAGAACGTGGCTGTGGCCATCCTGATGCTGCAAGCCTTCGCCTGCGAGTGTGGTCCGTCCGGCAGTGCCGCCGACGAGAAATCCGCGGCAGCGCATATCAGCCGCGGCCCAGATCAGATCGCCGATACGCTGAAATCCGAACATCGAGTAATAAATAAAAAACGGAATCGTGTTGATGCCGTGGTTCGCATAAGCCGTGCCCGCCGCGATGAATGAGCACATCGAACCTGCTTCGGTAATTCCTTCCTCCAGAATCTGCCCGTTCTTCGCTTCCTTGTAATAAAGGAGCGTGTCCATGTCGACCGGTTCATAGAGCTGACCCACGCTCGAATAAATCCCTACCTGGCGGAACAACGCCTCCATGCCGAAGGTTCGAGCTTCGTCGGGAATAATCGGCACAATGAACTTGCCCAGTTCAGGATCGCGCAGCAGTTTTGCCAGCAGGCGCACGAAAACCATGGTGGTCGAAACTTCGCGGCCGTCTGTGCCTTTGTGGAATTCCTCGAAATAGCGATTCCGGTAACGGCTTCAAGGGCGTGGCGCGCACCTTGCGGCTCGGCATGTATCCGCCGAGTTGCTGCCGCCGCGCCTGCATGTACTTGATTTCCGCGCTGTCGTCCGACGGACGGTAGAACGGCGCGTTATGCAATTCATCGTCCGGAATTGGAATTCCGAAGCGTGAACGGAACATCTCCAGCTCGTCTTCGTTCAGCTTCTTCTGCTGGTGCGTGATGTTCTTGCCTTCGCCCGCTTCGCCCAGGCCGTAGCCCTTGATCGTTTTCGCCAGAATGATTGTCGGCGATCCTGTGTGATCGACTGCCGCGCGGTAGGCGGCATGCACCTTGATGGGATCGTGTCCGCCGAGGCGCATGCGCGCGAGTTGCTCGTCGGAAAGATGCTCGACCATCTTCAGCAGGCGTGGATCGGTGCCGAAAAGGTTCTGCCGGAAGTAAGCGCCGCTCTCGACAAAATATTTCTGATACTGTCCGTCGCTGATTTCGCCCAGTCGCCGCACCAGCAGGCCGTCGCGGTCGTTCTGAATCAGGCTGTCCCAATCGGAGCCCCAGATGCATTTGATGACGTTCCATCCCGCGCCGCGGAAGATCGCTTCGAGTTCCTGAATGATTTTTCCGTTGCCGCGCACCGGGCCGTCCAGGCGCTGCAGGTTGCAGTTCACCACGAAAATCAAGTTGTCGAGCTTCTCGCGTGAGGCCAGCGTGATCGAGCCCAGCGATTCGGGTTCGTCCATTTCGCCATCGCCCAGGAACGCCCAGACTTTGCCGCCGGTCGACTGCTTCAGCCCGCGATTCTCCAGATACGGATGAAGCGCGCGTGATAGATCGCCTGGATCGGCCCCAGTCCCATTGAAACGGTGGGGAACTCCCAGAAATCCGGCATCAGCCACGGATGCGGATAAGAACTCAGCCCGCCGCCGGGCTTCAGTTCGCGGCGGAAATTTTCCAGCTTCTCGTTGGGGATACGGCCTTCGAGATAAGCGCGGGCATAGATTCCGGGCGCGGCGTGGCCCTGGAAATAAACGAATGTCGCGATCGCCACTTTCGGTTTGCGCTCGGAAGAAATGATTGAAAGCAACTTCGTACAGCGTGGCCGCGGAGGCGAAGGTAGAGATGTGCCCGCCGATGCCTTCCTGAATCTTGTTGGCGCGGACCACCATGGCCAGCGCGTTCCAGCGGACCAGGCTCTTGATGCGGCGCTCCATCTCCTGGCTGCCGGGAAATGGCGGCTGCTGCGCGGCTGGGATCGTGTTCTGGTAGGGCGTGGTCGCCGAGAACGGCAGATTCACGCCAGCGGCGCGCCGCGCGTGCAGCGCCAGTTGCTGCAACAGGCGTCCCGCGCGTTCCGGGCCGCCGCGCGACAGCACGTAATCCAGCGAATCAACCCACTCCCGGGTTTCCAAAACCTCTTGACCGTCAGTTTCCGTCTGAGCCACGTCTAATTTCTCCGTCTCACTGTTGCGAATACTCCATGATATTCAATTATCAGGAAACTTGCTTGGCAAAGGGTAGATGTCCAAACGTTTTACAATGCTGAAGTGCGCGCTGAGGAACTGAACCTTTCCTCCTTCTTACACGCGACTCCGTTCCGAGGGCCGAAATGTTGAAAATTGTACTGCTCGTCTTGATAGTTGTGATCGTCATATTCGTGGCTCCCCGGCTCTTCTCGGGTTCGCGTGCCACTCGTCCCATGCCCGGCGACATTGCACCTGATTTCACTTTGCCTTCGCAAGAGGGAGCGGCGGTAAGCTTGAAGGATTTTCGCGGCAAATGGGTGGTCCTATATTTCTATCCCAAAGACCAGACTCCGGGCTGCACGCGCGAAGCCCACAACTTCCAGGTCGATCAGCCAAAGTACGATCAGCGCAACTCCGTGGTTCTCGGCGTGAGCCTCGACAGCGTCGATTCGCACAAAAAGTTCTGCGCAAAAGAAGGTCTGAATTTCAAGCTGTTGGCAGACAGCAACGGCGGAGTGAGCAAGGCGTACGGCTCGCTCACTAATCTGGGATTGACGAAGTTTGCCGCGCGGCACACCTTCCTGATCGATCCTGCCGGCAAGATTGCGAAAACCTATACCACTGTCGACCCCGGACGGCATAGCGAAGAGGTTCTGGCTGCGCTCGATCAACTTCAGAAATAATAGTGCAGGGTAAACTACTGAAATGGCAACCGCAGCGCGGCATGCGCAACCGAATGTTTCCCAGGATCGAAAGAGCTATCGCTTTCCCCCCGGCTTCCAGCGCAATCTTATATGGTTTGCTTTCCGCAAGTTTCGCCCGGCAAATCCGATCATTCTCTTTCAACATCTGGCTAAGACCTACGGCGATATCGCGCATTACAAGATTGGACCTCATCACATTGTTTTTCTAAACCACCCTGACTACATCCGCGAAGTGTTAGTTGTACAGAATGACAATTTCATCAAGGAACGAACCGTACAGCGCACCAAAATGTTGCTCGGCGACGGCATGATTACGGCTGAGGGCGCTGTCCATCGCGCGCAACGGCTGGCGGCTCAGCCCGCGTTCCACCGGCAACGTATCGGCGAGTACGGCGGCGTCATTGTGGAAGAATCAGCCCAGCTCCGCGATTCGTGGAAAGCCGGCGAACGCCGTGATATCGCGGTCGACATGATGCACCTCACGCTCAATATTGTCGGCCGCACTTTGTTTGCGACTGATTTACGAGACGAAGTCTACGAGCTTGCGGCGGCCATTAATCGCATTATGGGTCTCTATAATTTTCTGGTCATGTTGCCCGCTGCCGAATGGCTGGTGCACTTGCGTCCACCTGGGCTGGCTGCATTTGTTCGAGCCCGCAAGCGCATCGACGCCGTTGTCTACAGAATGATCGATGCGCACCGTCGCAGCGGCCGCGACAGCGGGAGCCTGCTTGATCTTATGCTGGCCGCGTCCGCTGCCAGTGACGAAGCTTCGCGGCAAGCTTTGCGGGATCAGGTCATCACCATTTTTCTTGCGGGCTACGAAACCGTTGCCAATGCGCTGTCCTGGACGTGGTACCTCCTGTCCGAGAATCCAGATTGCGAAGCCAAACTTCATGAAGAAGTGGATCGCGTGCTCGCGGGCAGATTGCCGGTGGCCGCGGATGTTCCCAACCTTCGCTATGCGGAAACTGTGATGGCGGAGTCGCTGCGCCTTTATCCACCGGCGTGGGCTATGGGCCGTTACGCGCGCAATGACTTCACTCTGGGTGAATATTTTCTTCCTGCGCGCACCACTGTGCTGATCAGCCAATTTATTACTCAGCGTGATCCGCGGTACTTTCCCGATCCTCTGCGCTTCGATCCCGATCGATTCTCTGCGGAAGGCAAAGCGCGGCGCACAAAATTTACTTACTTTCCGTTTGGTGCGGGCGCGCGGCAGTGCATTGGAGAATCATTTGCCTGGATGGAAGGTATCCTGATTCTCGCGACACTCGCGCAAAAATGGAAACTACGCTTGGCTCCGGGCCACCGGATTGAGCCACAGCCGCTCATCACCCTCCGCCCTAAGTATGGAATGCTGATGGAAGTCGTACCACGCTAAGAGGAGCGATCCTGTCGGGGCGAGTTGTCTACACTACACCTCGACGCAAAGACTGGCCTTGTTCTAAGCGAGCACCGTTCTAAGCGAGCACGTTCAGGCCGCTGGAGCTTCCGTACACACTTTCTAAAAGGGCAGTGGTGTTGGCCGTGCTGCTGGATGAAGTTGCGTCCGCACTCAACGTGGAGAGAATTCCTTCGACGAGTTGAAGGCTTTGCGACGCGGCGCCCGTTCGCTAACCAACGCTGGTGCCCACACGGACTTCTCCTACGTCCACGGCATCAACAACTTCAAGGCCGGCGCCAACTACTCGCAGACTTTCTTGCGTGAACTCGACACGCTCGGCATCGCGGCCCCTACCTTCAACTCGCCTTGCGTGGACGTGAATGGCAATCCCCTGCCGGGCTTCACTGACCCCAGCCAGTGCGCAGCAGCCGGTGCCGTCTCCAACGACCCCTCGGTCGGCGGTACCTACAACTCCGTCTTGTTGCCCTACGACCTGACTCGCGGTGGCGGCCAGTTCACCTTCGACGGTCACACTGACGTCAAGGAGCTCGCGCTCTACGTCGAAGACCAACTGAAGACCGGCAACTGGCTCTTCAACCTCGGTATCCGCGGCGATATCTATAACGGTCTTACCCGAGCGCAGCAGGCCGAGCCGCGCCTGGGCATCGCTTACACCATTCCCAAGAGTGCCACCGTGCTGCGTATTTCCTATGCCCGCACACTGGAAAGCCCTTTCAACGAAAACCTTGTGCTCTCCAGCCAGGGCTGCAGCAGCGATGTCCTGGCACCCTTGCTCAACTGCTCGCCTGGCGTCGGCACCACCCTGCAACCGGGCTTCCGCAATGAGTTCCATGCCGGGCTGCAGCAGGCCATTGGCAAGCACTTCGTCTTCTCAGGGCGAGTACATCTGGAAGTACACGCACAACGCCTTCGACTTCTCGGTGCTTGGTAATACGCCGATCACCTTCCCCATCGACTGGCATAACTCCAAGATCCCGGGCTACGCTTTGCACGCCGAAGTTCCCACGGTGCATGGCTTCTCGGCTTACATGGTGGCGTCGTCGGTGGCGGCCCGCTTCTTCCCGCCGCAGGTCGCTGGAGCTGGAGCCACTGTCGCCCAGGGCAGCATCTATCCCTTCCGTATTGATCACGACGAGAAGTTCAACCAGACCACACACATCCAGTACCAGATGCCCGGCAAGCATGCTCCGTGGCTTGGGTTCAACTGGCGCTACGACAGCGGCCTGACTGCCGGTTCCGTGCCTTGCTACAACGTGACAGATCCGAACAGCCCGTGCGGCGGCATCCTGATCAACGGTCAGCCCGGTATCGACCTCAGCGGCCTTACGGCCGATGAGCAGTTCCAGGCTGGTCTTACCTGCAACGGTGTGGAGGCTACTGTCGCTAATGGCGGCTTCCAGCAGTGCCTGGCCAGCGAGCTTACGTCCAATCTCGTCACCATCCCTGCGCCGGGAACGGAGAATGATGACAAGAACCCGCCGCGCATTGCGCATCGCAACCTGTACGACATCTCGCTTGGCGAGGACAACCTCTTCAACGGAGACAAGTACAAGTGGAGTCTGCGACTGACTGGCGTCAACATTGCCAACAAGTATGCGCTGTACAACTTCCTCTCAACGTTCAGCGGAACGCATTATGTGACTCCGCGAGCGCTGACGGCTGAGGTTGGATTCCACTTCTAAACAGGATGTTTGCACGAGATGAGACCGGCGAGCGAAGGATGCTCGCCGGTTTTGTTTTGCGGGGAGAGTGATACCCCCTCCCCCCTCCCTATGTAGCGGAGGGTATCTAGCAGAATCAACGACTTACGCGGAGATCACTCCGGTAAGCGGATGATTCTAATGGGGTTAGATATGGGATATCCAATGGGTTATTTCGAGGAACGGCGCGGGGTGCCCGAGAGATGGATTCCCCTACTTCCAGTATAGCGGTCCGGCGGGGGTGAAAGTGTTTTTCGTTCTGGGGGATATCATGATTGTTTTGTTAGAGTTCGAGGCATGGTTGGCTGGTCGGGGGTTGACATCGAACCCGCGACTTGCCGGTCTTTCGAGGGGATGAAATTGTGACTGCGCGGGCGAAGGACGATAGGGGGTGTGGGCAGGGGTGAGGCCCAACCCTGGAGGGTCGGGCCGTCGGACACGCGCCAGCGGAAGGCGGCAGGGTCAGGCTTCGTGGTGGCCGTGGTGCTTGAGGTACTGAGAGAGGGATTCGAACTTTTCCTTCTCAAGGAGCTCGCCGAGGGTGGCGTGGTCGTCGTAGCCGGGGGCGAAGTGCTTGCCGTAGGTCTCGCGCAGGGTGTGGATGTGGGTGGAGTGGTTCTTGTGATGGATCTCACCGTGTTCGCGGGTGCGGCCGTCGAGGTCTGACATGGTTGCTCCTTGCATAAAGAGAGATTGAGGCCTGGCGTTGCTGAGGCAGTCTACCGCCGCGGATGTACGGCTGTGTGAGAAAAGATGGTGATTTCGCGGGGTGTTTTTAGCCCTCCTGCAGCGGCGGGCTACAGGAGGGCAGGGTGGAGGCTCGAGCCGGTTTGCGGGACGGCCTTACTTCACTTCGTTGGAGGCGATGACGCTTTGATAGAAGTGCGCGCTGAGTTTTGGGGTGCGCTTCTGGGTCTTGAAGTCGACGTAGACGATGCCGAAGCGCTTGTCGTAGCCGTCGGCCCACTCGTAGTTGTCGAGCAGCTGACCAGCAGAAGTAGCCCTTGACCGGGACGCCCTCGGCGACGGCGCGGTGCAGCTGCGTGAGGTAGTTGCGCAGGTACATGACGCGGTCGGTGTCGTAGACGTGGCCGTCGTCGGCGATCTTGTCGGCAGAGGAGCAGCCGTTCTCGGTGATGTAGATCTCCTTGACGCCCCAGACGTCGTGCGTGAGCTTCGGGCCCCAGTAGAGCGCCTCCGGGCCGACGGTGAGCCAGGGGCTGTACATGTGCGGGTAGGAGGAGGGGTTGGGGACGGAGACGAAGCCGGCGTCGTTGTCGGCGGCGCGGACGTAGTGCGGGGTGTAGCATGTTGATGCCGACGAAGTCGAGCGGCGACTTGATGATGTCGAGCTCTTCCTGGGTGAAGTGCGGCGCGTCGGCGCCGAGGCGTCTTGAGGTAGTGGTCGGTGTAACGGCCCTCCTGGATGACGGTCTGGTACATGGCGTTGAGCTCGCGCATGCCGTTACGCGCGGCTTCGATGTGCTCCGGGGATTTCGATGCACCGGCGTGGCGGCTTCGAGGTTGTCGGCGAGGCCGACCTTGACCGGAGCCCTTGGCGTGGGCGCGGATGGCGCGGACGGCGAGGCCGTGCGCGTAGACGACGTTGTGGTTGAGCTGCGCCATGCGCTTGCGGTCGAGCTTGCAGGCCCGGAGCGTGGCGTGCCGTCGCCGTAGCCGATGATCGGCGAAGGAGCGCATCTCGTTCATGGTCATGAAGTGCTTGACGCGGTCGGAGAGGAAGCCAGCGGTGTAGCCGGCGTAGTCGGCGAAGGCGTGCGCGACGTCGCGGATCTCCCAGCCGCCTTTGTCCTGCAGCGACCTGCGGGAGGTCCCAGTGGAAGAGCGTGCAGTAGGGCTGGATGCCGGCGTCGAGCAGCGCGTCGACGAGCTTGTTGTAGAAGTCGACGCCCTGCTGGTTCGGCTTGCCGGTGCCGTTGGGGAAGATGCGCGGCCAGGCGACGGAGAAGCGGAAGGTCTTCAGACCCATGCGCTTCATCATCTCGATGTCCTGCGGGTAGCGGTGGTAGAAGTCGTCGGCGACGTCGCCGGTGTCGCCGTTGGCGGTCTTGCCGGGGGTGTGGGAGAAGGTGTCCCAGATGGAGACGCCGCGGCCGCCTTCGTGGACCGCGCCTTCCACCTGATAGGACGCGGTGGCGGAGCCCCAGAGGAAGCCGCTGGGAAATTTTGCGGCAGAGCGCACCGCGGACTGAGAAGTCTCGGGTCGATGGAGCACGGAGGGCACAAGGCTGGAGAGCGAGCCTGCACCCAGGGTGAGGCCGGTGGTCTGGAGGAATTTGCGACGATCCACTACAAGCTCCTTAGACAAACGATTTTCTTCATTACTAAAACGATTGACTTCTATGCGATGTAGAACTTCTACAAGCCGGGGCCGCGGGCTGTCAAGATAAAGGCGTTGAGGCGGTTTATACAGGACTTGCAGACCGCTGCGTGATTGCTGAAGGGGCGGCGATATGACATGATCGAAACCAAACGCAGAGGGCGCGGCGATAGCGCAGCGCAGACAGGTGAAACGAAAGACTTTGCCCAGGAAATCCACTACGCCGCAACAGGACAAGCCGGTGCGTGACAGCGGAAAGCCGCCGGGGCTGAAAGAGATTGCGCGGTATCTGGGGCTCTCGCCGGCGTCGGTGTCGATGGTAATCAACGATGTGCCGCTGGCGAAGGCGATGACGGCAGAGACGCGGGCGCGAATTCTGGAGGCGGTGAAGAAGTTCAACTATCGTCCGAACCTGCTGGCGCGTTCGTTGAGCAAGCGTGAGACGCGGACGATTGGGGTGATCGTTCCGGAGTCGAGCGATGGGTACTACACGCGGGTGATGCGGGGGCTGGAAGAGGCGCTGGTGGATGCGGGATATCTCTACTTCACGGTGAGCCACCTTTCGCGCGAGGACCTGCTGCGGGAGTATCCGCTGCTGCTGCGGCAGCGCGCAGTGGATGGGCTGATCTTTATGAATACGAAGGTGATGGAGCCGCCGGTGATTCCAGCGGTGACGATCTCCTATGCGACGAAGGAGCCGGGGGTGACGAGCGTGGTGGTAGACCAGCGGCTGGGCGCACGGCTTTCGCTGGAGCACCTGGCGAAGCTGGGGCACAGGCGCGTGCTGATGATGAAGGGACAGCCCTCGTGCCTGGAGAGCGGTGAGCGGTGGCGGCTGATGCTGAAGGCGGCGCAGGAGTACGGGATCGAGGTGCGGCCGGAGTTGAGCCTGGAGATGAACCATGACCAGGTGACGCCGGAGCTGGCGTATACGAAGGTGGCCGAGCTGATGCGCACGCGACCCTCGGTTCACGGCGGTGTGTGGGTTCAATGACACGTCTGCCATTGGTGCGATGCGGGCGCTGGCGGATGCAGGGTTGCGGTGTCCGGAGGATGTGTCGGTGGTGGGATTTGATGATATTGGCGTGGCTGCGTTTTATACGCCGCGGCTGACGACGGTGCGGCAGCCACTGGAGGCGATGGGGGCTCGGGCGGTGGCGGAGCTGATTGCGCGGATACGCGAGCCGGAGGGGAAGCATCCGGCGAAGGTGGTGATGGCGCCGGAGCTGATGGTGCGGGAGTCAACGGCGAAGGTGAAGCGCAGCGGCAAGGGCTAGTGCGTGGGGCTGGAGGCGGTGAAGGCTGAGCAGCAGGGCTTGGATGACGGGCTGGAACTCCATGAGCTCGACGCGGGTGCCGTCGGGGTCGTAGAGGTTGGCCTGCCACTTGCCGTCGCGGCCCATCTGCGGGCCGTCGTGGCGCGGGGAGAGGCGGTCCTGCTGGTAGAGCTTGGTGACGGCGGCCTCCATGTTGGCGACGCCGAGTGAGAAGTGATTGAGCACGCCGAGGGTGCGCGCGTCGACGTGGTTCGCCGGCGTGTCGGAGCCTTCGCCGACCATCATGTACTCGATCCAGTCGTGGCCGTTGGGGACCTGCTGGGAGATCCAGTCGAGGTGATTAGGCTGCATGGCGCCGTACCAGTAGGGGCGGAAGCCGAGGAGCTCGCGGTAGAAGTGATCTTCGTCCGCGCGGTTCTTGACCATGTAGCCGACGTGGATGATGTGGTGACTGATGGACTTTGCGTTGTCGATGACGACGGTGGGATGGCCGGGCTGGACGAACTGGACTTCGTTGCCTTCGGGGTCGAGGGTGACGAACCAGTGGCTGCCGTCGGTGGCGGTTTTGAGCGGCGATGCGTTGGAGACGCCGTGCGCCATGAGGTAGGCGCGGAGGCCTGTTGCGTTGACGGTGTTGAAGGCCACGCAGGAGATGCGGCTGAGGCCGACGTGATCGGCGGGCAGCGGCAGCACCTCAATGAACTGCGTGGGGCTGAAGTAAAAGCGCGTGCCGGCGGGGTCCTGGAGATCGGGGCCTTGGTGGCGCCGAGGATGCGGCCGTAGAAGTCTGCCGAGGCTGCGGTGTCGTGCGCGAGGACGCACATATGCGAGATGCCGGTGATGGCGGGTCGGCTTTGTTGAGCTTGAGCGAGGGGCAGAGGCGGCGAAGAGCGAGAGCACAACGGCGGAGAGAAGGCTGCGGCGAAGGGACATGGCGGTAAGGAGGCCTTTCAGCGAGGAGTCCTGACGCGGTGAACTATATAACGCCGAGGCAGTGGTGGTCTAGTATTGAAGCGATTCAACCAGAGTGGGCAGGGAACGGGAGCCATCTGATAGTCTGTGTTGCGAAAGCTGGCGATAGCTTATGGGCTACGGCAAGACAGCCCTTACGCCGAATGAACTTTCAACCGGACCGGGAGATCTGCGATGCAGCCGTGGACACGACGTGCGTTTTTAAGGGCACAGGGTTGAGTTTGCTGGGTGCTGCGGCGGTGGCCGCGTGGCGTGGGCTTCGCCATGGGGGCGGCCGGTGGGGTTGCAGCTGTACTCCGTGCGTGAGCAGCTGGCGAAGGATTATGCAGGGACGCTGAAGCAGGTGGGTGCGATCGGGTACCGCGAGGTGGAGGCTGCGGGGTTCTATGGACATACGCCGGAGCAGGTGAAGCAGGCGATGGCGGACGCGCAATTGAACTGCGTGGGCGGACACTACTCGTACAAGGACCTGGCGCCGAATGTGGACAGCATCATCGACTATCACCTGAAGCTGGGATGCCATTATGTGATCTGCTCGTTTCCATGGTTCCGCGATCCGGCCCGCGTGCAGGGTTTGAGCTTTGCTGACCAGGTGCGCGCGTTTACCGTGGACGACCTGCGGTGGACGATGGACCAGCTGAACAAGATGGGTGAGAAGACGAAGGCTGCGGGGACTGCAGCTTGGGTATCACAACCACACGATGGAGTTTGCGCAGCAGAATGGGGTGGTGCCGTATGACGCGATGATTGCAGCCGCCGATCCGAACGCTGGTGACGTTTGAGTTGGACTGCGGCTGGGTGAAGGTGGGTGGCGGCAGTCGCGGTGGATTATCTGAAGAAGTATCCGACACGGATTACGCTGCTGCACATCAAGGACTTCAAGCCGACGGACAAACCTGCCGATCGTGACGATCCGCCGCCGCCGGCGGAGCTGGGACGGGAACGGAGAACTATGCTCCGATCTTTGCGGCGGCGAAGGCAGCGAACATCAAGCACTACTTCGTGGAGCAGGAGGGCTTCGATATGCCACCGATGGATGCTCTGCGCATCGACTATGAGTATGTGAATGCGCTGAAGGCGTGAGCATGACGCGAGCGATGCAGACGCGGCTGGGCACGATGATGTTTCTGGAGTACTTCATCTGGGGCGCGTGGTATGTGACGGTCGGGACCTGGCTGACGCAGACGCTGCACTTCACCGGCGAGCAGATGGCGCTGGCGGCGGGCACGACGGCGGTGGGCGCGATGATTGCGCCGTTCTTCGTGGGGCTGATTGCCGACGAGTTGTTTGCGACGCGAGCGGGTGCTGGCGGCGCTGCATCTGGCTGGGCGGCGCGCTGCTGCTGGCCGCCTCGCTGCAGACAAGCTTTGGCGCGATCGAGTACGTGCTGCTTCTGCTGTACTGCCTGTGCTTTATGCCGACGCTGGCGCTGACGAACTCGCTGGCGTTTCGGCAGATGCGCGATCCTGGCTGGAGTTTGGACCGATCCGCGTGCTGGGCACGGCGGGATGGATCGTCGCGGGGTTGCTGGTCGGGTATGCTGCGGCTGGAGAGCACGGCAGCGGCCGTTGCAGATTGCGTGTGCGGCGTCCCTGCTGATGGCGGCGTATTGCCTGACGCTGCCGCATACGCCGCCGCTGGCGGCGAGGGCGCGCGCACGCGAAGAAGCTGTTTCCGCGCGAGGCGTTCGTCGTGCTGCGCGAGCGGTCGATGGTGGTGTTTGTGCTCGCATCGTTTCTGATCTGCATTCCGCTGCAGTTCTACTACGCGTTCACCAACCTGTTTCTGAATGAGGCGGGCGTGAAGAACGCTGCGGGCAAGATGACCGGCGGGCAGATGTCGGAGCTGTTCTGCATGCTGCTGATCCCGTGGTTCTTTCGCAGGCTCGGCGTCAAGTACATGCTGGGCTGGGGCATGCTGGCGTGGGTGGTGCGGTATGTGTTGTTCGCGTATGGCAACAGCGGCGGATGGATGTGGATGTTCTGGCTCGGCATCGTGCTGCATGGCATCTGCTATGACTTCTTCTTTGTCACCGGGCAGATCTACATTGACCGCGAGAGCCCTGCGGCGCTGCGGGCGGCGACGCAGAGGCTGATCACGTTCATCACCTATGGCGTGGGCATGTTCGTGGGATCGTGGCTGTCGGGCGCGGTGGTGGAGCACTACTCGACGCCTGACGGCGGCGGGTGCGGTGGTGCATGCGTGGCGGTCGATATGGCTGTTCGCCGCGGTGGCCGCGGGCGCGATGCTGGTGATGATGCTGCTGACCTTCAAGGATGAGCCGAGTAGCGGGGACGGCGGAGAGCTTCCGGTGGATGCCGCTCTAGGTCGAGCGCGCTGCGGAGCGGAGGCATCCCTTGAGACGCGCAGCAGCCGGTAAGCTAGGCCCACCAGGCGTTTGACCGCTGGCTCCGTGAGCAGGACGCGGGAGAGCAGGCGATCGGCGGAGGTGAGGCCCTCGCGGCGTCGAGGCGAGCGCGTCCTCGTGCTCGATGCAGAGGACGTCGTCGTAGCCGGCGAGGCGCAGCGCGGAGACGATCTGCTTCCACTCGAGCTCGCTGTGGCCCCAGCCGACGGAGCGGAAGCTCCAGGAGCGGTTGCGCGAGGTCGGCGTAGCTCTTGGTGTCGAGCACGCCGTTGCGTTGCAGCATGGGTGGGTTGAGTGGCAACGTCTTTGGCGTGGACGTGGTGGATGGCGGGGCCCAGGCGCGGATGGCGGTGGGGATGTCGACGCCCTGCCACCAGAGATGGCTGGGGTCGAGATTGATGCCGAGGGATGGCGCCGGTCTCTGCGCGGAGGCGGAGCAGCGTCTCCGGGTTGTAGACCATGAAGCCGGGGTGGGCTTCGAGCGCGATGCTGACGTCGTGCGTTTGCGGCGAAGGCTGCGGCCTCGCGCCAGTAGGGGATGAGGCGCTCGTCCCACTGCCAGTCCAGCGCGGTGGCGTACTCGGGCGGCCAGGAGGCGATGATCCAGTTGGGCGTGGCGTCGTGTGCGGAGGCGCCGGGGCAGCCGGAGAATGTAACGACGGTGGCACTTCCAGCTGCTCGGCGAGCTGTACCGTCTTGCGGAATGTTTCGTCGTCGCGGTGGGCGATGGCGGGGTTGGGGTGGATGGGGTTGCTGTGGCAGGAGAGCGCGCTGATGGTGAGGCCGGCGTCGCGAGGCGGGAGCGGTAGTCGCGGGCGGCGGCGGGGTTGTCGAGGAGCGTGTCGACCGCGATGTGGCTGGCTCCGGGCCAACCGCCGGTGCCGAGCTCGAGGGCGGTGATGGCGGGGTAGGCGCGGAGTTCGGTGAGCATCTGGTCGAGAGTGAGGTCCTGGAAGACGGGAGTGAAGAGGCCTAGCTGCATGGGTGGGTGCTTCTCCTTGACGTGGTTAGTATGCGACATGCGAGGCAAGCGTGGTTCGCGTTGTTAGGATGATGGGGCTCAAGGATGAGCGAAGAGGAGATAGCGATGGACAGGCGCGATGTGTTGAAGGGAGCGGCAGGCATGGCGATGGCGTTGGGAGCGATGAACGCCAGTGCGCAGGAGAGTGTTGGGCCGGAGACGGTGTATGAGCTGCGCATCTATCACCTGAACGAAGGCAAGCAGGAGCTGATTCTGGACCGGTTCAGGACGAAGGAGCGGAGCATCTTTGTGCGGTGCGGGATGCATCCGGTGGCGTACTGGGTGCCGACGGATGAGCCTCTGGCCGGTCGGACGCTGGTGTACATGCTGCGGCATAAGAGCCGCGAGGCCGCGACGGAGAGCTGGAAGCAGTTTTCGAGCGATCCGGAGTGGGTGGCGGTGAAGAAGGAGACGGAGAAGGATGGGCCGTTTGTGAAGCTGCACGAGTCGACGTTTTTGAAGCTGACGGACTTTTCGCCGCAGATTTAGGGGGTGGTACCCCTCCCCCCTTTTGGGGCTAAGATCCGCAGCGGATTGGAGTTAGCTTCGGATCCCATAGTCTTAGGGGTCACTTTAAACGGCACGAGGCGCTTGAAGCGAGGCGTGGATGAAGTTGCGGCGGATGGCAGTATTGGCGGGTGTGCTGTGCCTGGCGAGAGTGGCGGCGCGGGCGCAGGAGATTGGGCCGAACGATCCGGATGGGCGGATGACGAAGGCCGAGCGGGCGGATGCGGGGATCGGTGCGCCGGTGGCGGCGCTGGCTCCGGCTTCGAGCTTGAGCGCGGCGCAGGAGCATGAGCGGATTGAGCACTGGCGAGCGTTGATTCGGACGGCGTTGTTCATTCCGAAGACGCTGCCGAGGCTGGAGGCGAGGACGTATGGGTCGTTCGTGGCGATGCCGGGGGTGAAGGTGGACCGGGTGAGTTATGCGACGGCGGATGGAATGATCGTGCCCGCGATTGTGTACTACCCGGACCCGGCAACGACCGCTGCGCATGGAAAGCTGCCGGGAATTGTGATTGTGAATGGGCATGGCGGCGACAAGTACAGCTGGTACGCGATGTACGGCGGGATGCTGTTTGCGAAGGCCGGAGCGGTAGTGGTGACATATGACCCGATCGGCGAGGGCGAGCGGAATGTCGATAAGAGGTCTCGGACGGGCGTGCATGATGCGTGGGTGAGCCCACCGAAGGGGCTGCCGCGGACGGACTGGGGGCAGCGGCTGGGCGGGCTGATGCAGGTGGATGTGATGCAGGCGGTGAGCTATCTGCTATCGCGGAAGGATGTGGACCCGGCGCGGATTGGGGTGGCGGGATACTCGATGGGCGGATTTATTGTGGGGATCACGGGCGCGATCGATACGCGGATTCATGCGGTGGTGATCTCGGGCGGCGGGGTGTATGACGGGCCGGGTGGGTACTTCGATGCGAATCCCCTGCCCTGCCAGATGCCTCCGTACAAGGCGCTGCTGCCGCTGGGCGATCGCGGGGCGGTGTTGTATGCACTGAATGCGGAGCGCGGCCCGCTGCTGGTGATGAATGGGTCGGCGGATACGGTGATGGATATGGCGCATCATCCGCCGGCTTGGTTTGCGGAGCAGAAGGAGCGCGCGCTGGCGCTGGTGGGGCCGGAGTCCGCGGCGGCGAAGAATATGTTCACGACCGTGGTGTATCCGGGGATCAGCCATCGGCCTTCGTGGGTGGACCGCGATGGCGTGGCCTGGCTGAATGAGCAGCTGCACTTTGCGTTCTGGGATGCCGCGACGATTGCGAAGGAGCCGACGACGCATGTGGGGACGTGGCTGACGGAGAACCATGTGGACGAGGCGAAGAATTTCTTTCGCGAAGACCGCGAGGCGGGGATCGATGCGCTGGGGACGGGGTTTCCGGCGTTGACGCGGGAGCAGCTGACAGCGCTGCCTGATGATGTTTGGCAGCGGGAGAAAGACCGGCTGACCTATGCGGCTTGGGCGGCGAAGACGAAGGCGGCAGAGGCGCGCGCGGCAAAGTAGCCGGCGCGAAGGTTAGAGGTGGTGCATGGTCTCCGCGGCTTCGAGGACCTCATGCGGGGCCTTGACGATGTGGGGGACGGCGACGATGAGGCTGAGAGCAGAGGCCCATCCGCAGACGACGACGAGCAGACCGAGCGCCCAGTTGACGCCGTGGAAGAGAGACTGCGCGATGAATTGGAAGACGGTGACGACGCCGGGGATGCCGAAGGGCGCGGCCATGACCATCCAGAAGTAGATGAAGCCGCGATTTTCAGTATTGCGGAAGAGAAGGATGGGAACGAGGAAGTAGATGACGCTGCAGCTGATGAACATGAGCACCGCCCAGGCGCCAGCAGCATGGATGGAGGAGGCCGTCGTGAGGAGCGCGTGCGGCGTACCGAAGAGGGTGTGAAAGGTGGGAACGGGCAGCGGACCAACGGGGATGATGAGGCGCGCTGGGGGCGTGGGGTCGGGTTCGGCGATGGACTGCTCGCGGTAGGTGAGTGGGGTGTCGAGTGGGTGGGTGCGCAGGTACTCCGCGAGGTCTACCTTGGGAGGCTCGTTGGATTCGCAGTGGAGATACCAGGTGCAGTTGAAGTCGTAGAGATCGGTGATGAAGGTGCCGGAGAGACGGAAGGCGTCGACCTGTTTGATCTCCGCGATCTGTTGCGAGACGGTGTTCTGCATGGCCACGATGAAGGTGGGTGGCTTGGTCTCGTGGGGCTCGGTGTAGTAGTGGACGAGCTCTATGGCGAAGAAGACGACATAGAGGATGGTGGCGATGATGGAGAAGGGCGCGAAGAGGCGCGCCAGTTGAGACGCTTATGGGAGGGCGGCGTTGTGGGATCGTGCGCCACGGGGTGCCTCAGCGTGAGGGTGATGTTGAGGACAACGCTAGAGCGAGATGGGGGTAGTGTCAAGAAGATTTCTTGCCCGAAGGCGGGGTGCCGATGGCGAGGGAGGTATCGTCTTCGAGCTCTTCGCCGACGTCGATGGATGCCGGTGCCGGGTTCGGGCCGGGTGGTGCCGGTGGCGAAGGTGAAGAAGGCTTTGGCGGCGCGGGAGAGCGGGACGCTCTGCAGGGAGATGATGCCGAGATCGCGGGGGATGTCGACGCCTTCGACGTCGATGGCCTGGACGAGGCCTGCCTTGATCTCGTCGATGAAGTTGATGCGGGGCATGAAGCTGATGCCGAGGCCGGCGACGATGAGGCGCTTGAGGAGCTCGGAGGAGTCAAGCTCCATGGTGACGCGGCGGGCGGTCTTGTTCTGAACGAAGAGATGGTCGAGGAGCTCGCGGCGGCGGCCTTCCTTGGGAACGAGGAAGCCGTGCTTGGAGGCATCCGACAGCGTGACGGTTTTGAGCTGCGTGAGCGGATGGCCTGCGGGGACGACGAGGACGAGCTTGTCCTCGTGGATGACTTCGACGTGGAGGCGGGGGTCGCGGATGGGGAGCGAGACGATGCCGAACTCAACCTCGCGGTCGAGGACGTGGGCGATGGTCTTGGAGCGCTCGGCGCGGATGATGTTGAGGGAGACGCGCGGGTACTGCTTTTTGAACTTGGTGATGAGCAGAGGGAGGACGTAGAGGGCGGTGGAGTCGTTGGCGGAGATGGTGAGCGTGCCGCGGGGCATGCGCTCCATGTCCTCAAGGGTGAGGCGGATGTGCTTGAGCTGGATGAGGGACTGCTCGGCGAAGGGCTGGAAGACGCGGCCGGCGGCGGTGAGGGTGACTTTGCCGCCGCCGCGGTCGAGGAGGCGGTGGCCGAGGTAGGTCTCAAGGGCGCGGATCTGGGCGGAGATGGAGGGCTGGGTGACGTGCAGCCGCTCGGCGGCGCGGGAGAAGCTCTTTTGGCGAGCGACCTCAAGGAACGTGTTGAGCCAGTCGAAGTCCATTGTTCCCTTTTGCGCGGCGGCCGAGGGGCGGCGAAGCGCGTGAATCGTAATAAGACTTGATGCCTGTTTTGATCGCCTGGGCTGCTCCAAGTGGCGATTCGGTGCGGAAATTCTGGGCGAAGCGGCTTGCTCGTCGAGAAAGACTGAGGAGCGGGACGGTTGGGCTGCTGGAGATCAGGTTAGATGAAAAGCGAAAGCGTGAGTTGAGGGTGGACAGTTGCGTATGGAGAGAATAGACGGATTTTATAGCAGGACGCAAAGGATGCAGCGCGGCTATGGGGAGGATAGGGATTGTGAGGGCTTCTTGCTTTGAGGCGAGAGGGATTTTGATAATCACGAGATAAGCCTGCGAATCCTGCGAAACGAGAGCCTGAGGTGCCTATGAAGATGGTGTGCGGTGGTGTTGTGGTGCTGGGGTTGGTGATGAGCGCGGTAAGCCTGCGGGCCCAGCTGCCGGAGCCGGATGGTGGGACGATCGAGCGCGGCACGCTGCCGGCGCGGTGGCTACTCCGAAGGGCCGAAGTGCATGGAGATTCCGGAGTGGCAGGTGCAGGAGTACAACCCGAATTTCTTCATCCTGCGGCAGTCGCCGTGCACGGACTATGAGAAGCCCTTTGTCTTCCTGTTCTTTGGGAAGGAAAAGGCGATGCTGATCGATACGGGGTCGCGGAATGGGAACATGGTGCCTTCGCTGAAGTGGGTGGTGAAGAACTGGCTGAAGCGGAATGGGCGCGACGAGTATTCCTCTGCTGGTGGTGCATACACATCGCGCATGGCGACCACATTGCCGGCGACAAAGACGCTGCAGGCGATGAATGATCCGGCGATGCCGGTGACGTTTCGTGCCGCCAACGTGGACAGCAGACAGCGATGAAGTTTTATGGCATCACCAGCTGGCCGCGATGGCTGGGCAAGATCGATCTGGGGGACCGCGTGATCGATGTGATCCCGATACCGGGGCATAGCGCGACGAGCATTGCGTTCTATGACCGGCGGACGGCGGTGCTGCTGTCAGGCGACAGTCTGTATCCGGGGCGGCTGTATGTGCAGGACTTTGCAGCGTTCCAGGCGAGCACGGAGCGGCTGATCGCGTTTACGAAGGGCAAGCCTGTAGCGCACATCCTGGGCAACCATATTGAGGAGACGGATACGCCGTTTCTGGATTATCCGGTGGGCACGATGTATCAGCCGCATGAGCATGAGCTGGCGCTGTCGCGAGGGTCGCTGCTGGAGCTGGAGGATGCGCTGGTGAGTATGCACGGCGTGCCGCAACGGATGGCGATGCGGGACTTTTCGGTGTGGCCTTCCGGAAGGCAGTTTGCGAAGCCGGGCGATCGCGATGCGTTTGAGAAGCACGAGAAGGAGCAGAAGGCGACGATGTGGGACCGAACGGCGGCTCCGCAGTAGCGGGTTATGCGCTTGGCTTGTCGGCGATTCGAGCGGAATACGGGGGTCTCTCCGCTACGGCCTTCGGTCGAGATGACAAACCGTTGAGGGGGACGGGCAGGCCGTCGAGATGACGGTGCTTTGCTTGCCAGCAGAAGAGCTACGCTACTTGGCTGAGGTGCTGTAGAAGGTGGGGTTGCCGAGGCTGCCGGCCTTGGGGAGATGGCGGATGTAGAGCACCATGTGCCAGATCTCCTGGGTGGAGAAGTCGCCTTTGGAGGGGGGCATGCCGGAGGGGGAGATGCCGTTCTCGATGATCCATTTGAGCTGGCCGTCGGTGTAGTCCTGGACCTCGGCGCTGGCCAGCGAGGGCACGGGCGGCGAGACGGCGGTGGCGAAGGGGACGCCGGTGTTCTGGCCGTCGAGGCCGTGGCAGACCATGCAGTAGGAGGTGAAGAGATCCTTGCCGTCGGCGATGTTGTCGGGGGTGGGCTTCTCGGGGTTGATGTCGCGTTTGCCGCCGATGGTGAGGTGCTGCTTGGTCCAGTCGATGGCCCTCGTCTCGGTGGGCGAAGGGGGGGTGGCGCGGCAGCCGGCGAGCAGGAGAGCGGGGAAGAGGAGCAGCGATGAGATGGCTTTGATCTTCATGGGGTACGAGGGTAGGGACGTTCTCAGCTACTGCAGCGAGAAAGACTCTCCACATCCGTAATCGCGGTGGGGCGGCAGCAATCGGGATGCGCGAGCGCCGGTGTGGACGCTGGGGTCAGGCGATGATGTCGTGGATCACGTTGCCGGCGACGTCGGTGAGGCGGAAGTCGCGGCCGCTGGAGCGGAAGGTCAGCTTGGTGTGGTCGATGCCCATCAGATAAAGGATGGTGGCGTGGATGTCGTGGACGTGGACGGGCTTGTCGACGACCTTCCAGCCGAAGTCGTCGGTGGCGCCGTAGGTCATGCCGCCCTTGATGCCGCCGCCGGCCAGCCACATGGTGAAGCCGTGAGGGTTGTGGTCGCGGCCGGCGTGGGTGCCGCGCGCCGCCGAGCTCGACGACCGGGGTGCGGCCGAACTCGGAGCCGCAGACGATGATGGTCTCGTCGAAGCAGGCCGCGGGCCTTGAGGTCCTTGATGAGTGCGGCGAAGGGCTGGTCGGAGTCCTTGGCGTTCTTGCGGTGGGCCTGGATGTCCTGGTGCGCGTCCCACGGATCGCCCGGCGCGTAGTAGACCTGCACCATGCGGACGCCCTTTTCAACGAGGCGGGCGGCGGTGAGACAGCCGCGAGCCGTGGAGCCTTCACCGTACATCTTGATGGTGGCCTCGGACTCCTTGCGGACGTCGAAGACGTCGGGCGCTTCGGTCTGCATGCGGTAGGCCGTCTCCATGGAGCCGATGGTGGCCTCGAGCTGCGGATCGGCTTCGGTGGCGTCGGAGCCGTAGGTCTCCTGCTCGTTGAGCGCGTCGAGCTTCTTGACGAGGTCGAGCTCCTTGCGCTGCTGGTTGAGGTCGAACTTTTCGTTGTGGATATTGGGGATCAGCTTGTAGGGGTCGAAGTCCTTCTGGCTGGTGTCAGTCCGAGACGTAGGTGGCCTGGTTGACGGCGGGCAGGAAGCCGGCGCTCCAGAGCGGCGGGCCGACGGTGGTGGGCACCTGCGGGCAGAGAACGACGAAGCCGGGCAGGTTCTTGTTCTCGGTGCCGAGGCCGTAGGTGAGCCATGAGCCCATGGACGGGCGGCCGATGATGTTGGCGCCGGTGTTCATCATGATCAGCGCGGGCTCGTGGTTGGGGATCTCGGTGTAGACGGACTTGACGACGCAGATGTCGTCCGCGCATGCGCCGACGTTGGGGAAGAGCTCGGAGACTTCGAGGCCGCTCTTGCCGTACTGCTTGAACTCGAAGGGCGACTTCATGAGGGTGCCGGTCTTGCGCTCGTGGCCGAGATCGCCGCCGGGCATGGGCTTGCCGTTGTACTTGGTCGAGCATGGGCTTGTAGTCGAAGGTGTCGACCTGGGAGAGGCCGCCGTTCATGAACAGGAAGATGACGTGCTTGGCCTTGGGCTTGAAGTGCGGGTCGCTTGAGCATCCAGGGGTTGGTGGCCGCGGTGGTGGCGGCGGCAGATCCGGGGTTGGCGGCGTTCAGCGCCTCGGCCTCGGCGAGCGACTCGCCGATCATGCTGGCGAAGCTCATCATGGCGAATCCGCCACCGATCTTGCGGAGGGCTTCGCGGCGGGTGACGGGTTTCGGTTTTTCACAAGACATGTTGCGACCTCCTTTTTCGAACACATCGGTCGAGCGTTCCTGATAGCTGGACATGCAGCTGAGTCGCCGCCTGTCGGCTTCATCGCTGAGTTCAGTACAAGAACTCAAATTCGTTGGAGCTGAAGAGGACGCGGGCAGTACTCCTTCCAGGCGCTGATGGGTTCCTGGTTGACCATGTAGCCGGGCTTATCCGGGCGTGGTCTTGAGGAAGTCCAGGCCGGCCTGAAGCTCCGCGGGGGTGGGGGCGCGGCCGAAGACGAGGCGATAGGCCTCGGTGATGCGGGCCGCTGTCGTCGCCCTTGGGGTAGACGCGCTCGGCGAGGACGCTCCGCCTGTTTGTAGACGAAGGGTTGTTCATGAAGTAGAGGCGCTGCACGGGGACGTTGGTGGAGAAGCGCTGCTCGGCGGTGAAGGTGGGGTTGGGGAAGTCGAAGGCCTGCAGGAAGGGGTCGATGCGGAAGCGGCTGACCTTGGCGTAGACGGTGCGGCTTGGTCGTTATCGACGCCGAGAGCGGTGGCGGGGCCGCCGACCTCCTTGAGGTCGAGGTCGCCGGCGACGAAGAGCATGGAGTCGCGGAGCTGCTCGGCATCGAGGCGCTGCAGGGAGAAGTGGGAGTAGTAGCGGTTGAGCGGATCCTTGACGTGCTCCTCGGCGGTCTCCTTGGTGCTCTGCTGGTAGACGGCGGAGAGCATGATGAGGCGCTGCAGCTTCTTGAGCGACATGCCGTCCTTCTGGAACTGGACGGCGAGGTAGTCGAGCAGCTCGGGATCGGAGGGCGGATCGCCGACCTTGCCGAAGTTGTCGGCGCGTGTTGACGATGCCGGTGCCGAAGTGCCACTTCCAGACGCGGTTGACGCAGACGCGGGTGGCGAGCGGGCTGGCGACGATGTCGTCGGCGAGCTGGAGACGGCCGCTGCCCTGGGTGTAGGGCTTCTTGTCGGCGGGGCCGAGCACGGTGAGGAAGCGCGCGCGGGACGATGTCGCCGTGGGAGTGCGGATTGCCGCGGAGGTCAAGCGCGATGTTGACGAGCTTGCGGCTTGTCCGCCATGCCGTGGACGAAGGGATAGATCCTGGCCGACGCCTTGCCGCCGCCGTCGCGACGCCGCCGCCACCGCCGAGGGCGGCTGAGGTAGGCCTGCTCGACGGGGCCGAGGCGGCGCGACCAGCTCCCATCCGCGGAAGACGAAGAGGCCGGGTTCGCCGCGCGCCTCGAATCTCGTCGCCGGTGCCGAGCTGGCGGACGAAGAGGTCGTCGTAGAGGTTGGCCTTCTCGGGCGGCATGACCTTCAGCTCGAGCGTGCAGCCGGGGCAGAACTCGTCGTAGGTGTCGAACTGGTTGGGCTTGACATCCTTGGCGCGGTCGGTAGGGACGCCGGCCTTGGCCTTGATCTTGTCGTTCTCGTCGTCGATCGTCCTTCTCTTCGATCTCGAGGTCGATGATGCGCTTCTGGAAGGACTCGGCGAGGAACTTGGCCTGGTCTTCGGTGCCGCCCTGGGCGATCATGCAGCTGCCAGTCTTCAAGGTAGGGATAGTAGACGCGGCTTTTTGGCGAGGAACTTGACCCAGCGGTCGAGCATCTGGGGATCGAGCTTGGCCTGTGTCGGCGGCGTCTTCGACCTTCTGCTTGGGCTTGCCGAGCGACGCGCCAGGCGGCGACCATGTAGCTCGCGGTCTGGGCGGCATAGGCCTGTGCGAGTTGTTCGCTCGGCGGCGGTCTTGGTGTATTCGCGAGCTTCGTCGTCCTGTGTTCGTTGGCCTCCGTGAACTTCTCCGCCAGACGTCGACCTCGGCGTCGGGAACGAAGTTGTACTCCTTATAGGTGGAGCTGGCGAAGATGCCGCCGAGAGCGTAGTAGTCCTTGGCGAGGATGGGGTCGTACTTGTGGTCGTGGCAGCGGGCGCAGGCGACGGTGAGGCCGAGGAAGCCGCGGGTGACGGCGTCGATGCGCTCGTTGCGCTCGTCGGCGCGGCCCTGGATGGGCTCGGCCTGATCCCAGATCCACGGAGCGCCGCCGAGGAAGCCGGTGCCCTTGAGGTCTTCGGCGGTGGGATGCGGAGACATCAGGTCGCCGGCGAGCTGCATCTTGACGAACTCGCTGTAGGGCATGTCCTCGTTGATTGCTTGATGACCCAGTCGCGATAGACCCAGGCGCCGTCGAAGCGGCATGTAGCCGCGGCCGCGGGGATCGAGGCCACGGATGTCGTCGTCGCCGTAGCGGGCGACGTCGAGCCAGTGGCGGCCCCAGCGCTCGCCGTAGGCGCGGCGAGGCGAGGAGGCGATCGACGACCTTGGCGAAGGCCTCGGGCGAGGAGTCCTTCTCGAAGGCGGCGATCTCGGCGGCGGTCGGCGGAAGGCCGGTGAGGTCGAGCGTGGCGCGGCGGATCAGGGTGCGCTTGTCCGCCATGGGCGCGGGCTTCATGCCCTTCTCTTCGAGCTTGGCGAGGACGAAGTGGTCGATATCCGTCTTAGCCCAGGCTTGGCTAAGGATGTATGCGGGATCCTTGACGACGGGGATGGCCGGGTTTCCTTGAGCGGAACGAAGGACCACCACTTACGCATGTCGTCGGTGATCTGCTTGCCGGGGCGCACGGGGGCGGTGGTGTCGGGCCAGGGCGCGCCCATGCGGACCCAGTCGGAGAGGACCTGGATCTCGTCGGCGGTGAGCTTGGCGCCCTTAGGCGGCATCTTGAGGTCGGTGGTCTGGTGGACGGCGGATCAGCAGGAGGCTCTTTTCGGGATCGCCGGGAACGATGGCGGGGCCGGATTCGCCGCCCTTGAGGATGGACGTCGCGAGAGTCGAGGGAGAGGCCGCCTTTGGCGTGCCGTCCTGGTGGCAGCCGCCGCAGGAGTTGGCGAAGATGCGGGCGCACCTTGTTCTCGAAGTACTCTTCGCCGGGCGAGCCTTTGGCCTGCGGCGGCGGTGAGCAGGGCGACGACGGGCTGGCGCGGCGTCGGCGCTATCCCAGGCGGCGCCGCGCGGACCCACTCGACGAGGTTGGCGATGTCGCCGTCGGCGAGCTTGGCGCCCTTGGGGCGGCATCTTGAGGTCGCCGGTCTGCTGGATGGCCTGGATGAGGAGGCTCTTGTCGGGATTGCCGGGGACCGACGGCGGGGCCGTCGTCGCCGCCCTTGAGCAAGGCGGCGTGGGAGTCGAGGCGGAGGCCGCCGGCTGCTTCGGTGGTGTGGCAGCGGTAGCAGCTCTGCGCGAGGACAGGGCGAACCTTCTGGGTGAAGAACTGGGTGTTGTCTTCGGCGCCGGATCGGGACCGTGGCGGCCGGCAGCCTAGCGCTGGGCCTGGCCGTGAACGACGGGAGCTTGCCGGACCTGAAGCGACGACGAGTGCGACGCCAGGGTGGCGAAGGCTGCGAAGCACAGAGGGCGCAGATTACGGGTAGAAGTCTGAAATGGCCTTCAAAGTGTATCTCCATCCTGGAGCGAAGATTACTTCACGGTGCGTTTCAGCTGGTCTTGATGACGCTTGCTGCGGGTTCGCGTGAATCGTCGCGGGGAGGGGCTCGGTCGCCGCGGGAGAAGCTTTCGATGTGACTCGACCAGGTCCAGGAACTCCTGGCCGTGGGTGCGGAGGCTCATGCCGCCGTCCGCGGGATTCCGCTGGGGAGCTTCATGTCGAGCGCGACGCGGGAGCCGCAGTGGTCTTCGCGGGTCTTGCGGGCGAGGACGATGACGCGGGTGCCGAGGAAGAGCGCCTCGGCGGTGTTGTGGGTGACGAAGACGACGGTGGGGCGAGTCTCGCTCCAGACGGAGCGCAGCAGCCGCTGCAGGTTGGCGCGGGTGGCGGGATCGAGCGCGCTGAAGGCCTCGTCCATGAGCAGGACGCGGGACTTCATCATGAGCGCCTGCGCGATGGCCACGCGCTGCTGCATGCCGCCGGAGAGCTGGTGCGGATACTTCTGGGCGTCGGAGCGCTGCAGGCCCATGTGTTCCAGCTGACGATAGGCCTCTTCGCGGACCTGGCGGCGGAAGGCGCGGAAGCTGGGACGCAGGCGGCCAAGGATGTGCGTACTTCGAGGTCTCGGGGCCCATGGCGAGGTTCTGGAGGACGGTGCGGTCGGGGAAGAGCGCGTATTTTTGCGGGACGTAGCCGGAGCGGGCGTCGACGCGCTCGACGGGGGAGCCGGCGACCGCGATGTTGCCGGAGGTGGGGCGCTCCTGGCCGAGGATCATGCGCAGCAGCGTGCTCTTGCCGCAGCCGGTCTCGCCGAGCAGGACGACGAACTCGCCGGCCTCGATGTCGAGCGAGATGTCTTCGAGGACGACGCGGCGCGCGCTTTTCTTCTTGCCGATGGGATAGGAGACGGCGACGTTCTGGATCTGGATGGCGGCGCTCTCCCGCGGGACGGTGGGCAGCGCGATGGCCGCGGCCTCCGTGCGGGAGCCGTCGAAGTGGAGTCTTCACGGCGGACGCGCTCACGCTTGAAACCATGGATGCAACCTCCTGTTGAGCATACGCAGCGAGAGATCGATGAGATAGAGCAGAAGCGCGACCCAAAGGACGTAGGGAAGGATGATGTCCATGCCCATGTGGCGGCGCATGATGGCGATGCGATAGGCGAGGCCGTCGGAGGCGGCGATCATCTCGCCGGCGAAGAGGAAGAGCATCATCGGCTTGAGGTTGAGGCGCAGGCTGTTGATGACCTGCGGGAAGATCTGGCGGGAAGACGACGCGATAGGCGACGTCGAAGTTGTTGGCGTCGAGGGTGAAGGCCTTGACCACCTGCTCCTGCGGGGACCGCCTTCACCATCTGGGTGACGTCGAGGATCATGGTGGGCGCGACGCCGATGACGATGAGCGCGATCTTGGACCACTCCTCGATGCCGAAGACGATGAAGAGAATGGGAAGTAGGGAGAGCGCGATGATCTTGTCGAAGAAGAGAACGAAGCGCAGGAAGCCGGCGCCGAACCAGGGGAAGAGGCCGATGTGCAGTGCGAGGATCACGGCCGGGACGAGCAGGCAGAGGCTGATGAAGAAGCGACTGCCGCTGGAGACGGTGTCCTTCCAGATCATGGAGTGGCGCAGCAGCTCCCAGGTGCTGGCGTTGTCGGCGGGGATGTAGTCGTCCTCTTCGGCGGGCTCGAGCACGGCGGCGTGGAGGCCGGCGGCGAGCTGGCGGGCGTTGGGGACGACGCGGTCCTCGGGGTTGTCGCGATGGCGGCTGATGGAGGTGTGTGCGTAGAGGCCGATGCAGACGACAAAGAGCAGACAGGAGAGCGCCTGGGCGAGCAGCCGGTTGGGCCGCGCCTGGATATCGAAGGGATTCGCGAGCTCGTGCGAGGTTCGCCATTAGAGCTTTCCTTGCTCGGCGGCCTGCATGTAGGCCGCGTTGAAGCGGAGGCGGACGCGGCTCTTTTCGCCCTGGACAGCGCCGTTGGGGTAGGCGATGGCGACGTCGTCGACGGACTTCACGCCCTGGCCGAGCAGGCCGTGGGTGAAGCAGAACTTGCGGACGAGATCCATCTTCTGCTGCAGGGCGGGGCTGGTGGTGAAGTCGGCGGCGGACTTGGGGAGTGCTGAAGAGCGCGGTGGTCTTGAGCTGCTCCTTGTAGGAGTCGACGGTGTCGTCGGAGGCGGCGGCGGAGTACTTGATGGCGTTGGGCTGACCGGCGGCGAGCTGGGCTGAAGGTCTCGTACCAGGCGCCGGTGATGGCCTTGGCAAACTTCTGGCCGTTGGGGGTGTTGAGGATGTCGGTGCGGACGACGAGGAGATCGAGGATCTCGCCGGGGATCTTCGAGGAGTCGAAGATCGGAGTGGACGCTCTTGTCGGCCGCGATCTGCGCTGACGAGGGGCTTCCAGGTGACGACGGCCTGGTTGGACTTGTTGTTGAGGAAGGCGGCGGCGATGTCGGAGTCGGAGGTGTTGATGAGGCTGAGCTTGCGCGAGCTGTGCCTGCTGGCCGTTGAGCACCATGCCGCGCTCGAGCAGGTACTCGGAGACGGTCTTTTCCACCAGCATGATGGGCTTGCCGGGCAGGTTGGCGAAGGTGAGGTTGTTGCGGACGAGGACGGCATCGTTGCCGTTGGAGTAGTCGCCGACGATGATGGCGGTGGAGTCGACGCCGGCGGCGGCGGGCATGTCGAGCGCCTCCATGTTGGTCATGGTGCAGGCGTCGATGTTCTTGGCGACGAAGGAGTCGAGCGAGGCGGCGTAGTCGAAGCGCTGGACCTTGATGGCGATGCCGTACTTATCCGCCCACTTTTTGAGGATGCCGGACTTCTGCATGTAGAAGTAGGGGTTCCAACCGGCGTAGACGGACCAGCCGACGGTGAAGGTCGGGGTCTCCGCACGGGCCGCCACAGGCGCCGCGAGGACGGCAACGGCGAGAAGAAGAACGACGAGGAGAGACAAGCGACGCTGCTGCTTAATCATTGAATCATTACCCTGACGTGTGCAGACGGCAGAACCGTCTCCACGCCATGTGAGGCTGAGGGTTTGTGGCACGTTCAAAGGATGTGAGCGGATACTGCGGTTCGCAGAAGCGTCAAGGGTTCGGAACCGTGTGATGGAGCAAGTCTAACGCGATTTAGAAAGAAATCAATGTCGCATGGAGACTGGTGATGATGCAGATTTGTGTTGGCTATAGAGGGGTGCCGGATGGATACATGGAGCCGATTTGAGCGATAGGAGATGCTTATTCCGGAGGTGTGCTTTCGCCCTTGCCGCCGCCACCGGGTGCGCGCTTGGGTTTGTAACTGCCTTCGAGAATTTGATCGAGCGTGGCGAGGAACTCGACGGAGTCAGGAGCGCTGTCGGGATCGAGACGGGCGATGACGTTGCCCTTCTTGTCGATGATGAACTTGGTGTAGTTCCAGGCGACGGGACCGCCTGACGGGGCGGACTTGCCGGTAGTGAGGTACTGGTAGAGCGGCAGCTCGTCGTCGCCAGTGAGCTTGGACGGTGCGGTGACGAGGAAGTCCACCTTGGCGTCGGCGTAGGCCTTCTGAATCTCGGCGGGTGTTCCGGGTTCGGAAGCGCCGAAGTCGTTGGAGGGGATGCCGATGACGACGACATCCTTGGCTTTGTAGGTGTCGCTGAGCTTGATGAGCGCGGGTAGCTGGTCGGTGTAAGCGGACTTGCGGCCGAGGTTGACGAGGACGATGTACTTGCCCTTGAAGTCAGAGAGCGCGATGCTTTTGCCGTCGGCGCCGGGGAGGTAGTAGTCGTAGGCGTTCTTGACGTCTTTGTCGGGCTTTTCACCTGGGGCCTCGGCGTGGTCGCCACCGCCATGGTGCTTGCCACCCTGCTCGTGCCGTGTGCGCTCCTGGGTCTTGGCAGAGGCGTCAGGCTTGGTCTGAGCCAGCAGGGCGAGCGGCGAGGCTGCAAGGAGAAGGCACGAGGCAACCGCAGAGAGACGCAGCAGCGCTGCACCTTGCAACGAGAGAGAGGTTCGATTCGTGATCAGAGACGACACGCTGGGAACTCCTGACAGCCTTGCGAAGATTTTGTACGAGCGGTTTTCTGCATGGTATATCCCGCTGCCCTGCCGCGCGCGATGCTTTGCACGCGGCAGGCTGCAGAGTTGGGTTAGAAGTAATACTTGCCGGAGAACTGCATCTGGCGCGGCGAGTTGAGCTGCGAGGTGTAGTTACCGAACTTGGTGCTGGCCACGCCGGTGGTGATGCCACCGAAGCGGACGTTGTTGAGCGAAAACACCGCTTGCGCCAACGTCTGGCCGATACTTGCCAGCCGCGTCCCCGCCCCCGCCACGCCTCCCGTAGAGGGAAACTTGTAGAGATCCCCATCGACAAAATCCGACGCGTATATGTTCCCTGAAGCATCGAAGGCCGGCATCCCCGCCCCCGGGCAACCCACGACTGCGCCAAAGCTGATGTCTCCCGCCGACACGTTCTGCGCCTGGAATCCGGTCGCGATCGGGGTTACTACGTAGCCCGGGGCGGGCGTCGGCGTGCCCACTCCGCAGCCCGACGCGACCGCGCTGCTGAACGTCACCTGCGAGGTCTGCGGAAACGGGAGATTCAAATCGGTCACATCGACCGCGCTGTACGTCACCGTTTCATTGTTGGTATCGGAAGCGGTGAAAATGACCTGTCCGCTGGCATTGGTGACGGGCGGATTCGGGCCCGTGATTACAGAACTCCCGCCCGTCTGCGACAAGCTGATTAGCTTTCCCGGCGCCGGCCGGCCGAGTCCGTCCTCAAGTGTAATCGTGATGGTTGCGGTACTCACGCCGTCGGCCGTGACCGACGATGGTACCGCTCCAATACCCGCCGAGGTCGCCGGCGCGCTCACAAACGCGACGCTCAGCGGCGTCGCGAGCGTCACTCCGTCCGTCGTGTCCTGCGCCGTGATCTGGAGGTTCTCGGCGACCATATCGGTTATCTGAAACGTCGCGCTGCCATTATCCGCGGTGCTCGTCACGCTGGCCGGTGTGATCGTCGCGCTGCCGCCGCTCGCACTCAGTTTGACCGATTTTCCGCTGACCGCGTTGCCGTTCGCATCGACCAGCCATACCGTGATGGTTCCCGCGGTCGTACCATCATCGAAGATCCCGCCCGGGATACTTCCCGTGGCCGGCGTCGGAAGCCCGTACTGCATATTCGACTGCGTCGCATCGGCCGGTCCCGCGCTCTGCCCCGTAAGCTGCAAATACAGCGCGTTGACGTTCGGCGAGCCCAGTCCGACGTGGTCGAAGTCGCTGCCGAGCGCCGCCGCATCATGGAAGCCCGCCGTACCCGACAAACCGTAAAGCTGCGGATTCAGGAAGCCGAGATTGCTGCCCTGTCCCTGGTTGAGCAGCGCCGCAAAAGCCGCCCACACCGGCGCCGCCAGGCTCGTGCCGCCATACGTCAGCCCGTTCGGACAGCCGCCGTCGCTGTCGTTGCACAGATAGACTCCGTGGAAAGGATCGGCATCCACTACCACGTCGGGCACCGAACGCGCCGACCCGCTGGCAAAGCCGTTCTGATAACTCGGCTTGGTGAAATACTTGCTCTGCCCGAATCCGCCCTGCCCCGCCGGTGGCGTCGAGGCAGCGTCGTCCCACCAGGTTTCCGGGCCATAGGTGAACAGCGGTCCCGCATCCTCCGAGCTGCCGCCGACCGCCGTCGCATTGGGCGAGTCCGCCGGCACGGCAACCGTGTTCGCGCTGCCATCCAGACATCCGCTGCCGGTGTCTCCCGACCCGTTGAAGACGCTGATGTCGGCGGTCGCCGCACTCTGCAGTATCGAATCGATACTCTGCACGTCTGCCAGCGTGGTCTGGTCTTCGCAGTATGCCCAACTGTTGCTGATGACCGAGACCTTGTCGCTGATCATCTTGTTGAACACGTCCTGAAAGCTCGCGCCCGCACCGCCGAACGGCGCGTCGTACACCACCGTCTTGGCCCCCGGAGCGAGACTCAAGGTCGCGTTGATGTCGAGCAGCACCTCGTTTTGATCGGCGCCCGGACTGCTCACACCGCCATCGACCGGCACTTCGCTCAATTGATTTATGAGTGTCGCCGGCAGACCGCTAAGCGCCAGGTAATTGACGACGTTGCTCTGCTCGAAGGTGTCGAATTCTACCAGTCCAATAGTCTGCCCGGTGCCATCCACTCCGCTCCACGGCGTCAACACATCCGCCTTTGCCACCGATGCTCGCGGCCCTCCGAGTACCGTGCCACTGCCAAGCGGCTTTACCGAACAACCGCTGACCGTGTTGTACGTCTGGCCTTTGGTTATATCCTTGTAACAGAGGTCAACGCTGAAATCCGATCCCTGGCAATTGATCTTCTGAATGTTACAAATAATCGCGCTGATGGCGTTGATCGCGTGATGCGGCTGTTGCAGATCCGATAAGCCGGCCACTGCCTGCACGTGCGCCGCCAGCGACGCCGGCAACGCCGGATCGGCATCATTGGCATAGAAGCTCCGCTGGCCGATCTTGTAGTCTCTGATCGCGATGTCGAAGGCCTGATCGGCCGCGGCTCGCGTCCCGCGCACCGTCAGCGTCAAACGGTTGGCGGATCCCCGCACCAGCCTGAATCCATGCGCGCGCAAATAGGCGAGCGCTGCCTCGTAGCTCGCACGCGACGGTCCGAAGCGGTCGGCCACCTCGGGCTGGCTCAAGAACTGTCGGTATTGATGCGAATGCCGATCATAGAGAGCGTGCAGATACTGCTCGAATGCGGCCTGGCGATCGCGCTTCAGCACCATCGTCAGATCAATCGGCTGAACCCCCTCGTCAGCGCCTGACCTTCCCGCAGGCTCGACCAGAGTCGCTTTGCCCAGAGCGGGCAGCACATGCCCTGGTATCCGAACGGCGCCGGAATGACCGCCCGCCTGTACTCGATCGCCCACTAACGGGGGCGCGTTGGTGAACCCATTATGCGCCGTGGCCCCGCAAACCAGCAGGACCGCCACTGCGACTCTGAAGGCATATCGCGCCAGCCCGCGGCCGCCGCCCGATCGCTTCAACCTCAGATTGGCCCAACTCGACTGGTCACTATGATTCCCGCCCATGATTTTCCCCGACTACATTTTCCCAGTACAAACCCTTAGGACGGGTCTCGATCGCGGATCGCTCGCACCGCAGACTGTTTCGTCCGTGCGCGACGCGCTTCCCTATCGGCAGTGATCGGTCGGGGGATTTTCAGAGAAGCAGTGAACAGATCTGGCCACGGAGTTCGCGCGACCAAGGCGCCGGCGTGTTTAGCACCGCGGCAACAGTCTCATGCAGACCCTCTGCCACCGGCACGATTGAATTAGTGGCCGGGCCGATCATCGGATCGCCGTCGCCCGGGTCAGTCCATCCTTGTAGATTCTTGTTATGCAGGTGCGCCGCCCGCGAACATCGATCTCGGTATCCGCGGACCGCACTTCGCGACCCGCCCGTGAATGGACAGGCGGTGCTTGCGACCATCACGATGACGAACAACCAGATTCGCCATTCGCAGGATCGCATCCTCGAAAATTGCGCGATCACGCGGCTTAAATACCAACAGCGCGGTTCTATGACAAGCAGATTCCGCCATCATTCGCGCGATTAGCACTTCTTCGCGCATTCCTTGTTACGCCGATAGCTCTCGCTCCGGTCTTGAGCGTGAATGTCGCCGCGCATGCCCCGCCTATTTGCATTGCCAACGGATGATGCGGGCGCCGAAGGCGATCGCTAACCTCACCAGCCCGGCGTGGCGCCGAAGGCGATCGCTAACCTCACCAGCCCGGCGTGGACGCTGCGCGGATGGATCCCAGAGTCCTGCGGGGACGCGCCGGCTGCGCGCGGGGCGCTAGCCTTTCGTGGTGGCGGCGGGCCACCCGCTGAAGTGGGGGAAGTAGGTCGTCGCTGCTCAGGCGCCGAGTTCGAGCATCCGCTCCAGCGCGCGCTTAGCGCCCTCGCGAACTTCTTCCGGTAACACCGACCTCGTAACGCAGATGTTGCAACGAATCGAGCGCCCCCTCCAGCGTGATCATCTTCATAAAGCGGCAGAGTTTGCAGGCCTTGTAGAAATGCTTCTCCGGAACTTCCAGCAACAGCCGGTCCGACAGCCCGCACTCGGTCACGATCAGGAACTTGTCGGCCGGGCTTTCCTTCGCGTAGCGCATCATCGCGCTGGTCGAGAGCACCGCGTCCGCGAGCGCCAGCACGTCCGCACGACACTCCGGATGAGCAATCACCACCAGCCCGGGAATCCCGCTTTTGACCTTGTTGATCTCGTCGGGCGTTATCTGATGATGCACGTAGCAGTTGCCGTCCCACGAGATAATCTGCTTGGCGGTCTGCGTCTGCACGTAGTTGGCGAGGTTCTGATCCGGCACGAACAGGATATGTTCGGAATCGATCGCGTTGACGACCTTCGCCGCGTTCGACGACGTGCAGCACGCATCCGACAAGGCCTTAACATCGGCGGTACAGTTCACGTACGAAACGATCCTCAGGTCGGGATACAGCGGCAGCAGCTCGTCGCGGCGATCGGCGAGCGCTTCGGCGGTGACGCTTTCGGCCAGCGAACATCCCGCCCGCAGATCGGGTATCAGCACCTTGCGATCCGGATTGAAGACCTTCGCCGTCTCAGCCATAAAGTGCACGCCGCAAAAGACAATCACCTCGGCGTCCCTGACCTCGCGTGCCCTACTCGCCAACTCGAACGAGTCGCCGATGAAGTCGGCCACCTCGAAGATTTCCGGCCGCTGATAGTTGTGCGCCAGCAGCACCGCCCGCCGCTCCCGCTTGAGCCGCTTCACTGCGGCAATCGTCTCGGCATAGCGGTCGCACGCCTGCGCCGTATAGACCTCGCGGTCGAGCGGCCCGAGCTTACGCTCCAGCTCTACGCCGGTAACGTCATGATGCGGCGCCGCGGCGGTGATCGATCCTTGCGCTTCCATCCAGATCTTATCCTCTCATCCCAGCAAAGGGACGTGCCTTCGATCGAGTATGACAACTTAGATCCTAGCTGACCTGTATCACAATCTAGTCCGGTCGGGACTTTGCGTCAACATGACATTTAGTAGCGGCGGTGCCCAGATAATCGATTTACTTATGTGCGATTTATCCAAGCTACGTCGTTGACGGGCGCAGCGAATGCCGAAGTCGTCGCCGCGAGGCAATCAGCAAACGCGATAGCGGTGGCCGGAGATGGCAGCGGCGCGATAGAAGTTGTCGAGCGGATTCGCTAGTACGGGGAGCAGGGGGAGATAAGCGAATGGAACTTTTTCGAATGTATGCGCTCACCGCGGTCGTGCTGGAGTTCAAGATGGCGGCGATCGCGCTGGTTCAGGGTAAGGGCCGCGTCGGCTCGGGAATTTTCGTCCTGCCCGAAGACGCAAAGCTGTTTCACGGGACGGAATCGCCGACGGAAGCACCGATTGTCGATCGTGGGGCGAAGGCCTGGCGAAATGATCTTGAGAATATTCCTATATTCCTGATTCTCGCGGGAATTTACGTGATGGCAGGGCTTTCATCGAAGGCGTTTGCCTTCTACTGCATCATCTTTATGATCGCGCGAATCCTGCACACTTACACCTATCTAAACGCGATCCAGCCGTGGCGGACGGTGAGCTTTACGATCGGCGCGTTTGCAATGCTCGCGATGACGATCCATCTGTTGGTCAGAGTCGTTTTTTAGGCACTAACTAGAGAGTGTGAGGAGGGGAAGAGTTGTGAAACCTTTGAAAGGTTTCACACTTCCCACAGTTATGAGAGCGCCGGGTGTTCCGGCCGCTATCGATGTGAATCCTGCGCGTGTTGATCAAGCTGCGCGGATCATCAAGCTGCGCGGATCATCAAGCTGCGCGGATTATCAAGCAGTGCGGTTTACCAAGTAGTTCGGTTTATAGCGGTACACCGCGGAGAAGCGTGAAACCTTCCAAGGTTTTCGCCGCGCCCCAGGTGAGAGCTTGTAGTCTCCAAGCGCGGCATAGCGTCGGTCGCGGCAGAGTTTGAGAGAATCTTGAATTGCAGCTAGGATTTGCTGGTTTAGACTTGCGAAAGGTAAAGGCGCCAACAGCAAAATGCTACGACCGGACAAACAAATTAGTCGAACGGTGAAACTACAATCACCCTTCAACTCTTCGCGTATGAGCCTGATTATCGGCCTGGTGCTGGCGTTTAGCGCCGCCCGACCCGTCGTCGCCAGCGGCACCATTATTACGGTGAGATCGGCGATAAACGTCCCGTTCATCGGTGGGCCCTGCGACCTGCGCCAGGCCATCGATTCCCACAATGACAAGAAGTCGCCATTCGGCTCCGGCTGTTCGACGGGCAACGGCAACGACACGATTGTACTGAACCCGGGCACGATTGACCTGGGCTCCCCATTACCGCCGATCAACGGCACGCTCACGATTAAACCCGCGAACAATAATATCTGCTACAACCTGCGTCAGGCGGCGTACCTGAGCGTGGCGCCGGGCGCGAACGTAACCCTCCAGGGGATAAGCGTTATTGTCAATGGCGCCGAACCCTTCAGTGTAATCGACAATAACGGCGGCATTCTAAATGTGAATGCCAACGGCTCATCCGGAGGCTGCGAATATTCGAATCAGAGAGGGGTGGTGCGCAAAACGAACATCGGTGGAATTCTGGATAACCGGAGCAATGGCACCACGTATATCAACGCCGCGAATTTCATCAACAGCTCCGCGGGCGACAAAGGCGGGGCGATTTACGTTGACACCGGCAGCGTCAGGATCCAGGGCGGCACGTTCAGCGGTAATAACGCACCTAACGGCGGTGCGATCTTCGTCAATTCCAGCGCCGCACTGAACATTACATCGAGCAACTTCTCGATCAGTAACAACAGCGCGAGCGTCGCAGGTGGCGCCATCAACATGTACGGCGGCGCCGTAACCATTCAGCGCAACCCGGCGCAGACGCTGGGCAACGTGCGCATCGCAGCCAACACAGCTCCGAAGGGCGCGGCAATCTACGACGAAACTGGCCGGATGAGCATCGATGGCGTGCAATTTTTGCAGAACGGAGTTACGGACTTCGCGGGCGCCATTTGGTTGTTTGACGTGTCTCCGAGGTTCGCAACAGCGTCGATCACGCGCAGCTATTTCAACGGTAAACGCATTGCAATCTATCTCGACGATTCGACGCTGAACCTGGCCGGTGATACGTTCGCGGGCGACGGCCTTCCGTTCACGTTCAGCGCGGCGGCAATCGAGGTTGCGGGCGATGCCGGCAGTCGCCTCGACGTGATCAACAGTACTTTCCTGGGCGATCCCTTATCGGTCTATCCGCAGGGTATAGCCGTCTCGAATGGATCGGCAAATGTCAGCTTCTCAACGATTGCGCGGTCCGTCCTTCGCCGTGTCAGTGTGAGCAACAGCCTGTTGAACGATGTCACCTGCAGCGGTGTTACAGACGGCGAAGGTAATCTGCAGCAAAAAAGTGCGGGATGCCCGAGCACGATTCCGAACGAGGCGGACCTCGGTTTGAGCACGGCGCTGCTGCAGAACAATGGCGGACCGACCCCGACGATCGCGCTGGTAACGGGTAGTCCGGCAATCGGCGCAATCCCGGTTGGCGATTGCCTCGATCTCTCGAACAATCCGCTCACGATCGATCAGCGCGGCTTCGGGCGGCCTGGCCCCGACGGCAGTTGCAGCATCGGCGCGTATGAGTTCGGTGCGAGCCCAGCGGGGCCTGGTATTGGGGGAATCCCACCGGGCACCGGATTCTAGCCGTCCGCGGCCATTGTTCATCGAGCGCAGGGTGATACTGCAACGCTGCGGCGCGCGATGAGCAGGCTAAGCTGCGGAGAAGCGTGGGAGCGGAGCGGGGAAATAAAGAAGCCTTCCGGGTTATCTGCAAACTGTTCACCCGGCCCGGTTTCGCGCCGGCGCAGCTTCCGAGCAACGCCGGATTTTCATGCGGAGACGGCCTGTCTCTCCACATACGGTCGCGAAGGGATCCGCGAAGCAGAATTCTTGGCGAGGCGGATCTCTTTTGAAGACTCAGGGAGGTGAGGGATGCCGTTTGCGTCACGGCTGGTGCCGTCGGGATTGATAGCGGTAATTTCGCAAAGGTTGCGGAGAGCGAAAATACTGAAGCGGGTGCGGAAGTTAGGCAACGGGGGCATTTTTGATTTACCTTCGATAGAAGCAATTTGCGCTTCTATTGGTGCAAACTCCGTACCGTTCATCCGAAGCAGCGGCTGCGCGCGTTCGATTACCAAGATCGAGAGAAAATTACAGACTGAGCGGTGAAGTTCGGATCCTCTCCGAGGAGGACGCCCTGCGGCATGAGCCCGGGTTGCATCCAGCCATGCCGTGCGGCCGCGGAGCAAACCCAAATGGGGCCACCTCGACGAAGGCCCGAGCCAGACTCGTCGCCGACCGGCATGCGTGACTCAACTGCGGAACTTCATTGGCAGGAGAGCCGATCGGCGACTCGAGAATCGAGAAATATTTTCGTATGCAGAACGATGGCAGCCGTTTGGGGCCGTAGTTGGTGGAATTTGGGGTGTCTGATAAGAGACATTGACTATCGCTGCAAAATACAGGGATGGCCGCCACCTGACTATGTCAAAGAAGAGCGCGCGCGGGACGATTCTAACGACGGCCGGAATCGTGATGCTGGCGAGTCTGGCTGCGATCTATTTCATGGGCCTGCTCGCGATCAGAGCCGACGGCACCCTTCTCAAGTACCACGCGGCGATCGGCAGGTTGCAGGACATGCTTTCGACGATGAAGGATGCGGAGACGGGACAGCGCGGTTACCTCTTGACCGGCAGGGATGAATACCTCGCGAGCCACCGGGCGGCGGGCCAGCCAAAAAGGAACTTAAAGTAATGGATGCCGTTGACGAATCGATCGGGCGCGAAGTAGTCGAGGCGGTGCGCCGTTTCGTGGATCGCGACGTAATCCCGGTAGCGACGGAGCTGGAGCACAAGGACGAATATCCGCATCAGCTGGTGGCGCGGATGAAGGAATTGGGGCTGTTCGGGGCGACGATACCGGTGCAATACGGGGGTCTGGGCCTGAGCTTCGTGAATTATGCGCGGATCATGGCGGAGTTATCGCGCGGGTGGATGTCGCTGGCGGGCGTGATCAACAGCCATCTGATAATGGGCTACATAATCGCGAACCACGGCACCGAGACCCAGAAAGACTACTTCCTGCCGGGCATGGCGGCGGGCGAAAAGCGCGGCGGGCTGGGCCTGACCGAACCGCATGCAGGCAGCGACGTGCAGTCGATCAAGACGATCGCGCGGCGGCACGGGGACAACTACGTGCTGTCGGGCGCGAAGATGTTCATCACGAATTCGCTGCACGGCACGATGCTGGCGGTGGCGGCGAAGACCGATCCCAAGGCCAAGCCGGCGTACGCCGGAATCAGCATGTTCGCGGTCGAAAAGAGCGATCGCGGGCCGACCGTCAGCAAGCCGTTGAAGAAGCTCGGCTACAAGGGTATCGACACATGTGAAGTGTTACTTGAGGATTTGGAGGTGCCAGCCGCCAATCTCATCGGCGGTGCCGAGGGCCAGGGCTTCAAGCAGGTGATGTCCGCCCTTGAAGTCGGTCGCATCAATGTCGCGGCGCGCGCGGTGGGGGTGGGCGAGGCGGCGTTCGAGAATGCGATTCGGTATGCGCAGCAGCGGACGGCGTTCGGCAAGCCGATTTGCGAACATCAGGCGGTGCAGTTGCTGCTGGCGGATATGGGCACGCGGCTGCAGGCGGCGCGCTTGATGGTGGAGAATGCGGCGCAGAAAAAGGATGCGGGCGAGCGCTGCGACGTTGAGGCGGGGATGGCGAAGCTGTTCGCGTCGGAGGCGTGCGCGAAGATCTCGCTCGACGCTTTGCGGGTGCTCGGCGGGTACGGGTATATGGCGGAGTTTCCGGTCGAGCGCTTTTATCGGGACGCGCCGCTGATGATGATCGGCGAGGGCACTAATGAAATCCAGGCGCTGGTAATCGCGCGCGGGCTGATAGCGCGGAATAAGGTCTGACTCACGCTGCATCCGGGAGGTCAGTGCGGGAGGAAGGGTTAACGTGAGACGGCGGTGGCTTTCGAGGATCGCGAGCGTGAGTCACGGAGAAATCCGCGTGGGTAAGGTGGGACGGAGATCGGGACGGAGCCTTGGGCGGGCATGACGGTGCAGATTAATCCGCTGGTAGCAGCGGGCGTAGTGGTGTCGACCGCGGCGACCGACGCAATTTATGTGATGTTCACGTCGGCGGTGGCGGCGCGGCGAGCGGCGCGGGCGGCGACCTGGAGCAGCATGTGGTATCTGCTGGCGGCGTTCGCGGTGATCAGTTACACGGGCAATCCGGTGTACGCGCTGTTTGCGGCCGCAGGGTCATGGATGGGTGCGTACGCGTCGGTGCGATGGCTGAGCCGAAGCGGGGAGCATCCGCCGGCGGCGCAGAAGCCGCCCGCACCGATCGGCTAGGGGGGCTCAGGTCACAGTCGCGCATGGGGTGCTGACGTGATAGACAGACCGCACTGTGTTGACGGGAGGATGCCTGTGAGAGGAACGAAAGTCATGGCCTTAGCCGCGATCGTGGTGATGGCGGCGGGATGCAGCAAGTCCAATTTCATCATCGGGAAGTGGAAACTCGCGCCGGACGCGGGGCCGGCGTGTGCCGCGCTGGATGGGGTCGAATTCACCAGCAACACGATGATTATGAACGTTCTCGGCAAACAGACGGCGACAGTCACGTATACGCGCGACGGAGACAACTGGACGGTGAATTCACCCACCGGGCCGATCACGTTCCAGCAGGACGGCGACGGTATCAAATCGGTGTCGCCCTTCGATTGCCAATTGGTGGCGGCGAACTAGAGGAATAAGTCAGAGAAGCCGCACACAACCGGGCCGGCATTTTGAGCGGAGCCTGCGGTCCGACGAATCCCAGGACTCTTCGCTGCCTTGAGAATGCCGGCATGGGTCTCGTGCGGAGCGGCCTTAGAGCCTCGCGGCCGGAATCGGATCGACGATGGGACGCGATTCAATGGGTGGCGCGGGAAGGAATCAGCAGGCGGACGTTGGAGGGGCCGGCCAGCGGCGGCGTGGCGGCGACGGCGGCACCCATCGAGCGCATCTCGGGCGCGGGGATGCCGCTGCGAAAGACGCGGTCCCAGAAGGCGTTGGTGACGCCGAAGCAGCGATCGGGCGCGCGGTAGTGATGGACCAGGTGACGCTCGCGCAGGTAGGCCTCGAAGCAGTTGCGAGGCCGTGCAAAGTGGATGCGGTAATGGATGAACTCATAGAGGGCGAAGCCGGCGACCATGCCGGAGTAGAAAACCATCGCGGGCGCGAGGCCCCATAGGAGCAGGCCGGCGAGCCACGTCGCGGCGATCGGGAGCCATGCGCCGATGGTGAAGACGCGGCGCGGATCGCGATGATGGACCTGGTGGAGGGGCGCCGCGAAGGTGCGGAACTTATGGCTCATCCAGCCGTGGATCAGGTATTCGAGGAAGGTCCACGCGACGAGTCCGCCGACGAATAATGATACCAGCGCGGCCGCGTCAGTAAGCATACATCGTCAAGCATACATCGGTGGCGACGGGGATCACACTGCGGGCAGGACGAGCCTCGGTGATGGGTCAGTTATGGGGTGCGGCCGCCCATCCGGTCGGAAGATAAACCCAGCAGCGGATGAGAGCGCCGTCGCGGGCGGACACTTCGATTTGATCGCGGGTGTAGAGCGCCGGCACTTCCTCGTAGGCGTCGAGGGTGGCGTAGTCGTGCTCGTCGAGGCCGGTCAGCAAGAACCCGTCGAGCCGGGCGCCGTCGCACGGACGAATGAACCAGTAGCGCGAGCGGCCGCGCTCGAAGCCGTGCAAAGTCGCGGGAACAGCATCGGCGAAATGGCCGAGCACCTCGGCGCGATGGACGGGGTCGATCAAAGAGCCGTAAACAAAAAGCGGGAGCATGGTATTCGCTGGTGGCATCGCGCGGCGCGGCGTGGTTATCGGATGAACGTACGGCAGCAATCTAGCGCAGGCGCGCGCGGCTCGCGAGCGAGCGTGCGGCGGGAGTTCGGGCCGCGAAACGAACTGCGATAACAGTCGCGATTGAGAGCGGGCAACAGGTCGCGGATCAGCGGCGAGGCTGGTAGAAGGGAGTAAGCGGGGACACCGGCTGAGGGGCGAAGGGATCGGACTGCAAAGACGGCGATCGAAAAACAGGAGCGAGACCGGCATGGCCGTGCAGATCTACAGCATGACATCGATTGCGGATGCGATTGCGACCGCGGCTGCCGGCGCCGATCTGATTGGCGTGGTAGTGGCAGAGCCGGGAATCGTACCCGAGGGCGTCAGTATCGATTTGGCGCGCGAAATCATGGCAGTAATACGTCCGCGGGCGCGGGGCGTCGCCTTGTCGCTATCGGACGACCGCGACGAAATCTGCGCGATGGTCGATGCGGTCCGCCCCGACGTGCTTCATATTGCGGCGCGCGAAGTTGAGCCCGAGGACTGCGCATGGATTCGCGATCGGATCGCGCCGGTGAGCCTGCTGCGCGCGATTGCGGTGCGCGCGGGCGAGACCCTGGCCGAAGCCGAAGCCCATCAGGAATGCGCCGACTACCTGATGCTGGATTCGGGCGCGAAGGGCGGCAAATTTGCAGGCGCGCGCGGCGAGACTCATGACTGGACGGTGAGCCGCGAAATCGTCGAGCGATCGCGCATCCCGGTGATTCTCGCGGGCGGACTGACGGCGGAAAATGTCGGCGAGGCGATCACGACGGTGCGGCCCTGGGGCGTCGATTCTTTTACGCATACCGATGTCGCGGAAAGCCGCGGCACCAAGGATCCGGCGCGAGTGCGCGCATTCATCGCGGCGGCATATCGCGGCTTCGCCACATTACTCGACAAGCGCAATTAGTAAGGCCGCGGTGAGTAAGTAGCTATTGCCGGAATAGCTACTTGCGGTACTAACTCACGCGAACAATTAGCTATCGGCTTCGGGTTTTTTCAGACCGAGGCGTTCGTAATACTTCGCCGGGATCTTGGTCTTGTCCTTGTAGATGATGAAGTTGCAATGCTGCTTGCCGATTTCATGCGCCGGCTCGATCACTACGAAGGGCGTCCCGTGTGCCTTGATATCCTGCAACTCCATCAGGGGTTCGTGGGCGCAATAGACCGGAAAATCCTCGCGGCCGTATGTGAGTAGCTGCGGTCCCTTGATCGTGTACATGGCGTCGGGCCCCTCGTACTTGCCCTCGAGCACCAGCCTTCCGCCGCTGCCGCAGGGCCGCATCTGCATTACGATCTTCTCGTCGTCCTCCTCGATATGCAGGGGCTGAAGATGAGCCTTGATGCCGGCGGCGAACATTTTCACGCGCGCCCGCAATGCTTCCGGCTCCTGCGGCATCTTTTCGAGGTTGGGACCCCACCAGGCCTTGACCCCGGCGTCCATCGCTTCTTCGAGGACCTTGTCGCCGAAGCGCTGGCCGACAAACGAGAGGGTCGCGACGGTCCAATCGCGATAGAGGTCGTGCATGCTGAGGAACTCGTTGTACATGCGGCGCGCGAGCTTCTTGGCGGCTTCGAGATTGCCGGCGTCGATGGCCTCGACGACCCGATCGACGGTCAATTTCTCCATTTCGGCGATATCTTCGTTGCTCAGTAATCGATTGGGTTTATCCATTGCGATGCGCCCTCCTCTATTCCGCCGCGGGTGCGCGTGGCGGCGGACACGGCGAGTTTGGTAAAGTCCAACCGCGAGCGCAAGTGTTCGCGCGTGTGAGCCGACGGGTTTGAGGAAAATCGGCGCAAGCGTTTGCTTCGTGAAAAAGCTGCGCTATAGTCGGGACGTTTAACGCGCCGTCGGCAAGCGATTCTGATACGATGGTGGTCCGACGGTTAGCGCATTTAATGCCGGATCGGTCAGAATGGCGGACCGGCGACGGAATCGGAGAACGCAGTGGAAACGTCCGCGCATGACATTTTGATAATCGGCGGCGGTGGGGCCGGCTTGCGGGCCGCGATCGAAATCGCGCAGCAAAATCCGCAACTCAACGTCGCAATGGTGTCCAAAGTCTATCCGATGCGGAGCCATACGGTCTCGGCCGAGGGCGGCGCGGCGGGCGTGGCGGGCAAAGACGACAGCATCGACGAACACTGCTACGACACGATCTCCGGGAGCGACTGGCTGGGTGATCAGGACGCCATCGAGTACTTCTGCAACGAGGTGCCCAAGGAGCTGCTCCACCTGGAGCATTGGGGATGTCCGTGGAGCCGCGAACCCGACGGGCGCATAGCAGTGCGCCCATTCGGCGGCATGAAGAAGATGCGCACGTGGTTTGCCGCCGACAAGACCGGCTTCCACATGCTGCATACGCTGTTTCAGACCTCGCTGCAGTTTGGTTCGATCACGCGTTACGACGAGGTTTTTGCGACGCGGCTGCTGGTGGAGGATGGCGCCATCCAGGGTGTGGTCGGCGCTGGAACTGCGGACCGGGAAAATTCGCGCGATCCAGGCCAAGGCGGTGATTATCTGCACCGGCGGATGCGGCCGCGTGTTTCCCTTCACGACCAACGCGAATATCTGCACCGGTGACGGGATGGCGCTGGCGTACGAGGCCGGCGCGCCGCTCAAAGACATGGAGATGGCGCAGTACCATCCGACCGGGCTGCCCTTCACGGGTATTCTGATTACGGAGGCGGCGCGGGCCGAAGGCGGCTGGCTGCTGAACAAGGACGGCTATCGCTTCCTGCAGGACTATGATCTGGGCAAGCCGACGCCGACGCCGGTGCTGCGGAGCATGGAGCTGGGGCCGCGCGATCGCGTGTCGCAGGCGATTTTCGGCGAGTTCGAAAAGGGCCGCGCACTCGAGGGTCCCTATGGCGACTACGTGCATCTCGATTTGCGCCACCTGGGCGAGCACAAGATCGAATCGCGGCTGCCGATGGTGCGCGAGCTGTGCCTGAAGTACGAGAATCTCGATCCGGTGAAGGAACCGATTCGGATACGGCCGGTGCAGCATTACATGATGGGCGGGGTGCACACCGATATTGACGGGCAGACCACGCTGGCCGGGTTATATGCGGCGGGCGAAGCGGCGTGCGTCAGTATCAACGGCGCCAACCGGCTGGGATCGAACTCGCTGGGCGAACTCCTGGTGTACGGGGCGCGCGCGGCGCGGTCGGCGATGCAGTATATCGGGAGCGCGACGGCCACGCATCGCAAAGCGCAATCCTGGCGCAGGCCGCCGACGAAGAGCGCCGCCTCGAGCAGCAATTCCTGCACAAGACCGGCGGCACCGAGCGCATCGCGAACATCCGCAACGAAATGTCGCATACGATGGAGACCGGCTGCGGCATCTATCGCGCAGCGCGACACGCTGATCGAATCGGCGAACAAGATCCGCGAGCTGCAAGGACCGCTTTCAGAATATCGCGATCGACGACCATACGCGGACGTTCAACACGCAGCTCACGTCGGCGCTGGAACTGGGATTCATGCTCGACGTGGCGGAGACGATCGTGCACAGTGCGCTGAATCGCGAGGAGTCGCGCGGGGCGCATCAGCGGCGCGATTTTCCGAAGCGCGACGACAACAAGTATCTAGCCCATTCGATGGCGTGGCGCAGCCCGGAAGGGCCGCCGCGGATCGATTATCGTCCAGTTGTGATCACGCGCTGGCCACCGGGCGAGCGGGTTTACGGAAGGTAGGCCGAAGACATGGCGGATACGATTATCCTGGAAGTCGAACGCTTCCATCCGGAGAGCGACAGCGAGCCGAGTTACCAGAGCTTCGAGGTGCCGTTGCGCGACGACTGGATGGTGCTCGACGCCCTGAACCACATCAAGGATCAGCTCGACGGGTCATTGGCATTTCGGTGGTCGTGCCGGATGGGGATTTGCGGCAGTTGCGGCATGATGATCAATGGCGTGCCGAAGCTGACGTGCGAGACCCAACTGATAAATTTTGCGCCGGGGCCGGTTCGCGTCGGCCCGCTCGACCATTTCCCGGTAATCAAGGACCTGGTGGTCGAGATGGACGATTTCATGGCGAAGCTGCAGAAGGTACGGCCATGGATCGTGCGCAAGGACAACTTCCAGCCGGAGCGCGAATTTATCCAGAAGCCGGCGCAGATGGAGACGTACCATCAGTTCAGCCTGTGCATCAATTGCACGCTGTGCTACGCGGCGTGCCCGGTGTCGGGACTGGATTCGAACTTTATCGGACCGGCGGCGATCGCGCTGGCGCATCGCTACAACCTCGACTCGCGCGACCAGGGGATTGAGGACCGGCTCGATATCGTCTCGCAGCACGAGGGGATCTGGGATTGCACGGTGGTCGGCGAATGCTCGACGGTGTGTCCGAAGGGCGTCGATCCATCGCTGGCGATTCAGCAGTACAAGCTGACCGCGACCAAGGAATGGTTCAAGTCGTTCCTGCTGCCGAGGGGAAAGAACTGACCGCGATGCCTCAGTACACGACCTATCAGCCGAAGCCGTACAAGCCGCGCATGTCGGCCTACTGGTACCTGGACCAATGGCATTACCTGCGCTACGCGATGCGCGAGTCGTCGAGTTTCTTCGTTGCGTATTTCGCCGTCATCACGCTGATCCAGATCGCGGCGCTGGACACCGGGCCGACCGCCTACGCGCATTTTCAGGCGCTGATGCGATGTCCCGCGATCATCATACTGAACGCGCTGGCGCTGGCGTTCATCCTGTTGCACGCAGTGACGTGGTTCCTGCTGGTGCCGCGCGTGGCGCTGCGGCAAATGCTGGGGCGGCCGACGCCGGATGTGATCGCGTCGGCACCCAACTTCATGGTGTGGTTCGGCGCCTCCGTGATCGTCGCACTTTTCATCCTGAGGATCATCTGATGTCGTCCGCAAAGCGATCGAACGAACCTATAGTATGGTTTTTGTTTGGGGTGGGCGGATTCTTTGCGGCCTACTTTCTGCCAATTCACATCGTACTGTACGGACTCGCGTTCCCGCTCAAGATTCTGCACGACCCAGGCTACGACAAAACTCTCGCGCTGCTGCAGAATCCGCTCACGCGAATCTACCTGTTCATACTGCTGACGTTCTGCTTTTTCCACGCAGCGCATCGGATGCGGCTGACGTTGTCCGACGTTTTGAACATGCGCCATCTCAATACGATCCTCGCATTCCTGTGCTATGGCGGTGCGATCGTGGGAACCATCTGCGCGATCTGGCTGCTCGCGGTGGTGCCCTGAGAACAGATTCCGAGAGCAACTCCTTGACGATAGATTCCCCGATAAGCACCTAACTAGCGCGTTCACGAAAAGGGCTGCACGAGAAATCGCGCGGCCGTTTTCACTTTTAGGCTTCGCACGACGGCCCGGTTGTCGAGCGTTATACGACCTTTGCGGTCAACGACCGACCAGTTGCTGCAGCTGCTCGGGATAGCGCGCACCCTCCACCGTGATCTGAGAAGCGGCGCGATCGATTTCGCGGAGATCCTCAGAGGTAAGTGTGATCGCGGCCGCACCGATGTTCTCCTCGAGCCGTGCGGGCTTGGTCGTACCAGGAATCGGGACGATCCAGGACTTCTGGGCGAGCAGCCAGGCGAGCGCGATTTGCGCGGGGGTCGCCTTCTTTCGTGCGCCGATTTCGCGGAGCAGGTCAACCATCGCGTTATTCGATTTTCGGGCCGCGGGCGTGAAGCGCGGAACGATGTTGCGAAAGTCGGTGCTGTCGAACGTTGTGTTTTCGTCGATCTTTCCGGTAAGGAAGCCTTTGCCCAGCGGACTGAATGGAACGAAGCCGATGCCAAGCTCCTCGAGCGTCGGCAGTATTTCCTTTTCAGGCTCTCTCCACCACAGAGAATATTCGCTCTGGATTGCGGCGACTGGCTGGACCGAGTGTGCGCGGCGAATGGTCTGTACGCCGGGCTCAGAAAGGCCAAAGTGTTTCACTTTGCCTTGCTGAATCAGCTCTTTTACCGCACCAGCCACGTCTTCGATCGGGACTTCCAAATCGACCCGGTGTTGATAGAACAGGTCGATGACCTCGACGTTCAGTCGTTTGAGCGAAGCTTCCGCGACCTGTTTGATGTGATCCGGGCGGCTATCGAGCGCCCCTGGAGTGCCAATTTTGAAGCCGAATTTAGTCGCAATCGCGACGTGCTTGCGGATCGGTGCGAGGGCTTCACCGACCAGCTCTTCGTTGGTGAACGGACCGTAAACTTCAGCGGTATCGAAGAAGGTGACGCCGCGTTCGAAGGCGGCGCGGATGAGCGCGATCATTTCATTCTTGTCCGCGGGCGGCCCGTATCCGAAGCTCATACCCATGCAGCCGAGTCCGATCGCCGAAACTTCCAAGCCGCTCTTGCCGAGTTTGCGTTTCTCCATTGTCTCTCCTCCCTACGAGCCTCAAACGTACTGTTCCTTGCCAGTTCCCCGCCCGCCCTGCACCTCGATCTTCTAGATCGCAAGCTCGATCTCATGTCGGTAGATCGGAAAACAGGTTGCCGCTCTACTTGCCGTTTAATGCGGACTGGTACTGTTCGTCAGTGACGTGCTCCATCCATTCGACCGCCTTGCCGTTGAGCTTTTCCACGATGGCGATATGCGACATCGCGGTGGACGCCGTGGCGCCGTGCCAATGCTTCTTGCCGGGCGGGCACCAGACGACGTTGCCGGGGCGGATTTCCTCTTTGGGTTCGCCCCAACATTGGGTCCAGCCGCATCCTGCCGTAACGATCAACGTCTGCCCGAGCGGATGAGTATGCCAGGCGGTACGCGCGCCGGGCTCGAACGTCACCAATGCACCGAAAGTGCGGGCCGGATCGGGTGGATCGAACAGAGGATCGAGGCGGACTGAGCCGGTGAAATTTTCGGCCGGCCCCTTGCGGGAAGGGCGTGAGCCGCTGCGCTTGATTTCCATAGTCGCTCCTTTTCCTTCGATTGGCCGGGCGATCTGGCCGGGCGTATTCGCTAGTCAATCCTAAGACTCGCGGAGGTTCGCGACTAGATGGTAGAATCGGCATGGACTTATGAACGAGATTCATAAATGGCACGCGAAAGCCTGAATGACCTCTTGGCCTTTGTCGCGGTCGCGCGGGAGCGAAGCTTTACCAGGGCGGCCGCCAAGATCGGAGTGTCCCAGTCGGCCTTAAGCCACACTATCCGGGGGCTCGAGGAGCGGCTCGGCCTGCGGCTGCTCACCCGCACCACACGAAGCGTGTCGCCGACGGATGCGGGTGAACGCCTGCTCGTGACGGTGGGTCCGCGGTTCGAGGAAATTGAAGCGGAGCTGGCGGCCTTGAGCGAGCTGCGGGAAGAGCCGGGTGGCACGGTTCGGATCACGACCACCGAGCATGCCGCCTATACGATCCTGTGGCCAAAGCTCGCGAAGGTTCTGCCTCAATATCCTGATATCAAGCTCGAGATTATCATTGAGCAGGGCCTGACCGACATTATCACCGAGCGCTTCGACGCGGGCGTGCGCCTTGGCGAGCAGGTTGCGAAGGACATGATCGCGGTGCGCATCGGGCCGGAATTGCGAATGGCGGTCGTCGGAGCGCCAGCCTACTTCGAAAGACGGCCAGCGCCGAAGAAGCCGCAGGACCTGATCGCGCACAACTGCATAAATTTGCGGCTGCCGACCGTTGGCGCGCTCTACGCCTGGGAGTTTCAGAAAGGCCGGCGCGGACTGAAGGTTCGCGTCGAAGGACAGATGGTGTTCAACGCAGCCGAGATGATTCTGAACGCCGCTATGGCCGGATTCGGCCTGGCATACGTGCCCGAGGACGAGGTGCAGGCAGGGGTCGCGAGCGGAAAACTGATTCGGGCGCTCGCCGATTGGTGCCCGCCATTTCCAGGCTACCACCTCTACTACCCGAGCCGCCGCCAGATCACGCCGGCGTTCGGCGTAGTGATAGAAGCGCTGCGCTATCGGCGGCCCTGAGCCGATCGGAAGCGAGTTCCGGGCGGCGGTGGATTTTCGGGCGGGCCCGCAAAGCATTGTGCGATCGACATCCACGCCGTTGCAGTTTCGCCGACAACCTTAAGCCGAGTGTCGGCGATATTCCGCGTCTGCGTCACCACCTGGCAAAACTCGACCGCGCTGCCCTCGATGACATTTATTTGATCAGGCTGATTCCATTCCCAGGTCGCTCCCGAGGGAGCAGTCAGCCGGACGTTAGGGCGGCCTTCAGGCACCGCCAATTTACGATTCGCGAAGGTCCAGCCAAATGTGTTGATGCCGATGACCACGACGTTCCTGATGCGATCGGTGTCTCTGCGCTCCTCGCCCAACAGGTCGTAGATCGCCTGTCCATGCGCCCAGGTTTCCATCAGGCGCGCGGTGATACTCGAAAGAACGCTCATGTCGGGACCGACCCATTTCACGCGCCGCTTGGGTTCGGCGACGGCGAAGCGTTCGGCCATCTCGCGATAGAAATCACGCCAGCGGTGGAGCAGGTCGCGATTCCTAACGCCATCGAGCCACGCGTGAGTGGAGGCAAGGCGCCCTGCCCCGGCCTTATTCCCAGCAGCAAGGCCTCGCATGAACGAGGTAAAGGCGTCCGGGTCCTTCATCGAGAGGTCGGCCAGATAATTCCCGAAGTGTAAGTGGGCAACGATGTCATTGATGGTCCATTGCTTGAACTGGGTTTTGCGCGTCCAGTCGCGATCGTCCAAGGCATTCAGAAGTGAGAAGAGCGCGTCGCTTTCATCGCGGAAGTCCATGGCTTGCTGAATCATGTGGGTCCTGCTTATCCAAAGTTAATTAAACTGCGCGAGTGAGGAAAATGACGCGACGACGGCAGACGGCGAGCCCGTCGCGCGGTAAATTTGCAGAGACTTAATCGACGCGCGCGAAGATACATTGCGGCTATTCTGTATCACCTGGCTGGCGTACCCTTAGAGTAGTTGAGCTGTCAACCGGATCGTCCGGGTTACGGGTCCAATCCCGATCGGAAGCCGCTGGTGCGCGATGAAAATCGATATTGATCTCAAGGCCGGATTTCTGCAGGAACTCAAGCGCGAAGTGCTCGCAACGCTGACGCCGGAAGAGCGCGCCATTATCGAGGTCTCGACCGGCGAGATGGGCAACAAGCCCGACGCGGTGAAACTCGGATGGCTCAAAATGCGCACGAAAGAGCCATGGACCAAGCAGCAATATACGCGCGCGCTCGACGCCGTAATGAAGAAGCTTAAGGCGGAGCTCGAAGCGCAGGCGGCGAATAAGGGCTGAAGATGAAGGCCGTGTCGATTCGTTTCGCGACGCCCGACGATGCCGGCCTGATCCTGCATTTCATTTGCGGGCTCGCCGCCTACGAACGTGAACCCGATAAGGTGAAAGCCACCGCCGCTGGCTTGCGCGCTCAGATGGAAAGCGCGTCGCCGCCGTTCGAGTGTCTCATCGCGCAGGACCAAACGACTCCGATCGGGTTCGCCCTCTTCTATCGCAGCTACTCGACCTGGCTCGGACAGCCGCTGCTATTTCTCGAAGATCTTTTTGTCGAGGAAAAGTATCGCGGGAGCGGTGGGGGCATCGCGTTGATTAAACGTCTCGCGGAAATCGCACATGAGCGCGGCTACTCGCGACTCGAATGGCGCGTGCTCGACTGGAACGAACCGGCCCATCGATTCTATCGAGCACTTGGCGCATCCCCGATCGACGAATGGACCGTGTGGCGAGTCGAAGGAGATGCCCTCACCCGCCTGTCGCGGAAATAATATCGGGAGATTTGTCGAGGAACGCAGAACCTTTATTTCTTCTGAAACCTTGTGAAGGTTTCAGACTTCCCATTGGGCTGGACGCTCGCGATGCTCGGCCAAACGAATAGGCGGGAGGGGGTTTTGCTGAAAGACTAGATCCGATTCCTGATTTCGCTGTGGTTATGCCTCGATGCGGGCGACGCGGCGCTTGCCGACTTCAAGCACGTGATGTTCGCCCGGCACGAATTGGAAATTCGAATCGGTCACCGTCTCTCCATCGACACGCACTGCGCCCTGGCTTAGCAGCCGGCGGGCCTCACTGGTCGAGGGGGCGAAGCTCAACTGCTTCATCAGCTCGCACACCCATAGCGTTTCGTTGATGCGAAAGACCGGAACGTCCTTGGGGACCTCGCGACGCTGGAACTTGCTCTCGAAGTATTGGCGCGCAGTGCGAGCCGCCGCCGCGTTGTGGTACTCCTCGACGATTATCGCGGCCAGACGCTTCTTGGCTTCCATCGGATGAATCCCTCCGGACTTCACCGCGGCGAGTTCCTCTCCTTCCACGTCGGTCAGCAATTCGAAGTAGCGATGCATCAACTTGTCGGGAATCGACATCAGCTTGCCGAACATATCCTCGGGCTTGTCGGTGAGGCCGACGTAGTTGCCATAGGACTTCGACATCTTGCGCACACCATCGAGTCCCTCGAGCAAAGGCATCGTCATGACGACCTGCGGTGGCTGTCCGTAGGCGCGCTGGAGTTCGCGGCCGACCAGCATGTTGAACTTCTGATCGGTGCCGCCGAGTTCCACGTCAGCCTTCAGCGCGACGGAATCGTAGCCCTGGATCAACGGGTAGAGCAGTTCATGCAGGAACAGAGGCTCCTGCTTTTCGAGACGCCGCTCGAAGTCGTCGCGCTCGAGCATGCGGGCGACGCTTAACTTGGCCGCGATTTCGATCAGCTTGCGCGTATCGACCGCGTTCATCCATTCGGAGTTGAAGCGAACCTCGGTCTTGGCTGGATCGAGGACCATCGAGACCTGATTCTGATAGGTCTTCGCGTTGGCTTCGATCTGTTCGCGCGACAGCGGCTTGCGGGTTTCGGATCGGCCGGTAGGATCGCCAATCGTCGCAGTGAAATCGCCGACCAGAAAGATCACGGTGTGCCCGGCGCGCTGGAAATCGCGCATCTTCTTGAGCGCGATCGAATGTCCCAGGTGCAGATCGGGCGCGGTGGGATCCATGCCCAGCTTGATTCGCAGCGGTCGCCCGTCGGCGAGCTTCGCCGCCAACTCGGCAGAGGAAATCGATTCGACCGCGTGGCGGCCTAGCTGGGTGGCCTGATCGGCATAAGCCTTGGCGTCTTTCTCATCAACCGGCAAACTACAAACCCCCGTGCGCAGGCATTGAACTGGCGAACATTCAGCCTATAGGAAAGGAAAGCATCGCGAAATCAAGCGCCGGCTGTGATCGTCGGGCTCGCCGCTGCGAATGGCAGTTCAATACGCTGGACGCAATCCGATGTGACGATTCAGGGATTCGGAGGCGGGGCCGGTCAGACTTTGTCGAGCACCATCACCAGCAGAACCAGCGGGAGGTAAATCAGCGATACGCGCATCACGCGGCGAGCGTCGTCGTCGGTGGTAGGGGTGCGCGCCAAGGTCAACGCATAGGCGAGCATCACGAGCCCCAGCACGATCGCAATCGAGAGGTAAACCATCCCGGCAAAGCCCATCACGGTCGGCAGGGTGCCGAAGGCCACGAGCACGATTGTCGCGGCGATCATCACGATGTTGGCGGGATTGCCGTAGGAGCGATCGCTGGGCATCAGGTACATGCCGGCGCGCGCATAGTCGAGTTGGTAAAGGCGTGCGATCGAGAGCGAATGCGGCAACTGCCACAGGAACATTATCCCGAACAGCACGAACGGCTCGGCGGCGAGGCTGTTGCGCGCGGCGGCCCATCCGATAACCGGCGGCAAGGCCCCCGGCACCGCACCGATCACGTGGCACATCCACGAATAGCGCTTCATCGGAGTGTAGGCGCCGAGGTAAAGCACAGTGATCGAAGAAGCGACCAGTGCAGTCAGCGGATTCACCGCAAACCAGAGATAAACGGCGCCTGCGATGACGGTCGCGATACCGAAGATCAACGCCTCGATGGGGCGTAACCGTCCCGACGGCAACGGGCGCTGACGGGTGCGGTTCATTTTGGCGTCGAATTCGCGCTCGATGAACTCGTTGAGCGCGAGCGTGCCGCCGGCCACCAATGCGGTTCCCAGGAGAGCCTTGAGCGCGACGCCGAGATCGAAAGCGGCGCCGTCGCCCATGTAGAAGCCGGCGAGCGTCGTAATCAATACCATCAGCAGGACGCGCGGCTTCGTCAGTTCGAAGTACGCGGCGATGCGATTGTGACTGGGAGCGCTGGTTTCGATTGCGGCGGCGTCGGAATTCACGCGGTTACCTTGCGCTCCATAGTCGGCGAGATTGGCGAGCGCACTCTACCGGCTTCCGCCGCCAATGCCAATCCGCCGAGCGCACGAATCCGAATTGTGAGGGCGAGACTCGTCGCCAAGACCGCAGCGCCGATCGCGACATGGGCGGTGGTCGGGAGTACGGCGCGTCCCGACCAGATCGTCAGCGCGCCGAGCGATATCTGCAGCACCAGCAGCGCCAGCAACAGCAGCGCAGGGCGGAAGAGCTCCGAGCGGTCGCGGTAGCGCGAGAAAATGCGCGTGACGGTCCAGAGCACGAAGATCGAAACGACGACAGCGCCGCATCGATGCGCGAAGTTAACGTCGATTCCGACGCCGGCGAACGGCGGCACCCAATGTCCGAACGAGGTCGGGAAGTCAGGAATCGCGAGCCCGGCTCCGAGATGGCGCATAACAGCGCCGATGAGGATTTGCGTGTAGATGATAGCCGTCGTGGTCGTCGCCAGTACGGCGGTACCGGGATGTGCGGCCTCAGCCGGAAGTTGCGGTCCAGCGCCAAATTTGGGATTCGTGAACAGCGCCATCGCGACCATCAGGCAGAAGAGTGCTTGTGCGGTTCCCGCGTGGGCCACGGCGATGGGCAGCGGCAGCAGATAGAGTACGGTGATGCCGCCGAGGATCGCCTGCAAGACGATCAGGCTGGCGGCGGCGAAGGCCGTCTTGCGCACCCATGAACGGTGTTCGACCATCGCGGTCCAGACCGCGAGAACGATCGTCAACATCACGACCACGCCGGCAACCACGCGATGGCCGTACTCGAAACGCACGCCGCCGACCAGTTTCGGCACCAGGCGTCCATAGGCGAGCGGCCAATCGGGCACCGCGAGCGCGGAGCCGGTTGAAGTCACGAGTCCGCCGACGAATATCAGGATGAAGGTCGCGACCGCGCAGAGGACGGCGAAGCGATGGAGCGCTCGCGAGGACTGATTGTTCGAACCGTTTGTAACTGAATTCATTGAATGAAGCGTACGGCGAAACGGGCCGTGACGATGACGCTGAGTCATTAGTAGATTTAAATTAAGTCGTATCCAAATTCAAGCAGAACTTGGAGTCGCGGTCATCGCACATTGATTTCTCGCAGCCCTTTTAACCGCCCTTCCCCGCTGCGATTGGCGTTCGCCCGGCATTCCGCTACAAGTCGAATCGCCACGGGGGTCAAGAGGGGAATACACGGATGTCGAGTGCAGCCGCAACCATCGCGCAAACCTTCGAACAGCAAGCCGCGAGGTACGGAGCGCGTGCGTTTCTGAAGGACAAGCATCAGAAGACTTGGCGCGACCATTCGTGGACGAGCCTCAACGATCGCGTGATGCGACTGCGCGCCGGGCTGGTGCGTATCGGGATTGAGGCGGGCGACCGGGTGGCAATCCTGGCCGAAAATGGGCCGCATTGGGTGGTCTTCGATCAAGCGGTTCTCGGTCTGGGGACGATCGTGGTGCCGCTCTATACGACCAGTGGTCTCGAAGAGACGCGTCACGTTATCGCAGATTCCGGGGCCCGGCTGATCGGGGTTTACGGCGACGCAATGGTCGAGAAGGTGCGCGGCCTCGGCGGGATTCCGGCTGTCGAGGGCATCATCGCGATGCATCCGGGAGCCGTCGCGATTGATGACGGAGGCCTCGAAGTTAGCACTATCGATCAGGCGAGTGCGTTCGATCCGGTGCCGTCAATCGAAGGCAGCCGCGACGACCTGGCGACGTTCATCTATACATCGGGAACCACCGGGATGCCGAAGGGCGTGATGCTCACGCACGGCAATATCCTGGCGAACTGCGAGTCGAATCTGGAGGCGCTCGACCTCGGCGAGAGCGACACGGTGCTCTCGTTCCTGCCGGTCGCGCACGCGTTCGAGCGCACCGCTGGCTACTACACGGTGATGACGGCGGGCGGGACGATCGCTTATGCCGAGGGACTCACGCAACTCGCGCAAAATCTGCTCGAAGTGGAACCGACGGTGGTGCTGACGGTGCCGCGGCTGCTCGAGGTCATTTACAGCCGCGTCATGCGCACGGTCGAAACAGGTTCGCGGCTTCGTCAAAAGCTCTTTCGCGAAGCCGTAGCGACGGGAGCGCGTGCGGCCGAATACCGGCATCGCGGGAAGAGCGTACCGGCCCATCTGGCAGTCCAGATGGCACTCTATCGACGCCTGGTATTCAAACGGATCCGATCGATTTTCGGCAACCGACTGCGCTATCTCATTTCGGGCGGCGCGCCGCTGCCAGTCGAAATCAATCGCTTACTTGCAGCGGCCGAGGTCCCGATTGTCGAGGGTTACGGACTGACTGAGGCTTCGCCGGTGGTGGCAGTCAACCTCCACGGACATACGCGCATCGGCACGGTCGGACGTCCGCTCAAGAACATCGAGGCGAAGGCTGCGGCGGATGGCGAACTTCTGATCCACGGCCCCAACGTGATGCGCGGCTACTACAATCACGAGGAAGACACGAACGAGGTGATCGACGCGGAGGGCTGGCTGCATACCGGGGACATCGTGCAAATCGACACGGACGGCTATATCAAAATCACGGACCGCAAGAAGGAAATCATCGTGCTTTCGGGCGGTAAGAACGTATCGCCGGCCAATCTCGAAACGCGGCTGACGACCGATCCGTATATCGCGCAGGCTTGCGTGATCGGCGACCGGCGCAAGCATCTGGCGGCGCTGCTGGTGCCGAACTTCGAGAACCTGGTGGACCAGATGAAGGCGGCAGGTTTGGCTGGACGCCCAAACGAGGAGGTCATCGCTGAACCCAAATTTCGCGAACTCTTCCAGGCGCGCATACGAGAGTTCAACAAACCGCTGTCAGACGTTGAGACGATTGCGGCGTTCAAGCTGATCGCAAATCCGTTCACGCAGGAGAACGGCGAGTTGACGCCGACGATGAAGCTGCGGCGGCGGGTGGTGCAGGAGCACTATCGCGGCGAGATCGAAGCGATGTACGGCGACTAGTTGAAGAGCCATCGGCCGCATTATGGGGCGGCATGACGTTCGAGCCGCAGGCGCACGAGCGAGCAAAGGGACGGGCGGCAGGATAACTCCCGCCGCCCGTGTTCATTCAATCACTTTGCGACGGCCCGGCCTTAGTCACCTATGAGGCTGGGCCGTCGGTTAAGGCGCGGTTCAGGCGTAGTTGCCGACGCCCCGGCGCAGCACCTGGCCCGAGATCGCTCCAGTGCACTTGTCACCCTCGAAGGTGACCTGTCCATTGACCATGGTGTACTGGTAGCCGGTCGATTTCTGAACGCGGCGCCATTCGTTGCCCGGCAGGTCGTGGAGGATTTCGATTGGCAGCACGTTGAGCTTGTCGAAATCGTACACGACGATGTCTGCCGCAGCGCCCTCGCGCAGGAAGCCGCGATCCTTGAAGCCGCCGCAGAACGCCGGCAGCGCGCTCAGGCGCCAGTGGATCTGCTCGAGCGACATCCACTGGTTCTCGCGCACGTACTTCACGATGCCTTCGGTCGGATAACGGCCGGCGGTCAGGAACTTGGTATGCGCGCCACCATCGGAAACGCCGAAGGCGATGTGCGGAGTGTCGATCAGTTCCTTCATCAGGTTCATGTCCTGATTGACGGCCGGAGCGAAGAATTCGGTCTTGAGGTCTTCCGAGGCCGCCAGATCGAGCATGGTATCAACCGGATGCTTGCCGGTCTGGGCGGCGGCCTTACGCAGCGTCAGGCCTTCAAGGTACTTGTTCTCAGGCTTGACGCACTCGGTGATGATGATCTCGTCGAAATAGCTGGTGATGAGGCTCTCGCGCGGCATCTGATTCTTCAGAGCATCGCGACGGCGCGGATCGCCGAGCTTTTCGGCGCGCTCCTTGACGGTACCGGTGGTGGCTTCGCGCCACGCGTCGGAATCATCAAACAGGTTCCAGTCTTCGAAGGTGAAGCTCAGGCCGGCGTCGGTGGTGACGCCCTGTCCGTAAACGCGCAGTCCCTTCTGACGGCAGCGCTCCAGCCACTTGATGGTGTTGCGATGGCGATGCGGGAAACGATCCTGAGTTGCGATTGCCTCAAACATGATCGGACGCCCGCTGATCTCGGCGAGGGTCTCGAAGTGCTTCGCGTCGGCCTTCGGATCCCAGCTCGACAGGGTCAGTTCCTGGAAGCCTTCGCCGCGCTCGCCCAATACCCGCGCCATCTCGATGCAGGTCTCGTCGTGCATCAGGTCGGTATTCATCGGCGAACCGTCAAAGTCGCGCTGAACCGACGAAGGGCCATTCGGCACCAGTCGCTGCGCCGACCATCCGCAGGCACCCGCGTCCATCGCTTCGTTGAGCAAACGGCGCATCGTGGCATGCTCGGCATCGGTCGGCATGCGGCCGGTCTTGGACTCGTCGATACCCATGACGTAGCCCATCAACGGGTTCATCGGGACGTAGGGGAGGAGGTTCATGCCCTTGGGCTGGCGATCGAGGGCATCCATGAACTGAGGATACGATTCCCAGTCGAATTTCATCGCGGCCTGCATGGAAGCCAGGGGAATCGCCTCGGTGCGGACCATCGTGCGCATCGCACGATCGGTTTCGTCGGGCTTTACCGGTGCGAAGCCGAAGCCGCAATTGCCGATAACGACGGAGGTAATTCCGTGCCAGCCGGAAATGGTGAGGTATGGATCCCAGAAGATCTGCGCGTCGTAGTGGGTATGCAGATCGATGAAGCCCGGGGCGACGATCAGTCCGTCGGCTTCGATCACCTTGGCCGCCTCATGGGGGGCGATGCGGCCGATCTTTGCGATCTTGCCATTTTTGATGCCGATATCGTCGCGGTAACGCGGCGCCAGCGTCCCGTCAACGATCATTCCGCCTTTGATTACTGAATCGAATTCCGCCATCTTGAAATCTCCTTCTCCCGAAAGTTGTTTGTCCCACCCGATACCGGTCCGTCGTATGAAACTAACGGCTGTTTGTTTCTATCGACATACTTGTAGCAATCCAATAAAGTGTTTGTCAATCGGAAGAGACAGACGTTTACAGAGACGGCTCAATCTCGTGCCGAAGCACCTGGCGGGATAGCGCAAACGAACCAATCGATGCGTTGTCGCGGGTGAGTGGCGGACAGGAGTAACGATGCGGAAACCCGGCTCCAACGGTGCGGAAACACAGCGCAACTTGCGCACGGCGGCAATCCAGTTGCTCTCGGAGCACGGGTACGGCGCAATGAATCTGCGGATGTTGGCGAAGAAGGTCGGCGTGCAGGCGAGTTCCCTCTACAATTACATCGACAGCAAACAACAACTGCTCTATCTGCTCTGCGAAGAGACCACAGCCGCGCTGGCGCTCGAATTGGATCAAACGCTGAAGGGCGTCAAGGAGCCCGCCGAACGCTTGCGGAAATTCGTCGCCTTCCACCTCGGATTTCACATCGTAAACCGCAAGCAGGCCTCAGTTCTGCAAATGGAAATCCGCAGCCTGACCACGAAAAATTTTCAGGCGATCACCAAACTCCAGCGACTCTATACCGATAAGGTTCACCGTATCGTCGATGACGGCGTCGCCGCGGGAGCGTTCCGTGTCGCCGATTCAGAGATCGCGACCTTCGCGCTCGTCCAGATGCTCACCGCAGTGACCCGCTGGTATCGTCCGCAAGGCCGCCTGGCGCTCGACGACCTGGTGGAGATATACACCGATTTGAGCTTCGGCATGTTGCACGCGAATCGCGCGGCGATCTTAAATCGAAGCGCGTCGAAGGCGGCGGCGTCCAAGGCCTCTCGCGCGCTTTCGGCGGCCACCTCCGTGGTTTCGCAGCGTCCGCAACCGGAGCCGATCGCGGACGCTGATGCGCTGGTGGCCGAAAGCTGATTCGCGCCTTTCCTTCGGAGCGTCCGGGCAGTCACTTTAACCCACCCCGCCCTGCCCTTTGGCGCCGGTGTGAATCATCGGATCGCCGGTGTTCCAGAATACCTGCTGCTTGACGCTGCGGATTTTCCAGCCGGCAGGTGTTCGGATCAGCCCGTGAATGTACAGGCAGTGAGTATCAAAGACCGTGTGGCCATTTTCCGCCAGTAGTCGACGATAAATCACCATGCTCGAGGTACAGATCGCTTCGTCGCCCGTGACCTCGATCAGATGATTCGTGCTGACGTGATGAGTTGAAAGCCCGCTCAAAGCCTGGCGTCTAAGCTCTACGAAATCATCGGCGCCGACGGTGGCAGGCGGGTCGCCGCGAAGGTCAGAGCAGTCGGCGAAGATCTCCTCGGTAAAGCAGGAACGGCATCTCCGCCAGTCCTTTTGATCCAGAGAAGTGGCGAAGCGGACGATCGTCTCGCGAATCTCGTCGCGGTCAATCAAGGCGCCGAGCTTTGCATCGTCCATCTTCATCAACCCCGATGGCACGGCGGTTATTGCCGGCTCACTCCTTCTTCGCGCCGGGTTCCAATTCGACGCCGAGCGGTATCAGCACCCGCACGACTGCGTTGTAAAACGCGACGTTCATCACGAGTTCCGTGATGCGGCGATTATCGAGGAAGCTGCGCAGCGCGTTAAAGGTGGCGTCGCTGACCTTGATGGTCGTGGTGGCTTCCGCAGCGTAACGCATCACGGCACGCTCGTGGTCGTTGAAGACCGTCGCGGTCTCGAAGTCGGCGAGATGTTCGAGTTGTTCGCGCTTGACGCCGACCTTCAGCGAGATGTTCCAGTGATGCGTGAACTCATACTCGGCGTTGGTCAGCCGTCCGACGGTCATCAGGGCCAGTTCGCGGAGCTTCGGGTCGAGTTGCGTGCCGTTGCGCAATTCCATGGCGAGGCCGAGGAAGCGCCGTAAAAGGTTGGGGGCGTTGGCGACCACGCGATGCACATGGCCGGGCTGGGAGCCGCGATCCTTGAGAAACTGGTCGAAGATTTCACGATCCGCCTCCGGCAGATCGTCGCGGGTGACATAGGGAACGCGTGCGGCCATAACGATGCTTATCCTCCGTAACGAAGAGATCGCGGCAAGCGCGCCGCGCCGATTGACGCCACGGTAGCGCGCGCATCGTCAAATTGAAAAGGATCGAGAGGGTGAACCGATGATGTCTGACGAGTTAAAGCCGATAGAAAATGGCGATCCGATCGATCTCGAATACCTGGAAGCGCTCGAAGAAACATTGAGCGAGTGGAATTCGGACAACGACGACCGCGCTTACGCAGAATTGTGGCGTGCTTACGATCTGAGCGGTTTCATAGAACCGGGCGATTGATAGAGCGCTGGCAAGATTGCGAGGCAAGGGATCATAGCCGTCCGCCCTTGCCACGCTTAAAAACGGCCCTCTCCGGTTGGAAAGAGCCGCAATGCCCGTAGATCGATGGGGGGCCGCGCGGTTAGCGGTTAGTAGATGAGCTTAACCTGGCCGGTCAAGGTCTTGGAGCCGGAATTTACGATGATAAATCCGAAATTGCCGCCCTTCCCGTTTTTGTTCAGGACGAAGTCAACCTGCAGAAATAAATCGCCGTCAAAGTCGAGCGACATGATATACGCCCCGGTCGCGCCACTGTAAAAATTGAGAGGACCGTCCGATGAGCTAGACCCTGAACATTGCAGACCTTCGTCCGGGACGTTCTGCATTACGACCTGGGCAACTCCGATATCGCCGGTGACATTCTGATTGCCTATGACCTCTACCGGAACGTTCGCCGGCAGCTTGATATGCCCGGTCTGGGTGCCCGCCCCCAGGCTGTATTTTATGATTACTTCACTGGTGGCATGCGCCGCGGCGGCCAAGCCGAGTGAAAGGGCGACGGCGACTACGCAGCTGGTTGCGAAGCGGTGGAATGCTTTTCGGTTCATGGTCATCACCTCTACCTTTGGCGTGAGATTGGGATTCTGCGTGAGACGGCCGGTAAATTAGACATTTTCAATTCTGACGAAAGCCGCGACCGTACTCGCACCGGCGCCATCCTGCATCAAAGAGAGTGGCGGGTCCAGTGCTTTGAAGTGCGCTGAGACGCCGCATTGGGCGGAGCGATGCGAATCGACTCAAACGGTCGCGGAGCCACGTTACCGATGCAATAAAAAACGGCCCTCTCCGGTTGGAAAGGGCCGTTATGGTCTGCGGGTGTCGTCTAATGCCGGCTATACGTGAGGCGTTCCGGCGGAAAACTCCAGCGCTTATGCGAAGAGCATCTCGGACATCGATCCGCCCGGCGGAATCATCGGCATGACGGCCTCTTCCTTGGGGATCACAACGTCGATCAACACCGGACCGGGAGTCGCGAAGGCCTCGGCCATGATACGCGAGAGATCCTTGGCCTTCTCGATGCGGAAGCCCTTGGCGCCGTAGGCATCGGCGAGCTTGACGAAGTTCGGCACGGACATCGCGGAGTAGGAATAGCGCTCCTGGTAGAAGCGCTCCTGCCACTGCCGCACCATCCCGAGGTAGTAGTTGTTGAGGATGACGACCTTGACGTCAACGTTGTACTGAACGGCGGTACCGAGTTCCTGGATGTTCATCTGAATCGAGCCGTCACCGGAGACCACGACGACAGTGCGATCGGGCGCAGCGAACTTCGCGCCGATACCGGCGGGCAAGCCATAGCCCATCGTGCCGAGCCCGCCGGAGGTCAGCAGCGAGCGCGGTTTCTCGAACGGGAACAGTTGCGCGATCCACATCTGGTGCTGGCCGACATCGGTGGCGATGATGCAATTGCCCTTGGTCAGCTTGTGGATCTCTTCGATGGCGTGCAGGGGCGACACGGTTTCACGTCCGGCGTCCTTGCCGTTTTCATACAGCGGACGCTCGCGCTTCCATTCGAGGATCTGCTTATGCCACTTGGCCCAACCCGCCTTGCGCTTGCCGATACTCTCGCGCGAACGGACGATCTCGAGCATCTCGTGGAGGACGGATTTGATGTCGCCGACGATCGGCACGTCAACCTTGACGTTTTTCGAGATCGACGACGGGTCGATATCGATATGGATGATGGACTTGGCCTTGGGGGCGAAATCCGCGATGCGACCGGTCACGCGATCGTCGAAGCGCGCGCCAACGGCGATCAGGCAATCGGTATTGCAGACGGCGGTATTGGTGCCATACGAGCCGTGCATCCCGAGCATCCCGAGGCAGAGTGGATCGGAGGCGGGGAACGATCCCAGCCCCATCAGCGTTTCGGTCAGGGGGATGCCGAGACCGCGGACGAGTTGCGTCAGTTCGGGCGCCGCTCCCGACCATTGGACGCCACCGCCGACATAGAAGAGCGGCTTCTCGCTCTGCTCGATGGCCTCGATGGCGCGTTCGATTTGCCGCGGATTGCCCCTGATGGTGGGCTTGAAGCCGCGGATATCGACCTTGTCGGGATAATGAAAGGGATATTCAGCCTGCTGGATATCCTTGGGGATATCGACAATTACCGGGCCAGGACGGCCGGTGCTCGCGATATAGAAGGCCTCCTTGACGATGCGCGCGAGGTCCTTGACGTCCTTGACGAGGTAGTTGTGCTTGCTGCAGGGCCGCGTGATACCGACGAAATCGACTTCCTGGAAGGCGTCATTGCCGATGAGGGCGGTACCGACCTGCCCGGAGATAACCACCATCGGAGTGGAATCCATGTAGGCGTCGGCGATGCCGGTGACGGCGTTGGTGGCGCCGGGGCCGGAGGTAACCATGACGACGCCGGGACGGCCGCTGACGCGCGCATAGCCTTCGGCCATGTGGGTAGCGCCCTGTTCGTGGCGGACGAGGACGTGCTTAATCTTGGAGTCGAGGAGGGCATCGTAGGTCGGCAGAATAGCGCCGCCGGGATAGCCGAAGATAACTTCGACGCCTTCGGCGATGAGGCTCTCGATGACGATTTGGGCTCCGGTCAATTTCTTCATTAGTTTGTTGCAGCGGCTACAGTCTAAACGCGTCCGTGATTGTTAAAAGCTACACTACCAATAGGGGGAGGTACAACGCGGGTGCCGAAAAAGCCGTTAAATGTCGCGATTTTGTTCGCAGCGGCGTTCAGACGGACGCCGCCAACGGAGGTTGCAGCGGCCCTTCGGTCAGACCGCGGCGGACCGGGCGCGTACTCGCTTTTCGATTTCGGAACCAATCGTGCGCCGGGCCAGTTTGAGCTCGTAGCGAGACTGAAGGTTCAGCCAGAACTCCGCTGAAACGCCGAAATGCGCGCGAGCCTCAGGGCAGTGTCGGGAGTAATCGCGCGCCTGCCATGGATTATGTCGTGAACTCTCACCGGCGGGACATGGAGTTCTCGGGCCAGCAGATTTTGGCTGATTCCCAGGGGGCGCATGAATTCTTCAAGCAGGATTTCGCCCGGCGTGATCGGTTCAACGAGGTTATTTGTTTTACTCATAAGCCATTACCGTCGGGCTCAATGTTAATCTTCGATTGCCACATCGAAAGCGTCGCCGTCCGACCATTTGAAGCATAAGCGCCATCGATCGTTGACGCGGATGCTGAACCGCCCGCTTCGGTCTCCCTTGAATGCCTTGAGACGATTTCCGGGGACCTTCGCCAATTCCTGAAGGGAGGTAGCGGCTTCCAGGACTTCCAGCTTTCTTCGTGCCTGGCGATTGATCGAGCGAAACCGGGGACAATCGTAATAATTATGCGCACAGCCTGATTTGCGTGACAGTACTGTCCGCATGGTTCAGCGCGATCGGTTTTCAGAAGCGCAGAATGAACTTGATATCGCCCAGACGCACCTCGCTGCCGTTGGCGACGATCACGGAGCCTTGCACGGGCTGTTCGTTGACGTAGCTGCCGTTGGTCGAATTCAGGTCCATCAGCTCATAGGTTCCGTTACGGCGCATCAGGCGGGCGTGGGCGCGCGAGATGCTGGCGTGAGGGATAACGACGTCGTTGGTCTCGCCACGCCCGAGTGAAATCTCGTCCTTGAGCAGGGCGTATTCGGCGGGCAGCGGGTCAACCGGATTGACGGTAGTGAGGCGCGCCTCCGTCATCGGACCCGAGCGCGGGGGCGGCGCCGGACGAACGGCGCTGGGCGCCGGAGCGGTGCTGGCGGGCGGCGGCGGCGCGGGCCGCGCGCGCTGGCGCGAGACCATATCGCGGGCGCTCGCTACGATATTGCCGGCGCTGACGGGAGCGGCCTTGCTCTGGGCTTCGACGATCGATTTGAGTTCTTCCGGCGAGACGCCGAAGCGCATTCGCGACAGTCCCAACAGCCCGATTATGGCGACCAGCGGGACCGCAGCGTTCCACCACGAGAAGGCGAGCTGCGAGAGACCGGTGCCGCCGCCGGCGCCGTTATCGGACGAGCCTTCGTCGGGGATATTGATGGCGGCGCCGCCGACGCCGCGCACCTGGTACGAGGTCTCGGCCTGCGCGGTTTCACCGTTGTAATCGACCTTAAGCTCGACCTTGCGATCGGTGCCGTCCTCGATCGGCCTCGGGGTGCGATAGGTCAGCGAGTACTCGGTCGCAATCGAGTGGCCGATTTCGCGGACGAGTTCGGGAAAGCGATTTTCCTCGGTGACGATGTTGTAAAGACGGCCGTGGGTGGATTGCACGATTTCGGCGTACTCGGGCGCGATGAACGGCGGCGGCGCGACGGCGTAGAGGGTAACTCCGTTTTTCTGCATCAGGGCGGCGACCTTGTCACCGGTTTCGTCCGTAACCTGGACGCCGGCCTGGTGATGATCCCAGAAGGCCTGATCGTGCTGCGTGTTGGCGGAACCGTCGCCGTCGTGATGGGGCGGCGCGTCGGTGACGATGATCACGATGGCCTGGGCATCGGGACGAAACGGAAACGATGCGGCATAGGCGAGCGCGTCGAGTTGATCCTCGGGAATATCGCCGCCACCGCCGGCGTGCAGCGTGCCGACCCAGCCGATGAACTTCTGCACGTCGGAGGTCATCGTTTCGCGGTACTCGCAATTGCAGTCGGGGTACTTGGAGACGACGTAGTCCTCGAAGGTGACGAGGCCGAGGCGATAGTCGCGATTATTGGCGGCGAGGTCCTGCGCGAACTGGATGATGTTCTGCTTGACCGCGTCGATGTAGGGCTGCATGGACTCGGTTATGTCCATCACGAAAACGATATCGACGGGGCGACCCTGGCCGACGCCGCGAAAGTCGAGAATCTTGGCGAGGGTGCCGTCTTCATAGACTTTGAGGTTGTCGGGCCGGAGATTGCCGACTGGCTGTCCGCCGGGGTCGGTGAGGCCGAAATCGAGCTCGACGCCGCCGTCGGAATCGAAATGTTGGAGGCCGGGATTGCCGATAGTGATCTGCGGCGACGCCAGTGCGGGGGCCACGGCGACGGCCAGCATGAACACGATCGATCCTAGAAGTGCGCGCAGCGCCATACCGAAATGCGGTCGTCCCGATCTCATTCGCATAGTCGATTTTCCGAAGCAGTATATCCCATAGTCAAGCCCTGCATCTGCAGATGGAGAGCACTTGCTTTTATGTTGAAATATGCCGTACTCGAACGCGCGATGCATTAGCACCTCTAAACGGCATCCCACCTTGCCTTCGCCCGGCAGTTAAGTTACTCCAACGCATTGACCTAATACTGTCCGTGGCGAGAATTGAGTGAAAGATTTATCTTCCCGGTGGGTGGTGGCCGCGCTGCTCGCTCCAGTTCTATTGATCCTGGGGCTGGCATTGATCGGGGGCAACGATTCGGCGTCAGCGAAGGCGGTGGCGGCGGGCAAGGCGGTTGTCGCGGTCTCCTTCGTGAGTTCGTTCGGTTCATCGGAACCCGTAACCTCCTATCAGAGCGTCAACGTCAATGTCGTTTCTGTGCGGCTCAGCCCGAGCAAGAACCCGGGGGTTGCGGACACCGATGGCGGCTGGGTAACGATTCCGGTACCGCAGGGAATCGGCAAGTCGGCGGGTATTGCGACAGTCTCGACGGGCAATAATTTCGGTTACAGTACGGGGGTGACCAATAGCGTCACGGTGGGCGAAGGCCGCTCGGAAATCCAACTCGATCTGTTTGCGCTGCAAAACCTCGCGCTGGTCTTCAATGCGGCGGCAGTACCGGCAAAGCTCTATCGGCAAGTCGAACTGGTGATGGACACCGGCACCCCCGGTGTAATGATGCCCCTCTGCGGTCAGACTGCACCGTCTGGAGAGGGCTGCATTTCGTATCGGGCGCAGGCCTCCCCGACGCCGACCACGGGGGCCCCTCTGACCATTCGTACTTCGCTGAACGCTACTGATCCGAACGGCGGATTAGACCTCTCCAAAGGCACGAATGTCGTCACGCCGCTGGTCATCGATATTGATCCCGGCCTGGGACCGCCCCCGACGGCCTCCAACCAGGCCGTTGTGGTCGCGCCGACGATCTGCGTCGCGAATACGGGCAGTCCAACGTGCGGCCCGATCACTCCAGTCTTGCCGCAGCTCGGGACGGTGACCGGCACCATCACGACGACGGCCGCAGGAGGCTTTTCGAACAAGGGGCCGCAGGCGGTCACGGCGCTTATCGCCGGCACCGACAATATCGTGATTTCGCAGGGATTGCCGAATTCGTGCAACGGCAAAAAGACCTGCTCATTTACGATGAACCTGCCGACCGCGGCGAATGGCGGAGGAACCAGGTACGATTTCGTCTTTTCACAGAAAAGCAGCACCTATTCGGTCCTCAGCAACCAACTCCTGGTCTCGACTAATCCTCTCAATATAACGCTGCCGCCGGTAGGCTCGAAGCCGTCCAATTCCTTCACCGGCAAGGTCGTCGATTTCTGCACCACCACCGGAGTGCAGGCCGCCACAATCGATCTGCTGCTGCCCGACCTGGCCGCACCGGTGCATGATTGCACCGCCAACCCGCCGGTCGGATGCGTGGTGGTCGCGAGCGGATCGAGCGACGATGCGGGAGTATTTCCGCTACCCGGCAACGGCAACAACAAACCACCCTTCATGTTCGTACCGCTTCCCGATGCCAGTAATCCCTACGAACTGATTGCGACGGCAGCCGGCTACGACCGGACCCCGATCGAGGTGACGACCGCGGGTTCGGCTTTCAAATGCTCACCCTCCAACAAGGGCTGCGCGATCAACCTGAATCACGGCTTCCTCACTGGGACGGTGGCACTCGATCCGGCGGAGAATGGTCCGGCGGCGGTGATGGTGGCAGCCGAGGATACCGGCACCGACAACATCGAGAACATGACGCTGGTGACGATCCCGCCAGGGACCAATTCCCAGACCTACAAGATGAACGTGCCGGACAGTTCGAATGTTGGTCCGGGTGGCGACCCGATCGGGGCCCTCGACCTCTTCGCCAGCACGCAGGATGTGTTCAACGGCGCGCCGCAGAAGGCCACCGGACATACGTTCGCGGTTCAGTCTGACGTTGCGGCTCCCCCGCCCCCTACCTCAACGTGCAGCACGGTGAACGCGGATCTGACCGGGATGACCTGCGTCGGTCATGGCAGCGTCGCGGGCACGGTCACTGTGCAGGGCAGCACCGACACGGTGGTGGTCTCAAAAGCCGATGCTTCAAATAACCTGGTACAAATCGAATCGGTGCCGGTAGGGCCGTACGGAGCGAGCAACGCGGCGAATTATGCCGTATGCGCGCCAGCCGACCCGGCTGGATACCAGCTCTCTCACTACACCGAAGAGGTGCCTCCACCCAAACTGGTCGGGGGGCCGGTCCCGGTTACGCTGGTTCCGCCGACCATAGTTCCAACCCCAGCGCCGTCGCCCGGAGTGACGCCATTACCATGTCCGGGCATTTGCAACATCGTCCCTGGTACGACGAACGGCGGCTGCCTGATCTGCAACGCAACAACCCCGCCCGACCTGCCCTAGACGGATGGAACCTGACGCCATGTACTTGAAAGCGAAATCCATCCGTAGCCGTATCATAGTCGCGCTTGGGTGCGGGCTCCTGATGGCCTCATGCGGAGGCTTCGGCAGTAGCAACAATACGGCTCCCGGCAACACGCCTCCCGTCCCCGCGCAGACGAGCTTTCGCATCGTGGGGCGTGTGGGAACGCCGTTCAGCGCGAAGATCTCGGACGTACGCTCGTCATGGGACATCACGGGCGTGGTGCCGCTGAGCATCGTGATCGTCAATAACGCACCGCCGGTTCGCGTCAGCGTCAATAAGCTCGTGAGCGACGGGTCACTGATCAGCCTGGAAATCATCAACGGCTTCAGCGTCAAGCAGATCGCGTCGGGCACGGACAACTTTGCCGTCGCGGTCGGCGCCTACGGTCACGTCTCGAACTTTGCGCCGCCCGCCAATCCGGACGTGCGTTTCTTCGTCAAGGGTCCGGTCAAGGAGCTCTTCGACGCATTGATCGAGGACACCGCTCAGGGCCAGGTGGTTGAGACGCGGCCACCGGCGCTAATTCTGTTCGATTCGCCACAAGGTGGTAACGGTGGTCGCGTCGATGGCATCTTCACAGCGGTGGGATTCCTGGGAAGCTTTAATATCGACCTGATTTACAACGGCGTCATAGCTAAGGTGGTGCCAAACGGCGGAACCTCGGTGACGATCAAATATCCATAGCGCCGGGAGTCCTTTAGCGCGACGTGTGTGGCAGACCGCCGCCACGCCGACGCTGGACTTTACGCGACGCGCGCAGCATAAAGAGTTGTGAAAGCGGAAACCTGCGGATCCGCATTTGACAGTTCCAACGGAAAACCATATTTACCCTCTGCACTTAACTGGTACGAGAAAGCTGGGAATGACTGAAGCATTCACTGGACAATCCGCGCCGCGGATCAACTCGAGATGAAATCCGTGTTGCGCAAAATACTCCTGGTGGTGGTCGTGATAGCGCTTCTGGCAGCCCTTATCCCGGGCTACCACTACTACCAATATTTCACGAGCCACGTCTCCACCGATGACGCCTACGTCGATGGCAGCATCGCGCTGATTTCATCTCGTATTCCGGGCACCGTCGCGCGCCTTTACGTCATGGAAAACTGGCACGTCAACGCCGGCGATCCGCTGCTCGCGCTCGATCCGCGCGACTACCAGGTGCGCTACGACCAGGCCGAAGCCCAGCTCGAAAGAGCACGGCAGTCAGTCGATCAGAATGTCGCGCAGCTCGAGGCGGCCGAAGCCGGCTCGAAGCTCGCCGGGTCGCAGCTCAACCAGGCGAAAATCGATTACGAGCGCGCGCGCGAACTGCGCAAGGAAGGCGTCGTCTCGCGCGAGTTCTACGATCAGGCCGAAACCGCGATGCGGGTGGCAGAGGCCGATCAGGCCCTGGCCGATCATCAGGTCCAGCAGGCCCGTGCGGCGCTCGGGGGCCCGGCTTCAACCGACACCGATCATGCGTCGGTTGATCATACGACGTACGACCGGCCGATCGTGCAACAGGCACAGGCGGCGCTCGAGGGCGCGAAGCTCGATCTCAGCTACACGGTTCTGCACGCGCCGCTAACCGGCATCATCACGCGAAAAAGCGTTCACGTCGGCAACCGGATTCAACCCGGGGAGCCGCTGATGGCGCTGGTGCCGACCGACCGGCTATACATCACCGCCAACTACAAAGAGACCCAGTTGACCAATGTCCGCGTCGGGCAACCGGCGGATGTCGAAGCCGATATCTATCCGGGCTACGTTTACAAGGCGCATGTCGATTCGATCAGCGTCGGCACGGGAGCCGCATTTGCTCTGCTGCCGCCGGAAAACGCGACCGGCAACTGGGTCAAAGTCGTGCAGCGCGTGCCGGTCAAGATCGTACTGAATCAACCAGCGCCACCAGATAAGCCGTTGCGCATGGGCTTGTCCGTTGAGGCCACGATCGACATCAGCAATACCAGCGGCGCGCTGCTCACCTCGACGCTGCAAAGCCAGTATCAACACGGCCAGGTCGCGCCCGAAGGATCGCCGCAGAACGGGCAGACCCAGTCATGGCCGCCGGCCGAGGACGAGACCAGTCCGGTGACGCCAATTACGCCGAATCAACCGGCGCTGCAGCACTAGAACGGTCCACGGGCGGACCCGAGCCACTACGCCGGAGACGACGAGGCCAGGCTCGCGGGTGTAGGCGTCGCCGTGGAGCGATCGATGGTGCCGGGCGCTTCGACGCAGCAAGGACTCAGATCGCCATTCCCACCACCTTCCCCGATGACGCCTGATTCCGCCAACCTTCGCACGCTCCTGGCGGCATATCTGAATACAGAAATCGCGAGCCTGCACACCTTCGGTAGCGGCTGGGAAACCACCATCTTCGAGTTCGCGATCGAGTCCCGATCGTCGCGCGCGCCCGACCTGCCAATCCGATCGCCTCTGGTGCTGCGCGTTTACCAGGGTGCGAGCGCGGATCAGAAGGCGGCGCGCGAAGGGCGCACGATGTTCCGGGTGGCGGCGGCGGGCTTTCCGGCGCCGCGCCCCTACATCGAGGAGCGGGATGTCATAGCGATTGGCGCGCCCTTCCTGATCATGGATCGGGTCGCGGGCGGCCCCTTGTTCGTGACGAAGAACTTCCCGCTCGCATTTACCACTTTCTCGCTCGGCTTCATCGCGTTCGTGCGGACGCAGGTACGACTCCATCGGCTCACGATCACTGGCGATGAGGTCGGAGAGCACGACGGCGCAAATGCGCGCGCGCCGCTGCTCGATCGGTTGCTGGATATCATTGCGGAACGAATCGAGTGCGGACCGTTGCCGGGACTGCGCGATGCGCTCGCGAGCCTGCGCGATCGCGCCGGGTATTACCGTGTCGCGCCGGTCGTCAACGTGCACATGGACTATCATCCGCAAAATGTGATCGTGCGCGGGATGCGTGTGACCGGCGTGGTCGATTGGGTCAGCGCGGATCGCGGCGATCGGCATCTCGACGCGGCCACGACCTCGGCGATCCTCGCGACCAGCGCGATGGACCATCCGCGCTGGATGCGCGACAACCCGGCGGGCAACAGCCTGCGGATGCTGTTCGCGGCGCTCTACTTTCCGGCGTATCACGCACTCGCGCCGATGAAACTCGATCGCTTTCGTTACTGCCAGGCGGTCGCCGCGCTGTATCGGCTCTCGACCCTCGGTATGATGCGCACGCGCGGTCCCGAGTCGGTGGGCTATCGGGCGGCAGCGATCGCCAACGTCACGCCGGACGTTCCTACGGCTGCTGTCGCGCTACGCCACGCGCAAATCCGGCGTTACTGTAACGCTGCGCGTACACTCCTGAGAGGGCAGCCCACCATTTGCCCACCCCGCTCCGGGCGAGTTGCCTTTGGTGCCGTTATGCGTCTGTTCCTTCTGCGAGCATACACACCCGATGCCCGACCCCGGGAATGCTACCTGCGTATGCCCTCCTGGCGCTCGGCGGTTACGCGCGCAGGAGGGAGCGCAGCACGTACGGCAGCACGCCGCCGTGACGGATGTACTCGACGTCCTCCGGCGTATCGATGCGCGCCAGCACCTCGAACTCCGTCACCTTGCCGCTTTCCTCGGCCCGCACCTTCAGCGTCTGGCGCGGCTTGAGACCTGCCTTCGAGCCCGGCGATCGAATAAATCTCATGCCCGGTCAGCCCCAGGCTCTCGCGATTCTGTCCCTTGACGAATTCCAGGGCGAGCACGCCCATCCCGACCAGGTTGCTGCGATGGATGCGCTCGAAGCTCTCCGCGATCACCGCGCGCACGCCGAGCAGAATGCGTCCCCTTGGCAGCCCAGTCGCGCGACGATCCGGAGCCGTACTCCTTGCCCGCGATCACGATCAGCGGCACGCCCTCTTCCCGATATTGCTCCGAGGCCTCGAAGATCGTAGGTGACCTCGCCGTCGGGCAGATGCGCCGTGAAGCCGCCCTCGACGCCCGGCACCAGCAGGTTCTTGAGCCGGATATTCGCGAACGTTCCGCGCACCATCACCTCATGATTCCCGCGGCGCGCGCCGTACGAATTGAAATCCCTGGGCTGACACGCCGCTGGCGATCAGGTATCGGCCGGCCGGGCCGTCGGCGGCGATCGATCCCGCCGGCGAGATGTGATCCGTCGTCACGCTGTCGCCGAGCATCGCCAGCACGCGCGCACCGTTGATGTCGCTGAATCGGTGCGGGAGTCGGCGCCGACGCCATCGAAGAACGGCGGCGCCTTCACGTACGGACGATTGCTCCTCCCAGCGGAACAGGTCGCCCTCGGGAACCTTGAGGCCCGCGCCAGCGCTCGTCGCCCTCGAACACGCTGCCGTACTCGGCCTTGAACATCGCCGAATCGACCGCACCCGCCACCGCGGCGGCAATCTCCTCGGCGCTCGGCCAGATGTCGCGCAGGAAGACCGCGTTGCCCGTCGGCATCGCGTGCCGAGCGGCTGACGTTCGAGGTCGATATCCATCGTGCCGGCGATCGCGTATGCGACGACCAGCGGCGGCGACGCGAGGTAGTTGAAGCGCACGACCGGATTGATGCGGCCCTCGAAGTTGCGATTGCCGCTGAGGATCGCGCAGGCGACCAGGTTGCCCTGCTTGATCGCGCCCGGCGATCGCCTCCGCGACGGGCCCGCTGTTGCCGATACAGGTCGTGCAGCCGTAGCCGACCAGATTGAAATGCAGCTTATCGAGAGTACTCCGTCAGCCCGGCGCGCTTCAGATACTGCCGTGACGACCTTCGATCCCGGCGCGAGGCTGGTCTTGACCCACGGCTTGACCGTCAGCCCGCGCTCGACCGCCTTTTTTGCGAGCAGTCCCGGCCGCCAGTCATCACCGACGGATTCGACGTGTTGGTGCAGCTCGTAATCGCGGCGATCACGATCGAGCCGTGCGCCGAGCGGAAATTTCGCGCCGCCTCGATCTCCACCGCGACCTTGTGCGCGATGTGTCCGAGATTCGGCGAACGGCACCCGCTCGTGCGGCGCGACTGCGCGGATTGCCGCCTTCCGCCATCCAGCTTCGACAGCTCTGCGGATCGACGCGTCGTTATGCTCCGCGAATTCCTTGGCCAGCTCGCGGCGGAATTCGCGCCTTCGCCGCGCGTCAGCGCGACCCGATCCTGCGGACGGCGCGGCCCCGCCATGCTCGGCACGACTGCGGCCAAGATCGAGCTCGAGCGTGTCGGTGAAAATCGGGCTCGGGCGATGCCGGGCGAATTGAACAGTCCCTGCGCCTTGCAGTAGGCCTCGATCAGTTTGATCTGGCTGCTCGGCTGCGCCCCGTCAGCCGCAGGTATGCGAGCGTCTGATCGTCAACCGGGAAAAATCCCATCGTCGCGCCGTACTCCGGCGACATGTTGCCGAGCGTCGCGCGATCGGCAACGCCAGCGACTCGCAATGCCGTCGCCAAAGTACTCGACGAACTTGCTGACCACGCCCTTCTTGCGCAGCATCTGCGTGACCGTCAGCACCAGGTCGGTCGCGGTCGCGCCGGGGCGCAGCGCTGCCCGCCAGGCGAAAGCCGATCACCTCGGGAATCAGCATCGGCATCGAGCGCCCAAGCATCGCAGCCTCCGCCTCGATTCCGCCGACGCCCCATCCGACGACGCCGAGGCCGTTGATCATCGTGGTATGCGAATCGGTGCCGATAGACGGTGTCGGGATAGGCCTCGCCGTTGTCCGACGTGAAGACCACCGGCGCGAGATATTCGAGATTCACCTGATGCACGATGCCGGTGTCGGGCGGCACGACGCGGAAATTGTCGAAAGCGCCCTGCCCCCAGCGCAGAAACAGGTAGCGCTCCTGGTTGCGCTCGAACTCCAGCTCCGCGTTTGGCCGCGAACGCACGCGGCGCTGTCCGTAACGAATCGACCTGCACCGAATGATCGATCACCAGATCGGCCGGCTGCAGCGGATTGATCCTGGCGGGATCGCCGCCGAGCTTGCGAATCGCGTCGCGCATCACCGCCAGATCCGCCACCACCGGCACGCCGGTGAAATCCTGCAGCAGCACGCGCGCCGGCATGAACGAGACCTCTCGCTCCCCATCTTTGCGCCGTTCCATCGCGCGAGCGCCTCAATCTGGCCGCTCGTGACGATTTCGCCATCCTCGCGGCGCAGCACGTTCTCAAGCATCACCTTGATCGAGACAGGCAATCGCTCGAGGTCGAAGCCGCGCTTGGTCAAGGCCGCGAGTGAGGAAATGGTGTAACTCTTGCCGGCCACGTCGAGCGTGGTCTGCGCACCGAAACTGTTCTTCGTCATGATTTTCAATCGCTTCCGGTCGTCTTTTATCTCTCGTTAGCAGTTAAACATGGCAGGCGCTCCCGGCCCGAACGATCTCGCGGATATCTCCATGCTGCACGCCCACCAACATACCGCTTGGCTTAGCCTCGGCAAACCGCGCGCCAGTTTGATCCTCAAATTCCCCAACCAGCGCCGGATCCCGTATCATTCTGCGCCGGGGAAGATCGCACTGCTACGGCAATTTCCGCTTTAACTTGCCGTCATCGTCGAAAAAGTCGAGTGCTGGCTCTCCCTGACCATCGAGACCGAGCGACATCGAATCGCGCGCGCGATTTTGGTCATTTCACCCGCCGCGGTTGAGGCTTTGGCGGCACATTCGACTTCTTCGACGATCGCGTTCGCAACGATTTCCGGCATAGAGACGTCCCCTTTTGACTGCGTGATTTTATGGCGATGATGGCGCGCGCATTGCGTATATACGGGTCAGCTTAACTTCTATCTCCACGACGTGGCGCGGCTTGCCGCTGCGCCCCGGCCGCGCCGGTCGCAGGCTACCTTCGACTTCGCGCGCGCGTCCATAAACGATTACCGCCGCTCCATCGGTCCGCCAGGTCGTGAACGAAACGCGTGGATTTTTAGCGATATCGGCACGTCTGACCGTGTTGTCGTAAATCACCAGCCGAAGCGTAACGCCACTCAAAGTGGCATGCACCGGAGCGATATGCGGCCGGCCGCTCTCGCCCACCGTCGCCATCGCAACCAGTCTCACGCTTTGCCAGAACTCAAGAAACTCGGCCGCAGACATCTGCCGCCCGGGATACGCAACGGAATCGCCAACTGAGGGAGTCGCGGTGCGCACGCTGCGATCGATCAGAGATTGCAGATCCTGCAAATCCTGGCCCTCCTGGAGGGTCTGGGGAGGCTTAAACTCATCTTTCACTTTAATTTGGGCGATTTCCTATCGCATCTTTGATTGCTGCACCACTGGACTAACCTGCACTTCTACTTGAGATACAGCGCCGGTTCCAGCTATCCAGATCCTTGAGAACCCCCGTTACAATGACATTGTCTAAGAAGGGAGCATCTACTTGCGGAACGCCGGCCACGCCCGGCCGTTAAAGGCTTATGGGCCGACTGACAGCGACGGCTGAGAAGGGCGCCGCGTCATACTGCAATATTAGCAAACGAAGAGCGGAATTCACTGAAACGCCTCAGACAGGATCTTGAGGTATCCGACTCGTAAAGGAGCGCATACGTGGGCCTCCGACGCACAGGAAAGAACTGGGACGACCTCGCCGGAATCGACACCTACTGGGCGATCCTTGGGTATCCTGATTTGCGTTCCGGAAAATGGGAAGAGCGGGAGTTCTTTCGTACCGGTGAACGCGAGATTGAAAAGCTAATGATCAAGGCGGCGGAGTTGAGCCACCCGCATGGCCGCGATCGTGCGCTCGACTTCGGTTGCGGCATCGGCCGATTGACCAGACCGATGGCGCAAAACTTCGCTGAGGCTTGTGGGGTGGATGTTTCGGCGTCGATGATTTCTCAAGCCAGGGCGCTAAACGCCGACCTTGCCAACTGCCACTTCGTTCAGAACAGGAAGGCCCATCTTCGGCTGTTCGAAGACGACACTTTCGACCTGGTCTATACGATGCTCGTATTGCAGCACCAACCCTCCCGGCGCGTCGCCGTCAGTCTGATCCGAGAATTCGTCCGCGTGCTCAAACCCGGAGGACTGCTGATGTTCCACGTCCTGACATACCTGCCGTGGAGGAGGATGCTGCAACCTCGCCGGCGCGTTTATGCGCTGATGAAACTACTGGGCTACGATCCCCGAGTTCTGTTCGAACGATACCGGCTGGCACCTGTGCAGCTTACGGCCGTACCCGAGGCGGTCATCGCGAGCGTTCTAAATTCTAAGAACGCGCGAGTATTACGCGTGGAACCGGGCGAGATTTACCTTGCGGCCGGCGCTGAGAGCCGCAACTACTGGGTGACTAAGTAGAACGCTCATGGTTCCGCCGGGTTCGGCCGGCGCGCGCCTTGATCGGTCTTGAAGAGCGGATTGAGTACAGCACCAGCACTGGGTAACGTGAAGTCGCGGCATCGACGGAACCGCACGGCCATCATCAACAGTGGCGACACTCACAGCGCAACGGTGCGATTGACCGGGTCGCGCTAACTCCGACGCCTTGCGCAGAGCCAATTCGCGAGGAGGAACCCTCGATGATCCGGGTCACGATCCTCTACCCAAAGACGCCGGGCAGCCGGTTCGATTTCGATTACTATGTTTCGACTCATATGCCGCTGTCGATCGCGCGCATTGGGCACGCGATGAGATCTGTCTCGGTCGAACGCGGCCTCGACCCGGGCGCACCATGGCCTCCGCAGTCCTTCCATGCGCTCTGCCATTTCGTCTGCGACTCTAAAGAGGCATTCGAAAGTGCCTTCCTGCCCCATGCGGCAGAGCTTCAGGGCGACACGCCGAATTACACGGATGTCGAGGCCATTATCTCGATGAGCAGCATTGAACTTCAGCGCTGAAGCGAATGTTTGACGTTCCGGCGGGTTCAAATGGCGCGGAGGTATTTTACTTGGCGAGCAGCCGGACGGTAGCGCGCGCGATCTGGAGCTCTTCATCGAGCGGTACAACCCACAGTGCGATTTTCGATGTATCCGCGCTGAAGCACGCTTCCCGACCATTACCCGCGGCATTGCGCACGCGGTCGATCACGATTCCGAGAGCCTCGAGGCCATCGCAGACGCGGGCGCGGACATCTTCGGAATGCTCTCCAATGCCTGCGCCAAAGATGATCGCATCGACGCGTCCGAGCGCCACCGCATAAGCGCCAATATATTTGCGCACGCGATAACAGAACATCTCGATGGCGAGCGCTGCGTCCGGGTTTGCATCAGCCGCAGATTCAAGTTCGCGCATGTCATCTGAAATGCCTGAAACGCCAAGCAGTCCCGAGTCGTGATTCAGGATGCGATCGACCTCCTTCGGTGAGATATTTTCGCTGGCAGCAAGAAAGCTGAAAATGGCCGGGTCGAGATCGCCGGATCGCGTCGCCATCATCAGGCCTTCGAGCGGCGTCAGTCCCATCGAAGTGTCGATCGATTTGCCCTCGCGAATCGCCGCGGCCGAACATCCCGCACCGAGTTGCAGCGTGATCAGATTCAGCGTCGAGATGCGGCGGCCGGCGATTTCCGCAAAGCGGTCGAGCATCCACGAATGACCGATGCCGTGAAATCCGTAGCGATGAATTTCGTGGCGCGCGGCCAGCGCCCGTGGGATGGCATAGGTGCGCGCCATCGGCGGCATCGTTCTATGGAAGGCAGTATCGGTGACGACGATCGATGGCACCTGGGGGAATCGATCGCGCATCGCGCGCAATGTCGCGATCGCCGGGGGATTGTGCAGAGGGGCAAAGCGGGAGGCGTCGTTGAGGGCACAAATTACTTTGTCGTCCACGATAACCGGTTCACTGATATGATCGCCGCCGTGGACGATTCGATGGGCGATCGCATCGAGTTGCAGTCCAATCTGCCCTTCCTGCAGCCATTTAATCGCCTGCTGCGCCGCCTCCGCGTGATTGGCGACAGCGTTCGCGGCGTCGAACTTACGCCCGCTGGCGTCGCTCATCTTCGAGTGCGCATGCGGACCGATTTCCTCGCAGACACCGCGCGCGATTCGATCGCGTAATGCACAGCCCGCGTCCAGTTCGAGTAATTCGAATTTGAGCGACGAGCTGCCGCAGTTGAATACGAGAATTTTCATTGCCAACGCATGCGCGCAAACAGATCGGCATGCATCTCACACGGTAGCCGCAAGCTAAACCGGATGCGACTATTACCGCGCGGCCACCGTCGGCAGCCTCCAATGGGTCGGCCTCAGGGCACCAGGATGTTAGATCCGGTCGTATTGCGTTCGCCCAGCGCGCGGTGGGCATCGGCGGCGGCGAGCAAGGCGAAACGCTGTTGCACCTGGCATTTGACGACGCCGCTGGCAAGCGCCGCGAAAAGCGAATTGGCGCGTTCGACCAATTCCTCGCGCTTGGCCGTGTAGGTCTGCAACGTCGGACGAGTGAGATAAAGCGAACCCTTAGCGCTGAGGATGTTGACGCTGAAAGGCGGGACGATGCCGGAAGCCTGCCCAAAGGCGACCATCAGGCCGCGCGGACGCAGACAATCGATCGATTTCATGAAGGTCGCCTGCCCGACCGAATCGTAAACCACCGGAAGCATTGCGCCGCCGGTTATTTCCTTGACGCGGGCGGGGATATCCTCGCGCGTGTAAACGATCGTGTGATCGCATCCGTGAGCGGCCGCAAGGCGCGCCTTTTCATCGCTGCCGACGCAGCCGATCACGGTCGCGCCAAGATGCTTCGCCCACTGGCACAAGATGAGGCCGACGCCGCCCGCCGCGGCCTGTACGAGGATCGTATCGCCGGGTTTGACGGTGTAAACCGAGAAGATGAGGGCGTGCGCAGTCATTCCCTTCAGCATCGCAGCCGCGGCAGTCGCTTCATCGATAGAGTTAGGCAGCTTGACCAGGAACCGCGCGGGGATAACGCGCACTTCGGCATAGGCCCCCATGGGACCACCGGCGTAGGCGACGCGATCCCCGGGCTTCAGCTCGCTGACACCGGGACCAACGGCTTCGATAACGCCGGCGCCCTCGCTCCCCGGCGTGAAGGGCATCGACGGCGCCGGATAGACGCCCGATCGGAAGTATATCTCGACAAAATTAAGACCGATGGCGCGATGACGCAGTAAGACCTCGCCAGGGCCGGGCGCAGGCACCTCAACCCCAGTAAACTGGAGCACTTCGGGTTCACCTATTTGATTGACCACGATCGCGTTTGCTTTCATCGAGATACTCCTTGCGGTTAGCGCAAGCCGACCCAGTCGGAATCGGCGGCGGCGAGCCAGCGCGCACGAATCGCGTCGAAACGCGATGGTTCCAAGGTCCCGCGGGCGGCGAGCGCGGCGTTCTCGGCCCATCGAGACGGTTTCGAGGTGCCGACAATTGCGGTTGCAACACCTGGGACGCTCAGCGTAAAGCGCAACGCAGTTTCAGCCGCCGTTTCAGCATCGCCGCGCAAAAACTCGTACGCAAGTTTTTTGAGGCGGCGCCAATAGGGCTTCTCGTAATCCCCGACGCGCCAGCGGCTGAAAAGCCAAGCCACGTTGGCAATTGGACGCTTGGCGATAACTCCCATGTCGCGGGCAATGGCGGCGGGTATCGTGAGATCGATCGCCTCCTGGTCAGCGATACTCACGGAGGTTTGTAGGCTGTCGAAAATCTCGGTCTCGATCGCGTAAAGCGCGTCGGCGCCGTCGCCGCTATAGCCGATCGCGCGCGCGAGGCCCTTTTCCTTGGTGCGAACGAGCGCTTGTATGAGGTCGTCGTTGCGCATCTCATCCGCCGAACAGGAATGGAATTGCAGCAGATCCACATGATCGGTGCGCAAGCGCTTGAGGCTGCGTGCGAGGCTCTGCTCGACCAGGCCGGGAGTCCAATCTTCCGTGGCGGCGAACCCTTTCGCATGACCGCACTTGGTGAAAAGAAAATACTCGGACCGCCGGCGGCCGATAGCGGCGCCGATCAATTCCTCGCTGGTGTCGTAGCAGGCGGCGGTGTCGATAACATTAAGACCACCATCGAGCGCGGCGTTAAGCAACTTCTCGACCGTACCAGGCGCTACATTCTGATAGCCGATTTCGGAAGCGCCAAAACCGAGTACACTCACTTCGAATCCGGTTTTTCCGAGTCGCCGCTTCCCCACGTCAGCTTCCATGTCATCCTCGATTATCCGGCCGCTAGAGGCGCGATTATTTCATCCTATGGAGAACCGGCGCCAGACCCCCGGCTTGGTTCAATTCCGCGGCAGGTCTTGCAGCATCACTGGCAATCGAAACGTTCCATCGGCGTCACACGGGAACTTGATAACTTCGAAGACTGCATCAAGGTTCAAGGGTCCGTAAATATGTGGGAACGACGTGCGCGGGCGGGCATCGCCGATAACCGCGGGGGTTTCGAAGGTGACGGTCGCGGCGACCTTGCTTTCGTCGATGCACAGCAGCAGTACGTCATGCGCTCCATGGAAGAAGATGTTGGCGGTATCGACTAACTGGGTAACGGTCGAGCAGTGAATGAAGCCTTCGCTGTCGAGCGAAGGTGGCTGGTAAGCGCCAAGTCGAAGGGCCTCTTCCCATTCTCGCTGCCTCAGGATGTGCAGAATCATATTGCTCCACCTAACATAGTTGCGCCCTACGAATGGCACGACGGCCACTGCGGAATGAATCACGAGGGACGATTTTCCGTTCGAGCGGCAGTTAAATGACAGTGCGGGAGCATTCCATTTTGCATCGAAGCGTTGCGGCAATTTGCATTAACGCTGGATTCACAAGGAAAAAATGCCGCGTTTCTGTGGGTTCACGAACGGCACGCTAGGTGCTGTGAGTGCTTGCATGATGGACGTAATTTATATCGGCGCAACCGGCGCGTTCTTCGCGATCGCGCTCTGCTATGTCTGGGGGTGCATCCGCCTATGAGTCTCTGGGAACTGATAATGGGCTCAGTCATGGCGGTCGGACTGACCGCCTACCTGGTGTACGCGATGCTGCGTCCCGAGAAATTTTAGGAGGGGCTCATGCTTGCGAATGCAATCACTCAAGTAGGCCTTTTCTGTGTTCTGTTGACGGCGATCAGCATACCGCTCGGCCTTTATATGGCGCGGGTTTTTGCGGGCGAGCCAACCATGCTCGATCCGGTTCTGCGGCCGATCGAGCGGACCATCTATCGGCTCTGCGGAGTGCATCCCGAGGCAGAAGAAACGTGGGTCGAATATGCGGTGTCGATGCTGCTCTTCAGCATGGCGGGAATGCTGTTGCTCTATGCGATGGAGCGCCTGCAATACTATCTGCCGCTGAATCCTCAGCAGTTCGGCGCCGTTGGGACCGATCTCGCTTTCAATACTGCCGCGAGCTTCACCACCAATACCAACTGGCAGGCGTACGCCGGCGAATCGACCATGAGCTACTTCACGCAGATGGCCGGTCTCGCCTTCCACAATTTCGTTTCGGCGGCGGCAGGGATCGCAGTTGCGATAGCTGTAATTCGCGGTTTCGTGCGACGCAGCGCAAAGACCATCGGAAATTTCTGGGTCGATATGACGCGAGCAACTCTGTGGGTGCTGTTGCCGATCAGCATAATCGGCGCCCTGGTGCTGGTATGGCAAGGCGTGCCGCAGAACTTCAGCGCCTACACGCAGGTCAAGACGGTCGAAGGCGCGACCCAGACGATCGCGCAAGGGCCCGTCGCATCGCAGGAGGTAATCAAGGAACTCGGCACCAACGGCGGCGGCTACTTCAACGCCAATTCGGCGCATCCGTACGAGAATCCGACTCCGCTGACGAACCTGCTTGAGATGCTCGCGATCTTCGCGATTGCGGGTGGCTTAACCCATACCTTCGGCAAGATGGCAGGCGATCGGCGCCAAGGTTGGGCGCTTTTTGGCGCCATGGGAATTCTCTTTTTGATTGGGGCCGCATGCGCGATCAAGGCCGAGCAACGGGGTAATCCGCAGTTCGCTGCGATGGGCATCAATCAAACGGCGAGTGCCACTCAGAGCGGCGGCAACATGGAGGGCAAGGAGGTCCGCTTCGGCATCGTTAATTCGGCGCTGTGGGCGACTATCACCACTGACACCTCATGCGGCGCGGTCAATGCGATGCACGACAGCTTCACGCCGCTCGGTGGCCTGATTCCGCTGCTCAATATCCAGATCGGCGAGATCATCTTCGGCGGCGTCGGGTCGGGACTGTACGGCATGCTGGTGATGGCGGTGCTCGCGGTGTTCATCGCAGGGCTGATGGTCGGACGAACGCCCGAGTACCTTGGTAAGAAGATTGAGGGGCGCGAGATGAAGCTTGCGATGCTCTTCATCCTGATTTTCCCGACGGTGATCCTACTGCCTGCGGGAATCGCGGTCGTAACCAAGGCCGGACTCGCCGGAATCAGTAACCCGGGACCGCACGGCTTCTCGCAGATTCTCTACGCATTCAGCGAGGCGTCAGCCAACAACGGTTCGGCCTTTGGCGGGCTCAACGCGAATACGCCCTTCTACAACGTGACGCTCGCGGTCGTGATGCTATTTGGACGTTTCATGATGAAGATCCCGGTGCTGGCGTTGGCAGGATCGCTCGCCGCCAAGCGTGCGGTTCCGGCGAGTGCGGGCACCTTTCCGACCACCGGCGCGATCTTCGTCATCCTGCTGGTAGGCATAATCCTAATCGTCGCGGCGCTGACCTTCTTCCCCGCCGACGCTCTCGGCCCGATCGTCGAACACCTTGCGATGATGCAGGGCAAGCTGTTTTAAGGACAGGAGTAATTTTCAATGGCTGAGCGGTAACGCAACTGCGTTGTGGGACAATGAGATCGTCAAAGGGGCGCTGGTCGATTCGATGCGCAAGTTCGACCCGCGAATCCAAGCCCGCAATCCCGTCATGTTCGTGGTCGAAGTGACGGCGCTGGCAGTGACGATCATCCTCTTCAAGAATATTTTCTCGGGTCATTCGACGCTGGTCGGATTCGAATTGCAGATCGCTCTGTGGCTGTGGTTCACGGTCGGCTTTGCGAATTTCGCCGAGGCGATGGCTGAAGGGCGCGGCAAAGCCCAGGCCGACAATCTGCGCAAAACACGCACGCAAACCCAGGCGCGGCAGATTAAGCAGGGCCAGGAGATCATGGTGCCGGCAACGTCGCTGACGCCGCGACGATATCGTCCTGGTCAAGGCGGACGAAGTGATCCCGGGCGACGGCGAAGTGGTCGAGGGGGTTGCGGCCGTCAATGAAGCCGCGATTACCGGGGAATCGGCGCCGGTGATTCGCGAGAGCGGCGGCGATCGCAGCGCGGTCACCGGCGGCACCACCGTCATTTCAGACTGGATCAAAGTGCGCATCACGGCTAATCCGGGCGAGACCTTTATGGATCGCATGATCTCGCTGGTGGAGGGCGCCAAGCGGCAGAAAACGCCCAACGAAATCGCGCTCAGCATCCTGCTCGCCGGCTTGACGATCATCTTCATGCTGGTGTGCGTGAGTCTCTATCCGTTCGCACTCTACGGCGGCACCGTGCTGACCCTGCCGGTGCTGGTTGCCTTGCTGGTGTGCCTGATTCCAACCACTATCGGCGGCCTCCTCTCTGCGATCGGCATCGCGGGCATGGATCGGCTGGTGCAGCACAATGTGCTCGCGATGTCGGGGCGCGCGGTCGAGGCGGCGGGCGATGTCGATACTCTGCTGCTCGACAAAACCGGGACGATCACGCTTGGCAACCGGATGGCGACGGAATTTCTCCCCGTACTCGACGTTCAGGTGGAGACTCTCGCCGACGCCGCGCAACTCGCTTCGCTGGCCGACGAGACCCCCGAAGGGCGTTCGATCGTGGTCCTGGCCAAGCGCGAGTTCAATATCCGCGGGCGCGACCTCGCCGAGAGCGACGCGCTCTTTATCCCTTTCACCGCGCAGACTCGCATGAGCGGCGTCGATATCGGCGAGCGCAGGATTCGCAAGGGCGCCGCCGACCAGGCGGTGAAGTTTGCGCGTGACAATGGCGGCACCACACCGCCGGAACTCGCCGGCATTGTCGAGCGCATCGCCAAAGCAGGCGGCACTCCGCTGGTAGTAGTTGAAAACGCGCGCGTGCTCGGCGTGATCCATTTGAAGGACATCATCAAAGAGGGCATCAAGGAGCGTTTTGCGCGATTGCGCGCGATGGGCCTGCGCACGGTGATGATCACCGGCGATAATCCGCTGACCGCAGCCGCCATCGCTTATGAAGCCGGCGTCGATGACTTCCGCGCCGAGGCGACGCCGGAGACCAAGCTGGCGCTGATTCGGGAGGAGCAGGCGCAAGGCAAGCTGGTCGCGATGATCGGTGACGGCACCAACGACGCACCGGCCCTGGCGCAGGCCGATGTTGGTATCGCGATGAATGCCGGCACGCAGGCCGCGCGCGAAGCCGGCAACATGGTCGATCTCGATTCGAATCCGACCAAGATCATGGAAGTAGTCGAAATCGGCAAGCAGTTGCTGATTACGCGCGGCGCGCTCACGACCTTTTCGATCGCTAATGACGTCGCCAAATACTTCGCCATCATTCCGGCGATGTTCCTCATCGGATATCCCGAACTGCAATCGCTAAACATCATGCACCTTTGCGACCCCGCAGAGTGCGATCCTGTCTGCGGTCATCTTCAATGCATTGATCATCATCGCGCTGATCCCGCTGGCCCTGCGCGGTGTGCAATATCGGCCGGTTGGAGCCGCCTCGATGTTGACGCGCAACCTGCTCATCTACGGGCTGGGCGGCGTTATTGTTCCGTTTATCGGAATCAAGGCGATCGACCTGATGATTACCGCTCTGCACTTGGCTTAAGAGAGACAAACCGATGAGACTCTGGACAGCCATCAAGATGACTCTCGTACTAACCTTGTCTGACCGGCATCATCTATCCGGTGCTGATGACCGGGTGGGCGAAGAGTCTATTCCCCTTCCAGGCGCATGGCAGTCTGATCACCCGCGACGGTCACGTCGTGGGTTCCGAACTGATCGGACAAAATTTCAACGCGCCCGGCTATTTCCATCCGCGGCCGTCGGCTGCCGGGAATGGCTACGATCCGACCAGTTCAGGCGGATCAAATCTTGGCCCCACCAACAAGACCCTGATCGACTCCGTCAGGCAGCGCCTGAAGGAAACTCTGGAGCAAAATCCGGGAACGAGCGCCGGAGATGTTCCGATTAGCCAGATCACCGCTTCGGGCAGTGGCCTTGACCCCGAAATCACGCCCGCCGGCGCCCAGATGCAAGCTGCACGGGTGGCCAAGGCGCGGGGCATGACCAATCCTGCGGTGCTCAACCTAATCAGCGCTCATACGCGGCGACGCTGGGCAGGCTTACTCGGCGAACCGGGCGTGAACGTTCTGGAACTCAATCTGGCACTGGATCGACTCGGTGCCGCACCGGCCGTGACTGCGAAGGCCGAATGATCGCGGCGGGAGTATCCCAGACCATCGCAACTCCCTTATCGCGAGTATCATCAGGGGCCGCACAGGATCGCTGCGGCGCGATAACGATCGCCGAAGGCTATAATCGTCGCCTGCAAGCGTGATTTGTGTGGAAAGTGGGAAGTTGGGTTAAAATCTATGGCGCTGGCAACGGTTGCGCGGATCGAGGTCCGACTCCTGCCCACCGCTTCGCGACGCGCCGCGCACCACGATGAACGATGATGGTCGCAAGGATCCGGAAGCATTTTTCGACCAGGTGCCTCAATCGAGGAAGGGACGGCTGAAGGTTTATCTGGGCGGTGCTGCCGGCGTCGGCAAAACCTACCGGATGCTCGAGGAGGCGCATAAATTGCGCCAAGAGGGACACGACGTTGTTATCGGCTTTGTCGAAACCCATGGTCGCGTCGAGACCGCGGCGCGCGTCGGCGATCTCGAGCAGGTTCCGCTGAAAAAGCTCCCGCATCGCGGCGTTACGCTTGAAGAGATGGACATCGATGCCATTCTTCAGCGCAAGCCGGAGATCGCAATCGTCGACGAACTGGCGCACACCAACGTCACCGGATCGCGCCATAACAAGCGCTATCAGGACGTCGAGGATCTCATCAACAACGGGATCTCGGTAATCACCGCCTTCAACGTGCAACATCTGGAAAGCCTCAATGAGACGGTACGGCGCATCACTAATGTGGATGTGCGAGAGACCGTGCCCGATACGCTCATGGCGCACGCCGATCAGGTCGTGTCGGTCGATATTCCGGTCGAGGAGCTGCGCCAGCGACTGCGCGAGGGAAAGATCTACCCATCGGAGCGGGTCGAGCAGGCACTCAAGAATTTCTTCAAGCCGAGCAACCTCGCGTCTCTGCGTGAAATGGCGCTGCGCGAGGTCGCGCGCGATCAAAGCCGTCAGCGCGAAGAACTGGAATCGCTCAAGCGCGAGGGTGGACGGCGCACCGCCGTCAGCGAGCGATTGATGGTCTGCCTGTCCGCAAATCCGGACGGCAGCGAAAATCTACTGCGCAAGGCCGCGCGAACGGCGGCGCAACTCAATGCGGAATGGTACGCAGTCCACATCGAGACGCCGAACGAATCGATGCAGAAAATCAGCACCTCAAATTTTCGCGCCCTGCTGGATAACGTCAACCTCGCGGCAACGCTGGGAGGCGAGGTGGTTTGGCTCAAGGCGACCGATGTGACCAAGGCGCTTACCGATTTCGCCCGCGAAAAAAATATCACGCGAATCGTCGTTGGACGCACGCATCCGACGTTTTGGAATCGACTGCTGCGACGATCGCTAACCAGCCGGCTCCTCGCCGCGGCGCCCGAATTCAACGTCGAAGTGGTTGGTCAGGAGCTACAGGAAAGCAAATCATGAGGCCACCCTCGCTGCGCAATCGAATTCGCAACGGCACGCTGGCGATGCTGATGATCGCGGTAGCGCTGGTCGCCCTGGCGCTCCCGGAGGTGCAAAACCTTGGCGGAGCAATTGGACGAACGCTGTTTCGCAATTACTTGAGTATCGAGGCCTCGCAGCACATGCACGCCGCGCTTTGGAACCTCGAGCTCGCGGCGCACGATGGACGCGTCGCCGCAGTCCTGCCGGCGAGCCAGGACGAATTCAGGCATTGGATCAGAGTCGAACGCAACGACGTGACCGAGGTCGGCGAGGCCGCGCTGGCCAAAGAAATCGACGATCGCGGCAAAGCCCTCTTTGCACAGATCGAGAGCGGACAATCAACTGCGACGCAGGACCAGGAGTTTGCCGCGCTGCATCAGCAACTTGATCGCCTGATTGAAATCAACCGCAACGCCATGTTCCGGGCAGATAGCCGCGCCACACAGATGAGCGACCGGCTCACCTACGAATTCGCCGCTGGACTCGTGCTGTTGCTGGTGTTGGGTTCGGCCTTGTCCTGGACCATCGCCTGGAATTTATCGAAACCGCTCGACGAACTGACGCAACGGCTCCGAGGATTCAGCCTGCGCGGACCATCGGTGCGGCTAGGACCGCAATCACTCGCGGAATTGGAAGGCGTCGCCGGGGAATTCAATCGCATGGCGGAGCGCCTCGAACAATTTGAAAAGTTGAACGTGGACCGCATCATCTACGAAAAGAGCAAGACCGAGGCAATCATCGAAAGCCTCGAAGACGGCATCGTCCTGATCGATCCGCAAGGCGTGGTGACGCATATCAATGAGGTAGCGGCAATTATCATAGGCATCGATCGCGCGGAGGCGCTGGGCTCGCCATTCAACGATCTCGACAGCAATCATCCGCACTACCTGCGCGTGCGAGCGGCACTCGCCAATGGCAACAAGATGTTCAACGACAGCGCCCGCGTCGAAGTGGACCTCCATGTGCGCGGGCGCGATCATACTTACGTTCTGAAGCCCGTGGTGCTGCACAGCGAGGAAAATGAATCACTGGGAACCCTGCTGATTTTGCAGGACATTACCTATCTCCGCGACAAGGACCGAGCCCGCGTAAACCTGGTGGCGACGCTCTCCCACGAGCTCAAGACCCCGCTGACCTCGCTCGCCCTGTCGGCGGAATTGCTCGAGCGCGATAAGTCTCATCTCGATTCAAAACAGCGCGAGCTGCTGGCAACCGCGAGCGAGGATATCGGTCGCATCCGCCATCTCGCCGACGACCTGCTGAATCTTGCCCGAGGCGAAACCGGGACCATCTCGATCCGCGGCGTTACGGTCGATCTCGCAGATCTGATTCAGCGCGTGATGAACAGTTTTGCCTTACAAGCCGATCAGAAAGGCGTAGCGCTAAAGTCCGAGATTGCAGATTCGACCGTGCAAGTGCTCGCGGATCCGGTCAAGCTCTCATGGGTAATTTCGAACCTGATCGGCAACGCAATGCGCTATACTCCGAGCGGTGGAAGCATCACAGTTTCTTCAGCCGCCGATGGCGACAAGGCGAGATTCCAGGTGAAAGACACCGGCACCGGGGTTGCGCCCGAAATCCGCGACCATTTGTTCGAGCGCTACGCGCAATGGAGCGCTAATGGCACCGAGCCCGGATCTGCCGGGCTGGGCCTTGCGATCGCCAAGGAAATCGTCGAGGCGCACGGCGGGCGCGTCTTCGTCGACAGCGTCGTCGGCGCCGGAACCTGCTTCACCGTCGAGTTGCCGCTGCGCAGGGATGAATCGTGGCAAAACTCCTGATCGTCGATGACGAGAAAAATATTCGCAGCCACCTGGCCACTTTCTTCGAAAGCGCCGGCCATCAGGTCAAAACTGCGGAAAACGGCCCACAGGCCCTCGCCTTGCTGTCAATCGATTCCAGCTTCGACTTGGTGCTCACCGATTACCGCATGGCCGAGATGAACGGCCTCGATCTGCTGCAAAAGGCGCGCCGTGAGACGCCCAACATCGCCGTCATCCTGATGACTGCGTACGCCACAGTTGAAAATGCGGTCGCCGCAATGAAGGCCGGTGCCTACGATTACCTGACCAAGCCGTTCACTCTCGACCAGGTCGAGCACGTGGTGGATCGTGCGCTCGAGGCACATCGTTTGCGGGCCGAAAACCGTGTGCTGCGCGACAGTATAGAGGAACGCCCTCTCGTCGATTCGCATAGTCCGGTGATGCGGCAGTTACTGGAAACGGCTCGACGCGTCGCCGCGAGCGAAGCCACCATCTTGTTGATGGGCGAAAGCGGCACCGGCAAGAACGTGCTTGCACGTCAAATCCACCGCTGGAGCCCGCGCAGCGAAAAGCCGTTCGTAGTGGTCAATTGCACCACGCTATCTGAGCCGCTGCTCGAGAGTGAGCTGTTCGGTCACATGCGCGGTTCTTTTACAGGCGCGATCAGAGACAAGCCTGGACGACTCGAAGCAGCCCATCACGGCACCGTCTTCCTGGACGAGATCGCCGATCTCAGTGCGCCGCTGCAGACCAAGTTCCTGCGCTTCGTACAGGAGCAGAGCTTCGAGCGGGTCGGCGGTGACGACACGATCGAGGTGGACACGCGCATCGTGGCAGCCTCCAACCGCGATCTGACCGCCGAAGTCGCGGCTCATCGATTTCGCGAGGATCTGTTTTACCGGCTCAACGTGATCGCGCTGAGAGTACCGGCGCTGCGCGAACGCCCCGAGGACATCGTGCGGCTCGCTGAAGGGCTGCTCATCGTGGCCGCCGCCCGCAACCATCGTCAAGGCTTGCGCCTCTCGCCCGAAGTGGCCGACGCGATGATTGCCTATTCATGGCCTGGCAATGTGCGTGAGTTGCGCAACGCGATCGAGCGCGCCGCCGTACTGGCGCAGGGCGACCTGATCACTCCCGAATACCTGCCCGACGCTATGTTTAAGGATGTAGCTGTGACCGTTATCGCTGGCGCTCATCCCGCGAGTCTCGAGGAGGTCGAGCGCGAGCAAATCGTACGTGTACTGGGAGAATCACCCACTCTGGAGGACGCGGCGGAAACACTGGGTATCAATGTTTCCACGCTGTGGCGCAAGCGCAAGCGCTATAAAATTGAATGAGTTTTTCCGGGTAGGGCACATCGCAACACTCGATCGTGATCATCCGCATGCATCGCAGCGCGGAATGGTTCCCCGCATCCGACGGCGCGCACCGCCGCCCGCGCCCGTCAACTAGAGCGAATTAACAAAATCTCCGATCTCTTCCTCCCTCTCCAATTCCCGATGCCAAACGTCAGTTAAGTTCATATTGACGGTGCGCACGTACCGATTCGCAGCGTACACCGGATAAGACTCCCACTCGAAATTCTGTTTGAACGATCGCAGATCGTCTGCTGTGATCCCGAGCGAAACCACCTCTGCCTCCGACCCGGCAATGGGATTCCCGTATTCGTCGCGACGAGTTTCACTAGGCGCCATCAGATCCGCGCGAATCGTCTTGACGGCCGGAAAGCACACCGCCACCTGATGTAATCCCCGCATCAACTGGCCCATTTGCTCGCGCAAATCGATCTGCCCCCCATGATTCACCTGGTCGGTATAAATCGTCACGGCAATCGCCGATTGATCGGTCAGATCCAGCTTCTCCACGGCGCCGCTGGCGTCGAGCAGCGGAGGCACCGACTCCGTGGTCGGTTCCCCATCGGCTGGACACAGGTTGATCTGATCTTCGCTGGAAGCCCCCATCAGCAAAGGAATTCCCACGAGCATCATCGGTGCAAATCCGATCAAGAGAGCCCGTCGTATGCGTTGCGCGCTTGTGAGCTGAACCCAACGCGAGCGTTGCTTACGCAACGCCCGCCCGAGTGATCGCCTCGCCGAGGAGTCTTCGCGGCGATCACTTTCGGCCGCAACTCCTTGCACGCCCTCGGAGACCTTACCTCGAACGCCTTGACCGTCCTTTGGTTCAACGCGCTTCGAGCAACCACACCCAGTACAAACCGCCATCTCGGATACTCCTTATAGGCGCATTACGTAACTTAACAGCTATCTTGGACGGCGCATACGAGTAGTTTCACCAGACAGAATCAGTTTGTATGAAAACCTAACCCGCTCGCACTACCAGATAAAACGCCGATCGAGCGCGTTAAATAAGAAGTTTCGGGAATAATATCCGTCGCTATAGGGACATCAGGCACAAGCTGATGAGGATAAAAGAAGCGACAAACTGGTTCTCCAAAGAACGCATCCGGAGCGGGACCGCTAAAGTGGAATCACTAAGGTGTGTAACCAACTATCAGCCCGGTGGTTGCATCCAAAGTCAATCGTGGCGCCTGCTGAATCCTGAAGTTGAACATTCCATTGATGGGATTCGCCTTTCGATCGAATGATTGCGGGTCATCGAGCCGTCCTAGCTTCCAATTGTCTTCAATAAATCTCAGGACGGAGGTCTGGTCGGTCAGCGTGTGGTCGATGTAGTTGCTCCTTGCCCACGGCGAAATCACCAGCAGTGGGAGACGCGGACCGTAGCCGCAGCGTAAGTCGTTCGCGCCTGGTCCGGCGGCCCCGCACAGTCCGACAGGCCCCAGTAGCCGGTCCTGCCCGGTGTTGCTCGACTGGTTCACGATCGGCGGCATCACGTGATCGTACCAACCATCGGAATCGTCGTAGGTAATGATGATCGCCATGCTGCGCCACTGCGGAGTCTGTTGCAGACGATTGATCGTATTCACGAGAAAGTTTTGCTCCGCGAGCGGTCCGGAAGTGAACGGGTGGCCGGTAGAGTCGTCCGACGCTTTCAGGAACGTGACACTCGGCATGTAGCCTAAGGCAAGCGCCGTCCAGAAGTCGCGCAGGTCGTACTGGTGATTAGCTTGATCCTCGTTAGTACCGATCGTTCGCGGTGAGGACGGCGGCAGATGATGAGGGTTGGCCGTCGATGGATAGTACTGAAACGGTTCGTAATGACTATTGTAATCCGGATTACATTCGGGACCCTTGCCGAGATCTACGAGGCCGAAGTTGCCATAAAACCACCCCCACGTCACTTTGTTGTTGCTCAGCAAGTCGCCGATATTATGACCCGACATCTGTACGTTCGTGTTCTCGTCGCAGTCATCGTTCCAAGCCTCGACATTTTTTACTATCGTGGCGTTGATCACCTTGCCTGCGACGTTTGCCGGAATAGCACCGTGAGTCTCACCCGAGACCAGATTGATATGCCCCACCACGGTCACGCCGAAAGTCGTCTCGAAGGAGTTGTCGCTCATCGCATAGTACTGAGCATAGTTCCAGAGGGCGGTCACGGTGTTGCCGTCGTAATAACCCATCGGCAGGTTGGCGATAGCGGGACAACCTATCGGGTTAATCGGGCTGGTAAACTGGACGAACATATCAAGCAAGCCACCGTTATATGCCTCCTGCTCATTCATGTAGAAGTTAGTGTTGTCGCAGGTAAAGGACTGCGATCGATCCAGGCGGAACGGATTTGAAACGTTGAGATTCTGAGTGGCGATGACGCCATTGATATTATTGACCGATGGCATATTCGGCAGCGCCTTGAATCTCGGTTCTCTAGCCGGATTGGCAGCCACCGGATAAGTCGCGAAATAGTGATCGAAAGATACGTTCTCGTCATCGATTACGACAAGGTATTTGATGGGCGTTAGAGTGTCGGGCGCGATCATCAAGGAACCGGCATCGGCTCTAACTGCCGCGAACCCGACGAACCAAAGGGCCACTGCAGCCGCAGCGCCAATCAGCTTGCGCATGACGTTCCTCCCCCAGCAACATCGGCGGCCAAAAGGTTCGCCGGCTGCCTCTAAAGGTGCACAGCGACCTATATGGTGCTAATTATTCGACTCGCAGTCCGAGTATCCTTTCGATTCGATAAATGCAACTCAGCCAGAGATTGATAGGTTTTTGTGGCGATGCGCAAGGAACGAGCCGGTTGCGCACCGGCCCGCGCCTCCAATCACAGGGCGGATGGATGGATTTGACGACGAAAGCAGTCGTTAATTGACTTTGCTGACCTCGGGCGATGAATCCGCAAAATTCGTCGGGGCGGCAGCTTCGTTCGGGAACGTAATCAATTCAACTCTCGAGATTTGTCGGTCCGATCGCGGTTCATTACTTGAGGTAGTGACGCTCGCGTCGGTAAAACCGCGCGCAATCAGTCGCTCAGGAGGAATCCCTCTCGCTTCCAGGTACGCCTTTACATTCTCTGCACGTTTCTGGGCTAACTCTTGGTCGGCCTTCGCGCTGTGGGCTCGATTGTAGTACGCATCAACGAATACTTGATTGTCTGGCTCCTTTTCCAAAACTTCGACTGCCGCGTCGAGAATCGGCTTGGACCCGCTCCGCAGGCTCGCGCCGTTTGATTTGAAGCGCAACCCTTCGAGACGAACCTTCTCAAGCGGCTGCGTACTGCTTGCGTAAGGGTTGCTTTCCACGCGAGGTAATTGAATGTTCTCATTCTGCGAGTCCGAGCAGGCGGAAAAAGCGAACGGTAGTGATGCTAAGGCCGCTGAAACGAGAAACATAGCGAGGGATTTCTTGGCTTTCATAAAGCACGCCTCACACTCTGTAAGTGCAATCAGCGTGCCTCGGCGATCTATGAGGAAAAGAGCGGTTGAGTATCAGATCTCGGGAGTATTACGTGTCAGAAATACACGGTTGACGCTTCTGACTCCACCTCAGCCTTAGCATGGACGCTGGTCGTGTAAGGACAACCGGGCCGAACATCCAATTACACGAACATCGGCAAGGAAGGACGATCTGTACACATGAAACTGTGAGAAAGTGAATGGAGCGGGTGATCGGTTTCGAACCGACGACCTTGTGCTTGGCAAGCACACGCTCTACCAACTGAGCTACACCCGCTCGCCCCTTGCGGTCGGTCAGAACCAGATCATTTATTGGTCGGCGCGGCTCTTGTCAAATCTGCATTCTCACCCGGGCCGCCCTGGCACCCATCCCGGTCTGCCGATCGGGGACGGCTACCTGCGGGGTGATGCCCGAGCCTCGAAGGCGCCGAGAATCAGATCGCGGCGCGCCGAGTCATCGCCGAGCGCGGCCGCGGGACAATCAGGCTCCACAATTTGACGAAGTAATCGATTCCGGACCAAACCGTTAGCGCCGTCGCCATCCACAGGAGAAACATTCCCGCGGCAAAAAAATCCACGTGGAAGTAAACGTAGTTGATCAGCAGGCCGTGCAGCGCGATCGATTGAAGCGCCATTTTGTACTTGCCGAGGTCCTCGGCGCCCACGATACGGCCGCGGCTAGCGGCGACCGCGCGCAAACCCGTGACCAGAATCTCGCGTGAAACCAGCACTACCACCATCCAGGCTGGGACGTGCGGCGATCGCGGCATCGAGGCGAGCATTATGAGCACCGCGGTAACCACCAGCTTGTCCGCGAGCGGATCGAGGAACTTGCCGAGATTGGTACCGGAACCGTAAGCGCGCGCGATATAGCCGTCGAGGTAATCGGTAATGGTCGCCAGAAAGAAAACGCCAGCGGCGATGGCCGAGGGAACCGGCCCGGTGAAGGTCAGGAGGTACACCAGCAGAGGCACCGTTGCGATGCGCAGGAAAGTCAGGACGTTGGGGGCGGTAAACGTCACACCGGAAACCTTCGCGTATTAGTTAGACTGCATGCCTGCTGCAAGAACCTTGCTGGAATAGATCAACTCTAGGGCATCGGCGGGGCGGGAGCAAATCGAACTAGCCAAGCGACGGCGGCGGTCCTTTGTGGCGACGCCCAAGCGCCATCTCCGCGGCAGGCACAAGTAGTCCAGTTGACTATTGGAGACGGGGTCAAATAGCGTCGAAGGAGAATAAGCCGTGGCAAAGATGTTTGCATTTTGCGGAGGGCAACGGCTCGAACCGGCTCATCTTCGACTTGCATGCGTTAGATTTCATTGAGGTCCACCGGCGAAGACCATGCCCAAACACGTTGACAACCAGCAGACGAGAACTTCGACCGACACCGACTTCCTGGTAATTGGCGGCGGTATCGCCGGCCTGATCTTCGCTATCAAGGCGTCGGCCATCGGCAGCGTTACCGTCTTGACCAAAGCGGCCAGCGACGAAGCCAACACCGCCTATGCGCAGGGCGGAATCGCGAGCGTCTGGAGCTTCGACGACTCCTTCGAATCGCACGTCGAAGACACGCTGAGGGCGGGCGCCGGCCTCTGCAACCGCGCAGCCGTTGAAACCATCGTGCGCGATGGTCCCGAAGCAGTGCGCGAGCTCATCGCTCTGGGCACCCATTTCACGCGGGTCGAGGAAGGCGGCGAGGACGAATACGACCTTGGCCGCGAGGGCGGCCACAGTCATCGGCGCGTGCTTCACGCCCAGGACCTGACGGGCCGCGAGATCATGCGGGCACTGGGCGAGGCCGCGAAGGCCCGGCCGAACATCCACGTGCTCGAGAATCACGTGGCCATCAACCTGCTGATCGAGCGCGGCTCGGGCTATCAGCCGCGAGCCTGCTGGGGCGTTTATGCACTCGACAAGGCGACCATGTCGGTGCGGAAAATCGTCGCGCGGGCGACCCTGCTGGCGACCGGCGGCGCCGGTAAGGTTTATCTCTACACGACGAACCCCGACATCGCATCAGGTGATGGAGTGGCGATGGCATATAGGGCGGGCGCCCCGATCGCAAATATGGAGTTCTATCAGTTCCATCCGACGTGCCTGTACCATCCGGCGGCGAAGTCATTTCTGATTTCCGAAGCGTTGCGCGGCGAAGGTGCGATTCTCCGTCTGCCCGATGGAACTCCCTTCATGAAACGCTATCATCCTGATGCCGAGTTGGCGCCGCGCGATGTAGTGGCGCGCGCGATCGATTCCGAGATGAAGCGGTTGGGGTTGGACTGTGTCTATCTCGACATCAGCCATCGCGAAGCTGCGTATATTCGCGAGCGCTTTCCGAATATTTACAAGCGCTGCCTGGTGTTCGGCTTCGATCTGACGGCGGCTCCAATACCGATCGTACCGGCGGCGCATTACATGTGCGGAGGAGTGGTGACCGACCTGATGGCGCGAACGGCGATCCCGCGGCTTTACGCAGCCGGTGAGGTTGCGATGACCGGGCTGCATGGCGCGAACCGGCTGGCCTCAAATTCCCTGCTTGAAGCGGCCGTGATGGGGCGGCGAGCGTTCAAGGCGGCGCGCGAACAGCTCACCCATGAGGAGAGCCTCCCGCCCGCGTTCCCGGAATGGGATCCGGGCGACGCCATCAAGAGCGAGCAGCGGGTGCTCATAACCCATAGCTGGGAGGAGATTCGCCGGCTGATGTGGAACTACGTCGGCATCGTGCGCAGCGACCGGCGACTCGAGCGCGCGCTCCGTCGCATCCTGATGCTCAAAGAGGAAATCCACAGCTACTATTGGGATCATCTGATCGACTCTGATCTGATCGAGTTGCGCAACCTCGTCACGGTGGCGGAACTCGTCGTCCGCTGCGCAATGACGAGAAAGGAATCACGCGGGCTAAACTACAACCTCGACCACCCTCATCTCGACAGCAAACACCCTCCGCGAGACAGTGTCATCAGCCGCGGCGATGCGATGCCCATCGAAGCCTCGGCACGCCCGGCTTAAGCTTTCGCTATCTTCTCGTATAGAGTTGCAGATCTCATGGCGGGGCGAGCGGGCGGTCTCCTAGCCGGGCCGCCTTCCTCAATAGAGGGTGCGGGAGCGGTTGCATTTGATGAGCCTAAACCCGACGTGGTCTTAGAATCATGCACCCAGTTTCCTTTGGGTACGAGAAGAGGTGAAACCTTTGCGGATTTAGGCCGTCGATTAATATATCGAAGAGCCTGACAACCAAGCGCTCAAACTCGAAAGGAGAATTTTATGACGAAGGCTTTCCCATTTATCGCCTCCGTTACCGGAGCCGCAATTCTTAGCCTCGCCGTCTCGGCACGGGCTTTTTCCGCGCACGGCGGGCACCATCACGGTTCAGCGGCCCTGGCGGCGTGCATGGCGGCCGCGCCGCAATCGGCAAAGAGCGGCCTGTGGTCAACCTTCAAGGGCTCTTCGCTACACACCGACATGCAGGCCGTCGAGACCGCAAAGAACAATCTGGCGGAGCAAATTCTCGCAAAAAACACCTCTCTCACACAGTATGAGACTGCACTGTCACAGGCTCAGTTAAAGGTGATTCAGGATCAGGACGCGATCGCCCAGAATGTGTGCGGGCAACTCTCGCCAACACAATTAGCGGCGGCTTCCACGCTGTACACCAATCTGCAGAGCAACCGGCAAACCGTGCATGGCTACTTCGAAGCTGCCCACCAGGCTGCGGGGGACTCCGCCAGCCAGACTTCCGGCGATGTTACTTCGCCCGCGGTCGCGGAATAGTCGCATTTCGATTGTGCCCGATTTGGGCGACGCCCAAGGGACGACTCGACCCCGGCGACGGGCGTGCCAGTCACTGCTCGATGTGGACGGCACGCCCGTCGCCGACAGCCTGGCGGCTACTGAAATCTTAAAATCGCGTTGCCATGCCATGCCACGAGATGCACTATGATCACGGTTCAAATGACATCGTTGCGTCTTACCGCCCGCGGTCAGATCATGCTGAAGGTGAACTAATTGAAAATCGCGCCCCGGCACAGCCTGCTCGGTATTCTTATACTGGCAACCGCGTGCGCATCACAGGCGGAAGCCCCGCGCGCTGCCAATCCCAACCGCTATATTTACGTTACCGGCGAGAATCTTTCCGAACAGTGCTACCGCGACCTGGGACCAATCAGTCTGACTGAGCCGTTCGCACAGGCGACGGTCGAAACCGGTGATTCGACCATGGCGGACCGGTTGCGTGCGCTCGCACTGCAACAGTATCCGCGCGATGCCGACGCGGTCATCGGCGTAAACGTTAACGATAACGATGCGGGTACGGCAACTACCGTGAGCGGTGAAGTGGTCGAAGTGGAGGATCATACGACTCCCGCCTGTGTGGTGCGTGATATGCCGCCGGTCGTCGATGGAGTGGCACGGACGGCGGCGGGTGGAATGCTGGGCACGCTTGCTGGAGGCCTTATCAGCGGTTCGCCGCAGACCGCGGCAGCGGGCGGTTACATTGGCGCGGCCACGGCAGGATCCATCGCTATAATCAACAGTCGGCAGCAGGCTCAGGAACGGGCTGATGAAACGCAGGACACCCTGGCACAGCAGCAGCAGACCATCGTCTCGCTACAGAACGAACGGGCACAATTGAACGAATGCAAAGAAGCAGAAACTCCGCTTGCACAGTGTGGCACCGTTCAGGACACGGCGAATCACACCGCGACGCCCGATAGTTCGGATGAGCCGAACTGGAATTCGAGCCAGTTCGATTTAGAGAAGCAGATCGAGATTCAGCAGGATTACATCGCTAAGCTGCAAGCGCAGATCGGCAACCTGAAGCACGAAATGCAAAGTCCGTAGCATAGCGGACCATTGCAGAAGCGATTAGGAGAAGCGGCGTTCGCCCAGATACGGAGGACTGCGAACGAACTGTCCGGTCGCATCGTGTATGGTCAATGGCGAATCAAGGCTTGGCCTGGTTTGCGGGAAGCCTGGAATGTGACGGGAATACAGCGGGCGGTGTAGTCACAATGACCCTCGCCGATCCGAACATATAGAGGGACGGAGGATTGGCTCCCAGCGCGCTCGACGGCAGCACCAGAATCAGCGCATTTTGGACCGGTGTTGAGAAACGGGCCAGTTCGTTAGGGCGCGAGACGAGAAAGATGTTCGAGCCCGGAGCAGGCCCCGATCGCGCTATCGAACGGGGCGCCACGGGCACGCCGCTCCCGTAATACCAGACGAATTCCGGATCCATAAACGCGAGGTAAAGCGGAGCCTTTCCGACGCGCGCCCTGACCTCTTCGGCGAACGGACGCAGGCTGCGGGTTAATGTTTCCTGCGGTTTGAGTACCCCCGTCCACAACATACTTCCAGCCAGGCAAAGGATAGCGATTCCTGAACCTGTCCGCCTCGGACTGCGCCGCAAGAGCGCCGAAACGACAACGATTGCGCCGATTACGACCGCGGTGACGAAGGCCACGAAAGCCGGCGGCAAGTGCGTCATGCCGATGATGAAAATGGCTGCGAATGAAGCGTCGCTCGACTGGAGATGCGTACCGAGATCGGCACCGAGGCCGCCCATTCGCACGTATAAGGCCATCGCGGCCACGCCGAGAAATATAGCAGCGGCGATCACGGCGGCAGCCGCGTCGCGCACGATCGAGACGAGCTTGAGCGGCATAGCCTGAGTGCTGCTGCCCACCCGGGAACCGGGACTGGCGGGCGTGGCAGTGGACTCGGCAGAGCCATGAAGCGCGCTCGAAAAGAGTGCGGCGAAGAGGATCGCGAGCGGTGGAATCGCGGGCAGGATGTAGTCGTCACGTTTGGCGCTGGAGGCAGAAAAAAGGAAGATGACCGCCAACACCATCGCTGTCTGATATCGCATCGCAGGCGCTACCGATGCTGAAAAAGCGGAGCACGCGAAGGCAAGAATGAGCGCCGGAAGGAGTAGGCTGAGCGGCATCGTGCCGCCAAGCAGACGTATCAGGATGTAGTAGATCGGACGCGCAGCCTCGCCGGTACCACCCATTTTGGCGGGAAGAAAATGGCCCAAGTTCTCGTCAAGGAAGACGCCGCCCCAGGCGTCCGAACGGCCGGCGATAAAGGCCGGGGCATACCACGCGGCCGCAACGGCCGACGCGACGAGTATCAACAGCCACGGCCATCTGCGCACCGCCAGGCGCATTGGGTTTATGCGTCCGGTCGCGAGATAGATGACGGCAGCGAGGGCGATCAGTACGACGATCACCGGGCCCTTGACGAGAATGCCAAGACCAAGAATCAGGCCCGTGGCAAGCGTGCGCGGCAATGAGTCAGCACCCCCAAGCAGCGGACGGATGCCGCGCCACGCCGCCATCAGGAAGAACGTCATCAACATGTCGGTGAGAGCGACTGTGGCGCGAGCCGCAAAGCCATACATGCCGAGCAAGAAGAAGAATGCCAGCCACCCCGAGGGCGCGCCGAGATCGACGGCAGCCCAATCCATCATCAGTGCAGCGACGGCGGCCCCAGCTATCAATGAGGGCATCCGCGCCCGCGCTTCGTCAACGCCGCCGCCCGAGAGTTCCACACCGATCGCGCCAAGCCAGTAAAAGAGTGGCGGCTTGCGCTCGACCATTCCGTAATAATCATGCGGCAACAACCAATTGCCATTATGTGCGATATCGACGACCCACTGCGCCGATTGCGATTCAGCGTCCTTCGCAAACGGGGCGGTAATGCCGAGGCTGAGGATTGCGAGAGCGATCGCAAAGGCCGCAACAATCGCTGCGAATCTCGCGAACTCGAGACGTGACCCCGGTTTCACAGCAACACCAGCAAGGCTGTTGGAGGAAGTTACTTCAACGCTATTCGAGACCGACATCAGGGCGCCTGCGAATCCTAATTGCGCGACTTGCGCACTCGACTCAGGCTCTTGATGGTGGGGCGGAGCACGCGGTGAAAAATGCCGGCGGTGGAACGAAACCAGGCTACCTCCATCGCCTCAGCGCTGTGCGCGTATCCGAGACCGCCAGCGGCATCGACGACGATAATTCCGGCTTGTGCGCCGGTGGTAGCGGCCAACCTGGTGATGGCGTGTTCCGCGGCGGCTTGCGCATGTTTTCCACCGCGATGTGGTACTCGGCCGATGACCGCCTCGCGGCACAAGGCGACGCGCATGATAGCCTCACCCTCGCCGGTGGCGGAAGCGCCACCACGCGCATCCGCGAACAATCCCGCTCCGATGATGGCTGAATCCCCGATACGGCCGGGAAGCTTGCCAAAGACGCCGCCGGTCGAAGTCGCCGCGGCGATATCGCCGCGCGAATCGATCGCGACGGCGCCCACGGTGCCGTGAACGTCGGCGGTGAGGCGTCTGGCGCGCGCCGGCGCGCCAGACGCCTCACCCGCCGCGTGCCAGCGCTCCCGCGCGCGCAGACTGATGAGATCGGCAGGCTGGCATAGTTCTATGCCGGCCTGCCGCGCGATGCGCTCGGCGCCGGCGCCGCCCATCAACAGATGCGGCGTCCGTTCCATCACGGCCCGTGCAAGCGCAATCGGATTGCGCACCCGACTGACGAGAACGACTCCGCCCGCATGGATCTGAATGGCGCCATCGCGCGCGGTGCGCCGGCCCTCATGGCCGAGTGTGGAGTGCATGCTGTTGACGCGTGCAGGGTTCTCCTGTTGAGAGCATCGTGAGCGCGTCGCGAACATCACAGCGGCATCCATCTCGACGCGCCCTGCAGTCGTGAGCACGGAGCCATAGCCGGCGTTGAAAAGGGGATCGTTTTCGAGAGCGACGACGGTGGCCACGACCGCATCGAGGGCAGATCCGCCGCCGCGCAATACCTCGGCGCCGCGTCCGACTGCTTTCAGCATTCCCCGCTTCCGCGGTCCTCGATCGGACGCAGGCGCGCAGCCACCCGCACCACCGTGAGCGATCAGCGTAGGAATGATTTTCGCGCGCAGCATCTAATGTGAATCCGCATCAGAAGCGGCTTGATTTACCGTACGGTGGGCAAAGATAAAAAGGCGCCGAAATACGAACGTGAGCGCTCCGTTGGTGCCGTATGAGGCTTCGAGGCGACGCGTCAGTTCATCGATGAATTCGAAACTCTGATCGGCCGCCAGTTGATCGAGATAAGGTCGCAGCACAGTCGCCCGGGACCATTCGATGACTTCGGCCGGGCTGCGCATCGGATGGCGAAAGTTATGGTAATAGCAATCGATATCGGCGAAACCTATCGCCGAAAGCATCGCATGATATTCGTCCGGCGACTGCACCGAACGATCCGACGGCGTGCGAATAGCTCCCAGCACTGCACGCCATCGAGGCTCGTGGGCGAGCGCGTGAATCGTCACCTGCGCGATCTCCTGATTGTTCGCTGGCATCTGGACGGCGATCATGCCGCCGGGACGAAGTGCACAGAAGCATTGTTCGAACAAGGAGGAGTGATTGCCGAGCCATTGGAAGGCAGCGTTCGAAAAAACGAGATCGAAGCAACGGACGGCGGCGAAATCTCGAATATCAGCCTGTTCGAAATTGACGCGCCGTCTGAGATCGTCGTCGAGGCCGTCACGCAACGCGCTCGCACGCCCGATCATCGCAGTCGAACTATCGATGCCGAGAGCTTCAGCGGCCGGAGCGCGCCGTGCGAGTTCCACGGTATGATCGCCGGTCCCGCATCCAAGGTCGACGATCCGCTCAGCGCGCTCCAGTGTGAGCCGCTTAAAGATCAATTCGACGGGTTCGGCGCGGTAGCCGCGAAAGCGGTGATAAAGGTCTGGATCCCAGTCAGCCATTAGAAATAATCAGCTTTGACGCAGAGCATAGGGCGTGTGGCTTGAACGAACAAGTGCCCGGAAAGTAAACGCTGCGCGCAAATTCGTTCTGCTCGGCGATGCGAGTCGGACGCTCAGCGTACTTGACAGATGAGGCGTGTTCGCGCGAATTTCGAATCACCAAAATTATTAGCGCGGCTCGGAGACTCGCCCGCTCGGCTTGCGAGACTCGGCTGATGTTACACAACTTTTTCTTAGCCTGCGGGATATCGTACCTGCGGCGCGCGGCGCTAATCGGCGTCCTGCACAGAGGGGAGTGGCAATGCAATATACGAAACTTGGCAATACCGGGACGACGGTTTCGCGACTGTGCCTGGGATGCATGACATACGGCGGCGGCGAGCTGCCGGCGTGGACGATGCAGCGTGAATGGGCGCTGGGGATGGATGCGGCGCGCGAGCATTTTGCCCTCGCACTGGAAGCCGGGATAAATTTTTTCGACACCGCAGATGTGTACTCGATAGGGGGTAGTGAGGAGATCACCGGTCGCTGGCTCAATGAGATGGCGTCGCGCGACGATATCGTAGTGGCGACTAAAGTCCATGGTGCGATGGAGCGCGGGCCCAACCGGCGCGGACTCAGCCGCAAGCACATCATTGAAGCCTGTGAAAATTCTTTGCGGCGCTTAAAGATGGATTACATTGACCTGTATCAGATCCATCGGTGGGATTTTTCGACCCCAATCGAAGAAACGCTCGAGGCTCTCGATACGCTGGTGCGTTCCGGCAAGGTGCGCTACCTCGGCGCGAGCAGCATGGCCGCATGGCAGTTTTCGAAGGCGTTGTACACGGCCAAGGAGCACGGCTGGCATCGGTTTATCGCGATGCAGAACCACTACAACCTGATTTACCGCGAGGAAGAGCGCGAGATGAATCCACTATGTATCGATCAGGGCGTCGGCCTGATTCCATGGAGTCCGCTGGCCCGCGGATGGTTTGCGCACAGCCGCAAGCCCGGCGATGGTAAGCCTTCGACCAAGCGAGCGGAGACTGACGAATTCGGCAAACGCCTCTATCGCGATCAAAGCGACCACGACGTGGCCGATGCAGTGGCGAAGGTCGCCGAAGAGCGCGGGGTATCGCCGACGCAAATCGCGTGCGCGTGGATCGTCCAGGCGCCCGGAGTGACCGCGCCGATCATCGGGGCCACCAAGACTCACCATCTGAAGGAGCTCATCGCAGCAGTCGAGCTCAAGCTCAGCGCCGAAGAGATTACGGCGATCGAGAAGCCGTACCGTCCGCATCCGGTACTCGGGCATGAGCAGCCAGATCCGCGGCGGATGACAGCAGCGCAGAGCTAGACGATCAGATTAGGAAAGCGGCTGCGCCAATCCTTCGGATTGGCGCAGCCGCTCTTGCCACAATTCCAAGGCGGTGGCTGGGAACCGAGGTTCCCAGCCACCGCCTTGGAATTTATAGAACGCACGCTCCGGAGCAAGTAACGGCTACAGCATCAGGGCTTCAACGATGCTTCCAGCTTCGTTCCTTCGCGTTGACGGAACGCGACCGCTACGCTCAAACGTTCGAGGTGCTGGTCGATCAGCTTACCGCCGAGCCGCACCTTGTGTTGATGAAAGAACTCCTCCACTTCCTTCTGCCGATCGAGCAGCCCGTTGATTGCCTCACACATGCGCGGAAGGGCGCTATCGGGGAACTTGCCGACGATCGTCTCCCAATTGCTCTTTATGTAGTCCCACGCCTCGATTCGGGAAACGTTGTTGGCAAGCAGCGAATGCAGCAGGTAGGGCGAGTTTTGCGTGCGCACTTCGCCGTTGAGGGTCATTTCCATAGTCTGCCGCAAGAGGGCGATATCGCTGAAATTTGCGAGCGAGAACAGGTAGCGCTGTTCTTCCTGGGGCGTCCTCGCAGACTTAAAGTGTTTCTTGAATTGTTGATAGCGCGAGGCGTCGCCGCAGTGCGCCAGAATACTGACGAATGCCGGCTGCAGATCGCGGTCTGCCTTGACCGGGTCCTGCTGCCAGGCGTCATAGAGTTCGCGGGCGCGCGCCTGTACAGCGCGATCTTCTCCGATAGTCCCAAGGGCATTGAGCAGCGATGCTCGTAGTTGCCCCTGCAGTTCATCTTCGCCTTGAGTTGGCGTCCATCCCAGGCGCGCCGCCGCGGGACCCACTATTTCGCAAACCGCAGCGGCAACGGCGGGACGCTGAGCGTCGGTCGCGATCATGTCGAGATAGCCGAAAGCCCCAATTAATGCGCGCCAGACGTTGATATCGGTCTCGTCGCGCAATAGACGCGCCATTTTGATGAACTCGGCCAGCGGCGTCAGGCCCGCGACGGTGGCAGCCCAGGTATCGCTCACCAGGCCGTAGCGTTCAATGGGCTTCAGTGTGTCGCGGTTCTTAGTCAACGACGCCAGGAGCTCCGGCGCATAGCGAACCCGATAGAAGCCATGGCCGCCCTCGTTGAGCAACGCCCACTCGATCTTGCCTGGCAATTCAAGGGTCGTCTCGGCTTCCGTCAGAAGCACCTTGTGGGTCTCAACGCCCTTGTCCGTGCGCGCTCGGACCATCACCGGAATATGCCAGAGCTGCGCCTCGGGCTTTTCCGGGGGCGCAAAGAAAAATCGGCGCTGCGCGATTTTGAGACCGCGTCCGTCCGCCGTCGGCGCCGCGCTGACAACCGGGAAGCCCTGCTGAAAAATCCACGTGTCCATCATGCTGCGGACGGGCTGGCCACTCGCCGCTTCCAGGGCGTCCCAAAGGTCGCCGGTCTCGGTGTTATTGTACTGATGCTTTTTCAGGTAGGCCGAGATGCCTTTGCGAAAAACCTCGGCACCGAGGAACTGCTCCAGCATACGCAGCACCGCCGCACCCTTTTCGTAGGTGAGCACATCAAACATCGAGCGGCAGTCTTCGGGACTGAGCACCGTATATTCAATCGAACGGGTGCTCTTGAGCGCATCGATCGCCATCGCGGCGCCACGCGAAACCCCGAAACTCTCCCAACGCTTCCAGTTGGGCTTCCAGGCGTCCACGGCGAGCATTTCCATGAAAGTTGCGAAGGCTTCATTGAGCCAGATGCCATTCCACCAGCGCATCGTGACGAGATCGCCAAACCACATATGAGCGTTCTCGTGCGAGACCACGTCGGCCACGCGCTCGAGTTCCGCGCGCGAAGCGGTTCGATCGTCGGCAAGCAATGCGGTTTCGCGGAACGTGATCGCGCCGAGATTTTCCATCGCGCCCGCCGCAAAATCAGGAATCGCGATGAGGTCCAGCTTGTCGCCCGGATAAGGGATGCCGTAGTAGTCAGCGAAAAATTTAAGCGAAAAGGCACCAATCTGTTCTGCCCACCCGGTAAGCGCGCGTTTGCCGGGAACGTGAACCACTCGCAAGGGCGTGCCCGCATCGACGGTCGCCGTTGCCTCGAACTCACCGATGATAAAGGCGAGCAGATAGGTGGACATCCGAATGGTGTCCTTGAACAGGACTTCCTTTTTGCCGTTGCCAAGTTTGCGTTCCGACTTTATGCCGGCATTCGAGAGCGCCGTCAGATCGTCGTCGATTATCAAAGTGACGCCGAAAACCGCCTTGAGCGCTGGCTCGTCCCAGCATGGGATGGCGCGCCGCGCATCGGTCGCTTCGAATTGAGTAGTGGCGACCGTGTGCAACTTGCCGGCAGCGTCCGTGTATTGGCTGCGATAGAACCCATGCAATTTATCATTCAGAATGCCACGGAACTTTATCCGCAGCGCCCAGGAACCCGGCTCCAGCATCTCGTCAAAATGGAAGCGCGCCCGCTCGCGCGCGGGCTCCAGATCAATGCGGGCGGCCAGCGACTTGCCGGCGCGCTCGGCAACGGCGCTGTCGATTTCGAGTTCGAGCGCGTTGAGCACCACATCGGCGGTCGCTTCGTGCACCGATATCGCGACGATCTCGTCGCCGTCAAAAGTGAAGGACTTGAGATCGGGCGTGAGGGTCAGGTCATAGCGGATAGGCGTGACGTTGGGGGGCAGCCGGTATTCCAAAGCCTCGGCGGCGCTAATCGACGTCTCCTGGTCGAACATCGGGTATCTTCTCCGGATCGAATTGATCGAGGCCAATGGGACTCAATCCCAAGGCCTGCATTGTAATCGCAAAGCGGCACCCGAGGCGAGTTCGGTGAACGCCTAGCTCTCAAGGCTTGCGGCCGCACGCGCAATCTCAGCGAAATTAGTCAACCGAACCCCCCGCTCCTCCAAAACGGCACGAACCTGCGGACTCGTTAGGATCGAGACCTCGCGCTGGGCTTCGAGCGTAGCCCGCATGCCGCCAAGATCTGCCGCCGGATGAAAGTATAATTCGGTCAGTCCCGGAGGCAGACGCGCAAGCACGCCGATCACGTACTCCTGGGTGAGGTTGCCGCTCTGATGGAGTCCGAAGAGCCATTGGGTGGAGCGCATTCCCCGCGCTTCAAACATGCGGCGGGCGCGCCGCGAGAGCGCACGAAAAATGCCGGCCTCAACGATCTTCCGCGCGGCATTATCGCGAGCCAATGCGATCGTCGTGAAGACCGGTTCGCGCGGGAGGCGGATACATGGAACATGGTATTCGACGCATAATTCGAGCAGGATGTCGGCGACAACCGGATGGACGTGGAAGTTCAGGTGCCCGTCAATATGATCGAGCCGTCCAACCAGCTTGAGGTGAAGTTCCATCTGGGCGCGGATCTCCTCGCGCAACCTGGTGCGAATCTCACGATTGAAGAAATAGCGCATGCCCGCGCCGACCGGGCTCTCGATAAAATTGCCGGACGCGTCAACGATTCCGGCCAGGCGAGCGGCCGGTAGCACACTCTGTCCGCGGCAGACGACGAGGTGAAGGCCGACATCGAGTCGGGGGTTCTCGCGCGCTAATGCGGCTGCTTCGTCGCGCCCGGCAGCCGCAACCATCAGGCTGGTAGCCGTAAGGATACCGTCGCGATGCGCGCGAACGACGCCCGCGTTGACCTCGCGCGAAAGTCCGAAGTCGTCGGCGGTGACGATGATCGACCGGGCTTGCGACGCGTTCGAGGTCATCGGAACGTTCTGGAGGTGAGCGGGAAACGCCGGGATCGCGGGATCATCGAGAGCGATCGGTCGTGCACAAGCTGGATCGGCGCGATTCTGTCAGGTGGTAATGGAATGTATGGCAGCGAGCTTGATCGCAGAGGCGCGTCACGGCAATTTTGACTGGGAGCATTGCGGCAATTTTGCTTGGAACCGCCTGGCTGCTCAAGCGCCGTTAATCGATCAACCGCGAATTCTTGAAGGAATCCATCATTGATATTGATTTTCTGCGCATTCGGCGCCGAATTGGAGCCCATCCGCAAAAGGCTGAATGATGCGAAAGCGCTCAATATCAAGGGCCTCGCCGGCGCTCGAGGCCGTATCGGCGACGCCGGGATTGTGCTCGTCGCCAGTGGTATCGGGATACGCCGAGCGGCGGAAAATGCGCGCCGCGCGTTCGATGAAATTGGCGATATCGATCGCGTGATTCTGACCGGCGTGGCGGGCGCATTGACGGACAGGCTCGAAATTGGCGACGTTGTCTTGGGCGATCGGTTGATGATTGGCTTAGGCGATAACGAGCAAGCCGCACGCGCGATCGAAGTTCCAACCGACTACTTCGAACTCGCGTCGTCAGCCTTGGACGCGGCCGGAATCGGATATGCGCGCGGCCCGATTCTGACCGTGAAATACCCGCTCGCGACGGCAGCCGACAAGCGGCTTGCTGGCGCCGTCACGGGAGCAATCGCGGTTGACATGGAGACGGCCGTCATTGCCTTCGAGGCGGCCGCGCGCGGAATTCCTTTTGTCGCGATGCGCACCATCATGGACACTGTCGAACATGATCTCGCCGGCGCTGCATTCGCGGACGAGAACGGTAAAGTGCGGCCGTTGAAAGCCGCAGTCGCGCTCGCACGGAATCCCGCGATGGTCCCAGGGATAATTCGGCTGGTCAGAAATCTCCGCAAGGCGAGCGAAGCGATGGCCATCGCCGTCGATGCGCTCGCACACCGTCTCGACCGGTGAGACCAATCGGATCAGAACAGTCCTGGGCGCCGCCGTGATCCCGTCAGAATCGAATCGACCGGCGCGGACTCCTCGACAAAGGCGGCCGCATCGTAGGGAAAGTCCTTGACGTGCCTGGCGATTGCGGCAGCGTCGCCATAGCTCTCCGCGCGCGTGACGATGTGGAGGATCAGCACGGTAAAGGGCAGGAAAATGAACACGCTGGCCCATGCTATGTCGTACGCACCGATAATAAAAAGCATCGAGATGCCGAAGCCAATGATGCCTGCGTAGAGCATCGGACCAAGTACTGCGCGAGATCGGAACTCCGGGATTGCGCCGACTGGTTTGCCGGCACTGCGATTGAGCAAACTATCGAGCAATTGAAATATCGCGATAGTTATCGCCGCAACGAAAAACCATCCAAGGTAATTGCTGATCGGAACGCCAAAGTGCGGCCCGGGCGGGTCGTACCAGAAGATCTTTCCGAGAAACCAGCGGTCGCCGCGCACGCTGAGCGGATCGACCACCATGTCAACCATGACCATGAAAAGCGCTGCCATCAGCCAGATCCGCGGCGCGCGACGAATCTTCCAGGTATCGAGTACGCGCAGATCGACGCCCCTGCGATACAGCGGGGAGGCCGCGAGCAGCGCGACGGTGTAGCTGGCAAAACCCAGAAAAGTGAACGACAACGAATCCATAAACGGGACGCCCGCGATCCAGATCTCGCGACCCCGTGTGGCGTCGATGTAGTGGTAAAGGCCGAAAGGGAAGCCGTTGTGCACGGAACTCCACTCGCACGCGAGCGAAACGCCATAGGTCAGAACGGTGAACAGCAGCGTGGTGCGCAGACCGAAATTGACGATGGAAATGAAGAGAAACGCAGCGAGAAAGATGAATACATAGGGACGCAGTTCGATGGTGGCAAGCAGCAGATGCATCGGCGCGTCAGGCGGCATTGCCGGCCATACCGACGCGCCGGAAGAACTCGATTGCGCGGGCCAGGCCCTCATCAATGGGCGAGGAATCGTAGCCGAGTTCGGCACGCGCCTTGGCGGAATCGAAAAACATTTTCTTGCGCGCCATGCGGACCTCGGTCAGGCTCGCGCGCGGGGCGCGATGGGTGACGATGCGAGCGACTGCCTCAGCCGCAAGCGCGAATCCGTAGGCGACCGCGTAGGGTATTTTCACTCGCGCGGCCGGTAAACCAGAGATCGCCGCAAGCCGCTGCAACATGACTTCGAGAGTGAGATTCTCACCGCCGAGAATGTATTTCTCGCCAATTCGACCTCGCTCTGCGGCGAGCAGATGACCGCGTGCAACGTCTTCGACACAAGCGAGGTTCAATCCCGTCTCCATGAAGGCGGGCATCCGGCGGTTGAGAAACTCGACTATGACGCGGCCGGTCGGAGTCGGCTTATAGTCGAGCGCGCCGACCGGCGTAGACGGATTGACGATGACGACCGGCAGTCCCGCGCGGGCGGCATCGATCGCGACCTGCTCCGCGAGAAACTTAGATCGCTTGTAAGGACCCACCATATCCGCGAGCGTGACCGGGGTGTTCTCGCGCCCGACCTTATCGGGACCGATTCCAAGAGCGCCGACGCTACTGGTGTGCACAATCTTCGCGACTCCCGCGCGGCCCGCCGCAGCGAGTACGTTGCGCGTGCCCTCCACGTTGGCCGCGTACATCGGCGCCTCATCAACCACCCACAAGCGGTAATCCGCGGCCACATGATAGACCTCGTCGCATCCATGTACGGAAACCTCGACCGATGTGAGATCGCGAATATCGCCCACTGCGATTTCGCAATCGACACCGTCAAGCGCGGGAGTATCGGCACCTTTGCGAACGAAGGCGCGCACGTGCGTCCCGCGCGCCACCAGTGCTCGAACCACATGGGCGCCGATGAAGCCGTTGCCACCGGTAACGAGCGCCGTTTGTGGAGCCATCGCGAGTCGCTCAGGCGCTGAGGACCCGCGCCACGATCGCTTTTGCCGCCGCGCGGCCGGAAACCACCGCGCTCTCGATAGTTGCGGGTAAGCCGGTCTGGATCCAATCGCCAGCGAGAAACAGATTTGGAATCGGGGTAATCGTCTCAGGACGGCTCAAATCAGAGAGCGGATCCGGCGCCATCGTCGCATGCTTCTCTTTGAGCACGAGCGCCTTCACCACGCTGGCGTTGCGCGCCGCCGGAATCATCGTGCGCAGATCGTTAATTACCAAGTCGAGCAGTTCACCGTTGGAACTGTCAACCAACTTGCGCGCGCCGCTGATCACGAAGCTGAGGTAACCGGGATGACGCTCGCCGTGCTGCTCGAAAATGCGACGCTTATTGAACATCCATTGCGTCTGCGCCCCGATGAACCCGACAAATGCAGAATCCGTGACCTCGCGATCGAGCCATACATGAACGCACACTATCGGTGAGCTTTTAAGCGCATGGATGCGCGAGAAGAAAGGATCGGCGATGGCCGCCTCGGGCATGAGCTTCAGGCACTGCTGCGGCGGAACTGCGACGATATAATTTGCGCCGCTAAGACGGCTGCCGTCGCGCAGGCGCACGGCAGTGATGGCGGAGTTGGCGTCGAAGTCAAACCCTTCCACAATCGCCCGGGTCGCTACTACGCCGCCCGCATTTTCGATCGCGTCGCGGGCGGCACCGCAGTAAAGATCGCTCAAGCCAACCCTCGAATAAACGAATGCGGAGTCGCCGCGGCGCGAGAAAAAGGCGCGCTTGAGCACTTCGGCAAACAGGGCTGCAGACGCGAGTTCCGGCTCATCGTTCAGAGTCGCGATGGCAATGGGATACCAGAAATATCGACGCGCGCGATCGCTTTGCCCGAGTTCGTCCATCAGTTCGGCCACGCTTATGCGCCGCAGCCGATCGCGCGATCGTGAGCGCAAATACATCAGGCGCGACCCGCCGCTGATTATGCGCAATCGTTCGCCCAAACTGAGGTGACCGTACCCGAGCAGCGCGCCGCTCATATGGAATGGCCCGGGCAGCGGCACGGTCTTGACGCGCGCGCGACGGCCGGGACCATCGAGCATTTCAATTTCGAGATTCCGATGGAAAATGAGCTGCCCACGGGTGCCGATCTGATCGAGGAAGTCCAGCGTTTCGTGATAGCAGCCCATCAGAACATGCTGGCCGTTATCGACAAAATCTCCGGTATCTTCATCGACAAAGGAATAAGCACGACCGCCGAGAGTGGGTTTGCCCTCGAGCACAGCGACGCGAAACCCGAGTGCTCCGAGCGACACTCCTGCCGCCAGGCCGGCGAAGCCGCCACCGATCACCACGACGTCTTTGGCTTCGACTGCCACGGATGCTATCCCGACGCACGCACGAGCCGCGAGCCAGCCCATGCACGTCCAACGAGGTAGAGCTTGCGCGGCGTCGAGAGCCTGTGACGGCGGTCAAAGACGCGATAACCCGATCGCACAATCTGTTCAAGCAAGGCACTGTAGATCAAGCGCATCGCTTCGGCCGCAAGCATCGAGGGACGATCCTCAGGCGGCAGGGCCAAAGCGGCGGCCCGATAGAAATCGCGCGCGCGTTCGGATTCGAAGGCCATTAGCGCGCGGAAGCGATCGTTGTAGGCACCTTTCAGCAGCTCTGATTCCGTCACGCCGAAGCGCCGCAAATCCTCGAGCGGCAAATAAATACGTCCGCGTTCAGCGTCCTCGCGAACGTCGCGAATTATGTTGGTGAGCTGAAATGCCAGCCCGAGTTTTTCCGCATAGATGCGCGTCGAGGGATTCACGTAGCCGAAGATCTCGATACAAATCAGGCCCACCGCCGAGGCGACGCGCCTGCAATAGAGGCCGAGTTCGTCGAACGTCTCGTAGCACCGCCGCGACAGATCCATTTCAACGCCGTCGATGACCTCGTCGAAATATCGGCGGGGGATATTGAAGCGGGTGATATTTTCCGCAAGGGCGCGCGACACCGCCCGCGTCGGTATGCCGGCGAAGACATTGCTCAGTTCGTCGCGCCAACGCGCGAGCAATGAAGCCGGATCAGGAACGCTATCGTCGTCTGCAATATCATCGACGAAGCGACAGAATGCATACACCGCGTAGAGTGCCCGCCGGCGCTCGATCGGTAACAGCATGAATGCATAGTAAAAATTGGAGGACGCCTGCCGCGTGACCGCAGCGCATCGCGCATAATCCTCGGCGAGTGCGACTGCGTTCCCAGGGGGCCGGGAAATCAGCTCTTCAGTGCGAAAGGCGCCCACGAATCGCGTCCCACCCGATGCCGAGATAGCTGAGCTTGCCTAGCTTTGGCCGCTGATTGAAAACGTCATAATCGATTTTCTCGATAGCGTGCAAGATCGCAAGCCCACCGCCTGCGAACATCAGAATATCGCGGCGCAAGCGGCGATCGACCATGCGGCTGAGATCGGCACCGCGCACCAGGAGATCGCGCGCAAATTCGATTTCGTGACGCATCAGATTGACGAACCCTGACGTGACCCGTCCCGTGCGCAAGTCGTCGGCCGTCACACCATAGCGTTCCAGATCGCGGCGCGGTAAATAGATGCGGCCATTGGCGAAATCGACGGCGACATCTTGCCAGAAATTGGCGAGCTGCAAGCCGCTGCACACAAGATCCGAAAGCCTTTGGCGTTCGGCATCGCGATAACCAAACAGATAAAGCACCAGCCGGCCTGCCGGATTTGCGGAATAGCGCGCGTAATCGAGCAATTCGTCGACGGTCTCGAAACCGGAGAAATTCACGTCGGAACGAAATGCGCGTAGCAAATCGGCGAACGGCTCGCGTGGAATCTCGAAACGTCGCACCGTTTCTGCCAGCGCGACGAAGACTGGGTGGCGCGGCGCCCCCGCATACGCGGCGTCCAGCTCATGCTCCCATGCGTCGAGCTTGTCGAGGCTCTTATCCACGTCCGCAAAATCGTCGGCGACGCGCGCGTAGGCGTAAATCGCATGCATGTGCGGACGCATCGCGGAGGGCATCAGCCACGACGCGATGCTAAAGTTCTCGTAATGCGAGCGCGCCAGGCGTCCACACCAGGCGTAGGCCTCAGCCGCGCTTAGGACCGCGGCAGGAGCATCCACGTTAAGGCCACTGCCCTGTATGAACACGCTCGCGGTGTCGGTCATGCGTGCACCACCGCCGCGTCCATGCCGATCAGTTCGCGCGCTGCGGCGCGCGCCCATCCATCGGTTCCGATCACATCCTCAAGCGTACGCGCGGGCGGATTGTGATGGCGCAACATGATGGTCTCGATGTGCCGCGGAATATCCACAAATCGTATGTGCCCCGCGAGAAAGCCCGCAACCAGCTCCTCGTTCGCGGCGTTGAGACAAGCGGCCATTGTGCCACCGGCGCGCAAGGCTTCGTAAGCGAGGCGGAGGCATGGAAAGCGCACGAAGTCCGGCTGCTCAAAGGAGAGATTCGCGCAATCAATTAGCGAGAGAGGCGGCAAGTGGTCGAGCGGCAGCCGATCCGGATATGCCAGCGCGAACGCCGCGGGTATAGCCATGTCAGTAATCGCCATTTCCGCGATCACCGATCCGTCGATCATTTCTACCATCGAATGAATAACGCTCTGGGGGTGGATCACGATATCTATATTCTCGGCGGGCAGACCGAACAGCCAATGCGCTTCGATGACCTCGAGGCCCTTGTTCATCATCGTCGCGGAATCGATTGTGATCTTGTTGCCCATCCTCCAGGTCGGATGATTGAGGGCATCCTTGACGGTGATCTCGCTAAAGCGATCCGCCGGCAACTGGCGAAAGGGACCACCAGAAGCGGTGAGGATGATCCTCCTTACACTGTCAGGAGGCCGCCCTTCGATACATTGAAAGATTGCGTTATGCTCGCTATCGACCGGCAGCAGGCGCACCCCGTACTCGCGCACCGCGCGCGTAACAACCTCGCCTGCGACTACAAGTACTTCCTTATTGGCGAACGCGATATCCTTGCCGGCCTTGATCGCCGCGAGCGTCGGCGGTAATCCCAACGCACCCACCAGCGCCGACACCACTAGCTTGGCTTCAGGATGAGTCGCGACCGCGACGACCCCTTCTCCGCCGTGGAGAATAGTCACTTTATGCGGTCGTATGCGTTCGGCGAGGTCGCCCGCCAATTCCGATGTCTCAACAGATACCACCTGTGGTAAAAAGCGGCGAATTTGATCGGCCAGCAATTCGAGATTACGCCCCGCCGCCATTGCTACCACGCGAAAGCGATCGGGAAAGCGCGACACCACGTCTAGCGTGGTTACGCCCACGGAACCGGTCGAGCCAATGATCGAGATCGCCTTCATCGCGAAACCCGCGAGCTTACTGCGCGGCTCGCTCGGACATCCGCCGGCGGAATCGGCCCAGCGCCATCAGCGGAAAGTAATGTGCATACATGTGATAACGAAGATAGAAATGATTGGGGAAACCGGTACCAGTGAACTCGGTGTCCTCCCAGCGACCATCGCTGTTCTGTCCTTCGACCAGCCAGGCCACCCCGCGCATCGAGTGGTCGCTGATTTGGTCCTCGCCTGCGATTAATCCGATCAAGGCCCATGCGGTCTGCGACGGAGTGCTCGCGCCTTTGCCCTTGAGCGCCGGATCTTTGTCGGCGAGACAGCTCTCGCCCCATCCGCCATCGGAGTTCTGCACCGACTTGAGCCACGCGACCGCACGCTGGATCCAAGCCTCGCTCATATCCACGCCTATCGCACGCAGCCCCGACAACGCCGAAAATGTGCCGTAGATATAACTGACGCCCCATCGACCCCACCACGACCCATCCGCTCTTCTGGTCGCGCTTGAGCCACGAAATTGCGCGGCGCGCTACCGGATGATCAGCACGATAGCCCACCGCGGCCATCATTTCGAGTACACGGCCGGTCAGGTCAGCACATGTAGGATCGGTTGCCGCTTCAACGTCGGCAAAGGGCGCCTGATTAATCCAGTGCGAGTCGTTATCGACATCGAAGGCGGCGAACCCGCCATCCTTCGATTGCATACCCATCACCCAGTTCGCACCCAGTTTGAGCGCGCGTTCGCGTGCTTCGGCATCCTCGTGGGCGGCCTCAGCCAGCACCATCAGGATCACTGCAGAATCGTCCACGTCGGGAAACCAATCGTTGTGGAACTGAAATGCCCATCCGCCCGGTTCGAGGCCGGGCCGCTTGACTGACCAGTCGCCGGTCTTGAAGATTTGATGATCTATTAACCACTTTGCCGCATCGCGTAACGCCGGATGGTCGCCTTTGAGACCGGAGTCGATCAGCGCCTTGGCGGCTAATGCCGTATCCCAGTTAGGCGAGACACATGGCTGATAAAGGATCGTGTCGCCCTGATCCCACACCAGCTCACGCGCACCCGCAAGCGCTTTTTCGATCACCGGATGATCGTTGCGATATCCGAGCCCCTTGAGCGCCATCGGGCTGAGCAGATAGCACGGCTGGATTCCGCCCCACGACCCATTGGCGTCCTGATGCTCCAGCAGCCAACTCTCGGCGCGGCGCAATGCGCGGGCGCGCAGGCCGTTTAAATGGTGCCGGTCGTAAGTGCGCAAAACTTTGTCGGCGCCGATCAACGCGTTGCGCAACGACAACCACTTCTTGCCGCGCGGCATGTGGAACTTGGTAAAATGTGGCGGCTGGATATAGAGCTCGAGGACACCTTCAATCCAATCGATTTCGCGCGTGGGCCGCTTGGCTTGGAGCATCATCAAAGCGAACAGCGTACCGCGCGCCCATGACGAAAGCTCGTACATGTTAACCGGGAACCAGTTCGGCAGGAGTGTGATTTCAACGGGCATCGATGGCGTCGCGTCCCACGTCACCTGGTTCATCGCTGCCAGATAGAAGCGCGCGAGGGTGCCCGCGCTCGAGATTCCACCGCGAGCGAGAATCCAGCGGCGCGCCTGCATCATCGGTTCATCGCCGGCGCGCATGCCGGTGAGCTTCAAGGCGAAATAAGCCTCGATCGTCGTGGAGACGTGACCCTCGGCGCCCGGAAACAAACTCCAGCTTCCGTCGCCCTGCTGCGTATCGATCAGCAGCTTCTTGAGCTTGGCATCGAGTGCCGGATCGGGCTCGATCTCCATGAAGCGATTGAAGATGATATATTCAGCATTCATCTCCGCATTGGCCTCGAGCGCCGCCTGCCAATAGCCTTCCGGATGTTGCTGCTGCAGCAAAGCACGCTGCGCCTCGCCGATCGTGTGATCGATCTTGGCGGCAAATTCGTCGCGGGGGGCGCCGATGGTCCCCTGCCCGTCTGTCATCATCTGCGAAACTTGATCCATAAGTAACTATCCAATTCTCTGATCGATTCGATTGTCGCGATTGACCGCCGCCGCGTTCGGTCGCTTACGGAATCACCGCGCACTTGAGGATCGCTCCGCGCTCGAGCAGCGCGAAAACGTCATCCAGGTCCGCGAGCGATCGGCGTGCATTGATCAGGCGTCCGGCCCCGAGGTGACCTTCACACAACAGTTCGAAGGCGCGGCGCACATCGCACCGGCGGAAATGAAATGGTGCCAGCAAAGTCAGGTTGTCGTAATGCATCCGGCGGGTGTCAATGGTGAGGGCGGTATTCGCTGCGCATCCACCAAAAAATACGACGCGTCCGCCGCGCCGCACTCGCGCGAAAGCATCCTGCCATCCCGCCACCTGACCGGTGCACTCGATCACCAGATCCGGGCCGTAGCCGCCATTGAGCATGCCGACCGCGGACTCCGCTTCGGGCCGGGCTGCATCGATCACGTGGTCCGCGCCGAGTTCGCCCGCCCATTTTAGCCGGCTCTCACCGCGCCCCGCGATCGCGACAGTACGAACGCCGGCGGCCTTCAGCACCATCATGTGCAGTAAACCGAATGGACCAGCGCCTATGATCAACACCGTCTCATGCTTTTCCGGCCGCGCCATCTCCTGGGCATGCACGACGCAGGCGAGCGGCTCAAGCAGAGCGGCCTCTTCGAAGGGCAATGAGGGCGGTTTCCTGAAAGCGTTACCCGCTACGATATGCGGCGGTAGCAGAAGATAATCGGCATAGGCCCCCATCACCATCTGATCCATCGCTTGTGCGCAGAGGTTCTCCTGACCGCGATCGCAAAAGAAGCACGCGCCGCACGGTGCAGTCGGCGCCGCCATAATCGCGTCACCAACTTTGAATCGATTCACTCCCGCGCCAACTGCGGCGACGACACCGGAGAACTCGTGGCCAAACGGCGACGGCAATTTCCACAACGGATGACCACGGCGATAGGTCTTGAGGTCGGTGCCGCAGCTTAACGCACACTTGATTTCAAGCAGCATCGCTCCCGCACCAGGATGCGGCGGCGAAACCTCATGCAATTCGAGTCGCCCCGGTTCGACCAACATCGCCTGCCTCGGTTGCGGACTGCGCGGATCCCCTTCATGCCCGTACGGATCATGAGGATGCCTGCCGAGGGCGATCGGCGATTTGGGCAACGCAGCGACGCGAGAATCAGTCACAGCTTGCGCTCCACTGCAAATGCCGCCAGCATCCGGAGTGGATCCGCGCGATGGTCGAATGCGACGAGGGCAGCTTGCGCCTTGTCGATCAGTTCACGGGCGAGTTCGCGCGAGCGCTCAACGCCGATCAATGATGGATAGGTTGCTTTCCCGCGAGCTTCGTCCTTGTTCGTCCGCTTGCCCAGGGTCTCGGTTGAGGCTTCTACGTCCAGCAAGTCGTCGATCACTTGAAACGCGAGACCAAGAGCCTGCGCATATTCGCGCAAGGACGTCAATTGTGCAGGCGTCGCACCGCCGATTCGCGCACCACCACTTACCGCGGCCACAAATAGCGCCCCGGTCTTCTTGCCATGCAGATGTTCAAGATCGGCGAGGTTCAGCGCGCGACCTTCGCCGAGCAAATCGATCACCTGACCGCCGACCATACCCGCCGAGCCGGCCGCCTCGGCGAGTTCCGCCACGGTATCCAGCACAGCCCGCGCGGAAAGCGTCTTGCCGGCGAATACCGCCGATTCTGCGAGAACCTTGAATGCGTCAGTGAGCAGCCCATCGCCGGCTAGGGTCGCGATCGCCTCGCCGAAGACCTTGTGGTTGGTTGGACGGCCGCGACGCAGATCGTCATCGTCCATGCAGGGCAGATCGTCATGGATGAGGGAGTACGTGTGGATCATCTCGATGGCGCAGGCGAGGCCCACCGCATTTTCGAGCGCGCCGCCAACCACCTCGCAGGCCGCCAGGACAAGTGTCGGACGCAACCTCTTACCACCAGCCATCAGGCTGTAGCGCATCGCTTCGAAAAGCCGGCCTGCGGGTCCGTCGGATTCAGGGACACACGCCGCCAGCGCACCTTCCACCAGGGCGGCGCGTTCCTTCATGTAATGATCGAGATCGAATGCGACCGCGCCATTAGCCGACGGGCCAATGGCGCGGGTGGTCGCTGTATCCCGTTGAGCGGACTTGGCTTCCTGCATCGTCAGTATATTCTACTCGATCCTGACGCCCGTCACGCCTGATCTTCCCGGCGCCAAGGCGCATTGTCGCTGATCGCAAAGACGTACCCGGTGCGCACGAAAATCACCCCGCGAAATTCTCGCCGGGACGCTTACGAAACGTAGTGCCGCACCATTCGCCAGGAGTCCTTCAGGTTCTTGCCGAAGTCCATCGCGACCGTGCCCTCGAATCCCGAATGGAGCTTGCAGTCGCGACAACGGATATCTTGCTTGGTCCGATAGTATTCCCAGTCGGTGGCCGCGTGCAGTTCGGCGAACGTTTTGTAGTGGCCGTTCGTAATCAGGTAGCAGGGACCCTTCCAGCCCCGCGGATTGCGCGTCACCGTGGTCCACGGACTGCACAGCAAATCGCGCTCGCCCACCAGGTAGTCCAGGTAGATTGGCGTGTTGATAATCTTGTAATCGTCGGCGAGCTTGCGCACGCGCTCGAATTTTAGCGGCATCTCCTCTTTCTTGAGGTAGATCTCGTCGTTGTTCAGAACCTGGTAATGATACCCGGGAGTCAGCAGTATCCCATCGACCCCCATTTCACCGAGAAACTTGACCAACTCATCGACCTCGTCCGCGCTGGTCTCGCGGAATATGGTCGAATTGGTCTGCACTCGATAGCCCTTTTCCTTGAGCAGCTTGATCATCCTAACGACCGTATCGAAATGCCCCGCCCGGTTTAGAATGCGATCGTTGGTTTCCCGCATGCCATCGATGTGCAAATTGAAGCTCAGGTAGCGACTGGGCTCGACCTGCTTTATAAACCGTTCGATCAGGATCGCGTTGGTGCAGATCATGACGTGGCGTTTCTGCTGCTCGATCAGACCCTTCGTCAACGCTGCAATATGCTTGTACATCAGCGGTTCGCCGCCGCAGATTGAAACAATCGGGGCGTCCGCCTCTTCTGCCGCGCCTAGCGCCTCTTGAAGCGGCATCTGGTCGCGAATCGTCTCTTTGTATTCGACGATACGACCGCATCCGATGCATGCCAGGTTACAGGCGTGCAGCGGTTCGAGCATCAACACGAGCGGGAAGTACTTTTCCCCTGCACGCTTCTTGCGGCTCATGTAACGCCCCAGGTCAATCATTTGTCGTAGCGGCACGCGCATATCTGTCGATCTCCTGCAAACCCGAACAGGTCAAGTGAGGTCAAGGCGACGGCGGGCATTCGCCCGGGCCGCGGGGTGGAAGATCACCGAAGAGCCAATGACGCAGCATCGCGGTCGCGCAACCCAGGTCGACAGCATTTTCACCGGAGAACAGAAACCCGATGAGCACGCCATTGAGCGATGAGAGCAGAAAACTGGCAGCGTCAGATGGCGGAAACTCGTTCTTGCACAATCCTTTTTCCTGCGCCCGTCCAATCAGATCAACCAGCAGGGCGCGATAGCCCGCATAGAGCTGCAGAACCTGGTTTGTGAGTTCGTCCGACAGCTTTTCATCGTGCAGCAACTGTGCAACGAAGAAACGAATCGAATTTCCATTCTCGCGGACAAACTGCAAGTAAAGATCGATCAGCCGAACAATTTGCGACTTTTCGTCCAGTGCGCCAGCTTCTTCCGCAAAATCGATAAAATATGGCTCAAGCAAACGGTTCAGAACCGCCATGAACAGTTCTTCTTTGGTCTTGAAGTGCCAAAAGATGAGCGCCTTACTCACACTGGCGGTTCGCGCAACTTCTGCCATCGAAGTCTCATGAAAGCCACGCACTGCGAACAACCGCATCGCCGCCTTCAAAATCTGATCGCGCGAATCCTGCGCTCGCGTTTCAGAAGAAACTCCGCGAGGATCTGCCGGATTCATGATGTTCACGCCTGAACTCAAAGTCAGCCGTCCAAAGCCTCCAAGAGTCTCGACCGCCGGCCCGAATCAGACCTCTGGGAACCGCACCCAGTTCAATCGCAGGGTCGCGCGGCGGATTGACTTAAGCACCGTGATCACGAGGCCAATTCTCACGGCCCGAGTCCCTAACCTAGCGGTCAATAGGCATCATAACCGCGCTGACCCGATAGTCAATAGGGTTGAGTCTGTCGCGCAATATGAGGAGACGGTCATCTTTGCATGTCGGCGGCGTTAAATTTTTCTCAGGCGAGCCCGAAAAGCGGAAACGTCCCAGCCGATCCGACTCAGGCTTTCCGGCCCCCAAGCTCAACTCGAATGCCGTCGGCGGCTGACCGTCGGGCGCCTTCAGTCAGAGCGAGCGCGGTAAGAACTTCAGCCCGATTCACACGCTCGGTCTCTCCATCGGGCCCTTCGGCGATCGCCTGCTCCATTTCGGCGGCCATTCGCGCAAACCACGCTGAATGATAGGAGTCATCGAGGATATCGGCGACCGAATGGTCCTCCGAAGCACCCACTCGATCGCTCAGCAGAATTCGATCGCCCTCGATCTCGACCATCGCGTGCTCGCCATACATAACCGCTGCGGTCCGGCGGACCGGGCCGCGCCACGAGAGATCGGCGTTCGCGATGCGACCGTTGGAAAATTCGATGAGCACGCTCGCGAGGTCGTCCACGCTGGAGCTCGGTTCAAATCCGAGGTGCGCAGAGATGGCGACCGGCGCGGCGCCGCCCATCAACCATTGCGCGAGGTAGAAGACGTGCCATCCGTGGTCGATCAGGATGCCTCCTCCGGTCTTCGCCGAGAGGCGCCAGCGTTCGCCGCCGACGCTGCTGCCACCCGCACCCGCCGGGCCGCTGCGGATACGCACCAACGAAAGGTAGCGAAGATCACCCAGGCGGCCGGATTCGATTAACTTCCGCGCGCGCCGATAAGCCGGGGCATGCTTCCAGTTGTGGACGCACATCAGTACGCGCGATTGCTTAGCGGCAAGCGCGGCGAGTTCCTCGAACTCGCCAGCGGTGAGGCATAGCGGCTTTTCGACGAGGACGTGAGCGCCCGCCTCAAGCGCCTTGCGAATCGCGGCCGCATGGAAAGCGGGCGGACTCGCGATATCGACGAAATCGAGCGCCTCGCCATCGAGCATCAGGTCGAAGTCATCGTAGATGCGCGCGTTTTTGGCGACGTTGATCGCATGATGACGGCGGGCGGAGACCGGGTCGTGAATGGCGACGATCGCGACGTCGGGCCGCGATTGCCAACCGGGTAGATGGGCGGTCGCGGCGACTTCGCCGAAGCCGGAGATCGCTCCGCGCAGCACGATCAGGCGGCCTTATCCGTCGAGTCCAGGCACAGCACGGTCAGACGGCCCTATGTGTCGAATCGAGGCGCAGCACGGCCTCGCGCGCGATGGGAGTCAGGGCGCAGTCGTCGCGGCGGGCGTACTCGATCAACTGGATGCGCATGCGCGGATCCCAGAAACTCTTGAGATGTTGCGAAGTCGAATGAACGGCCGCATCGTGGTCGGGGTTGGAGCCAAAGAAACCGGCAATGTCGTTGGCCATTTTGACCAGGTGATGAATATCCATCTTTCGCCGATTAGGCTATTAAGCCCGCTTGCCTGCTCCGCATTCCGAACTCTAATTCAACGGGCAGACGGGCTCAGGGAGGCGACCACTTTGTCCGCGGGCAGGCGTTCGGGATGCCGTGATGTCGGCATCACCTGCACGGCCGTAACCTTGTACTCGGGGCAATTCGTCGCCCAATCCGAATTCTCGGTCGTTACCACGTTGGCGCCGGTTTCCGGGTGGTGAAAGGTCGTATAGACGACGCCCGGCGCAACCCGCTCAGTGATAGCGGCGCGCAATGCAATCGCACCCGCGCGGCTCGTCACTTCCACCCAATCGTGATCGCGGATGCCGCGCTGCTCGGCGTCGTGGGGATGGATTTCAAGGACATCCTCGGAATGCCACAACACATTCATCGTGCGGCGCGTCTGTGTGCCAACATTATATTGAGTAAGGATGCGGCCCGTAGTGAGTATTAACGGATAACGCGAAGTACAACGTTCATCCGTCGCGACATACTCAGTGACTAGAAATTTGCCCTTGCCGCGCACAAACTCGCCCACGTGCATAACGGTCGTGCCGGAGGGCGCCGCCTCATTGCAAGGCCATTGAAGAGAGCCCCGCCGCTCGAGCTTTTCGTAGCTGACGCCGGCGAAGGTAGGTGTCAAGCGCGCGATTTCATCCATGATTTCCGATGGATGATTGTAGTCCATCGGATAACCGAGGGCGTTGGAAAGTGCGCAGGTGACTTCCCAATCCTCCTTGCCCGCCAGCGCCGGTAGTACTTTGCGTACGCGTGAAATGCGCCGTTCCGCATTGGTGAACGTCCCGTTCTTTTCGAGAAACGACGACCCCGGCAAGAAGACATGCGCATATTTAGCGGTCTCATTCAGGAAAATGTCGTGGACGACAACGATCTCCATCGCGGACAGCGCCGCTTCAACATGCAACGAATTAGGATCGGACTGGGCGATGTCTTCGCCCTCTATATAAAGGCCGCGGAAACTGCCGTCGAGTGCCGCGTCGAACATATTCGGGATGCGCAGTCCCGGTTCGGGGTCGATCGCAACCTGCCAGGCTCTCTCGAAATCGGCGCGCATCAGCGGATCTGACACATGGCGATAGCCGGTCAACTCATGCGGGAATGAGCCGACGTCGTTCGAGCCTTGAACATTGTTCTGACCGCGCAACGGATTGATGCCGACGCCGTTGCGGCCCAGCATCCCCGTGGCCATCGCCAGATTCGCCATCGCGAGCACCGCGGTGCTGCCTTGCGAATGCTCGGTAACGCCGAGTCCATAGTAGATGGCGGAGTTGGGGCCCTGGGCGAAAAGCCGTGCCGCGCCGCGAATCCTGCTTGCGGGGACGCCGGTGACTTTTTCGGCGGTCTCAGGTGAGTTGCGTTGCTCGGCGGCGAACTCGCGCCAGACCTTGAACTCGTGCGGGTCGCATCGTTCGGCGACGAATTCCTCGTTGACCAGACCTTCGGTGACGATGACATGAGCGAACGCGTTGAAAAGCGCGACGTTCGTTCCGGGGGTGAGTTGCAGGAAGTAATCGGCCTCAACGTGTGGCATTCGAATCAGCTCGATTTCGCGCGGATCGACCACGATGAGGTGCGCCCCATTGCGCAAGCGCCGCTTCATGATCGAGGCAAATACGGGGTGACCTTCCGTGGGATTTGCGCCAATCACCATGATCACGTCGGCGGCTGCTACCGAGTCGAAATCCTGGGTGCCGGCGGGCGTACCGAAGGCGGTCTTGAGACCGTATCCGGTGGGCGAATGGCACACGCGCGCGCAGGTATCGACATTGTTGTTGCCGAAGGCGGCGCGCACCAGTTTCTGCACCAGATAGGCTTCCTCGTTGGTGCATCGCGACGACGTTATTCCGCCGACCGACCCGCGGCCGTACTTAGCCTGGACGCGCTTGAATTCCGAAGCCGCATAGCCAAGCGCCTCCTCCCATGAGACCTCCTGCCAGGGATCGGAGATACGCTTGCGTATCATCGGCCGCCTGACACGATCCGGATGCGTTGCGTAGCCCCAGGCGAAACGGCCCTTGACGCACGAATGCCCGTGGTTGGGCAGCCCGTCTTTGTTCGGCACCATGCGTACAACTTCGTCGCCGCGAACCTCGGCCTTGAAGGAACAGCCGACGCCGCAATAGCCACAGGTAGTCACTATGGCTCGATCCGCCCGGCCCTTTTCGAGCAGCGATTTCTCCATCAGCGCATCGGTCGGGCAGGCCTGCACGCAGGCGCCGCATGAAACGCATTCGGAATCGATGTAATGCTCATGCTGGCCGGCGACCATTTGAGAATTGAAGCCGCGGCCCTCGATCGTCAATGCGAAGGTGCCTTGAATTTCGTCGCACGCGCGAACGCATCGCGAGCACACGATGCATCGCGAAGGATCGAAGGAGAAATACGGATTGCTGTCATCGATGGGAGCTTGATGATGGTCGCGGCCGCCGTCGCCATAGCGGACCTGAACCAGCCCAACTGCATTAGCCATTTCGTGAAGTTCGCATTTGCCACCCGCCTTGCATTCGAACGGGTCAATCGGATGATCCGACATGTAGAGTTCCGTCACATTGCGGCGCAGCTTGCCGAGCTGTTCGCTTTGCGTGCGGACTTTCATACCGGCTTCGACGGGCGTCGTGCAGGAGGCAGGAAAGCCTTTGCGACCTTCGATTTCGACGAGACACAGGCGGCAGGAGCCGAAGGGCTCCAGCGAATCGGTGGCGCACAATTTGGGTATCGAAATATCGGCCAGTGCCGCCGCTCGAATCACCGATGTGCCCGCGGGCACGGTAATCGCGCGTCCATCAACTTCGAGCGCAATCAACTGCGTCGAATCGCGGCCCGGCGTGCCAAGGTCTTTATCGTTGATCGCTAACACGGCTTCACTCCCATTCGCACAAGTTTCGGCACGCGACCCGCCCAGCCCCCGCGCTATCCAATACTAGCGCCTTTCGCCGACGGAAGACCAAAGTCCTCGGGGAAGTGTTTGAGCGCACTCAGCACCGGCAGCGGCGTCAGACCGCCAAGCGCGCAGAGCGAACCGGCGGTCATCGTGTCGCAGAGGTCGTGCAGCAACTCCAGGTTGGCGGATCGATTCCGGTTGGCGATAAGGCGATCGATAACCTCGACGCCGCGCGTCGATCCGATGCGGCATGGCGTGCATTTGCCGCACGATTCCATCGCACAAAATTCCATCGCGTAGCGCGCCATCTGCGCAAGGTCGGCGGTCTCGTCGAATACCACGACGCCACCGTGGCCAAGCAAGCCGCCAGCCCCGGCGATGGTTTCGTAGTCGATCGCCAGGTCGAGCATCGATGCCGGGAAATAGGCACCGAGTGGGCCTCCGACCTGAACCGCGCGCAGTGGCCGGCCGCTGGCAGTGCCACCGCCGAAATCCTCGATCAATTCGTGCAACGTGAGTCCGAAGGGCAATTCGAACAGCCCTGGGCGCTTGATGTTGCCGGCGAGTTGCAGAGGAATCGTGCCGCGCGAACGTCCAGCGCCATAATTATTGTAGGCCTCGCCGCCGCGCTCGAGAATCGTCGGGATCGAAGCAAGCGTGATGACGTTATTGACTACGGTGGGCTGCCCGAAGAGTCCGGCGATCGCGGGCAGCGGCGGCTTGAAGCGAATCACGCCGCGCTTGCCCTCGAGACTTTCGAGCATGGCGGTTTCTTCGCCGCAAATGTACGCGCCGCCGCCCACGCGGATTTCGATGCGAAATGACTTGCCACTTCCCGCAACGTCGGATCCCAGGTAGCCGGCGCGCGTCGCGATATCGATTGCGGCGCTGAGTGCGCGCACTGCGTGCGGATACTCCGATCGCACATAGATGTAGCCCTCACTCGCGCCCACCGCGAGACCCGCAATCGTCATCCCCTCGATCAGCACGAACGGATCGCCCTCCATGATCATGCGATCGGAGAAGGTGCCTGAGTCACCCTCGTCGGCGTTGCAGACGACATACTTCTGCTGTGCATCCTGATCGAGCGTGGTCTTCCATTTGATGCCCGTGGGAAAGGCCGCGCCGCCGCGCCCGCGTAAATTGGAGGTCGTCACTTCCTGCACGATCTCGGCACCAGCCATCGCTATCGCGCGCGTGAGGCCGCGATAACCCCCGTGCGCAATATAGTCGTCGAGCGCTAGCGGATCGCTGAGCCCGACACGGGCGAAGGTCAGACGCGACTGGCGTTTGAGATAGGTGATTTCATCGGTGATGCCCAGTGCGAGGCGATGATCGGCGGCGTCGGGAAAACCCGCTTCGAAGAGCGAAGGAACATCAGTGTCGGCCACCGGACCGTATCCGAAACGGCCATGCGAGGTCGCAACTTCGACCATCGGCTCGAGCCAGTAAAGGCCGCGGGAACCATTACGAACGCATTCAATCGCCATCCCGCGGTTTGCCGCTTCACGCTCGATCGCGTCGGCCACCGCGTTTGCACCCAGCGAAAGCGCGCTCGAATCGCCCGGTACATAGACTCTCACCGCTGGCGCGCCGCTGTTCATCGACGGACGAGGCTTGAAATCGCTTTGTCGAAACGCTCGGGCGTCACCCGACCCAGCGGTTCACCGTTGATCATGACCGCTGGCGAGCAGGCACAATTCCCCAAACAATACACAGCATCGAGCGAAAAAGCGCCGTCCGCCGTGGTGCCGCCGAAGTCCACGCCGAGGCTCCCGCGAACATGCTTGGCAAGCTCTACCGCGCCCATCGCCTGACATGATTCGGCGCGGCAGATACGAATGATATTGCGGCCAGCGGGCTCGTGCCGGAAGTCGTGGTAGAAGCTGACGACGCCATGAACTTCCGCTCGCGACAGGTTGAGTGCTTGCGCAATCAGCGGGATGGAGTCTGGTGGAACCCATCCCAAATCGTCCTGAATGCGACGCAAAATGGGCATCAGCGGCCCACGTTGACGCTTTAGCGCTTCGACGATCGCAATTATCGCCGCCTTGTTCCAAGAATGATCGATCGCCATCGAAACTCCGCGTACAGCCAACCGCCGTTAGCGAAAACCATGCTCGATTAGGCGCACTCGCCCTATCGCACGGCGGCTGCTGATGCGAGCCTCATTCATCGAGGCGATCAGGTCAAGAGGCGTCCCGTCCGGTGCGCCGGCCTGCGGAGACCTCGTGGCGAAGGGAGTTTCTCAATAATAGTCTGGCACGAAGGTCTGATCCTCGAGCGGCGGACGCTTATAGTCCGTCGGCATGTCGGGCCGCGGCGCCAGCGCAAAAGGTGTCGGCGGCAGATCCTCATATGGAATCAGACTCAACAGATGACGAATGCAGTTGAGTCGCGCCAGTTTCTTGTTGTCGGCCTTCACCACTCGCCAGGGAGCCATTTTGTGGTCCGTGTGACTGAACATCACGTCCTTGGCCATCGAATATTCAACCCACTTATTGCGCGACTCAACGTCCATCGGGCTGAGCTTCCAGCTCCGTGTCGGATCGTTCATGCGCCCTTGAAAACGCCGTTCCTGCTCAGCGTCACTGACCGAGAACCAGTACTTGACGATGATCAATCCGGAACGGCAAAGCATCTGCTCGAATTCCGGGCAACTGCGCAAGAATTCCGCGTATTGCTCATCAGTACAGAATCCCATCACACGCTCGACGCCAGCCCGGTTGTACCAACTGCGATCGAACAGCACCATTTCGCCGGCTGCCGGCAGTTGCGCCACGTAGCGCTGAAAATACCACTGCGTCTTTTCGCGCTCGGTCGGCGTGCCCAACGCGACTACGCGACAGATGCGAGGGTTAAGCGTCTCTGTAATCCGTTTGATCACTCCACCCTTGCCGGCCGCGTCGCGCCCTTCGAACAGTACCAGCACTTTCAAGCCTTTGTGCTTGATCCAGTTCTGCATCTTCACCAACTCGATTTGCAGACGCGCCAGCTCTTTCTCATAAACGTCGTTCTTGATTTTGCGAGCTTCGGCCTTGATATCTCCGTGATGAATCTCCAATGGAACGCCGTTTGCCGCTCCGTTCGCAACGGCAATAATAGGTTGGGTTTCATCCGTTATCAGACCGTTCTCCTTCCCTTTGGCTTTCTTTTTCTTGTCCTTTTTGTCCTTCGTCTTCATAGCAGCCCTCGCGCCTCTCTGGACTTGATTTCGACAACGCAACGCAATTTTAAAATATTGGTAATTCTTTATAGCGCGGGCATAAGTGAGCATAGACCCCGGCGCAATCTTCCGCAGCGCCGATCCGCTCTGAATTTTCGGCGATTTTCGCTTATGCCCATCATTGACGAAATCGCACCCGCCTCTTGAACGGAACGACCACGGAGAGCCTTCCGCCGCCCTTAAGATCTACCAACTCGGCGGCGAAGGTGCGCTGGTGCTGCAGGTGGTGAGATGAGGCGTCCCTTTTGAGGTCCCTGCCCTCTCTTTTCGGGCTCCCCCTGGACGCATGCTACAATAGCCTTATCAATGAAGGCGGAGCCCCCTGTCCGCCCGGCAAGTCGATTACAGCGAGGACGCGAAATGTTACGGCGATTCAAATTTGAAGACGAAGTCCACCATAGTCTCGCGTGCGTGCCGATGGCGGTACGTCGCAAGCTTGATCGCGTCGGCGTAAAGATCAGCCTCGAGCAATGGCAGGCGCTCGCGCAGCACGAACGACTGGCGATCTGCCATTTGCCGACGAATTCCGACGAGGAATGCTCCGCCGTACAAACCTTCCTTGAGGAAACCGTGCGAGCGCGTGCCGGGAGCGCAGCTAAACCCTTGTCAGACGAAGTGAAGCGATCGGCGGAACCCCCAGCAGTGCCACCAGCGCGACTAATCGAGAATGCAAAGGCCGCCGGTATCACTCTGGACCAACCGGCATGGGATCGCCTTGACGCGGACGAACGCTATGCCTTGATCAAGTTGGGCGCAGGCGCAGATCAAAGTCATAATTTCGTGACCGCCTTGCGCGAGTTGCTTGGATAACACGCGCCAAATTGCCGATGCTCGGCGTGGCGGAAAAGCCGACCCTGCAGCAACCTTGCAATCGTTACCTTCGCCCGAAGCGGAATTCCCATGAAAGTTTCCGCCGCAACGCAACGCCCCAGGCGATATTCCCGTCAAGGTTCAATCGTCACAAATATGATATCCCGATAGAGTCCCGATGAGGCATCCTGTCGAGCCTGCACGCGTCCATAGACGATCAGGTTAACGGGTGCGCCATCAGGTGGGCCATTTGCAACATAAATTTGCGAGCCCCCGCTGCCGTCGCCCCATATGCTGGTGCCGGTCGCGTCCAGGTAAAGGTTGTATTCAAGCTTCCGATTCCCCTGATGCATGATCCGACGAGCGAAAGTGCCCGACTCACCGCGACTCAAGGCTATTCTGACGCGACCCTTAACACCCGTGCAGCTATACGTAATCATACTCACTGACACCGTATCGGCCGGATGCAGTGGCTGATAGGTGCCAAAGGCGATCCCTGTCGCACTCGCGACGCACCCGGAGCCCGAAGCCTTGCCCGCAGCAATCAGCAAGACCGCAGCCACCATCGTCGCCGCATGACTCCAGGGCGATCGTCTCACTTCACGCTCGCCGTCACCGCCAGCACGCAGATTTGTTCACCGAGCCGGAGCGAAGGTCTATCCGACTTGGCCACCGCAAATTCGAATTTGCATATTCCGGATGAAAAGGTCACCGACGCCGGGTAACGGCCGGCTGGGATGCTGTCGAAGTAGAACTGTCCCTTTTCCCCAAGTGGCGACTCAAAAGTGCGCCCGTTCGCGTCCACCGAAAGATCACCAAGCGCTGGTATAACCACCTGACCTGCAATTTGTACTCTGATTGTGCCGATCACCTGCTGAACCCGATGAACCGGGAAACGTACTACTCCGCCCCCCCCTGAAAGGCACCGAAATAACCTTGCTATTTTCTTCCGACAGAATAGTTGATTGGAATGTTGGCATCCGCGATCGATATCAGAGATCGGCCGGTTTCTGGATCTCCAGATTCAGATCGTGCGCCGTTAGCCGGCTGGTGTCGGCAGATATCCTGAGGGCGAGGTCCTGATCGTCGAATTTATAGGTGATTGCCGGCGCCAGCGACACCAACGAGACCATTGCCGTTCCACTCACGAGTTCTCGCCGACCCGCGAACGAATGCATCCCCGCGCTTTCCAAATCCGCCACGGAAACCAGGATATCCTTGTCCCGCACGATGACCTCGGTCTCTCCATGCGCCCCGCCGTCAACAAATAGAGTCAGGATTGCCCGCTGATCGCGCGAGGTCGGGGCTCCGGCCGCCGCCGGGGCGTCCGGAAGCGTGGACGCGACCGCCATCGGCAGCGATGACTGAGCGTCCACAAGAAACCATAGAATGCTCAGTGCCATGCGCACACTCAATCGCCCGCAACGCCTCCGCCACCATTTATCGAACCATGCAACTCCCCGGAGAGCCTGCGACTCGTTGATCCAACGCCTTGGATTCCGTCTTCACCGTCACCTCGACCGTTTGCGCCTCGGCGCATTCGCTCGCCGTCAATTCCAAACTGAAATTGCTGCTCATCCCGGCCAGCACGTACCAGCCCTTGGCCTCGCGGGTGAAGGCCGGAGTGCCGGCGGCGTTCAGTCCGGCCACCGTAATCTTCTCGATCACAATATGTACGTTGCCCGAATTGACGACTTGAAATGAGATCATCCGTCCGGCGGCAGCGAGGCCGGCGAGGTTGCTTTCCTTTTTAATCACCGCAGGCTCGACGAATACCGGGATGCTGAGGGTCGTCAGCAACTCGATCCCGCTGTTGGCGGGCCGTTCGCTGGCCAGCGACGGCAATTGTGCTACCAACAGGCGATAGGACTTCTCGGTCCCGGCAGCAGCCTCAACCGAACCGATTCTGACCTTGCGCTTCTCGCCCGAATTAAGCGCGAACAACTGCGGGAAGAAAATCATGTCGTCAGTTGGAACCAGAACGATTTGACCTGCGGGACCCTGGCTCCACAGGAACCCGTTCAATTCGAAGCGCAGCGGACGAGCTCCGGTATTGGTCATTTGTAGCAGCGTGGTGGGCGCGTGCGGCGAGAGTGAAGCGACGACCGGATCCACCGCGAAATTGGCCGCATCGACCGGACCGGTCCTCATGAGGACCGCCCCGGCCACCAAGGCCAACAGCACCTTCTGCGACGCCTTCCGTTTCACCCCGCCACGACTCTCCCGCCGACTCGGGCTAGAAGCTGACGGTTACGGCGACGGAGTCCGTGTAGGTGCCGGCAGACACGGTTTGCTGAGCCGGGACGCTCGCGTATACCGTATAATCAACTACCGCGGTGCTCGGCGCCGCCGGTTCGACTACGTCAGTTCCGGACGTATTGCCCCACACCGTCGAGAGCCCGGCGTCCGAGTAAAGCTCGTAGCTTAAATAGTCGGTGCCATCCGACATCGCGCGGGTGGTTCCAGTTGCATGCGAGGCATTAGAGCCGGGGTCGAGCGCAATCGTTGCCACTGCGCCAGTCGTGCAAGTAACCGCCAGCGTCGCCGTCGGCGTCAGCGCTGTCGGACTCAGAACGTTGTAATTGCCGACGGTGAGCGCCGGTGCCGCCGCGATGGTGCAATTGTTAGTTACGTCAGCGCTCACGCCGAGACTGGTTGTAGCTTGTGCAAATGCCGCGCCGCCCGCGATTGGTGAAAGGGTTGCCGCGCCCAACATTATCTGAGTGCATTTCCTGATCGAGTTGTTAAACATTTCTTTGACTTCTTTACCCTATTCTCGTGCGGAAGCTGTCCGCGTTCTGGCGATGTCGAATCAACACCGCTGACCAATCACAGTGGCAGATGTCATGCCGCCGCCGATGGAGTTCTGTCATGGTGTCTTCGCGCCGCCGAAGCGCCCGCAAAGTAGCGCAAAGCGAAGTGCGAACGACTAACGATGCGTGCGCGTTTCACGATGAGACTGACAAGGAAATGGCGGTGTCAACGAATCCGGAACATTCGTGTACCACCATCGATGTTAACTCTAGAAAAATGAACCGCGGTGGCGGACGCGACAGGCACGCGCCCACGCACGCCGATGACGGCTATACGCTATATGGAAGCCCAACCTATGTGACCTTGGTTTGCGTGCGCCAAGATCTTCACGCCACACCCCAACGTCCCAGGTAGGTCAGTCTGGCGGCAGCGGCGCGGTCTGATTGACTAAGCGTTCCAGTATCGCGCGCGCGTCCTTGAGGTCGCGAGCGCCGAAACCCTCGGTGAATCGTTCATAGATTTCGCTCAACATCGCGTGAGCCTCAGCGCGCCGGCCTTGCGCATCGAGCAGGCGGGCGAGCGAGTTCCCTGCACGCAACTCGAAGAGGTGCGCATGCTGCCGGTGCGCGACTTCGATCGCCTTGCCAAATGAAGCTTCGGCCGCAACGCCATCGCCGGCGCCGCCGCGAGTGACGAGAAAGTCTCCGCGCAAACGATTCAGTTCCGCGGCGCCTACCGCCCACCCCGCCACCGTCAGACCGTCTTCGATTTCCGTCAGCATCGCGAGGGCCTCTTCCGCGCGGCCGAGCCGGCCCAGCGCATCGGCGTAATGGATGCGCCATTGGTAGCCGGTGGCGCGCGTCGTCTCGTACACTGCCCCCGCTTCCTTGATTAGATCGATACCTTCCTCGATGCGGTCGATATGAATGAACACCTGGCCCCGCAGCGCCCGCGCATAGGCGCTCCACAGCGGCAGTTCGCGCTGATCCGCGAGCCTTTCAATCTCGTCCACCCGTTCCAGCACTCCCACCCAATCGCCCAGGCGAAAGCGCAACTCGGCGGCGCTGTTGATCGCGACTATCAGCGAATGCGGTCCCGATAAGCTTGCGGCCGCCACCGCTTCATCGCTGCGAGCGAGCGCTTGATCAGGGTAGCCGGTCGTTGCGAGTACGCTGGCCAGCGTGGATAGAATCAGTGAGCGGGCGTCACCGATATCGCCTAGCGGGGAGTCCGCGGGTTCGCGCGGCAGTCTTATGGCACGCTCGCAGAGGTCGCGCGCGGAGTCGGGCTCTCCCGTCAGCAGCAGCGTCTGCGCCATCGCGACATAGGCGCCCATCCGCCTGGCGGGATCGCCCGAGGATTCCGCGATCGCAAGCTGGCGCTCGCCGATCGCCCGCGCCGTCTTGAGCTCCAAACGCACCAGGTAATGAAACTGGAGACCGTACACCGTCCAGAAAATTTCGTGCTCACTGCCGTACTCGAGTGCAAGTTCGCGCGCACGCTCGAGCGCCTCCTTGACCTCCTCGGCAGCGACCCCTTTCACCGGGATGAGATACAGACTGAGTGCGCTCTGCATGGCGAATTCGCGACGATGACGCTCAGCCGTAGCCGGCAGCATTCGCAACATCGCGATACCTTCCAGGACGCGTTCAGCGGCTTCGCTATAGGCTGTCCGATGCGCCGACTGTGACGCCGCACGCTCAAGGTACTGCACCGCCTTTTCCGCGTTCCCGCTCAGTCCATAATGATGTGCGAGTTCGGCCAGGTAATCGTCAAGGCTGTCGGCGTAAAGACTCTCGATCGCGACCGCCGTGCGCTCGTGCAACTGCTTGCGCCGTTCGCCCAGCAGCGAAGTGTAGGCGACATTCTGCGTCAGCGCATGCTTGAAGTAGTACTTGGACTCACCCGCCTCGGGCTCCTCATAGACAAACCCGCCCGCCTCCAGGTCTTCCAGCATCGCTTCGAGCCGTTGGGCGGATTCGGGCGCGACGCGTTCGACCAGGCTCGGCGTGAATTCCTTGCCGATCACCGCGAGCGTCTGCAGGAGTTCCTTTTCGTTCTCCGGCAAGCGGTCGATGCGCGCGGCCAGGATGCCGTTGACCGTCGGCGGAATCCTCATTTCATCGATCGGCGTCGCTATTTCCAGCTTGCCGTTGCGCGTGAGCGTCCCGCGCTCGAACAACGTTCGCACCATCTCCTCGATAAAGAACGGATTGCCATCGGTTTTGGCTATGATGAAGCGCTTGAGGTCGGCCAGCGCAGTGTCACCGGCCCGCGATCCGCCGTTAGACCCCACGGTCTCGCTCGACCCACCGTCGCCGCCAAGCAGCGCGTCGAGCATCTGGCTTGCTCCCGCAAGTCCCAATGGCTCGAGTCTGAGTTCCGTGTAGTTGGGTAAATCGGACCATCGATGGTGGTATTCAGGACGGTAGTTGACGAGCATCAGGATGCGCGCGTCGCCAACGCTCTTGGTCAGCAGGTCGAGCAATCCCTGGGTCGCGCTGTCCACCCAATGAAGATCCTCGAATATCAGGATCAGCGGCTGGTTCTGACTCTCGCGCAGCAATATCCGTTCGATTGCCTTCAGCGTCAGGCGCCGGCGGGTGCGCGCATCCGCTCCCGCAATCGCGCCATCTGCGCTCGGCGCGGCACCCGGGTTGACCTCCTCCAACCCCAGCAGCGTGATCAAATACGGCAGCGTGTCTTCGAGCGCGCGATCGAGCATCAGGATTTTCCCGCCCACCTTCTCGCGCCGGCGGCGGCGATCGTCTTCCGGCGTAATCGCGAAATAGTCGTTGAGCAACTCGATCACCGGCAGATAAGCCGACGCCTTGCCATGCGACACCGAGTAGGTTTCAAGTGTCAGCGCGCCCTCGCCCGCCATCGCCTTGAATTCGTAATACAGCCGCGACTTGCCGACGCCCGCCTCTGCTACCGCGGCGACGATCTGCCCATGGCCGCGCTGGACCTGCGTGAAGGCTGTCGCCAGCTTTTCGATCTCGCGCGCGCGGCCCACGAACTTCGACAGCCCGCGCATCGCCGACGCCTGCAAGCGCGTCCGCAACGGCCCGAGCCCGGCCAGTTCGAAGACCTCGACCGGATCGGTGATGCCGCGGATTCTCACCGGGCCCAGCGGCCGCAGCATAAAGTAACCCGCCACCAGCCGCTCGGTGTCCTTGCTGACCACGATCGAACCGGTGGACGCGATCGTTTGCAGCCGCGCCGCAAGATTCGTCGTGTGTCCGATCGGCGTGTATTCGACCGTGCGCGCGCCCGTCTGAATCGAACGCACCACCACTTCTCCGGTGTTGACGCCGACACGGATCTCTATCGGCGCGCGGCCTTCGGCGCGCAACTGCGCGCCGTAAATGCGCAGTTGCTCCTGCATCCGTAACGCCGCGTGCAGCGCGCGCTGCGGATGGTCCTCATGGGCCACCGGCGCCCCGAACACCGCGAAAACACCGTCGCCGGTCGATTGCACGATATAGCCGTCGAAGTGTTGCACCGCCCCGATCATGAGCCGCAGCGCCGGATCGATCAGCGCCTGCGCTTCTTCCGGATCGAGTTCCTCCATCAACTCCGTCGATCCCTTGATATCCGCGAACAGCGCCGTCAGCGTCTTGCGCTCACCAGCGATCAGGTTCATTGCGGCCGGCACGTTCAGATTCAAGGATGCCGATAACGCCGCCGCGAAACGCGGCGGATGTTTGTCGTCCCTGGCCGCCGCGTCCTCGTCGCGCCGCCCACGCTCCTCTGCCGCGCTCAATTCCTGCGCCGCGCCGGCGCGCAAGGCGTCAATCTTGGGTGGCGAGTCCGCTATGCCGGTCGCTGGTTTCGCGGTCCCCGTCGATGAACCGCCCGACGTATCTGCATCCCGCGGCCCCAACCGCTCGCCGCATTCACCGCAGAATTTTGCCGATGGCGGATTTGGCGCGCCGCAGTGCGGGCACTTGCGCACAAGCGCCGCCCCGCACTCGAGGCAGAATTTTCCGCTCTCAGGGTTTTCGGCGTTACAGTTCCCGCAGCGCATCGGATGAGTCTCGCTATAATAAATCGGCCGCCCATTCGCGGCGATCTCAAACTGTCATTCTGCCCGCACTCGCCGCCCGTAATCCATACGCGAATCGATCCGGTCAGCGGTTTACCGCTCTACCGGCCGGCGAAATGGTCCAGCAGAGGTCGTCCCCGTTCGCCCAGCACAAAACTGCCGCGCAAGGCCCTGGTGACGTACGCCTTCGCCCTGCGCACCGCCGTTTCCAGATCGTTACCGCACGCGAGCCCCGCTGCAATCGCCGCAGAAAAAGCACAGCCGGTGCCGTGCGCGCCATCGCCGTCAATTCGCCGCGCGGCAAATTCAACGAACCTGCGGCCGTCGAACAGCAGATCGATAGCGCTCTCCGCCCGCGCGCCGCCGCCCCCGGAGAACCTATGGCCACCCTTGATTACGACCGCACGCGCGCCCAACCGCCGCAATGCCCGCGCCGCCGCACGCAGCGCGGCGGCGCTGTCGATCGCGATCCCGGTGAGCGCCTCGGCCTCCGGGATATTGGGCGTTATAACTCGCGCCATCGGCAGTAGTTGCGACCGCAGCGCACCCTCCCCTTCTGCGTCGAGCAAGCGCGCGCCGCTGCTCGCGATCAGCACCGGATCGACCACCGGCGCGGGCAGCCTGAAGTGAGCGATCGCTTGCGCCACCGCCCGTACGACCGCCGCGTTGGCCAACGCCCCGGTCTTGAGCGCTTCCGGAATCCGCTCCGCCACCAGCATCGCAATCTGTTCGGCCACCATCGGCGCGGCCACCGGCGCCGTGCGAGTGACCCGGGCGCTATTCTGCGCGATCACCGTGGTAATCACCGCAAACCCATATACGCGATACGCCGCAAAGGTCTTCAAATCCGCTTGCAAGCCCGCACCGCAGCCGGGATCGCTTCCGGCGATTGTCATCGCGACCCGCCGTATCGCAGCTTTTGACGCTTTCGACTTCGACACCCTGGCGCGCGCTCCATCGCGCGAATCGAACTTAGCACGTCCGCTGGTCGCTTCGCCGCGCGCGCGTCAGCCTGCGATCGCCACTGCCCGCAAGCGCTCGACGAATCGGCTATAATGGCTTTCGCGATCGCCGCGGCGGAGGCCAAGAAAGTTTAACTTGATCGTATTCTCAAGTGAGGGGTATTTTGCGGTGGCAGATGGGCCGCCGTGAAAGCAGCATATGTCGGACACCAGGCAAGAAGAATTTCTCAACCTGCCGTTTCAGCAGAAACTCGAGTTTCTTTACGGCCTGCCTGCGCGTCAGAAGCGCGACCTCATTCTCTCCGCGCCGGAGGCCGAACGGCTGGTGCAGTCCTTCGCACCCGAGACCCTCTTCTACACGCTCAAGGAAATTGGCGTCGCCGACGCCGGCGATCTTCTGAGCCTGGCGCTGCCTGAGCAGATCCGCTCGCTCTTCGATCTCGATTGTTGGGACAAGGACCGCCCGAACCTGGGGCGCATGCGCGAATGGATTGAAGCCATCTCCGAGGCCGGGCGCAAGCGCATGGCCGAGGGACTGGTGGAACTCGATCTCGAATTGGTGTCCTTGCTGCTGCGCCAGTACATTCGCGTCCATCGGCTGGCCGATCCGCAAGATTCGCCCGACGCGCCATCGGACCGCTTCGTGCAATTCGACGAGAACTATCTGATCGAATTCATCCGCCACGACGCCATCCACGCGCACATTCTTGACTTCCTCGAGGAGATTTTCGAGCGTGACTACAATTACTTTACCGGCCTGATGGACGAGATTTACTGGGGCGTCGAAGCCGAACTCGAAGAGCAGGCCTATCGCTTTCGCAGCCTGCGCCTCGCCGACCAGGGCTTCCCCGACTACTTCGACGCCCAGAGCGTCTTCGCCTATCTCAATCCGCAGGACTTCCTCAAGATTCGCGCACAATATCCGGCCCCCGCGCGCGATGGCGTCGAGGACAACGACGTCCTGCCGCCGGGCCTCTCGCCGGCTCTGCCCGACGTCGAGAATTCGCTCTTCAATGCCGCGCTGACGGCCGGCTTTGCCGCTCAGGGCAAACGCCAGTTGCGCAGCGAGATGGCGACTGTGAGCAACCAGGTGCTGGTCGCGCGATCGGTCGATTTCGGTGATCTCGAAGCGGTCCGCGTCGCCATCGAGATGACGCACAACTATATGAACCTCGGGCTCGAGCATCTGGCCGGTGGTGATCTCAAAATCGCCATCGAGCACTTGCGCGATACCCATCTGCAACAGCTCTTTCGCCTCGGCGTGAGCCTGACCATCGATTTGCGCAAGCGCGCCGAGGCCATCGTCGTGAATCTTGGCTTCGCCGGCGAACGCACGCGCGAGATTCCGTATCTCGATCCGCCGTATCGCGAAGCGATCGCCGGCTTCATGCAGCGGCAGCCGCAGTTTTACGGCGGACTCGACCGCGAGGGCGCGGTCGTCATGCGCGACTTCCGCTCGATGCGCGATCTGCATCTCGGCTATGCCCTGCTGGAACAGGTTGACGCGGTGCCCGACCTTTTCCGGGCACTGCTACGACTCGATATCGCGGCGCCGGGATTTCGCGCGCAAATCGCCGGCTACGATATCCGTCTTAGCCAGATTCTGCTCACCGCGCTCGCCCGCTACGCGCTCGACGGACGGCTCGCGATCGAGCCCATCGAGGCCCATCGCCTGGAGCACGCGCGTGCCGCCATCATGACTATCGGTGCGCGGCCCGCGCGGCTGAACGATAACTTCAAGCATCGCGTCGATGAAGCTTTGCGCGCGCGCCTCGACGATGCGCTGCGCCGCCGCAGCGCCGACTTCGTCAATTCGTGTCTGAACATGATTGAAGAGGACCTCGCCGAAATCGATCCGGCCGAACCGATCGACCCGCGCTTCATCCGCAGCCTGCTGATCCGCAAATAGGACGTCCCTGCGGGCCGCGTCAGCGCCCCCCCGCCGCATCGTGAGTTGTCGCGAAGCACGATCGCTCTCAGGCGCGATTCGATCCCGGGGGGGGCTTGGTCAGCCCGCTAGCCCGCGCGTAGAGTCCGCAGATGGCGACCGCGATCGTGCCGCGCGGCCTGAGCGCCCAGGTGTACATGAGGGCGGCCGGCGGCGCGCCGAACTCATCCCCGACAAAGTGAGCGATCGCGCGCGGTACTGCGCGAGCCACGCGGAAGTCAATCCGGAAGGCGTGCCATCGGCGCAGACGGAATTGTGATCGATCGCGTCGCGATGCCGCGCCGAACTGTCAAGCCGAACGGCGCTCCCGGCACGCCCGTCGCACGCGCGAAGTCGCCGGGCGTATGGATCGCGCGTCCGCCGGCCGCGACCAGGATGTCGCCGCGGCGCAGGCCGGCCTTCTCCGCCGCACCACTGAGGTCGGCGACCACCACGCCTTCATTCGGCGGGACTCCCATGTAGCTCGCCAGGTCTGGCGTCAACTGCTGGACGGTGACGCCGAAGTTGACGGCACTGATCGGTGCCGAAGTCATGCCGGGAGCGTCACCAACGGCCTGCATCAGAGCGCCGGCGATGTAGATCGGCGCGTGCGTGCCCAAGGCTAGCGCGATCGCGTCGCTCGGCCGGCAGTCGATCGTGTAGCGGCCACGGTCCAGCACCAGCTTCGCGTAATAGACCTCGTCAATAACGGCCGTGATCTCGACCCAATCCACCGCGTTGCCGGTCTGCGCGATGACCTCGCGGAGAAGTTCGCCGGTCAAGGGACGCGGCGCCGCGACGCCGTGAAGCGCGAGCGTGATCGCTTGCGCTTCGTCGTCGCCGATAGCGATCTGGAGCGACCGATGTTGTGCGGAATCGTCGAGCCGAACGTAGTTGGACGCGGACTGACGGTCGTAGCCAACGTCGGTCACTTCGACGCGGACCTCGTTGCGCGGCGGACCAGATGCGGGTGTCGCGGGGAGGCTGCCGCGACATGCAGCCATCCATCCGCAAGCCAGCATCAGAACACCGCAAGCGTGCATCAGAGCGATCCATCGGACCGCTATCGAATGCGCCGGACCTGCCACCGAGCACCTCTGGACCAGGGCCGCTCCCTGATCGCCTCCAGACCACGGACGTACCGCGACAGCCCCTGGACGACAAACCCGTCACCGAGCACCTCTGAACGACGGACCTGCCATGACTGCCTGTACCAACGAGCAGGGTCAACCCTTCTGGGACGATACGCGCTCGGTCAGCGGAAGGCCACGCTGCCGGCCGCCACGGACGCGTCGGGCATGCGCGCGAGCGGGCCGCCATGGAGAGGTCCGGGGCCGGGCATCGCGAGCGAGCATCGACTTGGCGGTCTGCGGCACTTAGACGCGGAAAAGGCGAAAGTGTAGCCGCAAGCAGGCTCCAGCTTTGCTGGCGACTGCATCGCTATTAAAGCGAGCAGCGTCATCCTGAACACGCACGATCATCCGATCACAGGTCCGGGGTCGGGGACTTCGACCGGAGCCTGGGTTCTCGTCGATGCTGTCAACGCCGCCCGTATCAGCCCCCATTGACGTACTCGTAAGCAGATTCCCTTGGTTGCCAAGAGTTGTCGATGCTACTGAAGGAATCGACTTGGGGCCGCGCGACAATCCAGAGGCGAACGCTGCACGGACGGTGTTGAACTCGAGGAGATCGCCGACGTCGTCGGCGCCGATCTTCTGCAGCGCCGCCGAACGTTGGTCGTTGCCGTGCACCAGGGCGCGAACGTGGAGATCAAGGGCGAGCGACTCCTTTAACGGCGGCGGGGGCGTGCGAATGGGGAGCGGCTAGATCGGCGGCGGCGGATCGGCGGCGCGGAAGCCGCGCGCGACGAGGTAGAGTTCGGACGAGCCGGGGCGGCTGGCGCGGGTGCGGGCGATCTCGACCTGGTCGAAGGCGCGGTCGAAGCTGCGCTTGAGGTTTTCGAATTCGGCGCCCATGAAGAGCTTCGCGATCATCGCGCCGCCCGGCTTGAGGATGGCGGCGGCGAAGTCCAGCGCAATCATCAGGAGTTCGGCGGAGCGGGCCTGGTCGCGGTCGGCGATACCGGTGAGCTTGGGCGAGAGGTCGCTGGTAATCAAATCGGCGGCGCGGAGGTGGGCGGCGACCAGCGCGCGAATGGCCGCGTCGCGGAAGTCGCCGGCGATCGTGACGACGTTGGGAGCCGGCGGGCGGCATTGATCGAGATCGACGCCGACGACGCGGCCGCCGGGTCCGACGGCGCGGGTGAGGATGGCGAGCCATCCGCCGGGAGCGCAGCCGAGGTCGGCGACGCGGGCGCCGGGGCGGGCGACCTTGAAGCGGGCGATGAGCTCCTCGAGCTTGAAGGCGGCGCGCGAAGGCAGTCCGGCGGCGCGCGCCTTGCGGTAGAATTTATCGTGCGGATCGTAACGCGCCACGCTTCATTATGTCATCGCAGGGGCGGCGCGGGCAGAGGAAGAGGGGATGGTGGTTGAGGAACGCGGAACTGAAATTTTTGTGAAGCCATTAAAAGGTTTCACGCTGCTCCGCTCAGAGTTTTATATGCGCACCTCGCAGACTCGTTTGCTCGGCTCGCAAGCTCGCCTAGTGGGTTTTATATGCGCACCTCGCAGACTCGTTTGCTCGGCTCGCAAGCTCGCCTAGTGGGTTTTATATGCGCACCTCGCAGACTCGTTTGCTCGGCTCGCAAGCTCGCCTAGTGGGTTTTATATGCGCACCTCGCAGACTCGTTTGCTCGGCTCGCAAGCTCGCCTAGTGGGTTTTATATGCGCACCTCGCAGACTCGTTTGCTCGGCTCGCAAGCTCGCCTAGTGGGTTTTATATGCGCACCTCGCAGACTCGTTTGCTCGGCTCGCAAGCTCGCCTAGTGGGTTTTATATGCGCACCTCGCAGACTCGTTTGCTCGGCTCGCAAGCTCGCCTAGTGGGTTTTATATGCGCACCTCGCAGACTCGTTTGCTCGGCTCGCAAGCTCGCCTAGTGGGTTTTATATGCGCACCTCGCGGACTCGTTTGCTCGGCTCGCAAGCTCGCCTAGTGGGTTTTATATGCGCACCTCGCGGACTCGTTTGCTCGGCTCGCAAGCTCGCCTAGTGGGTTTTATATGCGCACCTCGCGGACTCGTTTGCTCAGCTCGCAAGCTCGCCTAGTGTATGCGCTCGGCTCGCAAGCTCGCTGGGTGGCACGGGAAATGGGGGCGTACTTTTCGGCGGCGTCTGAAGCCGGTATTCTGCCTGATACCAGCGGCTGACATACCGAGTTGGCAACGCGGCATGCGGCGGCGCGGCTGAGGGCGGCTGGCTCGAAGCAAAAATGCGACGATCAAATCCGGGCGATCCCGTCACGATCGAGGCGGCGTGGACGTGACGAAGCGGTGCACGCGCGGGCGCGGCGGCGGTATCGTGCGCTCAGCGGGGCTTAACGTCGTTGCCGCGTTGGGGCGGGGCGAGCGCGGTGGAGGTATCGTGGGCGCAGCGGGGAGTTTAAGGTCGAGGCTGCATGCGGCGGCGCGCGGACTGAACTGAAAAGATGGCATCATTGAATCTGGACGAGCTTAATCCGGCGCAACGCGACGCGGTGCTGGCGCCCGACGGCGCGACGCTGATCCTGGCGGGGGCGGGATCGGGCAAGACGCGGGTGCTGAGCTATCGCATCGCGTATTTGCTGGCGGAGCGCAATGCGGCGCCCGCGGGGATCCTGGCGGTTACCTTCACCAACAAGGCGGCCAAGGAGATGCGCGAGCGGGTAGCGGCGCTGGTCGGCGGCGGCGCGCAGATGCCGTGGGTAAGCACATTCCATGCGGCGGGTGCGCGGATTCTGCGGCAGGAGGTTGCGGCGTTGGGCGCGAGCTACGACCGCAACTTCACGATCCTGGATGAATCCGACACGATGGGCGTGATTCGGCGCGTGATCGAAGACGCGCAACTGGCCGACTCGCCGCCGCCGGAAGTGGTGCGGGCGCGGATCGATCAAGCCAAGAACGAGGGCCATTTCGCGCGCGACGTGGCGGAGCAGGCGGCGGACGGGCGCGAGCGCGTGCTGGCGCAGTTGTACCAGCTTTACCAGGACCGGCTGGCGGCGATGAACGCGCTCGATTTCGGCGATCTGCTGCTGCAGACGTATCGGCTGCTGCGCGACAATGCGGAGGCGCTGGCGCGGTGGCAGCGGCGGGCGCATTACCTGCTGGTGGACGAATACCAGGACACCAACCGGGTGCAGTATCTGCTGGTGCGGTTGCTCGCGGCGCTGAGCGGCAACCTGTGCGTGGTGGGCGACGAGGACCAATCGATCTACCGGTGGCGGGGGGCCGATATCCGCAACATCCTGGATTTCGAGCGCGACTATCCGCAGGCGCAGGTGGTCAAGCTCGAGCAGAACTATCGATCGACCAAGACGATACTGGCGGCGGCCGACGGCGTGATTCAGAACAATCGCGAGCGCAAGGCCAAGCGGCTATGGACCGCCAACGAGACGGGCGATCTGGTGACGTACTACACCGGCAATACGGAGCGCGACGAGGCCGACTTTATCGCGCGCGAGATCGGGAACCTGACGGCGGCGGGCGCGACGGGAGGCGATCCGCGGGCGGCGACGCGGCCGGCCGATATCGTGGTGTTCTACCGGGTCAACGCGCAATCGCGGGTGATCGAGGAAGCGCTGGTGCGGCGGCGGGTGCCGTATTACATCGTGGGCGGCCTGCGGTTTTACGATCAGCGCGAGATCAAGGACCTGCTGGCGTATCTGCGGGTGATGCTGAATCCGGCCGACGCGCTGGCGCTGGAGCGGGCGATCGGGGTGCCGTCGCGGGGTATCGGGGCGAAGACGATCGAAGCGATGGCGGCGGTGGCGACGGCGGAGAACGTGACGCTGTTCGAGGCGCTGGGGCGGCTGGAAACACAATCTAACGTGGCGCTGCGGACGGCCAAGGCAGCGGGGAATCTGTACGGGTGGATGCGCGACCTGATGGCGCAGGCGGGCACGATCGGAGTGCGCGAGACGCTCGACGAGATTATCGAGCGCAGCGGCTTCGCGGAGCATCTGAAGGCGCTGCCGGACGGTGCGAACCGGAGCCAGAACGTGGCGGAACTGCTGGCCGCGGCGAGCGCGTTCGACCAGGACAACGGGCCCGGGGGGCTGGGCGAGTTCCTGGAGCGGATCGCGCTGGTGAACGACAGCGACCAGGTCAGCGCGGCGGGCGGACGGGTGGCGCTGATGACGCTGCACACATCGAAGGGGCTGGAATATCCAGTGGTGTTCATGGCGGGGATGGAGGAGGGGCTGTTTCCACATATACGGTCGGGCGACAGTCCGCACGAGATCGAGGAGGAGCGGCGGCTGTGCTACGTCGGGATGACGCGGGCGCGGCGGCTGCTGTACCTGACGAACACGGAATCGCGCGAACTGTACGGGCGGCGCGACGACACGCGGCCGTCGCGGTTCCTGCGCGAGGTCGAGCAGGACCTGCTGCGGCGGATCGCGCCGGAGGCGGAGGCGCGGACGGTGCTGCGGGCACCGTCGCGCGAGCCGTACGTGGATTACACGGACAGCCAGGTGACGGACGAGGAAGCGGCGGCCAGCGAGCTTGGGATCGGCGTGCGCGTACAGCATCAGACGTTTGGGCGGGGGGTGGTGCGGCGGCGCGAGGGTCGCGGCGACGGGGCGAAGGTGTGGGTCAACTTCGATCGGGGGGGAATCAAGCTGCTGGTGCTGAAGTTCGCCAATCTGAGGCCCGTTGCCGAGTAATCCTGCATACCCTAAAATTCGGGCAGATTCGGTCGCTGCTGATGCGCCTTTCGGCACGTGCGGAGGGTGGACGTGCGTATCCGCAGGGGCGACGGGGTGAAGGATTGACGCGACGGCGTTAAAGGCATGGCAAAGAAACATCTGGGGTGGGTGCTGGCGCTGCTGCTGGCGATGGCGGCGACTGCCGCGCCGGGTCTGGCGCGCGACTGGCATAGCGTCAACTTCGAGAACCGGCCGCTGTATGCGTATCCGCTGCCGGCGGGGCGCGACGATCTGATCGGATCGCTCACCACCTATACGATTCAGAAGGGCGACACGCTGCTCGACGTGGGCCGCTGGTTCGGGCTGAGCGCGAAGGAGATCTCGGACGCCAACGGGCATATGGACTGGTGGCTGCCGCCGCCCGGGCGCGAGGTGATTTTACCGACGGAGCATATCCTGCCGGACACGACGCATGCGGGGATCATTCTTAATGTTCCGGAGATGCGGCTGTACTATTACTATCCGTCGCCGACCTACGTACGCCATAAAAGGGGCAAGCTGACGGAAGCGTCGTACGGCGGTGCGCGGGTGGTTTATACGTTTCCGGTCGGGCTGGGACGGTTCGACTGGAAGACGCCGCTGGGCGTGTGGCGGGTAACGGCGAAGGTCAAGAATCCGACGTGGACGATGCCGGAAGATATCTACCAGGAGCACGTCGAGCGCGACGGCGAGGCGGATCGCTTCGTGCCGGCGGGCCCGGATAATCCGCTGGGACTGTACAAGCTGGACCTGAGTATCCCGGAGTACGGACTGCATGGGACCAACGTGCCGTGGGGAATCGGGATGACGGTGAGTCACGGCTGCGTGCGGCTGTATCCGGAGGATATCGAGCGGCTGTTCAGCAAGACGCCGGTGGGGACGCCGGGCGAGTTCGTGTATCAGCCGGTCAAGTTCGGCTGGCGCGGGGGCCTGCTGTATGCGGAGGTGCATGACGACCTCTACGGGAAATATCCGGGGCTGTGGAACCTGGCATCGCAGGTCGTGCGGCAGCGCGGCCTGACGGGGCAGGTCGATATGGACAAGCTCGAGAAGCTGGTGGAGGCGAAGGCGGGAATCCCGACGTACGTGGGGATGGGGCCGACGCCGGCGAGCGCGGCGCTGCCGTTGTTGACGGCGGGCGGCGCGGCGACGCCGGAGGAGCCGGGGCCGGCGGGGCCGATGGCGGCGCCGACCGCGCCCGCGCTGGCGAGCGAGCCGGCAGGCGGCGACGCGGCGGGCGCATCGGCGCCGAGCGGCGGCGCAATGAGCGGCGACGCGGCGGGCGCATCGGCGCCGAGCGGCGGCGCAATGAGCGGCGACGCGGCAGGCACGTCGGCGCCGAGCGGCGACGCGGTGAGCGGCGACACGCCGAACGGAGACACGGCGAGCGACGACGACACCGCGCCGGCGGCGGCTGGCGACACGTCCACGGTGACGGGCGGGGCCGCAGCGGCGGCACCGGCCGCGGGCGGCGCGGCGGGGGCGCCGCTGCTGCCGACGACGATCGTGAAGTCGCCGGACACTAGCGACGACGCGGGCGGCGATTGGGAGCCGACGGGGCGGACGAATCCGTAGCGCGGGCACGCGCCGGTGCGGCGAGACACAGCGGGCGCTCGATCGTGAACGGCGGCGTGTGATTTAATCCAGCGACAATCATGCGCCAGGTTCCATTTCATCGACCCGCAATCGGTCCGGCCGAAGAGCGCGAAGTAATCGATACGCTGCGATCCGGATGGATCACGACCGGTCCCAAGACCAAGAAGTTCGAGCAGGAGTTCGCGGCTTACGTAGGCGCGCGCAACGCGCTGGCGGTGGCGCATTGCACGGGCGCGCTGCATCTGGCGCTGTTTGCGCTGGGAATCGGGCCGGGCGACGAGATTATCACGACGCCGTTCACGTTTACGGCGACGGCGGAAGTGATGGGCTACCTGGGGGCGCGTCCGGTGTTCGTCGATATGGAGCCGGACACCTTCAATATCGATCCGGACAAGATCGAGGAAGCGCTCGCGAGCGGGAAGAATCGCCGGGTGCGGGCATTGATGCCGGTGCATTTTGCGGGGCAGGCGTGCGACATGGATCGAATCTGCGCGATCGCGCGGCGGTACAATCTGAAGATCATCGAGGACGCGGCGCACGCGGTGGGATCGGCGCGAATGATGGACGGGCGGGGGATGGTGCGGGTCGGCACGATCGGGGATGTGAGCTGCTTCAGTTTTTACGCGACGAAGAATATCACGAGCGCGGAAGGCGGCATGATCACGACCGAGGATGACGCCCTCGCGGCTAAGATCGCGGTGGCGAGTCTGCACGGGATGGATCGCGACGCGTGGAAGCGCTACGACTCGAGCGGATCGTGGTTTTACGAAATCCACGACACCGGCTTCAAATACAATCTGTCGGACGTGCATGCGGCGATCGGGCTGGCGCAACTGCGGCGGGTGGAGGAGTTAACGCAGCGGCGGCAGGCGATCGCGCGAGCGTACAACGAGGCCTTCGCGGACGAACCGGGACTGGAGATACCGGTGACGGAGGCGGGCGTCGAGCACGCGTGGCATCTGTACGTGATGCGGCTGCGGACGGCGGCGCTGAAGATCAATCGCAACGAGTTTGTCGATCGGATGCGCGCGCGGGGGGTAGGCACGTCGGTGCATTGCATCCCGCTGAATACGATGGATTTTTATCAGCGTCGGTACGGCTATCGCACGGGAGATTTCCCGGTGGCGGAGGACGTTTACAGCCGGTGCCTGTCGCTGCCGATATTCCCGGCGATGAGCGATGAGGACGTGGCGTGGGTAATCGAATCGGTGCGTGCAGTGGCGCGGGAAAATCGGCGGTAGGCGCGAGAACCGGGAGCGACGGGCGCGGCTGCGCGGATAATTCCCCAGGTGCAAGAAGGGGCGATCTCAGACGCTCCGCGAAGGGTTGGGAATATCGCCCAGGTAGCGATTCAGCTCAGAGAGCAGAGGCTGGAGCCGCCGCATCGCCTGGAGTTCCGCGATGATCGCGCGGCGCGGCTCGAGCGGCCATGATTCCAAGCGGGCAAACCCGCCCTCCTCCAACCGTGAACTGAACTGGCCGAGCGATTCCGCCAAGTCATCGGTGGAAAGCTTCTGCGCGATCGCGCGCGCCGCGGAAGCGCTATGGCGTTGGGCGCCGCGATAGAAATCAAGCCACGAGGCAAGCTGCCCGGTAATCGCGTCGAAGACCCGCTTGCGTGCGAACGCGGTTACGGGGTCGAGTTGCGGCATCTGAATAAGCACGCGCGCGGTCGCGATCGCGGACAGCCGGTTGGCAATCCGGCGAAGAGTCCCGGCCGCCTCGACGATCCCGTCGTGAAAGACGGCGCAGGAACGTCCTTCCATCCGTGCGTCGTCGGCGATGGCCAGGAACTCGGTGAGGAGGCGCATCGTTTCCGAGTTGGTCCTGAGGATTTGATCCTCGCTGCTGGAAGCGGAGCCGCCCGGGGCCAGGGCGAGCGAATTGGCAAGGACTCTTTGCAGTCTGGGCACGAGGGAATCCCCGGCGTATTCGGGCCACAGGGTAAAGAACACCAGCGCGACGACAAAATCACCGAGCAGGACGCCCCAAATGCGCCAAAGAGGCTCGTAGATATTGACGGACGGGCTCAAGCCGACGAACGCCAGAGAAAAAATGATTCCCATTTGTTTGCCTGCGAAGGACATCCGCGCATTGCCCAGCGAGGAGTATGCAAACGGATAAAAGACCACGAAGGCCGCCAGCAAATAGGCTGGGAGCGTTTCGAAATTGGGCGAAATTATAATGATGGCGAGAAGGGTAACTACTCCTCCGATGATGGCACCGGCGATCCGGAGGTACATCTTGTGCAGGGTTGCGCCATAGGTGGGTGTCGCGGTGGTTATTACGGTGACGAGGATAATGAATAAGTCGGGACGCTGGGTAACTAGCCCGATGAGATAGCCGATCACGGTGCACAAGCCGACCTTCAAGCAATAGCGCACGAGTGCGGGATCGGGAGGATCGGTCAGTCGAGGGACGGCACTGTTCCGAGCGACCGGACTGCTGGACAGATCAGCGGCCGGCGGCTGCGGAGGTTCATCGAGCGGGACATCGACGAGCCGGGAGAGCACGGCCAGCGAATCGATGAATTCGGCGAAATGTTCGATTTCCGCGGGGCTGGATTTGCCGATGTACGCCGGCCTGACCTGAACGACGCGCTGGGCCAGATTGTCCATCGCCAGGCGCACGGGCGTTCGGGTAGCGGGCGCGTGATCGTCGATGCCAGCAACAACGGGCGCTTCGAGGTCGTGAGAGATCTGGTCAAGTGCGGCAGCAATGGCGTTTACGACCATTTGAATTTCGCCGCGGACCATCGTGCGGATTTCCCGTGGCAGGTTCTCGCGCGCGGTAGTGATCAGGCGATCCACTTCAAGACTGATGCGGGCGGCGCGCGTGATCGCAGCAAGCAGGATCGCCCGGCGACGTTCGGACGCGCCCTCTGCAAGCGCTTGATCGAGCAGCGCCATCTGTGCGGGCAGGTCGGAAGCGGGGGCCGACGATGGCGGTCGAAGTATGCTATCGCCGGCGAGAAAAAAGTTCACCGCGGCGAGCAGCAGCAAACGGGAACGCGCGACGCTGGTTCCTAGAGAGTCCAGCAGGATCGGCTCGCCGGGGTCGGGCCACAGCCAGTTGTCGAACAGCACAATCACGCCGAAGGCAATCGCGCTGCCGGCGAACGAGGCCGCTGCATTCCAGCCGATTTCCGCAGGTCCGAAGACGACGCCGTAGAAAGTAATTAGGCAAACTATCTGGATTACGAGCATGCCCACGCCGAGCTTGCGCGTGGTTCCCAGGTAGGTTGAGGAGAAAATCCAGGCGAAGACAAACGGCAGCATCAACCAGGGCGTTTCGGCGAATGCGCGCGCCATCACGACCGAGGTGACCAGGGCGAGCATCACGGCGATTTGCCATGAGAGGGCCCTGCGAATGGACATCATCGGTCCCGCGCCCGCAAGGAGCCAGATGATTACGGCGCCGAGCTGAGTGTTGACGTGGCAGATCGCGTCGAGTCCGATCGCGATTGTTACCATCAGGGAGATGCGCAGGGCGGTGCGGATTTTGCGAGGGCCAGGAGCAAGTTCGCGAGCGACCTGCGCGACGAGTTGATCGAGCCAGGCAAGGGGCCGCCGGGTAGCTAACCGTTGCTCAATGAATCCAGCCATGCGCTTGGCTCAGCGATCGCCTCGATTTATGCTTCCGCGGTCGCGCGCCGCCGAGACCGGAATAAACGCGCACATTCAGTAGCCCCAGGAGAAGCTATCTTCGTGGCTCCAGATGGTGCAAATCCCCAGGGGCTCGCGGGAGTCGGGAACCGGCGAATATAGAGGGTGCTGGTATCCTTGGCTGGCGACGAGAGCTTCGCTAGCATCGGCGAAAATACGATTTGAACGGAGGAAATGGCCTCATGAGTGACACCGACGGCCTTCGCCATAGAAAGATACCGCTGAATAACGGCTCCGAGGAGATTCCGGCGCTGGGCTTTGGCACGCTGATTCCAGATCCGGCCGCAACCAAAGAGGCCGTCAGGATTTCGCTGGAGGCGGGGTTTCGTCAATTCGATTGCGCCGAGCGGTACCGAAATGAAGAACACGTGGGCGAAGCAATGGCGGCGGTGTTCAAGGAGGGCAAGGTCGCACGGAAGGAGGTATTTGTCGGAACGAAGCTGTGGAACAACAATCATCGTGCGGAACGGGTGAAGCCCGCCTTCGAGGCGAGTCTGAAGAGACTGCAACTGGACTATGTGGATCTCTACAGCATCCATACTCCATTCGCATTTAAGCCTGGCGACGAACAAGACCCGCGGGACCAGAGCGGTAATGTGCTTTACGACGAAGGAACGACGCTGGCGGATACGTGGAAGGCGATGGAGCGCCTGGTGGAGGAAGGCCGATGCAAGGCGATTGGGTTGTCGAATGTGAACCTGGGACAGCTGAAAGAGGTATTCGACAGCGCGCGGATAAAGCCGGCAACGGTACAGGTCGAATCGCATCCGTATCTGCCTGAATGGGAGCTGCTGGACTATTGCAAGAAGAATGGGATCGTGATGCAGGCGTTCGCAGCTTTAGGTCATGGGATTGAGCCGAAGTTGGTCAACAATCCTGTGGTCACCGCGATCGCGAAGCGGGTCAACAAAACCCCCGCACAAGTTTTACTGGCGTGGGCGGTGCAGCGCGGCACGGCTCCTCTGACGACGGCTACGAGCGTCCGCTACATCGAGGAGAATTTTAATATCACGACACTTCCCGATGACGCCATCGAGGAGATCACCAAAGGGATCACGACGCGAGTCAGGCTGAATCCGGTGGTTAACACGGGCATCCCGGGGTTCATCCCGCGGGGAACCTGACCGCTCAAGCACGCGTTTCGCGGAACTAATGAGGAGTGCAGCGTGATTTAAGCTCGGGCGATGCGGCTTACTCGGCGCCGATATGGGCTCCTTTTTCCGCTACCGAACGACGCATGAGGAGGACAAAAAAGAGCAACATCAAGCCGACGGCGGCCGAAAAAAGAGAAACGTCAAAGTAGGCCAGTGACGAAGCCTGCTGAGAGCGGGACTGATCGAGAACGCCCAAGGCCATTTGATGCGACAATACAGCATCGCCGTTGTGCTGGAGGAAGAACGCCTGGCCCTGCGCCAGGAGATTACCGACTGGAGGGTTCAGGGGATCGAGGCTCTCATTGAGCCTGAGGGTATGAAACTGATCGCGCCGTTGTTGAATGATTTGGGCGACCGAAGTCCCGACGCTGCCACCCTCGTTGCGCAGCAGAGCCAGCAGCCCAACGGCGGCGCCGCGAATTTCCTTGGGGAGATAGATAAAGGCGGCCACGTTAAGCGGCGCGAACAGCATCGAAAGACCGGCGATGATCACCACTCTCGGCCACACCACCTGCCACGGACTGATATCCAGGTTGAGGTGAGCCATCCAGTAGTTACCGAGCGACATCGTGAGTAATCCGGCCGCCATCAGATAGCGGGCGTCGAACCCGCGCGACAGCAAGGCGCCGACGACGACGAGCACGACGATCGCAAAGATACCGGAGGGCGAAAGCACTAACCCGGAGGTGGTGGCGTCGTAGCCAAAAAGGGACTGCAACAAAGCGGGCAGCGAAATGGTGTTGGCATAGAGGACTGCGTAGGCGCAGAAGATAATAAGGCAGCAGGTGCCGAAGTTTCGGTCGGCGATCATGCGGAGCGCGATGAGCGGATTGCGCAGGTGCAATTCGCGATAGATCAATCCGCCGAGGCCGAGCAGGAAGAGGAGCAGGAGCGTCTGGACACGGTAGAACGGATCGCCGAGCCAGTCCCATTCCTGCCCCTTGCTGAGCATGACCTCCCAGCAAACCATGGTGACAGTGAGCAGACCGAGGCCGAGGAGGTCGAAAGGCTCGCGTCGATTCCGATTCCTGGCCTGCTCAGCCTGGAAATATTCGGGATCCTGGACCAGCGCGCGGCACATGAAATAGGCCAGCAGGCCGACAGGCACGTTGAGGTAGAAGATCCAGCGCCAGCCGTAGTTGTCGGTGATATAGCCGCCGAGGGTAGGCCCGACGACCGGTGCAAGCAGGGCAGCCATGCCAAAGATCGTCATCGCCTGGCCTTGTTTCTCCTGGGGAAAGGCATCGAGGAGCACGGCCTGGCTCGAAGGTTGGAGACCACCGCCAGCGAGACCCTGCAGCGCTCGGGCGGCAATGATAAAGCCGAGGCTTCCGGCGATCCCGCACAAGGCGGAGGCCAAGGTAAAGACGGCGATCGAGAGGAGGAAATAGTTTCGCCTGCCGAGGCGCAGCGCGAGCCATCCGGAAATCGGCAAAACGATCGCATTGGAAGCGAGGTAAGTGGTGATAACCCATTCGCTGTCAACGTTGGCAGCCGACAAACCGCCGGCAATGTAACGCAATGAAACGTTCGCGATGGTGGTATCCAGAACCTCCATGAAGGTCGGGATTACCACGGCAAACGCTATCAGCCAGGGATTGACCGATCGCCTCGCGAGCGGAAATTGGCGGGGCGCAGCGCTCATTGCGGTGCGGGTGCGGCGGCGGGACCAGTCGCGGACACAGAGGCTTGCAGCATCTTGCCGGCGTTGGGACCGGCAGGCGTCTGATGGATGAACACGTGCGGAGTGACCGACAGTCCGATGAACAGAGGAGCGACGTCGGGATTGTAGTTGATCAAGTCGACTCGCACGGGCAGGCGCTGCACGACCTTGACGAAATTTCCGGTCGCATTCTCGGCAGGCAAAAGCGCGAGGGTCGAACCCGTGCCCATCGTGAATCCGGAAACGCGACCGCGAAAGCGGCGGTGACTGCCGTACATGTCAACGTCGAGATCGACTGGTTGTCCGATGCGCAGATTCCTCAGTTGCGTTTCCTTGAAGTTCGCGTCGATCCAGATATCGGTGAGGGATCGCAAGGCCATGAGGCCCTGCCCTGCGATAACCTGATCGCCCGGGTTGACGCTGCGGCGGGTCACGACACCATCGATCAGCGCGACGACATCGCAATAGGAAAGGTTGAGCTGGGCCTGAGCGAGATTGGCCTGGGCCTCCTGCAACTTGGCTTCAGCCTCTTTGACGTCGGGAGCATCCCTGGAAATCTCATCGAAGATCGCGTCGATATTGCCGGACGGGTCGCGCTTGTAGAACTCGGCAAGCATCTCGTCGGGAGCCTCGTTGAAGGAATGAAGGACGCCGAGTTCGGCCGCGGTTTGCATGAGTCGCGCCTGGGCAACCTTGACCGCGGAATAAGTCTGATCGAAATTGGCCGGAATGCCGCTTAGTTCATCGCCATTTTTAGGCGTGGGCGGCAGCCCGAGTTGGGCACGAACCTGCGCGACATCATGCTGAGCCTGTTTCTGCTGAGCCTGAGCAACTGAGAAGGCTTCCTGAAACGAATCGAACTCCTGTCTGGAAATAACCTGTTGCTGGTAGAGTTGCTGCTCGCGGCCGTAGTCGGCGCGGGTCTTGACGAGGGTGGCATTGGCGGCTTGGAGGGCGTCGAATTTGGAGTGCAGGTCGGCGACCTGGTCGTTGAGGTTATGCATCGCATTTGCGAGGTCGAATCGTTGGCTGCGCGCCAGACTCTCGAGGCCGCGAACCTTCGCCTGTGCGGTGACAATGCCGGCCTGCGCGAGCATGAGGGCGGCCTGGGCGATATTGACCTTGACCTGGTACGGCTCCTGGTCAAGCTGCAGCAACAAGGCGCCCTTGCGCACGCGGTTGTTGTCGTCGACCAGGACCCGGACGACCTGACCAGGCACGCGGGGCGCGACAAAGGTCACGTGTCCGTTAACGTAAGCGTCGTCGGTTGACTCGGTAGTAAAAGCCGTGACGGTCCAAGGGATGACCTCGAAGAACGCCAGCAGGAGCAGCGCAGCGCCGGCGATCCAGATCCACAGGGGCCGCCGATGAAGCGGTTGGGCGGCAGCGGCGTGCGCGATCGGCGGAGCGGACTCCGGTGTGGGAGCAGATGGCGTTGGTTGGTGGACGGATTTGCCGGCGGACTCAGCCGGGTTCCCATCAGGCATTGACACGATCCTCCGTTAATTCACAACCGCGAGGCACCTGGACTAAGCAACACCCCGGCGCAGAATAGCGTTCCGCAATGGCCCGATCGAGATCGCAGATCACGGGTCTTCCGCGCAGAGATTACAGTCGGGCGACGCGAGGAAACCCGGATATTCCGCGCGGCGCGCAGAATGACGGAATGGGCCCGGTGCAGAGATCCCTGGCGTGCAGCAGCGCCCTCTCAGGTGGCAGCGGTCAGGAGGATCTCGGCGGTTTCGTGCGGGAGGTCGACCATCACGTCGTGGCCGCAAGGGAGGTTGACCACCTTCCAGGAAGGGTCGTGCCTGAGACGATCGGCGATCGGGATGAAGGGCGACGGCGGCGGCGAACCCCATTTGGTGGCGAGCACGTAGGTGCGTTTGGGGACCTTGGCGAAGGCTCCGGTGAGTGCGATCTTCTGTTCGAAGCAGACCAGCGGATGCTTGACGCAGAGGTGGTTGACCCAGGCGGCGTCGTGTTCGTTGACGTTGAAGACCTCGGCGGGGATGGGCGACATCAGGTAGCCCTGGCCGTTCTGCCGGGCTTCCTCGCGCATGCTGGCGAGCATCTCGGATTCGAGACCATCGGCGAGCGCGTCGCCGTTGGCGGGGACGAAGGCGTCGAGGTAGACGAGCGCGCAGATTTTATCGGGGACCCTGTCGGCGACGCCGGTAATGACCATGCCGCCGTAGGAATGTCCGCAGAGTACGATATCGGAGAGTTCCTCCCAATGGATGAGGTTGACGATGTCCTGGATGTGGGTGTCGAGGTTGACCGCCGGGGACATCAGATGGGAGCGCTCGCCGAGGCCGGTGAGAGTGGGGGTGTAAACTTCGTGGCCGGCGCGGCGGAGAATTCGGGCGACGCGTTTGTAGCACCAGCCGCCATGCCAGGCGCCATGGACCAGGAGGAATGTGGTCATTTTGGATGGACCTCTCTATCTCTGGCCGTTGTAGCATTCGCGGGGTGTCAAGCGTAGCCCGCGAGGTAATGTTTTAGCCTAAACTTGCTTCCGGCAATCAGAACGATAGCTTAGAATCTACGCAAGCGGAGGTAAACGTGCGCACGCTCGTAACCGGCGGGGCGGGATTTCTGGGGTCGCATTTGTGCGAGCGGCTGCTTAAGGACGGCCACGAAGTTCTATGCCTGGATAACTTCTTCAGCGGCAAACGCACCAATATCAGCCATCTAATAGGGGACCGGAACTTCGAGCTGATCCGGCACGATATCGTCGAGCCGATCCTGCTCGAAGTGGATCGCATTTTTCATCTGGCGTGTCCGGCCTCGCCGGTGCATTACCAGTACAATCCGGTCAAAACGATCAAGACCAGCGTGATGGGCACGATCAACATGCTGGGGCTGGCGAAGCGGGTGCACGCGCGGATCCTGCTGACGTCGACGAGCGAGGTATATGGCGACCCGGAGCAACATCCGCAGACCGAGGGCTACTGGGGGCACGTCAATCCGATCGGGGTGCGGTCGTGCTACGACGAAGGGAAGCGGGTGGCGGAATGCCTGATGATGGACTACCACCGGCAGAACAACGTCGATACGAAGATCGTGCGCATCTTCAATACGTACGGGCCGCGGATGGCGATCAACGACGGGCGGGTGGTTTCGAATTTCTGCGTGGCGGCGCTGAAGGGCGAGGACCTGATCGATCTTCGGCGACGGCACGCAAACGCGGTCGTTCGCGTATGTCGATGACATTATCGACGCGTTGATTCGCATGATGGAGAGTCCAGGGTTTCGTGGGGCCGGTGAATATCGGGAACCCGGACGAATTCACGATCCTGCAGTTGGCGTCGCTGGCGATCGAATTCGCCGGCGGATCGTCGAAGCTGTCGTTTCAGGCGGCGCGGCCGGACGATCCGGTGCGGCGGCGCCCGGATATCAGCCTGGCGCGCGAAAAGCTCAAATGGGAACCGCGGACGTCGCTGCACAGCGGATTGAAGGTGACGATGGATCATTTTCGGCGGGAACTGGGCCTGCTCAGCACCTGAATTATCGAAAGAGTCGGGCTGCGGCTGGACTCCAATTTGACGGGAGCACTTCCGGGGCCTGGGGCGGCGGCGGGACATTGATGCCGAATGCCGCAGTGGTTGAGAATTGGACACCCTCAAGGACGCTCCGGCGAAGCGGCAGGCGGGTGCGCAGCGCGGGCGGATAAAGGGGGAGCGCATGGCAACAGCTTTAATCACGGGAGCCTCGAGCGGCCTCGGCGAGCAGTTCGCATACGCGCTGGCTCAGCAGAAGTACGATCTGGTGCTGACGGCGCGGCGCGGCGACCGGCTGACCGCGGTCGCGGACAAGGCGCGCAAGGCGGGGGCGTCGATGGTCGAAGTGATCGAAGCCGACCTGGCGCGGCGCGAGGCGCCGGCGGAGATTTTCGCGAAGGTCGAGGCGCTGCGGGTGCAGGTCGATTACCTGGTCAACAATGCGGGCTTCGGGACCTCGGGCCGTTTCGATCGGCTGCCTTTGGAGCGCGAGTTGGAGGAGATCGATCTGAATGTGAGCGGGCTGGTGGCGATGACGCGGCTGTTTCTGCCGGCGATGGTGGGGCGCGACCGCGGCACGATCATCAATGTGGCGTCCACGGCGGCGTTTCAGGCGGTGCCGTACATGGCGACTTACGCGGCGACGAAGGCCTTCGTGCTGAGCTTCACCGAGGCGCTCTCGGGTGAAGTGGCGGGCAGCGGAGTGAAGATCTCGGCACTGTGTCCGGGGCCGGTCCGCACGGAGTTCCAGGCGGTGGCGAAGAACGAGCATGGCAAGCTGCCGAACTTCGCGTACCTGGACGCGGAAACGGTGGTCGCGCAGGGCATCGCGGCGGCGGCGAGCGGCCGCAGCGTGCATATCGCGGGGGTGCTTAATTTTATCACGGCGCAAACGACGCGCGTGATGCCGCGGGCCTTGGTCAATTACTTCGCGCGGCGAATTTACCGTCCGAACGCGCCGACGCCGTAGCGGCACGAGCCGGAGGCGCGCCGAGGCCGGGCGGCCTCGAAGCGAACACTGAGCGCAACGCAGAGATTCCGTCGTTGATGAAGAGCCTGAAGGCTCAGCGCGTCAGGTTTTGAGGAGGTCGCGGGCGATGACGACGTGCTGAATCTGCGAGGTGCCCTCGTAGATTTGGAGCAGCTTGGCGTCGCGCATGAGCTTCTCGACGGGATAATCCTTCATGTAGCCGTAGCCGCCGAAGATCTGGACGGCGTCGGTGGTGATCTTCATGCAGGCCTCGGAGCCGAAGAGCTTGGCGTAGCTGGAAATGGCGTTAGGGACTTCGCCGCGGTCAACCATCCAGGCGGCCTTGTAGGTTAGCAGGCGCATCGCTTCGATACTGACGGCCATGTCGGCGAGCATGAATTGAATGGCCTGAAAATTGGAAATGGGCTGGCCGAAGGCGGTGCGCTGGCGGGAATACTTGAGGCTCTCATCGAGGGCGCGCTGGGAGACGCCGATAGCGATAGCGCCAATTTCGGGGCGGCTGCGATCGAAGGTGCCCATGGCATATTTGAAGCCCTCGCCCTCGCGGCCGACCAGCGCATCGGAGGGGATGCGGACTTCGTCGAAGAAGATTTCGCCGGTGTCGGCGGCGCGCTGACCGAGCTTGCCATGCATCCGGTTGCGGGAGACGCCGGCGGTATTGGAGGGGAGCACGAAGCATGAGATGCCCTTGTGCTTGAGGCGCTTGTCGGAGGTGGCGAAAGTGACCATCCAGTCGGAGACGGAGCCGTTGGAGATGAAATGCTTGGTGCCGTTGAGGACGAAAGCGTCACCGTCACGGCGGTAGGTGGTGGTCATCGACGCGACATCGGAGCCGGCGCCGGGCTCGGTCAGGGCGAAGGCGCAGAAGCTGAGGTTATCGATGAGGCCGCCGAGATAGACGCGCTGCTGAGCGGGGCTGCCCGCGATCAGCAAGGGCAGCGCGCCGAGGTCGTTGGCGCTGAACGAATTGGAAATGCCGGAGCAACCGTAGTTCAACTCTTCCTGGATGATGCAGGTCTCGAGGATGCCGAGGGCGAGGCCGCCAAATTCCCTGGGCACGCCGAAGTTCATCAGGCCGGCGGCGTGGGCCTTGGCGCAGATATCGCGGGGGAAGGTTTCGCTATCGTCGTATTCGCGGGCGCGTGGAATGATTTCCTGATCGCTGAACCTGCGGGCGAGCGCCTTGAGTTCCGTCTGCTCTTCGGTGAGGTCAAAGCCAATCATGTAATTGCTCCGTGCGAGGTCGGTTGGTGTTCGAGCTTAGCAACGGGGGCGGCGAGTGTTAATGACGGCTGGCACGGGACGGACGACGGGGGTCGCTTGAAAAAGCTGGAGCGGGCGACTATGACGGCATCAAGCGGTGCGGCGCGGATACAACGCGCGAGCGACCATGCGGGAACCGCGAAAAACGCCCAATTCGGGCCAGGAGAAACCGATGTCAGTGACGATTATCGCCAGAATAAAGGCCAAGCCGGGGAGTGAGGCTGCCCTCCAAGAGGCCTTTCAGGACATGATCAAGAAGGTGCGGGCCGCGGAGCCTGGATGCCAGGCATACGTGCTGCACAAGTCGAAGAAAGATGCGACGCAGTTCGTCTGGTACGAGGTATATTCGGACCAGGCGGCGGTGGACACGCATATGAAGACGGAGCACATGAAGGCGATGGGCGGGCGCATCAAGGACCTGCTCGATGGCGCTCCGCAGATTGAATTCCTGGAGGAAATCGATCGGCGTTGAGGTGGCCTCAGGGATTCATGATGGCGCGGGCTGCGCCCGCGCCATCATGAAAGGGAGGGGCGGATGAAGTGGCAGGCGCGAATGTTTCAGGGGAGACGTTCGCGCCTGCCACTTCACCGTGCCCCGGAGCGGGCATCGTCAGGCGAGATCTCGCCTGCCGATGCCCGCTCCCGGCGAAGGGGTCGGCGGCGCAGCCTGGACAGGGCGTATCGACGTGATGCGACATTATTGGAACTGGCAGAAAGCAGGACAGCGCGAGCGGTACAGGGCTAAGGTGATATTTGAGGTTGAGTGCGACAAACAATAATGTCGGAGCCTGCAAAACACCTGCTAATGTCCTTGATAGCGAGCATCTTTTTCGGCTATTCGGCGCTGAACGGGTTGGTTTTTCATCGGCGCACCCAGGCTCGCGCCGAAGCCTACAAGAACCAGCCACTTGAAGGGATCGTGCGTTCGCCGCAGTACAACCAGGTCCTTTGGTTCAGCGGCGCGATCGGCGTGATTGGCTTCGCCATCTCGTCGTGGCAATTCGTCTTGAGCCTGATGGCGTTGCTGAGCGCCCGCAGTTAGCCGCATAACTACGGCGCGTCAGAATCAGCGCAGGATGACACCGTCATTGGAGATGTCGAGCGACATTATCCGATGGCGCGCGAGGTCATCCGGACGTTCCCGCAGATAATCGACGAGGAAGGTCCCGCCCAGGGCTGCAATCAGATTGGCCGGCGGGGCGGGAGCGAAGCCGAAGCGTTCGAGATAGCGCGCCGCATCGGGAGCAGTCGGGATCGCGTCTGCGCAAGCGGCGCGCGTCACCGGCAACGGGGCGTCAGCGGTTGGCGCGATCGCGTAGAGCGTGCGGGCGCCACGCGTATGCGCCGCGGAGCGAGCGGCAGCGATGAGCGCCGCGCCGAGACCGCGGCGGCGCATGGAATCCACGACCATCAGCGATCGCAACAGGGCGGCATCGACCCGCGCTTCGATACCGATTATGCCGCCGACATCGCTGCCAACGTAGGCCAGCAAAAAACAACTCCCGGGGGCTTCCACCCCCTCGGCGAACATCCCCGCTGCGGAGAGCATACGCTTGACCAGCGCAAGATCGCGCGACTGTTCGACCACCAGCACGCCGGGTGCGTGGCGGCGATGGATTTTCCTGGTGGCAGCCGGCACGAGAATCGGGCCGCCTATTTCTTCGGCAATGGAAAGAGCTGGGTACCAGTGTCCTCGTCAACGACGGTGATCGCCTTGGCGGGACAGGCGCGGGCGGCAGCCACGATGACGTTGTCGGGGGCGCCGGTTGGATTGAAGACCTCGGACTTGTCGTCGGCGTCGAATTGAAAGACGCCGGGTGCGGTCTCGATGCAATCGCCGCTCGCGATACAGCGGACCTTGTTAACCGTAATGCTGAGTTTTGCCATTGGGGGCACCTCCACCGGTTCAAACCGGACTGCCGAAGAATAGAATCGCCCGATGGATGCCGCAAGCGCGAAACGATTGCGCAGTGGTTGCGTCGGCGCCCGAATCATACTTTGCTTTATTCAGTCATGGCAGAAATCGTCGGCACCGGAATCGATCTGATAGAAGTCGATCGCATCGAACGAGCGATCATGCGGGTGCAAACGGGCGCGCGCTTTCGTGCGCGCGTATTCACCGCGGGCGAGATAGCCTACTGCGAGTCACGGGGGCGACCGCGCTACCAGAGTTACGCGGGCCGATTCGCCGCCAAGGAGGCGACTATGAAGGCGCTCGGTACGGGGTGGAATCGCAATGCGGGATGGGGTGATATCGAAGTAGTACGCGCGCGGGGGCAGGCCCCGACAATCAAGCTATCGGGCAAGGCGGCGGAATTTGCGCGCAAACGTGGCATCACGCGGTTCCACCTGAGCATCACACATACAATCACGACGGCGATGGCCCACGTAATCGCTGAAGGTTGATCGCCGACCTGGCGGCGGCGAGGTCTCATGGGATTCCGCACCGCGCCAGGCACAATGCGCCACACGTCATCGGGTCACGGCACCAAGAGCACGCGCGCGATCGCTCGACCACCTCTAACTATCGCGATCCCTAACGACCCATCATTCAATCCCTTAACGATCCTCTACTCACACTGAGCCTCCTTCGCCTGCGGACTCCGGCACATTTCCTAACCTACGTTCCTGCATCACATCACTTCACCAGTACTTAGACGCGCGCTATGGAAATTCGTTTCATGCAAGTCCCGACTCATTAGACATTAACCATTACCGATAACTCACCGCAGCATTGATATTACTCACACGCCTTTTTCAGCCAATGCGGTCTTCGTTCTCCAGAGAACCGGAACAGCATAAATCCACGCCGGGGCTGCAAATCCCGTGTTAGCTGGCTAGGTAATGGTGACGTAGTCGAACGCTCCATTACTAAGTTGTATTTGGTTTCAACTCAAAGCAATTGCTCAGATCGTGAGCAGATGATGCCCAAGATACTGGCGCCGCACCTCTCAACGCCACACAACCAACGACTACGATCAGCGGCATCCATCGCAGCCGTCGGGAACGGATATTGCCAGTCGTTCAGCATGACGACAGTGCGCGACCGCGGGCAACCAGGCCGTACCGCGGCACCAACCATAAGGTCAACGCGCAGTTGGGTTGAGACGATCCGCAGTCTTACTGCGAGCGACAAATCGCAGTGGATTTCGAGGGCCTGCATCTACTGCCACAAGTTAGCCACCCTTATAGATGCAGCGGTTAAGGCTGACCATGGCGGCCAGCTCAAAAGCGTCACTCACAGAGTATGCAATGCGATCAGCGGCAATAGTCAGATATAGCCATTCAAATATACTACTTAATAGTATGTTCAATATTTTTTCTTGTCTGGTTGTCGGGCAGGTGCTACTCAGAAAGTGCCTCTGCACTGACGCTTCTGGCCGTGTAATTTGTAATTCTTACTTGATGACGCACCAGATGAATAATAGAAGCGCGAATGGTTTTCGGTCTTGCAGGAATCAACGCCGCGCCGCCCAACGATCGTCAAACATTGACAGGGCATAGGATTTCGCTGGCAAAAGTCTGAGTGAAGTTTAGGCGGTATCGTCGGGAACGGCACTTGCTCAGTGCAAGAGATGCAGTGGGCGCCGAGGGCGTGTGAGGGCGATTTTGGGCAGGGAGGGAGCATCCTGCTGGCAGCAGGGATGGCGGACGCGTGGTTGGAGCTTTGATGCTGTTGAAAAGCAAGCGGAGGCCGAAGCGATTTAAGATCAGCGAATCAAGCATCGGGGATCGAACCGAAGGAATGGCGGTGAATAACAGTCATAGGTTTCGCGTCTTTGCCGAAATGCGATGCAGACTGCGATTTGCGGACGCGATTGGAATCTGAATGACGTTAATAGTCATTAGGTCACTAACTACAACGGGCTGACGCAAGGTTTAACTTAAGGTGCCTGCGCTGTCGGATCGACCGATAGATCGCGGAAAACAACGGCCTCAATATTAGTAAATCACGAGACTAGTTAATCGATTAGTAATCAGAATGTACTAGTCAATCTGTCGGTGACGTTAAACGCGGACGCGCTGCCAAGTGTATGAGCAGCAGGACAACAGTGCCATTGATGGAATACGCGATCAGATATCTCTGCCTGCTGGCAATCGTACTAGGAACAATAGGCGGCTGCAGTTCGAGTTCTGAAACGAGTGGGGCAACGCCACCATCGTCCGGCGACGTTGCGGCGGCGCGAGCGAGTGATGGCTCGCAGAAGCCGGAGTTGTGCGAGAGCGATGGAGCGCTGCGCGAATTGCGGCAGCAGCGCATGAGCGCCGACAATTCCTATGACTACCCGGTTGGCGCAGGCGATGTTTTACATCTGACTGCCGCGGAACTGCCCGAACTCAACGATGTGACAGTGCGAGTTGATGGCAACGGGCATATCGACCTGCCGTTGCTGGGCGATCTGCAGGTCAGCGGGCTGTCCGAGGATGGCGTCAGAGAGCTTATCGATCAGGACGCCCGCAAGTTCCAGAAGGAGCCGCGCGTCCACGTGTTCATACGGCATTACGCCGGGCGCAACGTGTCCGTGATGGGTATGGTCGCGCAGCCGGGTTCGTATCCGCTGGACAGCCCCGACGAGTCGATTCTGAGCGTGCTGGGACGGGCAGGCGGGATCAAGGGAAGCGGCAACGAAGAAGCGGCCGACATGCTGGTGCTGTTTCCGGGACGACCGGGCGGCGGAGCGGACGCGGTGCGCACCGCCGCGACGCTACCTGCGCAATGTGCCGAGGCGACCACGGCAACCAGCACTGACGCGGCGCACGGCTGCACGACCGCGGCGATGTTCAACCAGGCCGGCGCGGGCGCCAGCGTCGAGCCGATCATAATCGATTTAAGCAAGCCGACGATGGCGAGCTGCCTCGATACGCCGGCGCGCCCGGGCGACGTGGTGGTAGTGCCGGCGGCGGGACAGGTCGGAGTTTACGGCTGGGTCGATAAGCCGGGTTCATTCAATATCACGCCGGGGATGACGGCATTGGGAGCGATTACCGCGGCGGGCGGCGCAATGTTCAGCTCGAACGTGGAAGTGAAGCGGACGGTTAACGGCACGCGCATCTCGATTCCGGTCAATCTGTCAAAAGTCGAGAAGGGCGAGGAACCGGACGTTCCGATCCTGGCGGGCGACGTGGTGGTGGTACGGGCCTCGGCGACGGGAGCGGTACCGTACGCGGCCTACACCTTATTCAACAAACTGGGCGCCGGCCTTTACATGGCGCCGGCGGCATTCTGATGAAACAGCTAGCGCCATATCTGATCGAACGAAACCTCGACGAAGCCCTGCCCTACCGGCCGCTGACAAGCCGCGCCGGCGGCGATGATATGGCCGGCATCGGACTGGCTGAATGCTGGAAAGTGATCAGGGCGCACCGGCGTCTGATCATAGGACTCGTGGCGGTATCGATCGCCCTGACGGGGGCGGTCGTGTTCAGCATGACGCCGCGTTACGTGGCAACGGCGAGGCTGCTGATCGAGCCCGAGCCGCCACGACTGATGGACGCGTCGAGCCTACTGCAGAGTATGCAGAATGACAGCCCGAACGACGATTACGACAAGACGCAATACTCGCTGCTGCGCGACGATCAACTGGTTGCGGAAGTGATCCATGAGCTCAACCTGGAAAGCAATCCGCATTTCGAGCAACACCCGGGACCGGTGCGGCGGTTGATAGGATGGCTGACGCGCGGAGAGGCGAAGGCGACAGCGCGAGATCGGCTCGGCGTAAGCACCGCGGCGATCGACACCTACCTGGCCCATCTGGATGTCTCGCCGGAGAACGGAACGCGGCTGGTGAAGGTGCGCTTCGACAGTCCGGACCCGGTGCTGGCGGCGCGAATCGTCAACACTCACATCTCCGACTTTCTGGCACTCAGTCAGCAGATTCGGGCGGATGCGGGTGGCGCGGCGCGCGCGTTCCTGGGCAAGGAACTGGTGCGAATCAAGGCGCAGGTCGAAAAGTCGGAAGCGGCGTTGAATGAATATCGCGATCGCACCGGGATCCTGTCATTTGGCGAGAAGGATCAGGAAAGCAATGAAGTGGCGCAGAAGCGGATGGAGGCGCTGGACGAAGCGTTGACCGCGGCGCAGGACGAGCGGATCAAGGCGGAAGCCGAGATGGAACTGGTCAAGAGCGGCGCGTACGACTCGCTGCCCGACGTCGTGAACAACCTGATGATCGAGAATCTGCGCCCGGACATCGACCGGCTGCAGGCGGAATATGCCGAGATGGCGGCTAAGTACAATGACGCTTATCCGCCTTTGCGGGAGGTGAAGGCGAAGCTGGACGCGGCGCAGGCGCGCCTGGGCAAGGAGATGGCGGCGATCGCGCACTCGACCGAGCGAAAATATGAAGCGGCGAATGCGAGCGAGAAAGATCTTGAGGCCAGGGTGGAGGAAGAGCGCCGGCGCGATTTCGCGCGCAACGACGCTTCGCTGCAGGACGCGGTGCTGGCCCGCGAGGTCGATGCGAACCGGGAAATATATGAGGCGGTGCTGAAGCGGATGAATGAGATCGGCGTGAATGGATCGGCGCCGATATCGAATATAGAGGTGGTCGAGCAGGCGGTACCGCCGCCGCTGCCCTCGCTGCCGCAGAAAGTGAAGGCGCTGCTGATAGCGGGCGTGGGGTCGTTACTGATCGGGATCGCGCTGGCGTTTCTGATCGAGCAGTTCGACGATCGGCTGAAGAGCGCCGAAGAGATTCAAGCGTACCTGCGCCTGCCCGAACTTGCGGTGCTGCCGGATTTCACGAAACTCACCGGGCGCATGTTGCAAGCGCCTCCCGACGGCGCGCTGGGACTGCTGCGGCACGCCGCGGGCACCGATGAGGTGGCATCCGAAGGTCATCGCCAGCACGCGTTGGAGACGCTCGAAGCGTACAAGCCCCTGAGGAATGCGTTGCTCTATTCGCGTGCGGGCGGCGCGCCGAAAACAATTTTGTTCGTGAGTGCGCTGCCGCTGGAAGGGAAAACCATGACGGCGTCGGGCACTGCGCTGGCCTTTGCGCAGACGGGTGCGCGCACGCTGCTGATCGACGCGGATCTGCGGCGGCCGCGATGCCATCGGATATTCAAGACGGAGGACTCAGCGGGATTGAGCGAGATGCTGGTCGGACGGGTGGAACCGTGGGAAGCGACGCAGCGGCTAGATAACTGGGAGGATCAGGATTACCAGGGACTTTTCTTTATCGGCGCGGGCCGCCCGGTACCAAATCCCGGGGAACTGCTTACGTCGATGCGGATGTTCGAAACCATCCAGCGGCTGAGCACGGATTACGACTTCATCCTGATTGACGCGGCGCCGTATGCGTCGGCGAGCGACACCATGGGCTTGGCGACGATGGTCGAGGGCGTGGTGGTGGTGGCCGCGGTGGATACGCCCAAGCAGACGATTCGCGCAGTGTGCCAGCGACTTTCGGATTCCGGCGCGAAGGTGCTGGGGGTCGTCCTCAATCGGGTAAACCCGCGCGACGATGCATTCATCAATTTGAGCCATCGTTACGGCTATGGGCATTACGGGCCGATGGCGGGCGAGCGGAAGTATCTGGGGACAGCGGCGGCGGGCTGATCCGGGACGAGAGGAGATCGATGATGAGCGCAGCAAAACAGGGCGTCCTGGCCGACGAATTCGCCGGCTGGCGATACGAGAATTTATCCGACGGCGGCAAAGCGGCCGTCGACGCGGGAGCGGAGACGGCAGTGGGCAGAGGCGGCGAAAATTCGTCGCAGCGGCCGTCAAAGTTAAAGCGCGTTGCGATGAGCGCGGTCGATTGTGCGGTCGCGCATTGGTACATGGTGCCAGGGTTGGCCTTTCAGCGGTCGCGTTTCCGCCTCGAATTGAACAGCCTGCTGGGACGCGGGCGCGTGCCGGGTTCGGTGCGATCCTTGATTCTGCAGCGGAGTCCGGCGCCGGAGTCGTACCTGGGGTTTCACTTCGCGGCGCGATTTTTATCGCGCGAGACTCTGGGCAACTATCTCGACGTTTCTTCGCCGTGGCTTTTCCCATTCACGATGCTCACGCGCCGGCGTGCGGCCAGCGCGACTTTGATCACCAATGAAGCCGCGCGCATGCGGAGCCTGATGAGCACGGCGAAGATCAATCCGGCGGGCGGGTTGCGCTGCGAAGCGGCGGAAGTCGCGCTGGCGGATGCGGCGTACGACACGATCACGAGTCTGTGCGGCGCCGGAGGCGGCTTGAAATACGAGGCGCAAAGTCTTTGGCGGATGCTCAAACCGGGAGGCACGCTGCTGCTTTCAGTGCCTTGTATCAAGGAGGTTGGAGACGGCGACGGCGCGTGGGTTTATGACGCGCGGAAGCTTGAGCGGGACATATTTGACGTTATTGGACAGCCGAAGCGCTACGCGATCTATGGAGCGCAGACGCCCGCACGGGGACATCACGATGCGCGCGTGGGCGGCGCAAACCAGTGGAACGGATCGGCGGCGATTGGCCGGGACTGGCGTTGCTTCCCGAGTCTTCAGGAATTGCCCGGAAGCGGCGTGATGGTGATGAAGTTTTCGCGCCTCGAAGGTGACCCAAAGCCAGATTGCGCCGGTTTTACTCCGCGTATTCGGTAGGCTCCGGACGCAGCGACTCCACCTTTTCGGAATCGATTTTTCACAACGCATAACGAACGACACGGCGGCTGAATTTGTTGAGTAGTAACAGGACCCTCGGCGCGGTTCAGAGGCTGGCCGATTGCGGATGTATCGCCGTGAGCTACTGGATAGCGCTGCGCATCGCGCACTCGCTCGACCGGCAGGGGCTTTTCGTTTTTCCGCGGCAATGGAGTCACGAGTACGGAGCGTTCCTGCTGATCGCGGAGATGGCCTGGATTGCGCTTGCCTTTTATACGCGGATCTATCGATCGCATCGGGCTGAGCGATTGGATTTTGCGGCGCGCGGACTATTCAGGACGCTGGTGTTGTGGGCGATTTTCACAACTGCGGGCGTCTTCTTGATGAAGCTTTCGGACGTCAGCCGGCAATTCATCATTTACGTGTTCCTGCTTTCGGGCGGCCTGATCCTGGTACGGCAGGCGTTGACGATGATGGTGCTGCGGCGGCTGCATCGATTCGGCTACGACTGGCGCTCGGTGTTGATCATTGGCGGCCGGCAGGATTGCGAGCGTTTCGCGGACATCCTGACCCGGACTTTCCCGAATGGCTACCAGGTGGTGATGGCTCCCGTCGATGCGAGCAATCAGGAGGCACTGCTGACGACGCCGGCGGAGAACTTCCCGGAAATCCAGGAGGCCTTCATTGTGTCGGGCGCGGCCAATCGCGAAGCCCATGCATTGCGTTTTCTGAAGGAAGGCAAGTCGGTCCACATCGTGCCCGAGCTGCTGGATGCGCGACTGTTCCGGCAGGAGCTGGGCGAGGTCGCGGGAATTCCAGTGCTCTCATTGCTTAACGGCGGGCTGAGCGCAGTCGAGGGCGCACTCAAGCGCGGGGCGGACGTGCTGGGGGCGATAGTGCTGTTGGGCCTTACGGCGCCGTTGTTCGCGGCGGTAGCGATGATCAACAAGGTCATGTCGCCGGGGCCGATCTTCTTCGCGCAGAAAAGACTCGGGCGCAAGGGGAAGCCGTTTATGGTGTTCAAGTTCCGCACGATGGTCGTCAATGCGGAGCAGGTATTGAAGGAGACGCCGGAGCTTTATCGGAAATACGTGGAAAACAATTACAAGCTCCCGGACGGCGAGGATCCACGCATCACGCGGCTCGGCCGCATCCTGCGCGCCACCAGTCTCGACGAGTTGCCGCAGCTAATAAACGTGCTGAAGGGCGACATGAGCCTGGTGGGTCCGCGCCCGGTGGTGCCGATGGAGGTTGAGAACTACGCCGACTACGCCACGCTCTTTCTTTCGGCCAAGCCTGGGATGACGGGTCATTGGCAGGTCAGCGGGCGGAGCGAAATCACGGAATACGCTCGCCGGGTGGAGCTGGACCTCGAGTACATCAGGGATCAATCGCTGAGCAAGGATCTGGAGATTCTGCTGCGGACGGTGCCCGCGGTGCTGATGCGCCGGGGCGCACATTGAAAGCATGATTTACGTCACGCCGATCGGCTTCGTGCTGATACCATTGAGTCTCGCGGTGTTCTTTTTTCGACCGCAATATCTCGGTCCGTGGGCGATAATCGTGTCGGCTTTCCAGGCCGCCTCGGTATTCAATATCGAGGGCGGATTTCCATTGGGCGTGTCGCCATACTTTTTCGTCCTGATACTGATCGCAATACGTTTCGTGCCGCTGTGGTTGAGCGGCAAGTGCAGCTTCAGCAGAAGCGATGTGGCAATCGGGATGACGCAGCCGCTGCTGATTCTGACTGTCTGGGCGATCGTGTCCGCGTTTCTTCTGCCCTGGTTGTTTGCCGGGGTGGGCGTGGATATTCCGCGCGAAGGGATGGATTCTCCGCATACCAGTCCGTTGCAGTGGTCGATGAGCAATGCGGCGCAGGCGGTGTACGCGACGCTGGACGCGATCTTCGTCATCTATCTGCTGTGGGGCGCCCGCGCGCGCGGATATTTTGAAAGCCTGATCAAGGCCTTCGTGGTCGGTGGAGTGATCGCCGCTGCGATCGGCGCCTATCAGTACGCGGCGCACTACACGGGACTCGCCTATCCGGCGGATTTCTTCAACAGCAATCCAGGCTGGCGACAGCTAATGAGCCAGCAGATGTCGGGAGTCTGGAGGATTTCCGCGACCTTCATCGAACCGTCAACGGCGGGCGCGTTTTTCGCGGTGTGGTCCACCCTGTTGTTGTTTCTCGCAGCCAGCGGCAGTGGCGCATGGGCATGGCCACTCTTTGTAACTGGAGTGATCATGGTGCTTCTGACCACCTCCACGACGGGCTACCTGATCGGAGCGCTGGTCATCGCGCTCTTCCTATGGAAGGAATTCGCGCGCGTTTTTATCAGCGGAAGAATCAGCGGGCGGGGCCTGTTTTCGCTTCTGCTGATCGCGGGCGCCTTCGCGGGGGCAGCGTTGTTTATCCCCGATTTCGGGCAATTGATCGCGAAAATTCTATGGCACAAGGCGGATTCGCAATCGGGCCGCGATCGCGCGACCACGATGTGGGAGGCGCTGCAGATCACCTCGGAAACCTATGGCATGGGGGCGGGCCTGGGCTCGAACCGACCGTCCGGCATGGTGTTTTACATCGCGAGCAATCTCGGCCTTCCGGGTCTGATGCTGTTCGCCTTGCTGATCTGGGCGATCTACCGGACCTTGCGCACGGCGATCCGCGCCAGTCCGTCCTTGAGCCGGGCGAGAGGCTATCTCGGCGCCGCAGGATGGGCGACCGCGATCGCATTGGCTGCGATGGCGACTACGGGCGGCGACATGACGGGGCCGCAGTTGTGGATTTGCCTGGGCATAGCGGCGACCGGGAGCCGCGCTATCTGGCTGCGCCTGCAGGATGCGGAACCGATCGAACTGCCGGGATACTGCCGGATCGAGCCAGTCTCCCCTCTCATCGTTTTGCGCGAGGAATACTGCATTTCATGATCGTCCCACCCTTGCCACATCAACTCGCCGACGTTCCTGGCGCGGCGGCCCCGGCTAGAGAGATGGAAGCGGACCTCACCCCCGGGTCGCTGCTGGCGCGCAGCACCATCTGGAACCTGGTCGGCTACGCGGCGCCGCTGGTGGTCGCGGTAGTAGTAATCCCGTTCCTGATCAAGCGTTTGGGCACAGCGGAATACGGCGTGCTGACGATCGCGTGGGGAATCGTCGGATACTTCGGCGTGTTCGATATGGGCCTGAGCAACGCGGTGACCAAGTTCGTGGCCGAACGTATCGGGCGTGACGCACCGGGCGAAATCAACGACATATTTCACACCGGTCTCGGACTATTGTTGGGGTCGAGCGTGTGCGGAGCGATTCTGCTGATGGTGGTGGCGCGGCCGCTGGCCTACTCATGGCTGTCGGTGCCGCCGGAATTACGCAGTCAGACCTGCACGGTTTTCCGACTGTTCGCCCTGGCCTTGCCGTTCGTGGTGAGCGTGGCTTGTTTTCGCGGAACGCTGGGCGCGTATCAACGCTTCGACGTAATCAACAAGATTCAGATCACGGTCGGATCGATTTCATTCGCGGGGCCAGCATTGGTGGCGCTTTTTTCGCGCAACCTGATTCCGATCGTCGCGTTTCTGGTCGCGAGCCGCGCGGCCACCTGGCTGATCTACCTGTACTGTTGCTTCCAGGTAATGCCCTCGCTGTCGATGCGGTTTCGGCCGCGCCGCAAAATGATATGGCCGCTGGTGACATTCGGGGGCTGGATCTCGATCTGCAATCTACTCGATCCGATCTTTCTTTGCTCAGACCGTTTCATGCTGGGGGCGGTGGTCTCGATGAACGCAGTCGCTTACTATGCGACCCCCTTCGACATGGTGGTGCGGCTCTGGCTGATCCCTGACGCGTTGAATACCGCGCTGTTTCCAGCTTACGCGTCGAGCATGAGGCGCGATGGCCGCCGGGCGGCGGAGTTATTGGAAAAAGCGGGACACTATCTATTTCCATTAATCTTCGCGCCGGTGCTGCTGGTGATACTGTTCGCGCGTCAGATTCTGACGCTCTGGATCAACGCTTCCTTCGCCAGTCATAGCGCGATCGTTCTGCAGTGGTTGGCGGTGGGGGTGCTGTTGAGCAGTCTCGCGCGCGTGCCATGGACGGTACTGGTCGCCCATCGACCGGATCTGCCGGCCAAACTCGTGCTCTTCGAAGCGCCGGTTTATCTGGCCGTGTTGTATGCGCTGATTCGACTTTACGGGCTGGAGGGAGCGGCGATGGCGTGGACCGGACGCTGCGCCTTCAACTGCGTGGTGCTGCACGCGATGACGTGGCGCGCGCTAGCGGATTCGTACCGGGCAATCAAAAAGAACGGCGCGATGCTCGGGATGGGTTTGTTGACACTGGCCGGCACCGTCATCTTACCGGCGGCGATTGGGCCGCGTGCAATTTACCTGGGGCTGGCACTGGCGGTGGTAGTCGGGACCACTTGGTTTTGCGTGATGTCAGCCGAGGAGCGCCGGGAACTGGTACCGGCCTCGCATTTCTCCTGAGGCATCAGGGGTAGCTGAATTAACGATCATCGATCGACGCGAAGTTCACTGCCTCTCCAAGGATCACAAGATGGACGGAAGAATAGTCGTGAATACGCGATCGCTGAGCGCGGACTTAAGTGGCGTTCAACGTTACGTCGGAGAGTTGTGCGCGCGACTTGGCGAGAAGCTTGAGACGATCGCACCCGCACGACCGCTGCAAGGGATCAGGGGTCATGCATGGGAGCAATGCTGGCTGCCGGGGAAGACCCGCTCGCGCCTGCTCTGGAGTCCGGCAAATACGGGCCCATTGTTTTTGGAGAATCAAGTCGTAACGGTCCACGATTTAGCGACCTTTGATCACCCGGAGTGGTTCGCTCGGAAATATTCCGCCTGGTATCGAATCATGGTGCCGCGTTTGGTCAGGAGTGCTCGCCGTGTGATCACCGGCTCGCAGTTCAGCAAACGACGGCTAATCGAAATCACCGGCCTGGATGAGTCGAAAATCAGTGTAATTCCCAACGGCGTTGACGAACGCTTCCGGCCGTGCGCTGAAGAGGCGGTTGCAGCGATGCGCGAGCGGCTGGGAATTCCGTCTGCGCGGTATGTATTGAGCCTCGGGACGCTCGAACCGCGCAAGAACCTGAACGGACAACTCGAAGCGTGGGCGCGGTGCGTCGCACGGCTGCCGGCAGACACCTGGCTGGTGGTGGCAGGACGGGCGGGTCAGCGTCATGTGTTCGGCGGCGTGACGACGGATAGCGTTCCCGCCCGGGTTCATTTCAGCGGATTTGTCCCCGACGCGGATCTGCCGGCGCTGTACAGCGGCGCCCTGGCTTTGCTGTGTCCGTCGTTTTACGAGGGCTTCGGTCTGCCCGCGCTGGAAGCGATGGCGTCGGGCACGGTGCCGATCGTCTCGAACACGACTTCATTGCCAGAGGTGGTCGGCGACAGTGCACTCACGGTCGATCCACACGATAGCGAGTCGATCGCAACCGCGATCGAGTGCCTTTTGAGCAATGCTGCGATGCGCCTGGAACTGCGGGAGCGATCAATCCGGCGCGCCCGCTTATTCAATTGGGAAAAGACGGCGGCGATGACCTGGGAGGTGCTGTCGCAGGCAAGCGCACATTCATCATCCGCGGAAAACGAGATCGAAACGGACCGCGTCGGGAGCAAGCGATACGCATGAAAGTAGCTGCAATTCATGAATGGCTCGATACGTATGCTGGTTCGGAGCAGGTGCTCGAAGAGATCCTGGGGCTGTATCCGCAGGCCGATGTGTTCGCGATAGTGGACTTCCTACCATCGAATCAGCGCGCATTTTTGCGCGGACGGCGGGTGACGACTTCGTTCATTCAGCACTTGCCGTTCGCGCGCAAGCGCTTCCGCTGGTACCTGCCGCTAATGCCGTTTGCGGTCGAGCAATTCGATTTGGCGGGATACGACCTGGTCATCTCGAGCTCGCACGCTGTGGCCAAGGGAGTAATCAGCCGGCCGCATCAGCCGCACATCAGCTATGTGCACAGTCCGATGCGGTACGCGTGGGATCTTCAAGGCGACTATCTCGCCGGCGGGAAATGGCGTTCGCTGCCGCAGCGGATATTGATGCATTACCTGCGCATATGGGATACGCGCACGGCCAATGGAGTCGATCATTTCGTTGCGAACAGCGCTTTTATCGCACAGCGCATACTGAAGACCTACCGACGTCCGGCGGAAGTCATCCATCCGCCGGTGCACGTCGAGCGGTTCAACGTGGCTGCGGCCAAGGAGGACTTCTACGTCATCGTTTCGCGGCTGGTGCCATACAAGCGAGTTGACCTGGTGGTCGATTCGTTCGCGCGGATGCCGCAGCGCCGGCTGGTGGTTATCGGCGACGGGCCCGAGCTCGCGTCGTTGAAAGCGCGAGCCCCGGCAAACATTACATTCGCGGGCCGGGTATCCGATGAGTCGAAGCGCGATCATCTGGAGCGGGCCAAAGCGTTCGTGTTTGCGGGCGAGGAAGATTTCGGCATTGCGCTGGTAGAGGCCCAAGCCTGCGGCACTCCGGTGATCGCCTTTGGACGCGGCGGTGCGGCCGAAATCGTCGTGCACGGGGAGACCGGGGTGCTGTTTGACGAGCAGAGTCCGGCAGCACTGGTCGCAGCGATCGACCTCTTCGAACGGATGCCGCCGCTGGAAGCCAGGCTAATCGGAAGGAACGCGAACCGCTTTGGCGTGGCGCGATTTCGCGGCGAGTTCCGCGCGCTCATCGATCGCGCGATGCGGCCGCCACTGCGGGGAGTGACACGCCCCGCACTTAACGTTGTGACAGAGCCGAGGCACGCCCCATCGGTTGGTCCCATTTCAGCGCACGTTTGATCGCAGGCGGCCTCGGCCCGATTCGCGAATCATTTTTTTCAATGAGAGGAACCGCATGAGACAGGCGGCGTATCGAACGGAAGAGGGTCTCGCTCCTGCGAAGCAGGTGCAGGTGCGGGTCTTCGTCTTGCTCGCGCATGGCTTTGGCGCGCGGAATTGGACCAGTCAATGGACGCAGGGAAAGATTGCCGGCATCAACGAACGGCTTCCGTACGGGTTTTTCCACGCCGCTGACGGCGGTTGGACGGTCGAGTATTCGGAGGACGAACCGGAGCGCAAATTGGTGCAATACCTGCGGTCGGGATTGCGCCTGATACTCGGCTTCGATCTGATCCACGCCTGGCGCAATCGCCAATCGATATATGCCGCGGACGTGATCTGGACGAGTACCGAGTATGAACATCTGGCTGTCCTGTTGCTGCTGTTGCGCCGTCCGCCGGGCCATCGTCCGCAGGTGATCGCCGAGAGTGTATGGCTCTTCGACCGCTGGCCGCGAATGCTGCCGCCGTGGCGATGGCTGTACCGGCGATTGATGGCGGATGCGGACGCGTTGACGGTGCATTCGCCGGAGAATCTGCGCGTGGCGCGCGCACTCTTTCCGGGGCAGCGGGTAGAGTTCGTTCGATTCGGCATCGACGCAAACGCGATCAAATCCGCGGAACGGCGGAAGAGCAATCACCCGTTGCGGATCGTGGCGCTGGGCAACGATATCCATCGCGATTGGCGCACTCTCATCGAGGCGGTCAAATCGATCGACGATTGCGAGGTCAGGATCGGCGGCAAGAGAATCCGCTGGCGCACGCGGGGCCGCACCCGCGGGGTTCGCCAGATTGTGATGCGACGGTCAACGTCAGCGCAGGAAGTGGCGGAGCTCTATGAACGAGCCGACCTCGTGGTAGTGCCGCTAAAACCGAACCTGCATGCTTCCGGTATCACTGCCGTATGCGAAGCGGTAACGCGCGGGGTCCCCGTAATCTGCACCGATACCGGGGGGCTCAGAGCCTACTTCTCGGATACGGAGGTTCGCTACGTGGCGCCGGGCGATCCGGTGGCGCTGCGTAACGCGATAGTCGAGTTGGGCGGCGACCCTGACCTGCGCTTCGAGCTGGTGAAGCGAGCGCAGGCCAAGATCGTTGGCAGCTCGCTCAGTTCACGCTCTTACGCATTGCGCCACCGCGCGCTCTCGGTCGAATTGATCAGGGATGCGCGCAAGCACATGGGGTGATGAGCCATGACGACAGAGAAGCCACCGCCAGACGATGAGTCGCCGCGCGTGTTCGTCTTTCTCGCGCACGGGTTCGGCGCGAGTTGGGCACGCGGGGAACTGCCGGGAATCCACGACGCGATGCCCTACGGTTATCATCACGGTCGCGAGGAAGGGCTTATCGTCACCTATTCCGAGGACGCTCCGGAAGGCCGCGTGCGCCGCCTGGTGCGGATGGGTTTGCGGAAATGGCTGGGCTTCGACCTGGTCCACGCCTGGCGCAATCGGAGCGGGCTGCGAAATGCCGATGTGGTCTGGACGCATACAGAACTGGAGGCCCTGGCGGCGCTCGCCTTGCTATGGACTGGGCGCGGCGCATCGCGCCCTCGCGTGATTGCGCAGAGCGTATGGTTATTCGGCCGCTGGCCGGAATTGTGGAAGGCGAAACAATGGCTCTACCTGCGGTTGCTGCGCCGAGCCGATGTCCTGACGGTGCAATGCGAGGCCAATCTGATAGCCGCGCGCCGTTTATTTCCCGCCGCGCACATGCAGGTAATTCCCTTCGGAATCGATATTGGCAAAGTAATCGCGGCAGCGCCGCGGCCGGTACATCATCCAATCCGCATATTGTCGCTTGGCCGCGACATGCATCGCGACTGGGCAACGCTAATCGCTGCCGTTGGCGACCAGCCGGAATTCGAGGTCCGCATCGGCGCAGGTAAAATCGGCGGGGCGGTGGTTGCGCAGAGAAGCAACGTGACGCTGGTCAAGCCGACCTCCGCGCAACTGGCTGAGCTTTACCAATGGGCCGATCTGGTCGTCCTTGCGATCAAGCACAATATCCACGCCTCGGGCATCACGGTGCTGACTGAGGCCGCGCTGTTCGGAGTGCCGGTCGTCTGCACTGGAACGGGCGGCCTGGACGAATATTTTGACAACGAGTGCGTTCGCTATGTTCCGCCGGGCGATCCTGAATCGATGCGTCGTGCGATAAGCGAAGTCGCGGCAAACGATCGCATGCACTGCGATTTGGCGCGCAATGCGCAGCAGCGGCTGATCGAAAAGGATTTCAGCACTCGCGCAAGGGCGAGGCGGCTGGCGGCGCTCAGTCGCGCGTTACTGGCAAACGATTTAAAAGACGCGGAGGAAGGCGGGCTCGAGAACTCCGTCGAATGCGCCGCCGCCGTAGCTGTCGAAGGACTTGCTCAAGTCCCCTCTGATCAACTCGCCGCAGGTGAGCGCTGATGAGCATTACGCTGGCGCCTTGGAAGGAAACAGGAATCGGGAGCCGCGCGAGGAGAAGCGGCGCACCCTACCCCGCTCAGATCATCGCCTTGATTTGCAGCCTGATCGTCGCTTCCGCATGCGCGTGTTATGCGCAGGAAGCGCCTCGAACTCAGTTGCGAGGCTTCGGCATGGACGTAAAGTTGGGCCATTCCGTGGCGGCCGACGATCGGCAAATCGCGCTAATGCGGACCTTGGGAGTGAGCGTCGTGAACTGGTCGCCGGGCGAATGGGCAGAGGATGAAAAGATCCCTGGCCAGTATTCGATTCCGCCGGAGGATCAAAGGGTGATCCGGCTCCTCGCCGCATCGAATATCAAGATGACCATTGGGCTGTTCCGGAAAAACACCCTCTATGCCAATCCGCTCGACGCGGATGCCTTCGCGAAGTACTCGGCATGGTTGGTCAGGACGCTCGGCGATCAGCAGGTCCTGGCGTATCAGATCTGGAACGAACCGGGGAACTTCGACTTTCGCTCATACTATGGAGGGGCGTGGAACGGCGTCGGCGACGCACCATGGGTGAGCAATTTCGTAACGCTGATGGGCAAGGCCGCCCGCGCAATCAAGCAGGTCGATCCACGGGCGACGGTATTGGTTAATCTCGAAGGCCCGCCATTGGTCTTTGCGCTGCGGTCCCGCCCACAGGAATTTGCCGACATCGATGGCGTCTCGATCCACCCGTACGCCTCGAAATTTCCCCCGGAACAGGTTCCATGGGGCGGCGTGAAAAATTATCTTCGCGACGGTGTCGCGGTCGCGGATTCGAACGGCAGCCTGGTCTCGAATCTGCGTATTCAAGCTGACGATTTTCCGCAGCAGTATCTCGGGCGGACACTGCAGACCTGGGTCACAGAATATGGGTTTCCAACCTGCGATCCGGCCACGCACCCTGAACATTACAATTGTGTCTCGCTCCAGGAGCAAGCCGCCTTTAACGCGCGGGGAATGATTATTGGCTTCGGCAGTGGCGCGCGCTTGTGGTCGATCTACGAGCTTGCCGACGAAGGCTCGGATTGGACCGACCCGGAGCAAAATTTTGGCCTCACCGGAACCGCCGCAAAAGGCTACATTGCGAAACCTGCGTTCTTCACGCTGCAGCGCATAGCAGGAATCCTCGGCACCGATTGGCGGTATCTCACAAAACCGCCAACCACCCTGGCGGTCTCTGACAGCGCCGGCCATTTCACGCCGCTCTCTGCGGCGACGACCGTGACCGGCCCGCAAACCGCCTGGTTCTCGACCGCCCGAGGATACGCCGGCTTTATCTGGAAGGCCGGCTCCTACGATGAGACAACGACCCCCGCACGAATAACGACACGCTTCGCCATGGCCTCGACCTCACGGTGCCTGGCGACCGATGTTGTCACCGGCGAGAAGTTCCGCACGGCAGTGGCAAGCGATCACGGCACCATGACGATAGATAGCCTGCCGCTAGGCTCGCGACCGATTGCGATCGAGCTGATCGAGCGCTAGCGGCGTTCGATTCCTTAACTGAGGGTCATAGGAAGGGCCAAATTTTTGCGGCGATCTGAGTAACACCGCCAGCTCAACAGAGAATGCAGAGTGGAAAATCCACGCGCGCCCGGGACGGGATGATCGTCGCGGGCGCGCAAGGCACTAGCAAGGGGGTCGGTATGACGAGTTATGTCACCACGCCGGCAATTGGATCGGCGCTTGTCACTGGCGGCGCGGGCTTCGTCGGCTCACACCTGGTCGATATGCTGCTTGAAGACGGCGTACGGGTCCGAGTGATCGACAATCTCAGCACGGGCAGGCGCGAGCAGGTCGCGGCGGACGCTGAATTTATCGAGGCCGATATCCGGGACCCCGGTTCTTTTCGGGACGCGTTCGCCGGCATCGATTGTGTTTTTCACGCGGCCGCGCTCGCGCGCGTTCCGTTATCGATCAAAAAGCCGGTCGAAACCGACCTGGTGAATGTAGTGGGAACGCTCAACGTGCTAATCGCAGCGCGAGACGCAGGTGTGCGACGCGTGATTTTCTCGGGTTCGTCATCGGTCTATGGCGAACAGCCGACCCTCCCTCTGCGCGAGGAAATGCGGCCAAACCCGATGAATCCGTATGCCTTGCAGAAACTGGCGGGCGAACAATACACCCGACTCTTCTGCGAACTTTACGGGCTCGAGACGCTTACTCTGCGCTATTTCAATGTCTTCGGCCCGCGGATGATCATGGAGGGCGCCTATCCCACCGTCATCGGAGTGTTCCTGAACGCGCGGCGGCGCGGGAGTCCATTGATTGTTTGCGGCGATGGCGAGCAGACGCGCGACTTCACGTTTGTCAGCGACGTAGCGCGCGCGAACCTGCTCGCGGCGCGCTGCCCACATGCGGACGGCCGCGCGATCAACGTTGGATACGGTCGTGGAATCAGTGTGAATCGAATAGCGGAGATCATCGGAGGCGAGACGATTCATGTCGGCGCACGACGCGGCGAGCCGCGTAATACACTGGCCGACTTGCGGCAAGCGGAATCCGTGCTGGGCTGGTGCCCGCAAGTTTCAATCGAGCAGGGGCTTGACCGGTTGTTACGCGAGCCCGACCGCCTCGATCAGGATCGAACGGAGACGCGGGCGTGACGATGCCGGGATCGCTCGACATCAGGTATGGTGCGGACTTTTACGCGCAACAGGCCCCCGGTTCGCTGCGGTCGGCGCGCGTTGTCGCTGCCCTGGTAACGGAACTGATACAACCGCGCAGCGTGATCGACGAGGGCTGCGGGCTCGGCGGATGGCTCGTTGCTTTCGCGGAAAACGGAGCGCGCGAACTTCGCGGAATCGACGGCGAGCACGTTGATAAATCGAAGCTCTATATCGAGGCGTCGCGTTTCTGCGCGGTCGATTTGTCGCAGCCGTTCGGGATCGACGGACGCTTTGACCTCGCAATTTGTCTTGAGGTAGCCGAACACATACCGCATTCCCGTAGTGAAGACCTGGTGGACGCGCGATGCGCGGCGGCTCCGACAGTACTCTTTTCCGCGGCGATCCCCGGCCAGGGTGGCAGCGGCCACGTCAACGAGCGCTGGCCGGAATATTGGCACGATCGCTTCAGGACGCGCGGATTTCGGATGTGCGACGGAATCCGCCCCCGCGTGCGTGAAGACCAGCGCGTACTTTGGTGGTACCGGCAAAACCTCGTGATATACGCCAATGAATCTAGTCTGGCGGCTCATCCCATGCTGCATGCGGCTCCCTGTTGCGAGGAAATCGAATGGGTCCACGTCAACATGCTGCGGGAGGCGGGCGTGCGAAATCTCTGGTGCCATTTCCGGCCGGTCCTGGGTAAGGCAATCCGCCGAAGATTCCACCGCGTCAAAAAATTATCCAATTGAAGGAGACGAACCGATGAAACCGAACGCCGAGACGAGTGAATTTCCCCGAGGCCACGAAAGCGGCGCGAATGGAGTCGGCGCACCGATTACCTGCGGGCGGCAGCGCACGCCTGTCAGGATCGTACCGAAGGGATGGGGCCGGGAGGTGTGGCTGGTCAATAACGATCTCTATTGCGGCAAGATCCTCGAGATCCAAAAGGGCAAGCGCTGCTCGCTGCATTTCCACAAGATCAAAACGGAATCGTTCTTCCTTCGCGCGGGGCGGCTCAAGGTGTTTGTCAAGGAATCGGAGAGTGCGGAAACGCTCGAACAATTCGAGTTGCGAGCCGGCGAATGCATGGATATTCCGCGTGGCCTGGTTCATCAGATGGAAGCGCTGGAGGACTCTGAACTGTTCGAGTTCTCCACTCAGCATTTCGATAGCGATTCCCATCGTCTCGTTCCGGGCGACTGAAATCCGATCGCAAACGCGCGATCCGCACGGCCGAGGGCTGGTCTCGGAAAACCCGTGCCCGGAGCGTCAACCTCCGCGCGTTAACGTGTCTAGAATCACACTTCGACATTGGCTCCAAATTCGGCCGGAGAGATACGATCGTCGCCCACAAAATGTTAGACTTCCGCCTCAATGAAACCTTCGCTATTGGTCGTCACCACACTCGTATTATCGTTGTTCATCGCACCCAAGTACTCCTTTTCCGCCAGCCCCGAGGAGGGGATTCGCGTGGTGGTAAAAGGGTTACGCGATAACCGGGGCCGGGTTGGTTGCGCTCTATTCAACGGGCCGGACGGATTTCCGCGCCACAGGAAGAAAGCATTTCGTAGTATGGTAACGGCGAAGCATGACAACGTCGGTGTATGCGAGTTCGCAGGCGTTCCCGCCGGAACCTATGCGGTAACCGTTCTCGACGATACCAATATGAACGGCAAGATGGATTTCAACCTGATTGGGATGCCGACGAAAGGCTACGGCTTTTCGAACGACGCCAAGGCGACGCTCTCGCCGCCCTCGTTCAGCGCCGCCAGTTTCAGCTACAACGGCCAAGGCTCGTTGGACGTGCCGATCAATATCGTCTATCGCTGAGAGCTTCGATCCCGCCGGCAATAATCCGGATGGGATGCATTACGAAAGCGAAGGCCGTGACCTGTAATACAGGGACACGGCCTTCGCCATTAATCGATACAGATTCTACTGCTGATCAGCGGGCACCAGCTCGACGCGGCGATTCTCAGCGCGCCCTTCCGCGGTCTTGTTGGTGGCCACGAAATTGGTCTTGCCGAAGCCCTGCGGCACCAGTTGGTCGGCCGGAATGCCCTTATCCTCAAGGTAGTTCGTGACCGCCTCCGCGCGACGCTGCGACAGTTTCAGATTGTACTCGGAAGAACCGATCGCATCGCAGTAGCCGTTAACGTAAACCTTCACATTTGGATTGGCTTTCAATGTGTCGGCCGCTTCATCGAGCACCGGCTTATCAACTTCGCGGATAAAGGATTTGTCGAAGTTGAAGTGCACGCCACGCAACACGATCTTTTCGGGCGCCGGGGGTGGAGGCGGCGGTGGCGGCGGTGGAGGTGGCGGCGGCGGTGGGGGCGGTGGCGCTGCGTGTGATCCGCCCATCAGGCAACCCATGGCGCCGCCAATCAAGGCGCCGCCGACGACACCAACGGGAACCCCGATCTCGTACGCCTTCGACGTACCATTCCCCGAGGTCGCCGCGCCGGCGGCACCAAGCCCGCCGCCCGCGACTGCGCCGATTCCCGCGCCGATCAAGCAGGCCTTCTCCCGCTCCGGAGTCATCGAGCCGCAACCCGCCAGCATGGCGGTAACCCCCAACCACATCGCCTTCTGCGCAAGTCCTAATCTCATGGCGTTTGCCCTGGTTCCCTCGCTTCAATCTGGATGTAGAGATCGTTGTCGACTGGTATAGATAACGGACGGGCAGGCGTGCCGGAATAGCTCGCAGGTTAAGTTTGCGTTGCCACTTTGTTACGCCAGCGCGGTCCGCCGCAGCGACACGGGTAGCTGATGATGCGGACATTTTTCACGACGCCTGGCTGAAGGGGGAGACGCCGGTGGCGGTCTCCACTACGAAACCGCTGCCACCGGCGCGGCGTTGCAGATCGTATCGTGAGTCGCGGATAATCAGGTCGGCCTAGCGCTAGCGCCCTGCCAGAGAAAAAAGGCGCCGACGAGATCGTACGACCCCAAAGAATGGAGATGAATCATCATGAGCGAACTGACCATGCCCTCGCGTAAGCTCGGTGGCCAAGGCCTCGTCGTAGCTGAACTAGGCCTTGGATGCATGGGCATGTCGGAGTTTTACGGTCCGTGCGACGATAGCGAATCGATTGCTACGCTGCACCGGGCAATAGAATTGGGCATCAATTTCTTCGATACCTCCGATATGTACGGTCCTTACCACAATGAAGAACTGGTGGGGCAAACGTTAAAGCCGTTACGAGATCGCGTGATTATCGCGACCAAGTTCGGCATCGTGCGCTATCCGGATGGTACCCGCGAAATCAACGGACGTTCCTGAATACGTGCGATCTGCTTGCGACGCATCGCTTAAGCGACTCGGGCTCGACCAAATCGATTTGTACTACCAGCATCGCGTAGACCGGAAAGTGCCAATCGAGGAAACGGTAGGTGCGATGGCGGAACTGGTGAAGGCCGGCAAGGTGCGGTATCTCGGGCTCTCCGAGGCTTCTGCCAAGACCATCCGGCGGGCGCACGCGATCTATCCGATCAGCGCGGTCCAAACGGAATACTCACTGTGGAGCCGCGACATCGAAAACGAAGTGTTACCGACGCTGCGGGAGTTGGGAATCGGATTGGTCGCGTATAGCCCGCTGGGACGAGGCTTTCTGAGCGGCGAATACAAGTCTCTAGACGATTTTCCTCAGAACGACTTTCGCCGCCTTAATCCGAGATTCCAGGGCGAGAACTTCAAGCGCAATTTAGAGGTAGTCGCACGGGTAAACCGAATCGCGAGCGAGAAAGGCGTCACGCCGAGCCAGCTTGCGCTCGCGTGGGTGCTCGCGCGTGGAAAAGATATCGTGCCGATCCCGGGAACGAAGCGGCGCAAATATCTCGAGGAAAACGCGGCGGCGATCAAGATTCAATTGAGCGCAAGCGATTTGAGCCGGATCGAGGAAGTCGCACCCAAGGGCTTCGCCGCGGGCGATCGCTACCCGGACATGAGTGCGGTGGACGTTCGAAGGTGCGGGCCATAACGGCGTCAGACATGAGTACTGGCGCATCGGGCTGAGATTACAAGGGCGCTGTTGGGGGCGAATCGCATCCAAATCGCCGGTCGAGAACAAGCGGGAATCCAGAGCCTGCTCGTGCGATCGGCAATCAAATCGGCACCGGACTTACCGCACCACTCTGGACGTTGCAGAGTTGGCGGTGCGGCTCGCCGTATGCCGCAAACTCGATAGAGAATCAGCTTACGGCGTCGTGTAGGTCGTGGTGGTCTGCTTTTGTACGGTGCTGCCGTTTGGATCGCTAGTGATAGTTGTTGTGGTTTGATCCGGAGATGCATAGGCAACGGGCTCCGTCGAAGTCTGCTGCACGGTGCCGTTGTTATACCGAGTCGTGGTGGTGGTTCCGGAATTCGCGACAGGCGCCAGGGGCGGATCGGTCGTGTCGTACTGTCTGGTGGTAGTGGTTTCCGTCACATGAGTAGTGGGCGCGCAACCAGCTACCGCAACCATCGCAGTACCAAAGCAAATTGCCACCGCGAGATTGAATGCGTGTTTCGTCATTTGTTACTCCTGCTTTCGAGGTTCCCAAAAGAAGGACAGATCCCGAACCTTCCCGCACGCGCCAGGGCGACTTGAGTCTCTTGCGTTAAGGCCGATCAAGAATTTCGAAAGCTATGATTTCTTTTTACTCTTTTGCCCATGCGGATACATCGCGCAGAAGTCCAATACCGTGGTTTTGGTGCCTGGGAGCACAACCTGTACATTCGTAAGATGAAGTACCGGCGCCGTTAACATCAGCCGCTCCGTGTCTGCGAATCGTATAGCAGACCGACAGGCGTAGGGACCCAAAAAGGAGCGGGTGCAACGGTGGTTCTGGAGTGCGCGTCGGATGATGCGATTTGCGCTGTCTGAAATGCGTGCTTCAATGGAGCCTGGGGAACAACTGTACGGGCGCCCAGCCCGCGATTGGAGCGTGCACATGGCCAAGATTTCATATCGCGTGCGACCCGAGACCGCTGTGCTCAATAAAGGTTTCGACCCGACATTATCGGTCGGCTCGGCACGACCACCCGTGTACCGCACCTCAACCTTTGTCTTCCCAAGTCCAGAGGCGGCTGAGCGAGCTTTCGGAATCGTTCTGGGGAAGATCTCGCCGGTCGGCGAAGACCGTCCGGATTTGATCTATGCCCGGCTGAATCATCCGAACGCCGAGATTCTGGAGGAGCAGTTGGTGCCGCTTGAACGCGGGGCGCATTCGGCAGCGGTCTTTAACTCCGGAATGGCGGCAATCGTAACCGTAATGCTCTCATTCCTCGAGCGTGACGGTTCCCTGATCTATACGCAGCCGCTATACGGCGGAACGCAGCATTTGATTCATCAGATCATCGAGCCGCTCGGGTTCGAGACGCGGGGAGTACCGGCTGGTAATGCGCAAGCCTTAGCCGATGCGATTGAGAAAAGCGAAAATCCGAGGCTGGTGCTGATTGAGACTCCTGCGAATCCAACCTTGGTGATGAGTGATATCGCACAAGCAGCAAGCGCGGTCCGCCAACACGCGAAGAGACCTCTACTTGCGGTCGATAACACGTTGTTGGGACCGACATTCCAGCATCCGCTGAACCGCGGCGCCGACCTGGTGATATATTCCGCGACTAAATTTCTCGGGGGATTCAGCGATCTTCTCGCCGGCGCAATCCTGGCCGCCGATCCCGAATTGATTCAGACACTCACCGGGATGCGCGCATTGCTGGGTAATATCCTGCAGGCGGACGAGTGCTGGATGCTGGATTCGCGGCTCTCCACGGTGGCGTTGCGGATGAACCGACAGAGCAAGAACGCACAGAGAATCGCCGAGCAGTTGGTTAAGCATCCGCAGGTCAACCGCGTGATCTACCCGTCATTGTTCACGGACCTGGAGCAAATCAGAATCCGCGACGCGCAGACGGATTACCCTGGCTCGCTGGTGTCGCTCGAAGTGAAGAATGGCAAGGTCGGCGCCTTCGAGTTCTTGCGCCGTCTCAAGATTGCGAAGAACGCGGTGAGCCTGGGGGCGGTAGAAACCCTCGTATGCCATCCGATGACGACGACCCACAGCGAGCTCTCCGCGAAAGAATTCGCGGACGCCGGGATTACCGAGTCGCTGGTGCGAATTTCCGTGGGGACCGAGCACTGGCGCGATCTTCTCGACGAATTTTCGCGAGCGCTCGATCAAAGATAGCCTGTCGCAATCGATCGCAGGTGGCTCAGTTGGCCATAACCTCGTCAGTCCAAACCTTGAAACTGACGAGCGTATTGGGTCCGAACGTGGTAGCGATGGCAACGTCGATCGCGTCGCGCCCCCTGGCCATCAGAATCCGGCCAATCCGCGGCTCGTTGTTGCGCGCATCGAAGGTGTACCAGCGTCCGCCTAGATAGGCTTCGAACCAGGCCGCAAAATCCATCGGACCGTAGGGTGGCGGGATTCCGATGTCGCCGAGATATCCGGTGCAGTAGCGCGCCGGGATGTTCATTGATCGACAGAGCGCAATCGCGAGGTGGGCGTAGTCGCGGCAGACGCCTCTTCTCTCGTTGAAGGCTTCCCATGCGGTCCTTGTGTTGCGCGCATGTTCGTAACCAAACGATATATGGTTGTGCACGAAATCGCAGATCGCCTGCACCCTGCCCCATCCTGCTGGAGTTTGACCAAATAACTTCCAGGCAACGTCGGTAAATTTATCGGTCTCGCAATAGCGGCTCCCCAAGAGGAAAACCAGAGCTTCTTCGGGCAATTCCTGAATGGAATGCTGGTGTGCGGCGGTTGCGATAATGTCTGGCTCACCTGAGTCCTTAACGACCGCGGTATTTGCGATTCTAAGCGGGCCGGCCGGCGCGACCAGACGGGTGCACCAATTACCGTAGCTATCGCGATAGGCCGAAAGGGGAATAGACGGGTTGGTCGTCAGGTGATCTGGAATCACGATGTCGGACGCGCGCGAATAATGGATGTTCAAAACGAGCATCATCGGCGTCGGTTGAGGACAATCGTAGATCAATTCGTAGCCTACTTTGATTTCCAACGGAGGTCTCCTTGGGCGGTAAGCGGGCACACCCATTCGTTCATCGCCTGAGGCGAACCCGAGAAATTACTCGGGTTGATCATCGCAGAGCGCAAATACGTCGTGCTGAACTTCGAGGCGGCGCGGCAAATCCGTCGTCATTGCGAAGTCTTCATCCTGCGTCATCCCGGCGAAATTTTTCCTTGGCTCTTTCGGATTCGGACTCCTCGGCGGTAACGTCAACCTCGACGCTCATTCCTATGAAGTCGGACCGGAGTCCGATCCAGGTGCCGTGGAGAGGCATTGCCTGACGGGGATCGCGCACTACCGCAACGCGGACGAGATCACGATTGCCAACGATGCCATTGGAAGGATCAAAATCCACCCAACCGGGACCCGGGATATAGACTTGAGCCCAGGCGTGGGTGTTGCCGCCGCCGACCCGATATTCGTCGCGCTGATGCGGAACGTGCAGGTATCCGGACACGAAACGCGCGGCCATCCCAAGGGAGCGCACCGCCTCGATCATCAGGACGGCAAGATCACGACAGCTACCGCTTTTGAGTTCGAGCGTCTCGAGCGGCGTTTGAATACCCTTTTCTTCCCGGCGTACGTGCCTGAAAGTTTTGTCGATGGCATATGTGAGGTCGATCAAGAACTGACGAGTATCGCTTGACTGAGCCCCGCGCAGAAACGTTCGAGCCCAGCGGTCGACGATGCCATCCGGATCCTCCGATTGCCGTTCGATGAAACGGACGAGGTCCGGCATTTCCTCGGCGCCGTACATGAACGGACAGCGCTGGGCGAACTGTTCGATTTCGAAACTATCGACATCAGCATGGGAATGTTGAAGACGAACTGCGCTGTCGAACCGAAGCTGTCTGGATCGGGCGTCGAAACGCGCCACATCCACGTGGTTGCCGAAAGCATCCTGGGTTCGCCTGATACTTTTAGGGGCAGGGGTAATCACGAGCTTTGCGCTGACCTGATTCTGGTCGTGGCTATCCAAAGGACGCAACCTCATCCAGTGATCGCCGAAAGCAACCGGGTGTTTATATTTGTAGGTCGTGATATGCCTGATGAACAGCGTGGGCATCGCGACCCTCTGAACAACGTTAAGTGATATGTTACATACGATACAGCTTTCGCAGCGGTGACCAAAACTCTCCGACACGATGACTATCGGGAAGCCACCAACCACGATCGATAGTGCAGCGATTTCGCTTAGAGCGGCAGACGAACCGCAAGCTTTCGCAGTCACCAACGCCGACAGCGCATCGCCGTTTGTCATCGTCGCCGATCACGCCGGGAGATACTTGCCGCGGAGTCTGCATCAGCTGGGCCTTGCGGAACCTGACCGCGAGCGGCACATTGCGTGGGATATTGGCGCGGGTGCTGTCGCGGGCCTGATGGGAGAAGCGCTCAACGCGATCGTCATACGACAGAATTATTCCCGCCTCGCTATTGACTGTAACCGAACGCCGGGATCGAAGACTTCGATCGTCGAGATGAGTGAACGCACGATTATTCCCGGAAATATCGGGCTTAGCGATGCTCAAATCGCAAGTCGAATCCGCGAGATATTCGAGCCCTACCACGATCGAATCGCGAGTGAATTGGATCGGCGGCGGCGATCCGGACGGACAGCGATACTGATCGCCGTGCACAGCTTTACGCCGGTTTTCGAGGCTGTTGCCCGGCCCTGGCATGTCGGGGTGCTATATAATCGTGATTCGCGTTTAGCCGGGAAATTGATCGAACTCTTGCGGGGTGAGCAGGGGCTCATCGTCGGCGATAACGAACCATACAGCGTGACCGACGCATCGGATTACACGATTCCCATTCATGGCGAGCGGCGCAAGTTAATGCATGTCGCGATCGAAATTCGCCAGGATCTGATCGCGGATGAAGCCGGTCAGCGCCGGTGGGCGGGTCGGTTCGCACGCTTGCTGCCGCAGGCAGTCCTCTAAGGGCTGCGCCCCACGGCCGGCGAACCTCACTTTACTCGGGAGATGCGATCAGCCAGCCTCCCTGGGTAGCGATTTTAATTCAGCATGGCAGCCGTCAACCAGGTAATTAACGCATTTTTGTTAGTCTATGCGGGACTGTTTCCTATCGTTAACCCGATCGGCGGCGGACCAATTTTCCTGGGACTGACGCGGGATTGTACCGGCGCGGAACGCAATGCCCTCGCAGCGCGGGTCACCTGCAACAGCTTTTTTCTGCTGCTTGGCTCGCTGCTCATCGGCTCATACGTGCTCGATTTCTTCGGCATCACTTTGCCAATCGTGCGCGTGGCCGGAGGACTGGTAGTCACTGCGACAGGGTGGAATCTGCTGCAGCAGAGGGATCAGGCGGCCGACGAGCGGACCGGCCATCGACCGGTGCCGCCTAGTGACGCGTTCTATCCATTGACGATGCCGATAACAGTGGGTCCGGGGTCGATCGCAGTGGCCATTACGCTCGGTAGCCAACGACCACGAGGAGTCCCTCTGACCCGAGTCGCAATGCTCGGCGGCGCCGCGATCGTCGGGCTAGTCGCGATCGCCGTAACCATTTACGTATGCTACCGGTTTGCCGAGAATCTCGTGAGAGTCTTCGGCGAGCACGGCACCAATGTGCTGGTGAGGCTGTCGGCTTTTATTCTCCTTTGCATCGGTATCGAGATTATGTGGGACGGCTACAGCGCTCTGGTCCACGTGGGGAGCTAGTCATCTGACCGCGTTCCCTGGTTTGCGCAGCACGCTTGCATCGCCCGCGAGCGCCGTTCAGGTTTGAACGTGCACAGGAGAAGCGCATGTCTCTGCATAAAAAGCACGACCTCGGTACGAAAAAGTTGGACGTCATTCAGGCTTCCAGCGATCCTTTACTGACAGTTCCCAAGTACAAAATCCCACCGACGGAGCGATCGCCGCGGAGCGCTTACGCTCTCATCCACGACGAGCTGATGCTCGACGGCAACTCGCGCCAGAATCTCGCGACATTCTGCACTACCTGGATGGAACCAGAAGTGCAGACCCTCATGGCGGATTGCATGGACAAGAACATGTGCGACAAGGACGAGTATCCGCAGACCGCCGAGATCGAGAGCAGGTGCGTTCATATACTTGCCGATTTGTGGAATTCGCCGGCCGCAGCAGACACCATCGGATGCTCGACCACCGGCTCTAGCGAAGCGGCGATGCTCGGAGGGCTGGCGGCAAAGTGGCGCTGGAGAGCCAGGATGCGGGCGCAAGGCAAATCTACTGACCGGCCGAATCTGGTTTGCGGCCCAGTGCAAGTCTGCTGGCACAAGTTCGGTCGTTACTTCGACGTCGAGGTGCGCGAGGTCCCGGTCGAGGGCGAACGGTTTCTGATGGGCCCGCAACAGGTCCTGGAGCGTTGCGACGAAAACACGATTATGGTGGTACCCACGCTGGGCGTCACGATGTGCTGTCAGTACGAACCAGTACAGGCGATCGCCCAAGCTCTCGACAATCTTGAAAAGACCACGGCACTCGATATTCCAATCCACATAGACGCCGCGAGCGGAGGCTTCCTCGCGCCCTTTTGCGATCCTGATCTGGTCTGGGATTTCCGCTTGCCCCGGGTCAAATCGATCAACACCTCGGGGCACAAGTTTGGACTCGCTCCGCTGGGAGTCGGCTGGGTCGTGTGGCGCGACCTCGCAGACCTACCTGAAGATCTGATCTTTCACGTCAACTATCTGGGCGGCGATATGCCGACCTTCGCCTTAAACTTTTCACGTCCGGCCGGACAAATCGTCTGTCAGTATTACAATTTCCTCCGCCTGGGATTCGAAGGTTACCGGAAAATCCAGGAGCTTTGTTATAGGACCGCCCAGCACCTCGCGACAGAAATAGCCAAGATGGGGCCGTTTCGAGTCATCCACGACGGTCAGGGCGGAATCCCCGCGGTGTGTTGGACCCTTCGCGAGGGCGCCAGGCAAGACTTCAGTCTTTACGATCTTTCAGATCGGCTACGTGCGCGCGGGTGGCAAGTACCAGCCTACTCGATGCCGCCGAACCGGGAGGACCTGGTAATCCAACGCATCCTGGTCCGCCATGGAGTAAGTCGCGATCTGGCTGACCTGTTATTGGAAGATATCCGCCGGTCGCTCGCGCTCTTTGAGAAGCATCCGGTCTCGCAACCGCTCACGGAAACCGAAGCGGGAGGCTACAACCACAATTGAGGTTAGCGTTGGAAAGGAGCAAAGCGCACATCTATCGGGCGATCTCGGCATTGTGGCAATGAATAGCCGGTCCGAAACAAATCTGCGGTCGGTTATTCTGCGATGCGTCGAAACCGACGGGCGGGATTTTGCCACAACCGAGTAAATATGATGCAATTTGAGGTATGGACAAGCACATAAGCAAGCATCCTGAAACGCAGCATCTCGCCAGCGACATAGTTCACTACCGAGAGTACAAAATTCTGCTGCAACCGGAGCGGTTTACGAGCAAGAAGGGCTTTCTCGAATTCTGGGCAACTGCGACGAGGACGCTTAAGAAGCTGGCTTTAAAGGTTGATGTCGATCGACATGCCTTCGACAGCCAGGTTCGAGAGGTGCTTTTCTATGATACTCCGGAGTTTGACCTGTACAACCACCACTTCATTCTTCGTAAGCGCACGTTCTACGATCAAGGATGGCCCCGGCCGGAACATGAGCTGACCTTCAAATTTCGCGCTCCCGACCTTACGGCCGCCGCGGCGGTTGATGTGCGTCCGCAGTTGGGCGGACACGAGGAGATAAAATTCAAGGAGGAACTGTTGCTGGAACGGGACCGTTTGGGCGGGATGCGCAGTGTTTACTCCCATGGGTGCGTGCTTATATCGCCCGAAATTGAGCTCGATCGCGGCATCGAGGATATCGCGCGAGCTTTCCCGACCCTCAACAAGATCAACATAAAGCCGCGGACGAAGATGGCGTTAGTCAACAACGTTGCGGTCGAGGAAGTGCAAAACACCATGGGCATCATACACTTTGGACACCACTTCAAAGGTAAAACCACTATTGCGATATGGCGGAGCCGCGCGCTGGAGAGGTCGCTCTCGGGCGAGTTTGCGTTCCAGTGCAAGTTCGACCGGATTGACGAGGTGAACAAGGAATCCCTCCGGCTTTCAGAAGAATTCTACAAAGAAGTGCAACTCGATTGCGCGGAATGGATCAAACTCGGGACCACCAAGACCGCGATGGTGTATGGGCTCGGGGAAAATCAACACCTCAAGAACCACGAATGAGGTGGTGAGAGACGGCGCTGCTATTGCTTGAGACGGGCCACCGCATTGCGCAGGGGGGCGTCAGAGATTCTGATCAAACCTCCAAAGGGCTGGTCCAACTCGAGGATCAAAAAGATCGCGCCCGAAACCGATAGCGCGCACAAAAACAAGGCAGCGATGAGGGTGCCATTCGGCGGGGCGAATAGTCCAAAGCTGAGAAAAATTATCGTCACCCAGAAGATCAGCAACACCAGGAAGGGCATCGGAATCGAACTGCCCCCCTGCTCAGAGAGGAGCCATCGCGTCTCGGCAAGATCGACGCTCATCTTTAACGCCTCAAGCTTGATCGAGCGCTGAATTTCATTCTGCGGCGACAATTCTACGAGGTTGTCGTAAAAGCTCTGGCCCAGCGTGGTAGTCGGTTCTAATTCCAAATCCTTTGAACGGTTCTTAGACCAAAACTGATCGTGCATTTGTGCGACATAGCGGCGTAACAGATCGCGGGCCTGCTTGGTTTCCGGTCCGTAATGCGCTAGCCCGCGATCGAGCAGAATAATGTTCGCGGAAATCTGCGTGAGTTCGTTTCTCTGAGCGTCGTAAGAGCTCTTGGCCGAGGCGATGAGCAAGGCGAGCACGAGGGCCGACATCGTAGCGGTCAGCCCCGTCCCTAACTTGATTACGTCTTTGGAGTCCGCAGTCAAATGGTGCTCCGGCAAGATTCGGCGAAGCGCCATCCCCAGCAACGCACCGCCGAAGACACACGCGAACGCGATCCACCCGATAGACACCGGAGTCATAGTTAGTTCCTCGAAGCCTTGTCCCCCGGACCTTCGCCGTTGCTCGCGTTCGTAGTTGCGCGAATCATCAGTTCGAACATCGGAACTTTGCGCGAGGTGATTTCATTCGGTCACGGCGATCGTTTCGGCAACCATCGTGCGAACCGATCGAATCAGCCGGCTATCGCATCATCCGCTGTCCCCGGAGATCAGGATATAGCAGAGAGAAGCCAAATGTTATCGCATTCATCGGAGCTTGGCCGTCGTGAGGCGCATTCCAAGCCGGTTCGACGAGACAATTTACGATTTGTTGCCGATTTCGAAGACCCGGCAGACACCCAGGTCGAGGAGCAGGAGCCACTCAGCGTGAAGGAAGTTACGGGCGGGCTTTGATGGAACACAAAGCCCGCCCTCTCGAGCGTTACGCTAGCGACCGTCCTATTGGGTAACGAAGGGGACGTCGCTAAGGTAGGCCGACGCACTTGCTGCATGAAGTTTAGACTCGACTAGCCATGCCTGCAGTGCGACGCCGCCGGGCAGATTCTTCTCCAGCTTGCCGATATATTCGCTGAGGTTCTCGTTGCGTTCGTGCTGTAGTTTCAGCCCTCGATTAAGCAACTCTCTGGCCTGCGGGCCGGATAATATCTTCCCGCTGGCCTGTCCATCGAGATATGCCTTAATCAAGTCGCGATAACCGTGATCGATTTTGAACAAGCGCTCCTGGTACGGCACGTAGATAGCGATGAATTTGTTCTTCAGCACGTCGTCGGCAAAATGCATATTCTGCACGACGTCTTCCTGCCGCCTATCTTCACGCTCCTCGTGAACTTCAGAGTGCAACTGTTGTGCGTAGGCAGTTGCCGACCACATCGGAACCGCCAAGGTCATTGCCGTTAACAGCCTGAACAGAATTTTCCTCACTGAACCCTCCCTTAGGTACTCTCGATTAAGGTGCCGCCGTTTGGCGCCATCCGTTTCACACATCGAATCGCTTTAGTGCAGAAGTTCGTGGTTCGCTCCAACATGCAGAATTTGCAGCGAGCCAGATATCCGTGTGCGCCTCATTTTCCGTGGCGCGCTTGCTCGAATCTCACTAACCGGCGCCGCTGTCAAGGTTTTGATTTTCTCCAAGCTGATTCGAGGATTGATTCATCTGCATTCCAACCAGGCGCGCGACCAGGACCGCAAGATAAAACTGACCGGCGATGCCCTCGGAGACTGCCGCATAGCGTGCCTGCAGAGTCACCGGAGTGATATCCCCATAGCCGACGGTCGCCAAGGTGGTAAGGCTGAAATAGACCAGGATAGGGGTGCTTTCCTGCTCGGTGGGAGTCGGGCTACTACCGAAGTTGAAGGCGCGAGGTTGAAAATCAAAAAGCAAAATGTAGAAGAGACCCCAGGTTAGTCCGAGTAGAAGGTAAACCGAAATCGACATGCTGATCGTTTCGCGTGTAATTTGCTTCTGCTTCAACACAGCGAGTAGTTCGGCAACTGTAACAAACGCGAAGAACAGCAACCAGGAAATTGCCCCCACCGTGGCGAGTCGATGGCTTGGTGAAACGATTACGGCGAGTCGCAAAACAATCGCAACTATAGCGAGCGCCCACGCCGCGATGACATTTTTTTTTCGTCGGCTGACGAGACGTTCCTGATCGCCCTGTAGTTCGTCAACCTGGATGGTATAGAGCGCAATCATCAGCACCAGTATTATCACGATACTGTATAAGGCAGGGCCAATTCCTGTAGCACTGACCAAGGGACGCACCGCTAATAAGGCTATGATAGCCACCAGGAGGGCGGTGTGCCTGTACGAACGGAGGCGGTTACCGAACTCCGCCCTGGCTCGAGTCAGGGTAGCATCTGGAGTTTTCATAGGATTCCGATTCCGCGAACTAGCGCCGTCTTTCGGCTTCTTCGCGGATCGCGGCGGCGATATCACCAGACATCTGCGCCAGCGCGCGGCTGTGAGCGGCGGCGAGCGCATCGAAGCCATCCCCCTGCACGGGCTCTCGCGCAACTGTGCGGCCCGAGCGACTGACCCCGGTGGTGCTCTGGCTCACAACCCAAACGGCGTCAAGTAGCGCGGCCTGGCCCCTGATCGACTGGAAGCGCTGGACGTTGATCGTCACGCGGTAATCCGCACCGAAGTTCGCCAGCGGAAAGGTGGCCACATTCGGCGAATCGAGTAGCGCGGCCAGATCGCCGGCAACCACGCGGGCGATACCGTCGTTCAAGGGCGCCGCCCAGCGATTGAACTCGTCGATCTCGACGCGGTTCGGCGCGACCTCCACAACGAATTGCGGCTGATCATCCGCTGCCGGAATGCTCACTGGGCCAACCATAACGGCCGTGCGCGAAGCCGGCACGCCACTCGGAGCAGAGGTGGCTTCGAGCGTGTAGAAGCGGGCAGGCGCGGTTCCACAACCGATGAGTGTTGCTGCCACGAATGCGATTGAAATCAGATACACGCTGCGGGCCACCATCACTTTGCTTCCCCCTTCTTGCCGCGAAGGAGCGCTTCGGGATGGCGCTCGAGATAATCACTGAGCACTCTTATGGAGCGCGCCGCCCGACTCACCTCCTGCAACGTGCTGTCGAGCTGCTGCACCTGAGCTGAATTGGGGGCGGTGAGGTTACTCGCGTTACCGAGGGTGCCCCGCGCGGTCGCGAACGTACCTTGGGCCGTCTCCAGCGTACCGCGCGCACTGACGAGGGTCAGATCGAGCTCGCTCAAGGCCTTATCCAGATTCTCGCCGATCTGCTGCAAGGGCATTTTGTTGAGCTTGGTTATGATGTTGTTGATGCTCGCCTCGGTGGCCTCAAGTTGCCCTGGAACCGTCGGCAAACGTACCGGCCGCTGCGACCAATCGACGGTTGCCATCGGCGCGCCCGGGAAAAAATCAAGCGCTATATAGACCGCTCCAGTGAGCAGATTTCCCGTCCGGAGTTGTGCGCGGACTCCATGAGACACCATCGAATCGATCAACCTTCGGCGGACAGTTTCCAGACCTATGCCGGGTGAGAGATCGACGACGTTGACGCCGAGTCTGCGCGGGTCCAGTTGAATCGTCACCGGAACGGAGAATTCGAAGTTCTTCAGATCGATTTGCGCGCGCACATCTGAAACCTCGCCGACCGGAATGCCGCGGAACTCAACCGGCGCCCCGGCCGTCAGCCCGCGCACCGATTCGTTGAAGATGAGCTGGTAGGTCTGAGGATTTTGTGGCGCTGGCTCGAACGCCTTGGCCCGATTATCGAACAACTTGAAGACGGTGTTCTCCTCGGCCGGCGGAAGGACTGGCAGCGTGGAATCGGTCTCGAATGCGATACCTCCAATCAATATAGACAAAACCGACTGCGTCTGAACCTTCAGTCCACTGGCCGACAGGGTCACGTCGATTCCACTTGCATGCCAGAAGCGCGTATTCGGATTGACGTATTGGTCGTAGGGCGCGCGAACGAATATTTTAACCGTTAGCAACTTACCGTCGTCGTCGAGTGCGTACGATGAAACCTGGCCAACTTGAAGCCGGCGAAAGAAGATCGGCGTGCCGGTATCGAGGGAACCCAGATCGGGGGTCTTCAGCACGAACAAACGGCCCGGGACTTCACCGGTTACCACGGGCTGCGTTTCAAGCCCGACGAAATCGCGCTTATGCTCTTTTGAGTTCCCGATTTCGAGGCCGATATAGGCCCCCGAAATGAGCGTGCCCAGCCCCGTCACATTCGCTCCCGAGATGCGCGGCCTCACCACCCAGAACTTGGTGTCGTCGGCTAGGAATTCCTCGGTTCTCGGCGCCATTTGCACCTTGATAATCACACGTTGATGGTCATCCGACAGCCGAATCCCCGTCACTGTCCCGATGTCGACGCCGTTATAATGGAGCTTGGTCTTGCCCGCCTCCAAACCTTCGGCTGACTGGAAGACGATCGTAATCACGGGGCCCTCGCCCATGATTCTGGTCACCGCCACCCAAACGCCGACAAGCGCGGCCAGGATCGGGATGAACCACACCAGCGACAGCCGCGTGCGACTGCGCGAAAGACCCTTCGATTCAGGCACCGGCGGCAAAGGCCGGTCGCTATCAGCCATAGAGTACCTCTTGCGGACCCGTCGCATCCCAGATGAGGCGCGGATCGAACGACTCCACCGCGAGCATCGTCAAGACCACCACCGCAGCGAAGAAAAGCAGCCCTGGAGCGGGCGACACCGACATGAGCGGCTGGAGTTGAATCAGCGCAGCAGTGAAGGTATCGACAAAGACATCGACCATCGACCAACGTCCGATGAACTCCACCATCCGGTAGAGCCCGACTCGCTGCCGGTTGTTTTGCACCGAGCCCTGTTGCGCGGTCACCAGCAAGTAGCCCAGCGCCAGAATCTTCGCGCTTGGGATCATGATGCTCGCGACGAGCACGATCAACGACAGCGGCCATCCTGTCGGCGACCACAACAGCACCACGCCTTGCAGTATAGTATCGGTCTCGGTACCGGTCGCGGTGGTCGTCGTTAGAACCGGCAGCAAATTGGCCGGGACGTAACAAATGGCCGCCGAGATCAGAAAAGCCCAGGTGCGCTGGATGCTCGCACGCTTGCGATAGGCAAGATCCTCGTCACAGCGAGGGCAGCGTCCATCTTCTTCCCCGGGCGCCGGCCGCGAGAGGAGGCCGCACACTTCACAAGCATGCAATCCTTCCTGCATCGCCGTCGGCAACCTTGCGGTCGGGGCGGTCGGGGCGCTCGAGCTCACCGCGACCCCTCCGACCTCGCGCTTTCATCCCCCGTAAGCCGCCTCCCGCCATCCGCCCATTCGATCTTTTCCCAGACTATCCGTGGATCGAAGCCGGCCTGCATCGCCGCGAGCACAAACACCAAGGCTCCGAGTACGAACAGCGCCACTCCGGGGATTACCGTCGCATAATCAGCGATCTTAACCAGGGCGACGAGCACCCCGAGCATCATAACCTCGATCATGCTCCAGGTCCGCGCGGTTGGATAATGGCGTAGCAGCCTTCCTACCCATCGCGGCGCCGTTGCACGCAGCGCTCCGAGCACGATCGCCAGCATCAAAGTAATCTGTAGCGCCGGCGCGATTACTACGGTGAATAACACCAACACCGCCACGATGGGCTGCCCGTCCTGCCAGAGTGTCTGTACTCCACCTAGTACGGTTGTCGATGCCGCACGTCCGACGATCGTCAAGCCGAGCATCGGCACTGCATTCGCAATCACGTACAGCACGGCGGCCGCAAGCGAAAGCGCTAAGGTCCGGTTGAGCGAGTCCTCGCGGCGACGCCAAAGTTCCTTGTCGCATCGCGGGCACCGCGCCGATCCACCTACCGCCAGTTTCGGCAGCCGTTGCAGCAAATCGCAATGCGAACAACTAATCAGCGACCTGTCCGCAATCGGCCTATTGTGAGTGCCATTAATCACGCGACCTGTGTGACACTATAAACCGCTGCCATGATGACCAATGACACCACCTCTTAACTGAGTCTGATCGTAATGGCGCACCAGCATAGTTGATCGCCAAGATTCAGGCCGCGTAAAACCATACAAAGTTATTTTCAGTAGGGCTGAGGCGGGGGCGCATAAGTCACTTGGCTGCCACTATAGTAGGGCTGATACCCGGACGGGGGAGGCGGAGGCGGATAATAGCCGTAGGGGTTATTCTCTATAATAGTTGTAGATGGTTGCTTAGCCTGAGCCGACGACGCCATCATCGAGCCAACCGCCATCCCTCCGACGGCACCTAGCGCAGCCGCACCCATCGCTTCACCTGTACTGGACCCGCCACCACTATTGTTGTAGCCCCCGCCATTATAGTTCGTATCGCCCACGTTATTGTTGACCGTGGTCAACGTGTCGTTATGCATGGTCTCTTGAGTCTTTTCCTGATTGTGCTGCAGCTCATTTGCTTCGTTATATTTCGCCTGCTGCTGCGCCTCCTGATTCGCACTGTAGGTGCTGTAGTCCGCGCTTTTATTCGAAGAAGTGGACGAATTTCCGTACCCTGAAGATGATTTATCAGAGTTGTAGGAATTGTAGGTATTGCCGGATTTGTATTCGGAACCGCCATAGCTGCTCGAGCTACTCGAATGATCTCCGGAATAGCTCTTATAGTTACTTGACGAGTGACCATACGAATCGCCACCTGAAGAGCCGAAACTGCCCCGGTCGAAGCCGTCTGAACCGGAGCCACCGTGGTATCCTCCCCCCACCGCTGCCACCGAAGCCGCCCCTTCCGCCACCTCCGCTCCACCTCGCCAAAGCGTCCGGCGCGCATGCAATAACGAGTGCCGCGATGAGAGCCGTAATACTGAGCAAGGATTTCACCGCCATTCCAGAATTGCCCCTGCTATTCATTGCTCCTCCTTGACCTTCAGAAACTCAATGCGTTTTGCGTCTTTAGGAACTTGAGGGTGAAAGCGACTCTTTGGAATGTGTCGGAGAAATTTCCAGTTCGAGAGAACAGCAATAAATTCCGGCGATCCTGGCTCTGTCCGATAATTTATAACGACCTTCCGGGGAATCGGTTCACCGGAACGTGAGAGCCAAAGCTGCAGGTCAATTTGGCTGGACGAGAATGCAAGGTGATCGCAGTCGACGCCGTTAACATCGTTCACGCCGACATAGGTGCCAAACAGTATCTGCTTGCGCAACCGCAGGCATGGGTCACTATACGCCAGGTTGGACAGCGGCAGCCTTAGGTTATGCATTTCAGCCACCCGATCGAGCATCTGGTCAATCGAATCCGGAACCTCCAGGGTGGCATACATGGAGTGGGCCGCGTCGAAAAGAGTCAACGAATCCTTCTGATACCAAAGCTCCTTGCCACCGAGATCGCTGTGATAATCGATTGACAGCTCATCAGGCCGCTGAAGGGCAAAATCAATTGCGCCTGCAAATTGAACTTTAACTGCTGATGGCAGAACCTGGTCGAATAGGATCTCGGCGTGGAAGCTGAATGCCGAGGTCGCCCCTAACACCTTGCAGGTTCTACTGAGCAATTCGTCCGCCCGGGGGTCAATTTCGGGACCTGGTGAAGCCTGCACGCTTGGGGCAGTTTGAGCCGGCGACGCCGTCGCAGCCGGCGTCGGTACCGCAGGAAGCTGCGACCAATCCGCTGCGAAGGCAGCGTTCAATGCGAAAGCGATCCCCATTGCAGCGCCGCAAGCAGCTTCGGCAAATTTGACTCTCATCTTTTCAATCTCGTCGGGCAGTGCAACTTAAAACGATTCCGTTCGGTTGAATCACGTTTATGATGTTCATGGAAGTAACCCGCATTCGAACATTTTGTTTGCTATCGGTGCTGCTACTCTGTCAATGAACGCGGCACGCATCTGCGGATCGTCTCGCAAAGCCTGTATCGCTTGTTGTTCCCTAGGCGAACGCGGCTGTCCGCGTTGCTGCCACAACTGCTCGCATGACGAGTTCCGGTATTTCTGGATTACTTTGTTCGCGATCTGGTCCATTATCGGGTATTGTTGCGCACTCGCGACGCCGTTAAGCAGCAACCCTGAGACCACTATCGCGAAAAGATAACGCCCTTTATTCATGAGTACTCGCTCCTCTGTCCCATCGATATCGACCTGGCTTAATTTGCGGCTCATCGCGTTGCTGGAACTACCTCGCTCAGCTTCCCTCCCGCCCCGCTCAAACGCCACTTATGACTCCTTGAAGACGTGACTCCTGAAGGAGCCGGCCGCGGCTTCCCGTCTAACTCGCCGCGCCGGAGTTCTGTACGCCGAACGCGATCAATTTCATATCCAGACCATTTGCCCAGTAGTCGATCGCGTTCTCAGCATCGCCCCATTGGAACACGTCCGCATTCTTGATGGACGTGCCACCGACGCGCTTATCCGCCCAAGCCGCAAGCAATTGCCCGGTGACCGAATCGTTAAGCTTCGCAGCCCCTTGTGCCGAACCAACGAAGGCATAGGTACCAGTGGCTGCCATTTTGATCGCACTGAGCACGCGGGCCTGAGGGACGATCACGGAGATGCTGCGCAAGACCGGAACCGCCGAAGTGGCGTCCGTCAATGCGACCGAAAGCTTTATGGTTCCCGGCCCAGGTTGATCGACCACGATGAAGTTCTTTCCGAGATCTTTGACCATCACGCTATAGGCATAGTCGCAGAGCGCCTGCTGATCGGCGGCCGATACTTTCGAATCATCTGCCGCCCAAAACGTTACCGGTGCAACCATGATCTTGTTGTAGCTACGCCAGTTTACATTCGGGTTGAGGTAGCGCAGCATCGCCTGCTGGTCGGATCCTTCTGCGGGCGGGGTCATCAGAGAGTAGTCATTGCCAAGGAAGCCGGAGGGCGGCGGCGGCGCCGGCGTCTCTCCCTGCACGCGCTGCATAATATTCGGCGCAGGCGCAGCGGTCTGCGAACAGCTCGCCAATAGCGCACCCGCCAGCACAATTGACATCATACCGACGGCGACCTTCATCTTTCCATTATCGCGATTCACTTTCCCCTCCGATTTTTCCGCTTTTCCAATTCACTTGCATCCTTTGCCGGATTCTTCCAGTGTCGTCCAACTCTCAGTGGGTCAAACCATGCGATTGCACTCCTTCAATCGCTTGCCGGAATGCGCCGGCTCAGCGGCTGACATACGAGCGTCCAGGAGTAAACACCGTCCCTCGATGATCGGTGTGTAGCAGATGTTTACCGGTCATTAGGCCAATAGCAATGGGATGGGTCACACATTTTGACAGAACATCGAGCGCGCATAGAATGGCCAAACCGCCGGAGCCTATAGACCATCGGTGCAGCGTTCTGCTTCCGGCCGTTCTCGATAAGTACCGTAATGCGGCATTGGATTCTGCTTGGACCGAAGAGTTGACGGTTGAGCAAAAACAAAAAGACCGGAAAGAAGGGCGTCGCGAAAGGAGATTTCCGCGCCGCCGGGCAGCGAGATCAAACGAATGCGTCACAACGAGAACTTCGTCACAGAATCCCGATCGCAGCGTGGCTGCTCTCGTTAATCTTCCTGTTGGGCGTCATCGTCGTGCTCAAGCTCCGATCGAAGAGCCCGACCGTTCGCCGAGATACTACTTGGAATCAGACTCTCGTGCACGTCCCAAAGTTCGTGGGCTCCGCTAAATGCGCGAACTGTCACGAACATGAAAATCGGCTCTGGCTCGGCTCGCATCATCAACTGGCAATGCAACCAGCCACAGACTCCACCGTTTTGGGCGACTTCAATAACGCGAGCTTCACCAACGAAGGAGTGACGACCACCTTCTATCGAAAAGGCTCGACCTTCATGGTACGCACAGAGGGATCCGAAGCTACTCTTCATGATTACGAAATCAAGTACACTTTCGGCGTCTATCCGTTGCAGCAATATCTCATCGCATTGCCCGGCGGACGTCTGCAGGCGCTAGGGATCGCATGGGATAGCCGTCCGCGCGAAGAGGGCGGGCGGCGTTGGTACTTTCTCTATCCCGGAGAGCGGATCACGCCCAGGGATCGATTGCACTGGACCAATATCGACCAGACCTGGAACTATCAGTGTGCGGATTGTCATTCGACCAACCTGCGCAAGGGCTACGACTTGCGCACCCGTACGTACTCGACTCTTTATTCCGAGGTCAACGTCGCCTGCGAGGCTTGCCACGGCCCTGGATCGAATCACGTCCGCTGGGCAGAAAAGCAGGACGGTTGGAGGATGTTTGAGGCGGACCACGGCCTCACGATTGCACTCAACGAACGCGACCGAATTGCATGGTCAATAAATCCCGCGACTGGCGAACCGGAGCGCAGCATGCCGCGCACCTCCGAGCGTGAGATCCAGATGTGCGCCCGCTGCCACTCGCGGCGCGGCGAGATTCACGAGGACTACGTTCATGGCCAACCAGTAGGAGATGACTACCGGGTAGCGCTCCTCGATCACGATCTATACTTCCCAGATGGCCAAATTAAAGGGGAAGTTTACGAATATGGTTCCTTCATTCAGAGCAAGATGTTCCACGCGGGGGTGACGTGCAGCGATTGTCACGAGCCGCACGGTCTCAAACTTCGTGCGGAAGGCAATAATGTCTGTCTTCAATGCCATTCGGCGTCAAAATACGATTCGACCAGGCATCACTTCCATCAAACGGGATCGCCCGGCTCCCGTTGTGTCGCATGTCATATGCCCACGCGGACTTACATGGTTATCGACGCACGACGCGATCACAGTATTCGTGTTCCGCGTCCCGATCTCTCGATCAAGCTCGGCACACCCAACGCGTGCAACGAATGCCATACGGATAAATCCGCCGTCTGGGCATCGAATTCCATCGACAAATGGTATGGTCATGCGCGACTAGGATTTCAGGGCTTCGCGGAGGCCATCCAGGCTGGAATTGCGGGTGCGCCAGGAGCGGCGCAATCGCTCGAAGGGTTGATCGCGAATGGAGAACAACCCGCGATAGCTCGCGCCACTGCGCTTTCAATGCTGTCCGCTTACTCGACTCCGCCAAATAACGCCACCATTCGAAACGGCGTCACCGATGGTTCAGCGCTGGTCAGACGCGCTGTTCCACAGGCGCTTTCGGACGCGGATCCGGCCACCATGGGCCCTACTCTGGCGCCGCTCCTGGATGACCCCGTGCGTTCCGTTCGAATCGAAACCGCGGAGGTCCTTGCGAACACTTCCGCGGATGCGCTCCCACCAGACGTTACCGCGTCCTTCGCGCGGGCCACCGGAGAATACATAGCCGCTCAGCAACTGAACGCGGATCGACCAGAAGCACATTTGAACCTGGGGCTGTTATATTCAAAGGAAGGGCATCTTGATGAAGCCGAGGGCGAATTCAGCACAGCACTGTCCCTCGACTCTAACTTCGCCCCTGCGGCGGTTGATTTAGCGGACTTGTATCGCGCGGAGAATCGCGATCAGTTGGGCGAACGCATCCTCGAGGACGCCATCGCTCGTTCACCTGATGACGCCTCTCTGCGGCACACGCTCGGTCTCTTGATGGTGCGCCAGAAGGATCACGGAAAGGCCCTGGGCCTATTCGCTGACGCCGTTCGGCTGGATCCAGCAAACGCCAGATACGCTTATGTTTATGCTGTTGCGCTCAGTGACAGTGGACAAACTGCTGCGGCTATCGAAACGCTTGAACGAAGCATCAAGATCCATCCCTACGATCCTGATTCACTCTCCGCATTGGCGGGTCTTTGTGATCAGGCAGGCAGGTTCGCGGAGGCGCTGATTTATGCCCGCCGTCTCGAAGAACTCGATCCAGGAGACCAACAAACGCGGCAGATGCTTCAAACGCTGAACAGCCAGCTTCGACGTTGACCCCTCGATTCACCACAATTCACTATCGAGAGTCGGTCGCTAATCGAAGCGCGCTTGCGATGCTCATCGACATTCCGCCCACGCCCGAACATTCAGCCGCCGACAGAAGCACATCGCCAACGTCCGTGCGGCGGCAGCGTTCGCGCCGGAGTTTACGGCAGCGCCCGGTTACGAAGAGGATCGTCCGCCGGTCTGGGCGACTCGAAGAACAGTTTCCACAACTCGCCCGAACCTATTCTCTGACTGATCTCGAACATGGCAAAATAGATGGCATACAAGACACTGATTCCTAATGCCCAGGCAAGAAGTTTGTACATGCCTGTTTGATCAATCACGAAGAGCGTCGCCGCTTCGAACTTATGAACATGATGCAGCGCCTCCAGAACTTTCTCGACATACGCCAACAGTAAAGTAATCGCGCCGTAAAGTAGGGTCTTTACTGCGACTGCAACGATTCGGCGACGATGCTCAAGTTTTCGCGTAAGTGGCGTGTCGTCAAGAATGAGGACCGCCTTGGCGGCAAACAAGGCTCCCACGATCGCTTTCGGCAGTGCTGTCATTTCGACGGAAAATTTTGCCAAGGCCAGCTTGATGATCAAAAGCAAAAGTAGGAAGCCAGCCAGAAAAAACACGAATATCGGCCACGCCGCGACGAATTCGCGGCGGAGCCATTTGCCGATCGGTGCGATTATGTTCAACGCCTTGCTCAATATACCCCCGGCGTCACTCTCCGGTCCGTGAACGCATCCCGATTAGCGAACGTCCTAGTGACTGCCACTTTGCCGCTGAAGCTTTTCCATCACTTGATCGATCGTGAAGCTCGCTGCTTTCTGGCGTGGCGGAAAATCAACGAAAGTCCTGAGAAAGGCCGCCACGATGCCCTGCGCGGGTATGAATAAGTAGACATGATCGATTACCCAGTCCCAATAGGTATTCGAGGTAATATCCGCTCGCTCGTACGGATCTGTGCGCAGGTTGAACAGCTTTGGAAAGCGCAACGAAACCAATGGTTCCTGCCATATGCGCAATGTCCCCGGCATCCGCTGCTCCATGAAGATGACCTTCCAGTTGTCGTAGCGCAAAGCCATCAGGTCGCCGTCATCAGAAAAGTAAAAATACTCCACACGAGGGCTTTTTGCCTCACCTTTGAAGTGAGGAACGAAATCGTAACCGTCGAGGTGCACCTTGAAGATCTTCTTGCCCGCCTGATGCCCTGCGAGCAGTTTCTCTTTAATCCCGGACTCACCCGCGGCTGCCAGTAGGGTCGGCAGCCAATCCAGGTGGCTTATGATCTCATTCGACACCGTGCCAGGCTTAATTATTCCGGGCCAGCGGACCATACAGGGTACGCGAAAAGCGCCTTCCCAGTTGGAATCCTTCTCGTTGCGAAAGGGCGTCATCCCGGCGTCGGGCCACGAGTTCATATGCGGTCCGTTGTCGGTGCTATACATGACGATGGTGTTGTCGGTAATGCCAAGGTCATCCAGCGTTTTGAGGAGTTTGCCTACGATCTGGTCGTGCTCGATCATGACGTCATGATATTCCGACTGCCAACGACCAGCCTGACCGATGATCTTCGGCTTGGCATGGGTGCGGAAATGCATGTGCGAGGTGTTGAACCAGATAAAGAACGGCACGTCCGCCTTAACCTGGCGCTCGATGAAATCGACGGTTTTGGCTATCACCTCGTCGTCGATTGTCTCCATCCGCTTTTTGCCTAGCGGTCCGGTGTCCACGATCGTTTGAGTACCGTCGGCGTTGGCCTTGCATTCGAGCACTCCGCGCGGCCCGAAGTTCTTCTTGAAGTTGGGATAGTCGGATGCGGGTGGATAGTCAGGCAATTCCGGCTCCTCCATCGCATTGAGATGATAGAGGAAGCCGAAGAACTCGTCGAAACCGTGGGTCGTCGGCAGAAACTCGTCCTTGTCGCCGAAGTGGTTCTTGCCGAACTGTCCGGTGGCATAGCCCAGCGGCTTCAGCAATTCCGCGATGGTCGGATCTTCGGCGCGCAGACCAAGATCTGCACCCGGCAATCCAACCTTGCTCAATCCCGTGCGAAAAACACTCTGCCCCGTGATAAAAGCTGAACGTCCCGCCGTGCAGCTTTGTTCGCCGTAGCTATCGGTGAACAGGATTCCTTCTTCAGCGATCCGATCGATATTGGGCGTGCGGTAGCCCATCATGCCCTTGGTGAAGATACTCAGATTTGAAGTGCCGATGTCGTCACCCCAGATGATCAGCATGTTAGGCTTTTTCGTGGTCGTCATTCTTCCCTCACTACTCTAGAAAGGCCATCCGCGCTACGAAACGACTCTGTTGTAAAACAGTGTGACGCGGCGCATCTGGGTCTGGATTCTGCGCTTCAGACTCTGTCCGCGCAATTGGGCGCTGTTGCCTAATCGCGATGGCGCCTCCGATCACGGCCCATCCGTGACGTTTAAGACGTGGATGAATTCGCCGAATGTAGCGCTCGCGCGGACAGCCGACTAGAACATAGTCAAGAACCTCCAACTTGCCATGCGAAAGACCCTCAACCTGTTGATGGGCAAAGGTGCGCCGCAACCGCTCCCGTGTGGCCAGTCGATTCACGCGGCATAAACCGGCGAAACTCGAAATATGAACGTCATCAAGCCTGGAGAAAGAAAGTGGGGCAAGACGCCGTGGGGCCGCGTCGCCTCGTTGCCGCGAAACCTCGCGGCCGCATCCTCGACCTCGAAGGTTACGGATGTCGCGATCGTGGGCGGCGGCTTGACCGGCGCGTCTACAGCCTACCATCTGGCTAAGCGGGGGATCCGTTCGACGATTTTCGAGGCCGCGCGAATTGGCGACGGCGCAAGCGGAAGAACCGGTGGCCTCGTTCTCGAGGGAACCGCCCTCGGAATCCTCGGCGAGGTCGAATCTTGCGTACCAGAACTTGCATCGCTGGTCGCCGAGGAGAATATAGCCTGCGACCTGGCGCTCCCCGGATGCTGGGAGATCGAGCATCGATCAGACACGAACGGCCGTATGCTCCCATGGGACGACGGCGGCGAGCCGATATATATTGCGCGGACGGTCGTAGGAGGAACGGTTCAGCCGGCCGCTCTCGTGGCCGGAATTTCGCGGGCGGCGTGCTTGCGCGGCGCAACGATTCTGCAGGGCCGCCCGGTTCAACGAATCGCCCTGAAGCCGCAACCAACTATTGAGAGCAACGGCGAGACAGTTCATCCGGGACACGTCGTACTGGCTTTGAATGCGTGGACCAGCTCGCTTTTGCCCGGCCTGAACCGGCTCAGAAGCTCGCTGACCTTTGCGGTTGCCACCGATCCGCTCCCTCCAACTACGCTCGCAGCTATTGGCCTCGACGCGAATATCCCTTTCTATACGGCAGACCGTCCATATCTCTGGGGCAGGACGATCAATGACGGCCGGGTGATTTTCGGATCGCAGTTGGTTTTCGGTTCACCCGCCGAACTCGAAGGCATCGATGTGCGTACCGGGGAATCCGGCGCGGCGCTCGAAGCATTAAAGGTACGGGTCCGGCGGCTGCATCCCAATCTTCGCGAGGTAAAATTCCCGGCGTCCTGGGCCGGTCCAATCGCATTCATGGACGATGCGGTACCACTCCTCGGACCCCATCCATCATCTTCGAGATTACTGGTGGCGGGTGCATACGCCGGACACGGCGTGGCCTTGAGCGTACGGATAGGCCAGCTCATTGCGCGGGCCATAGCTGAGGGCACTGCCTTGCCTGGTTGGGGAGCCCTCACTCGCTAATTCACCCGGTCGAGAACACCTCGAGGCGTGGTCTCCGATATCTCAGCCGCCCAGCAGCCGATGAACTCACCCGCTACGCTATCCGATCGCGCCAATCTCATAGGTGATCGCAGTTCCAATTCGACGGGCCAAATCGAAGAGTTTCAACATCGGACCAAACAGTTTTTCATGTTCGACCGCGTACGACAGCCCAGGTTCCGGACGATATTGAGACTCCTCGCCGAAATCATCGCGCGTATCCGAACCGCCGTCCTCGTTGGGGAAAATCAGCCGGAGACGCTCTACCGCACTCGGTACGTCCAATTCCAGGATCCGCGCGAGAATATCGTCCCGAGTCACTCCAAGCTGCGGACTGAAGTTCGGAATCTCGGTCGCCAGTAGACAGATCCGCTGGATCACCGCGACGCGAATTCCGTGCAGGAGGATAAGACGCTGACGCGGCAACGTATCGGCCGGCTCGAGCACTTCGAGCAGCCACAATTGATCGGTCTGCAGGCGTCGCACCAGCCGCGCCAGCCGGTCATGTCGATCCAGCCGCTCGGTGAGACGGGCCAGTTCGCGCAGAGCTTTGACCCGCGCCGGACGCCGCGCGCGCCCTGCCCCATTGAGCCACATTCCAGGATTGACGGTGTTCACATACGCGCGCAAAACGTCGATCTCGGTGTTGTCCACCGCGGTGGCGACCATCTGCAACGCGCGACGAAAGCGGGCCGACCGGGAGCGCATCGCCTGAAACAATTCGGGGTCTTTCGATACTGCCCGGCCAATCCCGTACAAAGTGTTCGCCATGAAGCCGAGTTGCTGGAGGATAGCGTTGTTCGGGATCGCCCTCAATTGCGAGGGGTGCTCAATCTTCGAGGGTCGGCCCCATTCTTCCGCTTCGCGCGCCACCGGACGCGAACCGGTTCGATAAAGCAGGTTCGTGCCGAACAAACTCAGCAATGCCGCATAATCGGGATCGTCCACCAGGTTGGAAAACTCCTGCTGCACGGTCGCAAAGAATTCCGCCGCATAATCCGGCGCTGCGTAGATCGCATCGTTGCCGGCCTCGTCGCTCGCATCGAAGGTAAAGGCGAGAATCTGGCGCAGACTGGCGGTAGCCGCGGCCGGCGTAAGGAACAGCAAGTAGCCATCGCCGCCCTGAAAACTGATCTCCTCCTTAACTCGTACACCGCGGCGCTCGAATTCGGTCCGGCTGGTCGGCGGCGCTGCATAGCGCAGGCGATCGGCCAGCGTCAGCGGATGGCCCCCGCGGCCAATCGATTCGCCATGTGTGTTAAACAGAATCGCCTCGAGGTGGCTCAATCCATGACGCTCCAGTAATTGCGCCAGGCGCAGGCGCAGGCGCTCAATTCGGAAGGTGGCCGCCATCTGCCCGATAAATCGTCCTGAATCGGAAAACCCGAATTGCACGGCCAGCCGACCCTGCCGCTCCAAGTAGGCTCGATAGTGAGAGCTCTTCAGGGCCTCCTCTATCACGCGCTCGCCGCGTTCGAAGGCTTCTTCGGTTTCGAACAGCGGCGAGATTTCGACGCGATCCTCCACTCCGAACAGGCGTGCATAGTAGAGCGCCACAAGCAGCGTGAAGCCGGTCTCCGTTTCTGCAATCAGGAACCTTATCGGCGTCTCACCGTCGATAAATTTGACGATCTGCGCAACGACCATCATAAGCCGCTTGGCCGACGCCCGCTCCTCCATCAGCGAGGCGAAGTTCACCGCCATGGGCCGTACCCGGCCCAGCAGATCGTTGATGGTGCTGAAGTAAGAACGCCGGTTCGCAGGATCGTTGGGCTCCGTCTCGAGTCCGACCAGTCTCCGCGCCGCGTTATGCAATTGGGACGAGTTGAGTCGCACGTGGATATGCGCGAGGCCCAGACCGTGCGTCTTCAGGCCCGCGCGGACCGCGAGCAACGCCTCGCGAGATGCATCATCCGGAGCGACCGGCATGGCAGCGTCGATCAGCGCTACGAGCGGAGCAGTCTCGACCAGCGCCTTGTCGCGGCCCAGGGCCATCCCACGAGCGAACGCCGCGGTTCGGGCTGGATCGCGCTCGGCGGCCTTCAATAGTTCCGCCTGATGAGTAACAGTCGCACTGGCGGTCGCCAACATCGCTTCGAGCGGTTCTAATGCGCGCAAAAAATCGCCGCTCGCTGTGCGCTCGAGTCCTTCGACTTTATCGCGATAACGTTCGCTCATCGCGAGCTTTTCGGCCAACCGCACCCCGATCATACGCGTCCAGGTCATGTCGGTGCGGCCGTCCTGGTCGTATCCCACCCATGAAGCAAGCGTCACAAGCCGCGGCTCGAGCGCGGTCCATGCCTGTGGCCAATGTTTACGCGCCACCCGTAGCGCCGCGCGATGCAATTCTTCGAGCGCGTCATGCGCGTGGTTGAGCGCCTCGCTGACCCAGGCGTGTTCAACTTCGAGCGAAAGCTCAAGCGGCGGCTTATGCTCAAGGCGAACCGCGTCATTAAGCCGCTGATCGCGTCCGGCCTGATCGAGCGCCACACCTGCAATCGTATGGCCACTGGCCAGTTCAGCCAGGTTGTGCGCCAAATCAATCCCGATCGAAAAGGTCGGATGAGCCGTGAAGACTACGCCGAAGGCGCCTCTAGCGACGGTCGCGGCAAACTCATCGAAGCTGCTTCCGCGGGCTTTTCCCTCAAGCAAATCCTCAATTGCCTGACCGTTCTTCGCGATCGCAGTTTCGCCGAAGTAACTTGTGAGCCGTTCAGCGCGGCCGGCAAAAGCCTCTGCCGTCAGTCGCTGGACGAGAGTCTCAAGCCCAGCGAGATTTATCTCGCCGCGGTCGATACGCAGCGTGAGATCAAGTGCGAACAGCAGAATCGGATTACTGAGTGGATCAGCCGCCGCCTGCGCCCTCACCCGATTGAGAATCGAGACGAGCATCACCGTGTCGATTGCGCGGGGCGCGTTCACGCCGTGCGCAGCAGTCTGGCTTCCGGTGCTAGCCATTGCCGCACCTCGGATCGGGTTTGGCGGCCTTTGGCAACGAATGGAGATTATCCGCCGCCCCGCCTGAGGACGAGAGATTCCTCAGCTTGCCCCGAATCGATCGTGCTCGCTTCGCCCAGCATGCGCCGCAAAAATAGACAGCAAGTCTTTCCATTTGAGGCCGATGTTAGCCGAGTGGAAAAGACCAGTCATCGGGTACCCCTCGGCCAGACTTAACCAATAATCGACGCCAGTCGCGCCTTCATTACTGGTCAGCCGAACTGAGCAGCAAGTCCTCGTAGAAGCCACCAATTGTTTTCGTCGGATGGCGAATCTGAACTTCCAGGACCCACAGATTCGGGGCTGGGCGAATCGAAACCGCCGCCAGTGTCCCGTCGTAATAGGCGCTATGCGGAAACTCGGAAAGCCGATGCCCGGTGAGTTCCATGTTCAGCACCCATCCAAGATCGGCCGTGGCCTTATTGGCGAAGTCATAGAGTTCCTTTCCGTTCATGCCGCTCGACATCCACTGATCCCGCACGACCCGAAAAATCCGTTTGAACGTCCTCGGCGCACCGTTTCATATCGGGATCTGGATGCTCGCCGATCACAAACGTTTCGCCCCCATCCCCCTCGGTGTCACCCCACACAGGACCGATGTCTATGAAGAAGATGTCACCGTCCCGCAGGCGAACGTCGCGCTCGGAAGGATCTTCAAAGTTCTTGACCGTATTCGGACCAAACCGAACGAGGATTTTGTGCCAACCCTTTTGTGATCCCATCCGGTCGAGCGTCTCTTTCGCTAGCCGTCGAGCCTCTTCCTCGAACATGCCGGGTTTGACGCCGGCCGCAATGGTAGAAATCGCCTCCTTGGTTTTGCTGCGGGCGCTCATCAACGCCTCCAGCGAAAAATTTGCACCGGTCTTTTCCAATGTCTCGATATTGGTTTCCATTTAGCTACGACTGCCTCCTACGATTAGTAATGTTTCATGGCAATAGCCACGTATTCTAGCGCAGCCGATGAAGCAACCTTCACGCCGACAATGGAGAGACGTATCAGCGCCCTAAAACCAAGCATGCCTGTGAGGCAAGTACTCTCCCCTAAAGCGCGTCTTACGCAAGTGCTCAATACCTGCTCGGCAAACTGCATAAATCGCGAGCAACTGCTCACGCAGACCGCATTGTGACGCCCGATTGAAAGACCGTCAGCGCCGGAAACGCGCGGACCGGACGAAGTTGCCGCGCAGGCATATCGCTTGCAATATGCCTGACAGGCAAGAATTTCGATTTGCATTTGTCCGGGCTGAAAACGTAACGCGCTCCACTGGTCGGTCGAGGAGTTACAGAGGTCTATGGAAAACAAGGATACGCTGACTGGTTTGCGTGCCAACTGCCTCGGCTTCAGCGGGGTCACGGCGATGGCAATAGCACTGATCTCGCCGACAATGACGGCGGCATTAATCATCCCGCTGATGTACAGCAACGCTGGCAATGCAAGCTGGTTGGCGTACCTGTTCGGGACCGTGATGCTGCTGTTCGTGGCGCTTAACCTGAACCAGTTTGCGCGGCGGTCGTCGGCGGCTGGATCGATGTATGGGTACAGCGTCATGGGTTTGGGCACGACCACCGGCAATATTGCCGGCTGGTGTCTGATTTGGGCCTACCTGTTTATCGGCACTGCCGGGATGACGGGCTTCACGATCTTCGCCACAACTCTGCTCGATATGGTTGGCATCCACATTTCGCAGTATGTGCTGTTCGTAATCTGCGCTGGGAGCATCTGGTTCCTGGGCTATAAGGATATCCGCCTTTCGAGCGGATTGATGTTGGTCATCGAGGGTCTATCGTGCGCCTTGATTATTCTCCTCTGCGGCATCGTGCTGTTCGGTCAGAAATCGATTTTCGACACGAATCAGCTGACCCTGCAGGGATCATCATTCTCTGGAATCAGCCTCGGAGTGGTAGTCGCGATCTTCAGCCTGGTGGGATTTGAGTGCGCAACTGCGTTTGGCGAGGAAGCCAGAAATCCTTTGCAGACGATCCCCCGCGCAGTCATCGTCAGTCTGCTCTTGACCGGGGTGTTTTTCGTTTTTGTGACTTACAGCGAAGTGCTTGGATTTGCCAATTACAAAACGACCTTGGACAAGATCGACGCGCCGCTAAACGTGCTTTCCGACATGATGAAAGTTGGCTGGCTGAAGGCGCCAATTTCTGCCGGAGCAATGCTGAGTTTCTATTCGCTGGCACTGTCCTGCATGAATTCGGGTGCGCGCATTCTCTATCCGATGGGACGGCTGGGTGTTTTTCATCGTGCTGTGGGCAATTCGCACGACCAGAATGAAACGCCCCACGTAGCCGTCACCGTGATGGCGATACTGATTTTCCTGTCGCCGGTGCTTCTGACTGCGATCTTCAAACTCGAGGTCCTCGACGCCTTCAACGACGCCGGCACCTTCGGCGCGTTCGGATTCCTCGGTGCTTACTTTTTAATATCCCTCGCCGCACCGGCCTATTTGAAACGAGGTGGAATCTTGCGTGGACGCGACATCGCGCTGTCCGCAGCCTCCGTCATACTGCTGCTGGTCCCTGCCGTGGGCAGCGTTTACCCCGTACCGTCGTGGCCGGTCAACATCTTCCCATACATCTTCCTGGGTTACCTGGCGATCGGTATCGCCTGGTTTATGACGCTGCGCCGCCGCACCGGGTTTACCGAACAGGTACGAAATACGGTTTATGTGGACCACGGGACGTCGGCCAGCGCTGAGGCGGCGCCGGTCAAGAGCCGCCGAACCAGCATGCCGGCCGCGTGAAGCAATCATCGGCAATGCAGAAGAGAGCGGAACGGGAATTTGGCCCAACCTCAGAGGATTGAATGACGATGACAATAGCTTCGGTTGCTTCGTTGTGGCGCTACCCGGTGAAATCGATGATGGGCGAAGAGATCGACGCGGCCAGTCTGAGCGAGCAGGGACTGATCGGCGATCGCCGGTTCGCGCTGATCGATCGAATTACGGGTAAAATTGCGAGTGCGAAGAATCCGCGTAAATGGCCGGATATGTTCAAGTTCAGCGCCGCATTGACGGCAGCACCGAAGGGCTCGGAGATTCCTCCGGTGCGAATTACGACTCCAGACGGCATCGAGGTAATCAGTAGCAGTGACGAAGCCGATAGAGTCCTGTCGCAAGCGCTCAAGCGGGAGGTGATGCTGCAATCCCAGGCGCCGGACACGCCCTCGCTTGAGCAATACTGGCCGGAAATGGGCGATCAATCAGGTAGCGAGAAAGTTACCGACGAGGCAATGCCGCCGACTTCATTTTTCGATTGCGGGACGCTCCACTTGCTGACTTCTGCGACACTAAAGCGCTTGGGCGAATTGTATCCGGAAGGCAGTTTCCAGTTGAGGCGCTTTCGGCCAAACATCTTTCTCGACTCAGCGGAACAGGGCTTCGCCGAAAATTCATGGGTCGGACGTACGCTCGCGATTGGACCGGAAGTGCGCCTCGTTATCACCCAGAAAACAGGCCGCTGCGTGATGACCACGCTACCGCAAGGAGACTTGCCAAAAGATCTCGGAATCCTGCGGTGCGCCGCCCAATACAATGCGGGCCACGTCGGGGTTTACGCATCAGTAGTGAGCGGAGGAACGATTCGCATCGGAGACGGGGTCAGCTTCGTATGAGTCGCCACGACCGGATCACCCGGCAACGAATCGAACGCTCGCCCAAGAAAACTTGATTGCCAAGTGGGCATATATGCTATTACTCCATCCGCAATGGGTGCTGCGGTCGAACCTCTTGGGGAATTGCTCGCCGGACTCGGGACGCGCCTGCGATCTCTGCGGAATCGGAACGGTTGGACGCTCGGCCAGCTGAGTCTTCGCACGAATCTCTCGGAGCCGTTCCTGTCGCGGCTCGAGAGCGGACGCCGGCAGCCTTCGCTTGCCGCTTTGATAACCTTGGCGCGGGCATACTCGATGCCGTTGGCGGCACTACTCGAAGACGCGCCGCCGTCGTCTCACGTTGTAATTCGAGCGGGCAGTTCCTCCGAGTATTACGCCAATGGGCTGCAGTATCGCGTGGTGTCCGGCACCGCGCCCACCGCCAATCTGCACGCTATTCACGTCACGGTTCCGCCGAGGCGCGAGCATGAGGCTTTCTACCGACACGACGGCGAAGAATGGCTCTTCATGCTTTCGGGACGGCTGCGGCTGATTTTTGAAGACAGCGAACATCTGTTAAAGCCAGGAGATTCCGCGCATTTCGAAGCAGCAACGCCTCATCGTCTGGCGGCAGTCGGGCCTCGGAGCGCCGAGGCGGTCATCGTTTCATGCGCGGCCTTGGGAATATCAAAGTTGCCGGCGACCCTTAAACCTCGAGCGCTGAAAATAGGCTCGGTCGAGCCTCCGCAGAGGCGCCCGCCTCGGTAACAGCGACGGATCCCGCTAGCCTGTGCCGGCGCCGCCATTAAATGCCGTTTACGCAATCTTAACCTGTTATTCAAAATTCCGAATCAATTCCTGTCTAATCTCCCGACCACCAATCCACCCTCGGGAGATGTTGATGCAGGTATTAAAGAAATTGAACTCTGGCAAAGGTTTAGCGCACAGACTTACGCCGCTCCTGCTGGTCGCATTTCTTTGCGGACCAGCGTCCGCACTCGATAATAGTTTCTTCGTTTTTTTCCCCGGCAACCTCGTCGTCAGCCGCGGCGTTTACGACAATAATCCGAACAATGTTGAAGTGGGGCAGGTGCTGCCGCCAAACTGTACGAGTGGATGCAGCACAGCGACTGATGACGGCACCTATCCGGAGGTCTGGAACAACGACGCTGTAGACGGGAGCTTCGGTATCACCTCGAAAATTTTCCTTGATCAGGTAAGCCCCAACGGCTTCCTCATCAACTCGCTCGAAGTGCCCAACAGTTCGCAGGGAAACATAGGATCGACCAGCGACCAATTGGTCACCAGCTTTAGCTCAAAGTCGGAACTCGCTCTGAATCTTTCCCCAGATCGCAAATACCTGACATTCATGGGATACGTTGCGCCCGTCAACGCGCTAGATGTGTCGAATTCAAATACACCGGGGGCTATCGACCCGACGAATCCAGTTGGCGAGAGCTACTATCGCGCCGTGGCAAAGGTAAATCAGAGCGGATCATTCCAGTTTACCGCCACTAATGCTTACAGCGGAAACAACGGCCGCGCGGCGATTTACAACGATGATGCAAATCTCTTCTACACGGCTGGCAACGCCGGCAACGGCAACGATCCCCAGCCCAACGACATCATTCTCGGAGCTGGCGCTCAGGTTATCACTGCCGCGACGGGCCCGTTGCTGTCGCAAGATCCCGGAACTCCGACGCCCGTCGGCAGCTTCTCCATTGCCCAACTAGGATACAAACCGGATAAGATCGGTAAGGACGACAACTTCCGCGGGCTGACAATCTTCAATAACGTGGTGTATTTCAGCAAGGGTAGCGGCGGCAAAGGGGTCAACACCGTTTACTTCATCGATACCACTGGATCCGCTTGCCCTAATGGCATCGGTCTCCCTTCGCCAACCGCGAAGCTACCCACAACACCGCTCGCCTACGATCTCGCGACATTGCAAACCACAGGGCTGCCAAACAACATGTGCATCCTGAGCGGCTTCCCGGCTGTTCCCAACAAGACGGCAAAATCTGTTGCCTACCCTTTCGGCATCTGGTTCGCGAATGCGACCACTCTCTACGTCGCTGATGAGGGAGATGGCAACCTTAGCGATGCCGCCAGTCAAACAACCGCGGGGCTGCAAAAATGGCTCTTCAACGAGTCCACCAAATCATGGCATCTTGCGTACACCCTCAGCGCAGGCCTCAACTTGGGGGTGTCCTATACCGTCCCTGGTTACCCGACCGGAAATAATCCCGCCACTAATCTACCATGGGCGCCGGAAACCGACGGTCTGCGGAACATCACTGGCGTCGTGCGCGGGAACCATACCGCGACGATCTACGGAATCACTTCGACGGTGAGCGGAAACGGCGATCAGGGCGCGGATCCAAATAAACTCGTCACCATCACGGATGATTTGGATGCCACCAGCCTTCCGTCTCGCGAGAGTTTCAAGACGGTTCGCAGTGCAGGCTTCGGTGAAGTCTTACGCGGAGTCACCTGGACTCCGGATGGCGGACACGGAGCGTTCTAGCGTAGGAGCTTGATATCTGGTGCTGGGGAGCGCGACCATCTCGGTTGGCCCGTCCCCAGCACCTCGTAGCGGCTACTCATTTCCTCTATCAGTAGCGTACCGCGAGGAAGCGGACTCGAAAATTTCAGCAGTGCGACTATAACGGCTCCGGTGCTGGGTTTGTTTGACAATCAGTCGTTCCTGGCCCAACCACTTTCGTAAGGTGCCTGCACCCTGATGATCGCGCGGAGGTGTTTGTACTTCCATTCTCCGTTGATCTTCACGTAGTCGTCTTCGTAGCGACACGCGATCCACCGGGCGTCGTTCTTCTCGCGAAACGTGAACGGGCCCAGGAGGTACCAGGTGCCCTTGGCATGATCGCCGTTGACCTCGATGATTGGGTTCATCAGGTTATGCTGCGAAAAGCTAATTGACTTCTTAAAGCCCTCGAATAATTTGCGAATCGCCTGATGTCCCTGCGCCTGGCCGAAGTCGCCGCCTTCCCAGATGCCGTCCTCGGCGAACACCGAAGCGATTTTATCTGGATTGTGATCGTCATCGCAGATGGCGCAATAACGCGCCTTCAACTTCTTGATTGCCTCTATGTCTTCAAGAATGGTGATTCGTTTTTCGATTTCGCCAGTGCTCATAAACCAAACCTCCTGGAATAAATTTCAGCCGGCTTGCCTCAATGCATTTGTTTCACGAATTCCGCAGCGACGGCATTATCTCCCGGGCGAACAACTCCAGCGACGCGGTACCCTTCCGGGGATCAAGGCCAGGCAGTTGGGTGCTCATGATGAGATGGGTGCAAACGAACTCCTTACGAAACTGCTCAAGCTTACGCGCCACCTGATCTGGCGTCCCAATCATCATCGCCTTTCCCATGGGGGAATGCCGCAATTCCTTTGCCGATTTGAATGTAAACACATCCTTGTCGCCCGGTGCGTCATTGGCCTCGGCCAGAATGTCGCCATAGAACTCCATCATGCTAAAGATATGTTCCTGCGTGTCCTCCCACGCCTGATCTTCGGATTTTGCAAGGTAAACCAACCGCAACTGCGCAATAGAAAAATCCGTCGGTTTGCGTCCGCTCTTGGCGAGTTCGTCGAGATACCACGGCGCCGGATCGGGACCTATCGTAGCGAGCAAGTGGCATCCGTGGCGCGCCACCCGACGCGTCGCCTTCTCGGTGCGCGCCCCTAACCATAACGGAACGTGCGGCGTTTGCACGGGCCGCGGGGACAAAGTCAATTCCTTAATCTGAGTGAACTTCCCATCGAATGTGACACGCTCTTCGGTCCACAACCGCTTCAAAATCTCAACTCCCTCGGCGAAGCGGGCGGAGCGTTCATCGCGTTTCATGCACAGCGCGTTGAACTCCTTATACGAATAGCCCTGGCCGACGCCGAGATCGAATCGTCCGTTGGACCAGATATCAACACAGGTGGCATCCTCGGCGACGCGCACCGGATGCTGAAACGGCAGTAGCAACACAAAGGTTCCGATCCGTATTCGATGAGTGCGCGTCGCGATCGCCGCCGCCGTCGGCATCAGTGACGGGTTGTAGCCGTCCTCGGCGAAATGATGCTCGGTCAACCACACATTGTCGTATCCAAGTTCCTCGGCCCGAACGATCTGATCGAGGATTCCGCGGTACAGTTCCGCGTTCGGTCTGCGCCATTCCCGCGGATTGCGAAAATCCTGCATGATGCCAATCTTGAACATCTGGAGACCTCCGATTTATGCGCGCGGATCCAAATTTCCGCACCAGTCCAGCATGTACTACTCGCGACCGAACTCCGCAAACGTCGGTGGATCCATGGTATCGGCACCGCCTCGATCACGGCGGCCTAGGGTGCCAGGAAAAGCCAATCCAGTCCCGCTTGCGGGCGTCCTCGCGAGCACGCTAGAAATGATGCGCCGGGTGCATCTCGATATGCTAGGCACATAGAAGGAGCTGACAACGTGAATCAGTGGAATATCGGAGCAGTTAAGATCTCACGCGTGGTTGAATCGGAAGGGCCGTGGGACGGCACATTTCTGCTGCCTGACGCGACCAGAGACAATATTAAGAAAGAGGCCGACTGGCTCTATCCGACGTTTTCCGACGGAAAAGGAAAACTCGTAATGAGTATCCACTCGCTCGTCATTGAATCTCAGAACAAACGCATTATCGTCGACACCTGCATCGGCAATGACAAAGTGCGATCGAACCCGGCCTGGAATAAATTGCAGCTACCCTTCCTCCAGGACCTGCAAAAGATTGGCTATCCGCGGGAGTCGATCGACCATGTGGTTTGCACTCACTTGCACATCGATCACGTCGGCTGGAACACGATGCTCAAGGACGACAAGTGGATAGCCACATTTCCCAACGCCAAATACCTGATCGGCGGCACCGAATGGGATTTCTTTTCTCGTTCGGAAGATCCGTTCTTCAAGGATCCGGTTGACGACTCGGTGCGTCCTGTCATGGCGGAAGGAATGACCGAGCTAGTCGACGATAAGCATCGCGTGACCGATGAGGTGTGGCTGGAATCGACTCCCGGACACACGCCCGGTCATTTTGCCATACGGATTTCATCCAAGGGGCAGGAAGCCGTTATAACGGGCGACCTCATGCACCATCCGGTTCAGTGCCGGTATCCCGATTGGGACGACAACTTCGATAACGACGGTCCGATGGCGAAGAAAACCCGACGGGCCTTCTGTGAGCGCTATGCTGATGGCAAAACACTCGTGTTCGGGACACACTTCGCGATGCCGTCACCCGGCAAAATTGTCAAACAAGATGACTCCTTTCGCTTCGTAATCGCTTAGGACGATAACGCTCGCGGTCGGTAATCCAGCCGCTCGCGAGCATCTATCGCCGCAAATCCGTACCTGTAAGTCGGTCTTGCGGGGTGGCGGTCTCCCGATCGCCACCCCGCGCAAACATATCGCCAGAGGTCGCACCGCCTATCCGACTCTCTATCGGACGGGATGCGTCCTAGGCCATTGGAACTTCTTCAGTCACGAATGAGATGCAGTTCGATAGATCGACGAACTTCAACTCGTCGGGGCGAATGATTTCGAGATATCGGGGTTCCTCAAATGCTCGCTTGATTTCATCATGGCTGTCGAACCACAACTCCGCCACCCCGTCATAAGTACCTTCAGCACCTAACGGCGGTGCGCCATCAACCAAGTGACACTGCACGTACTTTCGCACATGCCGCATGAATTCCGGGACGCTTCTGACTAATGGACCGTGCTGGTGGCGCCAATAGTCACTGAATTCCGCACGCGTCCATCCCGACTTGCGCCTGGCGCAAATGATGTACTTTACCATCGTGCGCTTCCCCCTGATGAAATTCGCTGTTACTACCGGTCAGAGCTTTGCGGCCGGCTCGATCCAATCGCGCGCGAAATTTTCGAGCATCTTTTCGAGTTCAGTAATACTCTTCGGCGGAGTCTTAAGCACCGGCGATAGATATAGTTCATCGACTCCGACGTCGTGATACCGCCTTAGAATGTCGGGCGTGGCGGTGGCGGGAGGCGACATCGATATTTCGAAATTTTCCGGCGCGCGTCCTGCTGCTTTCATCAACTGATGGAGCCGCGTAACCTTTTCCCCGGTCTCTTCAGGCGTCAGATTGAATCCACACCATCCGTCGCCGTATTCGGCGGCGCGCTTCAGCGCCGGATCGGTCTGCCCACCTACCAATACCGGAAGATTGCGGCCTTTTGCCGGCTTGGGAAAGCTGCGCGCATTTTCGAAGCTGACGAACTCACCTTTATAACTGCTACGTTCATCTCCCCACAGATTGCGCATCGCTTCGACATACTCACGAGTGCGCTGCGTGCGCTGCGCCCATGGCACTCCGATCGCCTTGAATTCCTCCTCGAGCCAGCCGATTCCTATACCCAGTGCGAAACGGCCATCACTCAGATGATCGAGCGAAGCAGCAACTTTCGCCAATACCAGCGGATTATGTTCGGGGAGAATGCAGATACCGGTAGCGAGTCTGATGCGACTGGTGTGCGCGGCAGCGTAGGTCAACGCGATAAATGGATCGAGCAACGGAGTACTCGTCGGAATAGGTATTTGACCGTCTCCAGAATAGGGATAGCGCGAGGAAAAGCTCTCCAGCAATACAACATGTTCCGGAGCCCAAACCGTGGCGAATCCTAGCCGCTCGGCGTTGGTCGCGATCGCTGTGATCATTTCCGGCCGGGAGGTGTCCGCAATTCCAACCGCGAAGAAACCAATCTTCATTACGCTTACTCCATAGGGCTCACACACCGGCACTCGCACAAAGACCCTGTGCGGACTTGCCGAGACCCTCGCCCGATTAAGGAAGTGTCAGGCCGCGGCGAAAATCTCTTCGAAGAAGGACGTCAGCGCCTTCCATGAACGCTCATCCGTGGCCTTGTTATACGCCAGAGCTGGATTTCCGATTTTGCCCGCGTCAGGATTGGTGAAGCTGTGAACGGTGCCGCCGTAGCTGATGATTTGCCAGTCTGCCTTAGCCTTCGTCATTTCCTCTGCAAACGCGTTGACTTGCGCTGGCGGTACGAAGGGATCATCGGCACCTGTGCAGACCAGAATCTTCGCCCCGATCTGGCCGGCCGCCGGCCGCTGGGTTTGCAGGCCGCCGTGAAACGACACCACGCCCTTGATCGGAGCGCCGTCACGCGCGAGCTCCAGCGAAAAGGTTCCGCCCATGCAATAACCAATTGAGGCCAGCCGGCTCGGATCGACCTCCGGCAATGACGCCAGCTTGTCCAGGGCTACTCGCGCCCGGGCACGGGTCTTTGCCGGATCGGCGAAAATTGCGGTCGCACGTTTCACGGCTTCCCCAAGATCATTCAATTCCAGCCCGTCGCCGTACGGATCGCCCGCCAATGCAACGTACCCCAGATCGGCCAGCATTTGCGCACGGCGCTTGGCTTGTGCGCCCAGCCCAAAAGCCTCTGGCATCACCAGAATTCCCGGCCGCCGTCCCGACTGCTTATCGTTGAGCGCGAGAAATCCGCGCAAGGTGACATCGCCATCACGATATTCTAGAGCTTCAGTCTTCATGTGCATCGCCTCCCGTCCTTGGTGTTATTGCGTGCTTGTTTACCTTGATGCCGAGGAGATGCCAAGAGCAGGTAAGACGTTTATGCGCGGCGGATTCAGAATTTCTTGTGTGCGCGATCTCCCGTCGATGTTGGTTTGCGACGCCTGCGCGCATTGCCATCACCGCGCGGCAATGGCGCCTCGCCGCCGCGAGGAGGTTTCGGCGTATCGCCGGGACGCGGTAGCCGCCCATCGTTGGTGCGCTTTTGGCGCGATTCAACCCACGACCGGCCGGTACGGCGAAACTCGAGGCGAAGCGGCGTACCAACGCTCTCCAGATCGAGTGAGGCGCGAAAGCGGTTTTCGAGAAACCGGATGTAGTGAGTTGGGATGTCGTGCTCAAGGTTGGTAAAAAATGCCAGTCGCGGCGGTGCGCTGCCGATCTGCGTGACGTACATCAACTTGAGTCGGCGGCGTCCGACCAAAGGCGGATCCAGTGTGGCAATGGTCTCGGCCAGGATGCGATTCAAAAGGGCAGTCTGAAAATTCGCATGCCACGCGGCCCCCGCTCGCGTAGCGGCTGGAAGAATGTGATCGACGCCGTCACCGGTAATCGCCGATGTGAACACCATCGGTGCGAACTCCAGAAACGGATACCGGCGATAGGTGTCCCGCACGAAAGCCGGTACATGCTTATCGAGCTTCGCCGCCGCGTCCCATTTGTTGCACACGATAACCATAGCGCGATCGTTGCTCTCGACCAGGCGGGCGAGCCGGACGTTCCTGATCTGTGATCCCCTCGGTCGCATCGATCACCAGGATAAGCACTTCGGCACGCCGGATTACTTCAATCGCGCGGCCCACGGAATGGTGTTCGAGGTCGCCTTCGACCTTCGTCGGCCGCCGTATGCCGGCAGTGTCGATCAACAACACATCGCGACTGTTAACGCTCAGGCGGATGTCCACCGGATCGCGTGTCGTTCCCGGCCGGTCATCAACAATTGCGCGGTCGAAACCGGCGAGACGATTGAGCAGCGAAGATTTCCCAACGTTCGGCCGGCCGATTAATGCGAGGCGCAAATCGGGCAGCGACTCGGGCGCCGCGTCACGAGTCGGCAGTTGCTCAACGATCGCGTCGAGGAGTTCACCAACGCCCAGCCCGTGCGCTGCCGAGACGAACGTAACGCTGGGCACCCCTAACGCATAGGCGTCCGCGGCGGCCGCTTCGTGACTCGGTTGATCGATTTTGTTGACCGCGACAATGGTCGGCCGCCCGGTCTCTCGAATCAACGCCAACGCCTCGTTGTCGCCGCTCGCGAGTCCCGCGCGGCCGTCCATCACGAAAACGACCACATCCGCTTCCGCAACCGCGCGCAAGGCCTCTTCCACGGCGCGCTCCGTCGTATGCTCGCGTGCGTAGAGTTCCAGTCCACCGCTGTCGATAACAACAAATTCGCGGCCTTCGTGCGCCGCGCGCGCCATGTTGAGGTCACGCGTGGTGCCCGCAATCGGGCTGACAATTGCGCGTCCCCGCCGCACGATTCGATTGAACAGCGTCGACTTGCCGACGTTCGCCCGTCCGACCAGCACTACCACCGGCAGTCCATGAGCGGCCGTCGCAATCAGGCTCGCTTCCGCGCGCAAATCGGCTTTGTTCTTGCGCGCCATCTAGAAGCCCATTTCCTTGAGCCTGCGCGGATCGCTGGTCCATCCCCGCTCGACCCTGACGCGCATTTCGAGGAAGACTTTGCGCCCCAGGATATCTTCGAGCTCGATCCGCGCGGCGGTGCCGATTTCCTTCAATTGCTGGCCGCCCGCTCCGATCATCATGCCCTTATGCGATTCGCGCTCGACGATTATCTGCGTCGAGATTCTCACGAGGTTTCGATCAGTCTCTTCAACAAATTGCTCGACCTGGACCGCGGTCGAAAATGGAATCTCCTGGCGCATCGTGAGAAAAATCTTTTCGCGCACGATCTCTTCCGCAATCATCCGCTCAGTCTGATCGGTGTACTCATCACCAGGCATCAGTGCGGGACTCTCTGGCAGCATCGCCTTAATTACGCGCACCAACTCATCGACGTTCTCGCCTTTGAGAGCGCTCACCGGCACGATCTCGGCCGATGGCAGCGCCGCGTGAAGTTCCTGAACCAAGGGCATCATGCGTTCGCGCGAGGAAAGATCGATCTTGTTCAGCGCGATCGCCACCGGCCGTGCGAATGCCGCCAGTTCACTTAGCATCGTACGATCGGCAGGGTTGAATTTCGCGTTCCCGGAAACCACTGCGACGATCACTTCACCCTCGGCCATGCAACGGTGCGCGGTCTCGACCATGTGCCGATTGAGCGGGCGCTGCGCTTCATGCAGGCCGGGCGTGTCGATCAGGATCATCTGAGCGTCAGGATCGTTGCGGATTCCGACTATGCGCCGCCGCGTGGTTTGCGGCCGTGGCGTCACGATCGCGACCTTTTGCCCGACCAGGCGATTGAGCAGCGTGGACTTGCCAACGTTGGTCTGCCCCGCGATCGTCACGAAGCCCGCCCGATGTGAATTAGTGCTCACTGCGTTCCTGTTCGATCGAGATCAGCGCCGCCCGCGCGGCCGCCTGTTCGCTCTGCTTTTTGCTGCCGCCCTCGCCCACGCCAAGTTCGCGGCCAGCAATCCGGATACGCGTGGTAAAGCGCTTGGCATGATCGGGACCGTTGGCCGCCACCAACTCATACACCGGCTGAGATCGAAACCGCCGATATGCGATCTCCTGCAGCTCGGTTTTGTAGTCGCGCTCGGCTGCCGGGCCGCCGATATCGTCGGCGAAGAGCCGTTCGACCACGCGCTTAGCCGGCGGCAGACCGCCATCGGTATAAATCGCTCCGATCATCGCTTCGAATGCCGCCGCCAGAATGGAAGTCTTGTTGCGGCCGCCGCTCTTCTCCTCGCCCTTGCCTAGACGCAATGTGCGCCCGAGGCCGATTTCGACGGCCTTAACGGCGAGCGTGCGGCCATTGACGACGGAGGCCCGCTCCTTGGACAGCGCGCCTTCTTTCGCCTCCGGGAATCGCCCCATGAGCAGGTCTGCGATCGCGAGATCGAGCACCGCATCGCCGAGGAACTCAAGCCGCTCGTAATGCGCCTCGCCCGCTCCCACGGCGCTCGGATGAGTCAACGCGGTCTCCAGCAAATCCCTGCGCCGGAAGGAATATCCCAGAGTTCCTTCAAGCTCCGCATTGTCATTAGCAGACGGCTGCGGAGTCGGTTGCTGCGATGCGGGGCGAGTCGAAAACCCGAGTAATCTGGCCAACCACAGACGCGCCCTGAACAAGCGATGCTTCCACCTCGACTTCAAAATTTGTCAGGTCCTCGGATCCATCGGTGATCACACGAACGTAGTTGCGGCTGTAACCGGTCAGTCGTCCCTGCGATCGTTCTTCAAGCAATACTTTGAGTTTTCGGCCGATCATGCGTTGGGCGAATTTGATCCGTTTGCGCTCGCCGAGATCCCTCATCGATGCGGCGCGGCGCTTAATTTCGCCGCTCGCCACCCGGTCCGCAAACTTCGCCGCGGTCGTTCCACTGCGCACCGAATACGGAAAGACGTGAAAGTACGCCAGCGGCAGACTCTCGACGAATTCATAACTTTCTTCAAACTGCTGTGGCGATTCGCCTGGAAACCCCACGATCAAATCGGTGCCGATCGCGGCGTCCGGCATCGCTTCAAGAATTTTCTGGACGCGCTCGCGATAATGCGACGTAGTGTAACGGCGGCGCATGCGGGCGAGCACATCGTCGTCGCCGGCCTGCAGCGGCAGATGAAAGTGCGGGCAGAATTTCTCGCTCCGGGCGACGATAGAAATAACCCGGTCGCTCAACTCCTCCGGATCGAGCGAGCTTATTCGCACGCGTCCGATCGGCGATCGCTCTGCGATCATTTCAAGCAATTCTTCGAGCGCAATCGCCGGATCGAGGTCTTTGCCGTACCCGCCGAGATGCACGCCGGTCAAAATCACTTCCCTGAATCCACGCTCATGCATCCCGTCGATCGCTTCGATCACACGGCGTGGATCGACGCTGCGCGAAAGCCCGCGCGAGAACGGCACGATACAAAACGAGCAGAACTGGTCGCATCCTTCCTGCAGTTTCAGAAACGCCCGCGTATGTCCTTCGAGTGCGACCGGGGCCAGTTCGATCGTCGCGCGTTCCTTGCGCAGGTTCGAGACCATCACGCGATCGACCGCGACGCCGTTCACTGCGCGCTCGAGATCGCCCAAGCGCCCCAGCCCCACGATCGCGTCGATCTCCGGCGCATGCGAGAGCTTCTCAGGGCTCGCCTGCGCGAGGCACCCGGTCATGATCACGCGGGCGTTGGGGTTCAAGCGCCGGGCGCGCCGGGCCAGCCGCAGACTCTCGGAATCGGCGCGATCGGTCACGGTGCAGGTGTTAACGATGTAAACGTCAGCCGGCTGGTCGAATTCGCCGCGGTCCATCCCCAACGCGCCCAGCCGCGACTCGATAATCGCCGAGTCGTACTGGTTGACCTTGCAGCCCAGCGTGGCAATCGCAAATCGCATCGGCGCTCCTACGCTTCCACCGCGCGTTCGATAAAGCCGCCGCCCAGGACTTCATCGCCGCGATAAAACACGCACGCCTGCCCCGGTGTGACCGCCGGGCCGCCATGCTGGAAGCGGACTTCCGCCCGGTCCGCGGAAAGCATCAGCAGCTTCGCTGGCAGCGCCGGATGGCGGTGGCGGATCTTCACTTCGAGTTCGATTTCGTGACCGTCGAAGAGCGCCGGATCCACCATTCGCACCTGCCCGGCGACAAGGCCCGCAGCATTCAATTCGTCGCGCGAGCCGACCACAACCTCGCCGGTTGCAGCGCGAATTTCCCGCACGTACATAGGAGCGCCCGCCGCCACGCCCAGACCGCGGCGCTGGCCGACGGTAAAGTTATGGATTCCGCGATGCTCTGCGATCGCACGCCCGTCGCCAGTCACTATACTGCCGCGCCGAAGCTGCCCCGGTGGTGCCACGCGTTCGACGAAGCGCGCGTAGTCGCCGTCCGGCACGAAGCAAATCTCCTGGCTGTCGGGCTTGTCGGCGTTCGCGAGCCCGAGCGCGTGCGCCCGTTCGCGAACTTCGGCTTTCGCCATCGATCCCAGCGGAAACAGGGTACGCGCAAGTTCATTCTGGCCGAGCGTGAAGAGAAAGTACGACTGATCTTTGGTGCTGTCGAAGGCGCGCCTGAGATGAAAGCGGCCAGCGGTGTCGCACTCTATTCGCGCATAGTGGCCGGTCGCGACATAGTCGGCTTCGAGTGCGCGGGCGCGGCTCCATAGCCGATCGAACTTGATCTCGCGATTGCACATCACGCACGGATTGGGCGTGCGGCCGCCGACGTATTCGGAGACAAAGTTGCCGATCACGCGCGCCGCAAAATCCTCGCGCAGGTCAATCACATAGAATGGAAACTCCATTCGCTCGGCAACGCGCCGCGCGTCCTCGAAGTCTTCATACGAACAGCAGGTGCCGCGTCGCCGCGTGGTCGCCGGCAAACCTTCCGGCGTCAGCCGCATGGCGATACCGACGACTTCATAGCCCTGCTCGCAGAGCATCGCCGCCGCGACGGAACTATCGACGCCGCCCGACATCGCGACCAGCACGCGCGCGCTCATTGGCCGGCCTCCGTGGCGCAGACCGGTTCTGCGCTGGCGACGCGACGCCACACGCGCGTGACGATCTCCGCCGTGTGAGCGATCTCCTTCGCGCTGGTGCTCCAGCCGAGACTAAGACGTAGCGAACTGCGCGCCTCGGCGGCGCTGCGGCCCATCGCCGTCAGCACGTGCGAGGGCTCAACGGCGCCTGCCGCGCAGGCAGATCCCATCGACACTTCGACGCCTTCAAGGTCTAGCGCAATCAACATGCTCTCGCCGAGGACGCTCGGAAAGGTGAGGTTCAGCGTATTCGGCACCCGTCCGCGGCGTGGTCCATTCAGACGGAGGCCAGGAATCGTACGCATCAGGTGATCGAGCAGAATTTCTGCGAGCATCTCGATTCGCGCGCACTCATCGGCGATCGAGATCGCCACTTCCTCTGCCGCAATGCCAAACCCGATCGCACCGATCAGATTGGGCGTGCCGGCGCGCAAGCCGCTCTCCTGCGGACCGCCCAGCATCTTCGGCGCGAGGTTCACGCCCGGACGAACATAAAGCACTCCGATACCTGCCGGGCCACCAATCTTGTGTCCGCTGACCGTCATCAGATCACAGCCGAGATCCGCAATTCGCACCGGGATCCGGCCGACCGCCTGCGCCGCGTCGAGATGCAGTATCGCGCCCGCCTTCGCCACCGCCCGCACGATCGGCGGGAACGTCTTGAATCGTGCCGACTTCAGCGTTTACCAGCCCGAGCGTTACCAGCGCGACGTTGTCGCGAATAGCGGCGGCCACCGCTTCCGGATCGACTTGCCCGTCGCGATTCGGCGCGATACGGGTCACTTCGAAACCGTGGCGTTCGAGTTCCGACAATGGCGCCATCAGGGACGAATGCTCAATCGCCGAGGTGACGATTCGCTTGCGGCCTGCGCTTGCCGCATGAGCGATGCCGAAGACTGCGAGATTATTTGACTCGGTTCCGCCGCTGGTGAATACGACTCCACGCGGCGACGCGCCAATGAGAGCGGCCACCTGCTGGCGCGCCTGTTCGAGCGCACGCCGCGCCCGTTGGCCGGATCGGTGGATCGAGGCGGGATTGCCATGCACACTGGCGCCGACGCGGGCGAGAGCGTCGTGAACCGCGGGCCGCATCGGCGAACCCGCATTATGATCGAGATAAATTCGCATCCTTGTTGATTCTACCTGAAGAACTATAACTTAGCTTGCGCGTTCGCGGGGCAAAAGACGGAGATTTCATGTCACCTTCATCTCCCGACGTAATTGTGGTCGGCGCCGGCGTGGTCGGCGCCAGCCTCGCTTTCCATCTCGCCCGCGATGGCGCGCGCGTCACGCTCATCGACAAAGGCGAAATCTGCGCCGGAATGTCGGCGCGATCCGGCGCGCTTCTGCGCATGCACTACACCTTCGCACCGGAAGCCAACCTCGCCTGGAAGAGCCTCCATTACTTCGCGAACTGGCGTGAAATCGTGGGTGGCAGCGACCGTGACAGAGGCGCACCGGGCGGATGCGGCTTCGTCCGCACCGGCTTCGCGGTCGTGGTAGGCGATCAAAACGTGATTCGCCTGCGCGCCAACGTCGCGATGATGAAAGCTGTCGGCATCGACACCGACCTCATCGATGCGACGGCGCTGCGCGCGATCGATCCGTCGGTTGAGGTCGCTGACGTCGCGATGGGCGCGTACGAACCGCAAAGCGGTTACGCGGATCCGATCGCAACCACGCATTCATTTGCCGATGCAGCCGGACGCTACGGCGCCACGATCAGGCTGCGGACTCCGATAGCAGCGATCCAAGTGAGCGGCGGCCGTGCAACTGGCGCTATCGACGAAAGTGGCCGCCTCCACAGGGCGGATGCCGTATGTGTTGTCGCAGGCCCCTGGACCGATCGCCTGCTGAAACCAATCGGCGTGCAGATTGGACTGCGGGCCGAGCGCGCGCAAATAGCCTTCTTCCGGCGAGCGCCGGAAAGGCGCCATCTCGCATATATCGACACTATAGCGGGCAGCTACTTTCGTCCGCAGGGCCACGGGCTGACACTCGCCGGACTCGGCGACTGGCGGCATCGCGACGGCGAACCGGACCCCGATGATTTTCGCCCTGCGGTTGACGACAACTTCGTTGCGGAGGTGCGCAAGCGCCTTGCGAGCAGAATACCTTCTCTGCGCGACGCCGCACTGGTCCATGGCCACGCTGGCATCTACGACGTGAGCCCCGACGCGCGCGCGGTGATCGGCCCAGTGCCGGGCGCTGCGGGACTCTATGTCGCGGCAGGCTTCAGCGGCACCGGCTTCAAGACCGCGCCGGCAGTCGGCGCCGCAATGGCGGAATTGATTTTGACGGGATCGAGCAAGACCGCCGACATCGCCCCGTTCGGCTTCGAGCGCATCCTGTCCGGGAACCTCATACATTCCGCCAACGAGTACACGATGGGCGGCGACTTCGGCCACACGCTCTAGTGAAAACGCGGGTCTTCGGTCAATTCACGGAAAAGCGCGACCAGTAGTCGGCAGCCGCGGCTAGGGTTCCTTGACGGCGCCGTTCGCGAGTGGAGGCGACGCCGGCAGCTTGTCCTCGAGGCAGTCCTGACGCTCCTCCATCTCTTCGAGGCGAATATTGAGCTGATTGATTTTGTCCACCAGGTTGCCCATCGCACGCGCGACCGGGTCGGGCAAGCGGGCGTGATCGAGATCGGCGAAGTCACCGCGAGCGCGCTCGCCTTCGACGATCTTGCCGGGAATTCCAACGATGGTCGAATACGGCGGCGCCGACGACACCACCACAGCGCCGGCGCCGATGCGACTGCCCCGTCCGATCGTCACCGGACCGATGACCGCGGCGCCCGCACTGACCATCACATGGTCTTCGAGCGTGGGATGGCGCTTTTCCTTCTTGAAGCTGGTGCCACCGAGCGTGACGCCCTGATAGATCAGAACGTCGTCACCAATCTCGGTGGTCTCGCCGACGACCACGCCCATGCCATGATCGATAAAGAAGCGCCGCCCGATTTTGGCCCCTGGATGGATCTCGATGCCAGTGGTCCAGCGCGCGAAATGGCTCACCAGACGGCCCAACAATTTCAGATCGTGCTGCCAGAGCCAATGTGCGGCGCGATAGAACCAGATTGCGTGCAGGCCCGGATATGCGAGTACGACTTCGAGCGTCGTCCGCGCCGCCGGATCGTGTTGGAAGACCGAGTCGATATCCTCGCGCATCGTGCTCAGCAGAGCCATGACTCTACCTCCTGACGGGGAACGGTGCGGCGCGAAACCCGTCAGGGCTTCGCTGCGGCACTGCCTGCGGTCGTCGCTGCGCGGCGACCCTTGATTCCAGGATTGACCTTGCCGTTGACCGCGGGATTTACCGTTCCATTCACCGGGCGGCGCGCGCCGTCGGTCGCAGTCATCGTGGTAGTTCGCGGCTTGACGTTGTCCTTATGCAGCTTGAACTCCACCGAGTCCACCAGCGCCTGCCAACTCGCTTCAACCACGTTGCTGGAAAGACCGACCGTACCCCAGCGGCGATGGCCGTCGGTCGATTCGATCAACACTCGCACGCGCGCACCGGTTCCTGCGCCGTTGTCGAGCACGCGGACTTTGTAGTCGGCGAGCTGCATTGTGGCGAGGCTCGGGTAGTACGGCACCAGCGCCTGGCGCAGCGCCGAATCCAGGGCATTGACGGGCCCATTGCCGATAGCGGAGTTGCGCGTGCGGCGTCCGTCGGGTCCCTCGATGACGATGACCGCTTCGCTGAACGGCGCCTGCTCTTCGTGCCACTTATCGTCGAAGACACGAAAGCTGACGAAGTTGAAGTGGTCTTTGACGCGGCCGAGCGTGCGCAACATCAGCAGCTCGAAGGAAGCATCGGCGCCATCGAAGGTGTAGCCCGCCGCTTCGAGCCGCTTGAGCTCTTCGAGTAGCAGCGCGATCTGATCCTTGGTCAATTCGGATTCGATCCCAAATTCACGCGTCTTGTAGAGGATGTTGGCGCGCCCGGATAATTCCGAGAGCAACACGCGGCGGTCATTACCTAGCAGCGCAGGATCGACGTGCTCGTAGGTGTGAACGTTGCGCTGGATACCGGAGACGTGCAGGCCGGCCTTATGCGCGAAGGCGCTCTGGCCGACGTAAGCCTGGCGCCGATTGGGTGTGATGTTGGCGAGTTCATACACCAACATCGAGGTTTCCTGCATGGTCTTGAGCTTGGCTTGCGGCACACAGCTATAGCCGAGCTTGAGCTGCAGATTCCCGATGATCGAGACCAGGTTGGCGTTGCCGCAGCGCTCGCCGAGTCCGTTGATAGTGCCCTGCACCTGGACTGCGCCGGCGCGAATCGCCGCGAGCGAATTAGCGACGGCGACTTCGGAATCATTGTGGCAATGGATACCGACCGGAGCGCGCAAAGCGGCGATCGCAGCGTTGACGGCGTCCTCGATTTCCCAAGGCATACGGCCGCCGTTAGTATCGCAGAGGCAGATCAGATCGACGCCGGCGTCATCGACGGCCTTGACACAGGCAAGCGCGAAATCGGGATTCGCCAGGTAGCCATCGAAGAAATGCTCGGCGTCGAAGATGACCTCGTCAACGTGCTTCTTGAGGTAGGCGATGGTGTCGTTGAGGATTTCGAGATTGGCCGGCAACGAAATCCGCAATGCCTCGCGTACATGCAGGTCCCAGGTCTTACCGACCACGGTGGCGACGGGAGTATCCGCCTGCAGCATCAGTTGCAGATTGCGATCGGCCGAGGCGCGAATACCGGCACGCCGAGTCGAGCCGAACGCGGCAATCTTCGCATGACGCAATTTGAGCCGCTTGACCTCGGTGAAAAACGCGGCGTCGCGCGCATTCGAGCCGGGCCATCCGCCTTCGATATAGTCGATGCCGAGGTCGTCGAGGCGCTCGGCAATCTGCAACTTGTCCGCAGTGGTAAGCGAGACATCCTCCGATTGGCATCCGTCGCGCAGAGTGGTGTCGTAGATCTGTATTTTTTTGGCAAGCGCCATTGGTTAAACCGTCTCCGCTCTCGCGGCGTTAGTTCCGTTCCCCAGGAATGTGTCGTGCAGCGCGCGCATCGCCAGCTCGCCATATTTTGCATTGACCACGACCGAGACCTTGATTTCGGAAGTCGCGATCATCTCGATATTGACGCCTTCGGCGGCGAGCACTTTGAACATGGTTGCGGCAACGCCGGCATGCGTGCGCATGCCGACGCCGATAATCGAAACTTTGGCAACCTGATCCTCGTGGCGGATGCCGGCCGCGCCGATTTCCCCGGCGACCTCGCGCACCAGTTCGAGCGCGCGGCGGAGATCGGTGCGGGGCACCGTAAAGGTCATATCGGTGCGGCCGTCGGCGCTCGCATTCTGGATGATCATGTCAACGATAATGCCGGCGTCGGCGATGGGGCCGAAAATCCGCGCGGCGAGACCCGGACGATCTTCAACGCCGGTCAGCGTGATCTTGCTTTGATTCTGATCGAGCGTGACGCCCGACACGAGTACGTTCTCCATCGAACTGTCCTCCTGGCCGACCCAGGTACCGCGGGTGTCTTCGCTGAAGCTCGAGAGCACCACGAGCGGGACTTTGAAGCGTTGCGCCAGTTCCACCGATCGCAGTTGCAGAACCTTCGCGCCGAGCCCCGCCATCTCGAGCATCTCATCGTAGGAAATCCGGTCGAGTCGGCGCGCCTTCGGGCAGATGCGCGGATCGGCGGTATAAACGCCGTCAACGTCGGTGTAAATCTCGCACACGGCGGCGTTCATCACGGCCGCCAGGGCGACTGCGGTCAGATCGGACGCGCCGCGCCCAAGCGTGGTGATGTCGCCTTGCAAGTCCACGCCCTGATAGCCGGCGACGACGACGATGTTACCCTGATCGAGGGCAGCCCGGATGCGCGCCGATTCGACCGACTTGATCTTCGCCGCACCGTGATGGGAATCGGTCGTCAGCTTAAGCTGGTAACCGAGAAAGGAGACCGTCGGGTAGCCGAGCGCCTGGAGCCGAATCGCGAGCAGCGCCGCTGACACTTGCTCGCCGGTCGCGACCAGCACGTCGGTCTCGCGGGCACTGGGAGCTTCGCAAAGCTGCGCGGCCAACTGGAACAAGCGATTGGTCTCGCCAGCCATGGCCGAGACGACGACGACGACGTGGTCGCCCTTCGCCCGGCAGCGGCCGACGCGTTCGGCGACCGCCTTGATGCGATCGATCGAGCCGACCGAGGTTCCACCATATTTCTGAACAATGAGCGCCACGACCGCCGACATTAACTCCTGCGCGAGGGTGACCGATAATTATGCTTGGAAGCAGGTTCATAAACCAGCCCCCACGTTTACCGGGATGCGTTCCGAGGTTGAGCCGAGGCACCGGAATCCGGACTGCGAGGTCTGCTTCACCCGTAAAGACTGGATGGCTTTGTGCCGTCTCGGCCTTCGACAACTTATTGTCTGAGGACGGTCGATCGCTTGAAAAGGCTGACCAGGCCTTGCTCCGGCGATAATTCAGCGAAACACCACCATATAATAAAACGTTGGTCTATTAAAGTCAAAGGCGAGGTCCAAGCGTTGAGGCGTGAAGTTCGCCAAAACGCGACCGTGTTCGCCATGCGGACTAAACCAACGCGGTCGGTCAGGGGGCAACGGCTGCCTATGGAGGTTTGTTGATCGGCGGGCGTGAGTCCTTGAACAGCAGACGAGCGTCATTGATTGGCTATCGAGAAGTGGTTGACCAGTGTTTAATGGGCGAGCCGCGGTGGGAGATCAGCGGATGAGGGCGATGCCGAGCGCCATCACATAGGCGAACAAGCCGAAGGCGCCGAGGAAGAATATGGCGCTGAGTCCGCCGCGCTCGGAGCGTGAACCGAGATAGACTCCGAAGCCGGCCAGCAATAGGGCGCCGAGCAGACGAGTGGTTATCGGAATCGTGTCCCAGAACTCGTAGGCGTTGCGGATTGCCTGAAGGAATGTTTCACGTATGCCACCGATAAAATCAGGCACTTAATTCGCTCCCTGAGGGCTTTTATGCGTGCATATACGCTGTTATGTGAGCATATACGAACGAAAGCACCGGATTTACGAGCCTCGATTGGTCCGGATTGAACGCGTAGAGGTCCTCGGACTGATGGTCTCGCCGGTGTCGGTGAACGATTCCGGATCGCCAGGGAGTGCTTTTGAAGCGAATTCCGCCTGAACCAGAAACTGCGCGCGGATTGATCGGACTCGGTGACCGACAGAGTCGCGATTAGGGCGATGCCGCGACCGCGCATCTGCAAACGAAACGGGAGCGCCGGTACGCTGACGTCGGACGAGGGCGCCACTGAACCTGGCTGCGTGGCGCTTAATTTACTCCGGGTGTGGCCGGAACGAGGTTCGTGATGAAATGTTTAAACCGTATCGCGTTGGGTCTGATCTCATTGGTTATTGTCGCCGGGTGCGCATCGACGAAGGTCACTCAACAGACGCCCATAAGCAACCCCGGACTGCGCCGGCCGAATCGGATCTGGGTCTATGACTTCATCGCAAATCCAGCCGACATGCCTGCTAATTCTTCGATCGGTAATGAGGTCGGCGCACCGAGCACGCCACCGACGGCGGCGCAAATCGAAGAGGGGCGCAAGCTCGGCGCGCTGATCGCTTCGAACCTGGTGGCGGACATCCAGGCGATGGGACTTGCCGCGGTGCAGGCGGGACCGGGAGCGGTGCCGCAAGTCGGCGACGGTGTGATCCGGGGCTACCTGGTCTCGGTACAAGGTGGAAGCGCGGGTCAGCGCTTCATAATCGGATTCGGCGCGGGAACGTCGGAGATGGATACGGTAGTGGAAGGCTACGCGGTTACGCCGCTCGGATGGCGCAAAATGGGGTCGGGGACGCTGACCTCAAGCGGGAGCAAAACGCCGGGAATGATCGTGCCTGCGGCAGTGGCGATCGCCACCGCCAATCCGATCGGCCTGATCGTGGTCGGCGGGGCGAAAATCTATGGCGAGGCGAGCGGTAAGAACACTCTCGAAGGCAGGGCCAAGGCGACCGCCGACGCAATCGCAGAGCAACTCAAAATCAGATTTCAGGATCGCGGCTGGATCAGCTAGGGGCTGCGGCGACTTGACCTTCACGGCGGTCTTTCGGCGCGAGCCGCATTTTGCCGCCGCTTAAACGAAGCGGCGAGCGAACTCCTGGAGGAGAGCGGCGTAGCGCGGGCCGACGGCGGTGAACACGAGGCGGCGGCCACCGGCTGCGGAAAAAGTAATCGCGACGGCGAGGCGATCGAGTTCGGGAGCCTCGCGCAGGCGCTCGAACCATTCGACGGCGGCGACGCCGTTGGAGAACAGATATTCGCGCAAACCAAGGTCGTCGAGGGCAACGCGTTCGAGGCGGTAGAGGTCGATATGAAAGAGGTCGAGGCGGCCGTGATGCTCCTGGATCATGGTGAAGGTGGGGCTTAGCACCTGATCCTCGGAGAGGTCGAGGCCGCGGGCGAGACCCTTGACGAAGCAGGTCTTGCCGACGCCGAGGTCACCGTTGAGGGCGATGAGTTCGCCGCCGGTCAGGAGAGTGGCGAGACGGCGCGCCCATGCGCGGGTCTCGCGCGAGGAACGAGTCTCAACGACAAATGAGTGGTTGTCCGACACTTTGAAACCTAATGAAGAAGATCGTCCGCCGCCGTCAGCGAAGCGAGGGCGGCGGGAAGTTCGGCGGCGAGGTCACCCGCGAGGAAGCCGCGCGGGCCGATCCGCGCGGCGAGACGATCGGCGGCCAGGCCATGCACGAAGGCGCCGAGGACGAGGGCGTCGCCGGGGGGCATGCCCTGCCCGAGCAAGGCGCCGATGATGCCGGAGAGGACGTCGCCCATGCCGGGCGTGGCCATGCCGGGGTTGCCGGTCGCGTTGATGAAGAGGCGGCGGTCGGGGGTGGCGATGACGGTGCGCGCGCCCTTGAGCAAGACGGCGGCGCCGGTCAGGTCAACGAGACGGCGCGCAGCACCGATGCGATCGGCGTTGACGGCGGCGGTGGAGATGCCGAGCAAGCGCGCCATCTCACCGGGATGGGGTGTGAGAACGATGGGTCCGTGTGCAGACTTCAGCATCGAAGGGCTGAGCGTCGTGCCAGAACCATGCGCGAGGTTCGGCGCCGCGGGTTCGATCGCCGCGAGCGGCGACGAAGAAGGATGCCCGGCGATGAGGTTGAGGCCGTCGGCGTCGATGAGGAGCGGGCGGCGGGGCTGAGCGCCCTCGCCGATTAGCCAGGTGACGAGCGCGCGAGTGTCGTAGCTCACGCCGATGCCGGGACCGGCGACGAGCGCGGTCATGCCGGCGGCGAGCGCCTGCAAGCGTTCGGTCGCGGACGGCGCGGCGAAATGGCCGTCGCGATCGGGCAGAGGCTCAGTCATAAGTTCAGGCTGGCCGGCGGCGACGATGGCGGCGATCGATTCGGGAATCGCGGCGGTGACCAGTCCGGCGCCGGTATGCAAAGCGCCGCGGGAGGCGAGAATGGCGGCGCCGGATTTGCCGCGGCTGCCAGCGATAATCAGCGGATGGCCGTAGGTGCCCTTGTGGCTGTCGGTGGATCGCGGGGTCAAGAGCGCGGCGGCGTCGGCGGCCTCGATCAGGCGGCCGCGCGGCGCGATTTCATCGATCGCGGGCGCGAAGCCAATTTCCGCGATTTCGAGATCGCCGGTCAGTCCGGCGCCGGGATAGGACGCGTGGCCATACTTCGCATAGCCGAAAGTGACCGTCAGACTGGCGGAAATGGCTGCACCCATCACGGCGCCGGAGTCGGCGTTCACGCCAGAGGCGATATCCACGGCGACGACCGGAGCTTTGAGGGCGTTAACGGCGTCGATCGCGCATCGCGGCAATCCGCGGACCTCGGCGTTGAGGCCGGTGCCGAAGATCGCATCGACGACGGCGACGGGAGATTCGGCCTGAAGCGCGGCGGCGATCACGTCTTCGGCAAGGACCTCGATTACGGCGCCGCCGGCGGCCACGTAATCGCTGTACGCGCGGCCCGCGTCGCCTTTCAAATCGGTAGGATGGGCGAGGAGGATTGCGCGGACGCGCGCGCCGGCCTGCATCAGCTTGCGCGCGGCGACCAGTCCGTCGCCGCCGTTGTTGCCCTTGCCGGCGATGACGAGGACGGGAGCGCCGACCACGCCGGGCCATCGGCGGAGCAGGAGGTCGGCGACCGCTTCGCCCGCCCGGCGCATCAGGGAATAGGACGGAATGCCGTATTTTTCCTGGCTGAGGCGATCGAGTTCGCGGCTTTCGGCGGCATTAAGGAGAATCATCGAGGACAACCCGTGACGGCGATATTAGCAGAGCGCAAATTTCACCGCAGCGTCTGCGCGCGACTGGAGGCTGCACACGCATCAGCGCTCTGGTAGGGTGCGGAGCGGGTCGCGGCGAGAGCGCGGCCGGGCAGGAAATGGTTCGGCTCAGCGTCAATGTAAACAAGATCGCGTTAATCAGAAATTCGCGCGGCGGCACGATTCCTAGCGTGGTGGATGCGGCGCGGACCTGCATCGCGGCGGGGTGCCACGGAATTACCGTTCATCCGCGGCCCGACGCGCGGCATATCACGACGCAGGACGTGCACGATCTGGCAGCGATGCTGACAGTCGAGTTCAACATCGAGGGCTATCCGAGCGCGGCGTTTATCGACCTGGTGACGCGAGTCAAACCGGCCCAGGCGACGCTGGTGCCGGACCCGCCTGATGTGATCACTTCGAATGCGGGATGGAAGCTGGAGCGCAAGGTGGAGTGGCTGCGCGGCGTACTCGCGCGGCTACGAGAGGCGGGCGTCAGGAGCAGCCTGTTTCTGGAGCCCGAGGCACGGCAAATCGAACGGGCGCGAGAGCTGGGCGCAGATCGGATTGAACTGTTCACGGGTCCGTACGCGCATGCGTTCGGCACGGCCGAAGGCGACGTGGTTCTACGAACACATCGCGAGGCGGCACGGCTGGCGCGCGAAATCGGGCTGGGCGTGAACGCCGGCCACGATCTGGACTTGAAGAATATCCCGGCGTACGTGAAGGCGGTGAAGGGGTTGCAGGAAACGTCGATCGGCCACGCGCTGGTTAACGATGCGCTCTACATGGGTCTGACGCGGACGGTGAAAGCGTACTTGAAGGCGCTGGGCGCGAGGCCTCGCAAGCCAGCGATCAAGGGCTAACGACGCGCACGCGAGGCGCGGGTCAAAGCCGCATCGAGGGCCTAGGCGACGCCTGCCTGTTTACGAATCGCACCACCGATTTCGCGGGCGATGGCGACAATGACAGCCTCGTCCTCGCCCTCGACCATCACACGCGCGAGCATCTCGGTGCCGGAGTAGCGCACGAGGAGGCGACCGGTACCGTTAAGTTTGAGCTCGGCGCCGGCGATCAGGCGGGCAACTTCGGGCATCGAGGCGAGGGGCTTGCGCTCACGGACGCGGACATTTTCGAGCACCTGAGGCACGCGGCGCATCAGGCGCAACTGGCTGAGCGGCTTGCCGGTCTCAACCATAATGGTGAGGACCATGAGGGCGGTGATGAGGCCGTCACCGGTGGTGGAATGATCCATTAAGATGACGTGGCCGGATTGCTCGCCGCCGAGATTGAAAGAGTTCGCGCGCATCTCGCGGACGACGGCGGGATCGCCGACTTCGGTGCGCACCAGTTTCACGCCGGCTCGTGCGAGAGCGCGTTCGAGGCCAAAATTGCTCATGACGGTGGCGACGACGGTATTGGCGTTGAGGCGGCCGGTGGCAGCGAGGTGAATGCCGAGCAGCGCCATGACGTTGTCGCCGTCGAACAGTTCACCGCGATCGTCAACGATCATCGCGCGGTCGCCGTCGCCGTCGAGTGCGATGCCGACATGGGCGCCGGTGCGGATGACGGTCTGGCGCAGACGGTCGGGATGGACGGCGCCGCAGCCATCGTTAATGTTCATGCCATCGGGATCGACGGCGAGCGGAATCACTTCGGCGCCAAGCTCTTCGAGGACCTCGGGACCGACTTTGTAGGCGGCGCCGTTGGCGCAATCGATGGCGATTTTGAGGGTCTCCAAAGTCAGCGAGCGCGGCAGGCATGACTTCAGGAAGACCGAGTAGCGGCCGATGGCGTCGTCGATGCGGGCGGCCTTGCCGATGTCGGGGCCGCTGGCGCGAAAGCCGGTGAGGGCAGTGCTGTCGAAGACGAGATCCTCGATGCGGCGCTCGGTCTCGTCCTCGAGCTTGAAGCCCTCACGCGAGAAAAACTTGATGCCGTTGTCCTGAAACGGATTGTGCGATGCCGAAATGACGACGCCAGCGTCGGCACGCATGCTGCGGGTGAGGAATGCGATGCCGGGTGTAGGCAGGGGCCCCACGAGCCAGACGTCAACGCCCATCGAGCAGATCCCCGAGGCCATCGCGGTCTCGAGCATGTAGCCGGAAAGGCGGGTGTCCTTGCCGATGAGAATACGGCGATGACGGCCGCGGGGGTTTTTGTAAACGTGGGCGAGGGCGCGACCGAGGCGCATCGCAGTTTCGGAAGTGATGGGCTCGGCGTTCGCGACGCCGCGCACGCCGTCGGTGCCAAAGAGCCTGTTAGCGGGGTTACTCAATACTATTTCGCCTGCCTCTGCGGAAACATTCGGAGTTTAACTTTTTCGGGCGTCTGACGCACCAGCGCAACGCCGTCGGGGAGATTGACCTGCACGGGGACGCTGTACGAGCCGGGACCGAAGCCGGCGGCCTCAATATAGGCGGCGTCCTTCAGCACGATGCTCGCAAGCGTAAGCTGGGGCCCGCGCAGCATCAGGTTGACGTGGCGCGCGTCGAGCCGGAACTTCAGTTCGGTGTCGCGAACGCTGATGGGAACAGTGCGAAATTCCTTGGTGACGATGTTTTGGGCGACGGCGACGGTGGCGGTGACTTCGTCGGGATCGAGGCGTGCGGAGTCGGAGGGCGCCATGAGATCGACGCTGCGGAAAAAATCGCTGGTGATGCCGTCCACCGAGAGTGGTTCAGTGTCAACCTGATCGACATGCGAGACTATGCGGCTCGGGCCGCGGATGATGACATTGAGGGGAGTGACCTCGGTCGAGGCGATGTTGTAGCCCTCGCCCGCGGCGCCCGTTACGACCAGATGAACGGGGACTTCACGGCGGATATTCTTGTCGATATCAAGAACGATCTGCGACGGGACGACGCTGGTGACTTCGGTATGGCGCGGGACCGGGAAGGCGTCAGTGCTGATTTTGAAAGAAGCCTGGCCGATACCGACGCCGGTGAGATCGAGGTGGAGCGTCAGGCGGGCGGGGTCAATTATTGAAAGGAGAGTGCGCGGGCCGGAGACCTGAATCTTGATGAATTCCGGGTGAGGATTGGTCAGGATAAAGCCGGGCGGAAGGTCGCGATAGCTGACTGGCACCTGAAAAGATTCGAGTGCGCCATGCTGGCCGGCGTTGACGAAAATCCAGAGACCAATGGCGAGTGCGAGGGAAATCAGTCGCAGCGCCATATCGCGCTCGAGCCATTGGGCGAAGCGGGTGACCCAGGAAGTCCGCGCCTTTGGGCGGGGCGCGGCGCGAGTCTCATCGAGTGGTCGCAGCGGTCCCATTTTGATCGGCGTCGCCATTGCCGCTGGCCTGCTAAGAAGGCAACTCCTGCAAGGCTTCGAACAATCGGGCGGAGTCGATGCCACGAGTTAATTCGCCATGATGAGCGATCGAGATCAGGCCATCCTGCTCGGAGACGATGACGACGACGGAGTCATTGTCTTCGGTCAAACCGATGCCAGCGCGGTGTCGCGTGCCGAGCGTCAGACTGACGTTGGGGTTGGATGAAAGCGGCAGCAGGCAGGCGGCGGCAAGCATGCGATCGCCCTTGATGATTACGGCGCCGTCGTGCAGCGGCGAGCCTGGCATGAAAATGGTCTCGATCAATTCAGGCGAGACGGCGGCGTCGATTACGCGACCGGTCGCGACGAATTCCTGGAGGCCGATATCCTGTTCGAGGACGATGAGCGCACCGATGCGGCGGGCGGACAACCACGACGCGGCCGAGGCAATCTCCTGGGCCACACCCGCGACATTTGAGCGCGCACCGAAGATCGAGCGAGCGCCGACACCGGTCAGTGCGCGGCGAATATCGGCCTGAAAAATCACGACCAGGATTACGATCAAGGAGCCGAAGAAATTATTCAGCAACCAATTGAGCGTGAACATCCCCAGCATCTGGGAACTGACGTAGGCCGCAGCGACGATACCGAGACCGATGACCATTTGCATGGTGCGCGTGCCGCGGATGAGCAACGCGATGCGATAGATGACGTAGGCGACGAAGAGCACGTCGAGGACGTCCTGCCATCGAGGCTGGGGTATGAGGGAGATGTAACCGTGCATTTTTGCTGCGTCAGACGCGGACATATTCCGCGATTGCCACCGCCATCTTCGCCACCGCCACCGCCGGCCCCGGATCGTGCACCCGGATAATCGAGGCGCCGATCGCCAGCGCGAGTGCGTTCACCGCGGCCGTACCGAACAGCACAGCGCTTTCGCTGTCGCCCGCAATCTTGCGCACGAAACGCTTGCGCGAGGCGCCGACCAATACCGGATAGCCTAGCGCGCACAGCTTCGATAAACCACCGATCAATTCAAGGTTGTGGCGCGGTTTCTTGGCGAAGCTGAGCCCAGGGTCAACGATTATACGGGAGCGGCTGACGCCCGCGGCGATCGCTACACGAGTCTGGCGCTCGAGGAAGGTGCAGACCTCAGCCACGACGTCGCGATAGCGGGCGAGGCGATCCATGGTCGCGGGGACGCCTCGCATGTGCATCACGATCAGGGCAGCATCCGCTTGCGCGACCGCAGGCGCCATCGCGCGATCGAAGATAAGACCGCTCACGTCGTTAACGATCGCTGCGCCTTCATCGAGTGCGGCACTGGCGACTACTGCCTTGCGCGTGTCGATCGAGATGGGGGCCTTCAGGTGGGTGCGCAGCGCCTCGATCACGGGCAGCACGCGATCGAGTTCGACCTCAGTCGCAACGGCCTGCGCGTTCCAGCGCGTGGATTCGCCACCGATGTCGATAATGGATGCGCCCGCAGCTTCCATCGCGAGCGCATGATCGACCGCGCGATTCGGATCGAGGAAGCGGCCGCCATCGGAAAAGGAATCGGGCGTGACGTTGAGGATTCCCATCACGGCGGGGAAGCGGATGACACGGCCGTCCTTGAGCCGGAGCGATCGCGGAGATTTGGGTTTTTGCGCGCGCATCAAACCGAAATGATACACGGAGCGAGGTGCGAACGGTCAATCGGATGGCAAATGGGAATGAAAAGGCCCCTTCCGCCGGCAGAAGGGGCCTGAGGTGAGAGAAGTTTTGGAGTTAGGCCGGGGTCAAGCGAGCGACGGCTTGGGCGAGATCAGGCCGGGGCCCGGCGCTTCTTCTTCTTTGACCTTGGGCTTTTCCCTGGGCACTGTAGCTCCGCCCGACGGGGTGCCGCTGTGCGCCGCCGGCGTGTAGGACGGCATGGGCCGCCCTTCCTGAAATGCGCTGACCATCGCGGCCACTTCGGCGCCGTCAACGATCTCCTGCTCCAGCAGGCGCTCGGCCAGCGCGTGCAGCAGCGTAACGTGATCAGTCAGGATGACTTTCGCGGTCGAGTACGAAAGGTCTATCAGGCGGCGCACCTCGCGATCGATTTCCACCGCGGTATGTTCGGAATAATCCTTGTTGTGAGCGAAGTCGCGGCCGAGAAAGACCTGCTCCTCGCGGCGACCGAAGGTCATCGGACCGAGTTCTTCGCTCATACCCCATTCGCAGACCATTTTGCGCGCCAGTTCGGTGGCCTTTTCAATATCGTTGCCGGCGCCGGTCCATTTTTCACCGAAGACCATCTCCTCGGCCACGCGACCGCCGAAGAGCACTGCGAGCGAAGTCATGAGATATTGGCGCGAATGAGTGTAGCGGTCGTCCAGCGGTAATTGCTGAGTGACGCCGAGGGCCATGCCGCGCGGAATAATTGTGACCTTGTGCAGGGGATCTCCGCCCTTTTGCAACGCCGCCACCAGTGCGTGACCCGATTCATGATAAGCGACCTTGCGGCGCTCATCGATGGACATGACCATCGAGCGCCGTTCGGCGCCCATCAGGACCTTGTCCTTGGCCAGTTCGAAATCGGTCATTTCGACTTTTTCTTTATTGCGACGCGCGGCGAGCAAGGCAGCTTCGTTGACGAGGTTCTCGATGTCGGCGCCGGCGAACCCTGAAGTCGAGCGGGCCAGCTTGAAGACATCGACGTCGTCGGAGAGCGGGACTTTACGGGTATGCACTCGCAGGATGCCCTCGCGGCCTCGCACGTCGGGACGGGGCACGACCACGCGGCGGTCAAAACGGCCGGGTCGCAGCAGCGCCGGATCGAGCACATCGGGACGGTTGGTAGCGGCGACGAGGATCACGCCTTCGTTGGCCTCGAAGCCATCCATTTCGACGAGCAACTGGTTGAGAGTCTGCTCGCGTTCGTCGTGGCCGCCGCCGAGTCCGGCGCCACGATGGCGGCCGACGGCGTCGATCTCGTCAATGAAGATAATGCAGGGCGCGTGCTTCTTGCCTTGCACGAAGAGATCGCGAACTCGGGAGGCGCCGACGCCCACGAACATTTCGACGAAGTCCGAGCCTGAAATCGAGAAGAAAGGCACGCCAGCCTCGCCCGCAATAGCGCGCGCGAGCAGCGTCTTGCCGGTGCCGGGGGGTCCGACTAGCAAGACGCCCTTCGGGATGCGGCCGCCCAGTCTGGTAAAGCGCTTGGGATCCTTCAGGAACTGGATAATCTCTTCAAGTTCATCCTTGGCCTCATCGATGCCGGCGACGTCGGCAAAAGTGATCTTGTGTGTATTCTCGGTGAGCAGCTTGGCGCGACTCTTACCGAAAGACATCGCCTTGCCGCCGCCGATCTGCATCTGGCGCATGAAGAAGATCCAGACGCCGACCAACAACAGCATCGGAAACCATTGGACGAGGAGGACCATCCACCAGGGATCGCTATCGGCGGGCCGCGCGGCAATCTTGACGCCCTTGTCACGCAAGGTCTTAACCAGGTCCGGATCCTGCGGGGCGTAGGTTTTGAAATGCTCGCCGGTCGAGGTGTCGCCCTGAATCACGTTGCCTTGGATCGTGACCTGAGAGACCTCACCCTTTTCGACGTCGTTAAGGAAATCCGAGAAGATTATTTCCGGGGAGCGCTGCTGCGTGCGGCTGAAAAAATTGAACAGCAGCAGGAACATCAGCGCCACCACCAGCCACAGGGCGATATTGCGTGAAACCTGATTCATGTCTTAAAAGATCGTAGCACGGCGGTTAAATTCTACGCAACGATGTGTTTTGCACGATGGCGTCCGGTGCGGCAGTTAAACGCAAGAGGTTTTTGGTTGACGCCGTGACGAGAGCGAAGCGGCTGCGAACCATTCCGGGGATCCATAGAATCTCGCTGTCAGTTACGACCATCGGCCAGTTGGAGCGGCGCGCGCGCGGCAACTTGTAATCGACAAACACGTCATGAACCTTGCGCGTGCCGGTCATCCCAAGCGGTCGAATGCGATCGCCGGACTCAAAGCCACGCAGGCCGAGCCGGCCTTTGATTTGGTCGGCGTCGAAGCTCACTTCCAAACGATGCGCGCGCGGCATCGCCGGATCGCGAGGAAAGTCGCGGTCATCCGAGCGCACCAGATGGGCGACGAAGGTGAACCCATACGCGCCGGCCGCGGTCACGCCGTCGCGGCACAATTCGAGGTCCATGCGGTCGGCGGCAGGACCGGCCCCAACGGCGCGCGTCGATTCCAGCACCGCTACTCCATACTCACATCGCAAGTGCCAGCCGCGCGAGAGTTCGGCGATCGTTCCGGGCGTGGCCAGTGTGCAAAGTTGACGCATCCGCTCGATTTCGGTGCGATAGACCCGACGCAGGTCGCCGGTTTGCGTTCGCAGCCATTCGCGCAGCACGGCGTTAGCGAGGGCAGGATAGAGTTCGGCAAAGCCGGCCAGGTCAAAACGGCGGTCTGATCGCAGGCGCCGATTGAGCTCGCGACGCGCCTCGTTCGCGATGTAGTCGTCCAGCGATCTCATCTCGATGGCTAGTTCGGTCAAGCGGCCGCGCAGCCTGGGCGCATAGGCGCGTTCCAGCATCGGGAGCAGTTCGTGGCGGACGCGATTGCGCAGTATCGCGGGCACCAGGTTGGTGCTGTCGCTGACGTACTCGGCGCCGATCGCTCTCAGGTAGGCGAGGATTTCGTCGCGGCGCAGGCGGAGCAAAGGGCGAACGATCCGGCCGGGTCCAATCGGAGCCATCGCAGCGAGTCCGGCGGCGCCGCTGCCACGCAACAGCCGCATCATTACGGTTTCGGCTTGATCGTCAGCATGATGCGCCAGGGCGATGTACCTCGCGCTAATTCGATCGGCGACGCGGTCGAAGAACTCGTAGCGCAGGTGGCGCGCGCGTTCCTCGAGATTCGAGGAACCTGCCAGCGCCTCCGTAAATTCAACGAATAGTTCGATTTGTAGGCGATCACAGAGTTCACGCACGAAGCGCTCGTCGCGATCGGACTCGGCTCCGCGCAAGCGATGGTTCAAATGGGCCACGGCGAAGGCATAACCGGCACTATCGAGGCGGTGGAGCGCGCGCGTCAGAGCAACGGAGTCGGCCCCGCCGGAGAGCGCGATCAGAATGCGATCGCCGCGCCGGGCTCCGGCCTGTACGAGAGCGGTCGCAACCGCACGTTCGACAGGGTGGGTCCGTTCAGTCATAGACGCTCGATTATATGCCAAAAGCGTGCGCACTTGCCCGTCCCGGAAGGGCGCACAGAGCGCGCGTCAATCAGCGCGGGAACTGTTCGAGCAGGTTGAGGATGACGTCGATGCCGGGGAGGTTGACGTCCAATTCTTCCTGCAGAGTGCGGATGACGCGGGCACGGCGCAGTGCCTCGCGGTCGTAAAGCGGCTCGGCGTGCTTGTCGTCAAAGGTGGCAGGACGAATGAACTCCTCGCGTTCCCAAACTTCCAACTGGCGCTCGCTGATGCCGATGAGGAAACAGAATGCCCGGCGGCTGACCAGCGTCACGTGACGGTTGGTGCGGGTGGTGCGGCTTCGAGAAGTCCGGCGGGGCATCGGTCTCACTCACGCATCAATTCGGCGCGCGGGTCGGGAACCGCACGGGCGTTGCGATGATCGGCGAGTTTTTGCATCAAATCGCGCTCTTCGGCGGTCAGGTCGGTCGGCGCGAGCACCTTGAGTTCATACATCAGATCGCCCGCAGTGGCCTTGCCGCGGCCGGGGATCCCGCGACCCTTGAGGCGCATGACGCGGCCGGTCTGGCTGCCGGCCGGAATCTTTAGCGCAACGCGGCCGTCGAGCGTGGGCGCGGTGACCTCGGCGCCGAGCGCGGCTTCGTAGTCCCACACGGGCAGCTGACAGCGGACCTCGCGCCCCACGACGGTGAAAACGCCGTTGGGCCGGAAGTGGATCGTCAGGTAGAGGTCGCCGTTGAGTTCGGGGCGCGATCCATGACCGCCCTGCCCTTTCAGGCGGATACGCATCCCTTCGGTGACGCCCGACGGGATCGTGACGTCGAGCGCGCGACGCACCGGAATAACTCCGCTACCGCCGCATTTTGGACAGGTATCCATCACGCGGGCATTGCCGCGCTTTTCTCCACGCGCAACCATCCCGGTGCCGTGGCAGGTGTCGCACTGATCGGTCGCCGTCAGGTTGAGGCGGCGCTGAGTACCGCGCACGGCGTCTTGCGGATTGATCTCCACCTCGGCCTGCAAGTCAGGCGCGCGGCCGCCGCCGCGAGCGCCGAAGCTCTCATCGAGGTCGTCGCCGAAGCCGTAGCTGGTCGCACGTCCGCGACCACCGCCGCGGCCGGCGAAGAACCGCTCGAAGAAATCGCTGAAGCCGCCGCCGGTGCCACCCGCCTCACCGGGGTCGCCGCCGCTGGTGAATGGACCGCCGGCACCAGCGTAGCGCCGATAGACCTCATCCTGGGGAGTGCCGCGCTCCCAATCGGCGCCGAGCTCGTCGTATTTTTTGCGCTTCTCGGCGTCGCCGATAACCTGGTAAGCCTCGTTGGCTTCCTTGAAGCGGCGCTCAGCGTCCTTGTTATTGGGATTGACGTCGGGATGGTATTTGCGGGCGAGCTTGCGGTAGGCGGTTTTGATTTCCGCTTCAGTAGCGCTGCGCTCGACGCCGAGAACTTTGTAGTAGTCGCGAAACTCCATCGGTCAGGTGTGACTCACTCTCCAGTGCGCACAGTCTAAGATGCGCACGATCACGCGCGTCTGCAACTGGTGCCTCGCGTCCGAACGGGTGTCATGCGCAGCCAAGCCTTTTACTGAGTGGAGCGGGATTGCGGTGGCGTGCGGGAAGCGATCTCGTCGCGCACCCCCCGGAGTTGCGTTTCCATCGCGCGCAATTCGACCTCGAGCCGGGACTGGCGACGCCAGATGAACACGACGTACAGAAAAATCGCCGCGAAGATGATCGAATAAGCCGCGCACAAGTAGCCCAAATTTTCCATTAGAAGTCACCCGCCGCGGCGTGAGCCAGATTCAAATCGCGCGCCATCGTCAGGAGCCGCGTGCGCATCCGCAAGGTCGCGAAACGCGCGATCAGCAGCCAGACGAAGAGCGATGTGAACGCCGCCAAAGCGACCAGTAGCGTTGCCACCATGCGGGGGTCCTCGAGTCCATGGCCGCCCTGGCGCGTCACCAGCACGGCCGGATGAATCGTGCGCCACAAGCGCACCGAGACTACGACCACGGGGACGTCGGCCGCCGCGACAATCCCGATCACGGCGGCAAAGCGGGCGACTTGCGGCGTGTCGTCGGCCATCGCACGGAGCATCAAGTAGCCGCCATAGAGCAGCCAGAGGATGAGCGTCGTCGTCAGGCGCGAATCCCACGTCCACCATGTGCCCCATATCGGCTTGGCCCATATCGAGCCGGTGATCAGCACCAGCGTGCAGAAGACCATCCCGATTTCGGCGGCGGCATAACCGAGGTCGTCCCAGATATCCTGCCCCAGCCAGAGGTAGAAGATTCCGCAAATCGCGACCAGGCCGAACGCCGCGAACGCGACCCACGCGCATGGCACGTGGAAGTAGAAGATGCGCTGCACGATACCCTGGTCGGCCTCCGTCGGCACATAGACAAACACCATGCAGATGGCGGTGACCATCAGGAGAGCGGTCAGGGTGGCGAGTGCGAGGTTCAGCCGTTTACTCATCGAGGACTATTGGTAACGGATTATGCGAACGATAGAAATCGTCGGGATGCGGGCGTCGTCTCTATAAAAGGCAGCATTGGGCACCGATCGCATGGTAGAGACCTGCTAAATCGATAATAAATCAGTCTTCGCCGATGACGTACTCGAAGAGCAAGTAGCCGGTCGTGAGGAAGATAACATCGAAGGCGACCAGAATTTTGAGCCATTGGGCGAAGCCGCCGAACGGAGCGCCCGCGAGTGCGGCGCCGCTCGCCTTGACGCCGGCAATCAAGGCCGGCACGAACATCGGGACGGCGAGCAATGGCAGCAGTAAATCGCCCGCGCGGATACGTCCGGAGACTGCTGCCAGCAAGGTCGAAAGCGCTGAGAAGCCGAGCGCGCCGAGCGCTATTATCGGCGCGAGGCGCAAAAGGCGGGAGTCAAAATCAAGGTTGAAGAACAGCACCATACAGATAATCGCGGCGGCCTCGGCGACAGCCATGAAGATGAAGGCGGCGAGGAGTTTGGCGGCATAGAGCGCGCTCCGATCGATCGGGCTCAGGAGGAGCGCGCGGATGCAACCATTGTCGCGTTCGGCCAGCAGGGCGCGAGTCGAGCCAATCATGCCGGCGAAGATGAGGGCGACCCACAGCGCGCCGGCCGCCGTCGCCGCGCCGCGGACGCCGCCGACGGGATCGAGTGCGAAAACCAGCACGACCAGGATGAGCAGCGAAAGCGCGAATAGCGCGATGGTGCTCTCGCCGCTGCGGAGTTCGAGGCGCAGGTCCTTACGGATGACGGCGACGAATCCTGCCATGGCTCTATCCCGCGGCCGGTTGCGCGCGAAAGGATGAGCGCTGTGCTTCGCCGGCGGCGGCCATCAACCGCCCGCGAGCGATTTCGTAGAGGTCGAATTGCAGGCCTTCGACTGGAATCGGCTGATGCGCGGTCAGGACGATCGCGCAACGGCGGGCGATGGCCTCGCGCAGAATGTCGGCGACCAGCGCGACGCCATCCGCATCGAGAGCGGCGAACGGCTCGTCCATGAGCAACGCTTCGGGGCGCGACAACATCGCACGGGCGAGGGTCAGCCGCTGCTCCATTCCGCGCGAGAAGGTGCGCACGCGTGCGTTGGCGGCTGGCGCGAGCCCGACGCGATCGATCCATCGGCGGAGTTCAGCACGCGAATCCTTCACGCCATAAAGGTCGGCATAGAATTCCAGGTTCTCGCACGCGGTAAGGTTCGGATAGAGGAAACTCTGATGCGTGACGATCGCCAGCCGCCGCCGCAACCCCGCGTCGAGCGTGCGACTCGGCGCGCCGAACAGCAACGCTTCGCCGGCCGTTGGCGTCGAGAGTCCCGCAAGCAGCCGCACCAGAGTAGATTTGCCGGCGCCGTTGCGTCCGACGACCATCGCGGCAACGCCGGGCGGCACCGCCAGGTTCGTGCTGCGCAGGATGGGAATCGCACCGAAGGTCTTGTCCAGGGCGCGCGCCTCGATCAGCGGCGCTTCCATCATTCGGAACGTGCTGCGGTCCGCGGCGCGAGTGCATGCAAATTCGAGCCGCAAGCGGCGCAAAAGTTATGCCCGGAGCCGGACCGCACGCCGCATAGCGGGCAGAAGTTTACGACTGGAGATGCGGCGGCGCCGCCGGAGGTCCGGCGCGCCGCCGGCAGCCGCAGGGGAGTCGCCGGCGACTCCCCTGCGGCTGCCGTGGTGCGGCCCACGCGTGCGATACGACGCATCGCGGAGGCGCTCGCAGCGCTACGCGCCGCGCCGCGCGCGCGCTCGATCGCGCTCATCGCGGAAAGCGCGCGGTCTTCGAGGGATCGTTTGAGGTCGTGATAATCGGCCTCATCGAGCTTGCCCATTTCGCGATCGAACTCCAACTCGCGCAAACCCTGCACCGCTAGCCCGCGATCGTGCTCAAGCCGTTCGAGTTCGATTTCGAGGCTGGTCGAGCGCCGACGCCGCGGAAAGCCGCCGCTCAGCGGTGCCGCGACGAAAAGCGCGACCGCCGCCACGATTAGAATTGCCGCCAGGTAATTCGCCACGTTCAGATCCGGTCGTTCAGCTCGCGTTCGAGCCGGCGCCGCAGTTCAGGATCAAAGATCTCACCACTCGCAAGCGCACCCGGGATGGGCGCGGCGGGAGCGGCCGGCGCGGGCGAGTTGGAACGCCAGCGCCCAACCGAAAAGGCCACCAACGCACCGCCGGCCGCGATCACCGCGAACGGCATCACCCATGCGAGCAGATTGAAGCCCTGCGTTGTCGGCGCGGAGAGAATCTTCTCGCCATACTTGCCGCGAAAGTAAGCGATCACCTGAGCGCCGCTCATTCCCCGTCCGAGCATCCGGGCGATCTGCTCCCGCACCGGCACTGAGAATTCGCAATTCGGATGGTTACAATTAGCGACGGTCAAGCCGCACCCGCATTGGCATGTCAGTCCTTCAGAAACTTCCTGCACGCTGACCGTGGGCGCCGCGGCGAGCACGATTGGCAGCGCGAGCGCGCAAGCGCAGGCGACGATTATCAAGGCCGCCGTACGGGTGCGTACTTTCAGCAATCGCGCCACCTCTCAATCGCCTCCGGGAACGGCTTGCACGTCGTCTTCGAAGGGCGCCGGGGACCGCACCGCGGCGGCGATCACCGCCCGTTCACGCACATTCGGCCACATCACGATCACCGTGCCGAGGGCCATGATCAGACCGCCCGCCCACAACCAGAACACGAGCGGCGTGAGAAACACCTGGAAGGTCGCGAGACCGCTCTGGTCGTCGATGCCGGCAAGCACGACGTAGAGGTCGGCGGCGGGGGTCGATCGAATGGCGACGGCGGTCGCGGGTTGCTGAAGACGCTTGTAGAAGAGTTTCGCCGGTTCCATCATCGCGATCGGCTTGCCGTCGAGCCGCACCTCGACGCGGGCGCGAACGGTCTCGACATGCGGCGTCTCGCTGGTGTCGAGGCCGAGATACTCGAGATCGTATGCACCGACCTGGAAAGTATCGCCTTGCTTGACGCTTTTCTTGACCTCGGTCTTAAAAAACGCTGACGCGACGATGCCGACAAAGGCGAGCACCACGCCAAGGTGTATGACATAGCCGCCATAGCGGCGATTGTTCTTGGCGATCAGGTTGACCATCGCGGCTGGCACCGACTCTGCGACCATGTGGCGGCGCGCGCTGACGCCGCGGCGGAACTCGACCACGATCGTCCCAACGACGAATGCCGCCAGCGAGAGCGCCGTCAGCACGTACCATTCGCGCAAACCGGCAAAGAAGGCGCAGGCGCCGGTGGTGACGCCGAAGAGGGCCGGAGCGGCAAAGGTTTTCGCGAGGCTATCGAACGAGGATCGGCGCCATGCGATCAGCGGCCCCACGCCCATCAGAAAGATCAGCGCCAGCGCCAGCGGCGCGTTGACCTTATCGAAGAAGGGCGGCCCGACGGTAATCTTGACGCCGCGCACGGCCTCCGACAGCACCGGGAAAAGCGTGCCCCAGAAGACCGCAAACGCAATCCCCACGAGCACCAGGTTGTTGAAGAGGAAGGCCGCCTCGCGAGATAAATACGACTCGAATTCAGCCGGCGTGCGCAATCGCCTGACGCGTGATAGCAGCAGTCCGGTGTAGAGCACCGTAATCGTAATCAGGAAGGTTAGAAAATACGGCCCCAGACCCGATTGAGTGAACGAATGCACGGACGAGATGACGCCACTGCGCGTGATGAAGGTGCCGAATAAGGTCAGTCCGAAGGCCATCCCGATGAGCACAAGGTTCCACACCTTCAGCATGTCCTTGCGCTCCTGGATCATCACTGAATGCAGGTACGCGGTCATCACCAGCCACGGCATGAAAGCGGCGTTCTCGACCGGATCCCACGCCCAGTAGCCGCCCCACCCGAGAACTTCGTAGGCCCAGCGCGCGCCGAACATGTTGCCAAGCGTGAGGAAAAACCATGAAAAAATCGCCCACCGGCGGGTGCTGCGAATCCAGCTATCGTCGAGACGCCCCGCCATCAGCGCCGCCGCGCCGAATGCGAAAGGGCACGCTCGCGCTGACGTAACCGGTATAAAGAGAGGGCGGATGTATCGCCATCCAGTAATTTTGCAGAAGGGGATTGAGGTCCTGCCCGTCGTTCGGTATCACGGCCAGCAAATCGAAAGGCCGGGTGACGAAATTGAGCATCCCAAGAAAAAAGATTGCGAGGCCGGCCAGCACCGCGAGCGCATAGGGCGCGATTTCCACATTGCGGCGGCGATTCTGAAAGGCGACGATCGAAGTGAAGATCGTCAGCAGCCAGGTCCAGAATAGCAGCGACCCCTGCTGACCGCCCCACAATGCGGTGATCTTATATATGGTCGGCAGCGAATAGCTGGTGTATGACGCTACGTATTCGAGCGAGAAATCGCTATGCAGGAGGCTCGTCCACAGCGCTCCCACAGCGACCGTGACCATCGCGCACATCGCCCAAAGAGCGTGGCGGGCGCTCGATGTCAGCGACGGGATTGAGGCACGCGCACCGATAACGTTGGCGATTATCGAGTAGGCCGCGAGGACCAGAGCCAGGGCCAGCGCGAGTTGACCTATCAGCGGCATCTTTCTCCTACAACGCCTGCGTCGCTCCTATGGAGCTTGCGTCTGTCCCGGTTGTTTGGGGACGTACTTCGAGGGGCAACTGGTCAGGACTTGGCGTGCCTCAATAGTGCCGTCTGGGGCCAGCGCCCCTTCGACGATCACGTCGCGATTAGCAGCAAACATGTCGGGTTTCGGTTGACCTCGACAGATCACGTGAAAGACTGCCGGTCCCGTCACAGTGTCCGCAACCGCCTTGACCCCGGGCTCATCGGGTGCCGGTGGCTGTGCTAGCCCAAACGACAGCGTCAAAGTAACAGGATTCCACCCGATCGAGCCGGGCGCGACGCGGCCTGCCACGCGTAACATCTGGCCGCCGAGTTCGCCTTGACGAGCCTTCACTTCATTCACGGTCAAATAGTACTCGGCGGTATTTCGAACCGCCGTCACGATCAGGTAGCCAATCGCCGCAACGATCAGGCTAGCGCCAACCGCGAAACGCAAATTCTTGGGCATAGTGCCTCTTGTCAAACGTCCGCCGCGCCATCCTTACTTTAGCGGCGGACGTTCCATTCTTGTCAGCCTCGTGGCGGATCGGCAAGCGCACTCGGGACGCTTCGATGCGGCCGTTGAGACTGCCAACGCCTGGATACGGCAATCCGCGGTCGATCTCCGGGCCGGCCGTCAGTCACCCTGCTGCTCGCTAAAAAGCGCGCGGACGATAGGAGTTAGATCTTTTTCAGACGGCTGATGTCCGACGTTGGCCTCGACAATCTTGCGCATGCGATCGCCGGATCCGCCAACCTGAATCAGCACCAGAGGAACGTAGCTATCGGAAGCATCAGCGCTTCCGTGCCACGTGTAATGAGATTCGGCGGCGAAATAGTAGCGCTGGGCAATCGGCATCGCGCCGCCCTTCGACAGCAACAGGATGTCGCCCGCGCGATTTCCGTATGGCCCTGCGCTGAGCCAGTCCATGCGCTGCTCAAGATCGATCAAGTCGGGCCGAGGATGCGTCTTCAGGTAATAGCCAATTGGCACCAACCGGCGGCCGTCGAAAATTTCATAGAGGGAGGCAGCCGCGCCCGCCGGGGCCGGCTTACGCGCGAAGATCAAGTCGATCGTACCCTTGAGCCGCGTGAAAGGACGTCCGCTGCGATTCACCTTGTCGAAGGCGCGCACCACCGGCATTACGTCGCGTTTGAAGCTCGGCGGCTTGCTCCAGTCACAGCGCGAACCGGGCGCCCGGCAAGTCGATCGGTCGGCCAGATACACATAGGCCATGAAACCCTGGTACGCGAGCACCGCCTGGTAGTCCTGTTCGTTGGCGGCAAGTGTCAGCTTGGCCTTACGCACGCGAAAACCCGCATCGCGAACGATCGTAAACGGCGTCGCATCGCCGTCGGCACCCAGCGCGTGTTCGTTGTCGTTGAGGGTCGGGGTTTGCCCATGGTCTGCGATGAAAATCACATAAGTGTCGTCCAGGGCGTTCTTCTTGCGATATTCGTCGAGGACCTGGCCGACGCCCTGGTCTGTCACCGAGGACAGATACTCGAGTTGCGAGGGCAGCGGATTCGGGGCCTGATGAGTGTAGGCGTCGATACCCGGAAAATAGATGGTCTGCAGATTGGGCACGCCGTGCTGTTCGATCGCGGTGATGAGGGTCTTCACGGAATCAAGGTCGAGCGCGCCACTGACCGACTTCTCGGCAGATTCGCCGTTCAGCTTGCCGGCGATCAGGCTGCCAATCAGGTCAGTGTACGTGGACGGGCCGACGATCGTATAAAGGGTCGCTCCGCGATAAATCCACATGAGCGAAACATTGGCGTCGATGCCGAGCAGTTGGTAGAGCGTCGGAACTTCCAGGGCGTTACCGACCAGGCCATTGGCAACGGCCTTCTGCAAGTCTCCGGTCTCATCGACGGAGATTGGCACGGGCGCGAAGAACTGCCTCTTCTCGCGCACGAACCATTCGTCACCCGGCACCCCGTTATGGGCCGGCGGCTGGCCGGTGAAGATCGCCGACCAGTCGGCCACCGTGCTCGAAGGCAGCATCGACACTGCGTCGGGGGCCGTATAGCCGTGATCGAAGACTCCGGCACTCTCCTCTTTGCCGAGTATTCCCGCAATATTGGGCGCCTTGCCCGAACGTATGAGCGCCATGAATTGATCGCGGCTGGTGCCGTCGAGCGCGAAGAGGACCACATGTTTACCCGGCACTTTCGGTGGCGGCACGCTCTTGAGCGGGACCTCTCCGCCGGTAGCGATGGTCTTTGAGACGATCGTGCACGATGGCAGCAGGATCGCCGCAGCGATCGCAATCATCTGGACAATTACAGGCTGCTTCATTCGTCGCCGGCACCGCCATCACCGTCGCGGGGCCCGACCGCGACGCCACGCTTGCTCGCCCTTATAAACGCAATCATCTCGGCAACCTCGGGCGCATGCGGTCCGCTCATATCGAGCCGTTGCAGCGCCAGCTTCAGATTCTGCCGCACGCTGAAAAGAACATTGAAAGCTGTGCGCAACGCTCGTATCGAAGCCGCCTCAAGGCCGGCGCGGCGCAGCCCCACGACGTTGATCCCACGCAGCGTATGCGTCCGGTCCATGATGCAGAATGGCGGGACGTCGCGACTGGTGCGGCTCAAGCCGCGCATCATGGCGAGACGCCCGATGCGGACATATTGATGGACAACGCAATTGCCCGACACCAATGCGCGATCGCCAACCTCGACCCATCCGGCCAGCAGCGCGCCGCCGGCAATAATCGCCGAATTTCCGACGCGGCAATCGTGCGCGGCGTGGGCGTTCTGCATGAAAAAGTTGCCGTCGCCGATAATCGTAATGTCACCATGTTCGCTGCCGCGATGAATCGTGACCCCCTCGCGAAAGACGTTGCGATCACCAATGCGCACCCGGCGCGGTCCGCCCTGGTAGCCGAGGTCCTGCGGCTCGTCGCCAATAACGACATTCGGATGAATTACGTTACCGCGCCCGATTTCGGTGTCGCCAAGCACCGTGACGTGCCCGATCAGCCGCGTGCCCGAGCCAATCCGGATGCGGCCATCAAGCATGCAGAACGGGCCAATCTCAACCCCGTCCGCGAGCTCAACGTCACCGGCGATAACGGCGGTGCGATGGATACTGACGGGAGGTTTCTCCATGATTATTGGACCCCCGCGCCGTTTGATCGCATATCAATGGAGTATTTTCTTCTTGTCTTTGAGGTCGTCCGGATGTTCACGATCCTCCACCGCGGCGCCCGGGACTCGATAGTCCTCCCCCGCCCAGGTCCCGAGATCGACCATCCGGCAGCGCTCCGAACAGAACGGCCGATAGCGATTTGCCGGCGTCGCATCAGCCGATTTCCTGCAAATGGGACAGCGCATCGTTCTGCCAACCAGGGTTGAACCTGCCAGATAGAGCGCGTGCGTGCAACGCCGCCTCTAATAGATTTCACCGTCGCATCGATCGCTGCCTCCGCTTGGGATAAAACTCGCCGATCGCGGGTCATAGCTGAATAATTTGCTGTAGCAGAACTGGCGATCGTCGGGACCGCGGTAATTGAACTTAACGTGCACGATCAGTCGCGAAAGTCCGCTGCGCACCTCGTCATAGTTGTCTTTCTTGATATAGCGCAATATCAGATGAGGCACGGTCGGCGAGACAATTCCGATGTTCTCGGTGTTGGCCGCGGCAGTCGCTTTTGGCAGCGCTTTGCCATCGATCGTCACTCCCACCTGCGCAACGCCACCAGTTGCCTGGACCTGACCAAAGTTGCGGCAATCTACCAATACCCGAGCAAACTCTGCATCGTTCGCTTCCATCGTTACTTGTTGAACACCCATGTATGGACGCTCCGCCACCGCAAATAGCAGACTGGTCACACGCGCGTTGCGCCAGGTAGCGAAGGCGCTGAAAACGGTCGCGATGACCATCATGGAGGTCATGAAGTCGGTGAAGCGAAGAACATTCGAGAGGCGTCGGAAAGCAAGGCGTTCACGGCGCGGGATTCCAGGCGCTGTCGCGAAATCTTCAGAGAGCGCAGCTTCGTCGCCGGCAGAACCATTCCCGCTGCCGTCAAGATCGGTTTGCCGTGCATGAGTTCTGTCGTCTTTCATCCCCCAGGGCCCTCCTCGATGGCGCCCACCTCAACTTCCACCATTCGGAAATTTTGCCTTCTTATTCGAACGGACTCGAAGCTACCAACCGGTGTTTCGAAGGCTCTCCCGTTTGAATCAGCGAATCCACCGGATTTGGTCCAGTGAACATTCAACAAGCATTTGCAGGGGACAATCGCCATACAAAGCTAACATCGGACTTGTGACGTTTATCCTGACGTCGGAACAGCACGCTGGATTGATGGCGAGGCGACGATCGACTCTGGTGCTAATGACTCCGCATGACGGGCCGCGAATTACCCGAACCCCCTTCTTCGATATCGATACTATCCAGATCGGGAGCGGACGCGCCTATGGCTACAGGTTGTTCTTGTAGTCCTCTTCGACGAACGCGTCGATTTGCTCCGCGAGGTCGGCTTGCGGTGCGGCGGCGGGGCGACCCGCGCCAACATCATGATTGGTGGCTTCCTGGCCTACCTGCATTTTAGCCGCGAGGTATTTGCCGAACGAGATTTTGATCGGCTCCGGCCAGCGCTCGTGCTTCCACAATTCCGATCTGATGAAAGCCTTGGCGCAGTGGAAGAAACATTCTCGCACCGTCACCCGAATGGCAAGTTGCGCAGGCTGCCCGCGCGCCGAGAGCCGACCGAGGATCTGGGGATCAACCACGAGTTCGGCCGTGCCGTTGACGCGCAGGGTCTCGCTGGTGGGCGGAGTAATGAACAGAATGCCCACGCGTGGATTGGCGAGAATGTTCTGCAGGCCAAAGAGCAATTTGTTGCCCTTGCGATCAGGGATCAGGAGGGTGTTGCGATCCTCGATCGTTACGAAGCCCGGAGCGTCGCCCTTGGGGGACGCGTCCTGATTGCCGTCGGCGTCGGCGGTGGAGAGGACGAGGAAGGGCGAACGGCGGATGAAGTCGATGGCGTCTTCGTCGAGCGCGGTCAACAGCTTGAGCGGCGTGAGCTTACCTGGCTCACCCATGATGGCGCGGAGTTGATCGATGCTGGTGACGCGGTAATCCGATGAGTTTTCCATGCCGGCGAAGCCTCCCCGATGTGCTCTAGCGTAGTCCATCAAGTGTGGAGATAGGAAGACAAGAGGAGAGGATTTGTGCCGGCGAAGTGGCGGGACTTTTACGGGCACACGGGAATCAACCCGCCAAAGGTACCGGTCAATCCCTGCGGTGAGTTTGTTCGTCAATGAGCATCGACAGGCTCTCGCGATAAACCGAGGGCTTGAGTTCGGCGAGCAGCTTGCGTGCACGCCCGACCTGTTCGGCAGCCAGCGCACGGCCCCTGGCGATAAGGGACGGATCGCGCATCAATTGGAGGGCGTGATCGAAGTCGGCGCCTTCGAGCCGCGTACCGGCGCGGAAGTTGCGCACGAACTCGGTGTTGTGTTGAATGCCGAGCACCACGGGCAGCGAGATGATCCCGGCGCGCAAGTCGGAGCCGACCGGTTTGCCGATCCTTTCTTCCGGCCCCAGAACGTCGAGGAGGTCGTCGATCATCTGGAAGGCGAGCCCAATCGAGAGGCCGAGCGTCTCCATCGCAGCAATGGTTTTCGCGTCGGCGCCCGCGAGGTCGGCGGCGACCTTGCCGCCGGCCGCGAAGAGCGATGCGGTCTTGCGCGTGATGACGGCGATATAATCGTCGATCGTCGCGGCTGCGTTGTGGCGCATGCGGCCTTCCATCACTTCGCCCTCGGTAAGCTGAATGCACGCCTGTGCGGCGGTGCGCACAAGGCGTTCCTCGAAGCGGCCACAAAGTTCGAAGGCGCGACAAAAGAGAAAATCGCCAGCCACCAGCGAGGGCGCGAAGCCATAGCGGGCGAAGGCGGAGGGCTTGCCGCGCCGCAAGAGGCCGCCATCAATGATGTCGTCGTGCAGCAGCGTGGCCGAATGAATCAGTTCGAGGGCGATCGCGGCGTCAATCGCATCTTCCACCTTCGCGCTAACCCCACCGCAGGCGCGATAGACCAGCAGAATGAAGAGGGGACGGAGGCGCTTGCCCCCCGCATCAACCAGGTAATGGCAGATTTCACCGATGAGCGCCTCGTTGGAATCGAGCAGGCGAGACAGTTTCTGCTCGGCCGCACGGAGATCGTCCATGACCGGCAGCGCGAGATCGTTCTCTGCCGGAGCGGGGCGCGTCTCGTGAACCTCGCAATCCGGCGAAACCTCGATCGTCTCGCGGCGTTCGTGATCCTTGTGATTGCCGGGATTCTGGCCGTCGTCGTGTTCTTCACGAGCGCGAGGATCCGAGTCTGAAAGAGCGCCCGCAGTCCGAGGATTCTTCGCCATTGGTGTTCGATAATCCGCCTAGCGAAAAAGATCCGACGCGGCCGGGCGAATGAGCGCCTTGGCGCTGCCCTCGGCAGGCTTGTAGTGATAACCGCGAATCAGCACGGCCGGGGTGGCGCCCGCTTTGGGCATCAGGAGGCCGGCAGCGCAGGCAAGGTCATCGGCAATGGCAATTACGGTGTGATGCAATTCGCGCCCGCCAAGGTCATTGGTGCCGCGTAGATCGAGCATCGGGTCCATGCCGGCGATTCCGAGGCAGACTTCGGTAAGACCGTCGCGCCAGGGACGGCCAAAAGTATCGGTGATGAGGACGGCGACGTTGGCGCCGGTGAGACGTTTCAGATCGTCGCGCAGGCGCACCGCCGACGCGTCGGGGTCTTCCGGCAGTAGAATCGCACGGTCGTCTTCGAGGCTGTTGGACTCGTCGATGCCAGCGTTGGCGCAGACCCATCCCGGGCCGGTTTCGACGATGAGAACAGCGTTGTCCATGCGCACAATGCGGCTGGTCTGGCGCAGCACCAGTTCGACTGATCGAGGATCTTTGTCCCAGCGCTCGGCAAATCTGACCGCCAGCGGTGAGGGCTCGATATCCTTCAAGTTGACCTGGCGGCCCTCGGCCTTGGAAACGATCTTCTGGCAAAGCGCGAGAATATCGCCGTCGCGCAGCTTCAGATCCATCCGCGCGATCGCATGGGAGATTAGCTCGGCGAGGTTGTCACCGGCCATGATCATCGGGATGCCTTCGATAGCGGTAAGCGTAATAGAGGCCATGGAAACTAAAGCCTACACCTCAAGCGCGCGTGTCACCACGTCTGCCAGACGCGCCGCGTGATCGGGCGTGGTCATGACGGTGTCGGTGGCGATCGCGTTCATGCCGAGCGCACGAATCGGTTCCAGGTAGCGATGGTCAATTACATCGATGACCATCAGGCCGGCGATGTCGCGATAGAGTTTTGCGATACCGAGCGGCGAGATTTCGTGGCCGAGTCCGCGCATCATTTTGTCCGCGGGGCCTTTAATCGTCTTGCCGCCAACGATGGGGCTGATCGCGGCGACGCGGGTGCGCACTTTCGCGAGCGCCTTGCGCACGCCGCCGAGAGCCAGGATCGGGCCGATCGATACAAACGGATTCGACGGCGCGATCACTACCGCGTTGGCGGTCATTAGCGAATTGAGCACCGCGCGCGTTGGCTTGGCCTTCTCGATGCCATGCAACTGGATGTTTTCGACCACTCCGCGCGCCCGTCCACGCACGAAATACTCTTGAAACGGGAGAGCATCGCGACCTTTGACCTTGACAAAGGTACGGACGCGTTCGTCGCTCATCGGGAGGATCTGCGACTTGACGCCGAAACGCTGCGCGATCTCAGCCGTGACTTCGCTCAAACGCGCGCCGTTATGCAGCCGTTCGGTGCGAAACAGATGCGTCGCGAGGTCGCGGTCGCCGAGATTGAACCAGGGCTTGCCGTAGAGCCGGCCCAAAGCGTCGAGCGCGTTGAAACTCTCTCCGTCGAAACCCCATCCGTGCTCGCGATTAACCACGCCGGCGAGCGTGTAGATCACCGTGTCGATGTCGGGCGAGACGTGCAGGCCATAGAAATGCTCGTCATCGCCAGTGTTGACGACGACGGTCACCCGGCGCGGGTCAACGCGCTTGACGAGTCCGCGGAGGAACTTAGCCGCACCCACTCCCCCCGCCAGCGTGGTGATCGAGGGTGGGGGCTGAGGGGACGATTGGCCGCGCGCCATTGGGAGCCTTTCTGCCGTAGAGTTTTTTGTACAGGGTGCTGCGTTCGACCGCGACGCGTCCGGCTTCGCGCGCCTTTTCTTCGATCAAGTCGACCGCAACAAATTCGCCCGCGGTTCCGCCGGCCTGCGCAGTGATGCTCTCCTCCATCAGGGTGCCGGAGAAATCATTGCATCCCACTTTGAGTGTGATTGCGGCGAGGTCCACGCCGAGCTTGACCCAGGAAGTCTGGATGTTGTCGATCAAGCCGCGCAGAAACAACCGCGAGAAAGCGTACATCTGGAGATCGAGGATCCCGCTTTCCTGCGGCTTCACGAGGCCGCGCCGGAAGAGCACGGTATTCTCATGGATGAAGCGCAGCGGCACAAACTCGGTGAAGCCGTGCGTGCGCTTCTGAATCGTGCGCAGCAGGTCGAGATGATTGACGACATGGCGCGGGCTTTCGAGATGCCCGTACATGATGGTCGAAGTAGTGCGGACGCCGAGCGCATGGGCGCTGGTGACAATGTCAACCCAGGCGGCGACGTTAACCTTTTTGTGGCTGAGAACCTCGCGGATACTGTCGTCGAGAATCTCGGCCGCAGTGCCCGGTATCGATCCGAGGCCAGCGTCGCGGAGCATCGCGATGTAGTCGGAATACTCCATGCGTGTGCGCCGCGCGCCATACATGATCTCCATCGGGGAGAACGCGTGGATGTGGATATCGGGAAAGGCTGACTTAATCGCGACGAGCAGATCGCGATACTTGAACGCCGGCATATCCGGATTGATGCCGCCCTGCATGCAGACTTCCGTTGCGCCGCGCGCGACGGCGTCGGCAACCTTCGCGACGATGGTACTATCGGAATGGTCGTAGGCGTCGGACTCCCATTTCTGACGTTTGAAGCCGCAGAACTGGCAGCCGACGAAGCAGATGTTGGTGAAGTTGATGTTGCGATTGACGACGTAAGTGACTTCCTCGCCGACATCCTCGGCGCGCGCGAGATCGGCCGCCTTGATCACGGCCCGTAAATCGTCGCCGGTCGCGGTGTAAATCGCCAGGCCTTCGTCGCTGGTGAGTTCCTTGCCGTTGAGGCTCTTGAGCAACATCGCGCGCATATCGGCCGAGGCATGAGCCATCAGCACGTTGAGCGGCGTCGCTTCGATATCGTCAACAAACCCGCGAATTTGATCGAGATTCACGATCAAACCTCCGTTCTTGCTCGATCACTGAGCCGATCGATGGCCGGCCTCATAGCCGGATCGACCCACTCATCGTTGATGTATTCGGGGTAAATCGCGAGCCGCTGGGTTAGGTGAAAGCCGGCGCGCGCACATCGTTGCGCCAATTGTTCGAGGTGCGGCCACGGCGCCTCGGGATTGACGTAGTCGCGGCTGAGCGGCGAGATGCCGCCCCAGTCGTTGATACCTGCGCTCAGAAAGAGTTCGATTTCGTGCGGTGAGAGATTCGGTGGCGCCTGCACATTCATTGCGGGACCGAGCACGAGGCGGGCAGTCGCAATCGCACGGGCCATCTCGAGAGCTTCGGGTTCGGGGGCGTCTTCCATCGGGATGCCCGGCTTGGCGCGAAAGTTCTGGATGATCACTTCCTGAATATGGCCGTAACGTTCATGGCTGGCGCGGATCGCGATGAGGCTTTGCGCGCGCTCGGCCGGTGTGTCGCCAATCCCAATCAGGATGCCGGTGGTAAACGGGATGCGCAGTTCACCGGCTTCGTCGATCATGCGCAGGCGCACCGCGGGATCCTTGTCGGGCGCCCATTGATGGACCCCGCCACTCTGGCGCAGCCGCGGCGAGATGCTCTCGAGCATCAGGCCCATGCTGGCGTTGAGCGGCCGCAGCATGGTCATTTCATCGCGCGACATGATGCCGGCATTGGTGTGCGGCAGCAGACCCTCGGCCAGCGCGGTCCCGCAAGCCCGCGCGACGTACTCAATCGTACTGCGTGCGCCAAGCTCCGCGAGCGTCGCGCGGTACTCCTTGAAGGCGACCTCGGGCTTATCGCCGAGACACATCAGCGCCTCGATACAGCCGAGGTCGCGACCGCGGCGCGACCATTCGGCGATCTCGCCGAGGGTCATCGTCCATGCACCCGGATCTCCCGGATCCTTGCGGAAGGTGCAGTAGGTGCAGCGATCGCGGCAGATATTCGTGACGGGTAGAAAAACCTTCGGCGAGTAGGTGACCTCGCGCCCCTTTGCGCGATCGCGCATGGTCGCGGCCGTCGCCATGACGCGCGGTAGGTCGGCGTCGGAGCATTCGATCAAGGCAATAGCGTCGGCCTCGCTCAGCCGGTTGCCGGCGTTCGCGCGGTCGAGAATGCCGCCGATCAAGTCGGGCTGGGAAGTACTGAAGTCAGCTTGCGCCATCGTGAACCAACGCCCCTTATAGGCCATCAAATCCGCATAGGCAACCCGCTTTCCAGATGCCCGCGATTGGTTGCATATTGAAACTGGCGTGATTTGGCGCAGGATTCAAGGGGTAGCTGCGACCGGCACATACAGATCGCCGAAGATGCGGACAACGCCGGCACGATGCCTCGGACGTTGCCCGCACCAAATGCCGATCAGAATCCAGTCGTCTTTATTTCGAAAACGAAGCCGGAAGGGTCGAGCGCCGTGACGGTGGCGCGGCTGTTAATGAGGATTGGGACCAAGGTCGAACCTATCACGGTCTGCGGATAGGTCTGGCCCGGGGCTACTCCTTCGACCGGTCCTGCCGTATCGAAGGCTTTGCTGCCGAGCCGGAAATGCCAGGTTACCATTCCCACGTCCATCGGTCCGGAAGCGGGTAGTCCTGCCACCAAGGCGCCCACGGTGAAGAACGTGCCGATCGGTCTCGCGGTGATTTGACTGCATTTAACTGCCGAGGCGCTGACCGGGATTGTTCCACCCGGGTAAATCGGAGCAGTCGCGGTGAAGAACGTGTTGGTTGAATCGAAACGGGCGTCGGTTGCGGCGTCCGCGCATACATCGATCGTCAGCGCGGATGCGCGAGCCGCGCTAATGGCAATAATTGCCACAGCAGCCAGTAGTCCGGACCTCAAGTTTTTCATCTCATATCCCCCTGTCGGTCAGATGGGCGCAAGATTCCGCGCAAACGCAATCCCCGTCAATTAGAAAAGATTGCGTATTGCGTTGCGCGAGCAATCGATCGGACAGAGCAACGAGGCGGACACAACCGCGACAAAATGCGCTAGAATCCTCTGCTTATGCGCGCGATGGTCGTACATACGCCGGCGGCGATCGAGAGCAATCCGCTGACTCTCGCCGATCTGGAAACCCCGGAGCCATTGCCAGGGGAGATACTCGTGCGCGTGACGACTTGCGGCGTCTGCCGCACCGATCTTCACGTTGCCGAAGGCGATCTTGCGCCGAAACATTCGCGCATCGTCCCCGGCCATGAGGTCGTCGGCGTGGTCGAGCGATTGGGTGTGGGGTGCAAGCGCTTCGCGCCAGGCGCACGTGTTGGTATCGCATGGCTGCGCGAGACTTGCGGAGTGTGCGCATGGTGCCGTCGCGGGCGCGAAAACCTGTGCCCAAACGCGCGCTTCACGGGCTGGGACCATGACGGCGGTTATGCGGAATTTGCCACCGTCCGCGAGGATTTTGCGTACGCGCTGCCGAGCAACGTGCCCGACGCGGAAATCGCGCCATTGCTGTGCGCGGGAATCATCGGGTATCGCGCAATCAAACGCGCCGAGGTCCGTCCGGGTGCGACCGTTGGACTCTACGGCTTCGGCGGATCGGCGCATCTCGCTATCCAGGTGCTCAAGCACTGGGGCTGCCGGGTGTTTGTGATGAGCCGTGGCGGGATTCACCGGGACCTGGCGCAGGAACTCGGGGCGGAATGGATTGGAGAGGCCCAGGAACGGCCCCCGGCACTGCTGGATGCCGCGATTCTATTCGCACCAGCCGGCAACATCGTGCCGCCGGCACTTGCGGCGCTCGATCGCGGCGGCATCCTGACGATCGCGGGAATTTATTTGTCGCCGATTCCGATGCTCGATTACGATCGGCATCTGTTCAACGAAAAGGAATTGCGCAGTGTTACCGCGAACACGCGCGCCGATGGCGAAGAGTTTCTGAAGCTCGCCGGAGAAATTCCAATCCGCACGCACACGATCGCGATGGCTCTCGAAGACGCAAATCGAGCCTTGAACATGCTCAAACATGACGAGTTGAAGGGTGCAGCCGTGTTGCGCATCCCTAATCGAATCTAAACAATTCGCAGAACCGAGTGCTTGCAACCGAACCGCTGTCGCCGAAATGCTGCAAACGTTTCAATACGTGATCAGTGGCTTGATGATGTTGTCCTCTTTCGTCTCCATCATTTGGAACGCACGCTCGACCTGCGAAAACGGAAACCGATGAGTGGTCATTGGGGTCGGATCGATACGACCGTTCTCAATCAACCTTAGCAACCGCGAAAGGCGCTCGCGCCCGCCCGGGCACAGCGCGGTGCGAATCATCTTGTCGCCCATCCCCAGGCCGAACTCGGGCAGCGGAATTTGTAGCAAGTTGCCGGCCTCGCCATGGAAACCGACGTTCGAGATAACGCCGCCGGGCTTCGTCACCTTGATACAGTTCTCGAAGGTGACGGGCAGGCCAATCGCCTCGATTGCACTATCGACGCCAACGCCGCCGGTCGCCGCCATGATCTGTTCAACCGCATCGCCCGCCGTCGGATCGACCACGAGGTCCGCCCCAAACCGCTTGGCCAGCTTCTGCCGATCGGGTTTCGATTCGACCGCGATTATCAATCCGGCGCCGACGCTTCGCGCCGCGATAGTAGCGCTCAGCCCGACCGGCCCCTGTGCAAAAACTGCTACCGTACCACCCACCGGAATCGCCGCATTCTCCGCGCCCGCGAAACCGGTGCTCAGCATGTCGGTGGTATAAAGCGCCTGCTCATCGGTGAGCTTTGCCGGAATCGGCACCACATTAAAGTCCGCATCGTTGACGAGAAAGTACTCCGCAAGGTTGCCGTCGCGTACCGGACCAAACTGGTAGCCCCCGAGCATCCCGTTGCATTGCGAGGTAAAGCCGCGCTGGCAGGCGTCACATCGGCCGCACGGCGTGATCGCACACACCGCGACGCGATCGCCAACCTTGCAGCGCGTCACGTTCGGGCCGATCTTATGCACCAGGCCGACACTCTCATGTCCGAGAAAGCGGCCTTCGGTGAACTGGATCACGCCGCGCACGTTATGCACGTCCGAGGTGCATATCAGCGACGCGGTGGTCCTGACGACCGCATCATTTGGCCCGGGTTCGGGAATCGGTTTATCGATCACGCCAACCTTGCCGATGGCCAGAAATGCGAGCCCCTTCATATCTGCACCTCACTGGCGCGCCATCGGGATCGAGGCGCTGCCAGCGTTCGATAGCTCATCCACTTACACCCTGCAAGCTGATGAAAGCCTGTTAACCATAAATCCATGATCCCATACGCAATTGCGGTAAAGAGAACTGACTACATGATCGGGCTCAGCCCAGAGTAGTTCGGAAATACTCGCTTTTGAGTGCCTTTCATCACTGGCATCCTTGATGCACTCCTATCTAAGCGAATGAGGTGCACCACTATGAAAAGCACAATACGACTGGCTATCGCCGGATTCCTCGGTCTCGCGATGATGGGACTGGCGGGATGCTTTTACTCATCGCCTGCCCCCGGCTATGGATACTATGGTTCCGCCCCCGCGTACGCAGGCCCCGCGTACCGAACCTATGGTAGTAGTACCCTCGGAGCCTGCAATGCGCGTAATGGCACTTGCATCGTATGCGACAGCGATGGGCATCATTGTCATGCCGTCCGCTGATTTGCCCGCTCGCGACAATCGACCGCTATCGGCTTCCGTAGAATCATAGTTCATCAGTGGACCAGTGCTACTTGACGAAGCCCAGATTGCGGATGTGATCGAGGGTGCGGCTGGATACATGGTGGTAGCGAACTTTTCCGCCGTGGAGAGCCCCTTTTATGCATCCGGCGCCGTTGCAGCGACAATCGCCATTTCGTCAGTTGTTGCGACATGAAATTCTTTCAGAGCTGATCAGATTTTGAAATTTTGGGGGTGCACAAAATCATCGCCCTCCCATCGAATTTGACGTAAGCGAAGAAAAAGCGAAGAATGGTTTCGCCATGGCAGCGGCGTTACCATTCTCGACAATCGAAACGAAGCTCTTCTCACTTGAGCAAGACGATTCGCGCAGCCTCTTCTCAGCACATAAATCTAAAGAAGTACTTGAAATTAAAGGGCCTCATGAGATTGCTGGGGTTTTTCGCGGACGTGAACTGACCCGCAAAGAGCGCCGGCTGACGTGCGGAATAACCCCCATCGACAACCTGATCGGCGGTGGAATCGTCCGCGGCCGACTCAGTGAAATCGTTGGCGGTGCGAGCGCGGGTAAGACTTCGCTAGCGGCAGCCTTCGCCGCCAAAGCGACCGCTCACGGCGAGGTTGCCGCGTGGATCGACGCGAGTGGCGGCTTCGATCCCGCGAGTACCGCGGCGGCGGGCGTCGATCTTGCGCGGATGCTGTGGGTGGCGATGCCCTCCGCGAACCATCGGCGAGATTATCGGACGATGGATGAAATCGACCCTCGCGAAAGTCAATGCCCGCTCCCGATTGAGACCGAATTTTCGTCCGCATTATCCAACCTCTCTTTGGACAAAGATCGATATGCCGGGGGACGACTGCGTGATTCCGACGATCGGCGCGGGAAGCGATCGGCTAGCGTGATTGTGCTGAAGGCAGCCGAATGGATTCTCACAGCGGGCGGATTCGGCCTTGTAGTGATTGATTGCGGTGGTGCCTTTTGCGGACACAGCACCTTCACGCAGAGCGCCGCCCTGCGACTGGCCCGGGGCGCGGAACGCAGCGGCGCGGCGGTACTTGTAATCGGGTCGCAGCGGATGTGCGGAACGTTCGCCGCGCTGAGCCTGATGCTGAGCCGCTCGCGCGCATGTTTCAGCCGCACTGCACATCGAGCGCCAATGCTGTTCGACGGCTTGGCGGTGGAAGCGCGCGTAATGCGCAACAAGCTCGGTGGCGCAGGCGGCGTGGCGAGTTGGCGCGCCCTGATAGATACGTCGTGCACGTCGATTCCTGCGATGCCCGCATCGGAGCCGATGCATAAATCCGCAACGGCGGCACGATCGACGGATTCATTTCGTTCCCTCAATTCAGCTGTGCTTGAGCACAACACCTGCCAGCGTGCCGTCGCGCGTTGAGCAATGGGTTTTTCGCATGATCTAGCGCGATGGTGTCGAGCAAATTGCATAAGATGGCGCATCAACCAACAGCGCGAATAGCATGCCTCATGGTTGCCGATTTTCCGCTGGCCGCGGTCATGCGGTCGAATCCCGCACTGCACGAGCGGCCTTTCGCGCTAGTGAGAGTGTCGGGTGGGCGGAGATCCACCGACGGCAGGGAAGATGAGGCGCGCGGCGCCGGATGCGCTCCGCATAGCATCCTGAGCCACGTCTCAGAGGCGGCGCGAGCGGCGGGCGTGCGCGCCGGAATGACGGTCGCACAGGCGCGCGCGTTGACACCCGCGCTCCTCGCGATCAATCCGTCGTCTCCCGCCGAACGTGCGGCTGCTGATGCATTGCTCGATGTCGCCGAATCAATTTCGCCAGTGATGGAAGAGGCTGCACCAGGATGCGTGTGGCTGGATCTGACAGGGTCTGAACGGTTTTATCGGCCTGCGACCGGCGCGCGAAAAGATCTGTGCAAAGCCCGCTGCCTGGCAGCGCCGGAAGCTACTGAGAGCATCGGCGAAGCGGGCCACATGGGCCATACGCGCGATCAATATGATCCACAGGACCTCGATGACATCAACGAAGGGGCTGCGGCGAGGATCACGGTCGAAGAGGAAATCGCGGCAGAAATTGTGCGACGGGCGCGGCGCGTTGGGCTCGATGCAGCGATTGGTATCGCGAGCGACAAGGAGATCGCGCGACTAGCGGCGCGCTGCGGCGGCGCTCGCGTAATCGGGGTCGGACGCGAGCGCGAATTTCTCGACTGGATGCCGCTTGATTTACTCGAACTGGGCGTCAACGCGAACGGCCATGATATCGAACTGATGCTAAAACGCCTGGGCATTCGGCGTCTGGGCGAACTCGCGCACCTCGATGCGCGGGCGGTCGGCAGCCGGCTTGGAAGCCGCGGGGCGGAACTGATGCGACTCGCGCGAGGCGAGGGTTCTACGCGCGTCGCGGCACGGCCAAGGACGGAGACTTTCGCCGAATCGATCGAACTGGAATACGGGATCGAAACGATCGCGCCGTTGGCCTTCGTGATGCGCGCGATGATCGCACAATTGACGGAGCGTTTGCAGATGCGCGGCCTGATCGCCGGCGACATCACGCTGGGGCTGGGCCTGACGGATCGCCGGCGCGACGATCGGCGAATCGCCATCGCCGCGCCGACGAACGAGGTGCGCGCCTTACTGACACTGGTGACGCTGAACCTCGAGTCGGCGCCGCCGCCGGCGGCGGTCGAAAGCATACGGCTGACGCTCGCGCCGCGCACTGCGCGGCCGGCGCAAGCGGATTTGTTTCTGCCGCCGGCCCCCGCACCAGACCGGCTGGAGGCCGCCATCGCGCGCATCGCAGCGCTGTGCGGCCCGGACCGGGTCGGACGCATCGCGCCGGCGGATTCGTATCGGCCGGAGGCGACGCGCCTCGGCCGCTTCGATCCGCCGGCGGCGTCACAGGAGCAGTCCGCGGCGATGCCGCGGACTGCTCCTGCAACTGATCGCATCGCTCGCATCGTGATGCGATCGATGCGGCCCGCCCAGGAAGTCGAAGTCATGTGTATGCGCGAGGCGCCCGAGTTCGTGCGCGGCGTAAGCGTATGCGCGCGCGTCGTATCGGCAGCCGGGCCATGGCGGCGACGGGGCGAATGGTGGGCGGATGTCGCGAACGGCTCCGGCGACGCTATCGGCATTGAGGAGCAGGTCCGGAATGCGAACGGCCTCACGAGTGCATCCACACCGGCCACCTATGCACGCGATTACTATGACCTCGCGCTCGCCGATGGCGGAATCTATCGCGTGTACTGCGATCTCTATTCGGGCAAATGGTTCGTCGATGGACTTTACGATTAATGAGTAGCCGTCCTGAATATGTCGAGTTGAGGGCGCGCAGCGCATTCAGCTTTCTCGAAGGCGCGAATGCGCCCGAAGATCTGGCCGAAGGCGCAGGAGCGCTTGGCTACGATGCGATTGCGCTCGGCGATCGCGACGGACTTTACGGCGCGCCGCGCTTTTACCAGGCCGCGACCAACGCCGGCGTCAAGGCTATTGTCGGCGCGGAACTGGTGATCGACGACGCGAGCTTCGATGTCGCTGGAACGTCCGCCACCCCGGCGCGGCTTTATGTGCTGGTGCCAGATCGTGAACGCTACCGCAATCTGTGCCGTATGATCACCGCCTCCAAGCTGCGTCCGATGGGCGTCGGTGCCGCTGGCGTGCCGAAATATCCGGCCAAGGGCGAGAGCCGCATAATGCTGGAGGATCTCGATCGTTTCGGCGAAGGGCTGATCTGCCTCGCCGGTGGCGCCACCAGTCCGCTCGCGCGCCAGCTGATACGTGGCAACGATCCGCGCATGCTGTGCGATCGGCTGGGTGGAATTTTTGGTGCGGGCAATCTCTTTATTGATGTGCAGCGCCATCTGGATCCGGACGAGGAGCGGCTCAATCGTAAGCTGATCACTCTAGCCGAGGCCTGTCGCATACCGATCGTAGCGACCAACGACGTATGCTTCATGCGCGGCTCCTCGGGCAATGCGCGCAAGGTTGCTGCACCCACGGAACTTCATAGCTGCGTTCCCGCCGACTCGATCGGACTCGATGGCGGTCGCGACGGTCCCCGGATTGCGCGGCCCGGCCCAGCCTGGAATCCCGGCGATAATCTGGAACGCGCACTGCTCGACGTGATGACCTGTATCCGACTGGGTACGACGCTCGAGGAGGCGGGGCGTGCGCTGTGGGCGAATCATGAACGTCATCTGAAGCCGCCCGCCGTGATGGCCGAGATGTTTCGCGATCTGCCGCGCGCGATTACCGCGACTCGCACGATTGCCGATCGTTGCGGATTCACGCTGCACGACCTCGGCTACCGTTTTCCCGATTATCCACTGCCACCTGGTGAAACGCCCGACAGCTATCTCCGAGCGCTAACGGAGGCGGGGGCGCACGAGCGTTGGGGCACGCCTGACGATCGCGCGCGTCGCCAACTCGAACATGAGCTTGGAATCATCGCGAGGCTTAAGCTCGCCGGCTATTTCCTGATCGTATGGGACATCGTGCAGTTCTGCCGCGAACATCGGATCATGGCGCAAGGCCGCGGATCCGCGGCTAATTCGGCGGTTTGTTATGCGCTTGGAATCACGGCCGTCGATGCGGTGCGGATGGAATTGCTGTTCGAGCGATTTCTTTCGGAAGAGCGTGGTGAATGGCCAGATATCGACATCGACCTGCCCAGCGGCGATCAGCGTGAGCAGGTAATCCAGTACGTTTATCGGCGTTACGGTGAACGTGGCGCCGCGATGACCGCAAACGTAATCACATATCGAGTCCGGAGCGCGGTACGCGAAATCGGCAAGGTATTGGGCTTTCCACCTGACCAGGTCGATCGTCTCGCTGGGCTCAATTACGTTTATGAATTTCGCGACCAGCACGACGAGTTTGCCGCGCTTCTGCGCAAAGGCGGAGTCGATCCCGATGCGCCGCGAGTGAAGATGCTGGTGGAATTGGTGCGCCGGCTCGAGGGTCTGCCGCGTCATCTCGGACAGCATAGCGGCGGTATGGTGATCGGCGCGGGCCCGCTCGACGAGATCGTGCCGCTGGAGCCCGCTACAATGCCCGGCCGCATCGTCGTGCAATGGGACAAAGAAGATTGCGCGGACCTCGGGATTATCAAAATCGATCTGCTCGGGCTCGGAATGCTAGCCGTGCTCGAAGAGGCGATTCCATTGGTGCGCGCGCATGACAGCATCGAGGTTGACCTCGCTCATCTCCCGCCCGACGACCCCGCGGTCTATGCGATGTTACAGGCAGCCGATACGATTGGGGTGTTCCAGGTCGAGAGCCGCGCGCAGATGGCGACGCTGCCACGGATGAAGCCGCGCACCTTCTATGACCTGGTGGTCGAGGTCGCGATCATCCGGCCCGGCCCGATCGTTGGCCGCATGGTTCATCCGTATCTCGATCGGCGCAATGGGCGCGAGGCCATCCGCTACGATCATCCCGCGCTCGAACCGATCCTGAAGCGCACGCTGGGTGTGCCGTTGTTCCAGGAGCAACTATTGCGCATGGCAATGACGGTCGCGGGCTTCAGCGGCGGCGAGGCCGAGGAATTGCGCCGTGCGATGGGCTTCAAGCGATCGATCATGCGGATGGAAAAAATCGAACGACGGCTGCGCGACGGGATGGAACGCAACGGCATCAGCGGCGCGGTCGCCGATTCCATCGTGCGATCGATAACCTCGTTTGCACTCTATGGATTTCCGGAATCGCACGCGGCCAGCTTCGCGCTGATCGCCTATGCATCGGCCTATCTGAAATGCCATCATGCGGCTTCATTTTTCGCCGCAATGCTCAACTGCTATCCGCTCGGCTTTTACCATCCAGCGACTTTGGTGAAGGACGCCGAACGTCATCGCGTGAAGATCCTGCCGGTCGATGTCGCACAATCCGACTGGAAATGCACGGTCGCTGAGCGTTCGATCCGCCTCGGGTTAAAGTACGTCGCAGGGCTGCGTGAAGAGACCGGCCTGCGAATCGAGCGCGAAAGAGTTGCGCAGGGATTTGTGTCGATTGCTGACTTCACTGTGCGCGTCGTACCCAACAAGCGCGAGCTTGACGCGATCGCATACGCCGGCGCGTTCGCCGCCTTTGGCCTGACGCGGCGCGAAGCGCTCTGGCAGGCGGCTGCGGTCGAGCGCGATCCATCAAGCCTGCTCGCGGGTACAGAACCGTCACTTGAGGAATCCATCGTGGAAGATGACGCGCCGCGCGACACAGTTAAGAAAGTGCGCAAAGCGGCGCTGCCGAAAATGCGGCCGCTCGAAGAGACGCTGGCGGATTATGCCGCTACCGGGGTGACGGCGGGACCTCATTTGATGGCGCATTTGCGGACGCGCCTGCATTCGCGGGGAATACTCAGTGCGGCGGAACTGGCTAATGCACGGGATGGTGACTGGGTGAAAGCCGCGGGATCCGTTATCGTGCGTCAGCGGCCGGGCACCGCAAAGGGTTTCCTTTTTATCACTCTCGAAGATGAAACCGGCATCGCAAATGTAATAGTTACTCCCGATCTCTTTCAGGCTAATCGCACAGTACTCCATCGCGCATCACTGTTAATGGTCGAAGGGCCATTGCAGAAGCAACAAGGCGTTATTCACGTGCGGGGACGCCGCTTCCGAGAATTGCGTATGCGCGGCGCCATCCCGCCATCACACGATTTTCATTAAGGGTTGCCGCAAGAACGCGGGAATCCTACGATCGTCATTCCTGACCCAACAGCCGAGCGTGTCGCAGGAGGATCAATGTATGGACCTCGAAGTGCAGTGCAAAAGAGCCGAAGCGTTTCGCCGCATGCACGATCGCAATCGCATCCTGGTGTTGCCTAACGCCTGGGACGCCATGAGCGCGCGAATCTTCGAGGCGGCCGGCTTCAAGGCGATTGCGACCACCAGCGCCGGCGTTTCATATTCGATCGGCTATCCCGACGGCGAACTGGTGCCGCGCGACGAGATGATCGCGGCCGTTGGCCGCATTGCGCAAAGCGTCGATGTGCCCGTTACCGCTGACATGGAGTCCGGCTTTGCTCGCGACCCCGACGGTATCGCCGAGACAGTTCGAATGGTGATCGAAGCGGGCGCCGTTGGAATCAACCTTGAGGATACAGTTCACGGCACCGGGCGAATGCTCTATGAGATTCCGGACGCCGTCGAACGCATTCACGCCGCACGCAAAGCATCCGAAGCCGCTGGTGTTCCGCTTGTGATCAATGCTCGCACCAACGTCTATCTGCTCGGTATCGGCGAGAAATCCACGCGCTTCAATCACACTGTCGGCCGCCTCAACGCCTATTCGGCCGCGGGCGCCGATTGCCTGTACGCGATGGGCTATTTCGATGCGGAGACTATCGGCCGTCTGGTCAAGGCCGTCGATGGGCCGCTCAACGTAATGGGCCTTCCCGGAGTGCCAGCGGTCGCGGAACTTGAGCGCCTCGGAGTTGCACGAGTGAGTACCGCGTCCGGACCGGTACGGGTCGCGATGACGGCGACGCGTCAAGCCGCCAGCGAGTTGTTGCGCAGCGGCAGCTTTGAGGTTTTCGGCGGCGAAACGATGAGCCATCAGGAAGCCAACGTCCTGATGGATAAGCGTCACACTTGAGTCGCCGCGCGCCAGCGTCTCCCATCGCCGCGTCCCCGGCCGATTTTACCGTTCGTGTCCGCGGCCCGATTGACTATGCGGCATCGCTAGAGATGTTCCGCCGTTCCGGCGACGATTTACTGGACCGATGGGACGGCCGTAGCTTTGCGCGAACCACGATTATCAACACGGAACCGGTCGCGTACGCTTGCACGTTCGAAGCTGCGCATGACGCCGTCGAGGTGCACGTAACGGCGGAAAACGCTCGCCACCGCCAGGAGATCGCACGCCTCGTGCGTACGATGTTCATAATGCAGCCGCCTCACTTTGCCGAACTGATTCGGCGCGATGGGGTCATAGCGGCGCTGGATGCTCGTTATCCAGGAGTTCGATCGGTTCGTCAGGTCCATCTCTTCCACGCTTTGATTCGTTGTATCAGTACGCAGCAGGTGAATCTCCGCTGGGCGGCAACCTGTCGGCGACGACTGGCCGAAAACTTCGGACGCGCACATGAAATAGGCGGCAGCCTCATTTACAGCCTCGATCCGAAACGATTAGCCGCGCTTGCAGTAGCAGATATTCGCGCACTTCAATTCACCAATAGCAAAGCGGCATATATTATCAACGTTGCTCGCGAGATCTCATCTGGCGAACTGACTCTGGAAACTCTCACACCATTGACTAATGAAGAAATAGTCACTCGCCTCACAGAGATCCGCGGCGTCGGCCTTTGGAGTGCCGAATGGGTATTGGCGCGAACGCTCGGCCGCCCGCTCGTCGTGGCGGGCGACCTCGGCGTACGCAAAGCCGTCGGAACAGCATACTTCGGCGGCGCGATGCCGCTAGAAAGCGAGGTGCGGGCCGCCACTGATCACTGGGGCGAGTCGGCCGCCGTCGCGCAAGCGTTGCTGCTGCATGCGCTGGCCGAAAAGACCCTCGCGGAAGTGGCTTCAAGTGCGAACGCGGACGGCCCCATCGCACCACCCGCTCCCGCAATATCCGCTCGGCGCAGGGATACTACTCGCCCGACGATTTAACGAAATTCGGCTTGCGCTTCTCCACGAAAGCCTTGACGGCTTCCTTATGGTCCTCGGTCTTGAACGTCATCATCTCATAAGCGAGCGAAGCGTCCAGGATCAGATTGGCCTGCTGCTTGAGCCACTTGTTGACCGACAGCTTGCTCCATCGAATCGCCCAGGTGGGACCGTCCGCAAGTTCCTGCGCCAGTTCACGCGACCGCGTCATCACTTGATCGGGCGGCACCGCGTAATTGACCATACCGATACGCCCAGCCTCCGCACCGGTCATGAAATTCCCGCGCATCAGAAATTCTTTCGCGCGATGAGGCCCGATGAGCAACGGCCAGATGACCGCGCCGCCATCGCCCGCAACCACTCCGACCTTCACATGGGTATCGGCGAAGCGCGCCTTTTCGGATACCACCGTGATGTCGCACAAGAGCGCGAGCGTTGCGCCCAGTCCGATCGCGTCGCCATTAATCGCTCCGATGATTGGCTGCTCAACGTCGAGCATGTTTTCAACGATGCGCCGGCCATTCGCGGCCGTGATCGGGCCTCGATCGAAGCGGTCACCACCAGGACCGCCGCCCACCAGTTTGCCAGCCGCCATCCCTTTGACATCGCCCCCTGCGCAAAACGCGCGCCCCGCACCAGTCAACAGGATCGCGTTTACGTCGCGATCGGCTGCGAGATCCAGCCAGATCTGCTCGATTTCGTGGTGCATGCGGCTAGTGATCGCGTTGAGACTGTCTGGCCGATTGAGCGTCAGCGTCGCGACACGGTCCACTGTTTCGACCTTCAGGAATTCATAATCGCTGTAATTCATCGCGGATTTCCTCCTGTTCCTTCGCTGACCTATACAACGAGGCGCCGCGCCAACGCCATGATGACAATCGCTCGATCTTCGGCAAGTAACTGAACGGACTAACGCCCGCGCCGCGAGATGCGCTATGGTGGCCGCCGGATCTGACGACCCAACTAATCTGGATACTGGAGAAGTTCGTATGAAGCTGGCCAACAAAATCGCGCTGATAACCGGTGCCGGTTCCGGCATGGGGCGAGTTGCCTCGCTGATGTTCGCGAAGGAAGGCGCGAAGATTGCCGCGATCGATATCGACGAGAAAGGAGCCCACGAGACCGTGCGCTTGATCGAGGCCGAAGGCGGCAAGGCGATCGCGGTCAAGGCCGATGTCTCCAAAAGCGCCGACGCGCAAGCGATGGTGGCAGCGACGATCGAAAAACTTGGCGTGCCCGATATCGTTTACAACAACGCCGGTATCGAAGGTAAGGCCGAACGAATCGTGGATCTGGCCGATGAGGACTTTGACCGCGTGATTGCGATCAACCTTCGCGGCGTGTGGCTTGGAATGAAATACGCGATTCCCCACATGATCAAGAATGGCGGCGGCGCAATCGTCAATACCGCCTCGATTGCGGGCCTGGTCGGCTTGCGCAATTCGTCGGCGTACTGCGCGGCGAAGGCCGGAGTCATTGCGATAACGAAAGTGGCCGCGCTGGAATACGGGCGGCACAACATTCGGGTCAACGCAATTTGTCCGGGTGCGATCGACACGCCGATGGTCTCACGGATACAGGGCGGCGGCACGCTGTCGGAACGCGCAATCAGCCGGATCTCGACACTCGGGCGCATCGGCAAGCCCGAGGAAATCGCAAAAATGGCGCTGTTTCTCGCAAGCGATGAATCCTCCTTTGCGACTGGTGCTCCGTTCATCGTTGATGGCGGCTGGACCATCGGCTGACTTTTGCGCTTCGAACGACATCGGCTATTCGATGGCCAATTGACGATGTGTGAGGAGTAATGCGGATGGCATCAGGAATTGCGCGGCTCAACGGGAAGGTCGCGATCGTGACGGGCGCCGCACAGGGGATCGGGCGCGCGATCGCGACGCGCCTGGCAGCCGAGGGGGCGAAGGTCGCTATCGCCGATATCAAGGAAGAGATCGCGAAACAAACCGCCGCTGAGATCGGCGCTGCCGGCGGCGCCGCTTACGCCGTGAAATTGGACGTGACCAGCCTCGACAGCGCGCTAGCCGCCGTCGATCGTGTGGAGCGCGAGGTCGGACCAATCGACATCCTTGTGAACAATGCAGGCTGGGACAAGCTCGAACCCTTCGTCGAAAGCACCCCCGAAACCTGGGACCGTGTGATTGCGATCAATTTCCGCGGCGTTATTCATTGCTGCAAGGCGGTGGTGCCAAAGATGCAAGCGCGCGGACAGGGCAAAATCGTTTCGATTGCATCAGACGCCGGGCGCGTCGGATCGATGGGCGAAGCAGTCTATTCGGGATGCAAAGGCGCAATCATCGCCTTTTCAAAAACACTCGCCCGCGAACTTGCCCGCAACAACATCAATGTCAATGTAGTCTGTCCCGGCCCGACGGAAACCGCTCTGCTGCAAGGCGTGATGGAGAGTCAGCCCAAGGTGCTGGACGCGATGAAGCGCGGCATCCCTATGCGCCGGTTGGGCAAGCCGGAGGATCTCGCCGGAGCGGTGGCATTCTTCGCCTCGACCGACGCCGATTACGCAACCGGCCAGGTGGTCAGCATCAGCGGCGGACTGACGATGGTCGGATAGCAGCCGGAACGAGCATAACGACTTCAGCGGCCGGCGCACTGCGCCTGTGCGAAACGGGAGATTGCAAAGATGGCGAAGGGTACAACTGAACTCGATCTGGAAAAATGCAAGCAGGTCGCCCAAACCGTAATAGGCGATGTCGCGTCGGTAGTGCATGGAGCACTGTGTTTTATCGGCGATCGCGTCGGACTGTTCAAGGCGATGGCGGGTGCGGGACCGCTGGCAATCGATGCGCTCGCGTCGAAAAGCGGGCTGAGCGCGCGGTATGTGAGGGAGTGGCTCGGCGCGATGGCCGCCGCGCGTTACGTCGAATATGACGCCACTGCGGATACCTACATGCTCACGCCGGAGTACGCGGCAGCGTTGGCCGATGAGGATTCACCATTTTTCATCGGCAGCTACTTTCAGATGGCGCAGGCCGCGGTCAGTGTCGCGCCGAAGGTCGCAGAGGCCTTCCGGAGCGGCAAGGGTGTCACCCAAGCCGAGTATCCGCAATCGTTCTTCGAAGCAGCCGAACGGAACTCGCGCACCCGCTATCAGCACAAACTGCTGCGCAAGTGGATTCCCGCCATGCCGCAAGTGGTCGCGGCGCTCAACGCCGGCGGCCTGGCCGCGGACGTTGGCTGCGGCGGCGGCCGCGCCGCTATTATGATTGCGCAAGCTTATCCGAAGGCGCACGTGGTCGGCTTCGATATCCACGCCGAGTCCATCGATCGTGCGCGCCGCAACGCAGAAGCCGCTGGCGTCGCCGACCGTGCAACCTTCGAAGTTGCCAATGGCGGCGGGCTGCCCACTCGCGGCTTCGACTTCGTCTCGACCTTCGACGTGGTGCACGATTCCGTTGACCCGGTGGGACTGATGAGCGGCATTCGGAAGGCGCTCAAACCCGAGGGCACTTACCTGGTGCAGGAGATTAACATCTCCAACGAGGTTGGCGAGAACATCAAACCGATGGGAAAGATGGTGTACTCGGTGAGCACGCTCTATTGCATGACGACCTCGCTCGCGCACGGTGGTGCCGGTATCGGCGCCGCGATGGGCGAGCCGAAGGCGCGCGAGCTTGCGACCGCAGCCGGATACTCACGCTTCACGCGGCTCCCAATCAAGGACGATTTCGCGGTGCTGTATGAACTCCGTCCATAAAGTCGAGGCCGGCGAAATGCGCGGATCCGCGTCAGAGTAGTTCAGCGATTGCGTCGAACCCCTGGCGGCGGCACAGTGTTGGTTGCGACGGAGTTGATTCAGATGAGTAACAGCAAGCCACACGAAAGCCGCTCGGCTGAGATTCGCAAACGGGTCGGCCATCCAATCATTGATTCCGATGGCCACGTGGTGGAGTTCGAGCCCGCCCTACTCGATTACATTCGCGACGCCGGAGGCACCGCGATACTCGAACGTTACAAGTCCGCGCCGGATACCGCCTTCTACTTCCGCTGGAATCACGCCTCGCCTGCGGAGCGGCGCGAATTTCGTCTGCCACGTCCGGTTTGGTGGCCCTATCCCACAAAGAATACTTACGACCGGGCGACCGCGGCACTGCCGAAGTTACTTTACAGCCGGCTCGACGAGATGGGGCTTGACTTCACCGTACTGAACCCAAGCCAGGGCTTGTTTGCCTCGCACATCAGCGATGATGAATTGCGGCGAGTCACGTGTCGCGCGTTCAACAATTATCACGCCGATATTTTCCGCGAGTATGCCGATCGCATCACACCGGCGGCCTGCGTGCCGATGCATACGCCGGGAGAGGCGTTGGAGGAACTCGAACACGTCGCGAAACTCGGCCTTAAGGTCGTGATGATGGCGGGCTTTGTGCGCCGTCCGATTCCGGGTCTCGCGAAGCAGGCGCCCGAATTCGCGCGGTACATGACGTGGATGGACAACCTCTGCCTCGACAGCGAATACGATTACGATCCGGTTTGGGCCAAATGCGTCGAGCTGGGAATCGCGCCGACCTTCCATTCCTTTGGGCTCAACTGGGGCATGCGAATTTCCACTTCGAGTTTCATCTACAATCAGATCGGACACTTCGCGGCAGCCGCGGAAGGTATCTGCAAGGCGCTCTTTCTGGGTGGCGTCACCAAGCGCTTCCCCACTCTGAAGTTCGCCTTTAAGGAGGGCGGCGTCGGTTGGGCGGTAAATCTTTATTGCGCCCTGTACGAGCGGTGGCACAAACGCAGCCTCGCGATGATGGATCAGGTAAATCCAGCCAATCTCGATAGGGATCTATACCGCAAGCTCTGCGCGGAATACGGCGGCAAATTCACCGCCGGGCGCCTTGACGGCAATTTGGTTCCGTCGGAACTCGAAGGCGGCGGCGGCGGGGATCCATCGGAGTGGGACGAATGGCGTCACTGCGGGATTAACACCCGCGACGACATTTATGATCGTTTCGTACCGAATTTCTTTTTTGGCTGCGAGGGCGACGACCGAATGACCTCGCTCGCCTTCGACTCAAAGCGCAATCCGCTCGGTGCTCGGCTCAACGCGGTTTATGGCTCCGACCTCGGCCACTATGACCTGACCGACCTGCGCAATGCCGCGGTCGAGGCCTACGAAAGTGTCGAAGACGGACTGATGCGTGAAGAGGATTTTCGCGACTTCGTTTACATCAACCCGATCAAATTACACGCCGGAATGAATCCGAAGTTCTTCAAAGGCACTGTACTGGAGGATGAAGCGGAAAAAGTCCTCGCCGAATTGCGCGTCGAAGAAACCGGGCGAGGTCGGGCGATCGCGGCCACGAGTTGATCGCACGCGATCGGATCGGACCCATCGTCCGCCCGGCGCTTCGAACCTCGAATTCGGCGCGCGACTTCACTTCGTTGTCCCGAATGCCATCAACTGGCGGCTGCAACCATCGGCTGGCGCTTCAAATGCGGCAGCACGTGCTTAACCACTCGTTCGAGCGATCGCATGATCTCCGTATGCGGCATTCCGCCAAAATTTGTGATCAGTGAAACGTGCGTAGCACCCATTGCTTCATAGTGCGCGATTCGTTCGAGGAACTGATCGGGATTCCCGAAGATGACCTGATTCGGGTACATCAAGTCATAGTTGTTCTGAATTTGCGCGAAGACCTTGCCGAGACCGCTGTAACCCTTGTACTGGCTGTTGTCGGCATCGACGAGGTTCGCTTCCGCCGCGAGCTGAAAGTAGTTCTTGATGAATGGACGGGGATAGTCGCGCGCATGAACCGCCGATTCACCGCAGAACGCATGCACGCACATCATCACGTCCCGTGAGGCCGGATCGTAACCGGCCTTCGCCAGCCATTCGCGGTAGGTCTTTACGCGTGCGACGCTGTCCTCGGGGTTAGCGACATACGGCACGTACATGAGGTTGTAGCCATGAGTGCCGGTGAACTCGAACGAATCGGGCGTCATGATGCATGCGACGTAGATTGGGGGATGCGGGCGCTGCACCGGCTTGGGTGTGACGTTCACGTCCTTCAGCGATCGGAATTTGCCCGCAATCGTAACCGGCACATCCGACCACGCCTTCAGGATGATATCGTGCGCCTCGTTGAAGCGGGCGCGACTTTCGTCCATTGGAACGTTGAAAGCGTCGTACTCGACGCGCTGAAAGGCCCGTCCGATGCCGAAATCGAGCCTTCCGCCACTGAGATTATCGACCATCGCGAACTCTTCGGCGACGCGCACCGGATCGTTCAGCACAATTAGCGCGACGCCCGAGCCGATGCGGATTCTTCGCGTGCGCTGCGCGGCGGCAGCGGCGAGCACCGGGACGGACGGAGTCGCTCCGCCATAGCCGAAGAAATGATGCTCGGCGAACCAGACCCCATCGAGTCCATTTTCGTCCGCGAACTCGATCTCCTCGAGCACATCCTCGTAAAACTGCACCATCGAACCGTTGAGTTCGGGGATATATGTCGGCAAGTAAAACAGTGAGAGCTTCATCTCAACCTCGCGAGCCCAGAAACGCAGTCGTCATCATTGTCGGGCAGTGATGAGCGAACGTCAATTAGAGGAATCTGCAGGCTTCTGGCTTGGTGAGCCTTAGCGGAGACGGTCAGAGCGATTGTCAATCTTGGCGGGAGTCAGATTTTTCAGGGTGCGGAATGCAGGCATTTGCGGCGAGGGCGAGTCGATTGCGTTCGGCGCTATCCGTGTCATCCTAAGCGGCGGGGCCGATGCGGCAGTTTGGTGCAATCTCCGCGCATCGATGGTACTGGAGGGAAGGTGGTGTACTGCAGGGAAGGCGTGCGAATCGTAATCGGAGCCTTGGCGCTCGTCACGTGTGCGCTGGCGTTAGTGCTTGGATCAGGGGCGCGGCGGTCCACGGCGGCATTTGCTCAGGAGGCCGATGTTTATCATCCGGCGGGTGAGGAGAATCCAAGCAGCGGCAAAGCGGACTTCATGAACCATTGCGCGCCGTGCCATGGCGACAATGGCAAGGGCAATGGCCCGGAACTGAAGGTCTTGCCGGACATCCATCCGTCCGATCTGACCAAGATTAGTCTGCGAAATGGCGGCGTATTCCCGACGCAGAAGGTTGCCGACATGGTTGACGGGCGCAAGGCGATACCATCGCACAAGCGCTTCGACATGCCTTTCTGGGGAGTAAATTTTCAGCAGGAAGGCAAAGAGTTCACGCCCGAGAGCGAGGCCAGAGCCAAGGCGCGAATCGACGCGCTAGTGGCTTACATTCAATCGATTCAGCAGCCCTGACGGGAGTCGAAGCGATCGCCGCCCACCCGACGAGAACCGCGCATCACACTTCTGCCGCGTGACGACGCCAAGTCTCTTTGGCGGGAGGGGCAATCGCCCTTCGCGAAGTAATTGCAGCAAATGCCGGGGCATGCGCGAATGGGCGGTCAAGGCCGATGAAGGTCCTGGATAATCTCCTTGAGCACGCCGCGATCCTTGTCGTTGTGCACGGGAATTTCGAAGCTAATGCGGCTGATACCGGCAAAGCGCCTTTTAATGACGGCGGCGATGTCCGCATAGGTTCCGACGGCCGCGAACGCGTGGACCATCTCCTCGGTCACGACTTTCGCCATCTCGCCCCATTTCTGTTGAACCGACAGTCGATGAAGTTCCTCGGCCTGCCGCGTCCAACCGTCGAGCTCGAAGCTGGAGCGATAGGATCGGGTGGAGCCGTAGAAGGCGATGGTCGATTTCATTTTCTCGACAGCGCGGGCGAGTGAATCCTGGTCGGGAGCGACGCAGAGGAAGCCGCCGCCGCCGATTTCGAAATTCTTCCATGCGGATTGCGGGCGTCCCGACTTTTCGAAGCCCCTCTGCAGATTCGGAAAGGCGATTTCATCGAGATAGCGGCGCGTGACGATGCCATGCAGACGCACGCCGTCGCAGACTTCGCCGGCGACCTGCAGCATGCGTTCCTGAACCGCGGCGATAAGCACGGGGATGTGCGGCTTTGCGACCGGAGGCGGAGCGAAATTCGGCGTCATCAGTGAGAGATTGTAATGTTCGCTCTTGAAATTGAGCGGCTCTCCGGTCTGCCACGAATGCCAGCAGGCGCGCATCGCACCGACATAATCTTTCATCCGTTGGGCTGGCTTCGACCAGGGCATCCCGAAGCGCCGGGTGACGTGACCTTTGACTTGTGAACCGAGGCCCAACACCAGGCGTCCGCCGCTCATCGTATGCAGGTCCCAGGCGATATAGGCGGTCGCAACCGGGCTTTTGGTGAACGCCAGCGCAATACCGGTGCTGAGTTCTATTGGCGATGGCTCCTGGGCGGCGACCGCGAGCGCGAGAAACGGATCGTGCTGGGTCTCGACGGCGACGGCGGTGTCGTAGCCGAGGGCGGTGGCCTCACGGACCTGATCGCGCAGGGTGTCCCATCGCGGCTGGGGGCGTTGACCGCCCTTGTCCATCTCCGGCGTGTAGGCGACGCCCCAATTCAGCACCTTTTCGATTTTCGTCGTCATCATGCCGGGTTATCCCGTTTCACGATTCGTGCTGTCAAGCGTGAACAGGGGCAATACCCGGAGCGTTGCAAGCTAACGCGCGCCCTGCAATGATTTCAACCTCGTGAAGCTGACGAAACTCAGCGCAATTTTGATTGGAGTCGCGCTCGCGATCGGCGCCGCGGCGGCGGCGGGACCGATGTTCGCGCCACGCTGCACGACGGTCGATGGGACCGACGTAATTACGGTCTCAACTGCCGACCTGAGCCGTGGATCGGCACGATTCTTTTGCTATCGCGATCACTCCGGTCAGCTCATACGATTCGTTCTAGCGCGTGGAGACGATGGCATCGTCCGCACGGTCTTCGATGCGTGCCGGCAGTGCTACAGCTTTCACAAGGGCTTTACAGTCGCAGATGGCTACCTGATCTGCCGGCAGTGCGGAAATCGATACAAGCTCGACAAGGTCCGCGAGGGCCTGGCCTCGTGCCAGCCGGTGCAACTGGAAAATACCGAGCAAGGCGGAAAGGTCCAAGTCAGGGTCGCGGCTCTGGAAGAGGGACGTAAGCTATTCTGAAGCGGTGAAAAAGCTCTCTGATTGCTGCTAATGATCGCGTCTGCGTCGTGAGGAGCACTCTAGCGTTGGTGCCGAGTCCGGTAATGCCGGAACACGAAAACGCAGCCACCTTCATACATACTTAGTGTTTAGCGGCAATTGTCGTCGTTATCGAACGACGCGTACAACTGCTTCTATCAAATCCCGGCGCTCGAAGTAGCCGTCACCGCGATCGATCCCGGCGCGGACGGGCGAGCGAAATCGCCGATGGTCGTAGGCATCCGGACTGGCGGCGTTGTTGGCGAGTGCGCCGTCGGCGCGCGTGGCGATGACGATATCGATGAAGACGCCGCGAGTGAATCAGGCGGCGGTGCTATCCGAGCAATCGGCGGAATCAAATTGATACCGGACCGGCGGGGATTTCGTCGGCCGCCGGCGGTGGCATATAGGGGCTCATGAGAGGAGGCAGCCGGGGGCCGGGAAGCGGCGGCAGAATTCGATCACCTCGGTGTTGACGCGCGCGACCACGGATTCGTCGTCGGCGTGGGCGACGACCTCGTCGATCCACGCGCCGACCTGCTTCATCTCGGCCTCGCCCATGCCGCGCGAAGTTACGGCGGGGGTGCCGATCCGCACACCGCTTGGGCTGAAGGGCTTACGAGGATCGTAGGGGACGGTATTCGAGTTGCAGATGATGCCAGCGCGATCGAGCGCCCGCGCAGCCTTGTTACCGATGATTTTCTTGTTGGTCAGATCGATCAGGACAAGGTGATTGTCGGTGCCCCCCGACACCAGATCGAAACCGCGCGCGGTAAGCTCGGCCGCCAGCGCCTTGGCATTGCGGACGATCTGGTGGCCGTATTCCTTGAACGCGGGGGTCGCGGCTTCCTTGAGCGCGACGGCAATCGCAGCCGTTGTATGGTTGTGCGGGCCGCCCTGCAAGCCGGGAAAAACCGCCTTGTCGATCTTCTCGGCGAGTTCTTTGCGGCACATGATCATCGCGCCACGCGGACCGCGCAGGGTCTTGTGCGTAGTGGTCATGACGACGTCGGCATAGGGCATCGGATCGGGATGCACTCCCGCGACGATCAGTCCGGAAATGTGCGAGATATCAGCGAGTAGATAAGCGCCGACTTCCTTGGCAATTTCGCCGAAGATCTTGAAGTCGAACTGGCGCGGGTAGGCGGTCGCACCGGTGACGATAATCTTCGGCCGTTCCTTGCGGGCGAGATCGCGAATCGCGTCGTAGTCGATGCGCTGGGTTTCACGATCGACGACATAATGCACCGGACGCCAGAAGGATCCGGTAATGCTGACGTTCCAGCCGTGCGTCAGATGGCCGCCATGCGGCAACGCGAGACCCATCAAGGTGTCTCCAGGCTGGAGCAACGCGAAGTAGATCGCGAGGTTGGCAGGCGAGCCGGAGTAAGGCTGCACATTGACGTGCTCGGCGCCGAAGAGAGCCTTGGCACGGTCGATGGCGAGGGTCTCGATTTCGTCGATATAGCGCTGGCCCTGGTAATAGCGCTTGTGCGGATAGCCTTCGGAGTACTTGTTGGTCAGCACGGAACCGGTGGCATCGAGTACCGCCTGCGAGACGTAGTTCTCCGAAGGAATCAGGCGGATAGACTCAATCTGGTAGCGCTCCTCGTCCTTGATGAGGCGATAAATCTCGGGGTCGGTTTGCTTTAATTGATCCACGGCTCCTCCGGCAACGCTAAAAGCCTATCGGCGCGAGCGCCGAAAAGCAAAAATGGCGACTATTGCAAGTCTGCCGGCGTGACCTTTCTGATCCAGCCACGATAATCGCTCTCGTACCCGACTTGCGCCTGGCGCTCGCGCACTCGCGCCATGATGTCGGCGACTTTCGCGGCGGGAATCAGTTCGCGCGAATTAATGCTGGCGGCCATCCGCAGGCCCTCGAGGTGGGCTTTCTCACGCATCGCGTCGGTAAATGGTTCGCCGTGTTTCGAGTCGCTCAGACCCAGATACTGTTCGGCGACGTGGGTGCCGATTTCAGTGCCGCTGACAAGAGAATCCTTGATATTGCCTTTGCCCGTGAGGACGTTGCCGGCGGCGTAAATACCGGTCGGCCCTTCCATCAGGAGGCCGACGGCCGCGTCAACGTATTGATAGACTTCGCCGCGCTGCGGAATTCCCGGAATCGGCTCTGGGATGCTGCCAATTGAGCTGATCGTCATCGGCGCGCGCACCGGCTGTCCCGAATCGGAAATCGTGCGAACTTTACCATCGGCAGCCTCGGTGCGGCTCATGATCACGCCCGCCATGCGATCGCCCTCGACCACGAGTCCTGTGGGAACGCTGAGATCATTGAACTCGAAGAGGAATTTACGCTGAGCCTTGTCGAGAATTTTCGCGCGCGCCTGGCGCATCGCCTCAGCGCGTTTGGGCGCGGCATCCGGCGCGATATCGGAGAGCGGCATATCGAGCACTCGCCGGCGATAGTACAGTCGGCATGGCGCGACGCCCAGGTCCGCATAGGTGAGATTGTGATTCTTGAGCACGGGATCGATGCCCTCGCGCTCGAGTTTCAGCATGTCCTCTTCGATGCCGCGCGCCTTCAGGGCCTTCAGCGTCATCTCGATCTGAAGGACTTTCACGACGTTGATGGAGGCCAAGCCTCCGCCCACGACGGTGGTGCCGGGGCTCAGATCGTAACGAGGGCCATTGTAGGTGGCTTCAGGATAGTGATTGAACCAGTAAATCAGAGGGTTCTGATAGACCAAGCCTCGATCCACAAACTGGTCGGCGCCTTCAACCGGGAAGGGGCGATCCCGCCATGCGCCATTGGTAAGCACCACGGCGCTCAATCCCCAGGTCTCGCGCAACTCGTTAAAGTCGATATCGCGACCCATCCGGGTCAGCGGCACGTAATGGATTTTCGGATGATCAAGGCGCTTGTTGATCTCTTCGTATTCGTCGCGCCGTTGCTTTACGTGCCATCGGGGCAGGCCGTCCTCGATCTTGCCGTACGGTCGCGGGTTCTGCTCGAACACGATAACGGTTGCTCGCCGCTCAGCCAGGATTCGCGCTATTTCCGAGCCCGACGTTGCGGCTCCGATGACCGCGACGACATGAGCAGGTTCGTAAGATCGGGTATCACTCATATGTACTCACACTCCCGCCGTCCGCCGGCGCATCGTCCTCCCGCTATTTTCAGCCGTCTCGTCCACATCGCCCAATTGGCAGGCGAGTTCTTCGGACGCCCTCAAGCGGGCGGCCGCCCATGCTTTGTAGCACAAGGTGAACTGCAACTTTAGCATCCGGAGGAGATCGATTGATGAGGGTTGGCTTGCGCGTCGGATGGTCGCATGTTTTGTTGATTGCCAGATGAGATTCTTTCCGAACTCTGCACTCTCATGGATGTTCGCGGCGATGGTCTGCATACTGTCCGCATTGGGCGGATGCTATGTCGGTTATCGCCATCAGACCGATCATTGGACCGCCGCCGATACCGCACTGGGCGAAGAGCATCAAGTTCCCTATCCGCAGGACACTGCGCAACAACTCACGGAGGACGCATTGCGCGGAGACGGCATCCTGTTCGAGCGGCAGCCCGACAACTCGATCGTTACCCTGTGGCGGAGCGCCGATATTAATACTCCCACAAGTTCGTTCTCGCTCGTAGTGGGACCACCGCCACGTTACCGCTATGAAATCCAGGTTCTCTCCGAGGGCAGCCATAAAAGCAAAATAATTGTTAACGTGCGAACGGAGAGCATCCCTGACGAACAGCTCGACAGCTACAAAGCGAGCAATCGATTTGCACTGTTCAAGGAGATCGACGAATTGGCGTCAAAGTCTCCGCCAGCCTCAAGCACACCCGCCAGCGGCGGCGTCAACTTCACGCTGTTGCCCAATGAAGATTTGAAGGCGCTGGCGAAACGATCGACCGGCGATCCGAATAATTGGCAGGTAATTGCCAAGGACAACGGATTGTCCTCAGCAACGGACGTTACTCCTTTTGAGAACGTCTGGGTGCCCAATAATCTGCTGAAGCGGGGCACGCCTTGATGGTGGAATTTGATGGCTTGAACCGAACAGGGATGTTTCGCGAGGAATGATTCAGCAGTGTTCGATGGATACTGGGCGAGGCCCCTTCCGACTCCGGGCGGCCGCGAATCGTCGCCGAAAGCGCTGGCGATAGTTCTATTCGCTAACCGAGAACGTTCCGGAGTCATCGTATTCAGGGCAGAGACCGGACGGACTAACGGCCGCAACCACTGCCAGGAATTGCTCAAACGTCATGTGCAGGTTCAGGAAGCCACCTTGGCAAAAGACCCAACCGTAGTAATCAAGGATCTCGTCCGGAATCACCAGTGGCAGGCGAGGAAGTGTGGAAACCGTAGGAAATCGACGTGGATCTTCGACTTTCGGCAGCTCAATTGCGAACTGAGCGGGAACCGCTCCATCGATCGCACTATCATCTCTGAGGGGAACGACCTTACGTCTGGAGCTTTGCGCCATGAGCAAAAGGGCCTCCTAGATCACCTACCCGCCTCGAAACCAGCATCACTGGATATAGTATTAGCGTTTTGTCCTTCTGCCAAGGGCAACAGCCTTCGCGAAATGGCGCTTTAATCATCTCTTGACTAACTAAAGAGCTGTTTGGAGCTTCTTGCATGCACAAGTCATGAAATTGAGTCATTAAGGGATTGGTTATGGCAGGCACTTTCGTCATAACGAAGCGATCCTCATTGCACGGATCAGTACTTCGTCAAAATTTTCTCGATCTCGGCCATGCCGAGATCCACAGCCCGCACGAGAAAAGTGGCGGACGACATGGGATTGCGCGATCCAGACTTGCGGTTTGATTGCGAACTGGCAGCCGCCGAGGACAATCAAAGGGAACGCGCCAAAGCAGTATCAGGGAGTAAAGGACTGAGTCGATGCTTTCTTATCTTCAAGCCGCCGTCCTGGGAATTTTGCAAGGAATTTCGGAACTCTTTCCCATTTCAAGCCTCGGCCATAGCATTCTTATACCGGCCCTCCTCGGTTGGCCGATCGATCAGAACGCGCGTTATTTTTTGACCTTTCTGGTCGCAACCCACTTTGCGACGGCGACAGTTCTTTTCTTCTTCTACTGGAGTGATTGGGTCCGCATTTTCTCAGGAATCCTGAGATCCCTTCGGCTAAGAAGCCTTGCCTCGGATCCCGACGCAAAATTGGGATGGCTTTTGGTGGTCGGCACGGTGCCAGCTGGAATTGTCGGAATCGTCTTCCAAAAGAAAGTACAGGGACTTTTTAAGTCGCCGATTTACGTTGCTTCGTTTCTCGCACTGAATGGACTGCTGCTCTTCGCCGCGGAGTTGCTGAGAACCAGGGCTAAATGGAAAGCCAGCCTCGAGGACGCCGGTGAACGCATCGCAGCCGAAACTTCGTGGCTACAGGCGATAGGAATAGGCATGATGCAGGTTCTCGCTCTGCTCCCGGGATTTTCACGAACGGGATCGACCATTGCCGGAGGTCTGGTAGTCGGTTTGACTCATGAAGATGCGTTGCGATTCTCCTTCCTTCTGGCCACCCCCATAATCGGGGCCGCGGCGGCGCTGAAGCTTCCAGTCCTGTTCGCGTCCAGGAATGCGGTGGCAATCGAAACGGCGCTGGTAGGCGCGGTGTGCGCGGCGTTTGCGTCTTGCCTGTCCGTCATATTTCTAGCCAGGTATTTCAAGACGAAAACACTCACACCGTTCGCCATATATTGTTTGCTCTTTGGAGCCCTCTGTATGGTCCTGCTGCGCTCGTAGCGTGGACGGAATCAAACTCGGATTATCGCTTCGCTGCCAACGCGACAATTATCTTTCGCCTCCAATGCCATCGCCGCGACCACGGCGTCACCCTCTAACAGCGGCATCAAATTTTGGCCGACGGGTTCAAGGCTGTGCTGCGTTCGGCGTATGCGGACCGGCGAATCGAACCTCGGTACGGCGCGATTCCAAGGACCTTGGCGATCCCGGGGCCAATCCGATTTGCGATTGATAGCGTTCCTCGGGCCCCCTCCCGCTGGGGAAGGGGCCCAAGGTCAGGTCTCTCGTATTTGTGCGACCCGGAAAGAAGGGGATCGCCGATCATCCTTTAGTACTGATTCTTCACCTGGACGCGGCCGGCATCGTCGTAAACGTAAACTTCGTTGGGCGCTTCGTCTTTGGTTTTTTTGTGCGTGCCATCGCAAAAAGGCTTGTTTTTCGACAGTCCGCAGCCGCAAATCCACGCGGGCAGTTCAGTGCCTTCTGGAACTTCGTAGGGGCCATTCTTTTCGTGCCTGACCATTCGAGCCATGTCACTTCCTCGCTTGTTGGTTGGCGCGGACGCGGTCGCATCATGCGCGCCGGATGACGCGATCAAAGACCACCGCAGCGAGATAGTCAAACGACCGCAAGCACAATCGACCTCAGGTTAATGGCGAATGGACCGCCTCCGCGGCTTCGCGGTCACTATGTTTGCGGGCTGCGTTCGCTCCGAGCACGAGGAACAGCACGCCAGCGACCGCGATCAACATGCCACCCACTTCGCGCGTGCTGGGATGTTCGCCGAGGAAAATAATCGCGAACAGGAATGAGAGCATCGGTACGCCGGGAATCGTAAGCGCCGTGGTCCACGCGAGTGATAACCGATTGATCGCGCCGTACCACGTCAACGAGCCGAGTACATAGACCAAACCGCCGGTGACGAAAATTACGGCGAGCGTTTGCGGTTCCGCCAGCATGCGCACCGCGCGGAAATCGCTGACGAGAAAGATCGCGACTAAAACGATTGCCGCGAATATGGTACGGGCTCCGGTAACGCAAATCTCCGAAAGCGGAGGCATGACGCCAAGCGAAATCACGTGCGAGGTTTGCCAGCAAAGCGGGGTCAGGAAGAGCATCGCGGCAGCAGCCAATGGCGCAAACGCGCGTCCCGCGCCAAAGACGGATCCAATCCCGATCAAAATCACCGCGGTCGCGAGCAACTGTCGCCGGGATGGGCGCTCGCGGAGAAAGATCGTCGCCAACAGAAGCGAGTAAAGCGGTTCACTCTGCAGCAGTATGACGCCCGCGATCGCGTCGATTTTGCGCAGGCCAAAGATCAGCATCAGGCTGGTTGCGACCGAACCGGCCATCGAGAGTGCGACCAGCCGCGAAATCCATCGGCGTGAAACCAGCATGCCGATCTCGCCGCGCCGCCACATTAGAACGGCAAGAATCGCGGCGGCGACCGTCATCGAAGCGGCGGAGAAGAGCATCGGATCAATATTCTTCGCCCCGTATCGCGTAATCACCGGCTGCACGGCCGCGATAACGGTGGTCGCGACCGCATTTACCAGGCCAATCCGGAAATCACGACCTCTGGCGGACTTGTGCGGAGCTTCTACCGGGCGCCGTTGCGACATCGTGTCAGTTTCGACTTTCATCGCAGCGTAGGATGGTCAGAAATCAGATCAATTCGCATGAGCAGATCGCGCAGGGTCGATGCATCTTCGCGGTCGCGGGGGTATCTTAGTCGGCGGCGAACCCGATTGAAATGAACATGAATCCACTAGCTCGTTCTTTGAACGCCGAAGCGTTGCCTGCCCCACCAGAGGAACACACGACCCCGAATTCGTCTTCCGCCGCCGACCGCGCGGCGCAATCCATCGAGGCTCATGCCCATCCGGCCGCTTCCTCGAGTACCCTGTACGACCCGCGCGAAGCGCTGATCGCCTGCCGGCTTGAATTACTTTCGTCGCCGCGAGTTGCGCTACCGATAATTCTGGCTGTCGGCGTTCTGCTGTTTATCGTTAACCTGGGCGGCGCTCCGCTGTATACCAAAGGGGAACCGCGCGAGGCCGTCACCGTTTTCGATATCGTCCACGGTGGCGGCATCATCCTGCCGCTGCGCGCCGGCGTCGAGATTCCGTCCAAGCCCCTGTTAATGCACTGGTTGGCGGCAATCGTGTCAGTAATCGCCGGCGGTGTGAGCGCATGGACAGTACGCCTGCCCTCCGCGAGCTTCGCTATTGGCGGGATGATCGTGACGTATCTCTACGTGCGCAGAATGTTCGAAGCGCGTGGCGCCCTGTTCGCCGCCATGATGCTCGGGACGGCTTTCCAATATCTGCAAGCCGGCACCGGTTCGCGCGTTGACATGACGTTGACGTTCTTCATGACAGTCGCGTTCTTCGAGTTCCTCGCGATCGCGGAGGGATTGAGCGATCGCACCACCCTGCTCTACCTGGCGATCGCGCTCGCTGTCCTCACTAAGGGGCCGGTCGGAGCGGCACTGCCGATACTCGTGGCGGTGGTTTGGACGGCCTTGACCTGGCGCTGGAGCATCATCGGGCGCCTGCGACTCATGCGCGGCATAGTCATCGTGGGCCTGATCGGCGGCGGCTGGTACATCGCGGCGATCTTCAGCGGCGGGTCGGCCTTCGTCCACAAACAATTGTTGGGTGAAAATCTTTATCGCCTGATCGGACATGCTGGCGTCAATCAGGGCCACGCCCATCCGTTCTACTACGAGGAGGCTGCCCTGCTCGCGGGGTTTCTGCCATGGACACCGATCGGGCTGATCGCGCTGTTGCAAGCGCTGCGCTATCCGCGACGGCTCGATCCGCGCCTCGGTTATTTGATCGTTTGGTTTCTGGTGGTGCTGATTTTCTACAACCTGCCGCGGAGCAAGCGCGGGGTGTATCTGCTCGCGCTTTATCCGCCATTGGCGACGATCATTGCGCTATTTCTGAGCGACGCGATCTCGCATCGCGAGGGAATCGCACAGCCGCTGCGATGGTTCGCGCGTGGGGCCGGCGGATTTTTTGTGGCCGCGGGAATCGGTGCAATCGTCGGACTCGTCCTACTCCACATGGCACCATCCGCCATGCGATGGGTTCTGGGGCAATGCGGAATCCTGCTCGATCAACTGCCGGCAGCGCTTCGCGACATGGCGAACAAGCACGAGATCTTGTCAATAATCCTTCCATTGATCGCGGTGACAATGGGAATTGACCTGCTCCGTTCTCGCTCACGAGTCGAAAATATTTTCTTCGCGATGACGACCGGATTCGTGGCTATCGTTCTCGCTGTCAATCTGGTGGTGGAACCGGCGGTGGCGAATACACTCACGCTCAAGGGCTTTGCCGCGGCGACGATGAAAATCGCCGACGGAAAGCCGGTGGGCTACTGGGGCAGCCTCGATTACGACTTCGCCTTTTACAGCGGCCGCAATATCCAGTTCGTGACCAGGCCCAACACGCAAATCCAGTTTATTGTTTCGTCCGAGGACGACGCCAAGCTGATGTGGCCGGCGACGCGCGCGCGCTATGCATCGGTGCTGCGAAGCGGCCCGACCGACTTTGATAACACTGGGCAGATGGTCCTGCTCAAGCGGATTGATGCTGCTTCAACCTCCGCATCTCCAGCGTCAACAACAACTCCGGGACCGGCTCCGATGCCTCCCCATATCGCGAATCCAGCGGCCTGAATTCCTTACAATTCATTCGGGATGAGCGAGAATCACGATAAACGCGCCTTGCGCAAGTCTGCGATTGCGGCAGCCAGGCGCGGGAGCACTGCGCCGGTCGCACCGCGCAAACTGATATCGCAAATCCGAGTGATCTCCGACTCGTAGAGATTCGACTCTATCAGCATGCCGCCGCGCTGCTTGACCTCTATGGCGAATCCGGCGGCCGGATAAACGGTGGCGGAAGTCCCAGCGACAATCACGAGATCGGCGCGCGCCGAATGCTCGACACAATGTTCCAAAACATCCGGCGGAATAGGTTCGCCGAAGGCAACCGTGTCGCCCTTGAGCAGCCCATCGCACTTGGGACATCGTGGGGGCAGCACCTCGAGCGGAATTTCTTCGCCGTGAAATCGTGCGCCGCATTCGATGCAGCGGATCAGTTTCCAGTTGCCATGAATCTCAGCCAGGCCCGAATGGCCGGCCTGGCGATGAAGGTCGTCAACGTTCTGTGTAATCAGAAACTGCAATACCCCCATCGCTTCGAGTTCGACCAATGCCGTATGACCGGCATTGGGCTTGGCGACTTTCAACGGCCCCCATAACTCGTCGTTTTGGCGACGGATTCGATCCTCCCAGGCTTTTTTTGGGTCGGAGAGGAAAATCTGATATCCATTCATCGGCGGCTCGCCGTACTTGGTCCACAATCCGCCCGGCCCGCGGAACGGCGGGATGCCGCTTTCGACTGACATGCCGGCTCCCGTTAGCGCTATCGGATAGCGTGCGTCCAAGATGGCGCGCGCGGCGACGAGGATTTCGGCATCGGTTGCAGTTGGCTCAGATGAGGCCATAGCTATACTCCCTGTGGGTTCTCAGCCCTGGCGCAATACGCACTCGACTAAGTGACTACACATGAGATGAAAGTGAAGGCATAGGCTGAGACGCCAGCATCCAGCGCGGTCAGTCTCAGGCTTCCCGGCATCACCGATTCATTGGCTACCAGACTGTACATTCGTGCGCGGTCAACCGTAACATTGAAATCGCTTCCTTGGGCTCTGAGGTCGGCGCCCGGACGCTGGCCGTCCGCAATTGAAATCGACCACCGCGCCGGCTGGTCTGAGGGCGGCGCCAGCACCAGGTTTACATCCATCGCGGTGTAGCGAATAGCCAGAGTAGCGCCCGGTTGTGCAGCGGCAGCGCTTTCCTGGCCGACGCTCCAACGGCCACTCAGGTAGGTAACGCCCTCGGCGTGGCGCCCCGGATCGACATATTCGACGGCACGGTCGTGAGTTACGCCGGCAGGATTGCCAAACTGGCCGCGCGCATAGCCCAGGTAGAGTTCGGGCGTAACCCGGTAGCAAAGAGCACCCGGACGATCGGTGTCGCGCATCGGCTCGATCGGCGGCGGAAATTCGAGCGCCGGATTCAGTTCCCCAAGGAGGCGCTGAATCTGCGCTTCGGTCTCCTGATAAAGTCCTTCGCCAAAATGGTAGTAACGCAATCGGCCCTCGCTATCGACGAGGTACTTCGCCGGCCAATAGCGATTCGAATATGCGCGCCAGATGTTATAGCCATTGTCGAGGACGATTGGGTATTCGAGGTTGAACTGCCTAATGGCGGACATCACGTTGTCGCGGTCGCGTGCGAAGCTGAATTCGGGTGCGTGCACACCAACTACCTGGAGACCGCGGGCCGCGTAGCGAAGATGCCATTGCGCGACGTACGGCAGCGTGCGAATGCAATTGACGCAGGTATAATCCCAAAAATCGACGAGCACCACCGCCTTGCCGCGCAAGTCCTGCAGAGTGATCGGACCTTGTTGAATCCATTCGCCGCCCTCGAACGAAGGCGCAAAGATAGTTTCATTGATCTGAGGCATTCGCGATCACTCCTCGCGCGCGCTGCCACACGATTAGCAAACTGTGCGGCAGCGCCGAGGCTATCACAGACCTGCCGAGTCAATAAGTGAAATCAGGAAACAGTGGCGACAAAATCAACGATCGCGCGCGCAAGGAGTTCGGGACTTTCGATTGGCACGTGATGATGAGTCGCCGGAATCTCGACCAATTGCACCATCGGGTTCGAAGCGGCCGCCATGGCACTCGCCTCTGCCGTCATGATGCGACTCATCTCGGCGCGAACAAGCAGCGTCGGTATGCGAATGCGTTTAATCGCCGCGGGAACGTCGAGGCCGTCGCCGCCAAAGAAACTCGCACGGTCGAACTTGAACGTGTAGCGGCCGTCGCTGGTGCGTTCGAGACTGTGGCGAGCGATTTCTGCGAGTACGGCAGGATCGATCGCACCTTCGTTCGGCATCAGCCGGAAACGGGCAATCGCGGTAGCAAGATCGGGATAAACTACTGTCGGCAATGCCTTAAGTCGCGTCAGGAAACGATCACGCTGACGGCTCGAATTTATCGCAACGTCAATCGCGATCGCCGCACGCGCCAATGTGCCGAATCGCGCTGCGAACGACAGCGCCGAGATGCCGCCCATGCTGTGACCCACAATAACGGGATGTGTTAGCCCGACCGCGCGGATGAATCTATCGAGGTCGCCGGCGTAATCGTCTGGCGAATAGGCCGGCGGCCGTACCCATTCGCTGTCGCCGTGGCCACGCTGGTCCAGCGCAATGAGGCGAAAGTTATTGGAATCGAGCGCGGCCGCCAGCGGTTGCCACCACCATGCGTGAGCGGTGTTGCCATGAAGCAGAACGAGCGTCTCGCGCCCGTCAGGATTCCATTCCAGGTAGTGCAGCCGTGGCGATCCCTCGACGAACCTGCTCAGCGGCGCGCTCATCTGAGATCGCGTGGTCGAGTTGTTCGCAGCTTCATCCGAGTTCGTCCAGAAATGCCCGCAGTGCAGTGACGAGACCCGCCGGGTTGTCGAGCAGCACGTGATGATGCGATTTGGGTACAACCTCAAGCCGCCCGCGCGGCATCACCGCGACCATCCGCTCGGCAAGACCAGGTTTCAGGACGCTGGTTTCCGCCTTGAGAAAAAGCGCCGGACATTGAAGGCGTGCGAGGCCGTCCCATGCTTTCATCGGTTCGCGCATCATCGTGCGGCGATCGCTCTTGTATTCCCACTTCCCGTCGCTCGCCAGACGGAAGGAATGTTGCGCAACGTGATCGAGCACTTCGCGGGTCGCAATGGTATCGCTCGGAATAGTGCGGAATCCGGCGATCGCCTCGGCTTCCGAGTCGAAGCGTCGCGCGGGCTTCTCGGCCAATTCGCGCAACATCGCAACCGCATGATCGGGATACGTCGGTGGGCTATCGATCACGACCATGCCGCGAAGCGTATCGCTATGCAGCCCCGCGTAGCACATGACGTTGTGCCCACCCATTGAGTGCCCCACCAGGATTGGCGAGCCCAAGCCCCACTCGGAGATGACAGCTTTCAGATCCGCCACATAATGACGGGTGCCATAGCCCCATTCCCGAGTCCATTCGCTGTCGCCGTGGCCGCGCTGGTCGAGCGCGATCACATGATGCGTGCTAACCAGTGCGGGAGCGACAAAATCCCACCAGCGGGCATGCGCGGCGCCGCCATGGATCAGCAAAACCGGCGGCCGTTCGGCACCGCCAAAGTCAACGCCTCGAAGAATATTGCCCTCGGCCCCCTTGAACGTGAGTATTTCCATATAGTTCTGCTATTCCAGACTGTTCGACCGCCCGACGCAATCGGCGCCGGCAAGATCGTACTTTGCAAGTTTCAATATTCGTGCAACCATCTTGCAGGGTTAACTTGGTTAGCTTCGTAGATCTGAGCCCCTGAACTACGGCAATGCCAGGAGACAAAAACGTATGAGCACCACCAATCTCGAAGGACGTATTATGGTGGTCGAAGACATAGAGGCAATCAAAAGCCTTAAGGCGCGTTATTGTAATGTTTGCGATACGGGCTACGACCCTGACCGAATCACGACGCTCTTCACCGAAGACGGCACCTGGGAAGGCGGCGAATTTGGTATTGCGCAGGGCCATGCTGAGCTGCGAAAAATGTTCGAAGGTCTGCGTAAGGCAGTCAGCTTCGCCCAGCATAACGCGATGAATCCTGTGATCGAGGTCGAAGGGGATCGCGCCACGGGGGCTTGGTATCTGTTTTGCCCATATACTTCACGCGCAAACAATTGTGCCGGTTGGATCGCCGGCAGATACGAAGATAACTATGTCAAGGTAAATGGCGAATGGAAATATCAACATCTGCGAGCGATAATCCGCATGCACGCGCGATATGACGAGGGTTGGGCCAAGAAATAGTACGGGCTATCGTGAGCAAAGATCGTGAGGTCGCTGCGCCGCGCCGGCCTCAGCGCCCACAGATATTTTCGACTGGATTTTATGCCCCGCTGGTTGCCATTCAGAGCGATCCTGACTGCATTGGTAGCGCTGATACTGATCGTCCCCGCGATCGTATCCAATGCAGACAATAACGTCACCGAATCGGCCCCCGGCTCGGCCACCGTACCTGGCGCGCCGGTGTCGTCAGCACCCGCAGGTTCAGGTTCTGTCGAACCAAATTACGGCGGCGATTCCAACGAAGCCAGGGCGCGCGCGCTGGTCAACGCCGCTATCAATTTGACCGACAGCGATCGTGCGGTGAAGCTGTTATGGCAGGCGACCGAAATCGACCCGACCCTGCCCGAGCCGTACATTTACCTGGGCCTCTTTTACAATTCACGATCCAATTTCGGCAAAGTCGTCGAGGTTTATCAGAAGCTGGTCAAGTTCGAACCGCGGGAAACCAGCGCTTACCTCAACATCGGCGAGGCGTATATGTCATTCACGCCGCCGAAGCTCAACGAAGCGATGCCTTACTATCGCAAGGCGTTGGAACTCGATCCGACCTCATCGTTCGCGGCCCTGCGGCTCGGAGAGATTTTGGCGCAGCAGGGAAACCGTGATGAGGCCATCAAGTTTTTGCGGTTGGCGAGTGGCGACCGGAAAAATCCCGATGTAGCGGCACAGGCGGACAAGTTCCTGCACGACATCGGCTCCTGAGCCAAGAACACTTGATTCTCGCAGGATCTGCGAGCCGATCCGAATAAATGAGAACCGCGCCGACCGGTCTAAGGGAGAGGTGAAGGAGTCGTGACCGGAGTTGAATCGGCCGGAGTGTCCCCTCGTTGCTCTAACTGGCGCGCTTCGGCGCGGAATCTCGGTGGAATAAATTCGTCGTCAAATTTCTTTTGCTGGTCGGGATTGAGGACCGCGCGAATCTTCAGATAGGCAGCTAGCAGCAGGCGGCGCCTCTGACGCTGCAGACTGCGCTTCAACTGCGCTACCTGATCACGCGTATCCTCCATCACTTCGACAATCTGTTCGCGCTGTGACGGATCGAGGCTCAGCGACTGATTCATTCGCTCGATCAGGTTCCCTCCCGGAACGCGAAGCAGTTTATACCGATAGGCCAAAGTGCTCCCGGCGAAGCCGATAGCGAGCCCTGCGGCTATCGCGGCCGCGAGCAGAATCAAAGTTGGCCTATCCCTCAACTGAGTTCCACACCTGGGTGAAGGTCACCGAAGGCACCAATATTCTCAAAGGCTGTTCTCATCCGCGGCACCATTGCTCGCCTTCCCGGCAGGATCGCCCGCGGTCAAATCAAATGTTGAGGAATCGAGAGTGAAGGAATCGGCCGTCGCACTATCAGAAGAATAAATCGCGCGATCAACATCAACGCCGTCGCCGGCTACACTTTCGGCGAAATTCTCCGACGGCCAGCGCACAGACGACCATGCGGACAATCCGCCAATAGTTATCATCAAGGAGGCCGCGGCCGCGATCTTCCAGGTCCGCCATGTTCCGCCCCGCGCAAGCGGAGCGGAACGCGGCACCGCGAAGCGACGCGGCCGCACCAGATTTAGCGGAGGAGGCGACGCCTGAGGCATCGCCTCCTCCACCAACTCAGAGTGCAGCACGGGTGCGCTCAAGGCGAACGCGCGGAACGCGCGATCGCATTCAGCGCAGCCATGCAGGTGTGCGACCAGGCGGGCGCGCGACGCAGACGGCATCGCGCGCCGCCAAAATGCCGGAAATTCTCTCCGTGCCTCTAAGCAGGTCATCGTTCTAATTGACTCCGCCTTGCCGATAAAATCCGTTCTGCCTGCCGTCGCATTGAGCGCCGCGCGCGAAACGCACGAATTTTCACCTTCGCCTCGCTCCATCCCATGATTTCAGCGATCTCGCTGACGCTGCGTTCTTCCGTCTCTTTCAAAATCATAACGGTACGGTCATCAGGTCGCAGTGAATCAAGCAATCGATGTGCAAGGTCGTAAGCCGCATGACGCTGCTCGGCCGCATCGACGATTTCTTCCGGACTGGCCTCATTCACCAGTTGCAACCAGATGCGCTCGGGTGCCGAGAAATCGGCCACGAGATCCTCTGGTCGACGCTGCCGACGACGCAGCTCGTCGTAACATACGTTCGCTACTATCGCGCGCAACCAGCCAATGAACGGCATTTCGGCCCGATAGGACGAAAGACCAGTAAACGCTCGAATAAAGCTCTCTTGGGCGAGGTCGCGCACCATTTCACTGTCCGCGAAGAACCGTTTGCACAGGCGCTCGACCTTGTCGCGATAGCGTGCGGTCAGCTCGGCGAATTCTGCCGTCTCGCCAGCCAACACGGCGGCAATCAATTCGTCGTCGGGTCTGGCGGTCAAACTGCGATTAAACCGCTTTTTGGTGCACGCACGGAGCATACCTGCTCATTAGTACGTCGGTACCGTGAACTCGGTTACAAAACACTGCAGCAATTATTTTCATCGGGCTGGGGGCAGGGAAAGACCCGCCTTCGCGAGATCGGCTGGCGTATCCAGGTCTAGGACCACGCCGGGATCGTCAACGTCAATATACATAACGCGCTCTGGATCAGCGTTAACCACAACTCGCGCCCCTTGGTCTTCTGGCGCCGCCATCAATTCGGCAAACACCGAGCGATCGAAAATCACTGGATGGCCGCGCCGTCCCTGATAGCGAGCGACGACTATAGGGTGAGTGGGATCACCATAGTTATTCAAAAGTGCGCGAAATGTAGCCGGTGAAACCAACGGATGGTCGGCGAGGTGGACGATGACCGCATCAGCCCCAGCGCCAAGGGCAGCGGCAAGCCCGACTTTAAGTGACGAAAGCTGACCGCTTTTAAAATCCGGATTCTCAACGACGATAATTCGCGAGTCGGAAGAAATCGCCGAACGGATGCGATCGGCATGAGCTCCGAGCACGATCACCACCGTGCTCGTAACGTTGAGCGCGATCGCGGTCGTGCGGCCGACAAAGCTCTCATCGCCAATGCGCAACAGCGGTTTAGGGTACCCCATCCGGCGCGATTCACCGGCCGCAAGCAGAATCGCAACAATGCGCGGTGGGCTCAAGCTAATCCCGAGCAGGTCAAGATTTCCCGCGCAAGCGGCCGACCTTCACACCTAGAGTGAAATTGTCCCGGACCCCAGTCCGACGCTCGCGCACTATCTCCGCGATGATCGAAATGGCAATCTCCTCGGGCGTCTCGGCGCCGATATCCAGACCCAGCGGCGCATGAATTTGGTCGAGCAATGCGGGATCGATGCCATCCTCCGCCAGCCTTCCAAGCATCGCACGCGAGCGGCGGCGTGATCCGATCATTCCGACGAAACATCCCGGCTGCTTCAACGCAGCGCGCACCACCTCCTCATCGAAGGCATGTCCGCGAGTGACTGAAATCAGGAAGCAATGCCGATCGAGTTGAAGTCCTTCGATCGCCGCGGTGAAGGGCTTAGCAATGATCAGGTCGGCGCGTGGAAAACGCTCCCGATTCGCAAATGAAGCCCGATCATCGATCACGGTGACGTGAAATCCGAGCATCGCGCCCAACTCGCAGAGAGGCTGGGCGATGTGGCCGGCCCCAACGATTATGAGCCGCTGTGCTCCAGTGATCGGATCAATGAAAAGGCGCGGCGATCCGTTGTCCTCCAAGTGTGTAACCGGCTTAAGGCCGCCCGCGCGGTCAATTTCAAGCAGGCCGGCAACCGCGTCGGAGGCGCGAGCTCCCAGTTGTTTGAGCGCCGTTTCCTGCAGTCCACTCAACTGTGCGCCTACCTCGGAGCCCAAGGGGTCAATCACCATTTTCGCCCCGACCGGAGCCTCCGATCGAGCACCGGACGCGATCACGGTGAGGAGCGCGGCAGGAAGATTATGTGCCGCCGAATCAGCTAGCTTGCGGGCTAGCGGAAGATCAACGGGGGCCCATAGATCGATAAAGACATCCATGATCCCGCCGCACGTACCAATCTCCTGCTGGTCGAAATCGCCCGTCAGATCGACCTCGGCCAGACGTGTTCCTTCACCTTCGCTGAGCAACAAGCGGGCCTTCCGAAACACTTCAGCCTCGCCACACCCACCGCCAATGGTACCGACCTGGCCGTCCTCCCGAATAATCATTTTGGCGCCGGTCTCGCGCGGAGTGGAACCGCGAACATTGATCACGGTGGCTAGTGCAAACGGCTGATCGCGCTCAAGTGTTCGCACAGCTTCGGACCAGATTTGGTCAACTGCAGCCATCTATATCAACTCCGGAAGCGACTCCGACCCCGAGGAAATAGCCGATTCCTGAATACCCCTTGCGCACGTTGCGCAGGTTTATCGATCAACCCAATAAGCCCCTTCTTTTATGGATAGCGGAAGCAAGGGCCGAATCCTCTGTGATCGCCATTCTATTCTGACCCGAAAGGGGCAGATGTTCCAGTGGGAGAAGACTGAGGAAATTTGCATCAAATTGCGAGAACGCAAGTGCGCCGCTATTGGAGCTCAGCCAAGCGCGCATCAGAATGACCGAAGGGCACTCAGATTAGCCCGCTGCGATCAGATTCGCGGCTGGCCCATCGCAGGATCGAGAGGTTCGCGAGTTCCGCGCCGTCGCCCACTTTCGTCAGCCAGCCCGTAGCGCGTAAGCATGCGGTAGAGCGTTGACCGTGAGATCCCAAGCAAATCCGCGGCGCGGCGGCGATTACCTTCGGTTTCCTCGAGTGAACGGACCAGCGTCCGCTTGATCACTTCGTCCAGGAGCAATGGCGCGCGAAGCTCGCCGATCTTTTCGTGAACTGGAACATCGGACGCTGGCGAAAAGCCGCCCGCTTCGTTGGTCGGGCCTAAGGCGGCAAAATCGGCGGCGGCTTCTGTGCTCCGAGCGGCGTCTTGGGTCAGGGGCTGCGACAGATAATCAGGAAACGAGGGCAGGTCGATACAGTCGTCGTCGGAAAGCATCACCGCGCTTTGGATAGCGTGGGCGAATTCGCGAACGTTGCCAGGCCAGCCGTAGGTCTGCAGCGCGGCGATAGCGCGGCGCGAAATGTGACGGATTTGTTTGCCGAAAAGACGATTGTAGTGCTCTGTGAAATGTACCGCCAATGCCTCTATCGCATCGCGCCGCTCGCGCAGTGGCGGCACCAAGATAGCGGTCGCATTGAGCCGGTAGTAAAGGTCGTCGCGAAACGCACCACTCTTGACCATCGCAGGCAAGTCCCGATTGGTCGCCGCGATCAGGCGGATATCAACTTTGTAGCTGTGCGCCGAGCCTACCGGTTGTACTTCGTGAGTTTCGACTGCGCGCAACAGCTTGGGCTGCAAATGCAAGGGCAATTCACCAATCTCGTCAAGGAAGAGGGTGCCACCGTTGGCCGAGCGAAAGTAGCCGAGCGAGTCCTCTCGGGCGTCGGTGAAGGCGCCGCGGATGTGGCCGAAGAGCTGTGACTCCGCCAGCGCATCGACCAGGTTGGAACAGTTGAAGGTGACGAACGGACCCTTCGGCACCGCCCCCAGCGTATGCAGCGCCCGCGCGACTAATTCTTTGCCCGTTCCCGACTCGCCGTGAATCAGCACCGAGGCTTTGTACGGTCCCAATCGCTGAATCGTCTGAAGCACCCGTCGCATGTTCGCCGACTTCACCACCATTCCGCCAATCACGTCGCATTCGATGGCGAACAACTCGACGTTAACCCAACCTCCGTCATCGTCGGCGACGCCTGCTGCGTTCGCCTGAACACTTCCATCATTTAAGAGCGTTTGATCAAAATCCAAGTTGCAACCCCACCGCACGGACGCGTGATCGTGAGCGAAGGACTCATAGGTTTCACACGGAGCAAAGCCCAGGCCATTCGAGACGGGACGGCAGTGCGAGATAGTGCCGATCCCGCTTAGGGAAAGCCTGCACGCGGGATGGCAACATAATGGCTAAGTGCCGGTATTTTGGCGGGGCTCGGTATCAGAACGGGACTTTCGGCCCCGCCGGCAGAAGCTATGCATCAAGCACGTCGGCCAGCACCAAGGCTGGATGGTCGCGCGGATTCACCTGGTCATAGATACGCGCAAGGTTACCATCTTCGTCGATCAGAAAACTGATGCGGTTGGCATAACGGGCTTTGCGATCGACGCACGCGCCATAGGCGAGGCCAACGCTGCGATCCGTGTCGCACAGCAATGGAAACGGAAATCCATGCCTCTCCGCAAACGCTGCGTTCTGCTCAACATCGTTGAAGCTGATGCCGAGAACCTGAATATTATTCTGATCAAAGTCGCTAATCTGATCACGAAATCCGCAACCCTCAGCCGTACACCCGGGAGTGTCGGCTTCCGGATAGAACCACAACAGCACCTTGCGTCCCCGCAGTTTCGCGAGCGCCACTTGCTTGCCTTCGTGGCTGGCTAGCGTGAAATCGGGCGCCGGCTCGCCGATCTTTGGCATCGCTCTGGATCCTCCTCTCGCGCCAATGCTGACGTCGCAATTTTACACTTTGGAACAGACTAAGCATCCGATCGACTCATGCGGCGGGCCAATTCCTAGTTCAGCAAGGCGCGCAGCCGCTCGATCATTTCAAGGCATGACGGTTCGCCTGGTTCAAAAGCGAGGGCACCTTCGAATTCCTCGATCGCCCGCAAAACCATCCCTTTAGCGGCATACAGACGGCCGAGATTCATGTACGGATAATGGCGTGGCTCATAGCGCGGAGCGGTCTTTGCCTTGGCAAACCATTCGACCGCGCCATCCAGTTCGCCCTTCGACATCAGGTACGATCCAATATCGTTGTAGGGATTGCCGAAATCGGGATCGACCGCAATCGCTTTATGGCATTCCGCGATCGCGTCATCGACGCGTCCGAGAAAACGAAAGGCCCATCCCCGAAAGGTATACGCCTCCGCCGTGGGATAAAGTTCGAGCGATTCGCCATAGAGCGCAATCGCACTTTGAAAGTCGCCCTGCATGTGAAATGCCACGCCTTGGTTCCAGAGATCGATCGCCCGCTGCCTAAGTGCTGCTTCTCCCATATGACGACGGATATTGCGACACGCCGGCGCCGTCAATAGGTCGGCCATCTCCCGAATGAGGTTACTGTCCTCCATTCAGAGTGCGTATGGCCTGAATCATGGCCGGCGCCAGCAGTACATCCAACATCGCAGGCAAGATAAAAAGCACCAACGGAAACAGTATCTTGATGGTACTCTTCTGGGCTGCCTCTTCCGCTCGAAGGCGGCGCTTGGTGCGCAGAGAATCTGAACTGGCGCGCAGGGCGGGCCCGATTTGAGATCCAAGCTGCTCGCTCTGAATCAAGGTGGCGGCCAACGGTCTGATATCTTCGACGGCAGTACGCTCGGCCAGATTACGTAGCGCTTGTCCGAGCGAACCGCCAGCCGCGACCTCAACCGAGACCACGGCGAGTTCCGTGCCGATCGCTTGCCCCTGCTGTTCGGTTTCGTCGCCAACGATCTTGATCGCTTCAAACAGGCCGAGCCCTGCTTCCACACAGACGACCAGCAGGTCGAGTACGTCGGAGAGTTGCTTGGAGATGTCCTTTTGGCGTCGGTTGGCGCGCCGGCGCAAATAAAAGCGCGGCGCAAAATAACCGAGAGCCAGCGACCCGAGGACGATCAAGGCCACTCTGCCGGCCGCCAGTCCCATCATGGCCGGCACCACGAAGCCCACCATTCCAGTAGCAATCAGTGAGATAATCTGAACCAATTGAAAGGTTCGCAAGGCTCCGGAGCGGACAAAGCCAGCGCGCACCAGGGTTTGAATAATCTTGTCGGACGAAGGCGAGGCCTTCGACTTCGGCATGCGCTGCAACGCCCATTGGAAGAGCGCACGCGTGAGCCCTTCGGGCTCGTGTCCGCCGCCGAACTTACCCTCGCCTTCGGCAATTCGGGTCTTCATCGCCATTTCGGCGAAGCGTTCCTGAAAGACGCGATGGCCCCCATACAGCGCAACGTAAATGGCCATGCCCGCGAGACCCAACAAACAGAAGATCGCAGTGCTGATCAGGATTGAGCTCATTTCAAAAATCGACCTTGAGAATTCGCCGAATCGTAAAGAGCGCCATCAGGTCCAGGCCGATCGCCAGTTTGAGCGCCAATATTCCCGTATGGTCGTAAAATAAGACGCGGGCGTATCCCGGCTGCACCAGGCTGAAAATCGCCAGAACGGCCGCCGGCAATAAGCCTACCACCAGGCCACTCATGCGTGATTGTGCCGTCATGGTGCGAATTTGCTGCTGCAGGCGCTGGCGCGTACGGACGATTTCACACAAGCGTCCGATAATCTGTGCGAGACTGCTGCCCACTTCGCTTTGCACCTTGATCGCGACCACGAGCAGACGCAAATCATCTTCCGGCATACGCTTGAGCAACTCATCAAGCGCGTGCGTAAGCGGCATTCCGAGCCTGCTCTGCTCAAGCACAGTCCGAAACTCACCGCCAAGGGGATCAGCGAATTCCTGGACCAGCACCTGCAACCCGCGCAACAACGAATGGCCGGCCTCAATCGACGATTTGATCAGATCAAGTGCCGACGGCAACTGTGACGTGAACTCGCGCATCCGGCGCTTGCGGCGGAACCGGATGTAAAAGAGCGGCAACGCGCTCATCGCGAACGCAATCGCGAGCGTAATCAGCAGGTCGTGCAGGATAAATTTGCCCAGCGAGAAGCCGACCCCGAACATCATCACCATAATCAGCAGCATCTCGGAGACGCGCAGGTAAAGGCCGGCCTGCCACATGCGCTCTTCGAGTCGATGCAATAAGTGAATCCGATAGATGACTTCCAGTAGCTCTTCGCGCCAATTGCTTGCGTGCCGGCGACTCTGACGTCCACCGGTGCGGATCAGTCCCTCTCCGACCGGATCGACCGTAGTGCGCGTAACATCTTCGAGCAGGTCAGCCGCGCGCCTGCTATCGTTTTGACCTCCATTCATCAAAACGACAGCCAGCGCCACCACCAAACCGAAGATCCCCGCCGCTATAGCCAAGTCCATAGAAATTGTCAGCGCCTCAACTCTTTCGCGCTTCGGCGCGCGCCGCCCTCGCGCCCACGAGACGCGCATTCGAACCATCCGTCAGCGCGTCACGTCCTTCGTGGCGCGTGCGACAACGTCCCACGCGCCTTCGCCCCTGCTCCTTAGTGCACGTTCGTCCGCGCCGACGGCCGCGGTTGCGTCATATCGAGCTTGAAGCCAGCGACTTCGATTTGATGCGCGTAATACGAGCGAATGCCGGTTGAATGGTAGGTCCCGACGATTTTCCCGTCTGTCGCGACTTCCGTGCGGGTGAATTCAAATAGGTCCTGCATCATTATGGTTTCACCTTCCATCCCGCTGATCTCGGAGATCTTCATCAGTTTGCGAGTGCCATCGGACATCCGGCTGACGTGCACGATCATGTTAATTGCGGAAGCGATCTGCTGGCGCATCGCGCGCTGTGGTATGGAGAATCCCCCGAGCAGCATCATCATCTCGAGCCGCCCGATCGACTCGCGCGGACTGTTGGCGTGGATCGTTGCAATGGAGCCGTCGTGGCCGGTCGACATCGCCTGCAGCATGTCGTAAACCTCGGAACTGCGCACCTCGCCGACGATGATACGATCGGGGCGCATCCGCAGGCAGTTCTTGACCAGGTCGCGCTGCGTGACCTCGCCCTTGCGCTCGAGATTCATCGGCCGCGTCTCGAGCCGAACCACGTGCGGCTGTTGCAGCGAGAGCTCCGCGGAGTCCTCGATGGTAACGATACGCTCGTCTTCCGGGATGAAGCCGGAAAGGCAATTGAGCATCGTGGTCTTTCCGGATCCCGTGCCCCCGCACACGATAATGTTGAGGCGCGCCTTCACGATCGCACGCAGGAAATCGCACATTTCCCGCGACAGCGAGCCCTTCTCGACTAGCGCTTCAATATCGTAGCGGCGCTTGCCGAAGCGCCGGATCGAGAGCGCGGGACCGTCCAGCGCGAGCGGCGGGATGATCGCGTTGATACGCGATCCGTCACGCAGCCGCGCATCGACCATCGGCGACGATTCATCGACGCGGCGCCCGACCTGAGACACGATCCGGTCGATGATCAGCATCAGATGCTGATCATCCTGAAAGGTCACGTCCGTCCGATGAAGCTTGCCGAACTTTTCGACGTACACCATCGCATGGCCATTGACGAGAATGTCCGTAATATCGTCGTCGTGGAGCAACGGCTCCAGCGGTCCGAGCCCCAGGAGCTCATTCTTAATCTCGCTGATGAGCCGTGCGCGATCGATATCGGTCAGCAGCCGGCCCTCGTCGTTGAGCGTGTCATTGATCGCGGAAGTCACTTTGCCCGACACCATCGCGGGCTCAAGCGCGTCGAGTTTCGAAACGTCCAGAGTCTCCAGCAAGCGGTTGTGAACGCGAATTTTGAGTCGTCGCGAACCTTCCGCAATATCATCGCGTTTGCGTGGCGGAGTCCCACCGATGAGCGATCCGCCCGCGGCTTCGGGTTTGGCGGCGCCGCCAGTGTTCTGCGAGAGGCGATCTACAATTCTCATGCTAAACCTTTAAGCGCGCGCTTTCGCAGATTGACCGACCACCCCAATCTTGATGACGAACTTTCAACGACCCTAAGCCCCCGCGCCAAAGGCGCTCAGCAGGCGAGTGACAAACCCTCCGGTCTCGTCGGCGAGCGGAGCGCGGCGCGCGTTTATCCGCCGCGCAAGCGACTCAATTGCCCGGGCTAGCGCCGAGTTGGGCCCGGCCTGCCAGAGATCCTGCGCGCGCAATTGCATTTTCTCCAGCATCCGATCGTCGCGGGGAAGCTTGGCGAAACACCGCACGCCCATCGATTTCTCGATCGCTTCCTCGGTAATTATGCTGTGCGCGTCAAACTTGTTCAGCACGAAGCGCGGCTGATCGAGGCGCAAACCGAGACGCCCGAACAGTTCATTGAAACGTCTCGCGCCATGGGCCGCGACCAGCGATTGATCCACCACATAGATCAGTTCATCACAGCGCTCCCATGCCGCCACGGTGTTCTCATCGACGTGGTTCCCGCAGTCGACCACGACAAAGTCGAATAACTGGCGCATCAGGTCGAGCACCGCGCCAATCAAGATGTCCGTGATACGCTCCGCGTCGTCCAGCCGCTTCGGCGCAGCGAGCAAGTAGATTCCCGACGAATGTTTGGTCAAGGCCGCCTCGAGCTTCGATGAGTCCAGCCTGGCAGTAAATTCGATTAATGACGCGATGGTCTGCTCGGGGTCCAGATGGAGCGTTAGATTAAGGCCGCCATTCTGCAGGTCGAGATCGACCACGGCCGCCCGCTTACCGAAGGCATAGCGCATCACCAATGCGAGGTTCGCGGCTAGCGTCGTAACGCCCACCCCGCCAACCAGACCTGCAACAGCAAAGATCAACCCGCCTTCCACCCGTTCGGCCCGGCGCCGCCCCTCGCTCAGTTTCATCAGCGCTCGCGTCACATCAACCGGGTCGAGCGGCAAAAATAACAATTCATCCGCGCCAGCATGCAGTACCCGCCGCATCAGGACAGCGGAGTGATCCTGCAGCAGAGCGAAAATTATTGGACGCGGCGAGCGCTCGGCCTGGGTTTGCAGGTAACCCAAAGGCGCGGCTTCGTTGCCGTCGAAAATCACCATCGCGATGTGTGGAACGACGATTTCGTCGAGCGCCGCCTGTGGCGACAACTCCGCGAGTTCCAGTACGGGTTCAGTCAAACTCTGCAGCACCGCCATAATCGCGGTCCGCGCTTCCGTGGCCTCGCCCACCAGATGCACTCGCCACGCGTGCCCGCTTTCGGCTTCCTTGGTTCCTAACGTCGCCATCGGTGTCTAGGACCTCATTCAAGTTCCAGCTCCACCGCGCTATAGACCAGGCCCGGCGCCCGGATCTCTTTGCCGGTAGCGGAATAGCTGCCAAGCCTTCTTTGAACTGGCTCTTCGAGAATCCGACGGCGGCGAAGGGTCGCGCCTTCGCCGTCGCCATCCGCGGATGCAAGGATCACAATGGAGCCGGTTCGTTTAGCTGCTCGTCAGAGAAGAATTGACCTTGTTAACCATCGTGTTGATACTGTTGCCCATCGCCTGATAGGTGATGAAAACCACCACCGCGATCGCCGCGAGTATCAGTGCGTACTCCGTCATCGTCTGTCCCCGCCGCAGGTTCTGCACCCTTACATACATACTTCTGATCGTATCCATACTGTTCTCCTCTTTCGTTTCTTGGGCGGCTCGGTCAATTCTCAGTCGATTAGTCGTTGGCTCCCCAATGCTCTTCGCTGAAAGTCCGGGCTTTCGATTATTGCGATTTTCGTCGCGCTAATATCTTGCCACTGGCCCTGTCTTCTCGCGTCGCAATGATCGTAATGAGCACGCAGCGTGCCACCTGGAGATCGGCGTTATTTACTCACTTTTTCTGGAACTGCACCGATCGTTCGTCCCAGATTCGAGAACGGACTGTGCGGCTTTGAGATCTCACAATGGATTCACGCGCGCTGATACAGACCGAGGAAACGGTCTATGCCGCCCTCGGCGCAAACAGATACATCCTGTTTGTTCGTTTGCGGTCTCGGGCTAATGCGACGGATGACGGCCACCCTGCACTGCGCGCGCGTCACCGGCGATCGTGTGGAAACCAGGCGGCCCCCGGCCGGGCCAGGCCAATAATGACTATGCCACCCGCCGACTATTTCTTGCCCATCACCGTTGGATGCGGAGGCGCCGACGATTCTAATAGTCAGTATCGATTAGTCATAACGTTAGGATTGCCCGCTGCGTTGCTGGAGTAGGAGTCGATAAATCCTGAGGACGCACCGGTCAGATCAATCGCGACCGTATCGTAATCGCCCGAATAGTCCGGAGCGACGAGTACGTCCTGGCCGACCAGCGAGGAGAAATTGACCGGGGTGATCTTGGTATTCTTCCACGACGTACCGCCGTTGATCGAGGCGGCGCAATAACGATCGCTCATGAAATTGTTCAGGTCACGCCGGCGATCGTAAAAGCAGATGGCAATCCGGCCAGTCTTATCGGTGCCAATGGATGGTTTGTACTGGTCAGAAAGCGGCTCGCTGCCACCCTCTGGATTGTTGTTGACGCGCTGCGGGGTGGACCAGGCCGCACCACCGTTCCTTGACTCGGAAAACATGACGTCTGAGAAGCCATATGATCGGATGGTCGAAACCGTGTCGGGGACCGTGAACCCGGCGCTGCTCCAGCTTAGATAGACGAAGCCGCTATTGGCTTTGCCAATCCCAATTGCCAGGGCTGGGAACTCGTTGGAACGGACGAAACCTTGCAAATCGGCACCATTGCCGATGATCGTGACAGGAGCTACGGTTACCGCCGTGGTGAAAGTGACGCCGTGATCGACCGACTTGGCCAGCCTGATTTCCCGTGCCGTCAAACTCCCGCCGTTTTCTCCCATCGCTTCATAAGCGACGTAAACTTCGCCGCTCGGACCGACCGCTACCTGCGGGCCCCCAAGCGAAACGTTCGGATTCGCCTGATTCGCGCACTCCTCTTCGATCACCGTCGCCGCAGCACTCCAGTTGGAGCCTCCATTGGTTGAGGAAACCAATTCGATCGCATAGCGCGGAATCGGCTGTGCGAACTGATCGCTGCCACAGATGCTGCCGGAGTAATCGACATCGATATATGTGATGTAGAGGTCGCTTGGAGTGCTGTGATCGATCGCCAGCCAGTCATGATCGACGAAGTGCGAGAATGGTGGCTTTTCGATTGCGATCAAAGCCGCGGAAAAGGTCTTGCCGCCATCCACGGATTTTTCAAGCGCCACGCCGGTACGGCTCTGAACGTTATCGACCCAGATCGATGCGTAATAGAAGTTACCCGAATCCACGCAGGCCAATGACGGCTCACCCATCATGCCCTGATTCGGGTCAACAGGCGCCGGCGGCGATCCGACGTAGGAATAAGCGACGCCGTGATTGATCGAATGGGAGTAACCGAGGACGCTCACGCCATCGGTGCCCCGTATCGTCGTAATCTCGCTGCCAGTGTCGTTAAAGCCAACCACGACGCTGCTGCCGCACCACGCGGCCGAGGTTTCGCTCTGGGTGAATCCGGAGTAGCGGCTCGCCCCGATCGTGACGTTGGAAATCGGCTTGCCGCCCGTCGTTAGAGAGCGGTCCACTCCAGTCGCGACCGCATCACCGGATGAATTCGAACCATCTATCGAATGCTCCAGCAGCGGACGCACGGTTGACCATCGATCGGCTAAGGAGACTTCATTGCGCGCAGCGCCGAAAAGAGCGTCGCGCCTGAAGTGGGAGTTCTCTTCGAGCGCCGCGACGCGCGCCGCGGCGGCGTCAAAAGAAGTCAACCGCTGATCCGCCGACTGAGCTCGTCCGTTGTGGGCAAAGGTAAGAAGTGCGGCAGCGACACTCAGCATGACCGCCAACCAATTGATTTTTCTTGTCACCGAAGCCTGCCTGGTGTCGATTAATTTTGCGGCCCTCAACGGGCCGTCAATCTAGTCTCGTTCCAAGATCGGTGCCGTTGCTGGCCGGACCACAGCGCAATACTCGACGGTGTCGAATTGCTCCCACGAACGAAGGGCTCGAAACAAAGATCACAATCAGTTGGGTTTCGACGATCGGCTGCGGACCGACCCTGAATCGAATGTGACAAAAATCCGGCGCCCATTTGATGCCACCGCGCTAGCTGGTGGTCTGCGATTGTTCTCAATGCTAACCGAGGCGCCGGCCGTGCGCCCGAGTTGGGCCACTGCTTGGCTTCGCGCTTTCATCGCCTGATCCGCGCTGCGGAGTCGGGATATAGCAACATGGAGAAATATACGTCTCAGCGGTATTTGATTGCTAAGGCACTAAATGATTTGGCGGCGGCCCGATGACCCCTCGGCAAGCTCGGCGACACCCTATCGCTCTGCAAGCGGCGAATATTCCTGCATTTCTCGATCGATCGATCGGCGGGGCTTGCCGAGCGCGATACGCCCGGCGTGAAAGCGATGCAAGGTATTGAAAAGCCGCTTGATCCGACCGACCGGTGCCCGATGCAAACGACGCCGGTTCATATCGATCTCGGGCTCGTACACTGAGACGCCAAAGGAATCTTCCATGATTCGGTCCCAACCCTTTTCGGCATGAGAATCTTTCCTCAAACACCTAAAAGGATCAGCCGAGCATGGAACATGCCATGCGCAAAAGCGGGGCCGCTGCCCTCAAGCTTCGATCGTGATTTGTGGCTTGGCTCGGGAATCGTTTCGCGACAAGCTGGATCGGAGGTTCGCAGCGCTACTTTTTCCGCGCAAACGGCCGATCGCGCTCGCTTAGCGCTTCCTTCAACCCGCGCTCGCGACTGGCCTTCATCCAACTCTTCACCGCATCGGTCTGATGGGCAATACAATCGAGATCTGCCGCCGACTGTTCCAGCGCGCGGACGCCCTGGATTTCGAGCCATCGATTGACCGCCGCCTTGTGCAGCGCGAGCAACTCGATTGGAACCAGTGCGACGCGTCGCGCGTACGCCAGGGTCTCGGCCTCAAGCTGGTCTTTCGGGAAGACCCGATTCACCAGTTGCGAGGCGAGCGCCTCGTGCGCGCTCATCAGGTCACCGGTGAAGAAGAATTCCTTGGCCTTGCGCGGACCAATCAATATGGGCCACATCGAGAGCGTCGGCAGGATACCGAGCGAGCGTCCCGCCGGATGACCGAACTGCGCATCGTCGCTGGCAAAGACCAAATCGCAATGGCCGGCCAGTTCGGTCGCGCCGGCCAGGCAGTAGCCGTGCACCTGCGCGATGGTCGGCTTGCCGATCGACCACAGGCGTTGCCAGCGATCGATAATCTTGTGCAGGTTGATCCGATCGCTACTGACGGTGAAGCCGGAGCCGGGCTGCTGGGTCCCTTGCAGATCGTAGCCGGCGCAGAATGCGCGTCCGGCCCCACGGATGATGAGCACGCTGGCGTCGCGGTCGGCTTCGAATTCGTTGAGGACCTGATCGAACTCGCCGAGTAGCTTCTGCGAAAGCGCGTTGAGCTTTTCCGGGCGGTTCAGGGTCAGGCGGAAAATCTTCTCCTCGACCCGCTCGTAAACTACGGTCTCGTATGTCGTCGCCATCGGAATTCCTCCGCCGTATAGTGGGGTCCGCAAAGTCACATCAATGGTGCATTTGAAGCGGACAGCGCCGGAAGACTCCTCGGTCCGGCCAAAACTGCTGCGACCAGCCGGTAGACCTCGCGATTCACGATCAAGCCGGCGTGGCGTCCGCGCACCTGGAAATTCGCACCGGCTTCATCCACGCAACTGCGCCAATCGACCACGTCGTCCTCGCGCGAATAAATCGAGGTGAATCTTGAAGCGCGCCGGGTGCTCGATTCCAGGGCGCGCGAAAAGCCGCATTCGCAATTGGCGGTGCCGCAATTCTCGGGCGCTCCAGCCATCACCTGCCAGAGTCCCGAGACGCTTTGCATGATCGACCCGATACGGCGGTTCATCGAGTCCCAATCCTGGCGAATCGGCGCTCCCAGCCCGATCACACGGCTCACCAGGGTTGGCAGCGACCCGCCCAGCGATCGCGCGAGGACGCCTCCGAGGCTGTGACCGATGACGGCGACGCGATCGCCAGTCTCGCGCGCGATGCCAACCACACGTGCTTCGAGTCGCTCGAGCTTCTCACGCGGGCAACCAAGATTAAAGTCGATACCCGACAGGTACGGGCTGTAACCGATGCGGCGCAGCCATCGCGCCATCGGCGCCATCGCCCAATCGCCAGCGAAGTAGCCCGGCAGCAACAGCACTGGCTCGGCGTTTCCGCGTGGCACGCGCTCGCCCCCGTAAAACACCGGATCGCGCATCAGCGCGGACACCTGTTCCAGGTAATCGAAGGACGAAACGGTCAAATCGAGAAACACCGCGCCTGAGGCCTCCTGGCTGCTTTCGAGTGGCGCGATAGTAAACCGGATATGAGCCCGTAGTAAAGCATGATCGATCTTTTGGAGTTGTCGATAAACCAAATCGCGAGTTCGACTCGTGAACGGCGGAGACGAAGATTTTGGGGATCGCGCGGTGAGGCTTCGCCCGCAGACGAGACACAAAAACGCGAGGCCCTGCAATGAGGCCTCGCGTCGAGTTAAGCGAGCGTTGGAATTCGAACGGTTAGTTTACGCGTTCGACCCGTAGGTGCGCGAGCAGATGGCCGGCTCGACCATCGAAGAACGGGAACCTACATGGCCGACTCGATCTGCCAGAGATTGCGCGCGGCACTGACGGATTTCTCGATCATCTTGCGCGCCATGTTCTGCTGGGCCTCGAAGATAGATGCAAGCGGAGTTTCTTTGGCCCAACCGGTGGCCTTTTCCTGAAGTTCGAGGGCCTGCGTCGCGACGCGCTCGGTGGTGTCGATGTACCAGGCCGCGGCCTTCTTGACGCCTTCGATGCTGAAGAACGATTCACCGAGCTTGCTGAACGCTTCGTACATTCCTTCGCGGGTATCCTTTTCCATTGTCTGGGCTCCTTCATCCCCTTTGGGGGCCGATTTTTTTTGCGGGACCTTCCCGCGTTTCTTGCTTGCGTTAAGTGTAACCACTTCTTGGCCTTCCACTCCGACTAAATTGTCACGGTTGCGACATTAATCGGCCTTTTTGACTGCTGATTGTCTAATTATCCGCATCCGAGCGGTCACGATCGGCTAGCCATCCGCCGACCTCGGGCCACAACTTCTTGATCGCACCGGCGCTGACGACGGCGCCTATATGGCCGGTCGGGAAGGTTAGGTTGCGCCGATCGGCGCTGCCCACTTTTTCCGGCAAGGGCAGGCTCGAACGCGGATGCACCACGTCGTCGAGGTCGGCCACCACGTTCAACAGCGGACAGGTGATGTTCTGTAAATCGACCGGGCGATCGCCGACCTTGAATTCGCCCTTCGCGAGGAGATTGCGCTTGAAGATATCACTGGTCATCTCGCGAAAGATGCGACCCGCGAGCGGCACGTCGCTAGACATCCAACGTTCGAACAGATCGAACATTTCGGCATAGCCGTCGCGCTCGGCGTTGCGATAAAGGCCGACGTACTTGTCGAGCGCGTGATGAATCGGCGACATGGCGGTGAACGACATGTTCACCATCCAGGCCGGGCAGTTGCCGTAGATCTTCGTGATCATCTCGACCGCGCGGTCGTCCACCCGATCCATCAGATTGTAGAAGGAAATATCACGGGCGCCCATGTCGAACGGGATTGCCAGCGTGACCAGATTTCTGACGTTCTCGGGATGCAGCGCGGTATAGAGGAGGCTCAAGAGCGCGCCGAAGCAGTAGCCAACGACGTGAACCTGATCGACGTTCTCTTCGATCTGAACGGCGCGGACGGCGTTGGCGAGGTCCTGATTGACATAGGCGTCGAAGCCGCGCCAGGCGTCCTCCTTGGTGGGCGGAATCCAATCCGTCAGGTAAACGTCGAAACCCTGCTTGAGAAGGCTCTCGACGACGCTTTTGCCCGGCTGCAGATCCATCACGAAAGGCCGCTTGATTAGCGCATAGACAAGGACGATGGGCGTGGCGTGGATGCGATTGCGCGCGCGGTAATGGCGCAGGCTGACCTTGCCGGTTTCGTAAACGACCTTATAAGGCGTCACCGGAGGCGGATCGGCCGAGACCTGGGAGCCAAAGCCGCGGCCAATTGCGTCGAGGGTGCGGACCGCGCCTTCGAACCAATAGCCGGCGACATCGTTAAAGAGCGACACTCTTCTTGCCTCCCTTGCGCGCACGCTTGGACGCGGGCTTGTAGCCGTTCCAGATGATAGCCGCAGCGGCATTTTCGGAGTCGCCGCCACGCGCGGTAGCAGCATATGCGCTCTCGGGATTTTCGTCGTTGACCGACGCGGCGGCCTCGGCGCGCAGGGTGTGGAGTTCCTCGCGCAATGCTTTCACGTCAGCGCGCAGTCCCTGCATATCGGTCGCAGTGGGCAAGCCGATGGCCGGCCAGAGGTTGCCGAAGATTGCCGAAGCGACGGCGTCAACCACACGCGCCACCTGCAAGCCGCCCTCGATGCCACGACCGGCAATCGAGCCGAAGGTCGGATTGGCGTACATCCGGTTGGAAGCATCGTTGGCGAGGCTGACCCAAGCGTCGTAGGCCTTCCATCCGGCCTCGCGCAACGCACCTTCACCATCGTTGGAGAACAGGCGTTTGGCCGCCGCGACCGGCAGATCGAGCCATGCCGCCTCGAACAATTTACTGAAATCGCTACCCGCCTCTGACTTTTTAATACTCATCGCGATACCCCCGCACTTTGCCGGGCTCAAACGGGGCAACCCCTTTTCGAGCCACTCTCTCTTCTACTGAAGACAAGTTTAAGTGATATCTCGAACGTATCAACTGTTGGTTAAGCAGCAGTTGTCGCACCTGTGACAAAACCGACCGCTTGCGACGACGGTTCGGCCTATTCGGTCGCCTTGGCGACATCCTACCTTCGTGTGCTAGACGAAGCATCGTGGTCTCGAAAGCGCAATCCGATTGGAAATCACTGGGGCGGCTCAAGACATTGTCGTGGCTGAGTCAGGATCAATTGCAGGGCCTCGCGCAGAGCTTGACTCTGGAAAGGGTGAAGCGGCGCGACACAATCTTCTTCGAAGGGGAGAGTTCAAATCGGATTTACGTGCTGCTGTCGGGAGTGGCAAAGCTGTCGTTTCAGAATCGCGACGAGCGGGTACTGGTGGGATTGGTAGGCCCGGGTGAGATCTTCGGTGTTTCTTCGCTTTTGCCGCACGCGACCAGACCTTTTCGCTGCGATGCCTTCAACGACTGCATAGTGGGAATCGCCCGACCCGAGACCTTCGTCGGCCTGGTCTTGGGAGTCCCGCTGGAACGTTTCAGCCGAACACTCGAGGTGACGGTCGGACGCTGGTGGATAACGCTGCAGCGCTACACCAATTTCGTTGGTCTAAGCGTGCGCGAACGGCTGGCGGGCGCGCTGCTTGAGCTCGCAATGAAGTTTGGCGCGGAGGACTCGCGCGGAATCCTGTTGACGCTGAAGGTCACGCATGCGGACTTGGCCGAACTGGTCGGGGCATCGCGCCAGCGCACGACCGAGCAGCTCAACGACTTCGAAAACGAGCGGGTGATCCTGCGCGACGGGCGGCGGCTGATAATCGTGCCGGAGCGGCTGCGCGAGTTGGTTGAGGCGTCGCAAATCTAATAGACTCACGGGCGGCCGTGGACCGCGGCGGTCAGGAGCAACCGATTTGACAGCGCAGAGCAAATATTTCCAGGTTAATGGCCTCAAACTCCACTATCTCGACTTCGGCAACTCGGCGAAGCCGCCCCTGGTTTGTATCCATGGATTGAGCGGCAACGCGCATAATTTCGACGGCCTCGCACCGCATTTAATCAACGATTATCACGTGATGTCGATCGACGTGCGCGGGCGCGGCGACAGCGCCTGGGGGCCCTCGGCCGAGTACGCGCCGCCGGCTTACGTCAACGACCTCTCGGTAATGCTTGATACGCTCGGTATCGATCGGGTAACGCTGATCGGGACCTCTATGGGCGGGATCATTTCGATGATCTTCGCGGGCGGCTATCCGCAGCGGGTCGAGCGTCTGGTGCTCAACGATATCGGTCCCGAGATCGATCCGGCAGGTCTAAAGCGGATCACGGATTACTTCACCGAGGCGCCGAACGACTTCAAGAACCTCGCGGAGGTTGCGGCGTACTACCGGGCGAATTACGGATTTCTGGCGAACACGCCCGATCCCGAACTGATCGAATTCGTACGGTGGTCGGTAAAGCCCATGGAGGATGGTCGCCTGACCTGGAAAATCGATCCGGCTGTGCGCAACATCCCGCGCACGGGAGCGGCGGCGCGGCCGCTGGACCTGTGGGTGCCCTACGCGCGCGTAACAGCGCGGATAATGGTTATTCGCGGGGCCGAGAGCGATATCCTGTCGCGCGAGACGGCGGAGCGGATGTGCCGTGTGCTACCGGGATCGAAGTTGGTCGAGATTCCCGGCGTGGGCCATGCGCCGACGCTCTCGGAGCCGGCCGCGGTCGCGGCGATTCGCGAGTTCCTCGCCCGCTAAAGCACAACGCCGCGACCCTTGAACGCATCTGCGTCCGACGATCGCGGCGTGTGCCTGCAACTACTGAGGTAACAGACTACTCGGTTACGAGACCGCTCAGTTTCACCGAGATAGCATTCGGACGGCTGCTTTGCTCGCTCATCACGGAACCCGACAGCGTGCCCCATCCGGAGGCATCAGGGCTGGGCGTCGTGCTGCCCGAGATTCCCCATCCGCCCACGAGCGTATCGCTCACGTGTTTTCCCTGTGGATTACCCGGCGTGACCGCAATTACCTTCCCGCACGAGACTCCGAACAAATTGATGGTCTTCGCGTCGGTACTCGAGGTGTCGGTCAGGATGCCAAGGATGGGATTGCATCCGTTGCTCGGACCACTCCCAACTGCGGGTTCGGTGGCGGGGTTGACGTCGTTGTCGACCGTCACGAAGAAGCTGGTAACCGTCTGCGCGCCCTTGTCCATGTTGCCGGAAGCCTTGGATACAGTGATTTGAATGCAGGAGCAGTTTGTGCCCGAGCAATGATCGACCCATGGGTCAACATTGCAGGCGCCTGTGGTCCCATCCACATCGGTAATGTCGTTCACTCCCACTCCGGTGATGTTGAGGGTGCGGGTGCTGGTCTTCGGCCCGGAGGGAACATCCGGACTCGACCCGGCGAATGCCGTCCCCCCGATTAAGAACGCTGCAACCAGTATCGCCGAACCGAATCGATTCATTCCCTTTATCCTCCTTGGTGGGAACCTCTCGCAGTGAATCTGCCGACATTAAATCCACGCCATGATCGTGGCGTTATGTGACGGTCGATTATGTTGGATTATTATCCTACGCGCGTATTCTTCTCGACGAATACCAATACACGTTGTACCTTGCAATTGCATCGCCTCGCAAGTCTAGGACCGCCCTAAACCAAATTATAGAAATTCAGTCTGCTATAGCGGCTCGCAAGCTCAATAGGCGCGAGACGCCCCGCTCTTAGTCGTGGACGGTGCTGGTCTGAATCAGCTCGACCTTGTAGCCGGTAGGATCCTCGATGAATGCGATGTGCGGGCCGCCGAACTTCATCGGACCGGGCTCGCGCACCACCTTGATGCCCTTTTCCTTGAGCGCAGAGCAGGTCGCGTAGAGGTCATCGACGCCCACCGCGAGATGGCCGAAGGCGCTGCCTTGATCATAGCTCTTGGTGCCCCAGTTATGAGTCAGTTCGACCACAGTGTGGCTGTCCTCGTCTTCATAGCCGACGAAGGCCAGCGTGAATTCGCCGTTGGGATAGTCGTGCTTGCGCAGCAGCTTCATGCCGAGGCCGTCGCAATAGAACTTGAGCGATTCGTTAAGGTCGTTGACGCGGATCATCGTATGCAGCAGTCGGTTCATGGCTTACTCCTTGTGGCGCCAGTGCGCGATTTCGCTTCGATCGCACTGCCTAACTCACCCTTAATTTTATCGAATTCCTTTTCGGTCGGGACGATTCCCGCGCATTCCATTTTATCGATCAGTTCCCAGCGATCGAGTCCGAGCATGCGCGCCGCTTCGTGTTCGTGGAGGCGTTTGACGCGCAGCAGTTCGATCACCGCGAACTCGCGCACGCGCGCCTCGAAGGCGACGGCGGTAAAGCTGTCGTCGAAGAGTTCGGCGGGAAGATCGAGTTTGATGTCCATTGCCGCCAAAATCTTCGCATACTCCGGGCGACCGTCAAAGAACTGCGTACAAACCTTCGACCGGATCGGAATCTTCGCGGGCGACCTTCGCGGGCGATCGAGAGCGGTTCAGACGTGGCCGTTTGGCCGGTGCTTCAACCGATAAGTCAGCAGACACAGACAGGTGTGAACGGGGGCAATGCGCGGTGACGCGTCGGCGTCTTCAGAGCTAACCTTGACCTCGACTGAGTCATCGTCCGCTTCGATCACGTCGCCGCACTCGGTACAGATTGGCGATTTTGACAACTGGTAGCATCCCGTCGTTCCTGTCCACACCTTATCTCATCGATGATGCGATGTGGTAACTCCGCGAAGCGGGACCGGCATTGAGCGTCCCTGGCGGATTTTCCGCTGGCGCCTCGACCGGGCTGTGGTAAAGTTCTGGCGCGACATGGACGGACCGGGAGGACCACGATGGACTTCAAGTACAGCGATGAGGCCGAGGCCTTTCGCAAAGAGTTCCGCAGCTGGCTCGAAGCCAACATGCCGCCGCGGCGCGAGAAAAACGATCACGAAGATATTGGCAGTGAAATAGTGCGCACCGACGACGACGACTGGAATTACTCGCTCGCGTGGCATCGCAAGATGAATGCGGGTGGCTGGGTCGGCGTGAGCTGGCCCAAGGCCTATGGCGGACGCGGCGCGACCCTCGAACAGATGGTCGTTTACAACGAAGAGATGGTGCGCGCCCGCGCGCCCGGAATCGTCAACGGCCTCGGCATCATGCTGGTGGGACCAACCCTCATCCATTGGGGGACCGAAGAGCAGAAGAAGCGCTATGTGCCCAAAATCCTTTCAGCCGAGGAAATTTGGTGCCAGGGCTATTCCGAGCCCGGTGCGGGCTCCGACGTCGCGTCGTTGAATACGCGGGCGGTCGAGGATGGCGATTACTTCATCGTCAACGGCCAGAAGGTCTGGACCTCGGGCGCCGACCGCGCCGACTGGTGCATACTGCTGGTCCGGACCGATCCCGAAGCGCCCAAGCACAAGGGCATCAGCTACCTGCTGGTGGACATGCACAGTCCCGGCGTCACCGTGCGTCCGCTGGTCCAGATGACCGGCGAAAAGGGCTTCAACGAGGTCTTCTTCGAAGATGTCAAGGTGCCTAAAAAGAACCTGGTCGGGGAAATAAACCAGGGCTGGCAGGTCGCGGTGACGACGCTGATGTTCGAGCGCAGTTCGATCGCGGCGGCGCGCGACATGATGAACCTCGTGAGGAATCTCGGCGCGCTGGCTAAAAGAATCGGTCGCAATGGCCGCAGCGCGTGGGAGGACACCGGCGTGCGGCAGAAGATCGCGAGCTTCGCCTGCGATGCGGCAGCGCTGCGCTATGGCAATATGCGACAGTTGACGCGCCGCCTCAAAGGCCTCCCGCCGGGGCCGGAAGGTTCCGTCGGCAAACTCAGCTTGAGCGATCTCAATCTCAAAATGGCAAAGTTCGCCCTGGAGCTGCTCGGACCGTATAGCCAGTTCGAGCACGGCGCGCCTCACGCACTGGATGGGGGTAGCTGGAACTATCGGATGCTGGCGTCGCGCGCGTTCACCATCGCCGGCGGCACCAGTGAAATCCAGCACAACATCATCGGCGAACGCGTGCTCGGATTACCCAAGGGCTAGCGTTAGAACAGGGAACTATCGGGTTCGGCAGAAGGCTAAAGTTCCTCGCCCTTGACCGCCTCTTCTCTTTACTATCTGCCGGTGCAGAGGGCGCCGCCGCAGCTCCGGGTTGTCCTATACGCCGCCGAACCAGTCGTAGCCCTGGTCTTCCCAGTAGCCGCCGGTCTTGTTGGGCAGGAAATTTACTTCCGTCAGGTACTTACACATCTTGTAGCCGAGCTTGACGGCCGCATAGACGCGCAGCGGCGCGCCATGATCCGATCCCAGCGGATGACCATTCATGCCGTACGCCAGCAGAGTCTGCGGATGCATCGCGCTGCCGAGATCCCACGACGAAAAGTAGTCCTCATCGAACGAGTTGAACTCGACATACTTCACGCCCGGCTTCAATCCCGCCAGCTTCGCGATATCGCTCACGCGCACGCCATGCCATGAGGCGACCGCCGACCATCCCTCCACGCAATGATGCCGCACGCGCACGTCCGTTCGTGTCATCTTCCGAAGCTGGTCGAGCGTCAGCACCAATTCCCGCTCGACCAGTCCGCCCACACTAAGCGTCCAGTTCTGCGGCACTGCCGGCATCGTGTCCGAGACAAAATAGGACGGGAACGCACTCTCGGGAGTGGTATCGCCCGCGGGCAATTCAGGAGCGAGCCGATCAGGGGAGAAAACGAAGCCCTCGAATTTCTCGTTCCAATCCTTCATGGCGCCCAGAAATCCCTTGATTGGATGCGCGTCGCAGCCGGCGAGCAACGAAGCGGCAGTGGCCCCGACGATGAACTTGCGCCGCGTCATCAGGCTACTCACGATGGCCTCCGGTGATCATGTTGAGGATCTCGCGCGGATGCATCGAGACCAGCACCAGGTGCGCCACCAGGAACATCGCAAACAGGCACAGGCCCGCGAGATGCACCACGCGCGCACCGTCGTAGCCGCCGAAGATCAGGGTCAGGAAATGGAGTTGCACCGGTTTGTAAATCGCGAGTCCCGAGAGCACCATCACCATGCCGAAGATGATGACCGAGCTGTAGGCGAGGCGCTGCAAGCCGTTGTAGAAATCCGCGGGCGGTGCCGTCCGTCGAATCTTGAGATAGTAAAAAAATTGCGCAATCGCACCATTCATATCGCGCCACGGACGGAACATCCGCCGGCGCCATTCGCCGCTGATAAAGAAGTACGCGAGGTAAAATATTCCATTGAGTACAAAGAACCACGCGACCGCGAAATGCCAGTGGCGGCCGCCGCCAAGCCATTCGCCAATGCGCATCCAGTGCGGCGGCGAGGTGCCCTGAAACGGATACCATCGGTAGAGCGCCCCGCGCGGACCTAAGTACGGATAAGCGGAGAGGATTTGCAATCCGCTACCCGCCATCAGAATGAGGAAGACGGCGTTGCACCAATGTACTATCCGGATCGGCAGGGGCTGCTCGCGGCGTCCTTTGAATGTGGGATCGTTAGATTCGGGCATGGGAGCTTCATAAACCTCGTTAGAGAGTAGTCACTACGGAATAAACCGCCGCCGACCCTCGCCGGTTCCATCGATTTAATCACTAGTCATTATACCGCGCAGTCGAGCGTCGGATACCAATTTCACATGAGTGCGAAATCTCGCCCGGCGCAATGCTTCGAGGCGATTGAAATGGTAGCTTGACCATCATGTATGGCCATCCAGAATTCGACCTGTTCGAGGCGATTTACACCACGCGATCGATGCGGCGGCTGAAGCCCGATCCGGTGCCGCGAGACCTCATCATGCGAGTGATAGAGGCCGCGACGCTGGGTCCGTCGGGCAGTAATCGTCAGCCCTGGATTTTCATCGTCGTCACGGAACCCTCAACCAAGGCGTTCGTTGCCGAACGTTACAAGCGGGCGTGGGATACCTATTATCTGACGCCTGAAAAGCGCGCGGTGATGGAGACGCAGCCCGACTCGCCGGCGGGTAAAACGCTGAAGTCGGCCAATTACCTCGCCAATCATCTGGCCGAGGCGCCCGTACTCATCTTTCCTTGCGTCAAGCGTTATACCGACGAGCGCCACGCGGGCAAGCCGATGTATGGCGCGATTTATCCGGCGGTGCAGAATCTCTGTCTGGCCGCGCGTGGCTACGGGCTCGGCACGTCGATTACGGGCCTGCACCACATTTTTGGCGACGAGGTCGACGAGATGCTCGGGGTGCCCCCCTCGCATGCGAATGAAGTCCTGGTCCCGATGGGCTATCCGATGGGTCGCTGGGGCCGTCCCGCGCGCAAGCCCGCCGCCGACGTCACCTTCTTCGAGCGTTGGGGAAATCGCTAGTCAGCGCCGCTTCCCACAAACCGCCGACGCGTCCGCCGTAACATTTGCGAATAGCAAGTAGCTATCGGCGTTATGGCTATCGCGAACGCTGCCCATCCGTTCTGGCTATTCAATTCTGGCGAGCAGGCGATTGCGCTGGACCTGATCGCCGACCTTCACATGAATCTCCTTGACCTGTCCCGCGATGCCCGCCTTGATGGGGATTTCCACTTTCATCGATTCAATCACCATCAGCTCTTCGCCGCGTTCCACTTGTGCGCCGATAGCGACGGCCAGCCGCAACACTTTTCCTACTCCGGGACTGCGTAACTCCATTCGATATTCTTCCTTCTTGAGGGGGTCGTGGCCGGGAGATAGGCGCAAGCCTTCACGGGCGCATCATCCGCGTGCGCGGACCCAATTGCGTCGGAACGATTTCGTATGCCTGCCGTACCCATTCGACCAGCAGGGGACGAGTGTCGCGCGGATCGATTATCTGCTCGATGCCAAACATCTCGGCCGTGCGCAAGGGCGATCGAATCTGGTTGAAGCGCGCTTCGAGCTCCGCGCGCAGCTTGTCGGGATTCGGCGACGCGGCGAGATCCCGCTTGTAGGCCGCCTCGATTCCACCCTCCAGCGGCAGCGATCCCCAATCGGCCGACGGCCACGCATAGCGGAAGTTGAGCCCCGTGGTTTTGCCGTGCCCCGCGCCCGCAACTCCAAATGCTCGCCGCACCATGATCGCGATCCACGGCGTAGTGCATTGGAATACCGCGAACAGGGCCCGCACGCCGTGGCGGATGGTGCCGGTGACTTCGGCCTCGCGACCGATGAGAAAGCCAGGCTGATCGCAGAAATTGACCACCGGCAAATGAAAGGTGTCGCAGGTATCCACGAACTTGCAGAGCTTGTCGGAGGCCGACGCATCAAGCGATCCGCCAATCACGAAGGGATCGTTCGCCATCACGCCGACCGGATAGCCGTCGAGGCGCGCGAATCCGGTGATCAGCGAACCGCCGAAGTACGGCGTGATTTCGAAAAATGAATCGCGATCCAGGATTAGTTCAATCATATGGCGCGCGTCGTAGCCCGCGCGGCGATTGTGCGGGATGAGTTCGAGCAGCTCTTCCTCGCGCCGGTCCGGATCGTCATTCGGTTCCGTGCGCGGTGGTACCTGCCAGACGTTTTGCGGTAGATACGAAAGGAATCGGCGCATCTGTGCGAAGGCGTCGGCTTCGCTCTCGGCTTCGTTATCCACCGCGCCGCTCGCATACGCATGAATGTGCGACCCGCCGAGTTCCTCCTTGGTCAAATCCTCGCCGACGCCGAACTTCACTACCGGCGGCCCCGCCACGAAAAGTTGGCTCGAACCACGCACCATCACCGCGAAATGCGACGCCGCGACGCGTGCCGCACCGAGCCCGGCGACCGAACCCATGCATCCGGCGACGATCGGCACCTCTCCCAGCAAGCGCACGGAGACGTCGAACCCGGGCATCGCCGAGACGTAAGTCGCCTTGACAGTCTCGAATGTGCGGATGGAACCGCCGCCACCGGAGCCGTCAACCAGGCGTATCATCGGCATCCGATGTTCGTCGGCGAGCATCTCGCCCCAGACCATTTTGCTGTGAATCGCGGCATCAGCAGCACCGCCGCGGACGGTGAAGTCGTCTCCGCTCACCACCACGCGGCGTCCGTTGATACGGCCGGTGCCGAGCACCAGGTTCGAAGGACGGAACTCGATCAGGCGGCCCTCTTCGTCGTATTTCGTCGATCCGGCGAGCGCGCCGTACTCGTGAAACGAATCCGGATCGAGCAAACGATCGATGCGCTCGCGCACTGTCAGCTTACCGCCATCGTGCTGACGCTTGATATTCTCCGCGCCGCCCATCTGTTTGGCGATTTCCGTGCGCCGGCGAATTTCCTCCAGTTCTTCGAGCCAGGTCATAGCTGCCTCCCCGCGCCTATCCTAGCAAGCACCAACCCCATTCGTCGCGTCCCAATGAAAAGGCCCGGAGGCTAATGCCGCCGGGCCTCTGTCACTCTCGTCAGTCGGCGATCGCTTAGTGCACGGTCCAGACGTCGCCCCGTTTCAACAATGCCGCAACATCGCCCACTCCCTGCTTTGCCTTGGCCTCCGCCAACTGCGCATTCATCGCGGCATCGTAGGTCGGACGCGACGTCGCGTAGAACACGCCCACCGGCGTCGGCATCGGCGGCTCGAAGTTCGCCGAGCATGAACGCGAGCGCCAGATTGGTCTCGTCATGCACGACGAGGTCCTTCTCCGTGACGCCTCCGCCGAGCTGCACGACTTCCGGCCGCATGCCCGTTCATGCGGATGCCCTTGTCGCGATTCTTGCCGAAAATCAGCGGCTTGCCGTGCTCGAGCACCAGCTGATGCTCGGCCTTGATCGCCTTGTCGCTCACGTCGTTGAATGCGCCGTCATTGAAGATGTTGCAGTTCTGCAGAATCTCGACGAACGAGGCGCCGCGATGCGCATGCGCGCGCTTGAGCATCTCGCCCAGATGCTTCTGCTCGACGTCGATCGTGCGCGCGACGAAAGTCGCATGCGCGCCGAGCGCCACCGTGATTGGATTGAACGGAAAATCGATCGAACCCATCGGCGTTGACTTGGTCACCTTGCCCACTTCCGAAGTCGGCGAGTACTGGCCCTTGGTCAACCCGTAGATTCGATTGTTGAAGAGCAGAATGTTGAAGTCGATGTTGCGGCGCAGGACGTGAATCAGATGATTGCCGCCGATCGACAGGCCGTCGCCATCACCGGTGACCACCCACACGTCGAGGTCGGGCCGCGAAACCTTGAGCCCCGTCGCGAACGCCGGCGCGCGTCCGTGAATCGTGTGGAAGCCGTAAGTGTTCATGTAGTACGGAAACCGGCTCGAGCATCCGATGCCCGAGATGAAGACGATATTCTCACGGCGCGATGCCGAACTCCGGCATCACCTTTTGCACCTGCGGCCAGGATTGCGTAGTCGCCGCATCCGGGACACCAACGCACTTCCTGGTCGGAAACGAAATCCTTGCGAGTAAGCGCGGTAGCCATTTTACTTTCAGCCCTCCAGGGCGCGCGCGATCCGGTTAATCAATCTCGCTCACCTTGAACGGACGGCCCTGGATCTTGTTGAAGCCGAAGGCGTCGATCAGATAATCGGCGCGGATCATCTTGAGCAGTTGCCCCATGTTCATCTCGGGAATCAGCACTTTCTTGAAACTCTTGAGCTGTTCGCCGAGGTCGCTCGGCAGCGGATTCAGATAGCGGAGATGCATGTGCGAGACCTTCTTGCCCTTCGCGCGCATCTGCTTGACCGCCTCGCGAATCGGGCCGAAGGTCGATCCCCATCCGAGCACCACGAGGTCGCCGCCGTCCGCATCGCCGAAGATCTCGCGTCGGCGGAATCTCGCGCGCGATGCCCGCAATCTTGCGCGCGCGCGTCCGCACCATCAACTCGTTGTTGGCCGGCGAGTAGCTGACGTTGCCGGTCAGGTCCTCGCTCGACAGTCCGCCGATCGCGATGCTCCAGGCCCTTGCGTCCCCGGCACCGCCCACGGCCGCGACAGCGTTTCCTGTCGCGCTTGTAGGGCATGAAACCGTTGGGATCGGTCGCGAACTCAACCTTGATCTGCGGCAGCTTGTCGACGTCGGGCAGCAGCCACGGCTCGGAGCCGTTGGCGAGCTGGCCGTCGGTGAGCAGAATCACCGGGGTCATGTACTTGGTCGCGATGCCGCACGGCTTCGTACGCGCAGTCGAAGCAATCGGCCGGCGTCGAGGCCGCGATTATCGGAATCGGCGACTCGCCATGACGTCCGTACATGCCATGCAGCAAGTCGGCCTGCTCGGGCTTGGTCGGCATCCCGGTTGACGGGCCCGCGCGCTCATGTCGGTGATCACCATCGGCAGCTCGGTCTTGACTGCGAGGCCCGACCGCTTCGGCCTTGAGGTTCATCCCGGGGCCGGAGGTCGTCGTGATCGCGATCGCGCCGCCAAACGCCGCGCCGATCGCCGAGCATGACGCCGGCGATCTCGTCCTCCGCCTGAAAAGTATAGACGCGGAAAATTCTTGATAGCCGGCGAGCTCGTGCAGGATGTCGCTGGCTGGCGTAATCGGATACGAGCCCAGGAACAGCGGACGTCCCGCACTCGCCGCCGCAGCGACGAACCCCAGCGCCGTCGCGCTGTTGCCCGTAATATTGCGATAGAGTCCCGGGCGCGATTCGCGCCGCCGGCACCTCGTACGAACTCGCGAACATCTCGGTCGTATCGCCGTAATTGTAGCCGGCCTTGAGCACCTTGCAGATTTGCGTCCAGCAGTTCCGGGCGTCTTCTTGAAGCGGCTCTTCCAGCCAGCGCACCGTGCTCTCGATCGGCCGCTGATACAGCCACGACAGCATCCCCAGCACGAACATGATTGCGGCAGCGGAACACCGCGCGATTGTTGAGGCCCGATGTTGTGCAACGCAAGCGAGGTCAGCTTGGTCACGTCGACCTGGAAGACCTGGATATTTGTCGAGCGAATGATCGGTGAGTGGGTTGCGGTGTAACCGGCGCGCTTGAGATTGGCCTCGCTGAACGCCTCGCGGTCCACGATTATGCACGCCATTGGGCGGCAGATCGTCGATGTTGGCTTTGAGCGCCGCCGGATTCATCGCGACCAGCACGTTGGGCTCGTCGCCGGCGGTGAAAACCTCGCGGCTGGAAAAATTTAGCTGAAAGCCGCTGACGCCGGCCAGCGTCCCCGCAGGGGCGCGGATTTCAGCAGGAAAGTCCGGCAGTGTCGCGATATCGTTGCCGGCGATCGCCGACTCGGCGGTGAACTGCATGCCCGCCAACTGCATCCCGTCGCCTGAATCTCCGGCGAACCTTATAACGACGCTATCGCGGCGTACCCCCGGCTTATGTGCGGCGCTGCCCCCGCCAAGTCCCGAGGACTCGACGGCGTGCCCTGCCGCCTCAGGTGGTAGAGCCATTTTTCAATCCCACTCCTTGTTCGCAATCATCCCGTCGCGGGCAAGTCTCCCTGCGATGAAGACCGCGAGAACGTTACGTGAACCAATAAACTATAGCTAACCACCCTTCCAAGTAAAAGGGCGGCTTCCAGAGCCTCATTTTACCTTGAATCCAGTGAATTCGCCTTGCTTTTCACCCCATTCAATACGCACTTCCTCAACTCGCGCGGGCGACGGTCCGTAATGCGCCCAGGCCGCCATCAGTTCGAGCGCATCGCGACGGCCCTCGGCGACTATCTCCACGCTACCGTCGTCCAGATTGCGCGCATAACCTGTAATCCCAAGCGCACGCGCCTGCGTGGCCGCCGCGCCGCGAAAAAACACCCCTTGCACGCGACCGCTCACGATCATCTGCAGCCGCGCGCGCCGCTCTCCTGGCTGCATCGAGGTCTCAACCTTCAATTAGCGTGATAAAGTCGCGCTCGTCCAGCGTTTTGACGCCCAGTTCGAGCGCCTTGCGCAGCTTCGATCCCGGCTCCGCGCCCGCCACCACATAGTCCGTCTTGCGGCTGACCGCCGAGGTCACCCGTCCGCCCGCCGCCAGATCTTTTGCTCCGCTTCGTCGCGCGTCATCGATTCGAGCGTTCCGGTCAACACGAAGCTCTTGTCGCGCAGCGCGCCGCGGCCTTCCACCGGTGCTGGTCGGCGCCATTATCTTGAGCTTCGCCGCCAGCCGTTCGACCGCTTTCCGATTGCGCGGCTCGTCGAAGATACTCGCGGATACTATGCGCGACCTCATCTGCCGATATCGCGCACCGCGCGCAAGTCGTCCTCGCTCGCTTCCATCAACGCCGCGATCCTCACGAAAGCGCAGCGCGAGTTGCCGTGCCGTATGTTCACCGACGTGCCGTATGCCCAGCCCGTTGATCACGCGGTCGAGCGCGACCGTCGCGCGATCGCTCGATCGCCGCGATCAGGTTCTGCGCGCTCTTGTCGGCCATCCGTTCGAGGCCGCTGATCTGTTCCACCGTCAGATCGAAGATATCGTCGAGTTCCTTCACCAGCCCCTTTTCGACCAGTTGCCCGACCAGCTTGTCGCCCAGTCCATCGATATCGAGTGCGGACTTCGACGCAAAATGGCGAATCGATTCGCGCATCCGCGCTGGACAATTCGCGTTGACGCAGAAATAGAAGATCTCACCTTCCTCGTGCACAATCGCCGCGCGACAGATCGGGCAATGCGCTGGCATCTCGAATGGTTCCTCGCGCGGCTTGCCCGGCTTGGTCACCCGTACGACGTACGGAATCACGTCGCCCGCGCGCTCGATCAAAACGGTATCGCCGATCCGGACGTCTTTCGCTCGAATCTGATCGAGGTTATGCAGCGACGCGTTCGACACCGTCACGCCCGCGAGCTGCACCGGTTCGAGCTTGGCCGACCGGCGTCAACGATCCGATACGGCCGACTTGCACCTCGATGTTGCGCACCATCGTCTCGGCCTGCTGCGCCTTGAACTTGTAGGCGACCGCCCAGCGCGGCGATCGCGACACCTCGCCGAGCTGCTCCTGCAGGCAAACGAATTCACCTTCGCCACTACGCCGTCCGCCTCGTAGTCCAGATCGTGGCGCTGCTCGGTGAGCTCGTTCCAGAATTCGATCACGCGCTTCCACGTTGGCGCATATCGCGCGTCAGCGGATTCACCCGCAGTCCGAGCGCCTTGATGCCCTGCAGGAAATCCCATTGCGACTTGAACTCGATTCCTTCGATCTGCGCCCGGCGAGTAGCAAAAATGTTCGAGCGGCCGCGACGCCGTGATCCGCGGATCGAGCTGCCGCAACGAACCCGCGGCGGCGTTGCGCGGATTGGCGAACAGGGCGCTTCGCCAGCTGCGATCCGTTCCGGCGTTGAGCCGCTCGAACGCCTTGCGCGGAAATATCACCTCGCCGCGCACTTCGAGAAGCTTCGGCATCGGCCCGCGCGGCGGCTTCTGCAGCCGCAACGGGATACTCTTGATCGTGCGGATATTCTGCGTCACGTCCTCGCCGTTGACGCCGTCGCCGCGCGTCGATCCTCCCGTCAGCCGGCCATCCTCGTACACCAGTTCGATCGCCAGTCCGTCGAGTTTGACCTCAGCGACGTACTCGATTCGGCGATCGGTCTTCAGAAACCGCTTGATGCGCTTGTCGAACTCGACGCATCTCCTCGCCGTCCATCGCGTTGGCCGAGCGAGAGCATCATCTTGCGATGCACCACGACGGCGAACTTCTCGCTCGGCTCCGCCCCACGCGCTGCGTGGGCGATTCGGGCGTGGCAGTTCCGGATGTTCGCGCTCCAGCGTTTCGAGCCGGCGCATCAGCCGTCGTATTCGGCGTCGGTGATTTCGGGATCGTCGAGGACGTAGTAGCGATAGTTGTGGCGGTTGATCTGCTCGCGCAGCCGCCCCACCTCCACCTCGATTTTCTCAGTCTTCGTGGCCATCTGACGGTGCGGGTGCTGAATTCGATTCCCCGATTATACCAACGAGAGCATTGTTCGACGGGTGATGCCGATCTGGCGGATTATATCGCGCACGTGCCCCTGGCGATTTCCTGGTAATCCGGTGGGTCCCTGGCTACTGACTATTCGCGATTGCTATTGGAGGGCGGAGTGACGCTTCGATTCTCAGCGCCCACTGACTACCTGCTCGCACCCATCGCATCGAGAAAATCATCCAGCGTCGGAAACCTCATATACATATTGTGCCGCTTCTGATCCGCGATCGTCGTCCTCGATTCTGACGAATACGCATGCCCCGGATACACTACTGTCGCGTCGTCGAGATTCTTCAGCGTGTGATTCAGGCTATGGTACATTGCCGCCGGATCCGACCCTGGCAAATCCACCCGCCCGCACGAATTGACGAATAGCGTATCTCCCGAAATGAGGTTTCCGTCGACCAGGAAACATTGTGATCCCGGCGTATGGCCCGGGGTGTGCAAAAACTTGACCGGGATCTCGCCCACCTTAATGACGTCGCCCGCCTCCACCACCACCAGATCCGAATCGCTCAGGCCCGCAACCTTCTTGGTCCCTTCGGCCTCCGCCTTGTTGACGTACACCTTCGCCTTGATCTTCCCGATCATGTCCGCCGCGCCCTGGACATTCTGGCCCATCATCGATCCGCCCAGGTGGTCGGGATGATAGTGAGTAATCAGAATCTTGTCGATTTCGTAGCCTTCCTTGCGCGCGAAGTTGATAATGGCATCGACCTCCCACGCCGGATCGACCACCGCCGCCGTATGTGTTTCGGTGTCGCCGATGAAGTAAACGAAGTTCGCCATCGGACCGATTTGCGCCTGCCGCAAGGTTAATCTGTCACTCGACATCTTCTTCCACTCCGACCGTCGTCAGGATTTGCGACTCACCTTCGAACCGTTCGCTACCGCCTTGCGCTGTGCCGCGTGTGCCGCGCGCGGATCGATTCGCAGCCCTCGATCCCATAGGTATTCGGGCTCGTCCAGCCGCTTCGCTACCCACCGCGATTGTACGAACAAATGATCACTAAGGCGATTCACGTACGCCATCAGATATCGATTGATCGGCTCTTCCCGCTGCAGCATCCAGCACACGCGCTCGCCCCGCCGGCACACCGTCCGCGCCTGATGCAGAAATGCATTGAGCACCCCGCCCCCCGGCAGCGTGAAGGAGTTGAGCGGCTGCAACGCCTTCTGCATCCGATCCATCTCCTGCTCCAGTACCTTCACTTCGCCCTCGCCCATCCGATGCATCCCGGCGTACTCGGCGTCGTCCGGAGTAGCCAGTTCACTACCTACATCGAATAGCTCATTCTGTATCCGCCGCAGCATCTCCGCATACCAGGTGTACTCGGCGCCGAACTTCGACTGGTAATTCGGTACGTAGGTCCGCACGATACCAACGATCGAATTGAGCTCGTCGATCGTCCCGTACGCCTCCAGCCGCCCGCTCTCCTTGGGCACGCGCTTTCCCCCCACCAGCGCCGTCAGCCCCTTGTCGCCGGTGCGCGTATAGATTCGCGTCAGCCGTATAGTCATCAGAGGCCCGCCTTCTTGCGCTGCTCCTGGTAACTTGCCTCGCCCAATTCGCTCGTCACCGGCAGGCCCGCATCGCGCCAACCGGGCACGACCACCTGGCCGCTGGCGTCGCGCGCACCACCAAAGCCCCCGCGCACGTTGGTCAGGTCGGCGTAGCCGGCCTCCTCGAGCATCTCGCAGGCGCGTTGAGAGCGTCCGCCCGCCATGCATCCGACGACCAGCTTGGTGGCCTTGGGCAAGACTTTCTCCGCGACGGCGACGAAGTCCGGATTGACTTCCATCTGGCCCGGCCCCTTGATGAACACGACCGGAATATTGATTGCACCTGCGGGATGACCCTGGGCAAATTCGCCCTCGGTGCGCACGTCGAGGTAGACCGCGCCTGGATTCTTCGTCAACGTCTCATGAGCCTGCGGCGGCTCGGCCTGATTTATCGCCATGATGATCGATCCCCTCTCCAGCTATCGATAACAATCTACGATACCACGGCGGCCTCGCGGAATTTAATCGCGCCGATCGATCTTTGCAGGCTATGTCGGCCACTTACGTCGAGGTAATCAATCTTGCCGCGCTACGCCGCGCGCTCGGAGGGTGATTTGCTCGGCCCTGGATCGATTGCGTCAGCCCTTCTTGGTGATAGCGAATTCTTCCTGCAGCTTCGCCGCGCGATCCTGCGCCGATTCCATCCGCTGCGTCCGCAGGAAAAACTGCACCAGCTCTTCCTGCCCGACCTGGCCGGCCGGACTCGCCACCTCCACCAGCTCTTCGATCAGGCTCGGGAATTTCTCGCCCGGAATATAATAGTTGGCCCAGCCGAAGTTGCAGTAGCGATGAAGAATCTTGGCGATCGTCTTTTCCAGCGATTCACGCTTGTTCGCGATCCTTTCCTCGTTCTGTCCCAACTTCGGGTCCTCCGGATGACTACAGTCAAACGCCGCTCGCACTCGTACACGGCGGCCTCCGAAGTTAGCGCAATCGAGCCGCTACTCCAACCGCAAGCTCAGGCCGATTTTTCGACCTTATCGTCGATTGCTCCTACCGTGTCGATCGTGCCCGCCGCCTGCGCCGGCCCCGGCTCCTGCGCCGGTCCCGGCTCTTCGACCCAGCGCAGCTTATGGTAATCGAAACGCGAACTCTCGATCACGCTGAACTTGATGATCTCGAAATACGGCGACAGGTCGAAGTCGCGCGGCGTCGTCAGCGTCGGCGATACCATCCGCAACAGATGCGACACCTGCGGCTTGTGCGAAAATCGATCGAGCCACGCATAGCGGCTCGGCGTCGTTTCCGTCCCCGGAGGCAGCGGTTCATATTGCGGCACAATCGGAAACCGCACCCGCGCGAAACTCTCCGCGATCAGGCTCGTGCAAATCACTCGCGTCGGATCGCTGCTGCCAAATTCCAGCGCCTTGCGCCGCCACCGCGCCGGCACGATGCTCACCGGCAGGAAGTACCGCGCCAGGTCCAGCAGGTTCTTTAAATCGTAGGTATTGCCGATGCTCTCGATCGCGTGATCGAGCACCAGACGCTGGTCAGCCGCCGTCAACTGATGGGGCCGGCAGATGCGAATGTTGAAGTCCCGATACTTGCTCAACGGCGCCACTACCACGCCGCTTTCCAGCAGCGCCTCAACCAACAGGTAATTCGCGTCGTCGCCGTATTTTTCAATCAACTCGCGCCGCAGTTCCGGCGATTGCTTGAGCGGCTCATCCCCCACATACAGGGCCGCATGCGACCACGAGCTTTGCGACAAATACTTCATCACTTCGCTAATCCGCTCGTTGCCTTCGACCAGCAACGACGTCGGCCTTCCGGATGTACTTGCGCAATTGCGCCATGTCGTTGGGAACTCGGAGCGTGTAGCGGGCGATCGGCTTGGTCAGCAGCGACGTCGCCAGCTCCATCATCTTGCGCAGGAGGTAGCGAAACGGATTAAGCCGCGCGAGTCTCGACACTTTGGCTCAGCCTTGCCGGTCGACGCGCTCCGCGTCCGGCATCCTCTTGAAATGACTATAGAGTCGCGCCCGCGGCCATGACAACCGGCCGCCGCGATCGCCCACATCGCCGCTCCTGCGCCTACTCGATTCTCGCGCCCGGAGTCGGTACTTTGTGGCCATTTCCTCAGCCGCGAAACGACCCCACGATCCCGTAAAATGGCAGGTTGAGCGTCTGCTGCTCCGGGTCGTCCGTAGTGATCGCAATCAGCCCGCGCAGCGCTCCGTCGGGGCTGTTGGGCTGCAGCGCCAGCGTAATCTTGTATTCCCTGCCCGCGGCGACCGGCTCGATCGTCGCACTCACGCTCACGTTCGTGCTGCTGACTCCCATCACCTTCACCGGCCGCGAACCGGCGTTCACCAGCCGTACGTATCGCAGCGTCCCCTGATGATGCGGGACCACGCCGAACGAAACCTGCGCCGGCTTCACCGTCAGGTCGCCCTGCACCGTCCCGAAGACCGTGATATCCACCGGCGCCCGGCTCGTCGCCACCTTGATCGTATCGTCGAAAGCTCCGACCGGCATCGTCTTGAGCAACGCCACTGTCAATTCCGCCCCCGCTTTCCCGTCCGTCCGCGGCGCCGTGGTAACTTTTATATTGGAGTTGGCATTGGTCACCGATTGAACTTTGAAGCCCTGCGCCGTGTGCGCATCCGGCGCGGCCACCAGGTCGTTCAGCATCACTTGCCGCGACTGCTCGGCGCCATATTTCACGTCGCCGAATGCGACCTCCGCGGGCGCCGCCTCGACCTGCACTTTCACGTCGCCCTTGAGCGTCAGCACGATCGCCTTCGCCGCCGGATCGTTGGTGAAAACCGTGACCGTCCTCGTCGCCGGCCCCTTGTCAAAGCGCGTGTCGAAGGACACCGCGATATCCGATTCCTCGCCCGGCGCAACATTGTTTTTGGTCGGCTTCGCTGCCGTGCATCCGCACGAGGTCTGTACCGCTCCGATTATCAGCGTTCCCGCGCCCGTGTTGCGGATCTTGAAGACGTGCGTGACCGGCACCCCGTTGAGCACCGACCCGAAGTCGTAATCCTTGCCTGCGACCGCAGCTTTGGGTGCTCCGTTCGCGGTCGCACCCGTCATTCCCTGCAAACCCTCAGGCCCGCTCGCCGATGAGTCCGTATTCGCGCCACCCGAAACCGGCCCGGAACTCAGACCGCCCACCCCCAGGTCCGACGATTGCGCCGCCGCTGGATTGACCATGGCGATCGACGCGACCACAACTCCGAGCGCCGCCGCCATGGCGCCGTCGCGCACCATCCTCAAGTAAACGTTCATCAATCTCATTCGATTTTGCTTATTCAAGCTTTGGCGACTACGCGGCGCCGGCTTCAAACCCCGCTCCTCTGCGCGTTCCGTTCCTTCATGATGCCTTCGCGATAACGCGCTCCAGCGCTGCCGGCGCCTTCGCCGCGCTCTCATAACGTTTGAGAAAGTCCGTCGCGAATTCGCCGCGCTGGAAATCCGCGTCGTCCAGTATCTTCAGATGCAGCGGTATGTTCGTGCGGATTCCATCAATCACGTATTCGCGCAATGCCGCCTTCGCCCGCACGATCGCCAGCGCACGGCTGTCGGCATGCGCAATCAGTTTGGCCACCAGCGGATCGTAATGCACCGGCACCCGATAACCGTCGTACAGCGCCGTCTCCACCCGCACCCCGAGTCCCCCCGGCGCGTGATGATTGCTCACCACCCCGGGCGACGGCAGATGCGTATCAGGGTCTTCCGCATACACCCGGCATTCGATCGCAGCGCCGTCGATCTCGACTTGCCGTTGCTTCAGGCCCAGCGGCTCGCCCGCCGCTATCCGGATACTTTCCTTCACCAGGTCGGTGGATGTCACCATTTCGGTCACTCCATGTTCCACCTGGATCCGCGTGTTCATCTCGATAAAGTAAAATTGCCCGTCGCCCGCCAGCAGAAACTCGACCGTCCCCACATTCGAATAGCCGACCACCGTCGCCGCCCGTACCGCCGCCTTGCCCATCTTCTCGCGCAGCCGCTTCGTCATTACCGGACACGGCGCCTCTTCCAGCACCTTCTGATGCCGCCGCTGGATCGAACAGTCGCGCTCGCCCAGATGGATTACGTTGCGACTGTTGTCAGCCAGGATCTGAAACTCCACGTGACGCGCGCGCTCCAGGTACTTCTCCAGGTACATCGTGCGCGATCCGAAGGCCGCTTCGCTCTCGCCGCGCGCCAGCGGAAACAGCCGCGTCAATTCCTGCCCGTCGCGCACGATCCGCATGCCCTTGCCGCCGCCGCCCGCCGCCGCCTTGATCAGCACCGGATAACCCAGCCGTTCGGCGTCGGCCTGCGCGTCCTTCACTTCGGTGACTCCGGTCCCCTCGCTCCCCGGCAATACCGGCACGCCCGCCCGCTTCATGATCCGCCGCGCGCGCGGTTTGTCGCCCATCAATCGTATATGGCGCGCGCGCGGCCCGACGAAGTTCACCCCCGACCGCCGGCACGCCTCCGCAAAGTCCCCGTTCTCCGATAGGAATCCGTACCCCGGATGGACCGCGTCAGCCCCGTACGTCAGCACCGTGCTGATGATCGACGGGATATTAAGGTAACTGTCCTCTGCCGCCGCAGGCCCGATACAGACCGCTTCATCCGCCATTCGCACGTGCAGCGCGTCCTTGTCCGCCGTCGAGTAAATCGCAATCGTGTTGATGCCGAGCTCCCGGCACGCCCGGATTATCCGTATCGCGATCGTTCCGCGGTTCGCTACCAGCAGTTTTTTGAACATCGTCAGCCTCTCATCCGAGGACCTTGTGCATCATTCCCCATCGAATCCCCCTGACCCTTCAGCCCAGCTCCAACACCATCAACGGCTGCCCGTACTCGATCGGCTGTCCGTTCTCGCACAGGATGCGCACAACTCGACCACCTGCGTCGGCCTCGATCTCGTTCATCATCTTCATCGCCTCGATAATGCACAGCGCCTGCCCCTTGCGCACCGAATCGCCTTCCTCCACGAACGGATCCGAGTCCGGCGACGCCGCCCGGTAAAAAGTGCCAACCATCGGGCTCGCCACCAGCTTTTGACTCTCTGTGAGCGCCGGCGGCTCGGAACCCCGCGCACCATTCGATACGACCGCGGCCGGCTTTGGCGCCTTAGCCGTCTGCAATGCTTTGGCCACTGGACTCGCCACGGCCGGTGGCGGCGCCACCGCACTCGCCGCGACCCCCGCCCGCACCAGTCGCACCTTGCCCTTCTTGTCCTCGATTTCGAGTTCCACCAACCCGAAATCCTGCATCAGTGCAAGTAATGTCTTTAGTTCCCTGACTTCCATCGATGACCTTGAATTAGCTTCCGTCTGACTATCTTCGCACCACTTCGCTTCACCACCACCCGCAACCTCGCCCCCTTACTCCCGCGCCGCGTGCTCCGCCGCGATCAGATTGCTCGCCGCCCGCAACGCCATCATGTATCCCTCCGCGCCGAAACCCATTATCCGCCCCACGGCCACGTCCGCGATAGTCGAGTGATGGCGAAAAGGCTCACGCTTATAAACGTTTGAGAGGTGCACTTCGATACACTTTACCCCGATCGCCAGGATCGCGTCGCGAATCGCCACGCTCGTATGCGTATAGGCCGCCGGATTGATGATCAGCACGTCGATCCCGCCGCGCGCCGCCTGAATCCGATCGACAATCGCGCCTTCACCGTTCGCTTGAAACGTCTCGATCCTGAGCCCCAGCTCGCCCGCCAACTCCTTCATCTGCCGGTCGATCTGGCCGAGCGTCGCGGTCCCGTAAACCGCCCGCTCGCGCGCCCCCAGCAGATTCAGATTCGGCCCATGCACCACCAGCACCGCAGGCCGTCCGCGAGGCGCGCCGTCTCCCGCTTTCGAGGTCGCCTTCGATGCCGCCTTGGACCGCCTTACCATGCCATATTCATCCCTTGCGAAATTGAACTCTACCGATTCTCCCCTTTCAAGCACCCCCTCGCATCCCCCTCCCCTACGCCCATCCACAGCCTGCGCCGTTTCACTTTCTCATCCACCAAGCGTTCTCCTCAGCTTGCAAACCCTTGTCCGTCGATAAGATCGACTTCTCGGCAATTTAAGTTCTGAAGCTCCGGTCTCTTGGCAATTCCATCCCAAAAGATGGAGAATCGGCGCCACTGACCAAGCCCTTTGCTTGACGGAGGACATTATGAAATTTGGCCTGCTTTACGAAATGGAGACCCCCCGCCCGTGGCACGAAAAGAGCGAGTACAACGTCTATTGGGAGGCGCTCGCCCAGATTGAACTCGCCGACCGCATCGGTATGGATTACGTCTGGGAGGTCGAGCATCACTTCCTCGAGGAATATTCCCACAGCTCCGCGCCCGAGGTCTTCTACGGCGCCGTCAGCCAGCGCACCAGGAACATCCGCATCGCCCACGGCGTGCGTCTGCTCCCGTTCAAGTTCAACAACCCCATCAAGGTCGCCGAGCAGGCCGCCGTCCTCGACATCATGAGTAACGGCCGCATGGAACTCGGCACCGGCCGGTCCACTACCGCCCAGGAACTCGACGGCTTCAGCGTTGACTACGACCGCACTCGCGCCGAAGTCCGCGAGGCCCTCGAAATCATCGTCAAGGCCTGGACTGAGGACATCCTCGAATTCGACGGCAAGCTGATGAAGATTCCGCCCCGGCGCGTCGTGCCCAAGCCGATTCAAAAGCCGCACCCGCCCATGTGGATGGCCTGTACGGCTCCCGAAAGCTACCAAATGGCGGGCGACCGCGGTCTCGGCGTTCTCAGCTTCAACTTCAACTGGGAGCAAGTGCAGAAGTCGCTCGAGTCCTACCGCAAGGCCTGCAGCACCCGCAGCGATCAGGTGCCGAAAGTTCCCAACGAAAACTTCGCCGCTGTCGCCGTCTGTCACGTCTGTGAGAATAAAGAAGACGAGGCCATCGGACTCGCCGGCGCTCGCTGGTTCTTTAAAAACGTCGCCAAGCTGTTTGAGCCCCTGATGGCCAAGAACGAGCTGTATTCCTACGAATACATCCGCAACGTCTTCGCCCTCGAACAGAATCCCGCCGAAGCCACCGACGCCCAGTTGAAGGATCACGACATGATCGTCGTCGGCAATCCCGACTTCGTCAATCGCAAGCTCGAAGCCTTCCAGAAGGCCGGCGTTGACCAGGTCATCTTCTTCAAGCAGGCCGGCCAGATCCCGCATCAGAATATCATGCGGTCGCTGCGCCTGATCGGCCAGCACGTGCTGCCCTACTACAATCCGCATCGCGTCGTCGCCGACGATCTTTCGCTCGCCGCCGCCGGCCGCTAATCCCCGCTGTCGCGCGGGGCGGCGGTCGAGACTCCCGTCTCGACCGCCGCCCCCTCACCCAACCGGTCGAACCAGGGAAATTGCAATTTCATCGCCAAGGTGAACAACCGCCGTCGTCTGAGACTATGCCGTCTCTTCCTGAAGCCGTAGCCAAGCCGGCCCGCGCGCGATATAGCCTGACGTGCGGAGGCGAACATGCTCCAACCAAAAGCCGCTAGTAAGGATCCCCTGACACTTGCAGCAGAATTACGTCCTTTGCTGAGGCGCAACGGTCAGGCAGACTCAACTGTCGTGCAGCATCAAATCGCAGAGGCGGCTCTCAAGATCGAATCAGCATTGTCGTTGACGATGCGTACCGCCCAGGAAGTGCAGGAGGCGGCTGCGCCACAACGCTCGATGGATTATGTCGCGCGGGCGCGAGTCCGTGGAATTGTTGGTTTTGCGGCCAGACTCTTACGCGAGGCCGCCGACGCACTCATGTCTATCGGTGGGGCCAGTGCTTTTGCCGATTCCAGTCCGCTGCAGCGGATGTGGCGCGACGCGAACATCGCCACACGCCATGTCCTTCTGGCGACCGATCCCAGTCTGGAGATTTACGGTCGCGCGCTGCTCGGTGTAGAACCTAACATCACCCCGTTAATCTAGGATTATTGGTCAATTCAAGCGGCGGCAAACCGGACGCGAATCCAATGCTCTAAACGCGGAGGCAACCTCAATGGTCCACATCGGCAATCACCTCAAAATGAACGTCGCCCACAGCCTCCGCCCCCGCACGCGCGACTTCTATGCCGGCCTGCTCAAGTGCAAGTCCCTCGAAAGCCCCCGTGACGACCTCGACCTCTACGAATTCGCCGGCGGCTTTATCCTCGGCCTCTTCTTCGTCGATCCCTCCGCCACCCTCACCGACGCCCAATACCTCAACGCCATGTGGATGGAACTCAAGGTTGACGACCCCGCCGCGTGGCAGGCGCGCCTCATCGCTTTCGGCGTCAACCCAGTTGAGTTCCCCGATCCCACACGCTTCTTTTTCGCCGCCCCCGGCGGCCAGGTCTTTCGCCTCGCGCCCCTCGACGGCGGCCTCTAGCCCACACCTTTAGCCGTCCGCATGACTGGTTCGCTTCGCTCCATTAGCCGCGACAATCTCGTCGGCTCGTCAGCCGCTCCTTTCCCTGATACCGCTCAGGGCTCATTTCGCCCCGCTTCCCTCGACGCTATCAACTTCCTCCTCGCCGACGTCCGCGGCGCTCTCGGTCCTTATCTCAACGTCTTCCTCGTCACCCAACAGCATTGGAGCCAGTCTGCCGTCGGTCTCGTTATCGCTTTCAGCGGATGGCTCGGGCTCGCCGTCCAGACGCCCATCGGCGCCGCCATCGACGCCACCCACCGCAAGCGCGGCGCCATCGTCCTCGCTCTCGCCCTCCTCGCGGTCGGCGCCCTCTCCATATATTGCGCTCCGCGCTTCTGGCCGGTCCTCGTCGCCAGCACCCTCATCGCCATTGTCGGCGACGTCTTCGGACCCGCCGTCGCCGCTCTCACCCTCGGCCTCGTCCGGCCGCGGGAACTAGCCCGCCGGATGGGCCGCAATGCCGCCTTCGATCACGCCGGCAATGTCGCTATCGCGATCGTCCTCGGCGCCGTCGGATGGTTCTTCTCGCAGCGCGCCGTCTTCCTGACAGTCCCCGTCTTCGCCCTGATGGCCGCCGCCGCCACCCTCTCGATCCCCCACTCCGCCATCGACCAGCGCCGTGCCCGCGGCTCCCGCCAGTCCCACGCAGGCATGCCGCCCGATCGCGCCGCCAGCATCACGGCGCTGCTCGAATCACGCCCGCTCGTCATCTTCGGTTTCTGCGCGATGCTCTTTCATTTCGCCAACGCGCCCCTGCTTCCCCTCGTCGGTCAGAAGCTCGCCATCGCCCACAAGGCCGAGGCCACCGCCATGATGTCGTCGTGCATCATCGCCGCTCAGCTTGTGATGGTCCCGATCGCCCTCCTCGTCGGCCGCAAGGCCGACTCCTGGGGCCGCAAGCCTATCCTCATCGTCGGCTTCGCCATCCTCCCGATCCGCGCCGTCCTCTACACCCTCTCCGATAACTCCGCCTGGCTGATCGGCGTCCAGTTGCTCGACGGCGTCGGCGCGGGCATCTTCGGCGCCATCACGCCCCTCCTCGTCGCCGACCTGATGGCTGGTACGGGCCGCTATAACCTCGCCCTCGGCGCTATTGCCACGATGCAGGGGATTGGCGCATCCTCAAGCAGCCTCGTCGCCGGACTCGTCGTCGACAACTTCGGCTATTCCGCCGGTTTCCTCACCCTCGGCGCCGCCGCTGCCGTCGCCCTCGCAGCGCTCGCCTTCGCGATGCCTGAGACGGCTCCCACAACCAGCCCGGCTAAGCCATAAACCGCTATGCCCCCAAAAAAAAGGACCAGGCCTACTTAGGCCCGGTCCTTCTCGATCGATCGCCGGCGCTGCGCGCTCCGGCGACTCTTGTCGCTTACTCCAAACTCGCCGGGTTGCCCGCGCTATTCGGATTAAGTTGGCACTTTAGGTCCCCGGCCGCTCCCGTCAACTCGCACTTCCCGAGTGCGCCCTCACCTGCCCAATCGCACTGCGTCACTTCCGATTGGCTGTTGGTTTGATCGATGCATTCCACCAGCGTCTTCAACGCGATCTCTTTGCACCGCAATGCGTTCTGCTCGACCGCAATGGCGCATTCGATCGTCCGTCCTGCCGTGTCGAGCGCCTGTGCGTGAGCGCCCGGCGGTGGCACCATAGCCCCGGCCAACACCGCTATCGCTCCGACAGCGATCATTCTCGAAAATCCCTTTCTCATAAAGTACCCTCCCCTTCGCGTAGGCGTTATTAGTCACCTAATCGCGCTTGGAGGTACTATCTAAAGTTCATTAATAGTACAAGCTGGTTTAAGCGACTTATTATAATTAATTTTCAATTCCTCTCCATTTGCCCCGTTGACACTGTGGGAAGTGTGAAACCTTTCAAAGGTTTCACCAAAAACCCTAGTTTCACCGTTCCTCGATCACCATCCCCGCCGCTCCCATCTCGCCCATGCGCACCTCGCCGACTCTCTCGCCTAGCTCAGCTCAAAGCCTTCGTATCCTTTCGCGGCCACCTCCGCAAAAATCTTGCGGTATAGCGGCACGCCACCGCCGAATAACAGAAAATGGCCGCGCTCATTCGCGGGATTGTTGTTGCCGAAGAACCATGAATCCCGCATTTTATCGACCAGCAGTCCCTTCGCCGATTCGTAGCAACGCTCGGTCCATGCGTCCTCGGCTTCGCGGGTTGTGCTCATCGTCTCAAAATTGTTCTCGCGCATGTAGCGGATACAGTTCACGATCCACTCAACGTTGCTCTCGGCGCAGCGTGTGATATTGCAAAACACCGCCGGGTTATGCGGCCCCATCACCGCCCACAGGTTCGGAAAGCCCGAAAACTGAACGCCGAGGTTCGTCCTCGGCCCGTCCGCCCAATGCTCGCGCAGGGATCGATCGTTTTGACCGCGAATATCCAGCCGCAGGAGCTCGCCCGTCAGGCTATGAAACCCCGTCGCATAAATAATCGCGTCGAGTTCGTGCAACTCGCTGATCGTCTCGATACCGGTCGGCGTGATTCTTCTGATCGGCGCTTCACGCAAATCCACCAACCTGACATTGTCGCGGTTGAACGTCTCGTAGTAATTCTTCTCACCCGGACATCGCTTGGTCCCGAACGTGTGTTTCGGAATCAGCTTTTCGGCGATCGCGGGATTGGTCACACGTTCACGGATCTTCTGCGCCAGAAACTCGGCGACCTCGTCCGCGGCTTCCTGTGACATGAAGGAGTCGCTGAAATTGCCCAGCCACAACGCGAAGCCGCCGCGCTCATACAAGTCCTGGTAGCGCGCGAAGCGCTCCGCCTTCGGCACCTCCATGGCGGGCCGCGGATCCGGTTCGTGGATAAAGCCGGCCCAGGTGCGTTTGCACAGCGCGAAGATCTCGTGTGCCTTCGCTTTGAGCTCCTTTTGTTCCTCCGCGGTGATCGGACGGTTGCGCAGCGGCGTACACCAATTCGCCGTGCGCTGAAATACCGTCAGATGCTTGCAGTCGGGAGCAATGCTCTGAATGATCTGAACTCCAGTTGGGCCGGTGCCGATGATGCCCACGCGCTGCCCGGTGAAATCGACCGGCTCCTTCGGCCAGCGTGCGCTGTGCAGTGACAGGCCTGCGAAGTTTGCCACCCCTTCGTAGGGCGGAAACTGATGCGCCGAAAGCAGCCCGGTGGCGCAGATGACGTAACGGGCACGCGCGCGGAGACCGTTATGGGTCTCAATCGCCCACCTTTTTTGAGCCTCGTCATAGACCACGCTTTTGACCCGTGCATTGCATTCGATATCGCGTTTCAGGTCGAGTTTGTCCGCCACGAAATGCAGATACCGCTCGACTTCCGGCTGGCCCGCGAAATGTTCGCTCCAGTTCCATCCGTCAATGAGTTCCTGGCGGAAGGAGTACTGGTAGGAATAGCTCTCCGAGTCGAAACGCGCGCCCGGATAACGATTCCAGTACCAGGTGCCGCCGATATCCGTGCCGGCCTCGAATACTTTCGCGGAAAGACCCAGCTCGCGGAGCTTATAGAGCGTATATAAACCAGAGACACCCGCACCGATCACAATCGCATCATAATCCTGGGTCACAACTTTACTCCTCTGCGTTTGCCGCCAGGCTCGAACTATCGATGAGCCGTTCCGAAGTGGCGGCGATTCTCCTTCACGAACTTCAGCGGATCAAGCACACCCTTCCTCAGCCCAACGGGAAGTCTGAAACCTCTTTGAGGCTTCAGAGAAAACCACCATCTCCACTCTCCCTCTCGCTGCGACCTGCGTGCGCCTACCGCAGCGGGCGGAAGAATGCCCGGATCTCGTCAACCAGCCGCTCGGGCTCTTCCATCGACGCGAAATGGCCACCGGACGGCATCACCGTCCAGCGCTTCAGATTGTAGTATCTCTCGGCCCACTTGCGCGGCATCAGGAAGACTTCTTTCTGGAATACGGCGGCGCCGGTGGGCGCCTCGACCACCGGATGGCGGTCGTGCGACGGCTTCCACAGATTATGCGCACCCTCGTAATAGTAGCGCGCCGAAGTCCCATAGGTCTGAGTCGCCCAGTAAAGCGTCATCGTCGTGCACAGATCGTCCTTGGAAAAGCGCGTCTCGACGTTGCCGTTGCAATCGCTCCAGGCGCGCCGCTTCTCAAGAATCCACGAACACAGTCCGGCCGGCGAGTCGTTCAGCGCAAAGGCCACCGTCTGCGGCCGCGTCGATTGCATCGCCATGTACGCGCTGCCGTCGCGGAAGAACTTGCGCCCATGCTCCAGCCAGCCCTCTTCGCCGGGGCCGAAGTCTTCAGGCGCGGGTCCCGGGCCGCCGCCAAAATAGTCCAGATTGATCATCAGATGCAGATGGATGCCGATCAGATGCTGCGCGTACTTATGCCCGAGCTGTGCCGTGATCAACGCACCCCAGTCGCCGCCCTGTGCGGCAAACTTGTCGTAGCCGAGCACGTCGCGCATCAGCGTGACCCAGAGGTCGGCGGTGTTCCAGTAGTTAATCCCCGGTTTCGTCAGCGGACTCGAAAACCCGTAGCCCGGCAGCGACGGCACCACGATATCGAAGGCGTCGCGCGGGTCGCCACCGTAAGCCGCCGGATCGGCCAGCGGACGGATAACTTTGTGCAGGTCCCAGAACGTCCACGGCCATCCATGACTCATGATCAACGGGATCGGCTTGGGCCCCTTGCCCGGCTCCTGGATAAAGTGAATCGGGATACCGTCGATCGCGGTTTTGAAATGCGCATAGGAGTTGATTTCGCGCTCGACCTTGCGCCAGTCGAAGCCGTCGCGCCAATAGTCGATCAATTCTCTGAGATATGCGCCGTTGGTGCCGTACTCCCATGCGCCGTTGGCGAACTCGGGCGCGAACCGCGTGCGCCCAAGGCGTTCGCGCAGGTCCTTGAGCGTGTCGTCGGGAATCGCAACCGTAAATTTCTCTTTTGTCATTAGCATCACCCGTTAAAGATGAACCGGGATGTAACACGCGCGCCCCTGGAAATGAAGGGAAGGCGGCAGCACCGGCAGCCAACCGAGCCGCACGCGGCTCCAAGTCAGTCGTCGCCGCGGTTTCGGCGCGCGAGCGCCGCCTGATAGACCTCGCGGCGACGCATGCCGGTAAGCCGCGCCACTGCTGCGCTCGCGTCCTTGAGGCTGACGCCAGCGTCACAGAGCGCTTCGACTGTAATCCCTATCCCGCCGACGCCCTCTATCGTCAGGCCCGTATCGCCTGCGGATGCGTCAGGGGCAGAGCTAGCGGCGCTGCCCGTAGAGTTCGCGCTACGGCGCGCGTCCGCTGCGGCGGCCGATGTTGCGGCGGTGGCCGCTGTTACTGCGGTGGCGGCGGACCCACCAGTCACGCCGGGCGGTGCGGAACCGCGCGCATGCGCCGCGGCGCCTTCCGCTTCGTCGTTCGCATCGGTGGCAGGGCTCGCCGACAGCGGCCTCGAGGTGGGGGCGCCTGCGACGACCAGGACGATCTCGCCGCGCGGCGGCGCCGCCGCGAAGTGCGCGTGAAGTTCAGCGAGCGTGCCGCGCACGCTTTCCTCGAAGGTCTTGCTGATCTCGCGCACTACGGCGGCCGCGCGCGCGGCGCCGAAGATCGCCTCCATATCCGCCAGAGTGGCCGGCAGGCGCCGCGCCGCTTCATAGAAGACCATCGTGCGCGGCTCGCGCCTGAGCGCCGCGATAGCGTTGCGGCGCGCGCCCGCGCGCTGCGGCAAAAAGCCCTCGAAGGTGAAGCGGTCGGTGGGCAACCCCGCGATGGATAGCGCGGCGATCACCGCCGACGGCCCGGGAATCGCCGCGATCCGGATCCCCGCGGCCACCGCGGCGCGCACCAGCCGGTAGCCGGGATCGGAAATCGTGGGCGTGCCCGCGTCGGTGATGATCGCGAGGTTCTCGCCGCGCTCGAGCCGCGCAATCAACGCAGGTGTGCGGTGCTCTTCGTTGTGCTCGAAGTAACTCACCACCGGCGTGCGGATCGAGTGCGCGGACAGCAGTCGCGCGCTGTGGCGAGTGTCTTCGCACGCAATAATATCTACCTCGCCCAGGATCCGCAGGGCGCGCGCACTCACGTCTTCGAGATTGCCGATAGGCGTGGCGACGACGTAGAGCACTCCGGGCGCGCCGCGATCCGCCGAATCGTTCAAGCGGGGAACGTCACGCCGCCTACTTCTTTTCGCGCGGCTCGAAGCGCACGGCTTTGAATTTGCGTGACTGGAACTTCCATTGGTCGCCGACCTTCGCGTATTCGTCGTGATAGAAGCCCGTGCCGATCCATTTCATGTCGTCGCTGGCGTCGCGCAGTTCGACATAGCAGCGGCCGGTCGCATGGTTGCCGCCCTTGAGATCCACCACGTGATTATGAATGTAGGGGCGGGGCGTGACCGAGGCGAGCGCGTCCTTATACATCTTGCTGAGGTTGGCGCGGCCGGTCGTGGTGTTCTCGGAATCGTTCGCGGTGATCGAGAATGAAGCGTCTTCGGTGAACAGACCGACGATGCCCTCTACATCCGTGCGCCAGACACAGTCGCAATAGCGCACGGGCAGCTCGCGGATGGCTTCGCGGTCGGCAAGTTCGGTAACGATTTGATCGATGCTCCTGGCCATTTGAATAGCTCCTTGCGGGGACTTGATGATGCCGCGCACGGTCATCCTGAGCGCGGCGAACGGATTGCGGATTGCGCCGGCCGAAGCGCCGTGATTCTTCGCTGCGCCCAGAATCACGAGTCGTTCTCGCAGCCGACCAACATGACATAGCACACTACTTAGCCGCAGCGGTTGCCGCCCGCCGATCTCACCTCACTGACGGCAAAGCGCGGCGCGTATGCGGTCAGCGGCCGCTGCCCATGCGATGGCCGGTGGTCCATCCGCCGTCAACCACAATCGCTTGCCCGGTGATAAACGAGGCATCGTCGGAACAGAGGAACACCGCGGTGCTGGCAATTTCCTCGGGCTGGCCGACGCGTCCCAGCAAATGCATCGCGGCGCTCGAATGTCTCGCGCGCTCAAGCTTTTCGGGAGTGAGTTTATCGAAGCCGGTCTCCGAAAGCGGCGTCGAGATAACTCCCGGGCAGATACAGTTGACGCGAATGCCGTGCTCCGCATAATCCATCGCCATCGACTTGGTCAGCAGAATGACGCCGGCCTTGGCGGCGCAATAATGGCCCATCCGGCGAATCCCCTCGATGCCGGCGACCGAAGCCGTGCTGAGAATAACGCCCCCGTGCTTCATCAGTTCCGGCAGCGCGTACTTGCATCCCAGGAACACGCCCTTCAGGTCAACGTCAACAACGCGATCCCATTCGTCCTCTGTCATCAGATGGAGCGGTCGCGCGAACCCGATGCCGGCGTTGTTGTAGAGAATGTCGAGCCGGCCGAAATGCCTGATTGTCTCCGCCACCATCCGTTCGGCGTCGGCGGCCTTCGAGACATCCGCCTTGAGGGCGATCGCCCTGCCACCCGCCTTGGTGATATCCGCGGCGACGGCCTTGGCGTTGTCCTCCGCCCAGTCGGCGACGGCGACGCTCGCACCTTCTTTGGCGAACAGTAAAGAGGTCGCGCGGCCGATACCCGATCCGCCGCCGGTGATGAGTGCGATTTTATTCTCGAGCTTGCCCATTTTCGCGAATTTGCTCCCGTGCGTAATCCCCGCCACCAAGGCTGGAGTCGAAGGTGCTCACCCTAGCGCTAACCGATAGAAGAACACTAGGAGAGCCGTACTGGACTCTCAAAGAGGCGGTCGAGGCACGAAGAACCTTGATTTACTTCGGCGACTGAAACCCGTGCCGGACGCGCCTCGCAGACTCGTTAGCTCGGCTCGCAGGCTCGCCTGGTGACAGGGTTTCAATCTCCCACGGTGAAGCACACTGGGAAGCCGAAGGCCGCGCGCGCTAGCTGTACTGCCCTCTCAATGATCGGTGCGGCTATTTTTTGGTGTGAGCGAAGTTGTCCATGATCTGCAGCACACTGTCCCAGTCGAGCCATGCGCCATGCTTCTGCGGACAGATCATGCCGCCGACGCGAGTGTCGGGGTTGGGCTGCAGATCCTGCTGACAATGAGGGCAAATGGCTGCTGCCCCGCCTTGGCTCTTCAGCTCCGCGATCGACTCCGCAATACGCTTGCCTGCGGCCTGGTTCTCACGCTGCGCCTCGCGCATCTTCTCGAGCAACTCCTGGTCGCGCTTATGCGCCCATTCGTTCTCCCGCGCCGCCTCAATGTCATGGAGTTTGTCGCCAAATCGATCTTTTTCGCCGTCGCTCATAAGTCCTTCTCGCCCCACTTCCAGCCGCCCTGCCGATGGCGGAGCGTTACTCCATATCTTTGATTAGTTTACCGCTGCGTGCCTTCTCGACCGTCTCGTCGAATTTAGGCCCGAGGTCCACGCCCATCTGCTGCGCCCGCTTCTTCGCCCACATCCCGACGTTGCGCCCGTCGCGATAGTACGAATCGCCGCGGCTCTGGCTGGTGTCGAAATTGGCCAGGCGCGAGGACTCGCTCTCCACCACCGCGAACGACGACATCACCCGTCTCGTCCGCGCCGACCCGCAATCAGGGCATTGCGGACGACGGGCGCGCCCCGTACCGAGGACGACGTGGGAGCCGATGCGGCCGCAAGCGCCACATTCGTATTCGAAGATCGGCATTGGGTTTAGAATAGTCGAGCGGCCCGGCGGCGGCAATTGTGGCCCAGGGTGAGATGGTCACAACAGCCTGCGCCGACCTGCGCGCCTGATCTCAGGCTTCAAACGTCCCCCCAATAACCGGGCCGAAGGCGCCGCGCGCTGCGGTATCGGGACGGCTCGGAGTCTGGCGCCGATACCGCCAGGACGGCGAAGCGCCGATGCCGTCAGCGCCCTCGGCGGCTAGGCCTCGGTGCCAACGTCCACCGGCGGCGGCGCCGTAGCTTCCGCGGTGCCGTAGTCGAATGAGAGCTTGTCGCCATTGAGATCGACGACCACGCGACCGCCCTTGGTGAGCCGTCCGAAAAGCACGTCGTCGGCCAGCACGCGGGCGATTTCGTTCTCAATCAAGCGACCCAGCGGACGCGCGCCAAAGCGCGTGTCGTAGCCGCGATCGGCGAGCCATTTCTTGGCCGCAGGCGTCACTTCCATCGTGACCTTGTTGGCCTCGAGGCGCTCCGACAGTTCGAGCAGGAACTTGTCAACCACGCGCTCGATTACTGCCGGCGGAAGTGGATCGAATTCGATGATGGCCGACAGCCGGTTGCGAAACTCGGGCGAGAACATGCGATCGATCATCGCTCGCGGCGAGCCGGTCTGGACGGTGGCGCCAAAGCCAATCATCGCACGCGACAATTCCTGCGCGCCCGCATTGGTCGTCATCACCAGGATGACGTTGCGGAAGTCGGCCTTGCGGCCGTTGTTATCGGTCAACGTCGCATGGTCCATCACCTGCAGCAGGATGTTGAACAGGTCGGGATGGGCCTTTTCGATCTCATCGAGGAGCAGCACGCAATGCGGCGTCTTGTTGACCGCGTCGGTCAGCAACCCGCCCTGATCGAAGCCGACGTAGCCCGGAGGCGCGCCGATCAGACGCGACACGGTGTGTCGCTCCATGTATTCGCTCATGTCGAAGCGCAGGAATTCGACGCCCATCGTCTTGGCCAATTGGCGCGCGACTTCGGTCTTGCCGACGCCGGTCGGGCCTGCGAACAGAAATGCGCCGACGGGACGATCGGGATGAGCGAGGCCAGAACGCGCGAGCTTGATCGCCCGGCACACCGCGTCGATCGCCGTGTCCTGGCCATACACCACTTCCTTCAGTTCGGTGTCGAGATCCTGTAGCCGGACACGGTCGGAAGCGGAGACCGTGCGCTCGGGAATCTTCGCCATCCGCGCGACGGTGCGCTCGGAATCGCGTGCCCCGACGGTGACCGTCTCGGCGTTCTTGGCCCGCAGATGGCCTGCGACCCCAGCCTCGTCCATCACGTCGATCGCTTTGTCGGGCAGGTAGCGATCGTTGATGTAGCGCGCCGAGAGTTCGACCGCCGATCGAATCGCCGCCGATGTGTAGCGAACGTTATGATGCTTCTCGTAGTGGTTCTTCAGCCCGTTGAGAATCTGCACCGCCTCTTCGCGCGTCGGTTCGGCCACTTCGATGCGCTGGAAGCGCCGCGCCAGGGCCTTGTCGCGATCGAAGGATCGTTTGTACTCCTGGTACGTGGTCGATCCGATACAGCGCAGTTCACCCGAGGCGAGCGCTGGCTTGAGCAGATTGGACGCATCCATGGTCGACCCCGAGGCCGATCCCGCGCCGACGATGGTGTGAATTTCGTCGATAAAGAGGACGATGTGCGGATTGCCCGTGGCCGCCTTGATTACCGCCTTGAGGCGTTGCTCGAAGTCCCCGCGAAAGCGGGTGCCGGCGAGCAGCGCGCCCATATCGAGCGCATAGATCTGAATGTCCTTGAGCGTCGCTGGGACTTTGCCTTCGTGCACCGCGAGCGCCAGGCCTTCGGCCAGTGCGGTTTTGCCCACGCCCGCTTCACCGACGAAGATCGGATTATTCTTGCGGCGGCGCAGCAGCACGTGGATCGCGCGCTCGATTTCGTTGCGGCGACCGATCAGCGGATCGATCTTCCCCGCGGCCGCGCGCTCGGCCAGGTTGATCGCGTACGTCTTCAGCGCCTTTGACGGCGACAACTTGGGCCCGCCCTCCTCGCCCTCGTGTTCGCCCTCGCCGTCGCCGTCGTGCTCGGCATCCTCGGCGGCGCCGCGCACTTCGCGATCGTCGTCAGCCCCGGTTTTGGAGACGCCGTGCGAGATGAAGTTGATCACGTCGAAGCGGGTGACCCCTTGCTCCTGCAGCAGGAACACCGCATGCGACTCGGTCTCGTGGAACATCGCCACCAGCACTTGCGACCCGTTGATCTCGGCGCGTCCGGCCGACTGCGCGTGTAGCGCGGCACGCTGAAGGGCGCGCTGAACACCGGCCGCATAATGCGGCTGGAAGGTCCCGCCCTTGGTCAGGCGCTCGACCTCCTCATCGAGGTATTTCTGCAGTTTCTTGCGCAGCGCGTCGAGGTCGGCACCGCAATGCTGCAGGACGTTGCTGGTCGTGACGTCGTGCAACATCGCATACAGCACGTGTTCGAGGCAGACATATTCGTGACGCCGATTGAGCGCCTCAGTCATCGCCAGTTGCAGCGTAATCTGCAGCTCGCGGCTAATCATCACTCCTGAAGATGGCATGGCGGCTTAACGCCCTCCCCGGCCCATTCGAGCCGGCACTTCGTTACGAGCCACGATCAACGCCGGTTTACTCCTTTTCCATTACGCATTTGAGCGGATACTGACTCTCGCGTGCGAGTTCTTCGACGGTTTTGATCTTGGTCTCGGCAATTTCGAACGGATAGACGCCCGCAATGCCCATGCCATTCTGATGCACATGCAGCATGATACGCGTCGCTTCGGCCTGCTGCCGATGGAAGATGGTCTTGAGCACTTCGACGACGAACTCCATCGGCGTGTAGTCGTCGTTCAGCAGGATACATTTGTACATCGACGGCTTTTGCGTCTTGACCTTTTCCTTGGTCCGCCGCTCGGTGACAGTGTCGCCGCCGGAGCGGCCGCCATTGTCATCGCCGCCGTCAATCCCGCCGGGGCCCGCTGGCGGAGTTGCGCGGCGCGCCTCGAGTAGAATCTTTTCCTCGTCCTGCTTCATCACGAGTAGAGCTCCCGCCACCAGATTACGGGTTCCAGTTTATCAGAAAATGCACGCGTCTGGCATCGCCTTGGCAACCTCCGCACGCGCGCGCGCAATCGATCAGCATCGCCTGCTTGATCCGCGATCGGTGCGCGGCTCCGGCTTCATCGCTTCACTCATCGAGATCGAACATAATCACTCGCCATTGATGATGCCATTTGCCGCCGAAAAGATTTCCCGCCTGGGCGATCGCACTATGCACCCGCCGCCCGCGCGATTAAGATCGTAGCCGGCAGATAACGATACGCGCGTGATGGCCTCAAAAGGCGAAAATCCCAAACCGCTCCAGCCCGGCGAAGCCGATATCGCCGTGGTCGAACGCATCCGCGACGTCCCGCGTGAGGATTGGAACGCACTGCTCGCGCCCGACGACTCGCCCTTTCTCGATTGGGACTGGCTCTGGGCGATGGAGGAATCGAAGAGTGCCGCCCGATCCACGGGCTGGTCGCCGTGCCATCTGGTGGTGCGCATCGGGCCGGAGCGTAAGATCGCGGCAGTGTGCCCGCTCTATCTGAAGAGTCACAGCCAGGGCGAGTTCGTTTTCGATCACGGCTGGGCCGATGCGGCCGAGCGCGCGGGAATCAGTTATTTCCCGAAGCTGCTGGTGGGCGTGCCCTTCACCCCGCATACCGGGCGGCGGTTCCTGGTGAGTCCCGACTATGACCGGCCGACGATGGTCGCGGTGCTCGGACGCGCACTGCTGCAATTATGCGCCGACAACAAACTCTCTTCGGTGCACGTCAACTTCTGCGCGCCCGACGAGGCCGAGGCCCTGGCCGGGGTCGGTTTCGCCGAGCGCCTCGGCTATCAATACCATTGGATCAACTCCGGCTTCGCCACCTTCGACGATTATCTCGCCCAGCTCAAGAGCAAGCGGCGCTATGCCGTCCGCCATGAACGCGGAGCGCTCGCGGCCCAGGGCGTCGAGATCCGATCGCTGGCGGGCGATGAAATTCCCGACGCACTGTTCGCGCCGATGTACCGGATTTATCTCTCGACGATCGAGAAGCTCTACTGGGGGCGGCAGTACCTGACGCGCGAGTTCTTCAATCTGATGCGCGATCATTTCAAGCGCAACCTTTGCTTCGTCTGCGCCTATCGCGGACCCGAGTTGATCGCGGGAACCTTCAATCTCGAGAAATCAGGCGTCCTCTATGGGCGTTACTGGGGCGCCTTCGAGGACGTGAAGTTCCTCCATTTCAACGTCTGCTACTACGCCGCGATCGACCATTGTATCGAGCGCGCAGTGCAGCGCTTCGAGCCCGGCGCGGGCGGCGAATACAAATGGCTGCGCGGCTTCAACCCCGCGCTGACCCGCAGCATGCATTACGTGGCGCATGCGGGGTTGCGCAAAGCGGTGGGCGGTTTCCTGACGCGCGAGCGGCGCGACGTGCAGGCCTGGATCGCCGAGGGTCAGGAGCGCGGACAGCTCAAGGCGCCGGCGCCGTCCAACGTCGAAACCGAGTAGTGCGCGGTCAAATCTGCTCCTCTTCCAGTTCTGCTGGCGCGTCGAGCTCAGGCACCTGTTCGCCAGTCAAATCGGTCACGCGACGGCGATAGGTACCGAGATGACGCTTGGCCGTACCGTAGGCAGTTTGCGTTTTGTCCAGTGTGCGGCCGATCTCGTCAAATTTTCGCTCGAAGAGACCGAACGTCCTTTGCGCCTTGCCAAGTTCTTCTGTAGCCTTTTCAAAATTCTTCGCAAACTCATACATCTTGAAGACCATCTGAATCGACTGGAGCATCACGATCAGCGTGTTCGGGGAGACTGGGAAAACCCGGAGCTTGTTGAGCCATTCGCTGAGCTCGCCATTGAGAATCGCTTCCATGTAAAGCGTCTCACTCGGCAGATACATCAAGGCCATATCCGTGGTCCCATTCTCCGGATTGATGTACCCCGTTATTCGCTTGGCCTCTTCTTTTAACACCCGAACCAATTCTATTCGCGCAATTGCAAGCTTCGCGGGATCGCTGCTGTCGAATAGCGACAGCACTTGCTCACGAGGAAACTTCGCGTCAATCGGCAATGTGCGATCTGGAAACTTGATTACCGCATCCGCTCGACCCTTTCCGTCCTCGCCCGCTGCAGCTTGCAATTCATACATCTGTGCCGGAAGGAAATCCTCGAGCAGGCGTTCGAGGCTCGCTTCGCCGAAGCGTCCGCGCAAATGTGGCAACTTTAGAAGATTGTTTAGATCGTTGATGGATGCGCCAATTGTGTTGACGTTCCGCAACTGCTCTTCGGCTGCCCGGAGATGCTCTTGAACCTTTTCGAATTGCTTAAATCCCTCCTTGATATTCTGATCTAACTTAAGTTGCACTTGATCGCTGATTGCGAGAAGCTTTTGATCGACTTCATTGCGAATCGCTTCAAGCCGTTGCGCAGTTTCCTGGTTCAGTGCAGTTAGTTCCTGTCGTAAGGCATTACCGTTCTGTGCGAGTGAATCGCTCATCTCTTTTCGTGAGCCGGCAAGTGCCTGACCCTGCCGATCTGCAAAACCTTCGAGCTTTTGCTCAACTGTTTGTCGGAAAGCGGACAATCCATCGCGAGTCTGATTCGCAAAGGCCATTACTTCCTGCTTCAGCGCGACTCCATTTTGTGCGAGCGAATCGCTCGTTTCTTTACGTGCTTCGGCGAGTGCCTGAGCCTGTCGATCCCCGAGACCCTCAAGCTTATTCTCGACGAGTTTCCGGAACGCTTCGAATCCGTCGCGGGTCTGATTCTCGAGAGTCGTCAACTCTTGCTTTTGCGCTGTGAGGCTTTGCGAAAGAGTGTCGCTCACTTCTTTTCGTGCGTAACGAAGTGCTAGCGCTTGTCTGTCTCCGAGGCTTTCGAGCTTTTGCTCGACAAGGTACCGAAAGGCTTCAAACCCATCGCGAGTCTGATTTGCGAGAGTGGTTAGTTCCTGCTTTTGAACCCCGAGGTTCCGCGCCAGAGAATCAATCAACTCGTTACGTGACTGGGCAAGCGACTGTGACTGACGGTCGCCAAACCCATCGAATCTCTGTTCTGTCGCGCGCTGCAATTCCGTGAATTTAGTTTCCAGCCTAAGCACGGTCTGTTCGAGCGCTCGCGACTGCTCAGTACGGCCAACGAGCATCTGCTGGTCCACAGAATCGCGCATCAATTTGAACGCCGCCTCAAGCCGGTCCGTTATTTCCTGACGAAGATCTCCTTTAGTGTCAGCCAACCGCTTTGCCATATCGGCAGTTGCAGTCGTAAACTTATCTTCGAGGCTCCTGCGAACGGCATCGATGCCACCGACGAGTGGCTCCAGCGCGCGGCTAATGGCTATTCCGATCGGTGGTCGGAGCAAAAATGCCAGTGCGATAAGTATGAGCGTAAAGATAATATTCGCGACAATGAGGACGACGATCATAGTGCTATCCTAGTCTCACTCCACCCTTCCCCGAAATTGCCGTGAGTGACGTCTTTCCCCAGTGAGGCGCTGGCTGCGTCACCATGAAATGCTATCTTGACGCGGGCGGATTGCCCACTGAGGCCGCGCGCACCCGAAGTCATTAGTGAAGCAACTGCTCAAGCAAGGCTCGACGATTATCCTGCTCGGCCCCGGCGGCGTCGGCAAAACCACGGTGGCGGCGGCGATCGGAATCGCGGCCGCGCGCGCAGGCCATGACACCGGCATGATAACGGTCGATCCGGCGCGCCGCCTGCGCGATGCGCTCGGCCTCGAACGCCTCAGCGCAGAGCCCACGCGCATCGATTCGCGCCGCCTGGCCGCCGCCGGCCTCGACTCGCGCCTCAAGCTCTCCGCGATGGTCCTCGACGTGAAAGGCGCATGGGACGGTCTCGTCGCACGCTTCGTCAAGACTCCGGCGGCGCGCGAACGCATCCTCAAAAACCCCTTCTACCGCAGCCTCACCGAACAATTCGCCGGGGCCGAGGCCTATGCCGCACTCGAGCAGCTTTACGACCTGCATTGCGCCGCGCGCTTCGATTTCAAAGTCGTCGATACGCCGCCCGCCGCGCATGCCTTCGAATTCATCCAGGCGCCCGCTCATCTGATTCGCCTGCTCGATTCGCGCGCCGCCCGCTGGCTCTTCATCCCCTACGCGGCGGCCGGCAAGACCGTGCTCGGACTCGCCAACCGCGCCGCCCGCTTCGTCGTCGGCCAACTGGAGCAGTTCGCCGGGATGCGCACGCTCACCTCGATCTCCGAGTTCTTCGCCGCCGCCGCCGAGGCCGCCGATTCCATTGCCGATCGCTTTCGCAAGGTGGAAGCCATGCTCCATGCACCCAACGTCCATTTCGTGCTCGTGACGACGACCGAAGAGGACCGCCTGCGCGAGGCTCACGCACTCGTCGCCCAGATGGAAACGGAGGGGCTCCATCTCGGCGCGATCGTGCTCAATCGGATGCTCGACGAGCGCACTTTCGACGCTCTCCTGGCGGCGCCCCGCCAGATGCCACCCGCACTCGCCGAGATTCCCCTGCTGCGCGCCGCTCTCAATCGCGACGGCCTACCGGACCGCCGGCTCGATTCGATCGTTCGCTACCTTGAGGATTACGGCGCTAATCAACGCGGCGAAATCGAACGCGCCGCCCGCTTCGCCCGCGACCTGCCGGCACACGTCGATCTGGCAATCGCCCCCGAAATCAATATCGGCGTGCGCGATCTCAAGGCGCTCGCCAAGGTCGCATCGATCCTGGCTGAATCCGGCAGGGGTCGCAGTTTCCTCGAGAATGCGGAAGCCGCCTTCGGTCTCACGCCGCCACCAATGCCGTCACGCAGAACGAGAAACGCCCGCCGCCGGGCCGTCAGATAGGAAAAGAACTGGGATAGTTGTCGCGCAACAACGAACTTTAAGCTCTTTCTATAACCTTACCGTCGTCGCCCTCGCCCTCAGGATTCGATTCACAAATAGTGCCGGAGTGAGTCTATAAGCCGGGTTCTGTACCCTCGCGGGCGGCGATCATTCCTCTGGGCTCGCGATTGCTCGCGGGCTCAAGCGACCATACCCGAGGAATTATGAGCGGGCCGCTCATCCTCCTATTTGGTCTTGCTCCGGATGGGGTTTGGCATGCGCGCACGATTACTCGCACGCCGGTGGGCTCTTACCCCGCCATTTCACCCTTGCCCCTTATGGGCGGTTTGTTTTCTGTGCCACTTTCCGCGGATCGCTCCGCGCCGTCGTTAACGGCCATCCTGCCCTGTGGAGCCCGGACTTTCCTCCCCGTTAAGGGTGATCGCCCAACTCACTCCGGCAGCGCCGATTCTAGCACCGTAGCTTTTCGGCCGCATCGCGGGCCGCGCCCTTGCGATCTCACCGGTGATTTACCCAATCGGAAGTCTGAAACCGCTCGCAAGCTCGCCCCGTGTCGCCTAGCCCTCGACCTTCACGGCCGTCTCGAAGTACAGGATACGCTGGCAATTCGGACAGAAATGCACCTGCAGGTGTTTCTGGATTTCGTTGTAGAGTTGCGGCGGCAGCCGCATCCGGCAGCCCTGGCAGGTGCCCCCCTTGGCTTCCGAGACTGCCACTCCGGCGCGGCGGCTGAAGAGCATCTCGTAACGCGACAGCAACGCCGCCTCGATATTCTTCGCCATCAGATCGCGATCGACATGCTGCTTGCTGATCGAGATCTTGAGGTCCTCGACCTGCGCCGCCGTCTCCTTTTCCGCCTCGATCAGCTCGGCCTTGCGCTGCGCCGACAACTCCACCAGCAGCTTGATCCGCGCGGTGCGCTGCTCGGCCGCCTCCATCATCGCCAGCAGTTCGCCCTCCTGGCGGGCCTTGATGTCCTTTAGCGACTCGATCTCGTGATCGACGGCTAGAGACTCGCGGTCATTGCGCACCTGGTTGCTGCGCATTCGCTTGTTGCGCGCCCGCGCCTCGTTCTCCGCCAGTTCCTTTTCGAGATTGCGGCGGGCCACCGCGCTCTGCTGTTCCTCCTGCTGAAGCCGTTCGAGTTCGGCCGCGTAGTCGCTCGCTTCCTGCCGCAACTGCACCGACCGTTCCGACACCGTGGCGAGCGCCGCCTGGAGTTCCCGCAACTCCCGATCGATCGCCTGGAGACTCATCAGCCGGGTTATCTCTTCACGCAAAGCAACCTCCGCAAAAAGCAGGTCGTATCGCCGCATCCATGGCTGCCGCCGCACCGGGAATCCCGGCGCGGGAGACCGCAACGGCGCCGCTTGCGGCTGCCGTCATGGATGAGCGATGCGAGTTTTTCGACAATAATCTTGTTATGGGCCCACCAGGATTTGAACCTGGGACCAGCCGGTTATGAGCCGGCAGCTCTAAACCATGCTGAGCTATGGGCCCGTGCAATATCATCAAGCTGAACTTGAATTGTACCAAGTTTGCCGACGGGATTTAAGTCCTAATGCGCGTGGACCGCTCATCGTCTTCTATCGCGTGGGATCCTCCGCCCCGCTGTCATCGAATGTCACCGCCCTGCCGCCGCAGCATTATCAATGCCTGTGCCGCCGCAGCCGCATCTTCGCCGCTCGTATCCGCCGCCGCCCGCCGCAGACTTTCCACTTCGCGCCGATGTCGATTGCGCGACAACGCCCCCATGAATTCCACCGCCATCGCACGCGCACTTTCCGCCTCCGCCATCAGCGGACCGACGATCAGGGCGCTCAGCCGTTCGCGCTGGTCCTCGCTCAAGCCAGCCATTATCCGCACTTCGAGCGACGCCTGCGCCTCTGCCGAAAGGCAGATATCTTCGATCATCGCCGCCAGCATCGGATCGTGAAATTCGGCCGGCGCGATTCCCGCCGCTGCGGATGACGCCTGGGCGTCAGCATCGGCACGCGATGCGGGCATCATCTGAGCGGCGATCTCCTCGCGCAATTCGGGATAACTCAGCGCGATCGCCACCAGCCCGATCTCGGCCTGCGCCACCGCATCCCCGCTCGTCGTCGGCCGTGCCGATCGCACCGGCGGCGCGTCACTCGATCGCGTCGATTGATTAACGCCGCGCCCTTTTTGCGCCTCCTTGCGCAGCAGCCCTTCGCTGACGCCGAGGAAATCGGCAGCCTTGCGCGCGAGCAGATCGAACTCGAACGGATTCGCGATCATCCGCAGGATTTCCGCCACCCGCTCCGCCGCCCGCGCCCGTCCGCCCAGCGAAGCGCCCGCTGCCTCGGCCTGCACCCGCAGGAAATAATCGACCAGCAATTCCGCCTTCTCGATCAGTTCGCTAAAGGCCTGCGCGCCGCGATCGCGCACCAGCGTATCGGGATCGGCACCCGCCGGGATAAAGACGCCGCGCCCGAGCAATCCGGCGCCGAGGAATATCTCCAGCGCCCGCAACGACGCCTTCCGGCCCGCCGTGTCGCCGTCAAAACACGCGAATATGTTCCGCGAATAACGCGCCAGCAGTCGCAATTGATCGACCGTCAGCGCCGTGCCAAGCGGCGCTACGGTCTCCTTGAAGCCCGCCTGCCACAACGCGATAACGTCAATATTGCCTTCCACCAGGATCGCGCGATCGGCCTTTGCAATCGTCTGCCGCGCCTCGTAAATCCCGTACAGCGCGCGCGCCTTGGAGTAGATCGGCGAGTCGGTCGAATTGATATATTTCGGCAGGCTCTGATCGAGCACCCGCCCGCTCAATCCAATCACCCGGCCCAGCGCGTCGCGGATCGGAAACATCAGCCGCCCGCGAAACATGTCATACGGCGGCCGCTCGTCGTAACGCTTGACCAGCCCCGCCTTCAGCGCCGCCTCCAGCATTCCGCGCTTGGCGATCACCCCGGCGAAATTGGCCGGACGGGCGGGCGCATAACCAAGCATGAACGCGCGTGCGGTCTCGTCCGCGATGCCCCGCGTCTTCAGATACTCGCGCGCGACGGCGCCTTCCTCGGTCTTCCACAACACATGCTCGAAAAACTCCGCCGCGGTCTGATTCACCAGCACCAAGGCCTCGCGCTCGCCGGGCGGAGGTCCCGAATTTCTCGTGGGCTCCGGCAGCACGATTCCGTAGCGGCGCGCGAGCGACTCCAGCGTCTCCGCAAAGGTCAGCCCTTCAACGCGCATTATGAAGTCGAACACCGAGCCGCCCGCGCCGCAGCCAAAACAATGAAAAAAGCCGCGCTCCGCGTTGACCGAAAACGACGGCGTCTTTTCGTTATGAAACGGGCACAGGCCGACGAAGTTGCGCCCGGCGCGCTTCAGCCGCACCTGCGCGCCAATGATCTCGACGATATCGGCGCGCGTCCGCACCTCTTCGATCTTATCCTGGCCGAATCGCGCCATTCTCAATATTCCATCAAATCGCGTAGCCGTTCCGGGTAGTTCGTCATGATCCCGTCCACGCCGTACGCTATCAGCCGGCGCATCTCCGCGGCATCATCGACCGTCCACGCATAGACCTTCAGGTTCCGCTGATGTGCCGCGATGCACAGGTCCTCCGTCACCATATCCGATCGCGGATTGATCGCATCAGCGCCCATCTCGAAAGCGGCGCCCAGCAGCCGCGCGGGCCATCTGCTGGAGAGCAGCCCGATGCGCACCCGCGGTTCCAGATGACGCACGATCGCCAGCGCGGGCCAGTCGAAGCTCGATACCATCGCAGTCGCGAGCGCCCGCTGCGCCACGATCATATTGCACACCAATCCGCAGATCGTGCTCGCGCCGCTCGCCGAACTGGCTCCCGCCCCGCAGGCCGGCCCGCCATCCACATCCTTGACTTTCGCAGCCGTCGCCCGTGCGGCCTTGATCTCGATATTCAACCCGCAACGCCCGTCAATCAGCGCAAAGACTTCTTCGAGCGTCGGTATCCGCTCGCCCTCGAACTCGCGCCCGAAACGCACGCCGGCGTCGAGCCGCTTCAGCTCCTCGAGCGTCAGCGCGCACACCGCGCCGCGGCCATCGGTAGTACGATCGACCCTGTCGTCGTGCATCACTACGATCGCGCCGTCGCGTGTGAGCTGCACGTCGAGTTCGCACATCTGCGCACCCGCATCGATCGCGGCGGCGAACGCCGCCAGCGTATTTTCGGGATAACGTCCACTAGCCCCGCGATGCGCAATGTTCAGCACCCGCCCCTCACTGCGCCATTATTTCGAAACGTTGCGACGCCGCGCGCTGCGATAGGCTCTTCCACTCATCTTTGTCCGATGGTAACGGTGCGCCCCGACACCGCGCAATTCGACGCGATCGGGGTCTTCCACAGCCCGCCTGAGTCAACCGTGCAATATTGCGCCACAAACGGACGGCGAAAATGTTTCACGTGAAACATTTTCGCCGTCTGTTCGTTTTTCGGTCTGAAATCCATCACTCGCTGCATCACAGCTCAGTTAAGCTCAACCTCGTTTTCAGAAATCTCAGAAAATCCGGCTGCAGACCCGCTGCCGAGGACTTTTCGCGTGCACAGAAGCGCATCGTTCGCCTCCTCGGAATCGTGCTGGCGCGCGACCAATGCAGGGACGAGGCGGCGTCCCCGTCGGGGTCGCCGCCTCGTCCCTGCGCTCTGGTCCCGCCACCGCGTATCACCTATGCTTTTCGCTGCGACAGGCGGCGGGCGGGCGGGCAGCCGGCCAGATGGTCGGTTGCCCGACCGCCGCTCCAACGGGCGGTGCCGGCGCCCTCGCGCCGGCACCGCGAGTCTCCGACACACAGGCGCATCCCGTCATCAGCATGAAACCGAAACGGCAGCGAACCTACGTCCGGCTCCAATTCGATCTGCCCGCCGGCGCCGCCGACACTGCCGCCGCGCTGCTCGTCGCCAATCGCGCACTCGGATGCGAGGTCAGCAAGATCCGCACCGCTCATCCCGCTCCCGCGCGAACCCCTCGGCGCGTGCGCTTGAAAGCCTACTTCGATCGGCTCAACCACGCCGACCTCAAGCGCGTCCGCCGCGCACTCGAAGCCGCCGCCATGATCACCGCCGCCACCACTCTCCAGACCGACCCTCTCGTTGACCCCGGCTGGGCCACCATGTGGATGACCCGCTTCGAGCCCTTCACGGTCGGCCGCTTTCTGATCGTCCCGCCCTGGAGCCATGAGCATCGCGCGGGCTACCTGCGCCTCGTCATTCAGCCCGGCCAGGGCTTCGGCACCGGCCACCACGGCAGCACTTACGGCGTCCTGCGCCTGCTCGATGAGCTGGTTCCCAAGCGCCCGTTCGCGCGCGCGCTGGACGTTGGCACCGGCTCCGGTATCCTCGCCATCGCCATGAGCCTGCTTGGCGTGCCTCAGATCACCGCGCTCGACATCGATCCGGTAGCGATCGATAACGCGCGCGAGAATGCGCAACTGAACCACGTCGGAGATCGCGTCCGCTTCTCGCTCGTGCCGATCACTTCGCTGCGCCGGCACTTCGATCTCATTACAGCGAACATCCTCTCCTCGACCCTGACCGAGATGGCGCCGCTGTTGCGCCGGCGCCTCACGCCCGAAGGACGGCTCATCATCGCCGGGATTCTCGCGCGCGAAGCCGAAAGCGTAATCGCCGCCTATCGCCCCGGCCTGCGATGCATTGATCGGCGCACCGATCGCGGATGGACCGCGCTGGTGCTCGCCCGATGAAACCATCCGTCGCGCGGCCGCCGCGCTTCGCCCTCGCATCCGCGGCCATCGACGCGCGCTTGGTAGCCACCGGCGCTATCGTGCGAATCGAGCATCGCGAACTCCACCATCTGCGCGACGTGATGCGGCTGGGGCCCGGCGCCGCGGTCCGCTTGATCGCAGACGGCGGTGCGGAGTTCGACGGAGTTATCGCGCGCGTCGCATCCGATTACGCCGAGATAGAAATCACCGGTTTCGTCGAACGCCGATCCGCTCATCCGGCGATCATCCTTGCCACCGCCCTCATCAAGGGACCGCGCATGGACTTCATCGTCGAGAAAGCCGCCGAACTCGGCGCGACCGCGCTCTGGCCGCTCGCATGCGCGCGATCGGTGATGCGTAATCCGGGGGAGGAACGACTCGCACGATGGCGCCGGTTGTCGCTCGCCGGCGCCAAGCAAAGCCTGTCGCCGTGTCGGATGGAGATTCGGGCGCCGCTTACGGTTGCCGAGGCCGCCCGCGAAGTGCCACAAGGAACGCTTGCGGCGGTCTGCGTCGAAGGCGCCGAACCGCTCGGCGCGATCGTTCGCCGAACGCGCCCGCGCGCTATGCTGATCGCGTGCGGTCCCGAGGGCGACTTCGACGCGCCGGAACACGCTGCGCTGCACGCGGCCGGATTCATCGGCGTCGGACTCGGGCCCAACCGGCTGCGGAGCGAAACCGCGGCGCTCGCCGCCCTCAGCCTTGCGGCCGCCGCGCTGGACGAAATCGAAAGAGGAATTTGATCGGTGGCTTACAAGTTCGCATTCGTGATGGATCCCCTCGAGGCCGTCCTCCCCGACAAGGACACGACCTTCGTCTTCATGCTCGAAGCTCTACGGCGCGGTCATGAGCTCTACCACCTGGGATTGAAGCGGCTCTACACCCATGGCCATCAGCCGTTCGCCCATGCGCGGCGCTGCGAAGTGATGCGCGCGCAACCTCACTTCCGCTTCCTCGATAACGGTGCGCAGTATCCGCTGGAAGCCTTCGACGCGATCTTCATGCGCAAGGATCCCCCGGCCGACGACGCCTACCTTTACGCCACCATGATCCTGAGCCTCGCCGACCGCGCGCGCACGTTCGTTCTCAATGAACCCGCGGGCCTGCGCGAGGCCAACGAAAAGCTCTACGCGCTCAACTTCCCCGGCGCGATTCCGCCGACCATCGTGACCTATGAGATCCCCCGCCTGAAGCGCTTCATGGACGAGCAAGGCGGCGAAATGATCGTCAAGCCGCTCGACGGCCACGGCGGCGAGGGCGTCTTTCACGCGCGCGCGGGCGACCGCAATCTCAACGCGATCCTGGAGTCGGTCACGCGCTTCGAGAGCCGTCCGATCATGGGCCAGCGCTACATCCCCGAGATTCGCAACGGCGACAAACGGCTGATCGTGCTCAACGGCGAACCGCTCGGCGGCACGCTGCGGGTGCCGCGCGACGACGAGCATCGCGGCAATATCCACGTCGGCGGCAACTGCGTGAAGGCGGACATCACGGCGCGCGACCGCGAGATCTGCCGGCTGCTGAAGCCGCGGCTGGAGCGCGACGGCCTCTATTTCGTCGGCCTCGATATCATCGGCGACTTCCTGACCGAGGTGAACGTGACCAGTCCGACCGGCGTGCAAGAGATCGATCAGCTTGACAGCGCCAACCTGGAAGCGAAGGTGATCGACTTCGTCGAGGCGCGGGTCTCTGCGCTGCATTGACGGAACTCCGCAACTGGGAACGGCATCACGCCACGAGGGACGACGCAACCGCGCACGACGCTACGAACGAAGTTCACGACGCTGCGAACGAAGTTCACGATGCTACGAACGAAGTTTGCGATGCTACGAAACCGAGTTCGCGCTGCTGCGCAATGAAGTTGTTGGTTAGTGCAAATCCCATATCGTTCGGAAGGATCAGAAGCTCCGGAGATGTAAAACCTTATGTAAGTTTCGGACTTCCGCTTCAATGCGGATCTCCGCCGCTGACACCTGGTCGTCCTTGATTCGAACGATGAATGAGATTGCTCGATACCTGCGCTCCCACGCGCAAGGATGGAAGCGCCTTGCAACGGCGGAGCTGGATCGGTACGAATTAAGGACCGTGCAACTTCCCTGCTTTCGCGGTATGGGAAGCCCGTCGGGGTGGGCAGGTAGCTCAGTCGGTAGAGCAGAAGACTGAAAATCTTCGTGTCGGCAGTTCAATTCTGCCCCTGCCCACCATTTTCTTCCCGTTTTGCGGCCGGGCTTGATGCGCATATACGGCGCAGAGACTGCTATCGCGACCATAGGTGATAATTGCCTAAAGGCGCGAAGAGAGTCACCGCTAGCCCGATCAGAAGTAATACGACCACGACCAGCAGGATCAGCCGAATCGGATCGCGTCCCGCAATTTCCGCGGCCGGCGCCACGATTGAACCTCGGCGCGCGCGCAAGAAGAGCAGTACGACCACGACGATCAGAAGGATTGGAATCATTATCTTCCGGCGGGATTCGCTACTGCTTGCGCACTCGCGCCACGCTCCAAGCGATACGCTTCCCGATCGGATTGGCGATCGCGCGACCGCTTCCTGATCCTAATCTTAGGCTTCAAACGGTTGCCCCTGAATGCCACGGAGGTTCAACTCGATTGTCACTCTCGTGGCCGCCCTATAGCGGCAGCGCTCTAATGCCTGGTTACTTTAACGCCTCCAAAGCAACCAGCGGCAGGCCGACCGAAAATCGAGCGCATCAGGGATATCGGAGTTACGGTTGAGCCGAACGGATTTACTTATAAGCCCCGACTAAATCAGCCGGATGCCTGCTCGATCGAGTTCTCCAGGAGCGCTCCGGTTTTGGCGTCGATTCCAACCTCATGCTTCGCCTGGTGATGGCGAATAACGAACGAGTAGCGCAATCCGCTGCCTCCGGATTCCTGCTCCAGTTCTTCCGAAACGATCTTGCCCGGGTAGGTCTTCAGAGCGAGGTTGCGCGCCTGATCTAACGAAACGGTGGCCTGCGACTGGTATTGCGAGCCGGCGAAGGCGAACGCGTTGCTAGCGACCAGGAGCACAGCGAGAGTTGCAAATTGGCGAAGTTTCAAGAATCACCCCTTTGGACAGCAGCAGATTCGCGGCCGCTGTCACAGTCCAAATGTAATCACTCCGATGCCATTTGCATGGCGGAGCCGTACGAAACCTGGTGGCAACAAACGCCTCGGGAAGCGTCGAATCTTGCAACCAAACCGCAAGCCCATACGTCATTGATGTATGTGGGGAACCGATTCGGTGCGGGAGTCGAGCCAGACATGCGAGTCACAAGGACTGGCTTCGGGCGCCCGATCGAATCCGGTGACTCGCGCGCGGCACGGCTCTTGGATGAACGATAGGGAGTCAGGTTCTCGACTACGACTGTCTGGAAGAAGGCGGCGCGGTTAAGGGGAAGGGTATGAAAAGAGATTGCGCAGGCTATCGGGCACGTCGGGCAGGTCTGTGGGGACTATTTCTGGTTATCCTGCTGGTGTTTGCCGGTGTGCCGCAAGCGCGGGCCGATAGCGGCGACCACGGCACCGGGCAGGCTGCAGAGCTGACCAAGTATCTACATACTCATCGGCTACCATTAGTGAGCGCACAACTGCTGACCAACCCAAATGGTACGCGCGAGGTAGTGCTCTACGGTTTTACGGCAACCGATTTCGGCAAACAGGATGCGGTGACGAAGAGCCGTGAGTATCTCAAAGACAGCACAATCTCAGTCAGCAACCGAATCAAGGTGCGGCCTGAGTTGGAGAATCAACCGGCGACCCCGGCCGCTCCGACCGCGAGCGCGAATGCGGGAACCGGTGACGATTACTCGGGTCAAATCGGCAGACCCGAGGCGTCGACGCAGCCGGCCGATGCGGACTCCGGCATGCAGAAACAGAGTCGGCGCGACATTCAGTCGTACGAGGATCAGCAGCAACAAGTTAATCAGCAGCAAGCGGCGATGGGCGGCATGGGCGGCGGTCCGGGCATGACCTTTGGCGGTAACGGGATGAGCATGAGCATGGGCGGCAGCGGGATGGGCGTGTTGCTGGGCTTGCTTGGCGGCGCCGGCGGGTCAAGTCCACTGTTGGGGTTGCTCGGCAACGCCGGCGGATTCGGGCCGTCCGGATATGGCTACGGCGCGCCGTCGGGCTATAGCCCGCCGAGTTACGGTTATTCCAATTATGGCCCGCCGCCGTACGGGGCTCCGGGGTATTCATCCGGTGGCTATCCGCCTGGGGGCGGGAATCCGTACCCGTATTGAATATGGCTACATGATCGAATAGCTAATCGCCGCGTTGCGCTTACCGAAGCCGATAGTCAGTCATCGGTTAGCATTTATATGCTTAGTCAGTCCTCTCGCCGACGACTCTGCGGATACACCTCTATCGTTCGACTTCCCACGCGAATATATACGGCTATACTTCATCGACTTAAATAGTCAGTTCGACTTAAATAGTCAGTTCAAAATAGAATACCGGACATCGTTAATAGCCACATCGTTAATAGCCACATCGACAATAGCCATATCGGTAATAGCCATATCGCTAATAGCCAAATCGACCATCGACAATAGCCATATCGACCGCGATCTCGGTTTTCCGTTTATAGTTACTTCGCGCGGCAGATAGTCATACGGACTGCAGCGGCGGGATCGCGCAGCGATACTTGTCCGGGCAGTCCTCGGCCGAATTCCGATCGCGACAGCAAAACCCGGCGGTGATCCAATTGGGGTAAGCCCTCGCGCGGTTCCCTCGGAGTCAGGGATCAGCGTTGTGGGTGTTCACGCCGCATTCCACGTTGAGTTGGTTCGCCGCCTCTTTCCTGAGGACCTCGCCAATTAAGGGCGTCCCGATTTCTTTATTCGATAAAAATTGGGCACTTACCGGCGCGAAACCGGCCGGAGCGAGGCCTGAAAGCGGCGCTCTCGGCGTTGGACGATCGCCCGCTTTGGCACTCCGAAGATTTGCTTAAAAGCGCTAAAGAGCACGTCCGGCGCGAAGGAGAGAAAAACGCAGAGAATGATACGCAGGGAACCAGATTGATTGATGCAACATGTTAGAGTAGCTGACAAGAGCGTTAGGGCACACGGGAGCGCAATTCAAGGCTATCTAGCGCGGGGAGGAATGAACGAGATGGGCAAATCGCAAAAAAAGTGGGTGACGGCAGGTGTGATGATGGCGGTGCTGACGCTCTTCGCCGCGGGCCGCGCATTGGCGGCAACCCTGGTGGTGGACCAAGACGACAATCCATGCACCGAGGGGAACTCGTATTACGGTTCGATAAGTGAGGCGGTATACAACGCGAATGACGGCGACACGATCGAGGTATGCGACGGGACCTATACGGAGTCGTTCGTAATCTACCAGCCGGACCTGACGCTGGAATCGGTTAATCCACTGGGGGCGACGATTCAAGCGCCGGAGTGTTTGACGCCGGGCGGCGCGATAATCGAAGTCGTCAACGACGATTCTCTTCTTCCGGTGAAAACCGACAGCACAAAGGTTAACGCGACCGCTTCGGATGGAGGCGGGGTCGTCATCGACGGCTTCAACATCATGGGACCGGCAGCGGTGCCCGGCGCCTGCAATCTGGTTGCGGGAGTGTTCGTGCACGAAAATGCCACGGCGACGGTGAGCAACAACGACATCACGAGTATTCGGGATAATCCAATAAGCTCGTGCCAGCAGGGCTACGGGATTCGGGTAGGATCGGAAGTAGTGGATGATGAGAGCAACGATCCTGGCACCGGCACGCTGAGCGGCAACACCATCACGGATTATCAGAAGGGCGGAATCTTCGTCGATGGAGACGGTTCGAGTGCGACGATAACCGGAAACGTGGTAACGGGTGCGGGCAAGACCAAGGATATTGGACAGAACGGCATCCAGGTTTCCAATACGACGCTGGAGAGCACGATAACCGGCAATATGATCAGCGACAATTTCTACAGTCAGCGGTGCGTCAAAGGAAACTGCTGGAGGGCGGTCGGGGTGCTGGAACTCAACGCGGGCGCGCGTGGAGACAAGGTGAAGATTCTGAAGAACAATCAGTTCAGCAACAACCAGACTGCAGTAGTAGTCCAACCGATGAAGACCGGAAAATAGAAAACCCGGTGACTGGATAGAGCGCAACGGCTCGCGGAACCTCGAGGGTTTCGCGAACCGTTGCCTGGTGGCTTCCACGAACAACGTTGAAGGCACAGGCTTTGTCGGCGGCCGCGTCCGGCGGGGTGCCGTTCGCGAGTATCATCCGACGAGTGGGGGATCGCCGAGGCAAGTCATGAATCGGTTCCGGGCCATGGATTGTTCCAGCGGTCGCGCATCGCGACCTCGCTCAGGGGTTTGCGCACGACGGGGCCAAACTTGTTGACCGGATAACCGATCGGCATGAGGGCGAAGGTTTCGACATCGGCGGGCAATTCCAGCACTGCTTTCATCTCTTCCTCGCACAGAATGTGGTTGGTGGTGATAACGGTGCCGAGACCGAGCGCCCGACAAGCGAGCACAATATTCTGCGCGGCCGGATAGACGCTGGCGGCGCGCTGGCGAATCGACTCGCGCGCTTCGGCCTCGGGCGCGACCCCGGGCATCTTCCGATCAGGCCGTGCATGCGCGCCGACCAGGATCAGCAAGGGCGCGTCGGCCATGTGCTCGTGGAGGTAGAAACCAGAGGTCTGCAGGCGGCGGAATTCGTCGGGAGTCATGTGGGCCGGGCGCATCGCGTTGGAGTAGAAGGGCCGCACGAGCATGGAAGCCTTGGCATACACGGCGCCAACGCGGCGCCGCTGTTGCGGCGAAGTGATGGCGACGAAGATCCAGTCCTGGCGGTTGCCGGCGGAGGGGGCACTGGTCGCGGCAGTCAGTATCTTAGTGACTAACTCAGTAGGTATTGGGTCGGGCTTGAGCCGTCGCAACGCGCGCGCGGAATGGATCGCCTCGAATACGTCTATTTCGTTCATGATCTCGTTGATATAGCGGCTAAACCAGGAAGTTCCAATTTTCTTTTTCAAGTGTAACAGCCGGTATTCATATACCAACCGCCCGGCAGCAGACTAACCCGCTCCGAATTTTGGCGCGCCGGCACATGCAGGCTGATAAAGCGGCTGTAGCGCATCAGGGAGAATGTCCGCTTTTGGCATCGCGGCGGCGCTATCGCACCCGCGATAGCGCCGCTGCGACGACACGTGCTACAGGTCAAGCGGGGATCGGTAGCGCAAAGTGGCCAACTCCGTTGGTTCATTGGGCAATCGGGTATATGCTGCGGTAGGCGAAGGGGGGTGGGGGATGTAGGTGATCGAACCCTGACGGGAGGTGTCAATATGTCCCTGGACAAGAATGATATCGATCGGTTGATCGAAGAAGAGCATCCGGGACCGGCGGACCTCGAATCGGCGCTGGTGACGATCACACTGCGCGATGTCATCCAGCATACGCCGCTCGTGGTCGAGTCGAATTCCAGTCTGGCGGCGGTAATCGAGGCCATGCAGCGCGAGGATCGCGGCACCGCACTGGTGGTGCAGGGCGGTAAGCTGGTCGGCATTTTCACTGAGCGCGACGTCCTCGATGAAGGTTGCGGGACACGCGATCGACCTGAAGCACAGCGAGGTCAGCAGCTTCATGACGCGGGATCCAGTCACGCTGCCGTCCGATTCGCCGGTGGCTTATGCGTTAAACCGGATGGTGGTGGAAGGTTTCCGGCACATTCCGCTGGTTGACGAGAACGATCATCCGGTCGCGGAAGTCTCGATGCGCAACCTGATTGAATACCTGAGCGATTTTTACAATCGGGATGTGCTGAACCTGCCGCCGGATCCGCACGTGAGATCGGTCAATCGCGAAGGCGCGTAGCGGCCACGATCCCCTACGCGACGGCGGGGGCTGCTCGAACGGGTTCCGCGGACGCTGGCGACCATTGTCCGTGAGCGACGGCGGACTAGCGCGGCGTCGCGAGCGCCTTCAAATCGAGATCGAGCAGCGCGCCGATGCGATCGATGGCGACATCTGGCGCGGGGTACTTCGCGATCTCCGCGGGGTCGAGCGCATAATGGCCCTGACGCGGGAAAACCGTCGTCACGCGTTCGCCCCAGACTTTCTTGACGGCGCTCAGAATGCGCACCTTGTCGTCGATGAAGACGTAATGTGCGGCGGGATATCGCGCCGCGATATCGTCGAGCTCGAACTCCTTGTGGATATAGATAAGGACGTTACCGTCGAAGGCCTCGTGCAATCCGGATCGATGAACCTTGAGGGGCTGAAAGACCACGTCACCGTCAGAAACGATGACGGTCGCACCTGATTGGCGGCAATAATCGACGACGTCGAGCGAATTTGGATAGAGGCGGTTGGCGAAGGGATAGCTGACCAGAAATTCCGAGACTTTGAGGATATGAAAGTCGCGCGGGAACTCGATGCGATAACGCTGCAGCGCGCCGAGATAATCGGCGTAACCGAGCTGGGTGCGAAGCTCCTCGAATAACTCCCAGTAGTGCCGGTTACGGTCGGCGCCGATCTCGCGCTCGAGATGGATCGCCATATCGGCCTGAATGCGATCGTTATCGACCAGCGTATTGTCAACGTCAAAGCAAAAGACCGTCTGATCCGATGCCATCCGAATGCTCCTGCCGGCGGAAGCGGCTTCGCCGCGCAAACCTTTACTACTGGTCGATTATCGGCTGACTGCGGCGTCCAGTAAACGGCGCGCCGGCACTCTCAATCGATCCAGAGCAGCACGATGAAGCAGAGCAGCATCAGCGGTAAACCAACTACGAGGCCGACGCGCGCCCATTCGCGGCTGCCGATTTCGAGTCGATTGGCGGCGATGATATTCGGAATATTCCCGGGTATCAGCATTCCGCCACTGATCAACAAGGCCAGCAGCAGGGAACGCTGCTGCGCGTGGCTGATTGATGGTCCGATTTCGATTGCCGCCAGCGTTGCGTTATCGACCACCGCCGAGATGCCGTTGAACCAGAATAATACTGTGCCGGGAATGTGGCCGAGATAGGTCTCGACGATTGGGCGCAGTCCCCGCGAGAGCGCGACGAGACCCGCAACGAACGCGTAAATTCTGGCGGCTCGTATAAAGATAAGATCCCAGGACTCGACCTCGGCGGTCGGATGGAGCGGTTCACCTTGGTGCGACGGCATCACGAGAGTGAGCGTCGCGGCCAGGATAATCCCAACGAAAATGAACGGGCCGAGCAGACGCGCCAGGTACCAGAAATCGGCGTGCAGCGCCGACAGCACGAGGGTGCTGGCGGGCATCCCGAGAGGGGTCAGACCTGCGCCGAAGCCGATCGCGAAGCACGCTACCACTACGACGCCGATCTCGGTGCGGCGATCGAGGCGCAAATAGGAAATCGCCTCGACCAGCACGAGCGCCGCCATCACCGCGGTGATGAGTCCAGCCACGGCGCCGAGAACAAGTATCAGGGCGCAGCAAATCCAGCGGGGCTTGACGGCGTTCGTGATGCGCGCGAATGCGCGGTCGAGGAGCGGGCGCGCGTAACGAAACGCGCCACCGAAGATCAGCACGGCGAGGGCCAGCGAGGCGGGTTCGCGGATAGCGGCCGCGACGAGCACGCCGTCGAAGCGTCCGGTGACGAGCGCGGTCAGCACGCCAACGACGAGGAAGAACACTTCGACGTTGTGCTCGATCGATTTGAACAGCAGCGGGCCGATCAGCACCGCAATCAGGATCATAATTAGCGCGGCAATTTCCATGCGGCGTTCCCATGATGCACGAGACCATCCAGTCCGCCGCATCGGGTATATTTTCTAGCAGAAGCAAGCGGCTGGCTCAGCTATCGCCTGGAGGGTTTATCCGCGATCGGAGAGATTGCGGAGCGGGCGCTGCTACGACATTGTGGCAATCGCGCGGCGGCTGAATGGGCCAGCCACTACCGTCGTGCTCGAGGGGATGACGATGATTGAAAGTATCTTCCATATCAACGTCAATGTGACCAATTTCGAACGTTCGATCGAGTTTTACAAGCTGTTCGGCTTCAAAGTGATCCTGGACCTGGGCGTAGTCGGCAGTTCGAAATTGAGCGAAGGGATGCGCCTTCCGAACGGTCGCGGCCGCGCCGTGCTGATGATCCTTGGCGACAACCCGCGAGCCACACGGCTCGATCTGATCGAATGGAAAAATCCGCCGACGGAGGGGCAGGCTTACCCTAATCCGTGGCACGCCGGGATTTGCCGGATCGCGTTCCGCACGCGAACTCTCCAGCAGGATTACGAAGATCTACGTGCTAAAGGCGTCGAGTTCTGGACCGCGCCGCAAATGGTCGAGGTCCGCAACGGCCGTCAGGAGGGCTTCGTTTGCTGCTCCGATCCCGACGGCACTCTCATCGAACTTATCCAGGTCTAGGCGCGCGTGGGCGCCCTCTACAAATAGTCAGGCCGAGGTTTGATTCCCCGGCCTGACCGCGGCCCGACTAACCGCCAGGACGCATTTCGCCGGCGAAAATCTACGCCAAGCCGTAAACTTTCGCCGCGGTATCGTGAACGATCTTGCGCAACTGATCCTCGGGGAGCGATCCGAAGCGCTTGGCCACAATCTCCTGCGATCGCGGAAACGTCGCCGCCGTGTGCGGATAATCCGACGACCACATGATGTTGTCGGGACCGTAGCGATGCAGTGAATCGACGAAGACCGGGTCCGCAATGAAGGTCGCGAAAACCTGGCGCTTGATGTAGTCGCTCGCGCGCATCGGCAATTTCATCCCGCCCACGGCACCCAGGCGGTTTTGCACGGTGTCCAGGCGATACATGAAATAGGCCATCCAGCCGACATCGTTTTCGGCCGAGACGATCCGCAGTCGCGGAAACTTCTCGAACACGCCGCCGTACACCATCACGGAGATCGACCGCTCGATCTGGTGATGCAGGTTGGCGAGCGAGAGCAGGAAGTCGCGCCCATTGCGCTGATCGGCGCCAGTGCCTTTGCTGCCGGTCAGGATGTGCAGCGACAACGGCATATTGAGGTCCTGCGCGGCCGCCCAGAAAGGCTCATAGTCGGGATGGCTGTAGGGCCGATCGTCGGGCGCTTCGGCCCAGATCATCGCGCCCTTCATCCCCTTCTTCGCCATCCGCTCGAGTTCAGCGGCGGCACCGCGAACGTCCTCGAGAGTTATCAGACCGAGCGGGATGAGGCGCTTGAAATCATAACTGCAATATTCCGTGGCCCAATCATTGAACGCGCGAAAGCAGGCGGCGCGCAGTTCGGCGTCTTCGAGTCCGAACAGCGGCATCCCCATCGAGGTGTAGATAACTTCGGCCTGCACGCCGTCGCGATCCTGATCCTTAATCCGGTACGCAGCGTCCCACACGCTCTTGGGAGCGGCGTCGAAGCCGCGCTTGTTATGATCCGGCAATTCCGCGGACGGTACACCGGCGCCGAAGAAACCCGCCACCGCCATCGGCGAGATATTTTCGCAGACAAAGAACTCTCCCTCGCGGCCGCCAAGTCCTTTGACCGTATGCGGGGCGCGATCGCGAAAGCGCTTGTCCATTCGTTCCGCCCACATCGCCGGCGGTTCGACGAAGTGAGAATCGGCCGAGACGAGCTTGTAGTCGGGCATGGGATTATCCTCCGTGTCTGTTCACGCCGGCGGATTGCCCGCCAGTCGTGACGAATACCCTGGATGGCCGCCATCGAAAATTGGAAGGCGACCACCAGTTACGGAGTTATTAGCGCGGGTCGTGCGTCATCGCAAACTGAACTTAAGTGCGAGTCAGGTTGAGGCGATGCAGGATAAGGCGAAGCCGGGTAGCGGCGAGAAGACCGGAAATCAGCCTGCGCCCCACGGCGCGCGCGCAGCGCCGCTCAATTGATACAGGCGGGCGGCTCAACCAGGCCTAGAATTGGCTCGGCAAACCAGTAGTTAGTTCCGCAGTCGGAATTGACGTCGAGCAAATCCACTTCGTCGTTCTGCCAGGCGCGGACGTTGACCACGTGATTGAAGCTGTCGCCCTTGTCGATGGCGACGCCGTACTGCTCCTCACCGCTGCTGTAAATCCCGACGGTGCCCGAAAACAGATTGTTGTAATCGCTCGTCTTCGCGCCGCGCGCGCACAAACTATGGGGCCCGGCCTGGGAGCATCCGATGTAGATGCCGGCGAGCGCGTTGTTGTTGACGTCGAAGTTGCCCACGCTGTTGTGGTTCGAGCTTTCCGCCCAGACTCCGAATCTGCCGTTGCCGGAAATCACCGGCATCTGCAGCACGTTGTAACTTCCGTTCACGATCCGGACGCCATCGTTCTTGTTGTCGGTGGCCAAAAAGTTTGACAGATCGGCCCGCTCCACTTTATTGAGCAGAACGCCGGCGTCGGTATTGGAAGCCACTTCGAAATTATCCGCGACCACGTCGGGCGCGTCGATTTGGATACCCTCGCCAAAGGTCTGCACGACCGAACCGTTGCCCTCGATAAAAGCGCGCGGCGCCGTCTTCATCACGTGAATGCCAACGTTGTCGGTAGCACCCATCATGTTGAAATGATTGAGATTCAGCGAAACATCGGGCGCACTGATGACGATGCAATCACCGGATGATGGCGATGAGGCGATCAGCACGCTGTCGAGTTCGTAAAGGCCGGGCTTGGTGATTTTGCCGCACGCGGTGATCGCCGTCGGCGGCTGGGAGAGCGCCGGCGTGGGAATCGTCAGGGTAATGGCGACCAGAACCACGAAGCCGATCGCATACGCGGTGCGGGCGACGCTTCGCTCAAGACATTTCGGACGGCCTGGTCCGACCACGGGCATGATCTTTTTATGTCGCACTGTCAGATCGCGAATCGCGCCGGACACCGGATGCGCATCGTAAACAAAGATGACTTAATGTATCTATAGCACTAATGGGAAATCAGTGGCGAGCGTTAATTGCTTATTCGGCGCCACGCAGCGATTATTTTATCGCCTGATTCACTTGGCTTCTCCTACTGTGGTGAGTTTCGGTATCGCGACTTGAATCGGCGCTGTAAGAGCAGTTATCGAGCCATGGAACCAACTGACTCCGCGCGCGCGGGCAGCTCGATCGAACGCGCTGCGTACTGATGATGCGGTGATTGATCGGTTTCGCCGCGAGTCCGGATCGCGGGCGTTTCAGTTCAGAGGAGCGGACCGCGCCGGGTGCGGCCCAGATGGGCATAGGCGCGTTGTGTGGCGACGCGGCCGCGAGCGGTGCGCGCGACGAACCCTTCTTGCAACAGATAGGGCTCGTACACCTCGCCGATGGTGTCGGCTTCCTCGCCCACCGCCGCCGCGAGACTCTCGACCCCGACCGGGCCACCGTCGAACTTGTCGATAATCGCGGCAAGGATTGCGCGGTCCATGCGATCGAATCCGCAGGCGTCGATCTCGAGCAGTTCGAGCGCGCCGAGGGCCACCTCGCGGGTGACGATCGGAGCGTTGTTAACCTGGGCGAAATCGCGCACGCGCCGGAGCAATCGATTCGCGATGCGCGGGGTGCCGCGCGATCGCGCCGGCCACCTCATGGGCGCCATCGTCGTCGAGCTGTACACCAACAGGCGCGCCGATCGGCGGACGATTTCCGTCAGTTCCGTGCGATCATAGAAATCGAGATGATAATGCTGGCCGAAGCGGTCGCGCAGCGGCGAACTCAACAGGCCCGATCGCGTGGTCGCGCCGACCAGCGTGAACGGCTTCACCGCCAGCCTCATCGAGCGCGCCCCCGGTCCCTTGCCGACGACGATATTGAGCTCGAAGTCTTCCATCGCCGGATAGAGAATCTCTTCGATCTGGCGCGCAAGGCGATGGATCTCGTCGATGAAGAAGACGTCGCCCTCGTCGAGGTCGTTGACGATCGCTGCGAGGTCGCCGGCGCGCTCGATTGCCGGACCGGAAGTTGCGCGCAGGTTAACCCCAAGTTCGCGCGCGATGATATGCGCGAGCGAGGTTTTGCCGAGTCCGGGCGGTCCCGAAAAGAGCACGTGGTCGAGCACTTCACCGCGCTGGCGCGCTGCCGCAGATCGACATTCCGAGGATTTTCTTGAGGCGGTCCTGGCCGACGAAATCGCCGAGCGATCGCGGCCGCAGCGATAGGTCGAAGACCGTCTCGTCTTCAAGGGCCGCGGGCGAATCCGGGTGCGCACCCGCGCCCTCGCGACCGGCAAGGGCCGGGCGGCGGACTTTGGCCGCCCGCGCATCGGCGCCATTCTCGTGCGCCTCGGCGATATCGATTACAGGCTCGATCTCTTCGTTATTTTTCACCGAGCAGCACCGCCAGTGACTTACGGATCAGGGCCTCGAGCCCCTCTTGCGAACCATTGGTACCGATCGAATCGACCGCGCGCTTGGCTTCGACCGGCTTGTAGCCGAGGTTGACGAGAGCGGAAAGTGCATCATCGAAAATGGAAGGTGCGGCGGCGTGGCCGTTGGCCAGGGTGGATGGACGTTCGCTCACGACGAGACTCAATGCCGAAATCTTGTCGCGCAATTCCCGCACGCAACGCTCCGCGACTTTCGGACCGACGCCGGGTACGGCGTCGATGCGATCGACATCCTCCTGGGAAATCGCATCAACCAAATCCTCTGGCGAGAGCACCGACAGAATCGCGAGCGCCAACTTGGGACCGACGTGCTGTACGCCGAGCAGTAGATCGAAGGCATGTTTTTCGGGTGCGGTCGCAAAGCCGTACAGCGTGATCGAGTCTTCGCGCACGACCTGGCGAATTTCGAGTTCGAACGGCATCCCTACGGCTGGCGCGCGGTAGTAGGTTGCGAGCGGGATGAAGACCTCGTAGCCGACGCCGCCGGTATCGACCACCAGCCGGCCGGCCTCGCGTAGTTTCACGCGGCCCGCGAGCGACGCGATCATGAGGGCGCTCCGGCGACAGTGGTCGAACGGACGAGCCGCCGCGTCAAGGATGTTCGTGCGGCGGGCGGCCGCGGCATCTTCGCGCGGAAAGCGTGGCAGAGCGAAATCGCCAGGGCGTCGGTGGCGTCCTCGGCAAGATCGTCGGGAACGCCGCTGCCGAGGGTCCGCTGGACCATCGCCTTGACCTGCCGCTTGTCAGCGCGTCCGTAGCCGGCGATCGACAACTTAACGTCGGTCGGCGTGTATTCGAAAAGTTCGAGTTGGCGATGCGCCGCCGCCAGCATCACCATCGCGCGCGCTTCGCCGAGCTTGAACGCGCTTTGAATATTGACGGCGACGAAGCTGCGTTCGAGGCTGATCGCGTCGGGGCTATGCGCGTCAATAACCGCGATCAGCTTTTCGTAGATGGCGGCAAGCCGGGCGGGTCCGCGCAGGGCCCCGGCCCGGATTGTTCCAGCGACGATGTAGCGGAGTTCGCGGCCGCGATCGACTATCCCAAAACCGGTAACCGCATTCCCCGGGTCCACCCCAAGTACCCGCATTCCAACACCTCAACCACCACCAGCCGTTACGTCACTCGTGCGCGCGTATCCCGATCCGATTTTTTTGCGCAGCGCGCGCGCATCAAGCCAACCGCAGGGAAGCTTGCCTACGCCGCAGAAAACTGCGCCAACTCTTCATCATCGATGTCGAAGTTGGACGACACGCTCTGAACGTCGTCGTGATCTTCGAGTTCCTCCATCATCTTGACCACCTGTTCGGCGGCGCGGCCCGAAACCTTGACGGTGTTTTCGGGCATCATGGTAACTTCGGCGCCCGCCATCGCGATGCCGGCCTTTTCGATCGCTTCGCGAACGGCCGGGAAATTCTCCGGCGCGGTCATCACCTGGTAGCCGTCGGCATCGCTGATGACGTCGTCGGCGCCAGCCTCGAGCGCGAGCTCGATGAGCTTGTCCTCATCGGCGGCGTCCTTCTCGACGGAGATTACACCGCGCTTCTTGAACATCCAGGCGACGGAGCCGGATTCGCCCAGGTTGCCGCCATGCCGGGAAAGCATGTAGCGCAGATCGGCGACGGTGCGATTGCGGTTGTCGGTAAACACGTCGATGATGACGGCGACGCCACCGGCGCCGTACCCTTCATAGAAAATCTGTTCGAGTTCTCCGCCGCCGAGTTCGCCGGTGCCTTTCTTGATGGCGCGGTCGATGTTGTCGTTGGGCATCGACTGCTGGCGCGCCGTAAGGACTGCCGTGCGTAACCGCGGATTGGCGTTAATGTCGCCGCCGCCGAGGCGTGCCGCGATGGTGATTTCCTTGATCAGCTTGGTGAAGAGCTTGCCACGTTTGGCGTCGCGAGCACCCTTCTTATGCTTGATCGAGCTCCACTTGGAATGACCTGACATGGATTGAGCCTCCGGGGCCGCCATAACTGGCAGTTCCCGTCCGATGGCAGCCTAGCATAGACGGCAGGCGCGGTGGGAGTCGAGGCTAGGTGTTGGTCAAGTGCTCGCCTGCTCGTCGGGCTGCGCTCGCACGCGGCAAAGTCCGCGCGATGTTGCTCACTTCGTTCAAATAACGAAATGAATGCGCGGCTCGCTCACAACTTTTGCGGGGCACAGCTCGCGAGTTGGATTAGCCTAAGAAGGCGAGTTGGCGAGCGACTTCGAGCGGAGTGATTTCGCGCAGACAATTGTAATGACCGAAGCGGCAGGTGCGTTGCAGGCAGGGACTGCACTCCAGCTTGTGATAGATGACGCCGGCGCGCGCCCCGCCTGGGCCGGTGCGTTGCGGATTGGTCGAGCCGAAGATGCCGACGGTCGGAATTCCGAGAGCGCCCGCGAGATGCATCGCACCAGAGTCGCCGCCGGCGAAGCCGTCGCAGAGCGAGAGCAGCGCGATCAGATCGCCGATATCGGTTTGCCCGGCGGCGATGATCGCGTCGGCGCGCGCCGCCGCCGCCACCTGCGCGCAGAGATTGCGCTCCGACGGCGCGCCGACCAGGACACATTCGGCGCCAGTGGTCTCGCTGAGCAAGTCGATCAGCGCCGCATAGCGATCGAGCGGCCATTCCTTGGCCGGGCCATAGGCGGCCGCCGGAGCAATCGCGATCAGGGGCGTGCCGTGAGCCTTGCGCTTGGCCGCCAGCCACGCGCGCATTTTCTCCAAATGGATCTCGCCGACTTCGAGTTTCACACCTGCAGCGGCCGGCGCCGGGATGACCCCGATGGTGTCGCGGACCATCGCGAGCCAGTAATCGCGCTGATGACCGCTGAGCGCATCGCCGGAGGGGCGCGCCTTATGCGTTAGCAGCATCCCGCGATAGTCGGTGAGGAAGCCGGCGCGGCGCCGCGCGCCGCCGAGCGTTGCCCATAGAGCCGCTTCGAAGCTGTTCGGAAAAAGAATCGCGAGATCGAAATGGCGCGCGCGAATCCGGTTAACGATCGAAACGCGGTCGGCGATGCCGCGGATTCCGCGGGCGACCGTATATGGCATCACTTCGTCGATCCAGGACATTCCGTCGAAAAAGCCGGCCAATTCCTTTTTGACCATCACGGTGAGCGACGAACTCGCGAAGGCCGCGCGAATCGCGCGCAGCGCCGGGAGGCTGATGACGAGGTCGCCAAGCCAGTTCACTTCCTTAACGAGGACGCGCCCCGCGCTACCTGTGAGATCGCTATGCTTCGGGCCTGGGGCAAGGCCGGAACGGTGCGCGGACAAATCTTCAAGTATCGCATGAGGTTCTATGATCGGCTGATCCACGGGCGGCATAAGTCAAAGCGCACCCCGCGGCCTCGGATGGTTTCGCGCGGGGACCATAGACGAGTAGATTGTACCATCGCCGCAAAGGCAAGCGGTGCGAACCTGCAACCCAGAACGGCGCGACTCGCAGGCAATCGGAGACCACCGGCACGTTGCATAAACACTGGAATGGCTGAAAATAGTCGATCCCGCAGCACCAATTCGCCCGGCTGTCTCGGCGCGGGAGGCCCGGTATGGTACGCCGTGCTGGCGATCAGCTTTCTATCGTGCGAGCTGAATCCGGTGGGCGCAGCGGGCCTCGCGATGCGTATCCTCACGCCGCACGACATGTACACGAAGCCGGTCGGATGGCTGCTCACGGCCGCATCTTTCGTCGTCGCGATGACGGGCTTCATCGCGACCGAGCGTATTGCCTATCTCGAGGGGCGACGCCGCGCCCTCGAGATCGCGAGCCTGCTCGCGTGCGGTGCTGGCCTGCTGGCGTTTGCGCTGGGCTTCACGATACCGGCCTACATCATGTGGCCGATAGCGATGGCGCTGGTGCTGATTGGGGCCTACGGATTTCGCGCGACGCGGAATCTGCCGCTTCCCGCTGCAGCGGGAAGCGGCGGCAGCGGCAGCGTGGCCGTTCACGGCCACGCTGCCGCCGATGCTATCGGCGGGGCTGCGCGCGACGCCAGCAGCCCCGCCGATAGCGCCACGCCGGGGCGCAAGCGGCGGCGTCGCCGCCGTCGCCGCAAGCGCCCGGCAGGGACGCCGCGGCCGCACGAATAGCGGAAGGGGCGATCCGATTTCATCGAATCGCCCCTTCCGCTTTCGAATCAAATCGCCCCTGCTGCACTCCAAGGGCGATTGTCATTGCTCTGCTTCCTATTTGCCAACCACGAAGGCGCAACTCGTCGTGCCGCTGCCGCCGATATTCAGGATGCCGAATTTCTTCGCGCCTTCGACCTGGTAATCACCCGCATTGCCGGTCACCTGCCGCCATGCGTCGAGCATCTGGCGGACGCCCGTGGCACCGACCGGATGTCCTGCGCCAATCAGTCCGCCACTCGGATTGATCGGGAGCTTGCCACCCATCTCGATGACGCCCTCTTCGATCGCCTTCCACGATTCGCCGGGCCTGGTGATGCCGAAATGGTCGATCGCCATGTACTCGGAAGTGGTAAAGCAATCGTGGGTCTCGATGCCTGACAAATCGGTCGCTGCGCCAACCCCCGCCCGCTTGAACGCGTCCAGAATGGCCTGCCGCGTATGCGGCAGCACGTAAGGATTATCCTTGCTCTCGGCCACCTTGGTATCGAACTCGATGGCGGCCGTATGATGGCCCCATCCGAGGATGCGCGGAAGATCCTCGACCTTCTGGCCATTGCGCTTGGCCCACGCGGTCGCAAATTTCTCCGACGCCAGGAAGACCATCGCAGTGCCGTCCGTGACCTGCGAGCAATCGCGAACCTTGATCCGACCCGCAATCACCGCGTTGGCTTTCGCCTGCGCCTGCGGATTGCCTTCGGTCACCGGCCATCCGCGCGTCTGCGCGCGAGGGTTATGCCGCGCGTTGGCGTAATTTACCGCGGAGATTCGGGCGAGGTATTCATCCTTGAGCCCGAAGCGCTTGTCGTACTCGTCGCCGAGCCGCCCGAAGAGGCGCGGAAAAGGATATTCCTTGCCCTTGCACTCCCGCTCATACCATCCGGCAGTGCCGAGGAAATCGCCGCCGGTCGCAGTATCAACGGTCTTCATCTGCTCCAGTCCGACGACCGCAGCGAGGTCGTAACGGCCAGCTTCGATCTCGGCTGACGCGGCCAGGATTGCGATCGAACCGGAGGCGCAAGCGGCCTCGTGTCGGCTGGTCGGAATGCCTGCGAAGGCGGGATTGGTTTCGAGGAAGAAAGCGCCCAGTTGACCCTGCTTCGAATAAAGCTCGGCGGCGAAGTTACCGACGTGCGCGGTCTCGACTTCATGCGGCTCGATCTTCGCGGTAGTAACGGCGTCGGCGACGATCTCGCCCATGACATCGACGAAGTGCTTGCCTTCGCGCGCCCAGTTGCGGGCGAAATCGCTCTGGGCGCCGCCGAGGATATAGACGGGCGGTTGTTTCATTTGAGGCTCTCCTTTTCCGAACTGGACGCGGGCCTGAGTGGGCGCGTTGCAGGGGATAATCTAATACTTTTTTCGGCGAGTTGCGCTACCTGAACGCTATTCGCGCCAGGACGCTTCAAGTTTTTGCTCAAAGCTGAAGTCCCCCAATGCCCATTGGTCAGCGGCGCAGGCGCGCGTACAGGAATCCGTCGCCGATACGGCCATCCTTGATGATGCAGCGCGCGAGGCGCGCCTCGAGAACATAGCCAGCCTTCTCGAGTACCCGCCGCGAAGCCGGATTCCACTCGTAAACCAGCGCCTGAATCCGTTCGAACAGGAATTCCGCAAAGGTGTAGCGAGTCATCTCGATCAGCGCCACGGTGGCGATGCCCTCGCCCCAATACGGTTCGCCAATCCAATAGCCAATGTCGGCGGTGAGACGATGGACGTTGTCGAGCGCCTCGATCCCGATGCCGCCGATGGCGACGCCGTCGAGATCGATGGCGAATTGGATGAGCTTGCCGGTTTCAGCCTGGCAGTGTGCGATCCAGCCGGCGGCGTCGGCGCCTGTGTACGGATACGGAAACCGATCCTTGACGTTGAGCCAGATGTTGCGGTTATTGGCGAAGCGCGCGAGCGCGGCGGCATCGGGCGGTGCCCATCGGCGAAGAAGGATTCGATCGGCGATCTTCATCTAATTGCTGATGCCATTGTGGTCGCTCGGGCGGGCCAGGCCGGAACTCCCTGCTGATGACGCTTCAGCGCGCGAATACATCCCCGAGTTCGATCACATCAGAGACGACGAAATCCGGGTCGATACCCCACGGGTCGAGAATCGCACGCGGATTGCGCCGCACCCATGCGGCGCGCAGACCCGCGGCCTTCGCGCCGATGATATCGAAGGGATTGCTCGAGACCAGCCAGGTGTCAGCCATCGGAGTATTCGTGCGCGCGGCAAGATGGCGGTACACGGCGGGCGCTGGCTTGTAGGCTTTCACCTCATCGATACTGACGACGTCGCCGAGCAGCGGAAGCAGGCCGGCGTGAGTCAGGACCTCGCGGACGAAGGCCGCCTCGCCGTTGGAAAAGGCGACCATCTGGTGGCCCGCATCACGCATGCGGACGAGTCCCTCGGCGGCGTCGGGAAACGCCGGCAATTCGCGATACGCCTGCATTAGAGTCGCCGCCGCTGCGCGATCAAGCTGATGGCCGAGGCTGCGCGCCGCGAACTCGAGCGCGTGGGCGGTGCAGACCGAGAACGGCTCGTAGAGGCCCATCAAGGAGCGCCGCCAGGTGTATTCGAGTTGCGTCGTGCGCCAGATCTGGGCGACGCGATCGGCGTCGTCGCCGACGAAGGCGCGCAATGCGCCGCTGATGCCGAGAGGGTTAACCAGGGTGCCGTAAACATCGAAGCCGATTGCTGCCATACCGGACATCATAACGCGCGCGATGGCAGGGTCGAATCGCCGTACGTGGGCGCATCACACCGACGCGCGCCTGTGCTAACCTTCCCGGCCATGTCCGGAACCATCAGGACGATCTATCTTTGCGGCCCGATCATGGACGCCGAGGCGTCCGCGGCGAAAGATTGGCGTACGCGGGCGAAGGAGCGGCTGGCGGGACGTTTCATCCTGCTCGACCCGTTGCGGCGTAACTTCCGCGACCGTGAAATCGACTCGGCCAACGAGATCGTCGAGTTCGACCTGCAGGATGTTCGCGAGGCTGATCTGCTGCTGGTGAACTATTGCAAACCGTCGCTGGGCACCGCGATGGAGGTGTTTTACGCGAGCCACGACCTCGGCAAGTTCGTCATTGCGTTCAGTCCAATGAGCTATGCGGATTGCTCGCCTTGGATGGTGCGCTTCTGTACCAAGATTCTGCCCGATCTGGAGAGTGCGCTGACCTATATCGAGCGTCATTTCCCGTGACGGAATATGCGACACAAACGGCGATGGAGTGCGACAAATCGCGTGGGATACAGGCGATCAAAGGGCGACAACGATCGCGTTTACTCTGATTCCAAAGCGCGGCCAGGTATGATTCACTGGACCCGATTTCACGATAGTGGCACAGTGAGGAAGTTAGGGTGCGCCTGAAGCGGGGCGCATCGCGAGAGCGACGAAATCGCGGCTGGCTGGAAGAGCTAAGCAGCGAAATGCGTTCATAAAAGGGGTCTGCGAGAGTCGCCGAGACTCAGTAAAGGCGGGGATGAGGACGCTCAATGAACGAGACAGTCGAGAAATCGCGGCCTAGGAAGATCAGCCGGCGCCGAATGCTGCAGATGAGCGCAGCCGCCACGGCGACTCTGATGGTCCCGGGAATAGCGCTGGCCGACGATTGGATCAGGGTTAACGGAGTCGGGCTGACGTTGAGCATACCGGCGCGATCGTCGATCATGCGATGGCAGCCGAACAAGCCCGTCGCGCAGGCGCATTATCAGCCGGTCCGCTACACGCCGATGCGGTCATCGTCGGGCGAGGCGCGATCGCTTGCGATGTACAATACGCACACCGGCGAGAGCATCAATCTGGTGTACTGCGAAAAGGGCTATTACGTGCCTGACGCGCTGCGCGAGGTCAACTATTTCTTCCGCGACTTTCGCGCCAACCTGGTCAAGCAGATCGATCCGCGGCTGCTCGACCTGCTGCACACGATTCATCAATTGAGCGACTCCAGCAAACCCTTCAACCTCGTTTCCGGCTATCGATCGCCGCAGACCAACGCGATGCTCGCGGCACAGTTCGAAGGCGTCGCGCGCCACAGCATGCATATCGAGGGCAAGGCGTCCGATATCAATTTGCCGGGACGGGAGCTTTCAATGCTGCAGCGAGTCGCGCTGGCATTGCGCTATGGCGGCGTCGGCTATTATCCGCAATCAGGCTTCGTCCACGTCGATACTGGCCGCGTCCGCCACTGGGGCTAACACCAGGCGAGCCTGCGAGCCGAGCGCATACACTCCAGGCGAGCTTGCGAGCCGAGCGTATACACCAGGCGAGCCTGCGAGCCGAGCTAACGAGTCTGCGAGGTGCGCATCATTAGACTCTTTGTTGAGCCTGCGAGCCGAGCGCATACACTAGGCGAGCCTGCGAGCCGAGCTAACGAGTCTGCGAGGTGCGCATCATCAGACTCTTTGTTGAGCCTGCGAGCCGAGCTAACGAGTCTGCGAGGTGCGCATCATTAGACTCTGTGTTGAGCTTGCGAGCCGCGTTAAGAGTTAGATTCAGGAGGCACCCGCAATGCCCGGACCGCTCGACGGGATTCGCGTAATCGATCTCACGCAAATGATCTCAGGCCCGATGGCCACGATGATCCTGGGCGATCAGGGCGCCGACGTCATCAAGGTGGAACCGCCGGGAATTGGCGATCTCGTCCGTGCTATGGGCGGACGCAAGAGCGGCATGTCGCCGACCTTCGCGGTAGCGAATCGGAATAAGCGCTCGATAGTAATCGATCTGAAACAACCGCGCGGGCTGGAAGTGATCAAGCGGCTCGTCGCAACGGCGGACGTGGTCGTACAGAACTTCCGCCCGGGAGCCGCGGAACGCATGGGAGTCGGCTATGAGGCGCTTCGGGAAATCAGGCCGGAATTGATCTACGCATCGATTAGCGGGTTCGGGGAGACCGGCCCCTACATCCATAAGCGCACCTACGACCCGGTGATTCAGGCGCTGTCGGGGCTGATGTCGATCCAGGCGGACGAGAGCGGGCGCCCGCGCATGCTGCGTGTGATCGTGCCGGACAAAGTGACCGCGTTGACCGCGGCGCAAGCGATTACGGCGGCGATCGTCGCACGCTTGCGCACCGGCAAGGGACAGCACGTGCGGCTCGCGATGCTCGATGCGGTGGTCGCCTTCATCTGGCCCGAATCAATGCCTGCCTACACCTTTATCGGCCACGAACCCGTGTCGATACGGCCGCCGGGCACGCGCGATCTGGTCTTCCAAACGGCCGACGGTTATATCACTGCGGCGGCCAATTCAGACTCCGAATGGGCGGGACTCGCGCGTACGGTGGGGCATCCCGAGTGGATCGATGACCCGCGCTTCAAGCATCCGGCGGACCGTATTCGCAACGCCGATGTGCGCCTCGATCTCACCGCCCAGATAATCCACACGAAGAATTCGGCCGAGTGGCTGAAAGCCTTCGACGCGGCGGAGGTGCCATGCGCGCCGATTCAGACTCGCGCCGATCTTCTCACCGATCCGCAGGTCGCGGCCAACGGCCTGATTGTCGAAGGGGAACATCCCCACGCCGGACCAATGCGCCAACCGCGCCCGGCGGCACGCTTCGCTGGGACGCCAGCAGAACTGCGGCTATTCGCGCCGATGCTCGGCGAGCACACCGACGCCATCCTGGCAGAGGCGGGTGTCGCGGCCGCTGAACGCGCCGTCTTGCGCGAATCCAGCATCGTCGCGTAGGCGCGTCGCACTCAGGCGCCGAATCTTTCGGCGGCTCGCGCCTTCGCCTTTGCCGCCTCCGCTTCGCGATTCCTCGATGGGGCATTGGTGTCGAGCGAAAACAGGAGACGCTTCGATATCCCCGCTATCTCGTCCACGGCGGCGATGAACGATTCTTCGTTCGCTTTCGACGGTCTGTTGAAGCCGCTGATTTTTCGCACGAATTGAAGTGCGGCTGATCTAATCTCTTCATCGGTCACCGGCGGATCGAAATTGAAGAGCATTTTGATATTCCTGCACATGCGTTGCTGCCTCGAAATTTTTTTACGCACGCGAGCGGCCGCCCTCTCCCTTCGCTCCGTCCCAACCGCGCGCACGACACTGACCGCCCGCCGTGCTCTCGATGCGCCCAGATCCGCACCCATCCTACCTCCCTCTGGACCCGGCAGGGCAACCCTCTGCATTCAGCGTCAAGCGTTCAGGGCGCCAGTCTTCAATGATTATCGGGAAACGGGCCAAATTCGCAGCAGACTAGAAAACGATCTGCGCCAACTCGGACGCGTATGATTTTACTGGCGCGCCCGGAGGGATTTGAACCCCCAACCCTCAGATCCGAAGTCTGATGCTCTGTCCAGTTGAGCTACGGGCGCCAGCGCCGGAAGGCTTCGCCAATTTAGCACAGTCAACCTTCTTCTCCAGATCATATTCCCAAAAAAATGGCGCCGCCGATTATCCCCACACCGTCCGCCGCGAGGCCCGGAACGACGTTCATTTGCGATCGCCCCTCGGCTATACTCAGCGCGGTAGCGCACTTTGCCGCCAAGCGGAGATCTCAGTGATGTTCGAAGACGAAACTGTCGATATCATTTGCCCCAACTGCGGGCATCGAAATTCTCTACTGATCCGCGAGGTTGAAGCCCACACCGAATCGCACATCATCTGCAACAGTTGCAAGGTCGGGGTGAAGATCGAGGCGCGCGGCTTTCAACACCGGCTCGATCAGGTGCGCAAGGAACTCGAAGAGATCGAGCGCGAAGCCCACAGCGAAAGTAAGACGCCTCAGCCGCGGCGATCCAAAGACGATTACTCTATCTGAATCTTCGCGGGCGGCGGCTTCGCCGCATGAGCGTCGCCGACGCCCTTGCGCCCGCGTCTCGCCCTCACCCCGCACGCCGGTGCGAGGCATCCGCGAGCGCACCGTGCGCGGCGCCGCTCACGCTGCAATCTCTTTGTTCCGCGATACGTTTTCGAACAGCGCCGTACTGAGATAGCGCTCGCCGGAATCCGGCAGCACCACCACGATCGTCTTGCCGGCGTTCTGCGGCCGCTTCGCGATGCGCGCGGCTGCCGCCACCGCTGCTCCGCACGAAATCCCCGACAGGATGCCCTCTTCCTGCGTCAAGCGCTGCGCGTAATGAATCGCGTCCTCGTTAGTTACTTGCTCGATTTCATCGACCAGCGAAAGATCGAGAACCTCGGGCACGAATCCCGCCCCGATACCCTGGATTTTGTGCGCCCCCGGCTTCAAGGGTTGACCGCTCCGTTGCTGCGTCAGCACCGGGCTCGCGCTCGGCTCTACCGCGACCGACACGATCGCCTTGCCCCGAGTTCTCTTGATGTAGCGCGAGACTCCCGTGATCGTCCCGCCCGTGCCGACTCCCGACACCAGGATATCGATCGCGCCGTCCGTGTCTTCCCAGATCTCGGGCCCGGTGGTCGCTTCATGAATCGCGGGATTCGCGGGGTTCTTGAACTGCTGCAGCAGCACGTACCGATCCGGCGCCGAGGCCACGATTTCCTCCGCCTTCGCGATCGCCCCGGTCATGCCGCGCGCACCCTCGGTCAGGACCAGCTTGGCCCCGTATGCGATCAATAATTTGCGCCGCTCGATACTCATCGTGTCCGGCATCGTCAGCGTCAAAGGGATCTTGCGCGCCGCCGCGACGAACGCCAGCGCGATACCGGTGTTGCCGCTGGTCGGTTCGATCAGCTCCTTGCCGGGACCCAGCAGGCCGCGCTTCTCCGCATCCCACACCATCGCGGCGCCGATCCGGCATTTCACCGAGTAGGCCGGATTGCGCCCTTCGATCTTCGCCAGCACCGTCACCGGCGCTCCGTCGATCACGCGGTTGAGACGCACCAGCGGGGTGTGCCCGATTGATCGTGAATTGTCTTCGTACCAATGTGCCATCCCGATACCTCCGGCGACTCAACTCCTGCTGGCTCTCCAGGTTATCCCGAATTCTAACAGTTATGACGCCGAGGATGCGGTCGCATGCGCTGATTCTTCGAACCAGACCGTACCCTCATCTATCGATGAGTCAGGTTGACTCGAAAAAACGGTTCGCAGGCCGCGGGAGCCCCAGGTTCTCCCGGAGCGTCCGGCCCTCGTATTCGCGCCGGAAAAGCCCGCGCCGCTGCAGCTCCGGCACTACGCGATCGACGAAATCGTCCAGCCCGCCGGGGAGGTACGGAAACATGACGTTGAAGCCATCGCAGGCCTCGCTGAAGAACCATTCCTCCATCTGATCGGCAATCGTCACCGGCGTACCGACAAAGGCCAGTCCGCTGAAGCCGCCGACCCGCTGCGCGAGTTGCTTCACCGTCAGATTTTCGCGTGCGGCCAGTTCGACTACCCGCTCGCGTCCGCTCTTGCTCGCGTTGGTTTCCGGAATCTCGGGCAACGGACCGTCCGGATTGAATTTCGACACATCGGTCCCAAGCGCAATCGACAGCGACGCGATCGCGCTATCGTAATGCACCAGGCTGTCGAGCAGCGCCCGCTTCGCGCGCGCTTCCGCAACACTGTCGCCGACCACCACGAACGCTCCCGGCAGCACCTTCAAATGGTCGCGGTCGCGGCCGATCTTCTCCATGCGCCCCTTGACGTCGGCGTAGAACTCTCGCGCATAACCGATACCGCCCCCCGCGCCGAAGATCACCTCCGCCGTCTCGGCCGCGAGTTGCCGCCCTGCGTCGGACGCCCCCGCCTGCACAATTACCGGCCAGCCCTGGATCGGCCGCGCGATATTGAGCGGCCCGCGCACCTTCAGGTACTCGCCTCGATGATCCAGGACATGGAGCTTGTCGGGATCGAAATAAACCCCATTCTCAACGTCGCGAATGAACGCATCGTCCGCCCAACTGTCCCATAGTCCCGTCACCACGTCGAAGAACTCCCGCGCGCGCCGGTACCGCTGCGCATGCTCGACGTGTTCCTCGAGACCGAAGTTCATCGCCTCGTCCGGGTTGCCCGAGGTCACGACGTTCCAGCCCGCGCGACCGCCGCTCAGATGATCGAGCGAGGCGAATTTTCGTGCCACGTGGTAGGGCTCGTTGTAGGTCGTCGACGCGGTCGCGATCAGCCCCAGATGCTCCGTCACGACGGCGAGCGCCGGCAGCAGCGTCAGCGGATCGAACGACGTCACCGTCGCACTGCGCTTCAACCCCTGCAGCGGCATGTTGAGCACGGCCAGATGGTCGGCCATGAAGAAGGCGTCGAACTTGCCCGCCTCGAGCTTCTGCGCCAGCCGCGTGAGCCGCGCGAAATTGAAATTCGCATCCGGCCACGCGCCCGGGAAGCGCCACGCCGCGGTGTGAATACTTACGGGCCGCATAAAAGCCCCGAGCCGCAATTTCCGTGACTTATCCATTTGGTACCCTGGCGTGCTGCTGATCTACGTGTCGGTCTCGAACCCGCGCACTCATTTCCGAACCTGGATCGCGAGTGCGCGCGGCCTCGCTACTAGATGATCGAAGTAGTTGACTATTGGATTGTGAGTCAAATCAAGCGCGCACCGGCTTTTTGGCCTGGCCGCTGGCAACGAAATGTAATTCTCAACAAATCACTGCATTTCTTACCTGAATCTCCCCACGCCGGCGGCGGGTCGGTAATTTCTCAAATCAACCCGCTGCCTGGGGCTGCCAATCTTGAATGTGACGCCGGCACCCGCAGGCCGCTAGATCCAGCCACCCCTGGTCCTTGGTCGCGACGCCCGCGATCGACGCGCCCCTGGATTCCTCCACCAGCGCGTCCCTTCGCCGCCGACTCCCTTCGCACCACATCCTGATCCGTCTTTCGATGAGCGCGAGGCGATTCGCCAACTCGTTCAATTGTTCCAATCCATCGCGCAAATGGTAAGACTCTCTTGATGCGATGAATCGAAGGGCGAGGAATTTTCTGATCGCGCGATCTTTTGAATCCGACGGCTCGCAGGCTCGATGATCGAGGAGAGACAATGCAAAAGCGCATCTATTTCAACGCCTTCCACATGAATTGCGTGGTTCACCAGTCGCCCGGTCTGTGGGTCCGCTCCGAGGATCGGATGGAGAACTACACCGATCTCGAAACCTGGGTCGAGTTGGCAAAACTCCTCGAGCGCGGCCGTTTTGACGCACTGTTCCTCGCCGACGTCGTCGGCGTTTACGACGTTTTTCGCGGCAATCGTGTGGCCGCCCTGTCCCAGGCCACGCAAACTCCTGTGAATGATCCCGCCTTGCTCATTCCTGCCATGGCCTATGCGACCAAACACCTCGGCTTCGCCTTTACCAGCTCCATCCAGCAGTCGCATCCGTTCATCTTTGCGCGCACCATTTCGACCCTCGACCATCTCACCAAAGGCCGCATCGCATGGAACATCGTTACCTCCTACCTGGACAGCGGCGCCCGCAGCCTTGGCCAGCGCGAATTACCGCCGCATGACGAACGCTACGACATGGCTCAGGAATATGTAGAGATTTGCTACAAATTGTGGGAGGGAAGCTGGCAGGACGATGCGGTGATCAAGGATCGCGAACTCGGGATCTACGCCGATCCCGCCAGGGTTTGGGACATCCATCACGATGGTAAGTATTACAGCAGTCACGGATGCCATTTGTCGGAACCCTCGCCGCAGCGGACGCCGGTCTTGTATCAGGCAGGCGGATCGCCGCGCGGCCGCGAATTCGCCGCACGCCACGCCGAATGCGTGTTCGTCGCCGGACTCAATCCCGCAAAAGTAGCTGATTCGATTCGTGATACGCGCGCGCAGGCGCGGACGTTCGGCCGTGACCCCTCCGACATTCTCTTTTTCCTCTATGCGAAAGTGATCACCGCGGACTCCGAGGCCGCCCTTCAGCGCAAATACAATGACTATCTCGAAAATGTCAGTTACGAAGGCGCCTTGGCATTACTCAGTGGATGGGCCGGAGTTGACTTCAGCAAGTACGATTTGGACAAACCCGTCGAGTACGTCGAAACCAATGCCGTGAGGGCCTTGATGCAGTCCTTCATCCGGACCGATGATTCGAAGCGCAGATGGACCGTGCGCGATCTGATGAAGCAGGTGGGACTCAGCGGCGGCGGCGCGCTGCTGATGGGAACGCCCGAACAGATCGCGGATATCCTTCAGAAATGGGTGACTGCAGGCGTCGACGGATTCAATCTCGCCTACATGGTCACCCCGGGATCATTCGCCGAATTCGTCGATGGCGTCGTCCCCGTCCTTCAACGGCGCGGCCTCATGCAAACCGAATATCAGGAGGGCACCTTGCGCGAAAAGCTGATGGGTCCGGGCCGCGCGCGGTTGCGCGAACCCCATCCGGCGGCCCAGTACCGCATTGACCCCCTTCGTGCGCAGATCAATCGCCACTAGTACTCGTGCTGAACCTCGTCTGCACTTACGGCACGTCCTCTGCCCCAGATTAATCGAGGTTAATTGACGCCCTAACTGCCGTGGCTACCAACGACCTTTCCCGCTACCGATCCAAGCGCGACTTCAGCAAAACCGCCGAGCCCAGCGGCGATCGCGCGGTCGCATCCTCACCCAGACTCCGTTTCGTGATCCAGAAACATGCGGCCACCCGCCTTCACTACGACCTGCGACTCGAACTCGACGGTGTCTTCAAGTCATGGGCGGTGACGCGTGGTCCCTCGCTCGATCCCCACGACAAGCGTCTCGCCGTTGAAGTCGAAGACCATCCTCTCGATTATGGCGATTTCGAGGGCACCATCCCGCGCGGTGAGTATGGCGGCGGCACCGTCCAACTCTGGGACCGCGGTTACTGGCGGCCCGAGGGCGCCCAATCTCCGCAGGCCGCGCTCGCGTCCGGCGATCTCAAATTTCAACTCGAGGGCCAGCGGCTCCACGGCAGTTGGGTGCTGGTCCGGATGAAGCACGATCGCAACGGTGGCAAGCGCACCAATTGGCTGTTGATCAAGCATCGCGATCAATATGCGCGCGAAGCCGATGCCGACGCGCTCTTGGCCGACGATCGATCGGTGGCCTCCGGGCGCACGATCGCCGCGATCGCCTCGGGCAAGGGCCGCGGGCCCAAGCCCTTCATGCTCGACACCAGGAAAAGCGCTAAGGCCGATGCCGTCTGGAATTCCAATCGGGCCCACCCTGCACCGCCTCCCTCGGTTTTGCAAACCGTCACGACGACCCTGCCGCATACGACAAAGCGCGCGAGCCTCAAGCATGGCGCCAAGGTCGCGACGCTGCCCGAATTCGTAGCACCCCAGTTATGTCGCCTGGCTGATCGGCCCCCGTCCGGCGACGCCTGGGTTCATGAGATCAAGTTCGATGGCTATCGCCTGCAACTGCGTATTCAAAAGGGTAATGCGATCCTCCGCACGCGCAAGGGCTTGGACTGGACCGCCAGGTTTCACACCATCGCCCGCGCCGCGGCCACGCTGCCCGACGCCATCATCGACGGCGAAATCGTCGCCTTGGGCTCCGACGGATCTCCCGACTTCGCCGCTCTGCAACAGGCGCTCTCCGATGGCGACAGTACTCACCTTATCTACTTCGCTTTCGATCTGCTGTTTGCCGCCGGCGAGGATCTGCGCGATCTCGCTCTCCACGACCGTAAGGCCCGCCTCAAAGCCATCCTCGAGGCGCACCCTGACGATGCCGCATCGATCCGCTACGTCGATCACCTCCACGCCGACGGCGCTGCGGTCCTGGAATCCGCCCGCAAAATGGCGCTCGAAGGAATCGTCTCCAAACGCCTCGACGCGCCCTATCGCTCCGGACGCAACGACGGTAGTTGGGTCAAGGTCAAGTGCCGCCCCGGTCAGGAAGTAATCGTCGGCGCCTGGACCGACACCGCCGGCAAGTTCCGCTCGCTCCTCGCCGGCGTGCACCGCGACGGCCATCTGGCCTACGCCGGCCGCATCGGGACCGGCTTCGGACAGGACGTCGTAAACCGTATCCTGCCACGCCTGAAGGCGCTCGCCACTACTGAAAGTCCTTTCACCGGCCCGAACGCGCCGCGCCCACAACCCAATATCCACTGGCTCAAACCGCGGCTCGTCGCCGAGATCGAATTCTCCAACTGGACTAATGATGGAATCGTGCGCGCGGCCTCCTTCAAGGGCCTTCGCGACGATAAGCCCGCCGCCGAAATTAGCGTCGAGCGATCCGTTCCCGCCCCGGCCATCGACCCGCCTCAACTGACTAATCGCAATAGCCACTCGGATCGAAAAGCTATTGCGTCACCACCCGCATCGCGAAGACCTCAAACAACGGTTGTGATGGAAGTGACTATATCGAATCCCGATAAACCTATGTGGCCCGACGCCGGTGACGGCAAGCCCGTCACCAAGCTCGATCTGGCGCGCTATTACGAAGCGATCGGGCCGTGGATGATTCGCCATTTGCAGGGCCGTCCATGTTCGATAATCCGCGCTCCCGACGGCATCGGCGGCGAACAGTTTTTTCAGCGCCATGCGATGCCCGGCACCTCCAGGCTGCTGCAGCTCACGACGGTCTCCGGCGATCGAAAACCCTACCTCCAAATCGATCGCGTCGAAGGCCTCGCCGCTATCGCGCAGGTGGCCGGCCTTGAATTGCATCCGTGGAATTGTCAGCCCGGACACCCCGACGTGCCCGGTCGCCTGGTATTCGATCTCGACCCCGCTCCGGATGTTGATTTCGACACGGTCGTCGAAGGCGCCCGCGAAATCAAGGCGCGCCTCGACCGTCTTGGTCTCATCAGCTTCTGCAAAACCACCGGCGGCAAAGGTATTCACGTCGTCACGCCGCTCTCTGCGGGTAAGCAACATGCGGTGTCGTGGCCCGAGGCCAAGTCCTTCGCTCGTGACCTCTGTCTGCGTATGGCCGCTGACAGTCCTGACCGCTATCTGGTGAATATGGCGAAGAAGGAACGTACTGGAAAAATTTTTCTCGACTATCTCCGCAACGATCGCATGGCCACCGCGGTCGCCCCGCTATCCCCTCGCGCGCGCGCCGGGGCGACGGTCTCGATGCCGCTGACGTGGACCCGGATGCGCGCCGGCCTCGATCCCAGACGGTTCACCATTCGCACCGTGCCGGCGTTACTCGCGAAGAGCCCCGCCTGGAATGACTACTTCGATTCCGATCGTCCGCTCGGCCCCGCCATTACTCAGTTGAAGGCCGCTGCCAAATAGTCACTTCGCGCGCGACTGGCTATTTCTTTCTCGCCACGCGCCGCGCTTTGCCATGAGACGACGATGCGGCCGCGGCCCGGCTCTTTCCCTGCGCGTTCACCGCCACCTTCCTCTCGCTCGCCTCCGCCTCGCTCTCGGCGGCCTTTTGCTTCGCGCTTCCGCGCTTCTCCAGCGACGCCTTCAGCGCCGCCATCAGATCGATCACCTGCCCGCGCTGCGGCGCTGCGGGCGCCGCCGTGACTTGCTCGCCGGCGGCCTTTTGCTGCGCCGCTTCGACCACGCGCTCGCGATAAGTATCGTGATACTGCCCAGGGTCGAACTTCTCGTGCGTCAGGTCATCGATCAGGCGCTTGGCCAGGACCAGTTCGTTTTCTTTCGATGCCTCATTCACCGATCGATCGAATTCGTCCGCCGCCTTCACTTCATCGGCGTAGTACAGCGTGTGCAGCATCAGGCCTTTCGCGTACGGACGCAGTACCACCAGGTGCTCTTTGCCGCGCATCGTATAACGGCCCAGCGCTACCCGCCCGGTCGAAGTCATCGCATCGGTCAATAACCGGTAGGCCTTACCGGACCCATGTTCGCTTTGCAGGTAGTAAGACTCTTCGAAGTAGATCGGGTCCACTTCGCTCAGCGGCAGAAACTCCGTTATCTCAATTGACGGGTCGTCGGTCGCCGCTTCCAACTTTTTCAGTTCGTCATCGGTGAACGTCACATAGCGTCCCTTCTCGATTTCAAAACCGCGCACCAGTTCACTGCGATCGATTATCGCGTCATCCACTGGGCAATAGATCTTCTGCTGTATGCGGCTTCCATCTTTCTGATGAAGCAAATTGAAACTTACCGACCGCGCACGCGTCGCCGAGAATAGCTTTACCGGAATTGATACCAGGCCAAAGGAGATATTACCTTTTGCGATTGGACGCGATGCCATCTACAAATCCCTCCGACCTGCTTGAGGCGAATGGAGGCCTCCTACGCGGTATCTATGCCATCAATTATGGGGTTGCGCAACGGCCCTTCCTCTAACAGGGAGACGCGGCGCGACGGACTTTTCCGCCGGCCGCGCCGCCTGCAAAGTCGGAGGGCGATCTCCCGCGATCTCTAACTCAGCATCCGGAGCCTAGTTCGTAGCCTTGTTGTTGGCCGGGTTTTCCGTGCTGCCCAGCACACTGTTATCGTGCTGCAGACTCTCCGCCATCTTCAGATGCGATTCGAGTACTGGCAGCGTCTGATCGATGTAAACCTTTACGTCGGGATCCCCGCTCAGCTCCGCCTTCGCTTCCTTGAACTCGCTGATTGCGTGCTTATGATCCTTCACGTCCATCTTCAGGAACGCGCTGTTGAATTGCGCACCCTTCAGATCATCCAGCCGGTCCTCTGCTACCTTGTTCGGCTTGTAATCTTTCAGCGTTATGTTCTTCTGCTTGGCCAGCGTCTCGAGCGCCACCTGGTTGGCCTTGTGATCGGCAGTCAAGGTGTCGGCCATCGTTACCAATGCCTGATTGTCTCCGGCCTTGCTCCGTAATTCCTTCGCGTTGTCCTCCTCTGCATTATTCATCTGATTCGCCATGTTTAATAGCGACGGTACGCTCGGCCCTTGCGCAAACGCCATCGATGGTACCGCAAAACCAATTAAGAGGGTCGCGACGCAGCCAACATTTCGTCCTTTCACCATTCTTCTCCCGTTTCAAGTTTCGTCGGACTTAGGTCCGAATCTGTATTCCACCCATAGACCTGCTGAGATAGAGCAATATCCGTTCCGACCAATCATCCGCGCTATTGGTTCGCGCCATGCTCACATCACCTTCCCTCTCCTGCCTCAACTCTGGCGCTTGGGAATTTCCTTCTCATGCGTCGGATCAGCCGCATCCTGTTCCGCTTCTTCGAGTTCCGCGAGCGACGGCCCTTCGGCATCCTGCCGGAATTTCTTCGACTTTATATCGGTATGATTGCCGGTCTTTTCGACTGACTCGTTGTTATCCATTCTGGTTCAATTCTCCGTAGCTATAGGATTGCTTCCAGTGAAAGTCCGATCCTCTAAAGTCTATTTCGTTCCATTCTCAGATAGCTACCCGAGTTCGTTACATAAAGAACTAAACGCGGCGAACTACAAAGAGCGGCTTCGCTCTGAAGTTGGGGATACCTGCAACAATCCAGCCAGAAAGTTGCTATCATAAAGGAACCACGTTCTCAGAGAATAAAAATGCTCACCATTCGACACTCGACGTTTTATAAGTATGCGAATCCGGTAACTTTGGGAGATCATCGGATGATGATTCGCCCGCGTGACAGTCACGATATGCGATTGCTCAACACGCGGCTTATGATTAGCCCCCAGCCGGCTGCGATCCGATGGCTACACGATGTCTTCGGCAATTCAGTTGCGATCGCGTCCTTCAATACCTCTGCTGCCGAACTTCAGATTGTCAGCGAAATCGACCTCGACCACTTCGAGCGCAGCGAACCCGATTGTCCGATCGAGGCCTATGCCGCGACTTATCCTTTCAGCTATTCCGCTGATGAAGCGCCCGACCTCGCCCGCTTGATCGAGCGCACCTATCCCGATCCCAACCATGAGCTGGATCTCTGGGCCAAGCGTTTTGTCCACTCCGACGGACCTACTGAGACGCTCGCGATGCTGACTGCTATAACTCACGCAATTAAGAATGAGCTCAAATATCTGCCGCGTGATTTGGAAGGCGTGCAGAAGCCCGTCGAAACCCTGCAACTAGGCAGCGGAAGCTGCCGCGATTTTGCCGTTCTGATGATGGGTGCGGTGCGTAGCCTCGGCCTCGCCGCGCGTTTTGTTACAGGCTATCTCTATTCGCCCGCCATCGACGGACCGGGTAATGTCGGCGCGGGGGCCACCCACGCCTGGGTGCAAATCTACCTGCCCGGCGCGGGCTGGATGGAGTTCGATCCGACTAATGGCATCGTCGGCAATCGCGACCTCATCCGGGTCGCCGTGGTCCGCGATCCGGCGCAGGCGGTTCCGATTGCTGGCACCTGGACGGGGGTACCGTCCGATTTCCTCGGCATGACCGTCGAAGTCAACGTTTCCTCGCGCCCGCCCGCCGCCAACGCGAATGGCAACGTCCCCGCTCCCGTTGTCCCTTCGCCCGACGCTCCTACGCCCATTACTCAGTCGCCTCGATGAACTCTAATTGGAGGAACACCTGCGAAGCTGGATCGCGCCGAACTGCGGCTTGCTTCAGGCTTGCACTGAGTACCCGGCGCGTCGCACTTGCCTTCCGTTCCTGAGGCTTCGGACCGCCGCTTTGCGTACCTGCCCGTTCGGGCTTGCGGTGTCTGGTACGTTCGAGTTTACGCCCAATACATGAGTCTGAGCCTGGGCGCGCCATTGCGCGGATCAAATAGTCAGTAGCGTCGGGCCCGCTCCTACTCGCGACGCCCGCGGGAAATACCGGCGTCAGCACTCCGCGGATCAAATAGTCAGTAGCGTCGGGCTCGCTCCTACTCGCGACGCCCGCGGGAAATACCGGCGTCAGCACTCCGCGGATCAAATAGTCAGTAGCGTCGGGATCGCTCCTATTCGCCACGCCTGCGGGAATACCGGCGCCAGCACTCCGCGGATCAAATAGTCAGTAGCGTCGGGCTCGCTCCTACCGCTAAAGCTCGAGGCCTTTGCGCTCAGCGCCAGTGAGTTCGGCCATTCGCACAACATTGGCTGAAACCATGGCGGCGCGCGCGATTCATCATCCGGGCGTCGTACGCGTTCGAGCCTCTTACTTGAGCCGCTTCCAGGTCTCCAATCTCACACCGCCGCCTGGTACTTCTCGCCTTACACTACTGTCTTTGCGTGTCTGTCTAATCGCCCGCCGAAGTCTTTTCCGTGGTCAGTCTGCTCTGCACGTCCTTTACCCCGTCGCAACTGCGCGCCAGTACGATCGCATGCGCCACGTCCTGTCGCGATCCCAGCACGCCGGTCAGCGTAATCACCCCATGCGCCGCATCCACCGTAATCGGATAGCCATCCGCGACCCCGTCGTTGGCCAGGGTCGATTTCACTTCCGTGATCAGCAGAGCGTCGTTCGCGCGATCCGCCGGCGTCGCATAGACGGTGTTCTGCTCGCTATGAGCCGACAGGTTTTCCGCTTTGACCGTCGCATTGTTTGTCACCTGTGGCGCTTGATCCTGCGCCATGGCGACTCCTCCGAACAAGGCTAACGCCATCGCTCCAACTACCGTCCGTTGAAATCCGCTTGGGATTTTATAGCCCTCTCTCATTTGCAACTCTCCTTGTGATCTCTGGTTGAAAATGGCAAGCGACATGCCAAATCGTGACATGTGCTTAACTCAGTTCCGTTTCTGCATGAGTACGTAATTTTTACCGGGGTGAGAACGCCCAATCTGGCCGATGTTGGCAATTGACATTTCGACTTAGTGAATCAGGCACGCTGGGAAAATTTTGACTGCTAACTCACTTGGCACATAGGTTGCGCGTTTTGCGACAGCCCTATCCCGATCCCATGATGACATCACTACTATGACACAAGTTTACCGCCGGCCTGACGATTATGATCTCGAACACCTCGGCGACGACGAGGACGTCTCTTTCTATTGCCGACTGAGTGAACGATTCGGCGCTAAACGAATCCTCGAACTCGGCTGTGGCACCGGCCGTATTACTCTGCCTCTGGCCGAGCGCGCCCTGGCGCGCGACCCGTCTGACGATCACATCGTGGTCGGTCTCGATTCGGCGCCTGCGATGCTCTCGGCGGCGCAGGCGCGCCTCGACGAATCGCCCCCCGCGCTCCGCGCTCGCACCACGCTGGTGAAAGCGGACATGCGATCGTGGAAGGCCGACCGGCCCTTCGATCTGATCCTGATTCCCTGCGCCTCGATCACTCACATACTGACCTTGCAGGATCAGATCGCACTGTGGCGGACCGCCTTCGACAACCTGCTGCCGGGCGGCCGCTTCGTCGTCGAGGTTGTGATGCCGAACCTGGCAATCTTCGCCGATTCGTTCAGCCGGCCGCCGCGCGTGCTGATGGAAACCGATCTCGACGTGGAAGATAAGCAGGAGAAGACGCGGCTCCTGCGCCATCGCACCACTCAATATCTAGGTGATGAACAGCGGGCGATCATCCGTTTCATGTACGAGAAGCTTCGCGATGGGCGCAGCGTCGAACGTTACGTGGACGATTTTCAAAGCCACGTTTACTTTCCTCGCGAACTGGAGTTGCTCTTCCTGCTATCCGGCTTCGAGATTGAGATGATCTATGGCGACTACCGTTTCCGGCCGCTCAAGAGCATGTCGCCCTTGGTCATTATGGTGGGCCGGAAACCGGAACCTCCAAAATCGGGATGCGGCCAACCTGGTGATGATGCCGGGGCCCAATCAGCTTGATGCCGACGTGGAGGCCGCTTGGCCAGTTCTCAACTTGGGGCGTCGAATCAGCTAGCGGTAAAAATTACCGGACTCCACTTCCTTCGACTTTTCCGAAATGCATCGACCTTATGCTTCGATTAGGCGATTCCGCTAATGAATTGGCGGCCCTTAATCGGATCGCGGTTTGGAGACGGCGCGATGGCACGGACTCTGCACTATTCATTCCCGAAGACCGTGAGAGAAGTATCCTGGAGGGAGATTAAGACAATGAAAATATTGAAAACGGGCGCTCTTTCCGTGATCGCCGCCTGCAGCATCAGCTTGATTGCCGCTTGCTCAACCACCACCAAGGAGACCCACACCACCGAGTACGTTCCGACGGCGCCGAAAGTGGTTGAAGTTCAGCCGGCGCCGGTGGTAGTAGCGCCGCCCCCGGTGGTGGCGGCGGTGCCTGAAACCTCGTCAACCAGCGTGACCAGGCAGACGACGAGTTCTTATGACTCGAGTTCGGGTTCGGATGAGCCGTCGAAGGAGAGCACCTCAACGTACAAGAGCACGTCCGAATCGACCACGGTTAACCCGGTGGTTCCTCAGAACTAAAACGTGGATGGACTTGAGCGCGGCGGATCCGGTGCTTGAGTCGTCCACTGAAAGAGTTGTGGAATGTCGCTGTGCAACCGGTTCCGGCCTCCCCTTCCCCTTCGAGCACGCGCAGCGACATTCCACTTGTGAGGCAGTGGTTTTCGAGCTATGAGCAGAGGCCGCTTGATAAGATTGTGACTGTTGCAAACAGGATGGTGGGCTGCGCCCGTCACTCGTGGGGATGGGTAGTGGAGCGCTGGCGCCGCAGGCTGGAAAGGCGCGGCGCCGAAGCTCGATCGCCTGAGGGGACATCGAAGTCGCCCGGCGCGGCCGAGAGCGACAAGTTCATGGCGTTTGCGATGAACTTTCCCGGGCTCGTTTGGATCAAGGACGAATCCGGCCGTTATCAATTCGTCAATCGCATGGCCGAATCGGTTCACGACCGGCCGCTGGCGCAATGGCTGGGCAAAACCGACCACGATATCTTCCCGCCCGAGACGGCGGATCAGTTCAGCCGCAACGACCGGCAGGTGGCGAGCAGCGGGCAATCGCTCGTCTCGACCGAATGGATGCCGCTAGCAGGCACGATCCATCACATGATGACGAGCAGGTTCGCGATTCCGTCCGACGGGCTGACGCTGATCGGGGGGATCGCGATCGATATCAGCGATGGCGTACGGGCGGTGCGGGAAGCCTCGGGCCTGCGGCACCGTCTTTCCGCCGAGGAACCGACCAAGTCGATAATCGAGCTGTCCTCGATCATCGGGCACGATTTGAACAATACGCTGAACGCCGTGATGCTGCGGATGTCGCTCTTTTCCATTGCCGCAATGGATGCGGAGCAAGAGGCCAACGCGGCGCGGATCGAGAATCTGATCGGACGGGCGGCGGCCAGCGTGCGGCGCCTGCAGGAGTTCGCCAACGCGCAGCGGCCTTTCTCCGAATCGACGGATTTGAATGAGATGCTTGAGGCGGAGGTGCGCGCATTCAATAACGCCAACAGCTTCCCACCGTTGCCGTCGGCGGTGAACACGGTCCTGAGCATTTCGCCGGAGAAACTGCCGCAGGTGAGCGGCAACGCGGGCGAGGTGCGTTATGTCTTCAGCACGCTGTTGCGCAATGCGCAGGAGGCGATGCCGGACGGCGGGACGATCACGGTGGTGGCGCGGGCGGGTCTGGACCGCGTAATCGTGACGATCGCGGACCAGGGCAGCGGGATCAGCGAGGATCGGCTGGCCAACATCTTCGATCCATTCTTCACGACCAAGGCGACCTTGGGCAGCGGCCTCGGACTGGCCGGCTCGTTCGGGATAATGTCGCGACTGGGCGGGACGATCAGCGCCGCCAACCGGCCCGAAGGTGGAGCGATCTTCACACTCGACTTTCCGGTTTACACGGACGTGGAGGTGAACGAGAAACCCGCACGTACCGGCCCCGGCGAATCTCGTCGGGAAGCGGCCGTCAAGCAGAGAATCCTGGTGATCGACGATGACGTGGATAACCTCGAAGCGATGAAGGAAGCGCTGGAGGGGCGCGGCTATGAAGTCGAAACCGCCCCAGACGGGCACAAGGGTCTGGAGCTTCTGCGTGTGAGTCCGCATTTCGATTCGGTTATCTGCGACGTCGGCATGCCAATCATGAACGGCTGGGACGTGGCGCAGGAAATAACCAAGGTCGCGCCGTCGACCCGGGTGTACATGCTGACGGGGTGGGCGAACGAGATTCCGCAAAGCGATCCGCGGCGGGCCGGAGTAGAGGCGGTGATTGCGAAACCGATAAGCGTCGAGCAGATCGATGCGGCAATCGCGCGTAAGCCGTAGGGCGTAACCGCCGGTCGTTTATCCGCCACGACTGCGCTCGCGATCCTCATGTACTGATGCTCACCGCCGGTCGTTTATCCGCCACGACTGCGCTCGCGATCCTCATGTACTGATGCTCACCGCCGTTCGTTTATCCGCCACGACTGCGCTCGCGATCCTCATGTACTGATGCTCACCGCCGTTCGTTTATCCGCCACGACTGCGCTCGCGATCCTCATGTACTGATGCTCACTGCCGGTCGTTTATCCGCCACGACTGCGCTCGCGATTCTCATGTACTGATGCTCACCGCGGGCGGCCCTGACTGCAGGATCCGGGGGCAAATTGGGAAAATTTCACCGTGGGGTTTTTGACGTTGCCGAGGGCGAAAGCTGCTGGCACGGATCGTGCGGGTCGTTTCGTCGAACTTTTCAAAAAACAGGCTAGGCTAAAGCGAGCGCGGAAGCGGATGCTGGTGTTCTTTTGACCAAAAAACGAACGGACGGCGAAAATGTTTCACGTGAAACATTTTCGCCGTCCGTTTGTGGGGAAGGATTGCACGGTTGACGCGAAGGGCGCGGCGAGGCCCTCACTTTGGGCGGTTGGAACGCGCGGCAGGAACACCACTGTCGCGATGCCCACCCGACGGCGGACTGCATCGCGACCCGACGGCGGACTGCATCGCTGGAAATCCAGCAGACAAACGAACGGTCTGACGAAGTTTATACGGTTTCAGGATCAGGCGGAGGAAGACAGACTTCTGCTGGCGATGAGGGAGCCGACGAGAACGATGGTCAGGAGGCCGAGGCCCATCAGGCCAAAGGCGGCCCACCATGCAAAGTATTGGTGGAGGAGGAGGACCGCGGCGGCCATCAGGCAGACGACGCCGCATAAGCCGATGACGGCGAGCATCAGGCGGCTGATGGTGCGCACGAGGACGCGATCGATGGCGGGGGCGATACTGGCGCCCGCCAAGCGAATTTCGCCGCGCACGATGCGGATGAGGTCGTCGAACAGCTTCAACAGCAAGGTTGGCCAGTTATCCGGCGGGTGCGGATCGCGGAGCGGGGCGACGTGATTATTATCCTTAGCCACGCGACTGAGTCCTCTGGGTGCAAGCATACCCGGATGGTATTTGGTTGCTCACTGGTCTGAATCCCCGGGGGGCGGGCTGGAGCGGAAAGCGATGCCGACGATCAACCCGATCGCAAAGGCGCCGAACTTCTCGCCGCGATTGCGGGCCGAGCCGAAGGCAAAGCCGGCGGCGGCGGCCAGACCGATGGTCAGCACGGGCTTAGCGCGCAGCAGGTTCCTAGGCCGGATGAGCCGGGTTCCGACTGCCGCGACCTTTTGATTCACCTGCTCGAGCGTTTGGTGCAGATCGAGTCGCGCCTGTGCGAGATCGTCTTCGATCGTTGGCATTTCGGTCATGTTTATCCAATGCTCCCGCTACGGCCGAAACGGCCACCTCGCGCAGGGCGGCTTTGCCGACGAACAACAGGACGGAAAGTCCGAGCCTGCTGCGGTAACCGCCGCCGACAATGAAGCCCGCCAGAGCGCCGAGACCGAGGGCCTTGAGGGGCTGATCCTTGATGGACTCTTCGAGGGCGCGGAGACGGGCGGAAACCGTTTCGGCTTCAGCGTTTTTGTTCATCTTTCATACCTAATCCGTTGGATCGGCTCCACTGCTGCATTCGACCTGGCCGCGCAGCGGATACTCAAGCATCATCGCCATGCTTCAGCTATTTCATACGGCGGAAGAAATGCGCGGCGACGTAGCCGAGGGCGAAGGCGCCAACGACGGCGAACCAGGGATCGCGGCGGACAAAATCGCTGACGCGATCGGTCAGGTCGCCGACGTAGTCGAGGCCCTTGTCGGCGTATTCGTGCGCGGCCTGGTAACCCTCTTCGAGGGCCTCGCTGCCGATATCGGCGGCCTTGTTGTAGGCGTCGCTAGCCTTGTCGGAGACGCTGTTCATCATGTCACTGGCGCGGTCGGTCGCGTTACGAATTGCATCTGAAGCCACTTTGAAATCCTCCATCGTCTAAAAGTCAGTTGCGTCTAAAGTCAGTTGCGTCCAAGTCAGTTGCGGATCTGTCTCGATAACCGGGTAACTGGATTTTAACCACGAGCAAGTATGCTGCCATCGGGTGCGGAGCGGCGGGAGCTACGACGCGATTGGCGTATTGAGGGGACGGTCGGTTCTTTGCCGTGGATGGGCTTCTTCATTAATCGAGAGTCGTGAAGAAATGTCGCCCAAGAATCCGAGCGCTGGATAGTTCCAGATACGGACAAACTAACACTGATTGGTAATTCTGTCAGCCGAAACTTTGGCGGGAGCGTCTGCGGAGGGCTGGTCCGGGCATTGCTGATTATAACTCTGCCGACCACAAACGGACTGAAATGGAAAGGAATCCTGAATATTCCATGACGGTTGGGGCCGGCAATTTGAGGGACTGAAAGGAGAAGTTTGTATGGACCAGCACAAAGACCAGAATGAGCGCGATCGGCGCGAACACCAGCCGGACGATAACAGGAACATGCCGCAGCAGCCGAACCGCAACGACCAGCCGCGTCAGGGTGATCCGGACCATCGCGAAGCGCCGCGGACGGAACCCAATCGGCATGCGGGACACGAGCAGAGTCCGCGGCCGGATCGCGGACGGCCGGATGATGGAAAGTCCGATCAGCAGAGGCGTGGGAGCGAACGGGTCTTCAACGCATCGGACAAGGATAAAAAAGAGCCCGATCGCAGCGGCAGGTAAGCGGCCGGTTGACGCATCGAGGGTGGCGGCCCCGGGCTAGAAATAGTCCGGGGCCGCTTGCGTCTCATGTGTAATAATTACCGACAGGAGAGACCGGGCGCTCACCGAATCCTCAATGAAATGGGAGTAAATCCGGTGGTACGTCGCTTGCTGAGTGAATAGGCGTTTACGCGAATAGTATGGCAGGAGGAAAAATAACATGTTAGGCACGATAATCCTGGTAATCCTGATTTTGATGCTCCTCGGGGCGCTCCCCGCTTATCCATACAGTGCCGGCTGGGGCTACTTTCCGAGCGGCATCCTGGGGACGATTCTGCTGGTGTGGCTGATCCTGGTGTTGGTGGGAAGAGTCTGAAGGCGCGAGACCGGAACGGAATAATATGAGGCGGGCGCGTAGCCTTCGGACCTGGCCGGGAACTGCGCGCGCCTCGTCATTTCAGAGGTCGATAGAGATGGGATGGACGTCGCATAAGGGCGGCTGTGAGTTACAGCGAGTCCGCGACAAGGGAGGATTCCTTGCCAGTTGAAAAGCGCATACTCGTCGCGGAAGACGATACCGCAACGCATGAGGAATGGCAGGAACTATTGGAATCGTGGGGCTACAAGGTGATGGTCGCAGAGGACGGGAACCAGGCGCTGGAGCTGATCAAGACGTTTGATCCGCATATCCTGCTGACCGATCTGAAGATGCCGCATCGGGATGGCTTGCAGATTCTGCGCGACATTAAAGAGCTGGGCTTGCGGCTGGTGACCCTGGTGATTTCGGGAGCGGGCGACATCCCGGAGGCGGTGGAGGCGATCAAGCTGGGCGCGCTGGACTACATGCGCAAGCCGATCGACCCGCCGCATCTGCGGCAATCGCTGAAGACGCTGACCGACTATATCGATACGCGCGAAGAGAACCGGCTGTTGCGGCGCCAATTGAGCGAGATCGGGCAGGTGGGCCTGATGTTCGGCAAATCGCTCGCGATGCGGCGGGTAATCGGGGCGATCGAGCAGCTAGCGGATTCATCGGCGTCGGTGGTGATCACGGGGGAGAGCGGGACGGGCAAGGAATTAGCCGCACGCACGATCCATGATTTATCGCCACGGCGGGCGGCACCGTACATCGGGGTGAATTGTGCGGCGATGCCCGACACGTTGATCGAGAGCGAGTTGTTCGGGCATGAGCGCGGAGCGTTTACGGGGGCGGATCGGCGCAAGGAGGGCTGCTTCGAGCTGGCCAATGGCGGGACGCTGCTGCTGGACGAGCTGGGCGAGATGAAGATCGAGCTGCAGGCGAAGCTGCTGCGCGTAATCGAGGAGCAGCGGCTGCGGCGGGTCGGGGGGACGACGGAGATTCCGCTGGACGTGCGAGTGCTGGCGGCTTCGAATCGCGACATGGAGCGGGCGGTGAAGGAGGGCAAGCTGCGCGAGGACCTGTACTATCGCTTGAGCGTCTTTTCGATTACGATGCCGCCACTGCGCGACCGGATGGAAGACGTACCGCTGCTGACGGAGTCCTTTATACGCTATTACAGCGAGCGCGATCGCAAGCAGATAATGGGCGCGAATGAGGAGACCCTGGCGGCGCTGAGGAACCATCCGTGGCCGGGCAACGTACGGCAACTGCGGAACGTAATCGAGCGGGCATTGGTGGTGGCGAAAGGACCGTTGATCACGCTGAACGATCTGCCGAGCGAGTTTCGGCGCGCAGCGAGCAACGAGGCGTCGCAGGTCAACGTGCGGCTGGGCACGACGATCGACGATGCGGAACGCGAATTGATAATGCGGACGATCGAGTTTGCGGGCGGCAACAAGACGCGGGCGGCGGAAATTCTGGGTATCAGCGCGAAGACCTTGTACAACAAGCTGGAGCGCTACGACAAAGAATAACAGGGTGGGCCGATGCCGGGCTGGTCCTATCAAATCAGCGGCCGATGCCTTTAAGAACCAAACTCACGATCACATTTTTCGTCCTGCTGCTGGCGCCGATCGTCGCGTTGAGCGTGTTCTCGCTCGACAGCGCGGTGGGCATCATGGTGGACAATCTCGGGGTGTCGGCGGACTTGATGGGGCGGCAGGTGTTCGAGGAGATGCGGATCGCGCTGGCGCAGAAGCAAGGCGCGGCGCCCGCGGCCGCGTTGAAGGACGACGATTCGATCAGGATGCTGCTGCGATCGATCCAGGCGTTCGGTCCGGCGATCGTCAGCGCGCGGATCGTGGCGCCCGACGGGCGCATCATGACGGCCGCGACGACCGGGATGGATAATCAGGATCATGCCGCTCACCCGCCGTTCTCGGAGCTGCGAGCGCGCGTCTCGCATTGGTGGCCGTTATCGATGGTGCCGCTGTTATCGGGCGAAGCGAATTACGAGATCAGACGGCCAGTATATGCGGAAGGGAAGCTATTCGGGACGATTTCGATCGGCGTCACGACCGATTTGATCCGCACGCAGATTCAACGCCAGCTCGCGATCACGATTGTGCTGATGGTGGGGGTATCGCTGCTGGCGGTACTGAGCGTATTTCTGCTGAGCAGCCGGCTGATGCGGCAACTGGATGCGATCGCATTCGGGGTGGAACGGCTGGCGGCGGGGCAGACCGACGTCGAGTTGACGCTGCCGCCGCAAGACGAGCTGAGTGCGCTGGCGCAGAAATTCAATCAGCTATCGCGGCGGCTGCGGGTCGATCGGTCGCAATGGGAGGCGAATCGGACGCCGCTGTTCGATGTCGTCAAGTCGCTCAACGAAGCGGTGATATTGCTCGACGAAGGCGGGGCGATATTGTTTGCGAACGACACGGCGCGATCGCTGCTGGGGCTGACCAACCAGGGCGCGATTGAAGGATCGCCGCTGGCGTCGCTGCTCGACCGCGCGCATCCACTGCTGGCGATGGTCGGGGCGGCGCTCGAGGCCAACGCGGAAGCGCGCGACGTCGCGATACGGCTGCCGCCTGAATCGAAGGGTGATCGTTCGTCGCTGCTGGTATCAATATTCAGGCTGGGCCAGGAGCGAAAGGCGGCGGGCCTGTTGATCATGCTGAGGGACCTGCAGCCGGTGCGCGACCTCGAGAACGCGGTGGAAGATTCAAATCGGCTGGCACGACTCGGCGGTCTGATCTCGGGCGTGGCGCATCAACTGAGGAATCCGCTGCAAGGGATGAACCTGCGGCTGGAGTTGTTAGCGCAGGAGGTCAACGGGCCTGGCGTGGACCGGCATATTGCCAAGCTGAGGCACGAAGTGCAGCGTCTCGATCAGGCGGTCGAGGCGTTGTTGCGCTTCATGCGCCCGCAGGCATTGGAGCTCAGCGATTTCTCGATCAACGATCTGCTCACCGACCAGGCGTCGCATATACGGCGCGACGACGTGAGAGTAGAGTTCGGGCTTGATCCGAACATACCGATGGTCCACGGCGATCGCTCGATGCTGAGCGAGGCGCTGAAGAACGTGGTGGACAATGCGTTGCAGGCGATGCCGGCGGGGGGAACGCTGGGTCTCAAGTCGCGGGCGGCGGGCGCGATCGTGGAAATGACGGTCTCGGACACGGGCGAAGGGATCGCGCCGGAGCATATCGATCGGATTTTCAATTTGTACTTTACGACTAAGCAGGGTGGTACCGGGCTTGGACTGCCGCTGGCATTGCGGGCAGTCGAACTGAATCGCGGCACGATGGAACTACGATCGGAGCCGCACAATGGAACATCATGCATAATCCGAGTTCCCATCCTGAGGCCGCAATAGCGCAGCCTCGATCGCGAAGCTCGGTTTCAACTTGGCTTTGGATGACCGCGATCAATGTTTTGATCGCGGGAGCGTGGGGCTGCCAATTCCCCGCGGTCTTGGGCTTATCGACGGGCGGCAAAGAGGGTGCGCAGTCGGAGCCGCTGCCGGCGATCGCTGCGACTCCGGCAGCGACACCGGCCGCGGACGCTGAGAATCCCGGTCCCAACGGATCATCGCAGCGGGCGATGGAGGCGGCGGAGAAGGCTCGCGCGGCCGCGGCCAACGCCGCGGCTGCTTCCAAGGCAGCGGCGCTGGCTTCCACCGAGGCGTCGCAGGCGGCGGCGGAGGCAGAGGCAGAAGCGGGGCTGCCGCCGGGCGGCCCGAATGCCAGGCATCGAAAGAAATCGTCCAAGCGCGCGTCCGCCTCTGCGGCCCACCCCCGGCCCAGTCCGTCTCATCAGTTACGCCCGCCGCCGTGCTTACTCCGACTCCTCAGATCGTGACGGCCACCACGCCGGCGGCCGCACCGGGAGCCTCGACTCCGCCGGCATTGGCGATCACGTCAGCGGAACCCGAGCTGGATTCGTCCGCCGATGCGGCTCAAGTCCATTCGGCTCAAGCGGACGCGACCCAAGAGGTTGACAATTGCACCTCATCGTTGCGGAAGGTCGCGCGCGGACAGCTTAGTGCGCAAGATGCCGAACGCTACGATCAGGCGAGCCGGCTGATCCAGAGCGCGCGCGATTCGTTGGCCGAGCAGGATTATGTCGCGGCACAGAGCCTGGCTCGCAAGGCGGCAATCCTGATCCGATTACTGGCATCGCCGAGCGCCAATAGTCATTAGTCAATTCAACAAACGTTCAGCACGCAGGTTGACGGCCGACAGATTCCGGCAATACGTAATAGTTACCCGACCGCTCCGCGAATTTCGCAACATATAGTCGCAATTTCAGGTGGCACATCGTTTGCCTTTGTATAGTTGCGGCCGGCAAAGGCCGCGGAAAATAAAAACGGGAGATCCGGAATGAACGAAGATACAGTGAAAGGCAAATGGACCCAGCTTAAGGGTGAGATCAAGCGCAAGTGGGGCAAGGTCACGGACGACGACCTGCTGGTGGCCGAGGGTAATGTCGATAAGCTGGTCGGAACGATCCAGCAGCGGAGCGGCGAGCAACGCGACGCGATCGAGAAGTGGTTCAAGTCGCAGGGCTACTAAAGCGGACAGCGGATGCCCGTGGGGGTTCGTGTGATAGTCACATTAAAGATGCACACACGGGCATCCGCCAACTGAGTAATGGCGGTATCAATTGCGAACACGCAGTACACAGAGATGGACTTCGATTAGTCATTCAGACCGCCGAAGGAGACGGACCATAATGAAGCTAATGAAAACAAAGAGCCAATTTATTTTGGTGGTGGGAACTGCGCTGGCGCTTGGAATCTATCCGGCGACACGCACATTTTGCCAGGACAGCGCGGCCGGCCAGGAGATGCATCAGAGCGGCCAGGATCTCAAGAGCGCCGGGTCCGACACCGTCGATTCGGCCGAGCATGCGTATCACGGGACGGCCGACGAAGTGAGCGATGCAACGCTCACGACGAAGGTCAAGTCAAAGCTCCTGGCGGACTCGAAGGTGCGCCCTTACTCGATTCACGTGGAATCCGACCAGGGCACGGTGACGATCGACGGTTCAGTGGATTCGCCGACCACGGCGAAGTACGTGGCAACCGAGGTGGCGTCGGTTGACGGCGTCCACGCGGTCGATAATCGGCTGACCTGGCCAACGTCGCAGAACTAGCTTGAGGCCGCTGGTCGGGGAAACTCGGCCGAACTGGATTCAACACGGGGACGGGCGCCAGCGAGCGCCCGCCTCAATTTAAAGGCCTGGTTTTTCGGCGTCGTGCGCATGGCCGATGGCCTGGCGCAAACGGCGATCGAGCTTGGCGCAATTGAAAATCACCTTGCCGGAATGCACGGCTTCGACGGCCTCGAGCGGCACGGTGAAATCACCGGCGTTCTCGACGTAGATTACGAGTTCGGGCCGGCCGTGCGTGGGCACCGCCCGCACCGCGCCGAACTCCTCGGCGCCATCCGCTACGTAGGTTTGAAATCCGATTTCGATTTTGTCTTGCATGATCAGCCCCTCGGAATCGCGTAAGCAGACTTAACCTATCAAATTTTGATGAAGGGGGTTTGGATTCCGCATCGCCCTCGTGTCACGATGCTGCGGAGCGATGCCTGAATTCTTCCGTGCGGGCGTGGCCACGTATAGCAAAGTTTCGATTTTGTAGATTATGATCCATTCGATGAGCGCACGATTCCGCAATGCCTGACGCTGAGCCGATTGCAGAGATGACCAATGCAGCGGCGCCGGATGCGTCCGCTAAGACACCTCAGGCGGTCGTCGTACCGCTGACGCGGGACACGATTTTTCTCGTTCTGGCGGCGAAGCCGGATGACGGCAGCCTGGTGACGATACGGTCGCTATGCGCCGATCTGCCGGCGCTGGTGCGGGCGGTGGGCTTTCGCGAACCGGCGGGCAACCTGTCGTGCGTGATGGGCTTCGGATCGGACGTTTGGGACCGTCTTTTTGGAGAGCCGCGGCCGTCCGAGCTTCATCCGTTTCGCGAGATTCGGGCGGGGGCGCGCCACGCCGTCGCCACGCCCGGTGACGTGTTTTTTCATATCCGCGCGGAGCGCGAGGACCTGTGCTTCGAGTTGGCGTCCCTGATCATGGTAAGGCTGGGGGATGCGGTGGCGCCGGTGGACGAAACCCACGGTTTCCGCTATTTCGACGCGCGCGACCTGCTCGGTTTCGTGGACGGAACTGAAAATCCCGTGGACCAGGAAGCGGTGGAGTTTGCGATCGTTGGCGAAGAGGATCCGGCGTTCGCCGGCGGCAGCTACGTAATCGTACAAAAGTACCTGCACGACTTGGCCGGATGGAACGCGCTGCCGACGGAGGCCCAGGAGCGGATCATCGGGCGGAGCAAGCTCGCGGATGTAGAGCTGGATGATGCCGTCAAACCGACCTCCGCCCACAACGCGCTGACGACGATCGTTGAGAACGGTCAGGAACTCAAGATCCTGCGCGAGAACATGGCCTTCGGCAAGGCGGGTCACGGCGAATTCGGCACTTACTTCATTGGCTACTCACGCACGCCGCGCACGACCGAACTGATGCTGGAGAACATGTTCGTCGGACGGCCGCCGGGCAATTACGATCGCATTCTCGATTTCAGCCGCGCGGTTACTGGTACGCTGTTTTTCGTTCCCTCGCAAACCTTCCTGGACGCGGTAACGCCCGCCGCGCCCGCGAGTTCGAACGCCTCCACCCCGGAAACTGAACCATCAACTGCTGCCCCGCGCTCCGGCGACGGATCGCTCGGCATCGGCTCACTGAAAGGAAAATCCCGGCATGAATAATCTGCATCGCGAACTGGCTCCGATCTCCGATGGCGCATGGGCTCAAATCGAAGAGGAGGCGTCGCGCACGCTCAAGCGCTATCTCGCCGGACGGCGGGTGGTGGACCTCAAGGGACCGGCGGGAACGATGCTGGCGGCAGTGGGCACCGGACATCTGCACGAGGTCGCGGCCCCGGGCGACGGCATCATCGCGCGCCTGCGCGAGTCCAAGCCGCTGGTCGAACTCAAGGTCCCCTTCGAACTCGATCGCCAGGCCATCGACAACGTCGATCGCGGTGCTAACGATTCCGATTGGCAACCGCTCAAGAACGCGGCGAAATCTATCGCTTTTGCCGAAGATCGCGCCATTTTCGAAGGCTACGACGCCGCCGGCATCCAGGGCATCCGCCAGGGCACCAGCAATCCCATCGTCACGCTGCCCACCGACGTTACTCATTATCCTGACGTCATCGCTCAGGCGCTCAGCCAGTTGCGCCTCGTCGGCGTCAACGGTCCTTACTCAGTCGTGATGGGCGCCGACGCCTATACGGCTCTGAGCGAGGCCAGCGATCACGGATACCCGATCATCCAGCACATCCAGCGCCTGGTTAATGAGGACATCATCTTTGCCCCGGCAATCGCCGGCGCGTTTATCCTCACGACTCGGGGCGGCGACTTCGATCTGCATATCGGACAGGACATCTCAATTGGCTATACGAGCCACACGGATAAAACCGTGTCCCTGTACTTCATCGAGACGCTGACCTTTCTGCTCTTAACGGCGGAAGCGGCAGTAGCACTGACACCGGCCGCGAAAAAGTGAGTATTCGACTGACTATCTGCTGACCGGTCTCAACTGAGTTGGACGGTCTGCCGCGCAGCGACAGATCGTCCGTTTCTATTGTCGTGCAAATCTGGCGACTGATGTCATCGCGAATTCGTCTTTTCAACCATTGCGGATTGCGACCGCTCCGAGCAGGAAGACCAGCCCTTCCGACATCGTCGGATGAGCGAAGATCGCGTCGCGCAAGACGGTAAAAGGCATCCGCCCAGCCATCGCGGTTTGAACTGCCGCCGTCACTTCGCTCGCCTCGATGCCGAAAGCGGTGAAGCCGATGATATCGTCGCTGTCTTTGGCGATGAGCATTTTCATGAAGCCGCGCGGCTCGGCAATCGTGTGGGTTCGGAGCACATTCGCCATCGGCAACTTCGCGACCCGATATTCGATTCCGTCGCGCTTCGCTTCAGACTCGTTGCGGCCGACGCGCGCCAGTTCCGGGTCGGTGAACATGCAGAACGGCACGAGGCGATCCCTGGTGGTTCGATTGCCGCCCCTCAAGTTATCGCGCACCACGCGAAAGTCGTGATAGGCGACGTGCGTGAATTGGGGACTGCCGGCGCAATCGCCCATCGCCCACACGTTGGCTGCAGTCGTCTCGAGGCGGTCGTTGACCTTGATATAGCCGTGTTGGTTCAGTTCCACACCTGCCCGTTCGAGTCCGATGGCATCGGTGTTGGGCGCGCGGCCCGTGGCGACAAGGAGATCGGTGCCCTCGATCACGCGTTGCGCACGCGCGTCGCTTGCATGAACCCTAATTTTTTCGCCGGAGTGGCCTTCAACCCGCGAGATTGCGGTATCGAGCAACACGTCAATTCCTTCGTCGTGAAACAGATCGAGGAGGGCCGCGCCGATGTCGGGATCCTCGCGGCTGGCGAGCTGGGGGCCGTGTTCGATGACGGTGACGCGCGCGCCGAAGCGCCGCATCGCCTGCGCCAGTTCGAGGCCGACATAGCCGCCGCCGATGACGATGAGATGGGCGGGTAGCCGGTCGAGATCGAGTGCCTCGATATGCGTCATCGGATGCGCCGCGGCGAGTCCGGGAACATCGGGCATCGTCGCCCGCGAACCGAGGTCGAGGAACACCCGTTCGCCGGAAATCTGCCGCGTGCCGCCGTCATTGAGAGCCACTTCGACGGTTCGCGGGGCGACGAATCGAGCCTCACCCATGATCAAGTCTATGCCGGCATCGGCGGTGCGTTTGGCGTGGAACTGATGTTCCGCTTCGACCATCTTGCGTTTGCGCAACTGGACTCCCGCCATGTTAATCGCGAGCGAATTCATCTCGAGGCCGAATTCCACACCGCGCCGCGCCAACGATGCCACGCGCGCGGAGTAGGCGACGTTTTTGCTCGGCAGGCACGCGACATTCGGGCACGAACCACCGAGCCATTTGCGCTCGACCATCGCAGTGCGACGACCCTCATCGGCCATCGTCCAGGCGGTCCACTTACCGGCTTCTCCGCTTCCGAGAACCAGAATTTCGTACTTATCAACGTCCTGCATAACGCGCCTCCCTTCGCCGTCCGCGCAGCGAGCTAACACCAGCGGAGCCGTCCGCGCAGCGAGCTAACACCAGCGGAGCCGTCGGCGTAGCGAGCTAAGGAGTCTGCGACGTGCGCACAATAAAACTCTGAGACTCTGCGACGTGCGCATTAAAGTTAGACTCTGGGACTCTGCGACGTGCGCATTAAAGTTAGACTCTGGGACTCTGCGACGCGCGCACCAGTACCGCCGAGACCGACCGTCCGTCTCTATCAGCGAGGTATCTTCCGATCGAGGAAATCGCGAATCAGCGGAACCATCTCGTCCGCCTTGTCCTCCAGCGCGAAATGCCCCGTGTCGATCAGATGAAACTCCACCTCGGGCAGGTCGCGCTTATACGGATGCGCTCCGACGGCCGGAAAAATCTTGTCGTTCTTGCCCCACACGATTATCGTCGGCGGCTTCCGATCGCGAAAATACGCCTGCACCGCCGGGTACAGCGGCAGGTTCGTCCGGTAGTCGTAAAACAGATCCATCTGGATCTCGAGATTGCCCGGACGATCCAGCAGTGCCTGATCATGCACCCAGTTGTCCGGCGCGATGCGGCTCAAGTCGGAAACCCCGTCAGTGTACTGAAACTTCGTCGTCTCGGGCGCAACCAGCACGTTCAGCGCCTTCCGATGCGCCTCTGAATGGTCGCTCCAGTACGCCCTGATCGGATCCCAGAAATCCGCCAGTCCTTCTTCATAGGCATTGCCGTTCTGCACGATTAGTCCCGTTACACGCTCCGGATGTTTCAACGCCAGCCGCCATCCCACCGGCGCGCCGTAATCCATTACGTACATCGCGTAGCGCATGACTCTTAGTTGGTCGAGCAGCCCGTCAACCAACTCGCCGAAGCGGTCAAAGGTATACGCGAACTTGCTATGGTCCGGCATGTCGCTCTGGCCAAAGCCCGGATAGTCTGGCGCAATCACATGGTATCGATCCGCCAGTGCCGGTATCAGGTTGCGGAACATATGCGACAACGTCGGAAAGCCATGCAGCAGTAGCACTACCGGCGCTTCTATAGGACCCGCCTCGCGGTAGAAGATATTCACGCCATCGACCTTGGTCGTCCTATGATGCGTCACCGGAATCGCATTAGTTGTCACAACAGATTCTCCTTGATTGAACTTAACAGTAACTGCCAAACCGCCAAGCCCATCGTCCATGCGAGTCACCAGCCCGCCGCTCCACTGCCGGGCATCTGAATTTAGTATCCTTCGATGTCCGCCACTCGCCCGTTCCTTCCTATAGCTCACCCGTAGCTCAACAGTCGGTCAGCGGTTATCAACCATGCTCCATCGCCTTGACCGCTTCGGCCGTCGTCCATACCGCATGTGCCAGGAACGAGTAGTTGGTAAGCGCTGCCTTATAACCATCGCCCCATTCCGGATGCCTTGGTCCCGCCGTAGCGTCTTTCACTGCGGCTACCTCAAAACCCTGCTCCAGCAACTCCCGCAGGTGAGACTCGACGCACATGTTGGCCAGCATCCCGCCCAGGATGATCTTGCCGATCATCCGCTTGCGCAGTTGCAGCACCAGGTCATTGGTCTCCGGTCCCCACACCCGATGCGGTGCTACAACGACCGTTTTCCCATCCTGAATATACGGCTTGAAACGCTCCAGCCAGTCGGCGCCCGACCCCTCCAGGCCTTCGCTTGTGTAAAGGCCCTGGCGCGCGAAATACCCGTTGACGGCCTCGTCCGTTTCCAGCGGCCCATTGAATTTCCATCCTTTATCAATCGGATAGAAATAGTGCGGCGAGATAAACACCTCGTAGCCGTGCGCCTTCGCCGCCTTGAAGATCCGCTCCATGTTCGCGATAGTATCGAGCTCCTTCAGACTCTCATGCACCGCCGGCCATCCGAGTCCCTTCTCGCTCAGTACCTCGTTCTGCGGATCGATGAATACCACCGCCGAATCGCTCTTATCGATCTGCATTGCTATCCCTTGATGAACGCCAGCAGGTCGGCGTTGATCTGATCCGCATTAGTCGCCGGCATCCCATGCGGGAAGCCCGGATACACCTTGAGCGTGGCCTGCTTCAGGATCTTGGCCGACAGCAGGCCCGCCGCACCTATCGGCACAATCTGATCGTCGTCGCCGTGCATCACCAGCACCGGGATTTCGATCTTCTTCAGGTCTTCGGTGAAGTCCGTCTCCGAGAAGGCCTTGATACAGTCGTAATGCGCCTTCATGCCGCCCATCATTCCCTGCAGCCACCAATGCTCGCGGATGCCTTCCGAAATCTTCGCGCCCGGCCGGTTGTATCCGTAAAACGGCATCGTGATGTCCTTATAGAACTGCGGCCGGTTCGCCGCCAGTTGCGCCCGCAAGTCGTTAAAGACCGCAAGTGGCAGCCCGCCGGGGTTCTTATCGGTCTTCAGCATGAGCGGTGGCACCGAACTTATCAGCACCGCCTTGGCGACGCGCTTGCTCCCATGGCGCGCGAGGTAGCGAGCTACTTCGCCGCCGCCGGTCGAATGTCCAACCATCACTGCGTTCTTAAGGTCGAGCGTTTCAAACAACACCGCCAGATCGTCCGCATAGGTGTCCATCTCGTTGCCGTCCCACGTCTGGCCCGATCGCCCATGCCCCCGCCGGTCGTGAGCGATAACTCGATAACCGTGTTGCCCAAAGAACAACATCTGCCCGTCCCAGTCGTCACCGCTCAGCGGCCACCCATGACTGAATACGATCGGTTGTCCCGCGCCCCAATCCTTGTAATAGATTTCAGTGCCATCTTTGACCGTCACTGTGCTCACTTGATTACTCCTCTGTGACAAGTCTTGCGGCGCAGTGCGCCCGAACCCGCTTCGGGCGACCCCTTACCGCTTTCCCCAGCGACTGGGCCGGCGGCAATTTCGCCGCGAGACCTCGCATGGCTTCAACTGCCGGGAATTATCGCGCCAATAACTAAGCGTGTCCGCCGCAAGCCCGTCCACCGCTAATATGTTAAATTGGATGCAATCAACCCGCGGGTTACTTGCGGAACATGAATCTGCCAACCGGTTCGACTCCAAACTGAATTTGGCGGATGCTCTCCCAAGGCGCCCTCACAGCCAGGCGCTCTCGAATAGGTCCCGACTCCGATGGCGGACCTGTCAGAAGGAGGCTCCTACAATGGCTAATGAAAACCGGCAACCTGCAAGTCCGGCCTCAGCGCTCGAGGCCGGGACGCGGGCGCCCGACTTCAAGTTGCACAGCACCCCGGACCAACTCGTATCGTTGAGCGACTTTCGTGGCGCCCCGGTGATCCTGGCATTCTACCCGGCCGACTGGAGTCCCGTATGCGGCGACCAGATGGCGCTGTACAACGAGATCCTGTCTGAGTTTCATCGCTTCAAGGCGGTATTGATCGGCATCTCGGTGGATGGCAGTTGGTGCCATGCCGCCTTTGCAAGGGATCGCAATCTGCACTTTCCGCTGCTCGCCGACTTCGAGCCGAAGGGTGGCGTGGCGCGATCGTACGGCGTCTATCGGGAGGCGGACGGATTCACCGAGCGTGCGTTATTTGTGATCGACGCGCAAGGGACGATTAGCTGGAGCTACGTGTCACCGGTCGGAGTGAACCCGGGCGCAGACGGTATCCTGGCGGCGCTGGAAGACCTCGCGACGGGGCAGGAGAAAGCGCGATGAGAACATATTTTCAGGGCCAGCTCAGGTTGCCAGTGGGCGCGCGGGATCACATTCGCGGACCTGAGAAGGCACCATTAACGCTGGTGGAATACGGCGATTATCAGTGCCCCTTTTGCGGCGAAGCGGCGCCGATCGTCGATGAAGTCCAACGCCGCCTGGGAGACCGGCTACGCTTCGTGTTTCGCAACTTTCCGCTGACGGAAATGCATCCGTATGCCGAACATGCAGCGGAAGCGGCCGAAGCGGCCGCGGAGCATGGCAAGTTCTGGGAGATGCACGACCTGCTTTACGCCAACCAGGAAGCGCTCCAGGATACTCATCTGGTCGCCTACGGGGCATCCCTGGGAATCAAAACAAACGAGATTCAGCGGGCGCTTGAGGGCCACGCTTACATGGAACGAATCCGCGAGGATTTTATGAGCGGCGTGCGCAGCGGTGTGAATGGAACGCCGACCTTTTTCATCAATGGCATGCGGCACGACGGACCGTTTGACCTGGACTCGCTGCTCGATGCGCTGGCCGGTGCGACCGGATAGCGAACCGCTCTCAAGGAGGAGCGTCGGCCGACCTCCGCCCAGCGAAGGAATCGCAGCGCGCGGGGCGCGCGAAGAGCAAGGGCCCGCAGGGCTCGGCGGCCAATGGCCGCCGAGCCCTGCGGGCCCTTCGGCAGCCAGCGCTCGACGAGCGCTGGCTGCCGGCCGCCGCCTTGGGGTCAGTTTGAAATCAAACTGACCCTAAGGCAGCGGCGGCGTCTGATACAGCACCGCGCCCTGGCCGGCGCGCGCCGCGGTCATCGCACCGGTCTTGACGAACTTGTTCGCGACCGGATCGTAAAGCTCCGCCGTTTTGAGCGGCGCGCCCTTGCCCTCTACGGTAGTCGCCGTACCACCTATACCACCTGCTAGCAGCACGTCGCCGGCCAGCGGCCCCGAGATCATCAGCGTTGCCGTATGACCGGCGCGGCTGTTGATCATCGATGATCCGCAGTTCAGGCCTTTCTTTGCCTTGGTGACGCAGGTGAAGGTGTCGGTCGCTGGATCGTAAAGCTCCGCCGAGTTGCGAGCACCGCCATAGATTCCGAACGCCGTACCATTGCCGACCTCCGCCTGTCCGTAGAGTCCGCCCGCGATCAGCACCAGACCATTCGGAAGCATGTTGGCGGACTGAAAGGTCCTATCGTCGATCGGTTGTCCGGTGGTCAGAGTAAATTCCTCCGTCGCGGGATTGTAGAGCATGGCGAGTTGATTGGCCGTGTCCGCGACGAAATTGCCGCCGCTATAGCCGTCAACCAGCAGGACCTTGCCATTGCTGAGTAGCGTCGCCGTATGCGCCGCCATGCCTCCAGTCGCAAGGTTCCCCACAGTTAGCGCAAAGGTCTTACTCGAGGGATCGTAAAGCTCCGCCGTATCCGTCGTATCTCCAGACACATCGGTCACGCCGCCGGCGATAAGAACCTTGCCATCCTCATCGCAGCCGCATCCCTGGATAAGCGTCGCGGTATGCAGCATCCGCGCCTCGACCATGTTTCCGGTCGTCGCCGTGGTCTTACCGCTGGTCGGATCGAAGATTTCGGCGTGGTTAGTGGGCTCGCCGCTATTCGTCGCGCCGCCCGCGATCAGCACGGTACCGTCCGCGAGAGTGGTTTGCGTATAGCCGGTCCGCGACGTGATGGGATTTCCCGCGGTGCCGAAGGTTCCCGTCGCCGGGTTGTACAGCTCGATATCGGTCGCCTTCGCGTTGATAACGTACGTATTTTTCTTCAGGTTGACGGTGACGTTGCCACCGAGACCACCCCCTACCAGCACCTCGCCCGCCATGCTGCCGGTCGTAAGCTCAGTCCCGACCGGTCCCAAACGCGCCTGCAGCAGAGGGCCGGTCGCGGTGAATTTTTTGGTCGTAGGATCGTAGAATTCGGCTGTCGCCAGCGGCCCCTTCTCGTTGGAGGCGCCGCCAAAGATCAATACATCGCCGGACTGCGGAATTGCAGGCGGCTTTTTCTTCGCGTCCGCTTCGACTTGCGCGAAATCGATTTTATCCGCCGCAACTGGTTGCACCAGGTAGAATGAGCCGAAGCCTGAACGGCACTTTGAGCATCCCGAAATCATGCACAGCGCTTCCACGATCATGAGAGCTTTCAGGACTGAGCTGGACGAAAACTTTGATAAGCGCATTTGCTACCTGTGTGAGTTAACTCTCGGAATCTCTGCTAGGGCGTGAAGGCGATGAACGAGTTGACGAAATTGGTGAAATCGATCGCACCCCAACCGCTCGCCACGTCGAAGCCCTTCTTCGCGGCGTATCCTTTCACCGGTAAGTAGCTGTTGTTACCCGTCGTGATATCAAGGATGCCCACCTTGGCCAGATTCTTCAGATTTGCACGCGCCATGGCATAGAGCTTGGGGTTGATCAGTCCTTGCCCCATCGGCGCAGCGGTCTTCTGATTGATGATCGCGAAGATCGCGGCGTACTGCGGTGGCACGATGCTCGTGCCTCCGTCCACCGTGCAGGCCGGACCCGTGGACGAATTCGAACTACTGGCTAAGCCCTGATCGTAGCAAATCCAAAATCCGGGAGCCGCAAAATCAGTGCCTTTGATAATAGCTTTGCCGGTCTTCTTGTTCTCGGTCTCAGTGAGCATGCCGCCGAGGTCGCCGCCAGCTAGCACAAGATCCGGAACCGCACGGAATTTGCCCGTTACGACACCCTTCTGCCACATCGGCAACGGGAAGATTTTGCTATAGCCGCCTGTGCTCGCCGCTTTGTGGACGAAGAAGTTGAGGATGTTCAGGTTGATATTCCAGACGCTCTCCTTCGTATTCGCGTCGGTGCTGGTATCGTTGTTACTGCCATTGTAAGTGGCTTCGAACATCGACGCGCCAACCGCCGTCACATAATCGGAACCCGCGTTCTCCTCGATGTAGGGCTTCGCCGGCTTGGGTGGAACGGTACAGCTACCCGGCGCGGGCGCAGCTGCACCCACATCGCCGGTCGCGACGAAGATCGACTGGCCTTGTGCGACGCCCGGCATGAATGCGTTCTTTTCCAGGTTGGTAAAGAAGCTCGACGGCTCGCCGCATTGCGCCCAGCTGATCGCCAACGTATGGCATTGATGAACTTTGTCAGAGGTCGCTGCGATAGCAGTATCGACCAGCGCCTGAGCTGGGTTCGAGGCTGAAGTTCCTGCGTTTGCGGCGTATAGCACTATTGCAGCTTCGGGAGCCAGCCCATGCGCATATTCGATGTCCAGTAATGCTTCGGAGTATGGCGCTGCCCCGCTGTCACTGCCCGGCGTGCCCGGTGACCCGTCGGGAAATACTGAAAAGTAGTTCGTCCCGGGCGTGAATTCCGGCAAACCGAAGGCATCGTTAAAGGTCTTCAGTGAAGCTTGATCAACGTCCGAACCCTCACTCACTGCTATACACTGGCCGCTCCCATTTAAGCCGTCAGACAGTAAGGGTCCTTCGTTGTAGAAGGTCCTGATATCAGTCGGACCAAACTTCGGCACCGTGATATTGGCAGGTGGATCGGGTATCAGCGCGTTCCAGTGGTTGTGGTTGAGATTGTCCAGACCCGACAGATAGCTGATCTTCGGCGCCAGTTCTTCCGGCACTTGCGGATCGTCCACGTTGGCGTACTTCGTCCCGTCGCGGCTTCCCGCGAAGTGCACCAGGAATGCCGCCTGCGCTGTCGCGACATCCCCCGTGAACACGATCCGCCGGTCATGCGCACTGCCTCCCGTCACTGTGAACCCCTGGCTGGTCAGCCAGTTACTCACCTGCGCAACATCGTCATCGCTGGGACCGAATTGCTGGTCGTATTCGTCGGGCGTCAGGAACTTGTGATACTTCGGCGACTGCGGATCCTGCTGATCCTGTAATAGCTGTTTGAGCTGCGCCTGATTGCGCGGGTTTAGATAGACCTCCATCTGCAGCGGCTGATAGGTCGGCGCAGCGATTCCCTGCGCCGCCATGTCGGCGGCTGCGTCCGGATGATCCCCCACCAACGGAGTGAAGCTTTGCGCCAGCGCGGGTGCTATCGCGAAAAGCACCATCAATACCGCCAGCACCAGTGTCTTCGCAGGCTTCACGAGGTCCAGCACAGACTTCTCTTGATCAAAAAGCATAGTGGTCTTTTTCCTCATGTTCTGAATCGCATTGATTCCCACCGGCCGAAGACGCCCAAAACCTCAGAGATCGCCCCGTGGATGAACGTTATAGACTAACGTCGCATTTTGGACAACACAAAATCGCTATTTACTTCGCCTCAACCGAAATTCGGAGGATTCCGTCGATAATTGTCGTAGGGACTAATCGGGGCAAACTTGCGGGGCGCCGATCGACGCTCGCAATCATTGACCCTGATTTTTATATTGGAACTTAGACGCGCAAATGCGCCCAGACATTCACAAGGCCAGGCTGGCTGATGATCGTGCTGACGGTTGCGCCTGCACTCCAGCTCGCAGCCGCATTCTGGGGCGCCGTCGCGCTAATCCGGCAGGCAAATCAGTAGTGTCGTGCAATCTATCAATCGTGCGAGTGCTCCAACACTGAGGCGGCGGTCTTGAAGTGGCCGATCGCGGCGCCGGCGCGCAACTCGATCGCCACGAAAACCGCCTCTGCGATCTCCTCGTCGGTGGCTCCCGCCAACTTCGCATTGCGCGTGTGCAAGTTGATGCACGCGTCGCATTGGGTCACGTGCGTTACTGCGACCGCGATCAATTCCTTGAATTTGGTCGATAGGTGCCCGGGCTTATAAACCGCCTGCTCGAAGGCCAGGAACTTATCGAACAGATCCGGCTGCAACTCCCGGAGCTTGCGGACGCTCTTGGCGTTCACCCAATCATGCGGATCAGCCATCTCGGTTACCTCCGTTATCAGTCGTTGTGAATCTAGTGAGAATTAACGGCTCAGCCAATATCCAGTCGGTCTGGAGGCGTCACGCGAATCACCCCGGTGGCACTTTTAACCGCGTGAATGGAGCATCGCGCGTCGTGCCGATGATGGATAACTATATGCTGTACATTGGGACGTGCTCGCGCTTTCCGGCCGTTTGCGAACGCTCGAGCACGTCGGCGAAAGTCGTCGAATCCAGGATGGCCGCGGTGGCGTCGCGCACTTCCTTCATCAGGATACGGATGCCGCAGGTCTTCTCGTCGCGGCACTCGGCGCATTTTTCGTAGGCGGTTTTGCTGACGCACGGCAGTGGCGCCAACGGCCCCTCGAGCATCCGCAGCACCAGCCCGACCGATAACAGGTCCGGCGGCTTGCTCAGCGTGTAGCCGCCGCCCTTGCCTTTCTTGCTGCGCAAGACGCCGTGATTCTTGAGTTCAAGGAGGATCAATTCAAGGAAGCGCTTCGGGATATGCTCGCGTTCGGCTATCTCGGATATAAGCATCGGCCCATTGCCGTATTCTTCGCTCAACACGAGCAGCGCCTGCAGTGCGTATTTCGACTTATGCGAAAGCATACCGATTGATTATATCGTTTGATGCGCTTTTCCGCATCCAGCTCTGAATCTTCGAAGCGGACTCAATCCGCCCGCATCCTGGATTGGCGACTGCGTTCCCTAGAGACCGCCTCCACCTTCACCGAAGCCCCGCGGACGATCCTCGCGCGCCTCTTTGATGGCTCTGATATCGGCCTTGATACGCTGCTGATCGGCGGGCTGAAAAGCGCCGCTATCCAACGCCGTGCGGATGCTGCGGGCAGCGCGGAGCCCGGCGAACATCTCGTGATTCTGATGAGCCTGCTTGAGCTCGCGAAAGTCGTCGCGGAGCTGTTCCTTCTGTTCGGGAGTGAGCGTGGAGCGGTCGATGCCAACGTGAAGATCCACGGCAAGTTGCTCGATATCGTCTTTCATCGGATTCGCTTGCGCGAGTGCTCGCGACGGAATCAAAGCGGGCGCGATGCCCAGAGCCACAGCGACGATGGCGATCGAGATCGGACGGATTTTCATCTTCAAGGCCTCCCCATCGGGCCTTGGTAGCAGAAGATTTGCGAGCATTCCAGCGGCGGCCGCTCGGTTTGCGGCGTGGCCGTCGCACAACTTGATAGCCACGCCTCGCCGTCCCGTTCGATGCGCCGATGCGCGTATGGGTTAATGCGGGTTCGCCCTCGCCCAAGCCCTCGCGGCGAGAGTCCGACGCGGGCGATAAGCAGATGATGATTTTCCCGATTGAAGAACTTGGTTGTTGAAAGCATGGCCCGCGCCGTCCGGACCATAAGCCAGAGGAAGCGCGAGTAAGTGTCTGTACCCCATTGCGAGGATTATGAACCCGTGAAATTGATTCTTGGAAGAGGATGAGAGATGGTCCTGACTCGTCGCCAGTTCGTCACGCGACTCGCCGCTGTCAGTGGAATTGGTGCGGCCTATCTATCCATGCAGGCGCTCGGCCTTGCCTCGAGAGTCTTCGCCGAACCTGCGCCGATGCTGCCCGCGAAGATCGGATCCGGCACGCGAATCGCCGTATTGGGTGCCGGAATTGCCGGACTGGTCACCGCATATCGCATGGAGCGAGCCGGCTTTTCGGTAACGCTGGTGGAAGCGCGGCGGCGCACGGGTGGCAGGAACTGGACCCTGCGCCACGACGACAAGGTCGAGATGATCGGCGAGGCGGAACAGACGGTCGGCTTTTCCAAGGGAATGTATTTCAACGCCGGGCCGGCGCGTATTCCCAGCCATCACCAGGGGCTTCTGGGCTACTGCAAGCTTCTCCAGGTTCCGCTCGAAGTCGAGGTGAATTTCAGCGATAGCGCCTTGCTGCAATCCAACGGCGCATTTAACGGTAAGCCGATCCAGGAGCGCCAGGCGATCAACGATTTTCGCGGTCGCATAGCCGAATTGTTGTCCAAGGCGATCAACCGCGGCGCGCTCGATCAGGAATTGACCGCCGACGACAAGCAACGCCTGGTCGCATTCCTGAAAGATTATGGCGATCTATCGAAGGACAGTCTCTACAAAGGTACCGACCGCGCAGGCTACAAAATCCTTCCGGGAGCCTACGATCAGATTGGCGTCAGCCGCGATCCGTTAAGCTTGCGCGACCTGCTCCACGATGACGCCCTTGGCGATATGATGTTTGACGAGAATATCGTGATGCAGGCTCCTATGTTCGAGCCGGTCGGCGGTATGGATCACATCCCCGCCGCCTTTCATCGATCTATAAGGAGTCCAATTGTCCTCGATGCGGAGGTGATTCGCATCAGCCAAAGTATGGATAAGGCCGCGGTCATCTATCGCGATCGCAAAAGCGGCCGCTCGCATCAACTCGCAGCCGATTACGTGGTTTGCACCCTACCGCTGCCGGTTCTCGCCACGATGGATACGGACTTCAGTCTTCCGGTTAAGCAGGCGATCGCCGCCGCGCGCTACGATCATGCGGCAAAGGTTGCGTTTGAATCGCCCCGCTTCTGGGAGGCCGAACAGATTTATGGCGGACTATCATTTGGCGGGACGGCGACCGGCGCGGTCTGGTATCCGAGCAGCCGCTTTCAGTCCGATCGCGGCATAATCCTGGGCGCCTATGTCGCGGGCGCGCCCGCCGCATCGTTCGAGGCGCTGCCGCTCGCCCAGCAAATCGCGATGGCGCGCAATGCGATCGACCAGTTGCACCCGGGCCACGGCGCCGGCTTGAGCGCGCCCGTGGCAGTCGATTGGAGTAAGATCCCCTACAATCTCGGCCCCTGGATCCACTGGACCAACTCCCCTGCCGATACCAACGCCTACCGCCTGCTCAATCAGCCCGACGGGCGCGTCTATTTCACCGGCGCCCACCTCAGCCAATTGCCAAGCTGGCAGGAAGGCGCGGTCCTCGCCGCGCACCGCACGATCGAAATGATCGCCGTGCGCATCGGTGCCTCAGCGCCAGGCGCCAAACGTTAATCCCTGCACCGGCGGCAGACCTCACGGTCTATTTTCGCAGGTGGGCGCCGCAAGAACTGTTTAGTACGATCGCGGCATTCCCAGCAGATGCTCGCCGACGTAGCTCAGAATCAGATTGTTGGAAATCGGCGCGGTGCGATAAAGCCGCGCCTCGCGCCACTTGCGCTCGACATGATACTCCTTCGCGAAGCCATACCCTCCCAGCGCGGTCATCGCGGCTTCTCCCGCCTCCCAAGCCGCTTCCGATGCGAGGTACTTGGTCATGTTCGCCTCGGCCCCGCAGGGTAAACCGGCATCGAACAGCGCCGCCGCCTTAAGCCTCATCAGATCGGCCGCCTGCACCGCGACATGAGCCTTGGCTATCGGAAACTGCACTCCTTGATTCATCCCGATCGCCCGATCGAAAACGCGCCGCTCACTCGAATACTTCACCGCGTACTCGACAAACCAGCGGCCGTCGCCGATCGACTCGCTGCCGACCAGGATGCGTTCCGCGTTCATCGAACTGAGCACATAGGAGAAGCCCCTGCCCTCTTCGCCGATAAGCGCCTCACGCGGAAGGATCAGGTTGTCGATAAAGAGCTGGTTAGTTCCATGATTGACCATCGTCGCGATCGGAACTGCTTTGATCGCGTCGCCGATCTCCTTGAGGTTAACCAGAAACAAGCTCATGCCGTCGGTCTTCTTCTTGACCTGATCGAAAGGCGTCGTGCGCGTGAGCAATAGGAGCATGTCCGAATGCTGGTAGCGTGACGTGAAAATCTTTTGTCCGTTAACCACGTAATGATCGCCTTCGAGCCGCGCGAACGTCTTGATACGCGGCGTCTCCGAACCTGCGTCTGGTTCGGTGATGCCAAAAGATTGCAGGCGTAGCTCACCCGCCGCGATCCGCGGCAGATAGCGCTGCTTCTGCTCGGCGCTGCCGTGCTTGAGGATCGAAGCCATCGTGTACATTTGCGCATGGCAGGCGACGGCGTTGCCGCCGCTGCGATTGATCTCTTCCAGGATCAGCGAGGCTTCCACCATTCCAAGCCCTGCGCCGCCGTACTCCTGCGGTATCAAGGCCGACAGCCAGCCAGCCTCGCTCAGCGTCTTGACGAACTCGTCGGGATAGGCGTTTTTCTCGTCGCACGCCCGCCAGTACTCATTGCCGAAACGAGCGCATAGAGCAGCCACCGCATCGCGGATTTCCTTCTGGCTATCGGAAAGGTCGAATTCCATCTAATAACTCCTCTCATTCGCGATAGGGGCGCTGGCCGACTGCTTCAACTATGCTCCGGCAACCTCCGCACATCGAGACCATCGGGCCAGCCAATCCCGTCGGTTGCGCATACGCGCTAGCGGTTTTTCCAGACCGGTTTGCGCTTTTCGTTGAAGGCCGCGATACCCTCGAGCCGGTCTTCACTGCCGACGAGCACATTGTACGCCGCAATGTCCAATGCGTAGGCCGTATGCGTATCGGTGTCCATCCCGCGATTGATCGCCACCTTGGCTGCGCGCACCGCCATCGGCGCACTGGCCACTATTTCCTGCGCGACTTCCAGCGCCATCGCCAGCGCGCCTCCCGCCGGCGCAATCCGATTTACCAACCCCCATTCGCGTGCCAGGTCGCCCTTTATCGCTCGTCCCGTATAGATCATCTCGCTCGCGCGCCGAGCACCTATGCAGCGCGCCAGGCGATGTATCCCGCCGCCCCCCGGCATGATTCCACGCGTGATCTCCTTAACCGCAAACTCCGCCGTTTCCGAAGCAACGATGAAATCCGTGCCGAGCGCCAACTCGCATCCACCCGCGTACGCGAACCCCTCAACCGCTGCGATTATCGGCACCGGAAAACTCCATAAGGCCTCGAACATCTCTTCGATCAAATGATGTTGATGACGCCACTGTTCGTTGCTCATTCCGTTCCGCTCTTTGAGATCGCCCCCAGTGGAAAACGATCGCTCTCCCGCACCCGTCATCACCATGCAGCAGAGCCTTCCGTTGTACGCTTGCTCGCGAAACAGATTTAGCAACTCCGTGATCATCGCCGTGTTCATCGCATTCAGCGCACCCGGGCGATTCAACGTCAAAATGCCAAGGCTGTCGCTATCAAATTCCAATTTCAAAGTTTCCATGTCAGCACCCATGATGCTCCATTCGCCGGGCAATTCAATCTTCCTCGAATAACCGATAACTGGATTAAAGCGTATGTATCCGACTTGGCGCCGCCTCCTTGTTCAGATTCGCTGCCACGGATATCGGCACGAACGGCGGAACCTGCACTCCGTTATTTTTTTTGAAGACCTGCGACCTATGGTTCGCTGCCACTCCGTCCTCGCCCAGGTAGAAGCCGGCTGCGAAGTACAGTCTCCCAGATCATAGGTGGCATCTCCTTGAAGAGTGTTCGCCAGATCGCTGTTGAACGCCTTCGGTGAGATACCCTGCTAGATCAGATCGCCTATCAAATCGGGATTGAAAGTCCGCGGATTGTAGTGGATCGCATAGGCCACTGGTAACCGAAGTGTTTCCTGGCATCGCCGCTATGGGAATCGCCGCGACTTAGACTGCGGACACTTCCTTTCCATCGTCTGGCCTTCTGCTGGAGCGACTTCACCTGCGGTCAAGTCGACCGTGCTGCAATCCGTAGTCAGTGCGGAGTCCACATCGGAGCGCTGCCGAACAGCCTATCGACTACACCGATTTGATAGGCGAGGAAAATTCCAAAGCCAAAGCTCAACAGTCCCGCGCCGGTAACGAGGCCGCGATGAAACCACGCAACCCGTCGCGACGCAATTATGAAAGGGGCGGAGATAGCGGTGGTGATTAACCCCATGCCGACAATGGTCCCGAGGCAAAAGATCACCAGGTACAACGTCGCCCACAATGGTTCAGGAATCGCAGTAAGTACGAGCAGCGCAATTGCCGCACTGCCAGCCAGTCCGTGAACTAAGCCTACACTGAACGATCGCAAGAAAGGACGGCGCGCCGCGAATGACTCTGGTCTTTCGCTTGGAAGATCGAGCTTCCCATGAAGCGGATCGGCAGCTTCGTAGAAATGATGATCTGGAGACTCCGAATGGCTATGTGGATGGGCATGAATTTCGCCCGAGTGGGCATGCGCATGCGTATGCGACTCCGCAGGACCGGAGTCGCGTATTGAATCACCCAGCAGATACTTCGCGCCTTGTCGCAACACATTGGAAGCGGCGCCTACACCGAGCAGGATAAGAACGACCGCGACGGCGAATTCCATCCCCAGTCCCAGGCGAACCGGTATGGCGATCTTGAATACGATGATCGCGGCGCCCACCAGTAATACCGTAAGCGTATGCCCAAGTCCCCAAATGACTCCTATGCGCGCAGCCACGCCGATGCGATGTTCCCGACTTAAGATAGTAGTAACCGCGACCACGTGGTCGGGATCGGTCGCATGGCGCATTCCTAACAGCAATCCCAACAGCGCGACTCCCCAGGGTGCGGCATTACTAATATTCATACAATCCTCAGTTTAATGCATCCGCGAATCCGTCGTCCATTCTCATAAGCCACTGCGAAAGGGTGCTGATCGTACGGCGGAACCATTGAACAACTGCTACTGCACGGCTCCGAACACAAGCTCACCATTGGCGCCATAGTCCAAAGCAACGAGAATAATGTGACGATTCATTCAATTTTTCGATCCCATTCGTGCAATAGGGCCTCGAGGACCACAGCATCCTGATGTTCAAGGTGGTCAAGGAAGTGGATATAGCAGTTGCCACAAACACCCACCTTAGCTGGGTCGCCCGCCAGTCACGTCCGCCAGCGGCGCAATTGCCCGGCGGCGCGACCACGCGGATGCTAGTTCACGCTAAGTACCAACTGAAGCAGCTCGATCGAATTCTTGTAAGTGCCTCCCGATGCTGGGGCCCCTTAACTGATCAATGCACCACACCACAGGCAATGCGAGCGCCGCCGCCACCCAGCGGCTTCGGTGTATCGGAGTAATTGTCTCCACCGGCGTGAATCATAATCGACCGCCCGCGTATCTGCTCAACGGTAAGATGAGGCGCTGTCACAGCTTCGCTCGCGTTGCCCGCGTTATCAACCACCAGCACGGGTAGGTCACCGCGATGGCCGGCCGTGCTGAGTGGTCCCAGGTGCTTTTTCGTCTGGGCGGGATCATAATGACCGCCTGCGGCAAAGCCCGCGGCCGGACGGCCTTCATTCAACCCAGGACCACAGTCGCCCTTGTCATGAATATGAAACCCATGCTCTCCCGGCGGCAAGCCGGAAAGCTTGGGAGTGATTACCAGGCCACCAGCGCTGTCCGCAAAGGTCACCGTCCCCAGGGAACCAGCCACGCCCGTCGCATTGATGGATTTGATTGCGGCAGTGGCGGTTGCCGCGACCGCGGTACCTATCCCGGCTGCCAACAGCGTTGCCGTAAGCAAACTCAGGATCGCAGTTGATCTCACGCAAAGCTGCAATTTGAAGACCTCTCCAGCAGAACTATCGCCCGCGCCTAAGCCCCTTGTCGTCGAATGAAAGATAGTATGCGTGCCACCTAGGCGCGCCTGCCTTCCGCTTGCAGGTGCCGCTCGATAATCCGCCGCGCTGCTATCGGGCCAACATCGGACTTGATCGTCACCATAGATGCCTCCGGCTTCAGCTCCAGCGATCGCTGCTGAGCCTCGAATACTTCCACGTCCTCCTGAACGGTCTTTTGAATGTCGCGGAAGATCGATTCCGTCAAATTCTCGCCGTCTGGCGATCGACTCTGCGCAATCGCCCAGTAGTAGTGCGTCGTCTTTTCAGTTTCAGGCGTCATCGCGTTGAAGGTATGCAGTCCTATCCCTCCCCTGGGATCTCCGTTCGGGCCTCTGGTGCCCGTAGCCGCTGCGCCCGCATAGAGGCTTATAAACCCAGGTGGCTCAAATTTCGTTATCTGCCAGCGATCGACGTTACCTTCGAAGCCGCCGCGAGCATAAGTCGGAGGTGGTTCGATATCAATTAACCATCGCGAAATGGTGACGGAATCTTCCGTGACCTCATTTTCGATTTGTATTTCATCGAGCTTCGCGGCTGAGCCTAGTGTGCGTGGATGGACGAACGTCAGATGCGACAGATCAAGCAGATTGTCAATTATCAACTTGTAGTTGCAGATTACATGAAGACGCTCCCCTCTGGTGTCCCACTCCGGGTCGGTCATCAAATGCCAGTCGGTGATCGACGCCGGGTTGGCCAGTTCCGCGTCGCCCATCCAGATCCACACGAAGCCCCACCGCTCGATAATCGGGTAAGGCCGGATATTCGCGCCGGATGGAATCTGAGCTTGACCAGGCACCTTGATGCATCGTCCCGAACAATTAAAGGTCAATCCGTGATAGCCACATTCCAGCGTATCTTCTATAAGACGCCCCTTGTGAAGCGGATAGCCGCGGTGGGAACAGCGATCCTCCAGCGCCACAACCGTCCCATCCTGCTTGCGAAAGATGACCACCGGCTGGTTCAAAAGGATACGCCCCAATGGCTGCCGCTCAACTTCGTGCGACCATGCGCCAACGTACCAGTGGTTTCGTGGAAACATCGTAACTCCTTGTTCTATCCGCCCTTTGGTGACTCATCCCCGTCGCGGCCCAATAGGTGGCCTGCCAAGTCGATTTGCGCTGCCCTATTTGAACATCAGGACTTTGCCGGTCGTGCTATCGATATTGAATATCCAGAATGCCGACACGTCCTCTTGTAGAATCATCGCGATCAGGCCCACGCCAGGCGCAAAGAAATTGTAACCGGTATTTTGCGTGTGCGCTGGCCCGACCTTGCCCTCGCAAAAGACTCGGAACAGAACTGCCGGAAAGGTGCCGGCCGGTACCTTGACCTGGTAAGTGCCGACATAGGTGTATTCACCGTGGACGGCGCCAGAGTATCTCTGGTTAGTGGGATCGTCGAGGTAGTTGACCGAAACCTGCTGCGAGTAAGTTCGCGTCTCGCCTGGTTGCATGCCCTTGGGCACGAATGGATTAGGCGGTGTGGTCACAACCACGACACCCTCTCCTGAATCGCTCACGGCCGGCATTATGATGTCACCCTCCGCCGACTGCTTAAGGAACCCGGCAAGCGTGGGCGAGAGTTGAAATCGCCACGCCGATTGTCCGCCCGGTCTTCGGGTTTTTGCCAGGCCCAGCGCTTGCGTATTCCCCATGTTCGGACCGGCCGTGACCTGGTACGCCAAAGCGGCGGCTTTAAGGGGGAAGTAGATGGTTGGATCGCTGATCGGCTGACTTGGTAGCGCGGCACCTACTACGCCGGGTCCAAGTTGAGCAGTTATCTTCTGCTGATCCGCCGCCGGTAACGGAATGATCACGCCTTGCGCCGCTGCCACTCTCACGGCCAGCAGCACAATTCCCAGCACCAAAGTGACAACACGTCTCACAAATGCTCTCCTCTATTCGTACCCCAGCAGGTCAGCCCTTTCGTAACGTGAGTCCGTTTCAGCATCGGATCTCTGACGGCGAGCAATCGGCCACTCTTCGCTTGTACCTGAAAGCTCACCGATTGCCTTGTAACCCGCATACTAGTTGTTGTTCTCCTGCTTGGTTAGCATGTCCATCGCCTCACCGACCGAGAAGCTGCCCGGCTTCTGGCGCGGTGGAAATTCACGGAAGGTGGCAAGGAATTTGCCGACGATTGTCTGCGCAGGAACCATTACGAACAGGTGCTCGATGAACCATCTGTCGTAGTCGCCCGCTTCATGTTCTGCACGTTCGAACGGATCGGAACGCAGGTTGAACAATTTAGGTGCGCGCAGCGCGACCAACGGCTGCATCCAGACCTCGAGGCCTTCCGCCCGCTGCTCCATGAACACCGCCTTATATTGATCGTAACGAAGGCCGGCTAAGTCGCCGTCATCGGTCCAATAGAAAAACTCATGGCGCTTGTCAGGTGCCTTACCGGCTAGCAGGTCGCGCTGATCGTAGCCGTCCAGATGCACTTTGAAGGTCTTGCCGCTCACACTCTTGCCTTGCAGAAGTTCGTTCTGGATGTCAGGGTCTCCCGCCGCACCGACCAGTGTCTGCACCCAGTCCTCGGCCGAAACGATATCATTGATTTCTGTGCGAGGTTGCACCAGGCCGGGCCAGCGCACCATCGCCGGTACGCGGTAGCTACCCTCCCAGTTGGTGTTTTTCTCTCCCCGAAACGGCGTGGTGCCGCCATCGGGCCACGTGAACGTCTCGGCGCCGTTGTCGGTCGTGTAGATGACGATGGTGTTCTTGGCGATGCCGAGGTCATCCAGCTTCTTCAGTAACTGTCCGACCTGGCCGTCGTGCTCGACCATCCCATCCGGGTACACGCCCAGGCCGGTCTTGCCTTGCGACTCGGGTTTCAAACGAGTCCATATATGCATCCGGCTCGGATTGAACCAGGCAAAGAACGGCTTCTTTTGCTGATTCGCACGGTCAATGAAGTCGAGCGTCGCCTTGAGGAACTCGTCATCAACCGTCTCCATGCGCTTCTTAGTGAGCGGGCCCGTATCCACGCAGTTCTGCTTGCCCCACTTGCCGAAGCGAGGATCTTCTCCGGGTGTCTCGGTCGTGGTTGCGGTACATCGCAGGACTCCGCGCGGGCCGAAACGGAGCTTGAATTCCGTGTTGGCAGGATAGTCCGGATGCTCGGGTTCGTCCTCCGCATTGAGATGGTAGAGGTTGCCGAAGAATTCGTCGAAACCATGAACCGTGGGCAGGAATTCATTGCGGTCTCCGAGATGGTTCTTGCCGAACTGCCCGGTCATATAGCCTAGCGGCTTGAGCAGATCGGCGAGCGTCGGATCCTTGTCTGAAAGCCCCTCTTTCGCGCCAGGCAATCCCACCTTCAAAAGCCCGGTGCGCATTGGGCTCTGGCCGGTGATGAACGCCGCGCGTCCGGCAGTGCAGGACTGCTGGCCATAGTAGTCAGTGAAGATCGCACCTTCATTGGCTATGCGATCGATGTTGGGCGTGCGATATCCCATCATACCGCGATTGTAAGCGCTGATATTCCAATAGCCGATGTCGTCGGCCATGATGACTAGAATGTTTGGCTTTGCCGATGAGTCGGGCGTCTGCGCAGGCGATGACAGGTTGGAGATCAGCGTGAGTAAGACCGCCGCAATTGGAATCGTAACGAACCATTTGAATTGTCGCATCATTGCTCCATAGGGACTGGATCCAGAAACCCGCTTTGAAGTAACCCGCAAGGTACTGTAGAAGGAACGCTGGCGGGCGCTCGCAACCGTCAACTGCCAAAGAACGACGTTCGGATGCCGGCTGACACGACCGGCAACCGCCTGATTGCTTCCCGTGCGCCAGTCGCGACAGGCCCGCGTGGATCGGGCCAACCACGGGCGACCTTTACAGGCCGCCCGCGGTGTCGCAGAACCGAATCACTCGCCCAGGTGCTGCTTAACTCTTTAGTTCCAACCAAGTCCTAGCTTTGCGCAGGAGTTTTACCCTGTAGTTCCAGGATGCGGTTCGGTATCTTCTCCGCCCAGTAGTCCATCGCGTTCTCCGCGTCGCCCCACTGGAACGAAGCCGCACTCTTGATCCCCATGCCACCGGCGCGCTGATCGACTGCTTCGGCGAGGAGATCACCGCTCACGGAATCCGTCACCTTCATTTCGGCTTCGGCTGAACCCACGAACGCATAGCTGTCGGTCGCCATTGATTGAGCGAGGTTGAGGACGCGCGCCTGCGGAACAATCACCGAGATGGTGCGAAGTCCAGGGACAGCGGTCGTCGCGTCCATCAGCGCGACTCGGAGCGTCATGACGCCGGGACCGGGCTGGTCAACCAAAGTGAAACTCTTGGCGAGGTTGGTCTGGATCTGGTTATAGAAGTAAGCGGTTAACGTAGCCTGGTCGGCGGCGGATACTTTCGAATCGGCAGCCGCCCAGAACTCAACTGGCATCAGTTGGACCTTGGTGTAGCTGGCCCATTGAGCGTCGGGATTGATCCAGGCCAACGCCGCGCCGCCCTTTGGTCCGGGAGCGAGCTTGGACGCGTCCGGCCCGAGGAATCCGGTCACGGCCGGGGGCAACGTTCCGCCCGACTCCAAGTCCTTGGCGGCCGCCGGCTGACTCGCGACCGTGGTCGAACATCCAGATACCATCAGCATCGCAGCCACGGCCGCTGCGGCGACGCCACTCACGATTCTCTTTCCAGTCCACTCGGTCATCACAATTCCCTCCCCCTTGGCTCGCGCCAGTTCGAGAACTTCGATCAATGACCAAGCAGACTACGGTGCTTCGCGCGTTCGGTCCAGCCGAAATCGTCGTTTCGGCGAATGCCGGATGACGTGTCAGCAAGGAGTAACTTCAGGCGCAGGCAGAGTCGTAGAAAACTCCCAGTGTAACCCGCCATTACGATCGCCGAGAAGGTTGCGAGGGCGACAATGACGCCGCTCGTTAGGAGGCGGAAGGTACGGCGGATCGGCGTCGTCTCGGTTCTCGATTGCAATTAGTGCGAGAGAACGTTGACGGCTCAGACACAATAATTGGACCGAAAGGCAGCGGGGGAGCGAGATGGCGGCGGAAACGCGCAGAATTCTCGGCCCGAGCCTATCCCTAAGCTGGCTACGATAGGCGGAATGTCGCAAAAACGAAATAAAGGCGAAAATGTTTCACGTGAAACATTTTCGCCCTCCGTTTGTGGGGAAATCCTACACCGTTGACATCAGTGGCTTCGGGAACACCCCCCGCTGAAGAAAGCGTGAGCCCGGAAATCGCAACTGGAAGCTGGAAATCGCAACTGGAAGGGTGCATGCGCGTATGTCCCTGGTGCCTGACGGTGGGGCGTGCGCGCGCATGTCCCTGATGCCTGACGGTGGTGCATGCGCGTATGTCCCTGGTGCCTGACGGTGGGGCGTGCGAGCGCATGTCCGTGGTGCCTGACGGTGGGGCGTGCAAGCGCATGTCCCTGGTGCCTGACGGTGGTGCATGCGTTAGCATTGCCGGTGTCACGGCACTCCCAATGTTTAGAGCCGAGCGGATTGCGGAGTCTGATTTCGAATCTCATCGAGTGATCGAATTTATCCGGGCGCCATTCCGTAAATTCGAGTTTTCGACGCGCATGAGCCCAGCCCACGCGACCCGCGTTCTCCAGGAGGTCGTCGAACCGCCGAGGAAGTGGGGGTGGCCGACCACCGGGAAGCGGGGATATTTCGAGGGCAGGCTGGCCGGCAACCGCTTCAAGATAATCCGGGTGGTAAATTATCAGAGCGCGTTCAGACCGATAATCGACGGGAGGTTTCGACGCGACGGGCTGGAAACCGTTGTGACTTTGAACATGCGGCTAGTGTGGCCGGTGGTGCCGTTATGGTTCGGGATAATACTGTTCCTGGGGTGGAATTCAGTCGCGGCCGATTCGCGCCTGGCGGGGTCGTTTGGCGCGCGAATGTTGCTGATCGGAATGACGCTGTTCATATATCTTGTCGCGACCGTACCTTTCGCGATCGAAGTGCGCATAGCGGCAAGGCGCCTGCTTAAGCTTCTGCGAGCCGGAGATGCGGGCGAAGCATGAGTGCGGTAGCGAGTGCAGCGACTTCGTGCGGGCAAGCGGCGATATAGAACGGCGGCACGCGGCGTGAAAATCAGCGCAGTGCGAGCCTCGGTGTGAAGCGCACATGCGGGCGCCTTCCAGCGGATCGATGCTGGAGCGAATTGATCGCGCCGATTAGGCTGCCGGTTCCGCCGAGCAGGCGCCCTGCTCCACTCATTACTTGCGCGGTGGTATTCCAGGCCTGATTGCTCTGGTTGGCGAGATGATCTTCCAACTGGAATTTCTGCTGCGGAGTGAGCGAGCCATAGCTGCCCTCATAGTAAGTGGGGGCCTGTTGCTGGGCGGCATACTGCGGGGCCATCGCGGTGCAGCCCGGCAGCAGGAATGCGAAGGCGACAACCGCGAGCAGGATTGCGGCGGTGCGGCGGCGATCAAGGATTAACCGGTACAGCAGGGGTTGCACGCGAAACCTCCGGCGCAGCAAGCGAGTCAGTGTGAATCGATCCCACGCAGCAGGAAGCCGGTTCCCTGCTCGAGTTGGCCGGTGCCCGAGGCGACGTTGGCGGTGGTTCGCCACGCCTGGTTGCTCTGGTTGGCCAGATGATCTTCGAGTTGCATTTTCTGATCGGGCGAAAGCTCGCTGTAGGGCTTGTTGTAGTAGTTGGGCGCCTGCTGCATCGCGGCGCCCTGCGGATTGAAGGCGGTGCAGCTTTGGATCATGAGGCCGGCGGCCAACAAGATCAATTTGAATACGAGCCTGAGCGCGACCGCATTAAACCCCAGAAATTCGTTGCCACCCATGGGTCCATCTCCAGCAGGCTTCGGCCTGGCTTACCGGATCGATTTACCGGCGAGTCTCGCGAGCGAGCATCAGAGTGAATAGCGAGCTTTGTGCCACGACGTGACGGGAATGGGGCGAGCCGAAAATGCCAAGAATCAGCGGAACAATTTTGGCGACGGAGGATGGTCTGCGGACTTCGACGCCATCGCCGAGCGCAAATGCGCTGGGGCGCTCGCCGAAATGGTGCGAACGGCGGGTACGGCAGTTGAAGGGCGGCGCGCCGGGCCACGCTCAGCGGCGCGAACGAAAGAACAGGCGGATATCCTTGACCAGTTGATCGGGCTCTTCACTGGGGGCGAAATGGCCACCCGAAGTCATCGGCGTCCAATGCTGAAGGTTGAAATACCGTTCGGCCCATTGGCGTGGCGGCACGAGCAGCTCGCGGGGAAAGACGCCGATAGCGGTGGGCGCCTCGACGATTGGCATGCGATCGTGCAGGGGCGTCCACGGATGCTGGCGGGCTTCGTAGTAGTACCGGACGGAGGTCACGAAGCACTCGGTAACCCAGTAGAGCATGATGTGGGTAAGCAGTTCGTCCTTGGTGTAGCGGCGTTCGACGTTGCCGCCGCAGTCGCTCCAGGCGCGGCGGCGCTCGAGTATCCAGGCGAGCAAGGCGACGGGCGAATCGTGCATCCCGTAGGCGAGAGTCTGGGGGTCGCGGGTCTGAACGGCGACGTGGCTGATAATTCCGGGGCGCGCCTCGCGAGTACGCGCGAGCGCCGCCTGTTCGCCGGGGGCGTAATCGCTTTCCTTGAGGGCGCCGCCGCTGAAGAAGTCCATCGGGATGGCGAGGGTCAGATAGATTCCAATCAGGTGTTGCGGATACTTATGTCCGAGTTGCTGCGAGACGAAAGCGCCCCAGTCACCACCCTCGGCGGCGAACTTCGAGTAGCCCAACACGTCGCGCATCAGAGTGACCCACAGGTCGGCCGTGCGCCACCAGTTGATACCCGGCGTGGTGAGCGGAGTCGAATAACAGAATCCGGGCAATGAGGGCACGACGACGTTGAAGGCGTCGGCGGGGTCGCCGCCGAACGCGGCCGGGTCGGCGAGCGGCCGGATGACCTTCTGCAGATCCCAGAAGGTCCAGGGCCAGCCGTGCGAAAGGATCAGTGGGAGCGGCTTGGGACCCTTGCCGGGTTCGTGAATGAAGTGGATGGGGATGCCGTCGATGGTGGTGCGGTAATGGGCGAAGCGATTGATCTCGGCCTCGTGCTTGCGCCAATCGTAGTGGTCGCGCCAGTAAGCCACCAGTTCCTCGAGGTAGGCACGGTTGGTGCCGTAGGCCCAATTTTCGTTGGCGAAATCTATCGGGTACCGGACCCGCGACAGGCGATCATGCAAATCGGTCAGGACGGCATCGGGAACGGCAATCTGGAAAGGTTCCTTGGTCATATCGGGCTCCTGTCGCGGCGATCGTCGGAGGCAGCGCAACGAGCAAGGATACTAAAGGCGGTGGTCAAAAGTGTAGTGCCGGCGAACTGGAATTTCGGATGCGTGGTTTGACGGTTGGCGGGAGTCAGGGATTTTGCGCGACGGTACGCTCAAGCTATAAGGGAGATCCGAAATCGGAACCGACCCTGCAACCGGAGACAGATAAGAATGAAAGCCGCAATATTTCGCGAGATCGAACGGCCGCTAACGATCGAAGAGGTGGAGATCGATAGTCCGGGACCGCACGAGGTATTGATTCGCACGGTGGCGAGCGGCGTCTGCCACAGTGATTTGCATTGCCTGCACGGGACGCTGCCGACCAAGACGCCGGCGATCCTGGGCCATGAGCCGGCGGGTATCGTCGAGGCGGTAGGGGGCGAGGTGAGCGCGGTGAAGGCGGGCGACCACGTAATCGCGTGCACGTCGATTTATTGCGGCAACTGCACGCAATGCCTGCTCGGTCGTCCGCATCTGTGCGTGGGGCGGGCGGATTGCCAGCGGCGGCGAGATGAGCGTCCGCGGCTATCGCAAAAGGGGGTGCGGCTGACGCAGTTTGCCGACCTCGGCGCGTTTGCCGAGAAGATGCTGCTGCACGAGCGGGCGGTGCTGAAGATCGGCGACGACATCCCGCTGGATCGAGCGGCGCTGCTGGGGTGCGCGGTAACCACCGGCGTGGGCGCGGCGCTGAATACGGCACAGGTGGCGCCGGGATCGACGGTTGCGGTATTCGGCGCGGGCGGCGTCGGGATTTCGGTAATCCAGGGGGCTCGGATCGCGGGAGCGCGGCAGATCATCGCGGTGGATATTCGGGATAACAAGCTGGAAATCGCGAAGCACTTCGGGGCGACGGAGGCGATCAACGGGGCGCAGGTTGACGCGGTACGCGAGATCAAACGGCTGAGCGGCGGCGGGGTGGAATATTCCTTCGACGCGATCGGCAATCCGCAGGTGCTCGAGCAATGCGTGTATTGCCTGGCGCCGCGCGGTCTCGCGACGCTGGTCGGGGCGATTCCGCCGGAGCAGAAGGTGGAATTCAAATCGGGGCATCTATTCGTCGAGAAACGGATCCAAGGCTGCTACATGGGATCGAATCGCTTTCATCTGGACATGCCGAAATATCTCGATCTGTATCGTCAGGGGCGGCTGAATCTGGATGATATGGTGAGCCAGCGCGGACGCCTCGAAGACGTTAATGAAGCATTTCGCGCGATGGAAGCGGGCGAAGTGACGCGCACGGTTCTGACCTTCGCGTGAGGGGCCGGTGAGGGACGGGTTGGAGGATGGGCGGCCGATCGCGGCGGTGTCGACAGGCGGCGCAGCGGGCGAATTCGATAAGAACTGACGGCATGGCGCGCCTATTAACCGAGCTGAAGCGATGGGTGAGCATCGACTACGCGCCGCATCCGGAGGAGCGTTCGTTCCTGGAAAGGGCGCAGAGCGGCGGGGAAAACGAAATCGAGATAACGGTCGCGGTGCCGAGCGATCGGGAAAGCGAGCAGGTATTCGGGGTTCGGCTGGGGCGCCATGGGTTGCAGGCAGTCTGGCTGGAGATAGTCAACGGGAGCGGAGAGCCGCTTTGGCTGGACCGGGTTCAATTGGACCCCAACTACTACACCCCGTTGGAGGCGGCGCATATAGCGCGCTTCGCGATGGGCACCAGGCTGGTAGCGTTTGGGGTGATCGGATGGTTGTTCCTGCCGCTTCTACCGTTAGTGCCGCTTAAGCTGCTGGGAGTGCGCAGGGCGAATTTTCGCCTGAATCAACTGTTGCGCACGATCGCTTTTGCGACCGGGGTGATACCGGCGGGGAACAAGGTGAGCGGTTTTCTCTTCACGCCGCTGGACGAAGGCGTGAAACGGGTCGATATCCGCCTGCTCGGGCGAAGCCGTACGGTGGACTTGCCATTCACGATCGAAGTGCCGGGACTGGTGCTGGCGCATCGGCCAGAGGAATCGGAACCGACCGCCGAGACCGAAGAACTCGACGAAGCGGGCCTCAAGGTGTGGCTGGAGGGGCAGCCGCGATGCACCGGGAATGCGTCGGAGACGGTGGAAGGGGATCCGCTTAACCTGGTGATCGTGGGCGACCGCGCCAGCATTCAGGAATGCCTGAGCACCTGGGACGAGACCGAGTCGATCACGTTCGCGACGGCGTGGAAGACCGCCAAGGCATTTTTGCTCGAATCGAGATACCGCTACTCACCGGTGAGCCCGCTTTATCTGGGTGGACGCCAGCAGGATTTCGCGCTGCAACGCGCTCGCGTGAGTATCAATCAACGCCTACATTTGCGGCTATGGACGACCAACGTTCGCTTTAATGGTGAACCGGTCTGGATTGGCCAGGTCAGCCGCGATATCGGAGTGCGCTTCACCACTAAAACGTGGAACCTGACCACTCATCAGATCGATCCGGACGTCGATGAAGCGCGGGACTACGTGCTGGACAACCTGCGCGTCAGCGGCCGTCTCGCCCAACTCGGCTTCGTCCGTGGAGTGGAAGCGGCGGCCGCCGCGGCACCGCGTCATAACTTGACGGGCGATCCATATTTCACCGATGGAATGCGGGCGGTCGCCATACTCTCGCGGACGCGCACGGTCGCTTCGTACCTGGGGTGGTAGGCGTCGCGCTGGCGTGTGCGGCCTCGCGGCAGCGACCGGCGACGCAGTCTGCAGGGATATTGCCGAATTCGCCGGCCAGGCGCCCGGGTGCGGCCTCGATGAGCCCAGGTCAGCGCTTCGCGGCCTGTGAAAGGCGGGAAGCCGGGGGCATTGGGCTAAGGAATCAATCTGCGCGCGAATCATGAAACTTTCGCGGTCTGAATGCGTCTTCATTCGATTAGTACAACGGGAGCGCAGGAATGGACGAGACAGACGAGAAGGTTCTGAACTGGCTGAAGGACGCGCCGAGCATCTCACACGCGAAGCTGGTCAGGACCTACGAGATCATGCGGGAAGGCAAGCGCGGAACGTATGCCGTCGTCGTCAAGGTTACCGAAGATTGCGGCGAACAGCACGAACGGTTCACGGTGGAAGCCCATAACAAAGAGTCGGGTAAAAGAGTCAGCAGCAACTCCTTCCCGACGGTCGAAGCGGCGTTAGCAACTACCTGGTGGGCGGTGTTGGAGGACTAGCGCGGACGACAACCTTGTGGACGTTGGGCGAGTGGCGCCGCGCATCCAGAAGGGGACGTGATCGGGCCTCCAGTCTCGAAAGGCCGCACTAAGGCGCGATTCTCGCCACGGCGAGTGCAGCGGTAATTGCCTCGGCGAGAAGTGGGGCGGCTTCGGCATGGGTGAACACCTGCATTCGTTCGGTCAGTGGAAGCGCGCCATGATTGGCGTCAATCACCGGGCGGACTTCGTCGATGAAAGTCGTCAGGCCGGTGGCCGAATTGTCCGCGGCGAACTCCAAGGGCGCGCGCTGAACCACGAAATAGAGTCGCTTGAGGTCTTCATAGGCCGCCGGATTCGAGGCGGCGAGCGCATCATAGGATCGCGGATCTTTGAAGGCGCTCCATTCGTTATTGCCGAGCGAGCCGAAGCGCGACCTGGTGATGAGTTCCATCTGATAGAGCGGCAATCCGATCGCGATGCAGGCAGCGGCTATTTGAGCGGGCGGATCGTCGATGGTCACCGCGGCAGTATCACTATCAGTCGAGGCACCGGCCTGGCTGCCGAAGCGGGCGCGGAAATCCTGAAAGGTCTGCGGAGTGATCTCGACGTGGTACAAAATGCAAATCCCGTTGGGCGCCAGCAGATTGTACGCGACGTTGCTGAGCAACTGCCGCACGTCGGACGGGGACTCGGCGTGATACATCATGTGCGAGGCAAAGACTATATCGAAGGCGCGCCGCATTCCGGTTGCGTCGTGCGGCCCCGAGAGCAGGTCGAGGAGATTGCCCGCGAACGCATTTCCGGCGCGAGCGGAAAAATCGAGCAGCTTAATGGTGTTCTTACTCTGCGCCGCGGCGAGGACTCGGAGCGCTTCACCGCGCTGCGCATCCGCGTACTCGGGAATGAAGTCGGTCGCCCTGACGATGAACCCCTGGGGACAAGCCACGCCGGCCAGGTACATGATCAAGGTGTCGCACGGTCCGCATCCAATATCCGCGACGGCGGTCGGGCGATGTTGGTCGATCACGAGGTGCCTTTCGGCGAGATAGTTCAAGAAGGTGCGATTTAAATTCGCAGTGATTTCTTTTTCGTCGGTGGTCGCCTTAAAGGCAGGATAGATATCTTCATAGACGTAGCGATCGAGTGTGATTCGAGGAGTCAAGGGGATCCCCTTTGCAAATTTTCCGCGGGCAAGTGCCAGCGGTGAATATCGCACAGGTTGGGGGGCGGCGCGAGAACGATCGTTGAGTGCCCGCTCGTTGATGCCAAGTTGGAGTTGCCTCGCGGCATCCAGTTTGGCGGCTAGACGCGCGGGCAGGATTCACCCGGTCGTATCATGGTGCGGTCGTATCATGGTGCGGTCGTATCATGGTGCGGTCGTATCATGGCGCAGTCGTATCATGGCGCGGTCGTATCATGGCGCGGTCGTATCATGGTGCGGTCGTATCATGGCGCGGTCGTATCAAGGTGCGGTCGTATCATGGCGCGGTCGTATGCTGAGGCGGCTCGAGCAGGATCAGTATTGCGTGCGGTCAAAGCTTAGCCGCCGTCGCGTCGCGTCCGGTTAATGCGCGTGAGCGTGCGCCGCGAAGGCGTTGAGTTCAGGAAAGAAGCGACGCAAATCCCGCCGCAACCCGGGGAAATCGATTGGCTTGGCGAAATAGGCGATCGCCCCACTTTTCATAAAGTCCTGACGATTCTGAAAATAATTTGCGCCTGAGATCACCACGAACTCGACGGTGCGATAACGCAATCGAATCTTACGGAACAAGGTGTACGAGTCCATCCCGCTAATCTCAGGCATTTGAATGTCCAGCGTAACGAGATCGGGCGAGGCGACCGCGATCAGCTCAGCCGCCTCGTAAGAACTGGCAGCTTCGCCGATGATATCGCAGCCGATGGCGCCCAGATGACGGCGCAATACCATACGTGTGGTCGGCTCGTCATCGACAATCAATGTTCTTACGGCCATGTTATCTCCTCAAGCGACCCGCCCCTCTCGATCGGTTACGCACAGTTCATGCCGTGAGCACCCGTGAATCAACATTCGACTTGACCCCCCTGACCCATCGAAATCGACAATCGGCGGCGCCAACGCAATGCCACTCGTTAGTGCCAAAGAAGTGACGGGCGCCATTATATTGGCACTGCAGAACGCCCGGCGATGGCTATCGCGGATCTTGCGGGCTGACGGCTGACGCGCGGCAAAGAGGAATTTCGCGGATGGCGTTGCGAGGCGCTACGAGTGCCGAAGCACACCGAGGATTGAAAACTTCCGAGGCAGCAGTCTTACTGGACGACGGCTTGTGCGGAGCCGAGCGACATGACGCTGGACAATGACAGCATATCGCGGGCGGCCGCGATTGCTTCGGAGGATCCGGCTAAGGCAAGGGTATCGCCGGCATGCAGAATCTCCTCTCCGCCGGGCATAACGATGCTGTTACCGTCGCGGACGATCGCCATCACCGATACTCCAGTGATCGCGTGCAGATTCAAATCGGCGACGGTCATCCCGATCGCGCCGCTGCCGTTAGGAACGCGCACCCACATCAAAGGCCCTACCCCCACCGCATCAGCGATCTCGGAGGCATTTGACGGAGACAACTCGCGCACGCGGTTCAGCCGCTCAACCAGCGCACCTGAAGTGGTATGCATGAGGGCGTACAAATCGCGCGCGATGCGCCCGATGGCAACGATGAGGCCGGTGACGACGATCGCCATCACCGCGAGTCCATCGAAGAGACTCATCAAGGGAGTGATGATGGCGAGAAGCAGGGTCGCAGCGCCGAACGCGATTGAGGTTTCGAGGATTCTGACAAGCAGGTTCGTGCTCTCCTGATCGACTTCAGCGGTTTGATCGGGGTTTGCAGATGGGTGGTAAATGCTCACGGCGATCCGTTGCGCGAGACGATGCCCACTGCGCCAGATAAGGAGGCCGGGGAGCAGAGTGAGCACCAGCGCAGCAGCCTGGACGAGTATCGCGGCGGTGTCGTCGGAGACGTTGGCGGCGCCCATAACAAATGTTTCGAGCCGGTCGTAAGTGAGTTCGTAAGCGATCGCGATGCCGATGACCGCGACGATCCCCACAGCGATCAAGGAGACGGGGCCGCGAACATTACCGGGATGAGATCGGGCGCGCATGCGTTCAAGCCAGGAATCGTAAATCGACTGCAGCATCCTGACGGAATGGGGAAGGTGCGCATCGACGAAGGTGCCGACACGTCCGGACGCGCGAATCATAAAGGGCGTGGTGAAGGTCGTAATCGCCGAGACCGCTATAGCGAGCGAGTAGAGAAAGCTGCGGGTGGCGCGTTCCTGGAGGCCGGCGCTGGCGATGATAAAGGAGAATTCGCCGATTTGCGCCATCGACATGCCGGCCTGAACCGCGATACGGGTCGGGCTGCCGCTGAGCATCGCACCCAGGGCGACGCCGATAATCTTGCCGATTAAGACGACCGCGAGCAGCGCAATCATCGCGGGCCAGTGAGCGATGAGCACGCTCGGATCGAGCATCATGCCGACCGAGACGAAAAAGACCGCTCCGAAGATATCACGCAGTGGGGCAATTAAATGCTCAATTTTGGGGGCGTGACCGGATTCGGAGACCAAGACGCCGGCGAGGAACGCTCCGAGCGCCACCGAGTAACCCGCCAGTTCGGCGATCATCGAAATGGCGAAGCAGATACCGATACTGGCGACGACCAGGGTTTCATCGCGTTCAAAGCGCGCAGCAAGCCGAATCGCGGGCGGGACGAGCAGCAAGCCGCCACCGATCAGTGCGGCCAGAAAGAGGATTAACTTGCCGACGGTGATCGCAATTAAGCTGGACGACAGCCCGGAGCCGGTTGCGATCGCGGTAAGCACGGCGAGAATGACGACGGCGGCGATGTCCTCGAACAGCGTCACGCCAAAGACCAGTTCGCTGAGATTTTTGGCGACCTTTTCCTCGGCGAACGCCTTGGCAACGATGGTGGTACTCGAGATCGCGAGAATAGCCCCAGTGAAGACGCTCTCAAGCTGGGTCCACGCGAAGGCGCGGCCGATTTCGTAGCCCAGCCACATCATCATCGCGACCTGCACGATCGTGATAAAGCCGGCCGACGGCGCGAGTCGAATGAGTTTGCGTATGCTGAATTCGAGGCCCAGCGCGAACATCAGCAGGATGACGCCGAGTTCCGAGAGCTTGTTGATGCGGTCGATATCGGCCAACAGGGGAAATGGGAAGTAGGGTCCGACCAGCATCCCGGCGACGAGGTAGCCAACGACCACGGGCTGCTTTAACGCTTGAAAGATCACCGAGATAACCGCGGCGATGGTCAGCACGAAAGCCAGATCTTCGAGGAAATTGTGCGAAAGAATCATCGGCAAGTACGTCCACCTCCGCTCAAGGGTGCAGATTAGCGGCAGCCGGGTAAAGGCCTTGCGTGATTAGTCCGCGGTCGTTTCTGCGGTGATGACCTGCGGGAGCGGCAACGAAAGGAGCATTTTTGGGGTGGATCAAAGGATCGAGCCGCTGAGGGAGCGCGGGTCCCGAGAGGTCCAACGATCGGACTCGACCTGATGGAAGAAATCGTCGAGATGAGCGTTGAACAGCGCCGGTTCCTCCAGATTGAGGGCGTGACCGGTGCGCGGCAGGACCACGAGCGCGGCGGAGGGAATCGTTCGCTTCATCATGAGGGACGCTTCGAGACACGGATCGTCTTCGTCGCCGGCCATGATGAGGGCCGGCACCGTGATCTGGCGCAGGTCAGCGGTCAGATCGAACAGCGAGGGGCGCGACTTCTGCACGCCGCGCAGCGTCAAGGCCGAGCCGAGCGGCGAGTGATCGGCGAGCATGGCGCGAAACTCCTCCCAACCGCGCGGGTCCTTGTTCTGCAATTGGACGCGCGTTGGACCCAGGGCGTAGGCGTCCGCGGAACGAGCCATAGGGATAGTTTCGAAGCGCCGCGCGGCGGCTTCGGCCTCTTCCTGAAATTGCGAGCGGCGATCCGGCGCGGCGCCGTAGCCACATCCGGCCACGACGAGAGATCGCGCGCGCGCGGCGTGATAGATGCCGAAGTGCAAGGTCGCGAAGCCACCCATCGAGATGCCCACTATATGAGCCTGCGGCAAGTTCAGGCCGTCGAGGATCGCAAGAATGTCGTCGCGGGCCCGGTCTTGCGAGTAACTTGCGGGGTTAGTGGGAACATCGGACGGGGGATAGCCGCGAGCGTTGTAGGCAACGCATCGATAGCGCCGGCCAAAATGACGCATTTGCGACTCATAGCTGCGATGGTCGCCGGCGAACTCATGCACGAAGATGATCGGGAAGCCGGCGCCGGTCTCCTCATAGTAGAGCTTGATGTGATCCGAGCAGGCAATGTAAGGCACGACGGAAACCTCCGAGACGGCCGGCGCTGGCGCGGCCGGCTAAGGGTGTGCCGGGCTCAAGCGAGCGAACTCCGCGCGGGCGGAAAATCGCGATCGCCACAAGCGCGGCATTGCGCATCAGTAGCACAGGGAGACGCGGGGCCAACAGCAGCGACGGCCGGACCAGTTGACAGGAATGCGCTGTAAATCAGCTCAAGCCAAGACGGCCCTTGCTCACCAGCTTAACGCCGATCTGCCGGAGAAACGCGGTCGGCAGTTCGGCGCCGATCATCGCAAAGATGATCTCGTTGTCGATCTCGACAGGGCCTTCCGGAGCGTCACGCGGGGAAGTCGATTTGACGCCGGTATCGTTCGCCGGATCGAGCACGACCCGGCCCGGCATGATCTCCTTGAGCATCGTGCCTGGATAGAGGGTAAGCAGTCCGGAGCGCTGCAGGTCGCTGATTTTCTCGGCATTTTCGCGCGTGATGCTGGACAGCACCGGGGCGCGGAAAGAATAGCTAACCTGGTTGCCCAGGGCCGCGGCGGCGAGCGCTTGAGCGACTTCTGCGCCGGCGTTGCCGCCGCCAACAACCAGGATCTTTCGATTCTGGAATTCGGAGGGTTCGATAAGGGTATAGAAGACGCGGCCGGCTTGCTCGCCGGGAAGATTGAGATGACGGGCATTTCCGCGCACGCCGATTGCGAGCACCACCGATCGCGTTCTGTAGCGGTTACCGCGCGCGGTCTCGACTGTCAGAATATCGTCGTCACGCGATACGCCAACGACTTCCTCGCGATCGTTAATCTTGAGTCCCAGGGTGGCGATGATCCGCTCCCACTCATGGATGAGGTCCTCGCGGGAGTTGTCGCCCTCCAAAAAGAACGATCCGTATTCGGCAATGTCGATAGGCGTGGCCTGGACGAACTTCGCACGTGGATAGGCGCGCAGCGTGGACGCCGGCGTCATTCTTTCCAGCGTCACGTAATTGAGCCCGGCGGCTCGCGCCGTCGCGGTGGCGCCGAGGCCGGCGGGACCGCAGCCGACGATTACGACGTCGTACACGGCTGGGTCGACCGGCGGGCGAGAGTGCTTCAATTCGGCGACTATGGCCTCAATCACCTGGCGGCCGGAACGCATCGCGAGGTTGATCGACGCGGTGCCGGAGGCTTCGCCGATGATGTAAAGGTGGCGCACGCTGGTCTGATAGGTGTCGTCGATCAGAGGAATTTCATGGGTGCGCTGCGGGGCAACCCCGGCGACTACTTCGCGATCAGCCACCTTGGATGGCATCAGGCGCACCAGGCCGAAGCCGCAGAGGCCGGCGGCGAGCAAGCCGAACCATCCGAGCAGCCAGGGCGAAATCCGCATTGGGCGGAGACCGACGCCGCGCGCGCGGTCGATCGTTGGCATAAAGACGGTCCATGTCAGATGAGGTTTGGCGTTGGGCAATGCTTCGGGCGCCGTCCCGACAAAGTCGTTCTTCATCAACGGTCCGTGAAGGTGGAACAGATGACATTCACCGCAGGCGGTAACACTCCTGCCGCTGGCGATGGGCGCAGCCGCAAAGGCAGTTCCCGTCCCGATCCAGTTCAAAGTCGCCCGCACGCTCGGATTCGCGCTAACAGGCGGGGCCGCCTGATGGGCGTGGCATTTGAAACAATTCTCGACCTGCTTCGAGGCGGCATCGTTGGGAGCCTTGCTGGCCGGCGTCGAAAAGTGACAGGTTTCGCAAGGCGTCTGGAGATGGCCGGCCGAATGCGCGAAGACGGTGTTCATGTGAAGAACCGTCGCCGTGTACGCAATCAACTTCGGCGACGGCCCGACCGCGGCCGGCAACTGCATGAAGGAATCCTGGGGCGCCAGATGACATCCGCTGCCCGCACATCCGGACCAGCGAAAACTCATCCGATCGGGATTCTGCGACGACGTTGGGGGCAGGTTGTGGCATGATTCGCACTTGAACCCGCCGGGATAGGCCGGGTAGCGCGATTCGATCAGCAACTTGTGCTCGAAGTGATTGAACTGCTGTACGAACGCGGTGCGCGCGGTAACGCCGCGCTTCATAATCGGAGCGTTGTGCTCGTCGACGCCTTGGATCGAGGGATGCTGATGGCACCACGCGCAATTGAAAGTCGCCGTGGTGTTCAGATCGACCACGCGGCCGCGATGTTCGGTATGGCAACTGAGGCAAGTGATTTCGTTGTCGCGGGTGAGGAAGTGGAGCGTGCGGCCGGCGATCAGTCCACTGTCGTTGGTTACATCGTAGCCGCCATGAGGATTGACGTCGGCGATGTCGCCATGGCAGGCAACGCAGCGATCAGTCGCTGGACCGTGCCACGGCTGATGACAATCGGCGCACTGTCCGCGGAGGTTATCGTGAGCAGCCATCAGTTCGCCGGGTTGATAGCTCTGGCGGCGCGCGAGCACGAACACCGCGAGCACGATCACGACGCCGGCCAGTATGAAGGCGCTGCGCCGCATCAAAAGCCCACGAAATAAAGCACGCCAGTGACATGAAAGAGGATCTCGATACCCATGATCATGACGAGCGCGATGTGAAATTTGAGCCAGACGGTACCGAGTCGCAGATTAAATTGATTGAGTTCCAGCCGCACCTTGCGCGCGGCGACCTCGACCAGATCGCGGTAGATCGGTTCGTCGCTCCCGACCGAGGTGGCATCACGCAACGCCGTCCGGCAAGCCCGCGGCGACGGATCGCTCCCGCGAAGCGTAGCCCACGCCAAACGGGCTGCTGGCTGCTCCCCGATCAGCAGCGGCCGGACGTTTTTCAGGTAGGCCTTAACCAAAGCCTCCGAATGTCCAAGGATCGCTTCCTCGGCCTCGAAGTAAAGCTGATGGTAGGCCGCCTCTACATCCTCGAGCCGAACCTCCTGATTGGGCCGAACGCGCATGGCGCGGGGCAGCAAATCGTGAATTAACACACCGCAGAAGCCGCTCAGAATGACGAGGATAACGGTGCTTTCGAGCGCGCGTTCCAAGATGGTCGCGCGGCCCGCATCGACGTGCCACCAGAACGGCAATAGCGCCAGCATTCCGATCGTGATGTGGAGGGTGCGCCAGGTCTCGAGGCGATCCATCAGAACCAGCCGGCGAGCAAATGAACGCGGCAGGCGTGAGGCCAGACGGAGCCATCGCACGGAGAGCCATAGAGTATGCTTGCGAACGCTGTAAATCGCAGCCAGCAGGAAGGTGAGAAGAGTGATGATGCCAGTGCGATATGAGCCGAGGCGCGCTGGAATAATGGCGGTGGCGGCGTGTATGGCAAGGACCACCGCACCGCAGATCACCACCCACAATGTCACCGACGCGATCGGCGCTGTATGACGCCGGTCAGAGGCGTCGCCTATCTGCTCTCTCACCCGCGTATCATCTGGTCAAGCCAGGTCGATCAGGCCGAGCTGCTGAATTAGCGCGACCGTTACCCCGCAGTGCCACACTCCCATTGCCGCCCTCCTGGCGGAAGATTGACGAACCAAACCATCATCGAAGATGTTTGTCGAGATTTCCGCGACGAGCACGCCTATCTCCGCCCAGTCTTGCCCGCGACGCTCTAATCACTGCCACCGCGCGCCTTGCGCACGCGCGAACCGGCACTGACCGCGCCAGTCTCGGCGAACAATTTTGCGGGATCGATCCTGATCGCGGCGCCGGTGGGGCAGTTATGCACACAACCCATGAACGGCAGTCCGTCACATAAATCGCACTTGATCGGAAAAGCCGCGGGGATGTGTTCGTAATCGTGCGCCTCCGGGGAGCCGGTCGGACCCTGCGGCCGCGCGTGCCCGCCGCCCGGATTAAACAGCCGTTTCCACAATCCGGTCTCAGCGACATCGTGCGCGGCGAGCGGATAGGGTCGAAAGAAGGTCGCGTCGTTCATCGCGTGCGACTTGCGCGCCTGCGCCTGGTCGAAGGTGGGAGTGTCGATCATCGCGATGTTGTCGTAAGGGCATGCGATCGCGCAGTTGCCGCAGCCGATGCACATGTCGTACTGGAAATAGATCTCACCTTCCGGGCGGCGCTTGATTGCTCCGGTGGGGCAACTGTTCATGCATTTGGGATCGTCACAATGGCGACACGCACTCGGGACGAGATATTTGCCGAGCTGGATACCGTTGCGGATGAGGCGGCTCTCACCGTGCAGCGACTCACACGCCTTAACGCATTCGTCGCACTTGATACAAAGGTCAAGGTCCATCACCAGCAGCGCGTCAGCCTGAATGACACCGAGTTGTCCGCTGCGTTCGAGTAGTTCGGAGATTTCGGGGGTAACGGTGCGCTCCTGCTCAAAGCGCAGTTTGATAACCTTGCGCGCGGAGGCTTCGATCTGCGGATACTGACGGCATAAGTCGAGAAAGTCGTCGCGCATGATCTTGATCAGCTCGCACTTGCCGGCGGTCAATACGCTGGCCCAGCGCAACCCGGTCTCGAACAAGGCCATTTCGCCGAAATATTCGCCGGCGCGGAGATAGGCGAGTACGCGACGGCTGCCGTCGGGCTCCTCGCGCGCGACTTGAACGAAGCCATCGCGCACGATGTAGAGGGCGTCACCAGGTTCCCCTTGCGTTACCAATGGAATACCGCGCAACTCGTAGCGCAGAATCTCACATTTCGGAATCAGCTCATCGACGAAGGTTCGCGGGACGCCGCGGAACAACTCGACGTGACTTGCTATAAGGCGCACGGCGCGTTCGCGATAGCGCCGGGCGAGGATCTCACGCGCCCCGTTGTTGACTTCGATATATTTGAGCGCGTGACGGGGAACATAAAAGATTTCCGCATCGGTGCGGGCGACGATATCCACCGAACGCGGCAGGCCACCGATCGCACCAAGCTCACCATAGATGTCGCCGGCTTCGAGGGCGACCACGAAGGCCTGGTCGTCTTCGCCCAGGTGGTCTATCAGGTTGACCGCGCCGCTCAGGATAAAACACAAGTCCAATTCGTACTCGCCCTGGCGGCAAATCGTAGCGCCGGTTTTGAAGGCGCGCATACGCATGCCCGGCTCATTTTCATAAGCTTTCAGAAACGCGTCGCGCTGGTCGTCGCTAAAGCTCTCGAAGACTTCCGACCGGTTCAGGCGTTGCCATAGCAACCACGGTGGGATCTTTTCGCTCACCGGAGGGTTCGACACAACTCCGAGTGAACCCTGCATGGTCTCATATGTCAATCGCAGGCGGTCTAGTTATGACGAAGGTACGGGCGGCTTAGGACTACTGAGTGGCGCCACGTAATCGGCGAAGGTTTTGGCCCGGGCGGTGAGCAAGCGGCGCTGATAAAGGGTTCAGATTTCGACGGAAGCGGGCTCCTTTTGATCATTGAGGTTGCGCGACGGCTGAGGCCGGCCTGGCGAGCTTGTTCGAGCCTGGAGCGAAGCTATACCGCCGGCTTCATGAGGGCGCCAGTGCCGGTCTCGCGCTGGTCAGACGCTACGTGGAATTTGATCGCGCCCGGATTGAGGTGCAAAGCACCAGGCATGCGGGGACTGCGTTCATCAATGGCTTCGGGCTTGACGCGGCAGAACGGGCGGGGGATTAGATCTACGTAGTGTGGACTTTGAGATTTGCAAGTTATAGATAGGAGTTGTAACCGCCCGGACGCACCTTTCATTTAAACCCCAACGGGTTTTTCTGGCTCGCGCGATCTATGGCATTGATGCAAGGAGGGGCACTGAATGCCCACTAAATTGTACGTAGGCAATTTGGCCTACTCGGTGACCAACGAAGACCTGGAAGGATTATTCTCCCAGGCCGGCAAGGTTGACAGCGCGGTGGTCGTAGTCGACAAGTTTTCGGGACAGTCGCGCGGCTTCGGATTCGTCGAGATGGCTGACTCGAACGACGCCGCACGAGCGATCGAGGAGTTCAACGAAACCGAACTCAAGGGCCGCAACATCCGCGTCAACGAGGCGCGTCCCCGCGAAGGCGGCGGTGGTGGTGGTCCTCGCGGCGGCGGCGGTGGTGGCGGCTATGGTGGTCCTCGCGGCGGAGGTGGGGGCGGTGGTGGTGGACGCGATCGCCGTGGCGGAGGTGGTGGCGGCGGCCGCTGGTAAGCGCATGTAATTAGAGCGCGGACGGGGCAGGATTATTCTGCTCCCTCCGCGGCTTCAAATTTTCCTTCGCGGCGCATCGGGCGATCGTTGAAGAATAGCGTGCCGAAGTTTGACTTTATCCGCGGTCGGCACGTCGGCTCTCCCTGCATCATAGATGGGGCACCAGCCCAGCCGAAACAATCGGTGGAGTGGTTGCCGTCGCCGGTGCTGAAGCAGAGGCCGAGGTTCAACGAGTAAATTAAATTTGCGACGCTTTTCCCCCATTTGCTATAGCTCTAGTTGTTCGGACGGCTGTTATCCCAAAGGAACAGACCAGGAGCGCGTATTGTGCTGAGCAACACTGAACAGATCGATCACCTGAAGCTTTCGGCCAAGCACGCGGGGCTCGAGTTGCCCGCAGTGGAGTTGCCGGAATCACATCATCTCGTCGTCGGCCGGATGCGGCTGCATTATTTGGATTGGGGCGCGAAGGGGCGGCATCCGATCCTATTTCTGCATGGTGGAGGCCTGAACGCGCATACGTGGGACCTCGTCTGCCTCATGCTGCGCCAACGCTATCACTGCCTCGCCATGGATCAACGCGGTCATGGCGACAGCGAATGGGAGCCGACCGCCGACTATCGCTTCGACGCGCAGGTGGCGGACGTCGAAGGGTTCATCGAAAAGCTCAAGCTCGAGCGTCCGCTGCTGGTCGGTCATTCGATGGGTGGGTTTGCCGCGATGGGCTACGCGATTCGCCACGCCGCCTCGATGGCGGGCCTCGTGCTGGTCGATATCGCGCCGGAAATCAGCATGAAGGGCTCGCTGAAGATTCGCGATTTCATCAGGATGGATCGCGAAATGGATTCGGTCGAAGACTTCGTCGAGCGCGCGCTGAAGTTCAATCCGATGCGAAATCGCGAACTCCTACGACGCAGCCTGTTGCACAACCTGCGCCAGCTCCCGAGCGGCAGATGGGCCTGGAAGCACGACCCCAACCGGATGCCGAAGGATTTCGAGAACGAGCGCGACGAGCGCAAGACCATGATCATGGAAAATGCGCAGAGCATCGTATGCCCTACGCTGGTTTTGCGTGGCTCGCGCAGCGATGTTCTCACCGACGAGAGCGCGGAGGAATTCTCGGCCTCGGTGCCGAACGGCCGCTGGCAGCGCGTCGAGAACGCGGGCCACACTATCCAGGGCGACAATCCGCGCGCACTGCTCGAGGCGCTCGAGCCGTTCCTGGAGGAAATCGGCCTCTAGCGCAGAACGGATTCGGTTGCGGAGCTTGTCAGTACGGCGCGCTGCCAAGGACGCCGAGGCTCTCGAGCTCACGTACGCGCGCGGGGGTATAGCCAAGCATTTTGGTGAGTATCTCCTCATTGTGCTCGCCCAGCAGCGGCGCGTCGAGTTCGAGCCGATCGGGAAAATCGGAAAAGCGCAAGGCGAATCCGGGCACGTCGAAATCGCCCAGGATACGATCGTGAATGGTGCGCACAGTGCCACGCTGGCGCAGGTGAGGATGGCGTACGGCTTCCTCGACCGATAGTATCGGCGCCATCGGCACGCGATGTTCTTTCATCGCGTCGACTGCCGCGTCGTCGCTCGGCATCGATTGTATCCATTGTTCGATCAAGGCGACCAAATCCGTGAGATTCTTCAAGCGCGCGGCGTTATCGGTGAATCGCGGATCCCGCGCAAGGCCCGGCTGTCCCATGGCAGCACAGAGCTTTATCCAATGCTGTTCGAGCGGAGCAATGATTAGTATGTAGCGTTCCTTGCCCTTGAACACGCCGCACGGGACCGCATACCAGGAATGGCGTCCCGACCGGGTCGGTTTGAATGCGCCCTTACTCAGGCTGAGCGCCTCGACACCTGCCTCGTGGTAGTGGAAGTAGCTATCGAGCAGGGATATATCGAGATGCTGACCGCGCCCGGTGCGTTCGCGATACAGGAGGGCCGCGCAGATCGCGCCCATCGCATGCACGCCGGTGCTGACGTCGCCGAACGCAATCATCGGGAAGTACGGCGCGCCGCCTGGTTCGCCGCCCATGGACGTCACTCCGGCGTAAGCTGCGCCGAGATAATCGAACCCGGGCTCCTGTGCCAGCGGACCGGATTGGCCGAAGGCGGACATCGAGCACATGACAATTTTTGGATTGATGGCGCTGACCGTTGCATAATCGAGTCCGAGCCGTTGAATCACACCCGGCGCAAAGTTCTGCAGGAGGACGTCAACCCTGGCGACCAGATCCTTCAGAATCGCGAGTCCCTCGGGATGTTTAGCGTCGATGCACAGGTCTTTCTTTCCGCGGTTATGCTGCACGAAGTAACCGCTGCGCTCACCCACCTTGAAAGGTCCGAGGCGGCTGGGATCGCCCGCCGGTGTGAGTTCCACCTTGATCACCTCGGCGCCCATTTCCGCCATCATCAGGGTGGCAGTCGGTCCCGCGACCACCTGGCTGAAGTCCAGCACCTTATACCCGTCGAGCACATGCTTCGGGTTATCTGAGGCCATCGATTTACCCTCGATTACGGCGCGACTTACGATCTCGCCCCTATTTCGTTTTGCGCCTTTATGAGTGTTTTCCCTTACAGACCATACGTCGAAACCTGCGATGCGGAGGAGCTAGCCGTTGAACGGCTCGATCAATTCGAGAAAGGTGCCGTCCGGATCCTTGAAGCAGAAGAACTTTGCGCCCGCCTTGTTGCGGAACTTGATTACCACCGGCTCTGAAACCATCGCGACGCCGGCCGCTTTCAGCCGTTGATATTCCTCGTCGATGTTCTTGGTGAACAGTGCGATGCGGGCGATTCCGGTGTGGTACAGGTGCGGATGAGCGTGGCCCTCGGTGCGGGGTTTCTTCCACTCGATCAGATCGATGCGGGTCGCGCGCGGATCGTCGCTCAAAGACAACAGAGCGGCGCGCGCAACGCTATTAGGAATGTTCAAGCCAACGTCATTACCTTCATTGGGACCCTCGCCGATATCGAGCACCACCTTGAATCCAACCATTTTGTAGAATGCGAGCGAGCGATCGAAATCCGTCACATTTATGTTGACGTGAAAGACTGACTTGATCATGGCGGCATTTCCTCCAGCGGCAAGTTTTGAAGGTGGAGAAATAGCACATCCGCACGAAAACAGGTCATGCAATTAACTGACGACCCCAGGCCCCAGGAGATGGTGCTAACAACGCTTATCGGTTCGCTAATGCACTCGCGGGCGGCCGGCGGTTGGACAGGTCCGGACTGCGCCACATAATCCAAATGAGCAACAGCAACGCGGGCAGCGTAACGACCGTACTGACGAGAAAGAAATCCACCCATCCGTAGCGCGTCGCCATCACTCCGCCGATCGATGCGACCAGGGTGCGGCCGACCGCGGCGAGGGACGAGAGCAAAGCGTACTGGGTGGCAGTAAAGGCAGGCGAGCACAGGTCGGAGAGATAGGCTACCAGGGCCGCGCCCGCCATCGCACTCGTGAGGTTTTCGGCGGCGACGCAGAGCGCGAGATAGTCGAGCCGATGGCCCGCGCCAGCCTGCAGTACATAGAACAGGTTGCCCGCGGATTGGAGCAGGCCGCAGATTATCAGCGCCCGCATCACACCAAAGCGCACGGTCATCGATCCGCCAATAAAGGCACCGATAATGGTCGCAAAAAATCCAAACACTTTAGAGATCGCCGCGATCTCGCGAAGGGAGTAGCCGAGCGAGACGTAGAGCGGCATCGCCATCACGCCCGCCATCGCCTCGCCGAGCTTATAGCCGACGACGAAGACCAGAATCGCGAGCCACAGGGGCCTCTCCATGAAGTCGGCGAACGGCGCGACCACCGCCGTCGCCAGCCAATGCCGCACGCCCTGACCTTCGCCGGATCGAATCCCGCGCATCACCTCGGCCGCAGTTTTGGGCTCCGGGCCGATCAGGAATACGAGCATACCAACTGCCAGTAGCGCCGCGATGGTCGCGTAAGCGGCGAACCATCCGGCGCGATCCGCGATGATGAGGGCGCCGGCGCCGGAGGCCAGCATCGCGATCCGGTAGCCGGTCTGAATCATCGCGGCGCCTGGCCCTTGCTGATCTGGATCCAGCAGCTCAACGCGGTAAGCGTCGATGACGATATCCTGACTGGCGGAGAGAAACGCGACGAGCAGCGCCAGCGCACCCATCAACGCGAGGTGGTGGCGCGGATCGCATGAGCCCATTGCGAGCGTTGCTGCAATGAGAGCGAGCTGAATCGCAAGACCCCAGCCGCGGCGGCGGCCAAAACGCAGCGGCGGCGGCAGTCGATCGATTATGGGGGCCCAGATAAATTTGAGTGCGTAGGGAGTTCCGATTAAGGCGAAGGCGCCAATCGCAGCGCGACTGACGCCGGTAGTCGCAAGCCACGCTGACAGCGTCGAGGCGGTCAGCAGCAGTGGCAGGCCGCTGGCAAACCCAAGCGGGAGGATCATCAGTACGCGGCGGTCCGCGTAAACGGCGAGAGCGCGTCGCCAAGCGCTCAAGCTGTTATTCCCATCGTCATTTATTGCACTCCCGCGCGACGCAGAAAAACGCCGCGTGCGTGAAACCCTTCAGTTGGATGATCAAAGGAATACATGCGCTCGCTGAGGACGCAAAGCATCGCCCTGGATCTCGTCTACATTGACCTTTGTTGGCATGATCGACGGGAGATTCGGAGTTTCGATACGCGCCGCTTGGGATTGGATGGTCGCGGGATCGATGATTGGGCTGGGCCCGTGGCGGACCAGGCAACATTGAGAGACAACGTTCTATTCCAATATGATAACGTGCCTGTTTTTGAGAGAAGCTTTCACCAGCATTGCGCGCCACCCGAAGAGGGATGTCGCTCTCGGAAATTGAAGGATTTGAGGCCGATTTTCTTGCATTTCGCTCTAAAAGGCCGAAGTGGAAATCCAACCGAATGAGGCTGCGCAAGTCGCCTCAAATGAGCCTATCTGGAGTCGTAGCGGCTGACCAGCGCATGAATCGTTTGACTTGACTTGGCGCGTGTTCCAGCTATATTGCGTGTGCGGCAGAACTATATCTAAACTATTGTGATGCATTGATAGGAGGAGAAATGCATAAGCACACGAATAAGATGTCCTTGGCATTAGCCATACCATTGGGGGTGGGTCTATTTTGGGCGACTACGGCGGCGGCTCAATTGACCCCGTTGTGCTCTTCGACCCCAGTCGGGCCTCCTATCACGATCGGCGAGGGCGCAGACTTCGCAATCCTTCTGGACGGTCCATTGCCAAATCTCAGGCCGAACACGCTAAGCCTCGGAAGCAAAACCTCAGTGACCGGTTCGGCCGGCACGATTGGAGGGGCCTACTCAGACATCGCGTTAGGCGCTCTTTCTGCAATCAGCGGAGACGTTGCGGCCAGCACGTTCGATCAGGCTCCTCCAACGGCCACTATTCAGTTAGGGGCGAGGACCGAAGTTCATGGATTGTGCGCGACTGACGGTGGAAAAATCTCACCGGCCGGCGAGTGCGCCGGTGGCTCCGACACCTCGGGCACGAACTCATATGTAACGACTAACCCTCCGGGCGAAATCGGCATCGCAGTCAACCAGGAAGAATGCGTTGATGGCGACGTGCTTTGCCAACCGCCGACAAGCACGGTGATAAATATCCCACCGGCCGGGAAATTAACTCTCAGTACTACCACTTCGGGGCTTAATGTCTTCGTCGCTCCTAATATCACTGTTGGTTCGCTGGGTACGCTGACGCTCAAAGGTTCGTCGTCCGACCAGGTGATACTGGAGACGCCTGGCGCGATAAACCTTGGGCCGAATTCGAAGATCGTTCTGGCGGGAGGCCTAACGGCCGACAGCGTTCTCATCACCGCCACCACCCCGCCGGGCTTCAGCTTTGACCCTGGCGCCACCAGCAAGTCCAAGTCGAAGGTGATTACTGGTAGTGGTGTGACGATCAATGGTGAGGTTCACGGTGAGTATGGTTGCAGCTTTGGGCCGAATAACACCGTTAATGGAGCTGTTGTCTGCGATTTTCAAGTCACGGCAGGCGCCGGCTTTCACGTGAATCACATTCCAATGACGATCGCGATGCCGAACTACTTGAACACCGATGTCTATCCAGGGTGCTTCGATCCTAGCACCGACGTTGATCAGGACTAAAAATTCAGCTGGCGATATAACGCGCCTCTGATCGGATCGAACAAGGCCGGTCGTCTCTGTGACGACCGGCCTTTCCTTTTGCGCCGCGCATTGCCGCCAGTTTCACATCAATAGAGCGCACTTCTTCGATGTAGGATCCGGCATAAGACCGCGGGAAAGACGTAGCTGTCGAGCGCGCACTCGAGCGATTCATGGCCGGCGAAAAAGGGATGCCCGCAGCGCTTTGAGCCGCCACCAGGCTGATGAGCGATTAGACCCTGTAAGGCCTCGTTAGCTTCGTTCGCCTTCGAGAAGCTTCCGCGCGGAACGGAGATTGATTAGCGCTTGAGGGCTTTAGTGTAAGCGCTTGGAGTTGCCGACTAAAAGAGTTGGCAGAGTACTGGTGCCGATTTTGGGATTAATCGCTCCATTGTTCGGCACCAGGAGCGCGATCGACACGGGACCCAATGCCAAGGGAGTAAATACTATTGTCACAGAACATTTACTTTTCGGCGCCAGCGATATCCCGCAGGGTGGAATCTTGGATTTCGTTGCCGTAAGAGGAGTAGCGCCACTAATAATTTGAAAATCGTTTACCTGACTACCCGAAACTCGAATGTATCCGAGAGACACAGTTTCGGTCTTGCTCTTGTTTGTGACTATAGCGGTTTTCGGTTTGCTCGGAGTCCTTAGTATCTGCGTGCCGAAATCGATCTGTGGCGTAATCGTGAGTTTCGCTGGGCTAGAGTAGCCGATCTTGGTTAAAAAGGCGTTGACCACCCCACTGCCACCACCTAGCTTTGCCTGCTCGGGATTTACCATCGGGAAGTCAGAAGAATAGGTGAGGCCGGCTGCGTAAGCATTGTCGGAAGAATCGATGGCGAGACCGACCGGGCGATCGTGATTGGAGCCACCGAGAGCACCCATACCTGAAATAAAGGAGCCGGCCGGCGTCATTTTGGCGACGAACGCATCGGCTTCGAGATAGTTACCGGCGAAGATTTCGCCGGCGTTAACGGCGAGCGGGAAGATGCAGCAGGGTTGATCGAAATTGGCCGGATCGAGTTGCGTGTAAGTATGGCCGGCATCTGTACTACTCCACGCGGTCCCAACCGAAAGATTATCGCCCGATCCCACGTAAACCGTCGCCGGATTCGAAGTCGCGTCGTCAACCGCAACGTAGTTCAAATTTGAAGAGGGGGCAGTCTCGCCGACGGTAAGATTGCTATTGAATCCGTCTGTGCTCGCGACTACTCCGCCGCCATAGGTTGCAGCGTACACGGTTGACGGAGTCGTAGAGGTATCCGCGGCCATCGAGAGCACCGCGCTGGAATTCAGACTCGTTGGAGTGAACGAAGTACCATTGTTGGTGCTCTGGAATACTCCTTTGTCGGTGCCGACATAGTATGTGCCTGAAGTGGTGTCACGCACGCCCGAAAAGACCTGTGTTCTCTGGTTGCCGGTCGCTAACCCGGTAGCCGCGGTAAAGCTGTTACCATCGTCGGTACTGACAAATAGTCCATGATCGGTACCGGCGAAGACGAAGAAGTCCGTGTTGTTACTACCTGGAACCGGTTCTTCGGATCCGAGGAAATAGACGTTCGCCGGCCCAGCGATAGGAATCGATCCGCGCGGTATGAAAGAACCTCCGGCATCCGCACTGACGAAAATCCCCGCGGGAGTTGTCAGGAACAGCAGCTTGGGTCCGGTACCGATACCGGTCTGGACTCCAACGGCCGAGACTTGAGTTCCCGCGAACGCGACCTGGTAGAAAGTCAGTCCGCCGTCGACGCTCTCCCAGAGTCCGTTCTGATTGGTCCCTACGTAAATGATTGACGGAGTTACTGACTTATCGATAGCGATGCCGCCGAAACTGATCGAACCGGCCTGGGCGCTGGGCCAGTTGGCGGGCGCGAAACTGGCGCCGTCATCATTACTGGTGAAGAGTGCTCCATAGCTGCTGGGTTGCGGCTGCAGTGTCTCAGTTATGGGTCCCTTTAGATCCGCCGATCGAAAGGAGACTCCGGCGATTATCTGATCGCCCTTCGAATCAACGCCCGATCCCGTGCCTTCGTCGAAGCTGGACCCGCCTACGTAATTCAAGTAGCTCAGCCCGCCATGCGAATCGAGCTCGGCTATGAATGCGTCATCGAGACCTCCGAACAATGATCGAGCTCCAATCAGGTTAAGGTCGGCAGAGAAGGTGTAGCCGGTAATGAAGGCGGGACAGTTAACCGTACAAGCGGACTGTGTAGCTATCGCTGTACCGAAATCGAAGCCGCTGCCACCGACGAATTCAGAAGAAATCACCGACGACGATCCATTCTGGTTCGTATCGAAATTGGCAACTACGGCGTCAAAGGTTCCGCCAAAGCCCAGCCCTGTTGTGACCGGGACGCCACCGCCGGCGCCTCCGACGACGTAAACGTCTCCCGCAGGACCACCATTAGCGGCGCCGGTCAGCACCACGTTACCGTTAGGAGCCGGTCCGCCGAAATAGGTGGCGTAATAGACATTGGGATCGTTGCCGGGACTGGCAGGAGGATCGATCCTGGCTAAGAACCCTTCACTGACTGAACCACCGCTCGGATTGGTTGGCTGATACGCCGACGGGGTAGTTGGAAAATCAACCGAGAAAGTCTGCCCCGCCACATACGCGAGGCCATTTGTATCGACTGCGATTCCGGAGGCAACATCGTCTTGCGAACCGCCGAAGTAGCGCGAATATAGCAATGCATTTCCGCTCGGATTGAGCTCCGTGACGAACGCATCGAAGCCGCCGGCCAGCGCAGTATGGTGCGACGGCATAGTTGGAAAGTCAGTGGAGTTGGTCAATCCGGTAACGTACGCATCGCCCTTGGAGTCAACTCCCACGCCAGTGGAGATATCTGTGCCGCTGCCGCCCAGGTAGGTCGAATAAAGGAGGCTCTTGCCATCGGCGCTGAACTTGGCAACGAACGCATTGTGAATTCCGCTGAGACTACCTTGATAGGCTCCGGTCGTCGGAAAGTCATTCGCGCAACACGTCCATCCGGAGATAAAAGCCTCGCCGGCGGCATCGACCGCAACCGCCTGGGCCTCAGCCATGGTTCCGCCCAGATAGGTCGAATACATAATTACAGGATCGATTATGAGCGGTATGCTGCGATTGTAAGCGCCTACTGCGATTGCTACCTGAGAGGTTCCTTTGATGACATAGTTTGCGCTCACCGGGCGGCGGGCGCCGTCCACCTCCTGATAAGCGATGGGTCGCCCCAGAGCGATGTCTTTGTTGCCCGCGTGCAGCAGAAGATTTCCGGCGTGATCGAGCCTGACGCCCTGGGCATCGTCGAATTCCATTTGGATAACATGCGGATCGACGCCTGGCGCAACGTCAATGTCATACTCGAGGCGTCCGTAATTTCCATAAAATATGACGTCAACGCCCGGGTAAATTGATTCATACTTGACGCGCGTATAGTTCGGAATCGAGCTATGCCAGTTGGCAGGGTCATTACCAATGAGATAGTTGGTAACGGTTTGCAGCTTCCCAGCGCTCCTAATCCTGGGTGCCGGATTCGCACCCTTGAACTTGAAGCTGACGTCTTCGGAAGGCGCGCTCCTTTCGCTGCCGACCTGTCGGAGTGCCTGGCGGAGATTGAGACTGCTGCCGACGCTGCCCAATCCCGGCCTGGTGCTTCGCATGGATAGTGTCGCACCGTCGCTGGTCAGATAGATGGTGAAGTTGGATCGTCGCGAGAGGAACTTTACCCGGCCATCGGTCTGGCCCTGGTTCGGCTCGAAGCTGAGCGGCATTTGCGCGAAGGTGTTGAGCACCTGGCTGCGCTGAGTCGTTAACGACGCAGGCGCCTGAGAGATAGGTTCGCGACCGCGGTCACCGACAAGGACGATGCACGCCGTAGCCGCCGTGAGAACGAAAATTGTGGCGGATATGAGGCCTGAAGAACGAGCAGATACAAATCTATCCATGATAGCTCTCCGCCCGCCAGAACCGCCTTTGATGGATCTTGGCTCAGAATGAAAAATAATAGGGTACCCAGAGGCTGATCTGAAAGTTCGGTGCGTACTGTGTTGCCCCTATCCCAGCCTGAAGGAAGGGAAACAGATTGCGCGACGCCGCGTAGGTCGCGCCAAAGATGAACTGAGCCGCGTTGCTATCACTATCCGGAATAGTGGTCCAGTTCCCTTTATTCGGTTTTATCTCGGTCGAGTTCGTAATGATGTCCTGGATTTCCACCAGCGTGCTGAAACGTTCATTGAGCGCGAGACTTGCACCTAGCGTGTAGCTAATGGCATTGCCTGGAGCTACCTCTCCAGATGTGACCGTCCCCTGCACCGCGCTGATGTCCTTAACGTTCTGGGTGAACTCATAGTAGAAATTGCCACTACCGAACAGCACGACCGGATCCAATTGGCGGATTACCGAGAGTCCCGACGAGATGCCCCATACGCCCTTTCCAGTTGGCAGATTGTCCGGGAACTGCAGGTTGTTGTTGGTCGGATCCTTGAGCAGCTTGATGCCGTAAGGACTGGTCCCAGTGGGCGCCGAGGCCTGCACGTTCCAGATGAGACTAGGCCACCAATCGTGCTGATCCGCGACCTGCCAGTAAAATCCGCCGCTGATATCGCCCAGCCCCCACTTACTGACGGTGGCTTGCGATTCCTTGGCGGTCGAAGTACTGGCCCCAATTTCCTTGAAGGTCGATTGTTCGAAGAAATACGGGAAATTTACGTTAAGTTCGAAATGGCGATTGAAGGCGTAATAGACCTGCGGATTCCATTGGAAGACGTTGGTTTCGATCCGCGAGACATTGATATTCCCCAGCAGGATCGCGTCGAAAGCGAGGAACCCATTGAGTACCAGGTTCCGCGAATTGGTGTACGAATACTGAAACTGCGGAAAGAACGTCAGTCCCGGCCTGAAAAGAGCATTCTGCTGTTGATAGGCCGCTTCGACCGCGATGCTCCGTCCCGGAGTTTTGCGCGATCCGCTTGAAGCCTGCACCGATGTCACCGACGTTCCGGTGCCGGTCGTGTTCTGACCGCCTTGTACGGTCTGCGCCTGCGCCTGACCAGGTTGTCCAAGAGTGTTGGCCGTCGGTCCGGGATTACCACCGATAGCTTTGATCTGAATCTGCAGCTCCTGATATTCGGACTGCAGTCTGAGCAACCGTTGCTCTTCGTCAGTAAGCGCCCGCTCCAGCATCTGGCTCTTCTGTTCCAACTGAGCCGTGTTCGGTGGCGGCGCAGTCTGCGACTGCGACAACCCGGGCACTCCCACAACTGCCACAACCGCTGCCAATCCCAACACCGGGAACTTCTTGCCGATCGACGATTTGAGCATTAGGCGCTCTCCAAGTACCTGCCGAGCCCGCCAGCCGCAGCATCCGCATCGTTAGCCCCTGGATCAACGATGCGGATGCTCCCCCGGCTTCATGGATGTCATCGAGGCAACGTCGGTAAGGTGTTCAGAATTGTCGATATGCCCTGCGGATTGATACCGCTGGCTTGCGACATCTGAACGATCATACTCATCGAGTTGCTCGCCTGCGCCATGTCACCATTTAGCTGGATGCCTTGCAAGATCACCGATGGTCCAATGGTCTGACCTGCGCTTCCCGCCCCCGGCATACTGACTGAGACCTTAAGGGCATTGGACTGGATGGTGGCTTCGCACGAACCTCCGCACGGACCACCAGTAGGCACTCCATTGGGCAGGAGATCGCCCGGAGTGCCGTGCGTGACATCGATACTGGCCTGATTGTTCGCTTGATTATCGGAACCCGCGATCTGAATTACCTGGCCGATTCCACCGCCGATGCCGCCGAGCGGGTTGCCAGTGGGACCGGCGAACGGCGTCGCATCCGATGCGGCCCCGCTCTGCGTAGTCCAGGTCAAGTCAGTGACGACATTCGGCGACCCCGACTTGAAGTCCACGCCGAAAGCCAGGCCGGCCGAAAGCGCGTTGCCGTTCTGACTCAAGTTGCTTTCCATCACCAGGCCAAAGTAAAGGATCTGCGAGCCACCACCGGCTGGGACGAAGCGGCCGCGCATCTGTCCCATCTCTTCGTCGCCGATCGCTTGCGCCGTCGATTGGTCCAGACCTAAGTAATGCAAATCACTATCGGCGGCCGATGCAGCTATCGCCGTACTTAGTCCGGGACCCGCCAATAGGACCGACGCCGCCAATATTGTTGTTATCTTTGACATCGCACGCCGTTGGACGAAGCGGGTCGAGCAATTATTCATTTTCATTCTGATGCTGCCTCCCCGTTTATTTGTTGCCCAGGTTGAGACCCGGGATCACGCTGACATTTGAAAGGAATTGCTGACTTAGCGGGCCGAATGTCGGCATCAGGTTGCGCGTCTGCTGCTTGGTGCCGAGCGGCTTCTCTACCATGACGAGCACATTCTCCGGATCATACTTGGGGCTGATTACCGCAAATATGACGCTGAGCTGCCAATCGTGATAGAAGAGATCGTTCGGCATCAGCCGGTTGCCGAGTGCAGGATCTGCTACATAGACGCCGTCAGGCGTGGCCTTGCGCATCACTACGAAATGCTCGTAGCCGTTCATGTTGAGCAGGACGATAACCGGCACCTTTACCTTCTCGAGCGCATCCGGAGCGACCTTGAAGCCCGCTCCCTCCATGCCTATCGTGTCGAGATAGTTCTTCATGTCGAGCAGCGAGAATCCGCGCTGCCGCACCGTCGCCTTATTGCTTACCGCATACATGCCGAGAAAGACTTCCTTCTCGTCGATATTCATGTGGTACGCGTACTTGAGGATCGTCGCCAGCGCCGCCGCTCCGCAACTGAAGTCGGTATGCTGCCGCACCACGTTCACGAAGGTCTGGTCCCTGAACGTCGTCATCTGGGGATAGATTGCCGCGGTGCCCGGCAGCACCCCGGGCAGCGGTAGTCCATCGCTGGGAGTGGCGTCACTGCAACTCGACAGCGCTGCCGCCGCTATCAGCGCGAGCACCATGTTCCTCAGACAGCGGCTTACGGATGACATTGAGTTCAGTCTGCGACCAGGGGTCATTTCCAAGCCGTAACCACCTTTTACCTGGCCGATCGGATGGAGAGCTGAAGCGGACTGGGGACCCGCCATTTCGTGCCAGGTCCCCAGTCCGGAAGGGATGACTATAGCTTAGTGAGCTAGGGTCACGTTGTTAGCCTGCTGGTTGGCAATGCCTGCAGCCTGGTTGACCGCGAGCGAGCCGCTCACGCTCTGGAACGCGTTAGGCTGAATGTTCGCGGTGTCGCCGCCGGTGGTATAGCTGTCGCCGATCACGCCCGAATCCGCCAGGGTCTGGCTGCCTTCGACGTTAACCGAGTTCGATCCCTGTACTTCGGCGAGAGTTGACAGGTTGTTGCCCTGCTGGTTGCCGACGCCGGCTACCTGGTTCAACGCGATAGCGCCGCTATCACTGTTGAAGTCACCGCTGGAGATATAAACGCCAGGGGCGACAGGTTCCGTATCAGTCAGCGATCCGCTCGTCGGAACGGCAATCGTCTGTCCGAAGACAAACAGACCCGCAACCGAAATGCCGGTCGAGGTCGTGCCGCTGGTGGTCGCCGAACCCTGCGTGGACTCCGCGCTCGCATCGATCCAGAGAGCGATGTGGTTCAGCGCAAAGGTATCGCTGTGACCATTATCGATACTGGCGCTGCCATGGAAAGAACCGCCATTGAGCACGCTGCCGTAGGAAGCCGGGATATTAGGGGTGCAGCCAAAAACGCCGCAGTTGCCCAAAACCGGTGCGGACGAGGCCTGCGTCTGCGGGCCAGTGCCGCCGAAGGACAGATGTCCGCCGGCCAAGCTGCCACCGCCACTGGCGGCGAACAACGGGGTCGCGATTGCAGCCGCGATCGCCGTGCCAGAGGTTGACGTCGCAACGACCTGCGTGTCGCTGAGGCCAGCGCCGAGCGTGATGCTCTCGCTGTTGCCGCTGATGCTCGAGGTGTAGGTTGACGAAGACTCCGCCGTCTCCTGCGCGCGAGCCGCCTGGGTGGTAACGAGCGCCAAGCCGGCGCCGACTACCAGAGCCATTGCAGTTGCCTTAAAAAACTTCATACGATCCTCCTCCAAGATCCAATCCGTTCTGTGAGTTCAGTTTCCCGTCCGTTATTAACTTTCCCCGCTCGAAATTCTATTTGAGATTTCACATAGGCGCCTCCTTTTGAAATTCTGAGCAGATCATGCTCGTACGGGCCCCCTCCATAATCAGTCATGCATAATGATGCTGACTAACGCGAAATTCAAGGCTGCATGTGCACCGACATCGTGTTGGCGGCGACATTGTTAGTACCCACCGTTTGCTGCACCTGGACGAGCCCTGTGGTACCTGAAAACGCCGACGGTGCAATCGCATAGTGCCCGGCGTACTGTTGAGGCGAATTCGGATCAACCGGCACAAACCCGCCACGAAGCTGCGACAGCGAGATCGCCGTAAGCGCATCCCCGGTAGCGCTGACTCCAACGAATGCGGCGTTGGCCGCGATGTTGCCCGCGCCACTGGTTTGCGAAACCTGGACTAAGCCGGAAGAAGCCGAAAAGGCCGAGGCCCCGATCGTCGCGCTGCCCCTATCGGAGTCTGTAAGGAAATTGCCTAGCGAGGCCTGGTTGATTTCCATCTGTCCGGGAAAATTCGTCATCAAAGACGCATTGGTCTGCTGATTGCCGACGCCGGCGACCTGATTGATCGAAATAGACCCGCTGGCATTGATTCCTGACTCGGCACCGATTGAGGTGTCATTGGAGGCCACCGGCACCTGCGCCCTTGCGCTGCCGATCAGGGCCGCCCAACCGAAGATGACGAAGCATGCCAACGCGATAATTGCGTGCGGCTTGGTGGCCGACGATCCCGTCGATGAGGTGTACGCTTTTGCAGCCATTGCGAACTCTTCTCTTAGGACGTCAGTCCCGCAATCTCAAGCCCGTTCAAATACGTTAAGACAGAAGCACGCTCTATTAAGCACAAGTCGAGCTATGATGTCAATTGATCCAGTTAAGCATATCGCTAATTGCTAATGCGCATCCTGACATGCATGTTTCAGCAAGATTATTCAACCTCGCTCAATTGCTAATGCACGGTCTATTAAGCACAACTGGCTCGGAAGTGTCAAAGCTGTGCGGCAAGCGTAACGGAATAATTCACGGTAACTTGGATACATAAAGAACAGTAGAGATAGAAGTTGACTGTTATTGCTGAGGAATTCGACGAAAGATTAATTTTTCTCGATCATCACCCAAAGACGAATGTTTTCGGTTCAGCCAATTTCTTACATTCAACGAAAGACCGCCCCTGCGCGCGGAAAGCATCGTCGGCGAACGCGTGCGTTCGTGAGAGCTGCCACGCATCCTGAGAGCGGCCGAGTCGCGCCAAAGGTCTCCCGATGGCCTCATAGCGGCGGCGCGCGAAAGATTCTGTATACCGGGACTTGAGAATCAATCAGGGATGAGCCGGCGCGGGACTGGCGCCCGCGGCTGGTTCTGTTTTCGGAGCGCCAAACTCGACGCGATCTTCCTTGATCAGGTATGCGCCGTCGTAATACTCCACGCCTCCGATCAGTTGCGGCAGTTCAAAAGAGTCGCTGAAAACGCCACCGCCTGCGCGGACGAAGCGGATGGAATAGCGCCCGGGCGGAACTTGAAGAATGCATTTGTATTTCGCGGGCAGCTTACATTTCAGGCCGTTATCGATGTAAACGTCAACTTCCTTTGAGCTGGTATTCAGAATGCCGAGCGGGAGTTTGCTCCCGGGCGGCGGCGGGACGGTGGCCGACCATGGAGTCGCCGCGGCTTGCGGAACGCTGCCGCTCGGCGAGGGGCTGGCGCCCTGCGCAAATCCGATACTAGCGCTCGTTACGACGCACAGGAGCGATCCGCCCGCGAATGCAATCAAACTCTTAAGATTCATTGTGCCGCCTATCCCTCGAACCGGATTGCCCACCGCCTGTAGGCTCGGACGCCCATGCGCACCCCTGACCAATCACCCGGCGGCCTACTGGGGATTGGACGGTTCCTCCACCGATATCACCTGAAATGGTGAAGCCGATCCAATGGGCGGGCTTTCCGACGGGATGAAGCCGTTTGGCGGAATGAACGTCAGGTTGCCCGTGGTCTGGTTAATGGAAGCCTCGAGCACGTAGGCGTCAACGTTGTCGCTGAAGTAAGCGAACTTGCCCAGATTGTCGTTGATGACACTGTTCACCGACGGCGTGTTCGGGATGATTGTGGCCGGGGATAAACCGGTGCTGTTGATAGAGTAGAGCGACGTGTTGTTGTTGGCGAAATTGGCCGCATATACAAACGGTACGACCGGATTGATCGCCACCGAAACTGGCGCGCCAACATTATTCCCGGTGCCGAAAGGGCCCACCAGAGAGAGCTGCGATCCGGTTATATCAAACACCACCACCGAGCCGCCCGGCCCCCCCTGGCTATCGGCATTGTAAATAACCGAGCCGCTGAGATCGGCCGCCAGCCAGTTCGGCGTACCATTCGCCGTGCCGAGGCTGCGGATCGATCCACTCGGCGTCAGCACGCCAGTATTCGCACGCGCGTATCCGCTGATGGTCCCGTCGGTTGAGTTTGCGACGAACACGGCGCTGCCGAGCGACGACGACGCGACCGAAACCGGGCCATTCCCGGTCGGCACTGGACCGGAGCCAATGGGCTGCAACTCGCCGGTGCTGCTATTGAACGAAAACTGAAATAGTTGCGCATTCGCAAAATCGGTCACGTAAAGGCTGGTCGATCCCGGAGTGGTAGTCAGGGTATTGGGCTGCGTGCCCGCCCCGGTCGGGAAGACTGCCTGCGCGGTCGGCTTGATCTCGCCGGTGCGCTGATTGATGCGGAAGCCCAGGATTTCGGAAGCAACCGGGTCCGCGGCAAAAAGGAAAGTGCCAGCGCGGTTGGCGGAGATTCCTTTGAGGCCGCTCCCAACCTCAGCCTGCACCTGTTGGACGAAGCTCAAATTGCCGGTTTTCTTGTTTACGGCGAAAACCGAGATAATGTTATTGCCGCTGTTGCTGACATAAACGAATTCGGGACCCGGAGGCGGAGCCGGCGCCGGCCCGGCGCTGCTCACGCTGATGCTATGGCCGCACCCCGTAATCATCAGGCCCGCGAGAATTGCCGCTCCGACCCACCACGAATTCCCCCGTAACATTCTGATCCGCATAGCTATCCTCTCGTCCGCAAGCCACCGACTGCGACCGTTTGCTCGAAATCCCGTCTGTCGTATCAAATCGTTCCCCCCGAGGAAACCACCACCGTCCGCCAGCCTCGCGGATGCACCACCGGGCCAACTTGCTTCTGGTTGAAGCCGGATGGTTAGATGAGACGCACAAGGGAGCCCAAAATTCACCTTATGTCCCGCGAATATACAGTTATCGACGCCGATGGCCATATCCTCGAACCGCCCGACCTGTGGCTGAACTACATCGAACCGAAGTATCGCGAGCAGGCCCCGCGGCTCGGTGTTAATGCCGAGGGCGCCGAGATTCTGCAACTGGGAGATCGGGAAGTCACCGACAACGGACCGGGCCGCCGCCGTGTAAAGGTGGGGGCGACTGGCGCCATCGGGGCCCGCGACGGGAAGGTTTCGGTATGGATCAAATATGCCGAGGGCCGCGCCGGCGGCTTCGATCCGCACCAGCGAATTCCCGACATGGATGCCGAGGGCATCGACGCCGCATTCCTGTACCCGAGTCTCGGGCTGTTCCTGGGCGCGGTCGAGGAACCGGAATTCGCCGCGGCCATCTGCCGCGCCTACAATCGATGGCTCGCCGATTACTGCCGGCCCTATCCGGACCGGCTCTTCGGCGTCGCGATGCTGCCGCTGCAGTCGGTCGAACTGGCGGCGCGCGAATTGCGCTTCGCCGCGCAGGAGTTGGGCTTTCGCGCCGGCTTCGTGCGGCCCAACCCATACAACGGCCGCGTGCTCCATTCGACCGATTACGATCCATTGTGGACCGAGGCGCAAGCGCTCAACGTCGCGATTGGTATCCATAGCGGCGCGGAAAGCGGCCAGGCGACCCTCGCGATGGATCGCTTCGAGGGCGATCGCCGCGCAGTGCGCCATTGCGTGGCGCATACCTTCGAGATGATGGCGGCTGCCACCAGCATGATCATGTGCGGGGTGTGCGATCGATTCCCGCGACTGAGGGTGGGTTTTTTGGAGTCGGGAGGCGGCTGGATGGCGGGCTGGCTCGACCGCATGGACCGCCATTTCGACGACCAGGGCATGAACGATACGAAATTGACGCTGCGGCCGAGCGAGATTTTTCGCCGCCAGTGTTTCATCTCGTTCGAGCCGGTCGAGCGATCGCTGGCGTTACTGGCCGACTATCTCGGGCCGGAAAACATCTTGTGGGCGACCGACTATCCGCACTTCGACGGCTTCTGGGGTGCGCCCAACATGATCAAGCAGATGGGCCTGCCGGCGGCCACTCTGAAAAGCGTGTTGTCGGGAGGCGCTAAACGCTACTACGCGTTGGCTTGAGGCCTGTCATTCGCGAAGAAACGAATGTGCGCCAGGAAATGAATATAGACGCTGAACCGCGAATGACCTCGGGCGCGGCTCGCGGATCAAGGATGCCCTGAATGTTCCTCAAGAATCATTGGTATGTGGCCGCATTGGCAGCAGAGATCGGACGGCAGCCGCTCGGCCGCATCCTGCTGAACGAGCCGGTGGTAATTTTTCGCACCGAAGACGGCCAAGCCGTCGCCCTCGAGGATCGCTGCAGCCATCGCGGGTTTCCGCTGCACAAAGGCAAGCTCATCGGCGACACGCTGGAGTGTGGCTACCACGGACTGGTTTTCGATTGCTCAGGCAAATGTGTGAAGATTCCCGGACAGGCTCAAATCCCGCCCGCGGCAGGGATCCGCAGCTACCCGGTGATCGAGCGCTGGGGCTGGATCTGGGTATGGATGGGCGATTGTGCGCTTGCCGGCGAAACTCCGCTCACTGATTTCCACTGGCTCGACGATCCTGAATGGGGCGCCAAGGCCGAGCGCCTTTATATCAAGAGCGATTACCGGCTCATCCTCGATAACCTCCTCGATTTGTCGCACCTGACCTTCGTACACGCGGGGACGATTGGATCGGCGGCAAATGTCGAGAAGGCGCGGATACATAACGAACTGGCGGACAGATCCGCTACCATCACGCGCTGGCTGATCGATATCGAACCGCCGCCGACTTACGTGCGCGCAGGCTTCACAGGGAATATCGATCGCTGGCAGATTCTAAGATTCGATCCGCCCGGCTTCGTGAACCTTTATGCCGGTGCCGTCGATACTGGCACTGGCGCGCCCGAGGGTAATCGCCGCGGCGGCGTCGGTCTGCGCAACCTCAATGCGATTACGCCTGAGACCGGCACCACCAGCCACTATTTCTGGGCGATTGCCCAGGATCGCGCGCCCGCCGATGCATCAGCCACCGAATCGATATTCCAGGAGATCCATCGAACCTTCCTGGAGGACTGGGAGGTGCTGGAAACGCAGCAACGATGGAACGAACTCACTGCCGGCTCTCCCACCGTGAATATTCAAAGCGACGCCGGACCGATTCATGCGCGCAGGGTTCTCGACCGCATGCTGGCCGAGGAAGAATTACGACAGCGCCGCAAAGCGGGGTAGATTCGGCGTCTGTTCGAAGGAGCTGGCGAACGCCGCCCGGCTCAGCCGCCAACGTGCGGCAGCACTTCGGTAACCATGCGTTCGAACTGTTCGCGCTGATTCCAGCCCGTAATGCGCAGCGTGATAGACTTGGCGCCGGCGTCAATAAGTCGATTCAAGACCTCGACGCACTGGCCGGGCGTACCCGCCGCCGTCCAGCCCGCGGCCTGTTCAGTCGAAAACACCGGACCATAGTAAGCGTGGAGGAACCGCTCGGTCTCGGAGAGCGCGGTTCCGCGGTCCCGCGCGACGTTGATATTGTGGTACGCGATGTTGGGGAAATTTGCGGGATCTTTACCGGCCTCGGACAGATGCCTCGAGAGTTTCGGCCAGAGAGCGCCAAATAGACCCGGCCATACCTGTGCGAGCATCCAGCCGTCCGCGATTTGTGCCACCCGGGCCAGCGCTTTACCCGAGAGAGACGGCCTGGGATTTGCGGCAATCCAGATTGGACAGGGTTGCTGAACCGGTTTGGGAATCAGGCAGGCGTCGCGGAAAGTGCGGTACTTGCCGGCAAAGCTCACGCGATGCTCACTCCAGAGTCGCCGGCATATAGTCATGTTCTCGGCCATGCGTTCGCCCCGTTCGGAATCACGCACGCCCCAGATCTCGCCCTCTTTTGCGCTGGTGCCACCCAATCCGATCCCTGTGCATACCGCGAGTTGCATCCGGCCATTTGAGATGCCGTCCAGATTGGCCCATTGCTCCGCGAAAAGGACAGGTTCGCGCAACGAAAAGCTCGCCATACAGCCGACACCCAGCCGAACACGTGAAGTGGCGGCAGCGAGCGCTCCCAGCAGTGTCAGCGACTCGGGGCGCGGCTTGGCCATCAGGCTGTCGCCGACCCAAATCGAATCGAAGAGCGGGTTGCGGTCGGCCTCCCGCGCAAGATCCAGCATCTCGGGCCACTTGGCCGCGCCAAACAGTGTCGCGCGCTGAGGAATGGTGAAACCGAATCTCATACGCCCAGCTTAAGGTCGGCGTCAGTGTTGAAAGGTGTGATCCCGGAGTTCCAGTGAACCGGCTCAGATTATTCGCGATCCAGGTACTCCTGACAAGTAAACCGGATGATCCAATTGGTGCCCCGTAGCACCAGTAATTCTGCGGGGCTGCGGCGGCAATTTGCCGCCGCAGCCCAATGTGCCGGACGAAGCATCGGGAGGCGCGCTCCCGCCACCCTAGCCGTGGCGGGACAAAGCCAGATCCGCGTCGCGCCTATCCATGGCAGTTTTCTCTGTACGTCGCGAGATTAGGTAAAGGCACTTGCATTTTATCTGGCAGGCCGTTGGGCCCTCCGATCGTAAAGATGAGTCCAGGGCTCGTACCTCTTCCGGCTGATGGCACGCTCTTAAACGCGGCCTTATCGTCTATCGAGAATGCATACGCGTTGGACCCAAGAGTTCGATGAATCAGATCTGTGTACGGATTGAACAGAGTAGTCGGGTCCAAATCAATCAGGTAATTGTACTGCAAAGTGCAATACGTCGTGATCGCGTTCGTGTAACCGCGGTTGTCCGCAAGTGCCGCCGAGCAGCCGTCGAACTGTGCCCACCCATACACCTGAGTCAGCATCGTCGGGGTGCTGGGGGAACCGCTGAAATGACAAGTGTTACGCCAATCATCCAGGAAGAAATTATACACCGTTCGGATCTGCTGACAGGTAAGACTGTGGTCGGTGGTCGTTGTAGTGCATTTATTCCACAGCGTTACCATTCTTGTCGCGTTGCTACCCAGATTAGGATTGGCGCCTTCGCCGTTATATGTGTTTGAAGAGATCACCGGAGGAGCCGGAGCATTAGGCAGCTTGTATGATTCTGCAAACAGCACGTTGGCCGAAGGTATGGAGGGGAGCAGATATGGGGGATCTCCCACCTGCGGGTTGGCTTGAGGCACTGTAGGGGCCGCAGCATAGAAGTAGGATGGCCAGTAATATGGCCAAAAGGTCCCCTGGGGTGATCCGGTAAAAGTGCCGAGCCGGGAGTTGAAAGTCGGCACCGTTTCAATGGTGCCCAGATAATTACTATCTCCCCAAGTCGGGTCGTTCTCCAGCATCGCCTCCATAGCGACCGGGAGATATACACCGTCGACGGCGGAAATATTAAAGTTAGTCTTGGTTAAATCGATCGAGAACTGACGCCCTGGTTTTAGCAAGCCACCCGGGGGCGGGCCCTCGGCGGCGGCAAAAGTATATTCTCCAAGCTGAAACGGAATGCTCCCGGTCGGGAAGCCACCTATATAGTAATAGAGCGTCGGCGCTTCACAATTAAAGGTATTGGTAGCGCATGAAGGAGCCGCCGCACCATTATAGGGAACGATCGAGGGTGGCGGCGAAACTATGTTGCCGTTCTGATCGACGTTGTAATTAAAGGCGCCAGTTTTGGCGACCTTACCGTCATAAAGGAAGACGCGCGCGGCGTTCCACCAATCGATATACTGAGACGAGAACCTGCCTATGTTGCTGGAATCCGTCGCCGTCAACTGCGTATAAAATGGAACCTTGATCGACACCCATTGCTTTGGAAGGATGCCTTTATCCGGATTGATGAAGGCTCTAAACAGAGCAGGAGGGCGGCCGCTTGGGCCACCATTTGCCGGACACGCCGTTACGCCACCTGGAACAGGGCTGTTACTGCAAAAGGTTTCCGTGTAAGAAGCGGTCGTCTTTACGCCGAGCTGCGCCTGGAGCCATAAATCGACATCCCCTGAATAGCCGGCGAGCACCGGATAGATCGTTTCTGTCGTGGAATTGTTATAAATTGTGAGTGTTTTCATCGGAACTTGCGCGCTGGCATTTACGGCAACGCCGATGATCAGGAGGAACGAAACAGTTAGAATACGCATCAAGCACCGGCCGAAGATCCTTTTCATAATTGCTGTTCTTGAAATCTTCTCCATTATGTCCCCCCTCAATCTAACAACGTACGCAAAACAACATAAGACCATCTGAGGCTGCTATGACTTCTCATGGTCTAAAATAATGAGCAAAAGCTAGTGACCGATGCTCAGGCCAGATATCAATGGTCGTCCCTCTGCCAGGTATCTTGCACTGATTATCGCTCTTTCGTGCATTGATACGGTTCGTTTGGACATGGATAGCAAGAGGACGTTCTAAACCTCAAGCTCAACGGTTTATATCACAATCGCGAGTAAGGGAAGGAATATCGATGTTCAGGCGTGCACAGGCTCGCAATTCGGTGAAATTCTAACAATATTGAGGGGAACTCTGTCTGAATAAACGCGGAGACCGCCCTGTCTTTTCTCAAGGCGGGGCCCCCTGGTGTACCAAATGACGTGCAACTCAACCTCGCTTCATCTGTAACTTTGAGCTGAGTTGCGGGAAGATATTGTGGTGGACAGACTGACACACGACGACAGCGACCGCCCGAGGGTTTCGAGGCGAAAGTTTGTGAATCTGGCAATCGCAGTGCCGGTGATGCTCGTGGCCGGCTGGGCCTTGCCTGAGCGCGCCGCGGCGGATTCCGATACGCCTCTGCCCGCCGGGACCCCCGTAAAAATCACGGTGATCGAGTTTAATAACGCCGGCGTGAGGCTAGGGCCAGCATCAGTTCCGAAAGTCGTGAAAAGCGACGCCGAATGGCGCAAATTGCTATCGCCTGAGCAGTACCAGGTCACGCGCCATGCCGGCACCGAAGCGCCCTTCAAGAACAAGTATGACGAATGGACGGCGACCGGAATCTACCGCTGCATCTGTTGCCGCAACGCGCTGTATAGCTCGGCTACCAAGTACGATTCCCACACCGGTTGGCCGAGTTTCTGGGCACCCATCGCCGCCGCGAACATTTACACCGCCCAGGACACCTCGTTCGACATGGAGCGCACCGAAGTGAAGTGCCGCGAATGCGACGCCCATCTCGGCCACGTCTTTGACGACGGCCCAGCGCCTACCGGACTGCGTTACTGCATGAATTCGGCAGCGATGGTTTTCGTCGCTACGCCGGCGGCGAAGACTTGAGCCGGGCCTCCGCCTTGATCCAAAGCCGGCGTCTCGCCTGGCTAATGGCGGCCGCTTTGGTCCGACCCGATCTCGCCCGCCGGGGACGCTCAATTTGCGATCGGATTTCGACTCACGTGGATTCGACACCCCAGATCTCGCGGCCGTATTCGCGCACTGTACGATCGCTGGAGAAGATGCCAATCCGCGCTACATTCAGGATGGCCTTGCGCGTCCAGACCGAGGGCTGCATGAACTCGCGCGAGATCTGCGCCTGCGTCTCGATGTAGGAGGAAAAGTCGGCCAGCAGAAAGTACGTATCCCGATTGAGCAGCACGTCGCGAATCCATCGAAACAGGCCGGGTTCCTGCGGGCAGAACCGATCGGATGCAAGTTCGTCGAGCACACGCTTGATGCGCGGGTCGGCGTCGTAATACTCGATCGGCTGGTAATTCCGTTCCTGCCCGAACTTCGCAATTTGTCCGGCGGTCAGACCAAAGATAAATATGTTGTCGTCGCCGACGGCATCCTTGATTTCAATATTGGCGCCATCGAGCGTGCCGATAGTCAGCGCTCCGTTCATTGCGAACTTCATATTGCCGGTGCCCGAAGCCTCCATCCCGGCAGTCGAGATTTGCTCCGAAAGGTCTGCCGCTGGAATGATTTTCTCCGCCAGCGAGACGCGATAGTCGGGCAGAAATGCGACCTTGATCAGCCCGCGTGTGCGCGGGTCATTGTTAATCACCGCACCCAGGCTGTTGATCAATTTGATGAGCATCTTCGCGGCCCAGTAACCGGGTGCCGCCTTACCTGCCATAACGTACGCTCGCGGAGAGGGCGGCTCGATTCCATCCTCCACCAGCAACAGGTATTCGTGCACGATTCCCAACGCCATCAATAGCTGCCGCTTGTACTCGTGGATGCGCTTGGCCTGCACGTCGAAAATCGCCGCCGGATCCACATCCACCGACGCGATCCGGTTGATGATGCGCGCCAGACGCTCCTTGTTCACCCGCTTGATTGCGCGGAAGCGTCCCTGAAACTCCGCGTCATTTGCATAGCGCTCGATACCCCGTAGCTGCTCGAGATCGGTCACCCATCCCGGCCCCACGGCTTCGTCGAGTAGGCTGGCCAGCCCGGGATTCGCCATCAGCAGCCAGCGCCGCTGGGTGACGCCGTTGGTCTTGTTGCTGAAACGCTCCGGCCAAAGCTCATAGAAGTCCGGCACCAGGCGCGTCTTGACCAGTTCCGAGTGGAGCGCGGAGACGCCGTTGATCGAATGACTGCCGATGATCGCGAGATGCGCCATGCGGACCTGTCCTTCGTGGCCCTCCTCAATGATCGACACGCGCCGAGCACGATCGTGATCGTCGGACCAAACCTCCGCGGCGTCGCTCAGAAAGCGGCGATTGATCTCGTTGATGATTTGCAAATGGCGCGGCACCACGTGCTCCATCAAACCGATCGGCCAGCGCTCCAGCGCTTCCGGCAGCAAGGTGTGATTCGTGTAAGCGACCGTTGCGCGGGTGATTTCCCAGGCGACTTCCCACTTGAGATCGTATTCGTCCACGAACAGACGCATCAACTCAGCCACCGCCAGGGCGGGATGCGTATCATTCAGCTGAATTGCGACCCTGGAGGGAAAATCGTGGAGGTCGTAGCCGCGGCGCAGGAACCCGCGAACGATGTCGCGCACCGCACACGCGACGAAGAAGTACTCCTGCAAAAGGCGCAGTTCGCGGCCGGCCTGGACCGAGTCGGACGGATACAGGACCTTCGAGATGGTCTCGGACACCATCTTCTGCTCGACCGCCTTCATATAGTCGCCGGCGTTGAAGATCTGCATGTCGAATTCGCTCGACGACCGCGCCGAGTATAGCCGCACATAATTGACCGTCCGGCCGCCGTAGCCAACGATCGGGAGGTCCGATGGCACCCCGGCTAGCATCCGCCAATCGACCCAGGTCGGCTTGTATTCGCCGTCGCGGTCGATGCGGTGCTCGATACGGCCGTAAACCGGGATCAGACAGGTATCTTCCGCCCGCTCGATCAGCCAGGGCGAGGTCTCATGCTGCCACGCGTCGGGAAACTCAGCCTGATGGCCGTCGCGGATCTCCTGCCGAAAGAGCCCATACTCGTAATTGATCCCGTAGCCGTAGCCGGGCATGTCGAGCGTCGCGAGCGAATCCAGGAAGCACGCGGCCAGCCGCCCGAGACCGCCATTGCCGAGCGCGGCATCGGGCTCGTAGTCGAAAAGCAGTTGGAGGTCGAAGCCGGACTCCTCCAGATATTCGCGACAGACCTCAATCAGGCCGAGGTTGTAAAGATTATTCTCGAGCGATCGGCCGATAAGAAACTCCACCGACAGGTAGTAGATTTTCTTGGCGTTGCGACGTTCAACGCGCGCCTCCGTCGCCAGCATCTTCTCCACCAGCATGTCGCGTACAACCATCGCGGTCGCGCGATACCAATCCGGCTTGGATAACTGAATGCGCCGCTTGGCCAGCGTGAAGCGCAGGTGATGCTCGATCAGCGACCGAAAGAGCAGGCTGTTTTCTTCGGAAATCGGCGGAACGGCCATACTTGCGTTAGCCCCTTAAAACTTCTCGATTAGGGGCTAGTCCAGTCCCCTACCTCGCGAAGTTACCGATTGAACCGAAGCGGGTCCAATGCCGTCGTCTCGCACGGGGTTTGTCAATTTTGAGTTTTCCGTTGTAGGATCCGGTGCATGAGCAGCACTATCGAAGGCGGCATCAGCACGGACCTCGAACGGATCGAGGCGCCAATGAACTACCTGGTCGATACCGGCGAAAAGCCGGTCTCCTATACTTATGAGCCGCCCCCGGGCGTACCGCCGCGGTCTGGCAAAATCGTCAAGCACACCATCGGCGTAATCAACGGACGTCCGTTAGCCGACCGGCTGACCCTGGACGATCAGGGCTTCATGCTAACGCATCACGACACCGCGGTGCGCGACTTCTACGACGCCGACGAGGTACGCCGGATTTATTATCCGGAAATGGAGCGGCTGGTTAAGGATAAAACGGGCGCCACGCGGGTAATCGTCTTCGATCATAACGTGCGCAACGGCTCCAAAGAGGCGCGCGCGAAGCTGGGCGTGCGTGAGCCCGTCAAATTCGCGCACAACGACTACACCATTAAATCGGGACCGCAGCGCGTTCGTGACCTGATGGGCGATACCGAGGCAGACGAACTGCTCAAACATCGCTACGCCTTCATCAACGTATGGCGTCCCGTGCGCGGTCCGATCGAGGAATCTCCGCTGGCGGTCTGCGACGCGCAGAGCATGGCGCTCAAGGACTTCGTCGCCACCGATCTGAAGTATCGCGATCGCACCGGCGAGGTCTATTCGGTCGCCTACAACCCGGCCCATCGATGGTTTTACTTCCCGCGGATGCGAACCGACGAAGTATTGCTGCTCAAGTGCTTCGATTCCGACGAAGGCCGCACGCGTTTCACAGCCCATTCGGCCTTCGAAGATCCTGGCACTCCGCCCGCTGCAGCGCCGCGCGAAAGTATCGAAGCCCGCACAATTCTGTTCTTCGCGCCTTAAGACGCCTTAAGAATCGTCCGCGCCGACCACACCGCCGCCTGGCGTCACGACGCGGCGCAACCCGTGGCCCAACCGGCGTCGGGAGATTCCTTCGGATCGAACGGTCGCGCCGGACGCACCTGATCATTCATTATTTTTGCGAAGGGCTGACGGGTGTACGCTACATTGGACCCGTCGCGGATGCTGGTTAGCCGCTGCGCGCGCTTGCCCGGAACGGCAGATCGCCGCGACATTCAATGCAAGTGATTGAAGCACGGCAACGATGATAAGATGGCTCGTCGGATGAACAGCCTTACGAACCGCTATACGTCTGCTGCATCGATGGAGCATCAATGAACGAACCAAAATCGCGCAAGGAATTCGATCTCTTCAAGGTCGCCGGCGTCCAGATCGCGATCGACTTTTCCTGGATAATCATCTTTGTCCTGGTGCTCTGGAGTCTTTCCGCGGGATACTTCCCCGAATTGCACCCCGGCTATCCACGCTCGGAGTACTGGCTGGTCGGCGCAGCCGCAACCATCTTGTTCTTTGCCTCGATCGTCACTCACGAACTCGCGCACGCGATCGTTGCCAATGGACTCGGACAACCTATCGACCGCATTTCGTTGTTCATATTCGGCGGCATGGCGCATCTTGGTCACGAGCCCACCAGTGCACGCGATGAGATAAAGATCGCCGCCGCCGGCCCCTTAACCAGCTTCGTATTGGGCGGATTCTTCGCCGCACTCCCGCACGTGCTGAAGCTCTATGGACCGTATCCGATGTGGGCCTCGGTCTTCGATTATCTAGGCTTTATCAATTTTGCGCTCGGCCTTTTCAACCTGCTGCCCGGTTTCCCGCTCGACGGCGGCCGTATCCTCAGAGCAATGTTCTGGGCGCGTTCAGGCGATTTCCGCCAGGCGACGGCGCGCGCCTCCGAATGGGGACAGGGAGTCGCCTACGGGCTGATTTTCCTTGGTGCGCTCGAAATCTTCACGGGATCTCTAATCGGTGGCCTGTGGCTGATCTTCATTGCCCTGTTCCTTAAGGGCGCCGCCTCGTCCAGCTATCAGAGCCTGGTCATGGAACAGGTTCTCGGTAGCGTTCGCGTGCGCGATCTGATGGTGCGCGAGCCAATCACGATCGACGGCGCGACCACGGTCGCCGACGCCGTCGATCAGCACTTCATGCGCCACGGCCATGGCGGGTATCCCGTGATGAGCGACGGCCACGTAGTTGGCCTGATTGCGCTGAGCCAGGTGCGCGAATGCCCGGTCGAAGAGCGGGCCACGAAACGCATCAGCGACGTCATGCGCCCAATCGATCCTGCCATCGTCATCAACACCGACGTGCCGGTGTCCAACGCGCTGCGGCAAATGTCGCAGAGCGACAGCGGACGCCTCCTGGTCATGGACCAGGACCGCCTGACGGGTCTCATCACGCGATCGGCGATCGCCCACTTCGTCATGCTGCGCAGTCAACTCGGCTTCACCCCGCCGGCAGGAACAAAGTCCGCGGAGGCACCGGAATCGCGCGCCGCCTGAATTGAATGGGGAAACCGCGCGCCGATTGGTTGGCAGCCGGTTTCAAGTGAGGCATAACCGTTGGTCTGAGTGTGCGGCGTATAACAGGCGATTCCGGATAGGAGCATGGAAAAACGGTCGAGTGGACTGCTGGCGTTGACGGCCCTCGCGATGGCGATGATGGGCTGCGCCGCGAACGAACCCCTCGTCCCCAATCAGTCCGAGGTCATGCATCCGCCGCCGCGAATTCTTGCCGACCGTCCGCAGATGAAAGAAGGACCCGCGGGCAGCGAACTGCTCTACTACCAGAATGTCGATGCGGAATCATCGCGCTACGGCAGCATCATCATCGAGCCAGTCAGGCTGTGGTGCGGCGACATGACGCTCGATATTTCGCCCGAGGACCAATTCGTCCTGAGCCAGTATATGTACCAGGTGCTCAAGCAGCACCTCGGCCATGATTTCACTATCGTTGATCGACCGGGGCCTGGGGTGATGCGCCTGCGGATCACGGTCATCGATCTGGCGCAGGCTCCAACGGGCATGGATACGGTCTCCGCAACCTCGGCGCCAGCCGGTCTGCAGCAGGTCGTCACGCAACTATCGAATGGAGCTTATTCCTTTACTGGAGCGGCAGAGAGTGAGGGCGAAGTAACCGACTCGGTTACCGGGGCGCGCCTGCTGGCTTGGATTGACCGCCGAGTCGGAGGCGGTTCGCTCAAGATTCCCGCAGAATGGCAATGGGGTGATGCGCACGCCGCTATCGATTACTGGGCCGAGACGCTGACCGCGCGGCTTGCGCAATGGCATTACGAAGGCGATGTCGCGGGATAAGCTTCGGAAAATGCGCCAAGCATGAGCGCTACTCGCGATGCCAGCGCCGGCCAACAAACGCCGCTCGCCGCGACCCCCGACCGCCGTCAGGTCGATCTCGTTCGCGGCGACGCCGGCAACGTCGTCGTCCGCATCTCGGGCGACTGGCACATGCGGCACGGGATGCCCACCCCCTCCTCCGTCGGCGCGGCCCTCACCTCTGGTCCCCGTCCCCATCGGGTCTCCGTTGACACCCATGACCTCAAGGAGTGGGACAGCAGCCTCATCAGCTTTCTCGTGGGCCTCGACGACATCTGCCGCCAACGCAAGATCGCCTTCGAACGCAGCGGCCTGCCCACTGGACTGACCCGCCTGATCGAGCTCGCCGAAACCGTCCCCGAAAACAAAGGCGCAGAGCTCAAGAGCGACAATGATCCCTTCGTCGCCCGCCTCGGCGCCGCCTATATGCGCCAGATCGACGACGCTGTCAGGTTCGTCGAGTTTATCGGTATGGTGGCCCTGGCCTTCGCCAATTTTGTCCGCGGACGATCGCGCTACCGCCGCTCGGATCTCCTCGAAATAATCCAGCAGTGCGGCGCCAACGCCCTCGGGATCGTCTCTCTGATCAGCTACATGGTCGGCGTGATCCTCGCCTTCATGGGAGCGGTCCAACTGCAGCAGTTCGGTGCCGCGATCTACGTCGCCGCCCTCGTCGGCATCGGGCTCGTCCGCGAGATGGGCGCGATGATGACTGCGATCATCATGGCCGGCCGCACCGGCGCCGCCTTTGCCGCCGAGCTTGGCACCATGAAGGTGACTCAGGAAATCGATGCCCTCACCACCATGGGCATCTCGCCGATGGAATTCCTCGTCCTGCCGAGGATGATTGCGCTCATCCTGATGATGCCCCTCCTCTGCCTCTATTCCGACTTCGTCGGAATTCTCGGCGGGGCTACCGTCGGAGTCGCCGTCCTGGGACTGTCGTTTCGCACCTATTGGCACGAAACGCTTCACGCGATCACGGTGGTCGCGCTCACCGGCGGTCTCGTCAAAAGCGCGGTTTACGGCGTCCTGATCGCGCTCGCCGGCTGTTATCAGGGCTTCGAATGCGGCAACAGCTCGCTCGCGGTTGGTCGCGCCACCACCGCTGCGGTCGTCAGTTCAATCGTGATGATCGTGGTCGCCTGCGGCATGTTCGCCGTGCTGTTTAACATCCTGGGAATCTAGGCCAAATTCGATCGTAGTCACCACTTCGACGATGGCGCTATCCTATAGATACATGCGAAGACGAGGGCCCGATTAGATTGGCAACGCGAGATACCGGGGGGAGGAGCGGGGTAGAGGAGAAAGTTGCGGCCGATGGCCAGGCGGCCCCTGATGGTGATCGCGGAGCGTCTGACGAGGCGCGCGGAGCGCATATCGAAGTGCGCAACCTCACGATGGCCTATGGCGACTTCGTCGTGATGCACGACCTTAATTTTAAGGTCGGTCACCGCGAAATCTTCGCTATCATGGGGGCTTCGGGCAGCGGCAAGAGTACGTTACTGCGCTACTTGATCGGACTTCTCGAACCGACCATCGGCGAAATCTTCTATGACGGTGTCAGTTTTACTCAAGCCACGCCGGAAGAACGTGAAGCCATGTTGCGCCGCTTCGGCGTCCTTTACCAATCCGGCGCGTTATGGAGTTCGATGACGCTCGCGGAGAACGTCGGCCTGCCGCTCGGCCAGTTCACCGATCTAAGTGCCAGCGAGATCAAAGAGGTTGCAGCCCTCAAGCTCGCGTTGGTCGGACTGAAAGGCTTCGAAGAATATTACCCGAGCCAGATTAGCGGCGGCATGCAAAAGCGCGCCGGCCTCGCCCGGGCTATCGCTCTCGACCCCGCGATCCTGTTTTTCGATGAGCCGTCGGCGGGTCTCGATCCGGTCAGCTCACGGCTCCTCGACGAACTCATCCTGGCCCTGCGCGACAGCTTGGGTGCGACCGTCGTCGTCGTTAGCCACGAGTTGCCGAGTATTTTTGCAATCGCCGACAACAGCGTGTATCTCGATGCGGTTACCCACACCATCATCGCCAATGGTAACCCGCACGACCTGCTGGCCCATTCGACTGAACCGTTGGTGCAAGAGTTCCTGACGCGCGGCAAACCAGGGGAAACCTCGGAGAAGGCAGATGGCTAAACGAGCGAATCCCGCTTCAGTGGGAGCTTTCGTGATCGGTGCGGTGGTACTCGCGGTGGCGGCGATCGCGCTCCTGGGGTCGGGCAATCTGTTTCGCCAGACGCACGAGTTCGTCTGCTTTTTCGACGGCAACGTCAACGGCCTGCGTATTGGCGCCGCGGTCAAATTCAAAGGCGTCGAAATTGGCGAAGTCAAGCAGGTTCTGCTCAGCCTCAATGCGACGAGCGGACCCGAGACCGTGGGCAATACCAGCGTGATCAAAATTCCCGTCGTCATTCAGCTCGACGAGGGCCGCATCTTGAAACGCGGCTCCGCCAATATCAACGTCGGCAATCCCGCCGGCATGCGCCTGGCGATCGCTCGCGGACTGCGCGCGCAATTGGCCACAGAAAGCCTGCTTACCGGCCTCCTCTATATTGACCTCGATATGCATCCCGGCAGCCCCGCCCATTATGCAACCGATCAGAACGCCACTTATATGGAAATTCCGACTTTGCCCAATCCCTTCGAACAGGCGCAATCGGTTGCGCTCAAACTGATCGATCAGCTCGATAAGGTCCGCCTCGACCAGTTGGTCGTCACCGCAACTCAAACCATGGCCGCCTTCCGGGACCTTGCCGATTCCTCGGATTTGAAGGCCGCCCTCGTTTCGATGAAGAAAACGGGACAGAGCCTCGACGAAACCTCTCAAACCCTCCGCAAGATGACGATGGATCTCGACCAGCAGATCGGTCCCATGAGCACGAGCGTGCAGCAAACGGCCCGTAGTGCCGACGAAACTTTGCAGAAGACCCAGGCGATGATCGGCCGGCTTGACGATGCCCTCCGCCCCGACGCGCCGCTGGTCTATCAAGCCAACCATACGCTCGTCGATCTCTCCGAGGCCGCCCGCTCGATTCGCCAGCTCGCCGATTATCTCGACCGCAACCCCGATGCCCTCGTGCGCGGACGCTCCTTCGACAAGGACGCCCGATGAGGCGGTTAAATTACCTCGGGCTGATCGCTTTATCGTCAATCGTCTTCGCCACCGGATGTGCGTCGATCTTGTCGCCGCGTCCCGATCCGACGCAATTCTATGTGCTGACCGCAATGCCAGCTCCAGACTCGGCGACCGCGACAACCGGCGTCACCAGGCGTCTCGCGATCGGACTCGGACCGGTCAAGCTCCCGGCCTATCTCGATCATCCCGAGGTCGTTACGCGGGTCGCTTCCAATCGTCTCGATCTGTCATCGACCGATCGCTGGGCCGAACCTCTCGACGAGAGCTTTCGCCGCGTACTCGCGCTCAATCTTGGCATGCTCCTCGGCACCGATCAGGTGCTGCCGTTTCCGTGGGACCTTTCGACGCCCCTCGACTACAAGATTGAAGTGAGTGTCGCGCGCTTCGAACGCGACGGCGCCGGGGGCACGCAATTGGTCGCCGATTGGGTGATCCGCGACGGCCGCAGCAATCAGATGCTCATGTCGCAGCAGGCCGATTTCGCAGAGAACGCCGGCGCTGGCATGGAAAGTTCTGCGGCCGCGCTGAGTGCCGATTTGAGCGACCTCAGCAAGCAGCTTGCCGACGCCGTCATCGAATTGAATCAGCAGCGCCAGACCCGCGCTGCAGGTTGATACAACCCAATTCCCGATCGCTCCACGCGCACGCGCCTCAGTCCAGGAGCGTCCTTGCTCGCGTGGAATCGGGTCTAGGCGCCGGCATCGGGAATCAGATCGAGTTCCGCGAGCCACGCCGCCGCCTCGCCGTCGCTCGGCGCACGATAGTCGCCGCGCGGCGATAGCGATCCGCCTGAACCCACCTTAGGCGCGTTCGGAATGCAGCTACGCTTGAACTGGCTGACTTGGAAGAACCGATAGAGAAACGTGCGCAGATGCCCTTTGATCTGTGCGAGGTCGTATTGATTGCGCTTGTCCACCGGGATATCCGGCCACGCCCCGAGATCCCGATCGTGCCACGCCGACCACGCCAGAAACGCAATCTTCGGCGGCGGGTAGCCGAACCGCAAGGTAAAGTAAAGATTGAAGTCCTGCAATTCGTACGGGCCCACTATCGCCTCGGTTTCCTGATCGGGCTCACCCGGCCGCGTCGGCACCAGTTCGGGACTGATTTGCGTCGCCAGAATCTCGATCAGCGTTGCACTCGCCTCCGCGCCAAACCGATGGGTGTCCGCGACCCACCGGATGACGTGCTGAATCAGCGTCTTTGGCACGCTCGCATTGACTGCGTAATGCGACATGTGGTCGCCCACCCCGTAAGTGCACCAACCGAGTGCCAACTCGCTCAAGTCGCCCGTGCCGACCACAATCGCGTTGTTGAGGTTGGCCAGGCGGAACAGGTGACTGGTGCGCTCGCCCGCCTGCACGTTCTCGAAGGTGATGTCGAACTGTTCGCGCCCCTCCGAGTACGGATGCCCGATGTCTTTCAACATCTGCAGCGCGCTCGGACGAATATCGAGTTCGCGCGCCTCGCATTCGATTGCGGCCATCAGCCGGCGCGCCTGGGCCAGGGTGCGCGCACTCGTCGCGAATCCCGGCATCGTGTAGGCGAGCAGATTGCGCCGCGGATAGCCGAGCCGATCGAGTGCTTGCGCGCACACCAGCAGCGCATGAGTCGAATCGATTCCGCCCGAAATTCCGATCACGACCCGCTCGATTTTCGACGCCTTCAGCCGGCTCGCCAGCCCCTGCACCTGGATCTCATAAACCTCGGCACAGCGTTCGCCGCGCCGCGCCGGATCCGCCGGCACATACGGAAACCGTTCGTACCGGCGTTCCAGCGGCAGGCGACCGCGGCGCGGCGGATGCGCCGCGAACGTGACCGTGCGAAACTCAGCGAGCGCGGCCTTTTCATTGCGCACCGAGTAGCCAAAGCTGGTCTGGCGCATGCGCTCCTGCGCCAGCCGTTCGAGATCGATTTCGGAACAAATCAACTGCGGTCCCGAACGGAACCGCTCAGACTCGCCGATCAGATTCCCGTTCTCGCAGATCAGAGCATGACCATCCCACGCCAGATCGGTCGTCGATTCACCCGAACCTGCCGCCGAGTACAAGTACGCGGCGAGGCATCGCGCGGATTGGCTCGCCACCAAATCGCGCCGATAGTCGGCCTTGCCGACGGTGATATTCGACGCGGACAGATTCAGCAGCACCGTCGCACCCGCGAGGGCCGCATGAGAAGACGGCGGAATCGGCACCCACAGATCCTCGCAGATTTCGGCGTGAATCGTCAGCGCGGGAATATCGTCGGCCTGGAAGAGAATCCGGTTGCCGAATGGAATCTTCGATTGACCGGCAATCTCAATCTCGGTGCGAATCGTATTGTCGCCCGGCTGGAACTGCCGCAACTCGTAAAATTCGCGATAGTTGGGCGGATAGGTCTTCGGCACCACGCCCAATACCCGTCCGCGATTTACGATCACAGCGCAGTTGTAAAGGAGATGGTCAACTTCGAGCGGCATCCCGACCGCCACCACGATCGGCCATGAGACGGACGCCGTCAGGATTTTCGCGAGCGCCTCTCGGCAACCGTCGAGCAAAGCCCGTTGATGAAATAAATCGTCGCAGGTGTAGGCCGACAGCCCCAGTTCCGGGAACAGCGCGACGATCGCTTTGCGCTCGACCGCCTCGCGCATCAAGGCGATCGTCTGCTCCGCGTTGTAGGCGGGGTCCGCTACGCGCACGTTCGGTATGCCGACCGCGACGCGCGCGAAGTCGTGATTGTACAGGTTGTAAAAGTCTGCGCCCGCTTTCACGTCACCCGCCCTCTTTCGCATCCAGCCAGCATGCGCGGGGTGCAATCCAATATTACAACTATATTAAGGCGATGGCAGCCTGCCGCCGCAGAGAGTCGAAGAGGAGCACCGAAACTTTGGCTTAGGCCGAATCCTCGCGAAGTCCTGGACTTCCGTTACGGTTCAAGCGGGTTGTTGGTTGGCGCGGCTATCGATCCAGATGGAGGCGGCGATACCTCCGAATGAGATAAGCCGTTGGCGAGCGAGAGCAAGCTATTATTGCTGAGTTGACGACGGCCATGCAGACCGCTGAGATTTGCATGGCCGTCGCCGCGAATTCGTCGTTGCCGATCAGTCGGTGACCGCGCCGAGGCTGCTGGTCGAGACTTGCGCCGCGTATTTCGCGAGCACCCCGCGAGTGTAGCGCGGCTTCGGCGGCGTCCAAGCGGCGCGGCGGCGCGCGATTTCCGCCTCCGGCACGTTCAGATTGAGCACCCGCTTGTCGGCGTCGATTGTGATCGAGTCACCCTCCTGAACCAGCGCGATCAGCCCCCCGACCTGCGCTTCAGGCGCGACGTGGCCGACAACCAGCCCATAGGTCCCGCCCGAGAAGCGGCCGTCCGTGATAAGCCCAACCGAATCACCCAGTCCGGCGCCGATAATCGCCGAAGTCGGCGACAGCATTTCGCGCATCCCCGGTCCGCCCTTCGGCCCCTCGTAGCGAATCACCAGGATGTCGCCCGCCTTGATCTTCCCCGCGAGGATCGCGTCGAGGCTCTCCTCTTCGCGCTCGAATACGCGCGCCGGCCCCGTGATCTCATGATGCTTAATGCCGGTGACTTTCGCGACGCAGCCCTCGGGTGCAAGGTTCCCCTTCAAGATCGCGAGATGGCCCTGCGCATACATTGGCGAGTCCCATTGACGAATGACCGGCTGGTCCTTGCGCGGCGCCTCGGGAATTTCGGCGAGGTTTTCGGCCACCGTACGGCCAGTGATCGTTAGTGCATCACCATCGATCAAGCCGTGCACGAGCAGCATCTTCATCACCTGCGGGATGCCGCCGACGCGATGCAGGTCGGTCGCCACAAACTGTCCCGAGGGTTTCATATCGCATAGCACCGGGACGCGCTGCCGGATCGTCTCGAAGTCATCAATATTGAGCGGCACTTCTGCCGCGTGCGCGATCGCGAGCAGATGGAGCACCGCGTTGGTCGAACCACCGACCGCCATCACGACGGCGATCGCATTCTCGAAAGCCTTTCGCGTCAAAATCTGTCGCGGCAGCAACTGGTGATGGACGGCGTTCACAACCGCCTGCGCTGACTTAGCCGCACTGTCGGCCTTCTCGGCGTCCTCCGCTGCCATGGTGGACGAAAACGGCAGGCTCATGCCCATCGCCTCGATCGCCGACGACATCGTGTTGGCCGTGTACATGCCCCCGCACGAACCGGCGCCCGGACAGGCATGGCGCTCGACATCCATCAGTTCCTTCTCGTCGATCTTGTGCGCACTGAACTGGCCGACCGCCTCGAATGCGCTCACGATGGTCAGGTCGCGGCCGTTGAGATGACCCGGCTTGATAGTGCCGCCATAAACGAAGATCGAAGGGATGTTCATGCGCGCGATCGCGATCATCGCGCCCGGCATATTCTTGTCGCAGCCGCCAACGACGACCACGCCATCCATGCTCTGAGCGCTGCAGGCGGTCTCGATTGAATCGGCGATAACCTCGCGCGAAACCAGCGAATACTTCATGCCCTCGGTGCCCATCGAAATACCGTCGCTGACGGTGATCGTGCCGAAGGTCTGCGGCATCGCGCCGGCTTCCTTGATAGCAGCTTCGGCGCGATTGGCGAGAATGTTCAGGCCCAGGTTGCACGGCGTAATCGTACTGTAGGCGTTCGCCACGCCGATGATCGCCTTTTCGAAATCGCCGTCGCCGAAGCCCACCGCGCGCAACATCGAGCGGTTGGGCGAACGCTGCACGCCCTGAGTAATAAGTTTGCTTCTGAGATTCTCAGCCATCGTATTCTCCGTAGATTCAGGCGAATGAGCGGCGATTGCACCACAACGCGTGGGACTTTATCAAGCTCGGATGCGGCGGATTGGCGATTTCGCTTGCGATCATGAGACGACAATGTGAAATGTGGCGATAGCGCCTGGGGAGGCGCATGCGATGGCGGACAAGATGCGGCACGTTCTCGACGGCTACAAAGTACTCGATTTTACGCAATTTCTGGCGGGGCCCACAGTCACTCGGATGATGGCCGAAATGGGTGCGGAGATTATCAAGGTCGAAATAGCGCCGATCGGCGATTTCTCGCGCGGCCTGCCCTTTATGCACGACGGGCGCAGCGCGTATTACATCCAGCAAAATCGCGGCAAGAAGAGCCTCTGTATCGACGTCAAGAAACCGGGCGGACTCGAAATCCTGAAGGACCTGGTGGGCACGGTTGACGTGCTGGTCGAGAACTTCTCACCGGGCGTGATCGGACGGATCGGACTGGACTACGCGACCGTCAACGCACTCAACCCGCGCATCGTGATGTGCTCGATTTCCGCAATGGGGCAGAGCGGCCCGCTCGCTAATCGTCCCGGCTTCGACTATATCGGCGCGGCCTACGCGGGAGTGCTCGACATGATCGGCGACCCCGACAAGGCTCCCGTCTTTCCGCAACTCGGTATCGGCGATGTGAGCACGGGCATCGCCGCGCTCAGTGCGATCACTTCGGCGCTGCTCTATCGCGAGCGGACCGGCGAGGGTCAGTTCGTCGAGACCTCGCTACTGGACTGTTACACCAGCTACCACGAGGTGAATGTGCAGGTGCTGAGCGCGAGCAAGGGTGCGATGCGGCCCAAGCGGGCGGGATCGTTTCACTACCTGGTAGCACCGGTCGGAATCTACAAGGGCAAGGATCACTACATCTTCGTCGTCGGCGGCCTGCCGCATCAATGGCCTGAGTTCTGCCGTGCGATGGGTAAGCCTCAGCTAATCGAGGACTCGCGCTTTATCGATATTCCGAGCCGCGCGCAGAACTCGGCAGCCCTCAACGACATCGTGCAGGGATGGCTCGACTCTCTCGGGAATGACGAAGAGGCTTATCGCCGGCTCGAAGAGCATCGCATCCCGTACGCTCCGGTGCTCACGGTCGAAGAGGTGATCAACCATCCGCACATGCGCGAGCGCGGTACGATTCGGACGGTGCACGATCGGTTCATGGAGGATTTCGACATACCGGGCTTTCCGCTGCGCTTCTCCAAATTCCCCGGCCAGTTGGAACTGGACGCGCCAACCCTGGGCGAGCATAACGGCGAGATCCTGCGCAACCGGCTGGGCTATTCCGAGGAGCGGATAAAGCAACTCGAGACGGCCGGCATCCTGCATAGCGGTCCGCGGTAGCGTTCGAGGAGGGCGTGGCATCGCGAATTCGCTTTCGCAGCGCGTGCCAACACCAAGGGTCTCGACGAAACGCCGCGAGACCCGGCGTCTCAGATTCTCTGTTTTCGCGCGCCTCGACGATCAACTTCAGACGCGCAGATCGCAGATTCGAATTCCTATGCGCACCTGGCACGCCCGCGAGCGCGGCTCGCAAGCTCGCCAGGTCAGGTCGTTTCACTTCGCTCCACCAGTGACTCCCGCTGGTGACGCAGCCGATCCCAATACGGCATCGCGACGATGAGTATCGCGGCCGCACCGCTGGCGTCGAGCGCGACGTCGGATATCGTGCCGCTGCGCCCGGGCGTAAACAGTTGGCGGGTCTCATCCAATGCGCCGCATCCGATCGCCGCTATCAGCGCGATTATCGGGCGTCCGCGCAGCGGCCCGATATTCAGAAACACGAACAGAACCGCATATTCGGTAAAATGCGCACTGCGACGCAGAAACACCTGGAGATTATAAAGTCCGTGCGGGCCAAGTCCGGGTGAAATTCGCGCCAGCAGCGGGTCGAACATCGCGCGGGTGCGCGCGATCGAAAAAATCGAGGTCCCGAGCGCCAGTATGAGGACAGCCCACACCATCGCGGGGATCCATTGGGAAATAGCGCCGCCAATTCCGCGCAGCCGTTCGCGTTGCCGCTTTGGCGCCGGGCTTCCGCTCATCTTTCTCGCGGTGCGCAATTCCTAAAGCCGTCGCAGCGTCGAAAATCTGATCATTGCCGACTTCACACTATGTATTATTGCTGCAAACAAAATGACCCCGATGGGTTGCTCGACCATATTGTTCAACCCTGGATTTGTCCGGCGAGTGGCAGATTCGCCGCAGCGACCGATTCTACTCGCTCTTCTCTTGATTCCGACCGCTTCGGCAGCCGTCCGCGCCGCGGTGACAAAAAAGCCGCCCGCCCGGGGGTTTGCCGGCGTTTTCACGTATCATTATGATGACTCGCGCGACGGGCTGAATCCGTTCGAGACCACACTCACCCCCGCAACGTCAATTGAGGCAACTGGCCTTCTCACCGAAAGTAATCGATCCGATCGTCGGCGGGAACGGCGCTGGCACAATTAGTCTGCCGCCCCGGCTATCCAAGCGTGCCGCAGGCTTGTGTCCATCTGGGGCGCCATGTACAAATGAATGTTTCGGGCGGGGTCGTAGTTCAGCCCGGTTAGAACGCCGGCCTGTCACGTCGGAAGTCGTGGGTTCAAATCCCATCGGCCCCGCCAATTTTATGACTCTCTCACGCGATGGCGTTGCTGGCAGGCAGCTCGCGACGAGATCGAACGGGTGACGAACTTGAAGCTGACCGAACAAACTAGAAGCGTCTCCCACGAAAGCGCGCTGCGCGGACGTCATTGGGTGGTAATCGACGCCGACGGGCGCGCCTTGGGCCGCGTCGCTTCGCGCGCCGCCAGCGTCCTGCGAGGCAAGCACCGCCCGGACTTCACGCCGAATCAGGACGCGGGTGACTTCGTGGTCATCATCAATGCAGCCAAAGTGAAACTCACCGGGAAGAAGCTGACGGACAAGGTCTATCATCGTCATACCGGGTTTCCCGGCGGTATCCGCAGCACCACCGCGGGCAAGCTGTTGCAGACCCGGCCCGAGCGGATGGTCGAGATGGCGGTGCATGGGATGTTGCCGAAGAATCGACTGGGCCGGCGCCTCTTCAACAAGCTGAAAGTGTATCGCGGCACCGAACATCCGCACGTCGCGCAGAAACCCGCAAGCATGGGAGTCTGAGCGCTGCACGTCACTGCGTAAATCAAAGACCCAACAGGTTACAGAGCCACGATGGCACAAAACAAAAACATGATTCGCACCACCGGCCGGCGCAAGACTGCGGTGGCCAGTGTCAGATTGCTGGCGGGCTCGGGCACGATTACCGTCAACGATCGATCGCTGGAAGCGTACTTTCCGCGCGACACCTCGCGGATGCGCATTCTGGAGCCGTTCGAGCTCACCGAGACCGCCGGCCAGTACGATTTGATCGTGAGTGTGCGTGGCGGCGGCTCGTCCGCCCAGGCCGACGCGGTTCGCCATGCCATCTCGCGCGCGCTGGTGACGGTCTCGGAGGCGTTGCGTCCGGCGCTGCGCAAGAACGGCATGTTGACGCGCGATCCGCGCGAGGTCGAGCGCAAGAAGTACGGCCATCACAAGGCGCGCAAGCGGCCGCAATACTCCAAGCGCTAAGGCAAAGTTGGTGGCGCGAAATACGCGCGCCGGCCTCGCGTGCTCCGTCGAGGCGCAATGAGTAAACAAATCGACAAGTAGGATTAACAGACAATTGGTTTTATCGAGCCTTCCGCAAAATTGCGGAAGGCTCGCGCTTTTCGGCCACGTCGAAAGCCGCTGTTGATTAAACTGAAGCGCGCGAGCGGCGGCCAACTGGCGAACGCGGCGCTTTAATGATACTTCAATGAAATCGGCATTAAACTTTGCGCTGATACATAGGAATCCCAGATGGCGTCGCACGATCGTATCAAAGTAGCGGTGTTGGGAGCGTCCGGTTACTCGGGCATCGAGGCGGTGCGAATTCTCGCGGCGCATCCGTTCGTCGAGCTGAGCGTGCTCACCTCGGAGCATTACACCGGGCGCGAGGTCGCGGACGTTTACCGGCATCTGCTGGGCGTCGATCTGCCGCCGTTCGAGGAGTTGCGCCCCGATCTGATCAAGGGACGCGCCGAAGTCGTCATCTCGTGCCTGCCGGAACGGGTGGGCGCGCCGTTGCTGGCCGAGTTCGTACGCGATGGCTTGCGCGCAATTGACGTCTCGGCCGACTTCCGGCTCAAAGACCCCGCCGCCTATCGCGCGACCTACGGCGCGGACCATCCCGCGCCGGCGCTGCTCAAGGAGGCGGTGTACGGCTTGAGCGAATTTCATCGGCGGGAATTGCGCGAGGCTCGCGTGGTGGCAAATCCGGGATGCTATCCGACGGGATCGCTGCTGGGAATTTTGCCGCTGATTCGCCGCGACCTGATCGACCCGTCTTCGATCGTGATCGACGCGAAGTCCGGAACCACCGGCGCGCGCCGACAAGCTGCGGTCGAGCAGCTTTTTGCCGAGGTCAACGAGAATTTCCGCGCGTACAAGGTCGGCAATCATCGCCATACGCCGGAAATCGAACAGGAGATTGGCACTGCTCTCGGACGCGATGTGGCGATTCTGTTCGTACCTCATCTGCTGCCAGTCACGCGCGGCATCCTGAGCTCGATCTTCATGCGTCCGCGCGCGGGGACCACCGAGGAGGACGTGCGCGCGGCGTTCGAGGCGAGCTTCGCGAAGTCGCGTTTCGTACGGATCCTGAGGGCGGGAGAATTGCCGGAGCTGCGCAACGTGCGGGCGACCAACTTCTGCGAGCTTGCGTTCGTGCTTGACCGCAGATCGCAGACGCTAGTGGTTTTGACGGCGATCGACAACCTGGGTAAGGGCGCGGCCGGACAGGCGGTGCAGAACCTGAACCTGATGCTCGGCTTTGACGAGGCAGCGGGATTGCTGGCTGCTGCGCCGGTCCCCTGAGATCCCGCAAGCGACCCGCTGGTCAAGGGTGCGCAAGCGATTGGGCAGGGAGTGGTTGGAGATCTTTCAAATGGGTTCGTTTTGCGCAATCCGGCGTCTTCAAGTCATTTCGCGATGGCGGCAATCGATGCCGAGAAAGGCATCGATACTATAGAAAGTAGCAAAACATAACTCACAGCTAGGTTGAGGGGCGTCGCGCACGATCGCCGGAACGGCGATCGGCGCGAGCTTTCTTTTGATCAACCGGCGGCGACGGACGTGCGCGGCCGCCGTCGGATAGTGCCGGCACACGAGGCTGCTCAGGCGAGGTCGAACAGCAGGACTTCGGACTCGGAGCGGCCGGAGATCTCGAGCGCGCCTTCCGCGACGATGCGAGCGCCGTCGCCCGCCTCCAGCGCGATCCCGTTAAGGTCAACCGCGCCCTTGACGACGTGAAGATAACCGCGCCGTCCCGGAGGCATCGTGAAGTCGACCGGATGGCCGGCTTCGATGATGCCCGCGTAGAGGAGAGCGTCCTGGTGGATCGAGACCGAGCCGTCGCGGGCGTCGGGGGACGCGATGGTGCGCAGGCGCCCGCGCTTCTCGGCCTGGCCGATGGTCTTCTGTTCGTAGCCGGGCTGGTGGCCACGGCGATCGGGCAGGAGCCAGATCTGGAGCAGATGGAGCGGGTCTGACCTCGACGGGTTGTACTCGCTATGGGTGACGCCGGTGCCGGCGCTCATCCGCTGGACGTCGCCGGGCCGAATGACCGAGCCGTTGCCCATGCTGTCCTTGTGCTGAACGGCACCGTCGATCACGTAGGTTACGATCTCCATGTCGCGATGCGAATGCGTGGGGAAGCCGGCGCCGGGCGCGACCCAATCCTCGTTGATGACGCGCAGGGTGGAAAAGCCTTGTTCCTGCGGATCGTAGTACTCGCCGAATGAAAACGTGTGGCGGCTCTTGAGCCAATCGATGTGGGTGAGGCCGCGATCGTCGGCTTTGCGGACGGAAATCATGGTTGGTTACCTCCTGTGTTAATGGCAGAAGTTCAGGCGTCTGCGGCGCCGGATTTGAATTGATTCGGCCGGGTCGCGACGCGGCGCTGCTGAAAGCCTTGAGTTCGATCGCCCTCGGGCAGGCGGCCGCCGCCGGGCCATCGCGAGGCTGTGGCGCCGCAGGCGATCATCGTCACATTCCTTCCTGGACCTTACCGTTGTGGATCACTTCGCGCTTGCGCGCGGACGGGGCTGGTTCGTGCGCGAGGTCGCGCGGCAGTCCACGCCCCAGCTTGCGGCAGAGGCGGCCCAGTTCGTCCTGCTCGGCGGGCGCCAGGGTTTCCATCGCGAGGGCGACCGCACGCGCATGAAGAGGAAAGACCCGCCCGATCAGGCGCGCGCCGGCGGTGGTGAGTCCGACGGTGACCACGCGGCGATCCTGGGAATTGCGCTTACGAGCAACCAGCCGGCGCCGTTCGAGGTTATCAATAACGGTGGTGACGTTACCGCCGCTACGCAGCAACTTGCGGCCGAGCTCGACCTGCGAGAGCGGACCGAGATGCATCAGCGCCTCCATCACGCCGAGCTGTCCGGTGGTCAGGCCCAGGTGCGCGAGGTTGGCCGCGAGGCGGGCGTCGAGCGTGCCGGAGGCGCGGCTCAGCTTGATGTAAGTGTCGAGCGCGCGGACCTGGTCGGCTTTACCTTTGAAGTGCGTGGACATTGTTTTGAACTCGAATCATTTGAATTGAAAGTAATGTCGAAGAACGCGTTTGTCAAGACACCGCGACGGCAAGAAACCTGAGAAAAGAAAAGTGAAACCTTAGACAGGCTTCATCCTTGCACAGTGAACGGGCGGCGCGGTATTGCGGGTGGGGTTTGCGGTAGCGGCGAGGACAAATCTATAGTCGGGATCAACGGTATCCCGCGGGGGCGGAGCCGTGGGCCGATCGAGCCGGAGGGCGCGAAAGGCGGAAACCGACAAGTTAAATCAGTATCGCCTGGAGGACAAAATGGCCGTAGAAGAGCTGTTGATCGACGCGGACGGACATATCCTGGAACCGCCCGACCTGTGGGAAAAGAACCTCGAAGCCAAATTTCGCGATCGCGCGATCCGGATCAAAGTCGGCGACGACAAGCGCGAATATCTTGAATTCGACAACAAGCGATCGGCGCTGACCAGCCCGACGCTGCTGGCGTCGCTCGGCGGGATGAAGAAGCTGCAGGAGCTGGGCGCGAAAGTCGAGGATGTTAATGCGTCGCGGCGCGAGTTGCTGAAGTCGCGGTCGGGCGAGAAACATCGGGTGTTCGACAGCCTCGAGGGCGTCGAAACGGTCGAGTCGTATGTGGGCGGGGCGGCGTACGGCGCGATGGATATGAAGGAGCGGCTGTCGCTGCTGGAAACCGAGGGCATGGCGAAATCGGTGCTCTATCCGACGATCGGGCTGCTGTGGGAAGCCGAAGTATTCGACGCGGAGCTCTCGGACGCGTACTGCCGCGCATACAATCGATGGATTGCGGATTTCTGCCGCGACTCGGGCGGGCGGCTGATTCCGATTGCGCATATCTCGCTGGGCGATCCGGCGGCGGCGGCGCGCGAGCTGGAACGCGCGGTGAAGGACGGCTGCAAGGGCGCGTTCGTGTGCCCGTTCACGATCACGCGCAAACCGCATGGGCATGTCGATCATGACCCGGTTTTCGCGGCGGCGCAGGACCTGGGGATTCCCTTCGCGATCCATCCGACGCTGGAGCCGCCGGCGTGGGGAGTGCATCAGCGGTTCGACAACATGGACTGGGCCGACTGGTTTTTCGACCTGTTCGCGGCGCAAGGCGTGGGCCACGCGTTCGGCACGATGTTCCAGTACGGCGTCTTCGATCGCTTCCCGCGGCTGCGCACGGTGGTGCTCGAATCGGGGGCGGGCTGGATCGGCTACTGGCTCGATCGGGGCGACGCAATCTATCGGCGCACGGGGCTCGGCGGCACGGTCCAGTTGAAGGAGCGGCCGTCGTTCTACTTCAAGCGGCAGTGTTACATCTCAGGCGATCCGGACGAGCGATCGATCGCGCCGCTGACGAAGATAATCGGCGAGGACCGCTTCTTCTGGGCGTCGGATTATCCGCATCCGGACCATCCGGGGGACTATATCGAGGAGCTGCGCGGAATGGTCGAAGGGATGACGACGAGCGCCCGGCGCGGAGTGCTGGGCGAGAACGTCGCGCGCGCGTACAACCTGCTATAGGGGAAGTGGGCGGGAGCGCAGCGCTCCCGCCCCGCTGCCCCACTTCGAGGAACTTTAAAGCTTTCACGAATACTGAAACCTCCGCGAGGTTTCAGTATTCCCCTTTGGGAGATGCGCGCTGCGCCCTCAGGAAAGCGATGAGAGGCACCCTCGTAAAGCGATCTGAGGCACTGCGGGGTCAGGCGGTGCGGCGCATCAACTCGAGGATGTCGTAGCCGGTGATGGCCTTGCTCTTGGCGGACCAGTCGGCGAGTTCGGCGGCGTTGACCATGCCGGCCTGTGCGCCCTTGGCGAGATCCATCAGGCCGATCTTGATGGTGGCCTCGTCGATCATCTCGCCGGTAGCGGGATCCGCCATCGAGCCGCCGCCCTTCTCGTGGTAGAGCTTGATGATGCGGCGGGCGTAATCGACCTGGGTCTGATTCGGCGTGTAACAGCTATTGCAGATTTCGGCCTGTTGCGGATGGATGACCCAGGTGCCGTCCATGCCGAGATCCGCGGCGCCCTGGTTCTTCTCGCGCAAGCCGGCCTGGAGTTCGGCGACGCGCTCGGCGAATCCTCTTTGCGCCACAGGCGCAGGTAGACGTTATCGACCGCGTGGAGGCCGGCGGCCTTGGCGGCGACGACCACGGCCTGCTTGGAGTAGTGGAAATTCTGATTCTGATTCTCGACGATCTCGCGGATGCCGAGGTTGGCGGCATAGTCGGCGATGCCGAAAATCAGCCCGGCCATGCGATCGGAGGCGGTGGCGATTTCGTAAGCCTTGATGAGCGCGTGGGGGGTTTCGATCAGCGATTCGATCTGGATCTTCGACTTCCATCCGGCGCGCTTTTCGAGGTCGTCGAGCAGCCTGGAGACTTCGCGAATCTCCTCGGGGCCGCGGGTTTTGGGCAGGATGATGCCGTGAAAGCGGTTGGGCGCGCCGAGCACGATGGCCTCGATATCGCCCTTGAAGAACGGGGAATGGATGTTGTTGGGGCGAATCGTGACGACCTTTTTGCCGAAGTCGAGAGTGTTGAGGGCCTCGACCATAATTTTGCGGCTTTTCTCGCCTTTGAACTCGTAGGGGCAGGCGTCCTCAAAATCCGCCATCACGTGGTCAACCGGCGACTTCACCGGGTCGGCGGCATTCTGGTGGAGCTTGAGGCTATGCCCGGGATAGGTCATCTCGGTGCGCGGAATTACGAAGCGTTTACCGTTATCCAGGACGAACATGGGAGTGTCTCCGATAGTGAAAAATCACGGATGCCAGCCGCTGCCGGACGATTGCCAAGGCGCATTTGAGGTGCGTGGCAGAAACGCGCTGGCTCCATCCGGCGGCGTGATTAACGGGCGGAATGGCGATGCGTTGCGAGCGCGGGAACAGCTACGAAGCGGGGTATACCGTTGCCGCTTATTTACGAGATTCGGTTGCGCAGGTCAACCGGGCGCGGAAAAGCCGCGAGCGGCGCAAAAATGAGACTGTTGTTAAGGCTGGCAGGAACATATAATTTTCTTTCGTTTAACCCGGCTGGTTCGCGCCTATGCGAATGCGGCCAAGAGAAGGCATTTGCATGAAGGCGATTGTTTTCGAGCAGCACGGAGGATGCGAGGTTCTGCAGTATCGGGATACGCCGATACCGAAGGCCGGCCCCAACGATGCCGTGATCAACGTGAAGGCCTCGGCCTGCAACTTCAACGATATCTGGGCGCGGCGCGGGCTGCCGGGGATGAAGATCATCCTGCCGCATATCTCGGGATCGGACGCGGCGGGCATCGTGGTGGATATCGGCAGCGAGGTAAAAAACGTCAAGGTCGGCGACGAGGTGGTAGTCCATTGCGGAATCTCGTGCCGGCAATGCTATTACTGCACGCGGGGCGAGGAGTACTTCTGCCCGGACTTCCGGATTTGGGGCTTTCAGACCGGACCGCTGGACGGCGCGCATGGTCAGTATTGCAGGGTGCCGGCGGTCAACACGCTGCCGAAACCGCCGAATTTGAGCTTTGAGGAAGCAGCGACGATTCCGCTGGTGCTGGTGACGGTGTGGCGCATGCTGGTATCGCGGGCGCATATCCAGGCGGGCGACTTCGTACTGGTCTGGGGAGCGGCGGGCGGACTCGGCGTAATGGCGATCCAGATCGCAAAGCTGTTCAACGCGCGTGCGATAGCGGTGGCGTCGGCCGACGACAAACTCGAACTGTGCAAGAAGCTGGGCGCGGAGTTCGTGCTGCATCGCAAGAAGCACGACATCTTTCAGGAAGTGCGGAAGATCACCGACGGCCGGCGGGCGGATATCGTGTTCGAGCATACGGGGGCGGAGACGTGGCCGATCTCGATGCAGTGCCTCAAGTGGGGCGGCACCATCGTGACGTGCGGAGCGACCTCGGGCTTCGATGCGCATCTGGATATCCGGCTGTTGTGGAACAAGCAGCAGAACTACCTGGGATCGCATCTGGGAAATAAGGGCGAATTGATCGACGCGATGCGGTTCGTCGAGAGCGGTCATATCAAGCCGGTGGTCGGGCAGGTGCTGGCGCTGAAAGAACTGGGAAAGGCGCAGGACCTGATGGAAACGAGCACGATCGCGGGAAAGATCGCGATTGTCCCACCGGCGGCATAAGCGCGGGCAGACCAGGTCGAGCGCGATAACGGGCGTGAGCATTCGAGGTGCTCGCGCCCGTCGCATTTTTGCCGAATGCGAGTCGCGCGCGTGCAAGTCGCGGTCGCGTGAACCTTTGGCGACAAGCATATCCTGTAAATATGTGGGGCATGTGCATTAGTATCGTGCAGGCCGATGGTTTCGATTAACTCATTGCGAGCCAAGCTGGCGGCTTCGATCGAAGGCGAGGTGCGCTTCGACGCGGCAAGCCGGGCGATCTATTCGACCGACGCTTCGAACTACCGACGGGTGCCGATCGGGGTGGTGGTGCCGCGGCATGAGGGCGACGTCATCCGGGCGATCGATCTCGCGCGCGAAAAGCGGACTGGCGGTGCTGCCGCGCGGCGGCGGGACTGCGCTGGGCGGGCAGACGGCGAATACGGCGCTGGTGATCGATTGCTCGAAGTACATGAACGCGATCGCGCGACATCGACGCCGATAAGCGCATCGCGGTAGTGCAGCCGGGAGTGGTACAGGCGCAACTCAACGCGGCCGCTGCGCCGTATGGATTGTTCTTCGCGCCCGACCCTTCGACGAAGGATCGCTGCACGATCGGCGGGATGATCGGCAACAACTCCTGCGGCGCCCATTCGGCCGCCCACGGCAAGACCGTCGATAACGTCGAGGGACTGGAGGTGGTGCTGTACGACGGCACGCGGATGACGCTCGGGGGGACGATTGCGCAAGGGGTGCGCACAGCGATCGCATCGCAGGGTTGCACACGACGTTGCGCGCGCTGGCTGAGAGTTACGGCGATGCGATTCGCGCGCGATTCCCAAAAATTCCGCGGCGCGTGTCGGGTTATAATCTCGACGAACTGCTACCTGAAAACGGCTTCAACCTGGCGCGGGCGATGGTGGGATCGGAGGGGACCCTGGCGACGATTCTGAATGCGACGGTGCGTCTGGTGCCGAAGCCGCGGCATCTCGCATTGGTGGTGCTCGGGTTCGACGACGTGTTCCTGGCGGCGGATCAGATGCCGTGGATGCTGGGCCATCGGCCGCAGGCGCTCGAGGGCTTCGATCATCATCTGCCCGATATCGCGCGGCAAAAGGGCATCGCGGCGGTAAAGCTATTACCCGCCGGACGCGCCTTCCTGCTGGTTGAGATCGGCGGTGAAACTGCCGCCGAAGTTCGCGATGCAGCGGCGGCATTGCGGGCGCAGGCCGAGCGCATCGCGGCGTGTTCGGGAGTGTCCATGCTGATCGATCCCGAGGATCAGCTGGCGGTGTGGCGGCTGCGCGAATCGGGGCTGGGCGCGGGCGCATTCGTGCGCGGGCAGCCGCGGACGTGGCCAGGGGCGGAGGATTGCGCGGTGCCGCCGGAGCGGCTCGGCGATTTCCTGCGCCGCTTCGTCAAGCTGCTCGACGGCTACGATCTCGCCGCCGCAACCTACTACGGACATTTCGGCGAGGGGTGCGTACATTGCCGAATCAACTTCGACCTCTTCACCCGCGACGGCGTTGCGAAGTTCCGCGCGGCGATGATCGACATTGGCGACCTGGTCGCGGAGTTCGGCGGCTCGCTCTCAGGAGAGCACGGCGATGGCCTCGCACGATCGGAACTGCTGCCGAAAATGTTCGGCAGCGAGTTAATTGGAGCGTTTCGCGAGTTCAAGCGCGCGTTCGACCCAGACCATCGGATGAACCCTGGGGTGATCGTCGATCCGGAACCGCTCGACGCGAATCTGCGGATTGGCGCCAACTACAATCCGCAGTGGGTGCACACACATTTCGATTTCAGCGCAGAAGGCGGTCTGGCAGGGGCGGCGCTCAAGTGCGTCGGCATCGGCAAGTGTCGCAAGACCGACGCGCGGGACGATGTGCCCATCGTACATGGCGACGCGCGACGAAACGCATTCGACGCGCGGACGCGCGCGCCTGCTGCATGAGGCTCTCGCTGGCGGTCTGCTCAAGGACGGCTTCGCCGACGGGGCGCTGCACGACGCGCTCGAGCTTTGCCTCTCGTGCAAGGCATGCAAGACCGAATGCCCGGCGTCGGTCGATATGGCGGCGTACAAGGCCGAGTTCCTCACGCACTACTACGTCAATCATCGGCGCCCGCTGTCGGCGCACTTCTTTGGACACATTCACGAGTTGGCGCGAATCGCATCGTATGCGCCGCGCCTCGCAAATTCGATCGCGGGCGGCCCGGCTAGCGCACTGATCAAGCGCGCAATCGGCGTCCATAAGGAGCGCGAATTGCCGCGTTTCGCGGCGACTCCGTTCCGGCGATGGTTCGAGCATCATCGAACGCCAAATCCTCAAGGCCGCCGAAGTCTTGCTGTTCCCGGACACCTTCAACAACTTCTTCGAGCCGCAGGTGGCGATCGCCGCGACCGCGGTGCTCGAGCGCGCCGGCTTTCGGGTCGCGCTACCGCCGCGCGATTTGTGCTGCGGACGTCCGCTTTACGATCAGGGAATGCTCGACCGCGCGCGCATGCGGATGCTCGATGCGCTGGAGATGCTGGGGCCGTATGCGGAACGCGGCGTGAAAATCGTCGGCCTGGAGCCGAGCTGCATTCTCACGTTTCGCGACGAGTTGCCGGCGCTATTCCCGCGCCTCTCATCGGTGCAAACGCTCGCGGCAAGCACGATGTTGATCGACGAGTTTCTCATGCAGGAGGCCCCGGGCTTCGTGCCGCCGCAACTTCGCGGCCGCGCGATCGTACACGGCCATTGTCATCAGAAATCACTGGTCGGAATGGCTGCCGAACTCGCGCTTCTTGCGAAAGCCGCCACCCTTGAAGTCGCGGTACCAGACGCCGGGTGCTGCGGAATGGCTGGAGCATTCGGATATGGCGAGAGCCGCTTCGAGTTATCCAGAACAATTGGCGAACGCGTATTAATCCCGGCGATCAACCAAAGCACTCCCGGGACGATCGTAATTGCCGACGGCTTCGCGTGCCGCGCGCAGATCCGGAGTTTCTGTGACGGACGCCGGCCGCTGCACCTGGCTGAGGCGCTTAATCTCGACCCCGCGGCGCCGAGGCTCGAACCCGTGGCGGTGGGTTGATATCTTTGACGACCAGCAGGAGATTTTTCCCACGATGATGCGACTTGGAATTACAGTACCTCTCGACGGCTTTCAGAATCCGCACTTCGGCGAACTGGTGCGGCATGCGGAGCGCGCCGGCTTCACAGACGCGTGGTCCTACGAAACCTTTCACGGCGATGCTTTCGTACCACTAGGGGCCGCCGCGTTAGCGAGTGAAAAAATGCGCCTCGGCACCGCGATCGTGCCGGTCTTCACGCGGCCGGCGGCGTTGATCGCGATCTCGTCGGCGACCTTGCAACGGATCTCGGGCGGCCGCTTTATTCTGGGCGTCGGCATCTCGACGCCGACCATCGTCGAACAATGGATGGGGGTGCCGTACAAGATGCCGGTGACGCGCCTGCGCGAGACGGTGGAGGCGCTGCGCGCAATGTTCACGGGACAAAAGGTCACGACGTCGGGCAAGACCGTACACGTCAATGGGTTCCGGCTTTCGGGACCAGTGGAACCGGCGCCGCCGATATACGTCGGTGCGCAGGGGCCGCTGATGCTGCGTACAGCAGGTGAGATCGGCGACGGAGTGATCGTCAACTACATCACACCGGAGACCTTCGGCCCGCTGCTGGAGCATATTCGCGAGGGCGCGCGGAGTGCCGGCAAGCCGACTGACAATATCGACATCTGCTGCCGCATCCAGGTTGCGGTTGACCCCGAAGAGGAAATCGTACGCGAGAATCTGAGGCGCGAACTTACCGCCTACGTCACCGTGCCGCAGTACAACAAGTTCTTTCGCGAGATCGGTTTCGAGAATGAGGCCCGCGGCGCCCTGGAGGCCTGGAACGCAGGCGATCGCAAGCAAGCGCTTCAATCGATTCCACAGAGCATGGTCGAGGCGCTTTACGTACTCGGCTCACCAGATCGCATAGCGAAACGACTGCACGAATTCGAACGGGCGGGCATCACGACCAGCACGCTGCAGTTCACCTCGTTCGCACCCGATTCCGCACAGAGGCGCACGCGCATCCTGAAGGCAATCGAAAATCTAGCATCGAATTGGTGAGCGTGACCGAGGACGCACAAGCGATTTGAGAGGGAGAAAAGAAAACGCCCCGCCGGGTTGGCGGGGCGTTTTTAGTTTGGCGCTCAGGTATCAGTCGAGAACTACGGGCGCTGTCCGAAGAGCGGTCCCAGCAGCGAACCCATGCCCGAGTTTCCATAGTAGCCATTCGCGTAGTTGTTACCGTAGTAGCGGCCACCATTGTAACCGTTATTCAGCCCACCGTATGCGAAAGGATTCAGACCGGTGCGCGAATTCGCTCCGTAGCCGAAGCGCGGCGCCCAGTGGCAATGATGCCCGCCCGAGTCACAAGTCCACATCAGGCCTGGGTGGCGGCGATCGATCATCCCCTGGCCATCGGCCGGGAGGCCGTAGCCGGGGCGATAGTTGTTATAACCATAGGCCGGCTGGTTGTAGTTATAGCCATACGCGGGCTGATTGTAGTTGTAGCCATAGCCCTGCTGGCCATAATTATACGCTGGCATATTCCAGCCTTGGGCATAAGGCCGTCGATATCCATAGGCCTGAGGACGATAGCCAGGGCGTGCGCATTGATCGTCCCGATGATGATTGTCCCAGCCATGCCAGCCGCCGCCATCGTCGCTATGGTGCCAGCCGTGACCATGGCCCCAATCCTCTGCCAGCGCCCGGCCGGGCACCGCAAACATCCCCACGCTGACAATCGCGGAGAAGACCCACGCTACAATCGATTTCTTTGAAATCACGACCGGATACCTCCTGCTCATTAAGACCACTGTAGATTAAGACGTAGATAACCGCGTTTACGTTTACCATCCGCCTCGACTCTCACTGACTAAGAGAACTGAGCATCAAGCGTGCCGTGGTTTGATTGGTGAAAAGATGAGCATTTATCGAGGCGAGATGTAGCAAGCGGGATGCAATGGAATAGAAGCACCGCAATTGGTAACCGTGTATACCAAATTGGGCTGCGCCATGATGAAAGCAACTGTGGAGCGAACGAACTCGCCCGCCCAAAGAGGGTCGGTCCGAAGAAAGCGAAGCTATTGGAGGCTCATGCCGACGCGCGTGAGCTTCGTAAATCTGTGCCAACTCGCACTGGAGAAGGAGACGACGGCACCTGCGTGACTTCATCGCGCAGAATTAGTGAAGGCGGCCATGCAGGCCGCCCTCACCTTCGTGCAGTTTGATTTATGGTCGGCTCACCCCTGCACTCAGGGGTGTCAAGCGGCTCTGACTAAGCGCGAGCCTTACGCAGGTTGCTCCGCGAGGCCGACCGCGCCGGCGCAGTCATCACGCCCTTGCGCTGAACCGCCCTCGGCGCGAAAGTTTTGGCTGCCGGCGCGACGATCGGCTGCGGGGCTTCAGTGGGCTTAGCCACCTCGACGGCCTCCGTTACCGGCTCGGTTCCGATACCGGCCGCAGCGTCGCTTTCCGCGCGTGCGTCCGCCTCAGCTTTGGCCTCTGCGGCGCGCTGTATAGCCTCCAATTTGCGCTGTTTCCAGTCGCGCAATCCACGCCGCATGTACTCGGGGTTAATGTCGAGCATGTCGCAGACGTTGTCGAAAGAGAACACCCAATGCTTATCTTCGAGGGCAATCCATTCGTCGGCCTCACGATACAGGCGCTGGCCCTTATTGGTGGCCGAGTCCATGCACTTCATGAAGCATTCAATCGCGTCTTCGAGCACGCTGAGAATCAGGCGCTTTTCACCCTCAAGCAAATGCTTGCGGCGCATCGCCTCGAAATATTGAATGGGCAAAAGGGTGTCGGGCTCAAACAGAGCCGGCAATCTCTCGTCCAATGTTTCCTTTTCCTGCATCTTCGCTCCCTGGTCTATCCTCATCGCATCCACCCCGCCACCTCCTTATCTAAGACGTTCCACACTTTTTGTCTATTCAGTCGTCGCTGTTTTCCTTGTACAACTCGTGCCAAGCCATCTGAATGGCCTCCAGCTTGCTTTCACTCGAAGCGCCCGGCTCGTCGCCAAACTCATCGAGATCGATCACCCATTGCCGAATATCCGTAAATCGCGCTTGCAGCGGATTGAGGCCGGGATGATTTTCGGCCAGAACTTCGGCAATCTCTTCCGCCTGGTCCCACTTGAATTTCATTACGAATTAACCCCCTTAAACAACGTCGGGAGGGGGTCCGCATGAGATCTGCCGATGAGGCCGCGCATTATGCACCCACCCTTCATTTTTGTCAAGCAAGCTCCTCGATCGACTTTTCCTTGAGGGCGAGCTTAATCGCCCCATCCATAATACGTTCAGCAAACGGAGTGGTTACTTCGTTGAGTTCTTCGACGAGTTTGCTCAACAGTTCGCGATCCTCGCCCTGGCGCGCGAGTTCGACACGCGCCACCACATCCGCCATCCGCCGCCGCTCATCCGCGTCCACCAGATCCCCATATTCGCGCAACTGCTTCTCGAGTGCGGTCAGAATCTGATCGGCATCGTTGCGCGCCGCGATCAGCAGCCGTTGTTCGATATCCTGCTCGCCGAAATCGATCGACTCCTCGAGCATGCGCTCGATATCGTCGTCCGTAAGCCCGTAACTGGGCTTGATATCGACCGAATGCTCACTGCCGGTGCGCTCGTCGCGCGCTGTAACATTGAGTATTCCGTTCGCGTCGATGAGGAAAGTGACTTCTATACGAGGCATACCCGCGGGTTGCGCATCGAGCGGTCCGAGCTTGAAGCGCGCGAGGCTGCGGCAGTCCGGCGCCAGTTCGCGCTCGCCCTGCAGCACGTGAACATCGACGTGCGTCTGGTTGTCAACCGCCGTCGTAAAGCCTTCGGTGGCGCTGGTCGGAATGGTGGTATTGCGATGGATTAGGCGCTCCATCACGCCGCCCATGGTTTCGATACCGAGCGACAGCGGGACGACATCAAGCAGCAGCATATCGCCCTGAGTACCCATCAGGACGCCGGCCTGCACGGCAGCGCCAAGGGCTACGACCTGGTCGGGATCGAGCGTGCAGAGGGGCTCACGGCCGAAGAGCTCGCCCACGCGACGGCGCACCAGCGGCATTCGCGTCGAGCCGCCGACCAGCACGACCGCGTCGATCTCACGCGCGGCCAAGCCGGCGTCGGCAAGAGCGCGCCGGCAGCATTCGAGCGTGCGATCGATGAGCGGCGCCGCCATCCGATCGAACTCGGGGCGAGTGAGCGTGCGAACAATCTTGCGATCGGCAAGATCGAGCTTCAACTCCACACGATCAGCTGTGCTGAGGTGCCTCTTGGCGGCCTCCGCGACGAGCCTAGCGCTATTCCAGACGTGGCGATCAGACCGCGTTGCGTCAGGCACGCCATCGAGAATCACATCGATAAGCAGACCATCAAGATCGTCACCGCCAAGGTGAGTATCGCCGTTGGTCGCGAGCACCTCAAAGATGCCGCCCTTGATATTGAGGATGGAAATATCGAAAGTGCCGCCGCCGAAATCGAATACTGCGACGCGCCCTTCAGCCTTTTGATTAAGGCCGTAGGCGAGCGACGCCGCGGTCGGCTCGTTGACCAGGCGCACGACTTCAAGACCGGCGAGACGGCCGGCATCCTTCGTAGCCTGGCGCTGTCCGTCATTGAAATAGGCCGGGACCGTGACGACGACGCGATCGACCTTTTCGCCATCCAGCGCGGCTTCCGCGCGAGCCTTAAGGGCGCGCAGGATTTCGGCCGAGATCTGGGGCGGAGTATAGGTGCGCGAACCGATCTGGAAGCGCACCACCGGGCCGGAGAGGTCGGCGAAGGTGTAGCGGCGGCGATCCTCATCGGCAAGTTCGGTACCGCCGAGACCCATGTAGCGCTTGACCGAACGTACGACCGCACCGGTCTCGCCGCCAGGAAAATCCACCGCAGAGACGCGGCCGTCGCGCTCGACGCTGAGGTGCGGCTCCATCGCAATCGCCTCGTGGCCGACGAAAACCCTGCCGTCAGGCGCGAGCGCAACTACTGAAGGCAACAATGCGCTGTCGCTGGAGGCATCGGCGATCACGCGCGGCTTGTCGTCTTCCATCACAGCGATCAGGCTGTTGGTAGTGCCAAGGTCTATGCCAAAAATTCGAGCCATCGAAACTTCTATTTACCAATCCAATTTGAGCGTGCCTCGCCAATTCGTTCGCTCGGCATCGCCGATCGCTTCCGCAAACGGCCCTTTAAGCTGCGACCGTCCGCCGGGGGCTGTAACGTTCAGGCGGCTTGAGCCGAATCCAGGTCCCGGTCGATGTCGCGAATCAGGGTTCTGAGATAAGCAATCTTCGAGAGCACTGCCTTAAGTTCCATCACCAGAGTATCCGGGCGCTGGTCGTCAACATGATGATCGTAAGCATCGTTAGCATCGCGCGCATCCCAGCGGGCGAAATTCTTTTGAAGTTCGCGCACAGCACCATCGATCATGCGATGCAGTTCCGCGCGGCGTTCGTCGATCTCCGCTCGCAACCGAGCGGCCGCGTGCGCATCGGTGCGGCGCGCCACGCTCAGATCTGACAACTGATCGTGCACCTCGAAGACCGTCGCCGCGAGATCAACCGGAACGCCCTGGTTGTTTTCCGCCAGCTTGTGACCGTTGAGCTCAAGCCAATAGAGACCGCGGCTGACCGGATCGCGCAGCGTTCGATAAGCGCGCGTCAACAGAGCCGTACCGCGCAGACTCAGGTCGCGCAGAGGCGCCGCGCTGCTAGCGAAGCGATCAGGATGAATCCGCCGGCCGAGAACGTGGTAGGTCTGCTCGAGCCGCGTTGAATCAATCGTGAGCTTGCGCGGGAGTCCCAGCGCCGCGAAAAGATCGAGCGCGGTACTCATCGGCGCTCCACAACCAGCACACAACAGTTGTGGCTGCTGGACGCGATCGCATGATTGACACTTGATCATGAGTCAGCCGAGATCAGGCAGTATCGTGCCGTGGCGAGGCCTTCAGACGACAAACGACTCGCCGCATCCGCAGGTCCGTTTGGCATTGGGATTGACCAGGCGGAAGCCCGCCGCCATCAGATCCTCGGCGTAGTCCAGTTCAGATCCGTTCAGATAGAGAAAGCTCTTCTTGTCCACGATCAGGCGCGCGCCGTCGCGCTCGAAGATCTTGTCGCGATCCTTGGCCGAGTCGATTTCCATCCGGTACTGCAAGCCCGAACAACCACCGCCGACGACCTTGACGCGCAGGCCGGACTCGGGCTTGTCGGCGGTCAATTGATGAATCTTCTCGACCGCGGTATCCGAAAGTGTGACCGTAGCCACTTTTACTCAACCCTCCTGCGACTTCTTCGATACTTCAGCGGCGGGGCCCTGATGGGCCTTCCAGTCGGTGATCGCAGCTTTGATCGCGTCCTCGGCCAGTACCGAACAATGAATCTTAACCGGAGGCAAGTTCAGCTCGGTGACGATGACGGTATTCTTGATCTTCATCGCCTCCTCGATATGTTTGCCTTTGACCAGCTCAGTCACGTAGCTGGAACTCGCGATCGCACTGCCGCAGCCGAAAGTCTTGAACTTCGCGTCCTCGATCACTCCGTTTTCGGGATTGATCTTCAACTGCAACTTCATCACGTCACCGCATTCGGGCGCACCGACCACGCCGGTACCAACGTTTTCCTCGCTCTTGGCGAAGCTGCCGACGTTGCGCGGATTGGTGTAGTGTTCGATTACTTTTTCCGAGTAAGCCATTGTATTCTTCTCTCTCCCGCCTCGTTACTCCGTCTTCCACTGCACCGACTTGAGATCGATACCTTCACGCGCCATCTCGTAGAGCGGCGACATTTCACGCAGCCGCTTGACCTCTTTGGTCACCCGATCGGTGACAAAATCGACCTCGTCGCCGGTGTTGAAGCGGCCGAGGCCAAAGCGAATGGAGCTATGCGCCAGTTCTTCGTCAACCCCGAGCGCGCGAATCACGTACGACGGCTCGAGTGTGGCCGAAGTGCAGGCCGAGCCCGAACTGACGGCGATATCACTGATACCCATCAGGAGCGACTCACCCTCGACGTAAGCGAAGCTGACATTGAGATTCCCCGGCAGGCGCTCGGTCGGATGCCCGTTGACATAGACTTCGTCGAGTCGCTCAAAAATTCCTGCTTGCAGCTTGTTGCGCAGATCGAGCAGACGTACATTTTCCTCGGCCATCTCGGCCTGCGCGATTTCGCACGCTTTGCCCAGCCCCACGATACCGGTGACGTTGAGCGTCCCAGAACGCATTCCGCGCTCGTGCCCGCCGCCGTCCATCTGGGGGGTCAGCCGCACGCGCGGGCCCTTCGAACGAACGTAGATCGCCCCGACACCCTTAGGGCCGTAAATCTTGTGCGCGCTCATCGAAAGCAGGTCGATACCGTCGCGATCGACGTTGACCGGAATCTTGCCGACCGCCTGCACCGCATCGCAGTGGAAGACGATGCCCTTTTCCTTTGCGATACGGCCAATTTCGGCCACCGGATGAATCGTGCCAATCTCGTTATTGGCATACATCAGAGTGATTAGTACGGTCTTGTCGGTAATCGCCGCACGCACCGCGTCGGGATCGACCATCCCGTATTTGTCCACCGGCAAATATGTCACCACCGCCTTGCCGTTGCGCTCAAGTGTGCGGCAGCTATCCAGCACGGCCTTGTGCTCAGTAACGCACGTGATGATGTGGTTGCCCTTGTCCTTGTAGAACTCGACAATGCCCTTGATCGCAAGATTGTCGGACTCGGTCGCGCCGCTGGTGAAAATAATTTCCTTGGACTTGGCGTTGATCAGTGAGGCAATCTGATTGCGTGACTTGTCAACCGCTTCCTCCGCTGCCCAGCCGAAACTATGGTTGCGACTGGCCGCATTACCGAAGGTCTCGGAAAAATGCGGCAGCATCGCCTGCAACACCCGCGGATCAACGGGCGTCGTGGCATGATTGTCCATATAAATGGGCAGCTTGACCATCACTTCCTTCGCATTTCCTCCGACACTATTCCGAGTCCGTCAGCGTTCAGCCTGATTAGTGGACCTGTTAGGTATAATATAGCCTCTAAGTGCGGATAGTCAAACGCGGTCCCGCCCCGACAACGCCTTCCGAGAGCCCATCCGGAATAATAGACCCGATGAGTCTAGTAAGCGATTTGTGTAGCAATGTCAAGGGAAAAGCGGTGGGGCGAACCGCTTGGTCAGGATACAGAGCCAAGACTTTCAGGGTATTTTGACCCGAGGTTTCAGCTCGATTCGCCGTTCGTGCGTCCAATCCTCGTAGCCCGCCTTGTACCATGCCGAGGATCCGATCCAGTTCCGATGAAGTACGGAGAGCGTGACGATCTCAATGTCTTTCGCCCGGAACCACTCGTATGCCATCTCGAGCATCGGACGCATTAGCCCTTTGCCGCGCCACTCCTCGTCCATGAAAGCATGACTAATATAGCCGCGAACGCGCGGCAGGTAGCCTTGACGATCACGCCGCAAATGAACCCATAGATAGCCCACAAGGCGGCCGGGGCTGTGGCTGGCGACCCAAATCGCGTGATGATCACGATGGAGCAGGGTCTCGATCCAATTGGGCGCGTCGCGAATCTCGTCCCAATCGAAGCGCGCGCGCGGATCGATTGATTCGTGATAGGCGGCGATGCCGGCGACCAGTCGCGCCAGTTCGGGAATGTCCTCGTCGCGTGCCGGCCTCAGTTGAACTTCCATCGCCATCTCTCCGGATGCTGCCGCGGCCCGTGAACTACAGGGCTAAAAGGGGCCACGATTGGCTTGGTCGAAGACGATCTCGTGAAGTTTGCGCTCGGCGCGAATCGATTTGAGTGCCGCCTCGCGAGTCATTTCAAATTCGCGCTCGATCCAAGGCCGCAGCAGTGCAATCAAATCATCTGAAGTGGACGTTCCCGTCAGCGACCCCTCAACACGACAGCGGAAGACCACGCGCTCGATGCCATCGGCACGCTCCAGTGCCAGGGTCAGAAAGACCGCATCGTCGCGGCTTTCGGCTGCGGCGGCCTCGATAACTCGATAAAGCCCGCGTCCCGTCTTAAGCTCAACGGCCAATTCAGGCGACCGCTATCGGAGCGACGGAACGGGAGAGCCCGCGCCAGGCATAATCGTCAGCCCAGGCGATGGAGATGCGTAGCGCATCCAAAACCGGGCTCAGGCAGCGCGCGAGGCCGTGGCCTTGCGCCCTCCACTGCGGCCCTTCTCCCAAAAGAGCACGACCGGGCCGGCGATATAAATCGACGAATAGGTGCCGGTTATGATGCCGACGAAGAGCGTGAAAGCTGCCGGGCGCAGGATGGGCCCGCCCAGCACCAAGAGCGACAACACCACCGTAAGCGCGGTGCCGGAGGTCAATACAGTTCGCGACAGCGTCTCGTTGATGGCGCGGTTCATGGTGACCTCGAGACTCTCGCGACGGCGCTTGCCGGCGTCCTCGCGGATGCGATCGGAGACGATGATCGTGTCGTGAACCGAATAAGCGATAATCGTAAGCAGCGCGGCGAGCGTCGTCAGATCGAATTCCAGGTGCGAGATAACCAGAGCGCCAGTGACCACCAGCACATCGTGGATTAGCGCAACCACCGCACCGGCGCCGAAGCTCCAGCTGACGTTGCGGAACCGCAGCGCGATATAGATGCCCATGAAGGCGGTGGCAAAGGCGACCGCCAGAAACCCATCGACCCGCAAATCGCGCCCGACCTTCGATCCGACCGTTTCGACGCGCAGTACTTGGGCTTTATTGTCCTGGCCGTAGCTCGCATTTAGCGCGTTTTCGAGTTGTTTGCCGAGGCTGCCGATGTTTTTGACTTTCTCGAAGCGCACCAGGAAACCGTTTTGATCCTTGGCGCCGAACTCCTGCACCGAGATCTCGCCCAAATCCATCGGGCTGAGCGCTTTGCGTATTTCGTCGCCATTGGTGGCCTTGTCGAACTTGAGTTGAACTACGCTGCCGCCGGCGAAATCGACGCCGTAATTGAGGCCGACAAATATCAGCAAGGCAATCGCTACCAGATTGATGGCGGTCGAAAGCGCAACGAAGAAATAGCGTTTGCCGACGAAATCGATGTTAATGTCGGGCGGGATTAGCTGTAGTCCCATGGTGCCTGTTTTTTCTCCCCGCCGCGCTGCGATCCGTGATGCGGCTCGCACGAAATCTACAATCTCAGGCGCGCAAATTAAAGCAGGCGTCGAAGGTCGGCGCCGTCGCGGACAAGATATTCGAGGCTCGCGCGCGGGTGGCCGTCACCCGATCGCGGCCGCCGGCGATACTCGCTCATCGACGGGTCGCGCCGAACGTCCTCGACACCGCGCCGACTCTCAGGCTGCCGCGGTGCGCGTCTTGGCGCATTTGGCGCATTGATTGTTCACGTTGTTAGGATCTTCCTGCAGGCCGTCGTCGAGCGAATGACAAACCTTCATGCATTTGGAGCAGATGAAGTAGATGCCTTCGATGGTCTTATTGATACGCTCGCGATTGAGGATGCGGCCGCGCAGCTTCTCCATACGGATGCCGAGGAGATCCTGGTACTGGCGCTTGATCTTGCGCCGGCCGGCTTCATCCTTGGGTAGATCGGCATCTTCCTCATGTTCGTCAACCGCGTCGGCAAACCCCGAATAGAGATCTTTCTTTGACGACTTGGTTTTTCGCACTCGCGCCATGGCTAACCCCGGACCGCCGTCAACGTACTGGTCCGACGTAGCCGCAAGCCTTTTCGCAGACCACGTAGAAGCCCTTGCGCCCGTAGCCGGCAAAGAGGGTCACCTTGCCGTCCGCGCCACAAGTCGGGCAGAGCCGTTTGCGCTCGACCTGTCCGCCGCTCTTTTCCGCTGTCTTTGCTTTCTTTTCCGCCATGTTAGAACCGCCTATCGCTAAGATGCCCAGTCACGCTCAATGAGCCTCGCTGTCTAAAGTCCGGTCCTAAAGATAATCACGGACGCTGCCCTCAAGACGGCTCATGCAAAAGAAAAGTAACGAGGCCCAAAAAATTACCCGGCCACTGCTCCGCCAGATGCACGCATCGGATGAACCGCAATTGCCGGGACCTGCCCAAGCCTAAACGCCCACCGACATTATAGTCAATAGTCGTCGGGTCCGCACGGTTGCGCCCGGGTCGTTTAACCTTTAAGCGTGGTAACAACTTGGACCATTTACTCAAAGAAAACGACGCCGTACTTTTTATCGATCGCAAGGGCCGCCGCTACCTGAAGGTACTGCGGCGTGGGAAAAAGCTCGAAATTCGCGGCGAACTCGCCCCCGAGAGCCTGTATGGCCTCGAGGAAGGCTCGCGCGTGAAATTCAGCACGGGCGAGAAATATCTGGTGCTGCGGCCGACCTATGCCGACCTGATTCCGCATTTGCCCCGCGCCGCGCAGGTGATTTATCCCAAGGATACCGGACCGTTGCTGATATGGGGCGACGTTTATCCGGGCGCCACCGTGATCGAGGGCGGCGTGGGCGCCGGCGCCCTCACGATCGCTTTGCTGCGAGCCGTCGGGCCCACGGGCCGGCTGATCTCCTACGAACTGCGCGAGGACTTCGCGGCCGCCGCGCGGCGCAATGTTGCGACCTTTTTTGGCGAGACGCCCAACTGGACGATCAAGCTGCGCGACTTGTACGAGGGCTTCGACGAAACCGGAGTCGATCGTCTGTTCGTTGATCTGCCCGAGCCGGGGCGCGCGCTCGACGTGGTCGCACGGGCACTGCGCCCGGGGGGCGTGTTCGTCGGCTATGTGCCGACGGTGCTGCAGCTTAAGGATACGGTCGAGGCGCTGCAGCGGCGCCCCGATTTCGGAGAAATCGAGAGCTTCGAAACGCTTATGCGCAATTGGCATGTCAAAGGAATGAGCGTGCGGCCGGTGCATCGCATGATCGCGCATTCCGCCTTTATAATCGTTGCCCGCCGCCTCTCCGATATTGCCGGCGAGATGCCGGCATTCGCGACCTCTGAAGCCGTCCCCGGCCAAGTCGACGAAGCTCTATTTGAGGAGGCGGTTAGCGACGATTGTGACGACGACCTTGTCGAAAAATAATCAGCGATGAAAATTCACGAAGGCGGCGCCGACGATGCCACCCGCGGCGATCAGCCAGACCGAATTGACGCGAAATCGGATCAGCGCGACGGCTGCGAGGACCGCCAGCACGACCGTGGTCGGATCGATAATCGCGTCACGGCCGAGTTCCCACGTAACCGCGATCATCAGTGCGAGCGAGGCTGCGTTGACCCCGTCGAGAAACGCGCCGGCGACTGGAGATCGGCGCAACCGCGGTAACAGCGGTCCGCTGACAGCGACGAAAACGAAGGCGGGCAGAAAAATTCCTGTCGTCGCGACAATCGCGCCGGTGGTTGAGCCCATCAGGTAGCCAATAAAGGTCGCGGTGCAGAAGACCGGCCCCGGGGTGAATTGGCCGACCGCGACGGCGTCGATCAGTTGGCCTCGCGTCAGCCAGTGGAGCCGATCGACGAAATCGGCCTGCAGGAAGGCGATCAGGACATAGCCGCTGCCGAAGAGCACCGCACCGATTTTAAGGAACAGCAGGAACATTTTGCCCAGGCTGAATGGAAGCGCCAGGGAGCTCACGGGGGTCGCGGAAACGGCCGAGGTTGGAGCGGAGAGCGCAGGAATTGTTGCGATGGCGCTCGCGGTGAAGCCGCCGCGCAATCGCGTGGGATTGGCGGCAAAGTACATCGCGATCGTGATTACGCCGGCAGCAAAGAGAATCCCGATCTCGTTAAGGCCTGACAGCGCCGTTAACGTGGCGGCGATCGTGACCGCGACCAGGATGCGGGATCGCGCTGCGCTCGGCCACAGCCGCCATAATGCCTGCACGACGACCGCGATGATTACGGGCTTGATGCCATAAAGCGCGCCGGCCACCTGCGGCATCGAACCGAAACGCACATAGGCCCACGCGACGGCGATAGTGATTGCGACCGCCGGCACCACGAAGCATGCACCGGCCACCGCCAATCCGGTGAAGCCAGCCCGCCGATGGCCGATATGGATCGCCATCTCCGTGGAGTTGGGGCCCGGGATCAGGTTGCAGGCACCAATCATGTCGAGGAACTCTTCGTGGGAGACCCATCGGCGGCGCCGCACGACCTCGTCTTCCATCATCGCGATATGCGCGGCGGGACCGCCGAACGCGATCGTGCCGAGGCGCAAGAACAGCAATGCGAGTTCGCGCAGCCGCTCGCCGCGATCGTCGCGTTCGCATGGCTCGACCATGTCGCCAGGGGTCTCGGCCATGACGCGTCTGCCTCGTCAGTGGGCGACCGGTGGCAGCACCAGTATCTGCCCGCCCATTTCCGGCTGATGCACCAGGCATTTGAAGCTGAAAAGGCCTTCGCGATGAAACGTGAAAACCCAGGAAGCCTTGGAGAGGGGCGCCAGCTTCTCGTACATCAGGACATTTAGATCGCCATCGAGCAGCGCGAAATCATGCTCGTCGTCCGACTGTAGATTCCAGAACGCGACCTTGGTCGGCTGGTCGCGATGAACCGCGATGAAATCCGGACTGAAAGTATAAACCTCGCCGAATTTCGCGACCGTGTCTCGCGGCCCCGTCTCCTTTTCTGCAATGCCTAGCGTGAGGACGGTGATTTCGGCCGCGGCTTCTCCAGTCTGGGTGACCGTGACGATTTTCGCGTGATCCCCGGTGGGCAAAAAGAATCCGCCTCTGTGCGAAGGATGTGCATGCGCGGCCAACGGGACAAAGAAAAAGGCCATCGCAAAGGCGACGCTCGCAAATGTACGCGCAAACTTGCGGCGCTCGCGACCGAAGGATTCACATCGGCAATTCATCGATTCCTCACGGCGTCAATGTTGCGGAGAAATCGCGCGTCGCACAATGCACTTGCGGGATCACCGTTTGCTGACGAAGGACGATTAGTGATGACCGAAGAGCGATCCGAAGAAGTTCCCGACCGCGCCAAACACGTTGTTCGATGCCGTGCCGGCGGCCGTCGAGGGAGTCGGCGGCGTCGTGCTCGCGCCGCCGTTGGATGCTTCGGTATCGGTCGATCCTCCCGCCGCGCCATCGGCGGCGACGGTCGTCGTCGAGGGGGCCGAGGTTCCGCTATGCAGCGGGCACAACCGCGTCGGCTCGGTCCCTTCGAGAAAGGGTAGCATCTGAACGCGAGGGCAGTTGGGCGTCGCCAGCCCGCCACTGGCCGGGTCGATCGACAACATCACGATTCCAGCGGGGGGCCGACCGAAGCCCAAGTCCGGCTGGCGCACGGCGCCGGTCATATACTGAATCCAGGCCGGTAAGGCGGCGGCAGCGCCCGTCAGCCCGATCGTCTCGGGCTCGTCGAAGCCGACCCACACTCCGGTCACCAGTTGGCGTGTATATCCCATGAAGTACGCATCTCGATAATCATCGGTCGTCCCCGTCTTGCCCGCGGCCGGAAAGTCGAGGCCAAGGCGCGCCGCGCTTGCGGCCGTACCATATTGAAACACGCCTTGCAGCGCACCCGTAATCAGGTAGGCGACGGCATGGCTCATCAAAATTTCCTTCGTCGCGGGATGCTGATAGATAAGATGGTTGCTGCCATCGACAATTGCTTCGATCGCATACGGCGGCCGCTCCACGCCTCCGCTCGCAAACACCTGGTAGGCGCCTGTCAATTCCAGCAGCGTGACCTCGCCCGCACCGATCGTGATGGGCAGATAGTCGGGCAGCGGCGAATTGATTCCGAGGGATCGCGCGGTCCGGATGATTCGCGGCGGTCCGATCAGGCTGCCAAGGTACGCGGTCGGTGCGTTAAGCGACTCGGCTAGCGCCGCGGCCACCGTGACCTGGCCCTGGTAGGTGCGCTCGTAGTTCGCCGGGGTCCATCCGTCGAAGGTCATCGGACGATCCGGAAGCATTGATGCGAGCGTCACCGGCTCGTGCAGCGGATTGAGTTCCGGATCAAGCGCGGTCAGATAAACAATCGGCTTGAACGCCGATCCCGGCTGGCGTTCGGCATCGACCGCGCGATTGAACTGGCTGCTGGCGTAATCGCGGCCACCGATCATCGCCACAATTCCGCCGCTGCGCGGATCGATCGATACCAGCGAGCTTTCGAGCCGTTTGGTGATCGAGCTTCGGCGCAGCCGCGCGTGGTTCCTTTCCAGGCGCTCGAGATTATCTACGAGGCTCTGACGCGCAACCTCCTCGAGTTCCGGATCGAGCGTCGTATACACCTTGAGCCCCTGCAGATTGCCCGCTGCGACAGGGATCTTCTTCACCTGCGCAATGACATAGTCGGTGAAATAGCGCGCGCGACGCAGCCCCGGCGCCGCTACTGCGACCACCGGCTGCGCGATTGCCTCCGCGTATTGAGGATCGGTGATCGCTCCCGCCCGGTGCATGAGCCCGAGCACGATATCGCGCCGAGCTCGTGCAGCATCCGGATGCCGCCGCGGATCGTCGAGCGTTGGCGCCTGGATCATGCCGACCAGCGTGGCAGCTTCGGCCGGCGAGACTGCGCGCAGATCCTTGTTGAAGAAGTAGTGCGCGGCCAGCGGCAATCCATAAATCGGCGATCCTTCGTACTCGCCCATCGGGACGTCGTTGATATAGCGCTCGAGAATCTCCCTCTTCGTCAACCGCATCTCGAGCACCAGCGCAATCGCAAGCTCCCGCACCTTGCGATGGAAGCTGCGGGTGTGGCGTTCGATAAAAGTGCGCGCAAGTTGCTGCGTCAAGGTGCTGGCGCCCTGCTGCAGACGATGCGAATGCAGATCGACGATCGCGGCTTCGATGATGCGAATCGGGTTGAAGCCAAAATGGTAGTAGAAGTAACGATCCTCGGTCGCCAGCAGCCCCTTGATCAGGAACGGTTGCACGTCGTCGAGAGTGACCTCCGCGCGCTCGGCTGGCGCGTCGGGCAGAAGTCGCCCGATGACCTCCGGTTCAATCGCAATGCGGTCGCGTGACGCGCCGAAGGAATCCGCGATGCCAGCGACTCGCTCACCGTTAAATGTGACGTGAACCAGTGTCGCCGGGTAGCCGCGAGAACCGATCGTGAACTCGCGAACGAAGAGCGTCATCGACCCTGGCACCATCGAGTATTCACCCGGATGGGCAACGTTTTCGACTCGTGAGTAGCTGAGCCGAACGAGACGATCGACCAGATGGAGCGGGCCGACCTCGTCGCCGGGCATAACTTCGAGCGGCGCCGAATAGATCGCGGAAGTCAGCGCCGCGTGCCGTTCCTCGATCAATTCGGAGATGTCGGAATAGACCTGGGCGAGATAAAACCCGATGCCGAAGGCAACCAACGTGAGGGTACCGGCGATCGCTCGCCGCCATCCGAGAACGTCGCAGATATCCCGCAGCGGTGCGCGCCACAGAGCGTGTCCCCTTAACGGTCCTGGCGCCGCGCTTGCCTGCATTTGCCATCGGGCGACCCGATCAACCCCTTCCCTGCCCCGATCTGCGCGCGATTTCCGCGCCCTGACTCCACCGATCCGCTGATTCCCGCGATCGCTCGTTCAATTTCAATGTAGTCAGTATATCGTGTCGCCGCCGGCGCCACATCGAGGGGGGGAGCGGATTCAGCTACTGCTTATACCCGAACCGCCGCAACAGCCCGTGGCGGTCGGCGCGGTCCACATCGCTCTCGACGCCCTTAGGCGAACTGCCATCGATCACGCCCAAAACCCCGCGCGCACCGCCGTTTTCGGCCACGATTATCGAGAGCGGATTCGCGCTCGCGCAGAAGATGTTGCAAACCTCGCTGACGGATTTGATTTGATTGAGGACGTTGACAGGGAACGCATTGCCCAGCATCACGACGAATACGTGACCTGCCGCGATTGCTGTCGCGGCTGCGACCGCCGCGGCTTCGAGCACTTCGCTAGTGCCCGTTTGGCGCACCAGGCAGGGTCCGGACGCCTCGCAGAAGGCCAGGCCAAATTCAATCCCGGGAACCGCCTGCACCAGCACCTCATAGAGGTCCTCGACGGTCTTGATGAAGTGGGCCTGCCCGACGATCACATTGACATCGGCCGATGGCTTTTTGATTTCAATCGCCTTGAGTTCCATCATCCGCTCACGCACGATCGCGCACTGAGGATAAATGCCGTGGCCACATCGAATTCAGTGACCCGATTCGATCGCGACCAGGTCAGATGATATTGCGTCGAAGGCCGCTCCGCCACTATGACGCGGGCGAGGCGACTAGCTCCGCCCTGGTGATCCGTGCGAGATCGAGTAGTGCGAGAAGCCGTCGAAATTTTTCCGATGCGATCGCAGCGAAACGGCCGCCTGATCGGAGGGGCCTTACTGGACTCCGCTCTTACGAGTGCTGACGAGAGTCAACGGCGCTTTATGACCGCTGGCAGAGGATTCTTTGTCGCGCGCCTTGAGCCCCCCATCGATCACTGCCGACGATGCCCAATGCGCCCCGCATGGTCCGCGCCTGAAGGATTCCACACGATATGCGCCCACCACTCCGTCCAGTGGTCGCTTGTCATCGTCAACCGCGACCACACCGCCCCGCCCGTCAACCAGAAACGCCCAACGGCAGCGCACGCAGTAGTAGCAGTAATTGTAGGGGCGGCGCGCAGTACCGCTGCGAAACCGCTGGATGGCGAAGAGGTGCCGGACATAGCGAGGTCGTGAATTCCGCGCGGCGAACAAGCGCTGCCACGCATTGGTGGAGGGATGCGATCGCTCGGCGCTGCGGTCCGGCGCAACTAAGTCGTTTACGATCGTAGTGCGTGTCCACAAGCGAGCGACGAGTTCCAGCATGTAATCGCCTACAGCATCAAATGTGCCCGCGAGGGTAGATCGAAATCACTGGGTATTTTGAACCGCGAGGATCACAATCGTGCAAATCCCCGCAACGCGCTCATTGCAAAATGAAGTGTAGGTTGGAGTGATGGACCTCCGTGTGCGTACTACGGAGGAGTCGCGCGGCGGCATCCAATATCACGCCAAGCTTAAGCGATTGCGCTTTCTCACCAGGACCCGCAGGATGGAGTTGCGGTGGACGCGGGGCTGAAAGGCATAACAGGCGATCTCTTTGCGGGGCTGACCAAGCCACCGCCAACCCCTAAGCCGCAACCTCCGCCGTCTATGCCGGCGCAGCCGGCCCCTTCCGATCAGCGCAAACCTGCCGGCTCTCCGCCGCTCCGGCAGCCGAAGACCACTCTGCCGGCAAGCTCAGCGCGAACCGCGAGGTCGACCTCCATCGCACGCAAGCTGCCCGCGTATTATTACCGTCTGCCGCTCCGCGCCCAACGATGCTACCTGGCGAGCGACTCGATCGATCGCTTCCCGCTGACGCCGAGTCCAGTGGCGCTCACGAGAGTCGCAAATTTGATGACGGCGCTCGACGGCGGCGCGCCGTCGATGGTTCAGCGCGCCTCACAGTCGCTGCTGGACGAGGTCTGCCGCCTATTGCTCGTACGCCCAGTGCGCCTCGAGGTTCGCAACGTGCGGCCGCATAATTCGCGCGGCGAACTCCACGGCCTCTTCTATCCACGCGCGCCCATTCGCAGCACGGCCACTGCCGGCACGAGGACGGTGTCGAGACCCGCAACAGTGCCGGCGGGCGAGCCGCTGATCGTCCTTTGGATGCGCACAGCCCAGCGCCACGGCGTCGTCAAAGCGCGCACCTTTTTGCGCACTCTGATGCATGAACTTGGACATTACCTGGATTACGCCCTGCTGAAGCTCGACGACTCGTATCACAGCGGCGGCTTTTATCAGCGCGAATCATTTCTCGTACGGACACTCTGTCCCACGGATATCACGGCGCCAGGTTCCAGGGTCAAGTGACTTGGTGGCGGCGAAAAGACCTCGCGCCAGACTTGTGCGGCAGGCCCAGTCGCTCAAACGCCAGGGCAATCTTGGTGCATCAGCAATAACCGGGGCGAACGTTCAGCGCTGGCGGCAATTTCCGATGGTCAGAGATAGCGTGTGAGACCGCGGCGTGCGAGCTCGTCCGGTATGCGGCGCACTTCCTGCGATTGCGATCGGCGCGCGATGAGAATCGCATCGCCGGTGTCGATCGCAACGAGATCGCTTACGCCCATCAGCACCATCAGACGCGAGCCACTGCGCGCGATCACCCCCTGGCTGTCGAGCGCGATCACGTTGCCCACGGTCGCGTTGGCCCCAGCCCCGTCGCTCATCGCCTCCCACAATCCTTCCCAACTGCCGACGTCGAACCAACGAAATCCAGCGCGCACACCGAGGACGCGGCTGCTCTTTTCCGCAACCACGCGATCGAAGGAATCGAATTCGAGTTTGCCATACTCGCGCGAGAGTTCGGTGTCGCGGAGAGTCGCGATTCGGTGCATCGCGAGCGCGAGGCCGGGCGCATGCTCCTCCAGTTCGCGCCCGAGGGTCGCGAGGCGGAGCACGAAGATACCAGCGTTCCACAGAAAGCGGCCCGACTTGACCATCTTTCGCGCCTGCGCGAGCGGGGGCTTCTCGACGAAGCGATCGACCTTGAAGCCCGCGCCGACCGCAACGCCGATCTTCTGGTAGCCGTAACCGGTTTCGGGCCGTGTCGGCGTGATCCCCACGACGACAATCGCATCGTCGCCGGAAGCCAGCGCTATCGCACCGGCGACCGTTGCCCTGAACGCCGCCGGCGGCGTGACGTAATGGTCCGCAGGCATTACCGCGAGCACCGCGTCCTGACCGAGTCGATCGGCGATGACGGCGCCGCCGTAGGCGATCGCGACCGCGGTTCCCCGTCCCGCCGGCTCGACGATCAAGTTTCGCGGCGGTATCAGACCGCGCAGTGCACGTCGAAACGGCTCCCGCTGATCCGCCGAGACCAGCACGAAGATTCGTTCCCTGGGTATCAATGGTTGGACGCGGGCGATGGTCTGTTCCAGCAACGAGGTCTTGCCGTCGATCGCAAACAATGGCTTCGGACGGCCGGCGCGACTCTCGGGCCAGAAGCGGGTTCCGCGCCCGCCCGCGATGATCAAGGCGGCCCATGCGGCTGCGGTCGCTTTCGCGGCGGTCCTTTTCATCTGTTGGCGGCCTTGGAATGCCACTGGCCGGCGCTGCGAATCGCCATCAAACCTGCGCGCCAAATTCTTTCAGCTTTGCTTCGAACAATGAGCGAATCTCGCCGAGCGTTTTCTGATCGTTCGCCTCGAAGCGCAACACCAGCGCCGGTTGCGTATTGGATGCGCGCACGAGCCCCCACCCGCCCGGAAATTTCACGCGCGCGCCGTCGATGTCAATCGTATCGTAATGCGCACGGAAGTATTCGGCCGCTTTGCGCACGACGTCGAATTTCCTGTCGTCGGGACAATCCAGGCGCAACTCCGGCGTGAAGCAGGTCTGCGGCAAATCGGCCAGCAGTTCGGCCAGTCCCTTGCCCTCGCGGCCGATGATTTCGAGCAGCCGAAAGGAAGCGTAGATGGCATCGTCGAATCCATAATATCGATCGTTGAAAAACATGTGACCGCTCATCTCGCCCGCGAGCGCCGCGTGCTCTTGCTTGAGCTTGCTCTTGATCAACGAATGCCCCGTCTTCCACATAATCGGACGGCCACCGTGGCGCGCGATATCGTCGTACATTCGCTGCGAGCATTTGACGTCGCCAATAATTGTCGCGCCCGGCTGCTCTTTCAGGATCGACCGCGCATAAAGCACCATCTGCTCGTCGCCCCATACGATGCGCCCGTGCTCATCGACCGCGCCGATCCGATCGGCGTCGCCATCATAAGCGATTCCGACTTGCGCACCGCTGCGCTTCACCGCCGCCTGCAGGTCGCGCATGTTTTCTTCGACCGTGGGATCCGGATGATGGTGCGGAAAGCGGCCGTCCATCTCGATATACAACTCGACCGTTTCGAGGCCCATCTCGCGCATCAAGGGCGCCGCGACGATGCCACCGCAGCCGTTACCGCCATCGACGGCGACCTTCATCCCGGACTTCACGCTGATGTGGCTCTTGATGTAGTCGCGGTAGTCGGGTAGTACCGGTCGCGCGCTCAGCGAGCCCGGCTTGCCGCTGGTGACGAATTCGCGCGATTCGATTATCTGCCGGACCCGCTGAATCTCCGCACCAAAAATCGTCGTGGGTCCAATCCCAAGCTTGAAGCCATTATACTCGGCCGCGTTGTGACTACCCGTGATCATCGCCCCGCCGTCCATCTGCCAATGCAACACGGAAAAATAAAGCAGCGGCGTCGGCACCACGCCAACATCGACCACATTGATACCACTCGGCAATAGGCCTTCTAAGAGCAGGTCGCGAAGCGCATCGGAGGTCAGGCGACAATCGCGGCCGAGCGTTATCGTTTTCCTGCCCGCCTGATGCAACAAGGTGGCGTAGGCGCGGCCGAGATCGACCACAAAGGCATCATCGAAATCGTCCTCGACGACGCCACGAATATCGTACTCTCGAAAGACTTGCGCATTCATTGGAAAGTAATTGTTGCTGCCGCGGGTGCGGGAATCAATTAGGCTTTCGCGATAGCGGGCACTGTCACTCATTCGTTATCATCGGTGATCCGATCGGCGTTGCGGGCCCAACCTAAGCGCGTGCGCCGGGGTAATTTTGGACCTTGATAGCGGCACTCATGGAACAAACCGGACAATCTTCGAAACGGGAAGATGGAACGCGGCGACAAGTCGCCATCGTGACTGGAGCGGGACGCGGTGCCGGCCGTGCGATTGCGATCGCTCTCGCACAGGCCGGCTATGAACTATGCCTCGCTGCGCGGACGCGCGACGAACTCGAAACTACGCGCGCGCTCACCGGACTGGCACCAGAGCAGTCTTTAATCGTATTGATCGATCTCGCGCAGGAGGAAGCACCGAAGTGCCTGATCGAAACGTCATGCGATCATTTCGGACGGCTCGACGTGCTCGTCAACAACGCCGGATGGGCGCCCGCGCGCACGCCCCTGATAAAGCTCGGCAGCGAAGATCAGGACCGCATTCTCGCGATCAATCTGCGCGCGCCAATCACACTGTCGCGCCTCGCCGCAGCGCGCATGCTGGCTCAGGGAGACGGCGGGCTTATCGTGAACATCGCGTCGATCGCAGCGCGGCGGATGGCGGCGGGCGAAGCGATCTATGCTGCGGCAAAGGCCGGGCTGATCGCCTTTACTCACGCAGCCTTCGCCGAATTGCGCGACCGTGGAATCAAGCTGTCGGTAATCATTCCGGGCCTTATCGATACGGCGTTGATTCCGCAAAACAAGCGGCTCGACCGATCGCTGATGCTGCGGCCCGAGGATCTCGCGGCAGCAGTGATGACGATCGTCAACGCGCCGACGAACGTATGTCCGGTAGAAATGATGCTGGAACCGCAGCGCGATCCGATGCGTGGCCACAATTGATTACTCCCGCCAGTCCCAACCGCCGCAGGCCTGATCTGATGGCCAGGCACCGATCTCTCCAACGACAATAACCTCTGAGCGAGACGCAATCATCGGAACCGAAAAGCCCGGCCGCCATCCTTTATCCTTCACGTTGCGCTTTGCGATTGCGCTCGTCGTTGGACTCGCGGCCGCCGTGATTATCTCGCCCTTCGCCGCGATGGCGGTGGCGGCGATGGGCTTCCGTTTCCCGTTCCCACGCATTTTCGACCGCACCGTGATGGTCACCCTGTTTGCCGCAATGCTGGTCTGGTCGCGCTCGATGGGCTTCCTCACATTGATGCGCGAAGGCTTCGCGATGCCGCGCGCGAACCTCTCACGCCTCCTGATCGGACTCGCAATCGCGGCGACGGCGATAGCGATCTTGTTTACTCTCGCATTTGCCAGCGGATCCGGCGCGGCAGTTTCGTACCAGGCTCTTAGTGCGCGCGCAATAAGATTCGTGCTGCCTGCGATCGCTATCGGAATTATCGAGGAAGGTTTCTTTCGTGCCTTTCTGCTTGGTGGAATGCGCCGCGATTTCGGATCGCGCGTTGCACTGGTGGCCACGTCGGCATTTTACGCTCTCGCGCACCTGGTGCGATCGCCGGCCCACTATTACCTGACTGGCTTCGATCCGACTGCGGGCTTGTACAACCTGGCGGCCAGCGGCGCTCAACTCGGCCATCCCGTCACCGCAGCGCCGACCCTCATCGGACTGTTCCTGCTCGGCCTGGTGCTCGGCGAGACCTTCCTGAATACCGGAACAGTCTGGTTCGCAATTGGATTACATTCCGGTTTCGTGTTGGGCGCGAAAACATGGCCGATCGTAGCCCGCAGCGGCGGCTCGGTATCGAGATGGATCGCGGGACCCGGCCCGGTTCCATTGATTGCGGCGCCAGCGGCGTGGACGATTGCGATGGCCCTGCTCCTGGCACTCCCGCACTTCCTCCGCGCCGGCAAAGCTCCGCATGAGGCGGATCAGGATCGCTTGGGCGGATAAATCGCCGGCGTCCCGCGTGGCCGCGTGCGATAGCGCCGGTGCGTCCATAGAAACTGTTCGGGATAACGCCGCACCGTTTCCTCGATTACCTTGACGAAGCGCCGCGTATTCTCCTCGATATCCGCGGCAGCGTCGCCGCTGCGCTGGATCGGCACTTCATCCTGAATCTCGATCCGATGCGTGCGCATGTTCGGCTCGCGCACAATGAATGCCGGCACCACCGGTGCTCCCGAAATTGCGACCAGGCGGGCCAGTCCGCTCGCGGTCGCCGCCAGTTCGTTAAAGAACGGGACAAAAATGGCCTCGCTGCGCTTCGCGTTCTGATCGAATGGAATCCCTACGGTCTCGCCTCGCCTGAGCGCCTTCAGAACCGCGCGTGCGGCCGCGTGCTTGCGGATGATCTCGACCCCCGTGCGCTCGCGCACAAAGGTGATGAGCGCATCGCCGGCCAGGAAGCGCTGGGTATGATGGACCAGATTGATTTGAAATCCATGCATCGCGTGCGCCGATGCGAGCAACTCGAAGTTGCCGAAATGTGCGCTGAGAATGATCGAACCGCGCCCCGGATAGCGCGCCTTAACCTCATCCCAGTAGGCGAAGCGATCGTAGGCTACTTGGTCCTTCAGCCGCCGATGAAAGAATCCACCTAGTCGAATGAACTCGGCTCCGCTGCGCCCGAGGTTGATATAGGAAGCGCGCAAAATGCGGCGGCGTTCGGCCTCGCTTCGTTCCGGAAATGCGATCGCCAGATTCTTCAATCCGATCGGGATGTGACGCCGATCCAGACAATAGCCGATAAAGCCGCCGGCAATTCCGAGCGGATACAATAGAAAATCAGGGATCAGACTGAGAACGTGGATCACGCCCGCCATCAGGTAAAACAGCGCGCGATCCCTGAAGCCGAGATTCAGTTGCGAGCGCCGCCGCGGCCGCTCGCCGTCCGCCACCCGGAACGTTGACGGCGCTTCGTCCTCCGCGCGCGGCACTCGCGCTACCGCCTCTGCCACCTGATGATCTTTTCGGATCGTCTCTCGCGGGCCGTCAAGCCGCACCGCACCCGGCTCAGTGGAAGGTTCCATCACGCTTCGGCGATTTCGGAATGACCACGATTCCGCTCTCGGTGACGAAGAACCGCTTGCGGTCCTGCTCGAGGTCGTAACCGATCACCTCGCCCTCCGGTATATGCACGTTCTTGTCGATGATCGCGCGGCGAATGCGCGCATGCCGTCCAATGTTGCAGTAGTCCATCACGACCGAGTCATCGATGTCGCTGTACGAGTGCACGAACACCGATCGGCCCAGGATCGAATTGCGGATCGAGCCGCCGGAGATGATACAGCCTTCCGAAATTATCGAGTGCACCGACATGCCGCGTCGCGATTCCTCATTGAAAACGAATTTCGCCGGCGGCTGATTATAGTAGGCCGTGCGCAGCGGCCAAAATGGATTATAAAGGTTGAGATGCGGTTTGGCGTCGCGCAGATCCATGTTCGCCTCGTAATAGGCGTCAACCGTCCCCACGTCGCGCCAGTAGGCGAGATTCTCCTCCGAATCGCCGCGAATCCGGTTAGTCATGAAGTTGTAGGCGTACACCGGCACACGTTCAATTAAGGCCGGAATCAGGTCGCGCCCGAAATCATGATGGCTGTTGGTGTTTTCCGCATCCTCAATCAGCGCCGTTCGCAGTACCTGCGGATCGAATAGATAGTTGCCCATCGAGGCCAGGCACTTGCCCGGCGCACCCGGCATCGAACGCGGATTCGCTGGCTTTTCATCGAAACCAAACACCCGCAACCCGGAATCGACGTCGAGCACCCCGAACTGATCCGCCTCTTCCACCGACACCGGCAGGGTCGCGACGGTCACCGACGCCTTGCGGTCAACGTGGAACTCGATCATCTGTTGGATGTCCATCCGGTAGATATGGTCGGCGCCGAAGACCGCTATGAGGTCAGGCTTGAAGTCGTCGATCAGATTGAGGTTCTGAAAAATCGCATCGGCTGTACCCTGGTACCAATTGTCGCCCATCCGCATCTGCGCCGGGACCGGAACAATGAAATGATCGTGGAGGATCCGTCCGAACTGCCAGCCATCCTTGAGATGCTCGATCAGCGACTGCGAACGAAACTGAACCAGCAGATAAATCGAGTAGATCTGCGAATTCACCATGTTCGAGAGGACAAAATCGACAATCCGATACTTGCCGCCAAATGGCACTGCCGGCTTGGCCCGGTCACGGGTCAAGGGATGTAGCCGGGTCCCTTGTCCGCCCGCCATAATCAGGGCTAACGTTCTCATTTGAGCTCGACTAAACCAAAATCAGTTGGCCATGCCGCAGCGGCGATGGCGCCAAATCGAACACGCGGGAAATTCCGCGCGCCCCTTCGAATATAAGCAAGGCGAGTGCCTTCAGGAAAGCCCAGCCTTCCCGCGGTTCTTAATCATTTCAATTCCGGACAACCCAAACAGGGTTTGTCCCGCTTTTCGTGTAGGTTTCTGCGAAACGTCGCAAAAGACGCGTCTTTTTTCCCATTACGGTAAAAGTTTCGCGGTCCACCGGTAATAGAAAGCCTACCGATTTCCGATATTTTCCTGCCACTTAGATAGAGATCACGATTTTTCTGCGAGCGGCACGAACTATGCTTGAAACTTTTCTCATCTGTTCACGTCTAATTGAACAGCGGAGAACACTAAACGGACTACTGCTCCCCCATGGAGGAAATGGAGGATTCCGATGGAAACAGCAACGACGACCTCTCAACCGGTAACCAACGCGAAGAAGACTCAGCCGGGCGTAGTCTATCGCACCGTCTGTCAGAACCCTGGCTGCGGACATAGCTTCGATTTGCATATCACGCCGCAGACGGCCTCGATGCTCAGCGGCCCGATCGCATGCCCGCGCTGTCGTCGGCATGGCGGGATGCTGAAGTCGCAGGGCCGAATTGGTGACAAGCTGTTTGCCGCCAAACTGATCTATAAACTGACTGGCGTTGCGCCGCGTCCCGACGAGGAAGACGCGTACACCGACGCGACCGAATTGCGCTACTAATTTACTGCCGTGTGAACTAGGATAGCGCTTGCCGTACCCGCGGCCGCGGCCATCCGCGACGCTAACGAGAAACGCCGCCCGGACTGCAAAGTCTGGACGGCGTTCTCCTTTCGGTCGCCCGCGAATGCCGGCGATGGTTTCTGTCCAGCGACCCCCTCTCTGGCGGAAACCTTGCGGTTACTCCCTTGAATCAGATGCCGGCCAGTAATTGGACCGTCAATCCTTCGAGGCTCTGAATACTCGGGCGGTCGATCATCCGGTTAAGCCAAGCTTCAACGTTGGCGCGATTCTGACCCGGATCGAGACCAAGATCCTTCAGTACAACCAGGCGCGGGACGAAACCGATATCCGCGATCGAAAATTGCTGCGCCAGGTATTCCTGCCCCTGCAGTTCGTGATTCAGAAAATCCAATGCGCGCTCAATCGAACGATGAATCCGTTGTAGTCGAGCCGGATCGCGATCACCCTCGGGCTTGCCCATCTCTCCCATCAATTGCCCGACCTGCGGCGTAAACGAAGTATCGGCAAAATCCTCCCACGTCCGCGCGCGGGCGCGCAGAGCGCTGGCTCCGACTGCCGGCAATAGTGGCGGCTCGGGATACTCGTCTTCGAGGTACTCGGCGATAATTGTGGAGTCATAAACGGTCGTGTCTTCATCGACCAAAACCGGCACGCGGCCAAACGGATTCAGACGCAGAAAATCCGGTTTGCGCTGTTCGCCCTGAGCGAAGTCGATCTGGACGAGTTCGTAAGAGAGGCCCTTCTCCGCCAGTATGATGCGAATCTTTTGGCCAAACGGGCAGGGCAGAAAATCATAGAGCTTTATCATTATGCGTCAGGGCCTCATTCTCCGGCTGCCGTCACATTGACCTTGAGGCGCGCTTCGACTTCCGATTCGAGCTTGACAGTGACGGTAAAGTCACCGAGTTGCTTGATCGGTTCGGCCAGCGTAATCCGGCGGCGGTCCACCTCGACGCCCTGATCGCGCAAGGCGCGCTCAATATCAATATTGGTCACCGAACCGAACAGCTTACCCTCTTCGCCCGCACGCGCGTTGATCGCGAGGGTCAACGCCTCGATCCGCTCTTTGAGGCCGGCAGCCTTCTGTTTCAAAGCCTCACGTTTGAGCAACGCGACGCTCTTGGCATGTTCGAACTCACGCAGATTCTTCGGATTGGCCTCGACCGCGAGCTTGCGTGGCAGCAAAAAATTGCGAGCATAACCGGCTCGCACTTTTACCACGTCACCCGGCCTGCCCAGATTGGTAACTTCTTCGCTCAAAATCACTTGCACATTCATAACTTCGCCTGCCTCAATTAGCCCAGATCACAGGAAATCACCGAGATTTCGCGCTTCCTGCTTGGGCGGCTTAAGCCGCCGGAAATCGATCCAGAGATCGAAGATCCCAACGGCGCAGACCAGCGCGGCGAGCACCGGCTGTACAATCGTAACAAAGTAAATCAGTCCGCGCGCCAGCGATGGCATCGCTAGCACCTTAAAGTAGAAGGCCATGATCGCGAGACCCTGGCAGAAATAAACCGCGGCTACACAGATAAACAGATCCAGCGCGATCGTACTCAGCGCCGCGACCGGAATGAACAGGCCGAAACCGGTGGTGAGCAAGACCCAAATCAACCAATCGGGCGCCGCCCACCGCACGAGGTCATTGAAGAGCAGGTAGCCGACGCGCTGTTGGCGACCGCTCAGCCGCCAGAACACGCCTAGGTTGACTAGCACAACCACGGCGGCCGTTATCGCCGCCAGCGCCGGACTCAACCGTAGCGTTGCCTCAACTATGTTCGCGCGTAGTTCGGGCGCAATCGCCGAATCCATCCCGACGCTCTTGTAAAACTTCTCGCCCCGAATCATCGCCAGCGTCAGGTCTTGGCGCAGCGACTCGGCCAGTGCCGCGGGCGATCCCGCAAATGCGAGCGCGGCTGCCGCACCTGCAACCAGGATCGCGCCGGCCGTGCACAGGACGATCGTCTCGAACGGACGTCGCCGCTGGACCAGGTAAACCATGACCATCGTCGCCAGCCCGAGCGTCAGCAGGTACGCACCCGCGGCCGCCGGTCCCGCGCCGAGCGCAATCAATCCCGTCGTCAAAGTGATCGCGGCAAGCATGCGCAATAGCGCCATCGGGTGGCCGACCGCATAACCGAGCACCGGCGTGGGCGCTAACAACATCACGAGGCCGCCAATCGCGGGCACAACACCGCCCGCCAGAAACAGGGCGGCCGCAAAAAAAGCGGCGCGGATCAGCCCGATTGCGTCCCTGCGCGTCACGTCAGAATCTTACAACCCCAGGGTCGAGAACGGCAGCAGCGCAATCACACGCGCGCGCTTGATCGCAATCGCCAGTTGGCGCTGATGCTTGGCGCAATTCCCCGAGGTGCGACTCGGCACGATCTTGCCACCCTCGGTGATGAAGCTCTGCAGTGTACGAACATCCTTATAATCAACCGCCAGCGTCTTGTCCGCACAAAAGCGGCAGACTTTACGCCTTCCGGCGCCCGGACGGCGGCGCGCACCGCCGCCGCGCTCGCCCGGCCGCCCGCCACCCTCACCGCGGTCGCCTTCGGGTCGAGGCCCGCGCCCACCGCGGCCGTGCTCGTGCGAATCGCCGCCACCGTAATCTCTTCTCTCTTCGTCAGCCATCGTTAGTCTTCCCGCTAAAATCCTTAATAAGGCCGTCCTTGGTTGCTGACTTCGTTACGCGCCAGCACTGCTCATTCGTCCACTTGTTCGCTAGTTCGGAGCCTCGGCAAGCGCAACTTTGTCGGCTATGACCTCAACTCCGAGAGCGCCCGGATTCGAAGATCCCGTCGGTCTCCGCGAGAGCGTTGGATGCAAGGATCCTGACGCGCGCACCTGTGCGCCCCGCTGCAGCCGTGATCCCAACTCTCGCGCTGCCTCCCCGGTCATCACGACGGGCAGCAGCAGTTCGCCTGCTTTCGCCCCGCAATCGACCGTCAGGCTCAGCACCGCCGTACCCGCTGGCGTCACGCGCACCTCCGGCGGGATCGCGAGGCGGCCGCATACTTCAATCCTGGCGGTCACTGTCGGGTTCGGTCGAGGTCTCGGAGGCTGCAGGAGCCTCGCCAACAGCTTCCGCGGCCGCCGGCGCAGCTTCCACCTCTGCGACGGATTCCGCCCCGGGCGACGCCGAAGTCTCTGCCGCCGCAGCTTCCGCCACCGCAGATGCCGACCGCTCCTTCGCGGCCTGCGCCTCCGCCGCAGCTTCCGCCGCGGCCGCGCGATCGGCCGCAAATGCGGCCATCCGCGCCTCGGTCGCAGCCTTGGCCTCAGCCGCACGTTTCTGGCGCGCTTCAATATCGCTGCGAACGGTAGCCATGTCGGCAGATTCGTCAACCAGCACCGACAGGTACCGCAACACACCGTCAGACAGCTTCAGATTGCGCTCCACTTCGTTCATGGTCGCACCGCTGCCGCCGTAGTCGAGCCGCACGTAAAAGCCACGCCGTTCGCCCTTGATGCGGTAGGCGAGTTCGCGGAAGCCCCATTCCTCGGTCTCGACGAGGTCGCCGCCAGTCGTGGCGACCAAGCCTTCGAAGCGCTTAATTGCGTCTTTTTGTGCAGATTCGCCCAGATCCGGGCGAAGAATAAAAATGGTTTCGTAGCGCCTCACGCGCGCAAATCCTCCTTTCGGGTACCAGCCCCCTCAATGGGAGCAAGGAGCAAAAGCGGAAGCTTATCAGCGCAATCGCCGCGTAACAAGGCGAAATCCTCGGATCAGCTCGATTCAGGCCATCAAACGAGCGGCGCCGCAACCCGCACTTGCATCGGTAAGCGATCGGTTCTAAGGGAGAAATTGGCTCTTTGCTCGAACGCAGCGAATCCAGCAGCGGCCTGAATCCACAATTTAAGGGGGCATGAATCGAAATGTCGAACCACTTTACCGGCCTGAGCCTCGGCCCGCCTCTCGGAGACCAAAGACTGGACCTGTGCGATCTCTACGCGTTCCAGTCGCCGAACGACCCGGCCAGGACCGTGATCATCCTCAATGCTAATCCCAAGGCCGATGCGCTCCACCCCGAAGCCATCTATCGGCTGAACATTGACAACGATGGTGATTTGTTGACGGATATCGCGTTCAGCTACGTATTCTCGAAGCCGCAAAACGGCAAGCAAACCTTCAACGTATTTCAGGCCCAGGGCGCCGACTCGCGCTCCGCCGAAGCTAGCGGTAAGAAGATCGTAGCAGATGCCGAGGTTTCGTTCGGTCCCAACCCCAACATCGTTAAGGCAGGCGATATTAAATTCTTCGCGGGCAGTCGCAGCGACGCCTTCTTTTTCGATTTCGACGGAATCAAGAATCTGTTCGATACCAGGGGCAAACGCAACTTCACCGAACCTCATCTGGGCGGCAAGTCACCGTGGACCGGCGTCGACTCCAATACAGCGGCTAACGTCTTTTCGATGGTGGTCGAACTGCCCACCAGCGAATTGGATCCGAAGCCCGAGCTACACATTTGGGGGCGCTGCAGCGTGCTTCAGAACGGGACGTTGATTCACGCCGATCGCGCCGGCCATCCGAGTGTCAGCAGCTTCTTCAATACCGACGACACCAAGCTGGAGTACAACGCCAGCGAGCCGGTCAACGATCGCAAGCGCTGGCTCGATCAGTTTGTTCATCTGATGGGCCACACCGGAAATTACTCTCGCGATGAGGCGATTGCCGCAATCGACCGGGAGCGCACCCTGCCCGACGTGCTAACTTTCGATCCGGCACAGCCTGCGAAATATCCCAACGGCCGCGTCTTCACCGACGATGTAATCGATTACCGCGTCGCTTTCCTGACGAAAGGTCAATGTCCGCCGACTGGCCTCAAGCCGCATACGGACATTCTCAACGAGTTTCCGTACATCGGCACGCCGCACCCATAGCCTGCCGCATGACCATCTGAAATCCGCAGAATTTGTGCTGGGGCGGATAAAGTGTGCGGGCATTTTCGCATTTTCAAGGCGCTGTCGAGAAGGGGAGCCTCGCTCTTGGAAAAGGCGAGCGGCGTCTCGAAGGTCTGCACGCCCGCCGCTGAAACACGCGCAGCCGGGAGGGGTCCAGTCCGATGGCAACGAAGAAACGTGGCAAAACGATTGCGAAAAACAAGTCAGCGGACAAAGCCAGGAATTCGTCGGCAAAACCGAAAAGCATCGTCACGGCGAAAACCAAAGCAGCAACGCCGAAGACTCGGTCCAAGACCCGCACGAAGATCGCGCTTCACGCCAAGGTAAAATCGAGCTTTGAGGAGAAAGGGCAGGTGGTTGCGCGCAAAAAGCCGGCGCCGCGGCTGCCGCGGCATGACGAATTGCCGGTGCGCGAGGGCGCGCCTGCGGGCGCCGCATGGGGGGTCTTCGGAGATCTCGACGAGCTCGGCACGATCAACCTGCTGACGCCGGCGACGGTGGTCGCAGCCGCCCGCTCGATTCGCAGCGGGCAGACCTTTGCACTCAACCTGCCCATCGATATCCCCAATCCGCCGCTGTTCGGGCGCGGCAAGCATAACCACGTCATCAAGCAATACGCGTCCTACATCCTGGACGATTACCTGGATAACTTTTATCCGCAGGCCTCGTCGCAATGGGACGCGCTGTGTCACGTGAAGCATCCTAAATACGGCGGCTACAACGGCATTCCCGACGCCGAAATCACCGGCTACGGCGGGACCAAACTCGGGATCGACAACCTTGCGCGGCGCGGGATTGCAGGCCGCGGAGTGCTCGCCGACATCGGCCGTTACCATGAGCGGCGCGGGCGCACGATCGACTTCATGACCAATGAAATGATCGCGCTGGAAGACCTGTGGGAAACCTTGCGCGAGCAAAAGACCGCAGTGCGCGCGGGCGACGTTCTGTTGGTGCGAATCGGCTGGACCAGGGCCTACCTCGCGATGACGCCGGCACAGAAGGAGGCGCTTGCGGCGCGGACCAGGTCGCCCGGGATTGAAGGCAGCGTGCGCACTGCCAAATGGCTCTGGGATAGCCGGATCGCGGCGGTGGGGTCGGATTCCCCCGCACTCGAAGCGATGCCGCCGCCGAGAACCGCCGACGCGCAGGCGTCAAACGACCTGCTGCACTTTCACATGCTGTCCTTTTTCGGCATGCCGATTGGGGAGATGTGGAACCTGGAAGAGCTCGCGGAGGCGTGCGCCCACGATGGTCACTACGACTTCTTCTTCACCTCGGCGCCGTTGAACATTCCGGGCGGAGTGGGTTCGCCGCCGAACGCAATTGCCGTGAAGTAGCCCTTCGCCGATCCGCTCGCAGAGTGCAGCGGCGACGCGTAAACGCGTCGCCGCTGCGCAGACAGAGCCTCCGCCGGCATCGCCGGCGGAGGCTCTGTCGCGGAATGACCCCGGCACGAAGGTCGTCGTTCGTGCCGGGGGTCATTCCGCGACGCGCGGCGTTGAAGAGCCGTCCTGCGGGACGGCTCTTCAACGCCGCGCACTGGCAAACGCAGAGGGGCTCCGCAGTCTCACATAGGGCGGTCCGCTCCATTTGGTCCCTCCGATGTATTCTGCGACGCGGCGCAGAATATTCGAGCATGCGTTTATGGTTTTCTTGCTTTAAATCTGCTACAAGGTTCAATCTGGTTTGAACTTGTGCACTGGCATAGCCCTTGGGTATAAGACGCGCACCGGTTGGCAACACTGACCGTCAATTTCGACAAGCGCCCGGAGTGAAGAGATGCTCGACTTCGTACGTATTCCCCGTTTCCGTGTAATCGGTCTGACCGTCGGTCTTGCCGCGGTAGCGGCCTACGCGATCGGCGGCGGCGCGGCCTCCGTGCCGCCGCCAGCGGCGGCAACGGCCGCGATGCCCGCAGCCGTCGCGAGCGGCAACGCCGTAGCGGCTGCGCCTTCGTCATCCGCTGCGGCCGCCGCGAGGCCTGCCGGCGGCGGCGCCGTCCTCGCGGCGGCCAAGGCGGGCGCCACGCATGCCACCACGCCGGGCGCGCAACTCTACTTTGAGCCGAATGTCGGACAGACCGACGGTCGCGTCCGCTACTTCGCCCGGACTTCAAACTACACACTCTTCCTGACCGATCGCGCGGCCGTGTTCTCGCTCGCCCGGCGCAATCCGAAGATCGACTCGTGGCACCGCAACATCAACAGCGACGCGCCTGCCACGCAACGGAATGTATCCGCTAATAATTCCGGCGAAGTCGCCGCAGCGATCAAAATCGGATTCGAGGGCGCCAACCAGCGGCCTGGTGTGGCCGGCGTCGATCCGATGCGCGGGCGGGTGAACTACCTGATCGGCAATGACCCTTCGAAGTGGCACACGGACGTTCCTACTTATGGGCGCGTACTCTACCATTCGCTCTATCCGGGCGTGGACATGGTTTATTACGGGACGCCTGGAGCGCTCGAGTTTGACTTGCGGCTCGCGCCGGGGGCGGACCCGAAGGTGATCAGAATGGCGCTCGAAGGCGCTCGGGATGTGAAGATCGATGCAGCCGGAAATCTGCTTCTGGCGACTCCGGCGGGATCAATTACGTTACGTAAGCCGGTGATTTCCGAGCAACTCGCGAGCGCCAGGAGCAGGCCCCTGGACGGACATTTCGTGATGCTGGCGGACAACCGCATTGGCGCGTCCAAAGCGATGGTCACCAATGTTGGCTTTGAAGTCGCAACACACGACCCGAGTCACGCGATCGTGATCGATCCGCAGTTCATGTATTCGAGTTATCTCGGCGGCGACGGTCAGAATGTGGGCGGTCTCGCCGGTCTGACGATCTACGCGAATGTGCAGAAGTACATCACGGTTTCGGATGTCGCGCTCGATGTCGCGGCGATCGGCGACAGCACCGCTTTCATCACCGGCCTCGCCTATTCGACGAATTTCCCGACTACCGGCGGCACCCTGCAGGGTAGTGACAAGGGCGCAGGCAACCAGACCCCCAATGCCTTCGTGGCCAAGTTTGACACCTCGCAAAATGGCACTTCTTCGCTGGTGTATTCGACCTATATCGGCGGCTCGGGAGTGGCCAAAACCAAGGGCCTCGATGGCGATCAGGGTTCCTCGATAGCGGTTGACGGCAGCGGCGATGCGTACGTCGCCGGAGTGACCTACTCGACTGATTTCCCGACCAAAAATTCGCTTCCGGGCGGAAACGTCAAGGATGGCACCAGCAAACTGCCGAAACCCGTGAATAACGGCTTCGCACTGGAATTAAACTCAGCGGGCAGCAGCCTCGTATATTCGACTTACATCCATGGCGCGAAAGGCGTCGTTCCGACTCGGGTCGCGCTGCTGCCGGGATGCAGCACGGACTGCTCGATGTATATCACTGGCGGCACGCGATCGGCATCCTCTACCGGCACCGGCAAAAAGGCGGTGGCCGACTTCCCCGTGACCACCGCGACCGCCTTTCAGGCGAAGAATCCCGACAAGACTGCGAATAGCGCAGCCTTCCTGCTGGTTCTCACGGGTTCCACCGGCGCCGCAAGCGTGAGCGTCGGATATGGCACCTACCTGGGCGGCTCTGGAATAACGGGCGGCGGCGATTCCGCAACGGGACTCGCGGTCGATGGCAACGGCCACGCCTATCTTGATGGAGTCACGTTCTCGAAGAATTTCCCGACCAAGAACGCCTTTCAGACTAAAAACAATGCCGCCGGTCTGAGCAACGCTTTCGTCTCCGAGATCGACCCAAGCCAAAGCGGAGCAAATTCGCTGGTCTGGTCAACTTACCTCGGCGGCAAGGGCAACAAGTTGGCGAAGACAGGCGATCTAGCCACAGCAATCGCGCTGGACAGTAATGGCAACGTCTGGACGACCGGGTTGACCTACTCCTACAACGCCAATGCGCCTGGCTTTCCGACAAGAACTCCTTTCCAGGCGGACAACAATGCGAATCCGGCGGCTTTCAAAACTGCAGGCTTTCTTCCAATCGGAGCATCGAATTTTTTCGTCAGCGAATTTAGCTCATCGGGAAGTCTATCTTACTCTACTTATATCGGAGGGGACGGCGTCGATGTCTTCGGACCGCTCGAAATAGGCGACGCCGGCACCGGGATCAAAGTCGATAGCGACAACCGAGTCTGGGTTACCGGGTTGGTCTCTTCCCGATCGCAACTCGGCCCGTTTAGTATTCCCTTTCCCGGAACCGACACAACTACCGGTTGTTATCAGGACAACAACACGTTCGTAACTGGCTACTATGGTAATGGGCCTCTCGCGACAGTGGTCGTTTTTAACCTTGACACGAGCAATAACACAATCCCCTTCTTGACCTTCGTTCCTGGTGAGGTCTTCGAAATTCCTACGGCGCTGGCGATCGACGGCTCAAATCATCTTTACGTCACGGGCTTGAGCTACTCGAGCCAATTTCCGATTACGACTTCCTCCAACCAAGCGTATCAATCTACGAATAAGGCCGCCACCAACGGCAAAGGACCGGCAACGCTTCTAGTTCCGGGAGTTGGGACGACCAACGCATTCCTGACGGAACTGGATCCGACCAGCGACGATTGCTCCAATCTCTCCTCCGCGGCTTTCCCCGCCGTTCTTGGCAACGCTGTATCAAGCTATGAAAGGACGTGGAAGGGCAATTAGTTCAGCGTTTGCCGATTGAACGCTGCGCGCAGTCGCGCCGAGCATAAACATGCTCGGCGGCTGCGCGCAGTCTCTTCCGTCCGCGCGCCGCGCGCCGCTCCGGACGCAAGGTCCGGCGCGCGCGATCCCCGCGCTAGATTCGCCGCCCCCACCGCCGCGATGGTCCAATCCCGCAGCCAAAACGCGGCCATCATCGCGCCAGAACCTGGGCGCAATTAATGGTGGACAGTGATCCCCGATCACTATAGCGTGCACCGTAAGACGACTCTTCGACGCGTTACCAGCCGCCAAATCTTGGTCTAGCGACTCGGAAAAAGATTCACATTTCACGACCCCAAACGATTTGCAAAGAAACTGATCCCGCATTCGCGCGTCTTTGAAAACAGGTTGTTCCTGTCCTGAGCGAATCAAGGCTCTTGGTCCGCTTGTTGCTGTAAACCGTGCGCAGGGTGCTCGCCAAATCAACTGAAGGGCGGGCGTCCCGCGCGATTTTCCAAACGGGATGATGATGGAGGTAGGAATTTGTACACAAAAGCACGCAACTACGTCGCAATTGGGCTCGGCTCCCTGGCGCTGATGGCGTCGGCGGCGACGGCGCGGGCCGACGGTTTCTATGCGGATGTGCATGGAGGCACCGGAATCACGTTTCAAGAAGGGGCGCGGGTATCGTCGGATACCGCTCCGGCGAGTCTCAACGCGCACACCAATTACGATGTCGGCTGGCTGGCGGGCGCCTCGGCGGGGTACGCCTGGGATTTGTGGAATCAGGGCTTCGCAACCGAGTTCGAATTCACTTTTCGCCAGAATCACGTCGATCGGATCGCGACCACCGGCGCTGCGCTCACGGAGGGCGGCGACTTGCACAGCTACGACATGATGCTGAATCAATACTATCGGTTTAAAAACTCGACGCCCTTCACTCCGTATATCGGCGGCGGAATCGGCGAGTCGAGCGTGGCGCTCAACAACACGCGGGCGATCGGCGGTCCCGACATCGGACCGTTCAGCGGCACCGACGCAGTGCTGGCTTACCAGGGAATTGCCGGCGTGGCATATCCGATCGCACCGCATCTGAGCCTCGCGGCGGAATATCGCTACTTCGCCACGTTGCGGCCGGGCTTCGAGCAGAACGTCGCCGGACGCGACGTGAAAATCAGCCCCAGCTACGCAGTGAATAACGTCCTGCTCCGCGTGGTGTACGCGTTCTAGCTGATCACACCGAGTGCCGGCAAAAGCTGCCGGCACTCCTCTGGAACGATTTGAAAGACTTGTTATCATTGCGCGGGAGGAAACCGATGAAGAACCGAACCTGGATGTTAAGTGCGATAATGGCGTTGGGGTTGCTGGGTTTGGCGGCCATGCCGGCACGCGCCGCGGACGTGAAGGTCAAGACCGGCTATCTGACTTGCCACGAAGCTAGCGGATGGGGTTTTATCATCGGCTCCTCGCGCAAGATTCACTGCACGTACACTTCAAATAACCATCGCACGGAGTATTACAGCGGCAGAATTTCCAAGTTCGGCGCCGACATCGGTTATCTGCAATCGGCGGTGATTCTGTGGGCAGTCGCGGCCCCGACCACTGACCTCGGTACGGGTGCCCTGGCTGGGAGTTACGGGGGCGTGGACGCGAGCGTCGCGCTCGGAGTGGGTGGCGGAGCGAACGTGCTGGTCGGTGGTTTTGAGAAATCAATCGCGCTGCAGCCGGTATCGGTCGAAGGGCAGAATGGTCTGAACGTCGCCGCCGGTATTGCGGGAATGAGTTTGACCTACGCGGGGAGCAAGCATCCGCGTTAAGGATTGCGTGGGGCGTAAGCGCTTCGACCGGTCTCGAAAAACGGTTTCGGCGCAGATTTTGGTCCGTTGAATATGGCTTGAAGCGCTAACGCCGATAGTTCGAAAGGTCAGGCCGGTTGCCGCTGTCGCGGTCCGGCCTGACCTTTTTTTGTCGAGAGGCGCGATCAGGCAAAATCGCGGCGGTAGGTGACGAAGTTGCCGCTGACGCGCGCGCCGAGGCTTTCGGCGGTGCGGCGCGACGGCCAGTTATCGTCGATCACCAGCGTATAACCGGCGAAGCGCATCTGCTGGCGTGCCATTAACAAAAACGATTGCGCCGCCATCGCGCGCGCGAGGCCGCGCGACCGTGCGGACTCGATAACACCGATGTTTACCAGGGCGCCGCGGGTCCCACCGCCACGCTCGGGAGCGAGTTGAAATCCGTTGCGCACCTTAGCCAACTGAGCACTCAGATCAGGCACCGAAAAAACCGCACCCACAGGCTGTCCGCCAACCACGGCAATCATCGAGAGATCGGCGACGAGAGTCGGCTGCAACGGCAGCAGCATCGGGCGCACCTCCGCGCGAGTCACAGGATTCCAACCCCAATGGCGCTCGAAGGCGGAGTTAGTGATTTCGGTCCAGGCATCGATGGCGGCGAGGAAACCATAGTCGCGCCAACTCTTGATAGTTGCGCCGGCGGCTTGCGCGGCCTCGACCATGTGGTGATAGCGCTGCTGGATTTCCGGCGTCAGCGGAGCGGTGAAATCGACCTGCCCTTTCTCGGTGGCGAAGCGCGCGTTCTTGAAGTAGCGATGATAGAAATCGGGATTGCCGCGCAGCAAAAATGAGGGCAACTCGCCGTAATTGTCGATCGCATAGGGATAATCGAGAAAGGCGGCAAAGCCGCTGCGGGCCGCGTTCATCCCGCGGCGCTCAAGCCAGGTGAGCGACTCTTCCATCAGCGCGGCCACCGCGTCGTCCTCATCGGCGAGCGCTTCGAAATGAACCAACTGGCCGAGTCGCTCATGCCAATGCTGGTTGTAACGGTAGTTGACGACGGCACTGACGCGGGCGACGAGGCGGCCGTCGCTGAAGGCGGCGAACGGGCAGAGATCGAGATGCGCGGTGATGAGCGCGCGGCCCGCGAGGAGATCGATCTCGTTGTGAACGTCGGGCGGCCACCAGGCGTCGCGATTGGCATAGACCTGATAGGGCAGGCGCGCGAACTGCTCGAAGCCGTCGCGCGAATTTACTTGTTCGATGCGTATTTTGCGCAGCGCCACCCCGGCCTCGATTGCAAGGGCTTCAACTCGCAAATACCGCGCGCCCCTGCACTTCGCGGCGAGCCCAGCTTAGCATCGCCTTCGTGCGTTCACACGCGCCGGAAGATTTCGAGATACGAATGCCCAGTTGATGAGGCCTCGAGCCGTCAGCGTTCGCGACGCGGAGGCTATGCGATGGTACGAAGCAGAAGGCCGTCGAGGAGCCATCGCGCAAGGAGTCGATTGATCAGCGCGGCGACATCAAGATCGATGGCCACTGCCGCGGCGGACTCGCAGACTGCGGCAAAGGTTGCGCCATCGGCCCTGGCTGAATGCAAGGCCTCGCGCTCGGCGGGGTCGGTCGTACGATAGAAAACGCGGGCATCGCGCCGCCAGACGACGACGGACACCTCTTCACGATCGGGTACGGGCGGTGTGGCTCCCTCTTCGACCGCGCGCAGAACGGTATCGACGCGCCATTCGGAATCGACGAGGCGGGTGGCGGGATGCAAGCGAATTGTGAGTGATGGCCACGCGGCGGGCGCGACGGTGCGCATCGTATCGCCGTCAAGCACCGGCGCATCGGTGGCGTGAAAGGATTCGAGCGCAGCGCGTTCAAGTCGCGCAAGGTCGGCGAGAAACGGCCAGCGCTCCTGCAGCGGATGGGAGGCCAGGTAGGCGGCAAGATTTTCCCCGGCAAAATGTATCGATGGCTGCGTCGGCGGATAGTCAATCAAATAGCCAGTTGCGAGATTATGAAAGTTATCCGCACCGACAACAGCAAGCGTTGCGGGGTAGTCCTCCTTGAGTACTTCGAGTATGCGATAGAAGTAGCCATTCGCGTACACTTCGACGCGCTCGACCGCGGACATGCGGTCGTCGCCAGTAACTAATTGATCCAGGCCGCCGGCGGGAATCAAGGTTTCGTGCGCGAGGCCGTCCGCGACTCCGCCCGGCGCCGTGATCAAGCGGTAGAGAAGCCGCTGCAGATGTCTGAGATCGACTGCGCCGGCGGTCATCCGGAGGCACCGCGCGGGTTCCCGGCGAGGGCGGTCCCTACTCTAATCGCATCAGAACGCGCTGCCAGCGCGTGGCTTTCGCGGTCGCGAGCCTCGGCAGCGGTTGCCGACAGCACCGCGAACTCGGGGATATTGTCGTCCCATTCGATCAGTGTGGAGACCGCGCCGAGATGGCGCACCGCATACTCATAAAGATCCCAGACCTCAGCGCGCACCGGATGGTCGTGAGTATCGAGCAAATAGGTCCCGTGGTCGGCGTGGCCGGCGAGATGAAACTGGACCACACGATCGGGCGGCATCGCGTCTATATAGCGGTGCGGATCGAAACGGTGGTTGAAGGCGTTGACGAAGATATTGTTGATATCGAGGAGGATACCGCAATCGGCTTCGTTGGCGATCGCGGCCAGAAACTCCCATTCGGTCATTCGCGAATGCGCATAGGTCAGATAGCTGGAAACGTTTTCAATGAGGAGCGGTCTTTCGAGGAAATCCTGTACTTGACGGATGCGGCGCGCGGTGTGCATCACCGCTTCGTCGGTATGCGGCAGCGGCATCAGGTCGTGCAGGTTGCGCCCGCCGACGCCGGTCCAGCAGAGATGGTCGGAAATCCAGGCGGGCTGAACGTGCTGCGCGAGCGTGCGAAGACCGACCAGGTATTCTCGATTCAACTCATCCGTGGTGCCGATTGAGAGCGACACCCCGTGCATCACGAGCGGATAGTCAGCACGAACGGCGTCAAGCACTTCGCGCGGACGGCCGCCGGCTGCAAGAAAATTCTCGGAAATGATCTCGAACCAATCCAGCGGAGGGCGGGAATCGATGATCTCCGCATAATGCGGCCGACGCAACCCAACGCCGAAGCCGAGCAGCGGAAAGTCAGAGCGTTTCATCAATCGAATCCGGGCATCGCGCCGCCGGCTGCTCTCGCGAATAATTCGGGACGGGCGCCGCGCGCCCGCCGGGTGGCCATCCGCCGCTGCCCAGCAGGCCTATTCCCGAGCCCAGGGCGAGTCCGGCGGCGCGGGCTGAGATCGCACTCCTAGTTACCCTCGACGTGACCGCCTTTGCTGGTGCAATCCTGCGCGCTCGCAGTCGTGATCCAACCCTTGCCCTTGCAGGAGTTCTGGCCCTTGCAACTGTTCTGCGCACTCTGGCAAGCGCTCTGGCCCTTGCAACTATTCCCGCCGATACACTTCACATTGGCCGACTGGCTGCTACTACTACTGTCTTGCGCGATCGCCGGCTGCCCCGCAAAAATCAGCCCGACCATCGTCGCGAGGACGGCACCGCTCAATTTAGTTCTGTTCACAACTCATCCCTCCATTTTGAATGGCGTCAATTAAAACATGTAACTCAGGTTACGCGTCGCGATTCGCTTCGGATGCATCGCAATCGACTCGGCGGTCAGTTTCCGTTCTCTGGACTAAACGTGCAGTCCATCGGGTCAACAAATTTTTCGGCATCTGGGTTCCAGAGAATTCATGCGACATTTTTCGATGATCCGGCATGCTGGCGCGAATTCCATGAATTTTACCCATCAGAAACACTATATGCCGCGAGAAATCGTAATTTCCAACTGTCGGCAAGGCCGCAGGAACCTTTATCGTTCCGTTAGAATTTAGAATGTCGTGGGTGCTATGTTCGTCTTCTCTACATATGGCGGTCAAACGCGTCATCCCTGCAGACCAGCGGCTCAAGTTCGAGCACGCGGCCTTGCCGCATCTGGACGCAGTGTACAACGCTGCGATCCGGCTGACGCGCAATGCGGACGACGCCGAAGACCTGCTGCAAGAGACGATACTGCGGGCCTACCGATTCTTCCACCAGTTCACCGAGGGTACGAATTGCCGGGCGTGGCTATTGGCGATTCTCTACAACAACTTCCGCAATGCCTATCGGCGCGGCGTGCGCGAGCAACCCTCGGCGACCAACGAGGAGTTCGACCGCGAAATCGAGGCACGGAGCCTGCAGGCCGATCAAACCCGGTTCAATCCGGAGGACTTGATAGGTGGACGCGTCATCGGAGGCCAAATCGAGGCGGCGCTGAGCACGATACCGGGCGAATTTCGCGAGGCCTTGCTGTTGGTGGATCTGCACGAACTGAACTACCAGGAGGCGGCCGACGTGCTGCAGGTTCCCCTCGGAACAATCAAGTCCCGCGTCTCACGCGGGCGAGCGTTGATGCGGGTGGCGTTGCGGGATTTCGATCGAGCGCGTGTGAAAACAGGCTCTTGACACCCGCAGGTAACGGAAATACTGCACGGGAAGGGTGCTAAATGCGCTCGACACCGCAAACCGATGAGAGGATTGGGCTAGCCCGTTATGCGCGGGACTTTGGGATTCGCGAAAAGCTGAACGGATATCGATGAAGTAAATTGGATTGTCGCGAATACATAAGCGAATACGTTTCCGCGCATGCCGACGGCGAATTGTCATCGCTGGAGGTGCGAGCCGCAGACGAACATCTGGCGAAATGCGCCTCGTGCCGTGCGCTGCTGGCCGAGGAACGCTCACTTAAGACTCTGATCCGCCGGGATGGCGGCTTTATCCGCACTCCGCCCGATGTACGTCTGCGAATTCGCGCAGCGCTCGGCGACATAGCTGAGCCGAAGATCAATCGCGAGCCTAGTCATTCGGGGCAGGCCTCCGCGCGGCGTCGCGCAACAGTCGATCGCGATGGCGCAGTTCCGAGGAGGGAAGATCGGATGCGCCCGGCGGTATCGCGATCGCGGAAATGGCTGTGGGGATCAGTTGGCGGTGGGCTCGCAATGTTGATCGTCACGATTGCGATGGTCGCGGGCCACGTGAGAACTCGAAGCGAGACCGGACCGATGCAGGCAATCCCCGCGTTCGATATGGCGATCGGGAAATACCTGGCCTTGCAGCGCAATTTCATCCCCAATGTGCCGGCTGAGGCATATTCGAACACGGACGGCGCCGTTTACGCGTGGGTGCAGGATCGCGACCCGGTGCAGCGAATATCAGACGAGGCTACGGACACGGCAGACGACGTGGCGCGAGCTTATCGCCAGATGAGCATGCCCGACGATCTGATCGATCTCTCACCAGCGGGGTATCGGCTCGCTGGCGGCCGCGCCGAAACTCTAGCCGACGGACGACCGATCACCTATACCCTGTACGTCAGCGACCTGGGCACTATCCTCAGCATCTGCTACCCCGATGCGTCCATGGCGGCACCGATCGGCGCCGTCAACTGGCTTGGGATGCGGTCATTTTACGAGTACAAGGGCTACAGCATCTGCATGTCGTTCTATCCGGCGGGACATTTTGTCTCGATTCTGGTCTCGCGGATGCCAGTTACTCAGTTGCTCAATGACGTTGCCGCGGCCGACGCGGCCCTCGCCGATAAGTAGCCACGTCTATCGCGCGATAGATCGCGCACCGTAAACCATATCTCGCCTGTCGCTGGGCTCCGCCAGAACGCGGTTGGGGAGGCTTATGCGCATTCGCTCGATAACGCCGATAGGCGCGGAAAATGGCCGGAGGAGTCAGCGGCGCGCGGCGGCGCCGTTAGCGTGATCGGCGGCTTCAAACAAATGAAGTTGGGCGGGACCCTTCTTCTTTGGAATCTCGATCGGATAGTTGCCCGTGAAGCAAGCGTCGCAGTAGCCTTCGCGATCCGCGCCGTCGAACGAATAGAGCCCGTCCCAGCTCAGATAAGCTAACGAATCGGCCGTAATGTAGCGGCGAATCTCATCAACCGTCTGATGCGATGCGAGCAGTTCTTCTCGCGTGGGAGTGTCGATGCCGTAGAAGCACGAATTGGTCGTAGGCGGCGCCGCGATGCGCATGTGAACCTCGCGTGCACCGGCTTGCCGCAACATCGGAATGACCTTACGCAAAGTCGTACCGCGCACCAGCGAATCCTCGATCAATACGATGCGCTTGCCTTTGAGGAGTTCCGCCACCGGGTTAAATTTTATTTTGACGCCGAAATGGCGAATAGACTGGCGCGGCTCGATAAAGGTGCGGCCGATGTAATGACTGCGCACCAGCGCCATCTCGAACGGCAGACCGGCTTCCTCGGCATAACCGAGCGCCGCCGAATTGCCCGAATCGGGCACCGGCACAACTATGTCGGCGTCGGCGGGACATTCGCGCGCAAGCGCGCGGCCCTGCTGCTTGCGCACAGAGTAAACATTGCGCCCATAGAGCAAGCTGTCGGGACGTGAAAAATAGACATACTCGAAAACGCAGCGGCGAGTGGGCGCCGGCGCAAACGGAAACAATGAGCGCATGCCCTCGTCGTCGATCACCAGCATCTCGCCGGGAGCGACCTCGCGGATATATTCGGCGCGGACAAGATCGAGCGCGCAAGTCTCAGACGCGATGATCGTGGCGTCGTTGAGTTTGCCAATTACGAGCGGACGGAAACCCTGTGGGTCGCGCACCGCGATCAGCGCGTGGTCCGTCAGGACCACGAGCGAATAGGCGCCGCGAACCTGCCCGAGCGCATCGACGACGCGGCCTGGCAGATCGGGTGCATGCGAGCCAGCGATGAGATGGATCACCAACTCGCTGTCTGAGGACGATTGAAAGATCGAGCCGCTGGCTTCAAGCCGCCCACGCAATTCCTCGAAGTTGACCAGGTTGCCGTTATGCGCAAGCGCGAGGCCGCCGCCGGCATACTCGACCACCAGTGGCTGACAGTTCTTGAGCGAGGTCGAACCCGTGGTCGAATATCGATTGTGGCCAATAGCCGCGGTGCCCTCGAGGCGGCCGAGCACTTCACTATTGAAGATATCGGCGACGAGGCCCATCCCGCGATGAGAAATCAGCGATTTGCCGTTGGACGAAACTATGCCGGCGGACTCCTGACCCCGATGCTGCAATCCGTAAAGTCCCAGGTAAGCGAGGTTGGCGGCCTCCGGATGGCCGATACACGCCGAAGACGCCGCACTCCTCGTGGAAGCCATCGAGCTTGACTTCCGCGGCATCCAGCTCGACTGACAACTCGTCGTTATCAGTCATGATTGGCGAGCCTCCCGGGTATCGCGTCTTCGTACAGGCGCTGCAGGGCGACGACATCCTCATCGATCAAAGCGTCTATCCTCAGGCGCGGCGCCGCGCTGACGCGACCAATCGGTACGACTTCAAGCGGAGCAAAAATCTTATGTAACACTTGAATATTTTCGACCGGAGCGGAAATTACGACGGTTGATGCTCCTTCGCCGAAAAGCCTCGCCGCTTCGTTGTCGCTGGTCACCCAGCTTGACTTCAGCCCCAAGCAATTTGCCGGGATTGAAGCACGATTCGGCCAATGCCACCGCGAGTCCGCCCTCACTCACATCGTGAGCTGATCTTATCAACCGGCGATCGGCGCATTCAACCAGCCCATCAATCAGTTTGCGCTCGCGAACGAGATCGATCGGCGCAAGCTGGTGGCGAGGCGCGCCAAACAGATCGGCATATTCGCTTGCCGCGATTGACGGCGGCGCGGTGCGCACGATCAAAATCGCGTCGCCCGGCATCCTGAAAGTAATGCTTCAAGTGTCGTGCAACGTTGTCGAGCGTCCCGACCATCGCGATCGTCGGCGTTGGCGGAATCGCGCGGCCTTCGGTCTCATTGTAGAGGCTCACGTTGCCACTGATCACCGGCGTGTCGAAGGCGATCGCGGCATCGCGCAGACCCTCGACGCCGCGGACCAACTGCCACATGATCTCGGGCCGTTCGGGATTGCCGTAGTTGAGACAATTGGTGATGCCGGCCGGGCGCGCCCCGGCGCATGCGACGTTGCGGGCCGCTTCGCAGACCGTCGCCGATGGCGCCGAGATAAGGATCGAGCGCGCAGGCCCGTGGATTCGAATCGACCTTGAGCGCGAGCCCGCGCGAGGAATCCTTGATACGCAAAACCGCCGCATCACTGCCCGGCCCCAGCGACGGTGTTGCCCTGCACGATCGAGTCGTACTGGCGGAATACGATCCTCTTCGAAGCGACGTTGGGACTCGATATGAGGGCGCGCAAGGCTGCGTCGGGAGACGGCACTCGCGCGGGCGCGACGGCCACTTCGACGACCTCAGCCGCAGGCGGTGGCGCTTGTATCGGGCGATCGTAAACGGGCGCATCATCGCTGATAGCGCCGACCGGAACGTCGGCGACAACCTGGCTCTTCCACAACGCGCGCCAGCGGCCGTCGTCGGTGATACGTCCGATAACGACTGCGTGCAGATCCCACTTCTCGAAGACTGCGGTGAGTTCAGCTTCGCGACCGCGCGCGGCAACGATCAACATCCGCTCCTGCGATTCGGAGAGCAGAATTTCGTAAGGGCGTCAAATTGGCTTCGCGCAACGGCACGCGATCGAGATCGAGTTCGATGCCGAGTCCGCCGCGCGCCGGCCATCTCGCTCGACGACGAGCTGAGGCCAGCCGCGCCCATGTCCTGAATGGCAACGATCGCGCCGGTCTTGATCGCTTCGAGGCAGGCCTCGATCAACAATTTCTCGGTGAACGGATCGCCGACCTGCACCGTCGGCCGCTTCGACTCGCTCTCGGCGTCGAACTCCGCCGACGCGAGCAGGCTCGCGCCGTGGATTCCGTCGCGCCCGGTCGCGGATCCAACGTAGAGCACCGGATTTCCGGCGCCCTGCGCGCGCGCGCTCTGCAAGTCCTCGCGGCGCGCGAGGCCGAAGCGAGAACGCGTTGACCAGGATGTTGCCGTTATAACCGGCGTCGAACATCACCTCGCCGGCGACGGTCGGCACGCCCACGCAATTGCCATAACCGCCGATCCCGCCGACTACGCCGCCAAGCAGAAAGCGCGTGCGCGGATGATCGAACGATCCGAACTTGAGCGAGTCCATGCTGGCGACCGGACGCGCGCCCATCGTAAAGATATCGCGCAGAATACCGCCGACGCCGGTCGCCGCGCCCTGGTAGGGCTCGACGAACGACGGATGATTATGGCTTTCGATTTTGAAGACGGCCACCCAGCCGTCGCCGACGTCGATCGCGCCCGCATTTTCGCCGGGACCGCCGACCACGTTGCGCCCCTTGCCGGGGAGCATGCGCAGATGCTTGCGCGAGGATTTGTACGAGCAATGCTCCGACCACATGACGGAGAAGACGCCGAGCTCGGTGAAAGTCGGAGCGCGCCCGAGAATGCGATGGATGCTCGCGAATTCCTCGTCGGTCGACGCCGTGCGCGCGTGCCTGCTGCGAGCATCGACTGACGGATCGCCCGCAAGTGCGATCGGTACAGCAGCTCATCGCGCCGCCTTGATTATCGATTGAAAAATTTTGAGGCCGTCGTCGCCGCCAAGCAATTTCTCAACGGCGTGCTCCGGATGCGGCATCAGGCCAAAGACGTTGAAGCGATCGTTGGCAACGCCTGCGATCGAGCGCATCGAGCCGTTCGGATTCGCCGCTTCGGTCGCGGCGCCCGCTTCGTCAACGTAGCGGAGCAGTCACCTGCCCGCGCTCCTCCATCTGCGCGAGTTCGTCTGGCCGGCGCGACGTAGCAACCTTCGCCGTGCTTGATCGGCAGCCGCAAAATCTCGCCCGTGCTGCGCGGCGCGCGTGAACGGCGTGCCGGGCATTATCGACGCGCACGTTAACGACGCTCGCAGATGAAGGAGAGCGATCGGTTGCGCATCAGCGCGCCGGGCAGCAGATGCGCCTCGCAGAGAATCTGAAAGCCGTTGCAGATGCCGATCACCAGGCCGCCGTCAGCGGCAAACTTGCGCCACGCTCTTCATGATCGGAGAGAATCGCGCGATCGCGCCGCAGCGCAGATAATCGCCGTAACTGAAGCCTCCCGGCAGCACGACGCAATCCGCGCCGGCGAGCGTTTCGTCCTTGTGCCAGAGCATCGCGCGCGTCCTGACCCATGACCTCGCGCAAGGCGTAAAGTGCGTCGCCATCATCGAGCGATCCGGGAAACCGTACGACGCCCCACTTCATTCCCCGTCAACCTCGAAGCGATAGTCCTCGATGTTGGGATTGGCGAGCAGTTGATCGCACATCTTCGCAGCGGTGGCAGTCGCGCGCGTCCCTCGACGGCGCATCGATTTCAACGGTGATGTAACGGCCGACGCGAACGCTCGCGACGCCCATGAAGCCCAGGCTCTTCAACGCACCCTCGACCGCACGACCCTGCGGGTCGAGGATGCCTTCGCGCGGGGTGACGAAGACCTTGACCTGCAAGGCCTAGTGCTCCACCCGCCGCAGCATCTCCTGGTAGGCTTCTTCGACGTTGCCAAGATCGCGGCGAAAGCGATCCTTGTCGAGCTTCTCGCGCGTCGCCTTGTCCCAGAAGCGGCAGGTATCGGGACAGATCTCGTCGCCGAGCAGAACCTCGCCATGATGGCGGCCGAACTCGAGCTTGAAATCGACCAGCATATGCCGCGCTCGTCGAGAAAACGGCCGAGGACATCGTTGACCTTGAGCGCAAGCGCGTCGATGGTCCTCAGTTCGTCCGCCGTCGCCCATCCAAACGCGATCGCATGCTCGCCGATGATCAGCGGATCGTCGAGCGGGTCGGACTTGTAGTAGTACTCGACGACCGGACGCGGCAGCTGCTCGCCTTCTTGCCGACCGAGCCGATTGCGCCATCGAACCAGCGACGATATTGCGCACGACGGTTTCGACCGGAATGATGTCGCAGGCGCTTGCACAGCATCTCGCGATCGTTGAGGCGGCGGACGAAGTGAGTCTTGACCCCGTTGTGCTCGAGCAGCGTGAAGAACAGCTCCGACATGCGGTTGTTGATCACGCCCTTGTCCTCGATCGTGCCCTTTTTCTTGGCGTTGAAAGCAGTCGCGTCGTCCTTGAAATAAGCGATAACCAAGTCGGGATCGGGCGTCGAGTAGAGTTTCTTCGCCTTGCCCTCGTAAAACATTTCGAGTTTTTCGGAGTCGTTTCCACAATATCCTCCGCTATTGAATCGCAGTACTGGCTTCATCTTACTTGCGCTGGTTTCACGGGAAAACTCGTCCAGTGGCGCTTCGCTCCCGGCCGCCGCGCGATTATCCACAAAGAGATAATCTATGCACAGATTCGCCCGGTGCAACGAGTAGATCAGCGCTTGTCCGGGATGGCGGCGCGCGGGGTGAAGCGCTCGACCAGCTCGCTCGCCAGTCCCAGGTAATGCTTGGGCTCGAGTTCGAGCAGCGCCGCCTTCGCCTCGTCGTCGAGCGGCAGCACCGATAACGAACTCCTCGATGGTGTGTGCGATTCACCGCGCGCCCGCGCGTTAATTCCTTGAGCCGCTCGTAAGGGCGGTCGAGCGCGTGCCGGCGCATCATGGTCTGGATCGCCTCCGCCACCACCTCCCACGCTTTCTCCGCCTCGATCTCTGCCGCTATTCGCGCCGTATTGATCTCGAGCTTGCCGAGCCCGCGTTCCAGCGAATTGAGCGCCACCATAACGTGCCCGAACGCGGTGCCCATGCCCCGGATGGCGGTGCTATCGCTCAGATCGCGCTGCCATCGCGAGACCGGCAGCTTTGGTCGCGAGATGCTGGAACAGCGCGGTCGCGAGGCCGAGATTGCCCTCGCAATTTTCGAAGTCGATCGGATTCACCTTATGCGGCATCACCGACGAACCGACCTCGCCGGCAACCGTCCTTCTGCGTGAAGTAGCCAATCGAGATGTAGGCCCAGATGTCGCGCGCGAAGCCCAGCAGAATTGTGTCGATGCGCTCGACCGTATGGAAAATCTCGGCAATAAAATCGTGGCTCTCGATCTGCGTAGTGAGCGGATTCCAGGTCAGGCCGAGCCCCTCGACGAAGCGCCGCGAATGCTCCAGCCAATCGACCTGAGGATAGGCGAAATGATGCGCATTGAAATTGCCGACCGCGCCGTTGACCTTGCCGAGATATTCCTGCCGGCGCAGATGCCCGATCTGGCGATCGAGCCGCCACGCGAAAATCGCCAATCTCCTTGCCGACCGTGGTCGGCGACGCCTCCTGTCCGTGCGTCCGCGCCATCATCGCAACGTCCTTGTAAAGCCGTGCCGTTTCACCGATCGTGTCGCGTATCCGCTCCAGCATCGGCAGCAGCGTTAGTTCCGCGAACTCCTTCATGATCAGCGCGTAGGCGAGGTTGCTGATATCCTCCGAGGTGCAGGCGAAATGCACCATCTCGAGCGGCAGCTCCGAATCCGAGCGCGGCGATCTTTTCCTTGAGGAAATACTCGAGCGCCTTAACGTCGTGATTGGTGGTCGGCCTCGAGCTGCTTTCACGCGGCGCGCGTCGGCGAGCGTGAATTCTTCGTAGAGCGCGCGCATACGCGTGGCCTGATCGGCAGCGATTGACGGCACTGCATCGATCGCATAGATTGGCAGCGAGCGCTAGATACCATTCGATTTCGACGCGCACGCGATAGCGGATCAGCGCGTACTCGCTGAAATACCTCGGACAGCGCGCGGGTGCGCGACGCGATAGCGGCCGTCGATCGGGCCGACCGCCATCAGCGCCTCGTCGAGTTCAGATTTTACGGCTGCGCTGTCCTTACTCATAAGCGCTTCGCGCATCATTCGACGGCGGCCCGGTTGTGCGATGCCGCCCTCATCTGCCGGTATGGCCGAAGCCGCCCTCGCCGCGCGCACTCTCGTCGAGCCGATCGACTTCGACAATCTCCATGCGGACGACTGGCGCAAAGACCAGTTGCGCGATGCGATCGCCGGGCCGGATGGTCAGCGGATCGGCGCCCAGGTTGATCACGATCACGCGGACCTCGCCGCGGTAATCGGCGTCGATAGTGCCGGGCGAGTTCGCCAGAGTCAGCCCCTCGCTCAGCGCGCGACCGCTACGCGGCCTCACCTGCCCTTCGAATCCGACTGGAATTTCGATCGCGATTCCAGTCGGTATCGGCCGCCCGCTGCAGCGGCCTCAGCACGCGGTCGTTCTCAATATCAGCCATCAGATCGACGCCGGCAGCATGATCGCTATGATAGCGCGGCAGCGGTAAGGTATTCGCTCGGAGGCGTTGAATTTTGACCTGCGGCATTGGGCGAAAGTGAGCGACAGTCCTTATTCACGATCTCCTTCGACTGTGTGCTCCGTAATCACAGCCTAACACTTAACTCAAATTCGATCGCGCGGCGCAACCCGGTGTGACCCGTACGCGCAGATTTGAGCGTGCTCGAACCCGTATTACTTTCCTTGTGGCGCAAAGCTCGACGGAGCGGTTACACTGGGTGCTTGATTCCTTTGAGGGGCAATTGAAGTTCGACCCTTCCGCAAGCGACGCTTCGGCCGGGGCAGGAGGATTCATGAATCGCGGACGCAGCGCCAATCTTGCGGCTAGTACGAGCCTAACGATTCTGCTGATTGGAATTAGCTGGGGATCGGCTCTCGCCCAAACCAAGCTGGTAAAGCCGGTTAAGGGCTTCCCGATCGTTATATCCAAACCTGGCAGCTACTTTCTCAGCGGCAATCTTCTCACCACGCAAACCACTCTCGCGGTAATCAGTGTGAACGCGAACAACGTCACCATTAATCTCAACGGATTCACGATCGCCGGTCCGGGTGGCGCTGGCACCGCAAAAGCAATCAATGCCTCGAACGATTCCGGCGTCACTATCATCAACGGCACGATTACCAAAATTGCCGGCACCGCGATCGTCCTGGGCAGCAATAGTACGGTGGGCGGAGTCCAGATAATCGGAAATAAAGGTGACGGCGTGGATTGCAGCTCGACCTGCCTAATCACCAACAATATCGTGAGCGGCAACGGCGCCACCGGGCTGAATTTCAGCGACACGACAAGCGGCTACCAGAACAACGTCATCAGCGGCAACGGCGCGACCGTCACCGGCGGCGTCGATATGGGTCACAACGTCTGCGGCAGTTCGACCACCTGTCCCTGAAAAAGCGAGAGGCGTGCGACATCGATGGTCTCGCACGCCTCTCGCTATTCTATGATGTTCCGCTATACGCGCTGGAGGAGCGACTAGCCCAGCGCCGACCAGACTTCAGATCCCAGTTTGCGTCCCTTCAGGTCGCCCAGCAGTACCAGGCCCATACGATCGGACTTGAAGCAATGCGTTGAGAGCTCGACCACCTGGTCGTTGGTGACGGCGTCGATTGCGTTGGCGACTTCTTCGAGCGGGATGTCGCGCCGGAAATAAATCTCGTTGCGCGCGAGGCGGTTCATGCGGCTGTCGGAGGATTCCATGCCGAGCAGCATGTTGCCCTTGAGCTGGCTCTTCGCGCGCGCCAGTTCGTTGGGCTTGAGTCCCTCGCGCGCGACTTTGCCGATCTCGCCGAGCGTCACTTCGATTACCTCGTCAACCCATTCGGGGTTGGTGCCGGCGTAAATGCCGAAGTAGCCGCAATCGAGAAACGACGAAATGAACGAGTAGATGCTGTAAACGCGGCCGCGCTTTTCGCGCACTTCCTGAAACAGCCGCGACGACATCCCGCCGCCGAGCGCAGTGTTCAGCACGTAGGCGGCGAAGCGCAGGGGATCGACCTGGCTGATGCCGGGGCCGCCGATGCAGATATGCGCCTGCTCGAGATCCTTCTCGCTGGTTCAGCACGATCGCGCTCTCAGTCGGCGGCGGCTGATCAGCTCGCCGCGATCGTCGCCCGCGACGCCGCCGAACAGCCGCGCGCAATCGGCGACCAGGCATTCGTGATCGACCTGCGCCGGCCGCCGCGATAAACACGCGGCCCGCGCGATAGCGATCGGCCATGAACGAGACCAGCAGCTCGCGATCGATCGCGTTGACGGTCTCGACCGATCCGAAGATCGGCAGCGCGAGCGGATGGCCCTTCCCAGTATTCTTCAGGTTGAAGAGGTCGTGGATGAAATCGTCGGGCGTATCCTCGGCCTGGGAAATCTCCTGCAACACCACCTGGCGCTCGCGATCGATTTCGGCCGGATCGAAAATCGATTCGAGGAAAAGGTCGGCGAGCAGCTCGGTCGCCATCTTCAGGTCGGCGCCGAGCACCTTGGCGTAATAGCAGGTGTATTCCTTGCCGGTAAAGGCGTTGAGCACGCCGCCGACCGCGTCGAATTGCTCGGCGATCTGCGCAGCGGTGCGCTTTTTGGTGCCCTTGAACAGCAGGTGCTCGATGAAGTGCGAGACGCCGTTCTGACGGCGTGCATGCTCGTAGCGCGACCCGTTTTCGACCCAGATGCCGATGGTCGCAGAGACCATCTGCGGCATCGGTTCGCTGAGTACGCGCACGCCGTTCGGGAGAACGCTCTTTCGGACCATCAGGACCCCGCCTATTTCGCCTTCTGCTGTTCGAGTTCCTGCCTGGGCCTCGCGCAGGGAGAGCCGAATCTTGCCGCTCGCGATCGACGTCGAGCACCTTCACCTTGATCTCGTCGCCTTCGTGGAGGACGTCCTCGACGCGGCGCACGCGCTCGTTGGAGAGTTGCGAGATGTGCAGGAGGCCGTCGGTGCCGGGCATGATCTCGACGAACGCGCCGAACTCGACGATTTTGCGCACGATGCCGTCGTAGATGCGTGCCGACTTCGGGCTCGGCGGTGATCGCCTGGATCCGCTGATCGCCTTTTCCATCGCGGCGCTGTCGGCCGAAGCGATCAGCACGGTGCCGTCGTCCTCGATGTCGATCTTGCAGCCGGTCTCCTCGACCAGGCCGCGGATTACCTTGCCACCCGGGCCGATGACGTCGCGAATCTTGTCGGGCTTGATATGCAGCGTGACGATTCGCGGCGCGAAGCTGGAAACGTCGTTGCGCGGCTGTTCGATCGCTTTCTCCATCACGGAAAGGATGAAGCAGCCGGGCATCGCGCGCCTGATGGAGCGCCTGTCGCATCATGTCGCGAGTGACGCCGCCGACCTTGTTGTCCATCTGGATCGCGGTGATGCCGTCGCTGGTGCCCGCGACCTTGAAATCCATGTCGCCGAGATGATCCTCGTCGCCGAGGATGTCGGTGAGCACGCGAACCTTGTCGCCCTCCTTTACCAGGCCCATCGCGATACCGGCGACGGGCGACTTGATCGGCACGCCCGCGTCCATCAGCGCGAGAGCTGCCGCCGCACACCGTGGCCATCGAGGAGCTGCCGTTGGATTCGAGCACCTCGCGAGACCACGCGAATGGTGTAGGGGAAGTCCTGCTTCGTCGGGCAGTACCGCGGCGAGAGCGCGCGTTCGGCCAGCGCGCCGTGGCCGATTTCGCGACGCGCCGGCGCCGCGCAGGAACTTCACCTCGCCGGTCGAAAACGGCGGGAAATTGTAGTGCAGCATGAACTTCTTGAAGCGCTCGCCGAGCAGCGCATCGATGCTTCTGCTCATCCGAGGAAGTGCCAAGCGTGACGGTCGCCAGCACCTGGGTCTCGCCGCGCGTGAAGACCGCCGAGCCGTGGGTGCGCGGGAGCACCTGGACCTCGGCGCTGATCGGGCGAATCTCGGTGGAGGAACGATCGTCGATACGCTTGTCCTCGTCGAGGATGACGCGGCGCACGCTGATCGCGCACGACTTTCTCCGCAGCCTCTTCGATGTCCTTTTTGCGATCGGGGAAGTGCGCGGCAAGCTCGTCGACCGACCTTGTCCTGCAACGCGTACACCGCAGTGTTACGCTCTTTCTTGCCACTGATCTTGAGCGCGCGCTCAAGATCGGAGGACATCCGCTCATGCACCGCGGAATGCAGACTGAGGTCGTATTCCTTCTTGACAAACTCGCGCTTGGGCTTGCCCGCGAGGCGCCGCAGCTCCTGCTGCATCTCGAACATCGGCCGCATCTCTTCGTGCGCGGTGAACAGCGCTTCGAGGATCGCTTCCTCGTCGACGATCTGCGCGCCGCCCTCGAGCATCACGATCGAGTCGGGTTTGGCCGCGACTACCAGCGAGATGTCGCTGCTTTCGAGTTCGCTGATAAGTCGGATTGACGGTCAATCTTGCCATCGATGCGGCCCATGCGGACAGCCGCAACCGGGCCTTTGTAGCGGGATGTCGGAAACCTCGAGCGCCGCCGATGTTGCAATCAGCGCGAGCAGTATCGGAGTCGTTTTCGCTTGTCGATCGACAGCACGGTTGACGACGATCTGCGTTTCCTTGTCGTAGCCCTTGGGAAACAGCGGACGCATCGCACGATCGATCAGGCGCGAAGTAAGAATCTCCTTTTCGGTTGGACGCCCTTCGCGCTTGAAGAAGCCGCCGGGGATTCTTGCCGGCGGCAAAGGTCTTTTCCTGGTAGTCAACAGTCAGCGGCAGGAAGTCCATTTTGGCCGCGGCTCTGGTACGCCGAGACGACCGTCGCGAGTACCACGGTCTCGCCATATTGCGCGAGCACGGCGCCGTGCGCCTGCTTCGCAAGACGTCCGGTCTCCAGCGACAACGTGCGGCCGGCGAATTCAATCTCTAACTTTCTGTACATCGGATCACACTTCAGGGAGAGGGGTCACAAGGTTCCTTTGATATGGCGGATGACCCGCGGAACCTCTTTTCCTGACGCGCCCTTCTGGCTGATCGCTGCCCGCGCATTTGAGGGCGCGGGGCGCTGTAAGCTGCGGTAAACCGTGTTAACGGCGGATTCCGAGCTTTTCGATCAGGCCTTTGTACCGCGCGAAATCCTGTGTATGCAGGTAGTCGAGCAAACGGCGGCGCTTGCCGACCAGGCGCAGCAGTCCGCGGCGCGAATGATGATCCTTCGCGTGCGACTTCAAGTGCCCGGTCAGTTGTTCGATTCGCGCCGTGAACAGCGCGACTTGAACTTCGGACGAGCCGCTGTCGTTCTGAGTGCGCGCGTTGGCGCCGATTATTTCCCGTTTGCGGGCGGCCTCGAGAGGCATCAGGTTTACTTTTCTTTCCCTTTTTCCTTTATTTATCCGGCAAGGCTATCAGAGGGCGCCAACCTAGTAAAGCTGCCTCGCCATCCATAAGGATCTCCCGCTCCGGGTCCAACTACAGCCACGGCTGGAGCCGGTAATGCCATCAAAGGCAGACGTATAGGGCCTTCGTCGTGGGCTCCCGGGACTGCAGAGTGGCAACGCAAATGCGGGCTTCATGCGAGCCCCATTTAAGATGGAGCGTCCCTCTTCAGCGAAGATTCAAAGCCGCCGCGCGCGCGCCGGCGGCCTTGCAGATCATTTACGACTTGCTGATCAGTGTCGTCTCATCAGCCGATCGGCAACCTGGTCAGAATCGAGAGCACTTCGTCTTCAACGATTTCGTGAATGGTTGGCCCGAATTTTTGAAACTCCGGGTCGGTCAAAACTGCCTGCAGTGCGTTCGGATCCGGCAGTTCCCACAGATCGACGACCGTATTGAGGCGGCCGGCCAGAGCGGAAAAGCTCCCGATCAGCTTCCATCCGTGCCGGTGCAGTTGCGGCATCAGCGTGTTGAGCAACTTGACGAAGTCCTGTTGCTTGCCGGGGAACAATTTGATTTGCGCCTGAAGATAAACCATCGAAATAAATCCTCCTGTAGCCCCGCTATCATCGACGGGATTTTGATGTCAAACGAGCGCTCGCGGCAAGACTCGCGATTTTCACAGAATTGCCGGCCAAGTCCCGGCGCGCTGCGAGATCAAATCTGCCTGCTCATCGGCTCGCAACCGGCGCTTCGCGGACGTCAATTCTCACCGAAAACGCGTGCGATGACGGCGGTGACGCGTGAGGTCGCCTCTGCGATCGCGATCAGGCGTCCGGCGGCGATAACCTTGAAGAATTTTCCAGGGGGCGGCGAAAACTCGGCGGGGAGGCGGTGCGAGTCATGCTCGTGATTGGGAAACAAGCTGGCGCGGCTTGGCGGGTTGGCGTCGCGATCTGGTACGAGCCCGTCGAGGGCGCGCGAATCGCCGTTGCGCAAGCGTTTTTCGACGTCGGTATCGACGTCAATCTCCGGCAAAGAGGGCGTCGCGTCACGCAGACCTATGATACATCCGTAGTCGCCGCTCTCGAGCGCCTCGATCACGGCGGCGAGCGGCCGCGAGTTCTCAATCGCGAAGATACCGCTGCGGGTCCGCTTCAGTTCGGCCAGATGCGCTGCGCTGTCGAGCGCCACGCCAATGTCGCGGGCCAGTGATCGCATGTAGGTGCCCGGCGAACAAACCAGCCTGAAGCGAATCGAGTCGGCGCCCTCGGCGGCCAATTCGAGGTGCTCGATGCGGACCTCGCGCGGCGGCGGAGGTGCGACCTCGTCGCCGCGGCGGGCCAGTTTGTAGAGCGGGACGCCGTCGCGCTTAATCGCAGAAAATATCGGCGGCGTCTGTGTCACGGTGCCGGTGAATTGCGTCGCAATTTCAGCGAGCCGCGCCGTATCGAAGGGCGGCACAGCGGCGGTGCGCACGACCTCGCCCGTGCGATCGAGCGTGTCGGTCTCCGCGCCGATCGCGATCAATCCCGCGTAATGCTTTTCGCCGTCGTGAAGAAACGGCGCAAGCTTGGTGCCCTCGCCCACCAGGATCGGCAGCACGCCCGTCGCAAACGGATCGAGCGTACCCAGATGGCCCACACGGGCGGGTTTCACGCGATGCTTGATCTGCCGTACCACATCGGCGGAAGTCGGACCGGCCGGTTTGTCGATAAGGATAATGCCGGATAAGAGCATACTTGCCAGAGAACCCAAACCTTGGAGCTTACAGTAAGCGAGGTATGCGGAGGAGTGGGTTATTCTCGAACGCGGCTCTCGCGCAGCAGCGCCTCGATGCGCGCAGCATTCTCCAGCCCCGGATCGAACTCGAAGTCGAACTGCGGCGTGTAGCGCAGTCCGAGCGCTCGCCCGATATTTTTACGGATGAAGCCCTCGGCGCTCCGGAAGCCCTTTATCGCCGCGGCCGCGTGCGCCGAGCCCTCGAAATGAGAGAAGAGGACGCGCCCTTGCCGCAGATCATCGCTCATCTTGACCGAAGTCAGAGTCACACCGCGCAAGCGCGGATCGCGCAAATCGCGCAGGAGTAGCAGCGACAACTCCCGCAAGACCATCTCCGCGACCCGTCCCGGCCGCCTGCCATCACCTGATGCCATAATCGTGAATACTATCGCCAAGCGCGGTAGCGACAAAGCCAACTGCGCCGCGGCGCAATTGATTCTTCAACAAGCTGAATCAGTAACTGATTATTTCGAGATGCTCCTCGCCGAGCGGCGCCAGAGCCAGGGCGTCGATGAAGTTGACGACCTCGCGCAGCGCCGAATCGACGAAGGCGCGATCGCTGCCGACCTGGCAGATGCCGAGTTCGGCGCGCTGCCACATATCGTGGTTGTCGGACTCGGCGATCGATACATTGAACTTGGTCCGCACGCGAGCCTTAATCGCGCGCAACACCTGCCGCTTGCCCTTGAGCGAATGATTCTCGGGCAGGTAGAGGGTGAGTCGCAGGATGCCGACAACCATCGCAGAAACCTCGCGCGCGGCAGCCGCACGCGCAAACGCAGAGCCAAATCATTTTCTGAAACCTCATAAGGTTTCAGATTTCCCATTGGGCGTTAACGCCCGCGATGCTCGGGTGTACCGAACAGCCAATTGCGCGAAGGGGTTTTCCCACGGAACCCCTGTCAGCTCATTTCTGTCATTCTGAGCGAAGCGAAGAATCCCTGATCTTTTCTCGAGATTCCTCACTTCGCTCAGAATGACAGAACGGCTCGAACAGGCGGCCTCATGAGCAAGTCAATCACTAAATTTTGCGCTCACTTCGGGCCTGATTTCGCGGGCTGCTGCTTCGCGCTCGGAGGCCCCTGGCACCTCGCGCCTTTGTTGCCCCGTCACCCTGGCCCCTAGGTTTGCATCGGCTTTTCGGCCGATCCACCGGCGCCGCGCACCGACTCCGGCTTGGGTATCGCCAGTTTGCGCAGCACCGCCTCCATTTCGAAGTCTTCGATTACGTCGCTCGGCTTGACGTCGTTGAAATTCTCCAGCCCGATACCGCATTCGTAACCGGCGAGGACTTCGCGCGCGTCGTCCTTGAAACGGCGCAGCGTGGCGATCTTGCCTTCCCAGACCACCCGGCCATCGCGTACCAGACGCGCGCGGGCGCTGCGCAGCAGCTTGCCCTCGGTGACCATTACACCCGCGACGGTGGTACCCTGCACGACGAAGGTCTGGCGGACTTCGGCGCGGCCGAGCGACTTCTCGCGATAGGTCGGCGCGAGCAAGCCTTCCATCGCTTCGCGCATGTCGTTGATGACTTCGTAGATGATGGTGTAGAGGCGGATATCGACGCCCTCTTTCTCGGCGAGGTTGCGCCGCCTTGGGCTCGGGACGCACGTTGAAGCCGATCACGACCGCCTTGGAAGCGGACGGCCAGCGTTATGTCGGTTTCGGAAATCGCGCCGACCGACTTGTGTATCAGCTTCGACCTTGACTTCGCTCACCGAAAGCCGCGCGAGCGACTCGGCCAACGCCTCGACCGAGCCGTTGCACGTCGCCCTTGATAATTACGCGCAGTTCCTTGACCTCGCCGGCGGCCATGCCGCGAGCTCAAGTCCTCGAGCGAGATGCGGCTGGTCTTCGTGCAGCACGCCTTCGCGCTGCTTGGACGCGGCGGAACTCGGCGACCTGGCGCGCCTTGGCCTCGTCAACCACGACGGTGAATAGGGTGCCGGGCTCGGGGACGGTCGAGAGGCCGAAAATTTCGACCGGCATGGACGGTCCGGCTTCGGTCACGCGCTGGCCGAGATGGTCCTGCATCGCGCGCACGCGGCCGTAAGTAATTCCGCAGACGAAGGGATCGCCCTGATGGAGCGTGCCTTCCTGGATCAGCACGGTCGCGACTGGACCGCGACCGCGATCGAGCTGCGGATTCGACCACCGTGCCGCGCGCCGCCGCGATCCGGATTAGCCTTGAGCTCCATCACGTCGGCCTGCAGCAGAATCATTTCGAGCAGCTTGCTCGACGCCTTCGCCCGAACGCGCGGAGACCGGCACGGTAATCGTATCGCCGCCGTAATCCTCCGGGATCAGGCCGTGCTCGGTAAGCTGCTGCTTGACGTGGTCGAGATTGGCTTCGGGACAATCAATCTTGTTGATTGCGACGATGATCGGAACGCCTGGCGGCTTCGGCGTGATTGATCGCCTCGACGCGTCTGCGGCATCACGCCTTCATCGGCGGCCACGACCAGGATGACCATGTCGGTGACCTTGGCGCCGCGCGCGCGCATCGCAGTGAACGCCTCGTGGCCGGGCGTATCGACGAAAGCTGATCTTGCGCCCGTTGAACTTCGACCATGTAGGCGCCGATATGCTGCGTGATTCCGCCGAACTCGCGAGTCGGTTACGTTGGTATGGCGAATCGCGTCGAGCAGCGAGGTTTTGCCGTGATCGACGTGACCCATCACGGTGACTACCGGCGGCCGCGTGACCATCTCGCCCGTGACCTCTTCCTCGGGCCCTCTTCGATCACCTGCTCGACGTCGAAGCCAACATTCTCGACGCTGTAGCCGAACTCGCCGGCGACCAGCGTGGCGGTGTCAACGTCGAGCACCTGGTTGAGCGTCGCCATCTGCGCCGAGGTCCATCAGCTTGCTTGATGAGGTCGCCGGCCTTGACGCCCATCTGAGCGCGCCGAGTTCGCGCGACGGTGACGCCTTCGGTGATTCGCACGACGCGCTTGGAGGCCTTCGGCGTCGTGATCTCGGTCTTGCGCTGTTCCTTGCCGGGCATCGCGCGCCGCTTCTTGGGCACGCGCAGCCCGCGCATCTCGCGCTCGGCGGCGACATCGGTCTGCCCTTTCTTGACGACTCGCTTCTTCTTGATTCGCGCGCGCGCCGGGCTTGGCGTTCTCGCGACGGCGGGCCGAATCCTTCGGGCGGGCCGCGCGGGAGCAGCGGCCGGCTGGATCGAAGCGTCCGGTCGAGTCCGGGACGCGCGCTCGGCGCCGCCGCGGCCGCGCGACCCGGGTCGATGCTGGACGCAGCGGCGGCGCCTCTCGGTTTGCGCAGATCGATCTTGCCGAGCACCTTGGGTCCCTCTGCCCGTCGTCGAGCGAGGGCGCTGAAGCATGTGCTGAGCTGGTAAAATCAATCGTGCGACCGGGCAGATCGGCATCGGCCGAGACGGTCCCGGGCTCCATCCGCCGCGGCGCATTGCCGGGCGTCAAGTTCCTGACCGGAGCACTGTCGCGCAGACGACCGGGCGGCAGCCCGCCGTGACGAATGGCTCCAGGCACGGGCGCCGCGGGCGGCGCAGGACGTTGAACCGGCGGAGTAGGACGCTGCAGCGGGGCTGTCGAGCGCTGAGGCGCCGGCGCGGTCCGCGCCGGCGGCGCGGATCGAGTCACCTGTGGAGCGCCCTTGGCGAGGGTGCCGGTAGCGGCCGCGGGCGTGCGCTTCACGGCTTCTGCCATCCGCTCGACCACGATCGTCGCGCTGCGTGGCGGCGGAGCTTCCGCCGAGGCGGCCGCAGATCCGGCCGTCGCCGCCACGGCTGGCGTCGGGGTCGACTCGCTTGCCGCGGCCATTGGCGCCGCCGAATCACCCGCCGGGGGTGCCTCAACGTCGCTCGCAACGGCCGTCGCGGCCGATGCGTCCTCGGCCGCCGCAGAGTGATCCGCGCCATTGAGGGCGGGCGGCGGTTCGGCCAATTCCGGCTCGGGCAATGCGCTTGCGAAATCCGCCAGCTCGGGCTCGGCGTGCAGCGGCTCTTCGAACAGCGGGGTTGCGAACGACTCGTCGCCGCGTCGCTTTCGACTTCGAAATGAAACGGCTCTGCTGGTGCGGCCGCCACCTGTCCAGGCTCGGGCTCGGCATGACGCCGGCGCATCACGGTGGCGTTAAGGCGCTTTTCGAGCATCTTCCCGGCTACTGGTTTCGACCACAGTTTCGCGGCGCAAAATGGCCGTGCGATGGCCTGCTCGTCGAGGTCGGCTTTGACCCGGTCGGCCTCTTCCGGAGAGAGCAGGCTCGAATCGGAATGCGCATGGCCCAGTTTCAAACGGGCGCAACTCGGCAAGCAAGTCCTCGACCGGAATTCCCCACTCACTGGCAAGGGTTTTAATCCGCTTTCGCGCCATCTTAGTCTATGCTATTCCAACTGGGTTGTGTCCGCCAGTCGCGGCCGCATCAATTCCGTTATCTTACGACGCTCGGGAAGCTGAGTTTGCGCCTCAGCGCACCGAAATTCCTTGACTCTGCTGCGCTCGAAACGCTCCACGCATTCGGCGCTGCGATGCAGATAACCGCCGCGCCCTGGCATCCGCACGCAACTCGAATCGACTGCACCTGCCCGTTCACGAGCGCTGAGCCGTATCATCGCGATCTTCGCGTCGCGCTGCATGCATCCGATGACAGGTGCGCTCGGGCTAGCTACTTTACTCTCGGCATCCTCGGCTTTGACGGCCTCGCCTGCGCCGTTCTCGGCGTCTCCGTTTCACGCACTGCAGCGACTTCTTCGGTTCCGCCATCAACCGCGCCCAGTTCTTCGCCAGCCGCGGCGGCGTTCCACCGCGGCTGCCGCGATGGCGGCAGCCTCAGCGGCCGCGGCTTCAGCCGCCGCGGCCTTTTCATCTTCGATGCGGTCTCTTGTTGGCGATCCAATCGCGCGCCGCGTTGATTATCTGCTTGGCGCGCTCGGCGCTGATTCCTTCGACCTCGAAGTCGTCCTCGTTGGCCTCCGACAGTTGCTCGGCCGAGCGGAAGCCCCACTGGTAGAGCAGCTCCGCGTTGATATCGCCGATGCCCGGAATCGCATTGAGCGAGGCGCGCGCCGCAGCGGGCCTCTTCTTCGGCCTCGGACTCGCTGCGCACGTCGAGCTTCCATCCGGACAGCCGATGCGCGAGGCGGACGTTCTGGCCGCGCTTGCCAATCGCGAGCGAGAGCTGATCGTCGGGGACGATCACCTCCATCGCGTGCTCGTCCTCGTCGATAATCACTTTCGAGACTTTCGCCGGCGCCAGCGCGCGGCATACCAGTTCGGCCTGGTCGTCGGTCCACGGCACGATATCGATCTTCTCGCCGCGCAATTCCTGCACCACCGACTGCACGCGCGTGCCCTTCATCCCGACGCATGCGCCGACCGGATCGACGTCGGAATCCTTGGAATAGACCGCGACTTTGGCGCGTCCGCCGGGTTCGCGCGCGCATTGGCGAATCTCGACGATGCCTTCGTAGATCTCCGGCACTTCCTGCTCGAACAGCTTCATCAGGAAGTCGATTCGAGGTGCGCGAGAGCACGATCGACAGGCCCTTTTCGGACAGATCGACGTCGAGAATCAGCGCGCGGATACGATCGCCCTGGCGATAGCGCTCGTGCGGAATCTGCTCCTTCTCGGGCAGAATCGCCTCGGTGCGGCCCAGGTTGACGATCATGTTCTTGCGCTCGAAGCGCTGCACGATTCCCGAGACGATCTCGCCCTTGCGATCCTTGAACTCGTTGAAAATCTGTTTGCGCTCGGCGTCGCGAATATGCTGGATCAGATTCTGCTTGGCGGCCTGCGCTGCAATGCGGCCCATCGTCGCCGTATCGAGCTTGATCAGAATTTCGTCGCCGACCTGCGCCTCGGGATCGTACTTGGTGTGCGCATCTGTCAAGTTCCACTTCGGACGCCGCGTTCGCGACCGTCGCGACCACCGTCTTGATTTCGAATAGCTCGATCTCGCCGATTTCCGGATTGAAGCGCGACTCGATATTGCGGTCGGGCCCGAAGGTCCGCCGCGCGGCCGAATGCATCATCTCCTCGACCGCGTTGACCACGATCGTCTTGTCGATCCCTTTTTCCTTGGATACTTGTTCGATAACCCGGTTCAGATCGACCGCATAACGCCTCCCGCGGGCGCAAGCTGATTCGCGCGGCTTGAAATTTGGTTGCGGCCCCGGCATAACCCGTGGCCGCCTGTTTCCCACGACTTGAACTAGTCGAACTTATGCTCGTAATTTGCTCCCTTGATCTCCTCGAAGCCAATGCGTTGCCGGCTTATGGCTGATCTCGTCGTCAAGCTCCATGCCCTTCGGCACTGACCGCCGCCAGCACCCCTTCAAAATTCTTGCGGCCATGGTGCGGGCGATGCGTCCGCACCTTTACCCGCTGACCCACGAAGGCCTCGAAATGCGCCAGCTTCGTCAACGGACGATTCACCCCCGGCGATGCGACCTCCAGCGTATAGCGCCCCTCGACCGGGTCGTAAACGTCGAGCAGGTCGCCGATCATCGGACTCAGCATCTCGAGATCGCTCATCGCGATACCGCCGCCCGGACTTATCCACCAGCAGCCGCAGCAGCGACGTTCGCGTGCCCTTGCGAAAGTCGATTCCCACCAGCTCGAAGCCCTGCCGCTCGACGTGCGGCTCGATCAATTCGACGACCTTCTTCGCCGTGGGATTCAGTTGTAACACCATCACCGGCCTTTTCCTCGACGGTTCGCCAGCAAGGACCGATCAGGAAAAGCCAAAATGTTCCCGGGAACGAGCGGCGAACCAACAAAAAAGTGGGCAGCAGCCCACGACGGCATGTTATCATTCCCGGCGGTCGCCCATCAAGGCGGCAAATCGCGCGATTATGGCAGTCAGATCGACCACCTCAGCATGCCGCTAAATCAAATGGACGGGCTCGCCTGGATCGATTCGGCGGGCACCAGCCTGCTCGACCTCGGATGCAACGTCGGCGAACTGCTCGGCGCCGCCGCGCGCCAATATCCGCAATTCAGGCTGGCGGGCGTCGATGTCAACCAAGCCGCAATTGAGGCCGCCCGCCGCCACGTTCCGCAGGCCGACCTCCATCAATGTGACGGGCCGCTGCTGCCCTTCGCCGACCAGTCCTTCGACCACGTGACCTGCATTGAAGTACTGGAACACATCCCGGCGGCACAGCGGCGGGCAACCATCGAGGAAGTCTGGCGCGTGATGAAGCCCGGCGGCAAATTCATCCTGCGCTGTCCGCATGCCGGCATTTTCCAGGGCCTCGACGCGAGCAATCTGCGCTTCCGGCTGCCACGCCTCCATCGCGCGATCATTCGGCGCGGCCTGCGCGACGACGGCTATCGCGACGATTCCGCCGGCGTCGTGTGGCACCATCATTTCAGCCGCGACGAACTGATCGCTCTGATCGGTCCGCGCTTTAAGGTTGAAACGACCCGTTACGGCGGCCTGATGCTGCTGCCGATTGGCGACCTGATGCGCTGGCCGTTCTACCGCCTCAAGCTCTACCGCAATCCAATCTTGCGCATGATCGACCGGATGATGACCTGGGACCTCGGCATCGATTACGGCCGCGCGTCCTTCACGATCCTGCTGGTCCTGCGCAAACCCACGCTCTAGCCGCACCTGCTCGCGCCTTCTTACTTGAAGGCGGGGATAACGTCATTGCCGCACGCCGTCAGAAACGCGCGTCCGGGCATATTCGGTTGCAGCACCACGTGATGCGCCCACGGCGCCGCCGCCACCAACTCCTCGAGTTGGCCGCGCACCTCGGCCGCATTTCCCATCAGGCAGAAGCGTCGCGCAACCTCGTGGGGAATTTCGGCGACCGATCGTGCCGCGAGCTCCATATCCGTCGCGTGATGAAAATCCGGCCGCACTCGCTTAAGGATCTCATGCACCGGCGCGCATGGCCATTTCAGCCCGACGACCTCCCACAGACGCGGATTCACCTCGTAATAGCCTGCCGCCATCACACGTCCTCGCGCTCTGGCGAGTTCGGGGTTATCCGTGATCACGGTATGAAAATGTAAGGCGATGAACATCGTCGCGGGATCGCGACCTGCCGCCGCCGCACCGGCGCGAAATTCCTCGTAGGCCCACTGCAGCAGTGCCGGATCGGCCCCCACTCGCATCACGACGCCGTCCGCGTGGCGCCCCGCCATCCGCAAAGCCTGCGGCCCGCCGCAAGCGACTATCACCGGCACTCCGCGCGGATGATCCAGACGCGACGGCGCCGTCCATCCAAGATCGACACCCTCACCTGCCAGCAGGGCGCGTATCGTGCGCACCGCCACTTCAAGCTCGGCCAGACGCGCCGGACGCAATCCCACCTGCCACACGGAGGTATCGCCGCTGGCGATGCCGAGCATCACCCGACCCGGCGCATAGGTGTCAACCGTCGCGATACTCGAAGCCAGAACACTCGGATGCCGCGTCACCGGATTCACCACCAGGGTGCCCGCGTGCACCCGCTTGGTGCTGCGCAAGGCGGTCAACAGGTTGATGAAAACGTCACCGGCGTGAAGCTGGCTGTCCGGAAACCACAGACGATCGAAACCGGCCTTTTCCGCTTCAACGCAGGATCGCGCCAACCGCTCAGGATCGAGGAAGCTGAAGCGATTGGTGCCGAAAGTAATGCTCATGGAACATCACCGCACTGCCGCCTTGCCGGTTTTCAGGAGGATTAAGCCCGCCGGCCAGGCTGCTATTCCTCGTCGTCGCGCAGCTTTGCCAGCACCGACAGATCTTCGAGCGTCGTCGTATCGCCGAGCGTTTCATCGCCGGACGCGATCTGGCGCAACAGACGGCGCATGATTTTGCCGCTGCGCGTCTTCGGCAACGCGTCGGTGAAGCGAATTTCGTCGGGACGCGCCAGCGCGCCGATTTCCTTGACGACGTGCTGCCGCAATTCCTCGCGCAGCTTGTCGGATCGCTATGCCGTCCGCCTTCGAGCGTTACGAATGCGACCACGCGCCTCCCCTTTCATCTCGTCGGGACGCCCGACCACGGCCGCCTCGGCCACCGCGACGATGCGAGACCAGCGCGCTTTCGATTTCCATCGTGCCCAGGCGATGCCCCGAGACGTTGATCACGTCGTCGACGCGGCCCATGATCCAGAAGTAGCCGTCCTGGTCGCGACGGGCGCCGTCGCCGGTGAAATACATGCCGTCGATCTGGCTGAAGTACTGCCTGTGTAGCGCTCGGGGTCGCGGTAAATGGTCCGCAGCATCCCAGGCCACGGGTGCGCTTGATAACCAGCAGGCCGCCCTGGTTGGCGGCGACGGTCAGCCCCTTCGCGCGTGACGACGTCGGCGGCGATTCCCGGCAGCGGAAGCGTCGCCGAGCCGGGCTTGGTCGCGATCGCGCCCGGCATCGGCGCGATCATGATTCCGCCGGTCTCGGTCTGCCACCAGGTATCGACGATCGGGCATCGCTCGCCGCCGATCACCTTGTGATACCACATCCACGCTTCGGGATTGATCGGCTCGCCGACCGAACCGAGCAGACGCAGGCTCGACAGGTCATGCTTTTTCACCCACTGCGTCGCCCCATTTGATAAACGTGCGAATCGCGGTCGGCGCCGTGTAGAAGATGCTGACCTCGATACTTCTCGATTATCTGCCAGAAGCGATCGTTCTCGGGAAAATTCGGCGCGCCTTCGTACATCACGACCGTCGCGCCCGCCGCCAGCGGCCCGTAGACGATGTAGCTGTGGCCGGTGACCCAGCCGATATCGGCGGTGCACCAGTAGATATCGTCGTCCTTCAGGTCGAACACCCACTGCATCGTCATCAGCACGATGCGTCAGGTATCCGCCGGTGGTATGCACGACGCCCTTGGGCTTGCCGGTGGTGCCGCTGGTGTAGAGCGTGAACAGCGGATGCTCGCTGAATCGAGCTGCGCGGCGTCGCACTCGCGGCTTTGCGCGGCACCAGCTCGTCCCACCAGACGTCGCGGCCCTTGCGCATCTCGACCTTGTTGCCGAGCGCGCTTGAGCACGAGCACTTTGCTGACCGAAGGCGCACTGCTTGAGCGCCTCATCGACGTTCTGCTTGAGCGGCGACCTTTGCCCGCGGCGCCATCCGCCGTCGGCGGTGATACAGACCTTCGCTTCGGCATCGTTGATCCGATCGGCCAGCGCCTCCGCCGAGAAGCCGCCGAACACCACCGAATGGATCGCGCCGATCCGCGCGCACGCGAGCATCGCGATCGCCGCCTCGGGCACCATCGGCATGTAGATCGCGACGCGGTCGCCCTCCTTGACGCCCAGGCTCTTGAGCGCGTTGGCGCAGCGCCCCACTTCGTCGGCGAGCATCTGGTAGGTCAGGACGCGCGAATGTCGCCCGGCTCGCCCTCCCAGAATCAGCGCGGCCTTGTTGCGGCGCGCGCCTGTCAGATGGCGGTCGAGACAGTTGTAGGCGGCGTTGATCTTGCCGCCGACGAACCACTTCGCAAGCGGCAACTTCCATTCGAGCATTTTGCCGAACGGCTTGAACCAATCGAGGTCGCGCGCGCATTCGGCCCAGAATCCTTCGGGGTCCGTGTCGGCGCGCCGGACAGCGCCTGGTACTCGGCGAGGCTTTTGACCCACGCCTGGGCGCTGAATTCAGCGGAGGGCGCGAACTTCGCGATCTCGGTCAGCGTCGAATCGATATCGAGTGCTTCGGTCGAGGCCATCGCGCACCTTTCGACGTTTAGAGCTTATGCTACACGCGACCGCGAGCTTCGCGCGTTTTCAAGCTCAGGTACAGAGTCGCGGCGTCGCCATTTTCGCGCCGGTTCGAATTGATCCCGCGCAGCCGCTCGAGCAGTTCGTTCTCGACGCTCGGCACGAAACTCCGCCGCCAGCTCGACCGCGCGCGCCGCCCAGCGCAGCACGACGCGCCCCTCGAGCCCGCCGAAATCGTCGAAGAACCACGCGCAACTGGTCAGCGCCGCCTGCCCCGCGCGCACCATCTCGAGCATCCGCAGCAGCTCTCGCGATTATTTTCGTCGGTAACGCCTGTGCCGCTCGAAGATTTCCTCTTCGCGCCGCGCGGGATTGGCGTCGATAAGCAGGCGGATCGATTCGCGCAATGCCCCCGCCGGGATCCTTCACCAGCGCCGGCGCGAAACGATCGTAAGTCGCCTCGGCATGATACTTCACGAAATCCATCGCGGCGCGGAACGGCGCGCGCCATTCCTGGCGACGTGTTGCCCGTCCATCGCGGCATCCGCAGTTCGAGCGCCATCGCTCGACGCCATGCGGACAGCTCCACGCCGTCGCCGCCGGAATCTCGAAGCGCCGGCGGCCGGATGCGTCGCCAGGTAATTCGCGCAGTTCGTGACGATCGATTCCATCGCGCTCTTCGAGCATCTCCAGCGCGCGCGCCAATTCGGCTGCGCCAGTCTTCTAGTGATGCCCGAAGGTCTCGCCGTCGGTCGCGATCATCAGCGCCGCGCCCTCGGGTTGCGCGCAGGCCACATCCGCAAGCCAGTTCGCCAGCCGCCCACCGTCGGCGAGCAATCGCTGAACGCAATCTGACCGGACAATTCGCGCTCGAATCGGAAAATCGCGATACTCAGATCGCCTTGCCGCCATTGGAATGGGCCGACCTCGCTGCCGCTGACGCCCTCCCGAATAAATCGGCCCTGGCTCGGTGCCAAGATCGTGTATTTGATCCCCGCGCGTGCCAACGCCGCCAATGACTCGTTATCGACCGCACATTCGGGCAGCCACATGCCTTCCGGCCGCCGCCGGAAGCGATAGACGAAATCCTCGATCCCCCATGCCATCTGCATTTCCTTGTCGCGCGGCTCAGCAGCGGCATGATCGAATGGCTGTACGATTGCGCCATCGCGTTGCCATACCCGCCCAGGCGCTTGGCGCTCGCCTCATCACCCAGACGAATCGCCCGATAGGCGATCTTCCCATGCCGTTCGAGCCAGCCGCACAGCGTCGGGCCGAAGTTGAAGTTAATTGACTCGTAATTGTTATGGATGCGCACGACCCGCCCTTCCATCGTGTGGGCATGAGCGTTGGCGGTGTAGCATTCGCTGAGAATCCGCTCGTTCCAGTTGGCAAACGGCGCTGCGCCCGGCTCGGGGGCGATCAGGCCGGTCCACGGGCTCTCCCGCGGCGGCTGATAAAAATGGCCATGCAGTATTATAAAACGTGGTTGATTCATCGAAGCTCTTACTGATCTTACTGCGAATCTTTGCTTTGCTTGGTCGCGGCGACAATTCGCCTCTGCGCCCGCGACCGCGCCTATTCCCTAACTATTCCCTGCCTATTCCCCGATAGTTCGCGCTCTCGCTTCTCTGAAGCTCGTTTCGCCTCATCGGAGCAAGCGCGGATTCAAACCAAACCATAACCGGCGAACGATTCGTCCGCAGGCGGCTGGCGTCGGACCGCTAGCTGCGAGGACTTAGCCGGCGCTATCTGAACCGACGCGTCCTCGCTGCTGACGGAGCGTTAGGCGGCGGCTACGGCGAAGGTCCCCTTGACGGTGGCCTCGCCCTTCTGATTCACCACCTCCAGTTCGCCCTCGATCAGCTTCTCGCCGTTCTTCTCGCTCTTGCCGGTGACTTTCCCGCGGCAGGTGAGCGTGTCTCCCGGCCAGACTTGCCGCGCGAAGCGCACCTTGAAGCGGCGCACCTGGCTCGCGCCGGCGTAATCGGTGAGACAGCGCGAGAGACATCCGGCCGTCCACATGCCCTGCGCAAATACCGTCGGGATTCCCGCGGCCTCGACGAAGGTCTGATCGTAATGCAGCGGCACGAAGTCGCCCGAGGCCCCCGCGTAGCGCACGAAATCGGGCCGCGCGACGTTGTCGATCGTAATCGTTGGTGTTTGATCGCCAATCTTGACCGCGTCGTATTTGATTTTGCCTGCCATTGCTCGCCTCAATTTTTGCGCGGGGCGATCGCGCCTCGCGTTAATTCCCTACCTGTTAGTCATATTCATCGCGCCAACGTCGCGCCAGTTCAGTTCGACCCGCGTTTCGATTCGGATCGCGGCTGCCGGCCCGCCCGGCAATCTCAGCCGCCCACCGCCTGCCCGGTCTCGACCAGTGTCCCGCGCGCAAAAGCCACCGTCTCGCCCTTCTGATTCTTGTACTCGATTTCGGTGACCATGAAAGTCATCTTGCCACCGCGACCACCCTCTTTCTCGTACACGTCGGCTATCCGCGAGGTTCCGGTGAGCACGTCGCCGACGAAAATCGGCTTCAAAAACTCGAAGTCCTGCTCGCCATGCAGAATCCGCCGCAGGTCGAAATTCGCCGTCGGCATCGAGTCTCCGTCCATCCAGAACGACGCCGCCTGCAGGAAGGTTGGCGGCACCGGAATACCGCCGCACTCCTGCTTCGCCAGTTCCGGGTCGAAGTAAACCGGATTGGGATCGCGAATCGCGCGGGCGAACTCGCGCACCTTGCTCCACTCGATCGGCACCGTGAACGGTTTGCCGGTCTTGCCAACGATACTCTTGTCGATCGCCATCGAATTACCTTCCTTCGCCCAATGCGTTCATCCATTCGCCGACGCGGTCATCGACGATCTCAAAGACCATCCTTCATTGAAACGGCGCGCATTGAAACGGCGCGCATTGAAACGGCGCGCATTGAAACGGCGCGCGCCGCGCCCGTCCGTGCTGCCTACAGATTGATACCTTGCGCAACCAGCTCCCGATTGTAGCTCGCGTCGCCAAAGGTGAACTCGGAAGACTTGGCGCGCTTGAAGTACAGATGCAGGTCGTGGTCCCAGGTAAATCCGATACCGCCGTGGACCTGGATTCCGTCGGCGGAAACGCGCCGATAGGCATCGGACGCTGCCGCCTTGCACAAGGCCGCGGCGAGCGGTGCCTCGGCGACTTCGTTGCTGACCGCCCACGCCGCGTAGTAAACCGCCGACTTGGCGCCCTCGACATCGATCATCATGTTCGCGCACTTGTGCTGGACCGCCTGAAAACTGCCGATCGGCCGGCCGAACTGCGCGCGCACCTTCGCGTATTCGACCGTCATCTCGAGCACCTTTTGCGCCCCCCCCATCATTTCAGCCGCGATCATAACCTTGCCGCGATCGAGGATCTCCGACAGCGGTTTCCAGCCGTCGCCCATCGTCCCGACGACGTCGGCGGCGGTCGCCTTCACGCCCTCGAACTTCACCTCGCTCAGCTTGCGCGTCGCATCCATGGTCTTGAGCGGCGAGACCGTAATTCCGGCCCGTGCGCTCTCGATCGCGAATAGCGTGACGCCCTTGCCGCTGGTGCGCGCCGCGACCAGCAGATGGTCCGCGATATGAGCGTCGTTGACGAACAGCTTGACGCCCTCGAGCATGTAGCCGCTGCCGCGCTTGCGCGCCGGCATCGCGATACCCTCCGCGCTCCAGAGTCCCGACGGCTCCATCCAGGCCACTGTCGCGATCAGATCGCCCGCCGCGATCTTCGGCAGCAGCGCCTGCTTCTGGAACTCGCTGCCGATGCGCTTGATGGCCTCCGCGACCATCGCGGTCCAGATGAACGGCGACGGCAGCAGCACCCGGCCCATCTCCTCGAGCACCAGCACCAGGTCAACGTACGACAGCCCGCTGCCGCCGTACGCTTCGGGCACCACCAGCCCCGTCCATCCGAGCGCCGCCATCTTGCGCCACAGTTCGGCGTCGTAGCCCCGATCGTCGTCCATCAGGCGGCGTACCGCCGTCGAAGGGCACTCCTTTTCGAGCAGGCCACGCGCACTCTCGCGCAGCATCTCCTGCTCTTCACTGAAGCCAAAGTCCAAGCTCGCTCACCTTCCCTGCATCAATACCAAGGCCACCACCGCGAACACCGCCTGCTCAATTCAAATGGTGGCTAAGCTGTTTCGGATACCATGCCGCGAACCCTCGCGACAAGTCCGCGCAGCATTTGCTTTTCGCCAACCTGTTCGGCGGGAGATTGAGATCAACAGGGTACCCAAGGCGCCGATAATTGGCCGAATCCTGGCGTTATTCTCTCCGTTTTGCCTCACTCGGTCGCGCTCACAGGCCCATCTGCACGATCTCCGCGGCGCGGATATTGCCGCCGTCGATGACCATGGTCGAGCCGGACATCCAGCTCGCCGCCTCCGAAGCCAGAAAGATACATGGATATGCGACATCCTCCACCCGTCCGAACCGGCCGAGCGCGCGCGATCGCAGCATCATGTTCTTGACCTCCTCGTTGGGCCAGATACGCTCCGCCGCGCCCTCGGTGGTAACCGGGCCCGGCGCGATACAGTTGACGCGGATACCGTAGCGGCCCCATTCGCCCGCCTGCGATTCGGTGAGCTTGATGACGCCCGCCTTCGAAGCCGCGTAGGGGAGCATCGTGGAGGAGCCGTGAACCCCCGCCGTAGAAGACAGATTGATGATGCAACCGCCGCTGTTCTGCGCGATAAACTGGCGCGCCGCCGCCTTCGAACAGAAGAAGGTGCCGTCGAGATTGATCGAAATTACCGCCCGCCAGCCGTTGGGCGATAGGTTCATGCTCGGCGTCGTGATACTGCCGCCGTGATTGTTGATCATCACGTCGAGCCGGCCGAACTGCTTGACCGCTTCAGCGATCATCAAATCGCATTTCGCCGCGTCGCGGACGTCCACGACGAACATTTCGCAGCGCCCGCCGGCCTTGCGAATTTCGTCGCGTACCGGCTCGAGATGCTCGGCGTTGCGGCTGGCGATGAGCACGGGCGCACCGCGTTTGGCGAATTCGTGAGCGATTGAAATTCCGATGCCGGTGCCGCCGCCTGTTACCACCGTGACTTTCCCCTCAACGCTGAATACGTCTTTCAAGTCGGGCAACCTCCCGTGGAAATTGTCTGGCGCATCCGCGACGGTCCGCGCTCGCACTGTCGGCGCGGGCCATCGCCGTCGCGATTTCCCCTTTCTGTAGCGCAGCGGCTCTGCAATGACCAAACCCGCCGCTCCGCACGAGGCGATCGCCCCCGCCGGATACAGCGGGCGGGTCATGCGCGCTGGGACGGGCGCTCTGACTGATTACGGCGAGGGCGGTGGTGACGTGGCGCGGACTGGATGACGCTTGGATTTATAATCCCCGCGATTCCACCCCGTTCAGCGATTAGATTGCGCGCGCGGCTGGCTCCGGCGATACGCGCCGATGACTCACGCGGTTGGCGTGCGGATTCACCCGCAGATGCGTCCGCAACGACTTCGGATGATTCTCACATTCCCGATGGACCGCGTGCTTCCACGTGATGAGCCGCTTGCGCAGCAGTCCCACATGGATGCCGAGGGCTTCGCACACGGTCGGGAAGCTCAGCCATCCGCAGCGATCGTCGTCGGCAAGAATCCAGCGCTCGGCATCGACGTACAGCCTCCGCGCCGCAGTCCGGCGCGAGAGCACGCCCTTCTGATATACGTTGATGGCGTCGGTCAGCAGAGCGAGCATCAGGCGCTGCTCGCCGGTCAGGCTGTGGCCGCCCGATATGTCGAAATACTGGCACGGCAGGATCAAATCCGATTCGCCAATTTCCGTTGCCGATTCACTCGAGACGGCGCAAAATCTGGAGCTCATCTCCGGTAACCTCGCTTCCCCGCCCGTCAGCGCAAGGTAGCAGCCGCCGTCTCCCCTCCGATTGCGGGTCATCCAGCGCTCGGGCGCAAACCTTCCGTAGCGTCTAGGACAACAAGGGTTGCGGGAAATTGGTTCCCCGAGGCTTCGGCACAGAACCTAAGTGCCTGAAATTTCGAGATTTTCTAGATTGCCAATTGATGAACCAGGTCGATCAGCTCCGAATCGAACGGCTGCGGGCCGCGGGCCACCTCTTCAAACGGAACTTCCACGATTCGGCCCCCCACCTCGCCGATCAGCGAGGACGGCTTGTCGTTGATCAGCGCGCGCACCGCCGCCGCCCCCATCCGCGACGCCAGCAGGCGATCGCGCGCCGTCGGCGCCCCCCCGCGCTGAATATGACCGAGGACGACGACTCGCGACTGCATCCCCAGCCGCTCCGTGATCGAGTTCGCGATCGAAATCGCGCCCCCCGTCCGCGGACCTTCCGAAACCACGATTATCGACGATCGCTTGCCGCGCAACTGGCTGTCCTCGATACGCCGGCACATATCCTCCAGGTCGAACGGAATCTCCGGCACGATCACGATTTCGGCGCCGCCGCCGATCGCCACCGACAGTGCGATAAAGCCCGAGTCCCGCCCCATCACTTCCACGAAGAAAAGCCGATCGTTGGCGAAAGCCGTATCGCGGATGCGGTCGATCGCTTCGAGCGCGGTGTTCACCGCCGTGTCGAACCCGATCGAGAAATCCGTATTCGGAACGTCGTTGTCGATCGTCGCCGGTATGAACATCACGCGCATCGCGGTGTCGTTGGCGAACGCGCGCGCCGCCGCCAGCGATCCGTCCCCACCCATCACGATGAGACCGCGCACTCCCCGATAGCGCAGGTTTTCCGCCGATCGCGTGCGCCCCGCCTCGGTCGAGAATTCCGGCGTGCGCGAGGTTTCCAGAATCGTCCCCCCGTGCTGCAGAATGTTCGATACCGATCGGTTCGGTAGCGGTTCGAAGTTGCCGTAGATCAGACCCTCGAAACCGCGCTGCGCGCCCAGAACTTCCAGTCCCGCGCCTACCGCTGTGCGTACCACCGAGCGGATTGCCGCGTTCATCCCCGGGGCGTCGCCGCCCGCGGTCAGCAGCGCGATACGCCGCGCGGTGCGGGTCCCCCGCCGCGACGAATCAACCGCCTGATTGTTCTTATCGGCCCCGTTGCTCTTGTCGGTTTCGTCCATGGTCATCTCGTCCGTCCGTCGCTAGGTTATCCGCAATTCATCTGAAATGCGCCCGTGTCTCACTTCAACCCGACCCGCCCAGCCGGCTCAACGCGTCGCGCGCCTGCCCGACCGCGGCCGCATCGGCGTCGGCACCGCTCGCACCCGCGGCGATCCGATAATGCGCCACCGCGGCGGCACGATTCCCGATCGCCTCGTAGGTGTTCGCCAGGTTAACTTGCGCCGCGGCGCTGCTCGCGCAAGCCGTCACCGCGTCCTGGTAGAAGCCGAGCGCGGCCGCCGTATCGCCCGCCGCCATGCGCTCGCCACCCTTGCGCGTCGCTACCGCCATCACCGCGGAGTCGCAGGTTCCGGGCGGCGCCGGCGCGGTGTTGTAGTTGGCGTGACCGCCCTGCAACGCCGCCACCTCCTGCTTGAGCTGGTCCAGTTGCGCCTGCTGATCCTGAAGTTGCTTCTGATTCGCATCGGCGGCGCTTTGCCCGCATCCGGGAAGAGCCACTGCCGTCATCGTCATTAGCGCCGTCAGCATCGCGGCGGACCCTGCGGCGATCATGCGCGTCAGCATGAACGTATTAGTAGTAGTGGCAAAAGCGGAGTCAACCGTCGCCCGCCTCCCCATCGCTGCAAGGTCGCTCCCGCCATGCTTCGCGCGCGGGTGTGGCGCGCGACCCGCCTTCAAGGTACTTTCGCCATGGTCGCATAAACCATGGGGGAGCTTATGGAACCAAAGCCGCAATCATCGTCAGTACTGCAACGCTCTTGCAACGCAAAAGGTTACGCCATAATTCCGCTCGCGATCATCGCGACGCTCGCAGTCGCCGTCCGCGGATGGACCGCGGGCCCCGCCAAGGGAATGCCCCCCAACGTCGCCCTGCAGCAATTGCTCGACGGCAACAAGCTCTATGTCGCCGACCATTCGGTCCGTCCCGACGAACGCCCCACCGGGGCCAAACAGGAACCCAAGGCGGTCATTCTCTCGTGCTCCGATGCCCGGATCGCCCCCGCGATCCTCTTCGACCAGGGCGTCGGTACGCTTTTCGTCGTCCGCACCGCCGGCAACACCTTCGACAAGCTCGTCTTCGAGAGTATGGAGTACGCCATCGCCCATCTCCACACCCGCCTGATCATGGTGCTCGGCCACGACCAGTGCGGCGCGGTGACCGCGGCGGTCGCCGATTATCCCAAGCCAACCAAAAGTGTGATGATCAACAATATCTATCCGGCCGTGGCCAAGACCAAGGGCATGCCGGGTGATGCGCTCGGCAACGCCATCGACGCCAACGCCGAGTTGGTCGCGGAGAAACTGGCCAGGGAGCCGCAGTTCGCCCCCCTCGTCGCCAGCGGTCAACTGAAGATCGTCCCGGCGCGGTACCACCTGAGCGACGGATCGGTCACCCTGCTGCCCGAGAATTGAGGCCGACGGCCAGCGCTTGCGACGGTCTCGTATCGCGATGTTGCCGCGGCACGCAGAACTGTAATTTCCGTACTGAAGCCCCGCGAGGTTTCAGTTGCCTGAACGGATCACGGTTTTGCCTTCTTCGACCAACCTCCCCTATGCTGCCAGATGCCCCGTCGCACAGGAGTCAAGCATCATGGCGAATAAATCCAACCCGTCGAATAAGCCCGTCGCAGTGATTACCGGAGTCGGCCCCGGATTGGGCGCCGCCCTCGCCCGCCGCTTTGCCGCAACCTATGCCGTCGCCCTTCTCGCGCGCAAGGCGGATTACCTGAAAAACCTCGCCGGCGAGATTCGTCAAGGCGGTGCGACCGTGCTCGAGGTGCCGTGCGACGTTGGCGATCGCACTCTGATGACGCAGGCCTTCGCCACCATCCGCACCGAACTCGGCGATCCGGAACTGCTGCTCTACAACGCCGGCAGCGGCTCTTGGGGCACTATCACCGACATTACACCCGATCAGTATGAAGCGGATTGGCGCGTCAACGCCCTCGGCGCGTTTGTCGCCGCCAAGGAAGTCGTCCCTGCTATGATCGCGCGCGGATGCGGTGCGATGCTCTTCACGGGCGCAACCGCGGGCGTCAAGGCCGGGCCAAAGTCGGTGTCGTTCGGGCCCGCCAAGTTCGCGATGCGCGGGCTGGCGCAAGCGCTCGCGCGCGACCTCGGTCCGAAAGGCATCCATGTCGCCTGGATCAACGTCGACGGGAGCATCGACATTCCCGGCGCTCGCGGCCGCAAGCCCACCCTCCAGGACGGCGATTTCCTGAAACCCGAGGCGATCGCGGAAACCTACTGGCATCTCGCGCATCAGGATTCGAGCGCCTGGACAATGGAACTCGAAGTCCGCCCCTTCAAGGAGAAATTCTAACCCGACGAGTTTGCCGCTAACACCAGGACTCCCGACCGCCTGCCGCTGCCTGCCACTGCCCCGCAGGTGAGGCTAACTCGCGCCGCCGGACTGCAACTGGATGTAATTCTCGATCCCGATGCGTTCGATCAGGTCGAACTGGGTCTCGATAAAATCGATGCTCTCTTCTTCGTGTACCAGGATTTCCTGCAGCAGGTCGCGGCTCGCATAGTCGCGCACCGTCTCCGTATATGCGATCGCTTCGCGCAGGTCGCCCAGCGCCTTGCTCTCCGCCTTCAGATCGCATTCCAGGATCTCTTTGACGTTCTCGCCAATCAGCAACTTGTCGAGGTCCTGCAAATTCGGCAGTCCGCTCAGGAACAGCACCCGCTCGATCAGTTCATCGGCGTGCTTCATCTCCTCGATCGATTCCTTGTATTCGTACTCGCCGAGCTTGCTCACGCCCCAATGGTTCAACTGGCGGGAATGGAGGAAGTACTGATTGATCGCGGTTAATTCGTTGCGCAGAATTCCGTTCAAAAGCTGAATGACCTTCGGATCTCCCTGCATGAGCCACCTCCCACCAAGCGCGTCGTCTTATCCTACACGGCGGCGATGCATCCGGCCAAATCGAGGGGCCCAGGCTTAGTCGGCCATCACGAAGGCGGGACTCCTGGCGGCATTGCGCGTCTCGGGCTGACGGCCCGCCACCCGGCCGTCGCTCATCCGATATGCCGCAAACGGCAGCGGACGGCGCGCATCCGTTCGCAACCCTTCGTTCCTGTTGCCGCCCACCGCGCATACTCCGGCGCATACCCCCGGCAGCATTTCCGCCGGCCGCATTTCCGCCGGCCGCATTTCCCCGATGATACACTTGGCCGTGCTGACGCACTTCCCGCACTTCACCTTGATCCCGAGTGCGCGGTAAACCTCCGCCACCGTTCCGCGAGAACTTTCCGATTGCGCGCGAATCTGGCGGTCGGTGACGGCATTGCAAACACACACGTACATGGCGATGACCTCGATTGAGGTAAGTCGTCGGCAACCGGACCCTGGGCTCGACGCTCACCACGATTTTGATAATCAGTATCATTATCGTTACGAACCGTCAAGCGCCGCCCAATTCGCATCCTTGTTGGCCCCCGATACCTGTCCCGAATAGCTGCCAATACCTGTCCCGAATAGCCGCCGATACCTGCGCCCACCGCTCAACCGATACCCACTCCCTCCCGCACCTTCGCCGCAAATCCACCTCGCCCCGCTTCAGACCATCTCGACCCGACCGACATCCGAAATCGCGCCGCGAAGGACGTTGCCGGGTCGTCCGCAACGTCCCTCAGTCAACCGTGCAATCCTTCCCCACAAACGGACGGCGAAAATGTTTCACGTGAAACATTTTCGCCTTTTATACGTTTTGAGACTAAAAGACTATGGCTAAAGGAACGGTAGCCCGATTAAGACTAGGCGTATGTTTCAGGAATTCGGCAATTCGTCACGCATAATCCGTGCCAGCGGTATTTTGCCCTCCGCGGTACCAAAACCCCAACCCTGAAATTTTCAATTTTTTCGCGCTTCGCCGGCCTCTGACGCTCCACTCGTGCGACGCGGCCGAAAGCGCGCCCTCAGTCGCCCGCCGCTTTGACTACGACGCCCTGACGGAAGGTCTGCGACCGCCCATCGACCGTCGTGATGGTCAGCTCAACGGAGTAGGTCCCCGGGTTCTCATAGGTGTGGAAGATGTAAAGCTCCGGCGGCAGTGAGGAAACCGTGCCGTCCCCGAAGTTCCACGAGTAAGTAAGAAAGCCGATGCCCTCGGGATCGTCGGCGAGCACGAAGAAGCCGACCTTCATCGGCGCCAGGCCATAGGGTGGCGCCGCCATCATCGATCCGGTGATCGGCGATCGTATATGCATCTTCGCCATCGGCGGCGCCATCGAGGAGTCGCTCGCCGGCGTGTCCGAATTCATCGAATCGCCGCCCGGCTCCACCCCGCTGCCGGCGTCCATTCCACCAGGGGCGGTCGTGACGCCTGCGTTGTCCTGCGCACGCGCGGACGGTGCCTCAAACGCGACCGCCATGCCCATCAGGACGGCCAGCGAGAGTGCGGCACGGGCGCCAATTCTTGCGATAGATCTCAATCTCATGGGAGAGCGATTCTGTTTGTTCCGAGCTTTGGCGGCCACCGCCGACGGCCATATATCACTGCGACTCTCTGCACCGCCGCCGCTGCCCGCCGTCAACTGTTCGACGATCGCGCGGACACCCGGATTCATCCCGCCGTTCATCTACTGCATCACGAACCCGCCGTCCGGATGGAGAATCGAACCGGTGAAGTAGCTGCCCTCGTCGCTCGCAAGGAACAGCGCGGTGTTCGCAACATCGACCGGCTTGCCGATCCGCTTGAGCGGCGCCTGGCGCATCATGCGGTCGAAGTTCTTGCTCTCCTGCAAGTCCTTGGTCATCGGCGTGTCGATCACCCCGGGTCCGATCGCGTTGCAGGTGATGTCGTAGCGGCCAAGCTCCAGCGCCATGTTCTTCATCAACATCCACACGCCCGCCTTGCTGACGGCGTATTCGCCCGACCCCTTGATCGGAATCTTCGCGGCGCCCGACGCGATCGCGATAATCCTGCCGCCGTGGCCCTGCGCGATCATCTGCCGCGCGGCCGCCTGGCAGGTGAGGAAGCAGCCGTCGAGGTTGATCGCCATCAATCGGCGCCACTCCTCGAAGGGGATCTCGTGGAGCAGTTTGTGCTGGACCTGGCCCTCGCCATAGCGCGCGTGAGAGACGCCGGCCGCCGCCAGCAGGATATCGAGGCCGCCAAGATCCTTGACGGTCTTCGCCAGCATCGCCGTCACCTGAGCGGGGTCGCTCACGTCCACCTGGATTGCGGACGCCTTACGGCCCAGCTTGCGCACCGCTGCCGCAGTTTCCTCGGCCGCCGCGAGGTTGCGATCGGCGACGGCGACGTGGGCGCCCTCTTCGGCAAAGCGCAGCGCAGAGGCGCGGCCAATACCGCTCGCCGCGCCCGTAATCAGTGCATTCTTTCCATCGAGCCTGAGACTCATCGCGATAAACTCCCGCTGCTTCCTGCGCCCGCCGTCAGCCGCCGTGGCGCGAAATGGAATCGACCACGTTTGATAACACGCGCCGCGCCGCCCGCGCCAGCCGGAACCGGGACGATCGGGATGGTGGTCGAGGAACGAAGAACTTCAAGCCTTCTTCTAAAACAGTCGCCTGACGCACCTCGCCGACTCGCTAGCTCGGCTCACAAGCTCGCCTGCTGCCCAAGGTTTCAGACTTCCTGTTCGCTTAAGGCAACCGGAGATGACAGCCTTTCGGTGGCTATCGATAAGACCTGTCGTCTTCGCAATGGTTGTACAGGCAGGACCGAAGGTGCGGGGACCAAGGCACTCAGAACAAGGCTCAGCTCTCATTCCGAGCGCAGCAAAGAATCCCGGGATTCCTCACTCCGCCGGCTCCGTTCAGAATGACAACCCCATGTGCGAGCGAACAGGGGAGTGGAAGCCAGGGCACCTCGCCGGCGATCTGACCAGCGGCGGTGCGGCGGGTCAGACGCGCAGGAGCCATTCGCTCAGATCGATGGTGAAGGCTTCGCCATCGGTCAGCATCAGCGATTTGGGCGATCGCCGCAGATGGACCTTGGCCGCGTCGATTTCGCGCGGCAAGACGTAGATCAGGTCGCCCGCGCTCATCGAGAGGACGCGGATGCGCTCCTCGCCATGGCGCTCGGCGCCGGAAACTTCGTACGGGCTCAGATGGAACGGGTAGCCGCGCACGCGCGCTGCGACCGCGTCGTAAGCCTCGATAACGCCGACGAAGAAGCGCGTGTTGTCGTCTTTGAAGAGCTTGCGGTCAATGATGAGAACGCGATCGCCGTCACTCAACGCGGCCATTTTGCTGCCCTCCCCAGAGTCGGTAAATGCGCTGCTGAGATCCTCGATTCTAGCGTTCTCGCGAAAATGGATCGACGCCCTCGCGCCGACCTGAACCGCCTCTTGCGCGCCGCCTGAATAACGGACCAACGCGCCGATCTCGCAGCCGCTGGCGAACGCTCTGGATGGGAGGTTGATGGTGACCGCTGCGCGATACCTTTCGCACGGCGTTCGCGCCCGCTATCATTAACGGTTTGAACAGCAACGGTTTGCACAGCGACACGGTGATTGCCATGCCCAAGGGGCGCACGCGGAAGTCGGAGTGCTGGCGCGAACCGCGGTCGCCGTTTGCCAGGAATTGAAGTGCTGACGCTCGACAAAATCACCAAACATTTCGGCGGACGCACGATTTTCGATGGCGCGAGCTGGGCGATGCCGGACGACGGCCGCGTCGGACTGGTCGGGCTCAACGGCGCCGGTAAATCGACCCTGCTGCGGATTATCGCCGAGATTATGCCGGTCGATGGCGGCCGCATCTCGCGCCCGCAGCGCACCCGCGTCGGCTATCTCCATCAGGATTCGCCTGAAATGGGCGGCCGCTCGGTGCTGGATGAGACGCTCTCGGCGCTGGCCGAGATGCGCGAGCATGACCGGCGCCGGGTGGAACTCGAAGAGATTCTCGCGACCAATCATGCGGGCCCCGAACACGAGGCCGCGCTGGAGGAACTGGGCGACGTGCTCAGCGAACTCGAGCGCCACGGCTTTTACAATGCGGACAGCCGCGCGACCGCGGTGCTGTTCGGCCTGGGCTTTCGCGAAGAGGATCTCGCGCGCGATGTTGCGGAGTTCTCGGGCGGCATCCGGATGCGCATTGCGCTGGCGAAATTGCTCTTGCAGCGGCCCGACTTCCTGATGCTCGACGAGCCGACCAACCATCTGGATATCGAGGCGCGCAACTGGCTCGAAGAGTATCTGGAAGATTACGAAGGCGGGATCATCCTGGTCTCGCATGACCATTACTTTCTCGACCGCGTCACGCGGCGCACAGTTGAAGTCGCGCGCGGCAACCTTACCGAGTACAACGGCAACTACTCGTTCTACCTGGTCGAGCGCGAGCGGCGCTTCGAGGCGGACCTGGCCGCGTACGAAAAGCAGCGCGCCGAAATCGAACACATGGAAGCTTCATCAGCCGCTTCCGCTACCAGGCGAGCAAGGCCAAACTGGTCCAGAGCCGTATCAAACAGCTCGAAAAGGTCGAACGGCTGGAATCGCCGCTGGGGCTCGAACGGCCGCCCACGATCAAGTTTCCGGATTGCGATCGCGGCGCACGGCGCGTGGTCGAACTGCGCGACGCGATCAAACGCTATGGCGAACTCACGGTCTATAGCGGAGTGAGCATCGAGATCGAACGCGGTTCGCGAATCGCGCTGGTCGGTCCCAATGGCGCCGGCAAATCGACCATGATCCGGATGCTGGCGGGGGTCGATGATTTGACCGCGGGCGAGCGCATCGTCGGCGACAAGGTGGTCATGGGCTACTTCGCGCAGAACCTCGCCGAGTCGCTCGACTATGAAACCACCGTGCTCGAAGAGCTCAGCCGTAACGCGCAGGGGATGACCTCGACCGAGATCCGGAACCTGCTGGGCGCGATGCTGTTCTCGGGCGACGAAGTGCACAAGCGCGTCGGCGTGCTATCGGGCGGCGAACGCGCGCGGCTGGCGCTGGCCAAGGTTATCGCGCATCGCAACAACTGCCTGCTGCTCGACGAACCGACCAACAACCTCGATATCGTCGCCAAGGAGACGCTGCTGGAAGCGCTCAAGCGCTTTCCCGGCACCGTCATCATGGTCAGTCATGATCGGCACATCCTGAACCAGCTCGTCACGCAGGTGATTGAAGTCGGGCACGGACATGCGGCGCGCTACCTCGGCAATTACGACGACTACCTGACCAAGAAAGCGGCGGAAGAATCGGACGGCGCACAAGGTCTCGGAGCCTCGCGCACCGACGGCGCGCGCAGCCGCCTGACGCAAGTCGGCAGCTCCGTCGCGCCGCAAGCTCCGGCACATGGGGCCGCCCCGGCGGCCTCGGCAAATGGCGGCACGGGGAAGGTCGGAAATACCGCCACCGCATCGGCGGCGCCAACGCTTACAGGCGCCCCAGCCGCGCATCGGAATGGCCACGCCAAGGCCGCGGCTCCGGTCACTCACGCAACCGTGCGCAACCGTTCGCGCGAAGCCCGCAGGCGCGCCGAAATCGAAACGCTGATCGAGCACAAAGAAACTGAGCGCGCGAAATTAGCGGCCGAGATGAGCGACCCGGATTTCTACCTCAAGCGTAAGGATGCCAAGGAGATGATCGCGCGCTACGAACTCCTCGGGCATGAGATCGACCAGCTCTACGAAGACCTGGTCGGGATCGAAGATACCGGCGACACGAAGTGACGACGCCGCCGGGCGCGAGGGGCTGGCGCCCCCAGGCGGCGGCAGCCCCTCGCGCCCTACCGAACGCACGGCTAGAATCGCTCGCGTGAGCGCAGAAAATCCCGCGCAGCTTGAACGCTGGCTGAATGACGCCGTCAGCGCGCGCTTCCCCGCAGCGCGGGTGACGGCGGCCGTCGCGCTGAAGGGCGACGCCTCGGCGCGCCGCTTCTGGCGAGTGTCGTTGTCGCATGACGATGGCGCGTCCGGCGACAAGGGGTCGCGCCCAAGTGAGGGCGCGACCCCTTGTCGGGATTGCTCAGCGTGGAGAGGTCGGGATGGTGCAGCGCACCATCCCGACCTCTCCACGCACACACACGACGGCGGGGGAACTGTGCAGGGCGGCTCGGAGAGCCGCCCTGCACAGTTCCCACCGCTCACGGCAATTGCGATCGACCTCGGTCCCGACGATCTCCCACTTTACGCGCGCGCTTTGGACCTGATTCGCGAGCCGTTGGCAGAACCGCCGTGGATTAACGTGCAACGCTTTCTCGCCTCGATTGGCGCGGCCGTACCCGAGATCTTCGCCGCCGACGTGCACGCGCGCATGCTGCTGGTTGAGGATGTTGGAGAGCTGCCGCTATTCGAAGCTGCGCTCAAGGGGGACGGCGGCGATCTCTATCGTCTCGCCGCCGACGAACTCCTGGTGATCCATTTGGAGGGAACGCGGCGGATCGACGAGCGCTGTATCGCGTCGCGTCTCGCTTACGATGAGCGGCTCTTTCGATGGGAGCTGTCGCAGTTCGCCGACTATGGTATCGGCGAGATTTCCGCAAGCGCCGACGGGGCCGCGATCGCTCCGGAACTGGACGACCTTGCAGCGCGGCTCGGCCGCTATCCGCGCGTGCTGTCGCATCGGGATTACCACGGCCACAACCTGTTCCTGCAGGCGTCGGGGGGCGCGTTACGGTTACGAGTGATCGATTTTCAGGATGCGCTGATGGCGCCGGCGGCGCAGGATTTGGCGGTGCTGCTGACGACGCGCGACGCCGCGCGCATGATCACGCCGACGATCGAACGGCGGATGCTGGAGTACTATTTCGCGGCGCAGATCCGGCGCGGCACGCCGATGGCGCTGACGCACGACGAATTTATCGAGAGCTACCGGCTGTGCGTGCTGCAGCACGCGCTCAAGGTGATTGGCCGCTTTATCTGGCTCGAACGCAACGGCAAGAGCGGATACGCCGCGTACATTCCATACGCGATCGATCAGGCGCGGCGCGTGATCGCCGATCGCGTTGATTTCGTTAACTTGCGGACGGCGTTGGGGGCGTAGGGCAATCGTCATCGCGGGAAGATGAGACGCGCCGTGACAGCAGTGAGCGTCGCGGTGATGCGATGAAGGGCCTGGTGCTTTCGGCCGGCTATGGCGAGCGCCTGCGTCCGCTCACCGAGACTACGCCCAAGCCGATCCTCGAAGTGGGCGGCCGTCCGCTGATCCATTATCCGCTGCTGATGCTCAAGCGCGCGGGCATCGACGAGGTTGCGATCAACGTTCATCACCTGGCGGCTGAGGTCGAGCGCGCACTGGGCGACGGGTCGGCGCTGGGCCTGCGGATTACCTATTCGCCCGAGCGGGTACTGGCGGGGACCGGCGGTCCGCTGGCGGTGCTGCGGGAGTACTTCGGCAAGGAGCGCTTCGTGCTGCTGAACTGCGACACGATTCTCGATCTGGATCTGGCGGCGGTGATCGACTTCCATCGCGAGTGCGGCGGCCTGGCGACCTTCGTCGTGCGCGCAGGCGGGGACCCTGACGCCTACAGCCGTATCGAATGCGACGAGCGCGGACGAATCCGGCGGATGCGGCTGCTACACGGACGCGCGCGGGGCGAGTTCACCGATTACCCAGCCGCTTTGGACGCGGGCCTCGCGGCACGGCTCACGGCCTATATGTATTGCGGCGTGATGGTGTGCGAGCCGGAGGTGTTCTCGATGATGCCGGCGACGCTGCCATTTTCGCTGATGGGCGACGTGTTCGCACCGATCGCGGCGCGCGGAGTAGCGCTCTATGGATATGTTCATGGCGGCTTCTTCCGCACGGTGGACGATCTCGCCGGATACGCGGCGCTGCGGCAGGAGTTCGCGGCGGCGGCGCCGCCGCTCGCGTATCTGCGCTGAGCGTATAGTTACTAAATGACGTAAATCGTACCGTTATGTTTTAGACGCCACGCTTGCGAGGCGCTGCGCAGTCAATCAAGCTGGTTCCTGAGAGGTCATTAGATGTACAAAGTTGTCGGCTTGTGGGGTTCGCTCAAAGCGACGGACGTTGAGAGCTTCGAAAAGCATTACCTGGACGTACACGTACCGCTGGCGCGGAAAGTTCCGCATCTGCGCAAGCTGGTGCTGACGCGGGCGGAGTCCGGTCTGGAAGGATCGGCCGCCCCGTTCCATCGGGTGGCGGAGCTGCATTTTGACAATCCCGAGGCGTTCCATCGAGCGACCGAAACCGCGCAATGGCGGGCGATGCGCGAGGACGGAGGCAAGCTGGCGGCGCGCTTTGGCGTGACGATCCAGGCGGTAATCGGCTGGGAGCGCGAGTAGCAGACGGCCTGGGCGACGGGGCGGACGGCCTGGGCGACGGGGCGGACGGCCTGCACGAGGTGGCGAGCGCGAACCCAGGTCGTCCGACCGGCACGACGAGCGAAGGTCAGCCGAGCAAGTGCTTGCTGGCGATGGCGGCGCCGTCGCGCATCGCACGAAGTTTTTCCCACACCACTTCCTCAGCCACCGGAGCCAGTCCGGTGGTGGTCTCGAAGCCGCAGTCGGTTCCCGCAATGACGCGGCGCGGATCGCCGATCGCGGTGGCGACGCGCACGATACGATCGGCGACGACTTCCGGATGTTCGACATAGTTGGTGGTGGTATCGATGACGCCGGCGATGAGGTTCATCGCGGCGGGCAATCGATGGCGCTCGAAGAAACGGTACTCATGCTCGTGGCGCGGATTCGCCATCGAGATCATGAGGGCACCGACGCGGGCGCGGTAAAGATGCGGCAGGATGGCGTCGAGGGCGACGTCGTGATGGTGCGGACCCTCGTAGTTGCCCCAGCAGACGTGGAGGCGGATGGACTCGGGCGGGATCTTTTCGAGGGCGCGATTAATGGCGGCGATGACGAGATCGACGAAGGCAACGAAGTCCTCGAGCGGGCGCTGGGCGAAGGTCACATGGCGCTCCATGGCGAGGTCGGGCGCGTCGATTTGGAGGATAAAGCCGTGCGCGACGATAGTTTCGTATTCGATCCTCAAGGCGTCGGCGAGCGCGGTGACGTATGCGTCGAGGCTGGGGTAGTGTTCGTTGAGCATCGCGGCCGCGATGATGCCGGGTGACGGCGCGGTCATGAAAGTTTCGGCGAAGCGGGGCTTGAGATCGGCAAGGACTTGCGCGAAGTCGTCGCATTCACGATCGAGGGGCGCGCGATCGAGGTACTTGACCGCGGCAATGGCCTTGGGCGCATGCAGGAGATCGACCTGCACCCGCGAGCGCATCTGGGTCATGATCATTTCGAGGAAAGTGGGAAAGGCGCGCATATCGGCAAAGGACGGGCGATCGCTCTGGCCGCCGAAGCCGGTCATGCGATGCTGGACGTAGGTGAAGAAGCTCTCGCGCGCCTGCTCGCCGTTGTTGGCGATATCGATGCCGCATTCGGCCTGCATCTTGACGACGTGACGGGTGGCGTCGAGGATCGCAGCCTCCATCGCGGCCGCATCGACGGGTTCGTGGCGGCTGTGGCGGCCCAGCATGTCGGCCAGTGCGGGAGGCCGCAGCAGGCTGCCGGCGTGTGTGGTGAGGATGCGTTTTTCCGATCGTTTCATCGCGTAGTCCCCCGGCGGTGCTCCCCGTCGATTACACCAATCGGGGTGCTTTGCCCATCGATTTGCTCGCGCCGCGCCGCGCAATAAATTGTGAGGACCAAGGAGAGGCATCCATGGACATCACGAAGATTTCCGCCGGGCTGGCGCCGCCATTCGACGTCAACGTGTTCATCGAAATTCCGCAGGGAGGACTGCCGGTAAAGTACGAACTCGACAAGGAGTCGGGCGCGCTGTTCGTCAACCGCTTCCTGCATACAACGATGTTCTACCCCGGCAATTACGGATTCATTCCGAACACGCTATCGGACGATGGCGACCCGTGCGATGCGCTGGTGGTCTCACAGTCGGCGGTTGTTCCGGGCGCAGTGGTACGGTGCCGGCCGGTCGGCGCGCTGATGATGGAGGACGAAGCGGGCAACGACGAGAAGATCATCACGGTGCCGGTTGAGGCGCTGAACCCCTACTACAAGGGGATTAACAGCTACACGGACCTGCCGATTCTGCTCCGCGAGCAGATCCAGCATTTCTTCCATCACTATAAGGATCTGGAGAAGGGGAAGTGGGTGAAGATCATCAAGTGGGTGGGTCCGGATGAAGCCGCCGAGCTGATAATGGCGGCCATCGCGCGGCTGCAAAGGAGTTGATAGGGCGGCGTAAAAACGGATGACCCGCGATCGTGAACGGGCTATTGTTACGCGACTTCGCGGATCGCTTGACAGGATGGTTACAATGGAAATGAGGAGGAACATTCCATGAGATCCAAGGCACGAGCATTGTCGCACGCCGGTCCGGCGCGCGAGCAGTTCCCGGTGCCGCAGCCGTTGCCCGACGGCGCCATTCTGGACGCATACTCGCAGACGGTGATTCACGCAGCGGAAGTCGTCAGCCCGTCGGTAGTTTATATAGAAGTGACGCACGCTCCGTCGGGGCAGCGCGCCGGGGGCAGCGCGAGCCCGTCGCGGCCGATGCGGCCGGGGCCGCACTCGACGGGGTCCGGCTTCATCTTCACGCCCGACGGATACGTGCTGACCAACAGCCACGTCGTCCACGGTGCGGGACGGATCGATGTGGCGCTGAGCGACGGTCGGCGCACGCGGGCGGAACTGGTGGGCGACGATCCGGACACCGACCTCGCGGTGGTGCGTATTGGGGCCAACGACCTGGTCGCGGCGCAATTGGGAGACTCGCATGAGATTCGGGTCGGGCAAGTCGCGATAGCGATCGGTAATCCATACGGATTCCAGTACTCGGTGACGGCGGGCGTCGTAAGCGCATTGGGGCGATCGCTGCGGTCGCAATCGGGACGGCTGATCGACAACGTATTGCAGACGGACGCGGCGCTGAATCCGGGCAATTCGGGGGGACCGCTGGTGAGCTCACGGGCGGAGGTTATTGGAGTTAACACCGCCTCGATCCTGCCGGCGCAGGGGATTTGTTTTGCGATCGCGATCAATACCGCGAAATTCGTAGCGGCGCAGCTAATCCGCGACGGGCGCGTCGAACGGGCGTGGCTGGGAATCGCGGGACAGAACGTGGAGTTGCATCGGCGCATTGTGCGTTTTCACGATCTGAAAACGCCGAGCGGAGTGATGGCGGCGTCGATCGAAATCGACAGCCCAGCCGATCGCGCCGGGCTCAAGCGGGGCGATGTAATTGTTCGCTTCAGCGGGCGGGAAGTCGCGGGCAGCGACGATTTGCAGCGTCTGCTGACGGGCGATCAGGTCGGCAAGAAATCCGAGATCGTAATTATCCGCGGGACGGAGAAACTCGACTTCGAGATTGTTGCGGGATCGCGTCCGTCACCGCGATCGTAAACGCACGTCGGCACCCGCGGAATCCATCCGACAACTCGAACGGCGGGTACCGCCGGTACGGGATTTTGCTTGCGGTTCTAACTGAACTGCGACAATATCGCTCGCGCAAAAGGGGGAGGCGGCGAAATCCGACTGTGCGAATTACGGCTGCGGGTGCGCGCCGTCGCGCGGCGACCTGGCTGGGCAAGCGCGGGGAGCGCGGCAACTCAACGCCGGGGCGACGTTACCGACACAGGCGCAGCGGTTGGAGATTAAACGGGGGGACGAGATGGATTCAGGATTAAGGCTGCGATGGGCTATGCGACTGATCTCGACGATCGCTGCGCTGGTATTTGCGGGGGGCGCGTCAATTGCGCGAGCGCAAGCCCAAGTAGCGCAAGCGCCGAGCGCGGCCAGTTCGGCACCGTCCACCAACGCCGCGGCGGCAACTCCGGCGGCCGCGGGTGCGACGCCGGCGACGGATGATACGATTCCGCCAGGCACCACGATCACGATGCAGAACTGGCAGCAGTATCAGCAGTACATGCCGGACGGAATGGTGGCGCTGTTCGAGGGCAAATATTTCTGGAAGATGCCGGCGGACGTGAAGATGGAGGTTGGCCCGACGGTGATTCATCCGCTGCCAAAGACGTACATGGATGCGACCGAGAAATATTCGGGCCAGACCAGGATCGTCGAATTAGCGGACGGCGGACTCACGCTGAGCGGCTACCAGGGGGGCATGCCGTTTCCGAATCCGGCGGAGCCGCATAAGGGATGGAAGGTGCTGGCTAATCTCTGGTACCGCTACCTGCCGCATCTGATTGTCGATACGTACGGCAACGGATGCTTCATCAACAGCAGCGGCAGCGTCAATTGCGAGGCGGCGCAGATCGTGAATCGGCAGTTATCGTTCAACACGGATCCGGACACGCCGGCGAGTATTCCGGGGGCGGAAGGAAAGTTCTCGAGCGAATGGCTGATGGTGCTGCAGCCGGAGCAGCAGCGTTACACGGCATCGCTGGCGATCTCATACGCAGACCCGGCAAAGCCGCAGGACACTTACATTTTCATACCGTCGCTGCGGCGCTATCAGCCGGTCTCGTCAGCAGCGCGATGCAGCCCGAACCAGGGTTCGGATTCGACGCAGGAAGATTATCGCTTCGGCTTCAACTCGAATATCACAGAACTAAATGTCGATCTGATCGGCGAGAAAAAGGTCCTCGGACTGCTGGACGCAACCGTTCCGAACGGGGAATTCCCGGCGAATTACGACATGCCGCTGGGATGGCCGCTGCCGTCGTGGGGCAAGTGGCAACTGCGCGACACCGATGAGATCAGTGCGAGCAAGATTCCGTCGAAGGCGGCGGGATATTGCTACGGAAAGCGCGTGATGTACGTCGATAAGGCGACCTATGCGCCGTTCTGGGAGGATCTCTACGATTCCAAGATGCAGCTATGGCGGATTTTCGGGATGTTCATGCGCACGGTCGATGTGCCGGGCATCGGACCGGTAACGGCTTCGGGATCAATGGTGTGGGCGTTCTGGGATGTGCAGAATTCGCACGCGAGTTTCTTTATCGACCCCGCTCCGGGCCACGCGCTGTATCTGAACGATCAGGCGCCCAAGGAATTTCAGGATGTAGAAAGATATACGTCGGCGCCGGGGCTGAATCTCATCATGCGCTAGCATGGTACTCACATGGAAGATTTGCGGAGCGGAGCGCATACCAGGAGGCCGGCGTTTTACGCGCCGCAATAGTCAGTCGCACGGCTATGATTTGAATCCGCTGATTACTCAGTTCAATCGATTACTCAGTGAAGCGGAGGACTAAGTAGTGAAAATCGGCATCTCGATGCTGCTAACGGAGAGGACCGGCAATCCGGGCGCAATCGCCCGCGAAGCGGAGAATCTCGGATTCGAATCATTCTGGGTGGCCGAGCACCTGGTAATGCCGGTGACCTACTCGACCTGGTATCCGCGCGGCAAAGATGGCAAGGTACCGGAATTCTACGCGGCCCTGATAGACCCGTTCGTTGCGCTGGCGACTGCTGCCGCGGCAACGCGGACGATCAAGATCGGCACCGGCATTTGCCTGCTGCCCGAGCGCAATGTGATCGAAACTGCGAAGGCCGTAGCCTCGCTGGATCTGTACTCGGGCGGGCGCCTTATCTTCGGGGTGGGGGCCGGGTGGTTTCCCGAAGAGGCGGCGATCATGGGCGTTGATTTCAAGCGCCGATGGCTTCATCTGCGCGAGTCGGTCGAGGCTTTGCGAGAGCTGTGGACCAAAGATGAGGCCAGTTACGCGGGCGAAATCATCAAATTCCCGCCAGTCAAGCTATATCCCAAGCCGACGCAGAAACCGGGTCCGCCGATTATCCTGGGGGCGCATGATCCAAAACATGCGCTGCGGCGGGTAGCCCGTTACGCCGACGGCTGGTGTCCCGGCGGGCTGACCCCGGAGCAGGCGCGCGAATGCATACCGCAGATTCTCACGATGGCCCGCGAGTTCGGACGCGACCCCGAGAAGCTGGAATTTTCGGTTCTGCAGATGGCAGCGAACATTGGGGGACCGTCGGAGGAAGTAATCGCGCAGTATCGTGAGGCCGGCGTCAGCCGCATCGTCGTGCTACCGACAGCTTCAGCCGAATCCGATGGAGTGAACCTGGTACGCGAACTGGCACCATTAGTCACTCGGGCGGTGAAGCACTAGTCACTCGGGCGGCGGCGCACTAGTCACACTTTTCCAATGAGATTGCGTTCAGCCACAGCTATCGCCCGCAACGCTTCACCAACGTCGCGACCGCGCGGCGGCAGAATCAATCGCCCGACACCGAGGTCGGCGTAGCGACGCGCGAGATCGCGATCGAGATCGCCCTTCGGCGTAATACTCACTTCAAGCTCCTCGACGCGCCGGCCTGCCTCGACGCAAGCAGCGCGAAGACCCTCGATGCAGTTACGCGCCGCGTCAAGGTCGAGCGCGTAGCCATACCAGCCATTGCCTAATCGCGCAGTGCGGCTGAAGGCGTGGGCGGTCTTGCCGCCGAAGATAATTTCAGGGTGCGGACGTTGGAGCGGACGCGGTTCAGCGCGCACACCGTCGAAGGAAAAATAGCGTCCGTGAAATTCCGCACGATCCATCGACCATAGCGCCTTCATGGCAGCGAGCATCTCTTCTGCGCGGCGCCCCTTGTGATCGAAGGGCATACCCACTGCGTTGAATTCGAACTCGAGGTTACCAATGCCGATGCCGAAGATCAGGCGGCCGCCCGAGATGACATCTACGGAGGCGAGTTGCTTGGCCAGCACCACCGGATTGCGCAGCGGCAGGATGATGATTCCGGTGCCGAAGCGGAGCGTGCTGGTATTGGCAGCCGCGAATGCCATCGTGACGTTGAGATCGAGAAAATCGGTATGCGGCGCCATCGGGGAAGCGGCCGTGCGAGGGTCCGCGAGCGCCAGATGTTCGCCGCCCCAGAAGCTCTCGAAGCCCGCCTGCTCCAGGGCACGCGCGACCGCGGCAATTGCCTCGGGCGTGACGCACGGCCGCATGTTCATCCCGAATAATCCGAATTTCATGCTTGGACGATTACCACGAAGGGCGCGGGCGGTTCATATCCGAGCGGCAAATTGTTTTCGCGAAGCGAATCGCGAAGATCCAGGCGCAATCGATTGACGGATGCCCGCTAAGGGTTCTAGCAATCAGGATCGACGTTGCGGAAGGTCGAGCGAAAAATCAGAGTCGCCGCGAGACGAATCGACGCGGGAGACGGGGACTATGGCGAACGGGGCGAAAATCAATCCACCATTTCGCGCGGAACATATCGGCAGCATGCTGCGGCCGGCCGAGTTGGTGACGGCGTTCAAGGCCCACGCACGCGGGGAGCTTTCGGATCATGCCTTTCGGGAAATGCAGGACCGCTTGATAGTCGAGGCGATTCAAATGCAGGAAGCGGCCGGCTTGAATTCGATTTCGGACGGCGAATTCCGCCGCAGCTCATGGGCTTATGGGTTCGTCGAAGCGATCGATGGTTTCGAAAATCGACCGTCTCCGTGGAGCTTCCATGATGAGGACGGGCGCGAATATCCGATCGAGACCTGCTATGCGACGAAGAAGCTGCGGCGCACGCGGGGAATCGCGACGGCGGAATTCGAGTTCGTGCGGCGGCATACGGAGCGCACGCCGAAGGTGACGATGCCATCGCCGAGTTTCATGCATTTCATGCAGGGTGCGCACTGCGCCGATCCGGCGGCGTACGGCGACGTTGAAGAATTCTGGGAGGATCTGATCCGAATCTATGAGGAAGAGCTGGCAGCGCTCGGAAGGGTTGGAGCGACTTATCTGCAAATCGATGAGGTCCCGCAAGCGATGCTTTGCGACCCGAAAATCCGCGAACAGACGCAAGCGCTTGGCGCGGACCCGGAAGGGCTGACGGCGCGATATATCGCCGCGGTGAACCGGATTGTGCGGGCGCGGCCGGCCGGGATGACCATTGGGATGCATCTTTGCCGCGGCAATTTCCGCTCCCGCTGGCTGGCCGCGGGCAGTTACGAAGCGGTCGCGGAGCGGCTGTTCAACGAGACCGAAGTGGACGGCTTTTTTCTGGAGTACGATACTCCCCGCGCGGGCGATTTTTCGCCACTGCGCTTCATGCCGACGCATAAATTCGCGGTGCTCGGAATCATCAGCACCAAGACTCCGGTCCTGGAGAGCAATGACGCATTGAGAAGGAGAGTTGAGGAAGCGGCGAATTATATCCCGCTCGATCGGCTTGCCATCAGTCCTCAATGCGGCTTCGCGAGCACGGTCGGCGGCAACCAGATCTCGATCGAAGACGAGCGCAAGAAGATGCGGCTCATCGTGGAGGCGGCGGCTGAGATTTGGCGCTGAAGAAGCGGGCGGCACTATCACTTCGCAGAAGACAGGAAATCGTGTTGTTGCGGGCATGAGAACCACTTTCGCCTGTGTGAATAGCTAATACGGACAGGCTCGAACTCGAACTTGACGCAAGCGCAACTAAAATGTTCTGTTGAGCGAAGGGAACTCGGGGAATAGGTAATTCGCGCACGATTCTTACGACGCGGATCCGCGCCAATGAGACCGGGACATCCAGCTCAAGTAATCAAGCGGAGGCGACAATCATGGGGACACTTCGGGGCGAGCAGATAATCGCGGAGAGCTTCAAGCGTGAAGGCGTTGACACAATTTTTTTCATGATGGGTGGGCCGACCGGCGGTACCGCGGGCGCTTGTCTCGAGCTTGGAATGAAGGGGATCTACGTTCGTCACGAGCAAGCGGCCGCGATGATGGCGCACGCTTACGCGCGCATTAGCGGAAAGCCCGGCATCTGCATCGCGCCGATGGGTCCCGGGGTTGCGAATCTGGTCACGGGACTGGCGAATGCGTGGGCAGACGCGGCGCCAGTAATCGCGATTGGCGGGGCCTCACCGATGCGCGGGACGACGCTCGACACCTTTCAGGAAATGGACCAGATACCGATGATGAAGCCGATCGTGAAAGCGGCCTATCGGATCGATCTCGGCTATCGCATACCAGAGTACATCAGTATCGCGTTTCGCGAGGCGCTCGATGGCAAGCGGGGTCCGGTGTACCTGGACCTTCCCGGAGATATCCTGTCGGGCAAAGTTGACGAGGAGAAGATCCATTGGGTCGAAAACTCTCGCAGCGACGCTCGGCCGGCCGGCGATCCTGCGATGATCCACAAGGCGGTCGAGCTGTTGGCCAATGCGCATAAGCCGTTGGTAATCACCGGGAGCGGTGTGATCTGGTCACGCGCTGAACAGGCGTTGCGCAATTTCATCGAAGCGACGGGGATACCGTTTTTCACTACGCCCCAGGGCCGCGGAGTGATTCCCGAGGATCATTCGCGGTCGTTTCCGGCGGCGCGATCGACTGCGTTTCGAGAGGCGGATGTAGTAATGGTGATCGGGGCGCGCGCCAATTCAATGCTTTCATTTTTGCGAGCGCCGCGATTCTCACCGGACGCGAAATTTATCAACGTAAATCTCGATGGCAAAGAAATTGGTCACAATCGATCGGCCGAAGTAGGCATAATTGGAGATGCACGACTGGTACTGGAGCAACTTCTCGCCGATGCGAGGGGCCGGTTCACTCCGGGCGAGGAGAGCGCATGGGTCTCGCAACTGGCCGCGAAGCATCGTTCAAACCTCGAACGCAATGCGCCATTGCTACATTCAAACAAAGTTCCTATACATCCGCTCCGTCTTTGCAATGAGGTCAAGGACGTCATCTCGCGCGACACCATCCTGGTAGTCGATGGTCACGAGATTCTCAACTTCGCACGCCAATCGATTCCGATTTATGAATCCGGCGCGAGCCTCAACGCGGGGCCGCATGGATGCATGGGCGTGGGCATTCCGTTTGGAATCGGGGCTCAGGTTGCGGCTCCAGATAAGCCGGTCTTAGTGTTGAGCGGGGATGGCGCCTTCGGCTGGAACGGGATGGAAATGGATACTGCGATTCGCCACAAACTACCAATCGTAGTGGTGATATCGAACAATGGCGGATTCACTTCGCGACAGACGGGCGGAAGCGTTGGCCGCGATCTCGGCTATCAGCGTTATGACAAGATGGTCGAAGCGCTTGGTGGCTATGGTGAATACGTAGAACAGCCGAAAGATATCAGGCCGGCCATCGAACGCGCGATCAAGAGCGGTCAAACGGCGCTGGTCAATGTGTGTACTGATCCAGACGCGCAGGCGACTACGGATATGGGGTTTGCGGGGTACTGAGATTACAGAATGAGCGCGGCATTTGAATACTCATTCAACGGCAAGAAGGATTTGCCGGCGGATAGTGTGCATGCAAGCCGAGACTGGTGAATTAGTCAATGTTCGAAGGATTTGAAACTCGAAGCATCCCAGTCAACGATGTGACTATCAACGTGGTAGTCAAGGGCAATGGTCCTCCGCTTCTGTTGCTGCATGGATATCCGCAGAGTCATGTCATGTGGCACAGAATCGCTGCTGCGCTGGCCGAGCGGTACACGGTGGTGGCGTCAGATCTGCGAGGATACGGGGATAGCAGCAAGCCGGAGGGCGACGATCAACACCTGACATATTCAAAGCGCAGTATGGCGGCGGATCAGGTTGCCGTGATGAGGACTTTGGGCTTCGAGCGGTTCCGAATAGCGGGACACGACAGAGGCGGACGCGTAACTCATCGTCTTTGCCTGGACCATCCTGATCGCGTTATCCGCGGAGCAGTACTGGATATCATTCCAACGCCCGAGGTATTCAAGCGACTAAATAAACTCGTCGCGACTGCATATTATCACTGGTTCTTTCTGATTCAGCCGCGAGGCCTTCCGGAGACGCTGATTGGGGCTAATCCGGAATACTACTTGCGCAACATAGGTGCGTGGGGCCGGGCGGACGCTTTCACCCCGGAGGCGTTCGCCGAGTACCTGAGATGCTTCCGCGATCCGGCATGTATCCACGCCACTTGTGAGGACTATCGTGCAGCGGCATCAATAGATTTAGAGCATCATACGGCTGACGTTGATCGGAAAATTACCTGCCCACTGCTGGTGCTGTGGGGACAAAAGGGACTAATTGGCCGCATCTACGATCCTGTATCGATCTGGCGGGATTATGCAGTTGATGTAAGTGGTCAGAGCGTTCCGAGCGGGCATTTTCTGCCGGAAGAAGCGCCCCAAGAAACTCTTGATGCTCTAGTCGAGTTTTTCAGCGATTGAAATCGCGACCAGTCTCGGATGAATTACTATTGCTGCTCGCGCAAACTAGTTCAGTGGGGGGATCTGGGAGATAAGTAATGGAAAAGGTCAAAACGCTCAGCCGATCGGTGAAAGACCGTGTCGTAATAGTCACTGGCGCCGCCAGCGGAATGGGGCGCGCGACAGCTCATCTGTTCGCACAGGAAGGAGCGGTGGTCGCCGTCACGGATGTCAACGAAGCAGGCGTGCTAAGTGTGGCTGATGAGATAAAGACGGAGGGAGGAAGGGCAGAGGCCTGGCAGCTCGACGTACTGGATGGGGACGCGATCAAACGGGTGGTCGCCGAAGTAGCCGACCGCTTCGGCCGCATCGACATACTAATCAACAACGCCGGATTTATGGCATTTCGCCGCCTGGATGACGACGGATTCGATACGGTCTGGGAGAAAGCACTGAGCGGATTGCTCACCGCGCAGCAACGATTAGTTCGAGCGGCGCTTCCCTATCTGAGGAAGTCTGACGCGGCGCGAATAGTCAATATCGCGTCAACCGAAGGCCTTGGCGCAACTCCGGGAGACACTCCTTACGCCGTCGCCAAAACCGGAGTGATAGGTCTGACCCGCGCGCTCGCCGTCGATCTGGGTCCGGAAGGGATTACCGTCAACTGTATCTGCCCGGGTCCAATTCGCACGGGATTGACGGAATCGATTTCCGAAGAGCACAAGGAGATCTTCGCCAAACGGCGCACGGCGTTGAAGCGATATGGACATCCGGAGGAGGTCGCACACATTACGTTCAGCCTGTGCCTCCCCGCGGCTTCATACCTCACCGGTGCCGTAATTCCGGTGGACGGAGGTCTGACTATTCGTAACGCCTAATAAGATAGAGCGCCAAAGTACATCGATATCTCAGTAGTCGTTGATTAGTATAAGTTAGTAGCTAGTTGCGCAACGATCCCCGAGCGGTCCAATCTTTGTGACCGGCCCGAAATTTTCTCACGAAAAAAGTGGATATTTTATTTCAGTGAGGAAGTGAACTTTCTCATCCTATTAGTACACGATTCCTAGGCTGAAGCTGCAAAAGGTCATCATAGTCACCGAGTCTATCAAAGGTGTAAGAGTGCCCTGTGCGCGTTTGATGACTTCCGTGAAGTTATTTCGACTGAGAAATTTCGCACAGAGGTGAATTGATTTGCGGCAGCGGCGTCTAACAGGAAAACGGGCTCGCACTCCTGACTGAATGGGTGTCCCGAAGATTTGTGAGAGGTCAGCTATGAAAAACGAGAGAAAAATAGACAGCGAGCCGCGTGTTCTTACAGTTGGCGAGGTTGCAAAATACCTGCGGGTACATCAAACGACCATCTACCGGCTACTCAAGACGCATCAGCTGCCCGCCTTTCGAGTTGGGTCCGACTGGCGTTTCAATCTCGAGACTATCGAAAAGTGGATGCATCAGGAGCGTCAAGCGAAATAGCGGCAAACCCGCTCGCGGACCGACTACTTCGGATCCGCGAGCGGGATGAACATCACCAAGCGCTCGGAATCTCCAATTCCGCGTGAAATGTGTCCCTTGCCGCTCACGTCCTCGGCAAGCAAAATCGTCCCAGGACCGAAGCGGCGCGTTTGGCCATCACTGACGGTAATTTCAACTTCTCCGCTTAAATTAACGACGAATTGCCGGCGTGGCGCGTTGTGCCAATCGACGAAATATTGCGCGCCATTGGTCTCGCGAAATATTACAGCTCTGGCCGCAATCATATCCGACATCATCGACGAGTGATCTGACGGCGTCATCTCGGGCACAACGTCTTCGAGGTGAGTCTCACCGGCTGCGTCCGCGTAGATTCGGGTATATTTCACTGTAGTCACCGCTATACGTGCTTTCAGATTAGCAATCTCGCGAGCCTGATTGATTTCCCCTCGCCAACAGAACCGATTGGCTGACTGCCACAACTCTAATCGAATGCGGTCGCCTCTCAAAATCGATCTCTGAAATCAGTTACATCTGCGTCGCTGAGTCCTCAGATTCGTTGAAGACGTACGTCATCAGGGGTATGGTCGGCCATGAGCGAGAGACTGGGTTGCAGGTTAGGGTGGAGGCTACGAGAGATCTCGGTCAGGCCTCGGCTTGGTTGCGATTTCGCTTTCGAGAGTGAACGGGAGACGATCAACAATGTCATATTCCGAAACGGTCAGGCGGCGGCCACTGGATGGCGTGCGAGTTATCGACTTGACCAAAATAGTAGCCGGCCCCAACGCTACCCGGATGCTGGCGACAATGGGCGCGGAAGTGATTCGTGTTGAATGGCACGACGATCGCGCACTCGACCTTTTGCGCGGCGTCCGCCCACTCGCTCCTGGAGGCGCGTCCGACAGCGTGAATCGGAGCGGTCTCTTCAATAATATCAACGCCGGCAAGTACGGCGTCACGCTCAACATGAACCTGCCGCAAGGACGCGACCTGTTCAAACGGCTGATCGCAGACGCGTCGGTGCTGTGCGAGAACTACAGCCCCAGGCAGATGGAGCGCTGGGAACTCGGTTACGATGTTCTGAGTCAGATTAACCCGGGCCTCATTTATATGCAGATTACGGGGATGGGAAAATCGGGCACGTACAATTCCTATGTCAGCGTCGGTCCGACTGCGCAGGCGCTTTCGGGATTGACGCACATGTCGGGGTTTGCCGAACCGATGCCGCCGGCGGGCTGGGGATACTCATATCTAGACCACTCAACCGGCTACTATGGAGCGATCCTCGTGCTCGCCGCATTACTGAGGCGGAGGCGAACCGGCCTGGGATGCTATATCGATTTGTCGCAAACAGAGACCGGGATCATGGTTTCGGGCACCGCGACGCTGGAGGCACAAATGACCGGTAAGCCGACCGATCGCCACGGCAATCGAATGCAGTCCGCAGCCTGGGCACCTCATGGTGCATATCCGTGTCGCGGTACTGACGAATGGATCGCAATAGCCATTGAGAATGACGCTCAATGGGCATCGTTAGTAAGCGTGATCGAAGCGCCGGATTGGACTCGCGACGCACGCTTCAGCAAAGCGGCTGGGCGCAAGGCCAACGAGGATGAACTCGATCGCCTGGTAGCGGAAGCAACGAAGTCGTACGAGCGCTATGAATTGATGGATCGCCTGCAGAAACGCGGCGTTCCCGCTGCCGCGGTGCAGAAGGCTGACGATCGCTGCGACCGCGATCAACAGCTCAAGGAGCGCGGCTACTTTGTACCGCTGCCGCATAGCGAAATAGGAACCTGGCCAATCGAAGGGTTTCCGGCGAAATTCGACAAGATGCCGGTCGATGTCGGCGGCCTGCCGCATCGCGGCGCCCCCATGATGGGCGAGGATAACGACCGCATTTATCGCGAATTGCTCGGACTCACGAATGAGGAAATCGAGTCGTTGCGAGAGGATTGGATCATTTGAACAACGAAGCAGTCCTGAGTTCGGCACTGGCGGGAACGGTAGTCCTGGAGTGCGGCGACGAGCGTGGCGAATTCGCCGGCATGTTGCTCGCGACGCTGGGGGCTGACGTGATCAAGCTCGAAGGGCGCGACGGGTCCGCATCGCGGCGCCTCGGTCCATTCACTACCCACGAGCGTGGGCTCGAGCATAGCCTGTGTTTCAGCCGCTACAATCTTGGGAAGAAAAGCATCAGCCTGGAAATCGGCCATTCAGGGGCGCACGAGGCGCTGGCGCGGCTTGCGGCGCGGGCCGACGTAATCATTGATTCCGGCGAAGCCATCGCAATCGATCAACGACTGAGTATTTACCGAGAACTCCAGAAGGCAAATCCGCGACTGATAGTGTGTACCATCACACCGTTCGGGCTCGATGGCCCATATCGCGATCTCAAAATGACAAATCTGACGCACCTCGCAATGGGTGGAGTGATGGCCGTGTGCGGCTACGATGCGCGAGCCGACGGAGTATATGACACGCCACCGATCGCGCCCGAGATGTGGCAAGCACTCCATATCGCGGGTGAGTACGCAGTGATCTCGATTACTGCGGCGCTCAACTTTCGCGAACTGACGGGCGAAGGCGATTTGATCGATCTGTCGATTCATGAGGCCGTCAGCACCTGCACCGAGGTAGCGATACCGACCTACATCTACAACGGGGCGGTCGTGCAACGGCAGACGGGACGCCATGCCGCGGAAGGACGCACGCGACCGTGGCTGCGGCGAACGAAAGACGGCCGCTACGTTAAGGCATTTCTCTTTTGGGGTGGGCGCGACGTTCGGGTAATCACGGAAATGCTCAATGAGGCAGGTATCGAGCATGACCTCGAATCCGACGCATATCGTGAGTTGCGCAAGAATTCGCCCTCCGAAGCGCAATCACATTTCAGCGCCCTGATCGACAAACTGGTCGCCTCGATGACCGCCGAGGAGGTCTTTCATCGTGCGCAAGCCAAGGGTCTGTTGTGGGCGAGCGTACGATATCCCGAAGAAAATATCGCGGATCCGCACTTTGAGGCGCGCGGCACGTTTCAACCGATTCATCACCCGGAACTGGGTCGCGATCTCAATTATCCAGTTTCGGTGGCGACTGACGGCAAAGATCGTGTGACCGCTTTTGCCCACGGTGCGCCACGGCTGGGCCAGCACACGCGCGAAGTTCTGACCTGGGCGGGCTTAAGCGAGTCTGAGATACAAGAGCTCGCCGCACAGAATGCAATCTGAGATTGATCCGATCTGAATAGTCACTCATCAACGATGAGTGAGTATTCAATCGCGTCCGAGTTCCGCGCGCACGAGGGTCGCGCCAGCCTCCAGGGCATTCATTTTGCCGCGTGCCGCCGCGCGCGAACGTGGCACCATGCCGCAGTCGGTACAGGGAAAGAGATTATCGGGCGCGACGTAGCGCAATGCGGTACGAATTCTCGCAGCTACCGACTCCGGCGTTTCGATATCCTCGGTGCCAACATCGATCACGCCGACCATCAAATCCTTGCCCTGCGCGAGCGCCAGCACAGAAGGATCAACCCCCGACGCCGCCAGCTCGACTGAGATCTGGCTAATTGCGCTGGTCTTCAATAGCGGCAGCGTGCGATGGTAATGACTCCAGTCGGTATTTTTCGTTTTCCACTGCAATACGGGCCCGATGCCGTAGCCATAGCAGATGTGTACCGCGGTTTTGGATCGAACCCCTTGCGCAGCACGCTCCAGCGCGCTGATACCCCACTCCTCAACCTCATCAAGATAGATATTGAAACAAGGTTCGTCGAACTGAACGATATCGCATCCATTCTCCGCCAACTCGCAAGCTTCCTCATTGAGGAGCCTCGCGAGATCCATCGCGAGCGCTCGCCGGCTACCGTAATGTTCATCGGCAAGCGTGTCGGCAGTCGTCATGGGGCCGGGCAAAGTGACCTTTACCGGCTTTTTGGTATGGCGCCGAAGGAACTGCAGGGCACTTAACATGGTTGGACGCGCGCGCCGCAATGGGCCGACGACGCGGGCCGCATCGACCATCACACCGTAACGATTGCCGCGGGTCTGAATCTTGACCATCCGGCTAAAATCGATTCCGTCGAGTCCTTCGCAAAATCCCCAGATATAGTGCCGTCGCCGCTGCTCCCCATCGGTCAGGATACTCAATCGCGCCTCTTGCTGATCATCGATCGCCAGGCGCACCGCGTCGTCCTTAGCTTCATTCAGCGCTTCGCCCTCGAGACGCCACTGGCTGTAAATCTGACCGGGTTGAGCGAGCCAGGTTGGACGCGGAAGACTGCCGACGATCATGGTCTGAAGCGTTCGAATCGTTCTGTGGTCCGTTTCCATTCTCCGCATCCGCTACTTTGCCGCCGAAAAGGCCGTCGGCGTCAGGATCGAATTGGCGATCGAAGTCACCAAAGGACCGTCCTCTTCACTTTTTCGCCGCGCCTCGATCCATTCTGGATCCTTCTGGAAAGCTGCAAATTTCACGGCGCGATCGTCCAGGGAATCCCACTGCAGGATATAGATCAAATCCTGATTGGATTCGCCGATCGCGACAGTCCAGAAGCCCAGTTGCCTGATGCCGTGCTTTTCGAACAGGCGCACCGTGATGGTTTCGAAGCGCTTGAGCAAAGCGGGAAGCCGGCCGGGCACAGAATGATAGGTGCGTAATTCGTAAATCATTGATTTCTCCACTTTGCCGCGACGATTGCGGCTAACTGACGATTAGGTGAACTGCAAGGCGAACGTCAAGCAGTCCAGTGCCGCCAGTGAACGATGGAGGGAGAAAGTCCGGTTATGCGCGCGCTGCGATGATCGGCAACGCGAGGCTAAATGTCGTTCCAGTTCCGGGGAGGCTGTCAACTTCAATGCGACCGTGATGGGCTTTGGCGATGCGTTGGGCGATCGCGAGGCCCAGACCGGTGCTCGATTCTCCGGCGGTGGGTTGTGCGCTGGTACGGCCGAACGGCTGAAACAGGTTGCCGATCTCGTCCGCGGGTATACCGACGCCATGATCCGCGATCTCGACGAAAGCGAATTCGCCGCGCGCGAGAAGCCGCACGGTTACATCGGCGCCGGGCTGCGAAAACTTAATCGCATTGGTCAGTAAGTTGTCGAGCACCTGCCCGATGAGCACGGCATCGACGCGTACAATGGCGGGAATGGCTTCGATTTCGACCTTCAACTCGATCCGCTTACGGTGGGCCAGCATGCGATTGAGGTCAACGTGGCGAATAACGATGTCGCCAATGCCGAGGTCGCGCAGGTCGAGTCGGAGTTCGCCGCTTTCGATTTTCACCAGATCGAGCAGATCGTTAACCATGCGCAAAACGGTCTGTCCGGAGCGCGCGATGCCTTCCAGGTAGCGTTGGCGTTCATCCGCCGAGAGAGCCGTGTCCTCCAACAGGAGATCTGCATATCCGGTGATGACACCGAGTGGATTCCGCAAATCGTGTGCGACGAATCCGATGAGACGATTTTTCTCGACTTCGCGATACGCGAGCTCGGCGTTGCGTTTGGCCAATTCACGTTGAATCGCGGCCATTTCACTATGGAGCTGAGCTAACTCCGCGACCTTTTGCAGATCGGCTTCATCCTGCTCATACATCCGGGCAGCCGCTGCCCGCAGACGATCTACCAGCACGGCATCGCCAAGTAGCTCATCTGGCGGCGCCTGGCACAGTCGGACGAGCCGAGCGACCGTGGCCGCTGCCACTATCACGACATGTCCATCGTTGGTCGTTGCGCCAACCGATTGCCATTTTAGCCGGCTCGCGCGGAGCCTCAACTCACGCCGGTTTGCGACTCCGAATTGATGAGCGTCAGCCAGCATGGCGTCGGCCGCCTCTGCCGCATCAGGGGTGAGCATGGTGCGGAAAGTGCCAAAGGACTTTCCCTCGCCGACCAGATTACCGGGGTCGAGGATCGTTGATTCGATGACGCCCCCGGCACCGCACAGCATCACCAAGCCTCCGTTAATCGGCTTCGACACGCTCATCCCGAGTCCTCGATCGCACGTTCCTCGACCAGCCCGCGAGCGACTTCGACTGCAGCGCGGGCATCGGGGGCATAGCCATCGGCCCCGGTTCGATCAACGGCGCTAGGCAACGCATTGAAGAGTGCTCCACCAACTATGACAAGTGTGCGGGACAGCGCGTCCGATTCCTGGATCGCAGCAATCGTCTTAATCACCTCGGGCATGAGGGATCCGCCCGAGGCCGACAGCGCGATGAGCTTGGCCTTGCGCCGGACCGACTCAGCAACGATCGCGCCGCCAGGAACGTTCGCCCCCAAAAAGCAGGTGTCCCAGCCATCGGCCTGGAAGAAATCGGCGACCATGCGCGCTCCAATCGAGTGCATCTCCCCTTCGACAGACGCAGCGATCATTGGCATCCCGGTTTTATGACCGGTAAAAATCCTCGGTTCCAGATGGGCCAGGATCGATTCGATCACAGCCGTAGCGTAATGCTCCTGCGCCACGTCCAGCGACCCGCATTCCCATAGGTCGCCCATACGATACATAACGGGCTGAACAAGTCTCAAATAGACATCAGTAAAAGGCACGCCTTCCCGTACGGCATCGAGAACCAAAGCGGACGCGCCGATGCGATCGTGGCTTATGAGTAAGTCAAGGAAACGCTCGATCATTTGCGCCCAATCGCCTTCGGACAGCGATTTCGAATGACCCTGGATGCTCGCCGCGGTGGTGATTGGAGTCTATGCCTCAAGTCTCATCGGATCGATTAATCATGTTCGCGGTACAGACTAACGCAAAATTCGTTCCGCAATGATCGCGAGAACCTTCAACCGCGGCGAAGGCGACGCCTGGCAACGGGCGCAACCTAGGCCACGAGCCGATGCGCTTCGCACAATGCCCTGAAGCGGCCATCTCGCCGCTCGTTGAGTTCATCCCATCCACCGGACTCAACTACGGTGCCGTCCTCGAGAACGTAGATGAGGTCGGCCCAGCGAATGGCCGAAAGCCGATGCGCGATGATCAGCACAGTCAGTTCACCTCGCAAAGCTTCAATCGCACCAAGTACGCGAGCCTCGTTGTCGTAGTCCAGGCTGTTAGTCGCCTCGTCGAGAATCAACAATTTGGGTTGCCGCAGGATCGCGCGTGCGAGTGCGATACGCTGGCGTTCCCCCTGGGAGAGCATCGCGCCGCGCTCGCCAACCATTGTGTCGAGGCCTTGCGGCAACGCTCGCACGAACGCGTCCGCGGCGGCCAGGCGGAGTGCATTGATCAAGTCAGTCTCGGAGGCGCCGGGACATGCCCAGAGCAGATTATCGCGTACGCTGAGACGAAAGAGCGCGGTTTCATTGGCGACGTAGCCGATGCATTCGCGCCACGCATGGGCGGCGCCAGGAACCAGGGGAACGCCATCAATCATAACGCGGCCGGAATCGGGGGGATAAAGTCCCATCACCAGGTCACCGAAAGTGCTTTTACCGGCGCCGGAAGCGCCGACGATGGCGGTAATCCGCCCGGCGGGGATCGTCAAGTTTATTCCGTGCAGTGCCGACGCACCCGAACTGTTGTATGAGAAAGAGAGATCTTCGACTCGAATCTCGCGGCGGAAGACCGGCGGATCGATCGCGGCGGGCGGCGGCTCGGCGGCGGCAACGCATCGCGCTTCGAGTTCAACCAGGTTGTGGAACGACGGCAGCGCGTTGATGAAGTTGCGGTAATGCAAATGGATTGTCTGAATCCGCGGCATCGCCCGCATGTATATCAGTAGCAGGAGCAACAGTTCCGCCGGCGGAACTTTTACTACGCGGACGGAAACGTAGAGCACCGGCACCAGCACAACGGCCGCCCCGATTTCGAACCATCCGCCCACGGCAACCTGCTCGCTCGCCGTCCTGACATTGGTCGTCGCGATGCTGCGACTGATATCAGAGAAGATCGCGTAGTTGCGATCGGTGGCGCCATAGGTGCGCGCGGTTTTGAGACTCTGCAGGTGCTCGTCCGTAGCCGCGTAAAGCGTATTCGTGATGCGCGCGAGATCGGCTCCGTGATGTTCTATGCGGCGCGTCTTTCCGAGCATCGCCAGTGCGAGTAACGCTCCCGCTGCCAGCACCATTAACGTGATCGCGGGCGACAATACTAGTGCGACCACCAGGTACACACCGGCCAGCACAATTTCGCCCATGATCATCGTCCACGACGCAACACACTCGGCCACGCGTCCAATTTCGGCGGTGAGCGCGTGCGTGAAATCGGACAGACGGCTGCGCGTGATGAACAGCCAGTTGGCGCGCGCAATCGCACGATACAGCCGGCGGCGCAGATCGTCCTCGAAATTCTGCTGCACGATCCAGACAGAGACGCTCCGATTGCGGTCCAGAACCGTGCGCACGCCAACCACCACGACATAAAGGACCAGCAAATCGAGGAACCCGGGGTGCGCACCTACAGCCGCAAAGGCACGCCAGACCAGACCTGCGAGGCGATCGGCCTGACCCTGATCGCGAAGGTCAAGACCCGCCGTCTGCAGCGTCGGCAGCAGCAGCGCGAAGCCCGCTCCTTCCGTTAGCGGCAGCAGTACGATTAACGTGAGGGTCCACCAGAAGCGCCCTCCGGCCGATCTAATCAGGGCTCGCGCGAACTCGATCACGCGATGATTCATCGCGGCGCTCCGCGCAGCCGCTTGAACGGTTGCGGCACGTCAACGAACAAGCGGCGACCCTGCTGCAATGCGAGTCGGAACGGCCGCATCGCGTAGTAAAGTGGATGGAGCAGCGGCGGCAGCGCGATGAAGCCGAAGTCATCGGTGTCGGGCGTGAACGCGCGGCCGGCGACGTAACGAATCCGTGCGCGGCGGCCGCCGATCGCGCGTGTCGGCACCACCCATTCGGAAGTCATTGGCGCGCGCTTTCCGACATTCGTAAACAGCCGCCGCTCGACTCCCGCCGCGAGCGACGCCACCGTCGCGTCCCGGCCAATCGCCTCAGCCAGAACCGGGGGAATCGAGGCGTCAAGCAAATGCGCCGCGAGCAGGGTACCCAACAGCAGCATTCGGAGGCATCGCGAGCGGCGGGCCGCGTTCACAAGTGCGGGCAATTCCTCATCCTTGAGCGCACGCAATGCCGCATCGAAATCGCAAATCCCCGCGAGATTGATCCAGCCGTGCTTGGTCGCGTGAACGGCGAGGAAAAGCACGAGGTCGTCCGGCGCGAGGGTACGCACCTCTGCCCCTTCCACGCTGATCGAAATCGCGCGGTCCCAGACCTCGGCAGCGGCGGGACCGTAAGCGAAATATGCCGGATTGAACTCCCAGTGCAGATCGATCGTCCAGGGGCTGCCGGGTCGCACAAATTCGTCCTCGCATCTGCGCGCGACGGAAATCTCAGGATGGCGGCGGTCGTACGTGAGCGGCCAGTAACCCGCCGCGATCAGAACCTCGGCCGCGCGAGCTACATCAGCGCGGCGGACCAGCAGGTCAAGATCGTTGAACTGTCGCAGCGCTACGTCGCCCCATGCTTGGATCGCCAGCACCGGCCCCTTGAAAGCGATCGTGGCGATACCTTGCGCGCTCAGCAAACCCGATACCCGCGCCAGTTCGCGCGCAACGTGCTTGTTGCTCAGCGCATTGCCATAAAATTCTGCCCGCATGCGCGCGATAGCCGCGGGCGCGGCACTCTCGTCGGACTTAAGCCGGCGGTAAACCAGTGGCAGGACCCCATGCGAACCAGCGACCAGCAGAACGCGATCCCAATCGATGCGGTCGAGCGCGACGCCCGATGCGTTTGCCAGGGCGCGAGCGTGGCCACTCGGCGCCGCGGCGGGATCACTGCGCAAGCACGAAAGAATCAGCCGCTCTTCGGAACTGAACCCTGCGTCCTTAATGCCATCCGCGATGTTCACCTTGTTTTCGAGAGTACCCGCCGGCCGAGGTTGCGCCAATGTCGGGCTATTACGTTTTGAGGTCCGCGATAACAGCTTCGCGCACCGAAGGCAGAGCCGCGAAATCGTTGGGTATGAGCAAGCGGCGCAGCGGCACCGTGGCGGCGACGCGCACGATGAATTGAAAATGGCGCTTTAGCATCGCGGAGTCCTTGAGGTCGAGGGGGAAGCTCGCGCCGACGAGCAGCGGAAAGGCTTCGCCGGCCGAAATCGGGGTAACTGCGGGAGCAGTGGCCACGACCTTCACCTCGGTGGGACGCCGCAAAAAGTAAATTCTCGCCAAGGGCAACGAAGCGGCCTGAAAGGTCGGGGACTGGCCGAGCATGCGCGACTTGCTGGTGTATTGAGCGACCGGCAAACCCTCTTCGTCGGTATCCATCAGCGCCTTGAGCGAGTCTTTCCACAAACGCACGCCCGGATACGCCGGAGTCGCGAGGATCCTGCCGCCCTCGTCGCGCACCACCAGACAATCGTCGCAAAAGGCGGGCATGCCGGACAAATGAAAGCTCGCTGCCAGCGTCGATTTGCCAGTGCCAGCGTCGCCGATGAATGCGCATGCACCACCGGCCGTCGCCACTGCAGTCGCATGCAACGATTCGATTCCGAGAAGATTCAGCACGCGCGGCATCACGTGATCGATCGCCAGGTGACGGAGCGTGACCTCGGAGATACCGTCGGCCCCCTCGACACAGGTGATTTCGCGCCCCGCACTGTCGAGGGTAAAATCCGCCAGCCCTGGAAAGCGGAGCAGATAACCATCTTCAATCTTTGCCCAAGAGAGCCAGGGCGTGCCGTCGGCATCGGCCGATTCATTCAACCATTCCACCGGTTTTCCGATATCGCGACGCGGGCCGTTCAGGTGCAGGTTGACGTGTTCACGGCCGCGGTCGCGGAGGTCGCGCAGGGGCGGCAACTCCGGTATTTCGACATCCGAGAAGATCGTAAGACCATAGGCGCGGTATGCCAACCGGCGAATGCGATTGGCCCGGCGCGCTTTCGCTCCCGAGCTGGCCGACTTGAAGCTCATGCTTCGAATGCGCCACTGCAACCGGCGTTCAACTTGTGCTCAACCCGCCGCTACCGCCGAACCCGCGGCGCATGATGTGGCAGCGGCTGTGGGCGATTCCCATTTGAGTATAATCATCCGGTACCAGAGCTCGATCGCGAACACCGTCCAGAGCGGCCACATGTTGGAGTGCTGATAATTCTTAATCAGATTCCGATAGGCGGCTTGAAACTTGGGCCGATCGATCCATCCTGCCGATTCGAGCGTCATCGAATCGAAGAAGCGCTCGCCACCCATCTTTTCGAGCGCCCGGATGAAGAGGATTGAGAAATCACCCTTGTCGCGGCGCGCGAGCACCGAATCCGGCACGAGGCCGCGCATCGCGTTGCGCAAAATGTATTTGCGGCGAAAGTCCCGCGCGAGTTGCTCAGCCGGCAGCGCCATCAGGAATTCGTACAGCCGCCGATCATGAAACGGATGGCGTTCCTCGATTCCGAATCGCGCATGCGAGCGGTCAAAGATATCCAGCCCGTGCGCGAGCCATCCACTGTTGAAACTTTCGTAAAGCGCGTACTGGCCGAAGGTCATGCCGGGCGGGCGACGCAGTTCCAGTTGCAGGCGATCCGAAAGCCCGATTCGTTGGGCAAAATCAGGATTGATAAAATCGGGGACGACCCGGTGGTTGCGCAGGCGCCGGCCCAGCTTGTGCAGCGACGCCGGTAGCAACGGCCACAGAGCATAGCGCAGAAAGAAATCCGGTATGCCGCGATCGTCCGCCTTGGACATCAGCCGCGAATCATCGCGCATGCGTTGCCACAGCTTGCGCCAATGACCACCGCTCAGCATGTCCGCATACTCATGGGCGCTGCCACTCATCCATTCGTCCGACCCGGCGCCGGACAGGAGCACCCGGAAGCCCTTCTCTCGCGCCGCCGGCCACGCCCGATTCCACATGCCTCCATTCGGATACTCGGTGAAGTCGCGGTAGCGCTCGACCGCCTCGGTACAGATAGGCAGATCGACCAGCACCGGTTCCGGATAATTGGCGGTGAGCCCAAGCTGCTCTACGGTCTCGAAAATGTAGGATCGCTCGTCTGCGTCGGGATGGTCAAACAGCAGGGAAAAGGTCTCGAACGGCGCGTCCGGGACTTTGCCTTGGCGCCGCAGCAAATTAATCATCCCGACGACCGAGGTGGAATCGAGTCCGCCGCTTAGATGGGCGCCGACGCCGCCGATCGTGCGCATGCGGCAACGGACCGCCTCCGCAAAGATCTCGCGGAAATGGTCGGCATATTCCTCGTCGTTGCGATAGCGAATGCGGCGGTGCGGATCGAGATCGAAAGAGACGCGTTTGACGATTCCGTCCGCCGTGACTGTCATTTGGTGGGCCGGGGGCAGGCGCTTGATTTGCCGAAAAATAGTCTGCTCGCGGCCCTGCATTGTCCCCGTCAGATATTCGCCCACGACGCCCTCATTGGGAGTGGACTGCACCGACGGATCCGCGAAGATCTGCTGCAACTCAGTCGCTGCGATAAAACTACGGCCATCGCAATAGTAATTGAGCGTTCGAATCCCGATTGGATCGCGCGCGCAGAACAGCTCGCGTTTCGACGCGTCCCAGATAAGCAGCGAAAAGTCGCCGATTATGCGCCGCGGCAAGTCGGCGCCGAAGCATTCGTACGCGCGCAGCACCAGTTCAGCGTCGGTGTCGTCGCGCACGTTCACGCCGGCGATGCGGATCATCCGAGCGAGATCCGCGCGATTATCGACGCGGCCGTCGAAAACCATGTGATAGCGGCCCTGGGGATCGCTCAGCGGCTGGATTTCGCGTACCGCTTCGGGCGTGGTGTGAAACATCTGGTAGCCCATCGCCACCGGGCCCTCGATCCAATGACCGCAGCCGTCGGGGCCGCGATGAGCGATCGCGGCAAGCATCCGCGCAAAAACTTCGCGATCGGCCGGGCGGCCGTCGAGATTGTAGATTACTGCAAATCCACCCATTTGTATGGAATTTCTAGTTCAAACGACCGAACGGGAATCGCTGGTCCCGGGCGGCGCGAGCGGTACGTACTGATCCAGTTCGAATTCTCCAATGACGACCGCCCCCGCGCTCTCGAGCCACGCATGTGCCGCCAGCCCTCCATCACCTGCCTTGCGCACGCCAATGCGCAAATCCGACTGGTAGCCGTACTTCCCCAGCAGCGCTTGTGTTGCCAATGCGCGGACCAGGCAATTTGATGCCCCAGGCACGAAGCGGCTGGCGGCGCGCACCGCCCACGCTATGCGATCGACGGGCGGCCGCGAGATCGACCACCTGGGCGGCGGCCCGCACCATGAGCGCCGGCTTGAATCCTGGCAGGCCACGAATGCCGACTTCCGTCTGATTTTGTTGAAGCCCATAGTGCGCAACCCAACCCACGTGAAGGCCAGTGTCCGCGCAGCCATCAATGCAAGCGCGCGATCACGCCGCTCAAGTTCCATGAGTTTGGCGGCCAGGGTCATGGTCTAGAGGCTGAGTTCGTCGGCTACTTGAATGAGGCCGCGCTCGTCCAGTTGGGAGAGCAACGCCAGCAGATCACGCTCGCAGCGCGATCGATCGACGTTGTATTCAACGATCATCGCATCGATGACCTGGCGCACCGGCGTGGGATTCGCGATCAACTTCCACACCGTCGCACCGACGGGATCGAGACCGTGATACGCTCCGCTCTTCAAATTCAGAATCGCGGCCTCGCCATCCAACTCGCAGGAGACCTGATCGGCGGCTACCGAGACGACAGAATCAAGCGAGATTTTCGCGCGGTCTCCCAAGGTTCGCGGCCTTATCGACCGGATTCGAGTGCTTCAATCATCGATTGGGGAAATCATATAGTGATGGCGATCCTGCCGCAACCAAGTTCCCGCGACCCGCTTCTGGCCTCTAAGGCGAAAATAGGCCGATTGCCTGGGGTGGGCGACTCGCGCTGGGCGCTATGGAACTGATTGCCGGGGGCCAGCCTCGATCGTCAGCCGGCAACCGCGCTCGCCGCATCACCCGGCGGAATTTCGTATCGGGTGATAAAACGCGGCCGGCGCCATGCGATATAAGCCGGTAAAATCAGTACGCCAGCGATCATGTTAGTCGCCATCAGGAAAATCAGCAGCACGCTCATCTCGTTGTGGAACAGCAGCGGCGAGAACGCCCACGGCAGAATTCCGCCGATCATCACCGCAAAGGTGCTGAAGACCGACGCGCCGGTACTTCGCAGCGCGGTCTCAACCGCCTCATCCACCGACGCCCCGCCCATCACCTCGTCGCGGATGCGCGCGACCGTGTAGATGCCGTAATCGACGCCCAAGCCGATGCCCAGCGAAATGACCGGTATCGTGTCAATCGTCAGCCCGATGTTGCGAGCATTCATGTAGATGAACGCGCCGAAATTTGCCATGACGCACGAAACAATGAAGAGCGCGCCCGCGGTAAGCGACCAGAAACTAAAGGCGCAGCAGAGAAAAATCACCAGCAGCACGAACGTAAGATTGATTATGTCCAGCCGGTACAGCACGTCATTGGCCGCAAGATAGAGCCCGGCGACACCCCCGAGATAACCGACGCTCACCTTCGCGAGCTCAGGGTCCGGCGTGACGCGTTCGTCAACAAACCGCTTGATGTCGTCGCGCACCATGTTGAGCCGCTTGAACGTATGATCCGGCAGCAGCACCCGTATGCAGGTGCTCGTCATGTGCGGCGAATGGGCGAAGAATCGCTCCATTTCGCCTGGCGCCGTGCCGCCGAGGAACATGTACCAGAGGTTACCGCCGAGCTCGGTTCCAGCCGGGATGGCGTCAAATTTCGGGTACCCGTTGTGAAACATCATGTTGAGCGGCTTGATCGCGACATTGGTGAACGACGGCACCGCGACCGCATCGCCGCGGCCGATGAGGTAGGCCGCAAGATCATCGCTCATCCGCATGACCTCGGGCCCTATACTCGACTGCGGATCGGGATAGTCCGGCGTTGACAGCACCACCCAGCCGACGTCGGTCGGGAAAAACTTGCCGATTTCGGCGATGTCCTGGTTAACCTTTGAATCCTGCCGATAGAGCGGTGTACCCGGCGTTTGATAACCGATTCGCGCGCGCTGCCCGGAGATGACGCCGAACAGGATAAAGATCGCACCACCGGCTAGAAATGTGGATCGCGCCACGCCCGGCGTCACCGGCACCTTGACCAGCCAATCGATGAACCGACCGAAAACACCGCGCCGCTCATCGTGACCATAGCGGCTCAACCAACTGCGCTCGCGAATGCGCGGACGCGGCAGGTAACTCATGAAGATCGGCTGGAACACGAACACCATCGTCAGGCTTCCCGCGAGCCACATCGCGCCGCCAAAGCCGATCTCCTTCAGCACCGGAATGCCGCCGAAAGAGATGAAAATAATTCCCGCGATATCCGCAAGAATCGACAACAACCCCGGCGGCAACATCACGTCGGTCGTCGTCGCACACGCGAGCAGCTTGTCATCCAGGCGATCGAGTTCGTCGTAATAGCGGCCCTGCCATTGGATTCCGTGGCTGAGGTCGCGCGCCGTCAGGATGAACGGGATGACGAGCATCACCGGGTCGAAGTTGTAGCCCATCACGCTGACGAACCCGAGGCCCCAGATGGCGGAGAATGTACCGGTCAGGATCGGCGCCCACCAACTGCTGCGTTCGCCGATACTCAAATAAAGAATGATGAGCATCAGTGCGATCGCGGTCAGAAAAATAACTTTGATCTGCGCGAGATAGTTGTAGCCCCAGCCCGATATCACCGGCTCGCCCGCGACGTAGATATCCGTATTGGCGTCCTCGTATTTGTGTACAATCGCCTGGATATCATCGAACAGCCGCTTGTAGTCGATCTCCTGCTCGTTGAAGCTCGCCGTCACCATCGCGCCTTTATCGTCGTAGGTGATCAAACCCTGTACGGGTTCGCGATGCGTCATCACGTTGCGTCGTAGTTCTTCGAGCTTGGCGGGCGTCGTCGGGACCGTCGGATACATATAATTGGTCGCGATCAATGCGCCCGGGACCGCGCGCGAGAACGTCACGCGATACGATGACAGCGAGAACACCTGGTTGTGATCGACGCCCGGAAGGATATTAACGTCGTCGGTGATGTCCCGAATCTTGGTCAGCGTCTGGACGTTGTAAATGTCGCCCTGCTTGACCCGCAGCATCACATATAAAGTCTGCGCGCCGCCGTATTGATTCTGAAATTTGCGGTAAAGGAGCGTGTTCTGATGGTTCGACGGAAAGAAATTCTCGAAGCTCGTGGCGATCCGGACGTGCGCCGCCCAATATCCCATGAAGGCGGTGATGGCGATCAACACCAGCCCGATCGGGGCCCTAAATTGCAGGATGTACTTGCCCAGCCCCCAAGGCTCGCTCGTACGCGAACTGGCCATTATTTGAATCTCCGGTTGGTTCCCAAGTGTAGGGCGGGCTCAAGGCGGTCCCCCGATGCGTTGCAAGCCCTGCCCTCACTGGGACACGATTGCGTACCATCCTCAGTCGCCCATGGCAAGGCCCCCAGGTGCCCCACCCCCTAATGATCAATCGGCGGGCGTCTAATATGACTCAGTGGGCAGAGGCCGCGGCGCCGAGAGTCTTCTGCCGGCGCATCACGAACACCAGCGGCGTCAGGAAGAAGAAAATGTAAGCAATCAGCCGAAAATCATCCACGAACGCCATCACCGATGCCTGCCTTTGAACCTCCTGGTAAACCATCCCCAATAGCGGCGCGTCGCCATGGCGGGTAAATCCGTTCATTTGTGCGGCTGCCGCCGGGAAGGAATTTCTCCAGATGCCCAGGCGAAAGGGATCGACCTGCTGACTCAGGTAGGTCTGATGGATTTGCGCATGACTGCTTACCATTGCCACCAGGATCGCGATCCCGATGCTGCCACCGATCGTTCGCACCATGTTGAACAAGCCCGACGCCGTCGCCATCTCTTCCTTAGACACCGCCGACAGGCTGAGCGTCGTCATCGGAATGAAAATGAACCCCGATCCGATTCCTCGATACAAGCCCGGCAACGCGATATTCCAGAAGTCTATCTGCGCGTTGAAGTGCGCCATGCTCCAGGTGCCATAGCCCCCGATCAGGCATCCGATCGCGACCATGATCCGCGCGTCGATAAGATTAAACAGGCGCCCCGCCAACATGATGGACGCGAGCGTGCCGAAACTCTGAATCGAAAGCACGAAGCCCGCGATCAGCGGCGTATAGCCGATGATTTGTTGGCAATAGAGCGGAATCAGCACATAGGTGCCGTACATCGCGAACATCACAATGGTCGTGAAAATCGTTCCCACCGCGAACGTCCGATTATTCAACACGCGCAGATCCACTACCGGCTCGGGCGTCCGCAATTCCTGAAGAATGAACAACAGCACGCCGATCATGCCAATCACCGTCAGCGTCACGATCAGCTCCGAGTTGAACCAGTCCAGCCGTTCGCCCTTGTCCAGCATGATCTGGATACAGCTCACGCCGATCGCCAGGTAGCAGAGCCCCCACCAGTCGATCTTTTTGATCCCGCGCCGCACGTAGGCCGGGTCATGCACGAACATTGTGACCATCGTGGCCGCCAGCAGCCCGATCGGCACGTTAATGTAGAAAATCCACCGCCAACTGTAGTTATCGGTGATCCAACCCCCGAGCATCGGCCCCATCACCGGGCCCAGCATCATCCCCAGGCCCCAGACCGACATCGCCACCGCCTGCTCCTGCGGCGGAAAGGTCTCCATCAAAATGGCCTGCGACATGGGCATCATCGCACCGCCGCCGAGACCCTGCAGTACGCGAAACACCACCAGCGTCGGCAGGTTCGGCGAAGCGCCCGCCATCAGCGAGCTGCCGACAAACAACAGGATTGAGAAGGTGAAAAAACGTTTGCGCCCGAAATACGATCCGCACCATCCAGTCAGCGGAATCACGATCGCGTTGGCGATGATGTATGAGGTCAATACCCACGCCGCTTCGTCAACGCCCGCCGACAGGCTGCCACGAATATGCAGCAGCGCGACGTTCGCGATCGTGGTGTCGAGCACCTCCATAATCGTCGCGAGCATCACTGCGATCGCGATTATCCACTTGTTGGGCGCGGCCGTGCTCTGCTGCGGAGGCGACGAACTCTGTGACGGGGCGGCGGCCATCGGCGCTTACGGCGTCATCGGGGCCTGCGCGAACTGAAGGAGCCCGGGTGCGCGAGATTTTATGGTCTGGCTCACGATCTTGGCTTTGTTTTGCATCGCGCGATGAGCTTGGCGAGATGCGTCCGTTGATGCAAACCCCGCGAAGAATCAAGGAGGCACCGGTGCTATGGCAATTGGGGGACCAGACCTTCCCGAGTCTCAGGGGACTACGATATCGAGAACGTCTAGTTGCCAAGCGTTCCGATGCCTCCCGAAGGTTAATTTTGGCGCTCTAATCGCAGTAAAACCTTGTCGCTATGAACCCATGCCGCCTGCGCTTCCACATGGTGGGCCTCCGCGCGATCGGCCGCAAATGCCGCTGTCCCAAGGGTACGCATTTTTGGCATTTCGTACCACGGTTTGTCAAACGGCTCATAAATATCTTACAAATGCATCGCGCAGGTGTTTTTGATCGAGCCACTAAAGCGCTAGAGATAGGGGCGCTCAGTAGATCGCATTATGGCAAAATCCAAAACCAAACCTCTGCCGGTTCGCTTGCTTCGCGTCCTCGACGAGGCGGCCGAGCTCTTCGGCCAGGAGGGGTTCCTTCATTTCAGCACCGACGATCTCGCACGCCGGCTGCGCTGTTCCAAGCGCACCATCTATGCGGTCGCTCCCGGCCGCGAGAAATTCTTCGAAGCGGTCATTTTCCGCAGAGTGACCATCGCCGAAGAAGCGACTATCGCGCCGATCAGAAACGCATCCAGCGTGCGCGCCGCCGTCCGGGGCTGCATTCAAGCGAGTGTCGATCAAGCTCAGGACGTGAATCCTCTTTTCATGCGCGACGTAATGTTGTTTCCGGCGGGACGGCGCGCGATCGACAAATGGCGATCGGACATCGCCGACGAGTTGGAACATCTCATCGAGCGCGGAATCAGCGAAGGTCTCTTTCGCCGGATTGATCCGCGTGTTGCCGCCGAGGCGCTGCTTACTTCGGTCCTGCGGATGTGCGAGCACGACTTTTCGGCCCGCTCCCGAACCACCACCGCAGAGGCCGTACGACAGGTTTACGAGATTTTCTGGGCCGGTCTGTTTCAGGGCCGCGATCAGCGAAGGCTATCTCCGAGAAAACAAGCGTCGAACCACCTGGCGCCAGATCAAGCGCGATCGAAGCAACGGCAAGCGAAACAACCGTTGCCGATTCCAGGTAAAACCAAACTTCCCCGACCGCTTACGGAGGAACCCGACCTCGCCATCATCTAAAATCCCAACCGCGTTCATTGCGCACTGCGACGCCTGAACCGCTGAAAGCTTTGTAAGATTCGGGCGGCAATGTTGCGCCAGTTCTAATCGCTTAGTCAGGTCGCTAAAATTGCACCGGCGCGCGCATGAACACGAGGCCCTCCATCAGGCGCCGCGCCGTGCGATATACCGTCGCCCTCTCGGCCTCCCATCCCTCGCCCACGCGCCGCACGCTCGCACCGACGATCGTCAAACCCGACGGCTGCGCTATCCTTATCGGCGCATCGGGCGAACCCGCCGGCCGCGCCACCCGATTCGCGAGGCTACCCGGCAGGCGTGACGCGACCGCCAGGCACATCGCTCCGGTCAGCGGCACTGCGCGATGCGGTTGGCCGATCGAGATCATCCGCACCGTCAGGTCTGCGTCTGCGGCGGCAATACGATCGCCCGCGAGCGTCCGCGCCTCGCGCGGCCCGGTGATCATCGCGACCTTCGGAATACTGGGCTTGGCCTTCGCTTCATCGACAGTGCGCGTGATTCCCATCCGCAGACTGGCGGCAACGCGAAGCGCTTCGAGGCGACTCAACCATTCCCGGTTGGTATCGAGTTCATCCGGCATTTCGATTCCGCTCATGCCGATCGTTTCTGCGGCAACGAACACGCATGGATTCGCCGCATCGACCATCGAGACCTCGACCTTGCCGGCGCCGGGAACTTCAAGACGATCCACCACGTTGCCGGTGGGCAACAGCTTGCCGGTTCCGGCGCCTCCGGGTGCGATAAAGTCGAGGCGCACTGGCGCACCGGTCCCTGCCACCCCGGGCAATACGAACTCGCCATCGACCGCGGCGCGTCCGTCATCGATTCCGAACCGTGCGACGATAATCTTTTTCGTGTTGGTATTGTGGATAGTGACGACGGCTTCGTCGCCGGCCGCCCGCACGATTCCTTCATCCACCGCGAATGGCCCGACTGCCGACGACATGTTGCCGCAATTCCCGCTGTAATCGACGCTCGCGCCGGTCACGGAAACCTGTGCGAAGGTATAATCAACATCTGCCTCCGGATGAGTCGGCGGCCCGATCACGCAGACCTTCGACAGCGACGAGATTCCCCCGCCCATCCCGTCGAGCTGGCGGCCGTTAACGTCCGGACTGCCAATAACGCCGAGAAAGATCGGCGCCCATTGCGTGCGATCACGAGGCAAATCCTCGGCACGGAACATGACCGCTTTGCTGGTGCCGCCGCGCATAAACACGGCGCGCAATCCGATCTGCTTCATACAGGTAGTTCCATTTGTTGCTGTGATCGACGCTCGAGTTGGGCGATTGTGCGGCTGGGCCGCGACCCGTGGTGCCTTGCCCAGCGGGAAGTCTGATTCCCCCCCCCAACCAGGCGAGCCTGCGAGCCGAGCAAACGAGTCTGCGAGGTGCGCATTTTACGACTCTTCGTCGGAGCCTGCGAGCCAAGCAAACGAGTCTGCGAGGCGCATCAAATTGTCGTATCAGACCCGGTGAACGCAAACGTCCTTCGTCACTCAGCGACGCTTCCCGCCCTCCTCATCCGCGATCGCCAGCGGCGCTCGAACCCGCGATACGCCCGAAGACCGCCCCCGACATCAGGCCCGATCCGCCGGGGTAGTTGTGATGAAACAGGCCGCCGACCATCTCGCCGCAGGTGTAGAGACCGGCGATCGGTCTCCAGTCCGTGCCGATTACCTGCGCGCGATCGTTGACCTTCAGACCGCCGAACGAAAACGTGATTCCACCCGTCACCGGCCACGCGAGGAACGGCGGGGTGTCAAGCTTTTGCGCCCAGTTCGATTTCGGCAGCGCCAGTCCCCGCGTCGCCATACCATCGCGATCGCCTGGATTAAAGCTGCCGTGGCCCGCCGCGAGGTTGTATTCGTCGAGCGTGCGCGTCGCGTTCTCGCGATCCAAATCGAGCTTCCCTACCAGGTCGCTCAGAGTCTCCGCCGTCACCGGCTCGCTCGTTGCGTAGCGCGGCTCCAGCAGATGCTTCACCTTCGCGTCGAAGATTTGGAAGGCGATCCCACCGGGCTGGTTGAGGATCATTCCGCCGAACTTGGCGTACGTGAAAAGCGCCTGGTCCTCGCCCTCATCGACGAAGCGGCGACCCTCCCGATTAATCATCACGCCGTATAGATACGACAGGCGATTGGTTTTGTCGGTGAGTTGCCGGTCGCCGAACGCCGGCGCCAGCGCGTTGATCGGGGTCGCATGACACCCGCTCCACTGACCCCACGGCATCGCGCCAATCTCGAAGGCCATGCGCAGGCCGTCGGCCTGGTTATGCGGCGTACCGCGCACCTTGGCATGGTCCCAGGGACGCCCGAGATATTGCGCGCGCCACGCCGCATTGGCTTCGAAGCCGCCGCATCCGAGCACGACTGCTCCGGCACTCACTTCATGCATGCCGCCGGGGTCGCGCACGATCACGCCGGCAACGCGGCCGCGCTTATCCAGCGCCAACCGCACGGCCGGGCTGCTATAGCGAATCTCGACCCCCTTGCGTTGCGCCGCCGCGAACCACATCCGCGAGAGTCCGACGCCCTCGTGCACGGCCCGCACGATCGCGCCCTTGGGCCACTTTATTACGTTGCCGACGCGGACGGCGCCCAGCGAAATCGCGGGCTCGAAACGAATCCCTTGTTCGACCATCCAACATGCGGTGGCGAACGAATTACCGATTAGAATCTCGCCCAGCTCGGGGTCGGTGCGATTACTCGTCATACGGCGGAGATCGGCCCAGAAGGCATCACGCGGATAAGCCTCGATGCCTTCGACGAAGCCCTCGAGCTCGCGCGCCTTCGGCACCAGCCGCAGGATTTCCTCGACGTTGTCGAACGCTATTCGCAGCAGCCCGCCGCTGTAATGCGTATTGCCGCCGCGCATCTCCTCGGGCGCTTTCTCCAGCACCAGCACGCGTTCCGCGCCGGCATTACTCGCGGAGACACTCGCCGCCAACGCCGCATTTCCCGCCCCCACTACAATTACGTCGTAATCCGCCATCGCTCAGTTCAAATCCCAAAATCGAGCTTGCACGATATGTTCACGATGCGCACCGGATATTAATTTCCTGCCTTCAATCGCGTAATGGTCAGATGCGAATTGACTGTCAGGCTGCCGGAATCGAATAATTGCACAATTCGCGATTGCGCCGAAAACGGGCGTCGCGGCGAGGTCGCCAGCGCATTTGTTGCTTCGGTACTCGCGTCAGTCGAAAATTCATGCGCCACTCCGTGAAATACACTAGCGTTAACCACGAACTCGTTTTCGGAGGCCGCACATCCTACTAATGGGAAGTCTGAAACCTTGTCACCAGGCGAGTTTACGAGCCGAGCTAACGAGTCTGCGAGGTGCGTTTAAGTGAAGTTTCAGAAAAGAGTCAAAGTTTTGGCGCTCCTCAACCACCACACTGTCTGCTGACCTTGCGAGGCCCTGCGATGACCTGGCTCGAGCATAACGACTGTGCCGCCGCGCCGCCCGGCGACCTCCTCGCGCAGATGTGGAGCGGCCCCGAAATCCTGCGCATTCCGGGTGCTCACAACGCCCTCGCAGGCCTGCTGGCGAAACGCGCCGGCTTCAAGGCGCTCTATCTTTCGGGCGCGGCACTTTCCGCCAGTCTCGGCCTCGCCGACCTCGGCATCCTCGGGCTCGACGAAGTGTGCCTCTTCACACGGATGATCGCGCGCGCCACCGGACTGCCCCTAATCGTTGACGGCGACACCGGTTTCGGCGGCACTTTAAACGTGATGCGCACGGTGCGCGAAATCGAGGACGCCGGCGCCGCCGCGATCCAGATCGAAGATCAGCAACTCCCAAAGAAATGCGGCCATCTCAACGACAAGCGCCTGGTCGCGCCCGACGAAATGGCGGCAAAAATCTCGGCGGCTGTGCGTGCTCGCCGTCATCTGCGGATCATCGCGCGCACCGACGCGGTTGGGGTCGAAGGAATCGAGGCGGCGATCGCTCGCGCACGGCTGTATCGCGCGGCCGGCGCTGACGCAATCTTTCCCGAGGCGCTCACCACCGCGGAAATGTTCCGAACCTTTGCGCGCGAGATTGATGCGCCGTTGCTCGCCAACATGACCGAGTTTGGCCGTACGCCCTACTTCACTGCCGACCAGTTCGCCGACTTCGGCTTCGCGATGGTGATATGGCCGGTCACGTCGTTGCGCATCGCCGCCAAGGCAATCGGCGACCTTTACGAATCTCTGATGCGCGCGGGCAGTGCGGAATCGCTTCTCGATCGCATGCAATCACGCACGGAGCTTTATGAAACTATCGGCTACAGCGATTATGAGTCGTTGGACAATTCGATCGCCCGCAGCGTTCTGCCGCCGGACCTCCGCGGCAAGCCATGAGTGACCCCAGATGCCATCCGCTTATGACGTAATCGTAATTGGCGGCGGCAATGCCGCCTTTTGCGCCGCACTCGCCGCCCGCGAGAGCGGCGCGAGCGTTCTGGTCCTCGAATGCGCGCCGGTTGCCGAACGCGGTGGCAACAGCCGCTTCACCGCTGGCGCTATGCGTGTCGCCTACAATGGCGTTGACGACCTCGTCCGCCTGATGCCCGATCTCACCGCCGAAGATCGTGCGAGCACCGACTTCGGTGCCTACACCGCCGATCAGTTCTATGACGATCTCTGCCGCATCACCCAGTACCGCACAGATCCGCAACTCGCCGAAACGCTGGTCGGCCGCAGCTTCGAAACGATGCTCTGGATGCGTACGAAGGGCATCCGCTTCGCTCCCATCTATGGGCGTCAGGCGTTCAAGGTTGACGGCAAGTTCAAGTTCTGGGGTGGACTCACGGTCGAAGCGTGGGGCGGCGGCCCCGGCCTGGTGGACGCGCTTTACAGCGCCGCCGAGCGTGACGGCATCGAGGTCTGGTACGAGAGCCGCGCTATCGCGCTATTGCACAACGACGACGGCATCAACGGGGTCGTCGTGCGCCGCCACGGCCATACGGAGGCAATCGCCGCGCGCGCCGTCGTGCTCGCGTCGGGAGGCTTTGAGGCCAACGCCGAATGGCGCACGCGCTACCTGGGCCCGGGATGGGACCTCGCGAAAGTGCGCGGCACCCGCTTCAACACAGGCGACGGCATCCGGATGGCGCTCGACATCGGCGCGCTACCCTATGGAAACTGGTCCGGTTGCCATGCCGTCGGATGGGATCGCAACGCCCCCGAATTCGGCGACCTCGCGGTTGGGGACGGCTTTCAGAAGCACAGCTACCCCTTCGGCATCATCGTTAATCGAGGCGGCCTGCGCTTCGTTGACGAGGGCGCAGACTTCCGCAATTACACCTACGCCAAATACGGCCGCGCAGTCCTCGAACAACCGGGCCAATTCGCCTGGCAAATTTTCGATCGCAAAGTCACGCACCTTTTGCGCGACGAATATCGCATCAAGCGTGTCACCAAGGTCACTGCCGATACGCTCGAAGAATTGGCGGGCAAACTGGAGGATGTGGACGCGGACGGCTTCCTGAAAGAGGTGGCCGCCTACAATGCGGCCGTGCGCACAGAAATACCCTTCAATCCCAACGTCCAGGACGGCCGCTCGACCCGCGGCCTGGCGCTCAACAAGAGCAACTGGGCGAATACCATCGACACGCCGCCGTTCGAGGCGTATGCCATCACCTGCGGGGTAACCTTCACGTTCGGCGGCTTGCGGATCGACGCCGATGCCGCGGTGATCAATACCGACGGGGTGCCGATTCGCGGCCTCTACGCGGCTGGCGAGCTCGTCGGCGGGCTCTTTTACTTCAACTACCCAGGCGGCACCGGTTTGATGTCCGGATCGGTCTTCGGCCGAATCGCCGGGAGCGCCGCCGGCCGCGGGACAGGGTGATAACCCTGTCCCGCGGCGCGCCCTGCAAGCGCGCGCTACGAGCCGCTCTGCCGATGGCATCCGCGCGTTCACCGCGCGCGTCCCGGCAAGAGGACGTCACTGCCGTGACGTCCTCTTGCCGGGCTCACTCGCCTAATTCGAGATCGTGCTCGAAGTCTTTTGCGTGGTTGTGGTGCTGCTGCTCGAACTCGGCACGAAACCAGTGCTGTTAGTCGTAGTGGAGTCGTGCGACGACCTTTCCGTTGTCGATCCCGCCGGCTGGACGACAGTTTCTCCGCACCCGATAGCGGCGGCGCCCATCAATATTGCGAGTGATCCGATAGCGGTGTATGCGACTGCAGTCCTGATTATCTTTCTCATCGCTCCACGCTATCAGCATCAATGGACTACAATGCGTTTAAATATTTTCCGGTTCGACCCGCTTGGTTCCTCGCATAACCAAATACCTGTTCGCCTCCTCAAACCCGATCCCGTTTCAACACCCGATCCACCATCGCCTTGAATTCGCGGGTCACCGGCGATCGAAAGAATCGCGTGCGCGTGAAGTACGGATCGCCCGAATAGAACCATTCGTATTGTAGCTGCCGGCTGCCGAACGGTTCTCCGATCAGGTCCCATGCAAGCTTGAACAACTGCACGCGGTCGCGCGCCGAGAACGTCCTTGCCGCGCAGATATTTCTCCAGGTATCCCGCGATTTCCGGATTGGCGAAATCGCTTTCCGTCGGCGTCATGATCAGCCCGCTGCCGCTGAGCTGCCGGATTACTTCGGCCGCACGCATCTGCGCCTGCGGCATCAGCACCCACAACGTCGCCGCGAGCGATCGATGAGGCAGCCCGCGCGTGGTCCCCCGCGTCACCTCCTGGATACCCGCGCGCACCAGGCCGCTAACCATCTCCGCGTTCGCGACAAGCTCTCCGATTTGCGCCTGCACGTGCAGCATATCGCTGCGTCCGATCGCTTCCGCCAGATGTAGCGCGAGGCCCGCGAGGAAGCGCAGCTTCACCATCCCGCGAATCGTCCCCTGCAGCTGCGCGTATCCAGGCGTGCGCGCCAGGATGCTGTTGAAGGTCTCGATATCGCCGTTGATGAAGACCCGCTCCCATGGCACCAGCACGTCGTCGAAAACCGCCAGCGCGTCCTCCTCGTCATAGCGCGAGCTGAGCGGCCGGTCGAAGCTGCTGCGGCCGGTGTCATAAGTTTCGCGGCAGATAAATTTGAGTCCCGGCGTACTCATCGGCAGCGCGAACGTAAGCGCATATGGCTCCTCGCCCGCCTGCCGCGGATAAAACGGCCCAACGAAAAGCTCGTTCGCAAACGGCGCCAGCGTGGACAACATTTTCGCCCCGCGCACTACTATGCCCGCGTCGGTTTCGCGCACCAGTCGCAGCGCCGCAAACGGATCAGTTTGGGCCGCCGGCCCTTTCGACCGATCGATCTGCGGATCGACCAGCGTATGCGTAAGGCTCAGGTCGCGGTCGCGGCACTCTTCGTAATAGCGCGCGAGGTTCTCGGCATAGCGCGGCTCGCGCCGGCCCAGGTGAGCCCGCGCGGCCATGAAATCCGTCACCATCGCATTGCAAAAGTCCGGCATCCGGCCCATCAGGCCCAGCGTATAGTCCGCGCGGATCTCTTCTGCGCGGGCGCGAAATTCGCCGGCCTCGATGGTCTCCGCCAGCATAAAACCAGCCGCGACCGGCTCTCCCGTCTTCGGCGACGCGAAGGTCAACTCCTCCGGCTGCTGATGCTGCAGGTCGTACAGCGATGCCATCGTCGCGACGATCCCGCGAAACGGCGGATGCTCAGTTACATCCCTCACCCGCTCGCCATTGACGTAGATTGTACGATCGTCGCGCAGGCTGGCGACGAATTCCGTGCCGGTCCGAATACCCATAATCACACTCTGATAGAAAGAATCGTTGAGGCGCGCGGAACCTATATTCCTCTGAAAACGACGGTCCTGCGCTCCCCAACCACCATCTTCCTTTTTAACTCATCATCTTCCGGAAGCCTTCCCGGATACCCGGCTCCTCGGCGGCGAAATCCAGCTTGTCCATGCCCGCGTAGGAGTTGCCGAGGCTCGCGATATATTCCGGAGAATTGTCGCAATACACTTCCAGTTGATGGCCGTCGGGATCGCGAAAGTAGATGCTCTTGGTGATGCCGTGATCGACGGTTGACAAAATTGGCACCTGCTTTTCCTTGAGTTCCTTGTAGGCGGCGCGCAGATGCTCTTCGTCACGCAGTCTGAACGCTATGTGCACCAACCCGATCTCCCCGCGCTGAGGCCCGGGCGCATCGGCGCCCACCTCGATACATGCGAACTCATGATGGTCTCTGCCGTTGCTCGCGAAGAACGCCATTTTGATCTTCGGTATTTCCATCATCAGCTTGAGACCCAGCACGTCGGTATAAAACTGACGCGATCGGGCAAGATCCCGTACCTTGATCACCACGTGGCCGATTCGGTCTGGAATTATCATCGCCGCTGCCCTCCTGTGGAAAATACCGCTTCTCCTGGTTTTGGTCTGTCCTGAACACAGCCGACTATTGGTCCCTTTCAGCAATTACGGCGCGAGTAACAAGGAACTTGCGGCTGCTTCTGAAAACCTTCCTAGTACAGACGCGGACCGATAAAGATGCCATCGATAAAATGCTTGGTCGCGGTCGATGCCTTGCGCGGCATCTTCATCAATTCCTCGGCCAGCGCGCGCGCCGCCGGCATCAGATCGCTCTTCTGCACCACCCGATTCACCATGCCCAGATCGAACAGTTCGCGAGCCGTGAAATGGCGGCAGAGGATCATCGCGTCCTTCGCGCGCCACGGCCCCAGCCGCGCCGCCATCGCGAGCGCCGGCGTACCGGTGAAGGCCGCGCCCAACTCCACCTCCGGCACCCAGAACTGAGCCTCCTCGGCCGCCACCACGAAATCGAAGGCCGCCGCCAGCGCCCAGCCGCCGCCCACCGCATGTCCGTTGACGGCCGCGATCGTCATGCAGTCCAGCCGCGAGACGTGATCGAAGGTCCGCCCAACCATTCGCGCGACCCCGCTGTTATGTTCCGCAAAGGCTCGCATGCGTTCCTTCGGATCGGTCAGGCCCTTGGCTGCCGACATATCCGCACCGGCCGAGAAGGCCGTGCCGGTCCCAGTCACGATCAGCACGCGGACGTCGCGATCGTTGCGCACGTCGCGCAGCAAATCCTCCAACTCGAACATCACCTGCCGGTTCATGCAGTTGCGCCGCTCCGGCCGATTGAAGGTGATCGTCGTAACCGGACCGTCCTTCTGGTGTAAAAAATCTTCCGACATCCGACTCCTCTCTTTCTGTCGATGACGCTTGCGATAGCCGATCCTGCATTTATGTCACCGCGAGGCTTCGCTCTCTCCGCCCCATCGGATCGTCGCGCGATTGCTATCAGTCGAGCGTAAACCCGTTGATCTGCGCCTTCGCCTGGATTACTGCCGCACGCTTGCGCGAGGCCAGGTAACGCGCCAGGTCCATCGCCGCCGCCATCAGTTCCGCCTTCTTCACTACGCGATTGAGCAGACCCCATTGATAAAGCTCGGCGGCCTTGAAATGCCGGCAGGTCAGAATAATCTCCTTCGCTCGCGCCGCCCCCACTTCCTCGCGCAGACGCCGCTCCGGTTCGCGCGGCCCCGGCACGCCCAGGTCGATCTCCGGCATCCAGAACTCCGCTTCCTCGACCGCGATGCGAAAATCGCACGCCAGCGCCAGAAACCAGCCGCCGCCCACGGCGAAGCCGTTGACCGCGGCCACTGTCGGCAACTCGAGGTTGGTCAGCAGTTCCATCGTCCGGCGCACCAACTGGCGCCGCCGCGCCGGTACCGTGCTGAACAGGCGCACGCGCTCCGCTTCATCGGTAACGCCCTTCATATGCGACAGGTCGGCGCCCGCCGAAAACGCCCTGCCCGATCCAGTCAGCACCAGCGCCCGGACATCCCCATCATCCCGCAGAGCCATCAGATGGTCATACAGGGCGCCAACACTGTCTTCGTTGAGTGGGTTGCGCTTCTCCGGACGATTGAACGCGAGCACCGCTACGCCGTCGCTCTTTTCGAGCGTGAACTGGTCATTCATCAAAGCACCTCGCCTTTCTCCGCTGGATTTCGCGCGCGCTTCACCTGCCCTGTTAATACTTGGCGATTACCTCTCGGCCGAATTCCTCGATCATCTCGCGCCCGTCTTTCACCACCTGGATTGCGACCTGCTTCAAGCCTTCCGCCTCGAGCGCCTTCAGGCGCGCGATGATCTCTTCGCCGCGGCCGGTCAGCGTTGTCCGCACCAGGCTCTCCTCGATATATTTCTCTTCGCCCGGCCGCAGGTAGATCAGATGCCCTTCGTGCATCTCGAGGTAACGTCGATCGGCTGGCGTCTTCATTTTCGTCACGTACTCATCGCGATAGCGCTCCCACAATTTGTGCAATGGCGCCGGCAGTCCCTCGCCCACCGCCGATTGCTCCCACAGCGCGTGCAGCATCACCACCGCAAACGGCCCGACCCGCTCGACCACCCGCGGCGAGGTTATCGACTCGCCATCGCGCAGAACGCAACCGGTCGAGAGCATCGCCGTCGGCATCTTCGCGACCGATCGTCCGGCCCGCGCGGCGCCCTTCTTCACCGCGTCGAACTTTTGCCGGAAGCGCGGCGCGTCCGCAAATACCGTCAGCCAGCCATCTGCGATCTCGCCCGCGAGTTCCAGCGCCTTTTCGCCATCGGCCGCGATATGTATCGGAATTGGATCCTTCAGATTGATATAGCCGTTGTCCTGATGGAGAAAGCGAATCCAGCGCTCGCGCTTGCCGTCGCGATACAGCACCTCTTCGCCCTTCAACAGATGACGCACCATCTCGACGTACGCGCGTAGCTGGTCCAGCGGCACCGGCGGCAGTCCCATCGTGTTGCGGCCGGTAAAGCCAGTGCCGACGCCCAGGATCGTCCGCCCGGGCGCGAGCAGGTTAATCGTCGCAATCGAATGAGCCGTAACCGGCTCGATCCGATTCGACGGTATCGCCACGCCGGTCGCGAGCTTCATCTTCCTGGTATGTTCTGCCGCCAGCGCCATACAGACGTAAACATCGCTGTAGAGCATCTGCGAATCGTAGAACCAGCACTGCGTAAAGCCGTGATCCTCGGCGACCACCAGATCCTTCCATGCGTCCGGCCGCGCCGGATATGAAATTCCAAATTCCATCGATTACCCTCGTGTGTTTGGACTCACCTCGGCTGCCGCTCCAGCCCCGGCGTCTGCGCTAAATTTCCCTGCCCACCGATCCTTGTGCCCTTGCCACCTTAAATCCCTTTCATCCTGTTCCGATGTCAAGCGCTAAGCCGGCGCAGCCGTCCGCGTGAATCGGTGTGCGGCGTCCAAGGAATCCCGCGCAACATTAATATTCAGCACGCTTTCACACCCTAACCCGAACTCGGAACCCCACCCCGCCGTCGCGCGGCGTAGTCCGCATGCCCCCCCGATTACCTTCGTTCCCTTCCCGCGCATGCGGCCGAACTTGACTAAAAATCCAGGCGCCACCTATAGTGGCCGGACGCGGTCCGGCGATCGCCTCCGCCTTTGCGGGCGCGATAATTCCGCAGCGCCGATGGCCTCAAAATGTGTTCCGCAATTCCACGCGGCGGCCCGGTGTTAGTCCCAAGTAGATAGTCAGAGGTAACGACATGACCCAGATTGAAGCCGCGCGCAAAGACATCATCACCCGGCAGATGACCGAAGTTGCCGAGGATGAAGGACTCTCCCCGGAGGAAATTCGCGCCCTGGTCGCGACCGGCGAGGTCGTGATCCCGCACAACCTCCATCACGATTTCCGCGCGATCGGAATCGGCAAGCGCCTGCGCACCAAGGTCAACGCCAATATCGGCGCGTCGAACTTCCATCAGCTTGATCGAAGAAGAAGTCGAGAAGCTTTACACCGCGGTCCGCTACGGCGCCGACTCGGTGATGGATCTTTCGACCGGCACCGACCTCGACAAAATCCGCGCCGAGATCCTCTCGCGATGCTCAGGTGATCCTCGGCACCGTGCCGATTTACCAGGTCGGCTCCGAGCGTTCGATCATGGAGATGGAGGCCGAGTACTTTCTCGACGTGATCGAGCGGCAGGCGCGCCAGGGCGTCGATTACATGACGCTGCATTGCGGCGTCACGCGCGAGAGCGTGCAAGCGCGCTGCGCGGCCATCAGCGAATCGAGGGCATCGTGTCGCGCGGCGGTGCGCTGCTCGCGGGATGGATCGAGCGCACCGGCAACGAGAATCCGCTCTACGAGCATTTCGACGAGGTCTGCGCGATTCTGCGCGAGCATGACGTGACTATTTCGATCGGCGACGGGCTGCGCCCGGGCGCCACCGGCGACGCCACCGATCGCGGGCAAATCGGCGAGTTGCTGGTGATGGGCGAGCTGACCGAACGCGCGCGCGCGATGGGCGTGCAGGTGATGATCGAAGGTCCCGGCCATGTGCCGCTCGATCAGATCGAAGCCAACGTGAAGCTCGAAAAGCGAGTCTGCGGCGGCGCACCGTTCTACGTGCTAGGACCGCTGACCTGCGACGTCGCGCCCGGCTACGATCACATCACCGGCGCGATTGGCGGCGCGATCGCGTCGGCGGCGGGCACCGATTTTCTGTGCTACGTGACCCCGGCCGAGCATCTGCGGCTGCCCGATATCGACGACGTGCGCGAAGGCGTGATCGCGACGCGAATCGCGGCGCATTCGGGCGACCTCGTCAAGGGCGTGCGCGCCGCGAAAGTCTGGAACGATCAGATGTCGCGCTACCGCAAGTCGCTCAACTGGGAAGGCATGTACGCGATGGCGATGGACCCGGACAAGGCGCGCCGTTACAAGGAAGAGAGCGAGGCGGCCGGCTCCAACGTCTGCACGCATGTGCGGGTCGCTCTGCTCGATCAACATCGATAACGCGGCGATCAAATTCACCCGCAAGCGCGCATCGATTGCCGAGGCTGAAGCGCATGCCGCGCCGGCTGATGCGAGCATCGCGCCGCCGATCTTTCGGCGGCGCTCGAGATGGCGCTGCCTGACGCCCGTCGGCGAGCTGCGCCGGCTCAAGGATTTCCGCGGCCACAATCGTCGTCGTTTATTTCTACCCCAAGGACGACACGCCCGGATGCACCGTCGAGGGCAAGGAATTTCGCGACAGTCTACGATCAGTTCCAGGCGCTCGATTGCGCCGTCGTCGGCGTCAGCACCGATTCGGTCGAGCGTCCATCGCGCGTTCGCCGAAAAGCATGGCTGCCCTTCATCTGCTCGCCGACGAAGACGGCAAGCTCGCGCGCGCCTTCGGCGTGCTGAAGCGGCAAGTACGCGAGCGCGCTCGACCTTCGTGCTCGACCGCGACTGCCGCGTGCGCGCGCGTTTCACGAAGTGACGCCGCGCGGGCATGCGAGCGCAGTGCTCAACTTATGCGCAGCGCTGGTCGAATCGCATCGCATGATTGGCGGCTAGCCGGTCGCACGTTTGCGCCGCGTGGCCTGACTCGCGCGCGTGGTTATAGTTGCATATTGAAATTTCGGTGACGATCAGGCGCCTGACGGCGGTCTGCAAGCGGAACGGTAAATTTTATGGCTAAAACTTCGAAGAATATTCTCGACGAAGCGCGCTCGACGATTAAGCAGATCGACATCGACGAGGCGCGCGCGATGATCGACAGCCCGGCACGGTGCTGGTCGATGTGCGCGAGAGCGACGAATGGCGCCAGGGACATATCCCGCAGGCGATCGCGATTCCGCGCGGCTTCCTCGAACTGCGCATCGAGGAGAAAGTTCCCGACCACAAGACGCCGGTGATCCTGCAATGCGCCTCGGGCACGCGCTCGCTGCTGGCGGCGCGCACGCTGCGCGAGCTCGGCTACGAGAACATCTACAACATGACCGGCGGCTTCAACGCGTGGAAGGATCGCGGCCTGCCGTGGATCGCCGATCGCGCGTTCACCGCCGACGAGCTGACCCGCTACTCGCGCCACTTCGTGATTCCCGAGGTCGGCGAAAAAGGCCAGGCCAAGCTGCTCGACGCCAAGGTGCTGCTGCTCGGCACCGGCGCGCTCGGCTCGCCGTCGGCGCTGTACCTCGCGGCGGCGGGAGTCGGCACGATCGGCCTGGTCGATTTCGACGTGGTCGATATCTCGAATCTCCAGCGCCAGATAATCCACACCACCGATCGCGTCGGGATGCTCAAGACCGAGTCGGCGCAGAAGGCAGATCAACGCGCTCAATCCCGGCATCAAGGTGATTCGTCACGACGTGCGGCTCACGTTCCGACAACGTGATGGACATCATCAAGGACTACGACGTCGTCGTGAACTGCGGCGATAATTTTCCGACGCGCTACCTGATCAACGACGCCTGCGTGTTCTCGAAGAAGCCGCTGGTGGACGGCGCGATTTTCCGCTTCGAGGGCAACGCCACGGTTTTCTATCCGGCCAAAGGCGGCCCGTGCTACCGATGCCTTTATCCCGAGCCGGCGCCGCCCGACATGGCGCCGTCGTGCGCAGAGGCCGGAGTGCTCGGCGCGATTCCGGGCGTCATCGGATCGATCGAAGCGCTCGAGGCAATCAAGCTGATCATCGGCGCGGGCAAGCTCCGCTGATCGGCAAGATGGTGTACTTCGACACGCTGTCGGACAAGGATTATCGTGCGCGTACTCTGAAGATTCGTCAAAGATCCCGAATGCCCCGTCTGCAGCGATCATCCAACGCAAACCACGCTCATCGACTACGAGGCGTTCTGCGGACTGGCGCCCGCATCGGAGACCGTGCCGGAACATGCCAATGGGCATGCGCGCGGCGGCGCGGCGCGGGCGCTGCATTTCACACAGTCGCAAGATCGCTTTAGATGACGGCGGACGCATCGCAAGAGCGTCCGCCGTCTTTCTTGAAATCTCTAATTCACTCGGTGACAAAAATGGCGTTGGGGCCTTTCTACGTGGCGCAAAAACTCAAGGCTGGCTAACGGACTCACGGTACCGCGCATCCTCATGCGGCATGGCGAAACCGACTGGAACAAGCAGGGCCGCGTGATGGGCCGCCATCCCGTCGACCTCAACGCCCATGGCTGCGCATCAAGCCGCCGCGACCGCCCGCTTCGCCCAGACCATCAAGCCCGACCTGATCGTCACCAGTCCGCTCGTCCGCGCCCGCCAGACCGCCGAAATTCTATCCGCCGGCCTCGGCGGCATCGAAATCATCGAGGATCCCGACATCGCCGAAGTCCTCTACGGGCGCTGGGAAGGCATGCACTACCACGAGCTCATCGACGACCCGCATTACATCACCTATCGCAAGTCGCCCATCGAACATCCGACCCCCGGCGGCGAAACCATCCCGCAGGTCCAGGCGCGCGGCGTCGCCGCCGTGATGCGCGCGATCGGCGAGCACCCCGGCCAGCGCATCGTCTTCGTCTCCCATGGCGATATCGTGCGCACCGTCCTCTGCCACTTCCTCATGGTCGAGCTCCACCACTTCCATCGCATCCGCGTGGACAACGCCGCCCTCTCCGCGATTCAAATCGCCGGCGAGTTCGCCGAAGTGAAATTCCTCAACCTGTTGCCCGATCCCCATCAGGCCTTCGTCGCGCCGTTCTCGACAGCGCGCACCGAAAGCAAAGCCGGCGACCCCAAATAGCGCGCCAGAATACTTTCCCAGACTTTCTTTTCACGATTTTTCGTCTAAATTGGGCGGCGCCATTGTGTCTATCACGGGACCTTCCGAGTATGCTGACGCCCCTGTCCGGTGCGCCGCCCAATCCCGATCTGGATCTCTCGTTGTCGAAGAAACTCTGCCCAAGTCGAAATGATGAATTCACTGTGTCATTCCGAGTGCAGCGAAGAATCTTGCCGAACGTCGTCGCGCGTCGGCTTTTCGCGATTCTCCCGCCGTCCTCGGAACCCGGGGAATGGTCCCCGCCGAACCTTGCAAATCGCTCCTGAAGGAACAATCTATGTCCAGGACTCTGATCGCTTGCGCTGCGATTCTCTCCCTCTTCTGCGGCCTCGTCGCGCCCGCTGCCAACGCTGCCAACGTTACTCCCGACCAAGCCGTTGCCAACGCCTCCGCAGCCGCCAACAACTGGCTCAAATACGTTGACGAAAACGACGATTTTGCCGCCTGGGCGATGGGCAGCACGCTCTTCAAGGCGCGCGTATCCGAAGATCTCTGGACCGATAAGGTCGGTCCCGCGCGCCAGTCCCTCGGCGCCGTGATCTCGCGCAAAGTCAATTCCGCGGTCTATGCGACCACCTTGCCCGGCGCTCCTGACGGCCAATATGTCGTGCTTAGGTACCTCACGTCCTTCGCCCAGAAAAAATCTGCCCTCGAAACGATCGTCATGATGCTCGACACCGACGGCCAATGGCGCGTCGCCGGCTACTACATCAAATAGCTCGCGATACACTCGGCGAGCCTGCGAGCCGAGCCCATACACCAGGCGAGCTTGCGAGCCGAGCTAACGAGTCTGCGAGGTGCGCATTATTTAGACTCTTTGCCGAGCTTGCGAGCCGAGCTAACGAGTCTGCGAGGTGCGCATTATTTAGACTCTTTGCCGAGCTTGCGAGCCGAGCTAACGAGTCTGCGAGGTGCGCATTTAAAACTCTTTGCCGAGCCTGCGAAACGAGCCGGCCCGCCTAGTCCGGCGACGCGTCCGCCGACTCCGTGCCGCCGCCGCTCACGTCAACGCCCTTGCGCACGCGCAGCGTGTCTTCCGGATGGCCCGGCAGATCGACATGCACCGATCGGTAGCCGCCGCGCGAGGCGTCCGGCGCAATAAAGCCGACAGTGTACTGCTCCCGTAGCTCGCGGCTGATGGTCTCGCAGGCATTGCGCAACGCCGCTCCGTCCCCCACCTCGCGCACGATATAGGTCTTGGCGCCGGTCTCGGTCGAAAGCATGTTGAGCGTCCGCGCATCGACCTGATCAACGTCGCCGCCGCCGAAAATCAACGGCCCGAGCCCTATCGCAGGAAGGTTCCCGGCATTGGGGTCGCCGATTCCGATCGAGTAAATCAGCACCCCCATCCGGCGCGCCTGCGCGACCACCTGCTCGACCGTCGATTGACTGGTGTTGTCCATGCCGTCTGTCACCACCAGCAGCGCTTTCTTGTCGTAGCGGCCGTGCTGAACCATCAGCAGGCCGTCCAGAATCGTGTCGAACAGCGACGTCTGCCCAAATGCATGCAGCAATTCGAGGCGGCTCAGCACCAGGTAATGGTTGGTGGTAAACGGCTGGAGCAGAAACGGCCGGCTCGAGAACGCGAACATGAAGACGTCGTCGCGATCGTTCAGATCGCGGATAAACTCGGAAATCGCGGCCTGCGCCTGCGGAATCTTCGGCTCCATGCTGCCCGAGGTATCCACCAGGATGCCCACCGAAACCGGCGTATTCAGATCCTGCCGAAAAAACTCGATCGGACGATCCTGACCGTCAACCAGGAGTTTGAAATCGCCTTTCTGCAGGCCGGTCACGTACCGTCCCTGCTGGTCGGTTACCGTCACCGTGACCTGCTCATAACCCTGCTGATTCTTCAATTCGTGCGGCGGCACCGTCAGGGCCTGCCCCGGGCTGCGGCGCCATCGGCGGAATCGTCGCCGACGGTCCCCCACCTTGCTGATGCCCGGGCAAGGTCGGTAGTTCGAGAACTACGCCGCCGCCCTGACCCTGATTCCGCGGCGACGTGGTGTTGGGCGGCTGAAACTGACCCTGCTGAGCCATCGCTCGCCCGCCGGTTCCGAGTGTCGCTATCAGCGCGATCACGGCGACTAGGATCGCGGCTATCGGCCATGGACGTTTCCGCTGTCTGGTCATTTGAATCGTCATTGGAATCAATCTTTTGCCTGGCGGGACGACATTCTCCCGGTTCGATCTTCCTATTTGCCTTCGATGGGAGCAAGTAGCGATTTTCACGCCAACCCGCTGCCGCTTCAACCCGTCCGAGGTGCCTCGGTCCGGTCCCCGGGACCCGGCAGACCATCATGTGCCCACGCCATCCCCTGAACATTAGACGAATGCCACGCGCTTTGGGTTCATGTGCCGGCTCGCCGCCGCCCGTTTCCGCCAGCCCGCTAACATCTGGCGCACGCGCAATACGCCCGGGACGGTCGCCGCTGCAGCGGAATTTGGGCCGTGCAATTCCCTGTTCGTTTTTGCTAACTGACGATCAATGTCCGGCATGCTCTTTACGGTCGCGCCAACCCGACCCGGCTTTGCGCGCGAGAGCCTTATCGATGGTCGCCTGATAACCGCGCTATCGAACGCTTTCTCTTCCACGAAGCGCGCCTGATGGACGCCCACCGGCTCGACGAATGGCTCGCCCTCTGGGACGAGGACGCAACCTACTGGGTGCCCTGCAACGACGACGACATCGATCCCACCGCAGCGTCTCGGTGATTTACGACCGCCGCGGACAACTGCGCAACCGTATCCAGCGCATCAAGGAAACCCTATGGCTCAAGGAGCAAGCGCCCCGGCTGCGCCGGATCGTGGGCAACATCGAGATCGAAGCCGAGAGCGCCACCGAAATCGTGGTCGGAGTCGAATTTTATCCTGGCCGAACTCCATCGCCATCGCCAGACGCTTGGGCCGGCAACACCGTTCACATCTGATTCCGGATGGCGATCGCTTTCGCATCAAGTATAAGAAGGTAGTGCTGCTGAACAACGACGAACCGCTACCGAATATGCTGTTCCTCCTCTGAGCCCTGGCTTACGACATGACGGTTTCGAGAGGTGGACTTTGCGCTTGACTAGCGAATTCGCCGCAGTCGAAGTCGAACGCGACGATACGCGGCAACGGCCCGCGCCTGATGATTCGTGACGCTCGCAGCGGGCAATCCATCTTCCTCGATCCGCTGGAATTGTCGGCCTTGGCGTGGGCGCGCCACGACGATCTGCTTGCCGCTGATTGGATCCGTCGCGCCACGATCGGCATTCGCGCAATGGCGGATGACCGGCAAACCCCGGAGGTGAATGCAAATGGATGCCACGACCGATTCGCGCCCGGATTACGATCGACTCATTCTCGCCGACCGCGTCAACGGGCGAATCTACTACGACCCTGCAATTTTCTCGCGATGAACTCGAAAAAATCTGGCATCGCGAATGGGTTTACGTCGCTCACGACAGCGAAGTCCCCCAGCCCGGCGATTATGTAACGCGCCAGATCGGATTGCAGCCGGTCATCGTCTCCCGCGACGACGCCGGCAAAGTGCACCTCCTGCTCAACCGCTGCACCCATCGCGGCAACACCATCTGCCAGAGCGATCGCGGCAATTCGCACGCGTTCCGCTGCGCCTATCACGGATGGACCTTCAACAGCCGCGGCGACCTCGTCGGCGTGCCCTACGCCGCCGGCTACGGCGCCTCCTTTCGCAAGGAAGAATTCCCGCTGGCGAAGGTTCCACGCGTCGGATGCTATCGCGGCTTGATCTTCGCCAGCCTCAGCCCGACGGTCCCTCGCTCGAAGACCGTCTCGGACCGGCGCAAGGCGCTGCTCGATCAGTTTGTCGATCTTTCGCCCGAGGGCGAGGTCGTTGTCCGCTCCGGCGTGCTCAAGCATTCGTATCGCGGCAACTGGAAGATGGCGCTGGAAAACTCCGTTGACGGCTACCATCCGAACATCCTGCATCACGCCGCGATGGTCATGATGACGCGCGGCAAAGCCGACATGGAGGCCATCTTCGGCGAGCGCAGCGACGCCCGCGCGCGCGACCTCGGCAACGGCGCCGCGCAACTCGACCTCAATCCGATTCAGGCCCGCAGCGGCGGCCGCGTCGTGCCCCCCGGATGGAGCAAGGCCGCCCACGAGCAATATCGCGCCGCCATGGAGCGGCGGCATGGCGCCGAGCGCGCCGACCAGATCATCGCGCAGGGCGGACCGCATTTCTGCATCTTCCCCAACCTGATTCTGATTCTGAACCAGTTCCGCGTGATTCAGCCGGTCAGCGCCGACGAAACCGTCGTTTACTATTACCCGACGATGCTCAAGGGCGCGCCCGACGAGATTAATCAGCGCCGCCTGAGCGAGACCTACCTCGTGCACGGACCGGCGGGCCGCGTGGCGCCCGACGACTTCGAGGCCTACGAACGTAACCAGGCGGGCTTTCAGGCCCGCGTCAACGAATGGCTCCTGCTCCGCCGCGGACTCCATCGCGAGGAACGCGAGGCCGGCGGCTCGGTCGCAGGCCACGAAACCGACGAAACCACTCAGCGCGCGATCTGGCACTACTATCGCGATCTGATGACGCACTAGGCCGCTTGATGGATAGACTGATTTCGACAAGCGCTCAAATCAACCGGTCTCCTGGTTCCCGGCGGGATCCGAACGCCCGTCAGAACATGGATAGCGCCAACTCGCAATTGACGTTTCGCCGGGCGAAGGCCGCCTCTTCACCCACCGGTAGTTGACAACCTCGTGAGCTCTCAGTATCCAAAATTCGCGGGTTTTCAGTTCCTCAACGGCGCTCCCTTTTTCGCGCAAGCGGCCTCGCAGATGCTATTGTCCATCAAGGTGCATGCGGCGTAAGGTGCGCTGAATACGGTCCGACCGGCGCGGGATCCGATTGCGCGGCGACCCAAGGAGTCAACACATGAAATTCGGCATCTTCATGGCCCCGTTTCACCGGGTCGGCGAAAATCCGACGCTCTCCTTAGAGCGCGATATGCAACTGATCGAATGGCTCGACGATCTCGGCTATGACGAGGCCTTCATCGGCGAACATCATTCGTGCGGGATGGGAAATCATCTCGTCGCCCGAGATCTTCATGGCGGTCGCCGCCGCGCGCACCAAGCGCATCATGCTCGGATCGGGTGTAGTGAGCGTCCCGTACCATCATCCGTTCCACATCGCCAACCGCTTCGCACTGCTCGATCAACTGACACGCGGCCGCGTGATGCTCGGATGCGGTCCCGGCGCGCTGCCCAGCGACGCCTACATGCTCGGCATCGAAACCACCACGCAGCGCGATCGCATGGTCGAGGGCTTGCAGGCGATGATGCGGCTCTTCAACGAGGAAGGCAATATCTCCATCGACGGATCGTTCTTCAAGATGCGCGAGGCGCATCTGCAGGTGAAGCCGTACCAGCAGCCGCATGCCGGTGTTCGTCGCCAATACCATTTCGCCGTCGGGGATGGTCGCGGCGGGCAAGCTCGGATGCGGCGTGCTCTCGGTCGCGGCCTTCAGCCCCGGGCGGGCTCGCCAGCCTGCCCAAGCGCTGGGCGATGGCCGAAGAAATCGCGGCCGAGAACGGCAAGACCGTTGACCGCAAAAACTGGCGGCTGGTCTTCCCGGTCCATCTCGCCGAAACGACCAAGGAAGCCGCCGACGACGTCCGCGAAGGCGGCAACGCCTGGATTCAGAAGTACTTCATCGAAACGCTCGCCGCGCGCGTCCAGTTCGAAGAATATCCCGGCCAGCCGACCGAGGAGATGACGATGGATCGCATGATCGCGCGCGGCGGCGCGATCGTCGGCACGCCGGAAGACGCGATCAAGCGCATCAATGAAGTGATCGAAGTCAGCGGCGGCGGCTTTGGCGGGTTACTGGTGCTCGCGCATGAATGGGCCTCACGCGAGAAGACCCTCAAGTCCTACGATATGCTCGCGCGCTACGTGATGCCGAAATTCCAGGGATCCGCGCTGCCGATCGAGTATTCGCAGCAGTGGACCGCAGAGCGGCGCGACCAACTCTTCAATTCGTCCGTGCAGGCGGTGGTCAAGGCGATGCACGATTACAAAGAGCATCGTCAGGTGGCCGGGAAAAAGGCGTCCGACCTTGCCGATCAACCGATCACGCGGACGCGCTAATTGCGCACGGGCTAATTGCGCAGCGGCGGCGCCAGCGCCGCCGCTGCGCAATATTCAGGGGAAGGGGAGGACCGGCGGATGCCGGTCCTCCCCTTCCCCTGTCGCTGCGGAGGGTCGTCCCCGCACGGGGACGACCCTCCGCAGTGCACGCCGACGAATCCGGGGCGAAATCGCCGCGGATTCGTCGGCGTGGGGAAACCTCAGCCAGGACGACGCATCTTGAAGACATTATCCACCGACGTGTACTGATCCAGACCACCGAGGCGCGCGATCGCGCGCGCTTCGGTCAGATCGACCCGGCCGTCCACGATGAACTCGTCGGCGATGTAGATGCCGACTACCTGCCCGATCACGATCGAGTACGGATTGGCCTTGCCATCGGTGGCGGGCAACTCGACGGTCTTGACGTACTTGCATTCGAACGCCACCGGCGATCGCTTCACGCGCGGCGGCTGCACCGCAATCGACGGGACCATTTCGAGTTTCGCGAGATCCGGTTCGCTGATTTCGGGGCCGACATCGGACGAGGTGATATTCATCTCCTCGCGCAGCTCCCAGGTCGTGAGATTGTGAACGAATTCGCCGGTGTCTTCAGCGTTGTGCTGCGAATGTTTGCGGCCTGCGCTCGAGAACATAACGAACGGTGGCCGGCTCGCAACCGCGTTGAAGAAGCTATAGGGCGCGAGATTCACCACGCCAGCGCGGCTGATGGTCGAAATCCAGCCGATTGGGCGCGGCACTACCAGCGTGGTCAGCGGATCGTTCTTGAGCGGGTATTCCTTGGCGCGTGGATCGAAGTACATAGGCGATGCTCCCGGGCAATTGGTGGCAGCGTTAATCTAGTCGGCTGCTGAAACCGCGGCGAGCGCTGGCGGCTCGTTGATTCCAGCGGCACTCAGTATAGCGCCGGTCTCGATGGTTGCGCTGTTCAGATAAATCAATCGCCCGTCGGCGGCGTCGCGCTCGCGCAACCAGCGCGCCACGATCGTCATCGCTTCGAGTTCGCCGCGCGCCACCGGCCGCATCCGGTAGCGATCGTAATGCTCTGCGACAAAGGCGCTGACGGCAATCGCGGCGCGAGTCGAATCGATCTCCCGCATCAGCGCCAGCCGCCCGCTAAGGACGACGTAGGCGAGCGGCACCGCTGACTGCGGAGGCGACAACACCTCCGCCGGCCCTCGCACGTTCGCCGAGGTCACGGTCGATGTCGTGGAACTTAGTTCCGTTGGCGCCGGCGCAATCACCGATCCCGCGGTTGGCGGCGTGATTACGATGACGAGGTTGTTCTCGGTCACGACACGGCTCAAGCGGCTGACGCGCTCGGAAAAGGCGGAGAGCGCTTCGAGTTCGCGATGGAACCGGCGTGCTTCCTCGAAGCGCATCGCGGCGGCGGCCTGCTCGCGCGCCCGCGCGAGATCGCTCATCAAGCTGCCGCTGCGGCCGCGCAAGAACGCGACCGCACGCCGGACGCGATCGTTGTACGCGTCCTCGCCGATCGTCAGGTTGCAGGGCGCCGCACAAAAGCCCATCTGTCCGTAAACGCACGGCGAGAACTCCTCGTCGGGCGCGAGCTTGCCGCTGCAGGTGCGCAGCCCCAGCAGGCGCGCGAGCGCGCGTGTCGCGTGATCGAGATTGTGCCGTCCTATGAATGGGCCGAGGTGCATTACGCCAACCCGCGCACTGATCTTCGTGCTGATTTGCAGCCGCGGAAAGGGATCAGAAAGGTCGAGTTTGACGAAGAACGCCGGCGCCGCCGATTTGAGCATCCTGTTGTAAGGCGGCTTGAGTTCACGAATCAGACGCGCCTCGTGCAGCGCAGCATCGAGCGGCGATGACGCGGGACGCGTCTCGATGGCATGAACGTGGCTGATCAACTCCGCCGTTTTCGCATTGCGCGCGGCGCCCCCGTTGAAGTACGACGCGACCCGATCGCGCAGGCGCGCAGCCTTGCCGATGTAAAGCAGATCGCCCCGCTCATTGCGCATCAGATAAACCCCCGGCGTGCGCGGTAATGCCGCGATCACTGCTGGCGGCACATGGCGCTCGACGCGCTTGCCGGCGGTCCCGCGATGGTTCCAATCGATCAAGCGGTCGAGCCGGTTGAGGCCCATCTTGGCGGCCATCTCGAGGAAGATGGAGAGCAACTCCGCCGCCATCCGCGCGTCGCCCGGTCCGCGATGCCGCCCCTTGGTCGAAAGCCCAAAATGATCCGCCAGCGCGTCGAGCCGCCGGCGTTTGAGCGAAGGTAGGAGGCGCCGCGAAAGCCGCAGCGTGCAGAGCACCGGATTGCGCAGGCCGATTCCGAACAGTCGCCGAAACTCGAAGTCGAGGAACGAATGGTCGAACGGCGCGTTGTGCGCGACCATCACGGCATCACCCAGGAAGTCCCGAAATGCAGGCAGCGCATCCTCGATCGGCGGCGCGCCGAGGACCATCTCGTTGGTGATCGAGGTAAGGCCGGTGACGAAGCGCGGAATCGGCATGCGCGGGCGCACCAGCGTGGCGAAGGCGCCGGTGATGCGCTGGCCTTCCATCCGACACGCGCCGATTTCAATAATCGATCCGGCCGCGGCGCGACCGCCGGTGGTTTCGAGGTCCACGACGACGAAGCGGGCGTCGGAGAGCGGGATGCGCAGGGCGGCGCTTTGGCGCAGCGACCACATGCCGGTGCTCTCGTCATGAACGAAACTTGGGTCAGCGCCAATCAGTCCGTGGATGAGGCGCGCGCCGAGTTCAGGATCGGAACCGGCGCCCTTAAACAGCAGTCCGACCAGCTCGGCGGCATCGGCGCCGGCGGGCCGCTCCTGGAGAAAGGCGAGGAGCTTTTCCCTGGCGGTCGCCCGCGGCATCCGCGCGAAGGCCGAGGCGTTAGCGGTGTCATGGGCGCGAGCCGCGCCGTCGGCGACGTTGTTGGCATCGCGATGCGAACCATGGTCGCTGAGGTCTTGAAGGCCGCTGGCGCCGCCGTCAGCGCCGAGATCGAATTCCCCGCCGGTCACACCACCACCCATCGTGATATCCTCGACTGCCGCCACCCGCTTTCCATCCGCACCAGCTATACACCAAGGAGCGACGATTTCGATATCTCTTCGCCATGGGAAAGTGCGATGGTGCGCTACGCGACGGACGGATGAAAGCAGCGCTGGCGCAGGCGGCCCGGACGCCTTACAATTGTCGAGCACGAGACAGAGGGCGCAATTATGGAACGAGTCGTACTTTCACGCGAATGCGAAGCCGTCCAGATACCGGCCGGCACTCCGATGACGCTGGAGAAAGGTATCGAGGTCTTCATCACACAGTCGCTGGGCGGCACCTACACTCTGCAGGTGCCTGCATATAACGGCCTCTATCGAATAGCGGGCAAGGACGCCGACGCGATCGGCAAAACGCCAACGGAGGCGGCCGCCACCGCGACCAGTAGCGACGACCTCGAAACGATGGTCTGGGATCAGCTCAAGACCTGTTACGACCCCGAGATTCCGGTGAATATCGTTGACCTCGGGCTGGTGTACGGGATGGAAGTGACGCCGCAAGCCGACGGCACCAGCAAGGTTGACGTGAAGATGACGTTGACGGCGCAGGGCTGCGGGATGGGCGCGTCGATCGCCTTCGACGCCAAGAGCAAGCTGATGACAATTGCGGGGGTATCGGAGGCGAACGTCGATCTGGTGTGGGATCCGCCGTGGAATCCGCAGATGATTGCGCCGGAGGCGCGCGAAAAGCTCGGCATCGACTAATCCGACAATGGGTCCGGGTGCGGCGTATCGGCTCGCCCGGATCACTGTCCCTTCCCGAACGAAAGGTCCGTCCAGGACTTCTCTACGTTGATGAAAGCGTTTGGCGTTATGCTCACCCTGCCGCGAAACGGCCAGTCCAGCGCCACGATCAGCACGACGACGAGCACCAGCGATGTGGCTACGGCTCCGGTCAACACCATGTGCATGCGGAAGTCGTGAAAGCCGAAGAGGTAGGTGTAACCGACTGTAAGTGCGCCGCCGATCGATATGATCCACCAGATGACCTCTGGGATATGTCCTTCCACTGCCGAGAGTCGACTGGCGCGTGCGCGATAGAGATCGTTGAGCGTGCGCAGCAATTCGGCCTGGATCACCGCCTCACCGAGATCGGCCGGACGCATTGTAACGATTGCGCTGTGTATCTTGCGCAGCGGCTCCCACCCCTGGGTTGGGGTCCGGCCGGCCTCCTGCAGTGGCCATTCGTCCCTAATCACGCTATCGACATACAGCCGGGTGTCATTGCGGATTTCCTGGCCCATGCTCGCCGGCAGGCCCTGTGTATCGCGATAGATGCTGCCGACGTAGTCCGCCTCGTTATCGACGATTCGTCCGGCGTCGCTGAATGATTCCCACGTGGCGATTGCGATGAAGGCCAGCAGCACCGCGTAGGTGACGCTGATGACCGCGATCGCGAAGCCAGTAAGCTCGTTATGCGCCCGGCGCATCTCCAGATGCACCAGGCGTTGGAAGACGAAGAGTCCGGCGCAGGCGCTCCCAGTGAAGAGCGCGACCATGATGGTTCCCCAGAGCCAGGTCGGATTGCGGTAAATCCAATCAAGTATCATCGTTCACTTTCACTCTGCTCGAACTGTACCAATAGCCAATCACGACTAATCTCCGTTCCATGATATTCTTTGAAAAAGTCGTTGCGATCGATGCCCTAATCGCACGCACCGCGTTGTATTTCTTCTCGATCGGACTGGCGGACGGCTCGGTCTCGTCGTTCAACACGTCGCTATGGCTAACGATGCTCTCGTGCATCGCGGCGATCATGATCGGCGGTTTGGTGCTCAACGCGAAAGGCCATAGGCGCATCGCCGATGGCGCCCTGCTGATCATGGCTTTGCCGGGCGTCGGATTTGCATCGTCTATGCCGATCCTGATTATTTCGAATCCGCGCTGGAACTGTTCTCAAAGCCGCCCAGGTGGCCTTGGGCTGTGTGCTGGAAGTTTGGCATTGATGCTCACCCGCTTCGCGAAGCTAAGCGGGGATTTGGCCGGCAGCAAGATTGACACTGGGTGCATCGTCCGATAGTTAAGAGGGTTCGGAATTGATGAAATGTTCGCAATAGTAAAGACAGGCGGGAAGCAGTATCGCGTCGGCCCCGGCGACCAGATCGTGGTCGAGCGGATTGAGGGCGAGGTCGGTACGGAAGTGGCGCTCGGCGAGGTCTTGGCGGTAAGCGACGGCGCGATCAACGAGATCGGTAAGCCGACCGTCGCGAACGCGTCAGTTCGCGCCAAGATCGTGCAGCAGCCGCGCGGCACCAAGGTGCTCGTGTTCAAGAAGAAGCGGCGCAAAAACTATCGGCGCAAACGCGGGCATCGGCAGGAGCTCACCGTCCTGCGCATCCAGGAAATTAGCCGCGGCACGACCGCCGTGGCATCTGACGACAGCCCGGCACCGGTAGCATCCGACGGCGGCTCATCGCCCGCCGCGTCCGACGTTGGTTAATGGAGGAACCTGAACCATGGCGCATAAGAAGGGACAGGGATCGACGCGCAATGGGCGGGACAGCCCGGGGCAGCGCCGCGGCATCAAGATTTACGCCGGACAGACGGTGCGGGCGGGAAATATCCTCGTGCGCCAGTGCGGCACACGGATTCATCCGGGACGCAACGTGGGACTCGGCCGCGACTACACGATATTCGCGCTCATCGACGGTATTGCGAAGTACGAGTCGTATCACGGCGACAAGCGGCAGGTGAGCGTCGATGCGGTCGAAGCGGCCGCAGCCTCGGCAACCGAGCAGCCCTCGTCGGAGCAGCCGTCCGCATAGCGAACCGCACTCGAATTTGACTTACGCAGCCCTGCGGGAAACCGTGGGGCTTTTTGTTGTCGCGGCGCTATACTCTAAGCGCGGAGGAACTCGCGATGAGACTCGGACTGACGACTGCATATTCGGGGCCGCGGATGGCCCAGACGATGGAGCTGATACTCGAGGCCGAACGCCTGGGCTATGACTCGGTGTGGTCCGGCGAGGCCTACGGATCGGATGTCATCACCTTTCTGTCGTGGGTGGGCGCGCTCACGTCGAAGATCAAGCTGGGCGCCGGCATCATGCAGATGCATGCGCGGACGCCCGCGATGGCCGCGATGACCGCGATGACGCTCGACGGGCTCTCGAACGGCCGTTTCATAATCGGGCTGGGACCATCGAATCCGCAGGTCGTCGAGGGCTGGCATGGCATGCCCTACGGCAAGCCGCTACAGCGCTATCGCGAATACATCGAGATCATGAAGATCATCCTGAAGCGCGAGCAACCGCTGCAGTTCGACGGCAAGGAGTATCAGATACCGTACCGCGGGCCGGGTGCGTCGGGACTCGGCAAGCCGCTCAAGAGTATTTTGCATGGCCGCGCCGACATGAAGATCTACACCGCTTCGATCAGCCCCAAGGGTATCGAGCTGGCGGCGGAGCTTGCCGACGGCGTGATTCCGGTGTGGATGAGTCCGGCGTGGTATGCGCAGCTTTATCAGCCTCATCTCGAGGCCGGCTTTAAGAAGGCGGGCGGCGGCAAGAGTATCAAGAGCTTCGACCTCGCTCCGTATGTGCCTGTGCACATGGGCAGCGACCTCGAAAAGTGCCGCGCGCCGGTGAAGGCGAGCCTGGCGCTGTATATCGGAGGGATGGGCGCGCGCAATCGCAATTTCTATAACAGCTACGTGCGCAACTTCGGCTACGAGGATCTCGCGACACAACTGCAGGATCTCTATCTGAGCGGGCGCAAGGAAGAGGCGGCCGCTGCGGTGCCGGACAAACTCGTCGATGCGGTCGCACTGGTCGGCCCGCGCGAACGCATCAAGGATCAACTCGACGAGTGGAAGGCGTCGCCGATCGGCACGATGATCCTCGGGAGCGGCCAGGTCGAGGCGCTGCGCGCAGTCGCGGAGTTGTGCCTGTAACGAACGACCAGCCTGCCCGACAGGTCGTTTGCCTCGCGATTCCGAGGAGGTGGCGGCCGAGTCAATCTGATTGAGCGGGCTGATGGACACCTGCGCGCCGCGATTCGCTCGGGCTGCTATAATTGTTTTCAGTTATGCGCTTTATCGACGAAGCCAGGGTTTATGTGCACGCCGGCAAGGGTGGCGACGGCGCGATCGCGTTTCTGCGCGAAAAATATCGTCCTTTCGGAGGTCCCGCGGGCGGCGATGGCGGCCGCGGCGGCAGCGTCATCTTCGAGGTCAACGAGGGCATGTCCACCCTGCTCGACTTCAAATACAAGCCGCGGCTGGTCGCGCGCGACGGTGAACCCGGACGCGGAAAGCAGCAATATGGCCATCAGGGTGAAGACCTGGTAGTGCGAGTGCCACCGGGAACGATGGTCCTGGATGAGGAAACGGGCGAGTTAATCGCCGACCTCGTGCTTCCGGGCGATCGCGCGATCATCGCGCAGGCGGGCACCGGCGGCCTTGGCAATATGCATTTCGTTTCTTCGACTCGGCGCGCCCCGCGTATCGCTACGCCCGGTACGGCCGGCGTTCAACGCTGGGTCCGGTTGGAGTTGCGGCTGGTCGCGGAGGCTGGGCTGGTCGGGCTGCCTAACGCGGGCAAATCAACTCTGCTGGCAGCACTCACCGCCGCACGGCCGAAAATCGCACCCTATCCTTTCACGACACTCACGCCGAATCTCGGCCACGTCCAGGTCTCCAACGAGGAATCGTTCAACATCGCGGATATTCCGGGACTTATTGAAGGCGCGCACCTGGGCCACGGCCTCGGCATCAAGTTTCTCCGCCACATCAAGCGGACCCGCGTGCTGGTTTACGTGCTCGACTTGACCGCCGAGCCGGAGCGTGACTTCGAAACGGTGCGCAGTGAAGTGGCCGCGTTCGACGACGAGATGATCGAGCGGCCGGCGCTGATCGCGCTCAACAAGGCGGATCTCGTGGCGATAGAGGACGCCGATCGCATCGCCCATCAGATGCGAGCCCGGACCGGGCTCGAGGTCTTTGTGATTTCTGCCGATCAGCGCAGCGGGCTCGATCCGTTAGTTGCGGCGATCGCGGAAAAGCTGCGCGCTCCGCTCACGAACGATGCGAAAGCAGCCGAATGCTCCAGCTAAGTTACAAGGCGGCAATCATTGCGCCGCTGCGGCGGCTGGTAGTGAAGGTTGGCAGCGCGGTGCTCTCCGATCCGAGCGGTCTGCGCGCCGACGTGATCGCGGACCTGGCACGGCAGATCGATGCGATCATGCGCGGCGGCCGCGAGGTGGTGTTGGTGACCTCGGGCGCGATCGCGGCAGGGCGCGCGCGGCTGGGGCGGCGCGCCGCGACGATTGCGGAACGGCAAGCGGCGGCCGCGACCGGGCAGATCGAATTGATGCGCCAATGGGCGAAGGCGTTTGATGCTCACGGCCGCACCATCGCTCAGATTCTGCTGACGCACCAGGATCTTGCCGAACGCAAGCGCCGGCTCAATGCGGTGCATACGATTGAGTCGCTCTTCGCCGCCGGTGCGATACCCGTCGTCAACGAGAACGATACCGTCGCGGTCGAGGAGATTCGCATGGGCGACAATGACGTGCTTTCCTCGCTGGTGGCCGGGATGGTGCAGGCGGGACTGCTGGTCATCTTGAGCGATGTGCCCGGCGTGCTCACCGGCGATCCGCGCACGCGGCCCGAGGCGCGATTGATTCCGCTGATCACCGACCCCGAAGCAGGGATGCGAGGACTCGTCGCCGAGAGCGCGGGGCCGCTGGGCAGCGGCGGGATGGCGACGAAGATCAAAGCGGCGCGGCAGGCCGCGCGTGCGGGTATCAGTGTTATAATCGCGCCGGGACGTGAGCCGGATATGTTAATGGCGGCGCTCGATCCGTCGAGCGAAGTCGGCACCCTGATCGTACCGGCGCGCAGGCGGTTGCCAGGGCGCAAGCATTGGATCGCGTTCGCGCTGCGCCCGATTGGTGCGATTGCCCTCGATCGCGGCGCCGCCGAGGCCTTGCGCTCCAAGGGCCGTAGCTTGCTCGCATCGGGAATTCGCGATGTGCGCGGCGAGTTCTCGAGCGGCGATTGCGTCAGCCTGCTCGATTCCGACGGTATCGAATTCGGACGCGGACTGGTGAATTACCCGGCCGCCGATGTGCTAAAAGTCAAAGGCATGAGATCACAGGAATTCCCGCGTGTGCTCGGTTACAAGGTGGCCGACGAAATCGTCCATCGTGATAATTTTGTGCTGATCGAAGACCTCGCGTGAGCCTTGAAGCCGAAGTTCTGGCGTCTCTAACGAGTGCGCGCAGCGCCGCGCGGCGGTTGGCGCTGATTGGAACCGATCGCAAAAATCGCGCACTCGGCACCCTCGCCGACGACTTGCGATCGTCAACCGCCCGCATCCTCGCGGCGAATCGCGAGGACGTCGCCCGCGCCAGCATTGCGAGCGGCGCCCCCGCCTTTATCGAGCGCCTGACCCTGACTCCGGAGCGCATCGCGGCGATGGCGCGGAGCGTCGAAGAAGTCGCCGCCCTGCCGGATCCCGTGGGAGAAACGATCTCGCAGTGGCACCGACCCAACGGTCTCGACATCCGGCAGGTTCGCGTGCCCATAGGCGTCGTCGCCGTAATCTATGAATCGCGACCCAATGTGACAGTCGATGCGGGCGTGCTGGGCTTCAAGGCTGGCAATGCGGTGATTTTGCGCGGAGGACGCGAGGCGCTCTCGACCAACTCGGCGTTGGCCGAAATGATCCGGAGCGCACTGGTGAAGTGCGACTTCGATGCGAACGTCCTGACGTTTGTCGGCAATCCGGATCGTGAAGTGATCCAGATTCTTAAGCGCCATCCGGAGATTATCGATCTGATTATTCCGCGCGGCGGAAACGCCCTGAAAGCGGCGCTGGCGGGATCCGAGGTACCGGTGCTGCCTCATTTCGACGGCATCTGTCACACTTACGTTGATCGGGCGGCGGATCTGCAGATGGCCGAGGAGATCTGCTTCAACGCCAAGTGTAGCCGCCCGTCAGTCTGCAATGCGATGGAAACCATGATCGTGCATGCGGATGTTGCCGCGCAGTTCCTGCCGCGAATAGCGCAACGGATGGGCGCGGCGGGCGTTGAACTGCGCGGCGACGATCGCGCTCGTGCGATAATCCCTGACGCTCACGCGGCAACCGACGCGGATTGGGACGCGGAGTATCTCGATCTAATTTTGGCGATCAAGATTGTCGATTCGCCGCAGGAGGCGATCGAATTTATCGCGCGGCATGGCTCCGGCCTGGCGGACGCAATCGTAACTGAGGATGCCGCAGTGGCCGCCCGCTTTGAGCATGAGGTCGATTCGGCGGCGGTTTACGTCAACGCCTCGACCCGCTTCACCGACGGCTTCGAATTTGGCTTCGGCGCCGAAACGGGCATCTCGACCAATCGGCTGCATGCGCGCGGGCCGATGGGTCTGAAAGAATTGACGACCTACAAATATGTGGTCGCCGGCCGCGGCCAGATCCGCACGTAAGCGCGCGATCTGGAGGTTGTGCGAGATGGCGCGAATTGAGCCGCGACACCCTGGAGAAATGCATTCATCATGCGCGTAGGCCTGTTCGGCGGCAGCTTCAATCCGATTCACCTTGGCCATCTGCGCGCCGCCGAGGAGGATCGCGAGGCCTTGGCGCTCGACCTAATCTACTTCATCCCCGCGGCGGCGCCGCCGCACAAGCCGCACGTCGCACTCGCCCCTGCAGATCATCGGCTGCAAATGGTGCGGCTGGCTACCAAGGGCAACCGCCATTTCATGGTTTCCGAGGTCGAAATTCGACGTCCCGGACAATCGTACACGATCGATACGGTGCGCCATTTCCTGGCAACCATGAGGGGGGCGACCGAACTCCACTTGATCATGGGCACAGACCAGTTTTCGGAATTGGGCACCTGGAAAGAAGCAAACGAGTTGGTGCGTCTGTGCAACCTGGCCGTGCATACGCGGCAGATCCCCGATGGCGAAGCGCTTGCGCCAATTCCCCTTGCGACACTCGCCTATTTTGGATACAGTCGCGCACAAGATCATTACGTGCACCCTAGCGGCCATACGCTAAACTTTGTAGCCACAACTTTCCTTCCGATTTCCGCCACACTCGTCCGGCAAACCATCGGCGCGCGCAAATCCGTCCGCTACCTCGTGCCCGATGATGTCGCGGAATACATTCAACGGCATGCCCTATATTCTTCGCTTTAGTTGCCAGCCAAGCGGCGTGCTTCAACACAGCTGGGGTGGCCCGGCCCCGCTCATCTGCCAATGAATTCACTCAAGAAGACGATTGCCGCAGCCGAAGCGGCGCTCGAAAAAAAGGCCTACGATCTGGTTGTCCTCGAAGTCGAACATCTGCACTCGATCGCGGATTATTTCATTATCGCAACTGGACGTTCGGACGTGCAGGTGCAGGCGATTGCGCGCGGTATCGGTGAACGGATGGAGGTCGAAGGCGAGCGCCCTATCGCAATCGAGGGGTTCAACCACGGACATTGGGTGGTGCTCGATTATGTCGATGTGGTCATCCATATCTTTTTCGAGCCGGTACGGGAATTCTATCGACTGGAGAACAACTGGACCGACGGCAACGAGGTGGTGCTGCCGGAACCTTATCGTTCGCAGGCGCGCGACCTCACCTTGCACGCTTCTGGATGATCGAGGAGCGGACGAAAAGGCGTGTACACGTGGTCGTCAACGATAGGGAACACGACTATTCTCGCGGCCATCGCCATAATCTACGGAGTCATAGCGATCGCGTGTATGACGTGGCCCGACCGCTTCCACGCGTACGCGATACGCAGAAGCGCCACAGCTAAAAATCGAAATAGATTTGGTCTCTGGCTCGCCGATTCGCCGCACTATGCTCTTTACGTGCAGGGCGTCGGCGCCGTAAGCGCGAGTGCGGCGGTCGCGATCACGCTGTTTTTGCTTGAAGGAGCGCGGCGCGGGTCGTGACATTGATGGGGTCGTCGCGCTAGCATCGCACCGGCACGATCGGGCGGCATCCGTCGCCGCGGCGAGATCTGAAGCTCGTGCACCTTCATGGAAGACTTACAGCGCATAGAACTCCTCAAACAGCAATTCCGCCGCCGGCCACAGGCTTACCGGGGTACGGCGAGCACGGGCGAACTGAAGTTCATTGCGTTCCTGGTTTCTACGGCCGGAGCCGGTCGCGAGGATCGCGTGCTGGACGTTGCCTGCGGTACCGGCGCGCTGACGCTTGCCTTCGCCGATCGCTGCGGCAGAGCCGTGGGAATCGATATCATGGCGCCAGCCCTGGCTCAGGCGCGGGCCGAAGCCTGCCGCCGCGGCCTCTCCAACGCCGAGTTCACGCTCGGCGAACTGGAACGGATGCCATTTGCCGACGGCTCTTTTAGCGGGGCCTCCTGCCGTTTTTCGTTTCATCATTTTGTGAATCCGGCGCGTGTCTTCGCCGAAATGGCCCGCGTGGTCAGTGCGCGCGGATGGATGGTCGTCGCGGATATGACGACCTCCGAGGACCGCGCGAAAGCCTTATTGCACAATGAGTTGGAACGCTTGGCCGATCCGACGCACGTGCGCACGCTCGGAGTCTCCGAATTCGAAACGATTTTCGCTGCGAACGGTTTCCGCACCGTGATGAAAATTGCCCGCGACGCCCGGACAAAGCTCGACGAGTGGATCAGTTTCAACGACACCTCGCCCGATAACGCCAGGCGCATTCGCGAGTTGATGGAGGGTTCACTGGACGGGGATCGTGCCGGTCTGCGTGCCATCCGCGACGGCGATACCATTCGTACGATTCGTACTACCACGACGTTTATAATTGAACGCGAATAGCACCGACCAGCCGCTCTCTTCTTAAGGAAAGCTTGCGTGTACCTCCCTTTCCGAATCAGATCCTGGCGCGCGACCGTTCAGGCAGCGCGAACGACGTAAATCGCGGCAGGCGCGCCGAGAATCGAGACACGCAAAATCTTTTGCGGTCGTAACGCCCCTCGCGACATGAGATCGGCCATCAAGCGGGTTTCCGCAGTCAACATCACGATCAGGCCGCCCGGCCTTATAACGCGTTGAAATTCCTCGATCAAATGAGGATAGAGGCGGCGGTTTTCTGCATGTGATCCGTGACGCATCCCCCATGGCAGGTTAGTGATTATCTTGCTGACGCTTCCGGCTGCCAGCGCGATCGCGGTCGCATCCCACGAATGCAGTTCAATCGGCTTATAGCGTGGCCCAATGTTCTCGCGCGCGGCCGCCAGGAACGCCGGATTAGTGTCGCCGCCGATAAGCTGCCGGTAGCGCCCCAGATGCGCGCGCTCGATCAGCACTGTGCCAGCGCCGCACGTGGGATCGAGCACGATATCGTCGGGCGACGGCTCCGAGAGCCATGCGAGGGCTGCCGCGACTGAAGGGCGCAAGGATCCCGCCAAGTGTGCAACCTTGTAGTCCCGATGACGCAGGCGCTCATCGCTAAGGCGCAGCGTCAGGATAAATTCCCCTGGAAACATCGTCGCCCAAAATTCGACGTTGGCATCCTCGCCGCCAAGCTGCCACGAATGATCATCACGGTCGCCAATCCCCCGCTCGACCGCACGCTGTAAATCGACCCGGCGAAACGGATGCTCCCCCACCATCCGTGCGATGACGCGGTAATCTAAACGCTTGCCAGCGCGACTGCCGGGAACCAGGCTGACGTGTGCGGCGAGCGCCTCCTCGATAAAACGCGCGTCCCGGCCGGCCGTTCGCACACGATCAAGCGTTTTATTGGCAGTTCGTGCGTCGGCGTCATGTTCGATTGCAGTCTTGGGCACATATTTCAGAGCGGGATCGAGCGGTGATACTGGAAAACGGCGGTACGCTACGACCGCAAAAAAGTCCTCGGCAGTGCGCACCAGCTTCAGTGGAGCGATACGTGGCGTCGAGAAGATCGTCATGCCGACTCGGTCGGGCACGTACCGGCGGGCGAGTTCAGCCGGAGCATCGCGATCGCAACGCGCCGCGATCTCATTCCATGCGACTGGCTCGAAGCCAGGCTGCGTTTGCGCGAGGTAGATATGCGGGCCGAACTTGAACGGCTTCGGTGGCTCGGGATTCGCCCGGCGTGGACGCGGCGGCGGCCGCCGCGCACGAATCGTTTCGTCGCGAGGTTTGATGGCTTTCAACTCCGGCACCACGTCTGCGACGATCCTTGGGCGGATGAAAACACAGCAACCGAACTCAGCCGGGTCGAACGGCCGCCCGGCGTCATTTCGTGCGCGAGAGGTACTCGTTATTTTCTGTGTTGATCGTGATGATATCGCCTTCGGCCACGAAGTGCGGTACCTGGATAACGAGCCCGGTCTCCAATGTCGCGGGCTTCAAAGTATTGGTGACAGCAGCCGTCCGGATGCCTGGATCGGTCTGCACGACTTTCATCGAAACGGTTTTGGGCAGCGTGACGTTTAGCGGCGTGCTCTCGTGATATTCGACTTCCACCTTCATGTTGGGCGTCAAATAGCCCACCACGTCCTCGATCAAATCCTTCGGCAGCGTGATCTGGTCATAAGTTTGCGTGTTCATGAAATGGAAATCGTCACCCTCCTGATAGAGGAACTCCATTTCCATCTGATCGAGAATCACGCGCTCGACGCGATCTTCCGAGCGGAAGCGGTTTTCGGTTTGCGATCCGGATTTGATATTGCGCAGCTTGGTCTGCACCATGCCACGCCAGTTGCCCGGCGTAATGTGATTGATGGTCATCACGCGCCAGAGGCCGCCGTTGTATTCGAGGATCATTCCGGGCCTGAGTTGAGTCGCCTGGATTAGCATCTTCCCTTCACTCTCGATCGGTGCGTTCGTAAACCGGAAAGTCTAACCTATGCGTTCGAGTGAGAGCAAGGCGGCATCCTGTGCGCAAGGCGCTAAACGAAAGCGCCTCACCATGAAGACGAAGCGGGTGGCGCGCCGAAAGGGCCGGCTGCAGGCGCAAGCGGATTAAGCGGAGAGGGGCCGAATGTTCCGCCGGCGTATGGATTCGTTCGCGCCGAGCCGACTGGCGGGCCGATGCCGGTACCGTACGAACCATACGGAGCCCCATAAGGGCTGGCGCGGTAAGGGCTCCCGTATGGATTCGCGCCGTAAGAACTTACCCCGCCGTACGGATTAGCTCCAGCCAGGACGATCGGTTGCTCGTTGTAGCCGCCGCTTGAATCGAAGGCCCGAATCGTGGCCGGTCCCGCTTGCGGATTGAAGCGCACGTTGAAATTGACGCTGTGCGATGCGCCGGGAATTAGTGAGTTTATTACCCCGCCGATGCCGCCTCCGCCAATCGGAATCCGTTGCACCAGCATCCCATTCTGGTAGAGCCCAGCCGTCGAAAGATGAGCGCCCGAAATGACGCCGGAGACCACGTAGAGATTGCTGGTAATCGGGCCCACCGCCGCGATCTGGACCAGCAAACCGGAATTGCCCTCAACTGTCGGTTCGCCATAAGTAGCGCCCGGCGGATAGGATCCGGGATTCATGGGTTGCTCCGCGGAGGCCATGGCCGTCGCGGTGGAAAGATCGACCGAACTCTCGACGAACTGATTTCCGACGCCGTACGCGCGAATCGTTGCCTGTCCGCCATTAGCTGTGAACTTCTCGTCGAAACTGGTGGCGTCGTCGCCCGACTCGACCGTTATCGCCCGGGCGAGCCGCCCGTCAAGATAGATCCCGGCTCGCGTAATGCCGTGACCGGCGATCGCTCCGATTATTTCGAACGTCGGCGGCATCGACGCCAACTGATTGACTGCGCTGACCTTGATCTGGACGTTGCCAAGGTTGCCACCGATCGTATGCCGTTTCGAGGGCGATGGCCGAGGAGTTCCGTGGCTGGGAATCTCCGCAGTGTTCGGAATACCCTCGTCACCAACGCTCGCGGTTGAATTGCGAAAAACCTCGACACCATCCTCGACCGACGGGGCATGTTTCGAAACCATCGCTGAAGGTGGTAGTGAGGGAATCTCGGGCGCATTTCCGACTGCGTCCGGGGAAGCATAGGAATGCGCTGGTGTGTCCGACGACGAAGCGACGTTGGTATCCGCGATTTGTGCTTCGGCTATCCTACCGGCCGCATCATAAACGCGGATCACCTCGTTCGGCTTTGGGTCTTCCACACCGATATCAAAATTGAGCCGGACTTCGCCGGCGACGCCACCGACCTTGAAATCTCGAAGTTCGCGCGAGCCGGCGTATATGCCGCCGCGCTTGAGGCCGCTGCCTTCGAGGTAACCCTTGACGTGCACAGTAGCGCCCTCGGGGGTGCGCGACTCGATAACGACTCGCGGCGGCGCGCTGCTGACCGTATCGGACGGATTAGCTGAAGCCGAACCAGGGGCTGTCGGCACAGGCAGCGAACTTGATGCGGAGGCGGCCGTCACCGGAGGCGCCAAAGCCATCGCCGCGGCGCGAGTGTTCGGGACTGACGCCGGCGCTGGCGCGACCGCCGCGGCGCGAGTGTTCGGGATTGACGCCGGCGCTGGCGCGACCGCCGCGTGCGCAGGAGCGGCCCCTGCGCCAAGTTGCTTCGCGAGTTCATCCACCTGGGATTTTATCCGGTTCCAGTCCCTCGCATTGAGCAGTCCGGGATTGGATGACACGACACGATCGACCGCGCCGCGATCGCCTTCGAGGGCGGCCAAATCGCTTGCCGCGCCCGCTCGATCGCCTGCGGCCACCGAATCGCTCAGAGAATGTGCGTCGCCAGCGAAAATCGCAATCGGGCCGAGCGCCGCGTTCGGTTTGTTGGCGTCACCGCCGTTGGCCGCATTGAGCATGGTGAAAGCGCCGTCGCTGATTTGCGCCGCGGTCGCGGCAGCATCGCCCGCACGCGCGACTCCATTGAAATGCAGGATCGAGAAAACGATCACGCATAACGTGATAGCTGCGGCGCTTGGAGACTGTCGCGGGCGGTGCAATGCCGCATCTGTCAACGGAGAAGCGCCGACCTTGATTTCCTCACCAACGTTCATTTGCGGTCGCAATTATACGCCAAACGAGCCGCCTCCAAGAATCCGCGAACTTGCCGCACTTCGGGCCTCAGTTGTAGCAATAGATTATAATCTGTTAGCCTTCTATCATCCGTAATTTCAGGTAGTTGGTCCACAGCAATATCGTGATTCCAGAGCATCACAGCTCAGCCGAGTCTCCAGCGCCTGCGACTGACGCCGGCGACGACACGAAGGTGTACAGGGCAATCGCGCGAGGTGTTGCCCTCGCGCTGCTCCCCGATCGTCTCATGGTTAAGATCGCTGGCGACGATCGCGTCCCGTTCATGCACGGGATGTGTAGCGCCGATATAAAGGGACTTGCGGCTGGCGCAGTGGCTCCCGCCCTGATCCTGACGGAGCACGCACATATCATCGCGGATTTCTTCGTATATGCGGAGGACGACGCACTCCTGATTGAAATCGATCGCGCCCTGTGGCCGCAGGCCCGCGCGTATATGGAGAAATTCCTGGTCGCCGACGACGTCGAGTTCGAAGAACTCGACGTCGTCGGCGTCCTCGATCTCGAAGGCCCTGCGGCAGCGAGCGTAATAGCCACGATCGGAGATACGGCACCTGCGGTGCCGCCATGGCGGCACGCGCGCGCCGCCGCAGCGGGGGAGATTCGCATCGCGAATCTCCCCCGCTGCGGCGGCCCCGCCTTCACGGTCCTCGTCGAGCGGGCGCGAATCACCTCGATTATCGAGGTGATTCGCGCCCGTGGCGCTGCCACCGGCGTCGGCGAAATCGCCGAGGCCGGCGCCGCTGTGCTCGAGGTGATACGCGTCGAACACGGCCTCGCGCGAATCGGCGTCGATACCACGGAAAAAACCATCGCGCTCGAAGCGCGGCTCGATTACGCGATTTCCTTCAACAAGGGCTGCTACCTCGGACAGGAGACGATTGAACGCGCAACCGCCCGGGGTGGCCTCAAGAAAAAGCTCTTTGGCTTGCGCCTCGAGGGCGATCGGCTGCCTGCCATCGGCGGCGCAATCACCTTCGAGGGCAAGGGAGTGGGCCATCTCACCAGCGTCGTGCGTTCGCCACGATGGGGTCTAATCGGTTTGTCGATTCTCCATCACAGTGTATGGCCGGTGGGGACTCGCGTAAGCATCGCCAATAATGGCGGCGACCTTATGGCGAGTGTCTGCGAATTGCCCTTTGCGTAACCGCTTTAGTGGGTGAGGGTCTTCCAAGTCGTGCTCGGATTGATAATGATGGCGGGCCTTCTTAAGATCAGTCGGATAGATTCAAACTTTGGCCGCGGGGGACCGGGCCATCGGTGGGAGTTAGAAAAATGGCTAACGTATTAGGCAAACGCTATCTGTGCGAAAAATGCGGCACCGAAGTTCTCTGCAACAAGGCGGGAACTGGCGCTTTCGAATGTTGCGAAATCGAGATGAAGCTCAAAGAGGCCAAGGCGCTTCCGTCTTCCGACTGATTTTCTGCTTATGCGGAAGCAATACCGTCCGCGTGGCGATGCGATTGGGCGGTGTTTGAAGTGGGTGATACCGATTCGTCGATCCGTTGAAAGGACCTGATGGCCCTCGAGAAAGCCGACTTGGTGCTCCACGAGGGCGTCGTCTCGGGCTATCCGGAGAGTGATTCGATTGCCGTCGCTAACGGGATCATCGTTGCTCACGGCGCGTTTACCGACCTCAAGCCGATGGTCGGACCGCGCACCCACCTGATTCGCCTCGCGGGGCGCACCGTCACTCCCGGCTTCATCGATTGCCATCTCCATTTCATGGAAGGCGCGGCCGTTGCCAACGGCCTGAACGTCACGCGCTGCCGCACGATAAGTGATTTGCTGGCTGATCTGCGTCTGACTGCCGGCAAGACGCCGCCAGGAAACTGGCTACGCGCTTTCGGTTGCGATGAGGCTCTCATGCGCGAGCGGCGCGGACCCACGCGGGCGGAGCTCGACGCATCGATCGGCCGCCATCCGCTGCGGCTGCGACATCAGACCCTCCATGCCTCGTGGCTTAATTCGCGGGCGATAGCTTCACTCGGACTGGAGGCGGCCGGATTTGTCCCGCCCGACGGCGCATGGCTCGAACGTGAACCGTCGGGACGGCTGACCGGTTTCATCGTGGGGATGGACGAGTGGATCTCACATCGTTTGCCGCGCGTCACCCTCGCGGAACTTGAGGCGCGCACTCGCGTCTATGGCCGTGAGTTAGCGGCGGCGGGTATCACTGCGTTCACCGACGCGACCGTGCGCAACGGCGCGGACGACATAGCGACGTTTGCGCGTCTGAGCGCCAATGGTGCCATCGGCCAGCGGATTGGCGTGATGATCGGGCAGGGACAAATTGACGACCTCAATATTTCCCGTCAGACGGCGGCAGCGGCGGGACTTCGCCTTAATGGCGTGAAGTTCACGGATGTCGCGCGCCAGGAACCGGCGCCGCTGGCGCGCCGGGTTGCGCGAGTGCTTGCGCAAGGACTTGACGTTGCGTTTCACGTGACCGAGGTCGAGGAACTCGAGGCGGCGATAACCGCAATCAAGGCCGGCCGCCGGGAAGTGAGCCGGCGCACACTTGAAAGCACGGTCTGCAGAATCGAGCACGGCGGCCTGATACCGGACGATTATCTTCAGCGGATCGCCGCGCTCGGCGTATGGGTCGTGACCAATCCCGGTTTCGTCCATTACCGCGGGCCGAAATACGCCGCGGATCCGGGCTTGGTGCCATACCTCTATCGAGCGCGCAGCCTGCTCGATGCGGGCGTGCAGATAGCCGGAGGCACTGACGCGCCGGTCACGCCGGCCAAGCCGTTCAGCGCAATCGCCGCTGCGATGAACCGCCTCTCCATCGATGGCGAAGAACTCGCACCGGCGGAGAAAATCTCTTTCAATGAAGGCTTTGATCTCTTTACCCGATCGGCCGCCCAGCTGAGCCGTCTGGGCGCCGGCGAAATCGCCACCGGATACCTCGCCGACCTGATCGTCCTCGCCGCCGACCCAGCCACCCTCACACCCGCGGAAATTCAGAATCTCGCAATCGACATGACCATCGTAAACGGACACGTGATTTATGAACGCGGCCGTCCCGCCGTCGCCCAGAGCGACATCGCGAACTTGTATTCTCCTTGATTCGGACTAGATTTCGGCTCAGGTTCTCTGGATTTATCTGGACCTGTGGCATCTGGTTCAAATGAGCGGGCGTAGCAAGGAGCCGCGACCAGCCGGCGCGATCGCGGGTAATGGCACGGTGCTGTTCGAAAGGCGCGACGGCGTTGCGCGGGTGACGCTTAACCGGCCGGATCGGCTCAACGCTTATAACGTCGCCATGCGCGACGATCTGTTCGCCGCCCTCAACCGCGTCCATGCCGATCCCAGTGTGCGGGCGATGGTGCTGGCGGGCGCCGGCGCGGCTTTTTCGACCGGCGGTGACGTCACGGAGTTCGGCCAGGCGCCCTCGCCGATCGCCGCGCGCTGGATACGCTTTCGCCGGGACGTTTGGGGTCGCCTCCGCGCACTCCCGATACCGACTGTTGCGGCTGTCCATGGCTTCACGGTCGGCGGCGGCCTCGAAATGGCGCTGCTGTGCGACGTCGCAATCGCGGCCGACGACACGCGTTTCTGTCTGCCCGAGACCAGCCTCGGGATGATTCCGGGTGTGGCTGGCACGCAGACCGCACCGCGGCGCCTCGGTCTGGGCTGGGCGCTGGATCTCAACATCACCGGCCGATGGATTGACGCCCAGCAGGCTTTGTTTATAGGTTTGGTCGCCGAAGTCGTGCCGCTCAAGGCGCTCGACCGCTCCGCTCATGCGATGGCGTCCGCCTTGGGACGCCGGCCGCGCGAACATGCGGCGGTCGCGAAACTCGCGGTCTGGGAAGGCTTGAATTCGTCGCTTTCGGATGGCCTCGAACTCGAGCAACGTCTGGCGCTGAGACTGGATCGATTTTCTGCGGCTGCGGGTATCAGCCCCGAGGCTGAACCGATAAGGCCGCGCAGGAGGAGAAGTAGCCCGTGAACACTGTAAATTTCATCTCGATCCCCGGGTCAATCGTACCCGATCAGGAAGTGCTGGTCTTCGGGCAGAACCGCCTGACCTATGCCGCGCTTAACGATCTCGTAGGGCGCATCGCCGCAGTTTACAAAAAACTCGGCCTCAAGCAGCGCGATGTCGTCGCGATACTCGACACCAACTCGCACCTCTACGTCGCCTGCTACTATGCCGCCGCCAAGGCCGGGCTGACTTTCCTCCCGCTCAACTACCGCGCCAAGGAAGGCGAGCTCGAATACATGATCAACACCGCGGAGACCAAGCTCTTGCTCGTCGGCGACCGCTACGTCGATCTCGTCAAACGCATTCATACACAGCTCAACAATGTTCCATGCGTTGCGATTGGCGACGGCGGCGGCTCGATGGCGAAGCTGACCGATCTGGTCGCGCAGACGGAACCCGACGAAGAGGAGGCCGAGGTCGAGGACGAGGACGTCTCCGTCCTGATGTACACCAGCGGCACAACTTCGCTGCCCAAGGGCGTGATGCTGAGCTTTCGCGATTTCACCGCCTATGTCACGGCCAACATCGAGATGGCCGACGGCACCGAGCGCGGTACTTTCCTGGTGTGCGCGCCCTTCTACCATATCGCCGGCACCACCGCGATGATGACGAATCTGTGGACCGGCCGCAAAATGGTCGTGATGCCGCAGTTCGATCCGAAGGCCTGGCTGGAACTGGTCGGCAAGGAAGGCATCACCCACGCCTTCATCGTCCCCACCATGATGAAGCAGGTCCTGGACGACCCGAATTTCGCGAAGACTGATTTCTCCAAGATGACGAATCTGGCTTACGGCGGAGCCGCAATGCCGTTGGCGGTGATTCGTCGCGCGATCGAAGCCTTCCCCAAGACGATCGGCTTCGTCAACGCCTACGGACAGACCGAAACCACCTCATCGCTGACCATCCTTGGTCCCGACGACCATCGCATCAGCGGGACGCCGGCCGAAGTCGAACTCAAGCTCAAGCGGCTCAATTCGATCGGCAAGCCGCTGCCCGACGTTGAAATCAAGGTGCGCGACGACGACGGTAAATTCCTCACCCATAGCGAGGTCGGCGAAATCATCATCCGCACCCCGCGTATCATGAAGGGCTACGCTGGCCGCAAAGACGATGCTGCCTTGCCCGACGGCTGGCGCGCCACTGGCGATCTGGGCTGGGTCGATGAAGATGGCTACGTATTCTTCGCCGGCCGCAAGGACGACATGATTATCCGCGGCGGTGAGAATATCGCACCGGCTGAAATCGAGACCGTCCTGATGAGCCATCCTTCTGTGGATGAAGCTGCGGTGATTGGCGTGCCCTCGGTCGAGTGGGGGCAGACGGTCAAGGCGTATGTTGTCCTGCGCCCGGGCCAAAAGGCCGATGCAGCGAGCATCCAGGAATTCTGCCGCACGCGCCTTGCGAGTTTTAAACGGCCCGAGACGATCGAGTTTATCGACGCGCTGCCGAAAAATGCGCTCGGCAAGATCCTGCGCAAGGAGTTGCATGCGCAAAACCAGGCGCAAGCCTGACGGCGGCCGCGTCACAACGGCGCCCAGTCGGACGAACACGGCCGTTGCGCGGAATGGCGATGGCGTGAGCGCAGACCCCGGCGCGATCGAGATCGAGTTGAGCGGTGGCGCACTGGTGGCCATGCTCAATCGCCCGCGCGTGCAAAACCGCGTCAGTCATGCGATGGCGCGTGAGTTGATGGACTTGGCTCAGACCGTCGAAGACGACGACGCCATTCTCGCATTCGCTATCACCGGTGTCGGATCGGTGTTCTCCGCGGGTTTCGAGGACGACGTTGATCCGCTGCTGGTCGAAACGCTCGCCGTGCTCTCCAAGCCAACCGTCGCGATTATCAACGGCGACGCGAGCGACGAGGGCCTCGAACTGGCGATGGCGCTGGACTTGCGCGCGGCCGTCGGCGACGCGTGCCTGGCTCTCACGCAACTCGTCCGCGGGAAGCTCCCGCGCTTCGGCGGTACTCAACGCCTTCCTCGGTTGGCCGGTCCGGCGCAGGCGCTGCGCATGATTCTCACCGGCGCCCCGATCAATGCCGCCGAGGCGCTGCGCCTGGGGCTCGTGACCTACATCGCGAACGACCGCAAAGAACTCGATCGCAGCGCGCGCGAACTGCTCACGACGCTCTCGAGCCGCGGGCCGATCGGGATGCGGATGGCCAAGGAGGCGGTGCGCAAAGGTTACGATATGACGATTGATCAGGGCATAAGACTTGAAGAGGACTTGTACGCCCTGCTACAAACCACCACCGACCGTGCCGAAGGCGTGCGCGCATTCCTCGAAAAGCGCAAACCGCTGTTCAAGGGCGCCTGATCTCGGCAGCGCGTGGTCCAGGGGGGAAGTACTTTCGGAGTGTGCGGTTGCAGCGGTGTGCTGCCTCGAGAGTGCTTAAGTTAATAGTGCGCGATTGCGAGAATGCGCAACAGTTCCAAATTCAGGCGAGGTCAGGAGCGCTTATAGACATGGCTAACCAGCTCGGCAAAGTTTACATCTGCGGCAAATGCGGATCACAGGTAATAGTCACAAAAGGCGGCCCCGGCGAGCTCAAATGCTGCGGCGCCCCGTTGGAACAGAAGAAGTGACGGTTTTGGGGAACTGAGGGCCGCCAGATTGCAACATAAGCGTCGACAGCAATGGCTGAATCAATCTAAGTGCCTGCTGGTCCAGATATTCGGGTTCGCGCCGCCCATCGACGCGATTGACGGACGATGCGATTGACGGACCGGCCCGAAACCTTTGTTCCGTTAGGAGAGCCGCTTGATTAAAGTCCTTATCGCTGGACTGATCGCCGGATGGCTGACCGGCAAATTGATGCATGGGCGCGGCTACGGATTCATCGCCGATATACTCCTCGGTCTGATCGGCGCCGTAATCGGCAATTGGATTTTCGGCCAGCTTGGAGTGTCGGCGAGCGGCGGCATCGGCTTTATCGCGATGGCAGTAGTTGGCGCGGTCATCCTGGTCGGGGCGATTCACCTTATCCGCGGCGAGCGCCCCCTCGGCACGTGACGCGAATCGGGTATCGCATCGGCGGTGCGGGGCGCAAGTTACCGTTGTCGGACAGAAACCTGACGCCTGGGAGTTGGCTTTGGGACGCGCTCGCCCATCGCTCGCCTTAATCGGGGAAGCATATAGTCAAAATTGCGTTTGCGAAAGGCAGGGTCCTTCCAGTCGTTGCCGGTCACGATCTTTCGGCACTTGGCGCTGCCGCACGAACAGACCATGCGAAATTTTGGATTCGATTCCGCAAGTCCGTAGTCGTAGGTAAGCTCTTCGCCCTTCGCGATTCGACGCCGCGCGACAAAGTCACCGTCTTCGTTAAAACCGACATTCCCATCGCAGGAATGATTCAGATACCACTCGATCGAGAGGTGATTGAAGTCGAGGTCTTCCGGAGGAATAAACCCTTCAGGCGTCCCAATACAGAACGCGTCAATCTTCTCTCTGATGTCGGCATCGTATTCGGAAAAGTGAGTCCAGGAGATCAAGCGCGGATAGTCGGATTCGCTGATACCTTCCGCGAGACGTTGTCCGTCGCTGACTCCCGTGGTCGCGAATACACCAACTCCAGCGATCGGCGAAGGCTTTAGTTCAATCAGAACTTTTGGAAATGAGATTCTCATCGCAAGCTTTTTTCGCGCTTAAGAATAGCTGCATCGTTTCGCGCAACTCCTGCTTTACGTGATCTTCTTTTCTACCTTGCCGATCCGACAACTCGTTCTTTACGTAAGCGGGCCACAACTCTTTCTCCAAATTCTGAAATATCTGGTCGTCCCTCCACTCGTTTCGGAATTTCTTCAAATTGCCATTTTCTTTATTGTAGAAATAATAGCGTGCTGCATGCCATCCGATCGTCGTGTCCCAGATCAATTCATCGTTCAGCACATCGCGCTTCCTAAACCCGGCAAATTCTTCTAAAAATTCGAGGATTGGTTCCAGAGCTTCGGTTTCTTTTTCAGGAGCCCAGGCCCAACTTGATCGTAATGAATGCAGACGAGGAGATTCCCATTCTTGCTCAAGAAGGATCAAGGCATTGACCTGATTTTGTTCGCGCAACAGATGCGCTTGCTTGAGGATAATATATGCAGTCGCTAAGGTGCCCAAAGTGCCAACTGCGGAGATTATCGTCGCGATCAGATAATAGAGCTGTAATCCAGGCGTCACTTTCGTCCCCCTTCTACCTTAGCAGTTTGTCCCCAATCACACGGCGGTGAAGCCGGCGCGGCTGAAGAGCACGCGATCGGCGCCCAGACGCGTGCGCATCGCGGCCAGCAGGTCCCTCTCGGCGCCCGGCTCAAACCACTCCGCATAGCCCAGCCGATCATAGAGATCGCCGATTCCGAGTGATCGCGACCGACGTCCCTTGGCGCCGTCACCGTCGAAATAAGTATCGACGATCACGCGATCGGCGACCTCTGCTGCGAGAGCGGCGAAGCGCTGAGGATCATTGGGTAGCATCGGCGCGATGGCCATTTGCGTGAAGATCCCAGCAGCGCGCAGGCGCCGCGCTGTCGTCAGCCGGCGAGCGACGGCGGGTGAAGTCGGCGTAAGCGCCCGCCGTACCGCGTCGTCATCGGTCTCGAGCGTTATTGACGCGATCGCGTGATCGCCGAGGCGCGCGATGATGTCGATGTCGCGCTCGATCAGGGGGCTGCGCGTCTGGATAACGAGGCGCCGGGGCGGATGCCGCACAAACGCCTCGATCGCTCGTCGCGTGATTTGCAGGCGCCGCTCGAAGCCTTGATAGGGATCGGTCGCGCTCGACATGAAGATCGTCGCATCCGCCAGCTTGCCGCTCCGCCGCAATACCGCAAGCTCCCGTTCCAGGATTTCCGGCAGATTGGTTTTCGCGATCACCCACGTACCCCACGCCCCCGCGCGAGCCTGTCGCGGATGAGCAATCGGCAACGCGCGCACATAGCAGAACGGACATCCGCCGGCGTCGCCAAACGCGCATCCGACATACGGATTCAGTGAATAGGCGAAGCCCCGCAGAAATCCGCCAGTCGGCGTTAACGCCCTCGTCGCCTGCTGCTCAAGGTAAGCGCGCATCTCAGTTCCTCATCTTGCGCGAGCGCGCAGACCACGCATTTCGATACGCTCTACCATTGACATGCGACCGTCGAAGCGGACAAAGTTTAGCCTATGAAGCGGGCTCTCATCTGTCTCGTAGCGCTGCTCGCGCTGAGCGTGCCCCGACTGGCGCGTGCACAGTATCAGTATGATGTGGACACCGACTATGGTCCGCCGCCGTATAACGACGTTGAGAACGGGCAGGCGCTGCAGCTCGCCGCCTATATTCTTGCGCCCTTCGGCTATGCTCTCGAATGGGGTGTGACGCGGCCCCTGCATTATGCCGCCACCGATACGGCGCTGGCCCCAATGATGAGCGGTGACACCGAGATCCGGTATTTTGGCGAGACCGCCAACGCCGACAAGCTGCCGCCGGGAACGTTTGCTCCTTTCCAGATGCCTGCGAATCCGAACGCGATCGATACCGACACAGGGCCGCCGACCCTTACACAACGGACCAATACTCTGCCGCCGGTTACCAAGACTGATCGCTATAATGTTCAGGGCTACGTGCCGGGCAGTGGCGGTCAATCCGCCTTTCACTGAGACGTGCCACTGCCCTAGCCTTCCAGACTTGACCTCGCGCGCGTTGGTACTCACGCGAGTGCTGCTCTTTTGGAGCAATAACTGTCAGCGGCCGTCATCATCCGCGTAGCCATTTCGTAAAATTGCGGAGTTGCAGGAATGCCTCAAATCAGTTCCAACGGCGTGAAGATCAACTACGAGAGTGTTGGGCAGGGCGATCCGCTGCTGTTGATCATGGGGTTCGGCATGTCCGGTGCCGCCTGGGTTCCGCTGCTGCCGTTCTTTTCGGGCTTCAAAAGCATTTACTTCGATAACCGCGGCACCGGTCTCTCCGACAAACCCGACGGCCCCTACACCGTCGCCGCAATGGCGGAGGACGCTTCCAATCTCATCCGCGGTCTCGGCCTCGAGCGGGTTAGCGTTTACGGCATCTCGATGGGCGGGATGATCGCGCAAGAACTCACCCTGCGTCATCCTGAACAGGTCTCGAAGTTGGTCCTTGGATGCACTACCCCGGGCGGCCCGGAAGCAGTGCGCGCATCCGACGAAGTTTTGCAGACGCTGGTCGCGAGTTTCAAACTGATGCCGCAAGACCCGGATGCGGGCATCGACATGGTGATGCCGCTGCTCTTTCCGCCGGAGTTCATCGCGGCGCATCCCGACCTCAAAAAGCTGATGCGCCTTGGGATGTCGCTCGGGCCGCCGACTCCGCCGGAGACTGCCGACAAGCTGATGGCGGGTTTGGCGGAGTTCAACGCGTACGACCGCCTGCGCGAAATCAAGTGTCCCGTAATGATCGTGCACGGCGAGAAGGACATCCTCGTGCTGCCGGGCAACGCTGCCCTGATCAAGAGTCGCATTCCGGGAGCCGAAGTCTTCATGATTCCCGACGCCGGCCACAGTTACGCCGCGTCCGATCCGGTGGGCATTCACCAGCGCATCACGACCTGGCTCCGCAGTTAACGCGTCGCGGCATAAGCGCGTCACCCGGCTTTTGTCCGACGCCGTGGCGTCCGTCCGCGAACACCCTCCCGCGATTTAGAGAGGTCTGGGCATTAGGGGAGGAGGCCAGCGGCGCGCGCCCAGCGGTATTTCGCACCGAGCACGGCTACCGGCTTCTCGGTGGTATAGGCGTACGCCGGGACGCCGTGATCGAACAAGTAGGCGCAGGCCTCCTCGACTTCCACATCGCCGACCAGCGACGCCACTACCGGCTTGTCGATGCCGCGGCTGCGCGCTTCCTCAATTGCTTCACTGGCGAGGCGTGCGAAGACCATCGGGGGCGTGATGATCGTATGCCAGTAGCCCAGAATCAGTGAATGGATGCGCGGGTCCTCGAGGCCCAGCTTAATGGTGTTTTGATAGGTGGTGGGCGGCTCGCCGCCGGTGATATCGACGGGATTTCCAGCCGCGCCGAAGGGCGGGATGAACTTGCGGAAGGCGGCGTCGAGGTCGGGCGGCATCGCCATCAGCTTGAGACCATTGTCAACGCACGCGTCGGAGAGCAACACGCCCGATCCGCCCGCGCCGGTGATGATAAGGACGTTCTCGCCTTGCGGCGTCGGCAGGATTGGCAGGCAGCGGGCGAACTCCAGCATATCGTTGAGGCTCATCGCCCGGACCACGCCGCTTTGGCGGAGGACGTCGTCGTAAATGCGATCGTTGCCGGCGAGCGCCGCGGTGTGGGATTGGGCGGCCCGCGCACCCATCGCAGTGCGTCCCGCCTTGAGCACGATAACCGGCTTTTTCTTCGAGACCCGCTTCGCAACTTCTGCAAACGATCGCCCGTCCTTCAAGTCCTCGACGTGCATGGCAACCACCTGCGTATTCGGATCCTGCTCGAAAAAGGTGAGCAAGTCGTCTTCGTCGATATCGGACTTGTTGCCCAATCCGACGATGGCGGAGACGCCCATCTTGGCAGAACGGCTGAAGCCGATTATCGCCATCCCGACGCCGCCGCTTTGCGACGACAGCGCCGCTTTGCCCTTGACGTCGTAGGGGGTGCAGAAGGTCGCGCAAAGGTTCTTGTGGGTGTAGTAGAAGCCGTAAATGTTGGGTCCCATCAGGCGGACGTTGTACTCGCGGGCGACGGCGACTATCTGCTCCTGCAGATCGACGTTGCCGGTCTCGGCGAAGCCCGAGGGTATCAGCACGGCACCGGGAATCTGCTTCTCGCCGCATTCCCTGATGGCGCCCGCGACCAGCGGTGCCGGGATCGCAAATACGGCCACGTCCACCTTGCCCGGAACGTCCTTGACGCTCTTGTAGGCCTTTTTGCCGAGGACCTCCGCCACCTTGGGATGAATCGGGTAGATGGCGCCCTGATAGCCGCCGTTGATGAGGTTCTTCATGACCGAGTTGCCGATCTTGCCGTCCTCCGGCGAGGCGCCGATGACGGCGACGGCGTCGGGCTGCATGATGCGGTTCATGGCGCGCAGGATCTCGTCCTGCGAGGGACGGTAGCGGGCCCTGGGCGGGGCGAAATCCACGATGATGCGGACGTCGGCGGCGATGGCGCCGTCGGGGCGGGCGAAGACCGGGTTGAGGTCGAGTTCCTGAATTTCGGGGAAGTCGGCGGCGAGGTTGGAGACGGCGACGATGATCCGCGCTATGGCGTCGCGATCGGCCGGCGGCGCGCCGCGCACGCCGCGGAGAATCTCGGCGGCGGCGATGCCGTCGATCATCGAGAGGGCGTCGGCTGCGCTTGCCGGAGCGAGGCGAAAGGTCACGTCCTTGAGGACCTCGACGAGGACGCCGCCGAGGCCGAAGGCGACGACCTTGCCGAAGCTGGGATCGGTCAGCGCGCCGACGATGATCTCCTGGCCGCCGGTGAGCATCTGCTGAATCTGGACGCCGGTGATTTGCGCGCCTGCCTTGAAGGCGACGGCGTTGCGCACGATGGTCTCGTAGGCCTGGGTGGCTTCCGTGGCGCTCTTGACGCCGACGATGACGCCGCCGGCGTCGGTCTTGTGGAGGATATCGGGCGAGATGATCTTCATCACGACCGGGAAGCCGATCTGGCCGGCGAGGCGGGCCGCCTCTGGGCCGGAAGTGGCTACGGCCTCCTGCGGCAGCGGGATTCCGTAGGCATCGCAGAGGGCTTTGCACTCGTCCGGAGCCAATGAGGACCTGCGTTCGGCCTTGACCCGGTCGAGAACCCGACGGACTGACGCCTGATCGTAACTCATGCTGATCTCCACGAATCGGCCCCAGTAGGGCGATCGAGCGGTGCAAAATGGGTTTGTTTTGTTAGAATTATGTTTCCAGAAGGAGGCTGGGGACCAGGAATGATTGAGACTGGTACTGACTGAGTCTGCGATGCGGTCATTGGTTTCAGTACCTGCCTCAATTTCCTTCGGGGAGAGACCTCGGCGAGATACCGGCACGCTGGCGTTACGGCCGGCGCCGAGCGCCGGACCGAGCGTCGCCTTGAGTTTGAGACCGCCGTATGCGCTAATTGCATGCGCGTACAACCTAACGCTGTGGGCGCGACAACGTCAAACGGCGGGCACGCTACTTTCTTGGTCCGGGAGCGGTTGATATGGTTGAGAAAATCATAGATTTAGTTGGAGTTTCGGCTAATTCAATCGAGGATGCGGTCCAAATCGCACTGGCGCGCGCGGGTGTCACCATCAAGGGCATCCACTACGCGCACATCGAGGACGTGTCGGCGATAGTGGAGAACAACCAGGTGGCGAAATGGCGGGTGGCGATAAAGGTTGCGTTTCAGGTCAAGGACCAATTGCACGAATAAGCCATCGGATGAACGATTAACGCGCACCCAATCATCCCGGACCGCGCGAATGCATTAGAAAAGCAGGAAGCGGCCGGTAGCGGATTGGGTCCAAGGCGCGGACCGCGGAGACGGCGGATCGACGAGACGCGCGATCACACCGTAATAGCCGGTCCGGAGAGTCCACAGTTATGCCAGCAAAAGTAGCCGAGGTCGCCCCTGGGATATACGAGATTTTTCTGCCGCTGCCGATGCGGCCGACGATCGTCAACGTTTACCTGATCGACTGTCATGGCGCGTGGGCGCTGATTGACACCGGGATGAACACGGCCGACAGCTTCGCGACGCTCAACGAAGCGTTCGAAGAGGTAGGGCTGAAGATGAAGGATTTGGACGTGGTGATCGGGACGCATCATCATGTTGACCATTTCGGCACTTCGGCGACGATCAAGCAGCACAGCAATGCAACGACACTGCTGCACAAGCTGGAACAGGAGCGCGTAAACCGGATGCTGACGCTGGGGCCGCCGTCGCAGAATCCGGATGCGCTGGCGTTTTTCCTGACGCACGGCTTCCCGATCGACAAGTACCCGATCGAAGGGATGCGGCCGGTGTGGATGGGGACGGACCAGTACAATCCGTTGCCTGTGCCCGACAAATATTTGTCGGACGGCGACATTATTCCGGTCGGGGATCGCAAGCTGGAAGTGATCTGGACGCCGGGACATGCGCCGGGCCATTGCGTGATTTATCTGCGCGAGGAGCAGGTGCTGATCGTCGGCGACCATCTGTTGCCGAAGATTACGCCGCACGTGGGCATCTATCCGAGCAGTGTGACGAATCCGCTGGGCGATTTCATTGCGTCGCAGCTAAAGGTGCAGAAGTTCGACGTGAAGCTGGTACTGCCGGCGCATGGCGGCGTGTACAGCGACCATCGGCATCGCGCGAACCAGCTTATCGAGCACCATCGGTATCGCGAAGCCGAAATGCTGGACCTCATCAAGCGCAAGCCGCAGTGCGCATTCGAGGTGGCGGATCAGATCTTCGGGGCGGAGGACCGCCCGATGTTCCACGTGATGGCGGCGACGTTCGAGACGCTGGCACATCTGGAACTCGCCTGTATAGAAGGGCGGGCGCGGAAGTCGCTGAGCGACGGCGGACGGACGCTGTACCAGACCGCATGAAGCGCTAGCGCACGTTACGCAGACTTCGGCAAGTGGAATCGGTGAGTCGGCGGACGGCGGGGCCGCGGCGAGCGTTTTTCTTATTCCTGACAATCGGACTGTACATCGTGATCGTGCTGGGGCTGACCGAGGGCGCTTTGAGGGTGCTGGGGTTTCAGCCGCGGCGGGGGGTGCAACCGGCGCCGGGAACTGATTCGTCGATGGCGGATGATCAGTTGGGCTGGGTCAACCGGCCGGGTATTTTCCGATCGCACGAGGCCGGGCACGTGCCGATGACCTTTCTCACCGATCACAGCCGCCGGAGTTGGACGGCGACGACGAAGCCGAATCAACATGCCGAAGTACTGATAGTCGGGTGCAGCTTCACGCAGGGTTACGGCGTAGTTGACGAGGATACATTTTCGTACCTGCTTAACGCGCGCTATCCATATCTGATGTTTCATAACTTCGGGACCGGCGGGTACGGGACGTACCAATCAATGCTGCGCGTTAAGGAGGATCTGACAGGTCCCGACGCGGGCAATATCCCGCTGGTGATTTACGGATTCATCGACTTGCATCTGCAGAGGAACGTGGCGGTGGCGAACTGGGTGCGATCGTTATCGATGAGAAAAGACCAATACGTGGTGCCGCCGCACGTTCGGATGGGCTCCAAGGGTCTGGAATATTACGGCCCAGGGACGATTCCATTCTGGCCGCTCGAGTCGCATTCAGCGCTGGTAACGCTGCTCGCGAATGCCTACCTGGAGTTTCGTTTGCGGGGGCATGGACCGCAATTGGCGGCGACGACCGCGCTGATAGAGCAAATGAATGAATTTGTGAGCGGGTTGCACAAGCGGTTTCTGATTGTGCTGCTGAATCGTCCGCCGAAGGGGCTGGTGCCATTTCTGGAGAGCGAGAAAATCGAGTATCTGGATTGCGATAATCCCGACTTCGACAAGATTCCATCAGAGTTTCATTTGGGGGGCATCGGCCATCCGAACGCGGCGCAGAATGCGCTATGGGCAGGATGCATCGGCGGGTGGATAGACCGGGAGATGCCGGGTTTAGCGAAACGCTAAGGGAGGCGGCGGAGCAGGAGGAGGAGCGGAGCGAGGGATAAAGAGGGGGCGGGGGTTGCGAAGGGCGGGTTCGCCAGGCGCTGTAACATGCCTGTAATAATTAGCAATAGGATCGGGTAGGGATACAAAGGTCGGCACGCGACTGCAGGAGTCGTCGTACCGCCCTTGGTACGAATGCAGCTGCTTAAAAAATCGGCAGCGAGGTGCCTAACTAACGGATAAAGACTGGACGCACAGAGCGCGTCAGGCAGTCTTGGAGACCCGCTTGCTGCGGCGCGTGGGCGCACTGATACGACCACTGCGGACGACCGGGGAGCGGCGGGCGAGCCGTCGGGTGGAGATGCCGGCAAGTTGCTGATCGCGCCAATCCTTGAGGCCGTTGCGAAGGAAGCCGGGCTCGATGCCAAGGGTCTCGCAGACGGTTTCAAAGGAGAAGGGACCGTCGCCTTCCTCGCCGCAGAGCCATTGCTCAGCTTCAGCGAAGAGACGCCTACGCTGGCCACTCTTGGCATCGGCATTATTTTGGAAGCATCGCAATGCGTCTTCCAGCACCGCCATCATCAAACGCTTCACCGGTGCGATACGACTGTCGTCGCGCCGTGAGTCATAAAACTGCTCGGGCGTCAGGACATCAGGCACGAAGATGGATCCGAGTACGCCGTTTTCCCATTCCATGATAACGAAACTCCCTTGCTCAGGTTCGAAGCGAGGCGCCGACAGCACCTGGTGCGATCGCGCGTCGCGCTTGCATGAGTTGGCCACAGAGCGAAGCAACATACGTGCCGAGCGCATTAACGGCCAGGGAGATTATGAAGCCCGCAGGTTACACCAGTATGACGAGAGCAATTAGTTATGTGGGTGGCCTGTAACATGAAATTTGCCGCTTCTCCGTGCATTCTGCGAGGAAATTGGGCAACTGCCGGCATGGTCAGAAAATTTCCCGATTGCTGTCTGATCCTCTCAGCGGCGCCTTGTCGGGCAGCGAGAATGGTTGAAGGCGACGGCGGAAAGCCGTCGAAGAGGAGCAAAGTTATGTTATCGGCATCAAGCCGCGGTGCGCGGACCTGAGCGGCTATTGAACTGGGCTGGAGGAGCCGGCGGAGCCGCCGGGGCCGAGCTTGCGCTCTTCGAGCTTGAAAGTGAGGACGTCGGTAAGGACGCTGATGCGGTTGCCGCGCGCTTCGAGGAGAGTCTGCTTTTCGATGGGCGGAACGTCGAGGTGGAAGCAGATGAAGTTGATCAGGGCGGCGTCGCGGAGGCCGCGCTGTTCGACCAGCGAGCGCCAGACTTCGCGGGCGGGCTCGCCGAGGTAGGCGACCAATAAATCGCGCAGGGCTTCCATCGCGAGGGGGTCGAGTTGCAGTTCCCCCGGGGGCGTGGGGCACCATTGGACCTGGGCCTGGCGATAGGAGCGTTCGCGGACTTCGCGGAGGACGCGGAACTCGGCCAAGCCGTTGAGAATCAGGTTGTAGCGGCCGTCGGGGAGCCTGGCGAGGTTGCCGATTTTGCCGGCACAGCCGAATTGATAGATATCGGGAAAGGCGTCGTAGTCGCGCTCCCAGTCGCCCTTGAGCATCATCATGCCGATGGTGCCGTGGGTGTCGGCGACATCGGCGACCATCTCGCGGTAGCGGGGCTCGAAGATATGGAGGGGCACCTGCACACCGGGGAATACGACAAAATTGGGCAGTGGAAAGATGGGAATGATTTCTGGAAGATCGGCCACTCTCTGCACCGGATCAGCCGCACGGGACAAGGCCACAATAGGGCTATCGGCAAAACACGTCAAGTCGCGGGGTCGCGGGTTTTGCCGATGTACGAGCAGTTTTGACTTCGCGCGCAGTGAGAAAAAATTTCACAGCGGCGAGGCGCGGGGAAAGGAGTGAAGACTCGTCTTCGCGATTTTACGGAATGACGGCGGCGGCGACGTTGCTGTTCGCGTTGACCTCGTCAGGGGAATTGGCCGGGGTGGTCACCGCAATCAGGTATTGGCCGCTCACAGAGCCAGCGGGTGAAAACTTGAAATCCACGACTTTGCTCTGGTCGGGGCCGAGGGCCAGTTTCGCACTGCCCAACAGGGTATCATCCGGGTCGAACTGGTTATCCGTCGAGAGGTAATAGTTGATCGCAGATTTTGCGGTAGGGGCTGTACCTATGTTAGTCACCTGCAGTTTGCCGGTGACGACAGTTTTGCCCAACGCCGAGTGTGCGACTACGCTCTGCCATCGATCGGTGAGGTCGGGCAAAGTGAGTGCTACGTAGATCGCAAAACTGAACACATCCTGGAACCCGAATGCGATATGTGGGAGGCCGATAGAGTCAACCGCCAAGGTTATATCACTGAAATTAACGGTGTCGCCGAGATTCGTTACCGCCCAGGCATCTCCTTCCTGGGCAGCGTAATGCAAATTGTAGCCGTCATCCACCAGCATCATCTTCAAGTGACCAGCCGAATCGATTGCGACGGCGGCAGTTATAAAGTAATCCAGGCCGACCGTGCTCGCATCGAAGATGGTTTGGGTCGTCCAGTGGGCGCCGTCGAAGCGGGCCATCAAAAGAGTCTCGTAGAAGATCTCGGAGTCGCTCCAATATAAAACTTCAGGCGAGCTGTCGGAGGCCAAAACGAGCGACGGGGGCTGAGCGGTGAAATAGGAAGCATTGGCGAAGCATTCGCCAGTCCAGACGCCATTAAGGCCACGCTCTTCGCACACCTGAGAGGGTTGATTCGTGACCTCGCTAAGGCCGGCTATATGAACAGTGCCATCGGCCGCGATCTGAATTGCGGTGGGAGTCATCGGCACACCGGTGTTTTCAATCCGCCAAGCGGTGCCGTCAAAAAAAGCATGAGCCAAAAGGCCATTCGCCGCGAGATAGGCGAGGTGCGGATGGTCATTAGAATCGAGAGTCAGCATTGGCTTGTAGACTGGGGCGATCGCTTCATCGATAGGCGCGATGGGTTGATAATTCCAACTACGCCCGTCGAAATCGAGATAATCCAATTCATTAGTGACTAACGCGATGTGCGGTCGGTTTTGTGAGTCAGTCACGATCGTAGGTGCGCCGAAGATCTGCATTATTTGCGTTTTGATCGTCCGATCCAAGGTCCCATCCGGGTGGTAAGTTCGATAGATGAGATGAGAACCCTTGTAACTTTTGGGGGCTACAACGTGGATGGTGCCGGCGGAATCAATCGCGAGGCCGGGAGCTCCGGAATGTGCGGAGACGATCGCAGCTTTCCATGCGGCGAAAGTCGGCGGTGCCGCGAGAAACAATAGCGTAATCGACACCAGAAGATAGCGGAGCACGCAGGAAAGCATACGATTTCCCTATAGAACTAATTCGAGCATCGCAAGACTTTATCCGCGGGCAGCCTGATGACTTCAGCGCAAACGATTAGAGGCCGAACGTTCACAACAATGGGGATTGGGCAAGAAAGGGCGATTGACTATATTTGCCAGGGGAATGCCATCGCGCGCGTTAGTCGGGGCGCGCGCTAGGCGAAGTCGTAAAGGAAATCATCACATGGGGGCGCGGTCGGGCAACAATTATCTGAGCGCGATGCGCAAGCTGAAGGCCGAGGTGTGGCTTGCCGGGCAGCGGATCGAGGACGTCACGATTCATCCGGGGCTGGTACATTGCGCGCGATCGATCGCGTCGCTGTACGACATGCAGGGCGAACATCCGGAGGCGATGACGTTTCGGACGGCAGACGGCGATCGCGCCGGGATGTCGTTCATACAGCCGGCGAATATCGAGGAATTGCGCAAGCGCACTGCGATGTTCCGGCGCTGGGCCGAGTACAGTCACGGGATGCTGGGGCGCACGCCCGACTACCTCAATGCGAGTATCGCGGCGATGGCGGCGGCGCGCGAGTATTTCTCGGCAAGCGATCCGCGCTTTGGTGAAAATATCACCAACTACTATCTACAGGCTCGCAAGAACGATTGGTGCGCGACGCATACGCTGCTCAATCCGCGGGCGAGCCGGGCGGCGGGTTGGGCGGGTCAGACGGACGCCGACCTCGCGTTGAAGCTGGTCGAGAAGACCGACGCCGGCATCGTGGTGAGCGGCTGCCGGATGCTGGCGACGCTCGGACCGCTGGCGGAGGAATTGCTGGTGTTTCCCTCGACCGTGCTCAGGCAGGAGCCGGCGGCCGAGCCATTCGCGCTGGCGTTCGCGATTAACTGCAACGCCGAGGGGCTCAAGTTCATCTGCCGCGATGCGTTCGACGTTGGGCGATCTCATTTCGATGCGCCGCTGGCCTCGCGCTTCGAGGAAATGGACTGCGTCGTAATCTTCGAGCGGGTGCTGGTGCCGTGGGAGCGCGTGTTCCTATGCGGCGACGTGGCGCGCTGCAACGGGCTCTATGGGGAGACCGGGGCGGTCGTCAACATGATGCATCAGGTGGTAGTGAGGGACGTCGTCAAGAGCGAATTCATGCTGGGGCTGGCGGCGAAGATCGCCGAGGTCAGCGACGCGATGAGCCTGCCGCATGTACGCGAGCGGTTGGCCGAGATGATCATGACAACGGAGGTAATGCGGGCGTGTCTGCGGGCGTCGGAGGCGGACGCGGCGCTGGATCGGTGGGGCGAATTGATGCCGGCGCGGGCGCCGCTGGATACGGCGCGCAACCTGTTTCCGCGGCTCTATCCGCGGCTGGTGGAGATCGTCCAGCTCAACTCGTCGTCGAGCCTGATGGCGGCGCCTTCAGAGGCTGATTTCGCCAGTGCACTGCTGCCGGAAATCGAGCGCTACTTCGCAACCTCGGGCGCATTGGCACGCGATCGCGTGGCGCTGTATCGATTGGCGTGGGATGTCGCGGGCAGTGCGTTCGGCGGGCGTCAGACGTTGTACGAGCGGTTCTTCTTCGGCGATCCGGTGCGGATGGCGAGCGCGTTGGTGGACAATACCGACCTGAAGCCATTGATCGCGCGGGTGGACGATTTCCTGAAGCGCATCGATTGAAGGGGCCGGACGTAGTCGAGTGGACGCGTGAAGCGGCGGCCGCGCGATGGCGTCGTTAGCGGCTAGGCCGCGGGCGGTCTTCGTGTAGAATGTTGCGGATGTACAGGTGCCATCGCGCCATCGGAGCAAAAGACAGGGCGCGATATGCAGCCGGCGCGCGGAAATTCGGACGGCGGCGGGCGGCGGCGGCGGCTTGATCGCTATGTCACGATTGCGTAAAGGATCGCGCGTTTGGCGCGACGAGGAAGTAGCGACCGCATCGCGAGTGCTGGTCGAATGCACCGGGCCGGTGTTTATGATTGAGCCGGAGAAATTGTTCGCGCGCGCGGCGCCATTCGAAATTGAGATCGGTGCGGGCCGCGGCGATTTTATTCTCGCGCACGCGGCCGAAAATACGGAGCGGAACTTTTTGGCGGTCGAACTCGCGGGAACGATCGCTCAATTGATGGCGGTGCGGGCTGGGCGCAGCCGCCTCGATAATCTGAAAGTCGTGCGCATGGACGCGCGCACTCTGGTCAACCTGATGTTGCCGGAGGCGAGCGTGGATGCGTTCCACATTTACTTTCCGGACCCGTGGCCGAAAGAGCGTCACATCAAACATCGGCTGTTTACGCATGGGTTCGTCGCAAGCCTTAAGCGCAAGCTGCGGGCGCATGCACCGCTGTTCGTCGCGACCGACGTGGCGGAGTATGCGCACGATATTTTCGCGCTGCTGGACGAGTGCGGCTTTGCCCGCACGGAGATTGCGGTGCCGGGCGCCGACTCGACGGGATTCGCGCGGCGCTTCCGAGCAGCGGGCAAGCCGATTTACGCGGGGGCTTTCGTGGCGGACGCCATCGCCGCGTCGGCGGCAGCAGCAATGCCGGTAGCCGCCGAAAGATGAATTTGGGAGAGTTCGGGCAGCTTGCTCGATGCACAGGCTATGCAAAGGAATCTTGCCAGTAAGTGAGGCGTTCTGAAGCCTACTGACGCCAGCGGATGCGATCGTTTCGGGCGTGCGGATCACTGGCTTGCGTTGACGGCATGCAGTGTCTAACCTTCCCGTATTCCATGAATAAGCCCGTATTCAATGAATAAGCGCGTTGCAGCGGTAACGGTGGCGTGCGCATTGCTGACGGTGGCCGGGTGCAGCGCGCGGAAAGCACCCACCGGGGAGAACTATTACGTCAAGGCGACCCAGGAATACTCGCAGCATTTCTACGATCCGGCGATCGACGACTACCAGAAGCTGATCGACGAATATCCGTTCAGCCCGTATGCGGAAGAAGCCGAACTGAATATCGGGCTCTCGTATTACAAGTCGCATAACTATGCCGAAGCGATTGGCGCCTTCAACGATTTCCTGAGGATGCATCCGACCAGTAAGCATCTCGATATCGCATCGTATTACCTGGCGATGTCGCACTACGATCAGATTGGCCGGCCGGATCAGGACCAGACCCATACGGAGCTCGCGCTCGAACAGTTCGAGATTATCGTGCAGCGCTTTCCGGAGAGCGATTTCGCCTCGCTGTCGCGCGAACAGATTGATATCTGCCGCGAGATGCTGGCGCGGCATGACTATCTGATCGGCGAATTTTATGAGAAGCGGGCGAATTTCAAGGCGGCCGAATCGCGGCTGGCCGAAGTCGAGGCGCTCTACCCCGACACGCCGATCGCGCCCGAGGGCTTATACCAGTTAGGCGTGACGCTGGAGCAGCAGGGCAAGAAATATTCAGCGGCGCAGGCCTTCACCGCGCTCAAGATGCATTACCCTGGCACCCCCTACGCAAGCGCGGCCGATCAGCAATTGAAAAAACTCCATCAACCGATCGACACCGAGGAAGATCCGTTGAAGCTGGTGCTGGCCGAGAGCGGATACGGCGAGGATCAGCAATCGCAGGTTTCCGTTCACGAGAGCCTGGACAGCCTGGCGGCGGCGAGCGGCGAAAGCCCCATTGGACAGGACGGACTGCCGATCATGCCGGACTCGATGAAGCGGCCGGCGAACAATGCGGGCGGCCTCGCGAACGAACGTACACAGGCGAACCCCGGTCCGGCGACGCTGAAGACCGTGCGGCTGTCATCGTCGGACCCGCCGATGTCGGTGATTTTCGATTTGAGCGGGCCGGTCAATTTCGACCAGCACATGGATAACAGCGGCGCGACCTCAACCCTGACGCTGTATCTGAAACAGGTGACCCCGGATGCCGGGCTGGACCGGCACATGGTGTTCGACAAATCGATTTTCCACGATTGCGATATCGACAGCGACCCGAGCGGGACCAAGATCGTGGTCAACACGACGCTGGTGTCGCGCTACGCCGTGGTGCCGCTCGATTCGCCGCCGCGGTTGCTGGTAACGTTCACTCCCCAGGCCAGCGCGCCGCCGGTCGATTCGACCGCCAGCACGGGTGCGATGCCCGCCGTTCCCAGCGACGCCCCGCCCGGAGGCGACCCGACCGCAAACTGACATGGTTTGCTGAGGGCGCAGAAACGAGCGGCATCGAGCGCGGCATCACGCCGCCCCGGAGGCTCTGCACAAGTTCCGTCTGTAATCCTAAGCGCAGCACGGAATCCCCCGGGGTTCCTCACTGCGGAGACTCCGTTCAGAACGACAACACAAGTTATGCGGAGCTTCGCCCAACGCGCAGCGCGGCCTGCAGGGCGCTAATCGGCATAAGCCAGGCGGGCCTGAACCGCTCAGGCGAAAACGTCGGCGGTGTTCAGACCGAGGAACGTGAGCACGATATCCGTATAGAGCCGCAGTCCCCACAGGAAGCCTTCGATCGGCATGCGCTCGTCGTTGCCGTGGTAGAGCGACCCGAATGGCATCCGCGGTTCGAGGCGCACCGGCGCGAAACCATAGCAGATGGCGCCGAGTTGCGCGTAGAACTTGCTGTCGGTGGCGCCGGGGAGCATCCAGGGAATTGCGCGCGAGCCGGGGTCGGCGGCCTCGGTGCGGGTTTTAATCAACTCGAACAACGGGGTGTCGGGACTGGCCTCGACCGGCGGCGCGGTCTTGACGACCTCGAGCACCGGTTCAGGGCCGACGATATCGCGCAATTCGCGCAGGAAGCTGCGCTCGTCCTCGCCCGGCAGCGTGCGTCCATCGAGCAAGACCCAGGCTTCGCCGGGGATCACGTTATCTTTATAGCCGGCGCGCAAAATCGTGGGCGAGACGGTATTCGAGAGCATCGGACGGAACAGCGGCGGCGCCTTGTCGATCGCGATGCCGAGGTCGGCGAGCGTGCGGCGCATCAGGGGCGTCGGACGACGCGGCATTGGGGTACGGGTGATGCGCCCGATCAAGTCTGCCATCCAGGCGATAGCGGTATCGGTCCGCGGCATCGAGCCATGTCCGGGAGCGCCGCTGACGGTCATCTTGACGGTGACGAAGCCTTTTTCGGCGACCTGAATCGGATAGAAACGCCGCTCGCCGAGATGGAGCGTGAAACCCCCGGTTTCGTTCAGCACGAAGCCCGCGCGAATCAGGTCGGGATGGTGATCGACGAGATAGCGCGCGCCGAGTTCGGAACCGGCCTCCTCGTCGGCGACCGCGGCGATAATCAGATCGGAGCACGGAATCGCACCGGCGCGCTTGATCGCGAGCGCGAGGCCAAGGTCCATCGCGCACTTGGATTTCATGTCGATACTGCCACGGCCCCATACGCAGCCCGCCACGATCTCGGCGCCGAAGGGATCGCGCGTCCAGCGGCCGGCCTCGACCGGGACGACGTCGGTGTGCGAGGAGAGCATCAGCGGTGGCCGCACGCGATCGCGCCCGGCGATCCGCGCAATGAGGTTGGCGCGGGTTGGCCGCGGCTCAACCGTGACGAACTCGATTGACTCACGGCCGAGGGCCGCGCCGAGGTAGTCGGCGGCGAGCCGTTCGTTACCGGGGGGATTGGTCGTGTCGAGCTTGATGAGCGCGCGCAGATGGTCGAGCGTTTCGCGCTCGAAGGATTCCCAGGCAGTCTTCATATGGTCTTTCTAGCGATGGCCCGATCGGTCGAGCCCTCGGGCAGTCTAGCGGCTGCGAGATGAGCAGTGTAGGGGGAGATTCGTTCAGAGCGCAAAACTGTTACGTTTTCTGAGACCGCGCCCTGATTTCAAACTTCCATAGATAAAATGGCCGCATTTCCGGGTGAAGGCGCGGGCGTTGAGGCTCGCGATAATCGCGCGCCGTGTAAGCCTGCAGGAATCAGGGCAGGCGGCGGCTGCGGGACGAAGCGGCAGCCTGCCTCCCGAGGTCAGGCGGGAGCCTTGCCTTCGGGCCAGCCGGTGACGGTGGGGTCGATCGGATCGAGCGGAATAGCGGCGGTCTTGAGAAACCCTGCCATCATGTGCCAGAAGCCCGCGACAAGGATCAGTTCAACCAGTTCGGCCGCCGAGAACGATTGCTCCAACGCCGTCCAGGTTTTGGGCGAGACTTCGGAGTGATCGTGGAGTTCGTCCGCCATTGCAATCACCGCGCGATCGGTAGCGCTGTAGGCCTTGCATTCCGCGGGATTCCGCACGCCGAGAATTTCCTCGTCGGTCATCCCGAGTCGGCGCGAAACGCCGACATGCTGGACGAACTCGTACTCGGACTTGGTGCGCCATCCGGTGCGCAGAATCACCAGTTCGCGAAGGCGATGGTTGAGGGTCTTGCTGCCCATCAGGGCGCCGGCGAGGCCGCTCTGTGCGAGCGTAATCGCGGGATTATTGAGCAGCGCGCGAAAGACGTTGAGCTGCGACATCGATTTCGCGAGCACGGGATCCTTCACCGCATCGGCAATGCGCGTTTCGTTAAAGCGTTTGAGCGCCTCTTCCTTGGGTAGCAGCGGAATCATTATGCTCCTCCGTCGAGGGAGATGGTCATGCGGTGATGGGCGGTATATACGGCGACTTGTGCGCGCCTGCAAGGATCGCAGTTTACAAGCGCGCGCACTTGCGCGAAATTCGGCGACAACATGCAGCAGGAACGACGAGACACATCTTGCCAATCCGGCCACTCTTGAACCGAGCCACCAGCCGACGAACCTAAATGGAACTCCGCAGGTTCTCCAAAGCATTCGCGGGAGCGTGGCAGGGTCGCGATCGCGAGCGGCTGGGAATTTACCTGGTCTTTTTCATATTTCTTGCGTTTTATGCAGTGACCGCGGGTGAGAAGACGCATTTCAATGAGCACGTGAGGCTCGCCGACGCGCTCCTGCATGGGCATGCGTGGATCGACCCGCCACCATCCTACATGGAGCGTGCGAACTACGCCGGGCGCGCCTATATCGTGCATCCGCCGTTGCCCGCTTTCCTATTGGTGCCGCTGGTCGCGATTTTCGGGCCGTCGCTCAACCAGACGATGGTCTCGGTGGTGGTGGGGGCGTTTTCGGTTGCGTTAGCGTGGCGGCTCTGCGGCCTGATCGTCTCGGGCGCAGCGCAAGTATGGCTGACGATTTTCTTCGGCGTAGGCACGACCTTCTGGTACGAAGCTACGCTCGGCGACAGCTGGAACTTCGCCGTGGTCGTGAGCGTGCCGGCGACGCTGATGGCACTTAACGAATTGTTCGGCGAAGCGCGTCCATTTGTAGTCGGACTGTGCGCGGGACTCGCCGCGCTGGCGCGCTATGACATGGTCCTGGCGTGGCCGTTTTACGTGGCGCTGCTGTGGGCCCGCGGGAAATCCTGGCGGTCATTGCGGGCCCTTGGCGGATTCGCCATCGTGCTGGCGATTTCGACGTGGTTCAACGAGGTGCGCTTCGGCACGCTGACGGACATTTCGCTCTGGCTGTTCACACGCCATGACGATTGGCTGCAGCAACGGATGGGCGGCGGCCCGCCGATCCAGCTCCGCTTCCTGCCGGGGAATCTCTACGCGTTGCTGTTCATGGCGCCGGTGCTCGACGGCAGTTTTCCATACATACATCCGCAAATTCAGGGGCAGGCCCTGATGCTCACGAGTCCGGCGTTCGTGCTCGCTTTAAGGGCGAATTTTCGCAAGGCGATCCCGCTGCTGGTGCTGTGCGCGGCGGGATTTTCGATGGGCGCCGTGCTGTTGTGGTATGGCAACGGCTTTACGCAGTTCGGGATGCGCTTCTACGTTCAGGTATTTCCTTTTCTGCTGGTGCTGATGGCGATCGGAGCGCAAGAATCGGGAATCGATCAGATGGGCAAGATACTTATCGTCATTTCGATAATCCTGGTGGCTTATGGCACCTGGCACATCAGGACGATCGGCTTCGCGCCCATGTAATAAGCCGCGGCGCAAACGATGGCAGGTAACGCCGGCCGGACCTCGCTGGAGACAGCTTAGGATCGCCGGCGCTGGCATATTCATCGAGGTTTCGCGACAATCACCGTTTGCGTCCAGATCATCCGGCCATGCGGCCCTCCGTCGCAGCCCTCTGGCGCATAATCTTTACCGTGGAGGAACCGCCGTGAGCTGGGACTTTGAAACTGAACCCGAATTCCAAAAGCAACTCGACTGGATCGAAAAATTTGTGCGCGAAGAGGTCGAGCCGCTCGACTATGTGCTGGGATCGCCGTATGACGTCCGCGACGCGAATCGCAACAAGCTGGTACGGCCGTTGCAGGAAGAGGTGCGCAAGCACAAGCTGTGGGCGTGCCATCTGGAGCCGGAACTCGGCGGGCAGGGATATGGGCAGGTCAAGCTCGCGCTGATGAACGAAATCCTGGGACCCTCGCGGTTCGCACCGACGGTTTTCGGCTGCCAGGCGCCCGATACCGGCAACAGCGAAATCCTCGCCAAGTACGGCACGGCGGATCAGAAGAAGAAGTATCTCGAACCGCTGCTGCGCAACGAGATCGTGTCGTGCTTCTCGATGACCGAGCCGCAGGGCGGCGCCGATCCGAAGGTCTTCGAGACCCGCGCCGAATTGAAGGGCGACAATTGGGTAATCAACGGCGAGAAGTGGTTCTCCTCGAACGCGCGATGGTCGTCGTTTCTGATCACGATGGCGGTGACCGATCCCGAAGCACCGCCCTACAAGCGCCTTTCGACCTTCGTGGTGCCGATGGACGCGCCCGGCATCAGCGTAGTGCGCAATGTCGGCGTCGGCCACGAGGAAGAGAGCATGCGGGGCCACGCATATCTGCGTTACCAGGATGTGCAGGTGCCGAAGGACCATCTGCTGGGCGAGCGCGGCGGCGGTTTCGTGGTGGCGCAGACGCGGCTCGGCGGCGGCCGTATCCATCATGCGATGCGCACCATCGGACAGGTGCGCCGGGCCTTCGACCTCATGTGCGAGCGGGTGCTCTCACGCACGACGCAGGGCTCGCGGCTCGCCGACAAGCAGATGGTGCAGGAGAAGATCGCCGATTCCTGGATCGATCTCGAACAGTTTCGCCTGCTGGTCCTGCGGACCGCGTGGCGCATCGACAAGTTCAAGGACTATCTGAAGGTGCGTAAGGACATCTCGGCGGTGAAAGCCCAGATGCCAAAGGTCTTCCACGACGTCGCGATTCGCGCGCTGCAAATCCATGGATCACTCGGCGTCACGACCGAAATGCCGTTCGTCGATCAGGTGCTCGAGAGCTTCGTGATGGGGCTTGCCGACGGGCCCACCGAGGTCCACAAGATCACGCTGGCGAAGCAGATTCTGCGCGACTACAAGGGCACCGAGGGGCTTTTTCCGAGCGCTCATATCCCGGCGCTGCGCGAGGCCGCGATCAGGAAGTACGGGAATCAGATCGAGCTGGAGGTCGGCGCCCAATGACGACCTTCGCTCAGCAGTATGATTTCACTGGCAAGGTCGTCCTTATAACCGGCGGCAGCCGCGGGCTGGGCCATGCGATGGCGTTGGGTTTCGCCAGCGCCGGCGCAAAGCTCGCGATCGCGAGCCGCAAGATCGATTCCTGCGAGGCGACGGTCGCCGAGATTCGCGCACTCGGATCCGACGGATCGGCACATGCGGCCCACGTCGGCAAATGGGCGGACTGTAACCGCCTCGTCGATGAGGTCTATGCGCGATGGGGCCGCATCGACGTCCTCATCAATAACGCCGGCCTCTCGCCGGTGGTCCCTTCATCGCTGGAAACGAGCGAAGACCTCTTCGACAAGGTCATTGGCGTGAACCTCAAGGGACCATTTCGGCTAACGTCGCTGATCGGTCCGCGCATGGTCGCGGGCGACGGCGGCGCCGTCATCAACATCTCGTCAACCTCGTCGATTCGCCCAGCGCCCGACACCGCGCCCTACTCCGCAGCCAAGGCCGGGCTCAACATCCTGACGGTCGCATTTGCGCAGGAGTACGGGCCGAAGGTGCGCGTGAATTGCATCATGGCGGGTCCCTTCCATACCGACATCAGCAAAAGCTGGTCGCGCACCGAGGGTTTCACCAAAGCGGCGCGCGAAGAGTTTCCGCTGCAGCGCGCGGGCGACCCGCCCGAGATCGTTGGCGCGGCGCTCTATCTCGCCAGCGGAGCGTCGAGCTACACCACCGGCTCGATCATCACGATCGACGGCGGATCGTCGTATCCGAAGGCAGCGCATACGGCGGCGGGCGGCTGACGCATCGCACGAAGGCCCCGGCCGATATCGATCCTTTTCATCGAGCGCGCGATCGGCGAGGACCTTCGCATTTCCCTTATCGGACCGTCGCTTGTAATCATCTGTGATCGTCGGGCGAGGTGAGGGATCCCGATCCTTGATTTCCCAAAGCCCGATAGTTTCGGGTTCCTCGACCACTCTGCCAAGGCCCCCATTAGCTCGGCGCGAGCGCTTCAACCGCGGCCATTCCCGGCAGCAGCCCGCCCTCGGGCCGGAGCGGCGTGATGAACACGTGGTTCGCGCCGGCCGTGCGGTGCGCCTCGATCCGATCGCGCAAGACCCGCTCGTCGCCCCACGCGATAATCTCGTCGATCAGGCGGTCGCTGCCGTCGTTGGCGAGATCATCATCCGTATAGCCCATTGCGCGCAGACTCCGTTGGTAGGGCGGCGCAGACAGTAGAAATGTAGAAACGCCCGCGCGGTGGCGCGAGCCTTTTTCGAGTCGCGCTCGAGCATCACGTGCTGTTGCGCGCAGATCCATTTGTCGGGCCCCATCGCGGCGCGCATCCGCGCGATATGCCGCGGCGGGATCATGGCGGTAACGGTGCCGCAGGTCTCCTCGGCGGCGAGCCGCAACATCTTCGGCAACAGCGCGGCGATAACGATCGGCGGCGCGTGCTTCGCGGTCGGCGCCTTGTGCTGATTCGCGCGCATCTTCGCGAGATATTCCCGCATGAACGTGACCGGCTTGTCGAAGCGCAAACCGTTGCGCGCCATAAACGGAGCGCCGCTCACACCCAGCCCCAGGATAAAGCGATCGTCGAACAGTTCCGCGACCGTGCTCGCCGATCCCGCCATCGTGATCGCTTCGCGCTTCCACACATTCGCGATACCGGTGGCGACCACCAGACGCGAAGTGGCACCCAGCAGATGGACTGCGGTCGGGAATGGATCACGGCCGAAGGTTTCCGGAAACCACAGCACGCTGTAGCCGAGCCGCTCGACCGTGCGCGCATACTCCGCCGCCTGCGTGCCGCTCATCGTGTCGAGGTAGCCGAAAACTCCCAGCGCACTGATATCCATGCGATCCTCCGTCCGCCGCGGCGATCTACTCCGAGGCCAATCTAACGGCGCAGCGCTAGAACTTTTCCTTGAACGGACGCACGTCGAGTTCGTGCGTCCAGGCGCTCCGATCCTGATGCGCCACGAACCAGTACGCGTCCGCTATCGCAGCCGGCTTCAGCATGTCCTCCTCCTTAAGGTCAGGGAAGCGCTGCCGGATAAACGGCATATCGATCGCGCCATCGACGTTGATATACGCAACGTGTATTCCATGCGGCTGCAGATCGCGCGCCATCACCTGAGCAAGCCCGCGCATGGCAAATTTCGCCGGCCCGAACGCGGCCGAGGTCGGATACGGCTTGACCCCCGCAGTCGCGCCGGTAAAGAGGATCGTGCCATGCCCCGCCTGCTGCATCGCGGGCACCACCTGCTGCGAGCACAGGAACGCGCCGAACGCGTTCACGCGCCAGGTATTCTCGAAGGTGCTCGGCTTGGTCTCCATCAGGCGCCCGAACGGGCGCATCGCGGCGTTATAGACCAGCACCTCGGGGTCGCCGAGCTGGCGCCGGATTGTATCGAAGGCGGATGCGATGGCGCTCTCGTCCGCGGTATTGGCAGCGACCGGATGGGCGACGCCGCCGGCTGCGGCGATTTCGGCTGCGACCTTCGCGAGGTAGTCGGCATTGCGGGCTACCAGCGCGACGGTATATCCGGCCGCGAAGCGCCGGGCGATCGCAGATCCCAGCCCCGGACCGACACCGACGACAACCGCGACAGGCTTTGGTGTATTCGACATGAGGTCACTCCTTCAATAGATCAACGACGGAATTATGTGCCAACTTGCGATCGTCTGATGGATTCACTCCCGCAGCAGCAACCCTGCCTAACCAATCGCGAAAGGTCTCGTCGATGGCCGTCGAAAGACCGATTGCCCATTTATCGCTGTGGGAAGGGTGAAACCTCCAAAGGTCTCACCCTTCTTCTCCTGCCTGGCCCTCACCCCTGTCGGCGGAGCGCTTCCTCGACGAAATCGAAACGATCGTTGCCCCAGAACATCTCCCGGCCGACCAAAAATGTCGGCGCGCCAAAGGCGCCGCGGGCGACTGCGTCCTCGGTATTGCGGCGCAACTCATCCTTGACGTCCTGGCGCTCGGTCGCCGCGATCAGTTCCACCGGATTGACGCCCGCCTGCTTCAGGACGTCGCTCAGCACCGCCTTGTCGCCGAGGTCGAATCCTTCCGCCCACGCCGCGCGAAAAATCGCGTCGTGGTAGGCGCCGAAGACGCCGAGTTTCTGCGCCGCCACCGACCCGCGCATCAGCGCCAGCGTGTTGGCCATGAACGGATGCGGGTTGAGCTTGAAGGCGACGCCGTAGCGCGCGGCCCAGCGGCGCAGCTCTTCGGCGAAATAGCGCGCTTTCGCCGGCACCGCCATCGGCGAGGAATTGCCGGTCGCCTTGAGCACGGCGCCGAGCAGAATCGGGCGATAGACGACCACCGCCGAATTGCGTTTGGCGAAACCCGGCATCTGGATATTCGCGAGGTAGCTGAAGGGGCTGCCGTAATCGAAGAGGAATTCCAACTGTTTTGCCATCGGGATCTCCGCGTCGCCGCCTAGCGTCCCTTGAAGACCGGCGTGCGCTTTTCGTTGAAGGCCTTAATCGCTTCCCGGGTGTCGTCGGTCGCGGCCAGTTCGTAGATACTGCGGATTTCGTTTTCGATTTGCGTTTCCAGCGACTCGTTCACACCCGTGTACATCAGGCGCTTGGCCGCCGCCAATGCGCGCGTGGCACCGTGCGCCAGTTCGCCTGCCAACGCATGCGCTTCTTTGAGCAGATCGGGGTCCGGCACCACGCGGTTCACGATGCCCCATTCGAGCGCCTCGCGCGCGCTCAAGGTCCGGTTGGTGTACGCCAGTTCGAGTGCGCGGCCGACGCCGATTCGCCGTGGCAGGAAGTAAGTCGTCGTGCCGTCGGGCGAAAGGCCCCGGCGCGTGTACGCCATAATGAACCTGGTCGTTTCGCCCGCGATAATCATGTCGCAGCAGCAGGCCAGCCCCATGCCGCCGCCCGCGGCGGTACCGTTAACCGCCGCGATCACCGGAAAGGGCGCGCGCACGATCCGCAAAATCGCGACGTGGAACAGCGAAACCTTGGTCTTGAGCGCGTCGGGCGCGCCGTAGAACGACCGCAAATCCGCCCCGGCGCAAAAGAAGCGCCCCGTGCCGCCGCTGATAATCAACGCGCGGACCGCAGTGTTTTCCTCGGCACGGATGATCGCGTCGAGCATCTGGCTCGAAAGCGCATCATTCAGCGAGTTTGCCGCCTCGGGACGGTTGAGCGTGATGGTGGCGACGCCGTCGCTCAGGTCGTAGGTGATCGCCGTATATTCGGCCATGGATGAGAACCTCCGGTTCATCGGGCCCCGTGGGGCCCTGATTTCGCCACGCGCGCTTCGGTGCGCGGCGGTGGTGACGCTAGCGCAAATACTCACCGGCCGCCCAACCGCCCTGCCCGAGATTCCCCGCGGTGCGGGATTGGCGCCGCCGCCGCGGCCCCGTTTACCCCGTTGCAGCGCGCAATCTGACCTCAGAGATGCATAACCCAAATGGTTTCATCATGCAACTCTCAATGGAAAAAGGCATACGCCGCGACGGCGAATCAGTTGCTCGATGCAACCAGTTGCAATAGCGTGGGCACATGAGGCGCAAGACCTTCGCACGGATGAACTGTTCGATCGCACGTGCGCTCGAACTGGTCGGCGAATGGTGGACGATGCTGATCCTGCGCGAGGCCTTCCTCGGCACGCGGCGCTTTCACGACTTTCAGCAGAATCTCGGCATCGCACGCAACATCCTGTCGGCGCGCCTCAAGAAGCTGGTCGCCCGGGGCATCCTCGAGCGCGTCGCGGCGCCGGGCGGCGGTCGCCGCTTCGAATACCGTCTCACCAGCAAGGGTCGCGCATTCTTCCCGGTTCTAATGGCCCTGATGCAATGGGGCGATCACTGGGTCGCCGGATGTGACCGCGCGCCGGTGCGCGTGGTTGACCGTGAGTCCGGCCGCGAGATTCAGGAGATTGCAGTCCTCAGCGGCGACGGCCGGCTGCTCGGACCTTCCGATATCATGATGGTGCCCGGTCCCGGGGCGGCCGCCGCCACTCGCGAACGCCTCTCGACGGGCAAGAAGGCTCCCGACCAGACGGGCGCGGCATCAACCGCCGCCCCACGCCTGCTCGACCTCATTCGCCAGGCGTGACATAGCACCGGCGTAGCGATTGCCGAGCAGTCGGCCGCACGTCTTTTTGCATGCCACCAACATCGGTTCAGTCGATAGCGCAGGACCCGGGATACTGAAGGGCTAGATTGAAGGCGCCCCAGCAAACGGCTCGGGCGCCGACCGAGTTTCCAATTCGACTGCCATCAGTCGAGCGGCGGATATCTACCCGCCCAGGGGCGCGCTTCCTCCCACGCTGCGGCGAGCGCAATGATGCCGGCTTCGTCGGCAGGACGACCGACAATCTGGAGACCGATTGGCAATCCTTCCCTGGTAAAGCCGTTGGGCAGGGAAATGGCGGGCTGGCCGGTTGCGTTGAAGGGAAACGTGAAGGCGATCCATCCAAACAGGTCGTCGGCATACTTCGCCGGATCGGCGAACATGGTCCCGAGCCGCATCGGCGGGCGCGTCAGCGTCGGTGTGATCAGGGCGTCGAAGGGCAGCAGCGCCCGGATGACCTCGCGCGAGGTGTTGTGCATGCGCGCGACGGTGCCGATGTATTCTGACGCCGGCATCGCGCGGCCGCGTTCCCAGAAAGATCGCACCACCGGATCGACGGTCGAGAGATCCTTGAGCGGAATCGAACTGATGCCGGCGCAGATTAGTTTCCGCGCGATATCAACGAGCGGAGCTGCCGGATCGAGCGCGATCGGCTCGACCGCGTGGCCCATCTCGCGGAAGGTTGCGCAGGCCGTCTCGAAGGCACCGAGCACTTCCGCATCGACGTTCGCCAGAGCGGTCGTGGAAATCGCCGCGAGCCGCAGCTTGCGCGGGCGGACATTGACGGCGTCGGCGAAAGGCGCAGAGGACGCCGGCGCCCAATAGGGATCGCCGTCAGCCGGTCCCGCCATCACGTCGAGCATCAGGGCGGCGTCGCGGACCGAACGCGCCAGCGGTCCGTTGGTGGCGAATCCGCCCCATCCTTCGCCCATTACCGGAGCGTTGGAAACGCGGCCACGTGACGGCTTGATTCCGACCAGCCCGCAACATGCGGCCGGGATGCGGATCGATCCGCCGCCATCGCTGCCCTCCGCGATGGGACCGAGGCCGGCGGCGACTGCGCTCGCGGCGCCCCCACTGGAGCCGCCGGCGGTGAATGCGATCTTCCATGGATTGTGCGCCGCCGGACAGAGTCCGCCTTCGGTCGTCGGCCGCCCGCCGAATTCCGGCGTAGTGGTCTTGCCCAGCAGGATGCCGCCGGCGGCAGCGAGGCGCGCGGCGTATTCCTGGTCGGCGCGCGGCACATAATGCTCGAAGTTCTTCGAGCCGAGCGTGGTCCGTATGCCCTTGGTCCAGGTCAGGTCCTTGAGCGAGTAGGCGACACCAAAGAGTGGCAGCGCGGCGCGATCGGACTCAGCGATGCGCTCCAGACGCGCAGCATCCTCAAGCGCGCGCTCGCCGGTGACCGTCATGAAGGCGCCGAGCCGCGGATTCAGATGCTCGATGCGAGCGAGGAAGAACTCGGCTACCTCGCGTGGACGCACTTCCTTTCGCAGCACCAGTTCTCGCAATTCGTAAGCGCCGATGTACGGATTGAGCATCGCGGACCTCGCCGGTAGTGGATGGAGGTTGTGTTAGTCGAATTTGGCGCGATGTACCAGCCTCCGCATGCTAGTCTCGATCCGCGAAAGCGGCGGTGGCGACGCCAGAGGATAGCGGCTGCATACGATGGTGATCAGGTCGGTAGTGTTGTGGATCCACGTCCTTTGCGGCGTGGTCTGGGTCGGAACCTGCGCGAGCTTCCTGCTGGCGATCTCGGCCTTGACGGCAGAGTCGGCCGAATGGCGCGAGTTCGCGCTGCGGACGGCGCCGCGCATCAACCGCATCAATATCGTGCCGGCGCTGGTGGTGCCGATGACCGGTGCGGGCAACCTGTTTTCGGCTGCGCTGATGCGCAGGACGCCTTTTCCGCCGGCCTTCGTCGGCATCGTCGCGATTAAGGTCGTGATTTTCTTCGTCATGGGAGCGATGCTGGCAGCCGCGTTTGCGGCTGAACGCTCGATGCGCGAAAGTTTCGCCGCCGAGGGCATCGGCGATGGCGTCGCGGCATTGCGGCGCCTGGTGCGGCTTTACGGAACGATCGCGGCCCTGGGCACCGTCGCCCTCGGGCTCGGCTTATGGCTCGCGGGGACCTGACGATGGATGCACCGCAGAAGCTTCAACTTGGCGACTTCACCATCGCGTTCCTGAGCGATGGCATCTGGCGCAACGATGGCGGCTGCATGTTCGGGGTGGTCCCGCGCGAGTTGTGGCAGCGCGAGCACCCCGCGGACCAACAGAACCGGATTCGCCTCAACCTGACCTGTCCGCTGATAATGCGCGGCAACGATGCGATCGTGGTCGATACCGGAATCGGCAACCGGCTGAGCGCGGTCGAGCGCAAGATTTTCGACCATCACGACGGCTGGTTGATTAACGGGCTCAGGGCGCTCGCGATGGAGCCCGGCGATATCACCCACGTCATCCTCTCGCATCTGCATTTCGACCATTGCGGCGGCCTCGTACAGCGGCGCGAATCGGGGACCTTCGAGGCAGCCTTTCCACGCGCACGCATCTTCGTGCAGCGCGGCGAAATCGAGGTCGCCCGCGCCACGCACAACGAGCGCCAGCGCGCCGCTTATCGCCATATCGCCGAGATCCTGGAGCCCGTGGCCGGGCTGATCGAGGCGCTTGAGGGCGACACCGAAATCGTACCTGGCGTCTCGGCGGTCGTCTCGGGCGGTCACACCACGGACCATCAGGTCGCGATGGTGCAGGCGGATGGGGCGCGCTTCGTCCATCTCGCGGATATCGTCCCTACGCGATCGCATATGCGGGGGCCATGGAATCAGGCTTATGACCTCGACGCTCTCCGCACGATGGAGCAAAAAGCCGATTACCTGGCGCGCGCGGCCGCAGAACGATGGTGGATTTCGTTCGCTCATGACGAGCGGGTCTTCGCGGCCCAGGTGAATAAAGACCGCGGGCGATTGGTCTTGGGAGCGACGCTGGAAGTGCCACCCGGGCTTGACGGTTTATGAATACTCCCATCGCTGCCAGCGTCATAATAATAGAGCGACAGCAGGGCGATTTCCGCCGTAGCGTCGAATGCGGACAGGCCCTCAATAGTCGAAACCCTTACGAAAAACCTGTGGACAACGGCCCACGGATGCCAAATGTTCGCTTGCTTGGCTTCTGTAGCGAGTTATACTGCCGCTAGGGATGCTCCCTTCAAATAGCACAAGCCAATTCACATTCCTTAAATCTCCTGGCAATCGCCTCGACGATAAAAGGCTCGCCCAACCAGGCCCAACCAAGGAGTTAGCTGATGGCGGAAACGAGCAGCTTTGAGCAGGTAATCAAACGCGATCGTGCAGCACGCGAGTCCAAGCAGTGGCGCGGAACGTTGCTCGAATATCTGGAGATTGTCAAGGCCAACCCCTTGATGACGAAGCTCTCCCACGCGCGCATCTACGACATGATCATCACCCAGGGCACGCGCAACATCCATGATACGGACGATCCGCGCACCAAGCGTCTGTACAAGGATGAGCCGATCAAGGTTTACAATTTCTTCGCCGACGAATTCTTCGGCATCGAGCGCACCATCTCGCAGATCGTGCGCTACTTCCATTCGGCCTCGCTCAAGGGCGAAGAGAGCCGCCAGGTGCTGTACCTGATGGGTCCGGTCGGTTCCGGCAAAAGCTCGCTGGTCGAGCGCGTTCAGCGCGGTCTCGAGCAAGTGGATGCGGTCCATGTGATCGAGGGCTGCCCAATGCATGAGGAGCCGCTGCACCTCATCCCGCGCCATCTGCGCCGCGAGTTCGAGAAGATGCTCGGCGTGCATGTCGAGGGCGACCTGTGCCCGGTATGCCGCTATCGCCTCAAAGAGGAATTCGGCCAGCGCTACGAGGAGTTCCCCATCGAGACGCGCAGCTTCTCCAAGCGCAATCGCGTCGGCGTCGGCGTCGTACCGCCGGTCGATCCGAACAATCAGGACACCTCGGTGCTGATCGGATCGGAAGACATCTCCAAGCTCGACCAGTACTCCGAGGGCGACCCGCGAGTGCTGGAGCTTAACGGCGCGCTTAATGTCGGCAACCGCGGCATCGTCGAGTTCATCGAAGTTTTCAAGAACGAGACCGAGTACCTCCATGCGATGATCACGGCGACTCAGGAAAAAGTCATTCCGGCGCCGGGACGCCATGGGATGGTGTACGTCGATACCTGCATCATCGCGCATTCCAACGAGGCCGAGTGGCAGAAGTTCAAGGCCGACCACACCAACGAGGCGATCCTCGACCGCATCGTCGTCGTCAAGGTGCCCTACAACCTGCGGCTTTCGGAAGAGGTCAAGATCTACCAGAAGATCATCCGCAATTCGGATTTCCGCGCCCACGTCGCGCCGCATACGCTGGAACTGGCCTCGATGTTTGCGATCCTCTCGCGGCTCGAACCGACCTCCAAGTGCGACCTGATGACCAAGCTGCGCCTGTATAACGGCGAAGAGGTGGTCGAGAAGGGCCGCACCAAGAAGATCGACGTGGCCGAGTTGAAGGAAGACACCAAGCGCGAGGGCATGAACGGCATCTCCACGCGCTTCATCATGAAGGCGCTCGACAACGCGCTCTCGGACAATGTCTCGGGCAACTGCATCAATCCGATCAACGTGCGCGAGGCGCTGATCTCGATGACCAAGGAGGCCGATCTGGCCGACGATACGCGCAAGCAGTACCTGGAATTCCTGCAGGACACGCTGCACAAGGAATACCTCGACCTGCTCGAAAAGGAGATCACGCGCGCGTTCGTTTACTCGTATCAGGAGCAAGCCGAGGCGCTGTTCCAGAACTATCTCGATCACGCCGAGTCCTACGTCAACAAGACCAAGGTTCGCGACCGCAATACCAAGGAAGAGTTGACGCCCGACGAAGGCTTCCTCAAATCGATCGAGGAGCAGATTGCGATCATCGGGTCGGCCGCCGAGGGTTTCCGCCAGGAGGTCATCGCATACCTGTGGGCGACCTCACGCCGGGGCGAAAAGGTCAGCTATCGCAGCTACGAACCGCTCAAGGAAGCGATCGAAAAGAAGCTGATGACCTCGGTGCGCGACATCTCGCGGATCATCACCAAGGCCCGCACCCGCGACGAAGAGCAGACCGAGAAGTACGGCTCGATGGTCAAGAACCTGCTCGATAACGGCTACTGCGAATCGTGCGTGGACGTGGTCTTGAAGTACGCGGCCAACAACCTCTGGAAGGATTGACGCTCTGCACAGAACGATCGGCTTATTGGACCATTGCCATCCTGCGCCGCTCTGTTCCCCATCGGGGAATGGGGCGGCGTCGGTGTGCGCAAAAGTTCCAAACCGTGTGTCGGCAACAAGGTGCACCAGCGTCGTGCATCGAGAAGCGCTGGGGTATAATCAGAGGGTGGCTAGCGGGAGGCGAGGAACGTTGCCATGACGAGCGATACCATCTTTCGCGAATATCGAATCTCCGACGCCGAGCGATCGGATCGCTCGGCTGGCGACCGCCTGCGCCATCGCGAGAAAGTCCGCGAATCGATCCGCGAGAACATCGCCGACATCATCGCCGAAGAATCGATCATCGGCAAAAACAAGGACAAAATCATCAAGGTCCCCCTGCGCGGGATCAAGGAATATCGCTTCATCTTCGGCGACAACGCACCCGGCGTTGCCGAAGGTGACGGCAACGCGCAGCCGGGACAGGTCGTCGGCAAGACCGGCAAAGACGGCCAGGGACAGGGCGACGGCAAGGCCGGCGATCGTCCGGGCGTTGATTATTACGAAACCAACGTCACGCTCGACGAGCTCATCGAGATCATGTTCGAGGACCTCGAACTGCCGAACCTCGAGCGGCGGGCGCTGCGCGAAATCGAGACCGACCGTTTCGCCAAGCGCAAGGGCTATCGCCACGTCGGCATCCGCGTGCGCCTCGACAAGCGGCGCACGGCGCGCCAGCGCGTCAAACGGGTGCTCGCGACGCAGCATCGCCGCGCGACGCAGGGACTCGAAACGCAAAAGGACGCCAACGGCAACGATCGCCGTTTCCCCTTCCATCAGGACGATCTGCGCTACAAGCATCTCGAAACCAACGTCCGCGAGGAATCGAACGCCGCCGTCATCTGCATCATGGACACCTCGGGTTCGATGGATACGATGAAGAAGTACCTCGCGCGCAGCTTCTTCTTCCTGCTCTACCAGTTCATTTCGACCCGCTACCGCAACGTCGAAATCGTCTTTGTCGCTCATCACACGGAAGCCAACGAAGTTACCGAGGATGAGTTCTTCCATAAGGGCGAGGCCGGCGGCACGTTCATTTCTTCCGGCTATCAGAAGGCGCTCGACATCATCGCCGAGCGTTATCATCCGTCGCTGTGGAATCTGTACGCGTTCCATTGTTCCGACGGCGACAATTTCGATTCCGACAATCCGGCGGCCTTGCGGGCGGCCAAGGAACTGAGCGAAATCTGCAATCTTTTCGGCTACGGCGAAATCAAGCCGCTGGGCTCGCGCTATTACGAATCCTCGATGCTGAACGTTTTCCGGCGCCTCGAAGCGCCCAACTTTCAGGCGGTGCTGATCGAACGGAAAGAAGATATATGGCCCTCCTTCAAGGCCTTCCTCTCGAAGGATCGCGTCAAGGAATAGCGCGGCCGGCCAACTAGTAGGCAGGCGCCGCGTGGCGCCGGGACGACTCGAAGCGAAATGGCGAACTACGAAATCCAGGACCTCGTCGAATGGGACAATCGCGTCCGCGAGAAAGCGGCGGAATTCGGGCTCACCTGGTTCCCCCAGGAATTTGAGATCTGCGACCACGTCGGCATGCTCGGGTACATGGCGTACTCCGGGATGCCCTCGCACTATCCGCATTGGTCCTATGGCAAGTCCTACGAAAAGCTCAAGACGCTCTACGACTACGGCGTGAGCGGGCTGCCGTACGAGATGGTCATCGCCTCGAATCCGGCGATCGCCTACCTCATGCGCGACAACTCGCTGCTGCTCCAAATCCTCACCATCGCGCACGTTTACGGGCATAACGATTTTTTCAAGAACAACTTCACCTTCAAATCGAACCGCGCCGAACTAACCATCGAGCGCTTTAAAGCGCATGCGATGCGGGTGCGGCGGTACATGGAGGATCCCTCGATCGGCATCGAAAAGGTCGAGCGGATTCTCGATGGCGCGCACGCCCTCAACTTCCAATGCCGGCGTAACCTGGCCATTCGCAAGGTCGGGCGCGAAGAACAGATTGAAAGGGCCGTCGAGGCCGCGCAGCCGCGTCAGGATCCATTTGCACGGCTGCACGCGCGGCCCGACTATCACCCGCCCGAAACCAACAAAGTCCCGCTCGAACCCGACGAGGATGTCCTGCTGTTCATCCGCGACCACAACCCCTTCCTCCAGGAATGGGAGCAGGACCTGCTCACTATCGTTGACGAAGAAACCAAGTACTTCATGCCCTTGATGGAAACCAAGATCATGAACGAGGGCTGGGCGAGTTACTGGCATAAGAAGATCGTCGAGTCGCTCAACCTCGAACAGGGCCTGCATTTGGAGTTCATCGTGCGGCACAACCAGGTGTTGCGTCCGAGCCCGGGGCAAATCAATCCGTATCACCTCGGCTTCAAAATCTGGGAAGACATCTACCGCCGCTACACCAATCCGACTCCCGAAGAGATTAAGCGCGACGGCGTGCCGGCGAAGAACGGCACCGAGAAGATTTTCGAAGCACGTGAAGTCGAGCGCGATTCGTCCTTCCTGCGCCGCTACCTGACCGAAGATCTGATGCGCGAACTGGATATGTTTCAGTACGAGGCGCGCGGTGATGAACTGGTTATAGACAAGGTCTCCGACGAAGAGGGCTGGAAGACCGTCAAGGAGACCTTAATCAAGAACGTCGGCACCGGTTCCATCCCTATCATCAGGGTGGAAGACGCGGACTTCGGCCACAATCGTACGCTCTACCTGAAGCATCAGCACGACGGCCGCGACCTGCAACTCGAGTACGCGGAAAAGACGATCTCGTATATCTATCGCCTGTGGGGCCGCGAGTGCGTGATCGAAACGTCGCTGCAAGGCAAGCGATCGCTGTTGTGCTTCAACGATCGCGGCTTCTCCGTCCGCGCCCTGAAGTAACCCGGCGGCTCACCTGTAACGGCCGCCCGACATAGTCAGGCGGTCGCCAGGCGCTGCAGTCCCCGCACTCGGTGCCTGATTATATCCGGAGTGGATCGATCAGGCCGGCGAGCACGTGCAGCGATTCGTATAGATAGTAGCTGCCCCAGATGAGTTCATGCTTTATCGCCAGATCGATGCGCTTGTTGTAGCAGCCCTGCCAAAGCCCGCCCTCAGGTCCAAGATAATTCTCGACTAGTGCGCGCACCGTAGCCTCGGCCGCCTCGCGATATACGCGTCCTTTCGCGTCTGAATGGGAAAGCTTCGCCAGCTTGAGCATCGCCGCCGCGGCGATCGCGGTTGCCGACGTATCGCGATTGGTCTGTGGAATCGCAGGGTCGTCGAAATCCCAGAAGGCCACACGATCCGCCGGCACCTGGCGCAACCACCAGTCCGCCACCCGTTCGGCCGGATCGATCAGCGCGTGGTCGCCGGTCCAATGTGCCGCGAGCGCCCACCCGAGCATCCCCCACGCCTGCGCGCGCGCCCAGGTGCTGTGGTCGCTCACGCCCTTGTGCGTGTAACGGCGCGTCATCTTCCCCGTGAACGGATCGAAGGACGCGGACTGGCAGATCGAGCCATCGGCGCGCAGGCAAAATTCGATGTGGCGATGCGCGTGCCTGATCGCGATCTCGCGCAGCTTGGGATTGCCGGTCTCCTTCGCCGCCCACGACAGCAATGCTGCTATCTGCACCATGTCGATTTCCGATTCGCCCAGGCCGACGCTGTGAACCTCCTCGAATTCGGTGCCGAGCGGGAGGACTTCGGCCTGCGGGTTATAGGTCGCGGCGAGCGACCGGGCGGCCGCTATCGCAAGTTCGCGTGCGACCGCGCTGCCCTGGAGTATCGCTCCGACTGCGGCGCCGTAGTAGAAAAGCAGTCCGCGTGCGGAGGTTTGCGAATCGATGCGCGGGCGCAAGCGCCCGGTCCATTCTTCGGCGAGACGCGCGTAGCGCTCACTGCTCCCTGCATCAGGATCGGCGGCGCCTGCCGCCGCGCTCAGCCAGAGCATCGCGGCCCAGTAACCGCCGGTCCAATCGCCCGCAGGAGAAAGGGTCCACTCAAGCGTGGCCGGATCGGCGAAATGCGGAAAGCCGGCATCGACGTTCGCGGCGGTGTAATCGATCCGCGATCGCATCCGCGTAATCGCGTCGATCCAGGTTTGACTGCTCATCGCGCCTCGTTGCCGGCTCGTTCGCCCCGGCCACAAATTCTCACAGTGGAGCGCTATCCAAGATGTTTGCGGAAGAACGCTAACATCTTAGGCCATAGCTCGAAGGCGGCCGCTTCGCGATAGCTCGGACGATAGTCCGCGAAGAAAGCGTGCCCGGCGTTCTTAAAGACCTCGATCTCGAAATTCCTGCCGGTCGGCCCCAGGCGCCGGCCCAATTCTGCCGCGTCGGCCGGCGATGGATTCTGGTCCTCTTCCCCGCACACCACGTAGAGCGGGCAATGAAGCCGCGCGACCAGATCGATGACCGGGGTCGGACGTTCCGGAGTCGTGGCGGCATCGGGCGTAGCCCGCGTGATAAACCCGCCCCAGCAATCGATCGCCGCATCGACTTTGACGCTCGAGCACGCGAACAGCAGAGTCCAGCGCCCGCCGACGCAAAAGCCCACGCATCCGACTTTGCCGCTCGCCCCCGGCTGCGCCCGTACGAAGGCTGCGGCGGCCTCGAAATCACGCACCAGTTGAGCGTCCGGCAAGCCGAACATCTTGGCGCGCACCTCGGTCATGTCGGACGGATTCTTCAGTGCACCAACGCGCGAGTAGATATCCGGCGCCAGCGCGATAAACCCGGCGTTCGCGAAACGACGGGCCACGTCGCGTTCGTGCTCGACCAGTCCGAACGCCTCGTGCAGCACGATGATCGCGGGATAGGTGCCCGGCGCTTTCGGACGGGCGAGATACGCGCCCATCGCGGCGCCGTCGCTCTTGAAAGAAACATCGCGCGTCTCGATCGCGCTCGGGTTGGTTACTTCACCGGCCAGTGGCATAGCGGTCACCTCTTGATTGCTTGGATTGCGATGCGTCATTCGATGCCCGGAGTGCGAGCCCGCCAGCCTATACGAACGGCTTGCGCGCCCAACCCTCTTCGTAGGGCGTCAGAAAATGCGCCGTCACCGATAGCCGCCTGAACATCCAGCGACCCTCGTGGCGGACATACTCATCATGATAAACCGCAGCCAGCCATACGGCTTGATTCCCCTTGGCCATCGTCGCCGGCTGCAGAAGATACCATTGAGCGGTCGCCCGGTCGCCTTCGACGTCGATGATCGGGTTCATCACGTTGTGGATTGCGAATGGAAAGTATTCGGCGGCGCGACTGAAGAACTTGTGAATCGCGGCGCGACCTTCCGCCGTGCCGAGTGACCCGCCATCCCAGACTGCGTCCTCGATGAACAGCGCCGCGATGGCGTCGGCGTCGTAATTGTCATCGCACGCTGCCGCATAGCGCGCCTTGAGCTTGCGAATCTCCTCGATGTCCTCGAGCACGCGCATCCGCTCTTCGATCGTCTTCATGGAATCGCTCCGGGGCGGTGAATCATGCGCCCATCAACTCCATAGCGCATATACGGCGCCACACTCAAAAGGCATGAGGCCGGCACCAGCAAAAGACTCGGCCGATGTCTTACGTTTGCCCAGGCGATACGGCAAGCTGATGTCGTTCCCGCGCGACCGCCAGCGACGGTCATCGTGGGCATCCACCGATGCATCATCATGCGATAAGCCCTACCGGAATGGCCGATTGGCTCGCCAACTGGGGATACCTGGGCCTCTTCATCTGCGTCTTCGTCGGCAATCTCGGAGTCCCGATGCCCGAAGAGACAGTGCTGCTCGCCGCAGGCTTTCTCGCCGGCCGGCATATCCTCGATCTGAAGACGCTTTACGTCGTCGCCTTCGTCAGCGCCGTCGTCGGCGATTGTACCGGATACCTCTTCGGGCGCACCGGCGGCGCACGCCTGATGGCGTGGCTGGTCCGCACCTTCCCGCCGCTGCGGCCCGGTCGCGAACGCCTGGAGGCCTTCTTCGAGACTCACGGCAGCAAGGCGGTTTTCATGGCGCGCTTTATCGCCGGTGCGCGCTTTCTGGCCGGTCCGATGGCGGGTTCGGCCGGTATGGGATTCTGGCGCTTTCTCGCCTGGAACATGCTCGGCGCAGCCGTCTGGTGTACCCTCGTCGTTACCGTCGGCTACCTCGTCGGCGATGAACTCGACTGGTTCGCGGCCGAGGCCCATCGCGCCTTCTTGTGGATCGGCGTCGCCATCCTCCTGCTGGCCGCCGCCGCCGGCTTCTTCTGGTGGCGTCAACGCCCTCGCTCCCAGCCGCTCGGCTGATTGCGCTGCTTTGCGATCGCGATCAAAGTCATCCCGGCGTTTCCGGCTCTTTGCGTTTCCGGCTCTTCGCGTTTGCGCTTTCCACGCCTTCGGTATTAGGCTGCGACCAATTGCCCGGTCATCAGGCCTTATCTGACTCGATGTGACTGGCCGCGGTTATCGAGCATTCCCGAGTGCGTCACATGACCACCAGGAGGGGTAACGAAATGACTACCAGGCAGAGTCTGAAGTACCAGTTGCTCGCGGCTCAGAGCGGTTTCGCCTTCGAGCTTCTCTATACGATTTTCTGGGGCTGGTTCGGACATAATCTCCCGCCCGCTTCGCCCCATCTGAGCGGACCCGAACTCGCCGCCGTCTTCGCCCAGCATCACAACGCGATCCTCTTCGGCAACACCATGGCCGCCCTCATCGGCGTCCTCTGGATCACCTGGACCGCTCAGCTCACCGTCGTCATGTGGCGCATCGAGGGCGCCAGCCCCGTCTTGACCATTATCCAGCTTATCGGCGGCGCTCTGACCGCGTGGGTCCTCATGTTCTGCCCCGCCATCTGGGCCGTCGCCGCTTTCAGGCCCGATATCGAGCCCAACACTATCCGCATGCTCAACGACCTCGGCTTCATCCTGTTCAACATCACCTATGCGGTCACTTCCGTGCAGGCCATCGCCGCGGGCCTGGTCGGGCTCGCCGATAAAGGCGTCGTCCGCGTGTTCCCGCGCTGGGTCTGTTACTGGGCCATCTTCGCCGGCCTCAGTTTTATTCCGATCTCCGCGATGCCGTTCTTCACCACCGGCCCGCTCGCCTGGAACGGCCTCATTACGTTCTGGGGGCTCTTCGGAACCTACTTCATCTGGACCGCCAGCATGGGCGTATGCATGGCCAAGGACGCGAGCAGACGGCTGCGCGAGGAAACCGAACTCGATACGCGCCAACGCTCCAAACCGGACCTCGCCGGGGCGGCCGGATGACGCGATTTCGATGACGCGATTTCAATGATAGCCAACCGGGGGTGCCCGCAAGGGCGCTTCCGCTTGTCGTAAGACGGGGCTGGCGGGACGCGGCGAAGCGGTCGCTTATTGGTATCTGCGACGGGAACGCTGGCCTCCCGTTTATGATTACAAAGGAAAGGATTATTTGATGGCATTGCTACCCTACGTCGATGAGACCACCGCACCCGAAAAGACCCGCGAAATCCTCGGCAACACTCCGCGCAAACTCAACGTCGCGCGCATGATGGCCAACGCTTCCGAGGCCGTCTTCCATAACTTTTCGCGCCTCGGTAACGCGCTCCTCACCAAGGGCAAGCTCGATTCGAAGCTGCGCGAAATCGCGATTCTGCGCACCGCCAAGGTCAGCAACTCGGTTTACGAATGGACTCAGCATGTCCCCATCGCCTTGGCGGTCGGCGTCACCGACGATCAGCTTGCCGCGATCGAAAACTGGCAGTCCGCCAAATGCTTCAGCCCGCTGGAACGCCTCGTCCTGCTCTTCACCGATGAAGTCGCGCACGGCGTTAAGGGCAAAAAGGAAACGCTCGCCGACCTGCAGAAACATCTCGGACAGGGTGAGATTGTCGAGCTCATCATGGCCATCGGATTCTGGGGCATGGTCGCGCGGGTGCTCGAGACCACCGAGGTTGACCTCGAAGATTTCGCCGGCAAGGTAAATCTGCTGGCCCGCTCGAAAAAGTAGTTCATCCGCCTGGCGCGCGGCGGCCGCACGCTTCGCCCGCAATCCCACGGCCCGTCTTCCCCTGCTTCACGGCAGGCGCCGTGAAGCCTTCACGGGTCGCGCTTCCTCCGCTCGATCCTCTCTGCTACGGCCGATGCTTGCGGTGCTCCTCGAGCTGCCGCAGCTCCACGCGGCGGATCTTGCCGCTCACGGTCTTCGGCAAATCGTCAACAAATTCGATTTCCCGCGGATACTTGTACGGCGCCGTTATTCGCTTGACGTGCTCCTGCAACTCGGTCGCCAGCGCCGCGCTCCCCTCGGTTCCCGGCTTTAGCCGCACGAACGCTTTCACGATCGATCCGCGGTCGGGGTCCGGGCTGGCCACCACCGCCGATTCTAGCACCGCCGGATGCTCCAGCAGCGCGCTCTCGACTTCGAACGGCCCGATTCGATAGCCCGCCGATCCGATCACGTCGTCGGCGCGCCCGACAAACCATAGATAGCCATCGCCGTCGCGATAGGCGTTGTCGCCGGTAAGATAAAAGTCGCCCTGAAAGGCGGCGGCGTTCTCCTCCGGATTCTTCCAGTATTCGATCATGATCGACGGCGGCTTGTCGGGCTTCACGCGCACCGCAACCTGGCCCACGTCCCCGCTCGCCACCTCGTGCAGATTTTCATCGACGATACTCACATCGATGCCCGGAAACGATCGGCCCATCGATCCTGGCCGGATCGCCATTCCCGGCAGATTCGCCGCGATCAGCGCCGTCTCGGTCTGCCCGTAACCGTCGTGTATCAGCAGGCCGAAATGCTGCCGCCAGATCTCGATCACCTCCGGGTTGAGTGGCTCCCCTGCTCCCGCGCAATGCCGCAGGTCGGGCAACTGATGGCTTGCGAGGTCCTCCTTCACCAGCATCCGGTACTCGGTCGGCGGCGCGCAGAAGCTCGTTATGCGATACCGCTTCAGCAATTCGAGTTGCTTCCTCGGCTCGAACCGGCCGTTGTACATGAAGGTGGTCACACCGTTCATCCACGGGCCGAAAAGTACCCCATACGCCGCCTTCGCCCACCCGGTGTCGGAGGTCGTCCAATGGCGGTCGCCCGCCTTCAGGTCCAGCCATATCGATCCGGTGAATTGATGCGCCCAGGTGTACGCATGGCCGTGCAGCACCGCCTTCGGCTCCTTGGTCGTGCCCGAGGTGTAGTAGCAGATGGCCGGCTCGTCGCCGCGCGTAGCCGCCGGCCGGAATTCCGCCGTCGATTGCTGCATCGCCTCCTGAATCGAAGACCACCCCGTGCGCGCCGCGCCGACCAGCAGGTAATGGCCGATGGTGGGGCATTGGCTGCGCAGATCGCCCACCAGATCGACGCTGTCGGGTCCCGCAATTATCGCCCGCGCCCCCGAATGATTCGCGCGATACACCAGGTCCTTTTCCCGTAGCATCGAAACGCATGGAACGACCACCGCGCCCGCCTTCAGCGCGCCGATATAGACGCTTTGCCACATCGTCACGCGCGGCAGCACGATCATCACCGGGTCACCCCGCCGGATACCCATACCGGCCAGGACATTCGCAACGCGGTTGGACTGGTTGCGGATGTCGGCGAAGGTCAGACGCGATCGATTGCCATGCTGATCTTCCCACAGCAGCGCGACCCGCTTGGGGTCGGCCGCGAAGCCATCGACGGCCGCGCCGAAATTGAATTGGGCCGGTGTATTCCAGCGAAAATCGTGGTGTAGCTTATCGTAGGTATCCATTGATCTCGTCATAGTATCGTAGTCGTCACCGCCCTCGATTGGCTACCGGATTTGTTGTGGATGTTGGTTCGCCGCGCGCCTTACCCTTGCCGTTACCTGAAAGCCCCCACCCCGCACTCGTTCGAACGAGGCGCGCGATCTCCTAGTGCTTGGAACGCGAGGCGCGCCGCCCTTTCGGCGCCGGCGGCGGTTGCGATCTGCGCGCCGCTGCCTTGATGTACTTCAGCGTCACCGGCGAGAGATCGTCGCGGCCCACGTCTACATTGATGATGGCGAAGCTCTTGCACTCGTGCGCCGCCTCGAGCGCCTCGCGCAGTTGGGCCGCGCTGCCCGCCTGGAAGCCGGCTCCACCCCAATCCTCTCCCAGTTTCGCGTACGGCCACGGCGGGATTTCGAGCAGGTCGCGGCGATCCGAAGCCACCGGACGAAAGATGCCCCAACCGCCATTGTTGATCACGATCACGATCGGATTGACGCCGAACCGCGGCGCTTGCGAAATCTCCGGCCCCGTCATCTGGAAGGCGCCATCGCCGCATAGCACGATCGGCCGCAGCCCGCTTCCCACTTGCGCGCCCAGCGCCGCCGGCACCGCAAATCCCATCGAGGCGTAGAAGCCCTCCGCCAGGTAGGTGCCGTCGTGCGGGACGCGGATATCCAGGCCTCCGAAAAGCATGTCGCCGGCCTCGGCCACCACCATGTATCCCCGATGCGCTTCCAGGAACTCGTTCACGATCGCGAGAATCTGGCTGACTTTGATCGGCGCCTTGCCGGAACCGCCGGCCGCCCCCGCGGCCAGGTTGCTCGCATAAACCACGGTCTCGCGATGGCGCCGGAAATCCTGCCGCAGCAGCGCGCGGACGAAATCCCGCACGCCCACGTTGATATAGCTGTGATACTTCACGTCCACCCGGCGATCGACCGCCCACACGCTGCGCCCCTCAATTATGTGCGGCGGGCGATTGCCAAAATTCATATCGGTCTTCAGGCACCCGAGGTTCAGTACGAAGTCCGCCGCGTCCATCCGCGCCACGATCGGCGCCGGGCTGATCGGTCCGACGTGCACGCCCATGTACAGCGGATGGTCCATCGGAAACGCGCCCTTGCCGAGCACCGTGGTAAACACCGGCGCGCCGATCTTCTCCGCCAGTTCGACCAGCTCGCGCGAGGCCTTGAAGCGATGAATTTCGATGCCCGCGATCAGCACCGGCTTGCGGCTCTGATTGAGCATCGCCGCGGTCTCGCGCGCCGCTTCCTCCACCCGCCGCCCGTCCGATTCATGAAAATGAAGGTGCCCGTCCCATTCAATCAACTCGTCGGGTACGACGATCTCGCGGTCAACCATGTCGCGATGAATTTCGATATAGCCGGGCCGCTGCTCGGCCCAGATAGCGCGCACCACCACGTCCAGCTCGTGCGCCGCGCTCAGCGGATCCGTGAGCACGCGCGAGGCGCATGTCACCTCCTCGTAGATGCGATGCTGCGATTCGATTTCCCGCGCCTGATGGTGGATTAGCGTGCCTAGCTTGCGCTCCTCCTCGCCCGGCCCGCCGGAAAAAATGAGCAGCGGCACGCGCTCGGAAAACGACCCCGCAATCGGATTGACCATGTTATGGCCGCCGGCTCCGTAAGTTACACAGATAACACCGATTTTCCCCGTCGCGCGCGCATAACCGTCAGCCGCAAAACCGACCCCAGGCTCATGCGACAGCGTCAGGATTTCGAGATCGTGCTTGCGCCCCAAGGCAAAAAATAACTTAAGCGCCAGATCGCCGGGGATGCCGAACACGTGGCGAACCCCCATCTTGCGCAGGTATGCCACCAGAAAGTTGCCGAGCGTCATCCGCTTCTTCACCGAATCACCTCCGCCTCCCGCGCGATCTTAACGCAAATCGCCCGATGCGTCCGCTATCCCGACATCCTCGTAGTGTCTCAATTCAAGCTGCGACATTGCCGGCCTGCTCAGTCGGCCTCGGATCCTTCCGCCACTGGAATCCCCTGCTCTCAAGTTGCCGGCGCTCGTCGCCGTATCATTTGGACCGTAATCCAATGGTTTCGCTCCGAAGATTGCACTCGTTGGCAAATGCTTGTGCTAGAATTTTAGATCGTGTTTAGCTCCTTCCTCAGGATGCAATTGCTCAACCCGCTGCGCGTGCGCGGAATCGTGGCCTATCTGCCGCAATTCCTGCGCGTGTTCTGGCGCTTGATGCATGACCGGCGCGTTTCGTTCCTGGCCAAAATAACGCCAGTCATCGGCATCATGCTGCTCATTACGCCCCCGGCCCTCGAACTCGACTTCGTGCCCATTATTGGCGAACTCGATTGGATCCTGGTCATCTACCTCTCACTCAAACTCTTCATCTGGATGTGCCCGCCCGACGTTGTGCGCGAACATGTCGCCCAAGTCGCGCGCGGCTCCTGATCGAGCAAAACAAACCCCATGCGTTCACGATTTATCCTGATCGGCCTCGTTGCGGCAGTCGTCGTCTCCTTCATCGTGCTGAGTGTCGGTGACGGCCTCCTCGTCGATCTCCTGTGGTTCGACTCGCTCGGCTACCGCGAGGTCTTCACCACGACAATTTTGGCCGAACTGGCGATCTTCTGCGCGGTCTGGCTGATCGCTTTCGCCGCGATTGCCGCCAGCGGCTTGATCGCCCTGCGCTTCAGCCGCGAACGCGAACGGCTGCGGGTCGTGCGGCGGCCCGACAACGTGGTTGAGGTCAACCTGCCCGAGATGATTCGCTCGCTCGGCGAGCGCGTCCCCTGGCGCCTGATCGTGATCGGCGGTGCGGCCTTGTTGGCCCTCTTCGCAGCGCAGGGCGAATCCGCCAGTTGGGACATTTACCTTAAGGCGCTCAAGGGCGTGCCCTTCGGCCTCAAAGAACCGGCCTTCAACCACGACGTTGGGTTTTACGTCTTTACCCTGCCGCTGCTCGAAGAGCTGCGCGATCTGTTCATGCTCGTCCTGTTCTTCGCGGCCGCATTGACCGGCGCGATTTACTGGGCGCGCGGAGCGCTCGACTTTCGCGAATCGCCGCCCAGCATCTCGCCCGGCGCCGCCGCGCATCTTTCGGTGCTCGCCGGATTCTTCTTCATCGAGCGCGCACTGAACTACTGGATTGGACGTTTCGAGTTGCTGCTGCACAGCAATGGAATCGTCTTCGGCCTGCGCTATGTGGACCACGTCCTGTGGCAGCCGGGCTTGTGGCTGCTGGTCGCCTTGGCGCTGGCCGCGGCGGTCATCTGCTTCGCCAACGTGCGCGAACGCGGACTGCGGCTGCCGGTCACCGCGGCGGCGATCGTCTTCGGCCCGGCGGTGGTGCTCAACCTGCTCCAGCCGATCATCGAACGGCTCTGGGTCAAGCCCGACGAACTGCGCATCGAGCAGCCTTATCTCGAGCGCAATATCGCGATGACGCGGCGCGCATTTCAGCTTGACAGCGTTGACGTGCGGCCGTTCGCCGGCCTCGGAAAAATCACGCCGGCCTCCCTCGACGAGGACGCCACCACGATCAAGAACATCCGGCTGTGGGATCCCCGTCCGCTCATTGCGACGTACCAGCAGTTGCAGAATATCCGGCTCTACTACGACTTCAAGGATGTCGATATCGATCGCTACTGGATCAACGAGAACTACACCCAGGTGATGCTCTCGGCGCGCGAGCTAAACGTCGATCTGCTGCCGGACAACGCGCAAACCTGGGTAAATCGCCATCTGAAATTCACCCATGGCTACGGCCTCGTGATGAACCCGGTCAACACCAAGGATCAGGAAGGTCTGCCGATCCTGTCGATCAAGAACATCCCCCCGCAGTGGGAAGACCCGAGCCTGAAAGTGACGCAGCCGGGGATTTACTACGGCGAGGAACCAGACGTTTACAGCATCGTGAATGCGCTGACGCCGGAGTTCGACTATCCGCGCGGCAACGACAACGTCTCGGATTTTTATAAGGGCGATCAGGGCGTTTTTATCAGTGGATTTTGGCGGCGGCTGCTCTTCAGTTTTTATTATCGCGACGTCAATCTGCTGGTGACCGAAAATATCATTCCGGGCAGCCGCATCCTGCTGCGGCGCAACATTACCGATCGCATCAGGTATATCGCGCCTTTTATCACCCAGGATCGCGACCCATACATCGTGCTGCACGACGGGCAACTCAACTGGATCGTCGATGGCTATACCTTCAGCGACCACTATCCGTACTCACAGATCAACGGCGACGGCATTAACTACATCCGTAATTCGGTGAAGGCAGTAGTCAATGCGTACACGGGGCGGACGACATTTTACGTTTCCGATGCTGACGACCCGGTCATCCGCACCTGGGAAAGAATTTATCCGGGTATGTTCAAGCCATTGAGCGACATGCCGCCCGACCTGCATACGCATATTCGGTATCCGGAAGATTTCTTCCTGACGCAGGCCGAGATGTACGGCACCTATCACATGAAGGATCCCTCGACGTTCTACAATCGAGAGGATTTGTGGACCTTTCCGCGAGAGAACTATTCGGACCAGACCGTGCCGATGCAGCCTTACTACGTGATCATGCGGCTGCCCGGCGAAACCCACGCCGAATACGTTCTTATGCTCCCGATGGTGCCGCAGGGCAGAGACAATATGATCTCGTGGCTCGCGGCGCGCTGCGACGGCACTGACTACGGCCACCTGTTTGAGTTTGAGTTTTCGAAGGACCGCCTATTTTACGGTCCGTATCAAATCCAGGCGCGCATCAACCAGAACCCCGACATCTCGCAGCAATACTCGCTGTGGAATCAGATGGGTTCGAAGGTCATCCTGGGCAATCTGCTGGTCTTCCCGATCGCCGATTCGCTGCTTTACGTCGAGCCCTTGTATATCCGAGCGGAAAACGGACAACTACCCGAACTGAAGCGGGTGCTGGCCTCGTACAGCGATCGAACAGTGATGGGAACCGACATGGATTCCACACTGACCGCACTCTTCAAGGGCAGCGACTTTTCCGCTCCGACCATCGCTAAAGTATTGCCACCGGGCGGGATGGGCGGCGTGCCGCCGGCGTCCGGAATCGCAGGACAGCCGGCCTCTGCCGTCAACGCGCCGCCGGGACTCGAAGCCGCCGCCACTCATTACAGCCGCGCGATTGCCGCACTCAAGCAGGGCGACTGGACCGCGTTCGGCGAGGAAATGCGGCAACTCGGCGAGGAATTGGGGCAGCCGCCCGCGCATCACTGAGGGCTGCGATTGCGGAGGCGAGAGGTTGTGAATGACTTGTCTCCGTTAGTCAGCATCAATGGGAACGGCAATCGGCCGCTCGCCGACGGCAATGGCGGCGGTACCGCTGCTATTGCGGCAGAACTTCGCAGACTCGCCGGCTTGGGTAGTGAGCTTTGCCCCGGCGCAGCATGTTTGATCTCGTGGGACGGATCGCGCGATGCGGCGATTATGCGGGCCGTGCCTGACGCGCGTCTCAACCCCAGGCTCGATGCGTTGTTCGCGGTCGTCGAACGCGATCAACGCTATCGCCCCAGTCGTCTGAATGGTTCGAAACATTACGCGGATGCGAATGACGACGGCGGCTTGCTGCGTTTCGGAGACCGCGAACTCGCGGCTGCCTGTGGCCGGCAATCGCAGGGCCGAACCTGCTTCGCGGCAGCAGTTTCTATCAATGCCAGTGCAGAACCGGCGGCACGCGCCACGGTAATCCTGATCGCGCCCGCCGCAGCGTCTGGTGAGTGCGATCTCCTCGCCGCGGCGGAACTAATCGCCCGCGCCGCGATTGGAATCCTTCGCGCCGATGCAGCCGGCGAGTCACGCGACTTCTGGCGCGCGCAGACCGCCGGGACCGCACAGCGACTGGCCATTGCGAAGGCGGAGTTATCGGGCAACGTGACCGAAAGTGCTCGAATCGATCGCGCGGCCGCGATGGCGGAAAAGCTCAGCCCGCGTGGTCGATTGAGGGGCCTGGGAGCGGGGTTAGCGAAGCTCGGTCCCTTCGACGCCTGGATGATCGCGATCGTCGAGGAAGGAACGCTGCGGGTCTCGGCCTTCGCTGGAGTCAACCCGCCGCCTTCCACAATCGGCGCGCAGGATACCCGCGCCAGTGCGATGGCCGATTGCTTTCGGCGCCAGTCGAAGATTCTGCGCACGACGCCGCCGGGAACAGGTGCAGATTACGTCGAAGACGCGCTCTTCGCACGCTTCGGCGCATACCTCTGCATTCCTCTCGCGAGCGGTGCGATCGCGTTGGCCGCAGGCGATTCGATCGACGCGGCCATGGTCGCTCGTGCCGAGGCGGTCGCCCTCCGCATCAATCCGTTGATCGACAAATGGCTGCTCGAGGCCGACAACGATCGCCTGCGTCGCCTGGTGCGGAACCTGGGACTCAGGATGTTTGGCGCGGTGGACGCGGAACGTGCACGCATCGCGCGCGACCTCCACGACAATCAAGCGCAACTGCTCGCGGCAGCGCGCATCGGAATCGAGGCGGGACCGGACAAGGCGCGGCTCGTTTTCAGGCAACTGGAAGATGCGCTGCGGCGACGGGTGCGCGAACTCAAGCCGCCCACGCTCGGACGTTCGACGCTCGCCGAAGGCCTCCGCCATGAGTTGCGGCGACTCGCTGATACCGGCCTCAAGACGCGACTGATCCACGCCGATCGCATGAGCGCCCTGACCCGGCCGGTGCAACAGGTATGCTTCCAGGTGGCGCGCGAAGCCCTCGCCAACGTTGTGCGTCATGCGAATGCGAGCCGCGTCGAAATCGGAATTGAGAAGGTTGGACACTGCGTGCGGCTCTCGATTCTGGATAACGGCAGAGGTATCGGGACCACCAACGGCGCCGGCGGGATGGGCCTCACCGGGCTCAACGAACGGCTGGAATTAATGGGCGGACGGTTACTGGTCGAGTCCAAGGCGGGATCGACGCGACTCGTCGCCGAAATTCCGGAACTATCGTGATTAAATCCGACGAAGTCATTCGGGTGCTGATCGCCGACGACCATCGCGTGCTGATAGGTTCATTGAGGGCGCTGCTCGAACGTCACGGGTTTCAGGTCGTGGGCGAAGCGACGACCGGCGAGCAGGCGCTGGCGGTCGCGGCGAAAGTTCATCCGCACGTGGTGGTGATGGACCTGGAGATGCCGGGGACGGGAGGTCTCGTCGCGGCACATCGGATGAAGCAGGTGGCGCCAACCACGAAGGTTCTGATCCTGAGCGCGCACGACGACGAAGCAGACGTGCTGGAGGCGCTTAGCGACGCGGGCGCGGCGGGTTACCTGGTCAAAAGCGACGCCCCGGAGGAGCTGGTCAACGCGGTGCGCACGGTCGCAATGGGCAAGCGCTATTTGAGTCCGGCGATCGCGAGGATCGTTCTGAGCCAGCTCAAGAACCCACACTCAAGCGGTGTGAAAAATGACGGCAGTCTTAGCGTGCGCGAGCGCGAAGTGCTGCGGCTGCTCGCCGATGGCGCGACCAGCAAGGATATCGCGCAAAGACTTGGCATCAGCCCAAAAACCGCGCAGGCCCATCGCGAGAATATTAAGAACAAGATCGGCGTCCGCTCGACGGCAGAGATGGTGCGCTATGCGATCAAGCACAAGATTGTGAAATCGGCTTGAGATTTGCCTGGCATGCTTACGTCAATGCGCAATTGCTCAAGTCCACGAAGTTTAGGATCTTTCAAGCGACTGAAATCCCCAATGATTGTTCAGACTTCCTTTTGGGTGAAGTAATGGAAGCGGTGTGCGGACGATATCGAGGAGCATACGGTGATTTTGTTTCGCGCCGCACAGTGGTAGTTAGTGAACAGAGTCAAGGGCGTGGCGATCGACCTGCGTAACTCGACGAAGCGCAACTTCGATCGCAGCGCAAGCACATTCAGGAGATGTCGATGGCGGAAATTGGTCTCTTCGAAGCGATCTATTCGGCGCGGGCGATTCGGCGTATCAAGCCCGATCCAGTTCCCGATGAGATAATCACCAAGGTGCTCGATGCGGCAATTCGCGCGCCGTCTGGCAGCAATGCCCAGTCGTGGGTGTTTATCGTGGTCAAGGATGCCGAGAAGCGCAAACAACTGGGCGCGCTCTATCAGAAAACTTCGAGCATCCTGGTCAAATTGTACGAGGGTGCCAAGCCGCCGCCGCACATGGAGGCCGCAAAATACGAGCGTTGGTGGAAATCGGTGCTCTATCTTTTCGATCATATGGGGGAAGCCCCGGTGTTGATCGTGCCGTGCCTCAAGCAGACGGTTTTTCCTGGCGCCGCGGGCTTGCCGGACGACGTCAAAACGCGAATGGCAGGGGCCGCGCGGCTCGCTGGCTCGAGCATTTATCCCGCGGTGCAGAATATCATTCTCGCGTGCCGCGCCTTCGGACTCGGTACTGTGCTCACGACAATCCACGCGTTTTATGAAGACGAGACGCGAAAAATCCTCAACCTGCCGGCGGATGTTCAATCGTATGCGCTGATGCCGGTCGGCTATCCGAAAGGCAAGCATGGGCCGATCAGCCGCAAACCGATTAGCGAGGTCGCCTGCCTCGACAGCTACGGCAAGCCATGGCCGGGATGAAATAGGCGCGTCCGGAATCGGTGATACGGCGGCTGCCGATCTCGCAAGTACATGACGAGGGCGGACCACAACTACGGTTCGCCCTCGTTTTTGCGCTCAGGTTGCGGCTGGCTTTAGGAGCGTTGTTGGCGACAGCGATTAAGCGATGATTCCGCTGCGCGATAGCGAAGCGACGCGGCGCCTGACCCCGGCGAACACGATCCTTATTATCGCGAACCTTGTGGTCTTCGCGCTTGAGGTTGATCTCGGTAGCAGCGCAGCTCCGATCCTCGCGCGCTATGCGATGGTGCCGTCGCACGTCGCACACCTGCGCCTCGCCGGTCCGGCAGAGGCTCTCATGACGCTCGCCACGTTCATCACTGCGACGTTCCTGCACGCCGGAATCCTGCACATCGCCGGCAACATGCTTTACCTGTTCATCTTCGGGCCCGCCGTGGAGGAACGCCTCGGATCGCCGCGCTACGCCACCTTCTATTTTTTGGCAGCGGTGGCGGCAGGGCTTGCGATGGTGGCGATGGGGCCGAACTCGCGCGTGCCGGTGATTGGCGCGAGCGGCGCGATCGCCGGCGTGCTGGGCGCCTATTTCGTGCTCTATCCGCGCGGACGCATCACGACAATATGGCCGCTGTTGCTAATCTGGCCAGTGATGGAAATTCCAGCATATTTCTATCTGCTGCTCTGGTTCGTCGTGCAACTATGGGCGGCAATAGTTTCAGGAGCGCAAGGACCGCTGGTAGGCGGCGTGGCCTTTTGGGCACATGTCGGAGGTTTCCTCTTCGGCGTCGCGGCCGGCCCGATGTTGGCGCGTCCGCGGCTTACTCCTGCGCGCCGGATCCGCCGCGCATAGTTAATTCCACAGGAAAATTGCGATTATTTGCAACTCGCTGCGAAAATCGCGGTAATACTTGAGCTTTCCTGTGCCACCAAATTCCGACATTTCACAACTGTCTATAAGTCCGGAGATTATCCTGGGGATAGGCTGTCGATAGCCGCTTGATAACTTGTTGGCGGTGCGATGTAGTTTTGATCGACCTGGTCGTTTCCTATATCAATGGCGTCCGACGATGTGGGTTGCGGGCGGGGGTGAGGGTTGTAGTGGCGGTGGCAGACGATTTCCTGAAGCGCGTTCCTCCTCATAGCACCGATGCCGAAATGGCGGTGCTGGGCGGGATTCTGCTCGACAATGAAGCGATCAACCATGCGCTAGAAATCCTCAAACCAGAGGATTTCTACCGCGAGCACCATCGCACGATCTACAGCGCGATGGTGCAGTTGTCGGATCGTGGAATACCGATCGACATCGTTACGCTGACCGACGCTCTCGGCGGCAAAGATCTCCTCGAACGGGTGGGCGGCGCCAGCTATCTCGCGGAGATAGTCTCGTTTGTGCCGTCGGCTTCACATACTGCTCACTACTCGAAAATCGTGCGCGAAAAGGCGGTTCTGCGCAGCCTCGCGGCGATCGCGGGCGAGATTGCGGGTGAGAGCTACGACGTTCCGGGCAGTAACGTCGAGGAATTTCTCGATCAGGCCGAGCACAAGGTCTTTGAGATCGCCGAGCGAAGGGTACGGCCATCCTTCGTCAAGATGGACGAACTCAGCCGGCACGCAATCGCCTTGCTGGAGCAACTCTACGAGCGCAAGGAACTCGTCACGGGCGTGCCAACCGGCTTCATGGATCTCGATCGCATCACCGCCGGATTCCAGCGCGGCGACCTGATAATCATCGCGGCGCGTCCGAGCATGGGGAAAACGGCGCTGGCATTGAATATCGCGGCCAATGCGGCGCTCGAAGCAGATCCGAAGGTCGGCGTGGCGATATTTTCCCTTGAAATGTCCAAGGAGCAGCTGGCGTTCCGTCTGCTCTGCTCAGAGGCTCGCGTGGACAGCGCCAAGGCGCGATCCGGCTTTCTAGGCGAGCGCGACTTCCCCAAGTTGGCGCAGGCGGCTGGTCGTCTCTCCGAAGCACCAATTTACATCGACGACAGTTCCGATACGACGGCCCTGGTGCTGAAAGCGAAATGCCGCCGCCTGGCGCGCGATCCAAATAGCCATCTCGGGCTGATCATCGTTGATTACTTACAGTTGATGCGCGCGGCCACGTCGGGTGAATCGCGGGAAAAGGAAATCGCGGAAATCTCACGCTCGCTGAAGGCGCTCGCCAAGGAATTGAAAGTACCGGTGGTCGCGCTTTCACAGTTGAACAGGCAGGTCGAGACGCGGCCCGATCGCCGTCCGCTGCTCGCTGACCTGCGCGAGTCGGGGGCGATTGAACAGGACGCCGACGTAATCGCGTTCATCTATCGCGACGAGATGTACCATCGTGACAGCAAAGAACCGGGTGTCGCGGAAGTGATCGTCGCCAAGCAGCGCAATGGCCCGACTGATACCGCGAAACTGACCTATCTGAGCCAGTTCACGCGCTTTGAAAATTATGCCGAAGCCGGCGGCTACTTCGAAGAGAGCGAGGGCTAGTCGCGTAACGCACTCAGCGCCGATGCGGCGAATTCTCCGCCATCAGATTCCGATTCCATCGAGGCAGCGACTAGTGGTGATCTTCGGGCTTTTCGGGAGGTGAGGCGGGCTCATCGTCTGATTGCTTATTATCGCGAGTGCCGATAGCGGCTTCATCGGCAGGCTCTGCTGCGACCTGATGCGCCCGTTGGACGGCTACGACAGCGGCTGCGTTTGCGGGAGCGGTATCATCGGTAGTCGACTCAGCTTCGGTAGTCGAATCAGCTTCGAGCGATATCTCGGTCACTATAATCTCCGCCGTTTGCGGTTCGTCGCCGATCTCTACTCCGACAAACTTCGGATCGGCCAAATCTGCTATCGTCTCCGCCGTACTATCGGACGGATCGATCGGCACCGAACCCTCGCCACCACCGGCGGCGACTTCTGAGGCCGGCGAATCCGCATCAACCTCCGTACCTCTGGACGGGTCGATCAGATCGGCCTCTTCGTCGTGCGCAAAAAGTGGCTCCTCCCGTGGACTCTCAATCAGCCGAAGCTCTTCGAGGTCGGGCAGGCCGCCCAAGTCCTTAAGACCGAAGAGTTCGAGAAATTCCGGCGTAGTCGTATACATTATCGGACGGCCCGGCGCTTCCTTGCGCCCGGCAATCTTTATCAGCCGCCGCTCGACCAGGGTGTCGAGCACGCCACCGCAATCGACGCCGCGCAGTTGCTCAATTTCGGGCCGCGTGATGGGCTGGCGGTAGGCGATGATCGCAACGGTTTCGAGCAGCGGACGGCTCAGGCGCGGGGGTTTGGCGGCAAGCAGCTTGCGCACATAGAGCGCGTGTTCCTTCGGCGTGCGTAGTTGATAGCCGCCCGCGACCTCTTCGAGCATGATGCCGCGGCCGCCCGCCCCATAGGTCGCGGCCATTTCGCTCAGCGCCTTTCGGATATCGTCGCGAGCAACAGTTTCCAGCACCGTTACCAATTGCGCCAAGGCAACCGGCTCAGCAGCCGCAAACAACAGGCTCTCCAGAATCGCTTTGAGACGTTCTTCTTCCAATCGCTTAACGCGCAGGCCTATTCGCCGCGTTCCCCTGTTTTCTCGTTGCCGTCCGCAGCGCCGGAATCATCTTCGGCACCTGGAATTGTATCGCTCAAATTCGCGGCTTCCGCCGTCTGCGTCATGAAGCGATCGCCGCGTCCTAACAGGATTGGACCCTCGCGCTGGTCTTGCCACACTCGCACCGCGCCGCGACGAATCAGTTCAAGCAGAGCCATGAAGGTCGCGATCACCAGCGAACGGTCCGCCTGATCCTCGAACAGCGCCGCGAATTCGACGCGTTCAGCTTCACCGAGAGCGGAGAGAATGCGCGGGATGCATTGCGCCACCGGGATGTCGCGCAACTCGATTCGCCGCGGCGCACGGTCGCCCAGGCGCTTCAACACCGCGGCCATCGCCGTCACCAGGTCGAAAATCGACACTTCGAACGGCGCCGACGGCTCCTGCTCTTCGGGAACCGCCTCGCCCGGCGCTGCGAAAACGTCGCGCCCGAGCAGTGCGCGCTCGCCAGCTTGACCGCCGCCTCGCGATAGCGCTGATACTCGAGCAGGCGTTCGACCAGGTCGCGCTTGAGGTCGTCGGCCTCCTCCGTATCGGCCAGCTCGGGATGCGGCAGCAGAGCGAACGATTTGATCAGCAGCAACGTCGCCGCCATCACGAGATACTCGCCGGCGATGTCGAGATTGAGCTGTTCCATCAGGTTGAGCTGTTCGAGGTACTGCTCGGTGATAATGCTGGCGGTAACATCCTGCGGGTCGAGTTCGGCGCGCTTGATCAAGTGCAGCAGCAAGTCGAGCGGGCCTTCATAAATCGGCAGGCGAAAGCGCATGCCGCCGTCGCTCTCGAACCTGATCGGAGCGCTCTCGTCGCTCACAGCAGCGCCCGCGCGATTGCGTTGATTATCGGATTGACCACCGCATCCACCGTGTTCGTATAAAGCAGCACCAACAATATCAGAAATCCGTAGCGCTCCATCCGCGCGAAGGGGCGGGCGAGCGGCGGCGGCAGTAGTCCGGCCAGCACGCGGCCGCCGTCGAGCGGCAACAGCGGAAGCAGATTGAAGACCGCGAGTTCAATATTGACGATGCATGACGCGAGCGCGATCTGGCTGATTAAGGCGTGGAGGCGGGTTTCAGGGAGGCTCGTATTGGAAATCAATATCCGCAGGATGAATGCACTAGCCACTGCGAGGGTCAGGTTGGTCAGCGGCCCGGCGGCAGCGACCTGCGATCATGCCGAGGCGCCGCGGATGCAACCGGCGAAAATCGACCGGCACCGGCTTCGCGTAGCCGAACACGGGGCATGCCGAAGAGCAGCAGCCCGGGCAGGATGATCGTGCCGAACGGATCGATATGCGCGATCGGATTGAGCGTAAGGCGGCCCGCGCGCGCCGCGGTATCGTCGCCGAGCATCCGTGCGACCACGCCGTGCATCACCTCGTGCAAGATGATCGCGAACACGATCGGCACCGCCCACACCAGCACTTTGGCTGGAAATCCCTGCGGCCCTTCCAAATCAGTTTTCCGATTCCGTGAGCGCCGGGAGCGAACGACGCTCCCCGATCGACCCATCGGCAGGCGCGTTGCGCTTCGCGCGCGGATGAAACGTGCGATGGACTTTGCGCAGATGGCTGCGCGATAGATGCGTATAGATTTGCGTGGTCGAAATATCGCTGTGGCCGAGCATCTCCTGCACCGCGCGCAAATCCGCGCCACCCTCCAGCAGATGCGTCGCGAAACAATGGCGCAGGGTGTGCGGACTGACCCACGCGAGCCGCGGATCGTTCGCGGCCCATCCTTTGAGCGCCTTGAAAAATCCCTGCCGCGTCATCGCGCGCCCCAGGCGGGTGATGAAGACCGCGGCATGACGGGCGCATCGCGATCGCTTCTGCGCGGCGTCCGCGCCCCTTGCCGCCGTCTGTTCCAAGGCTGCCTTTTGGCGCGCGACCATGTACGCCTTCAGCGCGCGGAGCGCGGCGCCGCCTATCGGCACGATCCGCTCCTTGTCGCCCTTGCCGATCACGACCACGATGCGCGCTTCGAGATTGACCTGATTGAGCTTGAGTCCAACCAGTTCCGACACGCGCAAGCCGCAGCCGTAAGCCATTTCGAGCATCGCGCGATCGCGTTTGCCGCGCACCGTGCTGGTGTCGATTGCCTCAATCAGAGCGGCGGTATCGGCACGCCCGAGCGTTCGCGGCAGCGGCCGCGGATACGGCCGCAGCTTCACCGCGATTGCCGGATCGCGCTCGATGATCTTGCGCTCGATCATCTCGCGGATGAGCCCCCGCACCGCCGCGAGCCGTCGTCGCTGGCTGGTCACGCGAAATTCGCGTGTGGCGAGGTCTTCGAGATAGGCCAGGATCACCGCCGCGTCCAGCGCACGCGGTTCGCGGCCCTGAGTCGCGGCAGAAGTTCTGAAAATCACGCAGGTCGCCGCCGTACGCTTCGAGTGAATTACGGCTGAGTCCGCGCTCGACGGCTTGTCGCGCCAAATGCAGCTCGATCAGTTCATCCCAGTCGAATTGGTTCGCGCCGCGCACATCATCAACCTCAACCTGCACATCAGCCACCCTGATGCGATTCATCGGTTTCACCCGCGCCGCCCGCGCCGGCCGCCTGCGGCTTGCCCTCCAGCCGCTCCAGCAGCGCCGCCTTGATCGATCGCATCCGTTCGAGATCCGTGATCTTATTCCCCTCGCTGTCGGTGATGTAAAAAACGTCGAGCGCCTGGTCCGCGTTGGTCGAGATCCGCGCCAGATGGATCTTCATGCCGAGTTCGAACAGCGTATGCGTGATGCGAACAGCAGGCCGACACGGTCCTGCGTGAACACATCGACGACCGTGGATTCTTCGGAAGTGCGATTGTCGATAGTGACCTCGGTCGCCACGCGCCGGACGAACTTGCGCGCACCGAATCGCGTCCTTTGCGCTTCGGCGACCAGCGCCGTGATATCGAGATCGCCCGAGACCAGTTGCTCGAGGTTGCGCTCGACGCGCAGCCAGCGATCCTCATCCATCGCAATTGCACCCGCTTCACCCAAATGCGAGACGCGAAAAACGTCGAGCGCGATGCCATCGTCGCGCGTGGTGATCCGAGCCGACAGGATATTGAGATTGTTGGCGGTCAGCGCGCCGGCGATCTTCGAGAACAGCCCGGGCAGATCGCGCGTCACGACTATAAACTCGCTGAATTCGAGTTCGGGAAAGTGGCGATGACGGCAGACCAGCGGCCGCTCTTCGATCGCGCGCATCATGTCGAAATGGAGCGGGATATCGCCTTCAGGCACCGTCAGGAAATAGCGATCGGGCATCTGATCGAGAAATTCACCGACTGCGTGTTCCGGCACCTTTGCCTCGATTAATTCCTCTCTAATCGACGCTTTCACCAATGCCAGCCGCCGCACCGGATCGATCGCCTCGCGACCGCCGTGCTCCAGCATCTTGAGCGCGCGCATGTACAGCTCGCTCAGCAGCATGTCGCGCCAGTTGTTGTAAACCTTCGGCGCGACCGCGCGCATGTCGGCAAAAGTCAGCAGGTAGAGCGCCTTCAGCCGATCGATCGATCCCGCCTCGCGCGCGAAATCTTCGACGGTAACCGGATCATCGACGTCGCCCTTCTGCGCCACCTGCGACATCATCAGATGTTCGCGCACGAGGAAAACCACCAGGTCAATTTCCTCGGCATCGAGACCCATCCGCTCGCATACCTGCGACGGTGAGTTGCGCGCCGCGTTCATGATGGTCGTGGCCATGGCCCTTGCCGATATCGTGCAGCAGCAGCGCGAGGAAAACCATCGGCAGCGAGGCGCACTCGCGAGCGACCTCGGTCAGCAGCGCATTGGTCGCCTTAAACTCGCCCGCGCGCAGCCGTTCGAGCTCGCGCACCGCAGCCAGCGAATGACGATCGACGGTATAGATGTGGTAGAGGTCGTGCAGCACCCGCGCATACAGATTGCCGAACTCGGGAATCAACGCCCCGAGCACACCCGCGCGATGCATCGCCTCGAGCGTTTCCGCCACGCGCTGCCGTCCGCTCAGAATTCCCATCAGCGCCATGCCAGTGCGTGGATCATGGCGCATCGCATCGTCGATCAATTGGAGATTGTCGCGCACCAGTTGATAAGCGCTGCCCGACAACTGCACTCCGTGAGCTCTGGCAGTCGGCGAAAATCGTTATCAGGTTGAGCGGCTCGCGCTGGAAGAAGTCGTTGCTGGCGATACCGATCAGCATTGCCCTGGATTACCACGCCGGGCCGGATCTGGCGCACGCTCTTGCGCCGCAGGAAGCGCGCCGGCGTGGTGTCTTCGGTAACGCGCGCGATCAGCCCCTCGGAGAAGTTAAGGATCGTGCTGGCCTGCTGATAGTACGCCCGCATCAGATTGGCGCTGGCCGGATTTCCTTCGCTCGCCGTGAAGCCGATCATCGGCGCGATCTGCTCCTGGTATTCGAAGGTGAGCTGATCGAAATGGCGCCGGCTCAGGAAATGCAATGAGTTGCGCACGCGAAAGAAAAAGTCGCGCGCCGCATTCACTTCGTTGAGCTCTGGTTCCGTGATCACCGCCTTCTGCACCAGCTCTTCCAGCGAATGGATCTTGTATTTGACCTTCGCCAGCCAGAGCGCCGTATGCAGATCGCGCAGACCGCCCTCGCCCTCTTTAAGCTGCGGTTCGAGCAGGTAGATCGATTCGCCGTATTGCTTGTGGCGCTTGCGGCTCTCCTCCAGCTTGGCCTGGAAGAAGGCCTGCTGATTGCGATTGAGCACGTCGCTGATCAGCGCCTTGTCCAATTGCCCATAAAGTTTTTCGTCGCCGCATAGAAATCGCGCATCAAGGATCGCGGTCTTTTCCTTCAGGTCTTCGGCCGCCATCTTGATGCATTCGTTGGTATTGCGCACCGAGTAGCCCACCGTGAGGCCGGCGTCCCATAGCGCGTGCAGGATGGTCTCGGTAACGATCTCCGTGTACGGACCGGGCTTGTAGTCATGCAGGAACAGCAGGTCGATGTCGGAATAGGGATTCAACTCCTCGCGTCCATAACCGCCGCGCGCCACGATCGCCAGGCGCTGGTTGAGCCGCGAGTATTTCTGCGAATGCTCTTCGTCGGCATAGCGGAAAAGCGCCCTCATCAGATCGTCAACCGCCGCCGTCAGCGCGCGCACGATCTCGATTCCGCCGGCACCCGCGCGATGACGCTCGAAGGTCGCCGCGCGCACCTCGGTCAGATGCGCGCGCGCAATTACGCCCGGCGTTCGCGAGCGCTGCAGATCCGCCAGCAGCATGGCCTCGTCGCGAATCGCAGGAACCGGCGGCGGTGCGAGCGCCGGCTGTTCCACCTCGGTCTCGCTCATAGATTCCCTACCGCGGCGTCGGCCTTGAAGTAATGCACCACGGCACGCGCGATTCCGTCGGCTAACCCCTGCTGGTACTGGGGCGATTGCAACAGACGCGCCTCGGCCGGATTCGACAGGAAGCCACATTCGACCAGCACCGACGGCATCAGGGCGCCGACCAGCACAAAGAATGGACCTTGTTTTGCCCCCAGTTCGTTCACTCGCAACCCCATCGAGGCGTCGATATCCGCCACCGCCTCGGCTTCAATCATCCGCGCCAACGCAGCGGATTCGTTCGCCTTATCCTGCTGACGCAGATCAGTCAGGATGTAGTTTAGGTTGGGCTCACCCGGTGCGCCATAGCCTCCTGCAACGCCGTTTTCCATCCGCGCCAGCCGGATCGTCGCTCGGTCCGTGGAATTGTTGAGGTAGTAGGCCTCTATCCCGGCGGTTTCGGGATCGGGGCTCGAATTCAGATGGATCGAAACGAACAGGTCTGCATGATTATTGTTCGCCAGCCGAGTACGCTCCGCGAGCGTCAGGAACGAATCGTCGGCGCGCGTCAACCGCGCATCCACGCCGTCCGCCACGAGCGCGTTGCGCAGTCGCATCGCGATTTGCAGCGCGACGTCTTTTTCAGCGACGTCGCCGGCCGCCTCGGTGCCGGGATCGTGCCCCCCATGACCTGGGTCGATGACGACCAGTGGACGATCTCCTGCCGGCAGCACCGATGAGCCCGAGAGCTCGCTCGAGGCCATCTGCGCGGGCACACCGCCCTCCGGAGGCACTTCGCGCGCGAATGCATTACGGTTCCCGGCCGAAGCGGACACACTCGACCCACCGCCGCTCGGGGCGCTGCGATTATTCGCCGTCGCCGGCAGCGCAGGCGCAACGCGATTGGCGGCGCGCCGCTGCTCCATTCGCGTCAAGAGCGGCGCGGCCAGGTCGGCAATCCTGCCGGCGGGCGCAACGCGCAATACCAACTCATGCGGCAACCGCACGATCGCATAGTCGATGCGGCCATTGATCTCGACGGTAATACGGCCGGTCCCGCCGCCGCCGGCGATTGCGCGTACGGCCATGATCGGTTCAATCTCTCGTCCAAAGAGCGGACGCGGCGGAAGCTGGATGCGAACCTGTTCAAGATCGATCCACATCTGTTGTCCATGAATACTTAGATTCCAATTCAGGCCGGAGCCTTGCACCGCGAAGCGGAGTTCAACCGCGCCGCCCCGGCTCTCAATCGACGCGCCAGTAATCGTGGCCGCGCGCGCGTCCAACGGTTTCGCGATCATGAACGCCGCAAGCATCGCGAGCGTCACCATGCTTGTCATGAACGCCCTTTTCAGCAGCCGCCAACCTCTCGCCTGATCATCGTCACAGAAGACTCGTCCGTGCAAAAATCCCCACCTTCTCGGCCTCTGATCGCCGTCCTGGATCCGCCGGCATCCATCGCGGGCTACTCATCGCGGCCGCGTAGCCGTGCCGCCATCCGCGCCAGTGCGTTGAGCGCCTCGACCGGAGTCATGCGATCGACTTCGATCGCGCGCAACTCTTCGATCACGCGGCTTTCCGCCGGCGCAAAGAGGCCCATTTGCGCGACGCGCTGGTCGCCTTCTGCGCGATGCGCCAGCCGCGCCAGTCCCGCCTCATCGAATTCGCCCTGTTCGAGATTTTTCAGGATTTCGCGTGCGCGGGCGATAATCCCCGGCGGCAGCCCCGCGAGGCGCGCCACCTCGATACCGTAGCTGCGGCTCGCGGGCTCTTCGACAACGCGCCGCAAAAACAGCACCTCGCCGTTCCATTCGCGCACGGCCATGCTGAGATTCTTGACCCGCGCACGCTCACGCGCAAGGTCGGTCAACTCGTGAAAATGAGTGGCAAAGAGCACTTTCGCGCGCGTCGCGTCGTGAAGGTATTCGGCGACAGCCCACGCGATGGCGAGACCGTCAAACGTGCTGGTTCCGCGTCCCACTTCGTCGAGCAGCAGAAGGCTGCGCTCGGTCAGCCCATCAAGCAGGCGCGCGGTCTCGCGCATCTCGACCATAAAGGTCGATTCGCCGCGTCTTAGATCGTCGCGTGCGCCGATTCGCGTCAGCACCCGGTCCGTGAGCCCGAGACTCGCCGATGTCGCAGGCACGAAGCTCCCTATTTGCGCCATGATCGCAATAAGCGCGATCTGCCGAAGATAGGTCGATTTGCCTGCCATGTTAGGGCCGGTAATCAGCAGCAGTTGGCGATCCGCGGGATCGGCCTCGAGATCGTTCGGTACGAACTCACCCGGCTTCATGCCTGATTCGAGCACCGGATGGCGCCCGTCGCGAATTTCGAGTCGGAGTCCTGAATTCAATTCGGGGCGCACGTAGCCACGCTCGCGCGCGACCGTGGCGAGCGCGCGCAGCGTGTCGAACTCGCCCACCGCGATTGCCGTTTCGAGAATTTCGCCGCAGCGGGCCGCAAGGTCGCGCAACAGCCGCGTGAAGATCTGCAGTTCCAGTTCTTTGAGGCCCGATTCCGCACTCAGAATTTTGCGCTCCAGCTCCTTTAGCGCCGGGGTCGTGAAGCGTTCGGCCCCCACCAGCGTTTGCTTGCGTTCATAATCGGCCGGCGCGCGCTCCGCGTGGGTTCTGGTGATTTCGATGTAGTAGCCGAAGACCTGGTTGTAGCGCACTTTCAACGAGGGAATCCGCGTGCGCTCCCGTTCCGACGCTTCCAGCCGCGAGATCACGCCGCGAGCGTCCAGCGCGAGCCCCCGCATCTCGTCAACCTCGGCGCTGAAACCCGCGCGGATCGTATTGCCGTCGCGAGGATTCACTGGCGGCTCGTCGCTGATCGTCGCATCAATTTGCGCCGCGATCTCAGGCAGCGGTCTTAACCGCCCTGCAATTTCGCGAATCAGATCACTGCGCCGATGCGCGATCGCGTCGCACAGCGCCGCGACCGCCGCCAGCGCCTGCCCCAGACGCAATGCATCGCGCGGACTCGCGCGCAGGCTCCCGATCCGCCCCGCCAGCCGCTCCAGGTCACCGATCCGGCGCAGCGCCTCGGCCATCGGCCCGCCGAGATCGCTCTCGAACAACTCTTCAACCGCGTCGTGCCGAGCGCGAATCGCGCCCAGGTCGAGCAGCGGATAAACGATCCAGTTCGCCAATGCGCGGGCGCCAACCGGCGTCAGCGTCTCGTCCAGAATCGCAAGGAGCGACCCCGCGCGAGTGCCGTCGCTGGAAGCGATCAGCTCCAGGTGGCGCCGGCTGACCTCATCGACCAACATGAATTCCGCCGCGCGATAGAGCCGGGGCGGACGCAGATGCGTCAGGTCGTGCCCGAAGTTATCCTCCACATAACGGAGCGCCGCACCGGCCGCTGCGAGCATCGCGCCCGCAAAGGCGCCATCCTTCAAAGGCGCCGCCTGCAATCCAAACCGGCTCACCAGTCGGGGCTGCGCTGCCTCGGCGTCGAAGTTGTCGCCGCCCAGTATCGTGAGCGGACAAAGCATGTCTGCCGCGACGGTCTTCAGTGCTTCAACGCCCTCGGGCACGATCATCTCGCGAGGCGCAATCCGCGCCAGCTCCTCGCGCAAACCAGCCAAGCTCCCGATTCGCGTCGCAATAAACTCTCCGATCGAAACGTCGATCGCCGCCAGCGCGAAGCCCTCGCCGTCGGGCGCTGCTGCGAGCAGGAAATTTTTCTCACCGGCGATCAGCACCATCTCCTCGCCGACGGTACCAGGCGTGATCACGCGCACGATGTGCCGCGGCATCAGGCCGCGTCCGCCCGCGGCGCGCCGATCACCCGGCGGCGTTAATCGGAACGCATCGCTCCCATGAGACGCGCCGCTCTTTCCGCCCGATCCCACCGATGGTAATTCCGGTGCCGATTGTTCACAAACCGCGACTTTCAGCCCCGCCTTCAGCAGTTTCGCGATGTAGGGTTCCGCCGAGTGGTATGGCACGCCGCACAGCGGCACGCCGTCTTTCGAGCGCGAAGTCAGTTGGATGTCGAGGATTCGCGCGCCAACTTCGGCATCTTCGAAGAACATTTCGTAAAAATCACCGAGGCGAAAGAACAGGATCGCATCAGGCACCTTCTGCTTGACGGTCAGGTACTGCGTAATGAGCGGTGATTGCTTGATGGCCACGTCCGGGCATCACAATAGCCAGCGCCCGTCGCTGCCGCAAAAGCGTCCGTCGCCGATATCCGTGCGCGTGCGAATTTCACAGGGTATCGGGGCTCCCCTTCGCGCCCATCGCACTCAACGAGCGCACCCCCGTGTGCCACCAAAGCGTATGCGGCTTCGGCGCAAAACAAGGGCGCCGACGCATCCGCGCCGGCGCCCTCAGTGTCTTGAATCGCCCGTATCGTGCATCCTGTTCAGGCGGCGACGAGTTCGGCGGTTTCAAGTGATCGCAATATCCAGTCGTGGAACTGCTAAAGTTCCTGCCGGACTTTTTACATCACCCCCGGCAGCGGGAAAAACGTGACGCCATTCCCGTTATCACACAGGAAACTAGTCGTCGTGGTCCCGGCGCAGTGACCCTCGGGCAACTGCGTGCTGATTGCACTCGGGTTGTTCTGCAGTGTCGCCAAATCAATCTGAACCAGGTACTGGAACGAACTATCCACTGCGTAACCGGTGTTCTTGCACTCGCCGACGGCAACCGCGTATGGATCTCCCTTAGTCTCCCAGGAGTCGTCCGAAGGATCGCCGGGAATGGTCGAAATCGAGGGAGTTCCCAAATCGCCGGCGGTTAACTGACTAACCGGCGCGGTCGGTAGTTGAATCAGGGACACTCCATCGCTGCTGTCCTCGATCAAAAAAGCCTGATGAGTCAAACCGTTCACGGCCGATCCTGCGGTCTCGGACGGCAATCCGGTCACCAGCACTGAGTTCGGTGGTGTTCCACCCTCATTCAAATCGCACGGGGTCCCGGAAGCCGGAGTAAAATTCGACCCGTTCAGATTGAGCACCGATGCCGTGCCATCTTCATTGCTGACGACAGTGATATTGGTGTCCGAATCGGTTGAGGCCCCGTCCTGATCACTACCGATATTGGAGTCAGTCAGTGTGCATGCCCGCGCACCGGTTACGTCAACGGCATCCATCGCGCCCGCGCCGGAATCGTCACTGCCGTCGATCAAAACGTTAGTGACTGAATTGAGCGCGAAGGATTCAGCATAGTTCGCGGGAATTACCGTCCCGAACGCATGCGAAATCGGGTCGAAGGTCAGAAAGCCGCTGGTTGGACTCGCCACCGCCAGAATTGCCAATTTGGTAGTCGGGTTATAGAGAATCTGGCCCGTATCGCCCACGTTTCCACTATTTGGAATTGCGAACGGCGAACCCGCGACCAGAGTGTTGGTGTTCTCGTCGATAACATCGACGAAGCCGCCACCGACCACGAGAATCAAGCTATGGTCGCTGTCCAGCGTAGTTCCCGTCGGAATATCCGGATGACTCAGGGCGATAGTCTTGACCCGGGGGTCCTTCACGTCCGGATCAACCCCGATGTCAATCAACGCTACCTGGCCGTCGCCATTGCCGTCCAAACTGCCGAGCGGAACGTACGCCCTGTTCCGGTGGCAATCGATCGCAAAGAGCCCGGAGCCCGGTGACGTTTTCGCCGGCGGCGGTTTGGGCGGCACGAAATTTACGCCACCGCCACTGTCACCGCCGCATCCCGCAATCGCAAGAAAGGATCCGAGCAAAGCAATCCCCATCATCGTTTCGAAGCGCCTGTGTTTCACCTCTTATCCTTCTCCTTCTTCTTTTATTTCGTCCGTTCCCGAGGCAAAGCCTGGCGAAGTCACCCTTATCTTCGCCTTGCTGCACGGAACCGCTCACGAAATAAAGACCGATTCGTGCATCCTCAAGTTCGGACTGCCGACACGCTTATATTGGATAGAGTCAGACGGTGCTAGGTCTACCATCTATTTTCTCCTCTATAGTTATCGGTTCACAGGAAAGGTGGTTGAAACATGTCTAGTCCTTTGGTACTACGCCGTAACGCGCGTCGAGAGATGCGCTTTGAGGGTTCCGGGCGATTGGCGCAGCCCAGTGCCGCAGTTACTATTGCTCGCAGATGAATCCAATCACGATTGGGCGCGACGTGGCGTCCGCATGGGCCTTGGCAGCGTCATATCCGCTCGAATGCTTAGTCTTTCTGCAGATTCCCCGGAGATTTCGACGTTCCCGCGAAGCCGTGATACTGATCCATGGTCACGGCGGGGATCGGACGAATATGCTCGTGATGTCGATGCTGCTGCGAACGGTGGGGTTCGATAATATCGGCTTCTTCTCCTACCCAATGCGCCAGGCAGCGGACACCTCCGCCTCCCAGCTAGCGGAAATGGCGGCACAAGCCGACGATGGTGCGGGCGTACATCTGATTGGTCACAGCCTTGGCGGGACGATTGCGCGCAGGGCGGCGTCGCAGCGCGAAAATGGCAGTACGCGCTCCCTCGTGACGCTCGCCTCGCCGTACTCAGAAGCGCAGCATAGTCCGGACGAGGTCGCTATTTTCGGGAGCGACGATCCGATTGTACCGCCGCCCCGTGGAGAGTCTTTCCCCGACGGGATGTACAAGCGCTTGATCATTTTGCGAAATACCGGACATCTGGGCGTGCTTTTCCACGAGGAAGGCATCCGAATAACGCTGACCGAATTGACTGCAAACCGGCTTGCCCTGGAATGAAAATCACTGTCAGTCTTCGCAACGAGACCGAAACCGGTTGTAGCGCGATGAAATGGCCTGACGATAGATGCCGCCATTCGCACCACCGGCCATTCCCATCCCAGGCGGATCGATGAGAACTTTCAGCGCCGTAATTCTCGCCGGTGGCCGTAGTTCGCGTATGGGGATGCCCAAGGCCGCCCTGCCCTTTGGCGATTCCACGATTCTCGGTCGCCTGATCGACACGTTGTCCGCAGACTTTCAAGAGATCGTCGTGGTTGCGGCGCCAGCTTCCGATGAGCCGTTTTCCATCGACCGCATGCTCGCGCAACGGATCGACTCCAATGTGGATTCTCCCGAATCAGCCCGGCCTGGCACCGCAGATAATCTCAAGTACCGCACAAGGCTGGTGATCGAGCGCGACGAAACCGCCTTCGAAGGGCCGGTCGGCGCACTCAAGCGGGGGCTCGCACGCACGCACAGCGAGATCGTCTTCGCCTGTTCCTGCGATCTGCCGCTCCTGCGGCGCGAGATGGCCTTCACTATGTGCGCCATCCTGGACGGCCAAACCGTCGCGACTCCCACGATCGTCAACGCCGTTGCGACCGGGAGCCATGAGGCCACTGCCGCTGCGGCGGACCACAACGTTGGGACTCCCACCAGGCGCCACGACGCGGCGATGCCGACCGTCGAAGGATTCCCGCAGCCGCTTTGCGCGGCGTATCGCCGCGAACCCACCGGCGCCGCGCTGCTCGCGATGGAGGCTATAGGTGAACGTCGCCTCAGTGCGGTCTCCGGTCGATTGAGTGTTAAAGTAATTGATGAGGTTATGTTGCGGGCGATCGATACCGATCTGCGCAGCTTCCTGAACGTCAACACCGCCGAGGATTACGCCCGCGCGCTGCGCCTCGCTCGCAGTGCTTGAACGAAGCGTGCCGAAGCGTCTCCCGTGACGGCACTCCTCCGCCGTGCTCTTCGAAGCGACGCCTTCAAACGCACGCCTCGATTGCCGACCCTCAGGTCGCGAGATAGGTCCGCTCACCGTCCGCAAGCGAGGAGCGCATCGAGGTCATTTGCCCGTCCAGCGAAGGACAGGCTTGCGCGCCGCCGTCACCTCATCGACACGGCCGAGCTTCAGTTCGTGTGGCGCCGTCTTTACCATCGCAGGGTTCTCGACGGCCTCGGTGTAAATCCTCTCCATCGTCGCGATGAAGCTCTCGATGGTCTCGCGGCTCTCGGTTTCTGTGGGTTCGATCATGAGCGCGCCGTGGACCACGAGCGGAAAATAGATCGTCGGTGGATGAACGCCGAAATCGAGCAGACGCTTGGCGATATCAAGCGTGGTGACCCCCGAGCGTTTCTCGAGATTATGAGTCAGCACGCATTCGTGCATGGCCGGCTCGAGGGTCGCGCTTGGGAAATGTGCTTCGAGGCGTTTGCGCACGTAGGCCGCGTTCATAATCGCGTGACGACTCGCCTGCGCCAAACCGTCGCCACCCATCGCAAGAATGTAGGTGTACGCGCGCACCAGCATCCCGAAGTTCCCGTGAAACGATCGCATCCGTCCGATGGAAAGCGGGCGGTCGTAGTCGAAATCCCATTGACCTTCACGATCGCTCGAAGCACTGTCCTGATTGCGCTGCACGATGCGCGGATAGCGGCAGGAATGGCTCCAGGTGTTTCTTCACCGCGACTGGTCCGGCGCCAGGACCGCCGCCGCCGTGCGGAGTCGAAAAGGTCTTGTGCAGGTTGATGTGGACGATGTCGGCGCCCATGTCGCCCGGCTTGGCGACGCCCAGCAACGCGTTCATGTTGGCGCCGTCGAGATAGAGCAACGCACCACGTTCGTGCAGCGCCGCCGCGATCTCCTGGATTTCCGGCTCGAAGATGCCCAGGGTGTTCGGGATTCGTCACCATCATCGCAGCGACGTCGTCGCTCAGCAGCCGGCGAATCTCGGATTGGCTTCGAGGTAGCCGCGCGGACCCGACGTCGCGACCACCACGTCGAATCCTGCGAGCGTGCAGCTTGCTGGATTGGTGCCATGGGCGGTGTCGGGAATGATCACTTTGTGACGGACCTTGCCGCGATGCGATGATCCCAGGCGCGGATCATCAACAGCCCGGCAGTTCTCCCTGCGCGCCGGCTGCCGGCGCCAGCGATACCGCGTCCATGCCGGAGATTTCGGCCAGCGCCGCTTCCATCCGATGCATCAGTTCGAGCGCGCCCTGCGCGAGATCGCGCGGGGGTCGCCGGATGGAGATTCGCGAAACCGGGCAGCGCCGCCATCTCGTCGTTCAACACCGGGTTGTACTTCATGGTGCATGAACCGAGCGGATAAAATTGCAGTGCCTGCGCGAAGTTCAATTGCGATAGCCGGAGAAAGTGTCGCATTACCTGGGGCTCGCTGAGTTCCGGGAACCCCTGGATATCGCTGCGGCAAAGCTCGCCACCGAGGATCTCGAGTGCGCGCTCCTCACTGGCAGCCGCGCCCTTCGCATCGACTGCGCGGCGTCCCGGCGAAGATTCCTCGAAAATGAGCGGCACGCCGCCGTGCGCAACGAGCGTGTTGTCGCTGGCGGCGAGTTCTTGCGCACCAGACGATTTTCACGACGCCCGCCATCACCGTGCCTCCGCGAGCACTTCGCACAGGCGTGCGATGTCGGCGGACGTGTTCATCTCGGTGACTGAAATGAGCAGGGTCTCGCGGAGGTCGGGATAATCGCGGGCGAGGGCGAGTCCGGCGAGCACGCCGTGCCGTTCCGCAACCTCAAGCGTCGCTTCAGGATTCGCCGTCACGACAGTGAACTCGTTGAAGAAGTGACCAGCGAAGCGACGCCTAACCCCGACCGCCTCCAGCGCCGACTTCGCCTGGTGTGCGAGCTCGACGTTGCGCGCCGCGAGTTCGCGCAGTCCCTGTCGCCCCATCAGCGAGAGATAGGCGGCGGCGGCGAGCGCGCACAACGAATGGTTGGTGCAGATGTTCGAGGTCGCCCGTTCGCGCCGGATATGTTGCTCGCGCGTCGCCGAGCGTCAGGCAAAAGGCGCGGCGGCCGTCGCTATCGCGAGTCTGACCCACCAGACGCCCGGGCATCTGGCGGACGTGCGCGTTACGGCCAGCAAGGAAGCCGAGGCCGGGGCCGCCGAACTGCAGCGGCATACCGAAGCTCTGGCCCTCGCCGACGGCGATGTCCACGCCCAATGCTCCCGGCGGCTCAGCAGTCCCAGCGCCAGAGGCTCGGCCGTTACCGAAATTGCAAGCGCACCGGCGCGATGCGTCATATCGGCAATCGTGGCCGAGCGGCTCGATCACTCCCAACGCATTGGGGTAGCCGGTGACGGTACAGAGCAATTCGTCGTCGGCGAGGGCTGCCATCGCAGCCCGGTCAAAAGCGCCCGAGGTAGAGTCGAACGGGACATCAACCAGCTTCAGGGTGCCGAGCGCGCTCAGGTAGGTGTGAATGGTGGAGCGGTAATCGGGCCATAGTGCGCGCGAAATCGCGACCACATGACGCTTGGGCAGCACCCGATGCGCCATCAGGATGGCTTCGGCGGCGGCCGAAGCGCCGTCGTACATGCTGGCGTTGGCGACCTCGAGGCCGGTCAACTGCGTGATAAGCGTCTGGAATTCGAAGATCGCCTGAGTGGTGCCCTGACTGACCTCGGGTTGGTAAGGCGTGTAGCTGGTAGCGAATTCCGCGCGTGCGGTAATCGCGCGCACGGCCGCAGGTACGTAGTGGCGGTAGTAGCCGCCGCCGAGAAAGCTGATGAAACCGCTCGCGCCCTGATTGCGCGCCGCGAGCGTTGTAAGTTCGGCCGCGACTTCGGCCTCGGAACGGCCTGGTGCGATCTTGATGGCGGCGGCGTCACGCAGGGTGGCGGGGACGTGTGCGATTAGGTCGTCGATGTGGGCGCGCCGATGGTATCGAGCATCGCGGCAACGTCAGCGTCAGTATGCGGGATGAATCTCATCTGATGGATTAGGTCTCGCTTGCGGTCCTGCCTTCACTCAGAAGAGGTCTCGACGAAATCGCGAACGCCTGCGCCAATGGTTAGCCGCTGGAGGGGTTGACCTCGGATCGCCGGGAAGACAGTCGGCGAGGAGGTAAGAATGGATTTGTTTGGTAAATGCGTCGTACAGATTAAGGCTTCAGTTTTGTTCGGTTTTGAGAGGATTGTAAGCTGACATCGCCGCAGCAGATTACCATAAATGGGCGGCCTCTCCAAAAATTAATCGGTCTCACAAGTTCGATGCCCGCCAGTGCTGCTAAACTGGCGTGCGGCGGTAAAACGGCAAGGGCATCACTGTGGCCGCCACTCTGCGATTGCGGATCGCGACTTCTATCTGGCCGCCGTTAGCGCTTGCGGCAGGCGCCATGGCGGCGGCGCCAATCGCGGCGGATGGCGCGGCGGCGCGGCCAATCGCGGGGACCGGTGCCGCGTCATCGCGGACGACGGCGGCGGAGACGTAGGCCATCGCCAAGGGGCGATCGAAGGTAGGCGCGTAGGTGCCGCTGGTGACGACGCCGATTTCGAGGCCGTCGCGGAAGAGTCGATAGCCCTGGCGCGCGATGCTCTTGCCGTCGTCGGTGCGGATTCCGATGAGCCGCCGCGGGGTGCCGTCGCGCTGAGCGGCCAAGGCCCCCTCGCCGACGAAGCCGCGCCCAAACTTAACAAAGGACTTTAAGTTGGCCTCAAGCGGCGACGTTGTACGGTCGAGTTCATGGCCATAAAGAGGAAGGCCGGCTTCCATCCGAAGGGTATCGCGAGCGCCGAGGCCGCAGGGCTGGATGCCGTCGGCCTGGCCGGCTGCCAGGGCCGCTTCGAAGAGGCGCTCGGCGTCGGCCGCGGCGCAGAAGATTTCGAAGCCGTCCTCGCCGGTGTAGCCGGTGCGGGCGATAATCGAAGCGACGCCGGCAACCGCGCCCGAGATGGTGCGAAAGCGGCCGAGGGCAGCGACCGGAAGCGCGGTGAGGCGCTCGGCGATGGCAACGGCGCGAGGCCCTTGAATGGCGACCAGAGCGGTTTCATCGCTGCGGTCGGTCATTGCGGCGCCGTCGCGGTTGAGGGCGGTGAGCCACTCCCAGTCGGCGGCGATATTGGAGGCGTTGACGCAGAGCATGAAATGTTCGGGCGCGAGGCGATAGACGATGAGGTCGTCGATGGTGCCGCCGTCCTCGGCGCACATGATGGTATATTGGGCCTGCCCGTCAACGAGGCGGGCGGCGGAATTGGTGAGCGCGCGTTCGAGGAAGGGCAGCGCGCGGGGACCCTGGAGGTGGAATTCGCCCATGTGGCTCAAGTCGAAGAGGCCGGCGGCGCGGCGCACGGCGAGATGCTCGTCAATGATGCCGCTATAGCTGAGGGGCATCTCGAAGCCGCCGAACGCGGTGGTGCGAGCGCCGAGTTTGCGATGCAGGGAAGCGAGCGGGGTATGCTTGACCGGTTCCATCAGCCCATCTAGTTTTACCAGAACGGATTTCGACCAACGAACCAAATCCCCACGCCTGCAGAATAATTTTTGCGTCCACGCCGACCCCAGCCAGTTATCGAAATGCGGCGCGCACTGGAGCACGCGGCCGGCGGGCGCAATCGAAATTGAAATGACAGCTAAACTGATGGACGGGCGGAAGCTGAGCGACTTGCTGAAGCCGCATTTGCGCGCGCATGCGCAGGAGTTGGCGGAACGCCACGGAGTGATTCCGGCGTTGGCGGCGATCGTGGTGGGTGAGAATGCGGCTTCGGTCCAGTACGTGCGCAACAAGCGCAAGTTGGCCGAGGAGTTGGGCCTTCGCAGCAAAGTCGTTGCGATCGCGGCGGGGTCGGCGACGACCGAGCGGCTGCTGGAGCTAATCAACGGGCTCAACGCGGACGATCAGATAACGGGGATCCTGCTGCAACTGCCGGTGCCCGAGGGTATCGACACGTTTCGGTTGTTCGACGCGATCGACGCGGACAAGGACGTGGATGCGGTGGGAGCGTCGAGCCTGACGGGATTTTACCGCGGACATTGGGGACGCTTCATACCGTGCACGCCGCGGGGAGTGCTGAGCCTGCTGGATCATTATAAGGTTCCGGTCGAAGGGCGGCGTGCGGCGGTGATCGGACGCAGCGATATCGCGGGCAAGCCGATGGCGATAATCCTGGGCGGCCGGCTGCGCAACGCGACGACCACGTGGTGCCATCGCTATACCCGCGACCTCGGCGCGATCTGCCGCGAGTCGGACATCGTAGTGTCGTGCGCGGGCGTGACGCTGCCCGATCGGGCGTTCCTGATCACGGCCGACATGATCAAGCCGGGAGCATGCGTCATCGATGTGGGCTTTCGACGCGTGGGGCGGGGGCGGTTCGCGGGCGACGTCGATTTTGACGGAGTGCGGGAGGTCGCAGGATGGATCACGCCGAATCCGGGCGGGACGGGACCGATGACGGTGGTGGCGCTGATGCAGAACGTGATCGATGCGGCGCGGTATCGGATTGGACTGGGACGTGCCGAGTATCCAGTATGAGCAAGATAGGCCTTTGATAGAATACGATGACGGTTTTGCTTACCAAGCGGACGAGGAGCCGCAGAAATCGATATGTCACTAGACGGCGATAAGCCGACGAGCGCAGAAAAGCGGACGCTCAGCCAGATACTGATCGGTCCGGCCGCGCGACGTTAAAGATCCGGAGATTTTCCATCAGCTCTCGCTGATTGCGTTCCTGGCCTGGGTCGGCCTCGGATCGGACGGGCTGAGCTCGTCGTGTTACGGGCCGGAGGAAGCCTTCCTGGCGCTCGGGACGCATCAGTACATGGCGGTATTCCTGGCGATGCTGATGGCGCTGACGGTGTTCATCATCTCGGCGTCGTATTCGCAGACGATCGATGAGTTTCCGACCGGGGGCGGCGGGTACCTGGTGGCGACGAAGCTGCTCGGCAGCTACGCGGGAGTGCTCTCGGGCTGCGCGCTGGTAATCGATTACGTACTGACGATCTCGATTTCAATCGCGAGCGGCGCCGACGCAATCTTCAGCTTTCTACCGATTCCATGGATTCATTACAAATTCTGGGTCTGCCTGCTCGTGGTGGTGCTGCTGATCGGGATGAACCTGCGGGGGGTAAAGGAATCGGTGCTGTCGCTGCTGCCGATCTTCATCGCGTTCGTGGTCATGCACGTATGGCTGATCTGTACGCGCTGATCGAGCGCGGCATCGATCATACCGGCGGACGTGCATAACGCGATATCGCAGACCGGCGCGAGCATCCACAGCATGGGCTTTTTCGCATTGTCGCTGCTGTTTCTGCGCGCCTACAGCCTGGGCGGCGGCACCTACACGGGAATCGAGGCGGTGAGCAACGGCCTGCCGATCCTGCGCGAGCCGCGGACGGTGACCGGCAAGCGCACGATGGTCTACATGTCGGTATCGCTGGCATTCGTCGCCGGCGGGATCCTGTTCAGCTACATGCTGTTCAACGTGGGACCGCAGGCGGGCAAGACGCTGAACGCGGTGCTGTTCGAGAAGATGGCGGCGCATTGGACGCTGTTCGGACTGCACCTGGGGATGCCGATCGTGACCTTCACGCTGCTGACTGAGGGCGCGCTGTTGTTCGTCGCGGCGCAGACGGGTTTCGTCGATGGGCCGCGAGTGTTGGCGACGATGGCCTCGGACCGGTGGCTGCCGCGGCGCTTTGCGAACCTGAGCGCGCGGCTGGTGACGCAGGACGGCGTGCTGGCGATGGGGCTGGCGGCAGCGGTCATCCTGGTGGGGACGCATGCGAGCGTCGATTTACTGGTGGTGCTGTACGCGATCAACGTGTTCATCACGTTCACGCTATCGCAACTGGGCATGACGGTGCATTGGTGGCAGGTGCGCAAGACCGAGCCGAAGTGGCTGCATAAGATGTCGATCAACGGGATCGGATGCACGTTCACGGCCTTGATACTGGTGGTGACGGTCACGCTGAAGTTTGACCAGGGCGGATGGGTAACGGTGGTGATGACAGGGGGCATGGTCTCGATCTGCATGATCGTGCGGGCGCATTACCAGCGCGTGCGGGCGGCGATCGAGCAGCTCGAAGCGGACGTGCTGCCGGAAATATTCGCGGCCGCCGAGAAGGCGCCGGCCGAGCGCGATCCGGAGGCGCCGACGGCGGTGCTGCTGGTCAGCGGATTCAACGGGCTGGGACTGGCGACGCTGACGACGGTGCAGCGTTTGTTCGGGGCGCAATTCCACAACATGGTCTTCATCGGCGTCGGCGAAATCGACTCGGCGCTGCTCAAGGGACCGGAGGAAGTGCGGGCGCTCGAGCAGCAGATCGCGGACGACATGGTGGAGTATTGCCGGTTCGCCGCGGACTTGGGTTTTCATCCGGAACTGCGGACGGCGATCGGACCCGACGTGGTCGTCGAGTTGCATCGGCTGTGCCTGGAGGTCGCGAACGAATTTCCGCAATTCGGTCTTTTTCGCCGGCAAGCTGATTTTCACCGAGGAACTCGACGGTTTCGTGAGCCGCTTCCTGCACAACCATACGGCGCTGGAAGTTCAAAACTGGCTGCAAATGCACGGCTTGAGCCTGGTGATTCTGCCGGTGCGCGTGGGACGAGCGCAGGCGCGAGCGGCGAGCGTCAAGGCGGCAAGCGCACCGACGCCGACGCTGGCGATGCAGAAGTAGGAGTGGCGGCGATCGCGCCAGGGACGCGGCCCTTGGCGGCGGCGGAGGCAATGCGTCCGCCGCTAAAATGGGCGGGCGGGAAGCGCTGGCTGGTGCCGCGTCTGCGCGAACTCTACGAACCTTACCGCAACCTGCGACTGGTCGAGCCCTTATGCGGCGGGCTGTCGGTTGCGATGGGGCTGCGGCCGCGGCGGGCGGTCCTCAACGACATCAGCCCGCATGCGTACAACTTCTATCGGCGGCTGAAGGCGGGATTTCGCGCGACGATCGAAATGCGCAACGACGCGCGCCTGTACTACCGCCATCGCGAACGCTTCAACCACCTGGTCGCCGCGGGCGAGGCGAACTGCGACGAAGCGGCGGCGCTGTTCTACTACCTCAATCGCACCTGCTACAACGGGCTGTGCCGCTTCAACAGCCGCGGCGAATTCAACGTGCCGTTCGGGCGCTACACGAAGATCAATTACGTCTGCGATTTTTCAGGCTATCGGGCGGCCTTCGCCGGATGGACTTTCACGAGCGGCGACTTTGCGCGGCTGCAGCTCAGGCAGGATGACTTCGTGTACGCGGACCCGCCCTACGACGTCGTCTTCACGCGGTACGCGACCGAGGACTTCGGCTGGGACGACCAGGTGCGGCTGGCGGAATTCCTCGCGCGACATCGGGGGCCGGTGGTGCTCTCGAACGAGGCGACCGATCGAATCGGCGAGCTCTATACACGCCTGGGATTCGCGGTGAGCGTTATGCCGGCGCCGCGGCGCATCAGTTGCAAGGAACGGAAGCCGGCGCTCGAAATCCTTGCGACGCGCAATCTCTGACGTTTCGGCCGCGCCACGGAACGATGCAGAGATCGCGCGGATAGCGGCGCCTAGATGGCGTCGGTGTCGGCGGGTTCGGCGATAACGCGGTTCTCGATCGCGCCGACGCGTTCGATCTCGATGCGCACGAGGTCGCCGGCCTGGAGCCAGCGGGGCGGCTTCATCGCAAAGGCGACGCCAGCGGGCGTACCGGTGGAGACGATCGTCCCCGGCATCAGCGTGCAGACGGTCGAGAGCGTCTCGACCTGGGCGTAACAATCGAAGACCAGGTGCCTGGTGTTCGAATGCTGGCGGAGTTCGCCGTTGACGAAGGTCTTGAGGTCGAGCGTGTGGGGATCGCCGACTTCGTCGGGGGTAACGATCCACGGACCGATGGGGCCGTGGGTATCGAAGGACTTGCCCAGGGTCATGGTCTGGGCCTTGAATTGCCAGTCACGGACGCTGACGTCGTTGACCACGATGTAGCCGGCGATGACCTCATGGGCGCGTTCGCGCGGGACGTGGCGGCAGCGGCGGCCAATCACGAAGCCGAGTTCGCCCTCGTAGTCGAGCGCGGAGGATACGCGCGGCAGATGGATCGGGTCGTGGGGACCGGTGACGCAACTGGATTGCTTGTTGAAGAAGAGCGGAAATTCCGGCCGCTTCATCTTCGACTCTTCGATATGGTCGGCGTAGTTGAGGCCGATGGCGAGGAACTCCGGCGGCTGGAGGACCGGGGCCTCGAACTTGATTTGCGCTACGCCAATCGCATGCGCGCCGGCTTGCGCGGCCTTGCGAGCGCGATCGAGAGCGGACGGACCCGCGGCGAAAAAGGCGGCCATCTCGCGCGGCAGCTCGGGCGCCGCGGCCGCCAGATCGATGATCGAGTCGCCGGCCACAATGCCAATCCGGGTCGTACCGCCATGGGTGAAAGTCGCAAGTTTCATCGTGTCCTCCCAGAGTCTTCCTTGTGCACACCTCGCAGAGTCTTTACCTGGAACGCAGCTCGCGGACTCATCTGCTCGTTGCGCTTTCCTCACACAGATTCTTAGTTGTGCGCACCTCGCAGACTCGTTAGCTCGCTCCGCCAGTCTGGTGAGCTCGCTCCGGCTATGGATCCGTTGACGTGGTGCGCTGGCTCCGCCTGCCGATTTCGCTAAATGCCGCGGTCTACTCGCCGAGGCGCGCGAGGCTCTCGCGATTGAAGCCCTTGTCGGCGTCGTACTTGACGAGTTCCGCCTGCGGCTTGCCCTCGTGATAGCCGCGCGCCAACTCGTCGGGGTCGAAGTCCACGCCGATCGGGTTTTTCTCGAACGACGCGCTGCGCATGAAATCGTGCATCGCCTGCGCGTTGTCATAGTTGTCGATTTGCAGCTCGACCTTGTTGCCGTCGGGATCGCGATAGTACATCGAGGTCGTGATGCCGTGGTTGATGGTCACCACCGGCGTGATGCCGGCGTCCTTGAGGCGCTCGTAGGTTGCGACCAGATCGCCGAGGCTCGCGTAGGTATAGGCGAGATGGTCGAGCCCGGCGGAATGCGGCTGGCGCTCGGTGATGCCGGGGAACGCCGCGAGCGCGATTCGATGATGCTCATCGTCGTAGGTCATGAAGGCGAGGAAATTGTTCTCATAGGCGATCTTCGCGTTCAGCACCGTGGTGTACCAGGCGGTCATTTCTTTAAGGCGCGTGGTCCGTAACACGGCGTGCGCGAATTTTGCCGGAGCAATGAGGGGAGCCGCGCTGCCGACGTTTTTCGGTTGTGCCGCCATCGACGTTCCTCCTGAGATGGATCGCGCAGTACTTCGCAGGACCGCGCGCATGGTCCAATTTGTACCCGTTGTGATCGACGATAGCAAAGTCCGGTTCTTCGCCGCGAACGCTTGCACACCACCGGCGGACTGGGTTCCGCGGTTACGCGGCCGGGGCGAGGTAGCTGGAAAGTAGATTCGCCTTGCGATACGCCCGGCGCAATTGCTACAGCACGAGGTGATCGGCCGCGCTCAAGGACGGCCACCCGCGGCCGATCAGGCAGCAGGAGGAATACTGATGGCGACCGCGCAAAGACACGTTCTCGACGGCATCAAGGTGCTTGACTTCACGCAATTCGTCGCCGGCCCCACGGTCACCAAACTGATGGCAGAGATGGGCGCCGAGGTGATCAAGGTGGAAGTCGCGCCCGACGGCGACCGCTGCCGCACCGTCTCATTCATGAAGAACAATCGCAGCGGCTACTTCGTGCAGCAGAATCGCGGCAAACTGAGCCTGTGCCTCAACGTCCGGCAAGCGGCGGCCAAGGAAATCCTGCGCGGACTGATCGCGAAAGTTGATGTGATGGTTGAGAATTTTGCGCCCGGCGTGATCAAGCGGATGGGCTTCGATTACGAGGCGGTCAAAAAGATCAACCCAAAAATTATCATGTGCTCGGTCTCGACCTTCGGCCAGACCGGACCGCTATCGAATGATCCCGGCTACGATTTCGTCGGCCAGGCCTACGCCGGGGTGACCTCGTTGAGCGGCGAGCCGGGCGGACCGCCCTACCCTCCGATGCTCGCACTGGGCAACGTCTCGACCGGGGTGCACGCACTCGCGGCGGTCGCATGCGCGCTCTTTTATCGCGATCGCGCCGGCGAAGGGCAGTATATCGACATCTCGCTGCTCGACGCGTATTTCCACTACCACGATTGGGGGGTGCAGACGATCAGCGCGAGCGGCGGCGCCAAGAAGGCGGCGCGCACCGGGCAGCATTATTCGTCGCTATGCCCGGCCGGCATGTTCAAGGGCAAGGACACCTACATCTTCATTTTTGCGTGGCTCGACCATCATTGGGTAAAGCTGTGCGAAATGATGGGACGGCCGGAACTCGGACAGGACGCGCGGTTCGTCAGCAACGACGCCCGGCTGGCGAATATCAAGGATGTCATCACGGTGATCGAGCAATGGCTGGCGCGGATGCCCAGCGACGACGCCACCGTAGAAGCGCTGCGCGCCGCGCGCATCCCGTCGGCGCCGGTGCTGTCGCTGGAGCAGGCGATGGCGCATCCGCATCTGATTGAGCGGCGCACCGTGCGCACGATTCACGATCGCGTAATGGGCGATTTTCAGGTGCCGGGCTTTCCGCTGCGCTTTTCCGCCTTTCCCGAACTGCTCGATCTGGAAGCGCCGCTGTTGGGCGAGCATAACGGCCGCGTGCTTTCGAGCTACCTCGGATACGCGCCCGGTGACATCGATCGGCTCGAGCGCGACGGCGTGCTCGTCAGCCAGCCTCGCTGACCACACTTAGGGGCAGCCGGCGAGGCGCATCAACTCGCGCACCCCGTCGGCGGTGGCGGTTTCGGGCTCCCATCCGAGCGCGGCGCGTGTGGCACTGAGATCGGCGAGCGTGTTGCGCGCGTCGCCGGGGCGTCGCGGGACATGCTCTACGGGACCGCCGACGATCTCTGCGATCTGATTGACGCTGAAACCCTCGCCGCTGCCGACGTTGAGCGCGCGCCCGTCAGCGACCGTCGCATGCATCGCGGCGATGTTCGCCCGCACCGTGTCGCGGACGTGAGTAAAATCCCGCGTCTGTGTGCCATCGCCATGAATCGTCAGCGGCCGGCCCGCGATTTTCTCGCGGATAAAGACGCCGATCACCGTCACGTAAGCGCCCACCGTCGCCATCCGGGGTCCATAGACGTTGAAGTAGCGCAGGGTCAGCGCCTCAATGCCGAACAGCCGATGGAACATCCGCGTGTACTGTTCGCCGGCCAGTTTCTGCAGGGCGTAGGGATTGAGCGGATTCGGGGTCATCGATTCGGTCAGCGGCAAGGTGTCCTGATCGCCGTACACCGAAGAGGAACCCGAATAGATAATGCGGCGAACGCCGGCGTCGCGCGCCGCGATCAGCGTGTTGAGCGTGCCGATGACATTGGTCAGATGAGTCTCGACCGGCTTTTCAATCGAGAGCATCACGCGCGGCAGCGCCGCCATGTGAAAAACGTAATCGACGCCTTCGAAGGCCGGCCGAATCGAATCAATCACGCGAACATCGCCGACTCGTAAATCGGCGGCGGGGTTGACGTTCTCGCGCGGGCCGCCGCTGAAATTATCGAGCACGCGAACACGCATGCCCCGATCGATCAGCGCATCGGTCAGATGCGACCCGATAAAGCCGGCCCCTCCGGTAACCAATGCCAGGCGCGGCTCAGCACTTGTTACAGATGCTGACATCGAGCGAAATGTTACAGGGCGCGGTCGCAAAGCGCGACTATCCCAACTGACGGGCCGCTCAGAACGACATGCCGAAGCCGCCGCCGCCGAAGCCGAAACCACTGCCGCCGCCAAAGCCTAGCCCTGGAGGCCCGAAGCCGTTGCCCATCATCTGCTGCTGCTGTTGCATTTCGACCGCATGGCGATCGCGTTCGGCGACCTGATTCTCGAGCTTGATATTTTCATAGCGCTGATAGGACGCTTCGTCGCCGTGGAAGATGCATTTGCAGACGTTGGGATCGGCGAGCCAGTAGTGCCTGACGCCTTTAGCGTCATCGTAGTAGCCCAGCTTGAGCGCCGGCAGCGTACCGAGCCGGGCCACCTGATCGGGAGTGGTCGCCGGGAGTGCGCTGAAGCCGGCCGCCTGCAGCATCGGATCAATCTCCGCGGCCTGCTGCTGCGGCGTTTTCGACTCGGCGAAGGGGTTAATCGAGCCGGAAGAAGTCGCGCAACCGGCGACCAGGGCAAGGCAAAGCGCCAGCGCCAGGCGACGCCGCGTTGTCGGAGGGCGGCGCAGGTCAATGTTTCGCACCTTCATCTGGAGGCGGGGGTCATCGGCATTCGATTCGTTACCAGATTCAGGCTGACATTTCCGGTAATTGGCCGCAACTCCGAAACCGGGCCGGGCCGCTTGGCGAAGCCCCTCCGGCTTCGCTAGGGTGCGGACAGGCTGGTCCGGCGACGGCGGAAAAACGGGGCGTGGGGAGTTCGGCGCACAGCGACTTAAGCAGCAAGCCGCGATCCCGGACGATCGCAATCGAGTCGCGCAATCGACAAACTGGCGCCGTCGGCACACGCATGACGCGCGCATCGATGGAGGTACTTCGCAATGATTCCAGTGTTACCGGCCGAGGAAGCCTTGAAGCGCGCCAAAGAGGTCAAGATCGACGATAGCTGGGCGAACCTGAACGCCTTTCGCACGATGTTGAACAGTCCGCGCGTAGCCGGCGGCTTCGCCGAGATGTTGCGCACGCTGATGTTCCGCAACGTCGTCAATTCGCGCTCGCGGGAACTGGTGATCCTGCGCATCGGATGGCGCACGAAATCCGAGTACGAATTCTGCCAGCACGTACGAGTCTCGCGCGAGCTGAAGATCAGCGAGGCGGAGATCCTTGGTGTGCGCGACCCCGACGCGTGCATGGCCTACAGCGCGATCGATCGCGCGGTGATCAGGATGGCGGACGAGCTCCACGAGACAGCCACGGTCTCGCCGTCGACGTGGGCGACGCTCACGCAGGCGTTCTCGAATGAGGAATTGATCGAACTGGTCCTGGCGGCAGGAATGTGGCGGATGGTGGCCGGCTTCTTCAACGCAGCCAAGGTGCCCCTCGACGAGTGGGTGCCGAGCTGGCCCGAGGGCAAAGCGCCCGCCTGAACCAATGCCTCGCGCAGGCGATGAAGGTCGCAAACGCGAGGCATCGACAGTGGCCGGCGCGATGTCAGCGAAGGAGAAAGCGCGTCGCGTTAAACGGCGGTGTACCCGCCATCGACGAGGTATTCGGCGACGGTGACGAAGGAGGCCTCGTCGGTGGCGAGGAAGAGCACGACGTAGCCGACTTCCTCGGGACGGGCCGCACGTTTCATCGGCGCGACCGCGGCGATCGCATCGAGATCCTTATCCTCGAAGATGTCCACCATCGGCGTTTTGATAACGCCGGGATGGACCGAATTGACGCGGATATTGTCCGGCGCGAATTCCACTGCGGCGGTCTTGGTGAGGAGGCGTACGGCGCCCTTGCTGGCATGGTAAGCGGCGGAGCCGCCCGAACCGATCAACCCATAAATCGATGAGATGTTGATGATCGAACCGCGCCCGCGTTTTTTCATCGCCGGCGCTGCGATCTTCATCCCGAGCCACACGCCCTTCTGGTTGACGTTGATGACCGCGTCCCATTCCTCTTCGCTCGTGTCGGCGATGCCCTTGGTGTTGAGGATGCCGGCGTTGTTGACGAGGATATCGAGACCGCCGAACTCGCGTTCGCAGGCATCGACGGCGGCGCGCCAATCGTTCGCGCGGGTGACGTTGAGATGAATCGGAAGGGTCACGCGCGCGCCGGCAGTGCGGTTGATCTCATCGGAGAGCTTGCGCGATTCGCCGTCGAGGACATCGCCAATTACGACGCGGGCGCCTTCGTTAACGAACATTCTGGCTTCGGCGGCGCCCTGCCCTCGCGCGCCGCCCGAAATCAGAGCCACCTTTCCCTTGAGACGATCCATCGGCGTAATTCCTCCAACGCGCGTATGCGCGCAGTCTGCTTTGCGGATTATCCGCCGCTTCCGATTCTTCCTGCACGAAATCCTGCGTCGTCTTCCCCGGATCGTAATCGCGCCACAGCCACTCGAGCGACGCGGGCAGTTCCGCCGAACCCTGCCGCTGGCTGTGCGTGCCCGGGCCCAGCGAGAAGTGATAATCGTAGCCCTTGACCTTGAGCGAATTGGCCAGCTGAATATTCTGCAGTATCCAGCTTCCGGCCCGCACGTTCTCCTGATCGTGCGCCCCATCCTGCATCCACACCCGAATATTCTTCTTCGGCTGCATACGCACCAGAACCGGATAGATACCGCCGCCGATCGGCTCTTCCGGCGACACCTGAAGCGCCGCGAAGCTCCCGATCCAGCTCAGTACGCGCCCGAACTCGTCGGGATGCCGGTAAGCCGCGTTGAAGGAACAAATTCCACCGGAGCTTTCGCCCACCATGGCGCGGCTGTAACCGTCCTGCCGCAGCTTCACGTTCTTCGCGACTTCGGGCAGCACCTCGTTCACAATGTAATCGGTGTATTTATCGTCCACCGTATCGTATTCGATGGAGCGAATGTTCTGCCCGTTCGGCAGCACGCCCGGCTGGACAAAAACATTGATCATGACCGGAATCTTCTTTTCCGCGGTCAGGTTATCCAGCGTATCGAGCAGACGGTAAGCGCTCGGACGCGCCACGGTGTAGAACTGGCCATCGCCCCAGATCTGCACGGGCACCGCGGCGGAGCCATCGTATTGCGCCGGCACGTAGTACCACATGTTGGATTTCATGCCCGGGTATACCGTGCTGGTGAGCACGATGGGGCCGACCACTTTCCCCTGCGGTACTCCGGGCTTCGGATACGCCTCCTCCGTGAACGCCGGAAGGTCGTTGCCGCCGCCGATGGATTTGCCATTGACGGTCCAGTTGAAGCTGTAAGCGCTGCCGGTTTTGAGCGCAGTCTCATAAACCCAAAGCTTGCCGACTGGCCAGGCCTTCGCGGGCGACAGCGTAGTTTTGATGTTGGTGATTGCAATCTCAGGCTGCTGTTCGGATTCAATCGCGAAGACAAATTCGCCGTGTTCGCCGGCGGCCGCGTTGCCGGCCTTCAGTCGGCTCACCGGCGGCGGCGCATTGGGATTGGCATTCGCGGCCCGCGGCGGGGGTGGCGGATCGAGCGTGGCGCGAAGTTGCTCCTCCAGCGCCGTGTCGGCGGCCAACTGCTTCGCCGATCTCTTCTGCGGTTTTGCGCCAGGTCTCGGTGCGGCGGATTTCACGGCCGCAACCAGTTTGTCCGCGGCTTCGGTGGACGCGACGGTTCCCGGATAAGCCACCGAAGCCGCTTCAGGCGGCCCGGAATAATTAGGGCCGCGCCCGAAGCCTCCCCGGCCTGAGCCGCCGCGCCCACCGGAGAATCCGCGTCCACCGGGAGCTGGCGTTTGCGCGCTGGCAAATAATGCCGCAAGAGTGAAAATAAACAGGATTTTCATAATGTTCCTCCGGGTGCGCGAGGCTCCTGATATTCTATACCCTGCACGCTAAACTAACCTTGGCGACGCCAGAGCAGTATCCGGTAATCGAACGCGCACCCGTCACGCGAACGTTGCAGCGTGGCGACAACACTGGTGGCCTGAACCGCAGAACTCAGCAGTATTGTTTGACGGCGAGCTGGAAGAATTGCCGGAACAGCCAACACAACCGGGGCGAGAGAGTTGCCGCCATTCATTTCGTCTCGACTGGTTCCGTGGTCCGTAAGGTTCGCTCCAGTTTTTTCGCCAGCCACAGACTGGCCAGGACGAAGCCCACAAACAGGTAGCATCCAGGCAGAAGCCTGGAACTGTCGGTCGGGATGACGAGTTGCGCGGAGGGACTTTTCAGGTTATTCATCGCGCTGCCGATCAGGCCGTTGAAGGCTACGAACGCCATGAAAATGGACAGCGCCATTACGTCGGCCATCGACCACTTGGAAGATTCCAGCGCGAAGAATCGCGCCAGCCAGTATTTCTTCAGCAGAGAAGGGTCGCGCAGGCACACGCCCACGGTGATGACTTTCAGGGCAGGAAAAACCACGCTGAACATCAGGACCAGCACTGCTACCACTACCATCTCGGGCTGGCCCATGGTGATCAGCGTGCGAAACACTTCGAGTACGCTCTTGCTCTGGTAATAGAGGACCTGGTCCGGAAATGAGATCGGCTGGCCGAAAAAGGTCAGGGAGATTTTGGAGATCCTTGCCTCCACTTCGATCATCGGGGTGAAAATACCACCCACCAGCAGCGCGATACACAACATCAGCTGAATCGCGATGGCGGGACGGCGCGAGCCCAGCAGCAGAAACGCGAGCGCGCTCGCCACCAGCGCCAGCGTGGAGTGGAACGCGGCACGCGAATCCAATTCCTGGATGCGGCTACCGAGTTCCTTTTGACACGCAACGCCGTCGGCGCAACCATACTGCCTGAGGATTGCCGAGTACAAGTGCATGTCGGCCGTCCCGAAAGTGGCTCTGGCGCCGTCGGTCACCATGCCGCGGATGTAATCTTTGACCGCCTGTTTGTTCTCCGGCTTTCCGAGTTCCCGGAGGACCATGTCGGCGTATTGCGGAACATGCGGTCTGAGGCCGGAGATCATGTTGTTCACCATCATGGCTTGTGCCAGGGCGGCAAATCCAGCGGCGGCGCCTCCGGGCGCGGGCTTCGGGGCCAGTTGTTTTTGCACCTGATCCAATAAGCTATTGAGCGCGTTCACAACGGTGGGCCGAAGGCTGGCGCGGTTGGTTGCGGTCAGATCGAGCGCGTCGATCCGGGCGTTCAGCACGGGCACGATCTTTTCTACCCAGCGATCCGCGTTCAGCGCGCCATAGCGCACATGGCTAATCTCGGCGAGTTGCGTGCGGAGGGTCCGCCGTGCGGAAAGGATGTGGATGGTCTGCCAGACGGAATTGGCGGTGGCCGCGAAGAGCAATAGCCCCAGCGCCAGGCGGAGACGGTGGCTCACGGGAGGGCCTCCTTCCCGGCTGTGGGTGTGTTGCGGGTTTGTTTCGCGTTCTGGCGGGGCAGATGCTGCAAGGAGAGGCCGTGAAGCAGGGACGGTCCGCGGGACACGCGGACCTCGGGGAAGCATGATCGAAACAAGTGCCGGCGAGTGTTCCGCATTTGAGCCATAATTCCCGATTATCTTCGTCCGATAAATGCGCAGGTGAAAACACCTGCTCCACAAGGGTTGCACTGATGAATATAGCGCTTCGCGCGTGTTGCGGACATGGAGCCGCGCTATGCGGGCGGCCCTGGTGCGCGGCTCAGCGGATCCGGTGCATTACGGATGACCGGCGATGCGCGGCTGAAACATCCTCGTCATGGCGAACAGAACCAGAAATCCCGCGAGAAGGCCTGTGGATGCGCCCAGTCCCAGGAGGAACGGATCGCTGAGGTATCCACGCCAGTACAGCACTGTCAGAAAAATGCCGTTCACCGACACGGGTACGAAGGCTGCGATCAGCGGCAGTTTCGGGCGGTCGAGCGCGAAACTGCATCGCGAAATCAGATCCATCAGGGTCCAGCCGATGAGGCTCGGGGCCAGACCGGCAAAGACGCTGGCGACCAGGACGGTGGATTCGGCGGTGAAGCTGCCTCGCTCAAAAAGAAGCGCAATCGCGGGTGTGCGCAAGAGCAAGCCCACGCCGCAGGAAACCACCGAGGCGACGGCCATGAGACCGACGGAGCGGGTCATCAGGCGGTAAGCGTGCGCAGTCTCGTTAGCGGCGCGCAGCCGGGCAATTTCCGGCATCAGAGAATTGGCCACGGGGTAGACGAGATAGGCGATCACCACGTTCACGCAGCGCATGGAATAGTCGAGCGCGGCAGCCATACCCGAGCCGGCGTGGGTAGCGAAGGCGCGGGCGAGTACGATGTTGGCCGACATGAGGCCGGCGTACAGCAGATACATGCCGGGCTTCGAAAGAATTTCGCGAGCGCGCAAGGAAGCGGGTTCGGGCCGGGATGCGCGCAGATCACGGCTGGCGAACCAGGTGACGGCCAGCTGAAGGGCGGCACCGACGGTATAGCCCACCGCAAAGCCGTATTCGCCGATGGCGCGCCAGAACAGCAGCGCGAATACGACCGTGGAGCCGTTGATGCAGAGCTGGTAAGTGGCCGGTGCCAGGAATCGGCGCTCGGTATAGAGCAGCGCCGCGTATATTCCGGAGGTTCCCGAGAACAGAAGGCCGGGTGCCAGAATCTCCAGCAGAATAACGGCTTCGTGCTTCTGTTCGGCGGCCAGACCGGGTCCGAGCAGCGCGATCAACTGCGGCGCGAAAAGCGCCGCGAGCATGCTCAGAGCCGCCAGAATCGACGCAAACAGGCGACCGGCGCGGAGAAAAACGGCCAGGCGGTCGTGCGAAGGCCGCAACATGAGCATCGGCACAAAAGCCACCAGCAGAGTATTGATGACGATAGTGTTGAGCGTGTCGGCCAGGCCGGTAGAGACGGCCAGCGCGTCGGCGCGAGCGTGGGTTCCCAACAGGTAGGCGGTGACGGCGACCCTGAGAAAGCCGGTAATGTTGCCGGCCAGAATGCCCGCGCCAATCACGAGACCGCCGCGCACCAGAGCGCTGCGGCGGAGTCTCGCGATCGTGCTGGAAACGGCGGCTGTCATAGGCGCACAGGCTGGCGAGTCCGTTGTGCGCGCCTTGCCCGAATGGAGTTAACCGGCGGCCCGGCTCGTGCTGCCGTCTTTTACCGCGGCGAGCACTGCCTCGTAATTCGGATGGCTGCCGACCTCAGGTACGTATTCGACGTATTTGATCTTATTGTCGGGGCCGACCACGAAAATGGCGCGGCTGTGAATGCGCAGTTCTTTGATCAGAGTGCCGTAGGCCTGGCCGAAAGAAGCGTCCCTGTGGTCGGAGAGCATCTTGACGTGATCCACCGCGAAGGAATTGCAGAATCGCTTTTGTGCGAACGGCAGGTCCATGCTGACGGTGTAGATATCGACGCCGGGGAGCGTGGCGGCTTCTTCGTTGAAGCGCTTGGTCTGCGCGTCGCAAACGGGCGTGTCGAGGGAGGGCACAACGCTGAAGATTCGCGTTGTAGTGCCGGTATCGGCCAGCGTGACGGGCTTGAGCGAGCCATCCACCGCGGAAAAATCCGGTGCGGGGTCACCGGCCTTGAGCTCGGGTCCGACCAGTGTCATCGGGTTGCCGCGTAGTGTTGTGGCGCCTGGGCGTTCCATATCTGTCTCCTGTATTCAACGGCTGTGGGGTTGGGGAAAGCCCTATTCTAGCAACCGGCGAGATCCTGCATGTTGAGGGCGGGGGCCTGACAGGTGAAATTTTCGCAGAGGCAGACCGCAGGGGGGCCCTGGGCAAGGTCGAGGACGGCGGGATGGAATTGGGCGATTTCCTGGGTGGCGCGCAGCAGGATTCGATTGGGATCGAAGCGCTGCCAGAGCTGACGCATCATTTCGGCGGGCGGACTGCCGGCGACCACGAGTTCGCGGTGCGGAGCCAGGTCGAATTCGCAAGCCACCAGCATTTGAGGCATCCCGAACGGCATGGCGGCGAGCCGCGCGGAGAAGGCGCGGATCAGGTTGCGCGCCGATGTCAGCAGATCTTCGCGGCCCGTGATTCGGTGGATGCGCAGAAGGTTCAGCAGGGTGACGGAATTGCCGGAAGGCTCGGCGCCGTCGTAATCGTCTTTGATGCGCATGAGACGCAGGTGGCGTCCGCATGCGCCGAGGCGAAGAATGCGCCCTCGGTCGCGATCCTCGAAAAGCTCGCTGCATCTTCGGTCAAGTCGAATCGCGGTGTCGAGATGACGGAATTCGAAGCCGGCTTCATAGAGATCGAGCAGGCGCTGACGAAGAACGCATAGTCGTCGAGCATGCCGGCGATGGCGGCCTCGCCCATCGCGGTAGCGGCGCAGCAGCGACCGGCATCAGCCGTCGCGCATGCGTGGTCAGCAGGAAATCGGCGGCGCGCTGCGCGGCATCCGGCATAGGCGCGGCTCGTCCAGGATCTGCGCGCCCTTAGCGAAGGCCGAAATCATCAGGCCGTTCCAGGCGGTGAGGATTTTGTCGTCGAGGTGCGGGCGGACGCGCTCGCCCGCGCTTGCGAACAGCCGACGTCGCGCTTGCGCGTGCGCGCATGATGTCGTCCGGCGACGATCGAAATGGTGCGCGGTTTCTTCGAGCCATGCGCCTGAAACAGAATGTTTCGTGCCGGTGAATTCGCCGTGCGGATCGTTGGGGACGTTGCCGCCTGCTTCCACGCCATAGCGGAAGGCGAACAGCGCGGCGTGCTCGTCGCCGAGCAGGTCTGCGTACTTCGCCAGCGTCCAGATGTAGAACGCGCCTTCGCTCTTCTCATGCGGATGCGGCGGGATTCGACCACGCTGTCGGCGTCTTCGGCCGAATAAAATGCCGCCGTCGGGATGCGTCATGTCGCGCAGCACGTAGTCGAGAGTGCGGCGCGCGGCCTGCGCGAGTACTGGCATCGCGGGTGATCTGGAAGGCTTCCAGATAAGAAACGGCGAGCTGCGCCTGATCGTAGAGCATCTTCTCGAAATGCGGGACGAACCAGTGCTCATCCACCGAGTAGCGATGGAAGCCGCCGCCCAGCTGATCGTTCATGCCGCCCTTGGCCATGGCGACGCAGCGTTTCCAGCACCATGTCGAGCGCTTCCTGCGTTGCCGGTTCGCTTCCAGTAACGCAGCAGGAAATTGTGGACGATGGGCCGGGGGAATTTCGGCGCGCCGCCGAAGCCGCCGAGTTTGCGGATCGAACGATGCGGCGGAAGTGCTGGAAGGCGCGAATCGAGACCGTGGCCGGGACGCCGATCGCGTCCGCTCGGCGGCGCACAGCAGTACTGGCGCGAGTTGCTCCACCACCTGCGATCGCTGGATTCCACGATTTCGCGCGCGGTCGTCGCGCCAGGCTTCGGCGATGCGCTCCGAGAACGGCGGGGAATCCGGGGCGTCCGTAGCGATTGTCGGGCGGAAAATAGGTTCCGCCGAAAAACGGCTTGCAGATCCGGCGTGAGCCACACCGACATGGGCCATCCGCCGCCGCCGGTGGACGCCTGAACGAACGTCATGTAGATGCGGTCGATGTCGGGCCGCTCTTCGCGATCCACTTTTATCGGACACGAAACCATCGGTTCAGCAGCGCGGCGATGGCTTCGCTTTCGAACGATTCGCGCTCCATCACGTGGCACCAGTGGCAGGTGGAATAGCCGATGGAGAGGAAGATGGGCTTGTCTTCGCGGCGCGCTTTTTCGAACGCCTCTTCGCCCCAGGGATACCAGTCGACCGGATTGTTGGCGTGCTGCTGAGGTAGGGGCTTTTTTCGTGCTGGAGGCGATTGGGGATCATTTTTCCGGGATCAAACAAAACCGCCCGCCTCAGGCTGAGACGGGCGGCGAATGCCAAAAGCAATAGCGGACGACGGTCAGAGCAGACGGAAGTTGACGTTGACGACGGCGCGGGTCTTGACTGGCACGCCATCCTTCATGCCAGGCTTGAAACGCCACTTCCGGATGGCTTCGACGGCTTTCTCATCAAGTCCCATACCCAGACTCTTGACGACTTTGATGTCTTCAGCCTTGCCCTCCGTGTTCACCACGATAGAGAGCGTTACGGAGCCGCTGTACTTGGCTTTGCGGGCTTCTTCGGAATATTCCGGGTCGACTTTGCTGATCAGCTGAGGCTGGCTGACGCCATTACCGACGGCGTAAACTCCGCCGCCACTGCCGTTGCCATATCCGCTGCCGTTGCCGTTGCCAATCCCGTTACCGCTGCCATTTCCGATACCGCCGCCGCTGCCGAATCCGCCGCCGCCGCCAATCTGGCCCAGCGGATTGCCGATCGCGCCCGTAGGAGCGGCCCATGCGTCCGGAGGAGCGATGAGGGATGCGTCCATGGTCAGCAGAGGATGCTGGATCGGTAACCAGAGGCGGAACGAACTGCTTTGGCGCAGGCTTCGGCAACTGAGCTTTCATCGGAGGCAGAGGAGAACGCGAACCACCGCCGCCACCCGATTCGTCTTCACGACTGCCTTCACCGGCGGAGGCGGCGCCATCAGGACGACGTTCGTGATCGCTTTCTGCACTTTGGCGTTGGTTCCAGCAAAATAAGCAGCGGCAACCAGCGCAGCTCTGAAAAATACTGACGACGCCAGCGCCTTGGTACTGGTCCCCTTGTCCCCAGATATCCTTCACTTCGACCGGCTTGGAGGTCAGCTCCAGAGGCGGGAGCTTCTCCGGGTGGATCGATTCACGGACATTCTCGACGATCGATTTGTACCAGGGGATCTCGGTGTCGGGCGCCAGAGTGTGACTCAGATGGTCATCGGCTTCCACGCGCAGCTTGACGTTACCCTGAGCGTCATGCACGGCCACTTCAGCGTCGTAGTGATGATGATTCTGTTGTGATTCAGACATTCGGATGTACTCCGGAGCCCTTAAGGGCCACTCTTAACGAACCCGCGCAGAACGGAAACGCCCAACACGGCGGACCATCCGGTATAAATGCGATGCGTAACGCCGACCTGCGCACTATCTTCATAAAACGGAAACCCCTCGACCGCCGTTCCAATTTTGGGAGTGTATCACATCCACTACATCGTGAACGGCCTAAACCGAATCTGTTCGCTCCGGCACATTTCCCTGCACATCTGTCAATCTGTACAATCGACGAGAGCAACCGCATCTAAGTTACACCATACGTCGCGGGTGGCCTCTGTGCCAAGTAATTAAACGTCAATGAAATCCGCGACTTGACCGGAACGGTGGCGTGAGGACCTGCCACGGGTACCACAGATCCGTTCCTAACCATTATAATAGCGCTGTGTCTAATGAATCGGACGTCCACGACTGCGATTTGGACCAATCATCGTGTACAGGGTTCCCGAAAACTGTATTTGGCAACACCACATTTGGCGAATGCCAGGGCGAAGTACCTCACCAGCGCGCGGGTGACAGGTGAGTGAACTCGTCGGCATCCGGATGGCGCCAAAGCCGGAGAATCTGGTGATTAGGCTGCACGCGAGCGACAACATCGCGGTGGCGAGAGTCTCTTTGTCCGCTGGGACGACGGTGAGGATAGACGGCGTGGAATTTGCCGCAACCGAAGACATTCCGGCGGGGCACAAAATTGCGCTGAGGAGTATACGGGCGGGCGAACAAGTCATTCGCTACGGCCAGCGCATCGGTCCCGCCAGCAGCGCGATAGAAACCGGCCAGCGAGTCCATACCCACAATCTGGGCTTTGAAGAAATCGAATTTGCCTACGAATTCCCGCAGACCGATACGCCGATTGCAGCCCCGCCAACAAACGGCCCGACTTTTCAAGGTTACGTGAGGGAAGACGGCCGGGTGGGGACTCGCAATTATATCGCGGTGGTGGCAGCCAGCAACTGCGCGGCGCATACAGCGGAGCTTATCGCCGAGTCGTTTCGGGGCGAGACGCTGCCCGCCAATATCGATGGCGTGGTGGCGTTTCCCCACGGGGAAGGTTGCGCGATGTCGATCGGCCCGGACACGATTCAGTTGCAGCGAACGCTGGCGGGCGTGCTGGCTCATCCGAACGTTGCGGCGGCGATTATCCTGGGCCTGGGTTGTGAGACGAATCAGATTTCGCACTATCTGGGGGATTCCGCGCCACGCTCCAGCCGGCTGGTGGGGATGACGCTGCAGGAGAGCGGCGGCACGACCGGTGCGCTCGAGTCGGCGCGACGCCATATTCACTCGCTTATGAAGGAATGCGCGGGGGAAAAGCGTACGGAGGTTTCGGCGTCGAAGCTGGTGGTAGGGCTGAACTGCGGCGGGTCCGACTCGTTTTCCGGCATCACGGCTAACCCGGCTCTGGGTGTGGCGTCGGATATGCTGGCAGCGGTTGGCGCGGCGGCGGTGCTGGCTGAGACAACGGAGATTTTTGGCGCGGAACATCTTCTGGTCCGGCGCGCGCGGAACCGGGAAGTTGCCGATAAACTACTTGGTTTTGTAAGGAGTTACAAGATATACCTCAACCGGTTTGGCGGCAGTTTTGACGATAATCCCTCGCCGGGAAACAAGGAAGGCGGTTTGACGAACATTCTGGAGAAATCGCTGGGCGCCGTGGCGAAGGCAGGCACTTCGCCGCTGAACGATGCCATCGACTATGCAGCGCCCGTAGTGATGCCCGGATTCACCTTTATGAATACGCCCGGATACGATCCTGTCTCACTGACCGGGCTGGCGGCCGGCGGCTGCAACCTGATTGCATTCACGACGGGGCGGGGGAGCGCGATCGGCTTTCCGACCGTGCCGGTGCTGAAGATATCCACCAACACAAATACGGGTCGCCGAATGAAGGACAATATGGACATCAACGCGGGCGTGATTGCGGATGGCGATTCGTCCATTGAGCGGATCGGTCGGGAGATTTTCGAAACGCTGCTGCGGGTCGCGTCGGGCGAAAGAACCAAGGCGGAAATTTTGGGGCACAGGGAGTTTGTGCCGTGGCGGATCGGGCCAGTACTTTAATAGGATCGGAGCAAGATGCTGATAAGGTTCTTAGCGGGCGCATTAGTCACGGCCGCATTGCTGGCGCAAACGGCTGCGCCGCCCGAGCCAGGAAAACCCGCCGCAATGGCTATTGCGGGTTCGCCGGCTGTTCCCGGTTCCCCCGCGGCGGGGGGAAGTCCGGCATCATCCGGATCGGCGGCGGCGGTTCTCAACGTGCCCGTTCTCGAAGCCTACATCCGGCATCTGCTGGTTTGGCCGGCCAGCGTCCAGGTGGCCATCGGCGATCCGGTAGCCGCGCCCTTGCCGGGATTCTACCAGGTCAAGATCCGCGGAACCCTCGGCGGCCGGACGCAGGAGGAGACATTCTACGTCTCCGCCGATACCCGGACGATTATTCGCGGCGATATCCTCGACATGGCGAAGAGTCCGTTTGAAGTCGAGCTTGGTTTGCTCAAGACGGACCATCAGCCGTCTCTTGGAGTCCCCGGCGCACCGGTCACCATAGTGGAGTTCGCCGATTTCCAGTGCCCCTATTGCAAACAGGAAGCCGGCGTGGTGAGAACCCAGCTCATGGAAGCATTTCCCAGGGATCTGGACCTGGTTTATATGGATTACCCTCTGGAGACGATACACCCGTTTGCGCGCGGGGCGGCGATACTGGGCCGCTGCATTTATACCCAGAGCAACGACTCATTTTGGGCATATCACGACTGGATCTTTCAGCATCAGGGCGAGATCACGGCGGCGAATCTGCGAGACAAGGTGCTCGATTACGCTAAAGGCGACAAAAATCTTGACGTGGCACGGCTGACTGCGTGCGCCGTCGCCCCGGAACCCCGCGCGGAAGTGGATCGTACGATCGCGATGGGTGACGAACTCAAGATCAATGCGACGCCGACGTTTTTCATTAACGGGCGCCGTATGGTGGGTACACTGGCGCTGGACGATCTGAAGATGGTGGTGGAGCAGGAGATCGCGTACGCGAAGGCGCTGAAGAAAGACGCGGACTGCTGCAGCATCCAGTTGTCACTGCCCGGCATGGGAAAGGCTAACGTGAAGTGATGCGCCGCAGGGTGATTTTGTTGCCGGCGGCTGCGGTTTGTCTGGTGGCCGCGGTTGGTGTGGTGGCTGCGGACGCACCGTCGTTTAACGCGTACCGGTACCTGAATCATATTAAATATCTGGCATCGCCCGAGATGAAGGGCAGGGCGAGCGGTTCGCCCGAACTGGAGAAAGCCGCCAAGTATATTGCGGATCATTTTCGCGCCGATGGGCTCAAGCCCGTGGGGAACGGCTATCTGGAACCTTTCGAGATTTCGACGAGTTCGAAACTGGGAAGTGGCAATCGTTTTGAATCGGCAACTGGCGGCGACATCGAGACGCTGCAGGTCAATAAAGAGTTCGTACCGTACAATTTCTCCGCGAGCGGAAAGGTCTCGGGCCAGGTGGTGTTCGCCGGCTACGGTATCACCGCGCCGGAATACAACTATGACGACTATGCGGGCATCGACGTGCACGGCAAGGTCGTTCTGGTGCTGGCGCACGAGCCGCAGGAATTCGACGAAAAAAGCGTTTTTGAGGGCAAGGTTTATACCGTTCATTCGGAGACGTACAGCAAGGCGGCGAATGCGCGTATTCACGGCGCGCGCGGCGTCATCCTGATTTTCGACCGCGTAAACCACAAAGACAGCCGAGACGAACTGGAAAAATTCGGTAACGAGAGCGGGCCTTCCGATGCGGGCATTCCGTTTGTGCAGGTGAAAGAAAGCGACGGTCGAACCGTGGATGCGGGCTGCGGGCAAGGATCTGGAGGCGACGGAAGAAGCCATCAACACGGATTTGAAGCCTCGTTCGTTTGCGCTACCCGGTGTTACCGTACGCGAGAACATCGATGTAGAGCGGATAGTGAAGACGGTTCACAACGTGATCGGATACCTGCCCGGCGCGAGCCCGGAATACGTCATCGTGGGAGCGCATTACGATCACCTGGGGCTGGGCGGTCAGTTCTCGCTGGCCCCGGCGATGACGGGGACCGTGCATCCCGGAGCCGACGACAACGCCTCGGGGACGGCGGGAGTTCTGGAACTGGCGAAGTACTTTACGGAAGAGTATTCAGCGCCCGGGCTTCGCCAGCAGCAACCCAAGCCGAAGCGAGGCATACTGTTTATGACCTTCGCCGGTGAAGAGCTGGGATTGCTGGGGTCGGAATACTATGCCGGGCATCCGATCCTGCCGCTGGATCAGGCGGTCGCTATGCTGAATATGGACATGATCGGGCGGGTGCGGGACGACAAGCTCTATATTGGTGGCGCGGCGACCGGCACGACGTTCCGCGCGGATCTGGACGCGCTGGTGGCGAAGACCAGCTTTCGGGTGGACTATTCCGACAGCGGGTACGGTTCGAGCGACCACACGTCGTTTACGGCGAAACAGGTGCCGGTGCTGTTCTTTTTTTCCGGCCTGCACGGCGATTATCACAAGCCGAGCGACACATGGGACAAGATCAATGCGCCGGGCGCCGTCCAGGTGCTGCAATTGGTGGCCGGGATGGTGGAGAAGCTGGAAAACGAGGACGGGCGACCGGAATTTGTCCGCGTGAAGGAGGAAAGCAATCCGCATGCGGGTACTATCACGGGTTCGGGCAGCGCGGGAGGATATGGTCCTTATTTTGGCAGCGTGCCGGACTTTGCGGAACCGCCGACGGGCGTGCGATTCGCCGACGTCCACGCGGATTCGCCGGCCGGTTTGGCGGGCCTGAGGGCGGGTGACATTCTGATCGCGTTCGATGGTGTGGAGATACGGAATCTGTACGATTTCACTTATGCCCTCAGGGCTCACAAGGCGGGGGACGAGGTCGCGGTGCAGGTGTTGCGCGGGTCCGAGAAGATTTCCGCAAAGGTGAAACTGACGGAGCGGAAGTGAGTCAGGTCTGGCCCAGGCGCTACGGTATTTGTCCCAGGCTTTTTGCCGATTGCTTTTGGGGTCGATAACCGTATAATATCGGTGACGTTGCTTCTCTCTTACCGAGCCGACCGGCGCACGCTGTGGTATATGGCTACCACGACCGCGTTGCTGATCGTCCAGTGGAATCTGGCCTCTTTCCAGCCGGTTCTTTACGTGTGGTTCCTGTTCATGGCCGTATCGGTGGCCATCATTGCGCATAACCACAATCATGTTCCGTTGTGGAGGTCGCGGATGCTGAACATCGCAACGGATTTCTGGCTGACGCTGTTTTACGGTTTCCCGGCATTTGGCTGGATTCCCACACACAACAAGAATCATCACGCTCTGAATAACAAAGAGGGCGACTACACGATCACGTACCGGCTGAGTGAGAAGAACAATATCTTCACGTTGCTCAGCTACCCGTCAACCAGCAGTTACTTTCAGCAAAAGCCGATTGCCGCTTATCTGAAAACTCTTTGGCGCAGCGACAGGCGCAGGTTTTCACTGGCCGCGTCGCAATACGTGGTTCTGGGACTCTACTATGTGGGTGCCCTCATTCTGAACTGGAAGAAAGCGGTGATTTTTATAGTGATTCCGCATCAGGTTTCGTTGTTCAGCGTATTGGTTTTCAATTACGTTCAGCATGTCCATACCGACGAAGAGTCGGAGTACAGCCACTCCCGCAACTTCACGGGGCTGATCAATCTGATGCTGTTTAACAACGGTTACCATACGATTCACCACAAGGCGCCGGGAATTCACTGGAGCAGGACTCCGCAGGCTCAGGAAGGTATTCTGCACCTGATCGACCCGTCGCTCAATGAGCGCAGCTTCTGGTGGTATGTGGTGCGGGTCTATCTGCTGGCGCCTTTTCATCCAGGCTACGGCAGTGTCTCGAAACGATTGGAACGAATCAATTCACTCCGCTCACGCGGCGACCTGGCAACCGCGAAAGCCCCGCAACAGACTCATTGAGGCCCCGAACGGATTTATCCCGGCCGGCCACACGCAGTCTCCCGCCGAACTGGGGCAGAGTAAAAATGGGGTAGAGTGAACGTAAGGACGCATGATGGATATCCGCGCTGTCCGCGGCATTCCCGTCCGAGAAGCAACGTATCGGGCTACATAAAGGTTCCCGCGCGGCATTAGAACTCGCCCGCGATATGGCCGATGAGTAAAAAAGAGTGTCGATAAATCCGCAGGCCAGGAACGAACGGCAAATACTGCCACCCCTGATTCTCCATCCTTTTGGAGGCGACCAGAGCACGGCCCAGTTGATGGAAGGCTCGCGCGCGGCCATCGCTTTGCAGGAGGCGTCGCTCTCGAACCCGCATTATGCCGATATCCAACAGCGTGTGATCCTCGGGCGCTACCAGGAAATCCGTATGTTGCTTTTCCTCGGGAAGGATATTTTCCGCTGGATCGACCAGTGCCTGGATCAGATGGAGCGGTCTGGCGATATTGGGCTGCGCACGAACGCACAGTGTTTCTCCGCTATGGTTGTCGATGCGCCGCCGGAAGCCGTTCGCAGGAAACTCGAAGAGTGGGGCGTGAATGACCGCCGGGCGGTTTTTTCGCGAGCCATCGGCATCTGGTGCCTGTTCGGGGAGCCCCCGCCGATAGAAACGCTTTCGCCGATGTTTCTGGAGCACTACCATCGATTTGCCGACTACGCTTATATCTGCTTCCAGCAAATGAAGGCTTACCAGCCGATGGACGGAGCGGCTTTCGATTTTGAGATCTACGCGTCTGACGAGTATTCACGCATGCTCTCACAGCAGTGGGAGACGGAGTAGGCCCGTTAGGAAGCGCATCAATTGATATAATCCATCACTGTGACACTGTCTCGCATGATTCTGGTTGGCCAGAACTTTCCGGACCGGCGGCTGGCCGACATTCCGGGTGAAATTTTCCGCGAATTGAGCGCGGCTGGCTTTGGCGCCGGTCTCGCGCCGGGGTCCACCGTTGCGATCGGGGTGGGAAGCCGGGGTATCGGCAACATTGACGTCATTGTCCGCGCCGTGGTCGATTTCTGGAAATCCCGGCAGTTCGCGCCATTCATCTTTCCGGCCATGGGCAGCCATGGGGCCGCTACCGCGGAAGGCCAGACCGACGTTCTGGCTCACTACGGGATAACGCCGGAGACAATGGGCTGCGAGATCCGCAGTTCGCTCGATGTGGTGGAACTGGGACGATCTTCCGGAAGGCATCGAGGTATTTCTCGATCGCAACGCTTCCGGCGCGGGCGGCGTGTTTCTGGTGGGCCGCATTAACAGCATACGGATTTCGCGGGCAAAATCGAAAGCGGCCTGGATAAATGATGGCGATCGGCTTGGGTAAGTGGGCAGGGCGAAGAATTACCACATGCAGGCCCGCCGTATCGGACTGGAGGCGGTGATCCGGTCGGTGGGGCGTCAGGTGCTCGGCTCGGGAAAAATCCTGGGCGGTCTGGCGATTCTCGAAGACGCGTTTCACAACACGGCCAAACTGGCGGCGGTTCCGGCAGCCGACATGGAAGCGCGCGAAGAGGAACTGCTGGCGCTCTCGAAGACCTGGGCCGCGACGCTGCCCTGCGATCTGGATCTGCTGATCATCGACGAGATGGGGAAAAATTTCAGCGGCGCCGGCATGGATACGAAGATTGTAAATCGTGGGGTGGATGGTGAGATCAACCCGTGGCCCGGATTGCCGCATGTCGAGCGCATCTTTGTGCGGGGACTGAGTGAGCATAGTTACGGAAACGCTTCCGGAGTCGGCATGGCGGAGGTCGTTACCGATCGTCTGGCCGCCGCTATCGATAATCACGCAACATGGCTGAACGTCCTGACGGCGACAACGCCACGGGGCGGCAAACTGCCGATTCACTTTCCGACGGATCGCGAATGCATCGAAAAGATTGTGCCCACCATAGGGAAACCCAACTTTGCGGATGTGCGTGTGGGCTGGGTTGCCAATACACTGGCGGTTTCGCCCATGGCGCTAAGTGAGAATATGCGGGCGGAAATTGAAGCGAATCCGCGGCTGACAATTCTCGATGAGGCACACGAATTACCGTTTGGGTCCGACGGGAATCTGCCTTTGGACGCATTTCACCTGGTAGCCGCGCACTGAAACTCGGCACGACCGGCTACACCTCATGAATCATAACGGATTTGATCTCGCGGCGGCCGCCCGCCAGACGATGATCGACACAGGCTTTCAGCCGGATTTCCCTCCGGAGGTAGAGTGGCAACTGGCCGCGCTTCGGGCACAATCGCCCGTTCCCGTGAACGGCAGCGTGCGCGATCTGCGCTCTATGCTCTGGTCGTCCATCGATAACGACACATCGAGGGATCTGGATCAGGCGGAGGTTGCCGAACGCATCGACAGCGGCATCCGCCTTCTGGTCGCCATCGCCGACGTCAACTCCGACGTGCCAGCCGGGACGCCGATCGATCAGCACGCCGCGATCGAAACAACGTCTGTCTACGCGGGAGTGCGCACGTTTCCCATGCTGCCGGAGGAGCTTTCCACGGGGCTGACGTCGCTGAACCAGGATGCCGACCGGCTGTCGGTCGTGATCGAAATCGTGGTGGCGGCGGACGGCTCCGTTACATCCGGAGACGTCTACCGCGCGCTGGTGCGAAACCGGGCTCAGCTGACCTACAACGGCGTGGGGCCGTGGCTGGAGGGGACAGCGGCGCCCCCGGCCAGAGTGGCGGCGGCCGCCGATTTACAGACGCAACTGAAGCTTCAGCACGAAGCCTCGCGGTTACTGCTCGACGAACGCCAACGGCTGGGTGCCCTGAACCTGGACCGCGTCGAGGCAGAGGCAGTTGTCACCGACGGCAAGGTTTCGGGTATTAACACGCGCAGGAAGAATCGTGCCACGGAGCTGATCGAGAACTTCATGGTTGCGGCAAACGGAGTGATGGCGCGAACTCTGTCGCGCGCGGGCGTATCGGCCATCGCTCGAGTGGTCCGGACGCCCGCGAGATGGCCGCGAATTGTTGAACTGGCCGCCCGTTATGGGGAGACGCTGCCGGCCAATCCGGATTCCGGCGCTCTCAACCGGTTTCTTCAGGAGCGGAAAGCAAACGATCCGGAGCACTATCCGGATGTCTCCCTGGCGGTGGTGAAGCTGATGGGGCCCGGTGAGTACGTACTGTCGCGGCCGGGAGGTCCGGAAGTTGGCCATTTCGCGCTGGCCGCTCACGATTACACTCACTCCACCGCGCCCAACCGGCGCTTTGCCGATACAGTGACGCAGCGGCTGATCAAGTCAGTCATCGCGAAAACGCCGCCGCCGTATTCCGATTCGCAACTGGCCGCTATAGCGACGAACTGTACCCTGAAGGAAGACGCTGCGCGTAAGGTCGAAAGGGTGATGAATAAGCGGATCGCAGCGGTCGCGCTCGGTCCCCGGATCGGAGAGACATTCGCCGCGGTGGTGACGGGTGTGACGCCGAAGGGGGTGTTTGTGAGGATAACGAATCCGCCCGCCGAAGGGATACTGGTCCGTGGCCAGGGCGTCGATGTGGGAGATCAGCTACGAGTAAGGCTGATCAGCACGGACCCTCGGCGCGGTTATGTGGATTTCGCCCGATAGATTGTTTCAATCTCTGCTATAATGGGCTTAAATGATTGATCGTCACACAATTAACGACTCTTTTTACTGCGGGCGTTTAAGAGATGACAGCATCGTCAGTGTCATGACGACCGGTGCCTATGTCATGGCGGAATATGACGAACAGACCGGCGAGATCCGCTGGTACCGGGTCGTCAATGCCACCCAGAAAGAAAGCCTGCACAACTGGCTCCGGCAGCACTTCCCGATCAAGGAAAGAATCGCCAAGCCGCGCGTCGTCGCCAAAAAGTTCGCGGCAGCCTGAATTACGGCCCCGCTTCCTCCCCTGTTCAATGGCCCCGGACCTTTACCGTCCGGGGCCATCACTCTATTTCCCAACCACCAGAATTGTAAACGATCCGGGCACCATGGCGCCGCGGCCACGTCCGCGTCCGCCAAATCCACCTCGCCCCTGCTGAGGCGCGCCGGCTGGCGGTGGCGTTGCCGCGGCCGGCGGCGTCGGCGGGGCTGCATATTCCGCAGCCATGGTCAGGACATGATTCGTCTTCGCATCGAGCGTCAGCGTTTTAGCGCCAGTCATCGTATCCAGATTCTGCTCCACCGCAAAACTGGCCGGATTATTCTCCTTAACGATCGTCATGGTGCCGTTGCCGTGTGAGCTGAAAGCTTCCATGGTGGCAGGATTGAACACGGCCCCGTCCGTACTGCCTGCCAGCGGCAGAGTCGTGATGATTTTGCCGTCGTTCGCGTTCAGGATCACCATGGTCGGCGAAGCACCCCGGCAGGCGGCGAAGAGAATGTGGTTCTTCGCGTCGATCGCCAGGCCCGAGACCCCGCTGATGTTGTCGCCCAGTGGGTAATGGCCGGTCACCGTCATCGCCCTGGCATCGACTACCGCGACGTTGGCTTTGTCCGAGACGTCGATATAAATATGACCCGCTCCATCGGTAGCGGCCTGCTCTGGCGCTCCGCCGAGGTCTAAAGTGCCGAGCACATCGCCTGTCTTCGCATCAATCACGGTCACATTCGGCGCCTGGTGGCTGAGAACATAAACGCGGTGGTTGAAAGCGTCGCCCAGAATACCGTCCGGAGCACCCTGGACATCGATTGTTTTGATGACTTTTAGTGTTTTCGCATCCCACATCGTCACGGGCTTGCTCGTGGCGAAACCATGCCCCGACTCCTCGTCTACCGCGACTCCGCTGGCCCTGACATCCGGCACCTCACCAACGGGAACCAGCGTATCGAGATCGAAAACGGTAACGCGGGCGGCCAAGACAGGAGTTGCATTATTGTCACCGCCCCGCGGGATGTAGAGACGCCGTCCGGCCACGTCGGCATAAATATAATCGAAGCCTCCCAGGCCTCCGACTTTAGCCGTCTGCAGCACCTTATAAGGGCTGGGTTGCTGGGCCAGGCCCACTGCGGCTGCTGCGGCAAGTACTGCTGCTACCGCGAGATACGTGTTTCGCATGAAGCTCTCCTGTCGTTCGGGGTCAGCTCATCAGACCATGGCAGTCTGAAAATTGGCTGAAGGCGGCGGGATCTGGCCCGGCACCAGGCGACGTGACCACCGGCGGTCAGAAACTTCTTGATGCAGGCAAGTCGCCCAGTCCGCCGGAGCTGAATTCGATCGGACCACTATTAATACCGTTGAGGGGCGCAAAGGGATACTGTGCTCCATTGCATTGAATTGTGTCGTAAATTCTGGAAGATGGGCGGGCGCGTCTCGACGCCTAAGTGATGCCTTCCGAAGGGCGAGACCCCGGTATTTGGCGCGAATCTGCGTCAATCGAGTGCGCAAACTGCGCGAGTTATTTGACGCTCATTTACTTGCCGGGCCGCTCTGGGACTGTCGTTGGATGAAATGTTAAATAAGGAAAAGGTCAGGGGAACTGCCACTCTTGCGATAACAGGCACTCGGGGCCGGGCCCTCCAGAAGTTAAGGTAGGGAGTGTTTTTTCAAAGGATTGGCGGCGAATTAGGCGATCTGCGGACGGCCTGTCTGTCAGTCACCTAAGTTTGGCAGATTATAAAAGTGCTGAAAATACCTTAATCCCGTTGAAAAAACAGGACTTCCCGTGGCAGAATGGAAGATGTGGCATCAGTTGCTCGCAGTATAGGCATTATCTGGGGGTCGAGAGGATTGAACAGAAGGGAAGGTTCAGTCGCAGGTTCGCCGATCAGTAGGATTGCTATTTCATCGCTTACAATCGTCGTGTTTTCGGCGACGCTTTCTGCCTCCTGGCTACCCACGGGACCTTTTGGCGGAGACGCCGACATCGTACGCGCAATCCCACAGACGAAGGGCCATGTAATTGCTGCTGCTCGCAACGGCTTGGTGTTTTCCTCTACAAACGGCGCGGCTTCCTGGACGAGTATGCCCTTTCCGGCGCAGCTCGCGGGTGTGCTGCACGCGCTCGAGGTGGATCCGAAGGCGACGGAAACCTGGTATGCCGGGGTCGAGAGCGAAATCACGCGCGTTTCGGGCGTCTACAAGACCACGAATGCCGGAAAGTCGTGGACGCTCTTGCCGGGGACGGCAGGAATCGGCGTGTGGTCGCTGGCGTTATGGCCGGGAGATAATGCCGTGATTGCGGCTGGCACGTCGAGCGGCGTGTTTTTGAGCCGGGATGCGGGAGCGAACTGGAGGAGGATCTCGGCGGAAGGCAATACGGAACTTCGCCCGGTGGTTTCACTGGCATTCGACCCCGGTGACAGCAGGATTCTGTACGCAGGGACGACGCACTTACCGTGGAAGACGGCGGATGGCGGAGCAACGTGGCAATCGATCCACACCGGGATGATAGACGATTCCGACGTCTTCAGTATTCAGGTGGATACGCGCCATCCGGAGCACATCATGGCCAGCGCCTGTAGCGGGGTTTACGACAGCATGGATGGCGGCGGCCACTGGACGAAACTGAGTACTCCCACAGGTGCGTTCCGGACGCATTTTGTTGCGATGGATCCGCGCCATGAAGGTGTTGTGTTCGCGGGAACGACAGACGGGTTGTTGAAGTCGGTCAACGGCGGGCACGCGTGGCGCAAGGTGAGCAACGATAGCGTGCGGTCGCTGGCGTTCGATCCGGGACTCGACGGACGAGTCTTTTTCGCGGCAACATCCGGGACTTCGACGCCGGGCGGGCTGCTGGTTTCGACCGACGAAGGCAACACGATGCATGAATCGGATACGGGGTTCACGAATCGTAATTTCACGACGCTGACAGGTTCGGGTTTGGCGCTTTACTCCAGCAGCGTTTACGAAGCGGGCACCGGCGGCGCTTACCGGACTGAGAATTTTGCGGCGCGATGGGAGCATGCAAGCGGAACAGCGGGCGACGAATTGGTGCAAATGGCGACGGCTCCGGACGACCCGAAGCGGCTGTATGCGGCGGGGTATCACAGTCTGTCGGAATCGCGCGACGGGGGACAACACTGGATACCTCTCAAGTCGCCTTCCGGGGGTTCTCCGGTGGTAGCCCTGATGCCGTTGCGGGGTGGAGTTTTGCTGGCGGGGACGTCGCTGGGAATGTTCCGCGGTACCGAGAGTGGAGCGTGGACGTCGGTGACGGACGGGCGGATTCAGTCCATCGAGCGGTCGCCGGGGAATGTGGTGGCGGCGCTCACGGGAACTGGGGGGCTGGTCAGCAGGGATGACGGGGTGACGTGGAAATCGTGCGGGGAAGCGGGGCCGAAGACCGCCTGGTATGGGCTGGCATTCGACTCGCCACCTGGGGTCAAGCCTGGAGGGACGGGTCAACCGACACCCACGGCGCTGGCTGCGACGTCAACGGGGCTGTTGCGGTCGACAGACGGTTGCCAGACGTGGAAACAGGTCCACACAGGGTTGGATACAGAAACGGTCAGCCTTGTTTTATTTCATCCTACGCACGCGGGTGAGGCATTTATTTCGCAGGGTGGGCACATTTTTGTTTCAACAGACGGCGGCCAGCACTGGCAGCCGATTGACGACGAGGCTGGCGGGAACGCCGGCCCCGAGGCGCTAGTTGTTCTTTCCGCGGCTCCGGACACGCTTTTTGCATTGTTCCCGAGACGTGGCGTATATACCACCGGAATCGGGATGTGGACGTCAACGGCAACGGGTGTTAGGACGGCTGATAAATCGAGAGCCGGCAAAAACACCACCGTAGCATTCAGAGCCCGAAATGATTGATAATGGTTTTTGAAACTGAAGAGGGAGATAATTTCATGACGAAGAGGTCACAATTTGCCCGGCCTTACAGGCAATTTATGTTGTGGGCCACCGTGGCGGTCGCGATTACAGGGAGCGCAATGGCGCAAACTACCGGGACCGCAAAGGCTGCCGCGGCATCCACGACGGACGACGGAGGCTATTCAACGTGGGACATCACCCCATATTTCGGCTGGCAATGGTTCCAGGCGTTTCAGGGCGGCAACACACGGAACTATACGGACAGATTTCAAAGCGGGTGGGTGTTCGGCGAGAAGTTCAACTTCGACTTTTCCAACCATATATCCTTTGAAGGGTCCCTGCAATTGGGACGGAACCGACTGGATTTGAGGCCATATGGGCAGTCGGGATTTGCATCGATCGTTTCCTACAATTCCCAATATGCACTGGATTTGGATTACAATTTCCAGCCGCGAACCGCGAAGAACCGCATATATTTATTGGCTGGCCCCGCATTTACGATGTTCACCCCGGGCAAGGATGCGGGATCTGGTACGACCGGCAACTTTGTGCAGCCGGAGTTTGCATTGAAGAATGAGATGATGCCGGGCATCAATTACGCAATCGGCTTAAAGCACTACATTAACGAGCACTATGGACTCCGATTCGAGTTGGGCGGCCGTTTCAACAAGGCTGCACACTTCGGCTTGCCACAAGGCCAGGAAGGTCCGAATACGCTCTACATACCGGCCGGCGGTCACGACAGCTCTCTTGAGGCGACCATTGGCTTAATTCTTCGCATGGGATACGTTGCGCCGCCTCCGCCGCCGAATCCTCTGATCTCGCAGGCTATTCGTGTCGACATTCCTGCCGGAACGGGCGCTCCCTCGATTGCTGGTGCGCATGACGTATGCGCGGGCGACGATTTGAGGCTTTCGGTGAACGGCAATACTGGCGCGACCTACCAGTGGCAAGTGAATGGATCTCCTGCTTCCGGTGCGACGGGATCGTCGTTCAGCGTTCCGACGAACTCCGGCTCGGGGTCGCGATCGGTGACCGTCGCGGTGACCGGTGCGACGGAGGTGGCGACTTCGGCTCCTTTTGCGACGTCGGCCGGCCACACGTATCACCTGACGGCGGAACCCCAGGGTTTGGGGAACCGGACGGCAACGTATCAGTGGTTCGAGAACGGACAGCCGGTGGCGGGCGCCACCAGTTCGTCCCTCGACCTGCCGGATCAGGCAGGTGCATCGGTCACGGTGCGCGTAACGGCTGAAGCGTCGCTGACTTCGTCCCCGGCGGACTTTACGATTCAGCCGTTGACGCCTCCGTCGCTCACGTTTGCGGTGAACCCGAGCACGGTGCCATACACGTCGGGTCCGATCCAGCTGAATGCAGTGGCGACGCCGTCGCCTTGCGGCGGAGCGGTTACCGTCAGTTATTCAGGTGAAGGCGTGACGGGCTCCACATTCACGCCGGGCAGCGTTAGCGGATTCGATATGGGCAACCGTATACATCCGCAGAGCAAGACCGTAACGATCACCGCGACGGCGACAGATGCGAAGAACCAGACTGTGTCGCGGACCGCTCCGGTTACTGTGACGCTGGATCCCGAAGCCCGCCGCCTCGACGATCTCGTGTTCCCCAATATGAGTGCGCGAGTCAACAATTGCGGCAAGCGACTCCTGCTGGAAGAACTGACCCCGATGTTGCGGAACGATCCGGGCGCCAAGGTAATCCTGATCGGCCACCGCGCCGAGACGGAAAAAGGAAGGGCTGCGGAGACTCTGGATACCAAGCGCGTGCTGAACGCCTCGGCCGTACTCAGCGCAGGCAAGGGTATTTGCCCGCAACTGGATCTGAGCCGCATCATGATGAAGGCCGTGGGTACGGATCAGAGCTCGACGCCGCGTCCCGCGCTTTGCGGTGCCTCGACGGACGTGAAGGAAAAGGCCGGCCAGGCGATCAAGGAATCAGATAAGAACGCCGAGTATCGGCGCGTCGAAGTCTGGTTCATACCGAGTGGAGCAGCCGATCCGGCTGGCATGACAGGGCTGGAGCCTGTACCTGCCGACCAGGTTACGAAGCTGGGTTGCCCGAAATAAGCGGCAATTCGTAAGTGAGCAAGACCATGCCGCGTGCGGTTCCGGAAGATCCCGGGACCGCACGCGGCATTAGTGTTTTATGGACGGCATTGAGCGAGGTCTTCAGGCGGAGGT
>CAWICC010000004.1:0-1251753 GCA_963834535.1 uncultured delta proteobacterium | reverse complement strand
CGCGCGGCAAGTTCAAGCAATCCACCGAGCAGTAAGTCGGGCGGCTCGCGGTCCAAGCCCGCAATCGCGACCAACCCGCCGAGATTCGCGAGATGATGGACTCTAAGTCCCTGCTCTCTGGTGTGCAGTCCGTCCGCCATAACTCACCACGTGAGAACCGGCTCCAGCGCGGCTCGAACCGAGCTCGCCGGCACCGGGCCGAAGTAACGAGAGTCCCAACTGCGCGCGTCTTTAGTTCCGAATAGCCACACCTGATTTGTCGGCACGGTGTAGCGACCCCACGGGACGTGCTCCACCGATCGGTCGCGGCTGTCGCGCGAAAGCGTCGCCGAATGTCGCAAACGTTGGCCGTTGACTGAGATGTAATCGGGCATGACTTCAACCGAGTCTCCGGCGAGTGCGCTGAGTCGTTTGCCGACCGGCTCGATGCCGTCGCCGCAACCGCGTCCGCGCAACAGATAGCCGCGCGCACTTCCGACCCGTGCGATCGCATCTGGCAAACACGCCAGCACCAAGTCGCCGCGCGACGGGGCGCGGTTAACCATCCGATAGATCCCTGGCGGGCACGCGCTGTCTGTGAGACCGATCCTCAATCCCATAAGCTCGAAGCTTAAAACTGGTACTGCGATTCCCGTACAAAGGATGACCGGAAACATCAGTGCTCGCTTGCAGATTGTTCGCGTACGGGGCACGGCGATGCGGTACGGGGAAGAAATCCCGCGCCGAAGAAAGGGAATCTGACGAAAGGCGTCCACAGTACGGTAAAACCTTTATCTTGCCCTACGACCGCATCGTCCCTGCTGCCCCGTTCTTCTCCTCCACCTGCTCAACCGCCGCCGCCTCCTTCCCGCTTGCTCCGCCAGCCTCTGAAATCACGGTCGCTATCAACGAAGTGCTTCAGCATCTCGATCGCGACTTCCTTGGCGTCCGTCTCCCGATGCAAGCTGTCGTGCAAATAGCCGACGTATTCGTCCAGCGACGCCTTCAGGCTGCCGGGCAATGTGAGCCGCAACTGCACGGGAGGTAAATCCTTGTCCTTGAGTCTGAGTTTCATCTCTCCAGCTCCTTTGTGTCAGTCGTTGCGATTTTTCGTAGATGCGCGTCCTGCGCCACGCGCTGAATTCCTCGTTGGTCTCGAGGAAGTGCCACAGCATCAACCGCGCCACCTCCGCAGGATCGATCTCCTGACCCCCGACCTTATGGGCGTACTCGACGTACGCGTCGATCTCCTTCTTGAGGTGCCCGCCTATCGTCAGCGTGAGATAGCTTGGAGTGAGCGTCTTCTTTTCGGCTGCGCTTTCCACTTTGCTGCCCTCCGCCTCAGTTCCGGTATGGCCCTGGCAGTATGAGGTCGTTCGTGACCATCACGTTGAACTGATAGCCCGGTCGTATCTCCAACGTTGGCGGGATGTTCATTCCGCGCTGAAGACTGCTCTGCGCGACTTGTCCGAGTTGCTGACTGGCCGCCGCGCCGCCCATCTCACTGAGCAATGACATTTGGTTTGGCGTCGAGTAGCCGTACCCGTAGGGGCCGGAGAAACCGGTGCCTCCGCCGAACGCTCCCATCTGCCCAACCATCTGGCCTGCGCTGATGATTGAAATGAGCGCCGCGGTACCGAACGTCTTCAGGTAGTGGTTGTTCACCTCATCGCTGAACCCCGCGTAGCCGGCCTGGTCGGCCCCCGGCATGTCCGGGATGTCCATGCTCGACGAGTTCGGGAAGATCACCCGCTTCCATTCAATCTGGGCACGCTCCTGTCCATACGCTGCGTTGGTCTGGTACGAGCCGATGACCTTGGCGCCTTGAGGAATCAGAACCCATCGTCCGGATGCGCTGTCGAAGACGTTCTCGCGAACCTGCGCCAGAATTGGTCCGGGCAGTTCCGAGTTGATGCCGCTGATCAGCACCGCCGGAATAACGCTGCCTGCTGTGATCAGAAAAGGAGACTCCGCCGGTTTGACGCTCGCGATCGCACTGGTGCCGTTGCTCTGGCCAGATGGCGTGATCGTCAGATCGTACGGCCTGGTTGTCCCTGCCTGACTGGCGACGCTTGGAACTTCCAGTGTCTCGCCGTGGTGAAACGCTTCGACCATCGGTGGCGCGGATAGCGCCTTCACATATTCCTCCTCCCGCAACTCGGCCAGCCTGCTCGGTGGACGCGCTGGTAGTGGAACAGCAGGAGCCTGCGTCGTCAGCGTCGGCGACGGCGGCGGAAGTGGAACAGACTTGATTTCAGGCGGTTTCGGATTCCTGGCCTTCGCTTCCAGTTCCGCGATCGCAGCGCGTTCCTCGTTGGATGTCACGGTGGCTGCATCGTCGCTCCGAACTGCCTGGCTGGAATCCGGCGAGTCCGAATGCAGCGCAACGATCATCACGAACATTGCTGTTGCGATTGCCACGCCGGCGACGATAACCAGAGTGCGAGTCAGTCGTGCGCCGCCTCCGCGCGGTTGGTGAACGCGCGGGCCGGTCGGTCCAATTGCCGTTGCGGTGGCCATGATTCACCTCGCCGCGCCGGTGTACCGGATGCTGACGCGGTCCTGCTCGCGACCGACGCCCGAAACCAGCACCGCCTGGTCGAAGAGTTTGTCGACCACGTAGTAGTCGCCCCTGACGCGATAGTTCACCATCTCGCTGCCGTCGCCTGCGGCGACCAACAGGGCAGGAGCTTCGCTCGACTTTGTAGTCGCGGGCATCTGGATGTAGATGTGCGTGCCGTCGTCGAATGCTCGGACCGGCTTCCACGGCAGCTTTGGTCCAGAAACCGCGTACGAAAAATTGAGCGCGCCCGGATCGAGCGAAGCCAGAGAAGCGACCACTCCGTCCGGCTGCGATTGGGAATCGCGCGCCTTGGCGGCTGTGTGGTCGGCGTCCTGCATCGCCTGCTGGAGATCTTCAGGATAGTAGAAGGCGACTTCCTGAATTTCGTGTCCGGCGCGCGAGCGCAGCATCAGGTGGTAAATGTGCTTCGTGGTGTAGATCGTCAGATTGGTGCTGATGCCCGCTGCCGTGGGTTTGATTGCAAGGTGCGGAGTCGGGTTGCGCGGATCGCCTGATGAAGCTGGCGTTACGAGCCAGCGTTCGCTGTCGCCGCTGGCAACGTCGGTGATCGTCTCGCCCGGCTCAAGCTGGATGTCGGTCGTTCGCAATGGAGCGCAGTCAACCGCAGGCTCTTGTCCTTCATCGTACGGGTAGAGTTCGCGGCGCGGCGTCTTGTAGACCTGCCACGCGCCGTCCTGCTGATGTTGCTTGACCGCCTCCTGAACCTCTTGGGGCTGTTGTGCGAGTAGCTGAGCGCCGGTGAGCGGTGCGGGCTCCGGCTCGGGAGGCGGTACCGCCTTCGTGACCAGCGTCAGCGGCGGTGGTGGTGGCGCTTGCTTCGCTGAGCAGGCGCCGAGCGTCAGCGAGAGCGCGATGAAACCAAATTTGCCGATGAACTTCATGGTGATCGCCTCCTAACTCCGCTGCTCGGTCCAATTGAGCTGCGTGACATAGAAGCCGAGCGGATTCTCCAGGATCGAGGAGTCCGAGGTTTCGGAAATGATCGTGGTGTCGAGCGCCGCTTCCCAATGAGTCGTGGCGACAGGAGAACCGTCGAGGCCTGATGCTTCCTCGGTCCATCGCACCTGCCACGTCGCCTTCGACAACGGCAGGATCGAATCAATCTGGACGCTGACGGATTGGTGCTGAGCAACCTTGAACGGATCATGTTCCAGGTCGTTCTCGTGATAGTAGTTCTCGAGAAACTTGTAAGCCGGTCCGCGAGCGCGGCTGTAAACCTGGCCGATCAGCTGGTGCTCGGCAGCCGGATCGGTGATCACCTCGCGAGCATTGCGGATGAAAGCCGCGAGCTCGTACCGCACCATCCGGTCAGTGCTGATCCGCGTGGTGTTCTCGGTGAGCGCGCTCGGCGCGCCGATCGCATAGCCGAGCTTGTCGACTTCGACCACGTATGGAACGAACTTGCTTCGCGTGCTGACCCAGACCATCCCGAAAGCCAGCACCAGCGTGATAACCATCATGCCGGCGGCGGCGATCTGCCAGTTACGTTTGCCGAGAACCAGATCAGCGTAACGCTCGTCCCATTCCTGCCGCGCTTTCAGATAGATGCTGCCTTCCATGCTGACGCCTCGCTTCCGAGCTTCGAGCATGCATTCTGAATTCGTCCTCGCTGCGCTTCTGAGCTTCAGCAAATTCCGCGCCATCAAGCGGATCACAATTGGAATTTGGTGGCTCGCACGCGAACGAGGGATGCATCGTCGCGGCCTGAGGTGTAATTTGGGAGGTTCCGAATGTTGGATGGAGGTTTCTTATGGGATTGCTTCTTCAATGCCCCAACTGTTCCAAGAGCACGCTGAAACCTGGGAGTTCGTAAGCGCCGGAGACATCGTTAAGTGCTCTTCGTGCGATTACGAGCGTTCGCCGGACGAAGCAGCCGAGGAATTCACGGTTTCCGTGTTGCGGATCACGCAGCGCGACAGAGTGAAGTATGGTGCCGCTTCGCCTATCGGAAATTGTCCCGAATGCGAAAATGAAGGGACTCTAGTGGAACTAGGCGCCCACGTGGTGGGCGCCGGAAAGTTCGGATATGTCTGCTTCCAGTGCGGTGAAGGCTACCCACCAAATTCATTGGACGAATGTGGAAGTTGCGGACATTTGTTTCGCATTACCGAGAGTCACACCGGCATTTGCGCCGAATGCCTTGACGAGAAGATCTCGAATGCCGACTGAACCTGCGAAGGAATCTGAGTTGATTCGCGTTTATAAGGTTGGTGACACAGTGGTGACACAGCATGACAATGACCGATCAGCGGATCGGCCATCGTCATAAATTATTGATTTTATTGACTTTTCTGGAGCCACCCGCCGGATTCGAACCGGCGACCTGCTGATTACGAATCAGCTGCTCTACCAACTGAGCTAGGGTGGCTCTCCCATCTGATCGGCGGGATAATTGGACCCCTTTGATTATCACGCTCTCGATTCACACGAAAGACGGTCCTCAAATGATCCTCTGCTGACCCTATACGCCGGCCCACCTACTCTCACCGCTTTACCGGCTGTGCAGAAGAGGGAAGCTCTCCACGAATCATTCTGAACGGAGTCAGCGGAGTGAGGAATCCCGGGATTCTTCGCTCCGCTCAGAATGACATATGCGCCTTGTGCAGAGCACCCGCTCGATTGAGCGTTGAAACCGCTGCAAACGGGCGGGATCCCGGCCGCCTAGGGGCGGAGTTCGTAGAGCGCCGAAAATGCGTCCTTCACCGGCAACCGCACGAACCGCGTGAAGCCCGCCTCCGCCGCCAGTTCGCGCGCCTTCTCCTCGCCCATCAACGCCCCGATGCCGGCGCCCCCGTGCGCGAGCGATACCGTCATGCAGTACAGCGTGCTCGCCGCGTACATCATGCGCCCGATCGGATTGATGTTCTCCTCGGGACGCGCCGACACGTTCATCTCGACCATCAGAAACGCGCCGTCGGGCTTGAGCGCCCGGCGAATCGATTTCAGGAGGCCGACCGGATCGACCGAATCGTGAATCACGTCGAAGCACGAGATGAAGTCGAATTTTTCGGCCGGCAGTTTGGTGCAATCGACGACGCCGAACTCGACTCGCTCGGCCACGCCCGCCGTCGCCGCATTGGCGCGCGCTCGATCCACCGACCCCTGATGCGCGTCGTAGCCGTGAAAACGCGAGTTCGGAAATGCCGTCGCCATCGCGATCACGCCGCGTCCGCTCCCGCACCCGACATCCAGGGCGATCGCACCTTCCTTCAACCGGGCTTCGACCGCGGCCATCGTCGGAATCCATTTGCGCACCAGTTGATGCCGATAAATAGGCGCCGATCCGCGCTCGATTGCCTCGAACACTTCCGGCGGGTACTCACTCTGCGGCAACCCCTTGCCGGTGCGGAATGACTCCATCAGCTTCGGCGCCATCGAGACTTCCGGCACGATCATCTGCATGAACCCGCCCATGAAAAAAGGCGACTCTTCGTTCGCCAGAATCATCGCGTGCTCCGGCGCCATCCGGTAGCGCGCGCTGCTCGGATCGTACTCGATATATTTGGCCGCCGTCATCGCCCCGAGCCATTCGCGCAGGTACCGCTCGTTGAGTCCCGTCTGCTGCGCGAGCTCGGCCACCGTCACCGACCCGGCCGCCGCGAGCGTCTTGAAAATGCCCAGCCGGTCGCCGATATAGGTGAGCGCCCCTTGCATCGCCGCACCCAGATCGTTGGTCATCTGGCCGGCGAACGCCTTGACCTTGTTCCAATCGATGGCCGCGTGCTGATCCGGATTCTGTTCCTGCGCCATGGTCGTATCACTCCCGCTGCGTGCCGCGCCTAGCGATCGCGCCGCCGCTAACTTGTAGCGTCAATGCGTCCGATTCTCCAGTCTCGGCAACGCGCCGAAGATCGGCGAGGCGCCGGATTATTCGGACGACTCTTCCGCGACGCTTGCAAACAGCTCTAGCTGATTCGCGGCGAACCGATCCTCAGGCTCGATCTCGGCTGGCGAAAACAACCCCGCCCGTTCCGCGAACGGCCGAAATTTCTCGTACAGGTCGGCCAGCTTCGAGAGGTAGTATTCGACGTTTTCGTCGGGTCTCGCCGGGTCATAATCCGCCGCCATTTTCGCCCCCGTGCTGACCCTCACGCCCGCCCCGCGTCCCGTCACATAATAGGAAACCTGATCCCCGCTCAGATATGGCCGCGACGCCTTCAGCGCCAGCTCGTAGGCCGCCGAAATGTTGCGCCGCCCGCCGCCGATTTTGTCGCGGTAGGTTTCCGGCGAGTCCTGCAGCGTCTCGGTTTTCATCAGGTTCCTGATGCCGATCTCATGCCGCTCGATGCGCCCGCGCCAGTCCGCGTAGATCTTCGCTATCTCCGTGCGCCGATCATCGAGCAGCAGCCCGAAGACCTCCTCCATGAACTGCCGCTGAAAGCGCTCGAGCCCCCGCGACTTCAGCCCCGACCCCCGAATCGTCGTCTCACCGCGCTCGTCCCGCAGCACGTAGTTCTTCATCTTGTAGCTGAACATGGCCGGATAGCGGCCGTCGATTTCCAGCTTGATACCGGCCGGCATCACGCTGCTGATTTCATCGATCAGCGCCTGCGCCGCCCCCTCGTCCTCGATCGCGAACGGCGCCACAAAGTAGATGCCGTCGGTATCGACCTCGATCACCTCCGCGCCACGCGTTTCCAGTTCGGCCACCGCGCGCTGGATCAATTCGCGCCCGCTGCGAGTCACGAGGTTGGCGACCGCGAAGTCGTTGAAATGCCCCAGCGCAAACCCCAGGTAGCCGTAGAAGGAATTGATCAGGATCTTGAAGGTCTGCTGCAGCGCTTCGAGGTCGCGCCGCTCCGCGCCCTCCAGCTCCCGCGCCGTCGTCTTGGCCTGGACGCGAAAGCTCCGCAGATCCCTCAGCAGCTTGAGAAATACGCCCAGCCGATCCGACGCCGGCTGATGGCCTCCCTCGATCATCAGCGACGGATACAGCGACGTCACGTCGCAATGGACCACGTTGCGGGCGACTCCGCACCGGCGCACCTCCGTGTAGCCGCCGGCCACCTCGCTTGGCGCCGACGGCGCGCCGATCGAATGCCGCGCCGCCAGGTACGCCCGCATCAGCAGTGCATCGATCTTGGTCGCATTCCCGCGCAGCACGGCGCTCTGCAATGAGTATGGGAAGATCTGCGCCTGCACGAAGTAGCTCGGCGAAAACACTTCCGCCAGTGCCCGCGTCTCGCGCACGTCGTCGATCGCATAGGCGAACAACTCCTCCGGCCGTTGCGCGAAATGCTCGCTCACCCGCGACGCGTCCAGGTACACCCGCCCCGGGCGCGCCAGCCCGAAATGAATCGCTAGGTCCTTCAAGCCGAAGCTCTCCAGCGCGCGGCTCGCGATATCGTAGTGTTGCGCCAGGATCCACGTGTCGATGATGCTGCGGCCGTAAATGTCGTAGCGCCGAAATGCGATCGATCGCTCCGCTATCTGCAGCCGCGACGGTCGTCCCCGCAACGCGCTGCCGTCCCGCCCCAGCGCGAGCTTCACCCGATGGCGCCGCGCCCGCTCCTCCAGGTACTCGAGGTCGAAGCGAAACAGGTTGTGCCCTTCGATCACGTCAGCGTCGCGCTCGCGCACGATCCTCACCAGCTCTTCGAGCATCGCCCGCTCGTCCATCACGTCGCCGCGCAGCACGCGCTCGAAGCCGTCGGTATCGCTGATTGCGATCGCGATCACGCGATCGCCTTCGCGCGCCGCCGTGGGAAACTCGAAACCCGGACTGATGTACGTCTCGATATCGATCTGCATGCGTCGCAGGTCGCCGAATTGCAGCCCCATGAAAAACGTCGTCCCGCTCAGCATCAGGTGCTGCTCGACCGGATCTGCGAGCGCGAACCACGGCGCGTCGGTCGCTCCGCCCGACTTGCCGCTGATCATCCGCAGATGACGCCGTGCCGCCTCCAGCGCGTCGGTGCTGTCGAATATGACGGCATGGCGAAAATGGAAATCGCCGGCGAGGTCAACGATCTCGTGTGCACCCGTGAAGCCGCTCATCAGCGCGCGGTCCGCGATCAGCACGAACAGCTTCAGCGGCCGCCGCTCGCGGACTATTTCCCGGCCATGCCCCCCCTTGCGCCGCTTGAACACCTCGACTTCGTTGCGTGACGCGATTTCGACCGCCACCACGCCCGCATCGGCCGGGTCCCCGAAGAGCAGCCGGTTGCCGTAAAACTGTTCCGAGATTGCTTGATATCGATTCATCTTTGCGGGCGTCCGGTACGGCCCTTAGCCGGCTACCCGCGCCATCCCCTTCAAAAAAGGCCCAGCCACGCGAGTCCCCCGATAAATATCGCGTAGCCGATGCCACCGATCATCAGGGTCGGCGTGCCCAGTTCGCCATCGCGCACGTTGAAAAAGAAGATTGCGCTCGAAATCAAGGCAATCGCGCCGGCCAGCAGTTCCGGCGGCGTCAGACGCCACGGCGAAAATGCCAGCCCCAGCGCCACCGGGATACACGCCTGGAAGACCATCGCGCCGGTGATATTGGCCAGCGCCAGATGGTCTTTGCGCTGCCGAATCCATATCACCGAGTTGTACTTTTCAGGCAACTCGGTCGCCAGCGGACTCAATATCAATGATAGCACGCCCGGATTGAGATGCGCGTGATGCGAAAACAGCACGATCTGATCGACGAACGTAGTGGCCCCAATCAAAATCGCCACCACTCCTGCAATCACCTGCGCCAGCGTCAGGCGCAGGCGCGGCGCCAGCGGCCGATCGCCAAAAATACGCTCGAAGTACAGCCCGTGTTCGAGTTCGACCCCATCCGCTCGATGCTGCCGGAGCATAATCATCGCGTACACGCCATACACCAGGATCAGGCCAACCGCGGCCGCTTGGCGCGCAACTACGCCCAGGTTCAGCAGGCCGAGCGCCATCAACACGAGAAATACCGGCAGGAAAAAGGCCAGGTCGCGCCGCACGTCACCCGGTGGGACGATCATCGCGACCTGTCCGCGTCGCTTGCGAAATCCGATCGCCGCCACGCCCATCACCAGCAATGCCAGCGTCGAAAGCATCAGCGGCGCTCCGACGATCGCCCCCACCCCAACCGCGCTATGCGCCGAATGATCGCTCGGACCACTCAATAACGCGACCGTCGGGATCAGCGTCTCCGGCAATGCGGTCCCGACCGCCGCCAACAGGCTGCCGACCGCAGCTTCCGAGATCTTGAGGCGCGCGCCCGCCCATTCGACCCCATTGGTGAACATCTCGGCGCCCGCAAGAATAATCGCGAAGCTCAGTATCAGGATGACGATGTGGATTACCAAATTGGAGGCTCCCGCGCGCGATCGTCGCTGTCAGCCTAGCAGCCGCCCCCATCCGCAAGCATCACCTGCCGGCCGGGGCGTCGCTTTTTGGCCCGTTGGCTCGACTTTTTTTGACAAACCTGTGGAAAAAAGGGCGACGCTGACGCCGTTGCGGCGTATAATCGGCTCTGACGGGTCGCAGACGCCTGGTCCAGATTGAAACGCACACCGTGCGCTTTCGTTGTTATAATTAGGAAATGTGGGATGAGGTCGGGCGGTCCGGGATTTTTCGGCTTTGACTAATGCTGGGCCGATAAGTATATTCGGACGCTTTGGCAACTCCAGTCGCTTCTGCTATGGGTTCGCATTCGCGCGCATCGCGAATCTATAACCTCAACGCGCGACGGCACGCCCCCGTGACCGTCGCGCTCTACCGCGCATGGACCGGTGCGCATAACGCCGGCCAGGACGGACGCGAGAAAGCATGAAACAGAAGTACGAAGGGAAAGATTTACAGGGCCTCGTCGATCTCGGCCGCGAGCAGGGCTACCTGACTTTCGACCAGGTCAACGACTTCCTCCCCCAGGACGTTGCCTCACCGACCGACCTCCGCGCCGCGCTTGAAAGCTTTGAGGACATGGACATCAAGGTCCTCGACGAAGTCCCCACCGCCACCAGCGACGACGACAGCGACGTCGAGGCCAAGGAAGAGCCCGAGGAAGAGGCCGCCGCCCCGGTAGTCGCCGATTCGCTCAGCGAATCCTCCGATCCGGTCCGCCTCTACCTCAAGGAGATGGGCAACTTCCAGCTGCTTTCGCGCGAACAGGAAGTCGAAATCGCCAAGCGTATCGAGGCCGGTGAGAACGAGGTCGAAAACGAGGTCCTGCGCTCCCCCGTAACGCTCGATTTCGTGATCGAAGTCGGCGACCGCATCGAGCTCGGCGAAACCGACCTTCGTGAAAGCGGCCTCTTCGAAGAAAACGAGCCCGATCCCAACGCCGACCCCGACGAGGATCGCGGCCCCGAGGCCAACGAGAAGCAGCTCAAAAAGCTCTTCGCCGCGGTCAAGAAGCTCAAATCATTGCGCGCCAAGGTCGAAGAAACCGAGGAAAAGCTCAAGGACAAACCCAAAGGGCCCAACAAGACCAAGCTCGAAAAGCTCTTCATCAAGCTCAAGGACGGTATCAAGGAAGAGCTCGCTGATCTGGACCTCTCGCGCCACGTCCATGAAGCCGTCATCGGCGAGATGCGCCGCCTGCTCAAGGACGCGCGCGAGTCGCAGCGCCGGATCCAACGCTATGAAGACGCCACCGGCCGCACCAAGAGCCAGTTGCTCCGCGAGGCCGCGGACGCCGACGACCGCCGCCACGTCCTCAAGGTCAATGGCACCCGCGAGAACCTGGTCGATATTGCCGCCCGCATCAAGGAAGCGCAGAAGATCATTCGCGAGGTCGAACGGCGCGTCAAGGTTCCCACCGACGACTTCGCCCGCTCCATCGAGACTATCGCCTCCGGCCAGGACAAGAGCCGCCGCGCCAAAAAGGAACTCACCGAGGCCAACCTCCGCCTCGTCGTCAGCCTCGCCAAGCGCTACACCAACCGCGGCCTCGGCTTCCTCGACCTCATCCAGGAAGGCAACATCGGCCTGATGCGCGCCGTGGACAAGTTCGAGTACCAGCGCGGCTACAAGTTCTCGACTTACGCCACCTGGTGGATTCGCCAGTCGATGTCCCGCGCCATCGCCGACCAGGGCCGCACCATCCGCATCCCCGTGCACATGGTCGAAACCATCAACAAGCTCCTGCGCGTCACCCGCCTGCTGGTCCAGCGCCTTGGCCGCGAACCCAGCCCCGAGGAAATCGCCGAGCAGATGGAGATGCCGCTGGACAAGGTCCAGAAGGTCCTCAAGATCGTCAAGGAGCCCATCTCGCTCGAAACCCCCATCGGCGACGAGGAGGAAAGCTCGCTCGGCGATTTCGTCGAGGACGAACTCGCGCCCTCGCCGGTCGAGGCCGCCATCCAGGGCAACCTCGGCGAGCAGACGCGCAAGGTGCTGGCGACGCTGACCCCGCGCGAGGAGCAAATCCTGCGGATGCGCTTCGGTATCGGTCAGAAGACCGACTACACGCTCGAGGAGGTCGGCAAGCAGTTCGCGGTTACTCGCGAGCGCATCCGGCAAATCGAGGCGAAGGCCTTGCGCAAGCTGCGCCAGACCGGACGCTCACGGAACCTCGAGGGCTTCATGGAACGCGAATCCTAACAAGCGTCAGCGGTCCGATGGCGCGGCCGTGACGCCAACTGTTTCGCCTCAGCTCTTCACGAAAGGCATGCAGCCTTCGGGCCTTTCGCTATTCAACTCGCTTAGCGGATCGCTTTGAGCGAGCGCAGATGGGCGATCTCCTCGGGGGTGAAGCCGTGCGACGCCAGGACCTCCCCGGTATGCTCTCCCACTAGTGGCGGCCGCGCGATATGTCCCGGCGTATCGCTCAACTTCACGCCCAGGCCAGTAGTCTTGAACTCACCCAAGGTCGGATGCGCCATCTTTATCAACATCTCGCGCGCGGCGGACTGCGGATGATTGAACATCTCTTCGATCGTCAGGATTGGTCCCGACGGAATCCCGGTCTCATTGAAGAGATCGATCCAATATTGCGCCGGATGCACCTTGAGCGCCGCGTTGATCTCCGCCGTCAGTTCATCGCGATTCTTGATCCGCCGACCTAACTTGGTGAAGCGTTCATCCGCCGCAAGTTCCGGCCGTCCGATCACCTTCACGAATGATCGCCACATCGCCTCGTTGCCGACCGCGATATTGAACGGCCGATCCGATCCGTTGAACACGCCATGCGGTGAAGACAGCGGATGATGATTGCCGGCCGGACCCGGCGTCTTACTGGTGTCGAAGTAGATACCGGCCGACCAGCTCAGAGTGCTGACGATTGCCTCCAGCAGCGAGGTCTCGACGCGCTGCCCGCGACCGGTGCGATGCCGCGCCTCGAGCGCCAGCAGGATGCCCTGCGCCGCATAGATGCCTCCGAGCAGATCGCAGATCGCGATACCCACTCGCGTCGGTCCGCTCGCGGCGGTTCCCGTCACGCTCATCAGACCGGAGAAGCCCTGCGCAATCTGATCGAAGCCCGGATAGTCACGCATCGGACCGCTCGCGCCAAAGCCCGAGATGCTGCACGCGATGACGCGCGGATTGCGCGCCGCGATCTGCTCGTAGCCAAACCCGATCGCTTCCATCACGCCGGGACGGAAGTTGTCGATCACCACGTCGGCCCCATCGATCAATCGTTGCAGGACCGCGCGCCCTTCCGGCGACTTGGTTGAAACCTGGATACTCTTCTTCGAGCGATTGGTGCTCAGAAAGAAGTAGGTGTCCTTGCCAGTATCGCCGCCCATCTCGCCGCGCGCGCCTTCAACCGGTTCGACCTTCATTATCTCGGCGCCATAGTCACCGAGTATCTGCGTGCAAAACGGCCCGGCTAGATAGCGTGTGAAATCGACGACTTTGATACCGGCGAGCGGCGGACTTTCGGCCATGGCTGGTTACTCCTCAACTTTGGCTAACATAAGCGAAACGTCGTTCGCGCGTCGATGGCTCGCGCGCGAGGTGGTGAAGCTCGCGCCTGAAACCATAGGTGGCCTGATTCGTCTGATCGTATTGAGCATGGAAAGCACCGCTGGAATCGCAGCACGTTCGCTTCCTATAGTTGTTCGATCCTCTATGACGTCACGACTCGGCAAGCGGTTCTGGCGTGTCGCCGTGATAGTGCTGATCGCCGCCTCGGCGATCTACTACTACACGCGAGACACAACGGCCGCGCCGAAGTACGTGACGGCGACAGTCGATCGCGGCCCGATCGTGCGGTCGGTGATCGCAACCGGCACTGTCAATCCTGTTACCACGGTGCAGGTTGGATCGTATGTTTCCGGACCCATTTCGGCGATTTACGCCGATTTCAACGCCCCGGTCAAAGCTGGACAGTTGATCGCGAAGATCGATCCCCGGCCCTTTCAGGCACAGGTGGACCTGTCGCGGGCAGCGGTCGCCAACAGCCGGGCGCAACTGCGCAAGGATCAGGCGAACCTCGCCTATCAGAAGATCACTTGGCAGCGCGACTCGCGGCTCCTCAAAGAGAATGTAATCTCGCAGGATGCCCTGGATAGTCAATTCAGCACTTACAACCAGGCCCTGGCACAGGTAGGTCTGGACCAGGCCAGTATCCAGCAGCAGGAAGCCAGTCTCCGAGCCGCAGAACTGAACCTGAACTACACCAATATCATCTCGCCGGTAGACGGGACGGTAGTCTCGCGCAATGTTGACGTGGGCCAAACAGTAGCCTCCAGCTTTCAGACGCCCACGCTGTTTCTGATCGCGCGCGACCTGACCAAGATGCAGGTCGATACCAACGTCAGCGAATCCGATATCGGCGATATCCGCACGGGGCAATCGGCGGCCTTCACAGTTGACGCCTTTCCTGGACGCGAATTCGAGGCCACGGTCGGCCAGGTCCGGCAGGCGCCGATTACGGTGCAGAACGTCGTGACCTACGACGTGGTCGTCGAGGTGGCGAATCCCGAGATGCAGCTCAAGCCGGGGATGACGGCCAACGTCACGATGGTCACCGCCCAGCGCGACGATGTGCTGCGCGTGCCGCTGCAAGCGCTGCGGTTTTCACCGCGCAAGCATCATGCGGAGAAGTCGGCCGATTCGCCCGCATCCCATCCGTATCCCTCGAATCGGGCGCGCGTGTGGATCAGCGACGGCGGATCGCTCAAGCCGGTGACGGTTACTCGCGGCCTCGACGACGGCAACAATGTCGAGATTGTGAGCGGCGATCTCAAGGAAGGCGACGTGGTCGTAACTGACCAGGTGCGCGCGGCGAACATGGCCGCGGGTGGCGGCGGCGGTTCGCCCTTCAGGATGTCGCATTTCTGATCGAGCGAGGATTTACCTCCAGTCGATGACTTTCAGGTCCACGCTGTAGTTGAGCGCTGAGGTCTTGGCGCACACCATGCCAGCCATTATCGAAATCGTCGATCTGTTCAAGATCTACCAAGTGGGCGAGATCGAGGTGCGCGCACTCGACGGCGTCAGCCTCTCGATCGATCGCGGCGATTTCGTCGCAGTGATGGGCTCGTCGGGATCGGGCAAATCGACCCTGATGAATCTGATCGGGTGCCTCGATCGGCCGACTAGCGGGCGCTACCTGCTTGAGGGCATCAATGTCGCGTCGCTCGGCGAGGCGGAACTAGCCCTGGTGCGCAGCCGCCGCATTGGATTCATCTTCCAAAGCTTCAATCTGCTTTCAAGGACCAGTGCGCTGGAGAATGTCGAGCTGCCCCTTTTCTATTCGGCACTGGACCATGCGGGCGAGGATCGCGCGGCCCATCTGCTCGAAATGCTCGGGCTCCATGGGCGCGAGCAGAACCATCCGAATCAACTCTCCGGCGGCCAGCAGCAGCGCGTGGCGATCGCGCGCGCGCTGGTCAACCAGCCGGCCGATCCTGCTGGCCGACGAACCCACCGGGAATCTCGACTCGAAGAATTCGGTCGAGATCATGGAGATCATCCGGCGGTTGAATCGCGACGACGGCATCACCGTGATCGTCGTCACGCACGATCCAGAGGTGGCCGCGTATGCGAGACGCGTCGTGACGTTTCGTGACGGGGCGATCGTATCCGATGTGCGTCCGGAGCAGGCGCCGCCGCAGCCCGGGTCCGCCCCGGCCGGGGCAGCGCATCGCGCCGGCGCTACGCCGGCGGCGGAGCACGGTCAGGGACAGCCTGACGCCTCGCGTCAGGCTGTCCCTGACCGCCGCGTGGAGGTGTGGACATTCGCCGCGATGGCGCTGGCAGCCGCCGCGCGCGCGTTGCGCCGCAACAAGCTGCGTGCGGCGCTCACAATGCTCGGTATTTTCATCGGTGTCGCCGCCGTGATCGCGATGGTCGCGATCGGCGACGGCGCGCGGTACTCCGTGCAGCAGCAAATCGCGAGCCTCGGCACCAATCAATTAATCGTGCTGCCGGGAGCCACCACCTCCAACGGCGTGCACGCCGGCTTCGGCAGCAGCTCCACCCTGACGGTGAGCGACGCCGAAGCGCTGCAGAAGGAGGGCAGCTCGATCGAGGCGGTCAGCTATACCGATCGGCAGGTAGCCCAGGTGGTTTCGGGCAGCCATAACTGGAGCACCAGTATCAACGGAACCACGCCGGCGTACTTCACGATTCGCGAGTGGCCGGTATCGGCGGGAAGGACCTTCAGCGACGAAGAAACGCGCAGCGCGGCACCGGTCTGCCTGCTCGGGCAGACGGTAGTCAACAATCTGTTTCCCGACGGCGAGAATCCTGTCGGCGCCGCCATCCGCATCAAGAATTTCCCGATGCGCGTGATTGGCGTGCTCGCGGTGAAGGGACAGTCCAACATGGGACAGGACCAGGACGACGTTATCCTGATGCCGTTTGCGACGGCCGAGCGCAAGGTCCTGGGAACCTCGCAGGCATCCGCAACGGTACCGACCACCGTCGATGGATCGACCAATCCGGTGCTGAATCCTTACATCGGTGTGCAGACGTGGACGGCCTCGAGCGCACTCTACGAATCCAGCACCTCGATCATAAGTCCGTTCGGCAGCCCGCCGAAAATTTCGGGCGTGGTCAATATCATCTTCGTCAAGGCGAAATCGGCGGATCTGCTCGATACGGCGCAGAGCGAGGTCACCGAAATACTGCATCGCCGGCATCATATCGGCCCGAACCAGGACAACGATTTCACGGTGCGGAGCCTCGCGGAAATCGCCGAGGCCTCCGAGAGCGCGACGCGCGTGATGACGCTGCTGCTGGCGTCAGTCGCGTCGATCTCGCTGCTGGTCGGTGGCATCGGAATTATGAACATCATGCTCGTATCCGTAACCGAGCGCACGCGCGAAATAGGTATTCGAATGGCGATCGGCGCGCGCCGCCTGCATATCCTCCTGCAGTTCCTGGTCGAGGCTCTTATGCTAAGTATCGTCGGCGGGCTGGCGGGCGTGCTGCTGGGAATTGCAGTATCGAAAATACTGTCTATAGTCGCGCAGTGGCCGACGCTGATTTCGCCAACGTCGGTAGTCGGCGGATTTCTTTTCGCGGCCGCTATAGGAGTGTTCTTCGGATGGTATCCGGCGCGCAAAGCTTCAATGCTCGATCCGATCGACGCGCTGCGCTACGAATAGCCACTGGAATTGACTAATCACTCGCCCGAAGCGTTCTCGAGAGTAGCTATTCGACGGTGACCGATTTCGCGAGGTTGCGCGGCTGATCGACGTTGGTGCCGCGATAGACCGCAATGTGATACGCGAGTAGCTGCAACGGAACTGTCGTCAGCACCGGCATCAGAAAGCGGTTAGTCACCGGTACGTCGATGATCTCCCAAGCCACCTCTTCGAGTTCGGCGGTGCGCCTATCGGTTATCGCGATGATGCGGCCGTTGCGTGATTCCACTTCCTTCAAATTCGAAAGCGTTTTGTCGAAGACGCTGTCGTTCGGAATGATAACGACGACGGGCATTTCGTCGTCGATAAGCGCGATTGGCCCATGCTTCATCTCGCCCGCCGAATAGCCTTCGGCGTGAATGTAGGAAATTTCCTTCAGCTTGAGCGCACCCTCGAGCGCGACCGGATAATTGATACCCCGGCCGAGATAGAGGAAGTCGCGCGCCTTGCCGTACTTGCGCGCGATCTTCTCGATCTGGCGTTCCTGCGCGATGGCGGCTTCTATCTGTTGCGGAATCGCGAAAGCGGGACGTAATAGCTCTTCGGCATCGCGCTCTGTAATGCGGCCGAGACGCGAAGCGAGGTGGATCGCGAATAGGTAGAACGCTTCGATCTGAGTGAGAAAGCACTTCGTCGTAGTCACACTGATTTCGGGACCGCAGCGCGTATAGATGCGCGCATCGACCTTGCGCGCTATCGACGAATCGACGGTGTTCGTGAGCGCCAGCAGATGACATCCACGGCGCTTGCCCTCCTCGAGCGCGGCGAGCGTGTCGGCCGTCTCGCCCGACTGAGACACCGCGATCAACATAGTATGTTCGTCGATCGCCGGACTGCGATAGCGGAACTCGGCCGAGTAGTCCACTTCGACCGGAATGCGCGTGAGCTCCTCGATCATGAACTTGCCGATTAGCGACGAAATCCACGACGCCCCCGCCGAGACCATCACGATGCGCGCGATCGATTCCGCGCCCGCCGCTGGCATCAGATCCTCCTCGAAGCGGACCTCCGCGGAGCCCGCGCTGGCGCGCCCCGAGAGCGTATCGATCCAGGCCTGCGGCTGTTCGCTGATCTCTTTGCGCAAGTAATGCGGATAGCCGCCCTTCGTCGCCGCGATCGCGTCCCACTCGATGTGCCGCGGCTCGCGATGGACGGGAGTGCCTTCGAAGTTCATGAGGCGGATGCCCGCCGCGGTCAGTTCGGCCAGCTCGCCATCTTCCATCACGAGCGCGCTGCGCGTGTGATCGAGAATCGCGGGGATGTCTGAAGCGACGAAATTCTCGCCTTCACCCATTCCGAGAACCAGCGGCGTCGCCGTTTTCGCGGCGACCAGCGTGCCCGGCTCAGTCTCCGAAAGCACGACGATCGAAAACGACCCGCGCAACTCCCGCACCACTGCAAGTACCGCAGCCGCCAGACCGGTGGCACTTTTGAGTTGCTCCTCGATCAGATGCGAGATGAGTTCCGTATCGGTTTCCGATCGCAGTTTGTGATTGCGCTTGACCAGCGCCGCGCGCAACTCCACGTAATTCTCGATAATGCCGTTATGGATGACCGCCACCGGACCCGCCTTATGCGGATGCGCGTTGCCCTCCGACGGACGCCCATGCGTCGCCCATCGCGTATGCCCGATGCCGATGTGGCCGCCTAACGGCATCTCCTCGACGAGATGGCGCAGGTTGCTGAGCTTGCCGACCGCGCGCCGGATTTCCATCTCGCCCAACCCGCCGAGCGTCGCGATTCCCGCCGAATCGTAGCCGCGATATTCGAGGCGTGCGAGTCCGCCGAGGAGAATTGGCGTCGCGTCGCGAGGGCCTACATAACCGATTATGCCGCACATAGGTCCATGATCTTACAATTATATGACGACCGATGCTTCACGCGTCGCGCGGCTTCTGCGCCGCCTTCGCGACGGCCTGCGGATGATCGGCGTGGCGCTTGTGCCAGCTCGCCGTCCAACCCGATTTCTCGCGCTGCGGATGATGTGACATGACCAGCGCACCGTCCTCGACGTCGCGCACGATCGTAGTGCCCGACGCCACATAGACGTCGTCGCCGACCTTCACCGGCGCAATCAACTGGCTATCGCAGCCCACCATGCAGTGATCGCCGATTTGCGTGACGTGCTTGTCGTAGCCGTCGTAGTTGACCGTGATGACGCCGCAGCCCACGTTGGTCTCACGCCCGATGACCGCATCGCCGAGGTAGCTCAGATGGCTCGCCTTGGTGCCGCGTCCGATGCGCGCCTTTTTGGTCTCGACGAAATTCCCGATGCGGTTGTGGCCCTCGAGTTCGGTGCCCTCGCGCAGGTTGGCGAACGGGCCGATTTCGCTGTCCTCGCCAATCACGCAATCCTCCGCGCGCACGCAAATCTTCAGATGGCAGCGGTCGCCGATAGTCACGTTCCTCAGCCACGCGGTGCCTTCGATAACGACGCCCGCACCAATGCGAGTGTTGCCGAGTATCTGCACATTGGGCCCGATGATCGTATCGCGACCGATTTCGATGTCCGGCGCAATGTAGGCCGTCGCTGGATCGATCAGCGTCACTCCCGCGGCCATCAATCGCCGATTCATTTCGTCACGTACTTGCGTCTCCATCAAGGCCAGATCCTCCCGCGAATTGATACCGGCAAATTCCGCCGCATCGGGCGCCCGCCATGCGACCACGTCGCGACCGTGCCCACGCGCAATCGCGACGATATCAGTCAGATAGAATTCCCTCTGCGCATTGTCGTTGCGCAACTCCGCGATCGCCGCGCGCAGGAGCCCCGCGCGAACCAGGTAGATGCCGGTGTTGATTTCGTTTATCGCAAGCTGCGCCGGCGTTGCGTCGCGGGCCTCGATGATAGCGACAACTCTTCCTGCGGAATCGCGCACCACCCGCCCGTATGCGGCAGGCTTTTCGATCTCCACGCTGATGAATGATAGATCCCCGCCCCGCGCACGATGGTCGTCGATAAATGCGCGCAGCGTCGCGGGTGTAAGCCGCGGCATGTCGCCATAGCCGACGAGCACGTCGCCGCCGAAGGCGTCGGGAATCGCCGCTAGTGCACATCGAGCCGCGTCGCCCGTGCCGCGCTGCTCAGTCTGAATCGCAGAACGCAAGGCATACGGCGCCACTCCGCGTTGCGCGGCCGCTTCGACCTGATCGCCCTGATGGCCAACGACTACCACCAGCGGATTCGGCTTCACGCTCGCGACGGCGCGGACAACGCGCACGATCATCGGTTCGCCCGCTAGTTCGTGCAGCACCTTGGCGTGATCCGATCGCATCCGGGTGCCGAGGCCGGCAGCGAGGATTATGGCGGCAATTGGCGCTTCCATGGATCGGAATCAGGTCTCGCGAGAGATCTCCCTCTAAGTTTTCTTCCTGAACAGGGCGTCCAGTTTTGCCCGCCCGTCGGCGGCAGGCGGCGCCGGCTTGGCGCCGCCCGTTGCGCGCGGGCGAAAATACTCGCAGAAGTTAAACCGATCTTTATCCACCACGCGCTCCGCCTGGCTCTCGCGGCATTGATTGTTGTAAGTGCGATCGTAGAAGCCGCAATTCAGGCAGGCATGAAGCGGCCGATCGCATTGGGCGCAGCGCTCCCGAAAGCCGATCCGATCTTGCCCGGCTGGACCCTGGAAGATAATTTCCCGTCCGCAATGAAAGCAGTTCATGGCCTCACGTTCACGCAGTCCTCTTCTAAGTCCCCGCTCGTCTCCTTCGACCCGTCCATCGCACCGGCGCCCGCATCGTCTATTGCCCTCGTGAGGCGCCTGATAGCATAGCCCGTGCAGGCCCCTCGGGGCGAGGTAGCGAATTGTGATCGGAGAGATAGAAGCCTTTGCCGCCGCCTTGGGTAAGGCCTCGCGTGCCGCCGCCAACACCGTGACCGCCTACCGCCACGACCTTGAGGATTTCAACCGCTATCTCTGCGATCGCGCGCCCTCCACCCTCGACCCTGCCGGTGACTGCGTCATGCCCGGGAAAATCACCGCCGACCACGTGCGCGGATACCTCAAAGTCGTGATGGATCACACCAGCCGCGCTACGGTTCAGCGCCGGCTGTTCGCGATCAAGGCCTACTTTCGCTGGCGTTCGCTCACCATGGACGCCGAGAATCCGGTGCGCACGATGCGCTCAATCAAGACCGAAAAGCGCCTGCCACAGGTGGTTGGTGAAAAGGACGCTGCGCGCCTCGTCGAAGCCGAGGGCCGCCTCGAAGGTCCTGCCGCTCTACGCGACCGCGCCATTCTCGAGGTGCTCTATTCCTCCGGCCTCCGCGTGAGCGAATTGACGCGCCTCAACTGGCGCGATATCGACGACGATCTTGGAATGGTGATGGTGCGGGCGGGCAAAGGCAACAAGGATCGCCTCGTCCCCGTGGGCGAACCGGCGCTCGACGCGCTCAAGGCCTGGCGTGCCGTGATGCCGTCGGCGTGGTCGCTCGACACCGCCGTCATCACAAACTTGCGCGGCGGCCGGCTCACTCCGCGATCGGTGCAGACCATCGTCGCGCGACGCTTGATCGACGCCGGTATCGATACTCCGCTAACTCCCCATGGCTTGCGCCATTGTTTCGCCACCCACATGCTCAACGGCGGCGCCGACTTGCGATCCATCCAGGAGATGCTCGGGCATTCGAGTCTGCAGACCACGCAGCGCTATACTCATGTCAGCGTGAATCGACTCAAAGAGGTATATCGACGTGCCCATCCACGAGCCTGACCCCGGTGCCGTCGGCGGCAAAGTCCGCGCGACGACCATTCTGGCCGTTCGTCACGGCGGTAAAGTCGTGATGGCGGGGGACGGACAGGTGAGCGTAGGCCAGACCATAATGAAGCAGGGTGCGCGCAAGGTCCGCCGGCTGCACAATGGCGCCATTCTTTCCGGCTTCGCCGGTTCCACTGCCGACGCCCTGACCCTGTTCGACAAGTTCGAGGGCAAGCTGCAGGAGTTCAACGGTAACCTGCGGCGGGCGGCCGTCGAGATGGCGAAGGATTGGCGAACCGATCGCGTCCTGCGGCGGCTCGAAGCGATGCTCATCGTCGCCGATGCCGAGAGCACCCTGTTAATCTCGGGAGCGGGCGATGTAATCGAGCCCGACGACGGCATTATCGCCATCGGATCGGGCGGCAATTACGCACTGGCAGCGGCCCGCGCTTTGATCCGCCATGGCAATGACCTGAGTGCGCGCCAAATCGCCGAAAGTGCGATGAAAATCGCATCCGAGATCTGCGTGTACACCAATGACCAGTTTAATATCGAGGAGTTGTAGGTCGAACGCCGGCATGCGAAGAATCGGCGAGGCGGAGGGGCGCAGCGCCGGACCAATCCGCAAAGGCTGCTTCAATCAGCACTGAAATCATGGAATATCCCAGTGTAATGACCCCGCGCGAGATCGTTTCGGAACTCGATCGCTATATCGTCGGCCAGCACGACGCCAAACGGGCGGTCGCGATCGCGCTGCGTAATCGATGGCGCCGGCAAAATGTCGCACCCGATCTGCGCGACGAGATCGCCCCTAAAAATATCCTGATGATCGGTCCCACCGGAGTCGGCAAGACCGAAATCGCGCGGCGCCTCGCCAAGCTTGCACAGGCCCCCTTTGTCAAGGTCGAGGCCTCCCGCTACACCGAGGTCGGTTACGTCGGCCGCGACGTCGAATCGATGATCCGCGACCTGGCCGAAATCGCCGTCAAGATGGTGCGCGACGAGGAGCGCGAACGGGTCAAGATCAAGGCTAAGGAGGCGGCCGAGGAGCGCCTGCTGGACATCCTTTATCCGGCGTCACCGGGCAAGACCCGCCGCGCCGCGACCCATTCGTCCGAGGGCGGCTTGCATCTGGCGGAGAGCGATTCGCACGGCGAGACCCGCGAAAAGCTGCGCAAGCTCTTGCGTGACGGCTATCTCAATGAGCGCGAGGTCGAAGTCGAAATGACTTCGCAGGCGACCCCCACGCTGGAGGTCCTGACGCCCCAGGGGATGGAAGAGATGGGCGCCAATATGAAGGACATCCTGAGCCAGATCATGCCCAAGAAATCGCGCCAGCGTAAGGTCAAAGTGCCGGAGGCGCTTGAAATCCTCACCCAGGAAGAAGCGGCGCGGCTGGTCGATATGGAGAACGTCGCGCGCGAGGCGATCCATCGCGCGGAGCAGTCCGGCATCGTTTTCATCGACGAGATCGACAAGATTGCGGGGCGCGAATCGGCTCGCGGTCCCGACGTCTCGCGTGAGGGCGTGCAGCGCGACTTGCTGCCGATCGTCGAAGGATCCACCGTCAACACCAAGTACGGCGCCGTCCGCACGGACCATATCCTGTTCGTCGCCTCCGGCGCTTTTCACACCTCGAAGCCGTCGGACCTGATCCCCGAATTCCAGGGCCGCTTTCCGATCCGCGTCGAGCTCCAGGCCTTGACCAAGCCCGACTTTATCCGCATCCTGACGGAGCCCGAAAACGCCCTGACCAGGCAATACGTGGCCTTACTGGAGACCGAAAACGTCCACCTGAGCTTCAGCGCAGACGCCATCTCGGCGCTCGCGGAGATTGCGGCGCAGGTCAACGCACGATCGGAAAATATCGGCGCGCGCCGATTGCATACGGTGCTCGAACGGCTGGTCGAGGAGCTCTCCTTCAATGCGCCCGAACTCACCGGCCAGACCATTCCGATCGACGCCGCCTACGTTCATCAGCGGCTCGATCCGATTGTGCGCAACGAAGATCTGTCGCGCTACATACTCTGATCCGCCACTCGTGCGCGGATTTGCAAACCGATGGCGCTCAGTGCCGCGACTTGCGGCGCATACACTAGGCGAGCCTGCGAGCCGAGCTCTCTAGTGGAGCACAGCGAAACGAGCTGACGAGTCTGCCAGGTGCGCATTAGAATGCGTTTCTGCGAGCTGCGTCGAGGAACGTTTCTGCGAATTGCGCATTAAAATATAGACCCTGCGAGGTGCGGTTGGAAATCTTGGAAAGAGCGCGCGGCCTGGTCGAGGCGCTACCTTATATACAGCGATTTCGCGCCAAGACCTTCGTTATCAAGTACGGCGGCCATGCGATGCTTTCGCCGGAGCTGCGAGAGGGGTTTGCGCAGGACATCGTGCTGCTGCAGGCGGTCGGCATCAATCCGGTCGTGGTGCACGGCGGCGGCCCCCAGATTAACCAGTTGATCGAAAAGCTCGGGCTCAAGTCCAGCTTCGTGCGCGGCATGCGCGTGACCGACGCCCCCACGATGGACGCGGTCGAGATGGTGCTCCAGAAGATCAGCAAGGAAATCGTTGCGCTGATTTCGCGCCAGGGCGGCCGCGCCGTCGGCCTCTCCGGCAAAGACGGCGATCTGATCATCGCACGCAAGCTCAAAATGATCGTGAAGGGCGACAACGGCCGCCGCACCGAGGTCGATGTCGGGCTGGTCGGCGAGGTCGCGGCGGTCAATCCTGCTGTCCTCGGAACGCTGCGCGACGCCGGATTCATCCCGGTCATTGCACCGATCGGACACGACCGCGCGGGCGCGACTTTCAATATCAACGCCGACGTGGCGGCAGGCGCGATCGCCAGCGCGCTCAAGGCCGAAAAATTGATCCTGCTGACCGACGTTGAGGGCGTGAAGGACGGCAAGGGCAAGCTGCTGCCGTCGCTTGATGCCGCGCGAACACGCAAGATGATTTCCAGCGGCACCATTGGCGAGGGCATGATTCCCAAAGTGGAGTGCTGCCTCGACGCGCTGAGCGCCGGAGTCGCCCGCGCGCACGTGATCGATGGACGGGTGGCGCACGCGGTGCTGCTCGAGGTTTTCAGCGATGCCGGCGTCGGTACCGAGATTGTTCAGCAATTGACGCGCGCGGGCGCGCTGGGCAAACCGCCCAGGTCTGTCACACGCGCGAGCGGCTGATCTGCTATAGTCGACGCGGCGCTGCGGTAGGAGCGCTGAGCCTGAAATCCCGGCGAAACCCGGAAATTTCAAAACAAACCCATTTTGGACGACGCCGGGCGAGAAAATCGAGATGAACAACGCGGAAATTGTTGACCTTGCTCATTCCAGCCTGCTCAACACCTACGGCTGCACCCCGCTCGCCTTCGTGCGCGGCAACGGCGCATATCTCTACGACGCCGACGGCAATCGCTATCTCGATTTTTTCTGCGGCCTGGCTGTGACCAGCCTCGGTCACAGTCATCCCCGGGTGGTGCGCGCGATCCGCGAGCAAGCCGAAAAACTGACGCACGTTTCCAACGTGTTTCATACGGAGCCGATGGCGCGCCTGGCCTCGCGCCTTAGCCGGCTCTTCGGCGACGGGCGTGTATTCTTTGGCAATTCAGGCGCCGAAGCGAACGAAGCCGCGATCAAGCTCGCGCGCCGCTGGGGCCACGGGACCGGGCGCTATGAAATAATCACGACGCTCGGATCGTTCCATGGCCGTACGATGGGGACGCTGAGCGCCACTGGCCAGGAGAAGTATCACCAAGGATTTCAGCCCTTGCTGCCCGGCTTCAAGACCGTCGATTTCGACGACGTTGCGGCGGTCGAGCGGACCATCAACAAGACCACCGTCGCAGTGATCGTCGAGCCGATTCAGGGCGAGGGCGGCGTGGTGGTCCCGCGAGCGGACTACCTGGCGCGGCTGCGCGACCTCTGCGATCGCGCGAGCATCCTGCTGATCGTGGACGAGGTGCAGGTCGGGATGGGCCGCAGCGGCAAGATGTTCGGCTACCAGCATGCGGGGATCAAGCCCGACATCATCACGCTGGCGAAGGCGCTGGGCGGCGGCGTGCCGATCGGGGCGATGGTGGCGAAGTCCGAAATCGCGTCGGTGATGACGCCAGGGACGCACGGCTCAACCTTCGGCGGCAATCCGATAGCCTGCGCGGCTGCGATGGCGGTGATCGATGCGCTGGAACAGGACGGCGTGATCGAGAACGCGGCGGCGATCGGCGGCTACCTGATCGACCGGCTGAGCGAGATCGGCAAGACCACCGGCAACGTGCGCGAAGTTCGCGGCAAGGGCGCGATAATTGGCGCGGTCCTGACGCATCCTGCGAAAAGCGTGGTCGATGAGTGTTTGAAGGAACACCTGCTCGTGAACGGCACCGCCGACAACGTTCTGCGCCTGCTGCCGCCGCTTAACCTGACGCGGGAAGAAGCCGACTCCGGGCTGGCGATTATCGAGCGCGCGCTGCGCACCGCAGCCGCTGCCGCCAAGGCGGTCTGACCTGCCCGGAATCCAAACCAAAGGGTGTCTTGAGTAATCGCAGGACGGTAGATGACCGTGGGTGGAAATGCGTTAAGATAGGCGCGGCGCGAGAGCGCCAGCACAGTTTCGATGAAACGCGATTTACTCGACTTAAGCTCGCTGACCACGGCGGAGCTCGATGGCCTGTTAAGGCTCGGGATTCGGCTCAAGGCCGAACTCAAGAGCGGCCTTGAACATCCGTACCTGCGCGGCAGGACGCTTGCGATGATCTTCCAGAAACCGTCGCTGCGGACGCGCATCACCTTCGAAACCGGGATGGCGCAACTCGGCGGCCATGCGATTTACCTGGCGCCGCAGGATATCGGCATTGGCGAGCGAGAGTCGGCCAAGGACGTCGCGCGCAACCTCTCGCGCTGGGTTGACCTCATAATGATACGCACGTTCGCCCATGCGACTTGCGTCGAATTGGCGCGGGAAGCGACGGTGCCGGTAATCAATGGGCTCACCGACTTACTCCATCCGTGCCAGTTACTCGCCGATCTGATGACGCTGCGCGAGCGGTACGGGGAACTGTACAAGCTCAAGATCGCTTTCGTCGGCGACGGCTTCAACCTGGCGCAAAGCTGGATCGAGGCGGCTGCTGCGATCCATTTTGAGCTGTGGATCGCATGCCCGCCGGATTACGCGCCGGGCCACGAGTTCGTTGCGCGACTGAATAATGAGCGGCGCGGCACCATCACACACGACGCGGTCGCGGCGGTGAAGGATGCCGACGTGGTCTACACCGATACGTGGACCTCGATGGGACAGGAGGGCGAAGCGGCGAAGCGGCGCCGCGAATTCAAGGATTACCAGGTAAATCGATCACTCATGAAGCATGCGAAGCCGAGTGCGGTCGTGATGCATTGCTTGCCCGCCCATCGGGGCGAGGAAATCACCGACGAGGTGCTGGACGGTCCGCAATCGGTGGTGCTGGAACAGGCGGAGAACCGGTTGCACGCGCAAAAGGCCGTGATGGTATGGCTGCTGCGGCCCGAAATACTGACCCACCAGGGAACGCCGGCGTCATCGCAAATCTAAGCAGATGGAACACCGCTGACTTCGATTAGAAGTTGATGGTAAGTAACTATTCGGATGAGCAAAGCGAAAATTCACAAAGTAGTGCTGGCTTACTCGGGCGGCTTGGATACGTCGGTGATCCTCCGCTGGATCAAGGATTACTACGGCTGTGAAGTGATCGCGTATTGCGCCGACGTTGGTCAAGGAGACGAAACCGACGGGCTCGAAGAGAAGGCGCTCAAGACCGGCGCGAGCAAACTATTTATCGAGGATTTGCGTGAGGAGTTCGCACGCGACTTCGTCTTTCCGATGATGCGCGCTAACGCGATTTACGAGGGCTACTATCTGCTCGGCACATCAATCGCGCGGCCGGTGATTGCGCGCAAACAAGTCGAGATCGCGCGGCGGGAAGGCGCCGACGCGGTGGCGCACGGTGCGACCGGCAAGGGCAACGACCAGGTGCGCTTCGAGTTGACCTTCGCGCGTCTCGGCCCTGAGCTCAAAGTTATCGCCCCGTGGCGTAATCCCGAATGGCCGTTCAAAGGCCGCGCCGACATGATTGCGTACGCCACCAGCAGGAACATTCCAGTGCCGGTGACGGCCGAGAAACCCTACTCGATGGATCGCAACCTCGTGCATATCAGTTATGAGGGCGGCATCCTGGAGGATCCCTGGCGCGAACCCTACGATGACATGTTTCGCCTGACGGTGTCGCCCGAGCGGGGGCCCGACCAGGCAGAGCATATAGAAGTTGAGTACGCCGCGGGCGACCCGGTCGCGATCAACGGCGAACGGCTGTCGCCAGCGGCTATAATTGAACGGGCGAACGAAATCGGCGGCCGTCACGGCGTTGGTCGCGTTGACCTGGTGGAGAATCGTTACGTCGGAATCAAGTCGCGCGGCGTGTATGAAAGCCCGGGCGTCACGATCCTCTTTCACGGCCATCGCGCAGTCGAACAACTCGCGCTCGATCGCGAAGTAATGCATCTGCGCGATGGACTTACACCGCGCTATGCCGAGATGGTTTACAATGGACATTGGTTCGCCCCGGAGCGCGAGTCGTTGCAGGCATTGATCGACGATACGCAAAAAAATGTGAGCGGAGTGGCGCGCTTGAAGCTCTTTAAGGGCGGCGTCTGGATCGCGGGACGCAAGTCGCCCAACTCGCTCTACGATCCGGCAATCGCGAGCTTCGAAGAGGCGGGCGGATACGATCAGGCGGACGCCGAGGGCTTTATCCGGCTGGGAGCGCTCCGATTGCGAGCGCTGGCCCGGCTCGACGAGCGCCGGCGTACACATTAGTAGTGTGGCGCAAAGGAAAATCCAGTATTGGGTAAGGTGATTCAATTCAAGCCGCCGCGCACCGGGCCGAAGCTGGTGCCGCGTGTGCGCACGGGCGAATGCCCGAAATGCGGCCATAAGATGGATGTACACATGACCCATCCAAACGGCGTGATGGCATGTGCGGCGCGAGGATGCACCTGCCGCTCGCAGCCGCAACGCTGACGGCGGTGGTGCTCAAGTTAATCCTCGCGGCGATGGCGTGCGCTACACAATTCCGGCAACCTCTGTGCTTCCACGATGAAAGGGCGGCGCAAAATCAAAACCCCCAAGCGCACAAGTACGCCGCCGCCTAAGAAGACCGCGGCTGGGACGCCGCGCGCGACCGCGAACAAGAATCTCATCCGCAGCCGCTTCAAAGCGCCACGCCTGCCCGAAGTCGAGGCCTTCAGCGCATCCTTGCCGTTCGACCGGCGGCTCTATCGACACGATATTCTCGGCTCGATCGCGCACGCGCGGATGCTCGCGAAGGTCGGCCTTATTGCTGCGCAAGAAGCGCGACAGATCGTTGCGGGTCTGCGTGGAATCGAGCGCGAGATTAACGTCGGGGACTTTCGGTTCGATTTAGCGGACGAGGACATTCATCTGGCGATCGAGCGGCGGCTGATCGAGAAAATCGGCGCGGCGGGCGGTAAACTCCATACGGCGCGGTCGCGCAACGATCAGGTGGCTCTCGACTTCCGGCTGTACCTGCGCGACGAAATCACCGAAGTGATCCGACTGGTGCGCGGACTGCGCGCGGCGTTGATCAAAGTCGCGGACGGCAACGTCGAAACCGTGATGCCCGGGTATACGCATCTGCAACGCGCGCAGCCAGTTTCGCTCGCCCATCATCTGCTCGCTTACGTGGAAATGCTCGGGCGCGACCGCGAGCGCCTGGAGCAGGCGCTCGCGCGCACCGCGGTAATGCCGCTCGGAGCGGGAGCGCTGGCGGGATCGACGCTGCGGATCGATCGGCACATGGTTGCGCGCGAGCTGGGTTTTCGCCGGATCGCCGAGAATACCATCGACGCCGTATCCGATCGCGACTTCGCGGTCGATTTTCTCTCGGCCGTTGCGCTGATCTCGGTCCATTTGTCGCGCATGTCCGAGGAATTGATCCTCTGGACCAGCACGGAGTTTGGCTTTGCCGAGTTGCCCGATGAATTTTCGACCGGCAGCTCGATGATGCCGCAGAAAAAGAACCCGGACCTGCTTGAACTGATACGCGGCAAGAGTGGCCGGCTGATCGGCGACCTGGTGGCCATGCTAACGATTCTCAAGGGGCTGCCGCTCGCGTACAACTCGGACCTGCAGGAGGACAAGGAGTGCGTGTTCGACGCAATCGACACGATCAAGCCGGCCCTCGACCTGGTGACGAAGCTGTGGCCGCGAATTCGCTTCAACCGATCCGCGATGCGCGCCGCGGCGGGCGGCTTTGCGCTCGCCACCGACCTGGCGGAATACCTCGTTGCACGCGGGACGCCATTTCGCGAAGCGCATGAAGCGGTCGGCGCACTGGTGCGCGACACCGCGGCGGCGAATCGAACGGTTGCGGAATTGACGCTCGCCGATCTGCAACGCTATTCGGCTGAGTTCGGCCCCGACGCGATCGCTGCGCTCAATGCCGAAAGCTCAATGCGGGCGCGCAAAATGATTGGCGGGCCCGCGCCGGAGACGGTGCGCCGACGGCTCAAGCAACTCGGGCGCGGATGATTCGGCAAGGGCATGAGGGGGAGTGGCGAATGCGGAGCGAAGGCGCACAGATGACACGAGTAAAGCTGGGGGCGATAGGGACCATCGCGATAGGGACCATCGCGATCGCGGTTGGTCTTGGGATATCGCTCCCGGGATGCGGTGTTAAGAGCGCACCGATACCGCCCGAGTACGCCGCACCCGAACGCATCCTCGATCTGCGCGCCGAATCCGCGATCGGAGGCATCAAGCTGACGTGGTCGCGACCTACCCACTATGTCGGCGGCCATGCGATGCACGATTTGGATGGATTCGTATTGAAGCGAGCCGATGGCGACGGGCCGCTGACAGCGTTGGTAAAATTCCCGCTGACCGATCAGGAACGATTCCAAGTGGAAGAGAATTTCAGCTACCTCGACGGCGAGACCGAGATGGGAAGCCGTTATCGCTACGCCATCATCTCGGAGGCCGGCGGTGGCTACTACGGCGCACCGTCCAACGAGGTCGAGATTACGCGGACCAAGCCCGCGCTGCCGCCGAATCCCGACACGTACAAATTGCCGTCGCCGGCCGCCTCGCCTACCGCTACGCCCTGACTGGTAAGGGCCGCGCCTAACGTCGCGCAGGGTATGCGACCGCGCCTCAAGCCGGCAGGGCGGTCGGTTTTTTCATGCGCGCCGGCTGTGATAGAAACAACGTTTACCAAGAGAGGCATTGCGCGCCCGCAAACGGGCGCGTTGGGCTTCATTCCATCAGGACACGGATGAACTATTTTACCTACAAGGAAAGCAAGCTGTTTGCCGAAGACGTTGCGGTAAGCGAACTCGCGGCGCGTTTCGGCACGCCGCTCTATATTTACAGCGCGAGGACCCTGCGTCGTCATTATCGGGTGCTGAGCGAGGCCTTTAAGGGCACCGACAGCCTGATCTGCTTTGCGATGAAGGCGCTCTCGAACCTGAGCATTCTAAAGCTTTTCAACGATTTGGGCGCCGGTTTCGACATCGTTTCAGTAGGCGAATTGATGCGCTGTCTGAGGGCCGGCGCGGACCCCGGCAAGATCGTTTTCTCGGGCGTGGGCAAGACCGACGAAGAAATCGAGGCGGCACTCAAGGCCAGGATCCTGATGATCAACGTCGAGTCGCGTCCGGAACTTCATCGGGTGTCCATTGTCGCGCAGCGGATTGGATTGCAGGCACCGGTGAGCCTGCGAGTTAATCCCGACCTTGATCCGGGAACGCATCCACACATCTCGACCGGCCATCGCGACAGCAAATTCGGCATCCCGCTATCGCAGGTGGATGAGTATTATGCGGAAGCGCGCGGACTGAAGAATCTCCAACTGGCGGGCTTGAGCACCCATATCGGGTCGCAGATCACCGAGACCGCTCCGTTCGCAGAGGCGGGCGAGAAAGTGGCGAAGATCGTCAACGGATTGCGCACGCAAGGTATCGCGCTCAAGTACCTGGACCTTGGCGGCGGCCTCGGCATTCCGTACCAGGAAGAGCCGCCTTCGCCCGCCCAGTATTCCGCGGCGCTACTCGGACCGCTGCGCGATATCGGGCTGAAGATCATCATCGAGCCAGGCCGGGTGCTGGTAGGCAACGCGGGTATCCTGGTGACCAAAGTACTTTATGTGAAGGAGACCGACGTCAAGCGCTTCATCGTGGTTGACGGCGCGATGAACGACCTGCTGCGGCCAGTACTCTATGAGGCCTATCACGAAATCGTCCCGGTAATACGGCAAGCCGGCACCGAGCGTCAGACCGCCGACGTGGTCGGCCCGGTATGCGAAAGCGGTGATTTCTTCGCGCGCGAGCGCGAGTTGCCGCTGGTCGATTCGGGGGACCTGATCGCGGTAATGAGCGCCGGAGCCTATGGCTTCGTGATGGCGTCGAACTACAACAGCCGTCCGCGCGCGGCGGAAGTCCTGGTCAATGGCGCCGAGACGCACCTGATACGCGAGCGCGACAGCTTCGACGACATCATCCGCAACGAGAAAATAGTAGCGCTTAAGAACGGCCCCGATGCCTAAACTCGCCTTTACCAAGATGCACGGCTGCGGCAACGATTACGTGTATATCGTCGCGGATCGATTGCGCCCTACTAATCCCGGTGCGCTTGCCCGGCGGCTCTCCGATCGCCGCTTCGGCATCGGTGGCGATGGGCTGATTATGTTGTGCCCCTCGCAGACCGCTGATGTGCGCATGGAAATGTACAACGCCGACGGCAGCCGCGGGGAAATGTGCGGCAACGGCATCCGCTGTGTCGCGCGGCTCCATTATGAGTTGTCAGGCGCGGGCAAGAATCCGATCGTCGTGGATACCGACTGCGGCGCCAAGACCATCGAACTGAAATTCGAGACCGGCCGTGCGGTGGCTGCGATCGTGGACATGGGCCTGCCGATTCTCGAAGGTCGCGAAATCCCGGTCGATCGCGATGGCCGGGTGATCGACTTCCCCATCGAAGTCGGCGGCCGCCGGTATCGCGTCACGGCGGTCTCGATGGGCAATCCGCATTGCGTGGCGTTCGTTGAAGATGAGAGCATTTTCGCTCTCGACGACGCGGAGTTCGCGCAACTCGGCGTAAAGTTTGAACATCATCCACTTTTCCCGCGCCGAGTTAATACGGAATTCATTCTGCCGTTCTCGCGCGAGCGCTTGAAAATGCGGGTATGGGAACGCGGCTCCGGCGAAACTCTGGCCTGCGGCACGGGCGCTTGCGCTGCAGCGGTCGCGGGTGTGCTGACGGATCGCTCGGATCGCAGCGTTACGGTGGAATTACGCGGCGGCAATCTTGAAATCGAATGGCGCGATCACGGACCTCAGGCCGGCCACGTCTTCATGACGGGCGAGGCGGTGGAAGTCTTCAAAGGCGAGATAGAAGTCGGTCGCGACGAACTAATCTCCGCCGAATAAGCGAGGGCGAAACATGTTTAACGGCGCAATCTCGGCGATTATCACTCCGTTCCGCGACGGCGCGGTGGACGTGACCGCGCTGCGCGACCTGGTTGAGTGGCAAATCGAGTCGGGCGTTGACGGTATCGTACCGTGCGGATCGACCGGCGAGTCGGCGACCCTAACGCATGACGAGCACGAACAAGTGATAAAGCTGGTGGTCGAACAGACGCGGCGCCGCGTGCCGGTAATCGCGGGCACCGGCTCGAATTCCACCGCCGAAGCGATTCGCCTCACGGCCTTCGCGCGGGAAGTGCGCGCCGATGGTGCCCTGCTCATTTCGCCTTACTACAACAAGCCAACCCAGGACGGTATTTACCGGCACTACAAGGCGGTCGCCGATGCGGTTGATCTACCTCTTATCGTTTACAACATACCGGGCCGTACCGGTTCGAATATCGCCCCGGAGACCTTCGCGCGACTGAGCGAGGTCAGGAATATCGTCGGCATCAAGGAATCCTCGGGCTCGATGGATCAATGCTCCGACATCATGAAATTGTGCGGCGATCGGCTGACGCTGCTCTCGGGCGACGATCCCCTGGCGGTCCCGCTGATGGCGCTCGGCGCCAAGGGCGTGATATCGGTCGTGACGAATGTGATGCCGCGCGAAGTGCATGAGATGGCGGCGGCGGGTCTCGCAGGCGACTTCGAACACGCCCGCGCACTGCACTACAAACTATTGCCGTTGACGCGCGCGCTGTTCGTCGAGACCAATCCAATCCCGATCAAGCAGGCCTGCGCATTCATGGGCAAGTGCACCAACGAGATGCGCATGCCGTTAGTCTCGATGACGCCGCCGGCCGCCGAAAAGCTGCGAAGCGTCATGAAGGATCTGCGTCTCATCTGATGCGCGGGTATTGGTGCGTCGCAACACCACGTTGAAAGAAGTTGTTGAGGAGCGCAAAACAGTATTTTTTACTGAAACCTCATGAGGTTTCAGACTTCCCATTGGGTTTGACGCTCGCGATGCCCGGCTTTCTGCCAGTCAAAAGACGACGCTGGGTGGCTTTTTGAACGAGCCGGAATTCATGGCAACAGGATTCTGCGATCCGACTGACTGCACGGGAGAAAAGCGATGATCGAGGAGACCGATCGGCACGTCGATGAGAAGAATCGCTGGCGCCTCGAAAGCCCCGGCCACGACGGCTGGCAGCGCACCGCGCGTCCCGGCGATCCCAACCGCTATTTGATGATCTCCGCCGATTGCCACGTCAACGAGCCGAGTAAGCTGTGGTGGGAGCGGATCGACGCGAAATTCCGCCACCGCCTGCCGCATATCGAGGTCGATGAAAAGGGCGAAAGGTGGATGGTGGTCGAGGGCTACCAGCGATCGCGCGTGCATAAGGTCTCAAAGGATGACGCACCCAAGGGCGGAGAGGATCGCCTGCGCGGCAACGCGGGGCGGGACCCGCTCGATCGCATTCGCGATCATGTACGCGACGGTATCGACGCCGAGATCGTGTTCCCCAACAAGGGCCTCGCGATGTTCGCGACGCAGGACGCAGCATTCGGCGCGGAGCAATGCCGGGTGTGGAATGACTGGGCGTGGGAGACGTACGGTCCGCATAACGATTTCATGTCGCCGATGGCGGCAATCATGACCGCCGACCTCGAACTGGCGATGGCTGAAATCAAGCGTGTGGCTAAAATGGGTTTTCGCGGCTTGACCCTGCCCTGCAAGCCCGTCTGGGGAGCCCACGACGCGCGCCATCCAAATTACAACCTGCCGTTATTCGATCCGATGTGGGCGTTAATCCAGGACTGCGGTCTTCCCGCCACCTTTCATGTCTCGACCGGGCGCGATCCGCGCGCGGCGCGGCACGACGGAGGTGCCGTCATAAACTATGCTGCGCACTCGCTCGCCCCGACGATCGAGCCGGTCGCGAGCCTCTGCGCATCGGGCGTAATCGAACGCTTTCCCAAGCTGCGCTTCGCCGCGATCGAATCGGGTATCGGCTGGGTGCCGTGGGCGCTGACGGCGATGGACGAGGCCTACCACAAGCATCACCTATGGGCTTTCCCCAAGCTGAAGCGGCTGCCAAGCGAGTACTTCCGCAGCAACGGCGCGGCGTCGTTTCAGGAGGATCCTGCGGGATTGCTGCTCGCCGAGCGTTTCGATCTGGTCGATAACTTCATGTGGGCCAATGATTATCCGCACGCGGAAGGCACTTGGCCACACTCGGCTGAGGCGATCGAGCGCGAGATGGGTCATCTTAATGATACTCAGCGCGCTGAAGATCCTGGGACTCAACGCGGCGCGGATTTTCAAGTTCGACGTTGATCTGCTGCTGAAACGCCGCGCATCGGTGCACGCGGCACCCCACTAAAGGAGTGTCGAAAGCGCGTTTCGGTGATTGACACTCGCGATGCTCCGGCCTGTAGATAAGGCCGGCAATGCCTAATGAGCCTCACTTCACCGTCCGAGCATCGCGAGCAAAAATCGACGACTTTGCCGCAATGGGAAGTCTGAAACCTCCACCGGGTGAGCTTGCGCGCCGATCTAACGAGTCTGCCAGGTGCGTTGAAATACATGTTCATGTCGGTTTCAGACAGAGCATAGTGCCTGGTTCCTCAACAGCTTCTTTCCCCTCAAGGAGTTAGCCATGACCGCATCCGCGCTGAACAAGTCGGGCCCGTTGCCGGGACGCCAGCTGAGTGCCTCCGACATTTACGCGAATGCTCGCGCCCTGAGCGCCTATTTCCGAGAACAATCGGCCGTGATCGATGATGCTCGGCGGTTGCCTGCGGAAGTGGTTGCCCGCGTGCGTGAAGCTGGCCTGTTCCGGCTCACGATGCCAAAGATATGGGGCGGTCCGGAGCTCAGCACGATCGAGCAGGTCGAGATTATCGAAGAGCTTTCGAAGGCTAATTCGGCGGTCGGCTGGTGCGTGATGATAGGCTGCGACTCCGGCATCTACTCGGGTTTTCTCGACGATGAGGCGGGCCGCGAACTCTATCCGCAGCTCGATCTGGCGACGGCGGGATGGGTCTGGCCGGCAGGTCGGGCGGAGCGCGTGGACGGCGGCTTTCGCGTCTCCGGACAGTGGATGTTTGGCTCCGGAATCACACACGCAGACGTGGTCTCGGCCGGTTGCATCGTTTACGAAAATGGCGCGCCGGCGCGCAATTCCGTAGGGGCGCCGCGATGGCAAATCATGCTCGCGCCCGCCTCCTCTTTCGAAATTCAGGACACCTGGCACACCACCGGCTTGCGCGGTACCGGCAGCAATGACTATCGCGTTTCGGATTTGTTCATTCCCGAACGGCACAGCTTCAGCTTCATGGAACCGGCCAAGCGCGAAGGCCCGATCTGGCGTCGCAACAATGCGATCCTGCCGAAAGGGTCAGGCGTGCCGCTCGGTGTGGCACGATCGACGATCGATCTTTTTGCCGAGACAATTCAAGGCAAAATAGAATTTCCAGGTGGACGGCCTTATAAGAATCTTTCGCGCATTCAGAGCGCGATTGCCGAAGCGGAGATGCTGCTGGGTGCTGCGCGTTCGTACACCTTCACTTCAATCGAGCGGCATTGGAAACGGCTGGTGAAAAACGAGCAGCCGACGGAACAGGAACGCGCGGATCTATGGCTGTCGAACGTCAACGTTTGCCAGTCGTCGCGGCAGATCATCAGATTGCTGTTTGACAACGTCGGCGGCAGCGCGATCTATGCGAAGAAGAGCGCCTTCGATCGAGCGTTGCGCGATGCCGAGACGTGGTGCCAACACATAATCGGGCAGCGCCGGACTCTCGAAATGGTCGGATCGATGTTGCTCAAATCCGACGACGCACGGCCTTCCCCGCTCTTGTGATCGGTTTCGCATAATGGGCGACTGACTCACCCGTGAAGCGCCCGAGAAGCGGGATTCGCACGTGCCGACATCAGAAAGAACCGAGAGCTGAAATCCACGTTGCTGGACAAAAATGCAGACGCGCAATAGTCTGGCCGGCATAACCGCAACGGATCCTACGAATCAGCAAGGCTTATGGAGGAAGCGATGATCGAGGAAACCAATCAGACTGTTGATCCCAATAATACCTGGCGGCTCGAGACGCCGGGGCACGACGGTTGGAAACGCACCGCAAGACCCGGCGATCCAAACCGCTACCTGATGATCTCCACCGACTGCCATTGCAACGAGCCGTCCGGCCTGTGGGCGGAGCGGATGGACGAGAAATATCACAAGCGCCTGCCGCATATCGAAACCGATGAGAACGGCGTCAAGTGGATGATCTCCGAGGGCTGGCAGAAGTCGCGTGCGCCGGATTTTTCGTTCAAGTTCGAAGGCGAAGATCTGGAGCGCAACAAATCCGGCTACGATCCCAAGGAACGCATCAAGGACCATGTCCGGGACGGCATAGACGCCGAGATTATCTTCCCTAACAAGGGTTTGCTGATGTGGGCGACCCAGGACGCCGAGTTCGGCGCCGCGCAATGCAAGGTTTACAACGACTGGGCGTGGGAGCAGTTCGGGCAATACAACAGCTTCATGTCACCGATGGCTGCCATTATGACCTCGGATGTTAACCTCGCGATCGCCGAGATCGAACGCGTCGCGAAGCTGGGTTATCGCGGACTCACGCTGCCTTGCAAACCGATCTTCGGCAACTACGATTCGCGCCATCCGAACTACAATCTTCATATCTACGATCCGATGTGGGCAGCGATTCAGGATCACGACCTTCCGATTACCTTTCACATTTCGACCGGACGCGATCCGCGCGCGGCGCGCAAGGACGGCGGCGCCGTCATCAACTACGTATCGCATTCGCTGTCGCCCACGATCGAGCCGATTGCGAACCTGTGCGCTTCCGGCGTGATCGAGCGCTTCCCGAAGATTCACTTCGCGGCGATCGAATGCGGCATCGGCTGGGTGCCGTGGGCGCTCGATGCGATGGACGAGGCTTATCGCAAGCATCACATGTGGGCCTTTCCGAAGTTGCCCAAAATGCCGAGCGAGTATTTCCGCAGCAACGGTGCGACCACCTTTCAGGAAGATCGCGTCGGGCTCGACCTGGCAGTGAAGTACAACCTGGTCGATAACTTCATGTGGGCGAATGACTATCCGCATCATGAGGGTGTGTGGCCGCATTCGGCCGAATCGATCGAGCGTCAGATGGGCCATCTGAGCGATGAACAGCGTGCGAAGATCCTGGGCCTCAACGCCGCCAGGATCTTCAAGTTCGACGTTGATGCATTGATGCGGCGTCGCGACAGCGCGATTAACTGATCGCGCGATTCACGCTTTCTCCATTAAAAAGAAGCGCCGATTCCCAATAGGGATCGGCGCTTCCTTTTTTCTCGCGATCACGGCTCCCGTGTCGCGCCCCTCGCAAAGACTAGTCGAACATGAGCACGGTGCGCGCGACCTCGCCCTTTTTCATCGACGCAAAAGCCTCATTGACGTCCTCGATTTTCCCACGCTTGCTGATCATGTCGTCGAGATTGAGGCGTCCCTGCAGGTAGAAATCGATATATCGCGGCATGTCGATGCGAAAGCGATTGCCGCCCATCATGGTGCCGCCGATTTTTCGCTCGGTGAGGAATTTGGGACCGTCGAGCGCTACCTTATGCCCGACCGGAATCATCCCGATGATCGTCGCCATGCCGCCGGGCTTGATACAGTCGAAGCACTGTTCGGCGAGCTTCGCGACGCCCACGGCTTCGAAAGAGTAATCCACGCCGCCACCGGTCATCGTGTTAATCGCTTCGACCGCATCGCCATGCGAGGCGTCAATCGTATGCGTCGCGCCGAAGCGCTTCGCCATCGCGAGCTTGTTCTCGAATTGATCGACCGCGATTATCTGCCGCGCGCCGGCGAGCTTCGCTCCCTGAATTGCGGAGATGCCGACACCGCCGCAGCCGAAGACCGCGACCGTTGAGCCCGGTTCGATCTTGGCCGTGTTCAATACAGCGCCAACGCCGGTGGTAACGCCGCAGCCTATTAGTGCGGCGCGGTCGAGCGGAATCTCCTTGGTGATTTTCACCAGGGCATTCTCATGCAGGAGCATTTTCTCGGCGTAGGTCGAGAGATCGGAGAACTGCCGAATCATCTTGCCGTTCTGCGACAGTCGTGGCGTATCCCCTTTCGGCCGCTGTGTGGCGCGGCGATTCGAACATCGGTGAAGATTGCCCGTCATGCACTCTTCGCAAAACCCGCAAAAGACCGACGGACAGGAGATTACATGGTCCCCGGCCTGCAAATAGGTGACGGCCTTGCCCACCTTCTCGACAACGCCGGCCGCCTCGTGACCGAGAATTGCGGGCGCCGGATAGGGATAAAGACCGTCCACGAAATGGAGGTCGCTATGACAGACGCCAGTGGCCGCCGTGCGCACCAGGACCTCGTGGTCGCGCGGATCGTCGATATCCACCTGCTCGATCGTCAGTGGCTGTTTGGGTCCGTGAAAAATCGCTGCTTTCATAATGTATCAGTTCCTTAAATTGTAGCTGTTGGCAATTTCACAACTGCGTAATGCTGCCAGTTCCTCTCAACGCCTGATTGTTATTCGAACATCAGTACCGTGCGCGCGACCTCTCCGTTTTTCATCGATGCAAACGCGTCGTTGACGTCCTCCAGCTTGCCGCGCTTGCTGATCATGTCGTCGAGGTTGAGGCGCCCTTGCAAATAGAAATCGATGTAGCGCGGCATGTCCACGCGGAAGCGATTCGATCCCATGTTGCTGCCCTGCATCTTGCGCTCGGTGAGCAGCTTGGCGCCGTCGATTTCGACTTTCTGCCCGACCGGGATCATGCCGATAATCGTCGCCGTGCCGCCGGGCTTGAGACACTCGAAGCATTGCTCGGCGAGCTTCTTCACACCGACCGCCTCGAAGGCATAATCGACGCCGCCGCCGGTCAACTCGCGTATCGCTTCAACCGCATCGGAGTGCGAGGCGTCGACGGTATGAGTCGCGCCAAGGTTCTTGCCCATAGCGAGTTTGTTCTCGAACTGGTCGATCGCGATGATCTGCCGCGCGCCCGCGATTCGCGCCCCCTGGATCGCCGACAGGCCGACTCCGCCGCAGCCGAAAACCGCGACCGTCGAGCCGGGCTCGATGCGGGCCGTATTGAGCACCGCGCCAACGCCCGTCGTCACTCCGCAGCCAATCAACGCCGCCCGGTCGAGAGGGATTTCCTTGGTAATTTTCACCAGCGCGTTCTCATGCACCAGCATATTCTGCGCATAGGTCGAGAGGTCGGCGAACTGGCGGATCATCTTGCCCTTTTGCGAGAGGCGCGGCGTATCGCCCTTGGGACGCTGCACCGCCGCCTTGTTGGTGCATCGATTCGGATGGCCCGACATGCAATCCGAACAATAGCCGCAAAAGACCGAGAGGCAGCAAATTACGTGGTCGCCGGGCTTGACGTAAGTCACCTCGCTGCCAACGTGATCCACGATTCCAGCGGCCTCATGCCCGAGTATCGCGGGTGCTGGAAACGGATACAGGCCGTCGACGAAATGCAGATCGCTGTGGCAGACGCCACTGGCGACAGTACGCACCAGGACCTCGCGCTCGCGCGGCTGGTCTATCTCGACATCCTCAATTGAAAGGGGCTGATTCGGCCCATGAAATACTGCGGCTTTCATCGCGGAACTCCTTCGCTATGCGTCTTTGAAATGTTGCGTCGAGCCGTCGGCTCGCAAGCTCAAGGCCTGCGCCCGCGTCCTCTTATCGCGATCGTATCGATCAAACGCCGCGCCGAGCGACTATCAGCAGCCTTGGCAACCGGCGACCCGATAATGGGCAACTGCTCGCATTCTTACTGACCGTGATAGACCACGCGATTACCGCCGCTGTCAAGGAAACGCTCCGAACGCGGGGCTCGCGGTGACGTTGCAAGGCGCTCTCCCCATTCGCCGGTTACGTGCTACTGTCCGGTTCGCCTCGATTCCTCTTGAGGAGGGTTTTGGTTATGGCGACGGATGACGCTGTGAACTACGACGCCCTCGTACGGGAAGACCGTGTCCACTCACGGGTCTATACGGATGCTCGCGTCTTCGAAGAGGAAATGGAGCGAATCTTTCATCGCGGCTGGGTCTTTGTGGGCCACGCAAGCGAGGTTCCAAACCCGGGTGATTACCGGCTCGCGTGGGTCGGCCGCTATCCGATCATCATGGTGCGCGGCGACGACGGCGCCGTGAAATTGCTGTCGAACCGCTGCCGTCATCGCGCCGCCACCGTCTGCCAGATCGAGCGGGGCAACGCGCGCTTCTTTCGCTGCGATTATCACGGCTGGATGTATCGCAATAACGGCGATCTCGCCTCCGTCAGTTATCCCGACGCTTACGACCGATCGTTCCGCAAAGAGGACTACGGGCTGATCCCGTTGCCGCGGATGGAGATTTATCGCGGTTTCGTGTTCGGCAGTATCGCGCCGGTCGGGATGAGTCTGCAGGATTACCTCGGGAAGGCGGCTGAGCAAATCGATCTCTTCGTGGACCTTTCGCCAGCAGGCGAGATCGATGCTCGCGGCGGAATTCATAAGTACAGCTATCGCGGCAACTGGAAACTGCAGATCGAAAATTCGATGGACGGCTACCATCCGAATTTCGTGCATAAGACCTTCTTCGGGATGTTGAAGCGCAAGGGAATGCAAAATCCGACGGCGCACTTCGGCGGGCGCTCGATCGCGGTCACGCGCGATTTCGGCCACGGGCACGTGATGCTCGATTACCGCGAATGTAATCGGAAGGCGCCCATCCTGAGCGTCGCCCCCGGCGCTAAGGAGTACAAGGAGAGCATGGTTGCCCGCTATGGCGCCGAACGCGCCGCGGAAATCATCAGCAGCGGCGGCACCCATCTGCTGGTCTTCCCCAACCTGGTCATGATCGGCGTGCAACTGCGCGTGGTCCGTCCAATCAGTCCCGACGAAACCGAAGTCTATCTATATCCAACCCTGCTCAAGGGCGTCGCGCCGGAGTTGAACCAATGGCGCCTGCGCGGCCATGAGACCTTTTTCGGTCCAGCCGGCTTTGGCGCACCTGACGACCTCGAGATGTTTGAACGCCTCCAGATGGGCCTCAAGAACGATCTCGACCCTTGGTTGATTCTTTCGCGCGGAATGAATCGTGAGCGCCGCGAGGCGGACGGCACTCGCGTCGGCCATGTCACCGATGAGGTCACGCAGCGCGGCATCTTCAGAGAATGGAAGCGCGTCATGACCGGTCGCGAAGACGAGACTGAGCGGCTCGAGAACGCGCGCCTGGCGGCTGTCGATTAGGCGGGGATAATCGGCATGGAGAGTCTGCGCGAACGCATCGAGTCGTTTCTCTATTACGAGGCGCGTCTAATCGACGAGCATCGGTACACGGAGTGGCTCTCGCTCTGGACTGAAGATGCCCTCTACTGGATACCCTGTAATTCGGACGACGCCGACCCGGCTCGTCAGGCGATGATCATTTACGACAGCCGCGATCGGCTCGAAGAGCGTGTGCTGCGCCTCACGAGCACGGCCGCGTGGGCCCAACAACCGCGTTCGCGGACACGCCGGCTGCTCTCGAATGTGGAGTTCCGGGCGATCGAAGGCGGTTATGCGGTCGAAGCGAATTTTCTCCTCGCGGAGATCCGCCGCTCGAAGCAGGACCTCTTTGCGGGCCGAGCGATCTATACGCTGCGCGCCGACGACGACGGCTTCAGGATCGCGCTCAAGAAGGTGCTGCTGCTGAACAACGACGACCCGATCGATAACCTGACCTTCATCGTTTGAAGGCCGGCAGATGCAGAGCTCCGCTTAGAGCTTGGCGCTCGGCATCGGGCGCGACGCGACTGCCTTGACTGTTTTGGCCGGCGTCCTTAAGTTGAAGTTGCACGCAGCCGCGAGAGAAGAGAGGTTCCGATGGCCAGCGAAAAAGTTTTGCATGTAACGGACGCCAGCTTCGAAGCGGAAGTTTTGAAGTCGGCGACGCCTGTTCTGATCGATTTCTGGGCTCCTTGGTGCGCGCCGTGCCGCGCGATCGCCCCGATGGTGGACGAACTGGCGGCCGAATATGAAGGGCGCCTCAAGGTCGTGAAGATTAACGTTGACGACAATCCGCAGGTGCCCGCGCGTTTTGGCGTGCGCGGTATCCCCAACCTGGTAATCGTCAAGGGTGGCGAGGTCAAACAGCAGATTGTTGGCGCGGTGCCGAAAAAGAATCTGGTCGCTGCGGTGGACAGCGCGATCGCCTAAGACCGCGCGCCAACTCATCAATTACGGGATTGGCTAAGGCCCCGATTACTTTGCCGGTGACGGTGAAGGATCGGGGCCTTGGTCTTTGGCCACCCATTGGTGGTAGAGCTCGTCGCGCTTTTCTTCGTAAGTAGTCTTCACCTGCGCCGGCACATAGGCCATCAAAGCCTGGTCGTAGCCAAGGACCCGCGGCGCGAGTTTCGAGTCGCGCAGGAGTGGCGGGTCGGGCGGCAACACCGCCGTCATCGCGACCACGATCAGTCCTGCGAGCACCGCACCGATGGTCGCTCCCAGGATTGCGCCGGCAATCCGGTCGATCCAATTGAGATGGATTATTTGCATCAGGCGAATGATGCGGCTGCCGGCGTATTCGATGGCTATATAGACCACCAGGAAAATCGCTGCATAACCGATCACGTCGCTGATCGTGGGATTCGTCGTAAGGTATTGATGCGCGATCGCAGCCGCCTGGGCGTAGTAAACCGACGCGGCGTAAATCCCTAAGACGAGAGCCAGAATGGAGGTCGCCATCCGCAGCGCTCCTCGCGTCAGCCCACTGAGCGCGCCCAATCCGATAATCGCAAGGATCACGTAATCGAGGCCGTTCATGTCAGCGATCGTCACATCGAGCATCCTACACTGCGCGACGCCGACGCTCGATAATCCCGCCACAAGGGCCTAAACTCGATTGCATGCCGTGGGTTTATATCGACGATTTGGGCGGCCATATCGGGGCGGAAGTCACGCTCAAAGGATGGCTGTATAACCGGCGTTCCAGCGGAAAGGTCCATTTCCTGCTGATTCGCGACGGCACCGGCGTATGCCAGTGCGTAGCGTCGATTAAGGACCTCGGCGCCGAAGCCTTCGCCGCCGCCGACCATCTTGGACAGGAAACTTCGCTTGAAGTGACCGGCGTTGTACGCGAGGACAAACGCGCACCCGGCGGTCGTGAACTTACGATTACGGCTCTCCAGGTGCGCGCGCCCTCGATCGACTATCCGATCACGCCCAAGGAACATGGGCCGGCCTTCCTGCTCGATCTGCGCCATCTATGGGTCCGATCGGCGCGACAGCACGCAATCCTGCGAATACGCAGCGAGGTCGAGGCCGCCTGCCGCGATTTTTTTCATGAACGCGGCTTTGTGCTCTTCGATTCTCCTATCCTCACGCCAACCTCATGCGAGGGCACCACCAATCTGTTCGAGATCGACTACTTCGGTGAGCGCAAGGCCTACCTAACGCAGAGCGGACAACTCTATGCGGAAGCGGGCGCACTAGCCTTCGGCAAGGTCTATTGCTTCGGCCCGACCTTCCGCGCCGAAAAGTCCAAGACCCGGCGCCATCTGACCGAGTTCTGGATGGTCGAGCCCGAGGTCGCCTACTTCACGCTAGACGATGACATGCAATTGGCTGAGGATTTCGTCGCCTCTATCCTGGCGCGCGTGCTCGACCGCCGGCGCGAGGATCTTAAGGTGCTTGAGCGTGACGTTCTCGAAGCTCGAACTGGCGGCAGTCAGGCCCTATCCCCGAATAACCTATGATGAGGCGATCGAACGCCTGAAGGGCAAGGGCTTCGCGGTCAAATGGGGCGACGACCTGGGAGCCGACGAGGAGACTGCGCTTTCTTCGGAGTTCTCCACGCCAGTGCTGGTCCATCGATATCCCGCCGCTTCGAAGCCTTTCTACATGAAATCTGACCCGGAGCGCCCCGACCTCGCGCTCTGCGTCGATATGCTCGCCCCGGAAGGCTACGGCGAAATCATCGGCGGTGGCCAGCGCGAGGACGACTACGAGACCCTGCGGCAGCGCATTATCGAGCACGGGCTGCCGCTCGAACCGTTCAATTGGTATCTCGATCTTCGCCGTTACGGATCAGTACCACACGCCGGCTTCGGCATGGGTATCGAACGGGCCGTGACTTGGATTTGCGGCACTCATCACGTGCGCGAAGCGGTGCCGTTCCCGCGCATGATGGAGCGGCTGGAACCATAAAGGAAGCTTTTACGGCTCGCGACGACTGCTTAAACAGCGTGGCGCCAAAAATATTTTTTTGGCTCCAAAAGCACTCCGCACCATAAACAGCCTGTGGATAAAATTTGATCTGTTAATCTATCTGCACTTTTCAAAACGGTGGATTCTCAGAGTTTGCATTCAAGGCGATTCGCCATAACTGGATCTTCAGAAATGCAAAATCCCCATGCTGGCTTGCATTACGCAACACTGCAGAGGCGGATTATGAGACTATCGAGCAGTAGCGCGTAGATGAGAATCCATTAGCAAGCCTCATAATCGTCGGTTTGGTCACATGCGCGACAATTCGGCGAGGTGCACGAGCGCAACACCAAGTCAAGTCGCCGAGCGCTGCGAGTGAACAGTGAGGTGCGTTGCCCAAGCCTATTGCGCGCGCTAAACAGATGAAGGGTTGTCGTGATTTGTGTGTTTTAGGGCTTCGGGAACGTCGCACGGACCTGGTTGATTGAACGTCGTCATAGGACGGAAAGTCGGGAATGTGCGCCTTGCCATCCAGCCATTGCTTGGGATCGTCGTGCGGGGAAATGGGCGGGCGGATTTGACGGGAATCGCTGATGCTGAGCCGGCTGATGCGTGCAGAGTAGGTTCACGCATGTTTCGGGTTGGAACGGACCATTTTCTCCAATCCCAGCCGGGCGGTGCAACAGCCGCAGCGCTTCGATCGCGTTGCGAAGCTAGCGCAACGGACCGCGATCGAGTCGATAGTTTCACTGATCGTATCGACGCCAGGTTCACGAAGTAAATGATATTAGTCGGACTTTCCCTTGCACATGGAGAATTGCGGGCTGCGCAGATCGCTCTGTCCGCTACGCGAAAAGCCGGAGGAGGTTGTCACCTTGCGGACCGGACCTTTGGTGCGTAGAGGCGCCAACGCCTCACGAGTTGTCCCCGGAGCGCCTGCGACGCCGCGGCGGGCGGTGCTCCCGCGAATTTCGCAACTACCAACCTTCGGGAGCCTCCCGTTACAGACACCCATAATCGAATCTTCGTGTCTGCATGTGGAATGTAAACTCCCCATCGATCTCCGACACTTCCTGGCTCAACAGTTCGCCCCTTCGCTCGACTCCGACAACGCCTCAATCCTGGACATGGCTGCCAACGCTGACGAGGCCACTCTCAGCCGGGTCGCGCGCGCTATTCGCCGCTATTCGACCAGCCGTGCTCGCGAAGCCTGGGCGCAATGTGCCGTGACTCTCGATGAAATGGAGCGCGAGGGAGCTAATGCGAGCCCCGCAGCGCGTCTGTGCCTTGAATGCGCTCGCCTGGAGTTCGGAACGCTCGCATGTGAGGCCCATCTGGGGCCGCGATGCCTCACGGTAGATCTGCTGCTGGCGTGCCCGGCATCGTCCTCAGCAGTTCCCGATCGCCTGCAGCGACAAATTGAAGAGTTTCGCGCGATGCGGGCAGCCTTCGGCCTCTCGCATTTCGATTTGGACTGCTATGTGACGAACCGCCGCGTGATGTTTTCCTGGCGGCCGCTTCATTCTTTTTGCCCGCAGGCCGCCGGACCAGCGGAACGCTGACTCTATTCCCGCCGCTGCTCCCGCAGCGGCGCGGCGAACCGCAACTGGCGCGGGGACGTATCCCGTGCCGGGCGCAATGACTAAGGCGACTATCGAGCGATGCTCGGCTCCTGCTGATTACCCCACGCGGACCTAAGGCCTCGATGGAGGGAATCAGTTCGGTGGGTGGCGCGACGGGCTGGGGAATCGAGCGCTTGCCGATAAGCGTACGAGGTGGAGTTCAGATTGCAGACGCGCGCCGCCGCCGTTGTTCCTTGCGCCGCCGTCGCTGCGCCTCGGACCGTTTGCGCTTGCGGCGCACACTGGGCTTCTCGTAAAAAGCCCGCTTCTTCATTTCCTTGAACACTCCCTCCTTGGCGAGCTTGCGTTTGAGCACACGCATCGCCTGATTGAGGGAACCTTCGACCCTGATTTCCATAGTCCTCCGCTTTCGCCCGGATTAGACAGATGAGAATAAGGGCGCCTCTACTCACTGTCAACCGCCGGAAGCGGGGATCCTGGTGCTTGAGTGGTATCTTGATTCGCACGGTTGGTAGAATTCTTCGAGGCGAGGTATGTAACCGATCGCATCGAATGAGGATCAAGGTACGCCCAAGGCACGCAGGGAGCTTACGATGGATCTGGGATTGAACGGCAAGGTTGCGATGATCACCGGCGCGAGCCGCGGACTGGGACGAGCGATGGCGGCAGCACTCGGTGCCGAGGGTGTGCGGCTGAGCCTGTGCGCGCGTGGCGCCGAGGCGTTGAACAGTACCGTCGCCGAACTCAAGAACGCCGGCCATCAGGTGATCGCCGAGGCCGCTGATATCAATGACGCGGCCGCGATGGAACGCTGGACCGCCAACACCGTCAAGGTTCACGGCGGGATCGATGTCCTGGTCAACAATGCCGGCGGCGCGCGGGTGGGCACGACCAAGCAACTCGACGATGCTGGCTGGCTCGCCGCATTCGAGCTGAACTTCTTTTCGGCCGTGCGCCTTTCGCGGTTGTGCGCCGATACGATGGAAAAGCGCGGTGGCGGCTCCATCATCAACATCAGCTCGATATACGGACGCGAGGCGGGCGGACCGATCAGCTACAACGCCTCGAAGGCCGCGATGATCTCGTTCACCAAGGGACTGGCGCGCGAACTCGCGAAGAAGGCTGTCCGCGTTAACTCGATCGCACCCGGGTCGATCATCTACCCAGGCGGCACTTGGGAGGGCCTGTTCAAGCAGAATCCGGAATTCGAAAAGGATTTCATCGCGCACGAGTTTCCCGCGGGACGGCTCGGGCTGCCGGAGGAGGTTGCGTATGCGGTGGTGATGCTGGCGTCGCCGCGCGCGAGCTGGATCACCGGTGCAACGATTCCGGTCGACGGCGCGCAAGGCCGATCGAACACCTAACGCGCCGCGCCAGAACGTCCGTCCCGGCGGCGACCGCCTGGCGGTGAGCGCCGCGAATCGAGAGCGGGTGAGGCTGCGCGGCCCGCGGAAACCGAAACCATGTTTAAGCGAGTCGAGGGAATCGATCATGGCTGAATTCACGCACAAGCTCGCCGATAGCAACGGCATCCGGATGCATGTGGCCGAGGCGGGATCGGGCTACCCGGTGGTACTGTGCCACGGCTTTCCCGAACTGTGGTACTCCTGGCGTCATCAGATGCGAGCGCTGGCCGAAGCTGGCTTTCGCGCTATCGCGCCCGATCAGCGCGGCTATGGCGAGACCACCTGCCCTCAGCCGATCGAAGCCTATACGCAGCGCAATCTGGTCGGCGATCTCACCGGGATGCTCGATGCGCTCGGCGTCGATCAAGCCGTTGTCGTCGGCCACGACTGGGGCGGTGCGGTCGCCTGGAACGCCGCGATGATGGCACCGGAACGCTTCTCTCGTGTGATCGGAGTAAATACGCCCTTCTTCCCGCGTGCCCCGATGAAACCGACCGATTTGATGCGGGTGATTGCGCAAGGCAATTTCCATTACATCCTCTACTTTCAGGAGCCGGGAGTGGCGGAGGCGGAATTGGAGAGCGACGTTCGCCGTTCGCTGCGCGGCTTTTATCAAGGGGCGAGTGATTTGGTAGCCGTCACCGACAATAGCGCGCCTCCGGGCGTGTGGGGACCCGCAGGCGGGGGCATCCTCGATCGCCTGCCGGATCGTCCGCAGGGAAAATTCCTTCCCGATGCGGACTTCGAAGTCTTCGTGAACGCCTTCGAGAAAACCGGCTTTCGCGGCGGCTTGAACTGGTATCGCTGTATCGACCGCAGTTGGGAAGAGGCCGCCGGACTGGAACAGCAGGTTAATCAGCCAGCCCTGATGATCACGGCCGAACTCGATCCAGTCTTGCGCCCGGAGCTATGCAAGGGAATGGAGGCGTTCGTGCCGAATCTGCGCAAGACCGTACTGGTCAAAGGCTCTGGCCATTGGACGCAGCAGGAGAAGCCGGCGGAGGTAAACGCGGCCATGCTCGAGTTCCTCGCCGACCTCAAGGGATAGCCGGGGAACGGGTCCCCGATGCGGGGTGAAGCGCGTCCCGCGTTTAGAACTTGTCTTTCAGGGCGCGCGTTTTGGCAAAGATTTCGACCGGGTCATTGCCGATTGACGGGTCGATCTTCTTGAGGTTCGCGCGCAACTCGGCGCTGTCGGTGCGCAGGAACGGATTGATCTGCTTCTCCTCGCCAATCGTCGAGGGGACAGTGAAGTGGCCGGCGGCGCGAGTCTTTACCGCCCAGTCGTGCTTGGCCTTAAGGGCGGCGTTGTGGGGCTCGAGGGTCAAGGCGAATTGGAGGTTCTTAGCGGTGTACTCGTGCCCGCAGTAGACCCTGGTCGAGTCGGGGAGGGCGGCAAGCCTGCTCAGCGATTCAACCATGTTGTTCGCCTTGCCCTCAAAGACGCGACCGCATCCGGCGATAAACAGCGTGTCGCCGGTAAAGACCGCGTCGAGCTGCGAAAAATAGTACGCAACGTGCCCGCTGGTATGGGCGGGAATTCCGATCACTCGTCCCTTCAGCGCACCCACTGTGACGGTGCCGCCGTCGTCAATCTCGTCGGTCTGCGCCGGGATGCGGCCACCCTCGGCGCGAGCGCCGTACACGCGAAGACCCGGGATGGCCCGCGCGAGGTCCTCGTTGCCGCCGACGTGGTCGAAATGCCAATGCGTCGGCATCACGGCGACCAGTTTGAGGCCCTGGCGTTTGACTTCAGCCAGGACCTTCTCGGCTTCTGAGCAATCGACCACGCCGCACTCTTTGGAGGCGTCGTCGACGACGAGATAGGCATAGTTATCGGATAGTTGTGGCACCGCAATTATCGCCATCGGAGCCTCCTGTGCGAGCGGCCGCCCGCTCAGAGTTTTTGTGTTCCAGGAACAATGGTTGAAGAGCACAAAACTCGTGCGTCTTTCAAGATACGGAAACCTTACCAAGCTTTCAGACTCGCCTTCTACCAGAGCTGACGCGTCGCCCCAGGCGAAGCCTCTGCGCTACCACGCAAACCAACAGTCCTTGCTGCGCGTGGTGTCACCGCATCGTGAGCGGGCATCAGCCCATGATGTTGTAGCCGACGTCAACATAAACCGTCTGGCCGGTAACGCCGCTAGACATATCGCTCAACAGCACGGAGGCCATCTTGCCAACCTCCTCGGGTTTCATCGCGCGCTTCAGCGGCGAACGCTCTTCAACCTCGTGGGACATTGAATGGTAGTCGCGAATAGCCGATGACGCCAGGGTTCGCGCGGGCGCCGCGCTGAGAGCGTTGACGCGGATGTTCTTCGAGCCCAGGTCAAGCGCAAGATAGCGGACGCAGGCTTCCAGGGCCGCCTTCGCCACGCCCATCACATTGTAATTTGGGAGCGCGCGCACGGCGCCGAGGTAGCTGAGCGTGACGATCGCGCCGCCGCCCCGCGACTCCATCAGAGGTTCCGCCGCGCGCGCCATCGCCACCAGCGAGTACGCGCTGATATCCAGGGCTCGTGCGAAATTGGCCCGATTTACATTGAGGAAGCGGTCGCGCAGATCTTCGCGCTCCGCAAACGCGACCGCATGCACGAGCATGTCGAGACCGCCCCAGATTTGATCGACCTTGGCGAAGATCGCGGCGATTTGATCGTCGCTGCTGACGTTGAGTTCGCCCACGACCTGGGCGCCAATCTGCTGCGCGAGCGGCCGGACGCGCTTTTCCAAAATCTCGCCCTGGAAGGTGAGCGCGATTTCCGCGCCCTGCGCGTGCAATTCCTGCGCGATTGACCAGGCCAGGCTTTTATCGTTGGCGACGCCGACTATCAGGGCGCGCTTGCCGTCCGCAATTCCCATCGGAGTGGCTCCTTCGTCACTTCATGAACGTCGGCACGCGCCGATGCCAGGTACGTGCCTGAGAGGCGATACTATAACGAATCGGGAAAACCGATCGACGGCTGGCCCGCGAACCCGCAGTAATCGAGGCACCGCGCGTGAAACCAGCGGCGCGCATCCAGAGATTGATTTGAGGGAAAAAGAAAAGGCGGGCATCTTAAGGAGGGGGGAGTCTCCAATGCCCGCCGTTTCAACCTGTCAGTCCGGTTGTAGGGAGGAGGATACAACCGAACTATTTGGTTTTTGTGAACTCATAATAGTAGACGATGGGTTGCGGGATATATTCGAGAATTAATTCGATTCGACGAAATTATTTTGATCAGCCTTAAAAATAAAGCGTTTTTCAGGGTTAGACCTTGATGTGCATGCCGTCGTGGGCCATCTCGAGCTTGACCTCGCGGTCCCGGTCGAGCACTTCGCGGCCAATATGAGTCAGCACCATCCGACCGACGTCGAAACGCGTGCGGTTGGCGTCAAGCTGCGGATAGTTCATGTGAAAGTCGAGTTGCGCGCTTTCGAAGTAGGTGCATTCGCAGAGGAAAAGATCTGCACCGGCAACGAACGGCAACATATCCTCGGTCCATCCGCTGTCGCCCGAAAATGCGATACTCCTGCCTGCGGACTCGATCCGCAGGGCCAGCGAAAGGTCACGCTTCATGTGTGGCGTGCGAATCGCGCGCACGCGAATCGGTCCGATTTTCCTGTCGCTGCCCGGCTCGATTACGACGAAACGCAGCTTGCGGAGGAGACGAGGCAAGTCCGGCTTGGTGCCGGGGAACATCGTCCGAAACAGACGCCAGGTGCGTTCTTCGAGATGCTGCGGCCCGAGGATCGTCAGCGGCTTGGTCCGCGGACTTTCATATAGATATTCAAGCAACAAAAATGGCAGGCCGCCGAAGTGATCGCCGTGCAGATGGCTGATCAGAATCACGTCGATATCGGCGGGCTTGAAGTTCATCCGCTTCATCGCGCATAGCGTGGTCGGACCGACTTCCATCAGGATTCGGCAATCGGGACTGTCGATGATATATCCAGACTGAAAGCGGCCGTGGCTGGCGAAGGCGTCACCGGTACCCAGAATCGTCAACTCGAGACCCCGCGGCCCCAATGGCGATTTGCTCATAAACATTGTTATTATCACCGTCAGGAAGCAGCGCATAGATGGGAGTAAAAGCATGAAGCAGGTAAAAGTCGGCGTTGGATTCGGCCTCTTCCGTCTCGGGATGCCCACGGCCGAGACTATCGCGCAAGTCGCGGAGCGCGCCGAGGAATGGGGACTCGATTCGTTCTGGCTCTCCGATCATCTGCTCGCACCGTCGCCGGAACTCGACGTGGTGGCGACGCTCTCGCTGATCGCCTCGCGCACCTCGCAAATCAAACTTGGACCGAGCGTGTTCCTGCTCAACCTGCGCCATCCGCTAATCACGGCGAAGGCCTTCGCCACGCTCGACTACCTGTCGAAAGGGCGCATGGTGATGGCGGTCGGGACCGGGGCGAACCTGGCCGACTACAACGCTTGCGGAATTCCGACGGAGGGACGCGGGCGGCGTCTCGACGAAGGCATCATGATTCTGCGCAAGGTGTGGACCGAGGCTAACACCAGCTTCCACGGCAAGTTCTTCAACTTCGACAACGTTACGATCGAGCCGCGCCCGGTGCGTCGCGAACATAACAACTCGGGCACGATCGATCTGTGGGTGGGTGGCAAGTCCGACGCCGCGTTGAAACGCACCGCGCGTCTCGGTGATGGCTTTTTCGCATCGTTTCAGGCGCCTGACGAATTTGCCCGCAGCATGGAAACCATCCATCGCTATGCCGCGGAAGCTGGACGCGCCGATGCTCATATCGAATCGGGACTGATCCTGCTATGTCGGCTGGCGCCGACGCGCGAGCGTGCGATGGAGGAGATGCGGCCGATGCTCGATTCGATGGGCCGCGGCGGCGAGGCATTCCTGCAGCGTACGGTCTTCGGATCGCCCGATGACATAATCGGGCGGCTGCAGGAATATATCGATGTCGGTCTGGATAAGTTCGTGCTGTGGCCGGTGGCCGAGCCGGGCGCATGGGCGGGACAGATGGAGTTGATCGGGAAGGAAATCGCGAACCATTACGCGCGCATCGCGAAGGCTGCGTAGGGGCCGCACAAGGGCGCGAGGGAACTCTGCCCACTGCCGTCCCGCGGGCAGCGGAGTTGCCTCAACGAGTGGATGTCAGGTGCGTTTCATCATGCCGGCGCCCATCATCACGAGGCCGATTGCGAGCACTCCACCGCTGACCAGCGGAGGGATCTCGTGAGGCGTCTGCTCCTTGGACTGAACACTCAGGTCGCCGAGCTTTACCACATCTTTGGTCTCCGTGGTCGTGAAGTACGGCATCGCGAGGCCGATGAGCCCCAGCAGCGCCAACGCGGCACCAATTAAGATTAATCCTTTCATCCCGGACCTCTTCGCGTTGGGCGCTCGATAATTCCCTCGAACTAAGCGCGCACTATACCGCTCTTCGGCCCATTATCAGACTAACGATAAAAAGAACAATGAAGATGAAGAACAGCGTGCGTGCGATCTCGGCGGAAATGCCTGCCACTCCGTACATCCCCAAGACCCCGGCGACCAGCGCGACGACCAGAAATACTACTGCCCAATACAGCATATCTTTCGCTCCCTTCGAATGAACATCGAAGTCCAATCGATCTCAATAGCTAAATCAGCAGTTACTGTGCCAAAGGCAGGGAGTTAGTAATCGGGCAGTTATTCGAGTGAGTAATCGCCTAGTAGATAGTGCGGCTGAAAATTTTTCACACGCGAAGGTTTCGCGAGCAGATCACACTACGTCCTGTTCTTCTTCCTGCAATAATGCAGTTGGGAGGATGTCGGCGGAGAGGTCTTCCAGAAAGCGCGACGGGCGGCCCATCACGAAGCCCATCGCGCGGTCGAACATGTGTATCGGATAGGACAGGTATAGTTCGTCGCGGGCGCGGGTACTGGCGACGTACATCAGGCGGCGCTCCTCTTCGATCTCGTCGGCGCCGACGCTCATCGGACCGGGAAAGCGTCCTTCGGCCGCCCAGATTATGAATACCACACGCCATTCGAGGCCCTTGGCGGAATGGATCGTGCTGAGCGTGACGTAGCCTTCCTCGGGCTCGACGGCAAGAACGTCGCCGATGGAGTCGTTGGGCGGCTCGAGCGCCATATCGGCGAGCATCCCGTCGAGACTGCGATAACGCTCGGCGAGGTTCTGGAAATGTTCGAGGTCACGCTCGCGCTTCGGATAATCGTCGGGATAAGCCTCGCGCATGATCGGCCCGTAGTAGTCAATCGCTTGGGCGAGCTGATCGGCCGGCCGCCGGCCTTCGGCGCGCAACTCACTCAGTAGATGGCTCAGCCGGGCGCAGCCGTCGAGAGCAGTTTGCGCGCGGATGCCGACGTTTGCCGCGCTCTCGCGAAGGGCGGCGGCGGGGTCGGGCGCCGCGACGACTTCTTCGATCAGGCGCTCGGCGCGGCGATTACCGACGCCGTTGACGAGCACCAGGATGCGCATCCAGGAGACTGCATCGATGGGATTGGTGATGACGCGCAGATGGGCCAGCACGTCTTTGATGTGCGCGGTCTCGATAAACTTGAAGCCGCCGCGCTTGACGAACGGCAGGTCGCGGCGCTGCAACTCGAGTTCGAGATCGAAGGCATGGAAGCTCGATCGGAACAACACCGCGATCTCGCTGAGTTCCACGCCTTCCTCACGCAACTCGAGGATGCGCTGCGCGATAAAGCGCGACTGCGTGTGCTCGTCCTGCGCGCGCACCAGCAGGGGCCGCAGGTCGCCCTCGCGCTGCGTGAACAGGGCCTTGGTGTACTTTTCCGAGGCGCGCGAAATGACTTCGTTGGCGAGATCGAGAATGCCCTGCAGCGAGCGGTAATTCTCTTCGAGCTTAACCACCCGCGCGCCCTCGAAGAACTGCGGGAAGTCGAGGATGTTGCGGAAATTCGCGCCGCGAAACGAGTAGATCGATTGTGCGTCGTCGCCCACCGCCATCACGTTGCGATGAGTCATCGCGAGGAGCTGCACCAACTCGGCCTGGATGAGATTGGTGTCCTGGTACTCATCGATCATGATGTAGCGATAGGTGTCGGATAGTCGGCGGCGGGTCGGCTCATGCTGCTGCAGGAGTTCCGCAAGGCTATAGAGCAAGTCGTCGTAATCGAGCATCGCACGCTCGCGCTTGTAGGCCTCGTAGCCGGCCGCGAGCGCGAGAATTTCGGCCTCGTGTTCGAGCAGATGGGCGAAGTCGGCTTCGAGTTCCTCCTTGAGATCGCGATGCTTATTGCGCGCCATGCTGATGGCCTCCACCAGGGTGGACTTCTTCGGAAAGCGGCGGTCCTTTGACGCGAGACCCATCCGCGTGCGCAGCAGGTTGACCACGTCCTCCATGTCGGAGCGATCAAGTATGGTGAAATTCGGCTTGAGTCCGATCGGTGCGCCGGAGCCGCGCAGCACGAGGTTGGCGAACGAATGAAAGGTGCCGCCGGAGACCTCGCCGCCGCGGTCGCCGACGAGGCGCTCGACCCGCCGCAACATCTCTTGCGCGGCGCGCCGCGTGAACGTCAGCAGCAGGATCGCACCGGGCGGTACGCCGCTTTCGATCAGCCTGGCGACGCGATAGATGAGCGTGCGCGTCTTGCCCGAACCGGCGCCCGCCACCACCAGCATCGGACCGTCCCGGTGGGTCACCGCTGCGAGCTGCGCGGGATTCAGCAGTTCCGCGTACTTGATGCGGAAATTGCGCTCGGCGGCGGCGGAGTCCGGCGTCCTTCTGAGCTGGATTATGCGGTCGGTCACGGTGCCGATGATTGTAGCACGGCGAATGCCCGCGCTGCCCCGTCGCCGGTAGGCCGGCCGATTCTACGGCGCGGTCGAATCGTCGGGCATGTTCTTGATGCCGTAGCGCTGGATATCGTCAACCACCTTATCGAAGGATTGCCCCGGAAATGCTCCGCTCGGCCCACCACTCCCGGCGTAGTCGTTGATCGAGCCGGTCGTCGCCTCACCCTGCGACGCGTCCTGATCGCCGGCTTCTCCGCTCGATCTCATGTTCGCCAGTTCAGGCTGGATCACGATGCGGTTGATGACCTCGGGCGGCGGCGCTCCGAGATGAGCTAGCGCCTTGGTCTGGGCGTCGTCTTTCCCCATCTGGGTCGCTACATAACCGTAGAGCACCAGCCGCCGCGCGCCGGTCGAGGACGTTCCGATTTGCGCGCCAACCAGTGGTAACCGATTTTGCCGCAGGTAGCTGGTGAGCGCGTCGCTCGCCCCCGTATCCACTGTGAAGTTCTGTGCGATCGCGATCGTCGGCGTGGCCATCGACGCGATCGCGATCCCCGCAGCAATAATCGCAGCCGTCGTCATCGTCTTCGTCGCGATCGCGATTCGCCGTGATAGTTCGCGGGCTATGCTCATGCCGACATCTTCCCATCCGTCATCTTATTCCCGCGCACATGAAGCTTCCATGCCGCCGTTTGCGCCACGCCACCTTCCCTTCCCGGCGACCGCCAATGCCCCGTCTGGAACAGCGGCGCGCGCATCCGTATAACTCTCCCATGCGCCAAATCACTAGCGTCGCAATCGCTGCCTTATTAACCGCCATCGTCGCCGGATGTGCCGCCACCCAGGAGACGCCCACCCAGCATGCGCAGCGTGTCGCGCCGATGCTCTCCGCCGCCGGCTTCCATGCCCTTCCTGCCGACACTCCGGCACGCCAGCAGCAGTTGCAGAGCCTGACGCCCCTCCAAATGCATTTCTTTCCCCACAACGGCAAGATGCACTATTGGTACGCCGACCCATATTACTGCAATTGCATCTACAGCGGCGGTGAAAAGGCCTACGACGCCTACCAGCGGATCAAGCTGACGGAACAACTCGCCAATCAGAATGAAGTGTCCGCGGAAATGAATGATCAAGCCGCCTCCGAGGAATACATGAATGCCATGTCGTGGCCGCCCAACGAGATCTTCTTTGGCGATTGAGACAGCCGATCCTTCGGCGCCGCCGCTGATTTGATTACTCCGCGCAGTTGCAGCTTGCCCCCGAATCAAGACGGGGTACTCGCTTTTCAGTTCGCCAGCAGAGAAAATACGGCGTGGGTTAACGCAGGCTAACGTAATTACGAAGGCCTTCAAGTAAAGACGCTCAGCAAAAAGGTTGGTTATGAATGTCTCAGGTCTAAAGATAAGACGGTCGGGCCTCGCTCTCGCGATAGTGTTCACCCTGGGAATCGTTGCTTCGCCCGCGATGTTCGCCCGCGCCCAGGACGCTCTCCCCGACGCCGATGTCTCCTCTAACGGCGTCGATTCCGATGCTGTATCGCCCGACAAATTGCCGCTGCCGATCAACGTGCAGGGCACTTGGAGCGGCACTATCTCCGACGACGATATGGGCGCCGGCACCTTGACCATCTCGATCACGCAAACCAATCGCAAACTGAGCGGTGGATGGTCGGCAACGTTCAGCAGCACCTCGTTTCTGGGGGAATTCAACGGGCGGGCTACTGCAAAAATGGTACGGCTTCACCTTAGCCACGCGCAGTTCGAGAAGAAGACTTGCGAACTCAATTTCAAGAGTACCGTGGCAAACGGAACCGAGATTTCCGGCAGTTACAAATGGGCCTATTGTGGCGGACAGTTCAAGCATGACAAGGGCGGCACCATAGACATTTTTCCTGTTCCTCCCGTGTGATCACCGCGAGTCTGCGGACGGTATGAAATCCTCTTAACCGCCCGCACTTCAACCTGCCGGGTAACGAGCAGCGGACCCGTTTCGCTGCTTGATTCGGCGCCCAATGCTGCGATTATACGGCCATGGCTAAGGCTCTCGATGCCGTCGTCGTAATCGAATTCAGCTCGAACCTGGCGGCCGCATACGCCGCGATGCTGATGGCGGAGCAAGGCGCACGCGTCGTCAAGGTCGAACCGCCCGGCGGCGACCCGGCTCGCGGCACGCCTCATTTTCACGCGCTCAATCGGAGCAAGCGATCGATCTTCTTCGACCTCTCTGCAACCACGGCCAAGGCCGCCGCAGCGAAGCTTATCGCCCGCGCCGACGTCATCATCAGCGGATGGACGCCCGCACGCGCCCGTCAGATGGGCCTCGATCACGAATCGATCGCCGCGATCAATCCACGCGCCATCGCCCTCGAACTCCCGCCCTTCGGAAACCGCGGACCCGAGGCCGATTTCGAGGCCGGCGAGGAACTCGTCGCGGCCCTCGGCGCGATCTCCGGCACCCAATGGTCGCGCAGCGGAAATCCGGTTCCACTCACCTTTCCTGCCGCCGCCTACGCCGCCGCCGTGATGGGCGCGACAGGTGCCGCCGCCGCCCTCCTCGCCCGCGGTGACGGTCCCGGTCAGGCCGTCGAAGCCTCAATGCTGGCCGGCGCCTTCGCCCTGCAGACCGGCGGCATCATGCGCCACGAGAAGATGACCTCGCTCTACCACGGCCCGCAGGATCCCCTCGGACCCATCCCCTGCTACCGCCTTTTCGCCGGCAGCGACGGCCGCTACATCTTTATCGCCTGCGGCAACATGACCTTCTGGAACAAGTTCGCGCTCGCCCTCGATCGCCCCGACCTCGTCGCCGACCCCCGTTTCGAAGGCGCGCCATGGGGCGTGCCCAAAGAAAACTGGCAGACCCTCAAGGAGATTCTCGAAGCCATCATCGTGACCCGCCCGCGCGATGAATGGCTCGCGATCCTGCGCGAGGCCGACGTCCCTTGCGCTCCCGTAATGACCCGCGACGAATTCATGAACCATCCGCAGACGCACGCGCTCGCGATGCGCCGCGAACTCTCCGATCCGACGCTCGGCGCAACCGTGCAACCCGGTATCCCCGTAAATCTGCTCGCGACGCCCGGTGAAATTGCGGGCCCCGCACCCGCGCTCTCCCATGACGGCATCACCGACGCGCTCCGCTGGCTCGATGAATCCTCGCCGCCGGCGACTCTTGCCGGCGCCTGTCACGGCACCGCTCGCGGCCCGCTCACGGGCGTTCTCGTGCTCGATTTCTGTAGCTACATAGCGGGCTCGTACGGTCCCATGATTCTTGCGCAGATGGGCGCCGACATTATCAAGATCGAAAGCCTCGAAGGCGACGCCTTTCGCCATTTCGGCTTTGGCTTCCTCGGTTGGAACGAGGGCAAGCGCGGCATCTCCCTCGACCTCACGAAGCCCGAGGGCCGTGAGATCATCCGGGGCCTCGCCCAGCGCGCCGACATTATCGTCGAGAATCTGCGGCCCGGCCGGATGCGGCGCTACGGTTTCGACTACGAAACGCTGTCAGCCATCAACCCGCGGCTCATCTACATGTCGGTCACCGCCTTCGGCAATCGCGGTCCCGAACACGATCAGCCCGGATTCGATCCGCTGCTCCAGGCGCGTTCCGGCGTGATGGCGGCGCAGGGCGGCCATCACGGCCATCCCGTCTATCTCACCTGCGCGATCTGCGATTACGGTGCCGCGATGCTCTCTGCATACGGCTGCGTGCTCGCTCTGAATGCGCGCGCCCGCACCGGCCGCGGCCAGATGTGCGAGACCTCGCTCTTGCAATCTGCGATGGCGTTTCAGGCCGGTGAGTTCATCTTCTACAAGGGCCGGCCCGACCTGGAAAATGGACAGGCCGAATATCGCGGCGCCGGCGCCCTGAGCCGGGCTTACGAGTGCCGCGACGGCAACTGGATCTTCCTCGCCGCCGCGGCCGCCACCCACTGGGATGCGATCCGCGGACTGACCGGCATCGACGCGCCCGCCGCCTTCGATGACGCCGCGGCCGCACCGGCCGATGGCAAGCTCGCGGCCGCCTTGAGCGAGTATTTCCGCATCCCCGATCGCGTCGAGGCGATCTCAGCCCTGCGCGCGGCGAACGTTCCCGCCATGCCGGTAAACCGCTTCGGCGACCTCTTCGCCGATCCTCAGGCGATCGCCAACGATCTGATCCTCGACCTCCACCATTCGCAATGGGGCAAGGTCTCGCAAACCGGCATCCTCACGAAGTTCGCGGCAACCCCCGGCAAGGTCGATCGGGCGGCTCCGCTGCTCGGCGAGCACACGGAAGAGATTCTCTCGGAGATGCTCGGCTACACGAAGGATCGCATCGCGGATCTGACTGCCCGCCGCATCATCCGCACCCATTAGGCCAGGAGCGCGAACAATGGCAAGACTCAACCCGGAAACTGTCAAACTCCTCGGCCGCGAACTCTTCGACTACGAGTTCACTGAGGAGGCCGCCGGCGCGGTCGCCCACATCATCGGCGCGATGGCGAGCTACTCGCGCCGCTTGCACGGTATTGGCGTGGCCGGCTTGCAGCCGCCGTTCGGCTACGCGACCCTGCGCGCCGAAGCCGATCGCATCCGCCGAAGCTCCTGACTGTCCGCTGATAGCCCCCATCCGCGCGAGGTGATTCCATGTCCAATAACGCTGAAATCCTGGACTTCGATGTCGCAACATTAGGCGAGAAAATCCACGCCAAATCCCTCTCGCCCGTCGAAGTCACCGAGGCGTACCTGGAACGCATCGACGCGCGTCAAGAGAGCCTCCTCGCCTACATCACCGTCACCGCCGATGACGCTCGCGCCGCCGCGCGCAAGGCCGAGACCGAGATCGTGGCTGGCAACTGGCGCGGCCCGTTTCATGGCATCCCGATTGCTCTGAAGGACCTTTGCAACACGAAAGGCGTCCTCACTACCGGCGGCTCGAAAATACTCGGCGATTTCGTCCCCGACTTCGATTGCACGGTATGGGCGCGCCTGCGCGAAGCCGGTGCCATTCTGCTTGGTAAGCTCAACCTGCACGAGTTTGCCAGCGGTGCGACCAATACCAATCCCCACTGGGGAACCTGCCGCAATCCTTATGACCGCGAACGCATCCCCGGCGGTTCGAGTGGCGGCTCGGCGGCAGCGATCGTTGCCAAAATGGCCGCCGCGACCATTGGCACCGATACCGGCGGCTCCATCCGCATCCCCGCCGCCTTCTGCGGATGCGTCGGCATGAAGCAGACCTGGGGCCGCGTCAGCCGCTTCGGCGTGCTCCCGCTGGCCGACTCGCTCGACCACGCCGGGCCGATCACGCGCACCGTCCGCGACGCCGCCCTCATGCTCCAGGTCATCGCCGGCCACGACCCGCACGACTCCACCAGCAGTGACGCGCCGGTTCCCGCTTACGCCCAGGCACTCAAGGGCGACCTCAAGGGCGTTCGCGTCGGCATTATCAAGGAGTTGATGACCGGCCTTTCCGATGAGGTTGCGGAGTCATTCAATGGAGCTTTGCGGCAAATGCGGATTCTCGGCGCCGACCTCGAGGAAGTTACCATTCCGCATATCGAGACAGCCTCGACCATCGCGACCAACATCATGTTTGCCGAGGCAGCCGAATATCACGAGCAGTGGATGCGCACGCGCGCGCATGATTACGGCTCAGATGTGCGCCGGATGCTCGAAGCCGGCATGATGACGCCGGCCATCTACTACGTTCGCGCCCAGCGCGCCCGCGCCGCCATCCTCGCCGAAACCCTGGAAGCACTGGACCACTTCACGGTGCTCGCCGCACCCACCGCGGCCATTCCCGCACCGCGCATTGATGTCGGCAGCCGCGCCCTCACCGACAGCGGCCAACAGATCGACATGGTCGCCGCCGTGCTGCGCTTCACCGCGCCGTTCAACGTCACCGGGCAGCCCGCGCTCGCCCTTCCGACCGGAATGACCCCGGCCGGACTGCCGGTCTCGATGCAGATAATCGGCAAGCCCTTCGACGAGGCGACGGTCTTCCGCGTCGCCGACGCCTTCGAGCGCGTACGCGACCCGCTTATCCCTCCGAAAGAGTAAGCGCCCACCGCGGGCTCATCGTTCGCTGGGGGCATCACACCACGTGGCCATCGCCAACGCCGGCAAGATTGCCGCCCGCGGTTTGTCGCGATCTCCACGGGACTGCGATGGCCGAAGTGTCATGGACGCCTCGATCGCACGATGGCGGGCGCGCGGAAGCAATCATAATTGCACCGCGCACATCACGAAATCGTGGTCCGATACGCGTCGTCCGAAGAACGAAGCGCGCGCGGGTATCACTCGCGCCGAACCGGGCTCGGGTTCCAATCCGCGCAGTGCGATCCAGTCGAGTTTCGGTCTTAGCGCCGGCGGAATCGCGCGGCTGAAGGTAAATGTCGGCTTACCGAGGACATTGGCGGCTTTGGTCTTGAAGCCCGCGCGCGCGAGGTCCTCGAACAACGGCTCGTAACGCTCGGGATAGCGAAACCGTAACGGCCGCAACGCTATTTGCGCCGCGACCATCGCAAAAGCCGACGGAGTGCCAAGTTCGGTGGTGGTGGTGTTGAAGTCGCCGCCGAGAATTATCGGACCGCTCGGATCCGCTTGCTCCAGGCGTTCGATCACCGGGGTCATCTGGCGGCGGCGGCCTTCCGGATCCCATCGGCTGTCGAGATGAGCAACAGCGATCGTGAGGGGACGTTCCAGCGAAAGTCGCCGAGGCGACCAACGCGCGCGGCTGGCCGACGCGCCCCAGGTTGCGGCCACTGCGGCCCGAATATGGCATCGGAATCGTCCACGCATCGGTCAGCGGAGCGCAACTCAGAATCGCGTTGCCGTAAAACGAAGGCTTCGCTCGGCACGCGCGTCGAATTGCGAATTCCGGACCATAGGCGAAGCTCATGCCGAGCGCGGACGCTAACTCGGCGGCGATCTCGCGATTGGCGGATCGGCGCAATCGCCAATCCGCTTCGCACAGCATGATCAAGCCCGCATCTGCCAGCGGCGGCCGACGCAGGCATGCGAGGATGCCCTCGAAGCGCGCGCCCGAACGTGCGTTGAAGACGACCGTCTTAAGCGTGCGCTTTATAACCCGCGCAGGCCGATTAACGATCGTGGTTGGAAACGCCGGGAACTGCTCAATTCCCAATTCGCCGATCGCCCCGGCCACTTCGGCACTCGCCGCGCCGATCTGGGCATCATCGTCGATGCTGGTTTTCATCCCGCGCCGCGGCTTGATCGGGCGAGCATTCTAGTCATCGAGCGCCGCCATCACCGCCTCGAACGTGGTCATCGGCGGCGAGCAGGTTCGCTCCCGGCAAACGTACGCCGTCAACTGCCCATTGACCTGTGGCTTGCCGCGCGCCGGCTCCGGGATGAACCCATCGCCGCCTTCTGCGTCGGCTGTGAACAGCGCCCGGTTCGGCACGTAGAGCAGCCCGGCGCGCTCGATCCATGCGCGGAACTCGGCCGAGGATCGATCTCCGACCAGCACGATTTCGGTCGGCCCGCGAAAATACAGGTCGGCTGCCTCGAGCATGTGGGCAAAACCAAAGGGCTGTTTTTTGATCAACTCCGCGAACAGGTTAAGCGTGCGCGCCGCTTCGGCCTCATAGCGTTCGTCGCCGGTGTAGGCGTGAAGCCGAAGCAGCGCCATCACCGCCGCACTGTTGCCCGATGGCGTCGATCCGTCGAAGGCCGCCTTGGTTCGCGTGATCAGCATCTCGTGGTCGTCCGAGGTGAAGAAGAAGCCGCCCTTTTCGCGATCGAGGAAACGGCCCAACATGACGTTGGCGAGCGTGTGCGCATGATCGAGGTAACGCGGATCGAGGGACGCCTCATAAGTGTCGATCATCGCGCCGGCCATCAAGGCGTAGTCCTCGAGGTAGGCGTTGAAGCGCGCGACACCGTCTTTATACGAACGCCGCAGCGCGCGGCCGTCCCAGAGCGTCGTCATCGCAAAGGCGGCGGCGCGCTCAGCCGCCGCCAGGTAGCGCGGGTCGCCCAGCGCCCGATAACCCTCGGCGAACGCCGCGATCATCATGGCGTTCCACGCTGCCAGGATCTTCTCGTCGCGGCCGGGCTTGATGCGCGTTTCACGAGCGGCGAACAAGCGCGCCCTGGCAGTTTCGATCGCGCGCGCGATTTCATCGGCGGTCTTGCCGAACAGCTTCGCCGCCGCGGCCTGATCGATCGTGCGATTGAGAATATTACGCCCTTCGAAATTCCCTTCATCGCTGATATCGAAATAGCGCGTCGCGATCTTCGCGAGTTCCTCGTCTCCAATTGCAGCGCGCGCTTGCGCAGGCGTCCACAGAAAGAATTTACCCTCCTCGCCTTCGCTATCGGCATCCTGCGACGCGTAGAATCCGCCCTCCGGACTCGTCATCTCGCGCAGGACGTAATCCAGAGTTTCGCGCGCTATACGCATAAACTCAGGCTCGTTCAGCGCGCGGCCCGCGTCCAGATAGAGTCGTGACAGCAGCGCATTGTCGTAGAGCATCTTCTCGAAATGGGGCACTAGCCAGCGCTCATCGACACTGTAGCGATGGAACCCGCCGCCAATCTGATCGTAGATCCCGCCCTTCCCCATTTTGCTCAGGGTATCGCGCACCATGTCGGCGAAATTGATGTCGCTGTCGGCATCATACATGCGCAGGAAAAGCGAAAAGACGAATGTATTGGGGAATTTCGGCGCACCGCCGATACCGCCGTGGACGCTGTCATAATGCTTGCCCAGGGCGCGTGCTGCGTTGAGCGGAGTCGATCTGGGAAGTTCGTCGCCCGAGGCCTCAAGGTTTGCCGCCGAACCCAGCGCAGAGGTCAGCCGCTCGACGTTCTGCTGCACGTCGCCCGGCTGCTTGTGATAAGCGTCGGCGATCGCGGCGAGTAGTCGCGGAAAGCCGGGCAGCCCGTGGCGGTCCGACGGTGGGAAATAGGTGCCGCCATAAAACGGCCGTCCGTCGGGCAGCAGGAACATCGTCAACGGCCATCCGCCGCGCCCGGTCAGCAGTTGCACGGCGTCCATGTAAATCTGATCGAGGTCGGGACGCTCCTCGCGATCGACCTTTATCGAGACGAAGTTATCGTTCATCACCTGCGCGATCGCGTCGTTCTCGAACGACTCGCGCTCCATCACATGGCACCAATGGCAGGCCGAGTAGCCAATCGAAAGCAGGATGGGCTTGTTCTCGGCGCGCGCCCGCGCGAGTGCCTCTTCGCCCCACGGATACCACTCGACGGGGTTGTGCGCATGCTGGCGCAGGTACGGACTCTGCTCGTTGATCAGCCGATTCGCTTTACGGGAGGGATTATCGTGAGAGCCTTGGTCCTGATTCATATTTCTTGGACTCGCCGGAGGAAATTTTCATGCACCTGCGACGCGAGCGCGAGGGAACGGTTCGCGAACCATCGGCTCTGCTTTTTGCTGAGCTTCGCGCCGGGCGTTGCACAAATCTATCACCGGCAATCGTAACAAGCATCCGCGGTACCCGCTTGCGATCGCGAAATCAGACTGCAACTCTTTCCGCTGATGGAACCTGCTGATTTGAGCCGCCAGGCCACCCGTCTCGAGACCCACGCGACCGCTCCCGACGCCGCCATTCCAACCACCGCACTCGCCGCTACTGAGGACGACCTCCACTGGCGGAAGATCGCGGGGATCGTGATCGGCCTCACCGCAATCCTGTTTTTTGCCCGCCTGGGCGCCCGCGCACTATGGGCCTCGGAATTTCGCTGGGCTGAAATCGCGCGCGAGATGCAGATCACCTCGAACTACTTCTGGCCCACCATCAATGGCCGTCCCTACTATGACAAACCACTCGCCACCTACTGGCTGGTAGTCGCCTCCACGTGGCTGACAGGCGGCATGAACGAAGCCGCGGCAAGGCTGCCATGCGCAATCGCCGGGATGTTGGCGGTGGTCTTCACGATCTCGATTGGGCGGCGACTCTACGATCTCAAAACCGGCGTCGTCGCGGCCTTCATTCTAGCGACCAGCTTCAGCTTCGTATTTTTTTCGCGTAGCGCTTCCGCCGACGTGGAAACCATCGCAGGCGAGCTAGGCTCGTTGATCCTGTTCTTGCGGCACGAACGGGATCAGGATGGATGGTGGGTTCTCTGGTTATGGCTGGTAATGGCGTTGACATCGCAAATGAAGGGCCTGCTCGGCTTCGTGCTGCCGCTCGCCGTAATCGGATCCTATTGCATGTTCGGGGCAGGGTGGGCGGAACTTGGCCGCGCCCTTATCAACGGGCCGGTGAGTCAGCGCATCGGCTGGATCGTTGATCGGAACAGGTGGTTTTTCAATTGGAAGACGCCGCTCGCAATCGCGATCGCGATCCCCATCTATTATGTCCCATTCGCGATCTCGAATCTGGAAACCGGGTCGGCGAAAGGCCTCGCGATGGTGTATCGCGAGAACGTTCAGCGCTACTTCGAGCCGTTCGATCATCGCGGCCCCATATACCTTTATGCCTACGTGATCTTTGCCCTGATGGCGCCGTGGTGCGTGATGCTACCGGCTGCGCTCGTCAATATGCACCGGGCGGGTTCGCGCCACCCGGATGATTCGCGCCGGCTCCAAAGTGATCGCTTCACGATGACGTTCTTCTGGGCGACGTTCGTGTTTTTTACGCTGTCAGGTTCGCGCCGCAGCTACTATATCCTGCCGATCCTCCCCGCAGCTGCGATCATGGTCGCGCGCCTACTCGACCAGCCGTTCGCGCAGATGTCGGACCTCGGGAGAACACTGACAAAGTTCGGCTTCGGCGCAATCGTGGTTGCGATCGCTCTATCAACACTCGCATTCCTGCCGCCGGCGCATTTCCTGCCGGCGCCATGGTCGCAACTCCCGCCAATTCCCGATCCCGCCATTTTTGCCATTGGATGGATTGGATCAGTTGCAGCGGTCGTTTACGCATTGCGAAATTTCCATCCGGAGCGCATCGCGATCGCGATCGGAACGATCGCATGGCTGTTCATGTTCTATTTTTTCGTATTCGCGATGCCGGCCGGCGACGCCTTTCGCAGTGAAAAACCCTTCGCTGCGCGAGTGCGAACTTTGATTGGCAGCGATTCCTCGAGCTTGGTTTTCTTCCGCAACCAAGGCCCCGTCTTTTACCTCGGACTGCCGCTACCGGTGCCCGAATACGACAAGCTCACCGACCTCAACAACGCCATCGGCGGCGGCCATGTGCAATGGCTCATCGTACGACGGCGGGATCTAGGTTTGCTGAAATTCAGGAACGAGCCGGTTATCGCCGAAACGCTCTATCCCTGGGAACCGAAAGAACACGGCCTTAACTCTATGGTCCTGGTGCGCGTCAGCCCGCCAACCGCCCACTGACGCGTTCGAATGCGCCGCTCGCGCACTCAGAGGCGCATCGGCATAACAACGTAGGTGAACTGGCTGTCCGCGGTGGTGCTGATAACTCCCGGGCTCACTTCATCGCTGAGTCCGAGCACCGCGTCGGTGCCCTCGGGAATGACATTCAGAACCTGCTGCACATAGGAGGCGTTGAAACCGATCGAAAACTCATCGCCGCCGAATTCGACATCGATGGTTTCGCTGGCCTCGCCCATCTCGGGACTGGCTGACGAAACCGTCAATATACCGTTTGAAAGACCAAGCTTCACCCCGTGATAGCGCTCGTTTGAGAAGATAGCCGCACGCTTGATGGCGCTCAACAAGGCGTCGCGGCTGACGGCGACTTGATAGCGCGATTGCTTCGGGATCACGCCTCGATAGTCGGGAAATTCGCCCTCGACCAGGCGCATCGAGACCTCGGTCGCCCCGCGCTTGATCCAGGCCAGGGCACCGTCGAGCGTGAGTTCGACTTCGCCTTCGCCTGCCTGGTCGAGGAGCTTGCGCAATTCCGCCATGCCCTTGCGAGGAATTATCGCTCCTCCGGCCATCGAAAACCCCGGCACTTCGCGATCGATAAGCGAGAGCCTATGTCCATCGGTGGCGACCATTCGGGCGGTGCCGGCAGCGGGCGAGTCGATATAAACCCCGCTCAGGTTGTAACGCGCTTCGTCGGGACTGACGGCGAAAAGGGTCTTGTCGATCATCGCCGCAAGTATGTTACCCGCGACCTTGAGGTCGCCTTTGATGGCTTTGCGCGCCGGTTCCGCACTGGCTTTGGTCGATTGCGCCGGCATCGCTGGGAAGCTGCGCGGATCCAGGCCCATCATTTTGAAACGGGCCCGCCCGCACTTCAGCTCGACCCAATCGTTCTCGAGCGATTTGAAGGAAACTTCGTCGCCTTCGGCCTCGCGCACAATTTCGAACAATTTGCGCGCATTGAGCGTAAGGCTGCCCTTCTCCGAGGCCTTACAGGCGACTTCGGTGCGAATTCCGACCTCGAGGTCGGTCGCCGAAAGCCTAATCCTCGAACCCTCGGGTTCAATCAGCACATGTCCGAGGATCGGCACCGTGTTACGCCGCTCGACGATCCCTTGAATCATAGCGAGACTGTTCTGCAGCGAAACCCGTTCGATAACCAGTTCCATTTATTTTCCGTTCCGTTGGCCCTGCTATTACTATCCTGATCTTGATCTAAAAGAGCTAATCAGGATCAACAGTAGGGCCTGTTGATTTGTTCAGTGATCGGCCAAGTGCCTGCTAACAAAGCGAATTGTGCTGGGCATAAACTGTTGACCAATCCCCCGCAAAACCTATCGCGACGCGCGTATGGCAAATCGCTGTAGATAACGCTCCGATTGTACCAAGCTTGTGCACAGCTTGCTCCATCATTACTAAGCAGCGTTGGCGTGAGTGGCTTTCAGTTCACGCTCGATCTTTTCGATCGAAAAGCGAAAGGCGGAGTCATTACCGATGCGGCGCGCGATCAGATTATGAGCGTGAATCACCGTTGAATGATCACGGCCAAAGGCCTCGCCGATCGCTGGAAACGAGCTGTCAGTCATCTTGCGGCACAAGTACATGGCGACCTGACGGCAGAATGCGATGTGCTGTGTGCGTTTCTTCGATTTAAGATCGGCGAGCCTGATATGGAAGAAATCCGCTACAGTTTTCTGGATCGATTCGATATCGGGCTTGACTTCGTGCGTGCGAATGAGGTCGCGCAGGGCCTGCCGGGCAAAGTCCGTGGTGATCGCCGTCTTACCCATCGAGGCGAGCGCCGCCAGTCGAGTCAGGCAGCCCTCTAGTTCGCGCACATTGGCCGAGACATTCTGCGCGATATAGAGCGCGACCTCTGCCGGCAAGGGCAGATTCTCCAGCGCCGCTTTCTTCTGAATAATGGCGACCCGGGTTTCCAGGTCAGGGGGTGCGATATCCGCGATCAGTCCCGATTCAAAGCGATTTCTCAGGCGATCTTCGAGGCCTGGAATGTCCCGCGGAACCTTGTCCGAGGTCAAGACGATCTGGTGGCGGTCGGAGTGCAGGGAATTGAAGGTATGGAAGAATTCTTCCTGCGTGCGTTCGCGACCGGCCAGGAATTGCACGTCGTCCAGGATGAGCGCGTCGACGCGGCGGAACTTCTCCTTAAATTCGCCCATCTTGTCGCGCCGAAGCGAACTGATGAGCTCATTCATGAAGACCTCAGCCGGCATGAACAGGACCTTGCGCCTTTGACTGCTGGTCGCCCACAGGTGATGGCCGATGGCCGTCGCCAGATGGGTTTTACCGAGACCAACGCCGCCGTAAATAAACAATGGGTTATATTTCTCGCCCGGCTGGTTTGCGACCGCCTGCGCCGCGGCGTGCGCAAACTGGTTACTTGAACCGACCACGAATTCCGGGAACGTATAGCGTGGCGCCAGTCCCGGATGCAGTTCCCGGCGTGCACCCTCAGCGGGAGATGCCGCGGCCCCGTTGGTGGCGGTCGCGCTGCGCGCTTTCTCTGCGCGGCCATTGCCGCCGTTCGCGCTTCCCTTCGCGGTCGTGTGACCATTGGCGGGCGCCCCGGCATCCTTGCCGAAGGTTAGCTTGATATCGATCGGCTCTCCGACCTCAGCCGATAACGAATGGCGCAGGAGGTCGAGATAACGATCGCTCACCCAATCGCGGAAGAATCGATTGGGCGCTTCAATTGTAGCCGTACCATTGGTCATTGCGACGAAATTGAGGGGGCCGATCCAAGTCTCGTAACTGACCTGCCCCAAGGTGTCGCGCATCCGGTCGGCAGCTTTTTGCCACACACCGTTCATGCCATTACCCCCTGTATCAAAGCGGATCCGATCACCATGGTCCGCAATCGAAAGTCATGATTTAGATTGGAATTACTCACAGCTTTATCCACATCTGTTGATAAGCCAATTTTACGCAACTTCCATCGGTCACTGCCGAAACCATTGGCGACAATTATCAACTCGCCGGTGCCGATGCCGGTTGTCTCCCGTGAAATATCGGGCGTTCAAGCCGCTCCGATATCGTAAGTAGTTTCGCTTGAAAAAAGCTCGTTCGTGCCGGTTGGCCACGATCGTCACGATGCTTTACCGTTGCAGGAAGCACCTGCCTCGACGCACATTAGTGCAACGGTGAAGGCATATTGAGTAGATGCTTTTTATGGGTCATTCAAGCGAAGTTTCGCGATGGGGTTAAAAGTGTATGATTTCTTTGAGGAAATTTCGTGGAAATAAATTTTCCAGTTTTGAACTTGCTCTAAAGCGTGATCTTTGCCTTGTGCGACGTTGGCTCTGAGAGCCTCCGTGCGCGATCGATCTATTCGGTCGATCGCGCAGCTTGATCCCGCCGCGAGCTTCAACGACTGTCTATTCGCCGATTGTTAGCGACTAAATCGCATTGCGATGAGAATTTCTCAAAAAAAATCTGCCGCGCTCTTCGCTCGCGCCCTCAAAAAGATTCCCGGTGCGGTCAACTCTCCCGTTCGCGCGTGGAAAGCGGTTGGACGAACACCGGCCTTTATCGCCAGCGGAGAGGGTGCGCTGCTCTTCGACGAGGACGGTAATCGCTTTATCGATTACGTCGGCTCTTACGGCCCCGCAATCCTGGGTCACGCCCATCCGGCAGTGATTGCGGCGATCGCAGATCAGGCGCGGCGGGGATTTTCCTATGGCGCGCCCACCGCGATCGAAGTCGAATTGGCGGAGCGTATCAGCGCGGCGATCCCAATCGCAGAAAAGGTTCGCCTCGTCAGCTCCGGCACCGAAGCTGGAATGACCGCGATCCGAATTGCGCGCGCCGCGACTGGCCGGCCAGGCATTATAAAGTTCGACGGATGTTATCACGGCCACAGCGATTCGCTTTTGGTTCGTGCTGGTTCCGGCGTGATGACCCTCGGCGTGCCCGACAGCGCCGGCGTGCCCGAAGCGCTGGCGGCGCTGACCCGCGTGGCTCCTTACAATTCGCTCGCGGCGGTAGAGCGCTACTTCGAGGCCGAGCCCGGCAAGATTGCGGCAGTGATCGTGGAACCGATGGCCGCCAACATGGGCGTGGTGCAGCCGCTTCCGGGGTTTCTCCGGGAACTCAGTGCCATCGTTCACCGGCATGGCGCGCTGCTCATCTGCGACGAGGTCATCACCGGGTTTCGCCTGCGCTACGGCGCGGCTTACGAGCTCTTCGACGGCGATCCGGACCTGGTGATGTTGGGCAAAATTATCGGCGGCGGACTACCGGTCGGTGCGATCGCGGGACGTGCTTCCCTGATGGATCTGCTCGCGCCGCTCGGTCCGGTTTACCAGGCGGGCACGCTCTCGGGAAATCCATTGTCGGTGCGGGCAGGTCTCGAAACATTGAAGCTGCTTGAGCGGGCCGGCACGTACGAACGGCTCGAGATTGCCGGCGCACGCCTGGAGGCCGGCTTGCGCGCAGCGCTTCTTGGAGCGCGGCGTTCCGGTTGCGTCAATCGCGCGGGGTCGCTGCTAACGCTGTTCTTCGGGATCTCCAAGGTGACCGATGCGGAAAGCGCGCGCCGATCCGATACTGCGGCGTATGCCCGGTTCTTCCACGCCATGTTCGAGGGTGGGATTAACCTGCCGCCGGCGCAGTTCGAAGCCATGTTTATATCGCTTGCGCATTCCGACGCCGATATCGATGCTACGATCGCCGCCGCGCATCAAGCGTTCGCCACCCTTTGATTGTCTCTCCGTAAAGCGCACTGATGCCACCCGATAAAAAACCGCAAGCGAGCCTGTGGCGCTTTGCCGCTATCGGCGCAGAGTTCTTCTCTCCGATTCTCGGCGGCTCGCTACTCGGCTATTATCTCGACGATCATTTTCGTACGGCGCCCTGGCTGGCCGTCGCCGGAGTGCTGCTTGGAGTGTTCCTCGGCATGTACCGGCTCATTATTGAGTTGCGCGATTTTCAGCGGAGCTTATAGCCGCGCCTAATGGCCGTACCGGGAACCGTGCGGGAACGTAGAGCTAATCAGCGCGCAATTGCGGCTTGGGCTATCAGGACGAGGAGCAGCCTGAAGGAATGAACTGGGCAGTGCCATCGATCGGCGGAATCCAGCGCGCGACCGCGGTCGTGGCGGCGATTGCGACCGTGATGCTGGCGATCTTCGTCTCTTCCGCGGCAGCGCTAAGCTGCGCACTGGGCGCCGCCCTGATGATCGCAAACCTGTTTCTCCTGACCATCGTGGGGCGGGCGATTATCGCATTGGCGCAGGGCGGGAGCGGCAACATCGCGGGGATCATCCTGGCACCGATGAAGCTTTTCTTATTCGTCGGGGTCGTCTATATTCTGATTGCTTATACACATCTGGACCTGGCGGGATTCATGATTGGAGTCTTAACCCAGATTGTTGCGATCTTTGTTGAAACTTGGCACGCTTCGGCACGCGGGCCCTTGGTGCGCCCGGAGGACCAGAACGTTTGAAGCCGATTAATTTCATGGAAATCCTCTCCGATCATCTCGGCGGACTGTCGCCGGCGATTATCGGCACGTGGATAGTTATGGGCCTGCTGCTGATCTTCGGGGCGCTCGCGCGGCGCGCACTTAGCGCCGCAAGCGATCCAATGACTCCCGACGAGACCATCACGTTGCGCGGGATCGGCGAAGTCATGACCGAATGGCTCGATGGGTTCGTCGCAAATGTGTCGGAACTGCACGGGTCGCGCAGGTTCGTGCCGTTCTTCGGCAGCATCTTCGTTTTCATCCTGATGGCAAACTTTTTCGGTCTAATCCCCGGCATCGAGCCGCCCACCAGCGATACCGATCTGACGCTCGCGCTGGGCGCGATCTGCTTCGCCTTCTACCTCTACCAGGGCTTCAAATCGCAAGGCGCCGGCTATCTCAAGAGCTTTCTCGGGCCGATGCTGGTGCTGGCGCCTCTGATGCTCCCGATCGAGGTCGCGGACAACCTGTTTCGGCCGTTTTCGCTCGGTGTTCGACTCTTCGCCAATATGTTCGCCGACCATCAGGTGCTGAGTATCTTTACGCGTTACACCTACGTGGTGATTCCGCTGGCGTTTTACGCGCTGGGCTCATTGGTCTGCGTGGTGCAGGCGCTGGTTTTTACGATTCTGGCAATTACCTACGTGCGGATGGCGAGCGCGTCGCATCACTAGAGGATTTGTCGGTCAGGCCAGCGGCATGATGCGGCTGCTGGCGTCAAAGCAAAATTCGAGTTTAGTCCGCGAACCCGGTAATTCGGTCCGGCCGAAGATGTGGAAGATGATAGAAGGCTGGGTTAGATAGCTTAGGGCCAAAGGAAAGGCGCGGAAATCAAGGAGGAACGTGAATGTTTCGCAGGACCTGGATGTATCTGACGGTGGCGGTCGGGCTGCTGCTCGCCTCACCACTCGGCGCGATGGCGCAGGAAGGCGCAATGGGCGCTCCCGGAGGCTCGCGTGCCGGTCTCATCGGCCTTGGAATCGGGCTCGGTCTGGGTATCGCGGCGCTCGGCTGCGGTCTCGGACAGGGACGGCTGGCGGCGTCGGCGATGGAATCAATCGGCCGCAATCCTAACAGCACCAGCCAGTTGTTCGTCCCGATGATTATCGGACTGGCCTTCGTCGAGTCGCTGACTCTGTACTCGCTGGTTATTTCATTCCTGCTGATGGGCAAGATGTAAGAGCCGCCGTCGCCATAAATTTTCGTTGGAACGAAAAGAACGGGGCTTCATCACGGAGCCCCGTTTTTATTTGATTGGAGCGCATTAACAGATGGGAATTCTATCCCTCACTTCGTGCGGGACGAATTGCACCAAACCACTTTGGGAATGACGGAGCAGTCCGCTGTCGTTTCAGTGGCGGCCGCGAGGCGCCGGCGGCGCAAAGAGTCAGTCGCGGCGTTTGGCACCCTGGAGGACGTTAAATTTTCCGCGTCGACGTTCTCGCCGCAAGAGGACGTAAACAGCCCCCGCGCCGCCGTCGCTGGGACGGGCGGTCGCGAAGGCAAGGACGTAGCCGCCGGCGATGCCGTGCGAGAGCCATTGCGCGGCGGCGTGCTTGAGCACCGGCAATCCGCCCGGCGATCGCAGCCCGCGCCCGTGCACAATCAGAACCGTGCGGCGCCCCTTGCGGACTGAATCGACGATGAATTCGGTCAGGGCTTCCTTGGCGTCGGGCTGGATCATTCCGTGAAGATCGAGATGCGCCTGGATAGAGAACTCGCCGCGGCGTAGCTGACTTAGCAGGCGCGGGTCGAGTCCGTGGCGTGCGCCTTCGACGTACTCTTCCGTCTCAGTCAGTTCGAAGGTGCCTTGACCCGAAACGAGATCGGAGAGCTCGGCCAGAACCTCGGCATCCTCGCTGACGATTTCGCGCCTGGGTTGGGGCGCCACGGCGAGGCGCTGGGCGCGCGCGAGGCCCAATGGGCGCACACCTTCGAAGGCTTCGCGAAAGAGTGCCTCGTCGTCAGCCGATGGAGCAGCTAGCGTGAGCGGAACCGGTGTCGATGGCTTCGAAGGCGAAGCTGCCGCGGCGGCGGCGCCTGATGAGCGCTTCGCAAGCGGCGGAGCCTGCGGCAAAGATCGCTCCGCGGAAAGGGTCTTCGCCGTGGACTTCAGTGCCGGTGGGGCGGCCCTGATTTCGGCTGCCCGCTGATCGATCAACTTCTTGAGGTCTTTGAAGGGCGATGTGAAGACGGGCTTTTCGACCGCTGCGGGCGGCGGTTTCTGGTGCTGAGAGATCACTTTCCGCTTCTTGGCCATTTGTAATAATGGGGTAATCAAGCGCCAACGGAAAACCGCAATCATGGACTCGGCGTTTGCGCAACGTCAGATCCAATCGCACCCCTAAAGCGATCGGCGCGAGTCCAGAACAAAGATGCGCAGGTCAAATAATGACGCCGTACGAAGCTGGATGCCACCGTCGGTTGACTGGAGCGAACTTGAATATCCACATGCGCCACGGTTTACGTGGTGTCCCGGCGGGAAATCCTGAAGCTGGGGAAGGTTTCAATGTCACCAGCGGCTCCAAGGTTTGCGTTTCTCGACAAATCGGATGACTGAAACAGAAGAAATTCGTCGGGATGCGCGCGTGCTGGCGTTCTGGCGGCGGGTGAATCGATGTCATGAATGCGCGACGATAGCACCATGGAGGAAGTTTCCGCTGGGGCGCCGTGGCACTACGCGCTTCGGCCTGATGATCCTGGGTGAAGCGCCTGGCCGAGTCTCGCTCAAAAACGGCCGCCCATTTTCAAATCCACGCAACCTGGTTATTCGCCGTGCGTTCGCCCGTGCCGTGGCTCCGCGCGACATCGAACCAGAGGCGTTGCTGTATTTCAGCGATACAGTGAAATGCTGGCCGTCGTCACCTACCGGCGCAAATCGATCGCCGAGCGCCGGCGAAAACACCACCTGCGTCGAGCGTCATCTCAGGGGCGAGCTCGAGTTGGCGCATCCGCGGCTGATAATCGCGTTCGGCGCGCGTGCTGCAGCCGCGGTTCTGCGACGGCCGGTTAAATTAGCTGAGATGCATGCCAAAGCGGTCGTTATGGATGGGGGTGTGCGGGTGATTCCGCTGATGCATCCGTCAACGATTAATATCGCAGGGATGCGGCGCGTCGGGATTCGATCGCTCGACGATTACGAGGCGCAACTGACCGGCTTGATGAGGATTGAGATGGCGGGGGCCTTTGCGCTTTTCGATGCTGGCTTGACCGCAGCCGCGCTGAGACGATTTGATTAAGTCGGACGGAGACCCTACACGCGCAACCCGAGGTGCCTCCAAATGCGCAGAATTCTGTTCGCCATCGGCGGTGTGATCGGCGTATTGGCGCTGATCGCCGCGGGCGTGATTGGTTACGCCTACTTCAATCTCAATTCGATAATTGAAGCCAACCGCGAGCGGCTGCTAGCGCGCGTCAGCGACGCGATCGGACGCCCAGTAGAGGCCGCCGGAATCAAGGCAAGCATGGGCCGCGGAATTGCGATCGAGGTGACCGGAGTGAAGATCGCAGACGACGACGCATTCTCCCAATTGCCCTTCCTCCAGGCCGATGAGGTCCTTCTGAAGGTCGAGTTCTTCCCCTTGCTGTATAGGGATATCGAAGTTACCGAACTGGTGCTGAGTCAGCCGCAAATCAGGATAATTCGCGATGAGACGGGCGTCCTGAACGTCAGCACCATCGCGAAAAGGCGGGCGTCGGAAGCCAGTCATCAGCGCAAGCGCAGCAGCGAATCGTGGTTTGGCGGGGGTCTCGGATCCTCGAGCGGCGCGAGCGGCGCATACGTAAGGGGCGGGGTAAGTATCAGGACCTTTTCGATCGAGAATGGCCATATTTTCTATCTCGACAAACATACCGGCAGCGCGCCGGTTACGATCAATGCGCTGAACGTCAAGGTCGCTGACTTCAGCCTGACGTCGCCCTTCGATATCGCATTCGAAGCGGCGGCCTTGGGGGAGATCAAGAACGTGGAGGCCAGTGGCACGGCCGGTCCTCTAATCCGGGATGGCGCGGTTGACGTCAGCACAATTCCGGTCGCGCTCGATGCGACGATCGGGCCGCTGACGCTGGCGCAGATGAGAACGGTTCCGGACCTCGCCAAGGCCTTGCCCCCGGCGTTGTCGATTTCAGACGAGATCGAAGTAAAGGCAAAGGTGGCTGGGACGGTCGATGCGATCAGTTTCAACGCCGGCAGCGACCTCACTGGTAATCGGGTAACGTTCGCGCCGAACTTCGACAAAGCGCCCGGGACAGCGCTGAAAATCCTTGCGCGCGGCACACGGAGCGCGAACAAACTGATCGTCCAACAAGCTGATGTGACGTTAGCCAATCTGGCGGCGCGGGTCACCGAGATATCGGTTGCAGAAGGCAAGGTCTCGGCGCACGTTGACACCAACAAATTTGATGTCGCCCCAATCGCGGGAATGATTGTCCCAGCCCAGCGCTACAATCCGAGCGGCAGTGCCGAAATTCATACCCGCGTCAGTGTCGTAGAGAAGCGGCCACTGATCGACGGGACCGTGACGCTCGCGAACTTGAATCTGGCGGCGCCGGGAGGAAAGTCGCTACCGGTTAGCGATATCAACGGGGCGATCCATATCGCCGGCAACAGTGCCACTCTCGGCCCGCTCGACTTCAAGCTGGGCTCGGGTCATGCACAAATCCAGGCGAACCTCGATTCGATTCAACCAATGAACGCAGCATACCGCATAAGCGTCGATAGAGTAACGCTGGCCGAGATGGCGCCGCATCGTCAGAACGCGGGCGACGAATATCTGCAGCAGGTAACCGCGAACGGAGTCGTGAGCAAAAACGGGGAGGCGCTGAGCGGTTCGATCCGGCTCGCCGCGGGCTCCGGGACAGTTGCGAATGTGCCATTTACAGCACTCGCACTCGACGCGGCTTACGGTGGCGATCGCGTCGAGCTGAATTCGCTCAAGTTCGGCGCTTTCGAGGGCTCGATCGGCACCGCCGGGGTCGCGACGCTTGGCACCGAACCGAGCTTCGATCTCAACGTCAACGCGCAAAATATCAACATCCAGGAAGCGCTCGTATCGCAACACTCGAAGGCGGCAAATACGATTCGCGGCAACCTGACCGGCAGTATTCAGATCGCGGGGAGCGGGAAGGGGTTGTACCGGGTCAAGCCGACGCTACGCGGCTCAGGGCAGGCGCGAATGGATAACGGCAAGCTGGTCGGCGTCAACGTTGTCGCGCAGGCGCTCAGGAAGATCGACAATGTTCCTGAGATCGGGGCGCTGGTACCGGCGGGCGTGGTTGCAAACCATCCGGAGCTGTTCAGGTCGCCCGACACCGATATCCAAGAGGCGAGCCTGACTTTTCAGATAGCGGGTCCGCGTATCATCTCGCACAATATCTTGGCGCGGTCGACCGACTATTCGATTCTTGGCGACGGCTGGTTCGACCTCGACAAGAATCTCGACCTCGCGGCGAAAATCATAATGTCACAGGCGTTCAGCGGCGAACTCGTGGGCGCCAAGCACAATGTCGTTTACCTGACGAACAAAGACGGCGAAGTGGTAATACCCCTGCGCGTCTCGGGCCAGCTACCGCATCCGGTGGTAATGCCGGATCTTGCCGTTATCGCACAGCGCGCGGCAACGCATGCGGCACAGGGCAAGATCGGAGAGTTGCTGCAGAAAAAAGGCGTCGGCGGCATGCTCAAGAAAAATGGTCTCGGCGGCCTGCTCGGCGGTCTGACTGGGGACAACTCGAATGACAACGATGCGAGCGGGAGCGGGGGGTCAGGCAACGGCGGGAATTCGTCGGGCGGCTCGGGCGGCAACCTCAGAGATACATTGAAGGGACTGTTTCATTAGGAGGGTTGAGATCGGCAGGCGATGGCGTCAGGGACCGATCTTGGCGATGGTGGCGCCGGCGCCACCCTGATGTGGTTCGGCCTGACGGAATCCGCCGCAATAGGGTGAGGTTTCCAGGTATTCGTGGACGGCCTTTTTGAGCGCGCCCGATCCGATACCATGAATCACGCGGACCTCGGTGCGATTGGTGAGATAAGCCTGATCGAGGAACTCCTCGAGTTTGCGCAAGGCCTCACCGGTACGCATCCCTACAAGGTTGAGTTCATCGCGGTCTGTGTTCGAGGAGGTGATGGTGACGCTGGGTTCCGCTGCGGCCGTGCGGGCGGCGCGCGCCCTGCGGATTCGATCGGCTGAGACCTCAATGCGCAGGCCGCCGCGGCCCACGACAGCACGGTCGTCGTCGAGCGCGAGCAGTTCGCCGCGAATCTCGCCGAGTTCGACCTGGTCGCCGACCTTGAGCGGGACGTTGGCCTCCGTTGCGGAGCGATCGATTCCTCGGGGCGCGACCTGGTCGATGCGGGCGGCGGCCGCGGCGAGTGTTTGCCCGAGTTCGCGACGGCCTTTGGCGCCAGCCTTCAACTCCGCGAGCATCGCCGAGCCTTCGCGGCGCAAGTCCTCTATAGCCCGCGCGCCCTCTCCGCGCACGCGGGCTCGTTCCGCGTCTGAGCGCTCACGTGAGATTTGGGCCGCTTCGGCGGCTTCCCGTTCGTGAGCCGCGAGCGCTTGCTCGCGTTCGCGCAGACGCTCCGTGTGGGTGTGGAGGCGCGCGCGCTCCTCCTCCAATCGGCGCAGCGCCTCGGCCAGGTCGGCGCTGCCAGCGGGCAGCGCGGATTCCGCGGCAGCGACAATTTCGGGCGGTAAGCCGAGACGGCGCGCAACCGCGAGGCCGTAGCTTTGGCCGATAGTGTGCGGCTTCAACCGATAGAGCGGAGTCAGCCGCTCGGGGTCGAAGTCCACCGCAGCCGCCTCGAAACCGGCGCGCGAGTACGCATGAAGCTTGACCGCGGTCGAATGAGTTGCCACCGCGACGAGGCAATCGCGATCGCCCAGATAATCCATCAGGCCGATAGCGAGCGCCGCACCTTCGACCGGATCGGTGCCGCCACCCGGCTCGTCAAGGATGATCAGCGCGGGTTCGTCGAGCGATTGGATAATCTCGCTCAGGTTGGTGATATGCGCCGCGAAACTCGAGAGGCTCGCCTCAATCGATTGGGCGTCACCGATATCGGCGAAGATACTGCGGAAGACTCTGATCTTGCTGCGCTCGCCGGCGGGAATCAGGATGCCCGCCTGCGCCATCAGGGCGAAGAGGCCAACGGTTTTGAGCGCGACCGTCTTGCCGCCCGTGTTCGGACCCGAGATCACAATCCCATGCTGTCCCGGCGCGATAGCGACGTTGATCGGTACGACCTCGCGCCCGCTGGTTTTCAGCAGTGGATGACGTGCGGCAATCAGATCGATGCCGTCTTCGGTGATTTCCGGCTCGATGCAACCGAAGCGCTCGGCGAAAATGGCGCGCGCGTTCAGTGCGTCGAGGGCCACCATCGCATCGAAAGTCATCTGCAGTTCGGGCAGATAGCCGCGCACCATTGCAGTCAGGCGCATCAGGAGGCGATATTCTTCGGCCTCGGCCTCGCGCTCATGCATCATCAGGCGGTTGTTCAGATCGACCGCCCACATCGGTTCGACAAACAGCGTTTCACCCGAGACCGAACGGTCCTGCACGATTCCTTCGAGGCGCTCCGAGTAGTTGAGCTTGAGCGGCAGGACGAAGCGCCGGTTGCGCACGGTCACGATATAATCGGAGACGAAGGGGTCCATTCCGGAAGCGTTAAGTGACCGCGCAAGACGGGTTTCGAGATCGAGGCGTTCATCGCGCAAACGCGTGCGGATGCGCTTGAGTTCGGGACTGGCGTCGTCGAGCAAGCCGCCATCGTCGGCGAGCGCACGTAACAAGGCGTCGGCGAGTTCCTTGGGCGCGACGAGATTCTGCACGATCGCGGCTACGTGCGGCAGCGCCTCGACGCGCGAGCGGAGGAAGGCCGCAGCGGTGCGCGATGCCACCACAAAATCCCGAATGCGGACCAACGAAGCGCCATTGAGGACCGCATCCTCAGGAGCGGCGCCGAGCAGATGGACGCGCTGATCGTCGAAGTCGTCGATCGGTACAGAGCCGGAGCGTGCGCGCAGGCCGGCCATCTCGGCGGTGGCGCGCAGGCGTTCGCGGGCGATGGTTGCATCAAGCGAAGGGAGCAGAGCGTCGATAGCGCGGCGGCCAGGCTCAGAGATCGCGAAGTCGCGCACCAAGGCAATCACCTTGTCGTATTCGAGTGCCGTTAGATCCCGATCACGCATTGCCACACACGCTGATATTGTGCTCCTGCGGGAGCTGGGATTGAACCCTCGCCCGTTTAACCGCCGAGGTTTGAAGCGCTAAGAGATATTTCAGCCTATAGGAGTCGTGGTACAGCTTCGATGCCGGGCAAGGCGGCAGGCGCCGCGGCGATAAGGATTTGCATGGAACGAATTGCATCACGCGTCAGCATCAACAGTCCCGAGTTCAAGCGCAATCGCGAGGTGATGGAAGCGCAGGTCGCGAAGTTGCGCGCCGCGATCGAGAAGGTCCGGTTGGGCGGCCCCGAAAATGCCCGCAAGCGTCATGTCGAACGCGGCAAGCTCCTCGTTCGCGACCGCGTAAAACGCCTGATCGATCCCCAGAGCCCTTTCGTTGAACTCTCGACCCTCGCGGCCTGGGGCATGTACGACGACGAGGCGCCGGGCGCGAGCATCGTCACCGGCATCGGACGTATCCAGGGGCGCGAGGCAGTCATCGTCGCGAACGACGCGACCGTCAAGGGCGGCACCTACTATCCAATCACCGTGAAGAAGCATCTGCGCGCGCAGGAAATCGCGATCGAGAATCGTCTGCCGTGCGTCTATCTCGTCGACTCGGGCGGAGCGTTTCTGCCGCTGCAGTCCGAGGTCTTTCCCGACAAGGAACACTTCGGCCGCATCTTTTATAATATGGCGCAGATGTCATCGCTCGGAATCGCGCAGGTCGCGGTCGTCATGGGTTCTTGTACTGCCGGCGGCGCGTACGTTCCCGCGATGGCCGATGAGAGCATCATCGTGCGCGAGCAGGGGACGATTTTCCTTGCCGGTCCGCCATTGGTGCGCGCGGCGACGGGCGAGGTCGTTACGGCCGAGGAACTCGGTGGCGGCGACGTGCATACGCGGCTGTCGGGGGTCAGCGATCATCTGGCCGACGACGACAGCCATGCGCTCGAAATCGCCCGTTCGGTTTTCGCCAATCTGGGGCCGCGTCCGAATCAGGATATTCTCCAGCAGGATTCGCCCGAGGATCCTTACTACGACCCGGCCGAGCTTTACGGAATTATCTCGCACGATCCGCGTAAGCCGTACGAAGTCCGTGAAGTCATCGCTCGGCTCGTCGATGGCAGCCGCATGCATGAGTTCAAGCCGCGCTATGGCACTTCGCTGGTGACGGGCTTCGCGCGCATCTATGGCTATCCGGTCGGCATCATCGCGAACAACGGCGTACTTTTCAGCGAATCGTCGTTGAAGGCCACTCACTTCATCGAGCTGTGCTGCGCGCGGCGCATTCCGTTGCTTTTTCTCCAAAATATTACCGGCTTCATCGTCGGCAAGCGCTATGAGCAGGGCGGCATCGCAAAGGACGGCGCCAAGTTGGTCAATGCGGTCGCAAACGCGCAGGTGCCCAAATTCACCGTGATGATCGGCGCATCGAACGGAGCGGGAAATTACGGGATGTGCGGACGCGCCTATTCGCCGCGACTGCTTTTCATGTGGCCCAACTCGCGCATCTCCGTGATGGGCGGAGAGCAGGCGGCCAACGTGCTGCTGACCGTCAAGCTCGATCAGATGGCGCGCGAGGGCGGCAAGATGTCCCCGGAAGAACAAGCCGAGTTCGTCCGCCCGACTTTGGAAAAATACGACAACGAATCGAGTCCGTATTTCGCCAGCGCGCGCCTCTGGGACGATGGCGTCATCGATCCGCTCGAAACCCGCGCGACGCTCGCACTCGGGATCGCGGCCTCGCTCAACGCCGGTATTCCTCCAGCTACGACCTTTGGTGTCTTCAGGATGTAGGCTCGCATCTCCGCCGAGCTTATCGTCACGGAAGGGATTGAGCTTAGGCGGGCGTCGCCGCTTCTTGGTAAGCGGACTTTATTGAAAGCTGGTTTGCTCAGTCGTAGTTCCTCGCTCGAAAATAGCATGAGGAACAGCTCCGCTATTCTCCTTAGTGAATCTCAGTCGCCTCATCGGTTCTCAGCGCAGTTTTGGTCCGAGCCTGCTAGCAATGGCGGGCAAATTCAGTCAGCGACAACAAATATTACGCTGTATAGATTATCTACAAAAAGATACTGTTCCGGTGGTTTCCTCAGTGATAGCCCTTGATCGTGCTGGTCGTGTTCTACCGCCAGCAACAAGCAAAGCGAAAAGGTGAGGGAATTGAAGAAAACGATATTGGTCGCAATCGTGGCAGCACTCGCAATACCGTTTGCGGGGCTGACCTCTCTGGTGCAGGCACAGGCGACGGCTCAGTTCCCTTTACAGGGGAATAATCAATGGTTGAAGGGAACCTACGCGTTCCTCCAGGGAGCAACCGAGTACGGCTATACCAGCTCTGTAGGCACATTGACTTTCGACGGTAATGGCGGGGTCACGGGCGTCCTGAATATGAATTACGATGGCGACGTTTGCGTGGGGATCATTCTTAACGGAACCTATGCGGTGAATTCCGCTAGGTCCGGCACCGCGAATCTCACGATGATCTCGGTCAATACTGCAAACTGCGCTAATCAGGGTAATGGCGACACTTTGGCGATCGCCTTGTCCTTTAGTGGAAAGCCTCTCGACGCATCAGTAAGGGTGATCAACCTGGTGGAAATGGACCAGGAGATAGTAGGTACCTTTGCGGACGATTTTTACAACTTAGCGGGTGTGGCAACGCTTCGCTAGGTTGCTTCCCTCCGCGGTGAGCGCACGGACCCTAGAAGCGTCAGAAGCACCTGGGCAATTGAATCGAAAAGAGGAAATGAAGTGAAGAAAATAATATTGATGGCTTTAATCGCGTCACTCGCCGTTTCATTTGGGGGCTCGATTTCGCGGGCGCAGGCACAAGATACGCCGGACGACCTATCGCAGTCGTCGCCTAATAACAGGTTGTTAAATGGCACCTATTCGTTTCTCCAGGGCACCAGCTACTACGACTACTCCAGCGCGGCGGGAACACTTACCTTTGATGGTAATGGCGGCCTCACGGGAGTCCTTAATCTGAATTACGACTATCAGGTCTGCCAGGGTATGACTCTAAGCGGAACCTACGTTGTAAACTCGAATAGAACAGCCACCGCCTTCCTGACCCTGACCTCGGTGAACACCTCGAATTGCGCTAACGCCGGGAACGGCGACACCATGACATTGGCGATGTCTTTCGGGGCCAAGCTCGTTAACAAGCCCCTCGCATTTGTGAATTTTGCGGAAATGGATCAATACGTGGTCGGCGTTTACATGGATGATTTCTACAACTTTACCGGGGTGGCGACGCTCCGTTAGGGGCGACTGGTTACGGGACGCCGGACCCTGCACTCCGCTCCGCTGACACCTCACGGCACGGCTAGCAATCGGCACGGGCTGGACGGCTGTGTACAGCCTCCGGCTCGCCTCCTTTTTCGGTCGATTGCGGAGGGACCTATTGGCAACCGTCGCGCCGCCACTGGCGCTTCAACGCATTTTTGGCGATGCTCTACGGGATGGATCCTGCAGAACCACGGCCGAGTGTCGCGCTACTCTTTCCCCCGCAGTATGCGGAGGCCACCGCAATGCTCGGCCGCGCCTTCGTTGACGATCCACTCCTCAGCGCGATCATCGGCAACGTTAGCGATCCAGTGCAGCGTTCCGTTCGAATGGCGCGCCTGTTCGGCGTGATTCTCACTGAGCAATCCGGGCAGCCGGTGCTAGGTGTTCTGCACGAAGGGCGCGTCGGCGCGACTGCGATCATCGAGCAGGTCGCGAAACCGTCGTCAACCGCGACCACCGTTATCCAGGGGCTCACCGTGATGCCGGAGCTGATTCGCGCGGCGGGATTCAGCGGGCTTTTTCGCGCCATTTCGGTGCTCGATACTCTCCTGCGCAATCGTCCTGAGCAGACGCACATCTATCTTAACGTGCTAGGCGTCGAGCCCGACCTTCAGGGCCGCCACTATGGTGTGACCCTTCTCGACTACTTGCGCGACCAGGTTGCGATGCGTAGCGACCTCGCCGGCGTTTACCTCGAAACGGCGACCGAGGCCAATGTCGCCTACTATACTCACGTCGGCTACCAGGTCATCGGTGAAATGCGGCCACTCGGCGTCCGGGTCTGGCGAATGCTCCAACCCCGCGCCGGATGAATCAGTTACCCGGATGGATCATTTTTTCGGGTACTACGAGTCGATCGAACTCCTCACCCTTGAGGTACCCGAGTTCTTCGCATGCATGCCGCAGCGTGAGGCCCTTTTCGTGCGCGACTTTCGCGACCTTCGCCGCCTTGTCGTAGCCGATATGCGGACTGAGCGCCGTCACCAGCATCAGCGAGCTCTCGAGGTAATGCTTGATCTTCGGGCGATTGGGCTCGATTCCATCGACGCAGTACTTCGCGAACAGCACCGCCGAGTCCGACAGCAGCGTGATCGAATGCAGCAGGTTATGAATGATGACCGGCTTGAAGACGTTGAGCTCGAAGTTGCCCTGCGTGCCCGCAATCGAAATCGCGGTGTCGTTGCCAATGACCTGCACGCAGACCATCGTCATCGCCTCGGACTGCGTCGGATTCACCTTGCCCGGCATGATCGAGGAGCCCGGTTCGTTCTCTGGCAGCGATAGTTCCGCCAGTCCGCAGCGCGGACCCGAGCCCATCCAGCGGATGTCGTTCGCGATCTTCATCAACGAACACGCCAGCGTCTTGAGCGCCCCGCTCGCCATCACCAGTGCGTCGTGTCCCGCCAGCGCTGCGAACTTGTTCGGCGCCGCCGTGAAGGGCAATCCCGTCAACTCCGCGATTCGCTTCGAGCAGCGCACATCGAACTCCGGATGCGTGTTCAGTCCGGTGCCGACCGCGGTGCCTCCGATTGCCAGTTCATACACATCCGGCAGCACCTGCCTGATGCGCTTGATGTCATATTCGAGCTGCGCGATGTAGCCGGAGAATTCCTGCCCGAGCGTCAACGGCACCGCGTCCATCAGATGAGTGCGTCCGATCTTCACGATGTCTGCGATTTCGGCCTGCTTGCGCGTGAGCGCATCGACCAGCTTCGCCAGCGCCGGCAACAGCCGATGTTCCACCTCCTCGGCCGCCGCGATATGCATCGCCGTCGGAAAGGTATCGTTCGATGACTGCGACATGTTGACGTGGTCGTTCGGATGGATCGGCTTCTTGCTGCCCATCTCGCCGCCGGACAGCTCGATCGCGCGATTCGAGATGACCTCGTTTGCGTTCATGTTGGTCTGCGTGCCGCTGCCCGTCTGCCATATGCGCAGCGGAAATTCTGCGTCGAGCTTGCCTTCGATCACTTCGTTGGCGGCTTGAACGATCAAATCGCATCTATCTGGCGGCATCTGGCCCAGATCGCGATTCACTTCGGCCGCGGCCTTCTTCAGGATTCCGAACGCGCGCACGATCGACCGCGGCATCTGGTCGTGCCCGATCGCAAAATGCATCAGCGAGCGCTCGGTTTGCGCACCCCAGTAGTGGTCCGCGGGGACCTCTATCGCGCCCATGCTGTCAGTTTCGGTGCGGATGTTCTTGCCGTTCTTCATCGCCTTCGACTCCGTCGAGACCAAATCGCAAACGGTTGGAATCCTAACCGCATTTCCGGCGATTGGCGAGTGTCGGGGCGAATCCGCCTGGGAAACCCCCGGGCGGCGGGTCTCTCTGCGGTCCGGCGAATGCGGCGGCCATCACCCACTACCGCGCCGCGGCGCATTATGAGGCGCTACTCGCCGGGACGCGGTGGAATAGCGACGAAATTACCCGGGTTCTCAGCCATCGCTTCTTTGATGTCGGGATGCGCTGCGAAAAATGCGCTCAGGTCCGGGTGTTTGGAGAGGTACGCATTATTGTCCATAAGCGACGAATTATAAGCCAATGCCTTTGCGATGCCCGGATGCGCATCGGCAAAATCGCCCCAAGTCCGAAGGCGGGCGGCATCGACACCCTGATTGCCAGCGGGTTCGAAGAATATGGTCGTATTGCCGTTCGTAACGCTGGCCGCTCGAGCCGCGCCCGCATTTGACCCTGATGCGCCTTGGTCCTGAGCCATTGCGGCCGGCGCGATCCCTATGGATACGACGAGGAGCGCGACTGCCGCCGATCGCAGGTATGGTAGTTTCATTTTTAATTCTCCTCGTTCTATATGCGCCAAGGGCATTATGATCCGGAGTACCCCACCCGGCTAATGAGCGGAGTACCCCGGATTTGGACGAACAGTAGCGCAACTAAATGGCAGGTCTAGCGTCGCGCCCAGTGGCAATTATGCCCGTCGCCGTCGCACGCCCAGTAGAGGTTAGGATTCCGTCGATCGATCATTCCCTCGCCGTTAGCCGGAAGAATCTGTCGCGCGCCGTACGCATATCCCTGATTATAGGGATAGGCGCGATAGTGATCGTGCTCACGTTCCCAGCGCCACTCATGATAGTGGGCATCCCGATGATGGTCGTCGTGATCGCGGTCCCAATGGTGGTAGTCGTGGTGAGCGTCCCAATGATGGTCGTCTGCGGATGCGCGCATCGGCATCGCCAAGCTCAGACCAACAACCAACGCGAAAATTCCCGATAGAATCTGTTTCCGTTGCAACATGACAAGTATCTCTCCCTCACTTCGATTAAGGCGCGAGCACCGGACTTTTTGAGTTTCGCTAGCGTCTTGCATCTACAAACGGTAACGCATCAAGCGTGCCGACCAATAATGCGGACCACCGTGCTCGCCGTCAGATCGGAGAGGGAGAAAACGAGCGCTGATTTCTGCTAGATTTTTGGCGGAGAATCTCAGGTCGAAATTCGAGTTTGGTACGACCCACAATCGTGCAAATCTTGTAATTATTGCCGATTGGGGAACTGCCCACCTACAAGTTCGCGTTTACCTTTTGCGGTAAGAAGCATGACGCTGGAGCAAATCCGGATTTCGCCGCCGTGCGCAGTTCCCTTAATTGTGATGGAGCCTGAATCATTAGTGAGAACCAATAATCCAAATCACTCCCGATGCGGCAGTCTGTTAAGGACAGCACTGCTAGCCATCTTATTGATCGTCCTGGTGGCTGGCTGCGCGAGTAAGGAAGATGAAGACACCACCCCAAACGGCGAGCCCGTCGCGCGGCTGTCACAAAATCATCCGACCAATGTCGATCTGAAGCATGACAATCCGGTGCCGCGCGACATGATGCTCGATATGCAAATCGATTTCACACTGCGCAACCAGGCGGAATTCGATCAGCTATCGCGCGAGATCGACGATCCCAAGTCGCCGCATTATCAGCAGTGGCTGACGCCGCAGGAGATGCATGCGCGGTTCGGTGAGACTAAGGAGCAGTACCAGGCGGTCGAGGCGTGGCTCAAGTCGCAAGGCTTTGTGATTACCGAGGAGCGCTACGATCAGAACGAGGACTACATAAAGTTCAGGGGTACGGCAGAGCAGGCGGAACAGGCCTTCAAGATCAAGCTCGTGGAACCGATGTACGATCGTTACATAAACTCGAAAGATCCAGCGATACCGCCGCAGTTCGTGGGCGTGATTTCGAGGGTTGAGGGACTCTACGGTTTGCTCCAGCCGTGAACGTCAAGCGCTGGCGCTGAGGCGCGAGCGCGATCCGAACTGCGCGAGGAACTCGAGGATTTCCTGCGCGACGCGCTCCTTTTCGCTATCCACCGGCAGCACGTGATAGCTCTCTTCGAGACTGACCGCGCGCTTTTCCGCACTCCCAAGATGGTTCATCACGAAGTCCACGTTGCGATCGTGCGGGTAGGTGTGATCGCGGCGCCCGTGAATCACCAGCGTGGGCTGCGCGACCTCGCACAACCGCGGGCGCATGCGCTCGGATAACTCCACCAGGCTGAGCGCCGCACCCAGCGGCATCAGGCGAGTTCCGGGATGGATGCTGCGCGCGGCGTCATCGTGGATGTCGGATCCGGCTCCCAGACGAAAATAGATCTTGTCGCCCCAGGCACGAGCCGGGCGCATCAGGCGCAACGCTATTCGCTTGGTCGGCGGCAAGAGGAAGGCGGGGGCCATCATAACTAGGCCGGCCACGGCCTCTCGCTGATCGGCCGCGAGGCGTGCCGCGAGCAGGGCGCCCATCGAGAGCCCGATCACGACATTCGGATCGCCGTACTGGCGGACTCGTTCAAATCCCTCGACCGCGCTCTCGTACCAGTTGGTTTCAGTTGTCGCACCAAGGTCTTCCGGCGTGCCGGCATGCCCTTTGAGACGCACGCCAAGAACTCGCATCCCCGCCGCGGCGAGCCGCTCGCCGAGGTAGCGCATCTCATAAGGCGTGCCCGACAGCCCATGGATTAGCAGCACGCTGAGGCCCGATCCGGGCAGGAAAAACTCGCTGGTGTCGGGGCTCGATAAATGAGGTTCGTCGTCGGTGGGCTGCATAAAGTGGCGGTCGCAATCGTCCTTAGCGGTCTATTAACTTTCGGTAGTGCCGATCAGGTCGTTATGAATGACAATATCGGCCTGGCTTTTCAAGCCGTTGACGAAATTGACCCAAGCCGCCGCCCGCCGCTGTTCGAGGATCCGATCGGTGAAGGTCGGTCCCTGAATCTTCCATTCGCTTGGATCGGGTGGAGTGCGGCTGCTGACCTCGAAAATGTAGGAGTTGCCGTCGTTCTCCATTACCTGTCTGATCACGGCCGGCAGTTTGGGTTCAATAGCCGCGGCGCCGATCAGGCCCGAGACCTGACCGATACCCGGTATATCCTGGCTGGCACTGAGGAAATCGCCGGTGCTCGCGACAGTCAGGTGGTTCTGTGCGGCGATAGTCGCCAGATCGCCGGGGGATTTAATCTGCTTGATCATCGCTTGCGCGGCCGCCCCGGCCTTCTTTTCGGCTTGCACGCGAATGAATGCCTTCGTCACGAGATCCTTGATTTCGGCCAGTGGCGGAACGACTGAGGGACTGCGGGCGATAAGCTTGACCAGGTAAGGCTCGGGTCCATCGGTCATGGCGCGAATCTCACCATCTTTGAGCTGGAACGACTGCGTGCCGAGCTGCGAATAGTCTTCGGCTCCGCGAATCGTATCGCCTGAGGCAAAAAATGGAGTTTCGACCACGGTGAGGCCGCGTTTTTTGGCCACCTCCTCCAGCGGATGGCCGGTCAGCGTCGAGGTCAGATCCTGCTGCATGTACGCCTTGGCGAAGTCCATCCCGTTCTTGCGCCGCAGCGCCTCGATAATTTTGCCGCGTGCCTCCTCGGGGGTATCGACATGTTCAGGCTTCGATTCCTCGACCTGAATCACATGATAACCGTACTGACTTTCCGCGATACCGTATTCGCCTGGCTTGAGCGCAAAGGCGACCTCCTCGAACGGTTTGACGAGCTCGCCCTGTCCGAAAAATCCTAACTCGCCGCCCTTGTCCTTGGTCCCCGGGTCCTCCGAGTATTGCTTAGCGAGCGCGGCAAAATTGCCGCCGGCCTTGAGCTTCGCGAGGATCTCCTCGGCCTTGGCTTTGGCGGCGGCGTTTTCCGCCGGGCTGGCGCCTGGGGCGAGGCCGATCAGTATGTGGCGGGCGCGCACCTGCGCCGGATGCGTAAAGTCGGTCTTCAGATTCTGCTCGTAATAGTCCTGGATGTCCTGATCCGACGGCGTCTCACTGCCTGCGAGGACTGTAGGGTCATAGCGCACAAAGGCAATCTTGATCCGCTCGGGCTCGCGGAAGACTTCTTTGTGGTCATTGTAAAACTTCGCGATGTCCTGATCCGAGGGCTTGATGCCGGCTTCGAACCCGGCGTACGGAACTTCAATATAGGAGAGGTTGATTTTGCCGGCGTAGCTGTCGTATGCGCTGCGCGAATCGTCGGTGCTCACCTGCACCGCCGCGGTGACCATCTGGCGCATCGTGTCGGAGAGCATCGCTTCGCGCGTCTCGCTCTCGTATTGCGCCGGTTCGAGATCGTTTTCGGCCAGGATCGCACGATAGCGCTGAATGTCGAACTGGCCCTGGGTCAAAAACGCCTGTTGCGTCTCGATGGTCTTTTCCAGTTCGTCGTCGCTGATACTGAGGCCGAGACGATGCGCTTCGTTGTCAACCAGACGCGCCTGCACCAGCCGTTCGACCGCGGCTGCGCGGACATTCATGTTCTTGAGTACGGCCGGCGCATCTTTGCCGTAAATGTTGGAGACGGTATTGCGGATATTGTTGGCCTCGCGATCGACGTCGTCGGAAAGAATCTGTTGGCATCCAGGCAACTGGATGAAGAGGATCGAATGACAATCGATGGTCGCGATCGGTTTGACGCGAGCGAAGTAGGCACTCAAGGTGCCGAAGAAAACCGTCATCAACCCCACGAGCAAAAGCAGCAGGAGACGCGTGGTCCAACTGTATTGATGTTTGCGAATTGCTTCGAACATATCAGCGCCATCATAGTTTAGACGATTTTGATAGCGCAATTAGGTAAAGTTGCTTGCGTCGTCGGACAAATCTCGTTAGCTTCAAGTACAGCGCGAGTCCATACGCATTCCTGCTGGCATCAATACCGAGTAAGGCTCGCTGTTCGAGGGTTTAGGTGAGGACGCGGGGTTGCGGTTCAAAGTCCATATCAGCCGACTGAGGCCGGTAGCGGACAAATCAAGAGGATAAATCTCGGTGGCGTTCAATTCGATTTTCGGATGGTTTTCGCACGATCTCGCGATCGATCTCGGAACCGCCAATACCCTGATTTATGTGAAAGGCCAGGGCATTGTTTGTAACGAGCCGTCGGTGGTCGCCGTTCAAAAGGACTCACGCGGTGGACGCCGGGTGCTGGCGATCGGCGCTGAGGCCAAGAAGATGCTCGGGCGCACGCCGGGTTCGATCGTCGCGATCCGGCCCTTGAAGGACGGCGTCATCGCCGACTTCGAGATCACCGAGAACATGCTCAAGCATTTCATTCAAAAGACTCACAATCGCAAGTGGCTGGTGCGCCCCCGCATAGTCATCTGCGTGCCCTTCGGCATCACCGCGGTCGAAAAGCGCGCCGTGCGCGAATCCGCGGAATCGGCGGGCGCGCATGAGGTGTACCTGATCGAGGAGCCGATGGCCGCCGCGATCGGAGCCGGACTCCCGATTACGGAGCCGGCCGGTAACATGATTGTCGATATCGGCGGCGGCACCACTGAGGTCGCAGTGATCTCTCTCGCCGGCGTGGTCTTTTCGCGATCGGTGCGAGTTGCGGGCGATAAGATGGATGAGTCGATCATTCATCACATCAAACGCAAGTACAACCTGCTGATCGGCGAACGTACCGCCGAGTTGATCAAGATAACCATCGGTTCCGCTTACCCCGGCAACGAAATTCAGACCATGGAGATCAAAGGCCGCGACCTCGTCGCCGGCGTGCCCAAGATAATTGAAATCACCGACGAGGAGATTCGCGAGGCGCTGATGGAACCGGTCCATCAGGTCGTCGAGTCCGTGCGCATCGCGCTGGAACGCACGCCACCGGAACTTGCCTCCGACATCGTCGAAAAGGGCATCGTCCTCGCTGGCGGTGGGGCTTTGCTGCGCAACCTCGACGTTTTGCTGCGTGAAGAGACCGGTCTGCCGGTGACACTGGCCGACGATCCCTTAACCGCGGTCGTGATGGGCGCCGGCAAGGTTCTGGACGAGCTCACCCTGTTGCGGGACGTTACGGTTGACTGAGCGCGGATCGCTATCCCGGCCGCATTGATCACTTCAGCTATCAAAGTCGCAAACCTATCCTCCGCGTAGGGCTTTACGGTGAGAGGAACCTTCCTGTGGCGCCATCGGGTGGTATTGACCAGCGGCTTGCTGATGCTGTGGGCCCTGCACATGCTGTCTGCCGGCCTCGCCCCGGGTGCGCGTGCCGAAAAACCCAGCCTCGCATTGCTCTGGATGCTCAAGCCGGTCCAGACCGTCGAAGCGAACATCGCTGACGACAGCACCGGTTTCGTCCACGACTACTTTGATCTCGTCAACGTCCGTCAGGAGAACCTGCTGCTCAAGGCCGAGGTCGCCAGTCTCGAGGGCCAGCGTACCCGGCTGGCCGAACTCGAGGTGGAGAACCGTCATCTCAGCGATCTCCTGGAGTTGCGCGAAGTGCTCGCGACGGAGGCGGTGGCCGCACGCGTGATCGGCGCCGACGCATCCGAGTTGTCGCGTACGCTGATTCTCTCCGAGGGATCGACCGACGGGCTGCGCCGCGATATGGCGGTGATTTCCACCGAGGGCGTTGTCGGTAAATTGATTGCAGTGGCGCCCAACGCGTCGCGCGTTCTCCTGATTAACGATCACAATTCAGGCTTGGACGCGTTCGATCAACGCAGTCGCGCGCGCGGCATCGTCGCCGGCGTGGTGGACGGCAGCCTGACCATGAAGTACGTCGATCGGACTGAGGACGTGAAGCCCGGGGATGCGGTCGTGACTTCGGGCATGGACGGGGTTTTTCCGCGCGGCCTGCTCGTCGGACAGATCACCCAGGTCTCGCAGGAAGGGCCGGGGCTTTTTCTCAACATTGACATTCGGCCCGCGGCCGATTTCCGCAAACTCGAACATGTTCTGATATTGACGCAGAAGCCGCCGCAGATAGCTCCGGACATCAACGGTTGAAGCTGCGTGCGCGTCGTAGCACTTTACGCGATTGCAACCCTCATTGCGCTCGCGCTGGAAACCACGCTCCCGCATTGGCTCCCGATTGGCGGCTTGATGCCGAACCTCGTGTTGATCCTGGCCGTCGATCTCGGAATGAAACATCACGGTGCGATCGACGCCTTGCTGGCCTTCGGGATGGGCTATGCGATCGACTCCTTCTCGGGCACCCATCTGGGCCTTAACGCCTTCATGATGACGCTCACCTACGCGGTCGCGTACGGACTCTCGCGCTACCTGATTTCGACCAGTACCGCGATCGGAGTTATCCTGGTGTTCATAGCGGCCACTCTTACTGGACTCGCCAATGCGCTCGGTAGCGCGGCTTTCGAGGTCTCCTCCGGTGCACTCGCGATGTTGCCTGGGCTTGCGCTGCGCGCCGCCGTCAGCGCGTTGTTCACACCGTGGGTTATCGCCCTGATGGGATTCAGCAAGCGCGCGGTCGGATTGCGTTTGCGCCCCCTGCGCGAGTAAATTTTAGGCATACACCATGGCCAAATTCATCAGGCGAGAGAAGAATCGGGCGATTCCAAAGCTGGCCCCGCGCATCGCTGGCCTGATGATATTGGTGGTCGCGGTACTGATTACCGCTGCACTGAGACTCTATTACCTCCAGATCATCAGGCATCACGATCTCGCCGAATTGTCCGACCGCAATCGGATACGGATCCAGCGTCTGCCGGCCCTGCGTGGCCTGGTCTTCGACCGGCGCCACCGCCCGCTGGTGGATACCAAGCCCTCGTTCGACGTTGTTATCGTTCCGGAAGATACACCTGACGTAAATGCGACGATCACCAAGCTCGAAAAGCTGATCGGCCCTAACGACATGGCCAAGAAGGTCGAAGATGCCGACGACGACGGGCGCCCCGATTTCGAGCCCGTCATGGTGGACGAGAGGCTCGACTGGCAGCAGGTGATCGCGCTGGAAACGCATCAGCTTGAACTGCCGGGCGTGAGCCTTCAGGTCACACCACGGCGCCACTATCTCTACGATTCTCTGGCGGCGCATCTGCTCGGATATGTCGGTGAGGTGACGGTCAAGGACTTGAACCGGTTGCCGGACTATCGCATGGGCGACGACATTGGAAAGTTCGGCCTCGAGCGGAGTTGGGAGAGCACCTTGCGCGGCGACAGCGGCGGCCAGGAGATCGAAGTCGATTCGCTCGGGCGGCGGCTCCGTATGCTGCGCGAGATTCCGGAACGGCCGGGCAACAGCGTCGTTATGACGATCGATCTCGACCTTCAGCGCGTTGCCGAAGACGCGATCGGAGCGCGATCGGGGGCCTTGGTCGCCATCGATCCCAATACCGGTTACATCCTCGCGATGGCTAGTCACCCGGCCTACAACCCCAACATTTTTACCGGCGGCATCCAGTCGTCGGCGTGGCATGAACTAATCACCGACCCCAGCCATCCGTTGGAAAACCGATCGATCCAGGGTATTTACCCGCCGGGATCGACGTTCAAAGTCGTTGACAGCATCGCGGGCCTCATGGACGGCACGATGACGACGGGGACTACCTACAACTGCCCGGGTGGAATCTGGTTCGGCAATCGCGAATATCGATGCTGGCGCAAGCAGGGCCATGGCAACGTCTCCTTCCATCGCGCGATTGTCGAGTCCTGCGACGTTTTCTTTTACGACGTCGGCCAGCGCCTCGGCGTTGATCGGATTGCAGCCTGGGCCCATGCGCTCGGACTCGGCAAAAAGACCGGCATCGATCTCGACAATGAAAAGACCGGCACCATTCCGTCGTCACAATGGAAGGAACATCGCTTTCACGAGCGCTGGTATCCGGCCGAGACGCTTTCGGTTGCGATCGGGCAAGGTTATGTGGCCGTGACGCCAATTCAGTTGGCCGAACTGGCAGCCGAAGTGGCTAACGGCGGCACGCTCTACAAGCCCCAGTTTGTCAAAGAGGTTGATGCGCTTGACGGCAGCGTGACCAAGACCTTCCCGCCAGTGATCGAGAATCAAACGCACATCGATCCGCGGGTGCTCGATGAATTGCGCAGCGCGATGGGCGATGTCGTCAATGCGTCGGACGGGACCGGTAAGGCCGCTAAAATCGACGGCATCATCGTTGCCGGCAAGACCGGCACTGCACAGGTCGTCAAAGAAGCGCAGGGCGCGCGCACCAAGGAAACCGCCCTCTCCGACAAGAATCGCGACCACGGGTGGTTCATGGCGTTCGCACCTGTCGATCATCCAAAAATTGCGATTGCGTGCATCATCGAACATTCCGGGCATGGCGGCAGTACCGCTGCGCCGGTGGTCAAGGCGGTAATGGAGAAATACTTCGAGCTCAATCCGCCGCAAGGCGGCGCGCCGGTCATCGTCCCCTCCGGTGACACTCAACCGACGGACCCGCTGGCCGATTGATTTGAAGATCGATCATTTCGCACCATTCGAGCGATCCTCGCGTAACCAATCATGGCGGAAATAGACCGGCGCATCATTTATCACTTCGACTGGACGCTCTTCAGCCTTGCCCTCGCCCTGTGCGGCGTCGGCGTTTTGAGCGTAGTCAGCGCTACTTGGGGCGGCTCCCGCCACGGGCTCGACCCGCTGGTGACGCGGCAACTGGTCTGGGTCGGCGTCGGCACCGCCCTGATGACCGCCGCGGCCCTCCTCGACTATCGATCGCTCGGGACCTACGCCTACGCTTTTTACGCGATTGCCGTCGCACTCCTCGTGGTGGTGGCGGTGGCCGGGCATAGTACCGGCGGGTCGCGCCGCTGGATTAACCTCGGCATCCTCAACCTCGAACCGTCGGAGGTCGCAAAGATCGCCGTCGTGCTCGTGATGGTCCGCTACCTGCGGGATGAACCGCCCAAGGGCGGATGGAATCTCCTCCATATGATCATCCCTGCAATGCTCCTGGCAGTGCCCGCTGCGTTGGTGCTCAAACAGCCCGACCTCGGCACCGCGCTGATCCTGATTCTGATCACCGGCACCCTGATTTTCGTCGGCGGCCTCAACTGGCGGATGCTGGTAATCCTGATGCTCGCCGCGGTGCTGGTCGCGCCCGTCGGATGGCACTACTTGAAGCCCTATCAGCGTGGCCGGCTGGTCAGCTTCCTCAACCCCCAGTCCGATCCGCTCGGTAGCGGCTATCACATCATCCAGTCCGAAATCGCAATCGGCTCCGGCGGTGCGTGGGGCAAGGGTTTTCTCAAGGGCACTCAGGCCCGCCTCAATTTCCTCCCCGAACAGACCACCGATTTCATCTTCGCCGTCTATGCCGAGGAGTTCGGCTTCTTCGGTTCGATCGTGCTGCTCGGCCTCTACTCCGCTCTGATCGCCCGCGGTGCATGGATTGCCCGGCATGCCAAGGACCGCTTCGGCACGCTGCTCGCCATCGGCTTCACGGGCATCGTCTTCTGGCAGGTCGCGATTAACATCGGCATGGCCACGGGGATGCTGCCCGTCGTCGGCATCACCTTGCCCCTGGTGAGTTACGGCGGATCGTCGCTTATCGCGATGATGGCCGCGATGGGCGTGCTCATCAGCATCAATACCCGCCGCTTCCTCTTCTGATGCGGGCGGCGCTGCATCTCACACGCGCCGGGGATATGCTCGCTTAGCTAGCCGATAAAGAATCGCGCGGTGACTTCGCCGCGCAAGGAGTCGCCATGGCGCGCGCGCCCAAATTCACCAATCCCCAGGACAACGAAATTCACGAAATCCATCTTCGCTACATCGAGGTCATGGAGGGCGATCGCCTCGCCTCGATCAGCGAGGAAACCAAGTCGCATTACCTGCGGGTTCTCAAAGTGTTGACCGAAAAGCTCGCTATCCCCGGTAAGCCGTTGTCCGAGGTGGTCGGCGAAATGATGGCCGAGGCGGCGCCGCTCCTCTTCCAGGCCATGCAGCGCTAGCCTATGCTCGGCCGCCGCTCCCAGCGATCGACCGTTATCTGTCCTCAGCCCTTCGGCAGTTGCAGGATGCGTTCGCCAATCATGTTCTTCTGCACCGCCGACGTGCCGCCCGCGATCGTCAGCATCTCGACGTTAAGGATCCGCCGCATCCAATCCCCATCCGGCGCGAACAGCGACTTGCGCTCGATCATCGCGTAACCGCCCAGCAGCCGCGTCGCGAACTTCGTCATCCGCTGCGATAGATCGGTCGAGTTGAGTTTGCCGATCGACGACTCCGCCCCCGGCTGTTGCCCCTTGAGCCGCTTGGTGAGCGACCGCAGCCCGTTATATTTCTTGGCCGCAACCTCAATGGCGAACTGCGCGATTTGCTGCCGTATGTCGTCGTCATCAACCGCCGATCGTCCATCGACCGGTATCGTCTTCGCCATCTCAATCAATTGCGCGAGGATCACCTCGGTGCCGCCAATCGTCTCGCTGATGCCGAAGCGCTCATGCATCAAGGTGTTCACCAGCACCTGCCATCCCGCGTTCAGCGGACCCAACAGATTTTCCTTCGGCACGCGCACGTCCTCGAAGAAAATCTCGTTGAACTCCGAGTCGCCCGTTATCTGCTTGAGCGGTTTCACTACGACGCCCGGGCTCTTCATATCCACCAGCAACGCGCTCATGCCCTTATGCTTGGGCACATCGGGGTCGGTGCGCACGAACAGTTGGCAGAAGTCCGATCGTTGCGCGTGCGTTGTCCAGACCTTCTGCCCGTTCACGATGAATTCATCGCCGTGCAGCTCCGCCCGCGTCTGAATCGACGCCAGATCGGATCCGGCCCCCGGTTCGGACATACCCTCGCACCAGATCTCGTCAGCCTCGATAATCGGCTTCAGGTAGCGCTTTTTCTGCACCTCGGTCCCCCATTGCATCAGCGCCGGCCCGGTCATGATGATGCCGAGCACATTGATGCCCATTGGCAATCCCAGTCGGCCAAGCTCCTGCTGGAAAATCACCTGCTCGATAAACGTGGCGCCACGCCCGCCGTATTCCTTGGGCCAGTTCATTCCCACCCAGCCGTGCTCGTAAAGCCTCTTGTGCCAACGCTTGTTGCGCTCCCACAGCAGGTCCTCGCTGATGCGCTCTTTTTCTTCAGGCGTCAGCGGCGGCGGCTGATTCGCTTCGAGCCACGAGCGCACTTCATGCCGATAGGCTTCCTGTTCGGGCGAATAGTTGAAATCCATCTGCGGCCTCTCAATCCGACTTAATTGTCAACGGCTTATAGATCGTACCGGAGCCAGCGCGAATTAGGTAGTGTAAGTCCATCCGCCCAAGGCCTTTACCGTCGCTGATTCGATGAATCGCCAGACCCCGTTTTCATATACCTGCAACCAATGCGGCCGCTGTTGCCATAACCAGGCAATTACCCTGTCTCCCGTCGACCTCATCGCGATCGCGCGCGCGACCGGACTCCGCACCGATGCCGCCGTCGCCCGCTACACCATCCGGCGCGGGTCGCTGTTGCGCTTCGATTCCCTCCGCGGATGCGTCGCCCTCGACGGTACGCGCTGCTCCATTCATCGTGGACGCCCGCTCGCCTGCCGGCTTTATCCCCTCGGTTTGCAGCGCGATGGCGCGCAGGAACGATTCGTCGTGCTGGAGGCGGCCGCCGGCTCCGCGGGCGTCTTCGGCGCCGCCGCCACCGTCGGCGAATTTCTCGCTGCACAGGCCGTCGATAGTCAGCTCGAGCTGAATGAGCGTTACTGTTCGCTTCTCGCTATCATGCGCGATCGCGTCGCCCGCCTGACCGACTTCGAAACCGTCGAGCCGCGCGAATTCTGGCGGCGTGTGATCGCCGAGGCGTTGCGCGAAACTAGCTTCGACCCAAATCGGATTATTGACGCGCTCTTCGATGCCGATGGCGCCGGATGCTATCGAGCATCGATCGCGGCCACCGTCGAGGCGCATCTGTCAGCCCTGCTCACGATGGCGCAAGCCGAGTCCGATGCACCCAAAATCGCAGTTGCCGCGGTCCTGCTGGCCGTCAGCCTCGGCTACTCCCCCGCGGAAGCAATCGCTCCGAACCCTCAGGGAGACTAGGTAGAAGGCCCACTTGTCATTCTGAGCGCCGCGAAGAATCCCTAATCGGGTTCGCTGTCCGAATCGGAATCGATGCCCTTGCGCTGCTTCGGCTGCACGGCCGGCGCCGCCGTCGGCGTGGGTGACGGTGATGCCGACGGCGTCGGCGGGGGCTTGTCCGCACCCAGGTCGGCAATGATTTCCGTGGCGTGGCCGGCCGGATCGACCTTCGGATACACCTTCAAAATGCGGCCATCTTCGCCAATTACGTAGGTCACGCGGCGGTCCAGCCCGAGGATCGGGATGCCGTTGTCGGCGCCGTATGCCTTCGCGATTTTGTTGCCCGGATCGATCAGCAGCGGGAAGGGCAGGCTGTATTTGCTCGCGAACGCGCGATGGTTGTCGGCGCTGTCGATACTGCATCCGAGCAGCACGATATTCCAGCGCCGCAAATCGTTGTAACCGTCGCGAAACGAGCACGCCTCTTTCGTGCACCCCGGCGTGTTGTCTTTGGGATAGAAATAGAGCACTACCTTGTGCCCCCGATAGTCGCTCAGCTTGACCGGCGTCGCTTGGCCGCCCACCACCGCCTCGGTCGAAAATTCCGGTGCAACGTCGCCCACCTTCAACATCTCGCCGTGCGCCAGCCACGGGAACAGAAGATTAAACAGCGCTCCCATAAGGACGACTCCTGTGACGGTCGCGAAAAACCTCATCGACGGGCTACTGCTGCCGGTTGTCCGCGCGCCTAGACGTAATGCAGCCATGCACCATAGCGCGGATCGCCACCCCGCAGCGCACCGTGGAAAACTTCGATGACCTTGCGTGTGATCGGTCCTGGCTTGCCTTCTCCGATACGCCGATCGTCCAGCTCCACCACCGGCGTCACTTCCGCCGCCGTCCCCGTCATGAACGACTCGTCTGCTATATAGACCATGTCGCGGGGGAAGGATTGCTCCAGAACCTGGATGCCTGCGTCGGACAAAATCTTCATTACCGATTCGCGCGTGATCCCCGCCAGGCACGACATCAGCGGAGGCGTCCGCACCACGCCGTCGCGCACAATGAAGAAGTTCTCGCCGCTCCCCTCAGAGACATACCCGTTGACGTCGAGCAGCAGCGCCTCGTCGTAGCCGTTGCGCCGCGCCTCGTAGCCTGCCAGCGCCGAGTTCACGTAGTTAGCGGACAGCTTCGCCATCGGCATCATCGAATTATGATGGAACCGCACGAACGACGAGGTCTTCAGCCGCACGCCTTTCGTGATGCCGTCATCGCCCAGGTACGCGCCCCACGGCCACGCCGCTATCGCCAGGCGCACCTGGTTGTGCCGCGCCACCACGCCCATCTCGCCCGCGCCATAAAACGCGATCGGCCGCACGTAGCATTCATCGAATTTGTTGACGCGAACAACGTCGGCGCACGCCTTTACCACCTCTTCCGGGCTGAACGGTATGTTCATCTCCACAATGTGGGCCGAGTCGAACAGGCGTCTGATATGCTCCTGAGCACGAAAAATCGCCGATCGCCCGTCCTTGGACTTGTAGCATCGGATCCCTTCGAATACCGCCATTCCATAATGCAGGCTGTGGGTGAGGACGTGGATGTTGGCCTGGTCGTAGGGGACCATCTCGCCGTCCATCCAGATCTTGTCCGATCGCACGCTGTTTGCTGCCAAAACGCAACCTCGCCCGAAAAGTTGAACGCCCCTCGTCCGTGAATGACGGTGATGAGCGGGCGGCCGGGTGTGCCGCACTTTAGAGAGCCTCAAACGTTAGTCGATGAAGCGTATATGGACAAGCCGCAATTTGCTGACTCGGCTCGCCGCAACATATCAGCCGACCCCCGTTTAGCAAGAATCGGCGGACCCACGCTAAACATGAATAGTGGTCGCGCGCGCAGTTCGGCGCTAATTAGCACACCACCTGGAAGCGAACTGGGAGACCTTCGCTAGCGCGAATTAATCAGTCCGTCGCGATTCGTCTCGTCAATCGCGGCGCCGTCGCCATTCGCATTTCCTGCTCTCGGCGGTGCCGCGGATGGTGCGCCCGCGTTCTCGAAATTGTCCGATGGCAGCGTCCGCGCCTCGGGCACCCGTACAGACGGATCATAAGGAGCTTGTCGCCGACGGCGACCCCCGCGATGACGACGGCGGCGCCGCGCCGGCTTGATTGCTGCTCTGGCCGGCTCACCCCCGGATGCGCCGTTCTCACCTTCGCTTGCGCTGTCCGAGGGTCTCGACAGGGGCCGGCGCGGACGCGGTAAATGGTTCGGGGTCTCAGCCAGGAAGCGATCGAAGGCCGCAGCTTCCATCCCGTAGGTTGGTGCGATTAACTCGAAGAGGCGCCGCGCCTCGGGATAGTAGGGGCGTCGCACCAGCCGCCGCGATAGGCGCGATCGCATCATCATGTGCGTCGCCGCTTCCAGGAGCAGCCGCATCTGGTCGGTGTCGCCGCGCGAAAATCCCCGCTCGCGCAGGAATTCGACCACGTCCAGCCGATGCGCCTCGCCCGCATTCACTATTCTCGCCTGATGCAGATCGGCAAAGACGCAAGCCAGTATCAGGGGCCGCGAGGGCTCCTCGCCACTTTCGATCAAAGGGCCCAGCGCCGCCAGGTTTCGCAGGGTAGCCGGGTCCTCCGCATTTTCCGCCGCCCCCGCGCTCGCCCGCAGATGCTCCGAAAGTCTCGGCAGCAGCACTTCGAGCAGCCCCAGTTGTTCCATCAGGAACAAAGCTCGCTCAGCCCCTTTGAAGCTCAGCGTGCGAAACGTTTCTTCTGCCAGCCGCGGCAGTGAGGACTTCGACAGGTCGCCCGCATGTCTTTTTATGGCCGCCAGCGTCGCTGGCTCGATCGCGCAATCCAGCTTGGTCGCGAAGCGCACCGCGCGAATCATCCGCACCGGGTCCTCGCGCATGCGTACGTCCGGGTCGCCCACCGTTCGAATCAGGCGCGCCGTCAGGTCTGGTACCCCGCCGACGTAATCGATCACCTGGAAGGAACGGGGATCGTAAAACAGCGCATTGATCGTGAAATCGCGCCGGAACGCGTCCTCCTCGGGCGTGCCGAACGTATTGTCGTGCCGAATCATCGGGTCGTCGCCTTCGGCCACCTCTTCGGCGCGCCGGCGAAACGTCGCCACCTCGATGTTTTGCTGACCGAAAAATACGTGCACCAAGCGAAAGCGCCGGCCGATCAGTCGAGAATTGCGGAAAAGATCGCGCACCTGCTGCGGATGCGCCGAGGTCGCGACGTCAAAATCCTTCGGCCGCCGCCCCATCATCAAGTCGCGCACGCCGCCGCCAACCAAGTAGGCGGCATGGTTTGCGTCGATTAGTCGGTAGAGAATCTTGAGGACGTTCGGGTCGATATCGCGTCGCGAAATTGGATGCTGTGAGCGCGCCAGTATCGAGGGTTCCACTTGATATCGTGTCCGTCGGTCTATGGACGCCGCTGCTTGACGTCCCTTACCACCGCCGTGACTCTAGCACGACAGCCAAAAATCTCCATCCAGTAATCAGGATGCTATCGCGCGCCAATCACATCGCCAAAGGCGAGCAAAAATAGAGCAATCAAGAGGATTACTATCCGGACCAAATGCAAACGATCCCAACGTTTTCGAAGCTCGATCCAGTTCGCAGCGGGATCGACCAGATTGAGGCGGGCTATCCGATTATTAATCGGAGCGGGGCCGATCAACGTGAATACGATGGACAACCCCACAAGCCCGGTGGAAACGTCAAGCAGATGGCCAACTTCTGGCCCGGTGGCGCGCAAGAGATAGCATTCAGTGATGCTTAAGGCGAAGACAGCGATATACCAGAACGGCATTAGCCGCCCGAAGAGGCCGGCTAGCGGTTTTGCAACACGCACGTGACACTCGTCGGGCAACTTGTAAAGCGTCGTATGTACGAGGGCGACGCAGACTTCATTCCCCACGAGCGTTCCCTCAAGCATCAGCAGGATAGTACTCAACATAAAGCTCATCCTCTGCGGTTTATTCGATCTGCTTTTCCGATATCAATGAATCCATCCTGCATGTTCATGCACCGATAGCCGAGCGCGACAGGCAAATCACGCATCGCATGACGCGCTGCAATCCAATAAGCTGGGTAGATTATGTCTCGACCAGATCGGCACACCATACAGGTCGTAAGCCATGGACCCTCATGCCTGGACGGGGTGATGGCGGCGGCTGCGATCAAGCGGTTTTATGCTGATGAACGTGTAATCACGATGTTGGCGGCAAACGGCGACAGCGACCGCGTCATTCAGGGCTTGCGGGCCAAGGGTGGCGATGACGAAATCTGGATTACCGACCTCTCCTGGACTTCGACCAAGACCGCGGAGCATCTAACCAACCTCGTCCGCAACGGCGCGCGCCTCTACTGGATCGACCACCATCGCACCGCCGTCTCGCGTGCCACCGCGCCTGAGTTCGAGGTGCCGTTTACGGGCCGTGTGCTGTCTGAGGAGTTCTCCGCGGCGCGCCTCGCCTTCAATTATCTGAAGGATCTGGCACAGGAACGCGGCGAACAATCGCGCCTCCCCGAGTTCGAGAAGTTTTTCCCCTTCGTCGCAATCGCGGACGATCACGATCGCTGGATCCATCAGGTCCCCGAATCGGCCGACTGGGCGCTCGCGGTGCAGACCCTCGGCGGGGTCGATTCCTTCCGCGAAATCACCAAGCTCACAGAACCCGTGATGAGTCGGCGGATGCGCCTCGCATTCGAGGCCGGCAAAAGGGCGATGAACAAGAGCCTCGAGCTCGCCAACGCCACGATGGTTGAGCGGCCGCTGGGCAACGGCCTGCGGATTCGCACCGCATGCTGCATGGGCTACAGCAGCGAAGTGGCCTCGAGGCTTTATGAAGGCCAGACCGATACCGTCATCGCGCTGTTCGATTTGCGCAGCCTCGGCGTGAGCTTGCGCCGGAGCACCGATTGCGACGTTGACCTTTCGGTGCTGGCGCACCAGTTTGGCGGCGGCGGCCACGCGGCTGCGGCCGGTTTCGCTATCGCCGATGCCAAGCGCGCTCCCGCTGAACGGCTGGCCGAGATCCTCGGCGACCGCCTGGAACGCAACTCCTGAACTCGCCATCGCATCTCGCCGCGCCGGCTCATCCCTTGCGCGCAATCCTGCCGCGAAGGTAGATTCCCGCCTTGAATGCTCCCACGGACGTTTGAGCTGAACTTGGTGAACGATTAGTTCGGCTCATGCCCAATCGAAGACCCCTTCGGAGATTGATCGATGGACCTGAGCTTCTCGCCCGAACAGGAGGAATTTCGCGCTAAAGTGCAGACCTTCCTGCACCATAACCTGCCACCCGGGTGGGGTAAGGCCGGTTTCCGGCCCGAGGGCATGTCGATGACGGAATTCCTGCGCGACTGGCAGCGCCGTCTCTACGAGGGCGGCTTTCTCGGCATGGCATGGCCGAAGGAATTCGGCGGCCAGGGCGCATCCCAAATCGAGATGGCGATTTTCAACGAAGAGGTTGCGCGCGTGCGTGCGCCGGCGCCGCTGAACGTGCTCGGCCTTACGATGGCCGCGCCGACGATCATCACCTACGGCACCGACGAACAGAAAGCCCGCTACCTGCCAAAAATCCTGAGTTGCGAGGAAATCTGGTGCCAGGGCTTCTCGGAACCCGATTCGGGTTCCGATGTGGCTGCCGCACGGACTCGCGCAGAGCTTAAGGGTGACGAGTTCATCGTTAACGGGCAAAAGGTTTGGACCACGCTCGGCCATATCGCGGATTGGTGCATGCTGTTGGTGCGGACTGACCCAGATGCGCCGAAGCATCGAGGGCTTAGCTACCTTTTGGTCGATATGAAGAGTTCGGGAATCACGGTGAAGCCCTTGCGGCAGATGACCGGTGAGTCCGAATTCAACGAGATGTTCTTCGAGGACGTTCACGTGCCCCGGCACAATCTGCTCGGCGGCCTCAACGAGGGCTGGCGGGTTGCGACGACCACGCTGATGAACGAGCGCGGGACCACGGCGCTCGCCAGTGTGATGCGCTATCGCATTGTCTTCGACGAGATTCTCGACCTCGTGCGAACGACGACGCACAACGGCGCACCGGCAATTAGCGACCCCGTCGTCCGGCAGCGGCTCGCGCAGTTTTACGTCGAACTCGAAATGCTGCGCTTTACGTCGTACCGCGCGTTCTCGCAGATTCTGAGAGGCGGGAACCCCGGGCCGGAGGGATCGATCTCGAAACTTGCGTGGTCGGAGTTGAACCAGCGGATGCAGGAATTCGTGATTGATCTCGAGGGGCCGGCGAGTCAATTGGTCAAAGGTTCGCCATACGCGGTGCAGGGCGGTCGTTGGCAGCAGCATTTTCTCCGATCGCGCGGCAATACGATCGAGGGCGGTACCTCGGAGATTCAGCGCAACATCATCGCCGAGCGAGTCCTTGGGCTGCCCCGTGCACGCTAACGGGATGCGCGCGTCGTTTGCCGCGTCCGGGTCTTACCTTTTGCAGTCGCCTTGACCTCTCCGCTCCGTTGCTGAGGACGGCGCGACCGACTCGATCGTCGCCGGAGGACCCTACGGCCCTCCGACGCGATCTCGTCCCCCACGCCACAACCACCTCACCCCGCACTTCTCTGCACGCCGACGACGATGAATCACCACTCAAAGCCCGCAAATTTCATCTCCTTCGTCCTGCGCTGTGTTACAGCTTCTATAACTCAAGATGCGTGCCCACTCGGGGCGACCAGCGCGGCATAGAATCACACCGCTGAATGTGTCAAATGATGCGAAAGTGGCGGCAAAAAATTGACGCGAGACTGCCGCGAAATTGCCGACCGCGCTGACCGCGTTCGGTTCGTTTGCACCTGGCGCCTGCTCGCGTCAGGATTTGTGCTCGACCGCGGGGGTAGCCCGGACACCGGCTGCCCGGCGCCACGACGACACGGAGGTAAGATATGCCGACATTCGAGCGCGCCGGCGTTTCGCTCTACTACGAGGAATTCGGGTCGGGCTATCCGCTGCTCTTGTTTGCACCTGGCGGGATGCGATCGAGTATCGAGTTCTGGCATAAGAGCCCGTTCGACCCGACGAGGGAATTTGCCGCCGATTTTCGCGTGATTGCGATGGACCAGCGCAATGCGGGTAAATCGCGGGGACCCGTCAGCGCCATCGACGGCTGGCACACGTACACGGCCGATCACATTGCGCTGCTGGACCATCTCGGTATCGCGCGATGCCACACGCTGGGCGGATGCATCGGATCGTCCTATTGCCTGAGTCTGATCAAAGAAGCGCCGGATCGGGTCAGTTCCGCGGTGCTGCAGAATCCGATCGGGTTGCATGAAAACCGCGAGGCTTTTCGCGAGATGTTCGATGGTTGGGCGAAGGCCCTGCAGCGCCACGATGCCACTATCACGGACGCCGCGCTGACGAGCTTTCGCGAACGCATGTACGGCGGTGATTTCGTCTTTTCCGTGACGCGGGACTTCCTGCGCAAGTGCACTCATCCGTTGATCGTGCTGGCAGGCGACGACCTCTATCATCCGGCGCCAGTCTCACGCGAAATCGCCGCGCTCGCGCCCAAGGCGGAGATCGTCGAGCATTGGAAGACACCCGACAGGGTGACGGCAGCGGTGGCGCGCGTTCGCGATTTCCTCAAATCGCATCAATGAGCTCCCGACGATCTGAGCGAACGCAATTAGCAAAGGGCGCCGGGTGCCTAGAGCAGATAGGGTCGCGAAGCGCCCGCGATAGAAATTCAAGCGAAACGCGCGGGTGACTTTGCGGACCCGTTCACAGGAGATGGACGGCCGCCCGCGCGCAATTCAATCGCCTCAGTCGATTGCGAGGCTGGCGAACGATACCGCCGACTCCGTCTGCGGTTCCATCGCGATGTCGTGCATCAGCAGCCGCGCCTGATGGTCTCGCAGCAACTCGAGTTGCGTGTACATCGGTGACAGGCCGCAGATCTTGCGCTGATCCCGATCTTTGGCGATAGCTGCAAAAAAGCCGTCGGGGTCGCCGCGTTTGATATTTTCAATCAAGGCCAGGTCTTCCGACTTGACCCATTCGGCGATCTTCTGGTCGGCCGTGAAGGAGTCGCCGAACTTCTTACCCACGTGCGCGAAGTCAACGCCCGCGATGATCAGGATACGGCGGGTTTCGGCGGCGATCTCCGCGCGTAGCGCTTCGATGAAACCGCCCACGCGCGCGTCGCCGGAAGGCGTCGCGCCGCTGGTAACCATTTCATGAAATGAGCCGACCAGAATCGGCACGACCTTGTAGCCCGCCGTGCCTAGCGCCCAGGCCAGGAAGAGCGCCTGAAACTCGATCGAATGCTCATTGCGATGCAGCAGTTCCTCGGCAAAAAGATCACCGTCGCGATAGCGTGATCCAAGGCGGTCAACGAATTCGCGGTCGGTCGCAATCGGCCCCAGCGGCGTCATGTAATCCTTGCGCGTGGCGGTGAAGAGTTGAGGGCTGCGGCCGTAATGCGATGTGCCCAAAATGATGACGAGGTCGGGCCGTTCGCGCGTAAGCAATTCGCCGTAGGCGTGCGCGTAGGCGGGGCCACCGCGCCGCGGGTCGATATGCGGCGCGATCAGACCACTCAACGCCGCACCATCGCCGGTGGGCTGAGGGATTTGCCCGGGTCCACCAGGCGCCCTGAAAAACGCTTCGATTTCGCGCCGCAGCTTGACCGGCTCGCTTTCGTAGCAGAGACCCGCCAGTGCAGCGGGGCGTTGCGGATTACGGGCGAATTCCTCGCGCACCGTGTCCATCCGCGCCGCATACGCCGGCGATTCGAGGAAGAAGCCCTGGTCTAGAGCGGCGATCAATCCGTCAAGGTGCTCCGCCGGCAGCTGCTCTCCAAAGCGTTGGCTAAACGCCGCCTGCAGATCGGTTCTCGTGTTGGAGCCGTCGAACAACGTTACAAGGAAATAGGCGCCCATTCCGATCATGATGGGAGTCGGTGCGATACCGCTCGGATCGCGCAGGCAAACGTAAGTTTGTCCATTCTGTTCGGCTGGAAAGGCCTCGACCGGCCGAATTTTCGGTTTCTCCATCGGAGTAGTAAACGCTCCCTGGCTTTAATTCGTGAGGCGCCCCGAGTCGGGCCTGATGTGCATTGATGCTAAGAGCTTTGGCGAATTGCGGCAAGCTGCTGCCGGTCGATCAATGTTCGAGTGCGGCTCTGGACAGCGCGGGGCGGGACGCGAAAGACTTGAGAGCAGATAGTTGACAGAAACTGGCAGGCGTTCAGATTAGGATCGATCATTCTGGGGAATAAAAGATGAAGATCGTGCGCTTCAGGCATGAGGGCCTCGACCGTTACGGTGCGCTCGAGGACGATCGTATAGCGACTCTCGAAGGGACGATCGAGGCGCTCGCGCCGGCAAAGGGAGTTGCGCCGATCGCGCTCGGAAATGTGCGCTTGCTCGCGCCCGCCACGCCCAGCAAGATCGTCGCGATCGGACTCAATTACGCCGACCACGCCGCGGAGGGAAATCGCGAGCTGCCGAAGGAGCCGATGCTCTTTATTAAGCCGTCAACCGCGGTGATCGGTCCCGGCGACGACATTATCTACCCGCCGCAGACCGCCAACCTCCATCACGAGGGCGAGCTCGCGGTTGTGATCGGTAAGGCCGCGCGCAAGGTGTCGCCAGCCGACGCGCGGCATTACGTGCTCGGATACACCTGCGCAAATGACGTGACGGCACGCGATCTGCAGCGCCGCGACGTCCAGTTCACGCGTGGCAAAGGCTTCGACACTTTCGCGCCGCTGGGGCCGTGGATCGTCACCGATCTCGACCCTTCCGATCTCGCCCTCGAGGTCCGCGTCAATGGCGAAATTCGCCAAAAAAGCCGCACCTCGCAATTAATCTTCAATTGCGATTACCTCGTCAGCTTTATCTCGCAGGTGATGACCCTGCTGCCGGGCGACGTGATCTCGACGGGCACGCCGGCAGGCGTCAGTCCGATGAAGATCGGCGATGCGGTTGAAGTCGAGATCGAGCGGATCGGATGCCTGAGAAACGTGATCGCGGCGCCGCGCTGAGGCGGCGTCATCCGCCGCGCGAGGGCGACGCGGGGGTTGAACGCTCATCTCAAGGTGTTCGCTACCTCGTCGGCCGTGCGGCCGACTTGAAGCCCGGCGCGTCGATGAAATTCCTGATGCCGGTGCGTGGCGCCGACGAGGAATGCTTCGCGATTAACTTCCGCGGCAAAATCCACGCATACGTCAATCGATGCCGCCATGTGCCGATGGCGATGGACTGGGTCGATAACCAGTTTTTCGCCGAGCGGGGACGCTACCTGATGTGCCAGACCCACAACGCATACTATGAGCCGTCGAACGGCGAATGCGTTGCGGGGCCGCCGGATACCTGCGGCAAGATGCTCTATCGGGTGCCTCTGGAAATCAAGGATGGCAACATTTATGCGCGTCCGCCGGAGGAGGAATTCGAGGACTGAGGCGAGCCGAGGGAGATTGATCGGAAGGGCATCAGCGAGGCTTTCGCGGGCGGTAATCGCTTCGATTGCGGGACAAGTTCCTCAGTCAATCCGGCCTGCGCCCGTCCGCAGCAACCGCGTATGCCACGTAATTTCCACCCAGGGCTGGTCGTCATTCTCAACCAGAACGTCGGCCCTTACGTCCATCGCATCGCGGTCCGCCGAGACCGTGCAATGAAGCTGGGAGAGTTCGTCGAGCGTATTGACGGTGCCCGAAGGAAGGCCGAACAGATTCATTTGCGGCGCGCGAAAATGGAGATAACTGGTGAGCTCGGCACGATCCTGGCCAGCCACCGATTTAACGCTAATCGACTGTCGCTGATCGCTGACCATCGAGCGTTGTGCGACGGAGGTCTCGGCGAAAGTCAGGTGCCAGCGCCCGCCCGCGCCGACCTGCTTGTAGCAAAGTGTGTACAACTTCGTGAGCCATTGGACGTGCATTGCAGACGGCGTCAGCGGCTCCATCGAATCGACCTCCGCGACTCGTCCCGACCAACATCCCCTGAAGATTACCGGCAGCGGAATCTCTCGCGTGTTCGACCCTTGGCCATTCGGCATCACCGGCAGAGATGGCCGCGAGGGGATCGTTTCTTCCTGCGACGGCGCGGGCTGGTTCGGCCGCAAATTTTCGCTCGAGGGTTTCTGTTGCGAAGGAAGAATACGTATCTGCTGGGCGAGAACGGGACCGGTTGGCTGCAGCGCGATCATCGCTGTGAGTGCGAATGAGGCCCACCACCGGAGGATCTTGTAAGGAGTCGAACGGCTTCGCGCGACGCGCATCGCCATCGCAGTTCAGGCGAGTGATCGCGGCTTATTCGTACTCGTCGCCGAAATGCGCGCGGATGATGCGGGCCTTAAGGTATTCCAGGGTGCCCAGATCTTCGACGATATCGCCGCCCGTGTCGTAGAAGAATAGTTCGCCGTTTTTGGTGCGGCCGACCGCGATGATCCACTCGAGGTCGTCGCGGTCTTCCAGCAGGTAATTAATAGTCTGGGCAACGCCACGGCCCGGGATGATCGTGATCTTGGGACGCGCTAGTTTTTCCTGCTTCGGCATTGCTTGGTAAACACCCCTGGCGAGAAGGTGCGCTAGAATCACCTTCGTCTAGATTAGGAACGCCCTCTGACCTAAGTCAATAGCGCGTGGACGGCGACCTCCACGTGATGCGTGTTCGGGAAGAAATCGAAGCCTCGCACCCGATCAATCTCGTAGCCGTTTGCACGCAGGCTTTGCAAGTCGCGCACAAGCGTAGTGGTATCGCACGAGACGTAAATCAGGGTGGGCGGCCGCAGCCGCACAACCGATCCCATCAGGTCCAGAGCGCCGATGCGCGGCGGATCGATAATGACGACATCGGGCCGATAATGCGCGCGCTCGAAGAAACGCGCGGTCTCGTGCGCTTTCATGGCTATGAACTGCGCATCTTTGAGGCCCATGCGCGCGGCATTTTGTTGCGCGGCGGAAATCGCCAGCGCGTCAGCATCGACGCCCGTGACGTGCGCTCCACGCCGCGCCAGTGGAAGACTGAAATTGCCGGCGCCGCAGAACAGGTCGAGCACTCCGGTTTTATCGGTCGCCGCGGCCATCGCGGCCACCGTTGCGACTAATTTCAGATTTTGCGCCCGGTTCACCTGGCTGAAGAGGTCGGCGTCGATTTCGACAGTGCATCCAGGCTCGAGTTCGAAGGAAATCTTCGCATCGCCGACGACCTGGCGCTCGCTACCCCCGCGCAGCACGATGCCGCGAATCGCGTCGTCACGGCTTATCACCTGGCGCGCGCGCGCGGCCTCTGCGGTGCCCGGCGCCTTGGCCAGATAGGCGATCTGGACCTCGCCAGCCTCATCGCTTGCGACCTCAATCTCGCTGCATCGTTTGCCGAGCGCCGAGGCCAGCGCTCGCGGTACTCGATCGGGAGCCGCGGCGACCATGCAACGATCGACTTCGACAATCGAATTGCTGCCCGCTTCGTGGAACCCGACGCCTCCGCCGGCGCCGGTCTTGAATCTCGTGCGCGACCGATATGCAAGCTCCGCCGTCGCCGGTTCGACCAGGCCGACCGGGTCGAGTTCGTGGCCGAGGGCGTGACGGAATTCAGCCGCGATTAACTGCGCCTTGAGCGCGACCTGTGCGGGATATGCGATGTGCTGCCAGTCGCATCCGCCGCAGCGCGGGAGAAATCGACACGGCGGTTCGCGCCGATTCGCTCCGGGCCGGATCACCCGATCGATCCGCGCGATCGCATAGTCGCGCCGCTCCGACTTGAGTGCGATTTCCAGCAAATCGCCGGGTGCGGCGTGTGCAACCATCACCGACTTGCCGTCGATGCGTCCGACCCCATAAGGCCCGAAGGTCATCGTGTCGATTTCAATTTCCGCCATCTAAGAATGCACAGTCGCGGTTAATCCTCGGAGCGCATCCAATTCATTATAGCGGACTGCGCGAGCCAATGCGTGCATTCGCGATGGTGGCGGCGAAGGGGGCGCGCAACCTATAATTTCCGCTTGGGCGTAATCATTCGCCCGCAGCACTCCCTCAAACCCCCATTCGTCAGGTGACCCCGTGGCCAGTGAAGCAAGTCAGCAGGAATCCGCCGAACATCTCGAACATGAACGCCGCCTTGGTATCTTTACCGATCGCTTGTTCGAACGGCTGCCCGCAGATCTCGCCGATAGCTTTTCAGTTCACCAACGGCGCGTGATCGCCGCGCGCGCTTTCGAATTCTTTGAGTCGCGGACTCAACCACTGAAGCTGCGAGTCTATGCCGGCGAGGCCGAAGGCCGTTACGTGGTTGAAACCGCGATGGAGGATTGCCCCTTTATCGTCGATAGCATCCTCGAGTTCTTTCACAAACATGAAATGCCCCTCCGGATGCTGCTGCACCCCTTGTTCCACGTCGCCCGGGCTCCCGATGGCGCGATCGCGTCTTTCGAACAGGCGACTGCGGGCGAGCGCGCGGAATCCTTTACGCATACCGAGGTCGAACTGACGCCGGGTGCTTTCACCGCCGCCGAGTTCGAGCGCGGACTCACTGAGGTCCTCAACGACGTCACCGAAGTCGTCGGCGATTTTGGCGAAATGACCAGGCGCGCGCTCGAAATCTGCGAGGAAACTGCCGCCGTTCGCGGACTCGTCGAAATCCGCGACCTGCTCCGCTGGCTCGTCCACGACGGATTCGTTTTTCTGGGCTACCGCCGTTATCGCGTCGTCAATCACGATGGCAAGCGCGCGTTGGTGGCGGAGCCGGGCACGGGCCTCGGCATTATGCGCGACGAAGCCCGATCGCGTTATGCCAATCCGGTTCCGCTCGATTCGATGGACGAGGATCATCGCACATTGCTGTTCGACGGACCGCCGCTGGTCGTGGGCAAGACGCGCGCGGAAGCCAAAGTCCATCGGCGCGCCCTGATGGACGACGTCACCCTGCGCCGTTGCGCGCCAAACGGTGACGCGATTGGTTTCGACCGCTTCATCGGCCTTTTTACCTCGCGCGCGTACGCGGAAGAGGCGCAGCACATTCCAGTCTTGCGAGCCAAGTTGGCCGAAGTGCTCGAGGCCGAGCACGTCCAGATCGGGTCGCACGACTACAAGCAATTCATTGCCGTGTTCAACAGCTTCCCGAAAGAGGAGTTGTTCCGGGCGCGGGTGTCCGAATTGCGCGCGCAAATCCGCATGGTGCTCGACGTCAAGAATGCCGGCGAGGTGCGCTTGAGCCTGCAATCGGACCCGGTGCGCGGCAACGTCATCGCACTGGTGATCATGCCGCGGCAGCACTTTTCGGCGACCATCCGCGTGAACATCCAGGAGGCGCTCGCCCGTCATCTAGGCGGCAAGCTGGTTTACTACTACCTGGCACTGGGCGACAGCTATACGGCGCTCCTGCACTTCTGCTTTTCAGCCCCCCGGCCGACCGCCACGGTGGTCGCCGCGATGGAATCAGAGGTTATCCGCCTCGCCCGCACGTGGGACGATTTCCTGACCGACCACTTGGTTGAGCGGTTCGGCCCGATGCGCGGCCACGAAACCGCCGCGCGCTGGCGGGAGGCCTTCAGTCCCGCATATCGTTCGAGCACACCTGTCGAAATTGCTCTACAGGATATCGAGCGAGTAGAAGCCCTGTTCGTCGACGGCAGCTTTAGTGTCGATATCCGCACGCGGGCGATGGGCGCCACCGGCAACGAAAGCGAACTGCGCATGTACGAAGTCGGCGAGGCGCCGATTCTTTCCGAGCTGGTCCCGACGCTGCAGAACTTTGGCATTTCGGCGGTCAGCGAAGAGGCCCATGAATTGCGCCCGGTGATCGGCGATCAGCGCCGCAGCTCCTATGTTCAATCCTTTCGCGTGCGCAGCGTCAGGAACCTGGCGCTCGACCAACTGCCCGGGTCTGCGCTGGTTGCCGACGCCCTGGCCGCCGTGCACGATGGCCGCGCCGAAGACGACACGCTCAATGCGCTGACACTCAACGCGGGACTGGCGTGGCGTGAAGTCGCGCTGGTGCGGGCCTATCTGGCCGCCGCTTTCCAGATGCGCCTGGTGCCAGCACGGCTGGCGGCCAACCGTCCCTTGTTGCTGTACCCGAAACTCGCTCGAATGCTGGTGGATTTCCTGGTTGCACGCTTTGATCCAGATAGCGATCATTCGCTCGAAGAAATCGCTGGCTTGCGCGCGGCATACCTCGAACAATGCGGGGCGGTTGAGAACATCGCCGACGATCGCTTCGCACGCACCCTGCTCGCGATGGCCGAGGCGACCGTGCGCACCAATTATTTCCAGCCGCCGGCCGAACCTCATCCTTACATAGCGCTCAAATTTGAGAGCGGGCGCATCCCAAATCTGTCCGATACCGCACCGCTATACGAGATTCACGTCAATAGTCCGGAGGTCGAGGGATGTCACCTGCGTGCTGGAAAGATCGCACGCGGCGGTATCCGCCATAGCGACCGCACCGACGATTACCGCACGGAAATTCTCGATCTGATGAAAACTCAGACGGTCAAGAACGCGATCATCGTGCCGATCGGCTCGAAGGGTGGTTTCGTGATCAAGTCGCGCGACCAGCGCATGCACTGATCGTGCAGCGGCGGTCGGGGCCTACAAAACCTTGATCAACGCGATGCTCGGACGTCACCGACAATATCGGTGACTGGATCGATCGTGCGTCCGCCGCACGTGCGCGTTTTCGACAGCGACGGACCCTATCTCGTCGTCGCCGCGGATAAAGGCACCGCGAGTTTTTCAGACATCGCCAACGAGATTGCCGAAAGCCGCGGCTTTTGGCTCGGCGATGCTTTCGCCTCGGGCGGCGAGCATGGCTACGACCACAAACGGATGGGCATTACGGCACGCGGCGCGTGGGAATCGGCCCAACGTCATTTGCGCGAAATGGGCCGCGAGATCGATCGCGGCGAGCCCGTTACGGTTGTCGGGATCGGCGACATGTCCGGTGACGTTTTCGGCAACGGCCTCCTGCGGTCCGACAACCTCAAGCTCATCGCCGCCTTCGACCATCGTCATATCTTCATCGATCCCGACCCCGATCCCAAGCTGAGCTTCGCCGAACGCCAACGCCTCTACGCGCTGCCGGCTTCGAGTTGGGCCGATTACAACGAAAAGATAATCAGCCAGGGCGGCGGCGTTTTCCGCCGCGGCCAAAAGAACATTTCGCTCACGCCTGAGGCGCGCCGCGCGATTGGATGCGACGCCAATGAACTCGACGCGGACAGCTTGGTGCAGGCGATCCTGCGCGCCGGCGCCGACCTGCTTGTACAACGGCGGCATCGGCACCTATGTCCGCGCCAGCGGCGAAAGCGACGCCGAAGTCGGTGATCACGCCAACGACAACGTTCGCGTGACCGCGGCCGAGTTGCGCTGCAAAGTTGTCGTGGAGGGCGGCAATCTGGGCTTCACGCAGCGCGCGCGAATCGAGTTCGCGGTCAACGGCGGGCGAATCAACAACGACGCCATCGACAATTCTGCCGGCGTCGATATGTCCGACCACGAAGTCAACCTGAAGGTTCTGCTCGCGCCCATTGTCGCGCGCGGCGAACTGACCGAGGGGGAGCGAAATCGCCGGCTCGCGGCTGCCGCCGAAGAAGTCGCCGACGGCGTTCTGCGGGATAACCGCGACCAGGTTCTTTCGCTCAGTCTCGAACAGTTGCGCAGCCGCGCGAGCGTCAGTGCCTTTCGCGATCATCTGACTATCCTTGAGCAGGATGGGGTCGTGCGCCGCGCCGAGGCGATCCTGCCAACCCACGAGGAGTTGCGCGACCGGCGCGCGCGCTTCGCCGGGCTGACCCGTCCCGAACTCGCGATGCTGACGGCATATACCAAGATCGATCTGACGGCGCGCCTCGAACAATCTCCCCTCAGCGACGACGCGTACCTCGTCGAGCGCTTTCTGCGGCCCTACTTTCCGCCGACGATTGCCGCCGCGTTCGCCGCCGCGATTCCGCAGCACGGCCTGCGCCGGGAAATCGTCGCCACGCGCATCGTTAACGAGATGGTCGATTTGATGGGATCGGTGTTCGTTTTCAACCGCGAACGCGACCATGGCATCGAGGTCGAGGAGGCGCTACGCGCCTGGCTGATCGCGTCGGGCGTGCTCGAGCTTGCGCGGCGCGCCGCCGAACTCAAGGCCAACGCCGATGGCTTGACTGCGGAGGCTGAGCTCAGCGCCTTTCTTGGACTCGAACGCGCCGCGCGCCGGGCTTGCAATTGGGCGATCGCCCGCGCCCATCCGGCCGAGTCGCTCGGCGCGACGGTCAACCGTTACGGGCCACCGCTGCGGACCTTGGCGGCAGAGTTTGAGGCGGTTCTGACCGGTGGCGAGCGCGAACGCTTTGAGCGCACCTATCGTGAACTGCGCGCCGCCGTACATCACGAACAGCTCGCCCTGGAACTCACCCGTCTCGCCTTCTCCGACCATCTGCTCAACGTCTTGAGCCTCGCGTTCGATACTGGCAAAGAACCGATTACGGTGGCCCGCGCATACTTCGGCTTGAGCGCTCGGATCGAGTTCGCGGCGATCGAACTCGCCATCGAAGCTCTCAGCAGCGATGACCGCTGGGAGCGTCGCGCCGCGCGCGACCTGGCCGCCGAGCTGACCTGGGCGCGCATTCAATTGTGCCGTCTGACGCTCGATAGTGAAGATGAGGCGACACCTGCGGCGGTCAAAACTCCCACGCCCGGGCGTGCTCGCCGCGCCGCCGAAATCGATCGTCTGATGGGCGACTTGCGCGCGCTCGCATCCATTGGATTGCCGCCGCTCCAGGTCACTGTGCGCGCACTTTCGCGCCTGGCGAGCGGCATCTGAAGTACAAGCGTCAGCGCGGTATCGATTTCTATGAAGCGTTGCGGATGCGCGAACGCGGCTGCTTAATCTACCGCCGGGGAAGCGGAAGCCTGTAGCGGAGCGGTCGCGGGGAGCAAGGCGCTCTGGGCGGCCGCACCGCTCTCGGCGGCAATGGCCTGTAAGTCGCGATAGAGCCGTACGCCGGCCGCGATGAAAAACGCAATCATCCCAAAACTCACCGCAAACGCAACCAGATTACAGAGGAAGATCGTGGCGCAAAGCGCACCGCTCCAGATCGCGATGAAGCCCATCAACAGGCCGATACCGAATAGCGCGTAATAAACCCACGAATTGAAGCCCCAGCGGATTGCAAGGAAGACCATGATGCGCACCGCGACTTTGAGCCAGCGGCCGCGGATCAGATCGCGACTGTACAACAGCGCCTGCCAGCTCCGTCGATCCTCAAACACAAGTGCATACGGAGCGAAGTACAGCCAAACCAATGCGAGCAGTCCGGGAATCACCAGCAGTACGAACCCGACCGCTACCGCTATCAGTTGCAGCAATGAGATCCAAAGAAATGCCGGTGCCAACGCGATCGCGTGGCGATAGATTTCAATGGTCTCGTTTAGTGGATGCCCTCGCCGCTCCCCTGATTTGATTCGTTTGATCGCGCACAGTGCGAGCAGCCGCGCCAGGAAGATTATCAGAGCGAGAACCAGGTGCAGGGTGAAGAGTTCCCAGTGCGTAAATAAAGGTGGCGGCGGTTCCGTCTCCGGGGCGTACGGCGTCTGCGCCTTCAGCCATCCGATCGTACGCACGCCGGGCTCGAAAGTCCGCACTAGCGCATGTTGTAAATTGAGTGCGTCAGGCAGCAGGCATAGTGCTGAAAGTACCACTAATGGCGACAGTACCAGCGCTAACGTCGCCCAATTGCCTCGCAGATCGCTGACTGCGTTGGCCAGATAAATAAAGCTGCTCTTGATCCGCGTCTGCATCTGACCAATCGAGCGTGCCATCGCGACCCGCCTAACACAAGTCAACCGGTCCACCGTGCGCGCTAGGGCTCAAATTTAATTAGGCCACTACCCGTGCGCATTGCGATGCGACAAGCTGCGTGACTATACGCTATAATTTTGCTGCGCCGTGCTCCGGCGACATCCGCTTGCGAGACAGGGAAGCCATGACTGATCAAGAACGGGCGGCTCGCATCGAGCATGAGAACAAGATGATCCGGCGCTTGCGCTTTCTGGTCGAACTGACCTTCGCCACGATTGTCCAGGACGAATCGATGACCCTCGAACAGGCGTGGGAGCACGTTCACGCGCTCAAAGGCGCCGCCGTCGCGATGTTTCCCGGCAAAGACGACACCTTCGACCTGCTCTACTTGCCGCGGTTCTCGCGCCTGTTGGCCGAACGGTTTCGTGCCAATTAGGAAAGCGCCGACACTCAGGCTGGTGCGATCGGCGCCACGCCGCAAGCGCATTGCCATCAATCAGCTTTCTGGCCTTATTTTGTCGCGAACGAAATTTGGCGGCGTTGTCCATCACGGTGATCTGAGCTTCGATGACCGCGTGATGCGGCTCAAAAAACGCCAACACGCCGTCGATGACTACATTATCCCCGGCTTCATCGATCTCCAGGTCAACGGCGCTTGCGGCATCGACGTGATGTCCGCGACCGCGAACGACCTCCTCGAGCTTGCGCACTGCCTCGCGCATGAGGGCACCACCGGATGGCTGCCGACGGTGATCACTTCGCCGCTCGAAACCATCGAGCGCGTTGACGCGGTCATCGCCGAAGCCATGGCGGCCCAGGCGGAGACCAATCGCTTCGCGCAGAAGGGCGTCCGCAGTCTCCCGGGGGCTACTATCCTCGGCATGCACCTTGAGGGTCCGTTCATCTCGCCCGAGCGACGCGGGGTGCACCCCCCGCTTAATCTCTTGCCGATGGGCGCGGCGCTTGATCGCGTCAGCCGCCTCAAGACCTTGAAGCTGATCACTCTCGCACCGGAACTCGAGGGCGCGATTGACGCTATCCGCACCTTGACCGCTCGCGGCATCGTGGTCTCGATCGGGCACACCGACGCGACCTATGAACAGACGCTTGCCGCCATCGAGGCGGGTGCGCGCATGTTCACCCATTTGTTTAACGCGATGCCGCCGCTGCACCATCGAACACCCGGTGTGGTCGGCGCGGCGCTCTCACCATCGATGGCGCGCGCCGCCGTCATTCCCGACGGCATCCACCTTCATCCGGCCTTGCTCGATACCCCGAATCTCAACCCGATCGTCAGCACTGACCGCGTTGCGCTCGCGAGCACCGACGGTGCGTCGATGCCGTTGTTTGGCGGTCTCGTCAAGGCTGCGCGCACCGCGGATGGCGCCGCACGGCTTGCCGACGGCACCCTCGCCGGCAGCGTAATCACCATGCTCGACGGTCTCCACCTGACGACCGCCCGGCTGGTCGCAAACGGCCGGTCGCTGAACAGCGTATTACTGGAATATGGAGAAATGTCGGCATTCGGCCCCGCCGCAATTCTAGGCCTTACCGATCGCGGACGCATCGAGAACGGATGGCGCGCGGATCTGATCGTTCTGGATCGCGACCTGAACCTCAAGGCGGTGTTCGTTGGAGGACGCGAACTCGACTAATCACCGACCTGCGTGTCAGTCGCATCGCACAGGGCTGGTTACTCACCTCGCAACAACCGGAGTCTTTATGACGCTCAATCGCGCTTGCCTCGGGAAAATCTATCCACCTATCACTACAGAGGTAACGCTCGAAGCACTGCAGAACTATGCGCGCGCCTGCAATGACGATAACCCGCGCTACTTTGAAGCCGCGCCCGGCGTAGGAATCGTCGCGCCGCCGATGTTCGCGGTCGTTGTTACCTGGCTTTCGGTAATCACCGCAATGACCGACCCGGAACTCCAGGCCGACCTGCTGCGCCTGCTGCACTCCGCGCAGGACATCGAATTCCTCGCCCCGATTCGACCCGGAGATTCCATCACCGCGAGCGGCAGGATCGCTTCGATTGAGACGCACCAGAATGGCGAATCGATGGCCTTGGAACTCGAAGCGCGCAACGCGCGCGGCGAAACCGTCAACCGAATCGTCTTCACGATCTTCATTCGCGGCCGCCGTACTCCGGCGACAAATGCGGAAGCGAAAACCGACGCCGTCGGTGTTCGCGGTGCGCCGATCATTACCGTCGCACAGCACCTCGACCTCGATCAGACCTCGCGTTACGCGGCCGCTTCGGGAGATCTCAATCCGATTCACGTGGATTCGAAGGTCGCGAAAATGGCGGGCCTTCCCGGAATCATCGTACACGGGCTTTGCACGATGGCCTTCACCGCGAAGGTGATGGTCGATCGTCTGTGCGAGGGCGATCCGGTGCGGCTCAAGCGTCTCGCGGTGCGCTTCTCACGCCCGGTCTTTCCCGGCGATACCATCACCACCAGGGTCTGGCCCGCGGGCGATCGCGCCGGGCGCCGGTTATATGCCTATGAAACCTGTAACCCCGAGGGTTTTGCGGTGATTCGCGACGGTATCGCCGAGGTCGCGGTGTAACCATGCATTTTCTGCACGCTGTGCGACCCGCATGGTACGCATGACACGAAAGTGCGAAAGATCGTCATTGGACTCTCGCTGCCGTTGAGCGGCGAATACTCCGCGATCGGCGCACAGATCGAAGCGGCGCTGCGGCTCTTCGCCGGCGACATCAACGCGGCCGGCGGTTTTGCACTGGGCGGACAACATTGCACGGTCGAACTCGATTATCATGACGACTGCAGCCGCCGCGACCGCGCGCGCGAGATCTACCGATCGCTCTGCTTCGATCGCCGCGCAGATATAATTTTTGGTCCCTACTCCACTGCCCTCACACGGGTTGCCGCGGACGTTGCCGACGAGGCTGGAATGCTGCTGATCAACCACGGCGGCGCCGGCGACGACCTGTACCATGGCAATCGCCCGGAGGGTCACGTGAGCGACCGCCGCCGCATGATCGTCGGTGTGCTCAGTCCCGCAAGCAGTTATATGACGGGCTTCGTGCGCCTGTTGGCGACGCTCAAGTTCTGGCGCAAACGGGTTGCGATCGTGTCATCGAAAACGCCTTTCGCGCGCGCGGTTGCTGCCGGCGCGGAACGCGATTGCCGCCACCGGCGCAACTGGCTCCGCGGAGTGCGCCTGCGGCTCAAATTCTCCACCAGCTTTGATCCTGAGAGGACTCCCGCGACGCTCGCCGCCGCCCTGCGCCGCAATCGCATCAACGCCGTGATCAGCGCCGGCGGCTATGAACACGACCTCGCGATCATGAAGCTGTGCACTGCTCCCGCCGCCGACATTCCCGTGCTTGGATGCGTGGCCGCCGGCGTCGCGCGCTTCGGCAGCGACCTCGGTGAAGACGCCGAAGGCCTCGTGGGCCCGAGCCAATGGGAGCCGGACGCCGAAATCGTCCCTGAAATCGGCCCGTCTCCGCGCGATTTTTTCCGCCGAATGCAAGCCCTCGGCGCTGCCGGATGCGACTACCCTGCGGCTCAAGCCTATGCCGCCGGGCTGGTTACGATCGCCGCGCTGCGCAAGGTCGGCAGGCTCGACCAGGAGCAAATCCGGGCCGCCTTCTCCCACCTGCGCACCACCACGCTATTTGGCGATTTCGCGATCGACCCAATCGGCGGTCGGCAGGTCGGTCATAAAATGCTGCTCGTCCAATGGCATCGCGGCCGCAAGGTTCTGATCGATGACGAGCCCGATCCCAACGCCGGTGCGATTGAGTTTCCTTCGGGTTGGCGCATGGTGCTCGCCTCCATGCATTATTTTGGCCTGCGCCGTGATGATAGCGACACCCGCGGAGAGGTTATCGGCGAAATCGAAGATGACGAAGAAGATTAGCCTGAGCCCGGAAAGGAGCCAGCCGCATCTGAGGCCCGTGGATCCTCTTCCCAGGGTCCCGGCTCAGTGGATCGACGTTGTGTTGGAAAAAATCAGATACGCCAGGCCGCCTACCGAAATCAGCAGCAGTGGATTGATCCGCCGCCACATCAGAACGCTCAGCGTACCCGCGGCGATCGCAAACCCCATGATATTGTGAATCGAAAGCCGCGCGATCGAGTAGGTTCCGGAGAGCATCAATCCGATTGCTATTGGCGCCATCGCACGCTGAATCGCGTCGCGCCACGGCGATCCGGAGAAACGCAGCCACATCCGATTGATGAACAACGTCAGGATGCAATCCGGCAGAAAGAAGGCAAACGTGACGACCATCGCTCCCAGGTATCCCGCGACCCGATAGCCGATCACCATCACCATCAACATGTTCGGCCCGGGCGCTACCTGTCCGAGACTGTAGATGTCGCGAAATTGCTTCTCCGTCACCCAATGAAACTGGGTGACGGTCATGCGCTGCATTTCGGGCAACACCGCGGTGCCGCCGCCGACCGCCATGATCGAGAGCAGGGCAAACACCCACGCAAGTTGAATCAGCTTATGACCCTGCGTCATCGCTAATGACGCCACTGCGATCGATGCCGATGCAACCGCTTGCGCAAGTGCGCGAAACGGCTCGGCGGTCTCCACGGCAGCCTTCACGCGGCCGATAAAGCAATATGGCCAAAGGTCCCGACACGATCAGGACCCATAGCAGTGAAACATTGCATCAGCTGACTGCAGCGAAGGTCACCGCGATTAATCAGTGCGGCATCCACCGGCCGGACGAATTGCTTGCGCCCAAGCTGCAACGTCACCGTCGGCAGCAGCCCCACTGCTGCTGCCGCGATGCCCGACCAGAAAACCACCAGATTCACGTTATGGCGCTGCTGCTCCACAACACACCTAGCGCCATCATCATGGCCATCCCTGGCAGCATCAGCCCGCTCACCGCGACCGCCGCGCCGATCGCTCCGCGCATGCGGTCGCCCGCGATCACGCTCATGTTGACGGAGTTCAGACCAGGCAGCGTTTCACTCACTTCGAGCGCGTCGAGGAAATCGTCGTCGCTCAGCCATCCGTGATTCGCGCACCAGGTATTCGCGCAAGTATGCGAGCACGCCGCCGCCGAAACTTATCGCGCCGGCGATAAGAAAAATTTTGAAGAGTTCGCCAAGTTGCGGACGTCGCGATACCGTCGTCCCCTCTTCTCGCGTAACGCCGCCATTACTCATGAGCGTTGGTGACAGGCATCTTGCCCATGCGATAAATAGTTCGATGTCTTGGTCGTCGCCAGTTGAATCCATTCGGGCGCCTCTACCTGCAACCCCAGATAAAACGCCTCGGACAGCTCCCGGGCCTTGGCGGGAAATTCCTCCGCGGAAGGGAACTTCAACTGGAATGCATATTCGCCGATAAGATGCTCCTGCGTCGTCCGATTGCGCCAGATTGCCAGCGTTGCTTTCGCCGTCATCTTGCCGCCGAAATCGATTTCACCGAAATTTACCAGCACTTCTTCGATCGCAATTCCGTTTACCATCGATAGCGCGGTCTTGGCCTTCGCGCCAGTTCGCAGCAGCGCTGGAAAAACCTGGCAGATGGCTTCGAAGTTTTGCGTCAACATCGTGTTCGGCGTATCGAGTTCGCAGCCATGCGAATAGATGCTCCGCATGCCGCCGATTTTCTCGCTCGGCAGCAGGATCTCCTCCTTGAATTTCACCACGTTAATGCAGGGCAGGAGCGGCCGCACGTCCACCGCAGCCGCCGTCTCCATGTCCGAATTGCGAAACTTCAGCATCAGCTCATGATCCGGTTGGGGCACCCCCTTTTAGTAAAATGTCCGGCGCCGCAGGATAAAGCCGTTGTTGAAGAGGCGGAACTTGGGCGTGTCGAAGAAAATCACCTCCCGCAGATGCGTCTCCATCGGCTTGCCGCGCTTGTTGATCGCAATGCCCAGCGACTTCGCCACTCGGCGCGTGATCTTCCAGAACTTATGAAATTGCTGCGGACGGCTGAATTGATCCGCGTGCATCAACAGCTTGTACTCACGATACTGCAGCGGGTCGTGATGGAAAACTGACGCGGCCGTTATCTGATCGTTGCTGACAGACGTACTCATGCGGCTTTCATGGCGCCCTTTCGACCCTCACCTAGCGGACCTCGATCGTCGGCATTCGACCGGATTCTACTCGTTGGTCTCAAGCGATGCTCCGGGTTATGGACATTCGACGTATCAGTCTGTCGGTTAAGCGTCAATTATATGCCGCCAGATCCGATCGCGCCCGCTCCGAGTTCGCCACCCGATCGATCACCAGGACGATAGCGATGCCCCCGGGAGTGCCGTCAACACGCCGACAAGACCATTCGCGGCGAAAACATTATTTTCACGATACGACCGGCGTCGCGGAACACTCAGTTCAGCCGTGATCCGCCGTCGGACCGGCCGCCGCGCATCGCCGAATCTCAATGTAGACAGTGCCAGCGGCCCGTCTCAACTGCAATTTTACCCCGCGACCCTTCTCTTGCGGGAGGCCCCGCGCTGGCGCAATAATCCTTTTTCCGTGGACGCATAGCTCAGCCCGGTTAGAGCACTTGCCTCACATGCAAGGGGTCCCAGGTTCAAGTCCTGGTGCGTCCACCAATAAAATCAACATTATCAGGCGCAGGCTGCGCGCGAGACCGACGGCACAACAGATTACTCGCGAAGTAATCGGTTGTGCGCACCGCTGCTGCGCCTGATGAGTAACCGGGGTGATGTTACAACGGGGTTGGTCGGCTGCGTACCCCTTTCATTGATCAATCATGCGATCTCGCGGCGCACCCCGGCCCGGTAGTCGCCGAGCAGGATTCGTCGATCGCTTCGTTGCCAGAGTGCGCCGCTGGTCTTCGCATAGTTGCTCGAGTCACCTATCCTGGTAGCCGTAGAAATGCTCCATTCCGCCGCGATCACATGAGATCGAAGCGATCAAGGTTCATCACCTTGCTCCACGCCGCAACGAAGTCCTTCACGAACTTCTCCTTCGAGTCCGCGCATGCATAGACCTCGGCGAGCGCCCGCAGTTCAGAGTTCGAACCGAAAATCAGGTCGGTTCGCGTCCCGGTCCATTTGACTTCATTGGTCTTCCGGTCACGCCCCTCGTACACGCCGTCGGCGCCGGCGGAGGGCTGCCATTGCGTGCTCATGTCGAGCAGGTTGACGAAGAAGTCGTTCGTCAAAGTCTCCGGCCGTTTGGTTAAGACGCCGTGCTTGGACTGCTCAAAGTTGGCATTCAGGGCGCGCATGCCACCGACCAGAACCGTCATCTCGGGCGCGGTCAGCGTCAGCAACTGCGCGCGGTCAACGAGCATTTCCTCAGCCGGTATCGGGTGTCCCTTGCGGAGGTAGTTAATGAACCCGTCCGCGCTCGGCTCAAGTACGGCGAACGATTCCACGTCGGTCTGCTCCTGCGAGGCATCCGTGCGGCCCGGCGAGAAGGGAACTTTCACATCGTGCCCAGCCCTTCTCGCAGCTTCCTCAACGGCCGCGCAGCCGCCTAAAACGATCAGGTCCGCCAGCGAAACCTTCTTCCCGCCGGATTGCGAGGCGTTGAACTCCTTTTGGATCGCTTCGAGCTTCTGCAGGGTCTTTGCCAATACGGCCGGCTGGTTCGCTTCCCAATCCTTTTGCGGCGCCAGGCGAATGCGCGCTCCGTTCGCTCCACCGCGCTTGTCGGAGCCGCGAAACGTCGCCGCTGCCGCCCAGGCCGTCGCGACCAGTTGCGAAACGGTCAGGCCTGACGCGAGGATTTTCGCCTTCAGGCCAGCTATGTCGCGCTCCCCAACCAATTCATGATCGACCGGCGGAACGGGGTCTTGCCACAGTAGCGACTCCTTCGGAACGAGCGGGCCGAGATATCGCGCGGTTGGGCCCATGTCCCGATGCGTCAGCTTGTACCACGCGCGGGCGAACGCGTCTGCGAACTGATCCGGATGCTCGTAGAAGCGCCTTGAAATCTTTTCGTAAGCAGGGTCCAACCGCATGGAAAGGTCGGTGGTCAGCATGGAGGGCGTGCGCCGCTTCGACTTATCGAACGGATCCGGCACCGTGCCGGCGCCCGCGCCATTCTTCGGGCTCCACTGATTCGCGCCGGCCGGGCTCTTGGTCAGTTCCCATTCGTAGCTGAACAGATTCTTGAAGTAGTCGTTGCTCCATTTGGTTGGCGTCGTCGTCCAGATCACTTCGATGCCGCTGGTGATCGCATCACCGGCCTTGCCGGTGCCAAATCTGCTCTTCCAGCCGAGCCCCTGATCCTCGATCGGCGCGGCTTCCGGGTCCGGGCCCACGAGCGTCGCGTCGCCAGCGCCATGAGTCTTCCCGAAGGTGTGGCCGCCGGCAATCAGCGCGACCGTTTCCTCGTCGTTCATCGCCATGCGGCGGAACGTCTCCCGGATATCCCGCGCTGCAGCGACCGGGTCGGGTTTTCCATTGGGTCCCTCCGGATTCACATAAATCAGGCCCATCTGAACGGCTCCGAGAGGATTCGCGAGCTCACGGTCGCCGCTGTAGCGTTCGTCCGCCAGCCAGGTGCGCTCAGATCCCCAGTAGACCTCGTCGGGCTCCCATACGTCTTCGCGCCCGCCGCCAAAACCGAAGGTCTTGAAGCCCATCGACTCAAGGGCGACGTTGCCCGCGAGAATCAAAAGATCGGCCCACGAGATTTTGCGGCCGTACTTCGCCTTTATCGGCCAGAGCAGCCTGCGTGCCTTGTCGAGGTTCGCGTTGTCCGGCCAGCTCCCGATCGGCGCGAAACGCTGCTGCCCGGCTCCGGCGCCGCCGCGGCCGTCGGCGATACGGTACGTACCCGCACTGTGCCACGCCATCCGAATAAACAGCGGCCCATAATGGCCATAGTCGGCCGGCCACCAATCCTGCGAGTCCGTCATCAAGGCCTCCAGGTCCTTGATCACCGCCCCCAGGTCGAGCTTCTTGAATTCTTCAGCATAATCGAACTCCTTACCCATAGGATCGGATTGAGGGGAGTTCTGGCGCAGGATCTTCAGGTTAAGCTGATTCGGCCACCAGTCTGCATTGGTCGGGCCGCTACCCGCGTTGTTTCTGCGCACGCCGCCCGCTACCGGGCACTTGCTCTCGGTTGATAGATCGTGATCAATTGCCATTGTTGCCCTCCTGATCTTCGTTCAGGAAATTGTCTCGTCTGTTTCCTCTTTCTGCTGGCCCTGGTCTTTCTGCTGGAACCCATCCACAGACCTTAGATTGGGGCCGCGTGGCGTTGGGCCTCCATGCGCTTCGCCGCAAGCTGACATCGCTTGCACAGCGCCTCGATTTCCAGCGAGCAGCGCAGCAACGCAAACTGTCCGAGGCTGGTTCTACCCTTAAGCAGCTTGTCTACTGCGGGTATCTCTACGTCATGCACCTGTCGGCAGCCAACGCACAGCACGTGGTGATGAGGTCCAACGTTGCCGTCATAACGCGCAAGATCGTGCAGTAGCGTTACCTTGCGCGCCTCTCCCACTTCGCAAAACTGCTCCAGAATTCGATGGACTGTGGCCAATGATACGTGAGGATGGTTGCGACGAACCGCCGCACAAATCTCGTCGGCGCTCGGATGGTTCTCGGAAGCGAGCAGGGCCTCTATCACTGCGAGCCGCTGGGGTGTGAGGGCAATCCCCCGCTCACGACAGCGCGCGGCGAACTCGCCGAGCCGTTGATCTGAGTACCGCTCCCGCCAACGCCGATCCACGAGCCGGATTTCTCGCATAAACCACTCCTGGCCTGCTACCAACAGGGAACGCGCGATCCCAACCCGAACAGGACAATAGATCCCGGCTGATAAGTCAGATGGTCTTCAGTCGAAATCTGTCCAACCCTAACTAACGATTTCAGCGTTTACCCCATCAATTGAGATTGTCAACCCCACGGGGCCTCGAGGTGGCCCCGCCCGGCTCTCGCTGGTTGAGCGGCACACCATGGGGAGGCTGCCGATTATGCTATGTAGCAGGTGACTTCGAACGTCGACCTCGCGACCACTGAGGCGGCAGGTACGTGAGTGTTACGTAACCGTCTGTCATTAAACTGACGAATTCTCACTGCTGGCGAGTTCCGATCTTGCGCTTTTCAAGCGATTCAAGTTTAGACTGTTGCTGAGCCCTTGCATGCCGCGCGACCTTGTCATCGGAATCGATTCTTCCACCACAGCCACCAAAGCGATTGCCTGGGATCGAACCGGGGCCCCGGTGGCTGAGGGGCGTGCCGCAATCCCGCTCGTCCAGCCTCGCCCTCGCTATTTCGAACAGGAACCCGAAGACTGGTGGCGCTCGACATCCCAAGCGCTGCGCGAGATCACCACAAAGGTTGAGCCGGCGCGCATCGCAGGCGTCGCGATCTCGAACCAGCGGGAGACCTTCGGCCTCTTCGACGAGCAGGGCGGGGCGATCCGTCCGGCCATCGTCTGGCTCGACCAGCGAGCGATGGACCAGATGCGTCGGTTCGGAGCGAGCTTCGGCGCCGAGAAGATCCACGCGATTTCCGGCAAGCCGGTCGACATCACGCCCTGCCTCTACCGGATGCTCTGGCTGCGTGAGAACGAACCGCATCTCCTCGATCGCGCCGCCTACGTCGCCGAGGTTCATGGCTATCTTTGCTTCCGGCTCACCGGTCGCTGGACGACCTCGACCGCCTCGGCCGACCCGTTGGGGGTCCTCGACATGGAGCGCCTGGTCTGGTCGCAGGAAATTCTCGCGGCGGCCGGAGTTCCGATCGAAAAGATGCTGCGGCTGGTGCGACCCGGCGCCTTGATAGGAACCATTACCGAAGCCCCCGCGCAGGCGACCGGTCTTCCAGCCGACACGCCGGTCTTCGCCGCCGGCGGCGACGGGCAATGCGCGGGTACCGGCGTCGATGTCCTGCGATCCGGTCGCGCCTATATCAACCTCGGCACCGCCGTGGTCTCGGGAAGCTATGCCGAGCGCTATGTCTTCAACGCCGCGTTCCGAACCGAGACGGCGGTCGCCGATCGAGGCTATATCGTCGAGACCTGCCTGCGCTCCGGCACCTTCCTGCTCGACTGGCTGACGCGCGAGATCCTGGGCATGGACCCTCAGCGAGAGCTCGCGGCGCTGACCGCTCTCGAGGCCGAAGCCGCCGCCTCGCCGGTCGGCGCCAACGGCGTCATGCTCGTCCCCTACTGGGAGGGATGCATGACGCCTCACTGGGATGCGTCGGCCCGCGGCGTGATCGCCGGCCTTTCGGGATCGACCCGGCGCGGCGATCTCTATCGCGCGCTGCTGGAGGGTGTGGTGCTCGAGCAAGCGCTCGCGTCGAGGCGCTTGCAAGGCGGCTGCGGACAGACGATCGACCACTATGTAGCGGTGGGTGGCGGTACGGCATCGGATCTGTGGATGCAGATCCTGGCCGATGCCACGGGCGTTTCCGTTCATCGCTCCACGAGCAAGGAGGCGTCCTCTCTCGGTGCGGCAATGGCGGCCGCCACCGGATGCGGATGGTTCCGGAACTTTGCCGAGGCATCGGCCGCCATGGCCGGCCATATCGTTCGGACTTTCGAACCGAGGGCGCAGCAGCAGGCGGCCTACGCGGAACTGGGCGAGATTTACGGAGAACTCTGGCCGGCGCTATCGAGCTGGAACCAGAAGCTCGCTCGTTTTGTCGAACAGCGGGCTGCAAAGCTGCAATCCTAGACCGAGACGAAGGAAGCCGGCGCGTGGTTGGCCGGCCCAGCCGTGCGCAATGAGGGCGCGTGCCATCTTGATGCCCTCTTCAGCCCTTGCAGAGGATTATACCGCAAGCCCTTCCCTCAACTTATACCCGGCATACTTTCGGGTTTTGGGTCACCTTCCTAGACCGCCCGTTCGCGCTGCAACAACACCGGACCCATTGTAGGACATTACCTTACTCGATCCCGGCCTCGCGATCCGCTCGGAACACTGATTGGCGATAGCGAATTCAATCCTCTCACATACATTACGCCATCTTTTCCAACAGCGACTTCAAATCCTCGGCGTGCTCTTCCTCCACTTTCAGAATGTCCTCGATCAACTTTCTCGTGGTCGAATCCTTGTCACCCAGCCACCTCGCGATTTCAGCATACGATTCAATCGCGATTCGTTCCGCGAATAGGTCCTCCTTAAGCATCGATACGAGGTCCTCTCCCTCCGCATATTCGGAATGACTTCGAGTGGCCAGGCCTTCTGGGTCAAAATTCGGCTCGCCGTTAAGTTGCGTAATTCGTGTCGCTACCCAGTCGGCATGTTGCTGCTCTTCATTCGCATGCTGCAGGAATTCTGCTTTGACGCTATCGGAATTGATACCAGTAGCGGCAAAGTAATGACGCTTGTAGCGGAGCGTGCAGACGATCTCGGTAGCGAGAACGTCGTTAAGCACCTTGATTACAGCCGGCAGATCAGCCTTGTATGCCTCGGTTACCGCACCCTTCTCCATGTGGGTACGCGCTCGGGCCTTGATCTTCTTCAGATCGGTTACGAACTCACTCATTTTTATGCTCCATTCATGAAGGTGTTCTTTTCCCTCGCTGGAAAGCTGTTTCGCAACATCCATACCGTCGCGCTAACCGGCCTTGTGCTGTCGACCGCTGTCATTAAGAGCGGCACTGGAATAGATCGGTGCTGAGAACCCGGTACAATTTTCACGCTCACGGGGTTCAGGCGGCGCGATAGTTTGCCCATCCAGTTTTCGCGCCTGCCAGATTCGATTGCCGGGCGTGCGCGCACTTAGCGCTTAGCCTCGGGGAAGGACCGCTCCATCGAGCGGATAGCTCAGAGGCGCGACCAGGAATCATCCAAACTGGCTCCACGGCGCAGGTAGTCAGCGGCATACCACTTGCTTGATCGACAATGTCAAATCGATTTGTTCGTTTTCAATCTCTCGAGTAGGAAGACGCTAAATGCTTTTCCAACCTTCCCGGCGGCGCTTGTCCTGGATTGCCGCCACAATCGTCGCCGTTGTTTTCGCGATGATCGCGGCTGCGAATTACGTGAATCCGATAATTTGCGCCCACATCGAACGAGCGATGAACCGGAGTCTGATCGGCTATAAGACACATCTGAAATCCGCACGCCTCCGAGTCTTCGACGGAACTCTTTTCCTGTACGGCCTAGACGTGTTTCAAGAGGTCCATCCGAGACCGGCGGTAATAGCGATACCGATGCTTCGAGTTAGTATTCAGTGGCGCGAGCTGTTGTGGGGTCAAGTGGTCGCGGATTGTCTGATCGCGCAACCGATCGCCAGTATTGACCTGACGCAGTTGCGCGCGGAGCGCTCAAGCAACCGAACCGTCGGACAGGAGGGCTGGCAGCAAGCCCTGGAGGACATTTATCCTTTCAAAATCAATAGATTCCGCATCCAGGACGGTAATATAACTTACATCGATACTGATCCTACCCGCCCTATACAGCTTGAGCACCTGCGGATCGTCGCCGATAACATCCGGAATATCCACGCACGCGAGAACCGTTATCCTTCCACCGTTCACGTTGACACTGTCGTCTTCGGCACGGGCCACGCGAGCCTCGTCGGCCATGCTAATTTCCTCGCGATCCCATTTCCAAGCGTGCTGACTCATTACTCTGTCGAAAGAGTACCGCTCACCCCTTTCGGCCCTGCAATTCAACACGTCAATCTGAAAGTGAAGAGCGGCATTGTTTCTAGCTCGGGTACTCTGGAGTACGCGCCTGACACGAAACGTGCGGAAGTGGATCGCTTAACCATCGCTCAAGTCCAGCTCACCTACATCCACGATCCCCGAACCGCGGCTGCCGAAGCTGCCCGTGTCAGGGCGATCAGAAGAGGGGCTCAGGAAGTCAATAACAAAAAAGGCCTGATACTGAAGATCCAGAACCTCAGCATCAACGACAGCCGATTCACCTATTCGAACGAAGACAGCGATCGTATGTATAGTCTATATCTTTCCGATGTGAACGCTCACGTCTCGAACCTGTCAAACCATTCAAGCCAAGGCTCATCCAAAATTGACCTTCAAGGAAGATTTATGGGTAATGGGGAGACGACACTGGCTGGCACCTTTCGTCCTGAAACGCACGGCCCTGACTTCAACCTCAACCTGAGCATCGCAAACACCAGTCTGCCTTTACTCAACGACCTTCTAAGAGCCTATGGCCGTTTTGATGTCCAGTCTGGTGAAGTATCGGTCTATTCACAAGTGGATGTTGCCCACGGTGCGATTACCGGTTACGTCAAGACTTTGTTCGGTAACGTGGTGGTTTACGATCGCAGCAAAGACAAGAACAAGCCCCTCCTTCACCAGGCGTACGAACTGATGATTGGAGGAGCTACCAAGGTACTAAAGAACAGTTCCTCGCAGAAAGTCGCCACCGAAGTCAGCCTGAATGGCAGACTCGACAAGCCTGATACCAGTACCTGGGAGGCGCTGCTTGAACTACTCCACAATGCATTTGTCAACGCAATCGAACCGGGCTTCGACCATGAGATTGGCTCAATCACTCCCGTCCAACAAGGAGGTCCTATCCTCAAACCAACCAGGCAACCCCCCTTGTAGTCAGCGGGCGTCTAGTCGATCCGAGAGCAATCCCAGTCCGGATCAATCCACATTTTGCTTGTTGACGAAGCCCGCCGTCGGGCTAAGCATTTTCAAGCAAAGCGGAAAAGTCAGAGCCGAGTCTTTAGAAGCGGAACTCGCCAGCAGGGTCTAAGTGAGTCACCTTGAAGAAGGCGGAACAAATTGCCCAGTGGCGGCCAAAGGCGGCAACTTTGGCCGATTAGCCCGATAACCCTTCCGTCGAGCCCGCAGCGATTGGAGGCCGGGATGCGCACGATAGACGTTCGAACCCGATTTCCGCAGCCCGTGCTGATTTATCGGCGGTGAAGTTCCGCTAGGCTTGCCCACGCGTCAGGGTTGCGAGACTACGTACACGACCTGGCTGCCGCTATAGAAGGGTTTGTAGTAAACTCCGTTGGCCCAGTAGTAGGTGCTTTCGTTCACGGTAGTCGGGTATGCGCCAGGCGGCAGTGAGTAAACTGTCGTGCCCATCGGCGGAGGCGCGTACGGATATGGAGAACCATTCTCGACGATCGTCGTAGTTGGGGTCTGCTGCCTATTTGCCGTCATCATAGATCCGACCGCCATCCCGCCGACCGCACCTAGCGCCGCGGCGCCAAGGACCTCGCCCGTATCCGAGCCGCCGCCGTCATAGCAACAGCCGCCGTAGGGATTGCCGCCATTCCAATTGGTGTCCCCGACGTTGTTGTTAATGGTGGTGAGAGTATCGTTGTGCATCGTCTCTTCGGTCTTTTCCTGGTTGTGCTGCAGAGTGTTGATTTCGTTGTATTGCGCTTGCTGCTGGGCCGTCCGATTCGTGTTGTAGGTCGAATAATCCGAACTGGCGTTAGGATGCTCTCCGTTCGAATATTGGCCGCCGCCGTATGAATCCGTACCGCTCGATGGATGATTCCATGAATCGCTTGCGCTGGAATGGTTCCAGGACGAGCCGCCGCCATAAGAGCTATGGCCATAGCTGCCGCCGCTGAAGCCATCACCGCCAAAGCCATGATAGCCTCCGCCACCACCCCAACTGCGACCACCGCCGCCACCAAAACCTCCGCCACCGCCCCAACTGCGACTGCCGCCGCCACCGCCGCCAAAACCTCCGCCACCCCATCGCGCGGATGCGGGGGACGATAGAGCGAGTGGCATCGCGATCGATAAAATCGCGATCAACGAATAACGGCCGTTGTGCCGAAGATTCGTGTTATTCATGGCTGGCTTCCTTGATCTGCATAAACTCGATGCGCTTGGCGGCTTTCGGCATTACCGGGTTAAATCGATCGGCTGGAATTTGGCCAGGAAATTTCCAGTGCGAGAGGAACGCGATGTATTCGGGCGATCCGGGCTCGCTTCGGTAGTTGATCAGGAGTTTGAGCGGCACGGGCCTGCCGGTGCGGCTGAGCCACAACTGCAAGTCCATGTTCGGCGATGATAGTGCCACGTGATCGGTGTCGATCCCGTTGACATCGTTTATTCCGACAAAACCGCCATAGATAAACCGACCCCGCAGTGACGCGCACGGATCGCTCTCCGCCAGATCCGCCAGCGGAAACGTCAAATTGTGCTCTGCGGCGCGTGCAATCATCCCATCGATTGTCGGCGGCACGGGGACGCTCGCATAGACCATGTGAATTGGATCGAAGATGGTTGCTGTGTCGCCGCTATACCAGAACCGCTTCGCCCCGAGGTCGCTGCGGTAATCCACCGCGATTTTGTCGGGCCGTTCGACCGAGAATTCCATCGCGCCGGCGAACTGCACCTTCACCGCCGAAGGAAGGACCTCCTCGAACAATACTTCAGCATGGAAGCTGAACGCGCGTGCCGATCCTATCGCCGCACACATCTGGTTCAAGAGCCTTACTGCGTGAGGAGCAAGCGCCGGTCGTTGAGGACCGGGTGACTGAGCGCTGGGCGCAGGGGCGCCTGGCGGTTGAGCGCTGGGCGTCGTGGGAACCGGCGACAGTACGGTGAAGGCCGGCGTCGGCTCTGCCGCGAACACGACCAACGAAGTCATCAAGAGCATTGCGGCAATCAGACTGACGTCAGCGATGGGTAACCTGCGGCGCATGTTCTCCTCTGTCTCAGAAACCAGGAGCAGATACTAAGATTTGAGAGCAAATGAGCATCTTGCGACGCTATGTTAAAGAGTTTTTTGTCCAATGGAAATTGCCGCGCGGCCTAAACATGTTTCTTATGCATGGTTTTTGCGCATTAGAGGCGATAATGGCACCCGCGGTGAACTATCTCTCAGGTGACGCAAGGAGCCTTGGCTGGCTGAATCGTGAGGTGCAGGCCCAATTTAATCGTTACTGAATTAAAACGATGAAATCGATGCGTTGTCGCAATCTACTCGCCATGCTGATGTTCAGGTCGGCCGTATCTCGCCTCTGAAGCGGGCGAAACCCCGCGCCGGAGATTGCGCCTGTCAAACTTGGACTTTGCGACTGTTTCGGACGTTGCCGCCGCGTCGGCGAACCCGCGCGGCGTCTCGGCGACGGCGTTTGCGAGGTGCCGAGAAAAGTTGCACTCGGTTGCCGCCCTCTTGTTGCCGCCGGAGCCGTACCTGTTTCGTCTCGCTGGGCTACTGGCATTCTCTCGACGCCCCTTACATAATGCGACCCGCGGCGGTTCATCGGAGACCGTGCGGGGAATGAGCACGCCCCGTCGTAGCCGCGTCAATTCAGGGACTTCGAATAGCAGGCGGGCGCATTTCATGAGGCGTTGTAGCTGGAGCACAATTCAATGACTCTTGATCGACGATTATTGGCGCGCTCTGTACGGATATTGGCGACTTTTGTAGCCCTTACCGCTTTGCTACTCGGCGACCCTCGCGCGACGCTGTCCTCCAATGCCGAAGCCAAGGTGCAGTTGCTGCCAGACAATTACCACATCGACTTTTCCAGCTATCCCGGCGGCTCAGTGCAGGAGTGGCTGAAGGCGCGCGACTATAAACTCGAAAAAGATGCCAAAAATCCCAAGCTTTTGAGACTCTCGATTACCGATCAGACGTTCTACATCGAAGCTGAGGGCCGCATGACCGGCTTTATCCTCAACGATTCCATAAATCTGAAAAACGTCAAGCTCCTAAGGCTTACCTGGGGCATCAAACGCTACCCCAAGGACGTTTCCTACACCCGCCAGGTCAACAACGAAGCGTTGATGCTCTACATATTCTTCGGCTCCGACAAAATCTCTAGCGGGCATGTTCTCATTCCGAATAGCCCATACTTTATTGGGCTCTTTCTCTGTCAGGACGATCGCGTCAACTTTCCCTACCGCGGACGTTACTTTCACGAGGGTGGCCGTTTCGTGTGCCTCGGCCAGCCGCGCCCCGACGAATCGGTTGTTTCCGAATTCGATCTCGATCAGGCTTTCAGGAGTTATTTCGGCAAAGCGACGACGCCGGGTATTACCGGTATCGGTTTCGGCATCGATACTTCCAAAGCTGGAGACGGCGGCAGGGCTGCGGCATTTATCAAGTCAATTCAGTTTATCAATCAGGACGGGAGTAAGGCGCAGTAACGCTTTCTAGGGCGAAGACTTTGCGGTCGAGAATTCGTCATGCGTTATTCATCTTTCTGCTGACGCTTTCCCTCACCTTGCTCATTGCGGGCGCACTCTCCCATCGCGCCGCCGCACTCGAGGACCCGCTCTCGGAGGACGAATACGATCCCACCGCACGCCTCACCCAATTCCAGTTTAAAGATATCTACACCCCGGCGGAGTACGGAACCAACGCCCAGCCCAACACCTTTCAGGGACGCACCATACTCGCGATTGATCCCTTTTGGTTCATACCCCTCCCGCAATTGCTGCGGCCCACGATCGACGTCAAAACCGTCCCGCTAGGCCGTGGTCCTTCGACTGCGACGGGTTACGACGATATGCAGCTACTCGACTTGTTCGTCCTGCCGTGGCCGAATTTTGAGCAGACTCATTTCCGTTGGGCAATCGGTACATACTTTGTTTTCCCAACCTCCTCTGATCCCCATATCGGTAATGGCTCCTGGCGGATGGGCCCCGCGTTCGCTTTCGGCTATCGCGGGATTCCCAGCTTGCAGCTTGCCGCCCTGATGCAGCAGGCGACCTCCTTCGCGTACACATCCTCGCGATCCCTGCCCGTTACGTCCCTCACTTTTCAGCCGATTATCACCTATAAACTTCAATATGGATGGTATCTGAAGTCGAGCGACGCTACCTGGACTTTCAACCTGCGACATCAACAATCAACCACCATGCCGCTGAGCGCGGGTGTCGGAAGAGTCTGGAAACTGGACAATGGTTACGCCGTCGATACCTCGGTTTCAGGCCAATGGATGGCTTATCGGCAGTTCTCCCAGCAGACCGGACAAACCACCATCAATTTCCAGGTGACATTGTTGCTGCCTCAACTGAGGCTCTGATCGCGCTCACGGAATCGCTTCGATAATCGCTATCAATTGGCGAATTGTTACCGGCTTCCGCAGGTACGCCTTGATATCCGTCAGGGGAAGCACTGGCGCGTCGCTGCCGGAAACGACTATCACCGGGATACCCCTCAGGCCGGCGTCGTGCGATCGCTCCGCGAGAAATCCCCGTCCGTCGAGCACCGGCATTGACAAATCGAGCACGATTAAGGTGGGGAAAGGAGACATTTTCTTCAGCAGATCAAGGGCTTTTTGTCCGTTTTGAGCCTGAAGGGCTGAATATCCCTCCTTTTCGAGCAACTCGGACATCAACGCCGTCACTTCGAGGTCGTCATCCACCAGGAGAATCGTTTGGGAGACTGTTCTTCTGTTCGGGGCGCGGCGCATCTGGAACCCACGCACCTTAGCCGTGCAATTCGGAGGCCAATCCAATTCCAAGGCTGCCCAAGCGCCTCGCCCCCTGCGGGAATCCCTACTATCAATCGTTACCGGAAGCGCCTATAGTAAGCATCGTACCGCTTGGATTGTTCCTTTCATCTGAACCTGGGAATCAGCCCGGGTTTTCTGTTCGCGAGCTTCCCGGCCAATAATCACGGAGGGCATACATGCCCAGCAAATTATACGTAGGCAATCTGGCCTATTCGGTTACGAATGCCGATCTGGAACAGCTTTTTTCACAGGCCGGCCAGGTTCAGAGCGCAGCGGTGATCATGGACAAGTTCTCGGGCCAATCGAAGGGCTTCGGCTTTGTCGAAATGGCGAACGCGGACGAGGCCTCCAAGGCTATCGCCCAGTTCAACGAGAGCGAGCTCAAGGGCAGAAACATCAAGGTGAACGAGGCCAAACCTCGTGAATCGAGTTTCGGCGGCGGCGGCAATCGCAGTGGCGGCGGTGGTGGGGGCGGCGGCGGCGGAGACCGCGGCCGCAACCGCTGGTAGAAGCGAAACGGGGCGGGCTGGGGCCCGCCCTTTTCATTTCCGCCAAAATTCACAGCGCATCGTTCCGATGCAGCTAACGTCGGCCCCCTCGCGCACCTACCCGCGGTTTCCTGGTGCCGGCGACAAACGGGACCGATAACGTCGGCCAAGTCAAAAGGACGACCAGTTGGAAAAACGCCGCCGTGAGCAAACCCGCAAACAGAAACAACAAGACAAGCAACAGCGTCGCACCCAGCGCGAAGTCGAAAAACGCAACAATCCCGCCGCGACCATCGATAAGGACGCCGACCTGAAGGACATGGTTCCCGGACCGCAGCCCGGTCAGATCATCGACATCGAATGACCTCGGACGTGACTCGCATCCACGCCCCGTTTCGATTCGTGACCTGGCCGTCGCTCGACCGGCCCGAGGACTCTGGCGCTTCCCCTCTCACATTGAGAATATAGCGGCGTAACCGCATTGCGCGAAGGATCGTTCGGCCGCAGTTTTGGCACTCACCGCTTGATTTCGCCTTTCGACGAAATCGCCGATCCGCGCTACGATAGCGCGCGCGCGCCGATGCAACCGTGCAGCCGCGTTGAATTCAGGTTCCGCGCACCGCTGGAGATAAGAGATGGAATTCGCGCTCAGCGAAGAGCATCAGATGCTCAAGGACCTCGTTCGCCGCTTCGTCGACGATCAACTGATTCCCCTCGAACGCGCGGTACTCGCACGCGAGGCCGCCGGCGGCGGTACCATCATCACGCCCGAAGAACGCGCGATCATCGACCAAAAATCTCACGAACTTGGCCTCTGGGGCCTCGATGCACCCACCGAATTCGGCGGCTCGGATCTGCCGACCGTCGCGATGATCGGCGTCAACGAAGAGATCGGAAAGACCGTCACGCCCTATACCTTGCCGCCCGATTCGCCCAATCTGCGGATGCTGATGGCGACGGTCAACGACGAACAGCGCGCGCTCTATCTCGAACCTTACGCGCGCGGCGATAAGGTCTCCGCGATCGGTATTTCGGAGCCCGGCGCTGGCGGCGATCCAGCCTCGATGAAAACTCACGCCGAACGCGACGGCGATCAATGGGTTATCAACGGCCGCAAGATCTGGGTCAGCCGCGTGGCCGACGCCGACTTTACCATCCTGATGGCCGTCACCGACAAGACTTTGGGGGTGCGCGGCGGAATCTCCGCCTTTCTGATCGATAAAGGTACACCCGGCTTCAATATCGTCCGCCAGATTCCCATGATCGGCGGTCTCTATACCTACGAACTCGCGATCGAGGATTGCCGCGTCCCGGCTTCCAAGCTGCTCGGCAAAGAAGGTCACGGCTTCGCCCCGATGCAATTGCGCCTCTCGACGCGGCGGATCCAGATCGCTTCGTGGTGTGTCGGCCTCGCGCAGCGCGCACTCGACATGATCTGCGAGTATGCGCCGCAGCGCAGCACCTTCGGCGCACCCCTTTCGGAGCGTCAGGCGATTCAATGGTGGGTCGCCGACGCCGCCACTCGCATCCATGCCTGCCGCCTGATGACCTACGACGCGGCGTGGAAAATCGACTCTGGCCGCGAGGCCCGCACCGAAGCCTCCATGATCAAGGTCTTCGGCACTGAGATGGCCACCGATATCATCGACCAGGCGATGCAAACCTATGGTGCGATGGGCATGACCAAGGAACTCCCGCTGCAACTGATGGCCTCGACCGTGCGTGCGATGCGCATTTACGAGGGGCCCACCGAGGTCCATCGCTGGGTGATCGCACGACAACTGCTCGGCCTGCGCCGCTAGGCTGCCCTATTGACGCGCCGGAACCGCCGGCTGTTTTGGAAATAGCGTGATCCGAACCGGCACGGCCGCGCTTGAGTCCTAGGCGGGCCGAAATTTCGCAATCGAAATCTCGTCGCTCCAATCTTCAAACGTGACTGCTACCGGCATCCCAATTGCCACCTGCTCCGGCCGGCAGCCGACGATGTTAGTCATCATCGAGGGACCTTCATCGAGCGTCACGAGCGCTACCACGTACGGCAGGTCGTCCTTGAACGCCTGCGTCACCGGACGGCGCACAATTGTAAACGAGAGCACTTTCGCGCGGCCCGACGCGGTTACCCATTCGACCCGCTCGCTGAAACATTCGGTGCAGTAGAGCCGCGGATAGAACTGGTGGTGGCCGCATGCGGTGCAGCACTGAATACGCAGCTCATGACGCTTGCATCCATCCCAATAGGGCTGCGTCTCCAGCGTCGGAACAGGTAATGGTTTGGCTATTTGCGGCGCCATCAGGTTTGCTCGCTTCCGAAGATCGCAGTGCAATGAGTTGACATGATTCCGCCCTGCGCATGCACCAGCGCGATCTTCGCATCCGCGACCTGCCGTGGACCGCATTCGCCCCGCAATTGCCGCACCGCCTCGGTTATCGAGAACATCGACCCCGGATGCCCCGGATGACAATGCGAAAGCAGGCCGCCATGCGTATTGATCGGCAGCTCGCCGCCAAGCTCAATCCGTCCGCCTTCGACGAAGCCCCCGCCCTCGCCCTTGGCGCAGAAGCCGAGGTCCTCGAGCTCGATGATCACGACCGGCGTAAAGCAATCGTAGAGCTCGGCAACGTCGATGTCCTTCGGTCCCAGGCCCGCCATCGCAAAGGCGCGCTCGCCGGCCTCTTTCGCGGCTGACGTGGTAAGACTCCGCGCCTGGCTGATGTGCTCGTGCGAGTGCCCCTCTCCGGTTCCCAGCAGATACACCGGTTTGCTCTTGAAGTCGCGCGCGCGTTCCGCCGAAGTCATGATAATCGCCGCCCCGCCGTCGCTTACCAGCGAGCAGTCGAGCAGATGCAGCGGATCGGCGATCATCCGCGAATTGAGCACGTCATCGATCGTAATCGGCTTGCGCATCTGCGCCGCCGGGTTCATCGAGGCGTGCTTGCGGCACGCAACCGCGACCGCCGCTCGCTGCGCCGCCGTCGTGCCATACGCATGCTCATGCGCGCGGGCAAGGAGCGCGTAGAACGCTGGAATCGGCGGCCCGTAAGGGCGCTCGAACTGCGGATGCCCCGCGCCCGCCATCGCTTCGATCGCCTTATCCCGCGACAGCCCGGAAATCTGGCTGTCGGCCATCGTGATCAACACCGTGTCGCACATTCCCGTCACGATCGCCGAGGCCGCGTGATGCATGATCGCGAGGGTCGTGCCGCCGCCCGATGGCGCCGTCATGCAGTACCGCGGGAATATTTGCATGTACTCGGCGATCATCTCGGCGTGATACATGATCGGCTCGGCGAAGGAGACGCACGTGATCAGGCCGTCGATGTCGTTCTTGCTCAGGCCCGCATCGTCGAGTGCGAGCTTCGCCGCCTTGACGTAAAGCTGCGTGGCGCTCAAATGCGGCACGATACCGACTTCGGTATCCGCCGCACCGACGATCGCGACCTTGTTTTTCAGCGTTTCCATCGCGCCGGCCTTTCAATTCAGCGGAAAGCCGAAGACGCGCGCGACGTTGTCATGCACCATCTTGCGCGTGTCGTCCGCCGGAATATCCGCGAAGTTGAACGCAACCTTCGTGCGCGAGTATGGCCATACGCCCTCCGTATGAGGATAGTCGGAACCCCACATGAGGTTGTCGATGCCGATCATGTCGCGCGTCAGCACCCCTGCGCGATCATCCTCGAAGGTCGCAAAAAACTGCCGGCGAAAATAGTAACTCGGCGTCTCCGGCAGCTTCGGTTCCATCCACCCGCGATGGTCGTCCCACCAGTGATCCATAAATTGAACGACCGACGCGATCCAGCCGATGCCACCCTCCACCATCGACCACCTGAGCTTCGGGAACCGCATCGGCGCCCCGCCCCAGATGAGGCGCATCACCGTGTCGTACATCATGAACTTGATCACGCCGACGTTGATGCCGCCCGCTCCCGGCCCGTGCGCGATGCCATAAGGTTCGCGTCCGCTCAGATGCAGGCTCGCGACCAGGTTCAGGTCCTGCAACGCCGCCCACAATGCGTCCCACTCCGGCAGATTGTAAGCGCGATCATCCACCCACGCCGGCAACATGATGGTCGCGAAACCCAGCTTCGCCGCCCGCTGCGCTTCCTTGACTGCGTTTTCGATCGGCCCGCGGTTAGGCAGCATCGCCGCCCCCTTCAGACGCTGCGGATGCACCGCGCAATACTCCGCCAGCCAATCGTTGTAGGCGCGGCAACAGGCGTAGATGTATTCGGCGTCCGGCGCGCGCACGATATGCAGTCCGACGCCCGGATAGATCACCTCGCCCGCGACCCCGTCCAGGTCCTGGTCCTTCAGGCGCTCGTTCGGATCCCACGATCCCGGCCGGTTCTGTTCATAGCGATAGCCCTTCGGCACCGGTATCTCCATGCCCTGGGCCTTCATGTCGGCCATCGGACCCTCGAACGCGAGCGGCCGCGGCCGCATCCCGTCGATCACGATGTAGTCGCCGCTCTCATCGAGCATCTCGATGCGCGGGGCCTTGTCGCGCCATTTCTTATCGATGCGGATTTCCCACAGGTCGCGCGGCTCCATCACATGCGAATCGGCCGAGAGCAGCCGCTTGGTATATTCCTTTTCTGCCATTGAATCCTCCGTCGGCGCCCGTCAACGGCGCTGGCCCGGCAGATACTAATGGCCGCCGGGTCACCCGGTACGCCGCGATCTGATTTCGCCGATCATAACTCACTTGCGATCTTTTCCGGTAGCGCTCGCGATCGTCCGCGTAGCTCGCTTCCATCCGCTCCGCGCAATCTGCCCGCCGTCGCGTGCGATGAAATCCTCCGCGCCCGCCGCTCGCGTAGGCGCCGTCCTTCCTGCCGCAACGCCCGCCACACTCCGAGGCCCATCGCCCGCCACGGCGAGATGCCCGAAAAGGCCGCCCCGATCGCGTACAGCGTGCGCAGCGAAAAATTGCGCTCGTTCGATATCGCGTATATCGTCTCCCAACTGCCCGGCGACATTTTCGTGCGAAACCGCTCGAGGCCGCGAAAATTGTAGAACCGATTCGCGTGCGCCCGCGCGAACCTCGTCAGCAGTCGGAACCACCATGGATTGCTCGCACTGGCGCTCGCGGCCTGGCTCGCCAGCGCCACCAGCCCCAGCGTCGCATAGACGCGGCCCTCCGCGGCAAACCGTCTCATCGCAGCGTCGATCAACAACTCGCTCGAGCCGTTCGGCGCGCGCGGCGATCGCGCCACCTGCTCGATCAGATACCCGTTGCGCGCCGCCACCGGCGAGGCCACCAGGAACGCCACCACCGCTCCCCCGTGGCGCGCGATCATCAGCACGCGATCCGCCGCCTCCCCGTCCAGCGTTCGCGGCTCCACCATGAAATGCAGCGCCGGCAGCCCCCGCGATCGCAGCCATTCCTCCAGCACCCGCTCGATCGCGGGGTCCGCGCGCCCCTGCGCAAACGGAATCGCTTCGACTCTCACGCCGCGATTACGCGCCCGCGCGAGTTGTGCGCGCAGCGACCGCCGCGATTCGATCACGCCCCCCATTCCTGCGGATTCCACACCGGCTGGGCGCCGATCACGATCGTCGAATGCTCACGCGATCCCGCCGCCAGATCGCGCATGCGTTCCGCCGCGCACACGTAACACACCCGGCACCCCTGTTGCCCGGCAAAACGCTCGAAGTCTCCTGCGACCCCTCCCAGCGCCTTCGCTGCACATACCGGCGCACCCGCCACCAGCATCACGTTATGACGCCGCACGTATGCCACCACTGCAGGCGCCGTGCGCGCGTACCAATGTCGTAGGCCGGGATTGAGTATCTGGTACGCAGTCGTATTCCAGCCGTAGGTCATCACCAGTTCGCGCGCTCTCGGGTAACCCGCGCTTGAATTCCGCTCAGACATTTCTTTTCGACTCACGCTCGAACAAATGTCTCAGCGCCGATTGCGGCTATCGGCGCGCTTAATGCACCTGTCCATCCTATCGGCGCAGACATGAAATTCCCCGACGGCCATAGCAGACCACACCGGGACTGGGCGAATTCGTTGTCGCAGGATCGCAAATTAAAATGAACCAGACTACTCACTCTGAACGACCGTGCGGCTCTTATGGAACACCCGCCCATCAGCCCCTAACTCTCCTCACTCTCCTCGGTGTCGCCATCTTCGCCTCCTATGCTGTGGCTCTGCCAACAACCGTTCGCGCTCAAAGCCAGGCCCTTATCGGCAATCATCCGCTGGTCAATTCCGCTGCCATGACCTCGCCCGCCGCCGCCGACCGTTCTCTCAACATCCACCTGTCGTTCGCCCCGCGAAATCCCGCCGCCCTCTCAAAGCTCCTCGCCGACCTGCAGGATCCGAACTCACCGACTTACCATCGATGGCTCTCGCCCACCGCCTTCAATACCAGGTTCGGCCGCACCGCCGCCGAAATCAACGCCGTAACGCAATGGCTATCTGCGCAGGGCATGCGCCCAACCAACGTCTCCCCATTCGGCGTCACTACCGCCGCGACGGTGACCCAGGCCGAATCCGCTTTCGCTACATCCATGATCGCCACGCCTGATGGCTCCGTCTATGCCAACGCCAGTGACCCGCAAATTCCCGCGCGCTTTGCCGGCGTCATCGGCTCCATCGAAGGCCTCGACAATACCCGCCACTCGCTCGCCATGAATCTGCGTCCCGCGACTTCCAATCCCGTGCCGGCCGCGTCACTTACGCCAACACCCCGCCCATTCAGTCCGATCGCGCGCTCTACCCGTCCCGCGCGCAACACCTATGAGGCGTCCCTGGTGCTGGCCGACGTCGCCGAATACAGCGGCGGCTTTGGCCTCGCCTTCGGCCCCGCCGACCTCTGGACCTTCTATGACGAAACCTCGCTCTTGAACGCAGGCACCGACGGCGGCGGCGGCGATTGCGTCGCACTCATCGAAGATACTGACTATTTGAGCGCCGCCGTTACTCTCTTCGATTCGAATTTCGCCCTCCCCGCCGCTGGCGTCACCCGCGTCCAGGCCGATAGCACGAGCCCCGGCATCACCGGCGACGAGATCGAAGCCTTACTCGATATCGAATGGGCTCACGCGGTGGCTCCCGGCGCCCCGGTTGACGTGTACATCGGTAACCCCGCCACTGCCAAAATCGACCCGCTTATCGATGCGCTCCAGCGCGCCGTGACCGACAATTCATGCGGCGCGATCAGTGTCAGCTATGGCTTCTGCGGTGAAGCGGCCTCCTTCTATACCGGCACGCTCGATCCCATTCTCGCGCAAGCCGCCTCCCAGGGTCAGTCGGTATTCATTTCCAGCGGCGATCAGGGCGCCGCCGGCATCGTCCTCAACGCTTCCTCAACTGCCTGTATTACCGGAAAAACCCGCAATGCCAGTGAGTTCGCGGCCGATCCCAATGTAACCGGTGTCGGCGGCACCGAGTTCACCCCCGACTACGATAGCTCCAACAACGACCTCGGCAGCGTCGCCGAAAGCGTCTGGAATGATTCCACCGGCGCCAGCGGCGGCGGCGCCAGTACCATCTTCTCCAAACCCGCGTGGCAGTCCGCAGGCACCCCCGTTGACAGCAAACGCGACGTTCCCGATATCGCCTTAGGCTCGAGCCCGATTTCGCCCGGCTTCTACTGGGGCGATGACAACAACGGCACCGCCGCCATGAATTGCTGCATCGGCGGTACCAGTATCGCCGCTCCCATGTGGTCCGGCTTGGCCAAGGTCGTCGCCGAGAGCGTCGGCACCCGCCTCGGTAACATGAACCCCCGCATCTACGCGCTCGGCGCCCTCCACGACACCGCCGTCTCCGGCCTCCGCGATGTCACCGCCGGCAACAATAACTACAACGCCGTTACCGGCTTCAAAGCCGTCAGCGGCTACGACCAGTCCACCGGCTGGGGCAGCGCCGATATGGCCGCCTTCGCCGCCGCTTACCCCGTCGCCACCGGTACTCCCACTCCCACACCTACGCCCACCGCCACCCCCACTCCGACCCCGACCGCCACGCCCACCCGCACTGCGACTCCCACCCCCACCCCCACTCACACGCCAACCCCTACGCCCACCGCCACGCCGTCCGCGACGCCTACTGCCACTCCCGCGCCGACTAACACCCCGACCTCGACTCCCACACCCGCTCCTACTGCCTCGCCCACACCAACCAGCACGCCGACGTCAACGCCAACCGTTACTCCCACTCCAACCGCGACACCCACGCCCACCGCTGGACCGGCCTCATTCACTCCCAGGAAGATCGTCTTTCTCAAACGCAAAGTTGCGACCGCCAGTGTCGCGAAAACCATCAAGATCGAGAATCCTCTCCATAGTAAATCTCCGCTGATACTCGGCTCCCCGGTTATGGTTGGAAGCAATTTCACCCTCGATCCGGCCTCTACCACATGCGTCAATGGCCTCAGCCTCAAGGCCGGCGCTCATTGCCACATCGGCGTCAGCTTCGCGCCCGCCGTCACCGGACACCTCGGTGCGACCCTCGAGATCAACGACAGCTCCAGCAACAGTCCCCACATGATCCTCGTCTATGGCACTGGCGACTGATCGCATCGCGATCTGAAATCGTGCCGCCGCCTTCCCGGCTTCCTCTACTCTGTTCCGCCAGACGCGCAGCTTCGAATGGCTATTGATCTGAGTATTCAGAGAAGGCCGAATCCGGCGTCGAGGCAGGGCCCAGCCCTGCTCGCGTTCCGCCGCCGAGTTGACTATTGTCCTCTCGCTAGATCGCCGCGCCTCTCGCTCCAGGCGCGGCGCCAGGAGTGCGTATGTCGGTTCGACTCAGGCGTTCGGAACTTTCCGTCCCCGCTTCCAACCCGAAGATGATCGAAAAGGCCCTCGCCAGCGCCGCCGATCTCGTCTTTCTCGACCTCGAGGACGCGGTCGCGCCCGCCCTCAAGGAAAGCTCTCGCGCCAACGTCGTCGCCGCCTTGAAAAATCTCGATTGGGGCCGCAAGCTGCGCGCCCTGCGCGTCAACGCCGCCGAGACCAAGTGGGCGCATGACGACGTGATCGAAGTCGTCGAGCAGGCCGGCGAATTTCTCGACATCATAATTCTGCCGAAGGTGAAAGCACCGCGTGACGTATGGTTCTTCGATACGCTCCTCGCCCAACTCGAAATCAAACTCAAACTCAAGAAGAAAATCGGACTCGAAGCACTGATTGAGGAGACCGCCGCGCTCGCGCGAGTCGAGGATATCGCGGCATGCTGCCCGCGCCTCGAAGCGATCATCCTGGGCTTCGGCGATCTCTCCGCGAGCCAGGGCGTTCGCGCCGCGCTCGCCGAGGACGACCCGGTCAACCGCTATCCCGGCGACCCGTGGCATTTCGCCCGCGCTCGCATGATCGTCGCCGCCCGCGCCGCCGGCATCGACGCCATCGACGGGCCCTTTGCCAACTATCGCGACCCCGACGGTTACCACCGCGAGTCCGTATGGGCCGCCACCCTCGGCGCGGTCGGCAAATGGGCCATTCATCCCAGCCAAATCGATATCGCCAACGACGTCTTCGCGCCCACCGCGAAGGAAATCGACCTCGCCCGCCAGATGTGCGATGCCTATGCGGCCGCCGAAAAAGCCGGCGACGGTGCCGCCGGCGCCGGCGGCGTCCTCGTCGATGCGGCCACCGTCCGCATCCACGAAGCCGTCATCGAGCGCGCGCGTCTCACCGGCCGCGCCTAGGCGCGCCTCCCGAATCGCGTGCGCCGCAGGCGCAACTTCGGTAGTTTCGCTGCATCACAGGAGGCCGCGATGTCGCCTGCCGCCCGCACCTCGGATCGTCCGCCGCTCAAGCTCGGCCTCTTCATGCCGAACTGCAGCAACGCCTACTCGATCAGTTCGCGCAAGCAGGTTCTCGACGACTGGACGTACGAATCCAACTTGAAAATCGCCCTCCGCGCCGAGGAACTGGGCTTCGAACTCCTCTTTCCGGTCTCCAAATGGCGCGGCTACGGCGGCGTCACCAACTATCTCGGCACCTCGCTCGAAACCATGACCTGGGCCTCGGCATTGCTCGCCCAAACCTCCCGCATCAAGGTCTTCTCCACCGTTCATGTGCCGCTGTTTCATCCCGTGGTCACCGCCAAGATGGGATCCACCCTCGATCACATCGGCCAGGGCCGCTGGGGCTTGAACGTGGTCAGCGGCTGGTCCGAACGCGAATTCGGCATGATGGGCATCGAAGTCATACCGCACGCCGAACGGTATCGGCGCACCGCCGCCTATATCGAAATTCTGAAGGGACTCTGGACCTCCGAACCCGGTACGTTTTCCTACCACTCACCCTGGTATCAAGTCACCGACGGCGAAGTGCTTCCGCGGCCGCTGCAACGGCCCCATCCTGTGATCGCCAATGCGGGCAATTCCGAGGACGCCCGCGCCATGACGGCGCGGCTCTGCGACTGGGCGTTCATGGCCGTCAGTTCGATCGAAGCCGGCGCCGAACTGAGCGCCGATTTCAAGCGGCGCGCCGCCGCCCACAATCGCACCGTCGGCTGCGCCGTTTACCCCTACGTCCTCTGGCGCGACACCGCCGCCGAGGCCGAGGCCGAACGCCGCCGCATCATCGACGCGATGGATCCCGTCGCCACCGAAAACTGGGCGCGCGGCCTGCTCGGCCAGAGCGGTTCTTTCGACGCCGCTCAGTTTCCGCTCGAAGCATTCGCCTTCGGCGGCGGCGCTTTGCCGGTTCTGGGCGATGCCGAAGGGGTGATCCGCCAAATCAACCAGCTCTACGAAAGCGGAATCGACGCCGTCCTGATGGTCTTCGAGTCCTACTATGACGATCTGGCGCGCTTTGCGAGAGAGATCATGCCGGGACTCAGAGATTTGAACGTAATCGCCTGAATCCGTGAGCGAAACGCAGCCGGTCGTAAATTATCGTTCTGCCAAAACCATGAGCAACCGCGGTCGAGGCGATTTGCACTCAATTCTCGATGCTGCGCGACTGCGATGGCAAACGAGGCCTTGACTTGACCCCTCTGCGCGAGCGATTCAATTCACACCGATCTCCAGTATCGCGCCGGAAGGATTTAAGACCGATGGATTTCAATTACGACGCACAGGACGAAGTCTTTCGCGCGGAAGTCCGCGCCTGGCTCGAGGCCAACCAGCAGTTCGCACCAAACTCGCGCGGCCCGCTCGATGACGGCGGTCAGGACGATTGGTCGGCCCGTGTGCGCTGGCACAAGAAGCTCAACGAAGGCGGCTGGGTCGCCGTCCACTGGCCCAGGGAATACGGCGGCCGCGGCGCCACCGTGATGCAGCGCCTCATCTTCCGCGAAGAACTCACACGCCTCGGCCTCAGCGAACCCGGCCTCGGAATGGGTATCGGCCTGCTCGGGCCCACCCTGATGCATTGGGGCAGCGACGATCAGAAGCGCCGCCATCTGCCCGCCATCCTGCAAGGCGAGGAATTCTGGTGTCAGGGCTACTCCGAACCAGGCTCGGGATCCGACCTCGCCTCGATCCAGACCCGCGCCACCGAAGATGGTGATTACTTCGTCGTCAACGGCCAGAAAGTTTGGACCTCGGTGGCGCAGTTCGCCGACTGGATTTTCCTGCTCGTCCGCACCGATCCCGATGCGCCCAAGCACAAGGGCATCAGCTACCTGCTGGTCGATATGCACAGCCCCGGTATCACCGTGCGCCCGCTGGTCCAGATGACCGGTGGCAGAGGCTTCAACGAGGTTTTCTTCGAGGACGTGCGCGTGCCCAAAAAGAACCTCGTCGGCGATCTCAACAACGGCTGGCAGGTCGCAATCACCACCCTGATGTTCGAACGCTCCGGCTCCGGCGGCGGCGAAGGCGTCATGAGCCAGATCACTCAACTCGCCGATCTGGCCAAGCGCACCCCGCGCAACGGTGGCACTGCCTGGGATGATTCCAGCGTCCGCCAGGAGATCGTGAAGTTCGCCGCCGAAGCCTACGCGCTCAAGTACACTGGCTATCGTCAGCTCACCCGCCAGCTTAAAGGGATGCCGCCCGGGCCCGAGGGTTCGATGATGAAGTTGTGCGGCACCGAGCTTTCATTGGCCGTCGCGCAGTACGCCATGGAACTGCTCGGCCCGTATAGCCAGCTCGAGTACAACGCCCCCTTCGCACTCGACCGCGGCAAATGGTCATTGCGGATGCTCGCCGCACGCGGACCTACTATCTACGCCGGCACCAATCAGATTCAACACAACATCATCGGCGAGCGCGTCCTTGGTCTCCCAAAGGGCTAATCGCGCAGTAACTCAGGGAACCTCCGATTGGCTGGTGCCGCATTGGCTGCTCCAGGAAAACCGCCTGGCGGTTGCGCCACTCGCCGTTTGCTGCAATTTGGGAATTGTCCCGATCACGTGTCGCCGCGGTTCACCAGGTGACATGAGTAGGTCTTGATTATCAGCCACACTTCCTCGCCCGCACCGAGATTCAACTCCCGGCACGCGGTGGGCGTCAGGTGCACCTCGAAATTCACGCCCGCCGTTACCGTTGCGATCATCGTGACACCTTCGCGCCGTAGCGAATCCAAACGGCCCTTGAGTGTATTGCGCGCGCTTAATCCGATCGGTCGGGCAATCGCAACCATGATATCGCCGGCCCTGATCGCTACTCGCACAAGCACGTCGGGTTTCACCATGACCAACGGAACTTCCAGTGTGACTTCGCTTCCTCCAAGGCGGCAATTCATGATTCCCTGCGCTTCACTCACGGACTCAATTGTCGCATCGAAGACGTTTTCGAATCCCGCCAGATTCGCGACAATCTCATGACTCGGTGCAGTCAGAACCTCCTGTGGCGTGCCTTGCGCCAGGATCCGGCCGCGATCCAGCACCACCACGCGTTCGCCCAGCGCGAATGCTTCCCTGACTGCGTGTGTGACGTAGATGATCGGAATCTCGTGACTCGCGTTCCACTCGCGCAGGTCTTCGATAATCGACGACTTGGTCACCGCGTCGAGCGCCGTCAGCGGTTCGTCCAACAAAAGCAGGGATGGGTCGGTGACCAGCGATCGCGCGAGCGCCACCCGTTGGCGTTCGCCGCCGGAAAGGTCATTCGGTTTGCGCGCGACCAGATGAGCGATTCGGAACGACTCCGTAATAGCTGCCGTTCGCTCGTGTCGAGTCGCGGCCGCCATCTTGGCCAGGCCATAATCTATGTTTTGAGCGACGGTCAGGTGTGGGAACAATGCCAGACTTTGAAACAGGTATCCTATTGCCCGTGCGCGCGCGGCGATGTTCACCTTTCGTCCCGAATCGAAAAGCACCCGTGAACCCAGGACCACGCTGCCAACCTCCGGCGTGATCAGTCCCGCGATACAGTTGAGTAGCGTGCTTTTCCCCGAGCCGGATGGACCGAAAACTATCGTTATGCCCGGTTCAGCCTCAAACTGCGTATCTAGTGAAAAGTCTCTTCCCAGCGCCTTGCGTATGCGGACTGACAAACTGGCGGCACTGGCTGGCGGCATTCCCGCTGTCATATCACACGGCGGCCAATTGAGCTCCGCGAGACTTCTTACCGATGCAGTGGCCACACCGCCCAGATTCTTCGGTTAAAGGCATAGAGAATTGACAACGCAGCAAATGAAAATCCCAACAGCATGAGTGCCAGATGATTTGCCGCAGTGTAGTCGAGCGATTGCACATTGTCGTAAATCGCAATCGAAATCGTTTGTGTAATCCCCGGAATGTTACCGCCCACCATCAGCACCACGCCGAATTCTCCCAATGTATGCGCAAAGGTGAGGACGATGCCCGTGATTACTCCGCCAATCGAGAGCGGCAATATAATCCGCACGAAAGTGCGCATCCGCGAGGCGCCCAGGATCGATGAAGCGCTGACCAGCGTTGGATCGACCGATGCGAATGCGGCCGCCATCGGCTGTACTGTAAATGGCAAACTGTATAGCACGGAGGCCACGACGAGCCCCTCAAAGCTGAACGGCAAACCCTGTCCTGTCCATGAATGATATAGCCGGCCAAATGGACTCTGTGGACCCATTGCCACCAGTAGATAGAATCCCAAAACCGTCGGCGGCAGAACCAGCGGCAATGTGACTACCGATTCGACCAGAAACTTCCATCGCCATCGCGAATAGGTAATCCAGTAAGCTATAGGCATTCCGATAGCTAAGAGGATCGTGCAGACGACGAGGGCCAGCCTTAAAGTGAGTACTATCGCGGACCAGTTCATTGCCAATGCCGAGACTCAGTTCCCAGCTCCGGGATTGTCTGGAACGACAAAGCCGTAATCGCGCATAACGCTCACTATTGCCGGAGTCTTTATGAACGCCAGAAACCGTTTCGCGGCTTCCTTCTTGTGCGATGACTTCACGATAACCGCGGCCTGCTCGATCGGTGGATAGTCACTTGTCGGGATCATCACATAGCGTCCCTTCTCCTTCAGATTCGGAGCGAGCGCCAGCGACAATGCGAGAATGCCAACGTCGGCGCTGCCAGATTGTACGAACTGGGCCGTTTGAGCAATATTTTCGCCCATGACCAGCTTACTATGTACTTGGTCATAGACGTTCTCGTGCTTCATCGCGGCGACCGCGGCGCTTCCATAAGGCGCGTGCACAGGATTCGCGATTGCGATCTTGTTGATATGCGGATCGGTGAGAACGGCCAACCCCTGTTTCAAGTCCAGCGTGGATGCGTTGGGCACCCAGATCACTATCTTGCCGACGGCATACTCATAGAGCGTCCCCGGTTCGATCAGGCCCGCCGCTTCGAGTTTCTTCGGGTAGCCAATATCGGCGGAGAAGAACATATCGAAAGGAGCGCCGTTCTGAATCTGCGACAGAAAATTTCCCGAGGACCCGAACGAGAATTTCACGGAGTCCCCAGTCGCCTTTTGAAATCTGGCCCCCACGTCCTGAAAGGCAAACGTAAGGTCCGCCGCGGCCGCAACCGTGATCTCTTCCGCTGCAGCCCCGCTCGGAACGATCAAAACCAGCGCGGCGATCACCGCAGTTACGACCCTCAGCCAATTGGAGAGGGTTGTGAATTGTCGAGCCTGCCGGACGATTGTCATGATGAATTCCTTGTTCTCCCGAAAGTGTCTAATCAGTCATCAATGCGGCGCTGCCGCTTGGAAGTCATAGACGAGTCTGCTGCGCGCAACGTCATGGGCCCCATCATCGAAGCGATTGCATCTGACCCGTCGAGGTAAGGGTTTCGCGGTTTTCAATGCAGCCAGTTTATGCCATTGTGCAAATTGATTGACAAGAATTATGGCGAATAACGGCGAGATACTGCGGCGCGCGCGCGAGGCGCGAGGGCTAACGCAACTCGAACTCGCCCGGCGTGCGGGCATTTCCCGCCAGGCACTCGGTGCGATCGAATCTGGCACTTATCAGCCGGGCGTAGCAGTCGCGATCGCCCTGGCTCGCGAACTTCGCCAGAGTGTTGAGCGTCTTTTTGGCGACGCCGACCAGGCCGGCAGCAATCGCATCGAGGTACCTTGGTCACGAGATGATTCCACCGGCCGGCCTGGCGTTCCGACTCGGGTCGCGCTGGCACGCGTCGGCGGCAAGGTCGTCGCCGTAGCGCAATCTGCCGCGCATCTGACGATGCCGATCGCCGTTGGTATGCTCGAGCGCGGTCAGCGCGATCGAGCGCAGGTCGATACCTTCCGCACGCAGGAAGAGATTGATTCCACGCTCCTTATCGCCGGATGCGATCCCGCGGTCACGATGCTCGCCGACTGGCTCGTCCGCCATCGTGCGCCGGTATCGGCAATCGCTCTTCATTGTTCAAGCAGCCGCGCCCTTGCGACCTTGGTCGAGGGCCGTACTCACGCCGCCGGTGTCCATCTCAAGGACCCGAACAGCGACGAGTACAACCTCGCGCTCACGCGAACGGCCTTGGGCCACCGCCCGGCTACGATCGTCGGCTTTGCGCGGTGGGAACTCGGATTGGCAACGGCTTTGGGCAATCGCCTGGGAATTCGCGGCGTGGCCGATCTCGCTCGCAATGGTGTCCGCCTGGTAAACCGCGAAGTCGGTGCCGGAGCGCGCTCGTTTCTCGATGAAGCGCTCGGCGAGTCAGGCATCGACCCGGCGCGCATCGACGGCTATGACTGCGAGGCCGCCGGCCATCTTGAGGTCGCCGCCGCGATCGCCGCGGGCCATGCCAACGTGGGCGTGACCATTCGGCTGGCCGCGGATAGCTATGGTCTGCCGTTTGTTCCTATTCGCGAAGAGCGCTACGATCTGGTCATCCTCGAGCGCGACCTTCAGGCACCACCCGTAGGGGCGATGCTTGACGCACTCAACTCGCAGCGTTTCGCGCGCGAGGTCAGTCAATTCTGCGCTTACGATACTTCCCAGATGGGTCGTACGATTGCGCACATCGACTGAAGTTACTATAGATCCGCATTCAAGAAGCCAAAGGAAGGTGCATTATGGCAGCAGCAACTATTTCGGTTGAACGGGCAGCCTCGGGCGCCAGAAACAGCGCGGCCATGGATTTTCTGAGGAAACCGAAGCAGCTTCTAATCGGGGGCAAATGGGTTCCGGCGAAATCCGGCAAGACCTTTGAAACCATCAACCCCTCTAATGAGGAAGTGCTTGCCCTGATCGCCGAAGGCGACAAGGCCGATGTTGACGAGGCGGTCAAGGCCGCGCGCAAGGCCTACGAAAGCGGCAAATGGTCGCAGATTGGACCCCATCAGCGTGCCCGCTATCTGCTCAAGATCGCCGAGCTAATCGATGCGAATGCGGACGAACTGGCCGAACTCGAGACGCTCGACAACGGCAAGCCGCTCACCTTCTCAAAAGCTTTCGATGTGCCCGCTGCCGCCGAAACTTTCCGCTATTACGCCGGGTGGGTTACCAAGATCTATGGCGAGACCAACCCGTCCGATCCCTCTTTTTTCAATTATACACTGCGTGAACCGGTCGGCGTCTGCGGGCAGATCATCCCGTGGAATTTCCCGCTGCTGATGGCGGCGTGGAAGCTCGGACCCGCGCTCGCCTGCGGTAATACGGTCATCCTGAAACCCGCGGAACAGACTCCGCTGACGGCCCTCCGCTTGGGCGAATTGATCACCGAAGCCGGCGTTCCCGAGGGCGTCCTCAATATCATCACCGGGATGGGACCGGGCGCCGGCAGTTCCATCGCAGAGCATCCCGACATCGACAAAGTCGCCTTCACCGGTTCCACCGAGGTCGGCAAAATCATCCTGAAAGCCTCCGCCGGCAATCTCAAAAAGGTGTCGTTGGAGCTGGGCGGCAAGTCCCCCAATATCATCTTCCCGGACGCCGACCTCGATCAGGCCGTACCGACTGCGATGATGGGCGTCTTTTTCAATTCGGGGCAGGTCTGCTGCGCCGGCACGCGTATTTTCGTGCAGCGTGAGCGCTACGACGAGGTCGTCGGCAAGCTCGCGAATTTCAGCAAGGGCGTTACCATGGGCGATCCCTTCGATCCAAAGAGCACGATCGGACCGCTGGTCTCGAGCGAGCAGTTCGATCGGGTCAAGGGTTTCCTCGAAGTCGGCAAGAAAGAAGGTGCGACGGTCTCGGCCGGTGGCTCTGCGGGGTCCGGCAAAGGCTACTTCGTGAATCCGACGCTGTTCTCCGACGTCAAGAACGACATGCAGATCGCGCGCGAGGAGATTTTCGGCCCCGTCGGCACGGCAATCTCTTTCACCGACGAAAACGACGCGATTTTCCAGGGCAATAACACCGAATACGGTCTTTCCGCCGCGGTCTGGACCCGCGACATCAGCCGCGCCCATAAGGTCGCCCGCGCGCTCAAGGCCGGCACCGTCTGGGTCAACTGCTACAACCAACTCGATCCGATCTCGCCCTTCGGCGGCTACAAGCAGTCGGGCTTCGGCCGCGAACTCGGCAAATACGCGATCGACCTCTACACCCAGATCAAGTCGGTCTGGATGAAGCTCTAGCAGCCGGCTCGAACTGGGCGGTTGCGTCATCCATTTCGCCGCGCAGTCATCTCAACAGAAAGGGCGTCCTCACGGGCGCCCTTTTTTCGTAACGCCGCCGTCATCGAATGGCTGCGTCCACCTTGTTAAGATTCCATCCTGAAGCGCATGCTCGTTGAACCCGCACTCGCGCCAAGGAGCCATCGATGTCCTCATCGCCAACGCCGCAAACAAATGTCGCGCTAACCGAACTTCCCGCGTGGAAAGCCCTGCAAGCCCATTACGAAAAGATTAGCGGCGTCCATCTGCGCACGCTCTTCGCTGACGATCCAAAGCGCGGCGAGCGTTTCGCGATCTCCGCGGAGGGATTCTATTTCGATTACTCGAAGCATCGCGTGACCGACGAAACGCTGCAACTGCTGATCGCCCTCGCTAACGAATCAAATTTACGCGACCGCATCGACGCGATGTTCCGCGGCGACAAAATCAACGTCACCGAAAACCGCGCCGTCCTCCATGTTGCGCTGCGCGCGCCGCGCGATGCCTCCATCATGGTCGATGGGAAAAATGTCGTGCCCGAGGTCCACGAAGTGCTCGATCGGATGGCCGACTTTTCCAATCGCATCCGCAGCGGCGCCTGGACCGGGCACACCGGCAAGCGCATCCGCGCCGTCATCAACATCGGCATCGGCGGTTCCGACCTCGGTCCCGTAATGGCCTACGAGGCGCTCCGCCATTACAGCGATCGCAACCTCACGATGCGCTTCGTCTCCAACGTCGACGGCACCGATTTCGCCGAGGCCACCCACGATCTCGATCCCGCCGAGACGCTCTTCATCATTTCGTCGAAGACCTTCACCACGCTCGAAACGATGACCAACGCGCACACCGCGCGCGATTGGAGCCTGCGCGTGCTCGGTGATGAAAAGGCCGTGGCGAAACATTTCGTCGCGGTTTCGACCAACGCCGCCGAGGTCACGAAGTTCGGCATCGATACCGCCAATATGTTCGGCTTCTGGGATTGGGTTGGCGGCCGCTATTCGATGGATTCGGCAATCGGCCTTTCAACCATGATTGCCGTCGGCCCCGATAATTTCCGCGCGATGCTCGCCGGCTTCCATTCGATCGACGAGCATTTCCGCACCACCCCGTTCGAGCGCAACATCCCGGTCCTGATGGGCTTGCTGGCGCTCTGGTACAACAATTTCTTCGGCGCGCAAACGGTCGGCGTGTTCCCGTACGAGCAGTATCTGAAGCGCTTTCCGGCCTACCTGCAGCAGCTAACGATGGAGTCCAACGGCAAGCACGTCACGCTCGACGGCAACGTCGTGAACTATCAGACCGGCCCGATCTATTGGGGCGAGCCGGGCACCAATGGCCAGCATTCGTTCTACCAGTTGATCCATCAGGGCACGAAAATCATCCCGTGCGATTTCATCGCCTTCTACCAGACGCTCAATGAATTGGGGCGCCATCACGACATGCTGATCGCAAACGTCCTCGCTCAAGGCGAGGCGCTGGCGTTCGGCAAAACCGTCGAACAGGTGAAGGCGGAAGGCACGCCCGATTGGCTGGTGCCGCATCGGCTGTTCGAGGGCAATCGCCCATCGACGACGCTCCTCGCTGAACGGCTCACGCCGGAAATCCTCGGCAAGCTGGTCGCATTGTATGAGCACAGCGTGTTCACGCAAGGGACCATCTGGCGCATCAATTCATTCGATCAATGGGGCGTGGAACTCGGCAAGGCGCTCGCACAGAAAATCATCCCGGAACTCGAGGGCGCCGAGCCGGACCTGAAGCACGACAGTTCAACCAACGCGTTGATCCGCCACTACCGCGCCCACCGCAAGGCCAACTCGTAGCCGGCTTTGATGACCCACGATCGCGGCGATCCAAAATGCCACGTGGTAATAATGGCGTGGCGCCTCGACCTCGATCGTCAAGGCGCCACGCGAAAATCGACTACTTGTCGGAATGGTGCGTCCTTACTTGCGGACGCCGATCGCTCCCGCGCCGCGCAGCTTCTCTAATTCCGCCGCGCTGAATCCCCACTCCCGCAACGCTTCCTCCGTATGCTCACCCGGCTTGGCCGGCGGCCGTTGAATCTTGCTCGGCGTGCGGCTGAAACGCGGCGCCGGTCCCGGCTGCACCACGCCTTCGACCTCGACGAAAGTCCCGCGCTGAATGTTATGCGGATGGCTCGGCGCTTCCGCCATGCTCAGCACCGGCGCGAAGCAGATGTCGCTGCCTTCCATGATCTTGCACCATTCGTCGCGCGTCTTGGTCTTGAACAGCGCCTCGAACTTCTCCTTCAAATCCGGCCACGCCTTGCGATCCATCTGACGCGGCATCTCCTGCCCTTCGAGCCCCGACCGTTTCAGCAACTCGGCGTAAAACTTCGGTTCGATCGATCCGATCGAGACGTACTCGCCGTCCTTGGTCTCATACACATCATAGAAATGCGCACCGGTATCGAGGATGTTGTCGCCGCGCTTGTCCGACCACATACCCGAGGCGTGCATCCCGTAGATTGCGGTCAGTAGCGACGCCGCACCGTCCACCATCGCGGAATCTACTACCTGCCCTTTGCCCGATTTTGACGCCTCGAGCAGGCCCGCGACGACGCCCAGCGCGAGATACAGTCCACCGCCGCCGAAGTCACCGACCAGGTTCAACGGTGGCACCGGCGCTTCGCCGCGGCGTCCAATCGACGCGAGCACGCCGCTCAATGCGATGTAGTTGATATCATGACCGGCGGCATGTGCCAGCGGACCTTCCTGGCCCCATCCGGTCATGCGCCCGTAAATCAGTTTCGGATTACGCTTGAGACATTCGTCGGGTCCGAGTCCAAGGCGCTCCATCACCTGCGGACGAAAGCCCTCCAGCAATGCATCGGCGCCTTCGACCAGTTTCATGGCGGCCGCGACGCCTTCCGGCTTCTTGAGATCGATCGCGACCGACTTGCGCCCGCGGCTCAGCAGGCTGTACTTCGTATCCAGGGCGATTCCGAGGGCCGCATCTTCCGCCCGGTCAATTCGCAGAACGTCGGCTCCCATATCCGCAAGCAACATCGCGCACATCGGCGCCGGACCAATTCCCGCGAACTCAACGATTTTAAAACCGGACAATGTACCCATGATTCAGGCCTCCACCGTGATTCGATGAAGTTAGAACGCTCCGCCGCGGATGTACAGCGGACGCCGCTTGCCGCAACTCTGCCATTCGTAAAAACTGTCGGGCTGGCGAGGCACACATGGCACACCGCGATAGTCCAGACCATCCCGAATCACCGGGCCGGCGTAATTTTCTCCGCGGAATCAGCGCGGCTGCCGCCGCTGCGATCGCGACCGCGGCCACCGGCCTCGACTGGTTGCGTCCGCATGAAGCCGCAGGTACGCAATCCGATCTCGCGGTGAACTTCAATTCCGAGCCCGTGGTTGCGCCTGCCAATCCCCGTGCCGGCGCAGTTATCCGAAGCTTGAAATCGTTCACGCTGCGGACTCAGGCTGCCCTCGCAGAAAAGGCCGTTCCGCTACCGCCTCATCCGACTAACGGCGACGAGGCGCTCTATCCAAATCGCATTGGCAACTATTCAAAGGGCTTGCCGCACAACCCTCTCGGCGAGGTCGATCCCCAGGCCTATGCGGCGCTGCTCAAGGCCGCCAGCACCGGCAACCCTCTCGATTTCAACGCGATACCGCTGGGCGGAACGACGCCCCTCGTCAATCCGCAGGCTGGCCTCGCCTTCGACCTCGAGGGCACCGATTCGCATCAGTTGACGATGCCGCCCGCGCCCGCACTCGCCAGCGCACAGCGAGCCGGTGAAGCGGTCGAAATCTATTGGCAGGCTCTCCTGCGCGATGTTCCCTTCTCGCAGTACGGGACCAGTCCGCTCGCCGCCGCGGCAATCGCTGATCTGAACACGCTCTCCGATTTTCGCGGCCCTCGCACCGACGGCGTGGTGACTGCCGGGACGTTATTTCGTGGCTTCACACCTGCCGACCTGATCGGTCCTTACGTCTCCCAATTCTTCTTCCCGACGCTCCAGTACGGCGCCGCCGAGGTTGTCCAGCAATACCAGACCTACCTCCCACTGGACGACGGCGGAGCCGATTACATGATCGACTTCCCTTCATGGCTCAAGGTCCAGAACGGTCAGGGACCGTTCGGTCCCAATTTGATCGATAGCCAGCGCCGCTACTTCCGATGCGGCCGCGCCCTTGCCGCGTACGTTCACGTCGATGTGCTCTTCGAGGCCTACTTCAATGCCTGCATCTACCTCGTCGATGTCGGCGCGCCGCTGAATCCCGGCAATCCCTATAATTCCTCGCCCAATCAAGCCGGCTTCGGCACCTTTGGCACGCCGCAGCTCAAAACGCTGGTCGCCGAAGTTGCCACCCGCGCCCTCAAAGCGGTGTGGTATCAGAAATGGATCGTCCATCGCGCGCTGCGTCCCGAGGCCTATGGCGGTCTCGCGCATCTGACTCTTTCTGAAACGAAGCCTTACCCGCTGCATAGCGACTTTCTGAATTCGGATGCCGTGCAGCGCGTCTTCAACCGCAACGGCACCTACCTCCTCCCGATGGCGTTCCCCGAAGGTTGCCCCTGGCATCCATCTTATGGGCAAGGTCACGCAACCGTCGCCGGCGCCTGCTCGACCATCGTCAAGGCCTTCTTCGACGAGACCTGGGTGGTGCCGAACCCGGTGGTAGCAAGCGACGATGGACTCTCGCTGGTCCCATACACCGGCGCGGACGCCGATCAACTTACGCTCGGTGGGGAGATGAATAAGATCGCCGCGAACGTAGCGATCGGCCGCAACCATGCCGGAGTGCATTGGCGCTCCGACTATGTGGAAGGGTTGCTACTCGGAGAGGCGATCGCTATCAGCGTGCTGCGCGATCAGCGCAAGACGTACAACGAGACTTTCAACGGCTTCACGTTCACGAAATTCGACGGCACTCAAATCACCGTCTGACTCAAATCTTCAGATCCGGGTTGCTGCGACGCCGGGCCCGCAATGCCCCTCCAGAGGACACGACCGCACCATTGCGACGCGAAACCTGGGCGTAGTTCAAGACCAGCCCGCGCATCGTGCGACCAGGCTAACCCGGTCGCCCGATGCGCGGGGCCTTAACTCAACGCCAATGCGGCTTCAGGCGTGGCCGTGCCGCAGCAGCTTGCCTGGAGTTGCGCCAGTACAATTCCCGTCCGCGAAAGTCTCGACGCCGTTGACGATGATCGAGCGGTAGCCCGTCGATCGCTGCACCCGGCGCCACTCGCCCGCCGGCAGATCATGCGCGATCTCACCCACCCATTCGGGCTTCACTCCAAGGCCGTCGAGTTCGTAAACGACGACATCCGCATGCGCACCTTCGCGCAGCGTTCCGCGATCGCGAAATCCCGCCGCATGCGCCGGTAGCGCCGAGAGCCGGTAGTGCGCTTCCTCGAGCGTGATCTTCTGCTCGTCGCGCACCAGCCAGCGCAGGAAATCGGTGGTAAAGGCGCCGCCGGTGAAGAACTTGGTATGCGCACCACCGTCCGAAACGCCCGGGAACGTAAAGGTAGATCCGTTGATGATCTCCGCCATGTACTCGGCGTTGAAGCGCGGCTCCGGCTGCAGGAACTCAGCCTTCAAGTCCGTCGCGAGCGATAGATCGAGCATCACGTCCACCGGATGCTTCCCTTCTTCCTCGCCGATCTGCCGCAGCGACTTGCCGACGTAATGCTCCAGTTCGGGCTGGTTCTCGACCCATTGCACGATCAGCTTCGGCAGCCGTCCTCCGATGCCAGGCGCATTGAGATCGATCGCGCGCATCGCCTTCTCGCTCTTGACCGCCGCGCGCATCGCCGGATCTTTCATCTTGGCGATCTTCTCTTCGCGCGTCCCGGTCAGCAGGTTCCGCCATGCGGTCGCTACGTCGTAGAGATTCCAATGTTCGAGCGTGAAGGCAAAGCCGCTGCGCACCGTCGCACCTTGCCCGAAGATCGGCAGACCCTTCGCGCGTGCGTGATGCAGCCACTTGAGGCTGTTGCGATGAATGTCGCCATTTTGCGGACTCGACGTGATCGCCTGAAACAGGATCGGCCGCTGCGCCGCTTCCGCGAGTACCTCGACAAAGGCCGCGTCCTGCTTGACGTGGCCTGTCGCCTGCGTGATTTCGATAAAGCCCTCATCGCGGGCCCTCAGCACTCGCGCGAGGTTCAGGATGTCCTCGTCGCACATGGTGTCGGTGACCATCGGCGAGCCGTCGAAGTCGGCCTGCCCGGAGTTGCGTCCGAGGCGTTGAATCGAAAAGCCGCAAAGCCCGGCGTCCATGCCCTCGTCGAGCAGGCGCGCCATCTCGGCCTTCTCCTGGTCGTTGGCGACGCGCGTCTTGGCCGCTTCCAGTCCCATCACGTACGTCATCAGCGACGCCGTCGGCATGTACTGGATGCAGTTGACGCCCTTCGGAGCGCGGTCGAGCGAATCCATGTACTCGGGAATCGTCTCCCAGTCCCAATGCATCCCTTCCTTCATCGCGCTGTACGGAATCGCCTCGGTGCGCGTCATCGTCAGCATCGAGCGCTCGCGAAATTCCGGCTTGCACGGCGCGAAGCCGAAGCCGCAGTTGCCGAGCACCAGCAACGTCACCCCGTGCCATCCCGAAATCGTGCAGTACGGATCCCAGCGGATCTGCGCGTCGTAATGCGTATGCAGATCGACGAAGCCCGGCGCCACGATCAGCCCGTCCGCGTCGATGGTCTTCTTCGCGAAGCCCGGCGAACGTCCGCCAATCTGCGCGACCTTGCCGTCGCGGATCCAGAACGTCGCCCCGGTAGCGCGGGGCGCGCGTGCCGTCAACGATGGTGCCGCCCTTGATGTGAATGTCGATGTCAGCCATTCAAAGTTCCCTCCTCAGTGGTAAGGACCGCATCAAACAGCCTTAGCGAAGTACGCAGCCGCGCGCCGCGATGCTCAAATCTACCTACACCACATGAGCCCCAAAAGACAATTTGAATCGACCGATTGACCTGGCCCCGCCGATACGCTTTTCTGGACGGCCACGCCATAATAGGCTAAACCGTGACTGCCTTCAGGAGAGGATAAGCACCCATGCCGTGGACGATAACCCGCCTTTGCATCGATTGTGTTGATACTGGCTGCGTCAGCGTTTGCCCGGTCGATTGCATCTATGAATACGTCGGTGAGGATCGCAAGAGTTTCCCCAATCAGCTCTACATTAACCCCGATGAGTGCATCGATTGCGGCGCTTGCGAGCCCGAATGCCCCTGGCAGGCTATTTTTGAGGAGCCCGCCGTTCCCGATATCTTCAACGCCGACATTGCCCTCAATCATCAAACCGTCGATTTGGCCGATCAGTTCAAGGTCAAGAGCTTCGTCCAGACCGAGCATCCAACTCCCGAACAGGTTGCCGCCAATAAAGCCAAATGGGGCTGGACCGAAGGCTGACGCCAACTCCGGCCCGCTCAAGGCGCGTAGAAATATCTCATCGAGGCGCATCCCTCTTCACCCGCAATGAGGGATGCGCCCATTCCCTTCCGCGTCCGCTTCCTCACAGATAAAAGGAAAGGTCTTCCAGGATGACGAGATCACTTAACCTCGCGATGCTGACGCTCGCGGCCGCACTTGTATTCGCTTTCGCCGCCCGCGCCGAGGCCGCTCCCAAGCCCGGCATGTGGAAGGTCGTCACCCACGTCACCCGCAATGGCGTCGCTGCGCCGCCCGACTCCCACACCAGTTGCGTCACCGCCGATCAGATGAAAGACCCCGGCAAAACGATCATGCCGCCGCAATCGTCAGCCAACGAAAAGTGCACCCGCTCGCACTACGAATGGACCGGCACCAAGCTCAATTGGCAAGTCCTATGTCGTGGACCGCTCACGATGAAGGGCGGCGGTAACATCATTTTCGACCGGCCCGACCATTATGTGGGTAAGATTACTTCCGCCGGCACCGTCAATGGCCAGGATTTCAACTCGACCATTCTGCTCGAGGGTAAACGCGTCGGCGATTGCCCCTCATCCTAGCCGCGACCTCGATGAAAGCCGGCCGCGTTCGTTCACGCCGCCGCGCTTATTTCGCGAGATAGGTATTCAGTAGAATACTCATATCCGGCGAGCCCCATCCCGTGCTCATGTCGTAACCCGTCACGGCCTCGTACCCACCCACGTAATTAAATGTGTTATCGCCGCCGATTACGTCCATCAGCCCCGACTCCGATCCCATGTTTCCCAGCTCATAGAGTCGCGGATTCATCAGCCCCAGGCGGCTGCTCCCCGATGCCTTCGCAATCAGCCGCGTAAAGCCCGCCCACGATGGCGACGAAATGCTGGTGCCCGCCACGATCTCCAACCCGTTTTTTCGCCCTGACATCGCGACGACGTAATAGCCCGGCTCTGACCCGCTGGCGCCCAGCGCCACGTCCGGGATCACTCGCATGTTTCCCGCCGCCCCCGTTCCGGTCTGCCACCCTGGACGCGAGAAAATCTGGCTCGCTCCGCCGCCGGTCGCGCCCACGATCTGGTCGCGCTCGTTCCACGCCGATTCCAGCCCGTCGGCCACAGTGCTGATTTCCTTCCCCGCGGAGTTGTAGAGTGGGTTGAACTGCGTCCCGCCCACGCTCGTAACGTCCGGTTCAGCCGATATCTCGCTGACATTTGCGGTCGCGCCCACGACGCATCCGGCCCCCTCGGAGACCAGCCCCGCAGCGCCTTCATCACCCGAACTCACGAACACCGTCTGACCCTGCATCGCCGCCTGGCTGAAGAGGTATCCCAGCGTCGCGCTGTAAAAGCTCGGATCCATCCCGCAATACTCGTAGCTGATGCTGATAACGCCGCATCGGTTGCTCGTCACCGCTGCGGTGATCGCATCCTGCAAATCGTTCCCGCCCGCCCCGATATAGAGCCTTATCGGCGTCGCCGGTGCCGCCAGATGCGCATACTCGACATCCAATGCAGCCTCCAGTTCCGCGTCGTTGTACCCAGGTCGCATCCGGCCACTCGAGTACGCCTTCTTCAGGTTGACCAACGGCAAGCCAAAGCCCCTGGTAAATGCGTTGATTGAACTGCCGTGAAGGTCTAACGTCTCCGCCAATCCGATGCAATCCGGCCCTTTGGTCCCCGAGTTTTTGCCCTTGATTAATCCCGCTTCGTCGTAATAGGTCCTGAAATCCGTCGGTGTAAATCCCGATCCAGGGGTGATTTTGAAAGCCGGCAACGCCATCCCATCGCCCTCTTCCGGCAGCGGAGGGCCGACCGCCCGATGTCCAGACAGCGTCGGCCTTACGGTGAAAAGGTTGTGCAACCCTTCGATATTTGCGATCAGCGGCGCTACCTCCGCCGGCACCGCCGGCGCGCTCGTGTTCGCGAACAGCACACCATTGCTGACGATCGCGACGTCCAACGCCCGCCCCACCACCGTCGCGCTCGCTTTCGCCGTGATCACCCGACGGTCGAGGTCGATCCCGGTCACCGTGAAGCCGGTCGCCTTGAGCCATTGCGCAACCTTCCCGGCGTCCGCTTCCGTTGGTCCGAAGCGCTCCCTGAATTCCTCCGGCGTCAGCCATTGATGATAACTCGGTGAAGATGGATCCTGCTGCTCGCGCTTCAGCCGATCCATCTCGACCGTATTGCGCAGCTTGAGCCCTACCGCGATTGCCATCGGCATCGCCGGCTTCGCCGCCCTCGCGTTCGGGATTCGTCCCGCAGCGGGTGGCACGCTATGCGCAATTCGCACCCACTGCGCACGCGCGAAACCGGGCCTCGGCACCATCAGCGCGAGTACCACGGCCCACAGCCTTAATTTCGCGGATCTTGAGACTTTAACTGCCAACTGCCGACGTCATGGCCTTTATTTGCCCAGGTAGGAATCCAGCAGCGTGCCCATATCCGGCGATCCCCACCCGGTCGTCATATCGTAGCCTGGCCCAGCCGAGTACCCGATTACCCCATTGAACGAATTGTCGCCCGTCGTCACGTCAATCAAGCCCGATTCCGAACCCATATTCCCCAGCTCATAGAGTCGCGGATTCATCAAACCTATCCGGTTGCCCTCCCCGGAGGCTTCGGCGATCAGACGCGAAAATCCCGCCCAACTGGGCGATCCCACACTGGTGCCGGAGACCGAAAACAGCCGGTTCGCTCCCCGATAGAATCCCACGATGTAAAACCCTGGCAGCGTCCCGCTGGCGCCAAACGCTACGTCAGGCACCATACGCATACTTGCGGCCGGTACTTTCGATCCGCTCTGCCAGGTCGCGCGACTGTGATCAAAGACCATGCTCATTCCGCCACCCGTCGCGCCGCCGCCGTTGTTCCATGCCGACTCGATTCCGTCGAGAACGGTGCTGATATCATTGGCCCCGAAGAATTCGTACTGCGCATCAAACTGCGTACCGCCAACCCCGGTGACGTTGGGATCCGCGGCCATCTCGCTCACGTTCAATGAAGTGCCGATGCCGCATTCAATCTTCTTCCGCACCTTGACCGCTTGCACGCCCGCTGCCCCATAGTCCCCGGTGGCAGCGAAGACCGTTTGTCCTTGCATCGCAGCCTCGCTGAAGATCTGATCTAATGTGACGCTGAAAAAGCTGTCCGGCATCCCACAAAACGTATAGCTGATGCTGATAACGCCGCACCGGTTGCTCGTCACCGCTTTGCCGATCGCGTCCAGCAAGGAATTCTGGCCCGCTCCAAGATAGAGCTCAATCGGTGTCGACGGCGCCACCGAATGCGAATATTCAATGTCCAGGTCAGCCTCCACTTCGGCGTCTCCCTGGAATCCCGGATTCTTCTTGTCCGCGATCACCTTGGTCAGCGCGATCGGCGGCAAACTAAAATCCGTGTTGTTAAAATCCTTGGTAAAGGTCGCCAGCGTGCCGTTGTGAACATTTGAAATTTCCGGCAGCGCGATACAATCTGAGGTCCCCGTGCCCGTGTCGCCGCTGCTCAGTATCGGCGTTTCATTATAGTACTTCCGCAAATCCGAGGGCGAAAAGCCCGTGCCGCCTTTCGGGGTCGCGAAATCCGCCGCCGCCCCGGTTGCGCCCCGCTCGCGCAGCGCCGGTCCCAATACGAAATGGTCGCCCAATGTCGGCTTTACCGCGAAAGTGTTGTGCAGGCCCTCGATATTCGCGATCAACCGTGCTATCGCCGCCGGCACCGACGGTTCGGTGGTATTCGCGAAAAGCGTTCCGTCGCTCACGATCTTAACCTTAAGTGTTCCCGCTACCACCGCCGCTTTCGCTCGCGCTGTGATGAGCCGTCGCCCCAGGTCTATCTCGGCTATTTCGAAACCCGCCCCTCTTAACCATTGTGCGACGGTATCCGCGTCCTCCTGCGTCGGACCGAAGCGCTCGTTGAACTGCTCGGCCGTGAGCCATTGATGGTAGTTCGGCGAGGACCGATCCTGCTGATCTTGCTTGAGTTGCTCCATCTCCGCGGTATTTCGCAGATTGAGCCTGACCACGATCTCCATCGGCATCTCAGGCGGAGCCGTGACCGCGTCCGTAATCAGCACTGCGGCGGGCGACACGCTCTTTCGTATTCGAACCAGGGATTGCGCGCGCGCGAATCCGGGCATCAATGGGATCAGTGCGAGGACCGACGCCCACACCTTTATTTTGCCGGCCATCGAGCCCAAATCACCAACCATCGATGCGACGGCCTTCCGCAGATTCCAGTAACCCTCGATGAAAGATGCCTCCAACCCTAGTCTATTCTTTCCAGATACTTTCTATTATCAACAATTAGACTGGAGAGACCCCACGCGACTCTATGAATGTCATCAGGAAAGATCGCCCTCAGTCAAACTCCCTGGAAAGGTCGCGAAGCGATAGTTTTTCGGCGTCCGCCAGGCGCTAACGTCGCCTGTCGGCTCAGATCTCCCTCGCGATATCTTGGAGGGGCCGCTCAAAACTAGACGAAGCGCTTTTGTCCGTGCTTGAAGCCGCCCTGCTCGCCGATCGGCGGCGTCTTGTCCTGATCCCGATCACGCTCCCGCCCGCGTCCGCGATTCTCGCCGCCGCGCTCGTTCGGACTGCGCCGCTCATCAACCGGAACAATCTCGATCGCGCGCATAAAGCCGTCTCCGGTCGATCGCGTTGCGATCATCGGATCGTCCTTCAGCGCCAGATGAACGATGCGCCGATCACGCGGCGGCATCGGCTCGAGCGTCACCCCCACATGCTCGCGCTTGGCCTGCTCACCCTTCGATAATGCCATCCGCTGCAGCAACCGGCGGCGCCGCGCGCGATAGGATTCGGTGTCGATTGAAATCGGTGCGGCGTCCTTTATCTTACGCGCCAGCAGCCGATTCACCATGTACTCGATCGCATCGAGCGTCTGTCCATGACGCCCGATCAGAATGCCCGATCCGTCGCCCTTGATATTCAGCTCGAGCGTCTCCGGATCGTCCGACTCGGCCTGTTCGATGGTCGCCTTTTCGCCCATCAACTCGAGCAGTCGTTCGAGAAAGATGGTCGCTTCGCGCGCCTGCTCCTGCAAATCGACGATCTTGCGAGGATCGTTGCCGCCCTCATCCACCCCCGCGAACGGATCACGATCGTCGTCGCGATCCGCCTCCCGCCGATCCATGTCGCGCGCATCCGCGCTCTGCACCGGCGGCTGCTCGACGCGCGGCGTTGCCCTCTGCTGACGCCGCCGACCGCCACGCCCGCGCCCGCCTCGCGACCTGCGCTCCCGACCCTCGCCGGGACCGGGCGCTTCCTCGCTGCGCCCGTTCTCGCGACCCGCCTCGCGTGCGCCCTCTGGAAGCCCTTCCCGACGCGGTCCGTTATCGCCCGCCGGGCTCGGCTCCGCCCGCGCGCTATCACGCCGCTCCTCACTTCGAGGCTCACGCCGGTCCCCACCCTCCACTTGACGCCGGTCTTGGCGTTCCGGCTCTCTGCGACCTCGACCCTCCGGCTGCGACCGCTCCTGAGGCTCCGGTCCGCGCCGCTCGTCTCGCGGCGCGCCGCCGGCATCCGCGGCGCCGACCGCTTCTCGCGGACGCTCCCGCCGCTCGCCCCCGCGACCTTCATCGCGCTGTACCGGCGCCTCGCGCCGCGGCTCGCGCGCCGCCTCGCCCCTGGCTTCGTGCGCGACTTCCGTCCGGACGCCGCCCGCACCAACGCTCGCGCCCTCGCGCCAGCCTTCAGCGGCGCGCTCGCTCCGCTCCGGCCGCGATGGTTCGCGCGGCGGTTCACGCCGCACTTCTGCCCGCCCCTCCGGCCGCCGCATCTCGGGCGGCGTCGGCCGCAACGGCGGCGCTGGCGGCGGTGACATCACCCCGCTATGCGCCGCTTCACGACTCCGCTTCGTCACGCGCACGCGCGCCTGCCGCGCGCCCAGTCCCAGCACCCCGCTGCGCGGCGTGCTCAGCACTTCGATCGTGACGTCTTCCTGTTCGGCCCCCAGTTGCGTCAGCGCCTGGCTGATCGCCTGATCGATGGTCGAGGCGGTGGTTTCAATTGTATCGCTTGAGCTCATGTCGATGCGGGTACCGGCAATTGTTGGAACTCACGGTTGAGTATGAACTGCTGGACGACGCCAAGCAGGTTCGACGAAAAATAATAGAGCGTCAGCCCGGCCGGCATATTCACGAAAATCAGGCTGAACACCACGGGCATATACATCATCATCTTCTGCTGATTCGGATCCGGCTGCCGCGGCGCCAGCCACTGCTGCAAAAAGGCCGTGATCGTCATCAGGATTACCAGTACCGGGATTCCCTGGCATTGCGTGAACGGTATCAGCGGAAACCATGAAAGATGCAGGCAGTCCGGCGCCGATAAATCCCTGATCCATCCCACGAACGGCGCGTGCCGCAATTCGATCGCGTTCAGTAGCGCCTCGTATAGCCCGAAGAATACCGGCAATTGCACCGCCATCGGCAGACACCCGCCCAGCGGATTTACGTGGTTGCGCTTGTACAGGTCAACCATCTCGCGGTTGAGCCGTTCCTGGTCGTCCTTATGCTTCTCGCGGATGCGCTCGACCTGTGGCTGCAGCCGCTGCATCTTCATCATCGACCGCTGGCCCTTGATCGACATCGGCAGCGTCAGCAGCCTCACGACGATAGTTAGCAGGATGATAGCAAGACCGTAATTAGGCGCAATCCGATAGAACAACTTCAACAGCTTCAGAAACGGCAGCGCGATTATCCCGGTCCAGCCGAAGTTGATCGCCTTGTTGAGCGCCGGATTCACCGCCTCCAGCACGTCCAGTTCCTTCGGCCCCATGTAGACCGCACTCCGGAGCGTGGTCGCGCCGCTGAAGACAATCCGCGCGTCCGCCTCGTCCCCCGCGTAGTCCATCGAGAGCGTGCCGACCACCGGCTGCTGCGGCATCAGCGCCGACAGAAAGTAACGATCGCCAAAGCCCGCGTACGTGATCGTTCCGTCAACCGGCGCCACCCCTTTCTCGATCGCCTTCTGCGCTTCGTTCAGCACCTTGCCCTGAACGTCCGCCTGCAATGCCGGTATGTCGCGAAAGCCCGCATTCGCCCTTAGCGGCCGGCTCAACTGCCAGCCGAAGCCGTCGATCTTCATGCCCGCAGGCGCGCTCACCGCCCCGCTCACGTCAAACACGTAACCGTCCGCCTTGAAGGCGAACGTCTTGGTCAGCTTCAAGCCCTCCGCCGTCGTCCCCGTCAGCGTTACCACGGCGCCGCTCGGACTCGCATCCATCTGCGCCGGCGCCTCGCTGCTGTAGATCACTTCGCCGTCGTCCGACTCGTTCCCGCCGCGCACGATCACGAGCCCCAGCGGCAGCCGATCGCCACCCGCTACAACCTCGTACGGCGGGCTATCGGGCTTGCCTGTCTGCCGATAATCCTTCAGCGTCAGACTCGCCAGCCGTCCCCCGCGCAGCGTCACCTTCGCATCGTAGAGCGAACTCGCGATCGTGATCGTCCGCGCCGCCGATGCCGTGATCGATCCCGGCGCTCCCGCCGCGGCGCTTGCCCCCGCCGCGCTTGCTCCATTCGCCGCACCGGCTCCGCTCGCCGCCGACTCGGTCGGCGAGGGCGTCGGGCTCGCGGCGATCTTGTTCTGCCGATGCGCCAGTTCGGGATGCCGCCATTGCAAAAGCTGGTTGTAGAAGATGACGATCGCGATCGAGATCACCAGAAATGTCAGGAGCCGGGAGTTTTCCAAGTATTCCTTAACTCGACGCGCGCGCCGCGCGGTCTTGCGGTACGGGATCGTGGCCCCATCCGCCCGCCGGCCGGCAACGCGCCAGCCGCCCCATTGCCAGCCGTCCGCCCGCCACGATTCCATGCCGATGAATCGCTTCGCGCGCATACGCCGAACAGGTCGGTTGGAAGCGGCAGGCCGGTCCCAATGAAGATGTAAGCAGCGGTGACACCACCGCGCGATAGAGATCTATTGTGATGACCGCCGCGCCGCGGGCGATTCCCGCCGCCGCGTCCTTCACGATACCGGATGCCCGCGCCATCAACGCCCCTGCCGCGCCAGTCGTGCCGCCAGGTTCGACGCGGCCTGCACCAGTTCCCCCGCGATCGCCTGGCTCTTGAGCTCCCCCGCCCCCGTCCGCGCGATTACGATCAACGCCGTGCCCGCCGGAAACATCGGCCTGAGCCTCAACCGGTAACACTCGCGCACCCGCCGCCGCGTCCGATTCCGCACCACCGCCGGTCCAATGCGCCGCGACACGGTCGTCCCCAGGCGCGATCGATCTGCGGTTGCGGCCAGTCTGCCTGCGTACATCACGAAATGAGCGGTCTGGTAGCGGGCGCCAATCTTCTGCAGCCGCAGGTACTCGGCGCGCCGATGCAACCGGTCGGCCGGACCGAACGACCACTCGCCGCGCGCCCGCTCTGCCGCTTCATCCCCTAGCCGGGCTGTTTGCCGGGAATCGAGACCGTCAGCCGCGCGCGCCCCCGCGTGCGCCGGCGTTTCAGTATCTTGCGCCCTCCCGGCGATGCCATCCGGGCGAGAAATCCGTGCGTGCGTAAGCGTTTGCGATTGTGAGGTTGATAGGTCCTTTTCATCGGTCGCGGTCAACTTATTAAACTTGCGGCTCCTGCGAGCCTGTCACGTGGTTGATACTTTCAGATAGGCGCGCCACCGCGGCGATCCCTCGAACAGCCTATCGAACCATACCCACCCGCCTATCGCAAGTCCGCCCCCGCCATCCGCTTTTCTTCGCTCCCGGCCATCATCCCTCCCGGCCCGCTCTCCACGCATCGCGTAACCCCGCCGCTTTCGCTACGATCTGCCGCTCCGATGCCGTACTCATCCCCCTCATCCTCGATTCCTCCGCGCACCCTCGCCGCGATCGTCCTCGTCGTCGCCATCGCTGCCGCAACCACCCTCCATCGCCTCGGCGCCGCCGATGTCTGCGGTTCCAACGAGGCGGTCGAGGCCGTCTTCCTCCAGCAGATGGTCGAGCACCACGCCTTGCTCTTTCCTCTCGAAAACGGCCGCTCGCCGATGTACAAGCCGCCCCTCTTCCATTGGACCGCCGTCGCCATCGATCGCCTCGCCGGCATCACACAAGTCAACGCCTTCAACCTGCGGATGCCCGCCGCCCTCTATGCCGTCGCCGGCGTTATCCTCACCATCGCTTTCGCCTGCGCTTTCCTCGGCCCCCACGACGCCGTCCTCGCCGGCCTCATCCTCACCGCGTCCTATCAATACATCGAGAACGCGCGCATCGGCCGCGTCGATATGACCCTGTGTTTCTTCGAGAACCTCGCCCTCTTCGCTTTCCTATGCTGGTCCGCCCCGCGTACTCCCGCCGTCTCCTCCGATCCGCCTCCTGACGATCGGGCCGAACCACTCCGCGGCCCCAACTACCTCCGCTACCTCCTCGCGCTCTCCCTCGGCCTCGCCGTCCTCGCCAAAGGCCCCGTCGGCGCGCTCATGCCCGGCCTCGCTATCCTGGTTTTCCTCGTCGCGGTCCGCCGCCTGCGCGACTTCTGGAAGCTCGCGACTCCCGGCCCCGTTATCGTCACTCTCGCGATCGCCTCCAGTTGGTACCTCGCATGCCTCTTCGGGCGGCGCTACGGATTCCTGCACCGCCAGATCGGTAGCGAGAATTTCGGCCGCTTCTTCGGCTCCCTGGGCGCGATGGCGCCCTGGTACTACCTCAAACCCCTCCTCTTGAACTCGCCCCCGTTGAGCCTTCTGGTACCCTTTGCCGTCGCCGCCGCCCTCCGCACGTTCTGGCCTTCCAACGGCAACCGCTCTCGTTCATTTTCTCCCGTGGATAAGAATCCGGGGGCCGCTGCAGATGAACCCGCCGCGCCCGGCGAGTCTCCGCGGCCTGCCGATGCCCAGCCCGCTCCGCCGCGCGGCATCCGCCCCGCGCAAAACCCGCTCTCTATCTGGATGTCCCTCCGCATGATGTTCCTGCCCGCCATGGACGATCCCGCGGTCCATCTGCCGCCGTCTCCCGTCGCCTCCCGGCGCGCCGTCCTCGCCGTCCGCCTCTGCGCCATCTTCTGGATCGTAACGGTCCTTTTCTTCAGCGTCGCCGCCTACAAGCGCCGCGCCTACCTGATGCCCTTGTGGCCGGCCTCGGCCCTGATGCTCTCCTGGTGGCTAAGCTCGCTCGCCCGCAACCGCCCCGGGAAAATCCTGCGTCGCGCCGTCGCCTCGGTCTGCGCGATTCTCGTTGTCATTAATTTCTTCTGGCTGCCCTACAAGGAAGTCCGCGATTGTGCCGGCGATTCGATGCGCCAGGCGGCCGCCCAGATCAACCGCATCGTCGGCCCCGCGGAACCGCTCTACCTCTTTCAGTTCGAGGACGAACCCGCGCCGCTGCTCTTCTATCTCAATCGCACTGCGCCGCGTATCTGGGGCAAGCTCGGCGACGCTCCGCCCGGCTACGTCATCGCCACCGCCGCCGCCTGGGCCAGGCTCAAGGATCAGGCCCTCGACCTCCAACCGGTCCTCGAAACATCTTCCGGCCGCCCGCGCCTCGTCCTCCTGCGCCACGGCAAAGCCCTCGCCTCCCGCTAACCGGCGACTGATGAGCCTCAGATCTGGATGAGCGGTCGAGTCCACAAACTCGAACGAGTCTCAAGAAATGGTCTTGATCGCTTTTACGGTTCCATCGATTAGGTCCGAGACTTGCGCGCGAGTCGGTTCTTTAAGCTTATCGTGGTCGCATAAATTGCGGAGATCGCCAAGCAAAGAGATGTGGCGCCATTGGGGTAGATCAATCACAGAATTGGCCTTCAAAAGTTCGTTCAGAAAGCTGATCCCGGGATTTTTCTTGGTTATTTTGACCGAGTGATCCTCGCATACCTGGCGCAAATGCCTCTCCAAGACCACGCCCGCTACGGCTCCGGCCGCCCGGGTGAATCTGTTCTTTAGTAGCTCTCGGGCGGCGTCGATTTCACTATCGAATAGGTCAGCTTGCACTAGTTGCCTGATTTCGAACAGTGAGCTTTCAAATCGGACCTTTGCCGCCTCCAAGATAGCCCTCTGCTGCCTGAATTTCGGCAAAGCAGCTACCGGTTCAGCAATTTTCACGCCGCCGCAGGTTACCGTCAATCCTTGCAGATAGTCCTGTATAACATAGTTTTCATAGTCGGCCGACTTACGTGTCCTGGGCCTCTCATAAAGCCCAACGAAGTTGCTGAGCCTATCTGGTGGCAGCTGTCTAAGAAGAACTAGGGACTCTGAGTACCATTCCTCATAACTCGTCTTGAATTCGGGAAGGTTCTTCAGAATTGCTTCGCCGTCCTTTTCGCCAAACTGCTTCCGAACTTGCTTGCTAAAGCCATCGTCCTTCCAGAGTTCTTTTGTCATTGCAAGGTCAAGAGTAACGCCAAGCCCGAGAAGTCGTTCTAAATCCTTCTTGTAGCGTTCCAGATTGGTTGCCATTATAAACCTTGATCGGATGATGCGGCTCTCAACAGCAATATTCCCCGGCTGATTCGCTGTAGCGGCATGCGAACGTCATTCGCATCTTATGCAAAGGGAAGTCTGAAACCTTGGTAAGGTTTCAGAAAAGAGCTATAAGTTCTTAGTTCCTCGACACCTGTCCCTCTCTCAGAGTCTTATTTCTGCGCACCTCGCAGACTCGTTAACTCGGCTCGCAAGCTCCACTGGGGTTTTCTTCACGCCTTCTGGAACGCCGTGCCCGCCACGATCAGGATTCTCGAGACCTCGGTCAGATCGTCGTCATCGTAATATTCCAGTTCGATTCGTCCCGCCGTCTTGCCGTGCTTCGGCGCAATCCGCACCTTGCGCTTCAGCGCCTTCTGCAGCGAATCCGCCAACGCCCCCAGGTTCGCATCCGGCGGCGCCTCGCTCGGCAGGCTCGGCCGCTCCAGCCGTTCGGTCTCGGCCCGTGCCACGATCGCGCGGCTGACCGGCCGATTTTCCACCGCCATCTGCTCGGCCTCGCGCGCCGTGATCTTCGCCTGCGCTATCCGCGCCGCCGCCTGTATCTGTTCGTGCGCCGACGACATCGACAGCAGCGGACGCGCCTGCCCCGGCGTCAGACCGCCGTAAGTGATCAGTTCGACCACCGGTATCGGCAGCTCCAGCAGGCGCATCGTGTTGGTCACGTACGACCGGCTCCTCGAGATCCGCGCCGCGATCTCCTCATGGCTCAGGTTGAACTCCTTGCTCAGCCGCACGAAGGCGCGCGCTTCCTCGATCGGATTCAAGTCCTCGCGCACCAGGTTCTCGACCAGCGACATTTCCAGCGCTTCATGATCGCCGACCTCGCGCACCACGATCGGCACCACCGTTAATCCCGCCGCCCGTGCCGCGCGCAGCCGCCGCTCGCCCGCGATCAATTCATAGCGCGGCTCGTCCGCGTCGCCCGCCAGCGGCCGCACGATCAGCGGCTCGATAATCCCCTGCGCGCGGATCGCGTTGGTCAGTTCCTCCATCCGCTCCGGATCGAAATTGCGCCGCGGTTGCAACGGACTCGGCACTATCCGGTCCGGCGCCACCAGCAGCAGCAGCGGCGCCGCTGCCGCGCCCGCCTCCCGTCCGCTTCCGTCTCGGTCGATCAACGCGTCCAGCCCTCGCCCCAGCGGTTTTCGTATCATCGCTTACCTCGTTCATTGTCGCGCGCAAACAGCGCCCGCAAACTCCACGACCGCCGCGCCGGCGCGTCGTCGCTGCCGTCCCTGGGCGGCGCGCCGCCGCCGCCGCCGAGTCGCTCTATCAGTTCTGCCGCCAGGTTCTGATAGGCCAGTGAGCCCGCCGATTTCGGATCGTATTCGATCACCGACAGACCGTGGCTCGGGCTTTCCGACAGACGCACGTTGCGCGGGATCACGTTCTGAAAAACCTTCTCCGGGAAATGCTTCTCGACTTCGCGCGCAATCTCGTGGCTCAGGCGATTGCGCGCATCGAACATGGTCAGCACCAGCCCGTCTATCCGCAGCCCCGGATTCAGCGACGAACGGATCCGCCTGATCGTCTCGAGCAGCGCCGTCAGGCCTTCCAGCGCGTAATACTCGCACTGCATCGGCACGATCACGGAATCCGCCGCCACCAGCGCATTCAGCGTCAGCAGCCCCAGCGACGGCGGCGTATCTACGATAATGTACTCATAGTCGTCGCGCACCGGCGCCAGAATCTCCTTGAGCACCCGCTCGCGGCCCTCGCGCGTCGCCAGCTCGACCTCCGCGCCCACCAAATCGGGACCCGACGGTGCCAGAAATACCCGCTCGCGCGCGGGCCGGATCGCCTCGCTTAGCGTAATTTGCCCCACCAATGCTTCATAAATTGTCCTCCCCGAGGATTTGAGTTCGGCCAGCCGCGTATCGGCGATAATTCCCGAGGAGGCGTTGCCCTGCGGATCCAAATCAATTAATAGAACGCCGTTTCCCTTCAGCGAACGCGACCCTGACCTTGAACCTGAATCATCTAATGCTGCACTCGGTGACTCGGCGGGCTTGCCATTCGTCGCCCGGGGCAGACCGTCACGCTCGGCTGGGTCATCGTGCTTTGTGATGGAATCTCGACGCTTTGCCGCCGCGTCTGCTCCATTCGCTGCGCGCGCTTCGTCCGCCGGAGCTTCGGCCCTGGCCGGGCCATTCCGATGCGACCATGAGGCTTGCTCGCGAGGCCCGTTGAGAGGCTTGCTCAAGGCGAGTGCGACTGCGAGGTTGACCGCCGTGGTGGTCTTGCCGACTCCGCCTTTTTGATTGGCTACTACGATCAGCCGCCCCACACTCGCCTCCGTCTTCCGACGATGCCTCTGCAAGACATCGTTTGCCCCTCCCTTTCGACCGTGAGCACCGCTCGACTGGTTCGCTCATACGCCCTGGCAGGCGTCATGGAAGGCTCGGAACCCCGAGGACATGATAGCCTTCCGCGGACTGCAAAGGCAAAGTAGTCGGGCAGAGTAATCCACAAGTATTTTCGCCGTTTTTCAATGGAAACAGTGTCCGCGATTCATCGAGAAACGAAAATAAGACGAAAATGTTTCACGTGAAACATTTTCGCTCTTTCTACGTTTTTAATAGTATTGGATGACTATAGGCTATAATAAGATAGATGATTTCCGTACTTTCTGCGAGATTCTCCTTGAGTGACCCAAATCTGACACCGACGGACGGGTTTGCCGCCCGCTGCCTTGTGAGCCTTGCAGAGAGTTCAGTCACCCTTCGCTTGGGCTAGGCGACTGACACCTATGGACGGGCATCCGGCCAGGAGCTATCGCCCATCAACCAGCTTTGCCCGCAATGGTTGACGCCCTCGCGCTCGCCGCCGACCTTCCCGCTCCAATACGGCGCAGCGCGCCATGTCATTCGTGAGGTCGCCCATTAGCCGAGGCTCGCGAACTTCCCGCGCCGTTTGCCTGCTGCGGTCAACTCCGCCGTTCCGGATCGAACTGGACAAGGGTGCGGACAGTCGCTCAGGCCATACGCTGGGAGATGGCGAGCACATGGCTGACGCTGCTCGATCCGCGCGGGACGTCATACTCGATAAACACGGCATCGTCGAACCCGCCGGCGCTGGCACGCGCGATAGCGGCTCTCTGGGCCGGACTCGCATAGAGAACGACCAGTCCTCCCGGCCTGAGCGCCGCGCGCGCGGTGTCGAACACCACGGCCGGCTCGGCGAAGGCGCGCGCTGTGACCACATTGAAGACTGGCTGCAAAGCGATCGCATCGGTGCGCGAGGAGTTCACCTGGACATTCGACAGGCCCATCTCGGCCGCGGTCACGCTGAGGAAGCTGGCGCGCTTGCGGCGCGCTTCGAGCAGGACGAAGTCCGCGGCACTGGCCGCCGCCAGGATCAGCGCAGGAAAGCCCGCGCCGCTGCCGAGATCAAGCACCCGCGAGCCGGCCTCGAATGCGCCCGCCAGCGCCGTCGCCGATGAGCGCGAGGCGACGACGACGGACGAAGCTTCCGCTCGTTCGGCACGCATGAGTGGCACGAGGCTGTCGAGGATATGGAAGGCGATCTCGGCCGGGTCGTCCGGGGCCGCGGTCAGGTTCAGCTTCGATCCCCATAACGCCAACGCCGCGGCGAAGGTCTCGATGCGACCGAGGAAGCCGTCGCGCGGTTGAAAGGCAATGCTCGCTGGAACCACATCGGCCGCCGAGACCGCAGCACGCGCCTGAGCTGGCCCCGGCGCCCGAACTGGGGCAGGAGTTTGAACCGAGGTATGCGACTGAACGGAGACAGGAGTTTGAACTGAGACAGGCGCCTGAACTGGCCCTGGCGCCTGAACTGGAACAGGCGACTCCAAGGATAGACACGCCCGATTCTCCAGCGCCGCGCCAACGATGGCGCGAACGGCGCGTGCAATCTCGCGTGTGTCGGTCAGTTGCATGACCTCATTATGCCCGCTTGAAAATCGCCGCCCAAGACCCTCGCGAAGCTATCTAGAGGAGGATTTTATCAGTTTTTCCAAAAATCGATGACGCTACTATTGGATAAGACTATCCATGTCTATCAAAAACGAAAATTAAGCGAAAATGTTTCACGTGAAACATTTTCGCCTCAGTTTCGCTTTCTCTCCATTGAGGATCTCACGCTTCGGTAGCAATAGGTTGAACGACTCGATCGGACGAGCGCCTGAACCGCGCCCGGTGCATTCGTTACAGCGATACTCAATTGAATGGCCGCCTGAGCTTAGGACTGCAGAATGGACTGACTTTGAAAGATGGCACGGAGCATACGGGGCCGCATGCCGAGTTATCCGTGCGGCGCCGCTCGGGAGGCGCGGGCGCGAATATGGACCGCGAGAATGGCGACCGCGGCCGGCGTGATTCCGGGCATCCGGGCCGCCTGGCCGAGCGATCGCGGGCGCACGTTCGAAAGGCGCTCGCAGGCCTCGGTCGAGAGGCCCTCGATAGCATTGAAGTCAACCCATTCGGGAATGGCCGCGTCTTCGAGCCGCTTCGACCGCTCGATCGCCTCGGTCTGGCGCCGTACGTAGCCCGCGTACTTGACCTCGGTCTCGAGTTCGGCGGCCTGGTCGAAGTCGAGTGCCGGTTCGAGGCGCGCCAGCCGCACCACGTCGGCATAGGAGAGTTCGGGCCGGCGCATCAGGTCGAGGGCGCGGGCCGCCTCGCGGAGCGGACTCGAGCCGCATTCCGCGAGTAGCCGGTTGGTCTCTTCGCCGGCGGCGACCGAGGTCGCACGCAGCCGTGCGGTCTCCGCCGCTACGCGATCGCCGCGCTCCCGGATACGGTTGGCGGCCTCGTTGCCGACGAGGCCCAGCCGCTCACCGACCGGCGACAGGCGGCGGTCGGCGTTATCCTCGCGCAGGAGCAGGCGGTACTCGGCGCGCGAGGTGAACATCCGATAGGGCTCGCCGCCGATTCCGCGGGTTACGAGGTCGTCGATCATCACGCCGATGTACGCCTGGTCGCGGCCGAGCACCAATGGCACCTCTCCGCGGGTCTTCAGCACCGCGTTGATGCCGGCGATGAGGCCCTGCGCGCCCGCCTCCTCATAGCCGGTGGTGCCGTTGATCTGGCCGGCGAAGAACAGGCCCTCGACCAGCCGGGTTTCGAGCGACGGCAGTAGCTGAGTGGGATCGGAGAAGTCGTACTCGATCGCATAGCCGGGCCGCATGATCTCGGCATCTTCCAAGCCCTTGATTGAATGGACCATCGCGACCTGGATATCCAGCGGCAGACTGGTCGAAAGGCCGTTGGGATAGACCTCGACGGTGTCGCGGCCCTCGGGTTCGAGGAAGATCTGATGGCGGTCCTTGTCGCGAAAGCGCATCACCTTGTCCTCGACCGAAGGGCAATAGCGTGGGCCGCGGCTATGGATGACGCCGGAGTACATGGGAGAGCGGTCGAGGCCGCCGCGGATGATCTCGTGCGTCGCCTCATTGGTGAAGGTCAGGTGGCAGGGAATCTGCGGCTGCGTGATGCGCGCAGTGCGAAACGAGAACGGCGGCGGCGGTTCGTCTCCGGGCTGGAGTTCCAGCGCAGAGTAGTCGATGGTGCGGGCGTCGAGGCGCGGGCAGGTGCCGGTCTTGAGGCGGCCGATGCGGAAGCCGAGGCTCGCCAGGCTTTCGCTAAGGCCCATCGCGGCGAAGTCGCCGGCGCGGCCCGCGTTGAAGTTGCGCAGGCCGATATGCACGAGTCCCTTCAGGAAGGTGCCGGTGGTGAGGATGACGGTGCGGGCGGCGAAGACCTCGCCGATCTGCGACTCGACGGCGCGGACGGCGCCGCCCTCGACGATCAGCCGCTCGACGCTGGCCTGGCGGGTCGTCAGGTTGGGCGTCGTTTCGATCACGCGCTTCATGCGGGTGCGATACGCGGCCTTGTCGGCCTGCGCGCGGCGTGCGCGAACGGCAGGACCCTTGCGTGTGTTGAGGAAGCGGAACTGGATGCCGGTCTCGTCGATGGCAACGCCCATCTCACCGCCGAGGGCGTCGATCTCGCGCACCAGGTGGCCCTTGCCGATGCCGCCGATGGCGGGGTTGCAGGACATCTGGCCGATGTGGTCGAGGTTAAGCGTGAGCATCAGCGTGCGCGCGCCCATGCGGGCGGCAGCGAGGGACGCTTCGATGCCGGCGTGGCCGGCGCCGACCACGATGACGTTGTATGTAGATGCGGCGCTCATGTTGATAACAACCAATCGATTATGACGCGTCCCGCGCGTAGCGCCAACACTAGCCGACCCGGAGGCCGAGCGCGCAAAGGAGTCTGCGACGTGCGCACAAGTAAGACTCCGAAACCCCGCATCTGCCACTACTAATAGTTACTAATTTTTATCATTATGTAGATAACGGGTACGGATAAGGGCCGATGGTCAAGAAACAAGCAACTATAGCTTCCTTCGGAGACTGAAACTGTATTCTTAACGCACCTCGCAGACTCGTTAGCTCGGCTCGCAAGCGCGCCTGGTGGCAAGGTTCAGACTTCCCATTGGGTAAGATACGAGAGCTTCGCTCTTAGCAACACATCAGCTCTTAGCAACACATCACTGTGGCGGTCGCTAGCGATGTCGCATAAGTCGAATCAAAGGAACACATCCCCTCAGTGGGAGGGCGTCGCCTTCAGGTCCCAAGTTACTTGTTGAGGGGTCGTGACTTACTTGCCGATGCAGAATTCGCGGAAGAGAGCGTCGAGGACGTCTTCGGTGCCGACGATTCCGGTGATGGAAGCGAGGGCGTCAGCGGCAGCCATTATATCGACGGCGACAATTTCCGGCGGCATTGCGGCAAGCACGCTATGGCGTGCGGCGGCGAGTGAGTCGAGAGCGTGCGCCAGCGCATCGCGATGACGTTCGCGCGAGATAGCTACCATCTCACCCTTCTGGACTAAGCTATCGGGGGCAGTATCTTTCAAGTCACCTTTGGGGATTGAACTATCGGAGGTCCCATCTTCCAAGCTGCCTTCTGCGACTGAGCTATAAGAGTAGCTATCCGGTAAGCTGCTTTGCGGACCAGCGCCTGCGGTGCAATCTTCGACCGAGTAGTTAGTGTGGACTGCATTGGTCGTGTCCGAAGTTTCGTCGATTGTGATTTGCGATCCATGGTCGGTTGCGACTTTGGTGATTGGCGGAGACGAGTTACCTGAAGTAAGTGCAGTGACGGCAGTTTCGAGTAGGTCGCGGAGATCGGAAAGGCCATCGCCAGTAACCGCCGAGAACTCGACCAGCGGGAGTTGCAGGCCGCGATCGCGCAATGCGTGGGCATTGAAGGAGGGCGGCAGGTCGCGCTTGTTGAGGATCGCGACGCCGGGGCGGCCGGCGCAAGTCGCGATGACGTTGGCGTCGTCGGAATCGAGCGGACGCGAGTAATCGAAGACCGCGATGAGGAGGTCGGATTCGCCGGCGTGACGGCGCGTACGGTCGATGCCGAGACGCTCGATCGGGTCGGTGCTGTCGCGCAGGCCGGCGGTATCGGCGAGCAGCAGCGGCACGCCGCCGAGCGCGATCGAATCCTCGATCACGTCGCGGGTGGTGCCGGGGATGGGCGTGACGATAGCGCGGTCGGCGCCGAGGAGACGGTTGAGGAGGCTCGATTTGCCGGCATTGGGCTTGCCGATGATGGCGGCGCGCGCGCCCTCCCTGATGATGCGGCCGCGCGCGAAGCTATCGTGCAACTGGGCCAGGTCGGCGGTCAGCGAGTCGATTTCACGGACGAGATCGCCGCGCGCAGGGAGGCGGATGTCCTGGTCGGAGAAGTCGATCTCAATTTCCAGATGAGCGCGAATGGCGATGACCTGGCGACGCAGGCCGTTGACGCGATCGGCGAGCGCCCCGGACATCTGGGCGAGGGCCATCCGCAGGCCGGCCTCGCCGCGGGCGGCGACGAGGTCGGCGATGGCCTCGGCCTCGGTGAGATCGATGCGGCCGTTGAGGAAGGCGCGGCGGCTGAATTCGCCGGGCTCGGCCAGGCGCGCGCCGGCGGCGGTGGCGAGGGCGAGGACGCGGCGGACGAGGTAAGCGCCGCCGTGGCATTGGAGTTCGGCGACGTCCTCGCCGGTGAGGGAGCGGGGCGCGGGAAAGACCGCGAGCATCGCGCGGTCGATGGGGGTGAGAGTCGCGGGGTCGCGAATCTCGCCGAGGTAGAGGCGGCGCGGGATGAGTGTAAGGGCATCGGCGTGAGGGCGCGGAGCGGGTGCGGGGGGATGCCAGAGGGCGCGCGCGATGGGAATCGCGCGCGGGCCTGAGAGTCGCACGATGGCGACGGCGCCAGCGCCTGGCGGCGTCGCCGGAGCGACGATCGTATCGGCGGCGTACATGGGGAGAACGTTAGCATCAGAGGAGGCGCGGGCGGAGCGGGCCGCGCGCGTTCCCGAGTGGCGCGCCTGAAGGCGCGGCACCAGCGGGCGCCGTAGATTTGCGTCTCCGATTCCAACTAGCGCAACTTAGCGCTGCGTGACCGCCACAGCGACTTCGTTCCTGCGTAGGAAGGGGATAGTAAATGGCGGATCGTAAGCCAGCAAGAATGGCATCCCGGTCGCCCTCCAGGCGGAGCGTTCCACTCCTTCTATGAGTTCCTGGCTACGTCTCGCCTCGACCCCTGCATTCAGAGCGCCGGAGAATCGCACTACCGCGAGGGTCGATGGTGCAACTTCGATGATCCTCACTCGATGGTCTAGTGGCTCGGGTGCTCCCTTGGCAGCGAGCGCGCGGGGAAGGAAAAACCGCATGGTTACGCGGTTCGATTGCTTGCCCGTTATCTCGACAGGCGCCGTCATCGCGATGAGCGAGGGTTGGGACGTTTGCTCGACTGGCGTGCTCATCGCGAATCTGCGGCTGTCGCGATTCGCACCCGCGATATAGCCCAGCAGCAGCCGGAAGGCTTGGTTCTCAGCAGCGTGACTGTCCGGAGCTTCGACGGTGGTTTCGACAGCCAGACGCGGTCCGTAAGAGCGGATCTCGATCGCATCGTCCAGACGTTCGACGACCGCGTAAGGCGGTTGTTCGTAGAAGGAGCGGATACCAAAGACCGAAAGTACTGCTTCCGCGGCCGTCACCAGGTAGTAAAGGAAATTCGCAAGCATAGGAAAATTGGCCTCGATTGCGTGGCAGGAATAATCCGATGCCCGAGAGGTGTATCGATATATGAACCCCTCGGCGCGGGCCGCTATTCCTAGTTCAGGCTTTTGTTTTCCTTCCGGTGATAAACTGGGTCTTCAATGGCCGAAAATCTCAGTTATCGCAGCGCGGCGGTAATCGAAAATACGGTTTAGTGCACGACCCACGAGGAGCCAACGTGCGGCGACTCCCAGGGGGCCCAGCGGCAGCTCGTAGTCGACTATATCTTTCATCTCGGTGCCACCTGGCACCTTGGTGAATTCGTGCCGATGATGCCATCGCCGGTAAGGGCCTGAAAGTTGGATATCCGTAAAATACGCTGCCGGCTCGAAGGTCTCGATGCGGGTCTTCCAGCGGAAGGGAACCCCGCAGAGCCGCAATCGATAGTCGATCAGCGTTCCGGGCTTCATCGGAATGGGTCTGGGCGTCAGGATGTGAAAATGGAGGAACGCGGGCGTAATGCGATCGAGGTTCGCGGCATCCGCGAAGAAGGTGAACACTTCCTCTCGCGACTTCGGGATGAACTGTGATTGTTCGAGACGATAGACCTTACTCATATAGTCACTCACGCAGCCGAGGACCGCGCTAGCGCGGTCATCACATCGTCGAGCGCGCCACGGACGTCGGAATACGCGAAGGCGTAACCGGTGTGCGTCGGAAGGAGCAGGCGCCGGCTCCGGTTCCCAGAGCCGGGCCTGAAAGGAGCCAAGGAGCCGCCGGGCCTCGCCCGGACGGCGGCTCGGGACTAGGGGGTTCTCGATGCTCCTTAGAGTTCATGCTCCTCGTGTGCCTGCCGGAATTGCATTGGTGCCCAACTGGGTTAGCGGGATCGCACGCGCAGCGACCGTCGGCTGCGGGGCGGGTTCGCCCGCGTCGGAATCGTTCCAACGCTCGACGAAACGTCGCAAGATTTGGGGATGACGATACTGGAAGTAACCGAAGACCGTCACCAGCGTGATCGCGTTAGCCGCCGCAATCTTCCACAATCCAATTGCGCCCAAGGCTGAAGCGTCGAGGACCGCGACGAAAGAGAGGAAGGAAACTTCGTAGCATCCGTAAACCATCAGCGCACCGAGGAGGAGCAGCGGCTCACGCTCGGCAGCGGCGATTACGAGCGCAGAGGCAAGGCCGAAGGCAATAAACGCAGCAAAATGCAGTAACGTGAAGCTCAGCACCGGAGCCAGCGTAGCCGCACCCACGTCATGACCGCGCAGCCCGTTGAAAAAGATCGCGCCGAGAAGCGCCGGCGTATGAAACGGCCGGCCCGCGATGGCGTCGCATAGAAGGTACCAGAGCGCTACGATTGCACCGCCGAGTGTCCCGGCCACGACCCCTTCGCCGAGAATCGTCGTCCACCATTCAAACCGACTGTGCCACGGCCGCTGCGCAGCACGGTTGCTTGTCATCATCGTTGCAGTTTTCATTGCATCACTCCTTTGTCGGTTCTGTTTGCGACCCGTTTATCGAGACGCCTTCAGTATCGAAAACGCCGGAAGATCTTGATCCGATCGCGCTGCGGCGGCGGCGATGTTGCGTAACATCCCTGCGAATACCAACTGGTGCAGCGGAAAGGACAGGTACCAGTAAAAAAGTCCGAATAGCCCTTTGGGGTCGAATATCGCCGTCTGTCTGATGGTCGACCCTGTCGCGTTTGGTTCGACCTCGAAGTCGAGCCAGGCGCGGCCAGGCAGCTTCATTTCGGCCGCGAGGGTCAGCTTGCGATCGGGTTCGAACGCCGCGACCCGCCAGAAATCAATCTGGTCGCCGAGCACGATAGTTTCCTCGTTCGACCGCCCGCGGCGCATTCCCACGCCCCCAAGTAGGCGGTCGGCGAGTGCGCGCAGATCCCACAACCAGCGGCCATAGTACCAACCGACAGCGCCGCCGATTCGTCGTATCGGCGCGAACGCCCTGGCCGGCGGTGCGGCCACTTTTATGGTCTGTGAAACAATCAAACGGTTGCCGATGCGGACGCCGCCCCAGGGGGAGTGGGGCGGCATCGCGGACAGCGCGCCGGACCAGCGGATGGCTGAAAGTTCGAGATCTTCGGCGCGCAGCGCAGCGGCGATGGCTTTGCGTATGCCAACAGGGCGTATGGCGAACGTGCGCAGAGCGAGGTCGTCGGAGACGACCGTCGGATGGCGCACGCCCTCGATCAGTTCCCGGCCCACGCGGGCCTGCAGCGGCGTCACCAGCCTCAGCCACCAACTGGAGAGTCGTGGCGTCAGGACCGGCACGCGGATCATCGCCCGCCTAAGTCCGCGCTGGCGGGCGTACTCGCGGATGATGCCGCCGTAAGAAACCCGCTCCGCGCCGCCAATTTCGAAGACGCGATTGCCTGGGGTTTCAAGTGGGAGCGCGGCCACCAGGTAGCGGATAACGTCGTCGATCGCGATCGGCTGCGCCTCGATCGTCACCCAGCGAGGCGTGATCATTACGGGCAAGCGCTCGGCAAGTGCACGCACCATTTCAAATGAGAGGCTGCCGGCCCCGATAATCGCGGATGCGCGAAATTCGATCACCTGGACTCCGGAGGCGCGCAACAGTTCTCCCACCTCGAGACGGCTCCGCAGATGCGGTGAGAGCGCAGCGTTTGGGTTGCCGAGGCCGCCCAGATAAATGATTCGCTTAACTCCCTCTGCACGCGCAGCCTCCGCAAAATTACGTGCGGCTTCGCGGTCGGTCTGCTCAAAAGACCGCTGCGAGTTCATTGAATGAACTAGATAGTAGGCGGTGTGGACGCCACGCATCGCGGCGGCGATGCTCGCATTGTCCAGTACGTCCGCGCTCACGACCGTGGTTGGCGCCCCCGCGGTGTGTATCGCCTCGGGGCGGCGGGCTGCGCAGCGCACACGATGTCCCGCCGCCTCGAGCGCTTTCAGCAGATGGCCGCCGACGTAGCCGCTCGCGCCGGTGAGAAGAATGAGATTCCCGGAGGCATCCGGGAACGCATTCCTTATCTGCGGTTGAATCGACATTCGTATTCTCTGCGCGCGGCTGGCTCGTTTCGGCGACTACTGCGCTATTCGCTGCGGATCGCGCCCGGCAGCGCCACCAACTGGTAAAGACCTGAGAGTCCGACCAATCCATAGACGAGCGAACTGAGGACCAACGTTTGCCCGAAGCTCATCCCGAGCAGCGCGGCTACCAGGTCGAAGTGCGCGAGTGCGACCAGTCCCCAGTTGAGAGCGCCCACAATCACGAGCACTGCGGCAATCACCTTCAAAGCTTTCATCGTCTTAACTGCTCCTTTCCCTTTTTCGCGGTTGGCCTGCCCTCTTGCTTTAACGGACGACCGCCGCGTATCTATGACCATAGTGAAAATGATCTTAACTTAGAAGAAAATAAATGCCTCTAAAGAAAAGCTGTTTAATTGTGAAGACCAAAAAATCGTTTTTCTTTCATTTTGCTCAAACAGGTTTAAACGAATGCTCTCAGACACACTGACCGAAGGGCTCGAGAAATACGCTATCGGCGAGAAGCTCCGACGCCTTAGGCTCAGAAAGAAAATGGGTCTTGTGGAACTGGGCCGCCATACCGGCCTTTCGGCCGCGATGCTGTCGAAGATCGAGCGCGGCAGGCTCTTTCCGACGTTGCCGACCTTGCTCAGAATCGCGATGGTCTTCAACGTTGGGCTCGAACACTTCTTTACCGATGGGCGCCACGTCGCCGCGCTAGCGCGCAAAGAGGACCGGCTGGTGTTCGAGGAGAAGTTCGGCGGGAACGAGGTCGCTTACCGCTTTGAATGCCTGGACTTCAACGCCGGGGATCGCAGACTCAATGCGTTCCATGCGGAGTTTCCAAAGACTGCGCAGGGACGCGTTCGTACCCACGAGCACGATGGGGTTGAATTCATCTACCTGCTCTCGGGCAGTCTTACCGTCAGAATCGGTGAGGAGGAGCACAAGCTGCGCAAGGAGGATGCGATCTATTTTGATTCAAGCGTAGCCCATAGTTATCGGGCGGCTGGGAACGCGCCGTGCTTGGCTGTGGTCGTAACGCTGGCACCGTAAGATAGCCTGTTTGGCCTTGGAATTTCTGTCGATCGCTGAAAGCGAAAGCATGACCTCGCTCGACCAGATCGCCGCCGCCGATCCATAGCATGGTGGTGCGTGATGAAGCGGCCATTGATCCACGAGGTCGATGCGTTGCGTACCGGATGCGCCGAACGCGGCGTGCACTCGATAATCCCGCACTTGAAATTGCTATTTGCCGCGGCAAACGTACTTGAACGGCCGGTCGTCGTCTGCTTCGGGCTGCCAGCACATCTGCCGATGGCGAATCGCCGCTACTACACGTTCAGCAAGAACAGGAGCGTGCGACGCTGCCGTCTCCTGGCGAAGTGCTCGAAATAATCGAGCGGGGGCAGAGCACGCGCGAAGACGCGACTCTTGACAATACGGAGACCAGACGGACAAACCGGCTGTCCGCTTATGTGCGTGAATCGAAAAGGGCTGATTTTATTGGTGGAGCTGAACGGGGTCGAACCGTCGACCTCCTGAATGCCATTCACTTTACCTCCGCAGCTCACACCAAACCAGCACAACAAATCCCAAGAAATACGGGCGATCCCGCGTTTCTTTCTTGGGCCTTTTTGGTGCTGGTTGCGAGGGGTTTTCGGACAAAGTTCGGACAATTCTCGGACAGTAAAGCGGCTCGGCAGGACCGAGTTACGGGAGTTGTCTCATGGCTGCGAACCCCTATGTGGAAGCGCGTCGCGAATGGGATGAACGTTATGCCGATCTCGTTCTCGGCAAACGCAACTGGCAGATAGCGGCTGGCGGGCTGCTTCTGCTGGCGCTGATTCTGGCCAGCGCCATGGGCTGGATCATCAGCCGAAGCCGCTACATTCCCTACGTCGTCGAAGTCGACAAGCTCGGATACGCTCTGACGGTCCCACAGCCGCTCAGTCCTGCGTCCGTTCCGGATGTAACGGCGCGAATTCAGCGTTACGAAATCGCGGCGTTTATCCGCAATGCGCGCTCGGTAACCAGCGACGCACAGGTCGAACATCAGATGCTCAATTCGCTGCTCGCGCATGCGCGCGGAGCGGCGGACAGATTCCTCGACGCCTACTACCACTCCGACAGCTTCACTCATAACCCTTTCAAGCTTGCGGAGAAGCAGACCGTTTCGATCCAGTTCGATTCGATCCTTCAGCTGTCACCCAGCAGCTATCAGGTGCGCTGGACAGAGCAGCAGCGCGATCTGAACGGAGTTGCGGTTGGAGCGCCCACGCACTGGGAGGCCGTACTCCAGACACAGATCGTCCCGCCCAACTCCGACGACGCGATTATCAGCAATCCGCTCGGCTTTTACGTGACGCAGATCAGCTGGACCGAACAGCAGGGATAGTCGGACCAGAAGGGAGGAGTGCGATGAAGAAATATAGCCGCAGCAAGTGTGACGCTGGTACTCTTGTTGAGCGCGTGCGCGAGTCAGCAACAACCACCCGCACCACCGCCACTGAAACTCGTAACCGAGTCTCCCAGTGAGCCGAGCGCGACGCCGCCACCGCTGACAGGAGCGCAATTGCTCGCGCAGCAACCGTCCGAGGTGCAGGCCGCAATCAAAGAGCATCAGCAGGACGGCAAATGGGCTGTCTACCGAACCGCCAGAGTACACGCTCTACCCCTACAACCAGGAACCGGAGCCGACCGTCGATTGCGCGCCGCTGCGCACCACCGACATCCAGCTGCAGCCGGGCGAGACGATCACCGACGTTGCGCTTGGGAGATACCGAGCGCTGGATGGCGACGCCGGCCGCCTCCGGCGATCCGCGCAATGCCGTTCCTCACCTCGCTGTGAAGCCGCAGGTTCCGGGAATCGAGACCAACCTGACGATCTACACGACAAAGCACATTTATCACCTGCTCCTGCACTCGCGCGGACGCGCGATGCAGGAGATTGAGTTCTACTACCCAGACGAGCTGATCGCGGCGATGAAAGATGCCGACTCAGCCGCAGCGAACGCAAAGAAGGAAGCGATCGATCCGCCGGGTGAATCCAACGACAGCGTGAAGGTCGCAGCCGTAGATCCTGCGCAGATCAATTTCGCTTACACGGTCGCAGGACCAAACGTCCCGTGGAAGCCGGTTCGAGCCTTCGACGACGGTTCTCACGTTTTTGTCCAGATGCCTGCCGGAATGAAGTCGAGCGAAGCTCCTGCTCTGCTGATCAACGCTGGCAGTGGAACCCAGATGGTCAACTACCGCATCAAAGGCAACTACTACGTCGTCGATCGGCTTTTCAGCGATGCGATCCTGGTAGCCGGTGTCGGCCGCGATCAGGACCGCGTGATGATCTCCTATGCAGGCGGAACGAGGTAACGGCTATGGCCAGCGCAGACTTGATTCAGGAACAGGACGAGCTGGAACACGAGCACCTCGGTGGTGGTCGTTTCAATCGCCTTCTCGGCGTGCGTTTTCGTAGCGGTTGCGATGCTCGGCGGAGTGGCGCTTGCACTCGGCGTCCAGTCCTCAGGGATAGGTCAAAGTTCGGCTTCCCAGAAATCAGCCGACGACCCAGGCTCAGCAGCCCGAGACCGGGGAGAAATCGAAGACCTCGCGGCTAATGGCGCGGTGCCTCACGCCGCTCCCACCGTCGATGCCGACCGAACCGGTCATGCCGATTTCTCAGCAGACCGTTCAACCCAGCGCGCCGAAGCCTCCGAGCAGGTACGCGCAATGGGCCGAAGAGAAGTACATGAAGGCGCTCGAATCGCCTGAGATGGTGCGGGCGTTTCATGGCGGCGAAACTCTGGAGATCGCGAGTGCAAAAGGACAGACGAACGACTCCTATCCTCCTGGTGAGTCAAAGCGATCCGGGAATAAGCGTTCATCCCGCCGCTTCGCCGTACACGGTGATGGCGGGCAGCATCCTCCCCGCCGTTCTGATCAGCGGCATCAATTCCGATCTGCCCGGGCCGATCCTCGCCCAGGTCAGCCAGAACGTCTTGGACAGCGCGACCGGCAGATCAGTTCTCATCCCGCAAGGCAGCCGCCTAATAGGCGCCTACCAGAACGCATCTTCATACGGTCAGCAGCGGGTTCAGATCGCGTGGCAGCGGCTCATCTTTCCGAACACCTCCAGCATGAATCTGCCGCAAATGCCGGGCGCCGATCCGAGCGGCTACGCCGGCTTCTCAGATCAGATCGACCACCATTACCTCGCAACGTTCGGAACCGCAGCCGTGATGAGCCTGATCAGCGCAGGGCAGTCAGTTGGACAGATGGCGACTTTCGGTGGCGGCGCCTCTTACGGACCGTACGGTTACTACCAACCGAATCAATGGGCGATGGCCAGTCAAACCGCCGGTTCAGCCGCCTCGGGACAATTCGGTGCGCTGGGTCAGCAGATGATTGGGCAGGGATTGAATCGGCCGCCAACTATCGAAATCCGGCCGGGCTACCAGTTCGACGTGATGGTCACCCAGGACCTCGTATTCGCCGGACCCTACGGGAAGTGAATCCGCAATCCATCTCTGAAGGAGAAACGCAATGGGAGTTCTCAAACGCAAACAGGAAAGCGAAGCGATCACATTCAAGCTGCCCGCCGCGCTCAAGCGTGAGATCGAGCAACTGCGCAGTCGGGCCGAAGATGCGGGCTTCGATCTTGGCGAGACGATTACCGCGGCGATGTGGCGGCTCTGCAAACAGATTAAGGCCGAACTCGAAGGTGCGCCTCGTGCGGGGCGCAAACTGAATGGCCGTACAACCGAAGCTTCGACGGAGAAACTGCAGTGAGGATTTTCAGGAATTTCTCAGCCGCTTTGCGGCGCGCGGAAGGAGCGGATTGGAAGGGTGCATTGGAGAGGGGGGAAGGCTGGTCGTTCGTAGAGCAAGATAAAGGACCTGCGGTACCGTGCGGTATTTTCCGCGGATTGCTCAACGAACTCGCGGCCTTTCCCCCTCGGAGGCAGTCATGATCAGCACACTGTACAGCACGGCAGAAAACCCCGCCGGATCGCTTACCCAGCGCGTTCATTTTCAACAATTGGAAGGCGCTCGCGGACCCATTGGAGCGATAGCGGGAATTGCGATCGTCATAGCGATCTTAATCGCTGTCGGCAATGCGCTCGGCGTACTGATCTCGAACACGGACAGCGCCGCACCGGCAGGCCTCTATCGCGTCGTCGCTCACGAGATTGAGCGTGGCGAATTGGTCGCAGCATGCCTGCCGATCCCGATCGCCCAGGAGGGTCTCGCGCGCGGCTATCTGCGCACTGGCGGGTGCGCCGGCAACGCGGAGCCGGTGGGCAAGATCGTGGGTGCTCTCCCCGGCGATAGCGTCGAAATCGAACCCGGATGGGTTGCGGTGAACGGCGCACGATTCGCGCGCAGCAAAGTTGCCACGCATGACAGCGCACACCGCCCGCTTCCGCATGTCGCGTGGGGCAGCCATCGAGTCGCAGCCGGCCAGGTGTGGCTGTTCGGCTTTAACGATCGCCGGAGTTGGGACTCGCGCTACTTCGGTCCGATTCCGCTCGCGAACGTTAGCGGAGAAATCGAACCGGTCGTGACGTGGTGAATGCCATGAACAGCAACGGAAATGGAAATGACAACAGCCACAGCCCCGAGCAGGGACTGCGCGTGCATCATCTCGCCAACCTCGGCGGATTGATTGCACTGGCAGGCCTCGATCTGGAGCCGCCTGACTTTCTGCTGGGCGCCTTGCTGAGCGTCGCGCAGGAGGCTGGAGACCTCACGCCCGAGCAGCGGGCGCACGTTGCGACGATCGGGCGGAAGAAGCTCGACGAACGGGCGACTGGCAAGCGCGCGTGGAAATCATGGCGGCGTGCGCAGGAACTGCACGCAATCACCCTCAGCAGCGGGCAGTTGCGCGAGATCATCGAAGCGCTCGGCGGGCGGGCGCCGGAGAGCCCCACCAAACTGGTACTCGCCCTCAGCGAGGCGTTGACCGAGGTGTGCGATGAAACGGCCTAGGTTCCTCCGCCAGAAAGAGGTCGATATCAAGCTTCGCCACGAGCATGCGGAACGTCCGCGCAAACTCGTTCCGTGGTGGGCGCGCGCATTGCGGCGGATAGGCATGCGGCAGGGGCTACGGCGACAGCAGCCGAGCGGAAGTCTCAGCGGCGTGCGCTCGGCGCGAGTTCGCGTGGCAGAGCCTCCGACGTACTCGCGGCGCAGCGTGGTCAAGGCGTCTTTCTCGCGCAACCGGCGGAGCGGCGCGTGGGCTGCCCATGCGCGCTACTTGTCCCGGCCGGGCGCGCAGCAGGAAGTGGCTAAGGGATTGGGCTTCGAAGCGGACCGTGAAGACATCGACATGCTTGCCACGGTCAGAGACTGGGAGAAGAGCGACGAACTTATGTGGCGGTTCATCGTTTCGCCCGAGGATGCCGATCGCCTCAATCTTCGCGACCACGTTCGCGAGCTGGTTGGCCAGATGGAACGCGACCTCGACACAAAGCTTGAATGGGTCGCGATCGATCACCACAACACCGACGATGCGCATGTTCATCTGCTCGTTCGTGGCGCGCGCGAAAACGGCAGGCCCCTGGAGATCAACCGCGAGTATTTGCGCTCAGGGATGCGTATCCGGAGCCAGGAGATCGCAACGCGAGAGTTAGGTCCGCGGCTAGAGCCGGAGATGTTGCGGTCGCGTGAGCGCGCTATCGGACGCGAGCAGTGGACCGAGATCGACCGCGCGTTGCAGAGAAAGGCCGACGGAAATGGCCTCGTCGCGTATGACCAGTCCCAACCGCGCAGCGAGGGAGCGCGGATTCGAGCTGAACAAGAAATCGATCGCCTGCAATTTCTTTCACGGCTAGGACTTGCCAAGCGTGTCGATGAGCGAAGCTGGGAGCTTTCGCAGAACCATGAGCGCGAGCTTCGTGAGCGCCAAGTCTCCAAAGACGTGATCAAGAGTCGTTCGCGCCGCCAGCGCACGATCGATTCCGGCATGGATCGGGTCCGTGAATGGGAGAGGGAGCGCAATGGCTGAACAGCGTCCGTATCGAATTCCCGGATTTTCATTAGATGCGAGGCTGGCACGTGCGAAGCGGCTCGCGGTGCTTTCACTGGTCGGAGCGTTCATCGCAATCAATTCGGTGACAACACAGCACGCGGCGAGCGTGCTCCGCCATGCGTCGTGGCTGGGGCAACCGCTTTTCCAACTGAGGGGCGGAGCAGTGTACGCGCCGTGGTCGTGGATTGTCTGGTGGACCCGATGGTACTGGGCTCCGCAACTGGATCCGCTTTGGAAAGAGTGCGCCCGCGAGGCGCTCTACCCAATGGCGGTCGTGACGGCAGTTTGTTGCGCGGCTATCGCGATGGTGCGGCACGGTTGGTTCGCGAACGTCTCTGACCTTCACGGTTCCGCGCGCTGGGCAACGGCGCGTGATCTGAGAGCCGCTCGATTGATCGATGCCCGCAGGTCGGCGCGCGAACTGACGCGAGGAATCGGCGTTTGGTTGCGGATTCTGAAGCCAGCGGCCCGACGCGCCGGAATCTATCTCGGCGTTTGGCGGGGATGGGGGCGAGCCTCATACATACGCGATTGCGGTCTTGCACATGTTCTGGTCTTCGCGCCAACGCGGAGCGGAAAGGGCGTCGGCATCGTGATTCCCACACTGCTCAGCTGGCCGCACTCGGTCCTGATTCATGACCTTAAAGGCGAGAACTGGGCGATCACGGCCGGAGCTCGGAAACGGATGGGTCAGCTCTGCCTCAATTTCGCGCCGGCCTCAGCGGACAGCGACGGCGCACGTTACAACCCTCTATCAGAGGTCAGGCTCCGCACGCCCAACGAAATCCGCGATGTTCGCAACATCGTGCAGATGATCATCGACCCCGACGGAAAAGGGCTTCCCGATCACTGGTCACGCGAAGGCTCGGCGTTCCTCACAGGAATGATCCTGGACCAGCTTTATGCCGGACGGGAAAAGACTCTGAGCGGACTGGAAGCGCGTCTGTGCGATCCGGGGCAGCCGATCGACGACACTATGCAGCAGATCATGCGGGCCGGGCACGATCCATCCGGCTCGCTGGGCTGGACCGATTCGCGCGGAATCCCGACCACGACACATCCGATCATTGCGCGGGCGATGCGCAGCATGCTCGACAAGAGCCCGAACGAACGCTCGGGCGTGATCTCCGAGGTGAAAGGATTTCTCGAGCTTTATCGCGATCCGGTTATTGCGGCGAACACCGCAGTCTCCGACTTTCGAATCACCGATCTGATGAATCATGAACGCCCCGTGTCGCTCTACATTGTTGTTCCGCTCGCCCACAAGAACAGCCTCAAGCCGGTGATTCGGCTAATGCTCGGTCAAATCCTTCATCGCCTTACTGAACATCTGGAATTTCGGAATGGACGAGCGGTGACCGGCTATCGCCATCGCTTGTTGCTGATGATCGACGAGTTCCCTAGTCTCGGGCGGCTCGACGTGTTCGCCGAGTCCCTGTCGCTGGTCGCCGGCTACGGAATCAAAGCCTGCCTGATCGCGCAGGATCTCAGTCAGATCCACGCCGCCTACGGGCACGATGAGGCGATAACCTCCAACTGCCATACCCGCGTCGCATTCGCTCCGAATCGGATCGAAACGGCGCGTCTGCTCTCGCAGATGACCGGCGAAACCACAGTGCGCCATGCGCATCGGACCGTATCGAGCTCGGGCGCGAGCGTCTCCGAGCCGGAAGTGGCTAGGCCGCTGATCACGCCTGACGAGGCGATGCGGCTGGGTTCCAACGAGGCGTTGATCTTCACCAGCGGCCGGCCAGCGATTCGAGCGACCAAGCTTCGGTACTACTCCGATCCATCTTTCAAACGGCTAGCGCAAATTGCGCCGCCACCGAAGAGCGATCGCATCGAATACGCTCTCGACGGTTGCCGACGGTACAGGAGAACCGATAGACGGTACGCGAGAACGGCATACCGGCACAAATGACGCCCGACCAGGTGGCCACCGGGAAAGTTCGCCGCCACAAGCCAGCACGCGCCGAGCAGCTCTCGTTTCTGAAATTCGCCGTCGAGAACGGGAAGGACGCGGTCTGACGCACCGAAAGAGGAAGGCGCCAAGGAGAGACTACTGTGAGGCGACAACTCACTGCTTACCTGAGTGAAGAGGAATTTCATCGATTGCGCGACGAAGCCGACGAGCGCGGCATCACGCTGTCGCGATACGTGAAAGAACGTCTCTTTCAATCCGAAGGCGGCTCCGGACTGACTTTCTCGGACGCGACATCTGGCCGCGGCTGAAAAGCGGATCATTCAGGCCAGCCGCGCCTCTGCGGCGGACGCTCTGAAACCGCTCGCTCACCAGCTCACCACGCTACTCGCGATGGTCGATCAGTTCGCTCTGAGCATGCTGAGCCACTTGCCGGAAATACCCGAAGCGCAACGCAAGCAGGCGCTCGCTTCAGGCCAGCGGCGCCATCGCGGTTTGCGAGCCGAAGTCGAGGAAACGCTGAAACGGATGGAAGAGTCAGTGCCCACGCAAAAAAGCGGCGCCGTGCGGAATGGAGAGTCAGGATGATTGCAGCACAACAGCTTCAGGAGCGGCGTCTGGACGAACTTCTTAGAAGGCAGCTTGGGGCGAGAATTCTGGCGGCGATCGGCGATCCTCAGATCACCGAGATCATCGTCAATGAGGACGGCCGCGTCTGGTTCGAATCCTATGGCAAGGGAATGCACGAAGCCGGTCTGCGCCTCGCTGCTTCGCAGATCGAGAGCCTGATCGGAACCGTCGCGGCGTCTCTGGGCGCGGTAGCGAACGCGACAGTCCGATCGTGGAAGGCGAGTTGCCGATTGACGGCATTCGCTTCGAGGGCCTGCTTCCTCCGATCGCGCGAAAACCCTGCTGCGTAATGCGCAAGCCCGCCCAGGTGCTTTACACGATCGACGACTACGTTCGCGACGGCATCCTGCGCGAGGCCCATGCGCAGGTTCTGCGCGAAGCAGATCGACCAACGACTGAATATCGTCGTCGCGGGAGGCACTGGCTCGCGGCAAGACGACGCTAGCGGGAGCGATGATCAATGAAATGGTCGAGCGCTCCGACCCGAACGAACGCTACGTGATCATCGAGGACACTCTCGAAATCCAGTGCCGCGCCAACAATCTAGTTCAACTTCATACCGCTGAAACCGCCGACATGACGCGCCTGGTCCGCACGACGATGCGGCTACGTCCCGACCGGATCATCATCGGTGAAGTCCGCGGCGCCGAAGCGCTCGCTTTGCTGAAGGCATGGAATACCGGCCATCCGGGCGGGGTCACCACGATCCACGCCAATAGTGCGCGAGCTGCGCTGACGAGGCTCTCCAGTCTCGTGCAGGAGGCGGGCGTTCCGCCGCAACCTGAACTCATCGCCGAAACCATCAACCTGATCGTATTCATCGTCCGCATGTTCCGCGGGACGACGGGTCACGGAAGTTGTTCGCGTCGACGGATACAACGCGCGCGATCGGATTCGCGCTTGACGCCCATGAAACTGGATGAAGGCATCCGAAGCCATCACGGCTTGAGGTTTATTCGATCAACAAAGGAGGTACGTGAAATGAAGCGGCTGAAGAAAGTAAAAGTGCGTGGAGGAAATGGGCGGCGTCGATTGCCTATGCATCGGGGTTCGTCACATTCGTTGGCCGCGTCAAGGCGTTCGCGCGCTGTCGCCGCAGGCGGCGCTCTGCCGTGGGATGCGCCGCTCACGACTCTGCAGAACGACCTTCAGGGTCCGGTCGCTCATGCGATCACCACTGCGGCGTCATCGGCACCGGGATCATGTGGTCGGTGAGCGAACACGGAACCGGCGTGCGGAAAATGTCGTCGCTCGCGTTCGGCGGCTCCTGCGCGCTGGGCGCAACGCAGCTGATGACGACGCTTTTTCCCGCTCGGTGGAGCGCTCTTCTAGGGAGGATGGGCTGATGGGCGAAGCGGAGCGGCGGGTGAGCGCGATTCATCAATCGCTCACCCAGCCAATTCTTCTCGCGGGCGCGGAACGGCCTCTGGCGATCGCCAACTGGATCACCGCCGCCGCTTTGGTGTTTGGCGGCGGGCTCCACTGGTACACGATTGCCATCGGGAACGTTCCTGCTGACGGTTGGCCATTGGGCGCTGGTTCAGGCGGCGAAATTCGATCCCCAGCTCAGCCGGGTATATGTCCGGCACGTGCATGACCAGGACTACTATCCCGCTCGCGCCTCAGTTACCGCGCCGCCACCACGAATCCGGCCCTCCGTACCGACACCAAAGGAGATCCGCGCGTAATGGTGGAGAGGTGGAACAATGTTTTTCAAAGAGTTCAAGGATTTAAGACGTAAGCGCGACAAGCTGCGCGGGCTCCCCGATCAGCTCAACTACGCGATCCCAATCGACGACTAGTACGATCGCGTTGAAGGACGGCGCTTTTCTATCGGCCTTCGACTGCTCCGGACTGGACCTCAACTCGGCGAGCGTCGAGGAACTCGACGCGCATCGCGCCCAGGGCAATCGAGCGCTCGCGCGTCTGGATGACGGGTTCCATGTACAACATCGACCTGTTCCGCTACCCGAGCGTCGAATATCCAATCGAACGTTTCCCGATCCGGTCAGCGCGGCGCTCGACCGAGAGCGCGAGATTCAATACTCCGCAGAGGGTCAGCACTTCGAGACCAGATGCGTTCTGACGATCACCTATCGTCCGCCGGCTGATGCGCAAACGCGGATCGCGAGCATCTTCCTATCGGGCGCGCCGAAGCATACCCACTGGCGGCGACAACTCGACTGGTTCAAGCAGAAGCTCCGCGAGTTTGATGATGCGATCAGTCCCGTGTGGAAGCTGACCGCGCTCGATATGCCTGCGTCTGCTTTCCCATCTGGCGAGCTGCATCAACGGGCGCATGTGCGAGATCGCGCGTGCCGGGAACACGCCTACCTATCTGGACGCCATTCTCGGCAATCAGGACCTGATCGCAGGATTCAAGCCGCGCGTTGGCGGAAGGCATCTCCGCGTCGTCGCTCTGGCCGGGTTTCCGCCCTTCTCGTTTGCGGAGATGGCCGCGTTCCTGAGTGAATTGCCCATCTGTTATCGCTATTCGATCCGCGGAATTCCGGTCGGCCCCAGAACGGCGATCAACCAGCTGACCGTTTATCGCCGGAACTGGTTCCAGAAGCGACTCGGACTGCGCGGCATCATCAGCGAGCACTTCGGCTCCGGCGCCGGCGCAGCCTTTCAAAACCAGCATGCACTCAAGATGGCGGCTGACGCCGATGCAGGCGATCACGGAAGCCGAGGGCGGAGCGGTCCGCTACTGCTACGTCACTCCAAAAGTGATCATCACGGAGGACCGGGCCGACGTTGCGGACGAGAACGCGCAGCTCGTGTTCAAGGTCTGCCAGAACATGGGCTTCGATCCGCGGATTGAATCGATCAACGCAGTGGAGGCTTGGCTCGGATCGCTGCCAGGGCACGGCTGGTACGACGTGCGCCGCCCGCTGGTAAACACTCAGAACCTCGCCGACATCCTCCCGCTGACAAGTATCTGGCCAGGGCTCGCGATGAATCCGTGTCCTTACTATCCGAAGAACACGCCCGCGCTTTGCTACGGCGCGACGACGGGCAGCACGCCGTTCCGGCTCAACCTGCATGTCGGCGACACCGGCCACACCGGCATCTACGGACCGACCGGGAGCGGCAAGAGCGTCGCTCTCGGAACAATCGCGGCGAACTTCCGCGCAGTTCCAGACGGCCAGGTCTTCTTCTTCGACAAGGGTTACTCGGCGTTTGTTCTGACAAAGGCGCTCGGGCGGACAACACCTCGACCTCGGCGAGGACGAGGTGCCGCTGCAACCGCTTGCGCGCATCGATGATGAGACCGACAGAATGAAGCTCCAGAGTCTGCTGGAAGACTGGCTCGAACTTCAAAGCGTCCGACTGGTTCCCGCCCAGCGCAAGGCATTGTGGCGGGCGCTTGAACTCGTCGGTGAAGGTCCGGCGGAGCAGCGCACCATCAGCAACCTCGTCACCCAAGTTCAGGACAACACTGTGCGGGACGGTCTCAATGCCTTCTCACTTGCCGGTCCGCTCGGGCGCTTTCTCGACGCCGACCATGACGTGCTGCTCGAAGGACGGTTCGTTACCTTCGAGCTCGAAACGCTGATGGCGATGGGACCGAAAGTTGTCGTGCCTGTCGCCACGTATCTCTTCCATCGCATCGATCAACGACTGGACGGCAGACCCACGCTCATCATCCTCGACGAAGCGTGGATCATGCTCACCAACAGCGTGTTTGGTGCGAAAGTCGAGGAGTGGTTGCGCACCCTGCGCAAGAAGAACGCCGCCGTCGTGCTGGCGACGCAGAGCCTCTCGGAGATCGCCAATTCGCCTCATCGCGACGTGATTCTTGAGTCGTGCCCGACCAAGCTTTATCTGCCGAACGCGGAAGCGAAAAATGCTGCTAGCCGTGAGATGTATCGGCGCTTCGGACTATCCGATCGCCAAATCGATATCGTCGCTGATGCCACGCCCAAGCGGCACTACTATTACGTCTCGCCGCTCGGACGGCGCCTCTTCCAGTTCTCGCTCGGTCCTGCGGCGCTCGCCTTTATCGGAGCCGGCTCGAAAGACGACGTGCTGTCCGCGAGGCGAATGATCGAGCAGCTCGGCGACCGTTGGACTGTTGAATGGCTTCGCAATCGCGGTTTGCCGGACTGGGCCGAGTACCTCGAGAAGCTCTACCCACAACCTGAACCACCGGTCGTATCGCTGATCGGTGCGAACGGGAACTCGTTCCATACCAACGGGAAGCTGAATCAGAGGGAGATACGTCAATGAATCGCACAAAACGCTCTCGGACAATTCCTTGCGATCGTCGCGACTTTGATCTGTCTTTTCGGACGGCCGTTGCCAGCGCACGCCCAGTTCGGCGGCGGCACTCAGATCGTCTTCGACCCGCAGATGTTCGCCCGTCAGCTGCAGCAGCTTCAGCAGGAGACCGCCACCGTTACGAACCTCGCTCAGCAGCTTCAGTACGCGATTACAAATACGACCGGCGGTGGCGCGGGAGTCTGGCAATCCAATCAGAATCTGCTCACGAACCTCGGAAATCTGATCAACGAGCAGGAAGGGCTTTCGTACACCTTTCAGGGACTCACGCAGGAGTTCCAGCAACTCTATCCGGGGTTCAACGCGGCCTCGACCGCTGGAGTTCAGAGTCCGCAGGCAACCGTCGGCATGACGCTGAACACTCTAAACGGGGCGCTCGCTTCGGCCCAGGCTCAGGCTCAGAACTTTCAGGCGGAGCAGGCGTCGCTGCAAACCCTTGAGCTCAAGAATCAAACGGCGATAGGAAATCTGCAGGCGGTTCAGGTCAGCAACGAAATCGCGCTCGCGCAGGTCCAGCAGGTTCAGATGCTTCGCCAGCTTGTGATGGCCGAAATGAATTCTCAGAACGTTGCGGCAGCAAATCAAGTCAACACTCAGGTCCAGAGTAGTTTGGAAGCACAAGCGCTGTTCTCCGCGCCCCCTCCCGTGGGCACTCCGAACTTTCTAGAGACCGCCGCGGGTTCGCCGCCGCCACAGCCGTAGCAATGAACTTTTCTGAAGGAGAGTTTCAATGAACGGAAGAAGGATGATGATGGTCTTTGCGCTCGTCGGCGTGTGCGCGCTTCTCTACGGGGGTTGGCATTTCTATCAGGGACGAGTTGCGGAAGAAGAACACCATCGGACCTTCACAGCTCCCCCACCCTCGGGCCTTCCAAACTTTCTCAGCGCTACGCCGGGTGCGCCACCACCCCAGCCGTAAGAAACACATCTTTTGGAGGACTACGATCATGAGCGGCTTCGATGTAATAGCAGCGCAATATTACAGTGCGGGTCTCAAATACAGTGCCGCCATCCAACCTTACGCACTCAAACTGTTCATCGGGCTCCTGCTGATAGACATTCTTGTAACGTGGATACAGTTCACTGCTGAGGGTCAGCTTGACGCCTCACATTTCTTAGGTCGCCTCATCAAACACATGTTGAGTGGCGGGTTTGTCTACCTGATGATCGTGAACGCATTCTCCTGGATGAATGCAGTCCTCCAAAGTTTTTCGAGCATCGGCGCCGCCATCACCGGGTTGCCAGCTCTCAGCCCACAGACTGTGCTGCAAATTGGTGGCCAAATTTCCACGACCATTTTCAATGCTCCGGCAAACGCGAGTTTAATGACCGACATAGAGCTCGCGATCGTTCAGAGCGTGTCGGCATTCGTGGTCCTTCTGTCATTTGTCATCACAGCAGCAATGCTGCTTCTGACTCTGATCGAATCCTATTTGGTAGTGGGCGGTGGAGTACTTCTCCTAGGTTTCGGCGCGAACCGTTTCACCGCTCCCGCAGCCGAGGGATATTTCGGCTATGTCCTTCGCATCGGTGTCAGACTCCTTTTCTTTTACCTCGTGCTTGCCATCGGAGTGCAGATGGCGAACCAATGGGCTTCGGCGCTATTAGCTGCCTGCAAACCTGTTACCACGACGCTTCCGTGGTGGACCACTTACGGGTTGCCTCCCAGCGCGATCTTTACAACCGTCTGCTCGGGGAGTCTGCCGGTATCAGCAATGCTCAACTACGCCGCGGGTGCCATCGTCTTTATGGTTGTGAGCATTGCCGTTCCATATACCGCTGCAGGCATAGCTGGAGGCACAATCGGCCTCGCCCTCAGTCATGCTTTTGAAGCCGCATACATAGCGCAGACGGTGATTCGACCCATCGCAAGCGCGCTACAGACCGGATTCAATAAGCTCGCGCAGCTTGGCAACTCTAACCCGGCCAGCAGCAGCGAAGGAACCGGCTGGGTCAACGCGATGGACTTCGGCCGACAGACGCAACGGCTCGGTAATCTCGGTACCGATGGCGGGCAGCGGGTGCCGGCACCTAACGATCTTCGCGGCACATCGATCATGCGGTCGCGCGCACCTAACACCACGGCGATCAGTCCAAACACAGCGCGTTCTGGAAACGGCAACGGTACAAACACGACGGGCAAAACAACCGGGAAGATCTAGAGGCTGCGTTATCGAAGCGTTTGGCGGTTCGAGTTTTCCCGGCCAAAAGTGCTGCACTCCGATGATGTTAAAATAGCCAGAACCTTATTCGAAGCAGCGGTACACAACATAGACAACCGCGACGGCCACGAATCCCTGACCCAGTCTAGAAATTGCCAATCGGCGGTCGCCTGGAGCGGGTTCTCCGCGAACAAATGTGCCAATCAGAAAGAAGGTCGCGACAAAAATATTCACCAACGACAATGGGACAAATGAAAGGAACCAGAAGGGCCAGAACACGATCCAGTAAGTCATCAGCCGGAAATATACAACCGGTCCAAGCATTGCAGCTTCCCTTCCTATCTCGTCACGCATGTAAAACAGCGACCAAAGAAATCCCGGCGCTCCGACAATCAGAGCGACCTTCGTATAGGCAATCGCTAGATACTCCACCACGCTCACAATCCCGGTCAGAGCCAATTCTGTGAGCTGAACTCTATGTGAACGTGCTTGACTTGAAAATCCGAAGAATACTTCTGCCTGAGCTTGTCAGTCATTTGAAAGGCGGCAACTACTGTTGCAGCCGGTCCCGCCCCGCTGCAGCCGCTCAGCCTGCGGAGGAGTCGTCGCCCGCCTCCTTGAGGCGATATTGCTGACGAAGCTCATTGAGGATCGACGGTTTCAGTCTATTGTCGTGATGCAAACGACCTACGACGATCCCGGGGTGGACGCCTATCTCGGCTGCGAACTCTACCACGTCACTCTGAGGCACGAACCGATACCGTCCGGACTTCGCGAGAAACTTGGCGTACAAGGCGGGAGGAATGAGAATGTCGCCTGCGTACGCATCTGCCTCGCGCTCATACTTGTCACGCTCGTCCTTCAGGAAGTTAATGAAGACACCTTTCTTGCCGTGCAACAGAAGGTGCGATAGTTCATGAAATAGTGTGAACCAAAAGATGTCAGCCCAGCCGAAGCGCACGCTCAATTGCACGATCGCCCTTCGACCAATCCAGTGCGTGGCCCCATGCGCACCCGTCTTCTTGAGGTGCGGGACAAACACCAGCGCCACGCCAAGGCTGTTGAGCATCCGCCGTAGCTTAGGTCCAAACTGAGCGGGAGTCTCTAGGGTGAAGCCTCTAATGGCGAAAAACGCAGCAGCAAGCCCGTCAGGATCGAATTCCTGAAGCTCGATTCTTTGCGCCTCAAGCTCGCCCTTTCTCAACCACGCCGCAAGGGCGCATTCGTCTGTAGTCAGTGCGTCCGATTTCCGCCACGCAGCAATAGCCGATAGATTCGACAGCGAAGCGACGCCGAAGAAGCCCAGCAGCCGCCTTACTCGTTCAATCCCATCTTCTGTCTCTGGCAACCAGCCGAGTTTTGCCATCTCCCCATAGGGACAACGGCGCGCGAACGGTACCTCTTCCCTAAGACGAAGCCGGTCTGCGAGCATCGCCTTTGCTGTCCGGTAGTCCGCCTCAAGTCGTACCCACACGTGAGCCGGGATGCCGACGACCCGTTCTAGCTCAATTGCGGTTTCGGCCGTTATTTCCTTGCGCCCCTGGATGATCTCGCTAATGGCCTGGACGGGACGGCCGGCGCGGCGCGCGAGCTCGGCCTGCGAAATACCGAGAGCATCGATCGTTTCCGCTAGCGTCTCTCCAGGTGGAATGGCTACATTCGGCCAGATTCGAGTTTCAGTCTCCATAGTGATTACTCACTTCCTCGATCCACGCGGTTCGCTCGTCATCTTCCAGAGTGAAAATGACGCGCCAACGTTTCTTCTCCAGATTGATAGCGAACCGACCCTTCAAATCTCCACCCAAAGCATGGAAGTGGAATTGCGGAATACGACGCAAGTCGGCGGCGGAATCGGACGCGTGGATGACATTGATTCGCTGGACGTACGCCCTGGCTAATTTCTCGTTCCAAGTCCTCATACCTTCCTTGATGTCCACGTAGCAGTGCCGGAGGGCATTTGTCCTAAAACGCACGATCATAAGATCCTGGCCCTCTGGCTTCAGCCTATGGGTGTATCATGAAGCACGATACCTATTTGCGTCAACACCCTAGGGGTGTATGCTCGATGGTTAGTCAGTCGACAATCCAGCCGCCGCTTGACACCTCCGCACCTGAAGGCAAACGGAAACGGGCGATGCTGGTTGGGCGACAGATTTCCCGTTTGATTGGCTGGAGTCTGACCCTCGATGTCACAAGGCCCAATCGACCTGTATCGCTCATGGAAGCGGACGTACGCCGATATCGGATGCGTTTTCGCGCGGCTCATGGCGACGAAGCCGCCCCCCGGTTACGGGGAGGCAGTTGTGGCAGGTAGCGATCCGTCAACCATTGCCCGCGAGATTGCAACGCGGATAGCGACCTTTGTCGATGATCCATTGAGCTTCGCTGCCGCGCTCGTGTTCCCTGACGTCAACGATCTTCCAACCTTGACGAAGATCGCGCTCGCGCTCGCGTCTCAGCCCCTTTGGACGGTAACTCGGCGGATCATATCAGGAACGCCGATCGGAGATGTTGTGGCATTCAACGTGGTTCGAGAAATCCCCAAAGCGGACGGGGGAACGTGCCCGTCGGAGTCTTTGGTCCTCGGGCCGTTTCCTGATTTCCCCAAAACTCGGAGAGCTCCTGTCACTGCCCTCGAAATCTTTGTGGGAACGGCGCCGACGCATCAGCCGACTGGAGAACCGACAGTCAAGGCGCACCTTGCGGATTTCAATATTGAAGGCCTGCCAGCGGCCAGCACATTTCAATTGATGTGGGATGGGTCGAAGACCGGACGCCTGAAATCCCTGGACGGAATAGACGACCTGCGGGCAAAGGCTAAGGTAACCTTCGCGATTCCAATGTCAGTCGCGGCCCTGATAGGGTGCATGCCATGAAGCAAGTGCTCATAGTGAGCCACGCCGATGCGGACGGCCACGTTATCGCCGAACAGGTGCGACGCAATCTTTCGATGGTCCCGACTTTCGAGGTTTCTACGGTTGTCGACCCTGAACGGACCCGGGACCACCGGATCTGGATGAATCTCGAGAGCCTTCCGGAAATCGATACGTCAGAAATCGTGTTCTTCGTTGATCTCATGTTCGCGCCGCCTTCCTTCGTTGCCGAAGCTGAGGCTCTCGTTGAGTTCGCCTTGCAGCGGCCGACGAAGCAATTCTTCCTACTGGACCACCACCCACTCCCACTGAAGCGCCTTTCCCGAGCGTGGAACCTGCACTCGGTCTACCGACCAGATGTCGTCGACTGCACGTTCGGTCACGCCTCGGCGTTGATGGAGATCGCCGCGCTGCTTGAAAAGCAACCGACGCGCATTGTCGGCGATGCCGAGCAGAAGCTTCTGGCCAAGGGCGTAAAGCGGGCGGCCGCAATCGGGGGACCACTGGCCGGCGAAAAGCTTTTGACGCTGATGCGGTTTGAGCGCTGGGCCGAGCTATCGCAGCTCGGCCGCGATGATGCGGGATTCCATCGTCTTCCGCGAGGACGGCGGCCCGCGAACTATCCGGTCTCAGATTTGATGCGGGAACTAGATAGCCTGGCGACCCATTTGCTACAATTTTCACCGGGTGCGGGGAGACCTCACCCAAAAAGGAGCGCGGCGATGTCGTACGACCTTGATCTCGTGCCTAGCGGGACTTCTCCCGCCCCAAACATCACGCCGTCGGACCCAAGGGATCTGGAAGTCATCATGACTGTTCTTGAGTTGGCCGCGATATCTCTTACGGAGGATCCCGACTCGTCGTTCACCATGGAACAGCTTTTAGAGAAGGCGCGTGAACTCGCCGGCAGCGCGGTTCGGATCGATCAGAACGACATTAAGATCGTTCTGGAGAAAGCGGGGTTCCTGAAGAAGGATGGCGGGCGATTCCGCCTGAAGTAACCACCCCGGCTGGCTAGAACCAGAACTCTTTCTCCAGACTGCATCTGGAACCCACGCTTCTGCGCTGTCTTCGTTCCGATGGCGCCTCCGTTCGCCCTTCGACAGATTTTTTGAGTACTTCCCCAGGCGCGCGTCTTACGTGTGCCCCCGCTGCGGTTTGTGTGGCCGTTCGCCGACATTAAAAGAATGTCGGCGAACGCCGACTTTCCATCTTGTGGCCGATCGCCGACTTTGGTAGAATGTGGCCGTTCGCCGACATCACGTAAGCCAAAGAACCAGCATGAAAATCCGAACGCCGACCGACCTCGGGGCCATCATCCGTGACTCACGGATCAAGCTCGGGCTCGATCAGAAATCTCTCGCCGACAGGATCGGTGTCAGCCGCGAGTGGATCGTCGAAATCGAAAAGGGAAAGCCACGTGCCGAAATCGGCTTAGCGCTCCGCGCCATCAATGCGCTCAGCATCGTCCTTGACGCCCGACCCGAAACCGCACCACCGAAAGAGGGTTCCGCTCGATCCGCGGACACCCCTGTGGATATCGACTCCATCGTCGCCGCCGCGCGCAAGCCAAGAAAATGACGCGCGAGCTCGTCGCCATTCTGGACGGCCAGGCAATCGGCCGCGTCACCAGCAACGCGCGCGGAAGACTGGCATTCACCTACGATGAGAAATGGCGCTCCGCGCCCAACGCCTACCCACTCTCCATCTCGATGCCGCTTGCCCTTACCGAGCATCCGCACCGCATCATTGAATCGTTTCTCTGGGGCCTCCTACCCGACAATCAGGCCATCCTCGATGGTTGGGCGCGAAAGTTTCAGGTCTCGGCAAGGAACGCCTTCGCTCTCATTTCGGCCGTCGGCGAAGACTGTGCAGGCGCCGTTCAGTTCGTTCGGCCCGAACATCTTGACGCTATTCTGCGATCGCGGCCACGAGAGATCGAATGGCTCGACGAAACGGCCGTCGCTGAGCGCTTGCGGGCCCTACGTGAGGACCAATCGGCATGGCGCATCGCTCGCGACACCGGCCAGTTCAGTCTCGCCGGTGCTCAGCCGAAAACCGCTCTGCTCTTCGAGGACGGTCGCTGGGGCGTGCCTTCGGGGCGCGTGCCGACCACCCACATCCTCAAACCGCCTTCCCAGCACTTCCACGGTCATGTCGAAAACGAGCACTTCTGTCTTGAACTCGCGCGCGCAATTGGACTCCCGGTTGCCGACTCCAGAATTATGCGCTTTCAAGACGAACTCGCCATCGTCATCCAGCGCTACGATCGCCTCAGCACTCCGGCCGGCCTGAGACGTATACATCAAGAAGACATCTGCCAGGCCCTCGCTATCCCGCCGACCCGCAAATATCAGAATGAAGGCGGTCCCGGCATCCGAGACATCGTTGAATTGCTCAACACTTATTCAAATGACTCCGCCCAAGAACGTCGACACCTTCCTCGATGCCATTGCATACAATTGGGTCATCGCAGGAACGGACGCCCATGCGAAAAATTATGCGCTTCTGATCGGCGCGCAATCCCGCGTCCGACTGGCGCCGCTCTACGATCTGGCGAGCATACTTCCCTACCCGGAATTCAACGCCCAACGCATCAAGCTCTCGATGAAGATCGGCGGCGAATATCGCTTGCGCGATATCGGACTCCGTCAATGGCGCAAACTCGCCGGCGAGGTTCGCCGCGACGCCGATGCGCTCGTTCAACGCGTGCAAGATTTGACCGCCAAGCTCGCCGACACCGTCGCCGATATCGGCAACCGCATGGCCCAGGAAGGTGTTACCCACGCCACCGTCGCCCGCCTCGCCGACGCGCTCAAGACCCGAACCGCGCTGTGCCACAAAATCATAACGGCGTAGCAACGACCCAAACCGCGTGTTAGCGCCTTATTTGGCATAGCGCCGCGTGCTATAGAAGTCAGGTGTCCGAGGGGGTGAATCAGGCGCTTCAAGAGCGCGAGTGGCAAACGCGAAGGGAGCGAATCGACCCCAAGCTGAAGGCGCTAGGCTGGAATGTGGCCCCTTTCCGCGCCGGACTCCTCCTCTCTTCGTTAGCGCGGCACGCCGTAACCGAGCTTCCGACCGACAACGGCCCGGCAGACTACGCGCTCGTTCTGGATGGGCGCATCGTCGGGATCCTTGAGGCGAAGAAGCTTTCGCTCGGGCCTCAGAACGTCCTGACCCAAGCCGAACGCTACGCGCGCGGTCTGCCGCCCGGCGAGTTCAACTTCGACGGCCGACGCGCGCCGTTCCTATACTCCACTAACGGCGAGGTGATCTGGTTCCACAACGTCCGCTCGCCTGCCAACCGCTCGAGGCGAATCGCGAGCTTCTATACGCCGGCGGCTCTGAGCGAAATGCTCGGGCGCGACTTCGACGTTGAGTGCGACCGGCTGAAGGCACTACCAAACACCCACGGCTACCTGCGTCCATACCAGCGAGAGGCCAACGCCGCCATCGAGCGGGCCATAGCCGAGCGTAAGCGCGTGATGCTAGTCGCGATGGCGACCGGCACCGGCAAGACCTTCACGATGGTCAATGAGACATACCGCCTGATGAAGTCCGGCGCCGCGCGCCGCGTGCTCTTCCTGGTCGATCGTCGCGCGCTGGCTGCGCAAGCGGTGCGCGAGTTCGCTTCGTTCGAAGCGGAGCCCGGGCTGAAATTCGACAAGATCTACGAGGTCTATAGCCAGCGATTCCAACAGGACGACCTTGAACCGGGCGAGAAATTTGATCCCAAGGTGATGCCCTCCGGCCATCTGACTAATCCGAAACTTGGCGCTGCGTTCGTCTACGTCTGCACCATCCAGCGCATGGCCCGATATCTCTTTCCAGATCGAAGCTTCGATCGCGGCGACGACGACGAAAAGGATCTGCCCGAGCCGTTGCCGATTCCGATCCATGCATTTGATCTGATCATCGCCGACGAATGCCATCGCGGATATACTGCCGCTGAGCAATCGCTCTGGCGCGACACGCTTGATCATTTCGACGCGATCAAGCTCGGCTTGACCGCCACACCGGCGAAGCACACGACCGCTTACTTCCGGAACATCGTTTATCGCTACGAATATCGCCGCGCAGTCGATGAGGGCTTTCTGGTCGACTACGATGCGGTCACGATCAAGTCCGGGGTGCTGATCAACGGCGTATTCCTGAAGGAAGGCGAGCAAGTCAGAACCATCGATACGAAGAGCGGCGCGCAGAGCATGGACCAACTCGAGGACGAACGTCAGTTCGAAGCGGCCGAAGTCGAAAAGAAAATCACCGTACCAGACACGAATCACAAAATTATCGAGGAGATAAAAAAGTACGCGCTCGATCATGAGCAACGCCACGGACGTTTTCCGAAGACGCTGATCTTTGCCGCCAATGACGTTCCTCACATTTCGCACGCCGACCAGCTCGTCGATCTCTGCCGCGACGCTTTCGGACGAGGCGATTCGTTCGTCGCGAAGATCACCGGGACTGTGGACCGGCCCCTGCAACGGATCCGCGAGTTTCGCAATCGCCCGGCGCCCGCAATCGTCGTGTCCGTCGATCTGATGTCGACCGGCGTCGACATTCCAAATCTTGAGTTCATAGTGTTTCTGCGCCCAGTGAAGTCACGAATTCTGTGGGAGCAAATGCTCGGGCGGGGAACTCGGCTCGGGACTCTCAGCCCGCCGAAGTCGCATTTCACGATCTTCGATTGTTTCGACGGAAGCCTGCTGAACTATTTCAAGAACGCTTCCGCGTTCACTGAAGATCCGCCCGACAAGCCGACCCGAACAATCGAGGAGATTATCCAGGCCATTTGGGATAATCGCGACCGACTCTACAACGTCAAGTGCCTCAGTCGCCGCATGTTGCGGATCGACAAGGACATGTCGGGAAACGCGCGGGAGATGTTTGCCGCTTACATTCCGGACGGCGACATGAAGGCCTTCGCCAACCGCTTGCCGGCGGCCGTCACCGGGGACTTCACAGCGACGATGAGTCTTCTGCGGGACAAGAGGTTTCAGAAACTCCTGGTCAACTACGATCGTGCGCGACCGGATTTCATCGTCGCGCACGAGCTGACGGACGAAGTTACCTCTGGCCAATTGATCCGCGGCGCCGGTAACGAATACAAGCCGGAAGACTATCTCGCCATGTTTTCGCGCTTCATCCGCGACAACCCGGAACGTATTGAAGCGATTCGTATCCTCCTCAACCGGCCGAAGGACTGGAACACCGATGCTTTGGCTGAGTTGCGAAAAAAGCTAGCGTCCACTCCGGAACACTTCACGGTCGCCAATCTCCAGAAGGCGCATGAAGCGCGCTACCACAAAGCGCTCGTCGATATCATTTCGATGGTCAAGCATGCCGCCAAAGAGGAAGAGCCGCTGCTGAGCGCCCCCGAGCGGGTCGAACGCGCGCTCAAGCGCATGGCCATAGGGCACAAATTCGCTGCCGAGCAGGAGAAATGGTTCGAGCGTATCCGCTCACATCTGGTTGAGAATCTCTCGATCAGCCGCGACGACTTTGACATTGTGCCGGTCTTGTCCCATCACGGCGGATGGAAACCGGCCGACCGGGCCTTCAATGGCCAGCTCAGTAGCCTGCTCTCAGAGATCAATGGAGCGATTGCGCAATGAACGACAAGAACAACCACCATCCTGACGTGGTGCAGAAGTTCTGGGGCTTCTGCCACGTGCTGCGCCACGACGGGATCGGATATGGCGATTACATCGACCAGATCACTCTTCTGCTTTATCTGAAGATGGCCGACGAAAAGGGCGTCAAACTGCCGAAGGATTGCGGATGGAGGATTCTGCGGAGCCAAAGTGGCACGGACCTCCTAGACAGCTACATCGATATGCTACGCACACTCGGCAAGGCGCCGGGTCTTATCGGCGACATTTACGCGGGCGCCCAATCGCGATTCAAGAAGCCGGCAAGCCTCAAGCAGCTTATAGGCACGATCGACGAGACCGAGTGGACCAGCCTCAACGTCGACGTGAAGGCCGCCGCCTACGAAGGTTTGCTCGAGAAGGCCGCGAGCGAAGGCAAGAAAGGCGTCGGCGCGATTTTCACGCCCCGCATCCTCATCAAATCGATCGTCAGGTGTATGAAGCCGGACCCTCGCGCGCACAAGGAATTCACTATCTGCGATCCGGCGTGCGGCACCGGGGGGTTCCTCGTGTGCGCCTATGAATGGCTGATAGAGCAGACGCGCGGAGCGCTCGATAGAGAGACGGCAGCCCGCGTCAGAAGCAAGACTTATTTCGGACGTGACATCGTCGAGCTTTCCCGTCGTCTCACCCTGATGAACCTGACGCTGCACACGCTGGAGCCTCAGATAAAACTTGGCGATTCGATATACGAGGTGCCCACCTCCCGGCGCTTCGATGTCGTGATGACGAATCCTCCGTTCGGCACCAGGGGCGCCAACCAAGCACCCGACCGTGACGACTTCACCGTTGCGACCTCGAACAAACAACTCAACTTTCTCCAGCACGTAATGACCATCCTCAAGCCCGGCGGGCGCGCCGCCGTGGTCCTCCCGGACAATTGCCTGTTCGCAGACAAGGCCGGCGAGGTCTTTGAGATTCTGACTCAAGACTGTGAGCTGCACACCGTCTTGCGCCTGCCGCGCGGCACCTTCAGCCCATACAGCCAGGCCGTCAAATGCAACGTGATCTTCTTCACCAAGGGCGCGCCGACGGAGAACGTATGGATTTACGATGGCCGCACCAACGTGGAGGGAATAACTAAGAAGGACCGACCGCTTGCGCCGGAGCATTTCGCCGAGTTCGAGCGATGTTACGGCGCGGACCCGAACGGCCGCTCGAAACGTAAGCTCGGCGATTCGAAAGAAGAGCGATGGCGCTGCTTTGATGTCAGCGAGGTCAAGCGGCGCGAATTCAAGCTCGACGGCTTTAAGTGGCTCAAGGACGAATCACTCGAAGACGCTGACGAGCGACCCGAGCCCGAGGAACTCGCGAACGAAGCGATCGCTGAGTTGGAGGGTGCGGTTGAAGAACTGAGGGCGGTACTGAAACTGCTTGAGGGGGACAATGGCGAAGGCGCAGAATCACGACCGTAACGGCGTACCAGAGAGCCTTGAACTGCCACAGGGCTGGGCGCTCGACACGCTTGGGCGCGTTTGCGATCTGAACCCGCCGAAACCGCCCATCGGATCTGTCCACCCCACACTCCCGTTACTTTCGTGCCTATGGCGGCCGTTGACGCCGTCTCAGGGAAGATAGCCACACCCGAGACGCGGACATTCTCGGCCGTTCGTAAGGGTTTCACGAGCTTTCGCGACCGTGACGTTATCATGGCTAAGATCACGCCCTGTGCCGAGAATGGTAAAGCGGCGATAGCGTACGGCCTGCAAAATGGACTCGGCTTCGGATCAACCGAATTTCATGTGCTTCGCCCCACGAATGCGGTGCTGGAGGAGTACGTCTACTATTTCATTCGGCAAGAGTCGTTCCGCGAAGCGGCAGCCGCAGAAATGACGGGTTCGGTTGGGCAGAAGCGCGTTCCGGCATGGTTTCTTGAGAACGCTTCCTTACCGCTACCACCTATAGCTGAGCAGAGACGGATCGTCTCAAAGGTCGAAGCCCTGCTTGCGCGTGTCGATGCGGCGCGCGAGAGACTCGCTAAGATACCGGCGGTGCTCAAACGTTTCCGCCAATCAGTGCTCGGTGCCGCCTGCTCCGGCCGCCTCACGGAAGTTCGGCGTTCGACAGGTACCGCCGAGTGGCCTGAAGTGTCTCTTCGAGACCTTGTCGAGACGTTAGATCAAGGTTGGAGTCCGAAGTGCGAGATTGTGCCGTCTCGATCACCGGAGGTCTGGGGTGTCATCAAAACTACGGCTGTCCAACCCTTATGGTTTGACGAGAGCGAGAACAAGGAACTACCGGATGGGCTTGCTCCTCGCCCGGAACTGGAGGTCAGATCAGGGGATCTTCTCCTTACACGCGCTGGTCCCCGCGCACGAGCCGGCATCACATGTTTGGTTCGCGCGGTCCGACCGCGTCTGATGATCTGTGACAAGGTCTATCGATTCAGAGTCCGCCCTCTAGTCGCATCAGCCGAGTTCATAAATCTCGTGCTGAACGAACCACTGGCGCTTGAGGGCATCAATTCGATGAAGACCGGGATCTCGGACAGCGGTGTAAACCTGACACAGGACAAGTTTCTGGATCTTCAGGTACGACTTCCAGCGTTGGACGAGCAGCGCGAGATCGTGCGTCGCGTTGAGGCGCTCTTCAAACTCGCCGATGCGATCGAAAAGCGTGTCGCGCGAGCAACTGCGCGCGCCGCCAAGCTCACGCAATCGATCCTCGCCAAAGCATTTCGTGGCGAGCTAGTCCCGACCGAAGCCGAACTCGCCCGTCGTGAAGGCCGCGACTATGAGTCGGCATGCGTGCTGCTCGACAGGCTTATCCAAGAAGGTCGTAACAGCGACCAAGAACGAAAGTCGTCTCAACGCCGCGTTGTCCGCACGTCGGCTATGAGCGCCAATAGGACGGTGCGCGCATGACGGCGAATGAGAAGAAGAGTCACGAAATTGAAGGGTAAACGGAAACGATCCGCGCTGAAAACGCAAGGCAAGCTTTCAGTCCCCACCTCCGAGATGCCGACGAAAGTTTCGGGTGATGCTGGCTGGTCGCAGAAGGGTAGCGAGGGATCCGCTCGCGGGGTCCTTCGCAAGGGCCGCACCGAGCTATCGCTTGATGTGACGTACGAAGGGCAGAAGTGGACGGGGGTTCTACGTGCAGGTCCGAACGGCCATTTCACAGGCAAATTCACCGATTCCAGCGGCGACTCAGAAATGGCCGAGGCGTCAGGATTCCTGTACCAGAATGTGTCTATAGAACATGAATGGATTTTCTTCGGAAGATGGCTTGAGGGGCGAAGCGACGACTACTGGGTGTGGTTAATTCTAGAAAAAGATGAGAATTGAGGATGACGGGGGAAGAGTGTCCGCATTAGATCTGCATCTCGCTGGTCGTGTGCAATGGCCAAAGTTCGTCACAGACTTTCTGCTATCTTACCTCGAGAACCATCCACCGCGGTCTGTGCTCGATGTGACTGCTGACGTGGAAGGTATGTTGCCCGCACTAGTACGTCGCTTCAGTCCAGACAAAGCCGCCGGTTTGACGAATGCTCCCCGCCTGTATGCCGCACTTGAGGACGAAAAGAGCGAGTCAATAGTCGAGTGGATTACCGGAAATCCCCTCGAATCACTTCAGCAGCATGATGGTACCTTCGACCTTGTGGTTGGAATGCCACCTTGGGGAACACCGCCCTCCAGAATAACGTTTTCCTCTCCGCGGGGACCCGTGGTGGTAAATGACGATGGCGGAAGTCTTCTGATGCTTAGTGGCCTGCTGACTCTGGGTTCCGAAGGCGTCGCATTCTTTGTAATGCCCCCGAGCTTCTTGTTCAGAAGGAAGTCCAATTCTGTGCGGTCCCGTCTAGGTGACTTTGGAATTCACATAGACGCAATTCTTTCACTACCGGCCGGCACCTTCGCATCGACGACCAATAGCGCCGGCCTACTCGTGGTTGCCAGAAAGGTCGCATCGGGGAAGGTCTTCGTCGCAGAGTTGAACGCTGACGTCTCATGGCAGAAGGCACTCGAACAGAACCTCAAACTGAAGAGGGAAGGACGTGTTGTACAACTGGGGGCTCTTGTTGACTCCGATTCCTTCACGTCATTTGAGAGATTCCTTGCCGACAACGAAGTCACGACGCTTGGTCGCAAGCTTGGGACTCAGCCAACACCTTTGACTGAAATTACCATCGAAATTAATCAGATTAGATCAGGCACGGACTTTAGCGACAAACCGAACTCAGTTTACATACCGACGATTGGACGGTCCCCCGCGGTAGCGTCGTTGACCGAGCTGAGGCTCAAGCCGCACAACTATCTGCAAGTAGTCTTAAAGCCGAATTGTGCCCTCGCATCTCACGTCGCTGACTTCTTCAATAGTCGCCTAGGGCTTTTGATTCGCGCCGGCCTCGAGTCTGGCAGTTTCATACGACACTTAACAAAAGGTGCGATCGCGGACGCACGAATCTATCTGCCAGCACTACCTCTTCAGGGCGAAGCTGTCAGAGTGAAAACGACGATTGCCGACATAGCGACCCAACTCGAATCGCTTCGTCGTGAATTGAGTGAAAACCCTCTTCATGCGAAGGAGATCGAAAAATCACTCAAGCGTCTGGGTCGCGAGGAGACTCTCGACGATTGGGTGGAGAGTCTACCATTCCCGTTGGCCTCCATCCTTCGTTTTTACCTGGCCGAACTTAACTCGGAACGAAAGTGCCAGCATCTGCTGCATTTCTTCGAAGCTCTTTCAGAATTTACATCGACCCTAATTTTAAGTGCCTTTGCGTCCGACATGGCTTTCTACTCTGAGAAGTGCGAGGAGTGGCTGGATAAGGACGAGCACTACAAGAATGCGTTCCGGCTCCCTAGCTTCGGAACCTGGAACATCCTCGGCACGCGGCTCGCCAAAGCGGTCCGTCGGATGTTGAGTAACGAAGCCGAGCGGAAAAAATGCCTCGATCTTTTCGAATCTGACGAGCCTTTTGTCTCGGCTTTGTCAGAAAAGAGTCTGTTCCAATTGCTTGAAGAGGTAAAAACGTACCGCAACGAATGGCTGGGTCATGGTGGGATTGCGAGTAATGATGAATGGTTCAAAAGGAGAACTCTACTTGAAGAGAAACTCGCCGCACTTCGAAATATTATGAGAGACCTCTATTCAGATACCCTGTTCATTCTTCCTGGAAGTAACAGGTACGACGAAGGAATCTATCACTACACGGTAAAGGTGCTTCGGGGCTCCGGTCAGATCTTCAACAAGATTCAATTGGACACGCTGCTGCCGATGTCGTCCGGCCATGTTCATGCGGTCTATACGGGCCACCTTAAGCCACTAAAACTACTCCCATTTGTGCGAATCTTGGAAAGTCCCGGAGCAGAACAGAACGCATGCTACTTTTACAATCGTTTCGATGGCGCCCAGGCTCGTTATGTTTCGTACCACTTTAGGCCTGAGGGAGAAATTGATCGAACGGATCAAGGAATCGAATCCGCTCTGGCGCTCCTAATCCCAGGTATCGCCAGCTCGCATCCAAAACATGCGTAGTTCAGTGTTCGAGGCAGCAATAGAGCGGCCTATATGGCTATGGCCTGCGAGGTTGAGCGAAGGAAATATCGGCTGGTCAGAACAAAGATACAATCCAAGGGATCAACCACGACTACTTTCCATCAAGCAGTGCAACGCCAGTTCGTTTGATAACCATAACAGGTAGGAGAAGCAAAAGGGTGGCATACATGACTGATTCGATCGCAAGACTAAAAGAATGGTTCGACGGTAAAGCCAGGCCTTTCTTGGAGCAGTACGAGACCGACAAAGTCGTTGAACTCGATCAGGACCTCACCCGTCTCCTCAGGACCGACAGTCAAGCGGCCGAAGAACTGACGATCTGCTTTCTTGGTGCCTCCGGGGTCGGCAAAAGTACTCTGATAAATGCCCTCGTAGCAGGTCAGGAGAACGTTTTGCCGTCTGGCGGCATTGGGCCGCTGACGGCCTTGGCCATGCAAGTACGCTACGGCGAAGAGCCGCGGTTCGAAGCAGAATACCAGCCCCCGCACAAGGTGTGGCAACTTGTTTTTGGTCTCGAAGAGACGTTTAAACGACAACAGAAAGCCCAGCCGGCCGTGCATATAGACGAGACCAAGCCGGTACTCGGGATGGATGAAGGCACGACTGAAGTTGAAGTCGATCTACAGGTCGAAGGCGAACCGTTGGAGAAGCGGTTCGATCAGTTGCGACGACAGGCGCAAAAGCTAGTCACCGACAATCAGCACGCCGACGTTCCCGTCCGCTATTTGCTGGATCGCCTCCGCGAAGTGTGCGGACAGATCCCCATCTGGGGTACCACGCCTAAATCTGAAGATGCTTTGCGCCTCCAGCGACTTACCGAAGTGGTCGCCGCGGCGAAAGATGGGCGCCGTCACCGTTGCGCTGAAAACGGCGACCGAGCGGCTTTCCTCCGGGATCTCGCAGAGCATGCGACCGGTTTTCTCGCACCGATCATCCGCGAAATCCACGTCTTTTGGAACTCTCCGCTGCTGCGGCCGGGAATCACGCTGGTGGATCTTCCTGGGGTTGGTGTTGCTGGTGACGTTTACAAAGAAGTTACTCGGAAGTGGATCGTCGAGAGGGCAAGGGCGGTCGTGCTTGTCGTAGACAATCGCGGTGTGAAAGAACCAGACGCGGATCTGCTACGGCGAAGCGATTTCTTGACCCGACTGCTGTTCTCAGTTGACGATCCAAAGGCTGATCCGGCCATCCTGTTCGCCGCGGTCACACAGCTCGACAGCCCCGCCGAAGATCGCTTCTTTCAGAACCAAGCGAAAAGAAAGCGTGAACATCTCGCCGATGTTTTTGGCGAAACAATTGAGTTGGTCAAGAACCAAATGCGGCAACAGCTCCTATCCGCTTGGGCGCGAGAGGGCCAAGAAACTCGCACTGGGCACGAACAGGTTGTCGACTACGTAGTCGATCACCTCCGCGTCTTTCCAGTGTCAGCATTCGAATTCCGCCGCCTACTTAAGAACGACGAGGATGACCGTGCATTCATAAGCGCAGCTGCCCAAAGCGGAGTGCCGCAAATGGGCGCGGGCATAGCCGAAATCGCCACGGAGTGGCGAGAGGAAGCAGCCGAGCGGCGCATCGAAGCGACAAAGGCATTTGTCGAGCGCGTGCTCACTACATTGGAAGTCGTGGAAGCACGTTGGCAGCAAGAAGCGCGTGCCACAGAGGAGGCGGAAGGTCTTCGAAAAGAACTGGAGGAGGTGGTGCGCCCGATGCGTGACGAATTTCTCGTCAGCAAGGGCGAGTTTCGGGGATTCCTCCGAAACGAAATACCAAAAAGAATCGAGGCTCTGGTATCTGACGCTGCGCAGGTGGCTGAGAAGGATATTAGGGGATATCTCCGAGGATTGAGGGACGCTCGTTGGAATACCTTGAAGGCCGCCGTCACTCGCGATGGAGCCTACAGAGGCGCCGTGCACATTAATCTTCCTGACGATTTTTCGCAGATGTTCGTTGAGCCGATCGCGGAGGTCTGGGGTGCCCAACTGCTGCAGGAAATTAGGAAGCGCACTCGCATCTTCACCGACGATTGTGTAGTGCAGCTAGAGAAACTCGTTGCCTGGTCTCTTGCACAGGGAGCCCGCGTGCAGCCGAAATTGCTTGAGAAGCACGTAGCGTCCGTCAAGGCTGACACGAAACAAGTAAACCTGGTGGGAAAGGAAGCGATCGCCACACTGCGAAAGGATGTGAAAGATCAACTAAAGGTCGCGATCGAGAAGCCGACTAAGCGACACTGCCAAGAATTTGTACGCAAAGGCGATCATATCGGCGCAGGTGTAAAGCAGCGCATTTTGAGTTTGTTTGACGTCTTAGCGGACGAAGTTACAAAAGACGCGAAGACGGTGGCAGTAGAAATCCTTACCCGAGGCTTCAAGGTGGTGGACAAGGACCTCAAAGAGGTTACGAAGAGTTTCGATCACCCGCTGGAAGCTGCAATGGAAGCCATTGTGGCGGCCCACGAAGATCGTTTGAAACGTGGTGATGCCCAGAAGCGGAGGGGCGTGCTCGAAGCTGCGGAGCAGATTATTCAGGCATGTCCGCAAGCGCGCTCAGCAACAGATCAAACAATAGTTGAAGGAGCGACGACATGAGAGAAGGCACGCCGGTGCTGATGTTCCAAGAGGACTCCAATCTGCCGTGTGCCTTGCTCCGAGCCCCCTACGACGACTTTGGCCTGATCGCATGCGATCTCGTAGCTCCTCCGCGTCGGTTCTGGAGCGATGGGGCGCAAGCGCCTCCGGTGGTTGATGCATCGCACGACATGCGCCGACTGCGTCAGGGCGCTACACCGGCGCAGCTCCTGAACGCCGTGACGCCAGAACAGTCGTGGCCGACCCAAACTCGTCGGAGTCTCGCTCGCCTGCGTGGGTTCTTCATGGTGTGCGAGGACCCACAGAGACGTCTCGACGCACGCGAGGTTAATACGCTCGCGCATCAGGTCAGCTTAGTGCGCCACGTGCTCGAGAACGGTCAATTACGCAGAGTGCTGATCGCGGATGAAGTGGGCCTTGGTAAGACCGTAGAGACGGGACTCATCATAGCCGAACTGCTTGAAGCTAATCCGGGTTTGCGCGCCTTGTACCTTGCACCTGCTCGCCTCGTACGAAACGTGCGGCGGGAATTAGATCGCTTGAAACTCAATTTTCGGCAGTGGACGGCGGTTGACCGCGACGCGGTTCTGCAAGACAGCCACGTCGTCGCGAGTATCCACAAGGCCGTGCACGGTCCCAACTTCGATGCCGTCGTGAACAGCGGTCCTTGGGATGTGCTCGTTGTTGACGAATGCCACCACCTGTCGGATTGGGCTCCCGGTGGTGGAGATCCGACAGAGAATTTCCGGCTTGTGAAGCAACTCATTGAGCGGATGGCACCTGATGGACGAGTCATCTTACTGAGCGGTACGCCACACCAGGGCCACTTGGCACGCTTCGAGAATCTAGTGAAGCTATTGAAAGCACCGGGTGAGGACGACAGTGCGCTAGCAGGCCGTGTTATCTATCGTACCAAGGACGATGTTCGTGACTGGAACGCCGCTCCGCTGTTCCCGCGGAGACAGGTGAACGACCCCATTCTCTTCGAACCAAGTCAAAGCTATCGAGCGTGGATTCAGCACATCTACGAGTTCTATCATCCATCGGTCAGCGCAGCTTCGCGCGACGCCCAGCGCAGAGCAGCAGGATGGCGATGTGCCCAAGCTTTGCAATGGGCGGCATCTAGCCCGCAGGCAGGGCTAGGGTACTTGGTACGCCAGGCGCTCAGGGCAGGATGGCGGCTCGACACTGCGAACCTGCGGGATGCGCTATCGGCTCTGAGGCCGTACAGGGGCGGGACCGTGGATGAACCAGTCCAGGAGTTGTATCAGCGTATGCTCCAGGAGATCGGCCAGCAGACCGAGTCCGACGAAGTCGAGGACCTCGAAGATTACGACGAGGCGGACGGCCCTTTGGGCACAAGTGCCGTCCGAGATTTGAAGGTCTTGCTCGGTGAGGGTCTCGCTGTACTGCGCGAAGCTGGTGATGGCAAGTGGGACTTGCTCAAAGCGCGTGTGCTGGATTTAGCAGCACCCGAGAAAGTTGTTTTGTTTGCGCAACCTATTGAAACGGTGACTGCCCTTGCGGCTTATTTGCAGCGCGCTTATGGCGACACTCCGGCGCTCATCATCGGTGGTCAGTCAGACGAGCAGCGGCAGGCGCAGATTGATTTGTTCTGCAGAGCGGATGCCCCGCGGTTCCTCGTGTCGTCGAGGGCTGGCGGAGAAGGTATCAACTTGCAGATTGCGCATCGCCTCGTGCACATTGATGTTCCATGGAATCCAATGGAGTTGGAACAGCGGGTTGGCCGCGTGCATCGCTTCGGCTCGCGGCAGACCATTATCGTTGACACTTTGGTGGCAAAAGGAAGTCGCGAAGAGGAAGCGTATCGGGTCGCGCGCCAAAAGCTCGCCCTCATCGTTGGCGCTATGGTCGAACCGGACCGCTTTGAGTCGGTGTTCAGCCGCGTAATGGCGCTCGTCGGGCAGGAAGACCTCCAGCAACTGATGCTCGGCGGGCCGACTGCTCCAATGAATGGGCAAGATCAGGACCGACTCGCGGCAATGGTTCGAGAGGGATTCACGGTTTGGCGGAATTTTCACGAGCGTTATGCTGCCGAACAGCAAAGGATCAAGAAACTGGATCCTGGCTTAGCCGCCTGGGAGGATTTAGACGCTTTTTTGGAGGAATACGCGGAGGCGCGCGCGGTTGAAGGGTTTTGCGCACAGCGCTTCGCGTATCACGAAGGCACCGTCGAGAGCGTTCTGGAGCCCGCGCGGGTGATTACGTTTGATGGTAGCACCTTCTTCGCGTGCGGAGACTATTCCGGGGCGCCGGTGTTTGGCCCGAAGCTGGAAATAGCCCAGGCCATAGGACTGAATTCGTCACCGGTAACGCAGGCACTGCGCCGGATCGTGTTCCCACCAGAGCCATCTGGCGCAGCGCAGGTGCGTTGGCCGTCCGACAAGGCGCTGCCCAGCAACGTGCCATTCCCGTTTGGGGTGCTGGTGCTCCTTAAGCAGACTTTGCGATCTGAGCAGGGCAATTGGACAGAAGTCTCGAACTCTCTCCACTGCTTTCTCATTCCAAGTGAAGGACCGATCATTTCGATTGACGATAGCGACCGCGCATTGCTTCTTCGTGGACTTTTTGCATCGAGCATCCGCAGCAAGCCCGAGGAAAACCGCAGCCTGTCAGAACGTCTTCTCGTCGAGGAGACCACGCTCACCGGCGTGTTGCGCAGCCTCGATCCGAATGATGGCGAGCGGCGGATACGCCATGCTGTGATGCCGCTATTTGCTGCAATCGTCGGTGCGCCAGCGTGACGACCCACCTCTCCGCGCGTCTCGCTTGGCACGACCGGGGTTGGGATGGTCGCATTTGTGATCAACCGCACCTGAACGGCTCCTGTATTGTGCACGAACACATCCGCGACGGCCGGGACGACGAGCGCGAGCAGCGAGCATCGGGTGTCCTGATCGCGAATCTGAAGGACTGGCAGCCGCCGTGTTCCCGCGATCCCGGAGCCTTTTCGCACGTGGGGTATCGGCTCGAGCACCGCGACCCCCTTGACTTCCGCAATCTGCCGTCTGTGACGGAGGACCTTCCGCCGTACTCCAGTTGTCCGGCTCCTTACAGGTGGATGCGTGAGGATCAGTTTCGAGTCCTACGTGAAGAGGAAGGGTTCGACATTCCAGGACCGCCTGAAGCGCGTGAAACCGGTTGGGTGTATGAGCCAGTTCGACAAGTTGCGTTGCTTGGGCGGTTCTGGGAGAAGCTAACACCGCGCGAATCCTTGATCTTCTACTATGTCGTTCGGGGAAATCCTGTAGAGGAGGATGCCGCAAGGCTGGTAGTAGGGGCGGGCCGGATTAAGAGGGTTAGTCCTCAACTGTTCTTCGGGACGACTGCGAAATATCGCGAGCAGTACCCGGTGTGGTCTCGCTGCGTCACTCAGGACTATCCGAGCCAGGGTGTACGGCTCCCATACCAAGAGTATCTGCGCGCAGAGCGCGATCCATCGCCGATTGCTTGCAAAGTTCCTGCGGGGAGCCTCCTCGAGTTCTCCTATGGGAGCGAGCATGTCAGCGACGATACTGCCATTGGCATTGTCGAGCGCCTGATCCAGTCAGTCGAGCGTGTCCGCGAGGACGGCGTCATCGACGGGCAATGGGACGCCTCATTGGAGTGGCTGCACGGCGTCCTAGCCGAAGTCTGGACGGCTCGCGGCTCGGCGCCAGGCCTTGGAAACGTTTTGCGGTGGTTGGGCATGGCACGAGGAGTTGCGTTTCACCGAACGCTCGCACGGCAAGAACGGGAAGGCCAGGCCTCGTGGCCCTACGTCGAAAGTCTTTTGAGCGGCGGCGGCCACCCTGACGATGTCCAGTTTCGAACGGATTTCGCACGCGCCGCTGCGCGATGGGCCGTGTTGTCTGCTGCGAGGCGAGAGCTGCTCGCGACTCTTTCGCGGATGGAGCTCGACCTCTCGCACATCAAGCGCATAGCCGACGAAGACGTTCGACCAAATTACGGGATCACGGCAACTACGCCGGAACTGGTCGAGAACCCATACCTGCTGAGCGAGCAGGATCAGGGCGCCGACGATTCGGATCCGATCGGCTTGGAAGTCGTGGATCGTGCCATGCGGCCAGACACTGTGTCCGCTTTCTCAGGCGGTGAAGCTCTCGCGCATGACGATCCACGCCGAGTGCGCGCCGTCATGACGGCAGTTCTTCGAGACGCGGCATCGAGCGGCGACTCGGTCCTACCACTACGAGACACTTTCGATCGGATTCGAGCCCGTTTCCCTCAGCGACGTGCCTGCATACCTGATCGCGATGCCGTCCTGGCCCACGCCGACTTCTATTCGCCTGCCGTCAAGCTGGAAACCGTGACAGATCGTCCACTCGCTACACTTCGGGAACTCTTTGATGCGGAACAATTGGTGCGCGGAACGATAGAATTGCGAGTGCGTCGGCCGATAGACCCTGCGCCACAAACAGTCGACTGGGGCGCTCTCATCGACAAATGGTTGAAAACCGATGCTGCCCCAGCACGTGGTGCCGACTTGGAAGCCCGAGCGAGGACCGAGAAGACCACCGCACTGGCGACGCTCTTTGCACAGCGGTTTTCGATCCTAACGGGGCGAGCGGGTACCGGTAAAACATCTGTTTTGCAGGTACTTCTCGAAGGTCTCGATCAGATCGAAGGCAGGAAGCCGGTGCTTCTCCTCGCGCCAACAGGAAAGGCGCGTGTTCGCCTGGCGACACGAACGAATCGGGACGCCTGCACAATCCATCAGCTGCTAGTTCGCTACGACTGGCTCAACCCAGAAACGTTCGCACTGAAGCGAGGCGGAGGTAGACAAGCCGAGGGCTTCACGATCGTCATTGACGAAGCTTCGATGATCCCCATCGACCTCTTCGCAGCCCTCCTACGGGCTGTGGACATGAACAAGGCACGCCGCTTGATCCTTGTGGGCGACCCCAATCAGCTCCCTCCAATTGGGCCAGGTCGTCCGTTTATGGACATTCTAACCTGGCTGGAATCCGACCCAGAACTGGCTAGGTGCGTGGCGAAATTGACCGAGCGTGCCCGCTACGAGGACGCCAACAGCAGGGCACTTCGGTTGGCCGACGGCTACCTGCGTGAGTCACCGCCAGCCGGCGACGACGAACTTCTTGCTGCCGTGGCGCGAGGCGAGAGCGAGGACGACCTTGAAGTGCACTTCTGGAAGGATCAAAAAGATCTAGACATGCGGCTGCGAGAGCGCATGAAAGATCTACTACCTCTGGCAACAGACGACGATTACGAAGGTTTCAACGCTTCGCTTGGAGTCCGGAAAGAGGAGTGGCAGAACGCAGAACGTTGGCAATTGCTGACTGCTCTACGCTCAGGCGGTTTTGGGACGAACGATTTGAACCGCAGCATTCAAGGCACTTTCAAGAAAGGGTTGATCGCTAAGGCCAAGCGCTCGAGGCCACGGCCCTTCGGCGAAGAGCAGATCGTTTGGACAGACAAGGTTATACAAGTGGTAAATCGTCGAAAGCGGACCAGTGCTGGTGACGGGTTGGATTACGTCGCGAATGGCGAGATAGGAATTGTTGCGTCCACCGACTCCTCTGATCGTGGCGATTCACTGGAGGTTGCTTTTGCCACTCAGCCCAAAGCAAAGTACCGCTACTGGGCAGGGGAGGTCGACGAGCAGTTGGAACTCGCTTATGCGCTGACCGTCCACAAGGCACAGGGTAGCGATTTTGAAATTGTGTTCTTCGTCATACCCGAAAAGGCTGCGACGCTTTCTAGGGAACTGCTTTACACAGGTCTGACACGTTTTCGCAAGAAGCTGGTGCTTCTGCTCCAGACTGACGTAGCGATGCTCGAACGAATGCGTCGGCCGGAGCAATCTCAGACTCTGCTCAGGAACTCCAACTTATTCGAGCTCAATCTTCGCCCGGAAGATGTTACCGTACCGTTTGCGAATCACCTTATCCACCGCACGGGCAGGGGTATCCTAGTACGATCAAAGTCGGAGGTGATCGTCGCTGACACGCTGACGCGCCTTGGAATCAGTTACGATTACGAAGTGCGACTACCGTCAAGAGATGACGAGCGTGACTTCCGGTTACCAGATTTCACCGTGCACTATGCGGGAGACACGTATTTCTGGGAGCACCTCGGGATGCTCGATGTTCCTTCATACCGTGAAAGCTGGGAGCGGAAGAATGCCTGGTACGAAAAGAACGGCTATGTTTCGGCTCTCATCACGTCTAGAGATGGTCCAGATGGTGGTATCAACGCGACGGAAATCGAACAGATCGCCCGCAAGCGAATCCTAGGTGGATAGACATCATGCTAATCGGTTCGCGCATTCAGCTGCTCCTTGAGTCTAGCTAATGGAAACAAGCTGTTGTGAAAAACTAGATATTCACGCGAGGATGACACGATACACCTATGTGTCCCCATCTGAGACACTTCAGTGACAAACGTAGAAAAGCTCGGCGTTTTGACGCTGACGGGTGCACGCAAAATCGGCGAGTTGTGCGGATCCCTCTGCCGCCATCGCTTAAAGCCGAGCAGGCAAGCGAGGCCGTGACCAGAAGTATTGGCAGCGCCGTTCCCTTTCCTCCGGCGATTTGGAAAGAAGGACGACGCTTCAGGCTCTCGGCTTTTCTGATAGTAATCGGCTCCGAGGATCATCTCGCTTGAGCGCGAACAGAATGCGCTCAGTCATTCGACGGCTCGAAGCCGAAGCATTGGTAGGGAATCGTTCGGACTCACCTTAGTCTCCTTTTGGTTCGGAGATTATCACTGGTGATACTCGGACATCCGCTTTCTCTCGGTACTAGCGGGTTCCAGTCGAGGGGCCGGCACAACCAAGTGCTGAGCTCAATGAACAAGCATAAATCGCTGTGGCGGCATGCGTATTGCGATTGCTCGGCGCCGCAGAGTCTCAATCGTCTCCGGGTTTGCCGTTTTGCGTTAAACACGCGGTCAGCGGCACGATTCGCCATTCCATGCGCCTCGCGCAGTTCCGGGTCAGCGTACCTTGCGGCACTCCAGCGGTCAGATACGGACCCGCCCCTAACCCGTTTGTCCGCCTTACAATCTTCCCATCCTTTCACTGGCTGAACTCCAGCCCATCGAATCCTTAGCGGCGCTGCGCTGTGAGACGCGCGCTCGGGCTCCGCAAGCTGCGCCACTTGCGCCCCGCCTGTAACCCCCCTGACTCAACCCTCGTCTCCGCTTCGCCGCCGCTCTCATTGGTGGCGTTCGCTGCGCTAGCACGACGCGCCAGCCCTGAGGGGCCGCTGCGCTGTGGCACGTCCTGCCGCCCGCTCCGCTCGCGCATCTAGAAATCTGCGCAGGGACCTCCAGTTCGGGTTGAGAGGTCCCCGCGAAAAATGTTGCGCGGTGATGAAAGCAAAGCGAAACACGCCCTGCCCGATGACGGGAAGCGGGCGGAAGGAGAAACAACTATGCGACGAAGGTTCAAGTGCGATCCCAAGTGGATCACCGTCAGGTATCCGGCGAAGTGTGCCGAGCCGAATTGCCAGACGCAAATCAAGCAAGGCGAGCGCGCCTTCTACTACCCAGCCGATCGAGCTGTTTACGGCTCAAGCTGCGGTCACGCCGAGAAGGCTGAACGCGATTTTGCCGCGCACCGGATCGATGAAGACGGCTATTGAGCCAAACCAAGGAACAAAGAACGGAGGTTCTAATCATGTCAGTCAACAAAGTGATCGTAATCGGGAATCTTGGCGCTAACCCCCAGGTTCGCACTCTGCCGAACTCCGGTCAGAACGTGGCGAATTTCTCGCTGGCCACGACCGCGCGGTTCAAGGATCGCAATGGCGGGCAGCAGAAGCGGACTGAATGGCATCGCGTAGTCGCATTTGGACCGCTTGCGGATACGTGCCAACGGTTCTTGACCAAAGGCCGCCAGGTCTATGTCGAAGGACGGCTTACGACCCGTCAGTACGAGGCGAAGGACGGAAGCGGAAAGCGCAGCCGCACCGAGATTATAGCGCTTCAGATGCGCATGCTCGGCACTCGCGCGAACGGCAACGCCCCGAAAGCCGAAGCGGGCGACGACATCCCCTTCTGAACTCATCCAACCGAGAGAGAGCCGTGAAAGCGGCTCTCTCTTTCACCGTCAATATCAAGTCGGAGACTACTACAATGGATGTATATGGCATCGTTACCGAAAAGATAATCAGTATGCTCGACAACGGGATTGTACCGTGGCGCAGGCCGTGGACCTCAACCGGATTGCCGCGCAATCTTGTAAGCAAGAAACCGTATCGTGGCGTCAACGTGTTCCTACTGTCTGCGTCGAAGTACGTTTCACCGTTCTGGCTGACCTACCGGCAGGCGAACGAACTCGGCGGCCATGTTCGCAAGGACGAGGAGAGCACGTTGATCGTCTATTGGAAGGTAGATGACGCGAAGCAGCGCATGGAAGACCTCGACACCGAGGAGACCGACGGGAAGGCGCGACGACGGTTCTTGCTCAGATACTACCGGGTGTTCAACCTCGAAGAATGCGAGCTTCCGCAAGCGGTACTCGACAAGCTGCCGAAGATCGAGACGCACGAGCACGATCCGATCGAAGCGGCCGAGCGAATCATCGCCGGAATGCCCAACCCGCCGGAAATTCAGTACGCAGGTTCAAAAGCGTTCTACAGCTCGATCACCGATCGAATCACTCTGCCGCCGCGCAGTCTCTTCGAGTCCGTCGAAGAATTTTATGCAACCCTCGATCACGAAATCATCCACGCGTCTGGTTCGCCGAAGCGACTCAATCGCGAATCGATCGCCGAGGCGGCCCCGTTTGGATCGCCGACATACTCGCGCGAGGAATTGGTCGCGGAGCTTGGAGCGGCATATCTTTGCGCGGAAGCCGGAATCTCAAACGCCGTCCTCCCCAATCAGGCCGCCTACGTTTCAGGCTGGCTCAAGAAATGTCGCGACGATCGCAGGCTTCTGATTCACGCGGCAGCCCAAGCGCAACGCGCTGCAGATTATATCCTCAACCGCACCTGCCACGAGTAGGCATCGCGCGGCGCCCGCGCGATGCGCGGGCGCCGCGCTCTTACGAATCTCTTAAGTCGTCGGACTTGGGAAGCAGTGCCGCTAGCGAGCCAGGCACCGACGCATTTCGTGGCCGACCGTCGAATCGATCTGCTCAAAGGCTTCAGCAATTAAAGTCCATCGCTTTGCGCGGATGTATTCTCCCTCTATAACCGAAGTGATAATGCCCACTAGTTGAAGCCTCTTTTCAGGCGGACGAATCAGATTCATGGGATCTGGCCTAACAGCCCAGAGCGGGCTGCCACTGATACCGCGCACATCCAGTCTATCGATTCTTTGGCCCTTCATATCCGCGAAAGCTTCCGGATATTCAAGCAGAATATCGACAGCGGGATCGAAGGGGACTGTGCTCGAGTGCCGCTCTTGATTCAGTTCGTCGAATGATTTCTTCGTATAGCGTGGGGGAACGCCGCTCAATTGACCAAGCAAACCATGCTCATCGGACAGGAATTCTCGCCTTCCGATGGGGTAGCCCACAAAGACGAATCTTTCAACGTCTCCGTTTAGCAGCCCCAGATCGTCTGGAACAACAAAGCGCCAGGTCCCCTCGAGCAATCTGACCAGCTCGGTGGAGTCGATTCGAAATATTGCAAAGTCGAACTTCTGATAATCGATCGGCATTAGATGTAAGCCGCTGCCAAACGTGAGCGGCTGTTCTCCATTGCGGACCGTCAGCGCGCCGACCTCTTCCGGATGTTCTTTCAGGTAGGTCAAAACATGACCGGCGCTTACAAGATAATAACAGCCCTTAGCTAACACTACACACGCAGTGCCGAGCAGATCGCTCTTTCCGATCTCGTGGAGCAGCGGAATCGAGAATCTAGCAGCAAACTGCTGCATTGACTCGCGCTCAGATGCCGAAAATCGTTCCATATATTCTCTGCTTAGAGGGTCGACATCTCGTGTGAAAGCACGGCGACCCGTTCCATATGGCGAGCCGCGCCCAGATTGTCCGCTAGCGCCCGATGTTGTGTACAACGATTATCCCATATCGCTATTGAGTTCGTCTGCCACCGGAACCTGCAACTGAAATCGGGATTCTCTATGTGCGCGAAAAGAAATCTCAGCAGCGCGGCGCTCTCGGCGGCCTTCATTCCCTTAATCGACGACGTGAAATGATAATTGACGTAGAGTGACTTGCGCCGCGTCTCCGGATGGGTGAGCACGACCGGATGCTCAGCGGACACGAGCCGGAGCGCATTGTCTCCTGAAGGTTGTTCGTTGCGATACGCAAGTACGGCGAACGCGCGGCTGGTGTCGTGAATCGCGGTCAGATCCGAGAGCATCCGCTGCATCCTGTCGGAAAGCGCCTCGTGGGCCGCGTACATGCTTGCCCATAAAGTATCGCCACCATACTCGGGAGCGACGACGCATCGGAGGATCGATGCGAATGGCGGTTCGGCAAGAAAGGTCGCATCTGTGTGCCATACCCCCGAAACGAACGGATAACTCCGGTCGCTTTTGAATACGATGAACTCAGGATGCCCTTCGTTCTTGATCTGTTGTTCAAACGGATGAACGTGCAATGACCCGAACCGCCGTGCGAACGCCTTCTGTTCATCTCGCGTGATGTTTTGATCGCGGAAGAACAACACTTGGTGCTCGAGAAACGCCGCCCGGACTTCGTCGAACGAATTGTCGCTAAGACTCGCCAGAGCGATTCCGTCGACCTCAGCACCCAATGCTCCCGCGATCGGCCTCACCCTGATGTGCCGCCAGTTCTTCATCGGCCTTCCTCCATCAGAGGTGCAAAAGGAGCATCCATCGTCAACCTCAGAAGGCGTGTTCCGTCCTCGGTAGTTCGGAAGCTCGCCGCCCTCACGAATCCCTTCTCTTCAAGGAACGAAACCAGACCCGAGTCCTTTTCATATTCTTGAAACCACGCACGACGAGCGCCTAGGCTGATCAGTTCGTCACGAAGTTTCTCGAGTAGCCGGTTGCCTAGCGTCCGCCGCGCCGACGGTTCGACTACTACGAACAAGCGATACTCGCCGGCCACGTCCTTCCTGTGCCGCATCCACAACGGAGGATGCTCAGCGCAGGCGTAGCCGACGATCTGCCCGTCCACCATGGCGACGAACTGTCGTTGGATGCCGCCCCATTCAGAAAAAACTTTGCGGTTGTCTAGCCATTCCTTCACCCCGGGGGCGATTGGCGTTCCGGGTGCTATTTCGCTTAAAGACGCCTCGGCCAGAGTGTTGATCGCCGACCAGTCTTCATGGCGGATCTGCAAGGCACCGGGGGACTCGTGCGATTCCAGAATCTGTGCTGGCCGAAGAATGGCTTTCGCGGCGGCCATCAACTCAGCCCAGTTTCGGAGCCCGTATTCGTGGGCCAGAGACCGCTGGGCCGCAACCAGATTGACGCCACGCTCTTTTGCGAGGCGCTTCGCCTCTTTGCGTAGGTACTCCACGGATGCTTTTTCCGGGAGCGATCGTGATGGATGTTGTAGTGCCGGCATAACCCTTCCTTTGCGCCCGATGTCCGCTCAACGGGCAGAAGAGTTACACTATTGAGATATGCTCGGTGGGCTTGGCCCTTTCTGCGGACAGGTAGCCGCCCTTTCGGCTTTTTGTAGTATACCCAACAGAGGGATGACTCACAAACGGAAAATTCCTTCTCCCTGGAGAATACCGTCCGATGAGAAGCTGGCGTGAAGCCGTTCCGAATTTGGCCCGCATACATTTAAAACTAAAAAGGGTGCAGGAATGTTGCTGACCAGATTGGAGAGCACGGCGCATCATGAAGCGTCAGCCGTCCGCGCTGAGAGCGTCATGGATCAAAGATCACTTTGACGCTCGCGATGGCCTGGGCTTCGGGTACTCCCCCCTTGGGTCTGGCCACCACGCCATCATGGTAACTTGCGTCGTCCCAGATCAAGCGTGACATGAAGGCCGCCGCTGCATCAGCGTTGCCAAAGAATTCTGGCTGCATGGGATGAGCGATCCGCGAATTGTGGCCGGCTGCGCCCGCCTCGCCTCTCTCGTGGATGACGATGGTCACCCAATCGACCCGGAGTGCGCTCGGATTGTTCTGAAAGAATTCCAGCAGTCTCGCTCGCACGCGGACCAGGGGTTGGGGCCAGTCCAAGTTCACCGTCGGCATGGCGAGTCCTCTCCTTCCAGCATCTCACGCGCTCGCGGCAGCGCTAAGACCTCTCGTTTTCGCAGTCGAGGGTTGACCGTCTTTCCGGAACGATACGAATGCCGTACACCTTCGCCTTCGCAACGATCGCAAGCTTGTCGCGCACCGCTGAAAGTCGCTGATTTATCGGCATCGCTAGGCGACCGCCGAGCGATGCCTTGCGCTGCACGGACGGTTGGAACCATCGCCGCCTAGAATTGCTAAGATTTCTGCGCTGAAACTCATTATAACGTCGAGCCATTTAGGCGCGAAATTAACCATTTCGTACTGTACGGCGGCGGATCAAGCGGTTAGAGTGTACCGCACTACACCGTAGTCGATAACCGTTTGTCGGTAACGATGCGTGGCGAATTTACAGTGCGCCCGGCCTCGTCGAACTCGCACTTCGAGTCCGCACACAATATCGGTTTGCTCACCTCTCGATCACATCTCGATCGTTCGCTCATCAGGCCGGATCGAACCGCGGCGTTCCGAATGGGGCTCCGCGCAAGTGCATCAATTTTTAACCGACCGGAGAAGCAGTTATGCGGAATACCACGGGAGGCAATGGTTCGCCCCGTGTGCCGCGAAGGTCGGGTGTGGTGGGACTGTACGCGGTCCCCAGGCTGGAGGAGCTGGTGGCTGACCCTGACAAGCTCGGGGTACTCGACCCGCGCACCAGGCGGGCTCTCACAACTACCGCGCTGACGGCGCTGAACACGCTCATATTTAATGAGCTTGCGCTGGCGGCTGAACCCTCAGGGTCGATCAGCCTTGACAGGCGCGATCGTCTTCTGGACTTCAAGCAGGCAGCCGAGAAGCTCGGCGTCACTGCCGACTGGTTGTACCGCAACTACAAAGACCTTCCGTTTTGGCTGCGAGTCGGCCGGCGACCGCGCTTCTCGGAGAACGGTATCGAAGACTATATCCGGAAGCGCCGTAACACTGATCGCTATTGAGCCGCGCCGCGGACGCGGCGGCAACGCGGCCAATCATTCCTTTTGCTGCGGCAGCGCGATGCCCGCATGATCAACGGGCTTTGGCGGAGCAGGTCTGGTCCACTGCCAGCCCCGACACTGTGGTGTACGGCACTATCAGAGCAAGCAGCAGTCAGAACGCCCAGCATGTTTTTTTGACATACCGATGTCACTTTGGTAGAATCACTTTTGATGGGAAGACCACGAATCGACGACGCCGGATTGACCAAGACCATGATTTACCTTAACCGTGAGATTCATCAGCGGCTGAAGCACATGGCGGTCGACGAACGGGTCTCGATGGCGGAACTCATCCGAAGAGCGATCGATGATTTTCTCCGAAGGCATCCGTCCCGGAGCAGGCGAGGGTTGAAGCGATGAGAGGGTTTGGGCGGGTGTTCAAGCGCGGTTCGACGTACTGGATTGCTTACTGCTACCGGGGAAAGGAGCACCGCGAGAGCGCGCATTCCGATAACGAAGCCCAGGCGCGCAAGCTTCTCAAGAAGCGGGTCGGCGAGATGGGCCAGGGGCGGCTGATCGGTCCGAGCGAGGAGCGGCTCACCTTCGAAGACCTCGCGAGCATGCTGCTCACGGACTACGAGGTGAACGGGAAGCGGTCGCTCGAGTCCGCGAAACTCTCCATCAAACATTTGCGCGAATTCTTCGGCTCGGAGCGAGCGATCGACATCACCCTGGACCGCGTCCGCTCATACGTTCGCGAGCGGCAGCGCGAGGGCGCGGCAAATGGAAGCATCAATCGCGAGCTCGCGGCTCTGAAGAGAGCCTTCACGTTGGCCACCCGCGCTGGCAAGCTCGCCTCCGCGCCATACATTCCGCTACTGGAAGAGAACAACTCGCGCCGCGGCTTTCTGGATCACGGCGGGTTCCTCGCGCTGCGGGACGGACTGCCGGCCCACCTGAAAGACCCCGTCACGTTTCTTTACCTCTCCGGATGGCGCGTCAGCGAGATGCGGACGCTCGAATGGCGCGACGTCGATCTCCCTGGTCGCGAACTCTGTCTTCGCCCCGAGGTCAGCAAGAACAAAGACGGGCGCCCGCTTCCTCTCCGCGCCGAGCTCCTCGAAATCATCCAGCGGGCTCACGAGAAGCGGCGGCCAGACTGCCCGTTCGTGTTCCACGATGATGGCGAGCCGATCGGTGACTTCCGGAAAGCATGGAAGACGGCCTGCAAGAAGGCGGGACTCGCCGGAATTATTGTTCACGACCTGCGCCGCACCGCCGTCCGAAACATGGTGCGCGCCGGAATTCCCGAGCGCGTCGCGATGGAACTCAGCGGGCACAAGACACGTCGTGTATTCGACCGCTACAACATCGTGAACGATGCGGATCGCGCACACGCTAGCGAACTTCTGCAGAGCCACCTCGGCGGGCAAGCGCATGATCGACGAGTGACACCGTTGCCTGACAGACGCGATTCGGCCTGAGCCAGTGCGCCGGCAGAAAAGTGAAGCTACCGGAATTTGAGGACCTTCCCTTCTACGAGCGACCGGATCTCACGCCCTATCTGATTCACCTCACCAAGAACACGCAGGCTGATGATGGCTTTAGCGCATTCGGTAATCTCGTCAACATTCTGAAGTGTGGAGAGATCTGGGCTAGCAAAACACATAAGGGCTTTATCAAGGGACCCCGTGGTGCAACCTGCTTCATTGATGTGCCATTCGCCGCACTTAAATATGTACTGAACCCGCGAAACACCGATCCATCGAATCCGCGTTACGAGCCTTATGGTGTATTCGTCACAAAGAAATACGCCTACGGTGCGGGGTGCAGGCCGGTGCTTTACCTTTCCAACGCAGAGGTCAAGCGAGTTGGAATTCCACGGGACGAACTATGGCGGGTAGTGCGCTTCGAGGTGTCTGACAACGGTTGGATCAGTTGGATTCACGAACGCGAATGGAGATGTCGCGGCGATTTTTCTTTGCCCCATAATCCATTCGGGGTTCTGGTAAGCAATGTCAGGGCTGCGGAAAAGTTGACGACACTGATTGAGAAAAAGCCAGACTCCTTCCAGGCAAAACCTCGAAGCATCATACCGCTTAGCGTTGTATGCCAAGGTCTACCGAAGCGAGGTCGATAGGCTTAGATCCGTTTAGTCCTTTAGCTTTGAGCCTGCTCCTCGCCCCGCTCCTTCTTGCTACAATATTCACTCAGATCGTTCGGCAAAGTATCGACAAACGGCAGAGCCTTCTTGAAAAGCTGGTAAATCTCGTCAGCGGTGCTCTCCATAGGGAACACTGCGAAATTCTGATGGACCAGTTGGTTTCGGATGCTTCCTAACTCCATGAATGCCGATATCGAAGATTCTAAATCGGCAGAAGCTTGTATCTTTTTTATCATAAATTCCTTGAACCCAGCCCCGAAGAGGCCAAAGAACTTGTTTGCGTTACGCCGGTCCCAGTCGAAATAAGTGTGATATTGCCGTTCGACAGCTTTGTTTTTGACGAATTCCAATACGCCATCAGCCCCGCCGGTGCACTGATCGACAACACGAACAATGGCATCTTGGATCAATGATTCAAAGTAGCTGGCAGCCGACAGCGCAAGCGCTTTCCGAAACCCTTCGTTGACTAGTGATGCAAGAGAGACTTCACCGGCCTTGTTGAGATACTCCAACAGTGCCCGATTGTCATCGTACAAGCGATCGATGATCGTGGGCATAGACTGTTAGGAGAGCTGGATCGTCGCTTTCGCGCGCTGCAGCCGTGTTGCCACGTTCTCTCGATCAGTTGTGCTTCGCTCCGCAGCTTTTGAGAACTCTGCATCGCTCTTGAGCGCCGCCAGAGAAGACATCACGATCTTGCCTTGCACAGGTCTCTTTCCAGCGTAGGCATCGGCGCAGACTGATGCGAATACCGCATCAAATAGCATGACGCTAAATCTGTTTGTGCTCGTAAAGAACGCATCCTGGCTGAGATCTGCGCAACTCTCTAGGAATGAATCGAATAGCGTTTCGAGGTACGCTACTACTTCCTTGCCAAAAGACTTGGCCTCTTTTGAGAACGCGTTCAGAAACTTTACCATCGACGGACTATATTCCGCACTATGAATTAGCATCGCGAATCCGCGAAGCAAGATCTCGATGTCTTTCATATGTAGGTCGGGCTCTGGCAGACCGAGTAGCCGCCTCCAAGAAGTCTTTGTGTTCGCTCGGTAAAGCATTGCATAAAAATCAGAGTGATATAGGCTCGTTCTGATCTCTTGAGGCGCGAGATTCATGCCCCCAGAGTTAAGTCTGTTGAAGATCTCATAGATCGCTGAGTCATCGTCCTTGGGCGATACTTGTTTGACTATGATGTTTCGGATCGGACGGAGCTCGAATGCAGTTTTGTAGTCACCTAGCGTGGCGTAATTGAGCCCGGCGAATTTACTAGGACGCCCGGGCAGCGTCTCTGGGAGGCGCAAATTGAATTTGCTGAAATATTTATCGTCCTCAAGAACCGCCTCTGGGATCTGGCCATGTTCTTCGAAAATTCTACGAAGTTCAGGACGCTTTTCCTTGCGAGGAAACCGCTGGGTCATGAAATAGTAGATTGACATCAATCTCTGCTGACCATCTATGACCAGAAACTTGTTCCGGGATTCCTCGTACAGAAATACTTGCGGAACAGGTAAGCCGATAATCAAAGACTCTACAAGTTTCGAGGCGCGGCGGAGGTCCCACACGAAGTTACGCTGGAAGCCAGGTATCTTCACGGCACCGGACTGTATGAAGTTGAATATGGTGAGGATATTGAAATCGTTAGGTGTTGCAGTCAGATCGTATTGATCAATCGGGTAATCATCCTGAGGTTCTTGCTCTGCACGGTCCTCGTACCACTCACGATCCTTAATCTCGGCAGCAGTTTCATCCAGTTGTTCGTTCGACATGTTTACATCTCACTTCAACGACAGTAAGGAGTTTCAAGCACGGAGCACTGACTGTCCGCAGCCCTTTCTCATATCCCAACCTCTACCTACGCGATATAGCTCGTATCGATATGCGCTCCGAAACCCAAAAAGTGTTGTCCAGTAGAGTACAATTTCAATCCTTCATGTCTGCTATATCGCTCGCCTAACTGCCATTTTCAGGTATGCTACAGATGCGCGCGCGGCGTTGAAAAGGTTCGCGAGAACCCTCGAGCAGGGCGCAGGAGATCTCCCGGGTGGCGGAATCGTCAATCGAGCCTCTGGACACTATGATGCCTTTTTCATTCGTCGCGCGCAGGACGATAATCTGTTTTCGACGACCCCGAACTCCCCTTAGTGGTAGCGGCGCGTCCACTGAAAGTCATGCACAAACCGCCGACCAACCGCGGAGTGCCTACGAACGACGCGGTCGCTTTGGTCTATTGCCCGGAAGCCGTTCGCGCGCCTGCGACGGCTGCGCTCATTCGAGCGACGAGTACAGCAGAAGGATGACTCATCTTGGCCATCCCGTCGAGGGCGTCGATCACTGAGCCGACCACCGCGTTGCTTCCGCGGCTGTCCTGAAGCTGCTGAATTAGTCGCTTGGCGAACCATCCTGACAGTCCTATCCATGGTTGCTTCGTCAGAGCTGCTAACGCCTGCAACAAAGCGAGAATATCTAACTTTCTGAAAGTAGCCGTTCGTCCCTCGTACGCCTTGACAGCCTCATTGAAATGCTCGATGACCCCTCGAATCGCTTCCGGCTCAGCATTCGCCCTTAGAACGTCTTCCACAAGTCCGCGGAATCTATCGATATCGCCGCCACCGAGCGACCTCGCGAGTTCAACCGGCGACACTCCGGCATCGACGGTGAGCAACCCAGCGACCAGCGTCTCGAGGTTGCTCGCGAACTCGGGCACGGAGCGCACGGGTGCTCCGCTATACAGCGTCGCCAAGATTTCGACAAAGGGATTGGAGATCGTGACAGTTGGGAATGCCAACGCATTTAGAGCACCGGCCCACTGAACAACCAAACCCGCATGAAGAAATTCCAGCTGCCCGCTAGCTGGCCCGTTCTCGCGGAAAATCGTCCCCATAAGTCCTCCTAGGCCCACGATGGAGGCGCCCAATGAACCGTGCCGATTCACAACCTCGTATGTCTTGCACCAGATGTCTGCCAAGCTGCTGGCAGCCCTGTCAAGTATCCTTCTCGCGGGATCCTCGACCGCCTGCGCCGCCTGACGCAGTGCCCGGATGATGACGGCGCGCTCGGCCGTGGTGAAGGGCGCAAAGAGAAATGGGACTCTTTTTCTCGCATCTGCAACGACCAACGCTGCGACCCGCCGTGGGAAGAGCATCTCTGCCGGCGACCGCTCGGCGGCGAGCTCCAGAAACCGAAGCGGATATTGGTCTGGCGAGTGCGGGAGAACCAATTGAACTCGTCCCAATTCCATCAGCTGCAACAAATCCGATTCGGTGCACTTCAAACGACCGCAGAGTTCAGCAGTCGTGGTCCCGGGGGCCAAAACCAGCGCGACTTTTCGGAAGATGCTCAAGGGATTCACGATCGGAAGCGCGTCCGTATCGTTGCCAAAGATCAGGCAGCGCGACATATCGCGATCCCAGCCCCGGCTTGGAATCAGCGCTGTCGGCTCGACGGACCAGGAACCCAGTACTTTGACCCGGTTTGTCGACCAGAATTCCTCGTCCTCCTCGCAGATGGAGCGGAGGTGGCTTGACGCTGACCGGAAAAGTAGCCGACTCGGGATAAGTTGCGGCAATCCCGCAGGCTGTCCCGGCCGTGCGGCCGGAGTCTTCGGGAGGTCTTCCTGAACGCTTTTGACTTCGGTTTCATGGCGCCACGGCTGCTGAAGCGCTTCGATTGCTGCCTCAAGGTCGCGCTGTTCCTCTGGGGACAAATCGCGCGCAACGGCAATCTTGACGGTCATCGCCGTCGAACCATCTTCAAGTCCCACGAGCGGAAAAGTCCTGGGCAGTCGTAGGGATAGCTCGCTCAGCACTTCTCCTCTGGTAAGAGGGTCGCCCGCCAATTCGATCGCCTCTCGGAGGGTCCTTACAGCGATCTCTCGAGACCCGTTAGGCGGTGCTGGAACCAGCTGCATAGGGACGCCAGCGGGTCTGCACTTAGCATGGAACCATTCGTGAAGCGGCGCGCCGTCAGTCGCACGCAGATCATCTGCGAGCTTCGGGCAAACGATGTAGTACCGTCCGTTGTGCTCCCAGATCCCACCTGTCTCCACTTGCGGCTGAAGCACGCATAGCCGCTCGTATGCCCACCGCGCCCACGGATCGCGCTGGAGCTTTGGACTCGTAACATCCATCCGTACTAGCAACTCCGAAAACGGTCGCCTCCCATTTTGCACTTCACCGGAGTCCCGAGACCAGTGGTGTCTGTCGCTGGCATCGATCTTAAGCTGTATTGTGGAAATCATCTCGCAGATTTCCTGCGCGACCATGCGCTGCGTAAGGAGGCGCCGTACCTTGCGGACCTGGCGGCGGTCGAGCGCGCGGTCGTCGAGGTATTTCACGGCCCCGCGGCGCTTGCGCTCGAAGCCGACGCGATGCGCGCTATCGCTCCTGAAAAATGGCCCGCACTGAAGTTGAGAATGCATCCGGCGTTTCAAGTCCTCAACCTTAAGTACAGAGTCGCGGCACTACTTCATGCGGTCGAGGAGAGGCGCGAATGGAAGCCCGCGGATGAGGGCGTCGTCGACGTGATCGTGTGGCGGCGCAACTCGCGGGTGTTCTATAGCGAACTCGAGCACGTCGAAGAACGCGCGATCGCGGCGCTGTGCAAAGGCGTCACGCTCGCGAAGATTTGCGACATTGTCGCGGCTGGCTTTGACACGACGCGCGATCCGGTGGCTGAGCTGAATCGATTGCTCGCGCGATGGCTCGACGACGGCATTCTAACGCGACCCAAAAATCCGGCGCGCCGGAGCAGATGATCTTTTGAAGACTCGCGGTTATAAGTCATAGACGCCCGGCGATCAGGAGCCGGAGCGGCAATCTGCGTGACCAGCGACAGCATTAAACCGAGATTACCTCAGCGCTCGGTTGGGAGAATCGAGACGCCGGTGGAATCATGAGCGCGAGACCGCGGCCTCGACGTTTGCCGCCTCGAGTTCTGCGCGCGAACGCGAGAGCAGCACTGTCGCCAGCCACAATGCGATCGCGGCGATCGATGCGAAGCCGAGCAGATTGCCGATGCGCGAATACACGGTCGTGATGGGACGCGCCAGCGGCAGGGTCGCCATCAGGGTTCCGCCCGGACCCGATTTGCTGGGCGCCTGCATGAGCACGCGGCCGTATGGATCACTGATAGTCAGCAGGCCGAATTGACCCGAGCGGATCACGGAGAATCCATCTTCGACGCCGCGCAGCACTGCTATGCGCGAATGCAACCATCCGTCTTCGCCGAAATCCGATGCGGCACGACCAGCGCCTCGACTCCGAGGCGGCGGTAATGACGCGGCAGCGCAGGGAAGTCCATGTCTTTGCAAATCGCGACGCCGATTCGGTGACCGCGAAGGTCGAAGGTCGAATAGCTTGTTCCCGGCGTGCCCAACTGCGCATCGGGACCGGGCGCCAGATGATGCTTGGCGTAACTCACCAGCATCCGCCCGTCGGGTCCGAACACCCACGCGCGATTGTGAATCAATGCGCCATCTTTGGCCGCGAGTCCGGCAACCAGATAGATCGAACGCGCGCGCGCTTCGGCGCTGAGCCGCCGTGACAATTCGCTCTGCCGTTGCTGATCGAGCAGCGCGATCGCTTCGCTGAATACCACCAGTTTCGCGCCCTGTCCGGCCAATCGATCGGTGTCGCTCAGATAGCGATCCCAGATCGGATCCTGTTTGGCCGCATCCAGCGTCCAATCGTTGCGATCGATCGCCACCATCGCGGCGCGCATCGGTAGTGATAACGCCGGCGAGGCCAATCTTGTCGCGCCATATCCATATCCCAGCAGCAACACCACTGCGGGTGTGCCATAGGCGAGAAGCGGATGCGCTCGGCGCGGCTTGTGCGCTGCAACCGCCGCCATCGAGGCCGCAATCGACATCAGAAACACGATGCCGGCGCTGCCCGCGATCGATGCAATCTGAATGAGTGGGAGCAGATTCATCTGGCTGATCGCCATGCTGCCGTAAGTCCCATGCGGCCAGAGCACCACCAGCAGTGTGTCCACCGCCGCCCATGCGGTCGGATAGGCAAGCGTGGCGAGCCAGAAGTCGGATGCGCAGACGATCGCGCGTGCGAGCGAGATCGCCAGCGCCCACAGCAGTCCGAAGAGAATCGTGAAAATCACCGCCGCGACCGGCCCATTCACCACCATCATCAGATGCCATATCGATGTCGCCTGAATCGCGCCCGCGGCGAACGCGAGAAGAAACGCCTCGCCTGCGCTGGTCTCAAACGCAGCGATCAGTAGCGGCGCCGGAGCGATCCAAGCCAGCCACCAGATCGGGGCGAGGCTCAGCGCCCGCGACAGCATCAGGCCCGAAGCGAGCGCGGCCAGCCATCGCCATCGGCGCTGCTCAAGCAGTTTCATAATCGCTTGCACTGAGCGATGTTCGATCAAATCGGGCTGCGTGGCAATTGCTGCGCGTGATGGTGTCCATCAGTCACGTGCGCATCCGGATTTGCCCGCCAAGGGCATATATCTTACTTAAATGTTCTTTGCGCACTCGGCACTTCCGCGTGTGCCGCGGTGTGCCGGTCTTGACAAATTCGGACAGTTTTCGGACAATACGTTTGTCCGATGTTGTCCGAGAATCAAATAGTGGCTGATTTTATTGGTGGAGCTGACGCGGATCGAACGCGCGACCTCCTGAATGCCATTCAGGCGCTCTCCCAACTGAGCTACAGCCCCACCGGCTGGCGAGGATAACAGCTAACCGCAACGAGTCCTTAGAGTCAACCAGGGGTGCGCGGGAATACCTCAAGCCGCATCGGCCCGGCTGCGGGCAATTCGATCTCAGGACCTGGACGGCGGGTCGCGCCACTATGCACAGCGCAATGGCGCGACTGATTCACGTCGCCCGCCCTATATCAGACTCGTCCAGGCGGCGGGACACGATCACATCCGAGGCGAGAACGGGTCGCGCGCGGTGCAGATCGTCCGGGCGGGCGGCATTCAGACTCGGCCCGGCTGCGGGCAATTCGATCTCAGGGCCTGGACGGCGGGTCGCGCCCGGTGCACAGCGCAATGGCGCGACTGATTCAGGTCGCCCGCCCTATATCAGGACTCGTCCAGGCGGCGGGACACGATCGCATCCGAGGCGAGAACGGGTCGCGCGCGGTGCAGATCGTCCGGGCGGGCGGCATTCAGGCTCGCCGACGCTCGAGGACGAGCGATCTCTCGTGGTGAAAGAGGCCCGTTGCGGCGGCCGGCTTAAGGCTTCGAGCTCTGGCGCAGCTCGATCACGTTACCATCGGGGTCGCGAATCCAGAGCTGGCGGCCGACCATCTTCTGCGCTTCCGGAGTCATCTTCGCGACCATCGCGGCACCGTCGAGATATTCCAGGCCCAATTCCTCGACGCGGGCCTTGGTCGCATCGAAATCCTCGACCTCGATCGCCATGTGCGGGCCGGTGGGATCGATACCCTTGCGCGCTTTGCCACCGATGAGGTGGAGGGCGTTTTGGCCGATGCCGTACCATTCGCCGGGTATATCGATTTTCGGCCGTGGAATCTTGCGCAGCCCGATCACGTTTTCATAGAAGTCCTTGGACTTGTCCACGTCGGTGACCTTGATTGCAACGTGATTTAACGTGGTCGTCTTAATCATTTGGATTCTCCATGGAATGGTTATGTGCGCCGGTTAAATAACCTGGAGCACGCAGTCTCTTCCATCCTCTCTAATGCATCCGGCGCCTCGACGGCAAACCCCTTTTCAGCGACTGATGTTGTTGATGACCAGGGCTGACGCATTTCAGATGTGGCCGGTGCGGTGTCAGTGAACCTCGGCGCCGCCCGCGACGTTGAGTGCGACGCCGGTAATGTTGTCGGCCCGCGCGAGGAAAACCACGGCGTCTCCGATATCGTCGGGCGTCTGCTCGCGGCCGAGATGGGTGCGGGTCGCGGCAAAAATCGACAGGTTGTCGCCCTCGCCGGCGCCGAAGCGGCCGGGGACCTTGTTGAGCACGTCGGTCCACATGGCAGTGCGCAGGATGCCGGGGCAGACCGCGTTGACGCGGATATTCAGCGGGCCCAGTTCCTCGGCCAGCGATTGGGTGAACGCGACCACGGCGAACTTGCTCGCGCAATATGCGGAGACGCCGCCGAAGCCGGTCTTGCCGGCAATCGAGGCGGTATTGATGATCGCGCCCTCGCGATTGCGCATCATATGCGGGATGCACGCCTTGGCGCAGAGAAACGGACCTTTCGCGTTGACCGCCATCACGCGGTCCCATTGTTCCTCGGCAAAATCCTCGACCAGCGCCGACCGCGATAATGCCGGCGTTGTTGACCAGAATATCGATGCCGCCGAGAGCGGTGGCCGCATCCGACGCCATCCGCTGGCAGTCGGCGAATTTGGTGACGTCGGCGAGAATCGGCATCCGCCTTGACGCCGCGCGCCTTCACCTCTTCGACGGTCTTGAGCAGTTCGGTTTGCGCAGCGAGATTGTAAGTCAGCGCTGTGGTCGGCCGGATTGCCCATATCGACCAGCGCGACGATTCGCGCCCGCCGTCCGCGAGCTTCAGCGCGATACCGCGCCCGATTCCGCGTGCGGCGCCGGTCACGATCGCATTCTTGCCCTTCAGATCCATCGTCATATGCCCTGCCGTGCTCGAATTCGCCGGTTTCACCGGCTGCGCCAGAACGGACGCAGCCTAGCATGAGCTCGCCTCGACCGTCTAAGCGGCTTGCGGCAGCGCAGTGAATCTGAAGTGAGCACGTGCAGAACAGTTGCCCGCCAGGATGCCAGCCACGAGGGTCTTAGTCGAAGGCAGCCGCGCCCGTGATGTCGCGGCCGAGGATCAGGGTATGCACGTCGTAGGTGCCCTCGTAGGTGTTGACGGTTTCGAGATTCAGCATGTGGCGAATGACTGGGTACTCGTTGACGATACCGTTGGCGCCGAGCATGTCGCGCGCGGTGCGGGCGATATCGAGCGCCGCCTGCACGTTGTTGCGCTTGGCGAAGGAGACGTGCTCGGGGCGCATCTTGCCGTCGTCTTTCAGTCTGGCCGAGGCGCAGGCAGACCATCTGGCCCTTGGTGATTTCGGTCAGCATATTGACGAGCTTCTTCTGGACGAGTTGATAGCCCGCCAGCGGGCGTGAGAACTGCTTGCGCGACTTCGTGTAGTCGAGCGCGCAATGGTAGCAGCTGCGGGCGGCGCCGATTGCGCCCCAGGCGATGCCGTAGCGGGCCTGCGTGAGGCAGGCGAGCGGAGCCTTCAGGCCGCGCGCCGTGGGCAATTGCGCGCTGGCGTCGAGTTTGACGTCGTCGAAGTGCAGTTCGGAGGTGATCGACGCGCGCATCGAGAATTTTCCGTGGATATCGCGCGTGGTGAAGCCGGGTGTCCCCTTGTCAACGATAAAGCCGGTGATGCCCTGATCGATTTTCGCCCAGACGATCGCGACGTCGGCGATCGAGCCGTTGGTGATCCAGCGCTTGGTGCCGTTGAGGATCCAGCCGCCGCCGTCCTTTTTCGCCCGCGTTTCCATCCCACCCGGGTCGGAGCCGTGATCGGGCTCGGTCAGCCCGAAACATCCGATTAGCTTGCCCTTCGCCATCTCGGGCAGGTAGCGATTCTTCTGTTCCTCGGAACCCCACGCGTAAATCGCATACATCGCGAGCGCGCTCTGGACCGAGGCGAAAGAGCGCAGGCCCGAGTCGGCCGCCTCGAGTTCCTGCATGATCAGGCCGTAGGCGACGTTGTTCATCCCGGCGCATCCGTAGCCCTTGAGGTTGGCGCCGAAGATGCCGAGTTCGGCGATCTTGCGGAACGAGGTCGAGGGGAAAGGTTTCGCCGGCAAAATGGCGCTCGACGTCAGGCATGACCTCACGCTGGACGAACTGGCGGACCGAGTTGCGGGTCATCTTGTCTTCGGGAGCAGAGCAGGTCGTCGAGGTTGAAAAAGTCGAGGTCTGTTAAGGTCGCGGCATGGTGTGCTCCTGCAGTGATCAAACGATATTCTACCAGCGCGGCATATGAGCCGGCGTGCGAAATTCCTTCGGAGGGACGCGGGATTTGGGTGGCGGCGCGGGTTGAAGGCGGTCCTGGATTCAGGAGAAACCCCGTTGCGTCAATATCGGCCATCAAATATCCTTATACAACAACGTAGCTATATGCACATCGAAACGCTAAAGGTCTTCTGCGACATTATCGAAAGCGGCAGTGTTTCTTATGCTGCCTCGCAAAACTTCGTGACCCAATCGGCGGTTAGCCAGCAGGTCCGAAGTCTTGAAGACAAGTACGAGTGCCGATTGTTAGAACGAGCGCGGGCCGGTGTCAAACCGACTCCGGCGGGGCAGATTCTGTACAATTCGAGCAAGGAAATCGTGCGGCGTTTTATCGAGCTGGAGAACCGGCTGCGCGAAATCGGATCGGTGATCGCCGGCTCGATCCGGGTCGGCACGGTGTACAGCGTCGGATTGCACGAGCTGCCGCCCTACCTGAGCGAATTCCTGCGCACCTTTCCCCAGGTCAACGTCCATCTCGAATATCTGCGCTCGAACAAGATTTACGAAGACCTGGTCGAAGGCAAGATCGATCTTGGCGTCGTGGCCTATCCGAACAAGCGCAGCCAGATCGTCACGATTGCCTTTCGCCATGACGAACTGGTGTTGGTGGTGCCGCCGGACGATCCGCTGGCCAAACTGAACCGGGTGGGAGTGGCGCAACTTGCCGGGCAGCGGTTCGTCGGCTACGAACGCGATATCGCGACGCGCAAGGCGTCCGATCGGATCCTGCGCGAATATGGCGTCAAGCCGAACTACACGATGGAGTTCGACAATATCGAGACGATCAAGCGCGCGGTGGAGATAGGCCAGGGAATCGCGATCGTGCCGCGATCGACGGTGGAACTGGAGACGGCGCGCAATTCGCTGAAGGTGCTCGAATTCAACGAAGGGCCGTTCACGCGTCCGCTCGCGATAATCTACAAGCGCGGCCGCGAGCTCTCGCCGGCGGTGCGCAAGTTTATCGACGTGTTGACGACCAGCAAGGTGAAGGTGCCAGGGGGTCAGCCGGCGCGCAACCACGAAAAGGGCGAGAAGCCCGATAAAGGGAGTCGGGCGGAGGCTGCGGAGCGGGCGGAACGCGCGGAGCATGCCGAGAAGGCGTGAGCGGTCGGAAGATTGTCTGAGGAACAGGCGCCGGTGGTAGCGAAACCAGCGGCGGCCGAGTTACTTCAACAATTCCCGGTAGCGATCGCGATCGAAGCCGGCGATGATCAAACGCCCTGAGATCAGCAACGGACGCTTGAGAAGATTGGACTCCTCTGCCATGAGCCCGAGGGCCTGTTCGGCGGTGAGGGTCTTGCCGCCGAGGGCGCGCGCTTTGAAGGCGGGACTCCTGGGGTTGAGGTAGTCGCGCGGGTCGGCGCCTTTGAAGAGCGCCGAAAGTTCGTCGATCGAAAATGGGCTCAGAGTCGTAATTATGCGCACCTCGCAGACTCGTTAGCTCGCTGCGCCTTCGGCTCCACTAGTGTGGCTCTTTCCGGGCCGCGCGCGGGGAGTCTCAGGTCCTGTCCGCGCTCGTCGCGCAGCGGCTCAGAGTCGTAATCATGCGCACCTCGCAGACTCGTTAGCTCGCTGCGCCTTCGGCTCCGCTAGTGTGCCCGTCTCCGCTAGTGTGGCTCGGCTCCGCTAGTGCGGAATCGGCTCACGAGATCGAGTCCGCTGGTGGGTGCGCCCGATCACTCGATGCTGGTGCTCGGCAGGGGACCGGACACGCTCGACGACCGCGGCGAGCCGCCGACGGGACCGGCGCCATTGTCGATCGGATGGGTGCCGGAGTAGTTCGCCGTGGGCGGTGCGCCGACCGCGTTAGGCGAAGTCTGACCGGCGCCGGAACTGGTAGCCATCGCGGTGCCGGTGGAACCCGCTGAAGAGACGGGAACGAGCGGCGTGGTCGGGGCGGTATAGGTAGGGCCGCTGAAATGGACGGGGTCCTGGCCTGCGACCATATTTGGCGTCAAGACATAGTCGCCGCCGAGCGAGCTGCGCCAGATGGTGTTGGAGACCTGCGTATTGCCGCCCGTGACGGCCCATCCGACGCCGCCAGCAACGCCGCCGAGGATGCCGTAAACCAGTTTGGCGGGGATATAGATGGCGTTGCCGACGACGGTGCCGGCACCCACGCCGACGCCCTTCCAGTTGACGCCGGGGTCGTTTTGCGGCTGCGGGACCTGGGCCTGCGGAGCGGAGGCGGTGCCGGGCAATTGGACCGGCGAGACCACTGCGGGGCCATTGGAGCCGTTGTCCTGAGCCAGGGCAGCGGCGGGTAGCGCGAGCGCGAATGCGATCGCCGTGGCGATCATGGTTGCGTTTTTCTTCCTCATCTTCCTTCCTCTTCTCCCCCACCCAAAAACGTTGAACGATCGGCAAGACTATTCTATCTTCACCACCACATCTTTCGGCAGTAATCCTATCAGATGATCGAAGGCCCGTTTGAGATAGTCGGGGTCCTTCGATTCGAGCGTGAGCTTGACTCGATACTCGGGGTCTCCGATTCGTGGATAGGATCCGAGGAGAAGGTCCGGGTAGAGTTTCAGACAGTCGTTGAGATGATGGGCGATCAGGCCCTCGCCGGCGCTGGTGTAGATGGCGTGGATGAAGTAGGGGTCGGTGGCGAAGCGCCCCGTCAGAGCCATCAGCTTGGTTTCAAAGATTTGTGGAATTCCGGGCAGGATGTAGACGTTTTCGAGTTGCACGGTGGGGAAGCGGAAGTCGCCGGCCGCGTTGAGGACGGCACCCTCGGGGACCTCCGCCATCTTGAGGCCGGCGGCGTTCAAGCCGCCCGAGAAATATCGCTCGACGACGCGTCTGAGGTCAGGGTCGATGACGATCTTGCGGTTGAAGGCGGCAGCGACGGCCTCGATGGTGATGTCGTCGTGGGTCGGACCGACGCCGCCGGAAGTGACGACGAAATCGAAAGTCCTGGAGCAGTAGGCGACTTCGTCGGCGATGACCGGGATTTCATCGGGAACGATGGCGACGCGCCGCAGTGCGACGCCCAGTTTGCGCAATTCGCGCGCGGCAAAGTAGGAATTGCTATCCTGCACCTTGCCGGACAGGATTTCGTTGCCCACCACTACCATCGCGCAGCTTCGCTCAGCCATTTCAATACGTCTCCGGAAAAGGCGGTTCCGGACACTTTCATTATGTCCGCAGGGAACGGCGCGCGGCAAGGTGGGTGGGGGCAGCCGAGGCCGAGGATTCAGCGTGCGGATTGTGCTTAAAGGGCTAGATTGCATTAATTCGCATGAGCGGCCGCAGCGAAGGGCTGGAGTGTTCGGCAGGCGATGAACGCGGACGGGTCGAAAAGGCGGCAGCTTGGCGTGGTCGGAGCGCTCTGGCGTTATCCGGTCAAATCGATGCTGGGCGAGACCGTCGCAGCAGCCGAAATCACACATCGAGGAGTGGCGGGCGATCGCGTCTGGGCGGTGCGAGAATGCGCTTATGGCGGGTTGGTGAGCGCGCGGACGTGGCCAGCGATGCTGCGCTTGAGGGCGTCGTGGGAGCGTGACGCGGCGGCCGGGACGGACCTCGGCGATCGCGGGTTTCAACAGACGAGGCACGTGGAGATCGGTCTGCCCGACGGCAGCAGCATACGGGCGGATGGTTTGGCGGCGCCGCGCGTGCTGTCGGCGTTCCTTCAGCGGGAGGTTCGCCTGGAGCAGGTACGGACGGCGCCAATTACGCCGGAGGAGCGCGAAGCGATCATGCGCGGCGATCTGATACCGCCGGCGCGTGATTACTTCGACGAGGACGTGATCCATCTCATCGCGACGGGGACGCTGGCGCATATGCGGGAGCTCAGCGGCGGCGGATCGGATTTCGATGCGCGGCGGTTTCGCGCCAACGTGATCGTTGACACGGGAGACGACGCGAAGGGCTTCGTGGAAGACGCGTGGCTCAACGGGGTGATCGAAATCGGCAAGGATGTGCGGATTACCGGGATGCGGCCGGCGCTGCGGTGTGCAATCACGACGCATCCGCAAGACAACCTTCCGCACGATCCGATCATCCTGCGCACGGCATGGCAGTTTCATCAGGCGTATGCGGGCATATTCGCGGCGGTCGAAGCGGAGGGAACGATTCGCGTGGGCGATCCGGTGTACTTGACCGGCTAGTCTCGCGACGAACCGGGAGCGAGAGGCGGCAGGATAGAAAGGTGGAGGCGTCTATCCACATGGGCACTGTGGATTCAGCGCACGATGGCTATTGCGGCGATCGCCTCTCGCGGCAGACGATTGGATAGACTTGCAGTGACGCTGCCCGCCGATGCAATCGAACGATAACAAAAGAATCATCCAGGCCGGACGAGCGGCCGATCGGATTCGCGCGGCGCGCGAATTTATCGAGGCGGCGGGGCCGGCGTCGGAGGCCTTGGTAATCGCGGACAATCCGGCGGCGGGCGACGACCTGGTCCGCGGGATAGCCGCCGCCCGCGGCGCAGTTTTCGGCATCCACCGGGTGACGCTCAAGCGCTTGATATTCATGCTGGCGAGCGCGCGGATGGCGGCGGCGGGGGTCTCGCCGTTGACTGCTTTTGGCGCGACCGCGATCGCGGCGCGGGCAGTTTTCAGTCTGAGGAGCCGGGGCGAGGCGTCGTATTTCGACAGTGTGATAAGCCGTCCGGGATTCGCCGCGGCGATCGCGTCGACGCGCGAACATCTGCGGCTCAACCGGCTGGGCGCGGACGAACTCGATGGTCTCGGCGCGGCGGGCGCGTCGCTGGGCGCGATCCTGCGTCAATTCGATCGCGAACTGGAGGGGGCCAGGCTGGTCGATCGTGCGCGGATGATTGATATAGCGATCGCGGCACTGTGCGAGGACGCCGCGCCGCCGTGTGGGGGAATCGCGACGCTGCTGCTCGACGTGCCGATTGAAAACCTGTGCGAAGGCGAGTTCGTCGCCGCACTGGCGGCTAGGGCGCCGCGCTTGCTGTCGACGGTGGCGGCCGGCGATGAACGTTCGGAGCGGTTGATCGGACAGGCGATCGGAGCGGGAGCGGCCAATTTGGGCGCGGGGGCGTGCGCGTCGTCGTTGGAACGCCTGCAGGAATTCCTTTTTGCGGAGGTGGAGCTACCGAAGCGTCCGCTTGACGATACGGTGATGGTATTCTCGGCGGCGGGCGAGATGCAGGAGTGCGTCGAGATCGCGCGGCGGATTCAAGCGGAGGCGGCGGGTGGCGTAGCGTTCGACCGTATCGCGATCGTTCTGCACGGACCGTCGCGGTATGCGCCGTACCTGGAGGAAGCGCTCGATCGCGCTGGCGTGCCGGCCTATTTTGAACGGGGTGCGCCGCGCCCGGAGCCGGGGGGGCGGGCGCTGCTGGCGCTGCTCGCGTGCGCGGCCGAAAATCTTTCTGCGCGGCGCTTCGCGCAATACCTTTCGCTTGCGCAGGTGCCCGCGGGTGACGCGGCGGAAGCGGCGCGCGGCGCTGAATTCGTTGCGCCGGCGGACGAATTCGGCGCGGGCGTAGTGGGTGAGGATTTCGCCATCGACGAGGGGGCGCCGGCCCGCGAAGAGTATCCCGATCCGGCCGCCGAGCGCGGCACGCGCGCGCCGTGGCGATGGGAAAAGCTGCTGATCGAAGCGGCCGTGATCGGGAGCCGGGCGCGCTGGGATCGGCGCCTTGCGGGTCTCGAAGCGGAGATTCGGCTGCGGCGCTCCGCGCTGGAGGATGACGAAGGGGCGCAGGCGGCGGCACTCGAGCGGCAACTCGCAGACCTGGAGCATTTGCGGGCGCTGGCGTTGCCGTTGATCGATGCGCTGGCGGCCTTGCCGACGAGCGCGCCGTGGTCGGCATGGCTGCGGCATCTGCGGGCGCTGACGGCGGCCGGCATCGGCGACCGCCAGGAGGTGATGCGCCAACTGGCCGAGCTCGACCTGCTCGGCCCGATCGGCCCGGTCACGCTCGATGAGATTCGCGTCGTGCTGGGCGCGCGGCTGGGGCGGATCTCATCACGGCCGGCGCGGCGGCGTTACGGCGCGGTTTACGTTGCGCCCGCCGAGCATCTCCGCGCAATGGACTTCGACGTTACGATCGTGCCGGGCCTGGTCGAGCGGGTCTTCCCGCGGAAGCTGGTGGAGGATCCGATCCTGCCCGATGCGGCGCGCCGGCGGCTATCGCCAGTGCTGCCATTGCAGTCCGATCGAGTGGCCGGCGAGCGGTTGGCGCTGCGGCTAGCGGTGGGAGCGGCCAGCCGCCGCACGATCCTTTCGTATCCCCGCGTCGATCTGGAGCAGGGGCGACCGCGGGTGCCGTCGTTCTATGCGCTGGAAATCTTCCGCGCCGCCGAGGGACGGCTGCCGGGCTTCGACGAACTCGCGCGGCGCGCGGCCGGCGAGCGATCTGCGCGCCTCGGATGGCCCGCGCCGGAGCGCCCGGTCGATGCGATCGACGACGCCGAGTATGACCTCGCAGTGCTCGACAAACTGGTCGCCGCGGACCCGGCTGAAACCGTTGGCGCGGCGCATTACCTGCTTGCGGCCAATCCGCATCTGGGCCGCGCGCTGCGCGCGCGCGCGCGACGGTGGCTGCGGCGGTGGACGCCCAATGACGGCCTGGTGGAGCTAGACGCGGCCGAACGCGAGGCGCTCGCACGCCATCAACTTTCGGCGCGGTCCTATTCACCGACGGCCTTGCAGAATTATGCCGCCTGCCCGTATCGATTTTTCCTGCAGGCGATTCATCGGCTGGCGCCGCGCGAGGAAGTCGAGGGGATCGAGGTCATCGACCCGCTGACGCGCGGGGCGCTGTTCCACGAGGTTCAGTTTGAATTGCTGACGACGCTGCGCAACGCCGGACGCTTGCCGCTGACGAAGGCAGCGATCGCCGACGCGCATGCGTTGCTCGAAGCGACGCTGACGGAGGTCGCGGCGACTTACCACGACCAGTTGGCGCCGGCGATCGAGCGGGTGTGGATCGATGGGATTGATGCGATACGGGCCGATCTGCGCGAATGGCTGCGGCGCACGGCCGAGGATTCCTCGCGGTGGCGTCCGGAACGCTTCGAGCTGGGCTTCGGGCTGAGCGATCGTTCGCATGCGGACCCGGCCAGCGTCGCGACCGCGATCAAACTTGAAATTGGGCTGGAGTTGCGCGGGTCGATCGACCTGGTGGAACGCGGCGCCGATAACGCCTTGCGAGTGACCGATCACAAGACGGGGCGGGTGCGGGCGGATCGCGAGGTCGTCATCGGGGGCGGGAAAACGCTGCAGCCGGTGCTCTACGCGCTGGCAGCCGAACGCATCCTGGGCGAACCGGTCGCGGCAGGCCGCCTCTATTACTGCACCGCGGCGGGGGGTTACGAGGAGCGCGTCGTGACTATCGATACCGCGGCGCGGGCCGCGGCAGCAGACTTCGCCGCGATCATCGGAAAGGCTATCGGCGACGGGTTTCTGCCGGCGGCGCCGGGCGCTCGCGAATGCGAGTATTGCGACTATCGCCGGGTCTGCGGGCCGTACGAAAATACCCGGGTGGAGTATAAGGCAGCGGCGAAAGCCGTGGCCGATCGTCTGGTGGAATTGCGGCGTTTGCGGGAATTGCGATGAGCGACGTAATTCCATTGGAGGCGGCGATGGCCGTCGCTCCCGAGTCCGCTGCGGCGGCGCCCGCGGATCAACGCGTGCGCGATCGCATCCGCGACGACCTCGACACGACCCTGATAATCGAGGCGGCGGCGGGCACTGGGAAAACCACCGCCTTAGTGAGCCGGATCGTCGCGGTGGTCGCGAGCGGACGGAGCGAACTCGATCGCATCGTGGCGGTGACCTTTACCGAGAAGGCGGCGGGGGAACTCAAGTTGCGGTTGCGCGCCGAGATCGAGCGCGCGCGACATGGCGATCCGGACCCGCAGGCGCGGACGCGGCTGGACAACTCGCTGCGGCAGCTCGAAGAGGCGCGGATCGGTACGATCCATTCGTTCTGCGCCGACCTGCTGCGCGAGCGGCCGGTCGAGGCCGCAGTCGATCCGATGTTCGAGGTAGCGGCGGAGGATGCGTCGGGAGCGATCTTCAACGCCGCGTTCGACCGCTGGTTCGAGGGCGCGCTGGCCGCGCCGGGCGAAGGCCTGCGGCGGATTCTGCGGCGCCCGGACGTGACCGATCGCGAGGGTCCGCGGCCGTTGCTGAGGGCGGCCGCGCAGGAACTCAAGGAATGGCGCGATTTCGATACGCCGTGGCGGCACGAGCCGTTCGCGCGCGACCGCGAGATCGACGCGCTGGTGGACGAAATCGCGGCGCTGGGGGCGCTTGCCGCTGAAGGCGATCCGGAGGACTGGCTGCGGCGCGCGCTCGAGAAACTCAGCCGCCCGATCGCGGAGGCGACACGTCTGGAAGCGGTGCGAGATCGCGACTACGACGCGCTCGAAGCGTCATTGCTGCGGCTGTTGCGCGGCAACGACCAGCATTGGCGATGGCGCGGTGCGGGCGAGCGCTTCGGCGCGTTGCCGCGCGCCGCGATCCTCGAGCGGCGTGAAGCACTGCGCCACCGGCTGACTGATTTTCGCGATCGCGCGGGCGCCAGCCTGGCGCCATTGCTGCGCGACGAACTGTGGCCGGTGGTCGGCATTTACGGCGAATTAAAGGAGCGCGCGGGTCGCCTCGATTTCCTCGACCTGCTGCTGACCGCGCGCAATCTCGTGCGCGACAACGCCGCGGTGCGCGCGGAATTGCAAGCGCGCTTCACGCATATTTTTGTCGATGAATTCCAGGATACCGATCCGCTGCAGGCGGAAATCCTGCTGTTGATTGCGGCCGACGATCCGGCCGAAACGAACTGGCTCGAGGTGCGCCCGCGCGCTGGCAAGCTGTTTATCGTGGGCGATCCCAAGCAGTCGATCTATCGATTCCGCCGCGCTGACGTGGCGCTTTACCAGGAGATCAAACGGCGCCTGCTCGAACGCGGCGCGGCGCTCGAATATCTGACCGTAAGCTTTCGCGCCACGCCCGATATCCAATCGATGGTCAATGCCGCATTCGCGCCGATGATGGCTGTCGAGTCGCCGACGCAGCCGCAGTACGCGGCCCTCGAACCGTATCGCGAACGGTACCCGGAGCAGCCCGCAGTCGTCGCGCTGCCGGTGCCGCATCCCTACAGCAAGTATGGTCGCATTACCAATTGGAGTATCGAGGATTCGCTGCCGGACGCGATCGCCGCATTCGTCAAATGGCTGGTAGATCAGAGCGGCTGGACGGTGACCGAGCGCGAGACGCCGGACCGCCGCGTGCCGATGCGACCGCGCCACGTATGCATTCTGTTTCGCCGGCTTAATGCCTATGGCCGCGACGTTACCCGGCCCTACGTCCGCGCCCTGGAAGCGCGGCACGTGCCGCACGTGCTGGTGCGCGGCGGCTCGTTTCATCTGCGCGAAGAGGTCGAGACGATTCGCAACGCGCTGGCGGCGATCGAACGGCCCGACGATGAACTGGCGGTCTTCGCGACACTGCACGGCCCGCTGTTCGCGATCACTGACGGCGCGCTGCTGCGCTATCGCGAAGCCTTTCGCAGCTTCAATCCGTTCTCTCGATTGCCGGAGGACTTGCCCGCGCCGCTGCGGGAGATCGCGGATGCGCTTGGAGTGATTCGCAGCCTGCATCGGGGCCGCAATCGCCGCCCTCTCGCGGATACGATTTCGCGCCTGCTGGCGGCGACTCGCGCGTACGCCGGTATAGCGATCTGGCCGACGGGAGACCAGGCGCTGGCGAACGTGATGCGACTGATGGACATGGCGCGGCGCTACGAAGCGATGAGCGGGGCCACCTCGATGCGCGGTTTCGTCGAGGACCTCGAGGAGCGGGCCGAGCGCGAAGAGGCGGGCGAGGCGCCGGTGGTCGAGGAGGGCACGGAAGGCGTGCGCATCATGACGGTGCATCGCGCCAAGGGGCTCGAATTTCCGGTGGTGATTCTGGCCGACATCACTTGCCATGAGACGGCAGAGGAAGCGCGCCGCTTCGTCGATCCTGAGCGGCGCCTGTGCGCGCAGCGGATCGCCGGTCAGGCGCCGCGCGAATTGCTCGATCACGCTGCGGACGAAATGCGCCGCGACCAGGAAGAGGCGGTGCGCCTGCTCTACGTCGCGGCCACGCGCGCGCGCGATTTGATCGTCGCGCCGGTGGTAGGCGATGAGCGCCACGCGGGCTGGATCGGGCGGTTGAGCGCGGCGCTGTATCCTGCTCCGCGAGAGGCGCGCGCGCCCGTCGAACGCCATCCGGCGGGTTGTCCCGAGTTTCGCTCGGAGCTGGCGGGCGTGCGTCCCGACAACGCGTACACGCGATCGGCCGGTGTGACGCCGGGTTTGCATCGTGCGGAGGCGGGAACGCATCAGGTGGTATGGTGGGATCCGTCGATGCTGCAACTCGACGCGCGCGAGACCATGGGCTTGCGGCAATCGAAGCTGCTGGAGGCCGACGCGCGCGGCGAACGATCGGAGCGCGGCATTGGCGAATACGAGGCCTGGCGATCGCGGCGCGAGGAGATCCTCGCGGCCGGATCGGTTCCGGCGATGCTGGTCGCCACGGCGACCGAGTTGTCGCTGGCGCAAGCGGCGCAGCCGCTGCCGGAGGCGGCGCAAATCGAAATCGAGCGGGTGCCGCGGACTGCGGATCGCCCTCGCGGCAAGCGCTTCGGCACCCTGGTCCATTCGATTCTCGGGTACATTGCGTTCGATGCGGCGCCCGGCGTCATCGCAACCCAGGCAGAATTCTTTGGGCGTGCGATCGACGCCACGGCGCTCGAAATTGCGGCCGCGATTGCGACCGTTACCGCCGCACTCGAAGCGCCGCTGATGCGGCGGGCGGCGGCCGCCGCGATCGTCCGCCGCGAGGTCCCTTTGCTGCTCAAGCTCGCGCCGGCCGCCGCTTCAGCGGATTCAGTGATCGTGCAACCGAGCGTGGTTGAGGGCGTCGCGGACCTCGCCTTCGTCGAGCATCGCGCTGGCGCCGCACGATGGGTCGTCGTGGACTTCAAGACCGATTTCGACCTCGAGCGGCGCGTAACCGAGTATCGCGCGCAGCTCGCGGTCTATCTTCGGGCCATCGGACAGGCGAGCGCGATGCCGGTCGTCGGGTATCTGCTGCTGATTTGACCAATCAAGCTCAACTGGCAGAGCGTCGATCCGATCGAGCCGAGCCGATACTATCGTCGTGACAAGGAAGGCGGACGATTTTCGATGACCCCGAATGACACGCTACTCGTAATCGGTTACGGCTCCCTCTTGAGCGGCTATGGCATGCTGGCGGAACGGCGCGGTGGCAAGAGCCGCCTGGTCGCGCGCGACGCATTTCCGGTCCGCCTGCTCAATGCGCGCCGCGGCCTCGCCAAGCCATCCAGCCACGGTCATTACCTCGCGATGGACCTCGAACCGATCGATCGGACGCTCCCGATCTCGGCGGAAGCGGCGGGGGGTGCAAACCTCGGCATCGGCGCGCTCGGCCTTGTCTTCGATCGCGAATGGGCGCCGCTAATTTCTCGCCGCGAGGAATACAACGAGCACAAATTCGTCGAACTGATTGGGATCGCCGATCGTGCGGCGCAGCCGCTCGGTACGTTTTTGTACGAGATTGCTTGCCGGGCCAGGTGGAACCTGCTCGCCTATCGGCGCGCGCTTTACGATCTGCTCGGTTACACTTCGGACGGTTATATTTTTCATCCGATACCGCTCAGCGATGGGCGCGTGGGCGTTGCCGCTATTGGGTCTGGCTTCGAGGGCAGCGGCGATGCGTCTGTGCGTTCCAAGCGAAGTGAATACGGCATGGATCGGTTGTTGACGCTGGCCGAGGCGCTCCGCATCGAGAGCTTCGAACTCGATCGCGACGGGCAGATGGGCTATTTCGTCGAATGCCTGCTGGGCGGCTTCCATGGCCTCGAAATCGCCGATCTGTTTCGCGATCTGAGTCAGGATCTGCACCAAACGTTGCGCCCGCGCTTTCATCAGGTCGTCAATGGTGAGCGCGAGCGCTTCATGACGGCGACCTCGCTCGACGAGCCGCGCTATCGCGGCGCCTTCAGCGGTGTGCCTCACACTTCGCTCGATCCGTTCCTCAGCGACGCCGACAAGGCTTAGGAAGCGATCGATGAAATCTGGATTCTCGATTCATGTGACCAAGGAGAACCTCAAATTCTCCGCCGCGCATTTCATCGCCTATCCCGGATTTCGCGAGCCCTTACACGGCCATAACTACCAGGTTGGGGTCCGTGTCGAGGGGCGCCTCGGCACCACCGGCTATGTGCTGGATTTCGGGCTCATCAAGAAGGTGACCAAGGAAATTGCCGACCGCCTCGACGAGCGCACGATCATACCAGCCAATAGCGACTGCCTGACGATTGAGCAGAACGGCAATGAACTCTCGGTGATCTATGGGAGCGATCGCTTTGCCTTTCCGGTCAGCGACGTCGCCCTTCTGCCCATCGCACATAGTTCCGCCGAGGAACTCGCACGCTACATCTGGACCGAACTGCATGACACCCTGAAGGCCAGGGGTGCGCTATCGGAGATTGTCTCGATTGAGATATCGGTAGCCGAAGGGCCGGGCCAGGCGGCGATATATAGCGAAAATATCGCGAAATTGTAAATGAACTTATTAATGCCTTAGACGTCATTGAAGTTCATTATCCAGCCGAAGAGCAGCCAAATTATCACATCCTAATCTTACACTTCCGCTTCCGCGAAGATTTTAGTTGTTTCCTACAGTAGGAACGTGACAATATCCTGTCTCAACCCGTAGACAACGGACTGAGCGCGGCGGGGGGATAATTTGAGAGTAGCATCCGAGGCAAATGTCGTGGACGCAGCTTTGCGGCCGCCGACGCAACTCGGCCTGGTCGGTGATCATCCGACGATTGTGAAGCTGCGGGCGCTAGTCGAGCGAGTTGCGGCCACCGATGCGACGGTACTCATCACTGGCGAAAGTGGCAGTGGAAAGGAAGTCGTAGCCCACGCAATTCATGCTAATTCAGCCCGCGCCCGTCGCAACTTCGTACCGGTCAATTGCGCCGCCATCCCGCACGAGTTGCTCGAGTCTGAAATGTTCGGCCATGAGCGCGGCGCTTTCACCGGGGCGGCTGCTCCGCGCCAGGGACTCTTCGCCTCGGCCGATGGGGGCACCATATTTCTGGACGAAATCGGTGAAATGCCACTCCAACTGCAGGCCAAGCTCTTGCGCGTCCTGGAGGACGGCATCGTTCGCGCGGTCGGCGCGGATCGCTCCTTCAAAGTCGATGCGCGCGTGATTGCCGCCAGCAACAACGATCTGGTCGCCGCGGTGAAGCGAAACGCATTCCGGGAAGACCTCTTCTACCGCCTGCAGGTGGTCCCGATCATGATTCCTCCGCTACGCGAGCGCCGCTCGGACATTCCGATTCTGATCGCGCACTTCCTCGACCGTATGCGCCTGCGGATGCCCGGCCGCGACTGGACGGTGACGCGCGAAGCGATGGTCAATCTATGGTCCTACGATTGGCCCGGCAACGTGCGCGAACTGGTGAACATGGTCGAGCGCCTCGTAATCATGTGCGAGGACTCGGTCATCGATATGCCCTTGTTACCATCGAATCTGGTCAACGGCGGCCGGCTGGCCGAGACGCGGATCCCTGCGACGATCGGCGAGCATGGCATTAATCTCAACGCCCTCGTGCGCGAACTCGAGGGGCGCATGATCAACGAGGCTCTCAAACAGACCAGCGGAAATAAGCAAGCGGCGGCGAAGCTGCTCGGGCTCAAACGCACTACCTTTGCCGCAAAATTGCGTCGTTGCGGCGTGATTGCTCCGGTTGGACTGGACGAGACGGATGAGGCGTGAGGAAAAAATGGAAGCAGCCAATCGGATTCCGCAAATAATGGTGGTGGACGACGATCCCGACACGGTCTCGATACTTGCACGCCATTTGCAGCGGGAGGGCTTCGCTGCGATCGAGGCGATTTCCGGGGCCGAATGTCTGCGGCTGGTTCACGAACATCGGATCGATGTCATCCTGCTCGACCTGATGATGCCGGAAATGGACGGCTTCCAGGTCTGCCGAGCGCTCAAGCAGAATCCCGCGAGCGCGGAGATTCCGGTGATTATGATCACCGCCCGCGACGATCTCGACGCCCGCGCTGAGGGCATGCGGCTCGGGGTCAGCGATTTTCTGGCGAAGCCGGTTTTTCGCCGCCAACTCGCCAACCGCATTCGGGCGCAACTCGATATGCTTGCCACCGGGCGCGCCACCGAGGCCGCTCTCAGTAATCTCGAGATCGCGCATCAAGACGATAAGAAATAGTACCGGCGGGCGCCCCCGGGACGAGCATTATGTCTTATTCCGCGATCTTCAAAGCCTTCGACGGGCATGCTGCAACCGCGGTTCTAACCCTGGCATCGTCGGCAGCGCTCGGGTCGATAACGAATTTGCCCGCTTCGACCTTGAACACCTCCGGCAGCGTCTTTACGCAGTTTCCCGAATGGATGCAGATGTCCTTGTCCCATGTCACTTGCAGCGCCATATGGATTCCTCCTGCTAGTCGCTCTCTTAGCATTCGCGCGCTGAACTTTCGAACGGCGCATACGGGCCAAATTCTGCGCTGCCGCCATCGCCTCGTGATGGCGTTGCCGTGATGCGCGCCTTCTGCTTGATTGGATGGAGCGGACGGATCCGGCACGTGGCGGGTCTCGGAAGGAGGATTGCGTGATGAACGGAGAGGCCACTCGGCCGCAGAGCAGGCTGATCGCGGCTCTGACCTATCTGCTGGGCTTCGTTACAGGGGTGATTTTCCTGTACCTGGAGCCCTACGATAAGGACGAATTTGTGCGTTTCCACGCGCGGCAGTCGATCGTATTTACGATCGCCTTCATTGTCTTGAACATCATCCTGAGCGTTTTTATCGCGGTGCTTCCCGGGGCGCTCGGATGGATCATCCGCTTCCTGCAGAACCTGATTAATATCGGCTTCGCAGTGTTCTGGGTGTTCCTGATGTACAAGGCGTACAAGGGCGAGAAGTACCGTATCCCGGAGCTGGCGGACTGGGCCGACAGCATGGGTTTCTAGATACGGCGATTCAGCCGACTTCGAGGCTCTCGATGCGGACGCCGGCCGGCTCGAAGCGAATTACCAACTGACATTGATCCGTCTTGATCGTCAGGGCGTAAGCGCCCGGTGCGCGCGCGGTCGCGCTGAGGCCTTCGATCCGCTGGCCCGCAAGTGCTTTCAGCGCCGCGTTCAGCGCCGCCACCGACGCCGCGATATCGCGACCGCGAGGAGTCTTCTGGAACAGTCCCCATAGTGCCAGTTCGGCGCCGGGGCCGTAGGCTTCGCGCACCCGTCCGCTGCTGATAGCGAGCTCCGCGATCGCTCCCAGCCGCGCTGCCAACGCCGGGGGAATTTCAAGCGCATCGATCGCCGCGCGCAATGCCTCGTAAGGCGCACGGGCAGCCGCATCGGGTGCCGCGGATACGAACGCATCCAGTTGTGGCGCGAGAATGTCGCGATGCAACTGGTCGATCTTCAGCGGTTCGTCATTCCTGGTCGAGTCGCCGTGAGTCATCGATCGAAGACCGCGGATCCGGGCTTAGCCGTTGCCGCCGTTGCTGGTTCCGTTGGCGCCATGCTTACCGAGCAGCGCCGCCAGTTCATGCTCGAAGCCGCCCGTCTCGATCGAGCAATGCATGCCGCACTCCTTGGGTGCGCCGGTCTCCCACCACCAACGGCCCGATCGCGGGTCGGCGCCCTCTTTTACCGGGCGCGTGCAGGGGCCGCAGCCGATCGACGGATAGCCCTTGTCGTAGAGTTCATTGTAGGGCACGTCGTTTGCGCGGATATAATCCCAGACCTCGTCTTCAGTCCAGTCGGCCAGTGGCGCGATTTTGACCACGCCGCCATGGTCGTGATCGATCTCAATCTTGCGGATATTGGACCGCGTCGCCCATTGGTCGCGGCGCAGGCCGGCTACCCAACCGTCGAAGTGCATCAGGGCGCGGCGCAATGGCAGGACCTTGCGCACCTGGCAGCACAGCAGGCGCAGATTGACGTCGCGATAGAAGAGATTGTTGCCGTGCCTGGTCACCATCTGCTCGACGATCTTGGTGTCGGGCAGGAAAATCTCGGTGCGGATTCCGTACTTGTCGCGAATCCGGTCGATTAGCTGGTAGGTCTCTTCGGGTTGACGTCCGGTGTCGATGGTAAATACGCGGATGCCCGGATCGATTCGCCAGGCCATGTCGATCAACACGCAGCCCTCGGCTTGGAAACTCGAGCAGATGCCTAACCGGCGGCCGAATTTCTCGATCGCCCAGGCCAACACTTCCTGCGGTTCCTTGTCGTCCAGTTCGACCGCGGCTTCGCCGGCTTCGAGCTCGTCCATCAGGAAACGTTCTTCGGTTTGCGCTTCCATCGCTGACTCTTTCCTTATCTCGCGGATGCTTCGCAGGTCGTTTAGTTGCTTATCAAATTGGGCGCGGCGGCAGCGGTGGGGACGGTACCGTTCCCCAGCGCGATTAGAGCTTCGTCCGGAGTTCGAACGCAAAACCGCGAGAACGATTCGCCCAGCTGGCGCTGCTCCAGATAACCGGCAAACAGCCGCGAAACGGTGTCCTCGATACGCGCGGAAGGCACTCGCCGCAGGAGCGGTTTGCCGATCGCAGCATCGCGGCCGAGGCCGCCGCGCAGGATCACGTCGAAGGCCTCGAGCGGTTCGCCGTTGGGTCCGCGCCCGGTCGTGCCCTGCAAGCCGATATCGCCCGTCCAATGCTGCGCGCAGGCATGCGGGCAGCCATCGAGGTTGACCTTCAGGTCGGCGACGGCGTCGCCGAATTGCGACACCAGGCGATCGATTACGGTGGCGAGCTTTTCCTTGGTCGGCGTCACCGCGTAGTTGCAATGCGGATCGCCGATACAGCCGATCGACGACGCGAACAGCCCGTTGACGTCAAGTGGGAAACCCAATTCACCGACGCGCGCGATAGTCTCGTCCAGGCGTGCCTTGGGAATTCCCGCGAGAATGAAATTCTGCCGCCGCGTCAGCCTGATATCGCCGCCAAGATCGCCCGCAACCGCTGCGATCGCCCGCATCTGCCGCCCGCTCATCAGGCCGAGCCGCACCGGGAAGCCCACGTAATACCGGCCGCTCTCCTTCTGCTCGTGGATCCCCATGTGGTCGCTCTCCTCGTCGGGGAGCGGCATCGTCTCCAGGCTTTCCAGCGGATGGCCGAGGCGGGTTTCCACCAGCGCGCGGAAGGCCTCGACGCCGTAGTCGTCGATCATAAACTTGAGGCGCGCTTTGACGCGCGAGATGCGATACTCGGTGGTCGATCGCCACACGTCGATAATCGCGCGCAGCGTCTCGATCGCATGTTCTCGGGTGATGAAAACTCCGAGGTGGCGCGAAAGGCGCGGGGTTGACGATTGGCCGCCGCCCACGCGCACCGCGTAACCTTCGCGGCCGTCGTGGACCATCCCGACCAGGGCGATGCAGTTGATCTCGGGCGCGTTGCATTGATAGCGGCACGCCGCGATCGAGATTTTGTGCTTGCGCGGCAGATCGGAGTATTCGCGATTGCCGTAGAAGAAGTTCGCCGTCTCCGTGACCAGGCCGGTGGTGTCGAACAACTCGTCGCGATCGACGCCGGCCACGGGACACCCGGTGATATTCCGCACCACGTCGCCGCATCCGCCCATCGTCGTCAAACCGGCCGCCTTCAGCCGATCGAAGATTTCCGGGCAACGGTCGAGCGTAATGTAATGAAGCTGGATATTCTGACGCGTCGTCAGCTCGCCCTGATCGCGCCCGCAAGACTCGGAAATCTCGCCGATTGCGTTCAGCCCCGTCGGACTCAAAATGCCGCTCGGGATCTTCACGCGCATCATGAAGGTGCCGATCTTCGGTTTGTCGTGGTACATCCCGAACCATTGCAATCGCACGATGTCCTCTTCAGGCAGCTTCTCGTACGGCGTCTCGACCAGCCGATTCCACTGGTTGGTGAGTTCGGTGGGGAAAAGATCGTGCTTGAGGCGCTCGACGGAATTGCGCTTCAAGACCATTTCCCACGATGGCGCTTCCCGCTTTGGCACTGTCTCTCCGGTACTCCCGATTCTGAGCGATCGGATTTAAACGTAACTTAGAAGACTAACTTAGTCAACTAAATAAATGAGTAAGTGAGTAAGGTATTCCACTACCTGCTCGAACATGCTACAAATCGTCCGTTAATCCTATGAAATTCGGCGTCGGCGTTGACTACTGTCTGAAAGCAATGATCGTATTGGCGGACCGCTATCCTAACCCGCAGCCCTTGCGCGTTGAGGAAATCGCCGCCGCGCAAGGGATCCCCGAGAATTATCTGCGCAGGCTGCTAATCGAACTCAAACGTGGCGGCCTGGTCGCCAGCCAGAAAGGGCCGAGCGGCGGCTATCTCCTCGCGCGCCATCCGGCGAAAATCACGATGGCCGACGTCGTCCAGATCATCGAAGGCGATTTCGCGCCCGTTGAATGCCTCGAAGAGAGCGGCAACTCGCCGTGCCAGCGCGGCGACGCCTGTGCGATGCGCAACGTCTGGTGCGAAGTGCGCGACAGCGTCAATGCGATACTGCGGCGCACCACGCTGCAGGCGCTGGCCGAGCGTCGCAAGAGTGCCATCCATTTTCAAATCTGACGCCGCCCGGTCGCTCCTGCGCAATAACGGCTAAGTTCTCGGCTCTGCGCCCATCAATCGATCTCCGCCTAGGCCCGCCCGTAGACCGGCACCACCGCACCCGACGTTACCTGATTCTGATCCGAGCACAGGAACGCGAGCGTTCGCGCGATGTCTTCCGGCTTGACCCAGTTCTCGTGCTTCGCCTTGGGCATCGCCTTGCGATTGGCCTCGGTGTCGATAGTGCTCGGGGCGATCGCATTAACCAGCACGTTATCGCTCAGAACTTCCTCCGCCAGCGAAGCGGTGAAGGTCTTGATGGCGCCCTTGGTAATCGCGTACGCAGCGAACTCGCCCGCCCCCGTCAGCCCGGTGCGCGAGCTGACCGAAACGATGCGCCCATACTTGTTCTTCTGCATCACCGGCACCACCGCGCGGCAGCACAGGAAGGTCGGCTTCAGATTGATGTCGAACATCGCCTGCCATTCGGCGAGCGTGGTTTCCGCGACGGTCTTGAAGCCCCAGAAGCCGCCGACCAGATTGATCAATATATCGACGCGGCCGAATTTCTTCTCGACCTCTCCGACGAATGCGCCAACCTGATCTTCATTGCCGACGTTGATCTTGCCCAGATGTATGTTCGCGGCGGGAAAACGCCCGGCCATCTTTTCATGAAAGAGCGGCACCTCGGCGTCGATTATATACGGCACCGCGACCTTGGCGCCGTGGCTCAGGAAATGTTCATTGACCGCGCGTCCAAGGGCGCCGGTTCCGCCGGTGATTATCGCGACTCGATCCTTCAGCAGTTCCATCGGGTAAGCCTCCGCGTGATGGTGGCGGGTTGTTCCCGCTCGGCAAGTGGGAAACTTACAACGCGCATGGCCTGCCGCGCCAGCACTCGCGATCGCACCCACTCGCGCGGCAAGCCGCCCCGTTCAGCGGCACCGTACCGCTTTGTCGCCACCGCCCTCTAATGACGGGCTGCGGCCGCGAGATAGGCGGTCAGGTCGTCGATATGGCCGTCGAGCCACGGCAGCGCGCGCATCGTGTGCGAATTGCGCTGCGGATGATAACCCGGCGGGTACGTTCCATGGAGAACGCGCGCCTCGATCAGCGCCCGCGAGGATCCGGCAATCGCCGGGCCGAGGGGACCTGGCAGGTTGGGATTGCTGTTATGGCACGAGATACAATTGGTGCGATAAATCACCGCGCCACGATCGGCGGCGCTCAATTCGTGCGGCTTGCCGCACGCTGCCGCGAATGCGACGCCCAGCACCGCCGCCAACATCAGGGTGATTATTCGGACCGCCCCGCTGCGATGCGCAGGCGATCCGGTCGCTCGCGGAGTCCACGCATTCGCAGACGCTTCGCCCATTACACGGTCGCTTCGATCGGACATCCTGAAGGCGGAGGAGTTGGGCGCGCGTTACTCAGAATCCGCGCGGGAGGCGCACAGATCGTTCGTCTGCGCACACCCCGGCGGGAAATTTCCGGCCTACTTCAGGTTCGCCGCGGCGAAATCCCAGTTGACGATGTGCCAGAAGGCCTCGACGTACTTGGCGCGCGCGTTGCGATAATCGATGTAGTACGCGTGTTCCCACACGTCGCAGGTGATTAGCGGGGTCTTGCCGTGGATGATCGGGCTGTCCGCGTCGTGCGTCCCGACCACTTCGAGCGCGCCGTCCGCATTCTTCACCAGCCAGGCCCATCCCGAACCAAAATGCGTCACCGCGGTCTCGGTGAACTTCTTCTTGAATGCTTCGAAATCGCCGTACGCCTTCTTGATGCCGTCGGCCACCGCGCCGCTCGGTTCGCCGCCGCCCTTGGGCGCCAGCGACTTCCAGTAGAAACTATGGTTGTAGTGCTGCGCGGCATTATTGAACAGGCCGCCCGGACCCGCCGTCTTCATGATCTCTTCGACCGACTTGCTCTCGTTCGCAGTGCCCTTGGTCAGGTTGTTGAGGTTGGTCACGTAGGTCGCGTGATGTTTGCCGTGATGGAATTCAAGCGTCTCCTTCGAGATGTGAGGCGCCAGCGCATCGATCGGATATGGGAGATTGGGCAGTTCGAAGGCCATTGCAAGGTACCGTCCTTTTCAATTTTCTGGTTATGCGGTCGGCCCGCGCTGTCCGCGGAACGAGAGCGGGATTTCTTGCCGTTGGTCCCGCCATGCGGATCGCGCGTGTCGTCAACGGTTATCGCCAAATCTTAACGCCCGCCGTGTCCGACATGCAAGTTTGGCTCGCGCCGCTGACGTTCCCGCGAGAACACACCGGCCCTTTCACCTAACGCCGCGCATGATTGCGTCGGCGGCCGTCGGGATTTCTGGCGTAGTCCGTCGTAATGCGCTACATCGGCAGCTTGCGAACGAAAGTCTGGATTCACGCCTCGCGAGGTCAACATGTTGCGCAGATTCTTCCACGTCAATGTTTGCGTCCGCGATATGGAGCGGTCGATCAAGTTTTACGAGGACCTCGGCTTCAAGAAGCTCAACGACTTCATGCTCGGCGGCGGCACTCCCGGCATCGGCGCGGCGCTCGGCCTCGAGGTCAGGAAACTCCGCGGCGTCTTCATGCGCCTCGGCGACGACCCGCAGTCGATGATCCTCGACCTTGTGCAATTCGTTGATCCGCCCGCGCAAGGCCAACCCTATGCGACTCTCAACAACATCGGCATCTGCCGCATCGCCTTCATCGTCGATGACATCGATAAGACCTACGCGACCCTGGTTGCTAACGGCGTGGAATTCCTCGCCCCGCTGCAGCGCTACGATGGCGCGCGCGGGACGAAGATCGGCATCATGTGCTTCAAGGATCCCGACGGCACCGTGCTGGAGGCGATGAGCGACGAGATCGAATCCTGGATAAGCTGAACGGCCCCGCGGCCTTCGCCGTCACGGCGCTGTCTCGCACTACGGCAGCGGCGGCCCGAACGTGATGTAGGTGGGACGACCGATGTTGGTATTGCGAGTGTCCGCCATAATCTCTCGCGTCGGCACCGGACTGCCGCTGGCGCTTAGCTGCGATGGCGTAAACTCGACCAAACTGCCATCGCCGAGACCACCTCTCGGCTGCAGTGTATTGCCGACCCATAGGTCACCCTGACCGTCGAATGCGAGAGCGTCAGGGCTTGCGATACCGAGGTTCCTGCCAAACGGCGCTGCTCCGATTGTTATGTCGGGGGTTGGCGAGACGGTGCCTTGCCCGTTCAAATCCGCGGCGGCGAACGACTCCAGGCCGCCGTAGTTGCCAGTCCCCCCGTTTTCGAAAGACACCCAAAGGTTGTCGTTCGCATCGAATGCTATCGCCGCCGAAGATTGCAATTCTGGCCACGTTCCGCCCAGCAGTAGCGTCTGATTCGGCTCGGTCTGCGCACCCGCCGCAAGCTGCGCTGCGGTGTATTCGAAGATTCCCGAAGATGATTGCCACAAGTTTCCTGCGTGATCGAAAGCCAGAGTTATGAGCCCATAGAATTCCTCCTGCGTCGGCGTTTCGATTATCGCCGCGGGTACTGGTCCTCCGCTGGAAAGTAGATCATTGCTCGAATACTCGATCAGGGGAGTTCCTGCGGTATAGCTGAGGTTGGGTTGGGCCACCCACAGATTGCCCGCCGGATCGAACTGGATCGCCTGCGGGCAATCGAGATATTCAGGAGACGGTGCCGCTGGATTTGTAATTACGGTGCTGAACTTCGCTCTCCCGTGCGCCAGCAGACTCCGTAATCCCGCTCTCGTCAGTTCCACCACGGCACTGGTTTTGCCGCACAAACCGAACCACAGATTATGGTTGCCATCGAAGGTCAACGCTTCCACCGCGGCGCCGTTAACCCTCATCCCAAACGATCCGACCGTCCCGCTTTTCTTTAGCACCGCCGGCGAGAACACCGCGATCGACGGCGTGTAGTTCCCACCGTTGCTGATCACCCATAGGGCCTCGGCCTCCGGCTTCGCCGTCTTGCCGGCCTGCGCGGACTCTTCCGCGTATAACCTCGTCGTCAGGCCCGCCGATATCGCCAGCATCGCCACGCCGAGCAAAGCGATCGCGCCTGCAAAGCGGCCTACCGTGACCGATCTACGACCACCTGTTCGCGATAAAATTCCGCGCTTCATCGTGCTTGCTCGCGGTGGCCTTCGCTGACTCTCGCTACGGCAGCGCCGGCCCGAACCTCATGTAATGCGGCGAGCCTAGATTGTTGTCGTGGCGGTTAGCCAGAATCGCCCGCGTCGGCACGGGGCTGCCATTGCCGGTTAGTTGTGACGCTATGAATTCGACCAGGCTGCCCGCCCCGAGGGCCGCCGCCGGTTGCAGGGAATTGCCAACCCACAGGTCGCCCGCGCTGTCGAAGGCCAGCGCTGACGGGCTGTTGAAGCTTTCAAAATCGTAGCTCTTCAGCCGATTCACTCGATACGTATCGCCGGTCGCGTCGATTGTTGTCATCGGCGTCGGTGTGACTGTCCCCGATCCGCCGAGGCTCTCCGCCGAGAACATCTCCAATCCGCCATAATTGCCCGCCGTCCCGCCCAGTCCGAAGGCTACCCAGAGGTTGCCCATAGCGTCGAAGGCTAGCGCCTGGGCAAAACTCAGACCGGGACTGGCCTCGTCGATATTCAGCGTCTGATACGGATCGGTCGGCGTGCCCAGGGGGAGCTGACCGGCGGAAGTAAGCTGTGCCGCGGTGTACTCGAAGACGCTGCCGCCGCCCGCCTGCCACAAATTACCCGCGCCGTCGAAAACCAGGTCCACCGGTTCCATAGTCGATATCGGCGTTTCGATCACCGCCGACGGCGTCGGGCGTCCCGTCACGAGCTGCGCGGTCTTATATTCAATCAGCGACGGTCGCAGCTCGGCTGCCGTCGCGCTCACTTCAACCCACAGATTTCCCGCGGGATCGAACGCGAGTCCGAGCGGGCAGCTCAGGTATTGGGGACTGCCTGTCTTGCTCGGATCCTGAATGATCACGCCGTAGGTTGCCCCGCCGAACAGCACCAGTTGACGCAACGCCCGCGCACTCAGGTCCGCCAGATACCCGGTGCCGTTCGCATTACAGACGCCGATCCACAAGGCGTTGCTGCTATCGAAGGTCAGCGCGTTCATCCGGCCGGCGTTGGCGCTGAGTCCGGAGGACGCCACCAGGCCGGTCTTTTGCTTCAATTCTCCCGCCGAAAATATCGAGATGTTGGGGCCGTAGGTTTGATTGAGCACCCAGAGCGATTGCGGCTTCGGCTTCTTGACGACCTGCGGGGGCTCCTGCGCGTATGACTTATCTCCAACCGCCGCGCCCAAGGCCAACATCGTAAAGCCAAGCAGTATCAGGCCGAAATAAATTCGATTTGTCTTCATTGAGTGAGATCGAAGTCCCGATGGATGACGTTGGCGCGCCGCAAGACGATAGCTCGCCGCCGTAGCCGAACTCAACACGGAATTTTCGCCGATCTTTTTCTGCGCTAACTGAGAGCCGCGCGGCCGCGGTCGTGGCTGTGTGCATTCACCACGCTATGGAACCGGCCGTACATGAAGTAGATGAGCAGGCCCAGCGCGAGCCAAATGAAGAAGCGCAGCCACGTCGTCTCGCCCAGGCCGAGCATCATCAGGACGCACGAGCCCGCGCCGAGAATCGGCACGATCGGAACCAGCGGCGTCTTGAACGGCCGCTTCATGCCGGGTTCGATCGATCGCAGAATCCAGACGCCCAGGCACACCAGCACAAAGGCGAACAGCGTGCCGATATTGGTCAGCTCTGCGATCTCCTTGATCGGCACCAGGCTCGCGGTCAGGCCCACCGCCACGCCGGTCAGGATGGTCGGCATCGAGGGCGTCTTATACTTGGGATGTACGCGGCTGAAGGCCGGCGGCAGTAATCCATCGCGCGAGATCGCATAGAAGATGCGCGATTGCCCGAGCAGCAGCACCAGCAGCACCGAGGTCAATCCCGCCACGGCCCCAACCGAGATTACTCCCGCCGCGAAACTCAGCCCGCGCGTCACGAAAGCAGACGCCAGCGGCGCGTCCAGGTCGATCGCCTTCATCGGCACCATCCCGGTCAGCACTGCCGCAACCGCAATGTACAGAACCGTGCAGACGCCCAGCGACGTCAGAATCCCGATCGGCAGCGCGCGCTGCGGATCGACCACCTCTTCGGCCGCCGTCGAGACCGCGTCGAAACCGATGTAGGCGAAGAAGATATAGGCCGCGCCGCGCAGCACGCCGCCCCACCCTAGCGGCAGGAACGGCGACCAGTTGGCCGGCTTGATAAAGAAGACCCCGACCACGATCACCACCATCACCGCGAACAGCTTGATGCCGACGATGAACGAATTGATGCGCGCGCTTTCCTGCACCCCGACGTAGAGAATCGCGGTGATGCCCAGCACTACCAGCAGCGCCGGCAGATTGATAATCGCCCCCGGCACGGTCGCCGGCGCGTGGGTCAATGCGGACGGCAGATGAATTCCCAGCCCGTCCAGAATCACCGTCAGATAATGCGACCATCCCGCCGCCACCGCCGCCGCCGCCACCGCGTACTCCAGCACCAGGTCCCAGCCGATAATCCACGCGACCAGTTCGCCCATCGTCGCGTACGAATACGAGTACGCGCTGCCGGCGATCGGGATCATCGAGGCGAACTCTGCATAGCACAAGGCCGCCATCGCACAGGCGAAGCCCGCCAGCACGAACGACAGCACCAGCCCCGGACCCGCATACGAGGCGCCCACGCCGGTCAGCACGAAGATGCCGGCGCCGATTATCGCCCCGATCCCCAGCAGCGTCAGTTCGAAGGCCCCGAGCGTCCGCCGGAGGCCACCGGCGTGCGTCGCGGCGTCCGCCAGCAACGCATCGACCGGCTTGCGCCTGAAGAGCTGTTCCCTCATCCTTCGCCCTCGCCTCTATGATCTCGCGAACTCATCACGCCCCAGCCGCGCGGTTTTAAATCATCATTGCCTAGCCTTCTGGTAGGCCAACTTGCCTTATGGTGTAATGCGGCCGGCGGCGAGTCTATCGAGGCAATCCTGTAACGCCGCTCCCCGATTCAATTCGGGACCTCTTCGCCGCTCTGTCAAGGCAGTAAGCTGGAACTTTCTGCAAAACAAACCCAATCAGGATGCGCGGCCTCTCACCACGAAGCGTAGCCGCCGTCGATCGACAGCATCGTGCCGGTGACGTAGCTCGACGCCGGACTCGCCAGGTAGATGACCGCGCCACGGATTTCCTCGGGCTGCCCGAGACGCCCGAGCGGCGTCGATTTCTCCATGCGCTCCCGATTCTCCGGTTTCGCCATGCCGCCCTCTGTCGCCTCGGTCGGGATCCATCCGGGCGCGATCGCATTGACCAGGATCCCGTACGGCGCCCATTCGACGGCGAGCTGCCGCGTCAGGTTCGCCAGCCCCGCCTTGGTCGCGGTGTAGGCCGAGAGCCGATAGATGGAACTGGCGATGATGCCGTAAATCGAGCTCATGTTGATGATGCGGCCCGGCCGCTTCGCCGCGATCAGCCCGCGGGCGACGCGCTGTGAGAGCATCATCGGCGCCGTCAGATTGGTCGCCATCGCGTCGTCCCAGGTGGCCCGCGGGAGGTTTTCCGCGCGGCCCGTCGGCGAAATTCCCGCATTGTTGACGAGGATGTCGGGCAGACCGAGTTTCGCCGTGCAGGCCTCGACCAGCCGATCGAGATCGGCGTCGGCAGTGATGTCGGTCTGCACGCCGATGGCGCGGACTCCGTAGGCCTTTTGGATTTCATCCGCCAGCGGCCCCAGGCGGTCGCCACGGCGCGCCGCCAATGCAACGTCCGCTCCGGCCAGTGCCAGCGCGTGCGCACATTCGACACCCAGGCCCGACGAAGCGCCGGTCACGATGCCGACGTGTCCGCGCAGCGAGAAAAGTTCGTTCAATGAATTCATCCGCGATCCACTTCCAATGCTGGTCGAGAGTTTCAGTCGCCGAAGACTTCGCCGGCCGCTTCGGCGGCGGCGGCAACTACGCGATCGATGTCGCGGCGCGAGATTCCATGATGAGTGACGGCGCGAAACGACGTTCGGACCGCGCGCATGCGTAAGGATTCCGCGCTCCTTCATCGCCGCGGCAAATTTCTGCGCGACCGGTGGGCCGCCGTCGATCTCGAAAACGACCATGTTAGTCCGGTGTTTCACCGGGCGCACGTTGATTCCGGCGACGAGGCCCAGTCCCTCGGCTAGGGCGCGCGCGTTGAGATGGTCCTCGACCAGCCGATCGATCATGGTCTCGAGAGCGACGATGCCGGCCGCGGCGATAACGCCCGCCTGGCGCATACCGCCGCCGAGCAGCTTGCGCATCCGGCGCGCGCGCCCGATGAACTCGCGGCTCCCGCACAGCAGCGATCCCACCGGACACGCGAGTCCCTTCGAGAGGCAGAAGGAGACGCTATCGGCGCTCTCGGCGATTTTCCTGACGGAGGTTTCGAGCGCGATCGCGGCGTTGAAGATACGCGCGCCGTCGAGATGGACCGGCAATCGATGGGCGCGGGCGAGATCCGCGACCGCCGCCATGTGCGAGAGTTCGACCGCGGCACCGGCGCAAAGGTTGTGCGTATTTTCCAGCGCGATCAGCCCGGGCAGAGCGAAATGCGCGTCGGGTGGCTTTTCGAGTTCCTCGCGCAGTTCGTCGAGGGCGAGTTCACCGCGGTCGGTGTTGTGAATCGGCGTCATCACGATGCCGCCGAGCGCCGCCGCCCCGCCCGCCTCATAAACGTAGGTGTGCGCCTGCGCGCCGAGAAAAGCCCGGGTGCCGCGCGGGCAGTGGGCGAGCATCGCGGCAAGGTTGCCCATCGTGCCGCTTGGCACGAACATCGCGGCTTCCATGCCGACGATCTCGGCCGCCATCCGCTCGAGCCGGTTGACGGTCGGATCCTCGCCATAAACGTCGTCGCCGACCTCGGCGCGCGCCATCGCCTCGCGCATCGCAGGCGTAGGCAGAGTGACAGTGTCGCTGCGGAGATCGATCAAGGACACATCCTTGAGAGGTCGAGAGGAGACGTGGTTGAGGAACTCAAAACTTATAGTTTTTTCTGAAACCTCAGCGAGGTTTCAGACTTCCCATTGGGTAAGGGCACCAGCTTAGCCGTCGCCTATTTCGGTTTTGCTAACGCGTTACTCCGGCATGATCGCTTTGACGATTTCGTCGATCGCGCGCTTACTATCTTGCTCGTCGGTGAGCGACCATGTCACAGCGACAGTTGCGGCACGTCTCGGCGAGATACCCTGCTGAATCAGGTCACCCGCATAAATCAACAGACGAGTCGAAACGCCCTCTTCTAACCCCGACGCCTTTAGATGCCGCACCTTCTCGCCCAGCAGTGCGAGTTGATAGGCCATGTCGTGCGAGACGCCCGCCTCGTGCGCGATTATCTCGACTTCTTTCTCGGCGGGCGGGTAGTTGAACTCGATCGTAACGAAGCGCTGGCGTGTCGAATGCTTCAGATTCTTCTGGATGCTCTGGTAGCCGGGATTATAGGAAATCACCAGCAGGAAGCCGTCGTGGGCCTCAATCGTTTCGCCGCGCTTCTCGATCGGCAGGATGCGCCGATGGTCGGACAGTGGATGGATGAGGACGGTGGTGTCTTTGCGGGCCTCGACGATTTCGTCGAGGTAGCAGATGGCGCCGCGGCGGACAGCCTGCGTGAGCGGTCCGTCAACCCATACGGTTTCGTCGGCCTGGATCAGGAAGCGGCCGACGAGGTCGCTGCCGGTGAGGTCCTCATGGCAGGCGACGGTGATCAATTCGTTGGGGCCGTTTTCGAGCGTCGCGAGGTAATGCGCCATATGCTCGACGAAGCGCGTCTTGCCGCATCCGGTCGGTCCTTTGAGGAGCACCGGCAGTCGCGCCCGATAAGCGGCCGAGAAGATTTCCACTTCGTCGCCGATGGGCAGATAGAAGGGAATCGCCGCCGGGTCAAGATGCTTGACCTCGGGCCCGTCGTGGGTACCCATGCGGGTGTCGAATTTTTTCAGTTCAATCGCCATCGCTCACCTATAGCGCCTTGCGCGGATTTTGACGACACCGGCGTGGCATTTTTGTGACTCGATCGTGGGCAAGCTATCGCGAGCGGTTCAAGGACGGTGCATCTTGGGCGTAAGTATGGAGTCACCGTCTGGGGTGTCACGAACTTCGTACCCGATCTTATCGGCACGCGCATTTATTTCGGCACGCAACTCATCGGCCCGCTTAAAGTCGCGTGCGGCCCGTGCAGTCTTACGTTCCAGCCGGAGCGTCTCTATCTGCGCCAAAACATCAGTTCGTCCGTCTGCCAGAGTCTCTCGGAGCCGGTCCTCCAAGCCGAGGCGCAGCACCTCCTCGAAGCGCAGAAGAGTTTGCCAAACTCGGAGATCCTTTCGCCGGTACGCCTCCGCCACCATATCAAGCATGGTCGCGACCGCGCGTGGCGTGTTCAAGTCGTCATTCAGCGCCTCGCTGAAACGACTGAGGTAATCGCTCGCCCATTCGGCGTCGGCAGCATTCCTCACTCCCTTGGTATTCGCGGCGCGGCAGAACTCATCCAGATAATCCAACTTTGATTCCGCAGCACCGACCGCTTCAGTACTAAACGCTAACTCCGATCGGTACTTTGCTCCCAGGCAGAACAGTCGAAATGCCAGCGGATTTATCGCCTCCTTAACCAAATCCGCGACCACCGGGAACTTGCCCGCGCTCTTGCTGATCTTCGCCCCCGCCATCCCGGTCAAAAACGCGTTGTGCACGAAATAGCGCACGAACGGATGGCCGCTCGCGCTCTCCGACTGCGCAATCTCGTTCTCGTGATGCACCGGAATATGGTCGAGGCCGCCCGAATGAATATCGATGGTCTCGCCGAGATACTTCATCGACATCGCGGAGCATTCGATATGCCATCCCGGATAGCCGCGGCCCCACGGCGACTCCCACTGCATCATGTGATGCGGTGAATTGAGCACCCACAGCGCGAAATCGTGCGGACTATGCTTGTCCGATGAATGCTCCAGGCGCTGCCCCGCGTGTTGTTCGTCGAGGCTCTGGCGCGACAGGCGTCCCATCCCAGACGGCCCGCGCCACTTCTCGACATCGAAATAGACTCCCGACGGCGTCACGTAGGCGAAACCGTGCGCGAGAATCCGCTCGATCACGCCGATCATCGCGGGAACGTTGTCGGTCGCTCGGCATAGCGCACTCTGCGGCGGATGCGGCGCGGCATCGGGTACGGCATCCTGCGGAAGTTCGATATTTAGGAGCGCGCAGTCGCGCTTAAACTGCTGGATATAGAAGTTCGCGACTTCGAGCGGCGTCTTGCCCTCGGCGCGCGCGGTCTTTTCGATTTTGTCTTCGCCCGCATCCTCGTCGGAGGTCATGTGCCCGACGTCGGTGATATTCATCACGTGGCGGACGCGATAGCCGTTGAACTCGAGGGCACGGCGCAGCGTATCGACGAAAACGTACGCGCGCATGTTGCCGAGATGCTGCGGCAGGTAGACCGTCGGGCCGCAGGAGTAGAAGGTCACGTCGGGCGCATGGCCCGGTTCAAAGACCTCGACGGTACGGGAGAGCGTATTAAAGATCTGAAAAGGCTTCACGGATGGATTCAAGCCTATCGCGAGGCGGTGGCCGCTCACAAGGTATCGGGGAGTGGTGAGAGGCTGTGAGTGATTCTCGAGGGTCAATGGGAGCGGGGCTCACCGAGGTGATGAGGCGAGCGGAGAGCGATATAGGTGCCGTTCCACCCAGGTATAGACGAATCCGCCAAGGCGGGCGGAGTCAGCCGATGCGGAAAGTTTTCAACCCTCACGAAGGCGAAGACTCACGACACCGGCAGACTAACGCTTGGCGTGTTCAGGAATACGGCTCATCCGCTGGAGGCGATTGTGCTCGCGCACGATGCGCCATTCGTAGCCGTCCACCAGCGACTGCCAGCGGGCCTCGATAGTGTTGGCGGATTTGGCGAGCGTGGTCCATGTCAGTTGGCCATCGGAAAACTTGTTGACCGCGATGACGTCAGCCTCGGTGGATTCGCCGGTTGCGTGAGCGTAGGTCTCGGTCACTTTGACGTTTTCGAGGAAGGGAAAAAATTTGAGCAAAGCCTTGCGCAGGGCGACATCGAGGGCATGAACGACGCCGACGCCGCGAGCGGCTTCGGTATCCTCGACATCGCCAATGCGCAGGACGAGAGTGGCATCGCAAGTCATCCGGCCTTCGTTGTAATCGTCGATGACGCGCCGCCGAATCACTTCAAACGGGGCGACATAGCCGGGATGAGTCTTGAGTTCGGCCAACTCGCGGGAGGCCTGCGGTGCTTCCTGTTCTTCGAAGATAGTTTCGCTCACCGCTTGGTACCTGCTCTGATTATCGATGGGGTCAATTTCCAGTTCAAGTTCGATCCGCTCCGACGGCGCAGAACTTTGCACAGTCTGATAGCGCCAGTGCACACTTTTGCTCTGGCTACATCGCGAGTCCACCATCAACCTGAATGACGGCGCCGGTGATATACGAGGCCGCATCGGAAAGGAGGAACGCGGCGGTCGGGGCGACGTCCTCAACCCGGCCGAAACGGCCGAGGGGAATCATGTTGAGAGCGGCAGTGCGATTTTCCTCGGGGAGCCCCGCTGTCATGTCGGTCTCGATGAAGCCCAGCGCCAGGGCGTTGACGCGCACGCCCAGCCGGCCGACCTCTTTCGCCATGGCCTTGGTCATCCCGATTAGCCCGGCTTTCGACGCGGAATAGTTCACCTGTCCGGGCATCCCGACGAGGCCGCTGACGGAGGTGACGTTAATAATCGAGCCGCGCCTGGCTTTCATCATCATGAAGACGGCGGCGCGGGCGAAGTTAAACGCGCCGGTCAAATTCGTGCGGATGACCTCGCTCCAGTCGTCCTCGCTCATCATTACGAGCAGCTTGTCGCGGGTCAGGCCGGCGTTGTTGACGAGCCCGTCGATATGGCCAAAGGCAGCCTTGACCGCGTTGACCATCTCGCGCACCGATTTCAAATCGCCAACATCAACCTGGGACGCGATCGCTTTGCGGCCAAGCGCCTCGATCTCGCGCTTGAGGTCCGCGGCGGGCTGTTCGCTCTTGAGATAGTTGAAGGCTATGTTGGCGCCGCGGCGCGCGGCCTCAAGGGCGATCGCACGGCCGATTCCGCGAGTCGCTCCGGTCACGATGATGCCTTTACCTTCGAGGTCATTCACTGGAGAAGTCCTGCGCGTGACTGATGATGAACGCGGGGCAGGCGCAATTCTGCGCGCGAGCCAGCATCGCCAGCCGGCTCGCCGCATCGTCAGCGTTCAACGGGCCGCGCTCTATGCGCTAAACGACGAACCGCATCCGCAGGTGCGGCTGGCGCGTGGGTTGTCGAAGCGGAAGCCGGCGTTGTGCAGGCCCTCGACATAATCGAGCGTGGTGCCGGCGATATAGGGGAGCGAGATCTCATCGACGAAGACATTGACGCCGTCGAGGACAGTCAGAGTATCGCCGTCTTTGCGGCCGTCGAAGCCGAGCGAATATTGGAAACCGGAGCATCCGCCGCCAACGACTGAGATTCTGAGACCCTGATCAGCGCTGAGGCCTTCCTTCGCGATCATCTTGCGGACAGCGTCGAGCGCCTTGGGTGTGAGGTTCACGCCCGGCAATTCGTGCGCGGTGCTATCATTGTTAGCGTTCAACTCGTGCAGTTGGAGTTCCTCTGACATCGAAGCCTCCGATGGAAAAGACGCTCAGTTGGTCACCGGCGTCCACATCACCACCCTAATGATAACTCAACTATCGCGTTCGTGCATCCGAGCCTAGCGGAAAACCCGCGTCCGGTTCCAGACCAGCGCAGCCGTCGGTTTGAGCGGTGTAAAGGAGGCGCGCGATAATATACTCCAAGGGAATGAGGGCCGCAGAGAAAAGTATCGCGGAAGCGGCACAGGAACAGGGTTTTATACTGATCGGTTTTGCACCCCTGCGATCGCTGTCCGAACGGCGGGAGTTCTTCAATCAATGGATCGCCGAGGGGCGCGCGGCTGAAATGGGATGGCTCGCGCGGGAACCCGATCGTCGCATTGATCCTAGGCTCCTTGATGGGCGACTTCGATCCGTCGTCAGCCTAGCCTATCCTTACGTGCCACCGCGGCCGCGCGATCTCGACTGGCGAGCCGAGTTGCGCGGGCGCATCGCAGCTTATGCGATCGGTCCCGACTATCACGACGTGGTGCTGGACAAGGCGCGGGCGGTGGCGGACGCACTCGGCGTCGCGATACCGGGGGCGACGGGTCGCATCTATGTAGACACGGGGCCGGTGTTCGAGCGCGAATGGGCGATGGAGGCACGCCTTGGCTGGATCGGGCGCAACACCAATCTGATCAATCGGTACAGCGGATCTTATTTTTTCCTCGCGGAGATTCTAACCGACGCCGAGTTCGAGCCGCGTGGCGAGCCCTATCGCGAACATTGCGGGACGTGCCGTAAATGCCTCGAACTGTGCCCGACTGGAGCCTTGACCGATGGCTATCGGCTAGAGCCGCGGCTGTGCATCTCGTATCTCACGATTGAGCATCGCGGTCCGATTCCACACGAGATGCGTCCACAGCTTGGCAACTGGATCTTCGGGTGCGACGTCTGCCAGGAGGTCTGTCCCTGGAATGACGATCAGGCGCGGGCGGCGCCGACCAATGAAGCGTTGACGCCGTCGCTTGGGGAATTGATGGCGCTGGACGAGGAAGGCTTCCGACGACGTTTCGCCCGCAGCGCGATCAAGCGCACCAAACGTCGTGGACTGTTGCGCAACGCGGCCGTCGTTCTCGGCAACAGTGGTAATCCGGCGGCGGTACCGATTCTAGCGAATGCGCTCCACAGTGATCCCGAACCGATCGTGCGATCGCATGCGGCGTGGGCGCTCGGACAACTGGGCGGGAGAGCCGCGCAGCGGGCCCTGGAGACGTCGCGCAGGCGCGAGCCGGATGCCGGCGTCGAGGCGGAAATCGCGACTGCAATTGGGCACGGTTTCCCTTGAGCGGCGACGCGCAAATGAATAACACTTAGGCCAGCGGTAACGCATCTATGAACGACACCCGGCGTGAATTTTCGACTTTGACCGCACGTGAGCCGATTCCATTGGCGCGCGGGGCGCTGCTGATCGCTAAAGAGGAGTATCCAGACCTCGACGTCGAGAAATATCTCGAACAGATTGCGGACCTCACGCGCGAGGCCGAACCGATCGTCCGCGCGGGTGACGATACGATCGAGAAGGTTCAGCTATTCTCTGAATTTCTTTTCGGGCAGAAGGGTTTCGGCGGCAATCGGGAAGCCTTCGGCGATCCGCGCAATTCCTTTCTGAATGACGTGCTGGAGCGCCGCCTCGGCATCCCGATTACGCTGGCGGTGCTCTATATCGAGATTGGCCGGCGCCTCGGGCTCAATCTATTTGGGGTTTCGTTCCCCACCCATTTCCTGGTCAAGGCGGTGGATGAACGCGGCGAACTTATTATCGACCCGTTCAACGGCGGCGCGATTCTGAGCCTCGACGAGATCAAGAGTCGCCTCACGCAGATCTATGGACAGCCGGTTGAGTTAAATCCGGCGATACTGAAGGCGGTAGGCGCGCGCCACATCCTCGGCCGGATGCTGCGGAATTTGAAGAACATCTATGCCAGCGGAGCCGACTGGGGACGTTCGCTCGCCGCGCTCGATCGGATTCTGCTGCTGGAGCCGCGTGCAATCGATGAATTGTTGGAGCGCGCGACGGTGTACGAACGACTCGAATGTTTTGGCCCGGCGCTCGAGGATTTTCAGAGCTTCATCACGCAGGCGCCGGAGCATCCGAATGCCGATGGCGCGCGCGAATCGGTTATGCGTCTGATGCGGCAGGTCGCGCGTATTAACTAATCGTCCTCAGACTCTTCAATCGCCGTCTTTGGATCAGGCGCGTTTCGGAGAGCTCATCTATCCTCGCAACTCTGATCTCTTGGCCGATTGGTACGGGGTGACGAGTTACGCAAAGGCGCGGTTTGTCGGTAGAATCGGTGCATGACAGCGGCTAAGTCAGTTCCAATGCCGGATTTTCTCGAGAGCAGCCGCAAGGGTGTCGCCGACGCCGACCTGCGCCGCAAGCTCGAGAATTCCACCGGCCGCCATCTCGATCACGTCGCTCACATGCGCTCGGAATTTCCGGGCTACGACGGCGAACGCGACGTTGCCCGCAGTATCAAGGAAGACGCCATCGGCCGCCTCGATGAGCTGCTGATCGAACTCAAGAAAAAGCTCGAAGCCAACGGTTGCAGCGTGTTCGTTGCGGCCGATGCTGCCGAGGCTCGTGACTACATCCTGGAGGTCGCGCAGAAAGCGGGTGCAAGGCGGGTGGTCAAAGGCAAATCGATGACCACCGAGGAGATCGATCTGAATCCGGCGCTTGAGCAGGCCGGGATGAAGGTGGTGGAAACCGATCTCGGCGAGTATATCGTGCAACTGCGGCGCGAGCGGCCTTCGCACATCATCACGCCCGCGATTCATCTGTCGAAGGAGGACATCGGCCAGCTTTTCGCCGACCAACTTGATATCCCGTACAGCGCCGAACCCGAAGTCTTGACCGCCGCCGCCCGCGAGCGCCTGCGATCGATTTTCCTTGACGCGGACCTGGGGATCACCGGCGTCAACTTCGCAATTGCGGAAACGGGCACGCTCGTACTGATCGAAAACGAGGGTAATGGCCGTCTCACGAGCACGCTGCCGGAGACTTTTATCGCGGTGATGGGAATCGAGAAGGTGATTCCCAAGCTGGCCGACCTTTCGCACTTCCTGGAAATCCTCGCGCGCACCGGGACGGGGCAAAAGCTGACGACGTACACCAACTTCATCAGCGGGCCGCGACGCGGCGGTGAGATCGACGGGCCGCGCGCGATGCACGTCGTTATCATGGACAATGGTCGCAGTGCGATGCTGGCCGATCCCGTGTTGCGCGAGGCGCTCTATTGCTTGCGCTGCGGCGCGTGCCTCAACGTTTGCCCGGTCTATCGGCGTATCGGAGGGCACGCTTACAACTCGCCTATCCGGGTCCGATCGGATCTATCGTCAGTCCGAATCTCTTCGGCAGCGCGGCGGCGAAGCTACCGTTTGCTTCGACCTTGTGCGGGGCGTGCCGGGATATCTGCCCGGTCAAGATCGACATCCCGCGGATCCTGCTGCATCTGCGTGCAAAGGAGAACGCTGCGCAGCCGCCGATCAAATGGCCGCGCGATGCCCGCCGCGCCCGTGCGGGCGTCCGGCGCTTCGCCAGGATGGCGCGGTATCCGCGCACCTTTCGCCTGTTCAGCCGAATCGGCGGCTTGATGCTGCGGCCCTTCTCGCGCGACGGTTATGTGAAACGGATGCCGGGGGCGTTCAAGAATTGGACGCGGTGGGGCCGTGACTTCCCGGCACCGGGCGCGCATCGCAAGCTCTCGGACAAGACCTGAGCATCGGCAGGCGGCGACTTCGATGAGCGCATTTCACAAGATGATCGCAACGGTAAAGTCAGCGCTGGAGAACGTCCCGCGCGCTGCCGGGCCGCATGAGGACGCGGTGAGGGCAGTGGCGACACCGCCGCCCTCACCACGTTCGATACTGCCGGTCGCGCAGAATGCGCGCCGGACAGAGCGGACGACGCAATTCGCACGCGAACTGGAAGCAGTCGGCGGCGTCTTCCTGGGCGCGGTCGCGCCCGACGAAGTTCGCATGCGGACGGTCGCGCTGGCGCGCGAAATTGGCGCGCGCACGGCCGCGATCGGCGCAGGCGTCACACTTGACGCCGATCCGATCGCGCGCGCGCTAGAGCAGGCGGGGGTCGTCGTCATCAGGGCCGGTGCCAACGGCACCGGCCCTGATGACGCCGGTCGCGCTGCATACCGCGAACACCTGGCGGCCTGCGACCTCGGCATCGCCGAGGCCGTGGCCGGCATCGCGGCGACTGGCACACTCGCCGTAGTCGGCGAGCCCAACCGTCCGAACTCGCTGACGTTGTTGCCGCCCAACAATCTCATCATCGTGAACTCTGATCGGATGCGGGCGGATCTTGCCGCGGCGATCGCCGGTATTGGCGCCCAGACGTTTTCATCCAAACGTGTCGCCCTGATAACAGGACCGAGCCGCACCGCCGATATCGAGAAGATGATCGTGCTGGGCGTGCATGGGCCGAAGAAACTCTACGTCCTTGTAATCTGGCCGCAGGAAGCGTGACTCGCGGATGGCTGGTCGATGACTGAAGTAAGACTCTTTGCGACCTGCCTTGCCGAGGAATTCTATCCCTCCGTAATCGAGGCGGTGGTCCTCGTGCTGGAACGATTGAAGCTTAAAGTGGTTTCTATGCGGAGCGCGTTCTGTTGCGCGCAGGCGCCGTTCAACGAGGGTTTGCGCGAACCGGCGATCGACCTGGCGCGGCGCTTTCTGAAGTCCTGCGAACCGGGTACGCCCGTGATCATACCGTCCGGCTCTTGCACCAGCATGGTCAAGATTTTCTACTCCGATCTGCTTGCCGACGAGCCCGCGCTGGCCGCCAAGGCCGCCGCGATGCGCCCATGGCTGTTCGAGTTCTCCCAATTCCTCGTCAACGTGATGAAGGTGAAGTACGTCGGCGCACGCTTCGATCGCACCGCCGTTTACCATCCCGCATGCCATCTTACGCGGGAGTTACGCGTGGTGGACGAACCGCGACAACTCCTCGCCGCCGTCAAGGGCCTGCGGATGGTCGATTTCCGCAATCCCGAGGAATGTTGCGGCTTCGGCGGATTGTTCTCGGTCAAGTTGCCGCACATTTCGGCCGCGATGGTTGAGGACAAGATTGTACGCATCAAAGAGAGCGGCGCCGACGCGGTTATCGCGAGCGACTGCGGATGCCTGATGCAGGTCGGCGGCGCGATGCATCGCCAGGGCCTCAAGATTGAAACCTGGCATCTCGCCGAAGTCCTCGCGGCCCGCTGACGGTGCCGCTCCGTCGTTGCCTACGCGGACATGTGGACGTAGCGACCCGGCGCGGCTTCGATGACCTCGTGGCCACTGCCGCCCAAGGTGGTTGGTGCGGGGCGCTTCTCGCCCGATCGCTTATCCATCCATTCGAGCCAATTGTCCCACCAGGTGCCCTTGTGTTCGGTCGCGCCCTTGAGCCAGGCGTCGGGATTGGTCCCGGTGCGATGGTTGGTGAAGTACTTGGCCTTGAAGTTGGCGGGCGGGCACACGAGGCTCTGGACGTGGCCACTTCCGCTCATCACGAATTCGGTGCGGCCGCCGAACAGCCGCGAAGCGCGATGGCACGCGCGCCAGGGGCAGATATGGTCGGTCTGTCCGGCGAGAATGTACATGTCGCAATCGACGTTGCGCAGGCTTATCGGCGTGCTGAGAGCCGTCAGGGCGTTCGGCTCCATCAAGGGATTGCGCAGCATGATGTTGAGAAAGTCGGCGTGCAGGCGCGCGGGTAGATTGGTCGAATCGGCGTTCCAATAGAGGATATCGAAGGGCGCCGGATCGAGGCCCATCAGATAATTGTTGACCCAATAGTGCCAGACCAGGTCGTTCGGGCGCATCCACGCGAAGGTCCGCGCGAGCGATCCCGCATCGAGGACGCCCTTCCGCTTTGAGCTTTCGACCGCGGCCGCGACGCTCTCCTCGTTGGCGAACATCCCGGTCATCGAAGGTTCGCTGGAATCGAGCATCGTAACTACCAAGGTGGCGGCATTTATGCGCCGATCACCAATTGCTTTCAAATGACCAAGCAACACTGACGAGGTGATCCCGCCCGCGCATATTCCGACCAGGTTGATATCGGGACTGCCGGTGATTGCCGAGACCACGGCCGACGCCTCTTTACACGCGCCGACGTAATCGTCGAGGCCCATGTCGCGGTCTTCGGGTCCGGGATTGCGCCAGCTTACAGTGAAGAACTGGTGGCCGTGTGCGACGGCATACTCGGTGAAGCTGCGCTTGGGCGCGAGGTCCATCACGTAGTATTTGTTGATTTCAGGGGGAATCAGCATCACCGGACGCTCATAGACCTGCGCAGTCGCCGGCTTGTACTGAATCAATTCGATGAGCTTGCTGCGATGGACGACGGCGCCGGGCGTGACCGCGAGATTGCGTCCGACTTCGAAGGGCCGCTTATCAACCTGGGAGGGCATCGCGCCGTTGTTGAAGAGATCGCTCAGGTAATTGCGAAAACCGTCGAACAGGCTGCGGCCAGCGGTATCGAATGCACGCTTGAGCGCTGCCGGATTGCCGAACAGCGTATTGGTGGGCGCCAATGCTTCGGTCAGCAATGTCACCGCGAAGCGCTCCTGCGCGGGCAGTTTCCAGTCCTCGCCAGCAACGGTTTCGGTGCTCAGTCCAACGAGGTCGTGCAGCGACGATCGCCACGCAAGGTAGGACTGCATCAGACTGCGATAAAAGGGATTCTCGCTGAAGGCCGGATCGTTGAAGCGCCGATCATTGGCCTCCGGCTTGAGGTCGGAAATCCCCGCTGCGATCTGCGACAGGTCGAACAAAAAGCCCGACATCCGCGAACGAAATTCATCGGGATGAGCCGCGAGATTGCGCAGAAACTGGCCGAGCGACGAGAGAAAATCGCGCGTGGTGATGCCCACGAACGGATTCGCACCGAGAATCGCGTCAACCGCCGGCGCTTGCTCCTCAGGATTGGAGAGGTCGAATTCACGAAGGGTCGCAGCACTCATTTGGATGCCTCAAAATGGATAAAACACTCCGCGCGTTCGATTGCAAACTCATTATGGCTCTTAGGGACTCGGTCGCCGTATCAGAATAGGACATTAGCGCAGTCGACGCACGAGCTCCTACCGAGCTTATGTTAAGAGTTCATAGTGGAATCGATTGGTTCGCCGCAATGGCCTCAGCGGTCGGTCGCGAGCGGCGGTTTTCAGGAAATGATGGAGCCAGATCTTGCGTAGCTTGTCGATCTATCGCGGCGGCCCAGGGGGAGTGGTCAGCCGAGAAGTTCGCGGCCGCGCCCGAACAGAAGCGGTGCCGACAACGCGATATCCTCCCAGGTGGGGTCAGGGCGTTTTCCACGGCGATGTAGCATCAGATTGAAGGCGGTGATCGCGCCAAAGCGGTATCCGGCAAAGGCGCGGAACCATCGCAGATCAGCGTCGCTGACAGTCCAGGAGATCGCTTCGCGGTAAACCTCGGCCAGTTCCTCGGGACTGGGGGCGTGCGACGGTATCAGGCCCTGATCGATCCAGCTTTTGCGATCGGAGAACATGCAGAGCCATCCGAGATCGATGAGCGACGCGCCCACCAATGCCAGTTCCCAATCGATTACGATCTGCACGCCCTCGCCAGCGCAAAGGGAGTTGGACCACTGGAAGTCGCCGTGGACGAGTCCGATGCGCGGGGCCGGGGGGATCGTCGCGCGCAAGCGCTCACGCAGTTCGGCCGATCCGACGGTGGTTTTCGGATCGAGATTGGGACGATCGAGTAATCCGTCGAAGCGTTGCATCTCCTCGAGCAAGGGCCTCGGATCGCCCCATACCGCCCGCCGCGGCTCCCACGGCAGTGCATGGAGCGCTGCCAGCGTCTTTACAATAGAACGCGCGAAGCGCTGCTGGACCTCTGCGGGATACTCATGTTCGCCCATCGCGAGCTTGTCGCCCTGCACGAACTCCACGACGAAGTAGCCACGCCCGAAGGCCGCCGGATCATCGTCGAGCCATCGCACTGGAGGCACCGGCACAGCCGTCCCTTCGAGCGACTTCATGATGCGCGCCTGGCGCACGACATCGGCGGTTCCGACCGGCCTCACGCCTTCCGGCGCGAGCCGCAGCACCAGCCGTTCGCGCTTCGCGTCGGCGCCGCTGCCAGTTTCAAGGTAGAAGCTATAACTTTGCCCGGCGTGGCCCGGGAGCGTCGCCAGCGGGCTGATTCGCGCAGCGGGATCGCCGGTCTTGGCGCGGACCAGGGCTAGTAGTTGGCCTGTGATTTCTTCGTCGGATGCCATCGATACCCAGACTTATACGGCGCGTGCGCCCATTCCAATTAATGCATGCACGCGCCGCTGACGTCGTTACCTTCTCAACTTTCGACTTGCGGATCGACTAGCCGCGCATCTTCAGTTGCGCGGACGCCGGATGCAGGCTCGCAGCAGCACTCGGACGGGCCTCGATACGCTTGAACCAAGCGGTGAGGTTGGCGTCCGACGGGTCGATCTTCTGGCCCACGCCAGCGCCAAAATCCATCGCGCAATAGAGGATGATGTCGGAAATCGTAAAGCGATTCGGCACGATGAACTCACGCCCGGCGAGCAACTTATCGAGCCATTTCAGACGCGCCTGCGTAATCCGCTTGAGCCCGGGAGCAGCGTCAGGCTCGCACGGCACACGATTCTTGAAGAGTTCCAGACCCTCGGCGAAACGAAAGCCGTTGTACATATTCTCGGTGATGTTTTGCTCGATACGACGCTGCCACTGGCGAGCCTCGGCGCGTTCTTCGGCATTCGCACCAATCAGTGCCGGGGTCGGATGCTTCTCTTCGAGGTACTCCCAGATGGCGACGGTCTCGCCGATACACTTGCCGTTATCGAGTTCGAGTGCCGGCAACTGCCCGCCCGGGTTGCGATCGGTGTAGGGCGGCTTGCGATTTTCAGCCGCGAGCAGGTCGATTTCAATGGTCGGAATCTTCAGGCCTTTTTCGGCGAGGTACATGCGCATCGCGCGCGGATTCGGTCCAAATGAGTCGTAAAGCTTCATGGTCGATGTCTCCCGTGTGGTGTTCTCGAACGATCCCCGGACGGCGGCGACTATACAGGAAGCGCTCGCTTATGTGGAGCGCCCGCCACCTGGCGCGGGTAGCGGGCGCAGGCTATTTGCATTAACCTCGGCAGGATGACATCGCCCGAAATGAGTTACCGACCGTTGCTGGAACGGATCCACGGAGACCTGAGTCGTTCGAATCAGATCCGCTCAATTCGGCGAAAGGCCGAAAGATCATATTGGAGGAACCGGACGGCCCGCGCGTCGCGGTCTTGAGGAAACTGTGCGATTTTGCCCCCAATGCGGCGCTCCGGTCATCGCCGGCGCGCGCTTTTGCGTCGAATGCGGTGAGAATCTCGCCGCGTTTGTAGCCGGCGCCGCGTCTGGCGCCCCAATACCTGCGCCAGCATCCGCATCAACGTCGTCGTCCGTAGCGTCAATTACGACCGCCGCGTCGTCGCAATCTAAATCCAGCGTGCCTGAAGCGGGACCATCCAAGGACGCGACGATACCACCGGCGGTCAACGCTCCGAGTTCCCCAGGCACCTCCGGGGTGACGACACCGGGGGGCAATGGCGCCGCCTCCCTGGGTCCGTTCGCCGCCGTATTCGGTGGCATCCTGGCGATCGGTGTGGTCGTAACCATCTTGATCATGCGGCAAATGCCCACGCATCCGATGGTTCAGACCAGCGCTCCGCCTGCGGCCGAAAGTACCGGAGACACCGGCAACGGCGCGGCCTTCCCGCCCGGGCATCCGACGGTGCAGATTCCCAAGGAAGCGCTCGACTTCATCAAGCAACTAGAGCAGAAGGCCAACGCCAATCCCAACGACCTCGCGGCATGGGATCAACTCGGCGACGTCACCCTGCGAGCGGCCGCCTTCGATCCCTCGTACTATCCTCGCGCGGCGGCCGCATACGCCCACGTATTGAAGATCGACCCCGAGAACATGGATGCGTTGCGCGGGGTCGGCAATATCGATTTCGATCAACGTAAATTCGACGAAGCGATTGCGGCCTACGAACATTACCTGTCGAAGAAACCGGACGATCCGGACGTGCGTACAGACCTCGGCACGATGTACCTCTCGACCAACAATGCCGATCAGGCGGTAGTGCAGTACAAGAAGGTGCTGGCGGCGCATCCGCAGTTCTTCGAGGCGGCCTTCAATCTCGGTGTCGCTTACGGTCAGATGAATCAGATAGCGGACGCGCGCGCCGCATTGGCGACGGCGCTAAAGATCGCGCCGGACGGCGACGCGCGCAATCGCGTCAACCAGATGATCGCATCGCTGGCAACGCCGCCTGCAAATGCCACCGATAACTCCCCTGCCGCCGGCGCGCCGCCCACTGCCGTTGATGCCGGCGCCCCACGCGCGGCATCGCCGTCAGGCGATATGGCAGCCACCGGCGGCACCTTTCAAAGCGCTATGGAGCAGATGCTGCGCGGTCTCCCTATCGCGGGGCCCAAGGTGCAATCGTTGGAATGGTCATCGCCGACCACGGCACGCGTGCTGATGGATAACTTTCCGATGGATCAGATGCCGCCGTTTGCCGCAAACAAGTTTATGACCGACCTCAAGGCGGGAATCGAACAGGTAAAGTCGGCCCACAAAATCGATGGACCGGTCGAAGTGGACATCTGCGATGCGGCGAGCGGCCGCGTGATGCAAGCCGTCACTGAGTAGGAAGTAGATACCCGCGCAATCAAGAAACCTGGCACCGGGTCTCTTTGATTCTTTGATTCACTACGAACCTCAGTGCACCCACAGGCTCCGCTGAGGAAAGGGAAAGAGGCAAAGAGCGGGATGAATTCAGAACCGCCGGCTCCCCACTTCCTTAGGAGGAGAAGGAACCGGCGGTTATTGCAGATCCTACCCGGGGGCGCAAAACCTAGTTGTTAGCGGCGAGCCGTTCGGGCATCGCGGGGAGAGCCGCGACCCCGGTTGTTTGCACGCCGGCACTGGCGGTCCAATTATGCTGATAATTGATTTGTGCGACGATGATGGCGAACATCAGGGTGATTGCTCCAACAAAGGTTGCCGCTGATCCTAGTGCTTTCATCTTCGTGCTCCTCGCAGCGAGTACGGACCTCTTGGGGGAGAGGTTCGCGTTTGCTGTTGGATGGAAGACTGAGCGAAAGCCGTGCCAAACGGAGAAGACTATTAATCCAATGTATTAGTGGGTTGGTAATTCGCCAAAGCCCAGCCTTCGTGTGCAATTCGCTAAACGCGAGTTTGGCTCGCGAATTTGAGAGTCGTCTATCCTTTCCAGAGAAACAATGCCGCTATCGTAAAGCAAGGAGACCCGGACCCGCCGAAAGGTCAAGATCGAGCAGGACCGGTTACTTGAGGTCGCAGCGGAAGATACTCAGACGCCCAATGCGAGACTTTTCGTAACCGCGCCATTTCGCGGGAGCAATCGAGCGCGGACCGACGCGCCGGAACTTGAACTTTCCGATTTTAAGGCGGCCGAAGAAGCGCGCGGCGCGTTCTTCCGAGGTACAGGCGAAGACGTAAGTCAGGCGGCGCGCCTGGGCCTCCGCGATAACCTCCTTGACCAGCTCGGACGCAACGCCTTCGCCGAGAAAGCGCGTGAGCGTGTAGAGCGCGGTGATTTCACCGGCGCGCTCGCGGCGATAAGGCTCCGTCAGGAGTGCGCAGACGCCGGCCAGGTGTTCGTCGCCGACGCGGTAGCCGAAGCACGACGGCAGCAGATTAGCGATCTCGGAATCCGCGCGCGGAAGCAGAAAGCCCTCCTCCTGGCCACGGCGGATGAGGGTTTCAACCTCCTCGAAATCGTCTATCGAGATCTGGCGGACGTCGGCATAGCGCTGCTCGGTGAAGAGTGTGCCAGTACCGACGAAGCTGAAGAGTTCCTCGTAAACGTATCGCGGTGCGGTGAGGTTGACGGAGGCGACACCGTCATCGAGAGCCCGGCGGGCGGCGCGAATAATGGCCCGGCGCAACGGCGCCTTTTCGCGCGCGAGGACGCGCCGGAGATGGCGCAAATCGACGAACGAGTCGATCTCGTCATCGTCATCGGCAAGGCCGCCGGCCCGATCGAGCATCACGAGCTTGAAGACGCGCAGGCGGCTGGCGAGTTCCTGCGCGAAGACGACGAGATCGGCGGGATCCTCAGTTTCGGCTGCGGCGACCACGATCGAGCCATCGCGCAGTCCATGCCAGATCGCGGCTACGGCGGAATCGGGCGGATACGGCCGGGTGCGCAGCCCGGTGGCCGGATTAAATAGGGCCGGCTCATGTCGGAGCATCCGGCCCAGCCGCTTTACCAGCCGCGGCAAGGCGTGAGCCGATGCGATGATGATGCATCGGGTCTGGTTGCGGCGTAGCTGGCGTATCGTGACGACCAGAGAATCAAGCTCCGAGAGGCGCTCGCCACTCGGAGGGATCAAAGCAAAGAGTATGCTCTTGCCGTAGAATTCCTCGAGATAAAAATTCTTTTCAGTAAAATTCGGCGCGGTTGGCCGCGCGAGATGCGAGGGCATATGATTCTCTTCGTTCAATTAATTGCCAGCGCGAATGTGAGATTAGGGGAGCGCGACGCGAATTTGCCCGGCCGTCTATCCGATAAGTCAAGCGTGGTGGCGACCGGTGGTCTAAGCGCCCATCGCCGACTCGTTAGTTCCGCTCGCAAACTCGTCTGGCAGCTAGCTTTTGATGGACGCAGCGGTGAGTGCAGCGGCGGCCTCGCGCGATTGCATCCGAGTGAAGAAGCTGGGCGAGGGTTTCGACGATGCGATTTCGAGAATCGTGGTGTGCGAAAAGATGTCCAGCAGGCTGCGCTGGCCTTCTTCCCACACACGAAACATGCGACAGGTCGGTTGCAGACTGCATTGAGTGCCGCCCTCGACGCATAGATTAAGAGCTATAGGACCTTCGACAGCCTCGATAACGTCACGAAATGAGATGGACTCAGGCGGTCGCGCCAGATGATAGCCGCCACCTGGCCCGCGTCGCGCGCGGACGAGTCCGCCGCGCATTAGATCGCGAATGACCTTTTCCAGGTAGTACTTGGGGATGTGCTCCTGCGTGGCGATTTCAGTGCCACGCGCGAGCCCGTCGGGATGATCGGCGAGATGAATCATGGCGCGCAGTGCGTACTCGATCTTGCGCGGAATCTGCATCAGGCTCATGAGGCGTCTCCCATCGCATTGAGGGAGCCGGCGGCGGCAGCAGCCTTGGCGATGGCGCGCTTGCGGCCGATCGCCGAACTGACGCCCGGAACCGCGCCGAGGATGCGCTCGACATATTTGACCAGCATGTCGCTCTCGACATTGATGGTATCGCCGGGGCGCTTGAAGCCGAGCGTCGTAAGCTTGAGGGTGTGCGGAATCAACGCGACCGAGAAGCGGCGGCCACGGATGCCGAAGACGGTCAGGCTGATGCCGTCAATGGCGACGGATCCTTTTTCAACCAGGTAACGCGCCTGTGCGGCGGGCACCTCGAAGGTATAGAGGCGCGAGTCGCCCTCGGGCTTGATCGAGACGAGGCGACCCACGCCGTCAACATGGCCCGAGACGAGGTGGCCGCCGATAAGCTTGCCGAGCGTCAGACAGCGTTCGAGGTTGACGCGATCGCCGGGATTCAGTTCGCCGAGCGTTGTGCGACGTAGCGATTCGGCGGATAAATCCATCGCGAAAGTGCCGCGGCCCTTGCCGGTGACGGTCATGCAGGCGCCATTGATAGCGATGGATTCGCCGAGCGTGATGCGCGCTGTGGGCATCGCGGTTCGAATCGTGAGCACGGCGCCGTCTGGTGCGCGTTTGACGACCGCGACGGTGCCGAGGTCTTCGATAATGCCAGTGAACACGATTGGGTCTCCGCGACTAAAAGTCCAGAAAAATCATACTTTTTCGCCCAGGCGATAGCAACTGAGGCGACTTCAGAGGCGGATAAGCTTGAGGAACGTGGAACTATGGGGGTGTGAGGACACGAAAACCTCGAACATCGCTGTTCATGATAAGCTCGGCGATCGGCAGTGGGCGGCGAAAATGGAAAGAGGAAACGCCAGACTGCCGAGAGCAGTGGAGCGAAATGGGAATAATCAAGGAAGCGTCGGAAAAGTTTTGGAATGGTGAGATAACGGTTGCGCAGCAACATCCATTGATACCCACGGGCGAGTTCGAAGAAGTTGCGGCCGGGGTGATGTTCTACCGGTGGTTTGCAAATTTCGTTGCGGTGAAGACCGAGGAAGGGATCGTATTGGTGGACACCGGCGCATATTTCAACCAGGCGGAGTCGGTGGCGCTAGTGCGCCGCTTTGGGCCGGAGCGGATCAACACCGCTATCTATACGCACGGGCACGTGGATCATGCACTGGGGATGGCGGCGTTTATCGCGGAGGGGCAGAAGAACAAGGTCGCGCGGGCGCGGGTGGTGGGCCATCGCGGAGTCGCCGCGCGCTTCGACCGTTATAAGCGGACAGGGGGTTACAACGAAATAGTCAATTCGCGTCAATTCAGCGCTACGGCGAAGTGGCCGACTGACTATGTATATCCGGACACCTACTTCGAGGATCGGTTCACGGTTTCAGCCGGGAGTATCAAATTCGAGTGTCATCATGGACGGGGCGAGACGGACGACGCGAGCTGGGTATATATTCCGCAGCGCAAAGTATTGTGTACGGGCGATTTTATTATTTGGGCAGCGCCCAATGCGGGTAATCCGCAGAAGGCGACTCGCTATGCGCGGGAGTGGGCCGAGGCCTTGCGCGCAATGGTGAAAGTCGGAGCCGAGGTGCTGCTGCCGGGGCATGGCGTGCCAATATTCGGTGCGTTGCGCGTGCGGCAGGTGCTGACTGACACGGCGGAGTATCTACAGAGTTTGTACGATCAAACGGTCGCATTGATGAATACGGGGACACCTCTCGACGAGATCGTGCGGACGGTTGCGCCGCCGGCGAAACTAATCGACAAGCCCTACCTGCAAGCGGTGTATGACGAGCCGGAATTTATCGTGCGCAACGTCTGGCGGCTTGAAGCCGGATGGTATGACGGTATGCCTTCAAATCTGAAGCCCGCCTCAGTAGCGAGTCAGGCTGGTCAGATCGCCGAGATGGCAGGCGGCGTCGCTAAACTCGTCGAGCAAGCTAACAGCAAGCTTGAGGCGGGCGACCTCGCGATGGCGGCGCATCTGATTGACTGGGCGGTGCTGGCGGCGCCGGAGGACCTCGCGGGGCATGCGTTGCGGACGAAGATTTATGCGGCACGCGCAGCGGAGTCGCGGTCAACGATGAGCCACGGAATTTTCCGGGCGGCGGCGGTCGAATCAGGGGCCAAGGCAGGCATCGAAGTGCCGGCGGATCTGAGAAGGATTTAGAGATAGATCCGGCGCTGAATACACATAATTCCCTACACCCGACGCAGCCAGCCCCGGAATACGATGACTGCTCCATGAGCTAGCTAACCAATGACCCAGCAGGCCGCTGTTACTGAGCAAATAGAGGTCCGCTGCTGTATCGCCGGAGGCGGACCGGCGGGAATGGTGTTGGGCCTACTGTTGGCGCGCGCGGGAGTGACAGTGCTGGTGCTGGAAAAGCACGCCGATTTTCTACGCGATTTTCGCGGCGATACGATTCATGCGTCCACTCTTGAACTGATGCACGAGCTGGGGATACTCGAGGAATTCCTGAAATTGCCGCATCAGGAGGCCCGAGAGCTGGTCGCCCAGTTTGGCGATGATAAATTCACGGTCGCCGACTTTACGCATCTGCCGACGCGATGCAAGTTTATCGCGCTGATGCCGCAGTGGGATTTTCTGAACTTCATCGCGGCAAAAGCCCAGGGCTATGCGTCGTTTCATCTGAGAATGGAGGCTGAAGTCACAGATCTCATCCGGGAGGGCGATCGGGTCTCGGGCGTCCGGGCGAACACGCCACAGGGTCCGCTGGAGGTTCACGCGGATCTGGTGGCAGGCACCGACGGCCGTCGGTCGATAGTGCGGGAGAAAGCCGGGCTCGAAGTGGTTGATCTCGGCGCGCCGATGGATGTGCTGTGGATGAGGCTGTCGCGACACGCGGGGGACGCCGCACAGACGCTGGGTCGAATCGATGCAGGACGGATTTTCATCACAATTGATCGCGGAGACTATTGGCAATGTGCGTATGTGATCAAAAAAGGCAGTTTCACTGAAATTCAGCGTAAGGGTCTGCCGGCGCTGCACGACGACCTTCGCCGGCTCGCGCCATTTCTGGGGGGCCGCGTCAACGAGTTAGCCGATTGGGACGATATCAAGCTGCTGACCGTCGCCGCCGATCGCCTAAATCAGTGGTACAAGCCCGGAGTTTTATGTATCGGTGACGCGGCGCATGCAATGTCGCCGATTGGTGGCGTGGGAGTCAATCTCGCAATTCAAGACGCGGTGGCGGCGGCGAATATACTGGCTACTCCTCTGCGGCGAGGGACGGTTGCGCTCGATGACCTGCGCAAGGTCCAGAAGCGCAGAGATTGGCCGACGCGGATGACGCAGCGGGTTCAGGCATTTGTGCAAAATCGGGTAATCGGCCGCGTACTCGTCAGCCGTGAGCGGCCGCCGGCACCATTGCTGTTGAAGCTGGTTAACGCGTGGCCGCCGTTGCAGAGAATTCCGGGGCGAATGGCCGGAATCGGGTTTCGCGCCGAGCATATCGAATCGGGTTAAACCGTCAGAAAGGTGCTTGGTTGACCTGGGCCGTCGCGAGCGACGGAAGATCCCAGGCTCTGCGACGAACAGGCGAGATGTCCCCTGCCCATCGCTAAATCACGGCTTGGGCGATGGCGCCGGGATTTCAGACATGCGGGCGGTGGTGTCGTGGTCGTATTCGAGATGAAGGGCGCGAACGATAAGTCCATGCATCCGCCAGAGGGCGATGACGTAAACCAGTTCCATGATCTGAGCGTCGGAGAAGTGGCGCTTGAGCTGCGCGAAGGTGGCGTCCTCGATCAAGTTGCGGCTGACGAGTTCGTCGGCTGCTGCCATCACGGAGCGCTCGGCATCATCGAACTTGTCGCTCGTCGCCCAGCCTTTGATGGCGTCGAGTTTTTCTTCGGCAAGGCCGACCATGCGCGCGACCTTCATGTGCTGCGAGTACTCGAAGCGGGACTCGCCGACGATGCCCGCGCGCAGGATAGCCAGTTCACGATAACGGGCGTCGAGGGCGCGGCCCGGCTGAAGCATTGCCATCAGCGAATCGCGCGAGGCGGTGAGGATTTCAGGCACGAGCGCATAGGTGGTCCAGTAATCCCCTGGAGTGCCGGTGGCGGTGCCGGGATCAGCGACGGGATCGCGATCGCCGAACAGCTCCTGGTAGATTTTGAGAACTGCGGGTGAGGCGTCGCGCTTGCTGACCTGGCTTAATCGATTGCCCATTGCTGGTGCTCCGGTGAGAGTAATCGAAGTGTAACTACAATGAATGGCGACGATTTGCCATCGGGGGTAGATCAAGCGGAGCGTCGGCACTGAGCCGGACGGGAAATTGCTGGTCAGTTGTTGCGGCCGTTGCGGCGGGCGAAGCCGCGATGGCGCTTTTTGCGGGTGCGATTTTTCTCGGCGAAATCGATGAGGTATTGCTGGCAATTGACGGTGGCGTCAGTGCCGCGGCTGATGTAGGTACCGTCGGATTGCATCTCCCATTGGCACCGGTTGGGCTTGAGCTGGGCGTCGAGGACCACGCGCAACTCACGGCGCAGTAGCGGATCCTCGACTGGCGCGACGACTTCGACGCGGCTTTCGAGGTTGCGCGTCATGCAATCGGCCGAACCGATGTAGTATTCCTCGGCACCGCCGTTGCGGAAGTAGTAGATGCGGCCATGTTCGAGAAAGCGGCCGACGATGCTGACGACGCGGACGCTCTCGGACAGGCCCGGGAGGCCGGGACGGAGGCGGCAGGTGTCGCGGACGATCAGATCGATCTTCACGCCGGCGCGGGCGGCGCGGTAGAGGGCGCGAGTGATATCAACGTCCTCGAGCGCGTTCATCTTCATTTGAATAAGGCCAGGCGAGGTGGGCGAATGCAGGCGGCTTTCCCGATCGATGCGATCGAGCAGAGCATTTTTCAGGATTGACGGGCGCGGGCAGAATCTTTACGTAGTCGCGCTTGGGATGGTATCCGCTGGTCAGATAGTTGAATAGTTCGGTCAGATCGCGACCGATCGCGTCGTCGGAGGTGAGCAGACCGAAATCGGCGTACATGCGGGCAGTCCCCGGATGATAGTTGCCGGTGCCGATGTGGGCGTAGCGGCGGATGCCGTTATAGTCCTGACGGACGACCAGAATAACCTTGCTGTGAGTCTTGAGGCCGACGACGCCGTAGGTGACGTGGATGCCGAAGTCCTCGAGGCGGTTGGCGAAATTGATGTTGGCGGCTTCGTCGAAACGCGCCTTGAGTTCGACCACGACCGCGACCTGCTTGCCATTGCGGGCAGCGTCGCAGAGGTAGCCGATGATCTTGGCGTCAGAGGAGGTGCGGTAGAGCGTCATCTTGAGAGCGCGCACCTTGGGATCGACGCTGGCCTCGCGGAGGAAGCGTTCGACCGAAGTGGAAAAGGATTCATAGGGATGCGCCAGTAAAATTGAACCGGCGTCACGAATGATATGGAAGATGCTGCGTTCGGCTTCGGCTTGGAGGCGCGGCTGATCGATCGGGTGGTGCGGCGCGTCGTGGAGAGCAGGAACGTCGAGCCCGGCAAGTTCCATCAGGTCGCGAATCTGGAGCATGCCGTCAGCTTCAAAGACGTCGGCATTTTCGTCGAGGCCGAGTTCAGCAGCGAGCATGCCACGATGAGTCGCATCCATCCCCCGGAGGACTTCGAGGCGCACGATGGGGGCAAAGCGCCGGTCGCGGAGTTCGGTTTCAATCAGCGAGAGCAGATCATCGGCCTCTTCTTCGTCGCGCTCGGTGTTCGCGTTGCGGGTGACGCGGAACAATTCGCAGGAGCCGAGGCGGATGCCTGGAAACAGGAGATCGAGGTTGTGCGCCATGATATCTTCAAGGCGCACGAAGCGCTTGGCGGCACCGACGCGGACGAAGCGTGGGATGCCGAGGCCGACCGGAACTTTGATGCGCGCCATCGAGGGTTCGGCCTCGCGCGGCTCGAGCATCGTGACGAGCAGATTGAGCGAAAGATTGGAGACGAAGGGGAAGGGATGGGCCGGATCGATTGCGAGCGGAGTGACGAGCGGAAAGATATTGGCGTAGTAATACTCGCGCACGCCGGCCTGCTCTTCCGATGACAGCTCCTCGTATTGGACAACGCTGATGCCATGGGGCGCGAGCGCCGCGAGGAGCGCCTCGACCTCGAGACGTTGACGCCGCTGGAAGTCGCGCACCTCGACGTAGCATTCGGCGATCTGCTGGTGCGGGGTGCGGCCGTCAACCGTGAGTTCATGCACGCCGGCGGCGACCTGCTGCTTGAGGCCGCCGATTCGTTTCATGAAAAATTCGTCCAGATTGGAAGCCGTAATGGCTAGGAACTTGAGCCTTTCGAGGAGGGGATTGCGAGCGTCTTCGGCCTCGGCAAGAACGCGGCGGTTGAACTGCAGCCAAGTCAACTCGCGATTGAGAAAGAGGTCAGGCGATTTGAGATCGGGATCGTCGCCGAAGCTCGCAGCGTCGGGGCGACCGTCGGGTGCGGGTGAGAAGTCCGACTTCGCGGTTAGCGGAACGCGGTTGGCGGCGACGGCAAGTCCGGTTTCGCCTGCGGAAGTCTCAGCTCGGAGACCCGCGGCAATACCGGAATCGGCGGTTGTAGGCAGCGCGGTCTTCATCGAAGCCAGATCCTTGGAAACCGGTGTCGTAGCCATATCTTCTCAGTTATCAGTCATTTGGAGATCCGCAATCGACACAGCTAAATCGTATCAAGCCGACATGATAGCGGGATGACCGCTGCGTTGGCTACCGGCGCCACAAGCCATTGTTGAGCGCGCGAAATGGCCTGGATGAACTGATTCGAGTCTCAATGGCTGATAAATCGGCCAAAATGATCGAAATAACACCTCATTGGCACGAATTAGAACGATATGGCACGAGCGTTACGATTGTTTCAACATTAATAAGCTGCGATATCCGCTGCTATCGCAGCGCAATGGTTGTGGCTATTGTGCTTCAAGAGATTTGCGGGAGGGTTGTGCCGTAAACGCCGGAGTCAAACCGACCATTGCCAGTGACGCTCGTGGTCGGAATGCGCGCTTGGCTCCGCGCTTTCGTATCGCGGGCATAATGTCAGTCGCGATCGTGATAATCGCCGGCTGTTCAAGCAATTCGCATGACCCTCCCAATATCGACAGACCTCTTCCCGCGGCTAGGAGCTCAGCGACGAGCGCCTCAGCGGACCCCTGGACGGTTTTCTCATCGAACCCTGAAGTGGCGCAGATTCTTGCGAGTTCTTGTTTCGACTGCCATTCGGAACAAAGTGAGGCTCACTGGTATGTGAAAATCGCTCCGTCGTACTGGTTTTCGAGATCGGCGCGCCAGGATCTGAATTTCACGGAATGGAATCAATACGATGAGGAGCGCCGCGGCGACGAGATCGCGGAGATTGGACGGGTAGTGAATCGGGGCGAGATGCCTCCGTGGGATTACACGGTTTTCCATCCGGCGGCGGAGCTGACCAACGAGCAGAAGGATGCCGTCAGCGAATGGGCGGCTAGCCTGGTCGAAGCGATACCGGCGCATTGAGGCGGAGAGAGGGGTGCTTTGAAAGCCTTCGGGTGGGACTAATCATAGAGCCGGGAAGCGCCAAATAGGCCCGCGATCAAAAATGTGATTCCGAGCATTACGGTCGCACAGGTCGGCCAGACGGCGCTCGCCGGTGGCAGGTTTCGAATCATCAGATTGTTGAAGGCGATCATGGTCCAGGTGGTTGGCAGGAACTGTGCGAACGCGCGCATCCAGGACGGCTCGAAATCAAGCGGCCACCAGCATCCACCGATTGCAGACATCGCCATCGCGACCACGGCGCCGAACGGCATCACTGAGTCGTGAGTGCGGGCCACGCAGGCGATAATCAGGCCGAAGGCAGCGGCCGCGAATGAGATGGCGGCAGCGGGTAACAGTAGCATTGCGGGATTTCGGCCCAGCGAGACGCCGAAGGTCAGATAACCGATCGCGAACAGCACGACCATCTGAACCAGGCCCACGAAGAAGCGGGCGAGCAGCTTGCCAATCAGGGTGCCGGCAAGGGGAGCTCCGCTAACACGTAAGCGCGCGAGCGTGCCCCAATCGCGCTCGTCGATGAGGCCGAGCGAAATGCCCATCAACATGCCGATGAGCAAAAAGGTGATACCAAATCCGGGGACGTATTGATCGAAGGAATTAACGCTAACGTCGCCGCCGGTGGCGGAGCGTTCGGCCCATCCGAGCGTGCCCGGAATGACCGGCAGGACGCCGGGAGCGAGCGCTTCGAGGTCATCACGGAGTTGGGAGGTAGGCAATGCTCGCAGAGGCGGCAGCGGAGGTAAATTGATTGGTACTTCGGAGATCGGGCCGGGACCGGATGAACGAGGAGCAGCGAGGGTCAGGTCGATCGGTTTGGAAAGTTCGGCAATAACAGAAGGCGCAGGCGGAGTCGGAAAAACAGGCGGCGGAGGAATCGCGCTGGCGTGTGAGCCGGCGGCGGTCTTGAGTGCGGCGAACCATAGATCGAAGTCGCGTTCGCTAGCCTGGAGGGCGATGAGATAGTCGTGAATCGACATGAGCGCGCTGCGACGTGCACCGAGATCGGCGGCTAACGCAGCTTTCGCTTGCGCGATCGATTGATCGACGGCTGCCTGCGTTTGCGCGCGCAGTGAATCGACGGCGATGCGCATCTGGCGGCGGACGTCCTCGCGGACCGAAGTTTCGGCCTGCGATCGCGCGCTAGTCATTTGCCGCTGGTAGTCGTTGACGCCGGTCTCTAAGGCATCGAATTCGGCAGAAATCCGGTTGAGCCGCGAGCGCAAGCTGGCACCGTCCGATGCAATCCGAAGGCGTGCCTGCTTGTGAGTCGCGGCGGTGATTTTCTGGCAGAGATCATTGATGCGGAATTCGACGGTGGATATTTCGAGCCGCTTAATCGGATCTACGTAGAGCACGATCTCGGCGGCACGCCCGGCGCTGAGCGCCGCGGTAGTACCGGGCGGAATTAGAATTGCCAGAGGCGTGCGGGCGCGCCCGTTGACCAGGGTGCGAGCGGCGGCAAGGGTCGGCACACGCAGTACGGTAACTGCTGACTCCCGATCAAGTGCGGCACCGATCGCCTTGGCAGCGGCGCCGTGGTCCTGGTCAACCAATGGAATAGCGTAAGCATTGGCGCCGATTCGCGCGCCGTAGATATTGCCGAGCGAAAACCCGGCGACCGCGATTATGACGACGGGTGCGAGCAGCAGCATGAAGATGCCGACGCGGTCGCGCAGGAGCAGGCGGAACTCGTTGAGGAATGTCAGGACGATGGTGCGCAGCATCGTTTTAACTCGACCGCAGCGATTTAGTGGGCATCGACGATCTGGTCGCGTAGGGCGTGTCCGGTCAGCGCGATGAAGGCGTCGGAAAGATTGGGACTGTGGACGCTGAATTCAACGACCTGAGCGCCAACCGTGCGGGCGCGATCGATTACCGGATTCACCAGAGAGAAACTATCCAGTTGGAGGATGACTTTACCGCTGTTAGAAGGGGCTGCGACCTGGGTTACGCCGTCGAGGCCAGCGCGCCAATTTGCCGGTGCCTCATGACGGAAAGTGATCTCCATCAGCGGCTTACGGCCGCCCAAAGCGATTAATTCCGTGATGGAACCGGCGGCGACAACCTGGCCGCGGTCGATGAGCAGGGCGCGGCTGCAGATGCGTTCGACCTCTTCCATATAATGAGTGCTATACACTACGGCCGCACCAGCCGCAGCGGCGCGACGTACGGTGTCGAGGATATGATCGCGCGACTGCGGATCGACACCGACCGTCGGTTCGTCGAGCAGCAGCAAGTCGGGGCCGTGGACCATTCCGCAGGCGAGATTGAGGCGTCGTTTCATTCCGCCGGAGAGCACTTCCACCGGATCCTGCGCGCGCTCGGCAAGACCTACTTCATGTAGTACACGCATACATTCAGATCGTGCCTGACGTTTTGGGATACCATGAAGACGGGCGAAGAATTCGAGATTCTGGAAACCGCTGATCGAGGGGTAGAGGGCGATCGATTGGGGCACGAAGCCAAGCCGCCGGCGCAGCGCATAATGCTTGGGCGAGAGAGTGGCGCCTGCAATGCGCACCACGCCGGCATCGGGTTCGAGCAGGGTCGCGAGCAGGGAGAGGGTGGTGGACTTGCCGGCGCCGTTAGGGCCGAGCAGGCCGACGACCTCGCCGGCGTTGACGGCCAGACTGACATCGTCGAGCACCAGGCGCGAACCGTAGCTCTTGCGCAGCCCGATAGCTTCGAGCAGAGGATAGTCGTTGGGCACCGGGGAGATGATGCCGGATCGAGGGCGGTTCGGCGAGCAGGTATCATGATCGATTTGCGGCGCGGATTGGGAATACATCAAAGAGGTGCGTCCTGCGGGAGATTTCGCATTCGCATTTCGACGATCAGCTTAGCAATTGATGAGGGCCAAAGAACGTCTCCGAAGATGATCTCGTTACGAGACAATTAACATTCTGTTCTCTACAGAACCGATATACTGGGGCGGTCATTTAGGAGGCTACTTCGCCGCGTCGGAATTGCTATAGTTAAGAACGATAAACGGCGAAAAGACCATTTCATTCGCACAATTTCGCTTCCCTGGTATCGAGCAAGCGGCAGTGCTGTTGGCAGACACACCAAAGTGGAAGCGCCCTTCGGAGTCTTACCAGATGAGAATTTTGAGTGTCGGCAGCGCCTTTCCTGCGAACCGCTATGCGCAGAGCGAGATCACGAGCGCAATCAAACAGCATTGGGGCGAACGGCTGGAGCATCCCGAGGTGCTCGATCGGTTGCATTCAAGATCGGGCGTTAAGCAACGGTACCTGTCCTTTCCGATGGAGCAGTACGCACAGTTCGAAACCTTCGGCGAGACCAATCGGGCGTGGCTTAAAGTCGCCGCGGAACTGGGTGAGCGCGCGATCGATGGCGCGCTCGAACGGGCAGGATTACGGAGGTCCGATGTCGATGCGCTCATTGTGGTGTCGGTGACGGGCGTTGCCAGTCCGTCGCTGGACGCTCGGCTGATCAACCGGATGGGCCTGCGGCCCGACATCAAGCGGACCCCAATTTTCGGCATCGGCTGCGTGGGCGGGGCGATGGGACTGACGCGAGCGGCGGACTACGTGCTGGCGTACCCCAAACAGATCGCGGTGATTCTGTCGGTAGAACTATGTTCGCTGACGATTCAGCGCGAGGACCTCTCGGCGGTCAATCAAATCTCTATGGGCTTATTCGCCGATGGCGCGGTCGCGGCGATTCTTGCCGGCAGCGAGCGTAGCAACGCCGGTCCTGCGATCATCAACAGTCGATCAGTGTTCTATCCCGGCACCGAAGAGATAATGGGCTGGGATATCTCGGAAAAGGGCTTCGCCATCGTGCTGTCGCAACGCTTACCCGAATTGATCAAGCAGCGGCTCGGCGACGACGTCGATTCATTCCTGGCGGCGAACGGGCTGAAGCGGAGCGAAATCAGGAGTTGGGTAATTCATCCGGGCGGGCCCAAGATTCTGCAGGCGGTCGAAGGTGCGCTCGGACTGTGCCAACGTGAGTTGGAATTATCCTGGGAATGCCTGTCAGAATTCGGCAACCTTTCTTCGGGGTCAGTGCTCAAAGTGCTCGAGGCTACGATGACTACGCGGCGTCCGCAGTCCGGGGCGCCGGGCGTGATCCTCGCGATGGGGCCCGGATTCTGCTCGGAGATGATGTTGGTGCGCTGGTGAAATGCGCTCGCGGACGAGTCCTAATGCGAGCGCTGTGGATGATGTACTAGACGCGCCGCAGGCGACGGACGTCGGTAGCAGCGCCCAGTTTCTCAAGCGCGCAAATCGTTAGATACCCCATATCTGGCTGGTGCCAAGTCCATCCGAGTTGCGCAGAGCCGGGGCGGGCGTGATGATTCCGATGCCAGTTCTCGCCCTGAAAGAGATGCATCGCGGCCAGCCAGGTAACGTTGCGGCTGGAGTCTTCACCGAGCGCAGCGGTCGGCTCCGTGTGGCAAATGCTGTTGACGAAGCATTGCGCGTGCAGCGCGAAGACCAGCCGAATCGATCCGAGCCAGAAAAATGCAGGCCATCCGAAGAATAGCCCGCCGAAATATGAAAGCGCGAGTATCGGCGGCTGAATGTAATTCCAGATGCGATAAATAGGGCGGTCGAGATCGACGCAAAAGCGATCGATTTCGGGAATCCCTGCCTGCCACAGCCACCGCAGATGCGACCAGAAGAAGCCATGTCGCGGGCTGGAGATGTCGTCGTCGGTGTCGGCGGTCGCATGATGGAGGCGGTGTCCGGAAACCCAGCTAATGGGTTTGCCAGAGCCGTTAAACACGGCGAAAAATGTAAGAACTGATAGTGCCCACGGCTTCAATGTCAGCGCTCGATGGGCAATCGCGCGATGGTAGCAGACCGTGGTGCCCAATCCGCCAATCCAGGCAAGAGCAAACGCGCCGCCCAATAATCGCCAGCCGGGGAGAGGGAATAAGATCAGTCCTATCGCGGCGGTCAGGTGGATAAGGACAATCCAGCCCAAGGTAAAAGCATCCTCGGGAGTAGTCCACCACCAAGACCGCTCCCACGGACGCTCGTCGCTGTGGGCGCGAGTCTGCGCAGCTATCAAGACGCAGCGTCCTTGAATGCGTTAGGGAAGAGCAGGTTCGCGTTACAGCCGAATCGAAATTCGATTGCGCGCCACTGGATTACCAGCGGCTGCCACCGCCACGATTACCCCCACCACCGCTCCGATTTCCGCCCCCACCGCCGCGGTTACCACCACCACCACCCGCCTCGCGAGGCCGCGCCTCGTTAACTTTGATATTGCGGCCCTTGAGTTCGGTCTCGTTGAACTGTTCGATCGCGCGAGCAGCATCGGCCGCATCGGCCATCTCGACAAAACCGAAACCCTTGGATTGGCCCGAGAACTTGTCGGTGATCACGGCGACGCTTTCGACCGCGCCAGCCTGAGAGAAGAGTGCTTCGAGATCTGCGTTGGTAACCGAGTAGGCAAGATTGCCTACATAAAGCTTACTGGCCATCGCCTGGCCTCCTAAGGATATTGCGAGGAAGCAGCAGACAGAAAGCCGGTAACCGGAAGGCTTAACGGGGAGATGCGTCCTGGCGTTACTGCACTGTAGCGGTCGGATTGCTCAAAGTAAAGTGAGGATCTCTCGAAATGATCAATGCGGCGTGCGTTTACTATGGCGGATGTCGAGACCCTCTACCATAAAGACGACGGATTCAGCCACGTTGCTGGCGTGATCGGCAATCTTTTCGAGCGATCGCGAAACGAAAACGAGTTGCGTCCCAGGGCCGATTCCAGAGGGTTCCTCAACCATCGCGTTGAGCAGACGATTGAGGACGCGACGATGCAGCGCATCGATTTCGTCGTCGGTTTCGATCACGGCTTTGGCCAATACAGAGTCGCTATTCTGGAGGGCGTCGAGACTGCTTTTGACCATCGAGCGGGCCGTCACCGCCATGCGCTCGATGTCAGCGTCCACGTTGAATGCCGTGCGGCTGCCAGCATCGCTCAAGCGCGAGCAGATATTCGCCGCCTGGTCGCCAATGCGCTCGAGGTCGGTGGTGATCTTGAGGCTCGCCATGATCATGCGGAGATCGACCGCCGCAGGCTGATTCAGCGCGAGGACGCGAACACAACGTTCGTCGATTTCACTGTCGAGGCGGTTAACCTCGGCGTCGCGCGCGACGATCGCGGCGGCACCTTCAGCATCACCGGCGAACAGGCACTTGACGGCGGCGCCGATCTGATCGCAAACCAATTCGCCCATGCGCAGAAGCGCATCGCGCAGTTCCGAGAGGTCCTGTTCGTAGCGGCTGTTGGTGTGCTGCAAGGCGGTCCCGGGTGCGTGCTCCAAAACGTTGCGCCACATGGCTCTGATCGCTTGCAGGTCAGACGCCAGGCGGCCGGATCCGCGATAACGCGATCGCATATGGACGGAGATGGAGATGTAGTGCGTTGACGAGTTCGATGCAACCCCTTTTCAGATGCACTAGACGGCTAACCTAGCTCACCGAGACCCCAAGGAGCAGTCCGATGAGGGCCGTGACCGCCATCGCCAGGCCACCTCCCACGGTCACGCGCAATGCCGCACGGCCGATCGGCGCTCCGCCAAGATAAGCGCCAAGAGCGCCAAGCGCTGCCAGGCAGACGATAGAGGTAGCGGAGATGGCCGGAATCCTCAGCGTCTGGGGTGCAATTAGGAAAGCAGCTATCGGTATCGCCGCGAAGGACGCAAAACTGGCAGCAGAAATCCACGCCGCTTGCAGAGGACGCGCCATGGACCCAGCTTCGATCCCCAACTCGTCGCGCAGATGTGATCCCAGGCGGTCGCGAGCACTAAGCTGTTCGGCAACCTTAATCGCCAGTTCCCGTTCGAGCCCGCGCTTCATGTAGATCATCGCAAGTTCGTTCAATTCAGCGTGTGGTTGACTTGCGAGTTCCTTCTTTTCGAGTTCGATGTCGGCCTGCTCCGAGTCCCGCTGTGCGCTGACGGAGACGTATTCGCCAACGGCCATCGACGCCGATCCGGCGACTAATCCGGCGATGCCGGCGACGAGGATGGCTGGTTTCGAAGCCGCGGCGGCGGCGACACCAATGATAAGGCTTGCGGTGGATACGATGGCGTCATCTGAACCAAGCACTGCCGCGCGCAGCCAACCGGCACGTCCGCTCCGATGAGCCTCAAGCTTTTGTATTCGCGCACGACTCATTGCCGAAGCGACACTCTTTCATAGGGCCGGTATTCCATGCGAGAGTCCGGCGTGCAACGTTCAGGCTCCGCGACGACGCGGACCCGAGGACCGCGCTTCCACGGCATATCGATGAGTCCGCTAGCCGCGGACCAGCCACACTATGACGATTATCAATACGATGGTTCCGAGAGAGATGGGAAGATACATAACTGCTCCTGGGGCCTTCCTTCGCAGCGCTTAATGTTGGTCTAGCGCGCGTCGTGGTCGAAGGCGCGAAGGGCCACCGAACGGCTGGATCAAATTCGGAACTCGAAGCCTATTTCGATCCCGACGCCTTGAGCATGGAAGGGTCTTCGATGGTGGTCAAGGCAATGGCGGGGTTAGTCTGGATTATGCGTTCTCCCAGGAACGAATTTTTACAACGCGCCACCGCCGCCGCATCGCCAGGCCGATCAGCAGGTTGGATGAGAGATCAAGCCTGATGGAGGCCTGGGCCGGCACCTGCCGATGGCCTTTGCCACTGCCCATATGACGCGCATTTCGCGCGAATTTTGACTGAAATTAAGGCATCATCATCCGGTCGGCGAAGAAGAGTCTCACGCGTTAGGTGGAGTTTTCACATAGGATCTCAGGGGCATCGTCCTTGCATTATACGGCAGGTTACCCGCGAAGGTCGCTCAATCACGGCCTTCCTGGGGGATAACTCAACCTCCGGAGGATACGATTTTGAGCGGAAGTACGGGTCGCCTTCAGGCCATCGAGGCTGTAACCACTTATCATCCGAGTTCCGAGCAACTCTCGCTAACGAAAACCTCGGCTACCGAGTTCTTCGGAGTCAACGTCTTCAACAAAGCGGTGATGAAGGCTCGCTTGCCCAAGCCTGTTTTCAAGTCGCTGCAAAAAACCATCGAAACCGGATCGACGCTGGACCCTTCAATCGCGGACGCCGTCGCGGCCGCGATGAAGGACTGGGCGATCGAAAAAGGCGCCACCCACTATTCGCACGTTTTCTATCCTCTGACCGGATTCACCGCCGAGAAACACGACAGTTTTCTGTCACCGGACAGCGAGGGCGGGGCCTTCGGCGAGTTCTCCGGCAAAGCGCTGACTCAGGGCGAACCCGACGCCTCGAGTTTCCCTAACGGTGGTATCCGCAACACCTTCGAGGCACGCGGCTACACCATGTGGGACGTGACCAGTCCCGCCTACATTCTGGAGAATCCGAACGGCACCACTCTGTGCATCCCCACCGCCTTCGTTTCGTGGACTGGCGAGGCGCTCGACAAAAAGACGCCGCTGCTGCGATCGATGCAGGCCCTGAACAAGCACGCACAGCGGATTCTCAAGCTTTTCGGCCACGAAACGGTTGACGCGGTAGTATCTTACGCCGGCGCCGAGCAGGAATATTTCCTAATCGATCGCCACTTCTATTTCTCGCGACCGGATCTGCTGGGATGCGGCAGGACACTGTTTGGCGCATTGTCCCCGAAGGGGCAGGAGTTCGAGGATCACTACTTCGGGGCGATTCCAGAACGGGTACTGGCATTCATGCTCGACGCCGAGCGCGAATTGTTCAAGCTTGGAATCCCAGCCAAGACGCGTCACAACGAGGTAGCGCCGGGGCAATTTGAGCTCGCGCCGATGTTCGAAAACGGGAACCTCGCGACCGATCATCAGCAACTTACGATGGTCACGCTGAAGCGCGTTGCCGAGAAATACGGGATGGTTTGCCTGCTGCACGAGAAGCCCTTCGCGGGCATCAACGGTTCCGGCAAGCACGTGAATTATTCGATCGGCAACGCGACCCAGGGCAACCTGCTTGACCCCGGCGATACTCCTCATGCGAACGCGCAATTCCTGGTTTTCTGCGCAGCGGTAATTCGCATGGTCCATCGATGGAGCGGGTTGCTGCGGGCCGTCGTCGCGACTGCTTCCAACGACCATCGCCTGGGCGCCAACGAAGCGCCGCCGGCAATCATCTCGGTCTTCCTGGGTGATCAGCTCTCCGAGATTTTCGATCAAGTAACCAAGGGCGGCGCTAAAAGCACGAAGAAAAAGGAAACGCTGCAGGTCGGCGTTGATTCGCTGCCGAAGATTCCGAAAGATCCCGGCGACCGGAATCGCACGAGCCCCTTTGCTTTCACAGGCAATCGATTCGAGTTCCGGGCGCCTGGGTCCAGCATGTCGATCGCAGGTCCCATGGTAGCGATGAATACGATCATGGCGGAATCTCTGGATTTTATCGCGACCAACCTTGAGAAGGCGGTCGGGGACGACCCCTCGAAGCTCAATAGCGCCATCCAGAAATTACTCGAGGAGATCCTGGCCGAGCATGGGAGCATCGTCTTCAACGGCAACGGCTACTCGGAGGAATGGCACAAGGAAGCAGAAAAGCGCGGCCTGCCGAATCTGCCTTCGTGCGTCGAAGCGCTGCCGCTGCTCGGAAGCAAAGAGACCATCGAGCTGTTCTCCAAGTACGGAGTACTCAGCGAGCGCGAGCTCCACAGCCGTATGGACGTCTATCTCGAACAGTACTGCCTGGTGGTTGGACTTGAGGCTCGAACCGCGATTGAAATGGCGAAAACCATCATCTTCCCGGCGGCTATCCGTTATCAAGGCGAGCTAGCGTTAACATGCGCCAATCTGAAGGCAGTCGGCTACACCTTCGACACCGATACGCTGGACAAAGTAACAGGTCTCGTGAAGGATCTTCAGGATGGGATCGCGAAGCTCGAAGGCCTGCTCGCAGAGCATGGCGGACACAGCAAGCTAGATCACGCAAAGCACCTATGCAAGCAGGTGCTGCCTGCAATGGCCGCCGTACGCAAGTCAGCGGACGCGCTCGAAGGCATTGTGGCTGATGACCTCTGGCCCCTCGCGACCTATCAGGAGATGCTCTTCATTATGTAGAGCCGCTGACGAATTGCCGCCACATGCAGCTTCGGCGCGATGGCTATCATGCCGTCGCGCCGAAACCTTTTGCGCGAACATGATTATCGCGACTGCCAGGCTGGCTAGACCCTTGTCGGCTGAGCGATTCCCCTCACGCGCCGAGACGGTTGATGCCGTCGAGCGCGGCGTTCTTATAGCACTCCGCGAGCGTCGGGTAATTGAAAACCGTATTTACAAAGTAATCGATCGTGCCCTTCATCGATAAGACCGCCTGGCCGATGTGAACCAGCTCGACGGCGCCATCACCAACAATATGCACACCCAGGAGTTCGTGCGACTCGCGGTGAAATATCAACTTAAGGATTCCGGTGCTGTCACCGATTATCTGGCCACGAGCCACTTCCCGATATGCGGCCTTACCTATTTCATAGGGGACACCCTTGCTCGTCAGGGCCTCCTCAGTAGCGCCGACGAATGATATCTCGGGTATCGTGTAGATGCCGTAAGGGAACAATTCCGGCGAATGCACCGCCGGAATTTTGAAGGCGCGACAGACAGCGATTCTTCCTTGTTCCTTAGAGGTGGAGGCGAGGCTCGGAAATCCTATGACATCGCCGACCGCATAGATGTGATCGACTTCCGTTTGGTAGGAGCCGTTGGTTTTTAGGCGGCCGCGCGCATCAGCCGAGATGCCAGCCGCAGCCAGATTGAGCTCGCTGGTAGATCCGTTACGGCCCATACTCGACAAGGCTTTATCGGTCACGATCTGCTTACCACTGGCCAGGCAAGTGCGCACCCGCTTAACTCCATTGTCTTCAAATACCTCGATCGACGAAACTTCCTCGCCGAGCCGCAAGGTTACCCGGCGTTCGCGCAGGTGATAGACCAAAGTCTCGATAATTTCCGCATCCGCGAATTCGAGCAGGCGGGGGCGCATGTCGATCAGGGTTACTCTAACTCCCAGCGCGGCAAACATACTGGCGTACTCGCAACCGATTACCCCGGCACCAATCACCGCTAGCGTGCGCGGCAACTCGTCGAGTTCCATGACATCGTCGCTGGAAAACACACAGTGGCCGTCCAGCGCTGTCCGTGCATCGCGGACGGCACGGGTCCCAACGGCCAGCACAATCGTCCCGGCTGAAATGCGCCTCTGATGTCCGCTCGATTTGTCGTCGAGAAGAAGGACATGCGGGTCGATAAAGCTGGCACTCGCATTCACCAATTCGACGCCGTTGCGCATTAACTGATGACGCAACACATCGATCTCATGACGCACTACCGGGTTCACTCTGACCAGAAGATCCTGCAGTGTGATTTTCTCTTTGACCCGGTAGGAATCTCCATAAATAGCGTGTTCGCGATATCCGGAGAGGTACATAATCGCTTCGCGCATGGTCTTGCTCGGAATCGTTCCGACATTGATGCAAATGCCGCCGACCAGCGGCCGGCGCTCTACCATAATGACGCGTTTGCGGAGCTTGGCACCTTGGATGGCCGCGTGATGTCCCGCTGGACCAGAGCCGATTACCGCGAGATCAAAATCGAAATCAGGCATCGTGCTTATAATGACTCCTGGCTTTGGGCGTGCCGAAGCTAAGGATGCCATACCGCCAAATGCGACACTACCGGTGGGCCCAATACTGATGTGGCTGAAGGCGCGCCACCGACAATTGTCTGCGCAGGATGAGCATGATTGCAGTCCCCGCAGATGCGCCGTGGGTCGTCAAAGTGCTGCCGTTATTGGAAAACCGCCATCGACCGGTTGCGGGCTTAAAGAGCCGTGCGGGTCGTCGAACATCGCGAGAACGTAGCTTCCGAATAGCAGACACTTAATCGTAATTTCACGTGTGAAGCGCGTGAGATTAACTTTCGGCTTATCACTGCGTAACTGGCCTCTTCTATCCTTCCGACGCGGTCGCGACTTAATCGCGCGCATCAATCGAACGGGGAGGAGTAGAAGAGCATGCGAAAGAGAGTCGCCCGGTCCCTTGCAATGGGCCTCGCAGGATTGCTGATCCAGCAAGGTCCCGCCGCTGCATTCGGCCGTCCGGAAGAGGGCCCGGCAACCGCCACGCCCATCAAGCACCTGGTAGTGATCTTCCAGGAAAACGTTTCCTTCGATCACTACTTCGGCACCTATCCGAATGCCACTAACCCGGCAGGAGAACCCAGATTTGTCGCCGCGCCCGGAACGCCAAACGTCAATGGGCTCGATGGAGCTCTACTCACCAACAACCCCAACCTTAACGTAGCCAACGGAGCGGGCGCGACCAATCCGTTTCGGCTGGATCGTTCGCAGGCAGCGACCAACGATCAGGATCATGATTACGGCCCGGAAGAGATGGCGTTCGACAACGGATTAATGGACCTTTTTCCACTCTCCGTGGGTACGGCCGGACCGCCTCCAAACTCCGGTCCCGGCACGACCACGGGTCTGACGATGGGCTACTTCGATGGTAATACGGTGACGGCGTTGTGGAATTATGCGCAAGCCTTCGCGATGAACGACAACTCGTACGGTACGAATTTTGGGCCGTCCACAGACGGCGCGCTTAATCTGGTATCAGGTCAGACTAACGGCGTAATCGAGAATTTGAACGGTTCTGGCTCGGTGACAGATGGCGGCGATGGTTCATTGACCCTGATCAGCGACGCTGACCCAGTAGGCGACGTGTGCTCGACGACGACTGGTGAAGTTCTGCGGATGGGCGGCAAGAACATCGGAGACCTACTGACAGCAGCCGGGGTAACATGGGGATTCTTCGAAGGCGGCTTCGATTTGACCGCGACCAACTCTAACGGAACCACTGGATGTAAGCGCAGCACGACTTCGGCCGTAACAGGCGCCAAGAAGGCTGACTACATCCCGCATCACCAGCCGTTTCAGTACTACGTTTCAACCGCGAATCTGGCGCACGTGCGGCCGACTTCGGTTTCGATGATCGGACAAAATGGCGACGCGGCAAATCATCAGTACGATACCAGCGACTTTTTTGAGGCAGTCCAAGCTGGCAATTTTCCCGCGGTTAGCTTCTTGAAAGCACCAGGCTTTCAGGATGGACATGCCGGGTATTCGGACCCGTTGGACGAGCAGACTTTCATCGTCAATACGATCAACTTCCTGGAAAAGCAGCCGGACTGGAGCAGCACTGCGGTCGTGATCTCCTATGACGATTCCGATGGCTGGTACGATCATCAGATGAGCCCGATCATCAACCAGTCCGTTAGCCCAGAAGACGTTAATCCCGAAACGAGCGCCAATATGTGCGGCTCCGGGGCCAATGCTCTGCCTGGCATCGATCCGGGAAACATTCACGCAGAAGGCCGCTGCGGCTATGGGCCGCGACTGCCATTGCTAGTGATATCTCCGTTGGCGAAGAAGAACTTCGTCGATCACACGCTGACGGATCAGAGTTCCGTTACCCGCTTGATTGAAGACAACTGGCTCGGCGGCGAGCGGCTTGGCGGCGGCTCTTTCGACGCGATCGCGGGCACGTTGCAAAATATGTTTGACTTCAATCAATTACGTTTGCCAATCGGGCCGATCGGTGGAAACTCCTTGTTTCTGAATCCCAGCACCGGCGAGCCGACGCATTCCTTTTAGGTCGGATCTCTTCAGCAGTTAACGGGCGCGCGCCGCAAAATCAGGGCGCGCGCCGGTTAAATTTGTGTTACTTCGCAGATCGCCTGTAGATGCCGGAGGCGCGGCGATTCATAATTCGCCAACCGAAATTAACGGGCGGTCAGTTGCGAATTTCGCGCCGACAATTTCTGAGACAAAGTGCGCTGGCGGGTGCGGCGGTGCTGTTGCCGAGATATTCTCAGGCCCACGAAATGCCGGCCACGCCGAACGCGATTGGCCCCGGCGCACTGAAGCCGTTCGTCGATCCGCTGCCCATTCCGCCAGTTCTTCGTCCCAGCGGACTCCGCCCGAGCCCTGAGCATCCAGCCGTCGCGATCCCATACTACCGCGTTGCGATGCGCGAGTTTGCTCAGAAGCTGCATCGCGATCTGAAGCCTACCCGGCTCTGGGGCTATAATGCATGCGTTCCCGGTCCGACGATCGAGACGTATGGCGGCAAGCCGCTGCTCGTTGAATGGACTAATGAGTTACCAACCAGGCATTTCCTGCCGATTGACTATCGCCTGCATGGTGCCAACGGACAGCCTCAAGTAAGAGCCGTCGTCCACGTTCACGGGGCGAAGGCGCCTCCTGAAAGCGATGGCTACCCCGAAGACTGGTACGTGCCGGGGAAATCGGCCACTTACTATTATCCCAACCAACAGGACGCCGCGGCGCTTTGGTATCACGACCACGCCATGGGTATTAACCGGCTAAATATTTTCGCCGGCCTGTTTGGTTCGTATCTCATTCGCAGCGATGACGAGGACGCATTAAAGCTCCCGGGCGGCAAGTATGAAATTCCCTTGGCGATATGCGATCGGATGCTGGATACGAGCAGTCAGCTTTTGTATCCGGTGTCAGGCACGCCCGATGCGCCGTGGATCCCTGAATTTTTCGGCGATCTGATTTTGGTGAACGGGAAAATTATGCCGTATCTGGAAGTAGAGCCGCGCAAGTATCGGTTCCGGCTTCTCAACGCTTCGAACGCGCGGCAATATTTGTTCTCCCTATCGAACCAGGCGTCTTTCTACCAAATCGGCAGCGATCAAGGACTGTTGGCTGGTCCCGTCGAACTCAAAAATCTGTTCATGGCGCCCGCTGAACGCGCCGACTTGATAATTGACTTCAAGGACTATCGGGGAGACCAGATAGTACTCAAAGACAATACTGTTGCGATTATGCAGTTCCGGGTTTTGCGGAACGCGACGACGGACTCAAGTGTAATCCCGACAAAGCTTCGGCCGATTCGAAAGACGCTCGCATCGGAAGCCGTCAAAACCCGAATGCTGACCCTCAATGAGTATGACAACAATGCCGGAGATCCGATCCTGATGCTGCTGAACGCGACTTATTGGCATCGACCGATTACTGAGAATCCGGTTCTCGACACGACTGAGATTTGGAATCTGATCAATCTCACGGACGACGCCCATCCGATCCATCTCCACTTGGTGCGCTTTCAGATTCTGGACCGGCGGAAATTTGATAAATTCGCCTATGCAACACGCAAAACTCTCAGATTCACCGGCCCAGTCGTTCCGCCCGAGCCCAATGAGGCGGGATGGAAAGACACCGCGCGCGCCGATCCCGCAATGGTCACTCGCATCATCGTGAGGTTCGAAGGATATCCGGGCCGCTACGTATGGCATTGCCACAACCTCGATCACGAGGACAACGAGATGATGCGACCCTACGAGGTACTGCCGAAAGCGCCCCACCACGAGAAAGTCCTGAAGACTTCCCGTTCAGGCCATTCCAGCGATCACGATGAGCGCGGCACTTAAGGGGCGGCTGAACTAGCTGAACGCTCCTCACTCCGTTCGCGCTTCTTCTGATGGTAACGTCTTCAGGGATCGCCGGTCTGAGACATGCGGCTGAGGCCCTCGAGCCAATTCTGATGCTCGCGCAGCAGCCCACGACGCAGGAACCACCGCCCGACCATCGGCAACGGTCCAACCTGCGTCTCCTCGGTAATCACTCGCGTATGGCCGGCATCGACGGGCTCGAAGATCCATCCGTGATACGCGCGCAGGCCGAGTGCGGTCGCGTCCCAGCCGAGTTCCACCAGTCGCTCATGCACCAGGACGCGGCTGTGGACGCGCACGCCAAAGGTCTTCCAGTCGAATGCGACATGCTCTGCCAGGTCGGGACCGGCGCCGTCGCGGAAGCGAATCCATCCGCAGTTGCCGTACCATTCGGGCCAGCGGGCGGCGCGGCAGAGCCATCGCCAGATCCGGTCGGGGTCGGCCGGGATGATCAGTTCGTTGCGCGCATAGACGGTCGCATGTTCGGGCTCGAGTCCGGTTGGCCATCGCATCGAGGAAGCTTACCTCAGTCGGGGCGGTCAAGTCGCGCGCACGAGAGAGGGGGGAATTGGTCGAGGAAACTAGGACTTGATTTCCTTCGGAGAGTGAAACTGTACCTGACGCACCTCGCGGACTCGTTAGCTCGGCTCGCAAGCTCGCCTGGTCTGAAGGTTTCAGTCTTCCCACAGTGATAAATCGCAGGGTTTTTCGGTTGGTAACAAGGAGGCCTTTCAGGGTTTCTGAAGCATGGTTTACGCGTCGGAATCAGCACACGGACTATTGAGGCGATCCCTCTGCCGCCGGTCTTGGATACGCCTTTTTGAATTCAGGCGTGGGTTTGCTCCGGTGGAAAATGAGAGGGCCGGGATTACTCCCGGCCCTGTGCCGTACCCACATCCGCCACCCCGCCATCACACTCGTGGAGCGGGCCTGCATGCGCCCGTCTTTAACCCGTTATCGATTCGTCTCCAACCGCCATAACTCGTAAAACGAATCACGCCTTTTGTGAGGCGTCCGTTTCGAATCAGTCTGAGCGGACGCGACCCTCACACCTACTACTCAAACCTTGCAGACTGCACCAAACCTGACCGACTCATTCCCACCTGACCCCGGAGAAGCTTTCCGCCACCGCCCGCCAATCACGTCCGCCTCGCCTTCGTCCGTCCGCCGCACAACACCTCTCCGGGATCATCCCCCTCCTCGTCCGCTGCGCTAACCTTCAGCTTCTGACTAGTTGCTACGACACTTCGTTCAAAAAGTCGGTTGAGTCCCTTGTCGCTACCCACCCTCAGGAGCAGCCGCTGGTGGCGCCGCAATTCATGCATTTGTAGCAGGCGCCGTTGCGTACCATGATGCATCCACAATCGGGACACGGCGGCGCGTCGGCCTGATTGATAAATGCCTGCCGCAGACCCGAATCCTTGCCCTCGCCGATATCGCCGTGACTCGCGTGCGGCGCGACCAGAGAGAGCTTCGGCGTATTCTCGCCATGCGAATCCGCCGTGATCGAACCACTTGCCGGCTGCGCGCCGATGATCCCGACTTCCTGTTTGGCCTGATCGTCAAGAAACTTCGAGGCGAGCCAGCGGAACAGGTAATCGACGATCGACTTGGCGTACGGAATCTGGGGGTTCTTGGTAAAGCCCGACGGCTCGAAACGCATGTGCGCGAACTTGTCCACCAGGAACTGCAGCGGCACGCCGTACTGCAAGGCGTACGAGATGGCGGTCGCGAACGAGTCCATCAGGCCCGAGATAGTGGAGCCCTGCTTGGACATCGAGACGAAGATCTCGCCCGGCGATCCGTCCTCGTACATACCGACGGTGATGTAGCCTTCGTGGCCGGCGATATCGAACTTGTGCGTGATGGAGTGGCGCTCGTCGCGGAGCTTGCGGCGATGCGCGCGAAACTCATCGATGGCGGCGGCCGCGGCGATTGCGGCTGCGGCCTTTTGCGCGTCGGCAGCGTCGGTGGCCTTGTTGCCGGTGTTGAGCGGCTGCGTGCGCTTGGAGCCGTCGCGATAGATAGCAACCGCCTTCAGCCCGAGGCGCCAGGCCGTCACGTAGGCTTCGGCGACCTCATCTACGGTCGCTTCCGACGGCATGTTTATAGTCTTCGAGATGGCGCCCGAGATGAAGGGCTGCACCGCGCCCATCATCTTGAGATGGCCGTTGTAGTGAATCGTGCGTGAGCCGGCACGCGGCTTGAACGCACAATCGAAGACGGGGAGATGAGCGTCGGCGAGCGGCGGCGCACCTTCGATGGTGTCGTGCTCGTCGAGGTACTCGACGATCTCCTGAATCTCGCGCGAATCGTAGCCCAGCCGCTTGAGGGCGCGCGGTACGGTGCCGTTGACAATTTTGAGCATCCCGCCGCCGACCAGCTTTTTGTATTTCACGAGCGCGATATCGGGCTCGATACCGGTGGTGTCGCAATCCATCATGAAGGCGATAGTCCCGGTGGGCGCGATGACGGTCGCTTGCGAATTGCGGAAGCCGGCGGTCTGTCCCAGCTCAAGCGCGCCGTCCCAGGCCGAGCGTGCCGCGCTCAAGAGGTCGAGCGGTACGTAAGTGCTGTCGAGATCATAAGCGCGATCGCGATGATGCTCGATCACTTTCAGCATCGGATCGCGATTGACCGCGTAGCCCTCGAAGGGCTGCATGATCTCGGCGACTCGTGCGGATTGCAGATAGGCCTCACCCGTCATCAGGGCGGTAATGGCGGCGGCATAGTTGCGGCCCTGGTCGGAATCGTAGGGCATCCCGAGTGCCATCAGAGTCGCGCCCAGATTGGCGTAACCGAGGCCCAACTCGCGGTAGGCGTGCGCATTTTTGCCGATTTCTTCGGTCGGATACGACGAGTTATCGACGAGGATATCCTGCGCCGTGATCATCACGTCGACAGCGTGGCGGAAGGCTTTGACGTTGAAGTCGCCGCGGTCGTCGAGGAATTTGAGCAGGTTGAGCGAGGCGAGATTGCACGCCGAGTTATCGAGGTGCATGTACTCGCTGCACGGATTCGATGCGTTGATGCGGCCGCTGTTCGGGCAGGTGTGCCAATTATTGATGGTGGTGTCGAACTGCATGCCGGGATCGCCGCAAGCCCAGGCGGCTTCGGCGATCATGCGCAAGATCTCTCTCGCGCGCTGCTCCTCTGCGACCTCGCCACTGGTGACAAAATGCGTCTGCCAGTTGGCGTCGTTGACAATCGCGTCCATGAACTTGTCGGTCGCGCGCACGGAATTGTTTGCGTTCTGGAAGAAAACCGATCCATAGGCCGGTCCGTCAAGCGACGAATCGTAGCCCGCCTCGATCAGCGCCCACGCTTTCTTCTCTTCTTCGACCTTGCACTTGATGAAATCGACGATGTCGGGATGGTCCGCATTGAGGACGACCATCTTGGCGGCGCGGCGGGTTTTGCCCCCCGACTTGATCACACCGGCGGAGGCGTCGGCGGCCTTCATGAAGGAGAGCGGCCCGGAGGCGGTGCCGCCCGCCGAAAGCTTTTCGCGCTGTGAGCGAAGCGCGGAGAGGTTGACGCCTGCACCGGAGCCGCCTTTGAAGATCATGCCTTCGTTGCGGTACCAGTTCAGGATCGAGTCCATGTTGTCGTCAACCTTGAGGATGAAGCAGGCTGAGCATTGCGGTTTGGACTCGATGCCGACGTTGAAATAGACCGGGCTATTGAACGCCGCCATCTGGTTGACCAGCAGGAAGGTCAGTTCGGCGATGAAGGTGTCGCGCTCGGCGGCGTCGGCGAAGTAGCGCTGCTTGTCGCCCCAGCCGGAAATAGTGTCAACGACCCGGCCGATGAGCTGACGGACACTGATCTCGCGTTTCGGGCTGCCGAGCGGCCCGCGGAAGTATTTTGAGACGACGACGTTGGTGGCGGTCTGCGACCAGGCGCGTGGCACTTCAACATCGCGCTGCTCGAAGACGACGCGGCCGTCCTCGCCGGAGATGACGGCGGAGCGCTGGTCCCAGTCGATCTCGCTGAAGGGATCGACGCCAGGGCGGGTGAAGAAACGCTCTACACAGACTCCACCGCTATGCTTAGGGGTGGCGTCGGGATTACGAACACTATCGGTAGCATGCTTCTGCGGTTTAACTATGCTCTTTGCCATGCCCGATCTCCTCTTCCACCACCACTCCACATCATCCCTGGCTCACTCCGACGCGTCACGCTATGCCTAATCCTTCGACCGTCCTTCAGGCGAAATTTCTCATTACTGTCCATGTCGGAATTATTACGCCGCAGTATCGTTGTCAAGTGTACAACCCCTATATATAGTGTTGATGACGCTGTTGATAACAACCTATTAGGTTGTTGATAACTTTCCAACTATACTCGTGCCATCTGATACGGCTGCTTCTTCCGGTGGTTGAACTCATTAGCGTAGCTCATATGAAAGAAAACAACCTGATAGTCGATTAATCGACCTTCTTGAGCGTGATTGAGTGCGATAGCGACATCGAGAACATGCTATGGCAACGGTCGAGATTGGAAAATCCGGGTCATCGGGGATTTTGCTCCCGTTGCGCAGCGCCGGGGAAAGATTATCGTAACAGTCATGGCGGGGCATGGAAGACGAAGAAATCCTCAGCAGATCGGCGGCGCGCTGCAGGAGATACTTTCTCGACTTGATTCCGAAGGGCATTTCGAGATTGTGCGGCTGATGCGGCTCTGGCCCGAGGTGGTCGGCGAGGCGATCGCGCGGCGCACGGAAGTCAACGGGCTCAAATTCCATACGGCGGTGGTGAAGGTGTCGGGTGCGATGTGGATTCAGGAATTGAATCTGATGAAGCCGCAGATTCTCGAGCGATTGAGGACCTCGATGGGCAATGATGCGGTGCGGGACCTGCGCTTCGTAAGCGGTCGGCTGAGCCGCCGCGAGCGTCCGAAACTGAAGTCGGTGCCGCGTGAAACCCGCCGTTCAATCGAGCTTCCCGAACTGAAAGACCCTGAGTTGCGGCGCGCTTTCGAGAGCCTGATCGAAGCGTGGGGCCGTGCGCCCCGCTAATCGCTTTCCTCGACACCGCAAAATACCCGCGCCTCCTGGATGAAAATTTGAAACCGCCGCGCTGCGGGTGCGTATCACTATGCAGGAGGCATCGCAGGAAGATGAAACGCACACTGACTACTATCTCGGCGGTCCTATTGAGCGCTGCGTTATCCGTACCACTGATAGCACAGGCGCAGCCGATGGATTACCCGCCGGTCAACACCGGATACGGCGAGCATCACCCGTACGTCGAGGGCTTCGACGGCTACCTCGACAATCATCCGGATGTGCGCGCAGAGCTAGCCCGGAACCCGCGGTTGATAGACGATCCGGCGTATATGGCCAATCATCCGGAGTTGCGCGATTACATGCACAACCATCCGCGCGAGGCGCAGGCGTACCGGAGTCATCCCGACCGGTTCATGCATCGCGAGCACGTTTACAATCGCTCGGAGCGGCGGTGGGATTGGCATCACGAGGTTCATTAGGCCGTTGAAGGACGGTTTGAAGAAGACCGAACCGCGCCATCGGCAGCTCTCGCAGGGTGCCGGTGGCGTAAAGAGCCAGGGGATTGAAACGGTGAGCGAGCAAAGGCGTATCATGATTGCAGGAGGTTTCACATCACGATGAAACGCACTTTCATGATCATCTCCGCGGCTTTACTGACGACCGCACTCACAAGCCCGTTGATGGCACAGGTTCCACCCCCGCCGATAAATACGAACTATGGTGAGCATCACCAGAACGTCGAGGGCTTCGACAGCTACCTCGACGCCCATCCCGACGAGCAGAAGGAACTCAGCCGGCATCCGGAGCTAATCGACAATCCGAAATACCTTGCGAACCATCCGGACTTGCATGGCTACATGCAGGCGAATCCAGAAGAAGCGAAAGCCTTCAAGAGCCATCCCTATCGCTTCGAGCATCGCGAGCACGTGTACACGCGCACTGAGAGGCGTTTCGAAAAGCATCACCACGAGCCCGTAGAAAAGCATCCCTAGGAAGGCGCGTCGGTAAAAATTGGTTAGTGAGTCTAATTGCCGGTTGACAGTCGCGATACTACTAAAAGTAGCTTATAGCTACCTTCAATTTCTATCCGACGGCGAGCTGAAGCACCAATGAGCCAGACGGGCAATATGCCAAACACTCAGCGTCCGCTGCATGCGCTGAACCGCCTCGCCTTCGGGCCGCGTCCAGGCGAGGTGGAAGCGGTGCGCCAAATGGGTGTCGAACGTTATGTCGAGCAGCAACTCGATCCGGCGTCGATCCCCGTCCCCGAAGAACTGACTAATCGGATCGCGTCGTTGCGGACGCTGCGGATGACACCGGTGGAGCTGTTCCTGGAATTCCAGCAGCCGATCCGGCAAGCGGCCGAGGACAAGGACGATCCGGACGCGAAAAAGGCGGCTCGGCGGGAGGCCCGCGAAGTGGTAATGGAAGCGGTCGAGGCTCGTATCGTACGGGCGGTCTATGGAGTGCGGCATCTGCAGGAAGTGATGACCGCGTTCTGGTTCAACCACTTCAACGTGTTCGCGGGCAAAGGATTGTGCAGTATCTGGACGGGGGCTTACGAGGAAGAAGCCATTCGGCCGCACACGATGGGGCGGTTTCGCGATCTGCTGGGCGCGACGGCCAAACATCCGGCGATGCTTTTCTATCTCGACAACTGGCAGAACACGGCGCCCGACGCCACGCGCAAGCACGGCAAATTCGACGGCATCAATGAGAACTATGCGCGTGAAGTAATGGAACTGCACACGCTCGGAGTGAACGGCGGCTATACGCAGAACGACGTCATCGCGCTCGCGCACATACTCACAGGATGGGGCTTGTTGAAGCGCGGCGCGGGCATGAACGGGCCGCGGAAATTTCCGGCGCGAGAGAATTTTTCGGCGCGGGATTTCCAGCCGCATCCGGGTGGTTTATTCGGGATGTTCGGCTTGCGGCGCCCGCGCCCGCAGAATCCGAACAGCGCGCCGCGCGCGAACGGCATCGTCGGGCAATACGGATTTTTCTTCGACGCCAGCCGTCACGATTTTGCTGGGCAAACCTATCTCGAACGCGCGATTGCCGGGGGCGGAATAGAGCAGGGCGAAGAGGCGCTGGACATGCTGGCGCGCAGTCCGGTGACGGCGAACCATCTCAGTTATCAGGTCGCGCAATACTTCGTCGCAGATAATCCACCGCCGTCGCTGGTCAAGCGAATGGCTAGTCATTACCTGGCGACCGATGGCAACATTCGCGAGGTGCTGGCGGCGATGTTCGCGAGTACCGAGTTCTGGGATGGCAGGAATTACAGCAGCAAATTCAAGACGCCATACGAGTATGTGATTTCGTCGGTGCGCGCGGCCGCTGCGCCGGTCGTCAATGTGCTGCCGCTGGCGGGGATGATGGCGCAACTTGGGATGCCGCTATATGGCTGCCAGACACCCGATGGCTACAAAAACACGCGCGAGGCGTGGCTCAATCCGGACGCGATGATGACGCGGTTAAGCTTCGCGACGGCGCTGGGAGCGGGGCGGTTGCCTCTACAGCGGCCGCCAGACGGGGACTTCGGCGCGGTCCCAGGGCTCAGGAAGTCCGGTGAGATTCGTCCGGTAAGTTTTAACGGCAACGCCGATCCGCCCGACCCGGCGATGCTGGCGGCAACGGTCGGCGATATGTTTTCCGCGCACACGGCAGACGCGGTCGAATCGGCGCCGCCGCAGTTGCGCGCCCCGCTGATTCTCGGCAGCCCAGAGTTCATGCAGCGCTGACAGGCTGATGCGAAGAAACGGACTGAGAGTTTCGCGCGTCTAACGAATGAGTAAGCGAGTGAGTATCAAAGATCGTTCCAGGGCGGTTGTCGAGAATCTTGCTGACCGCGCAAATGACTAATCGCTGGAGTTCGTGACAATGACTAATTCGAACCGCGGAACGGATAACGCGGACACACCCGCAACTACTGAGATTGGCAGGCGTGAGTTCCTCCGCGCCGCGGCAGCATTATCGGCCGCGGGCATTTTGATGGTCGGGCCGCAGGCCTGGGCCGCGCGAGCGCTCGAAGGCGATCCGAGCCGCAAGCGGCTGGTAGTAGTATTCATGCGCGGCGCTGTCGATGGCCTCAACGTAGTGGTCCCGTATGGAGATTCGCAGTACTACGAGCAGCGTCCGACGATTGCGATTCCGCGGGCCGCGGTAATCGATCTCGATGGGCATTTCGGGCTCAACCCGGCGCTCGATTCAGTGATGCCGATGTGGAAGGACGGGACGCTCGCATTCGTCCACGCGTGCGGGTCGCCCGATCCTACGCGATCGCATTTCGACGCTCAGGATTACATGGAGAGCGGCACCCCGGGCCGCAAGACCACTAGCGACGGTTGGATGAACCGCACCATCGCGGCATTGCCTGGAGCGCACGGGCCGACCGAAGCGGTGAGCCTGGGACCGACGGTACCGCGGATTCTCTCGGGACCGATGGAGGTCGCGAATATCCCACTCGGACGTGCGGCGGAACGGCCGATGCCGTTGGACAATCCGAAGATCGAAGACGCTTTCGATCGCCTTTACACTGGCGACGATCCGCTCAGCCGCGCTTATCGGGAAGGCCGCGCAGCACGCCAGAAGCTGCGCAGCGAGCTCGAGCAGGATATGACGGAAGCCAATAACGGAGCGCCCTCGCCCAACGGATTTTCGGACGACACCGGACGTTTGGCGCGCCTGATAGCGCGCGATCCCAGTATCCGGCTCGCCTTTCTAAACCTCGGCGGATGGGACACACATGTGAATCAAGGCTCTGCGCAAGGGCAGCTCGCGAATCATCTTAAGCCGTTGGGCGAGGGGTTGGCGAGTTTCGTCAAGGACCTCGGCCCGGCGTACGCCGACACCGTCATCCTGGTGATATCGGAATTTGGCCGCACCGTGCATGAAAACGGCAATGGCGGAACCGACCACGGGCACGGCAATGTCATGTGGGTGATGGGCGGTCCGGTGCGCGGAGGAAGGCTGTATGCGCAATGGAAAGGGCTGTCGCAGTCGGAGCTATATCAGGATCGCGACGTTCCCGTGACGACCGATTTTCGCGAGCCGATCGGCCAGGTCCTACGGGTGCACATGGGGTTGCCGCCGAGTCAAATCGATCGCATTTTTCCGGCGCGCCCGAGCGACAGTGGCAACACCAGTGGCCTGATCAAGGTATGACGCACCGCGCGAAGTGGGGACGAGGGAGCGGCGCGCAGCCGCAAGTCCGACTTTAGAGGCGCGCCTTTTGCAGACTCGCTGGATCTGATCGCGCGGAGGCTGCTCCCTCTCGTGTATGCGGAGCCGGCATGGCGGCCGGCGTCAATATTGCTTGGACTGGATTTCGTTGTCGATCTGGCGCATCTTCGCCAGCTTCTCATCGGTCGGCTCCGGCACGGTTTTCTGCTTCTCCGACTGGACCAACTCCTGATGGCGACTGGGCAATTCACCGTCAATCTTCTCGATCGCTTCGCGAGCGAGCTTGCGCACTTTGTCGTTGGGATCGTTCGAAACGATATCAATCAGCTCGTCGTTGGCTGAAGGATCGCCAATCTCGCCGAGTGCATATACCGCGGTGCCGCGGCTCGCGGAATCATCGGTCTCCTTGAGATAACTGACGATCGGCATCGCGCCGCGCTGATCGCCGATACGGCCCAGCGCCGCCACCAGGTGGAGCTTTTCGACGGGCGGGGTCTCTCGCAGAAAGAGCTCCTGCGCCATTACCGGAACCGCGTCGGACACCCCGCGGGCACCGAGAACGTCGATTGCCTTGATGCGCACGCGCACGTCGGGATCCGAAATGCCGCGAAAAAGGATTTCGTTGGCATCGTCGCTATCGACAAAGCGCAGCGACTCGAGGCCCTGAACGCGCACGCGCGGATCGGCATCAGCGAACTTACGCTGAGCATCCTTAATCGCCTCGTCGGCGCTCTTGCCGGTATGCTTAAGGCTGCCCGGACCCGCCTGTTCGAGTCCCTGAAGCGACTGCGTGAAGTTGTTGTTGGCAGGACCCGGCGGTCCTCCAATCATCTGCGCGCGGGCCACCGATGGAAGCATCATCGCGCTCGCAAGGAACGCGGTCGCCAGAAATGAACGCCCTTTCGACATTCCAACGCCCTCCATGTTTGGGCAGAATCGACCGTTAGTGTATTCCATCGAGAACCGGCATGTCATCCCAAGCTCTACGCCGCCCTCGCGAACCCGTCGCTTTTGCGCGGTCGCGAGTTTCGTCCTCATCTGCGCGGTACTCACGGCGCTTGGAGTGAACGCGCAGACCGAACCACGGCATCCGCCTGGGAAGGGTCTTTGGCATTTGCGCGCGCTCGCGACGCCCGTACCGCTGCCACTGCCTGAGGGTCTGAAGATACCAGTTTACAAACCGGGACCGAATCCGTTCCGTGACGGCGAAAGGCTGCTCTACCGGGCCTCCTGGATGGGCGTGCCGGCGGCGGACGCGCGCATAGTCATTGGACGCAACAAGCTGCATCCGGAATGGTGGACGGGGGTGATGTGGCTCAACACCAGCGAGGTGGTCGATCTGGCGTATCCAATGCGGGACGTCTTCCGGGAGAATTTCGATCGCACTACGCTGCGCCCGAACGACATCATGATTGTCCAGCACGAGAAAGAACGGCTGGATCAATGGCGGGTGACGTTCGACCAAAGCGATCGTATGGTTACGGCGATCAAGACGAGTCGTCACGGCAAGGTAACTACGCGCCGCTTTAGCGGCGGCGATCCATTGGGCCCGTTTTCAGGGGTGATGATGGCATTGTCGCAGCCGCTCAAGCCAGGCGACAGCCCCACGTTTGACGTATTCAGCGGGGGTAATCGTTACGTGTTCATGTTTAAGGTGCTCGCCCGCGAGCGCATAACGACCGCTCTCGGAACTTTCGACACGGTAAAAATCGAGCCTTGGGTGCTGTGGCTGAGTGAGGGTAGCTTCCGCAGTCAGTCACGCGAAACTACGATCTGGGTGACTGACGACGCGCGCCATTTGCCGGTACGAATCTCTTCGGCAGTCTTCTTCGGCAACGTGTATGCCGACCTGATCGAAGTAAGCGGAGGTCCGCCGCAGCCCACCTCGCGCAAAGGGGATGCGAAATAGCGATGCGGGGTAACGCGATTTGCGTCAACTCAAACAAAATGGCTGGGCGCCGGAGTTGCGGGGCGTACCGGATCAGGCGAGCGCTGTGCTAGTTTCGCCGTAGTAAAAACTTAATCCCGCGAGGACGGATCCCATGGCGAAAAAGCTCGAGTTCTTTTACGACTGTTCGAGTCCCTGGACCTATTTGGCATTCTCGAAAATCGAGGAGGTGTCTGCTCGCCATGGCGCGGAACTGGTGTGGCGGCCGATCCTCGTTGGCGGCGTCTTCAACACGGTGAACCCGTCGGTTTATGAGTTGCGGGCGAACCCGGTGAAGGTCAAAGCGCGATACTACAAGAAGGACCTGCAGGATTGGGCGCATCTCTATAAACTCAAGATAACCGACCCATCAGCGCTGGCGGTCTTTCCGGTGAATTCGGTCAAAGCGATGCGCGGTGCGTTCGTGGCAGAGGAGCACGGCAAGATTTCGCCTTACTCCCGCCGTGTTTTCGAGACCTACTGGGGCGCAAATCGGGACATCAGCAAAGACGAAGTGCTGCGCGATATCGTGCGCGAAACAGGGCTCGACGAGGAGGAATATTTCCGCAAGATCGCGCTGCCGGAGTACAAGGACAAGCTCAAGGCCAACACCGACGAACTTATCGAGCGCGGTGGATTTGGATCGCCCACCATGTTTGCAGACGGCGACATGTACTTCGGCAACGACCGGCTGGAATTGGTCGCCCACGCGCTCGTGCACAAACATTAGCCGGCGGCCTTCGCGTAAATCGCAGTACCGACGTGAATGAGGCCGCGCCGCGGCAGCGGAAAGGTCCGGAGCGGACGCGCTCGTGATGCCCGATGGTGTACGGGCCTTCGCCGGCCTCAAGATGGCGCCTGAGGTCGAGCAGGCGGTGGCGGACATTATAGAATCGATGCGGGTCGCGACGGCAGCACACCGCGGAGGCATCCGCTGGACCAGCCATAACAGACTCCATCTCACTCTGCGGTTTCTCGGTGACGCCGTCACCGCCTCGAGGCTCGAACGGCTGGATGGGGCACTCGATGAGATTGCGACGGCGACGGCGTGCTTCGATATCGAAGTATGCGGCATCGGCGCGTTTCCAAACCTATCGCAGCCCCGGGTGCTATGGATCGGGTTGGAAAGCTCGGAACTTTCGGCGTTGGCAAGTAGAATCGAAGATGCCGCCGTGGCAGTGGGACTGGCGCCGGAGCAGCGCGTATTCGCACCTCATCTGACGATCGCGCGCATCGGCGATTTAGCCGAATGGAGGGGAATCCAGCGCGCGGTTGAGATCGCAATGGATCGCAGTTTCGGATGGTCTGCCGCGCGAGACCTGATCCTCTACCGAAGCATCTTCGGGCCCGGCGCGCCCGTTTACGAGGAATTGGGACGCTACCCTCTCGCGCGCGCGAATTCGCCATAACGGTAACGGCTCACGACATCAGGGCGAGACCCTGGCGGAGGCGTGTGCGAGACCCTCGCGATCGAAGACGACGACGAGTTGGCGCATGAACGTGTCGCCGCGCGGAGAATCGCTGAGTTCTCGCGGATACGGAAAATAGATGCGGACGGCGTCCCCGCGGTACTTCGCGATGAGTGGCCGCAAGGCCTCGAGTGAGCCGACCACTCCGATGCCGATGAGGCCGTTGCCGGCGGGTCCGAGATAGAGGCCATTGCTCGTGCGGACGCCGTCTTCGTTGGTGGAATGCGCGGGCAAGAGTCCAATCGACTCGGCGCGGCGCGGGTTAAGCTGGTCAAGGTCGCCGCCATCGGCGAGATATTTTTGGGCTGCGGCGAGCAGCGAATCGAAGCGTGCAGCATCGCATTGGCGCTCCATTTCCAGGGCTGTCACGTCTCGCCATGGAGCGAGGTCGGTTGCCGCCAAGTGATAGATTTCGACGCCACCAGTCTCGATCGGAGACATACGTAGCGGCGCTAGCATCGGATCCCACAGCGGACGCTCACGGTCGGAAACAATGACCGTCGCGGCATCGTGATGTGCGAGGAAGGCCTTTAGCTGATCGGCGAATCCCGGAATGTAGCTGCGAAACAGCAAGGCGTTGACGATGGGCCAACTCTGGTACTCGCGCGGCATGATGCTGGTCCATCCGCCGGCCATACGAAAGTACATCCCGGAGACCGCCTGCCAGAGCATGCTCGGGCCGCTCGCACCGTACGGCAGAATGACGACGGTTTCGTCATGCGCGAGCTGCTGACGGTAGCTGCCCTGTGAAAAGAATGCGGGCAGGTCGATTGGAGAGATCCAGAATCGTGCGGATGGATTCGGCGCCAGGAAAATCGCGAGACTGCTGACGCCCACGAATTTAGCGACGCCGCTGACGCCGTCGGAGACAAACCACAAAGCGGCGATTATCGCAAGCGCGAGAAAGCCGAACATCGGAAAGCGTCCGGGCAGCGCGTTATCGATCAGCGGCAAGTGCTGGAAGAGCTTCCAGGGCAATCCGAAGAGCATGATGCCGGCGACGTGAAGCCGCGGTCCGAGCGAAGCGATCATCACGATCAGAATGAACCAGGCGAGCAGCCGGGTGCGGAATTCGGCCCATCGGCTACGGACGAAGATGAGCGCGATCGCGATTAGCGGGAGGCTGAAGCATGCGCCGGTTTCGAGCATGGCGCCGGCAAAGCGGCGCGAGATCGAGGGAAGCGCGCCAAGCGTACCGACCGCGTTTGAAGGCGTTGGAACGATGAAGTTGAGGAGGTCGGCCGAATAGCCACCGGGCGAGTTAACCGGCGAACGGGGAAAGCCGGGCTGAAAGAAATAGTAGAGATACGGCGATGTGACTATGAGGACGATCATGTAGCTAATCGCGAGCTGCGGCAAAAGTGCGTATATGCGGCCGCGGTTTTCGCCGCTACTGAGTATTGCCGCGAGAGCCAGTGCGATCGCGCCAAAGAAGGTCATGGTTGCGAACATTTCGAGCGACAGCAGAAACGACGCCGTGAGGACCAACGACATCAGCAGGATGAATGTTCCGGCGCGGATTTCCTCATCGACACGCCGCAGCACGAGTAATAAGGCGAGCGGAACGGGAAATATCAGGATGAGCAGCAGATGGGCGCGAATTTCGGCGATCATGAAGGCGGAGAAGCCATAGATGTAGCCGCCCAGGAGTGCGGGCCAGAAACGCGCGGCGATTCGGCGGCAGAGGAGAAACGCAGTCCATCCGGCGAGCGCGGGGCTGAGCAGGCAGAGAATGTTGTAGGCAACGACCGGACCAAAGCGCGCGGTGATTGGCGCAGCGATCAATCCGGCGAGCGGGATGCCCGTGGTCCAGGCCAGATTGAAACCTATGGGCGCCCATAGCAGGCCGGTCACGAACAGGTGGATCCGGTGCGCGATCGCATACGGCCACCAGACGAGGAACCACATGTAAACCGAAGGATCGGCGGTGAGTCCCACGAACGAGCCGCCAGGATTAGGAATCAGTCCGCGGCCGAAAAATATCACTGAGAGCGCAAGGTAAATCGCGAGCGCGACGAGGCCCCAGCGGTCGCGCGCAGGCGTTGGACTATTTTGCAAAGCTATCAACCATAGCGTCTCCGTCCACCTCGTCGTATAGCTGTGGCGCCCGTCCGCGCGAGATCGTAACGCGGTATCTGCGCACAGATTAAACGGCTTTGATGCTAGCTCCAAGTGGGTTCGCCATTGGTGTTGCGTCCTGATCTTGGGCGGTGAATTCAGGGGGCGGTCTCGCTAGTATTCGGAGGTGCGCCTGAAGCATCAGCGAGAACTGAATAAATGGAAACTGAGTCGCAACTGCTGCCGCTGCTCGATACGCTTTACGAGTCGAGCAACCCGACGCGCAAGTGGCTCCATTGCACACGCCGCGACTGGATCATCGAGAAAATCCGCGAGACGGCGCGTCAACGGCCCGGACGTGCGATCGAGGTCGGATTCGGCGCCGGGGTCTATCTAGCGGCGCTCGCCGAAACCTTTGGCGAAGTGGTGGCGACCGACCTCGACCAGGCGCACATCGATCACGCGCGCGCGATCGCGGCGCGCTATCCGCACCTGCATCTGATGCGTGATGACGTAGTCGAGTCGAAGCTGCCGGAACATAGTTTCGGTCTCGTGTTGTGCAGCGAAGTGATCGAGCATATCGCCGACTCGGAGAGCGTATTGGCGGCCATGCATCGTCTGCTGGAGCCCGGCGGCATTCTGCTGCTTTCGACGCCGCAGCGATGGAGCCTGATGGAGATGGCGGCGAAGGTCGCCTTTCTGCCGGGCGTGGTGAAGATCGTGCGGCGCATATACGGCGAGGCGATCTTCGATATGGAACATATCAATACGATGACGGCAGACGAGGCCGAGCGACAATTGCAGAGCGCGGGATTTCGCATTCGCGAACGATTTAAGTCGGGAATGTATATTCCGATGGTGGCGGAATTCGCGGGCGAACGCGGACGGAAATTCGAGGAATGGGTGGAACGGCGCGTTCGCGGGCGTTGGCCGGACTGGATGTTGTGGACGCAATACTACGTCGCAGAGGCCTAGGCCAACCGCGTCGATTAGCTACTAGGATTTCCGCTGTACCGGTTCTGCTAACTCGATGGCTTGCGCTGGAGCAACCAGCGCGCGCCGTTACTATCAACGGGCGCAGACTTGAGAATCGGTTTGAAGCAGACGCGATTACCAATGCGAGTCGCTGCGAAATCTGTTTCGCGCGCGACGATGAAATTGGGCGCCCCGGCGCCTTCGTCGCAGCGCAGGCGATAGATCGGCGTCAGTGGCTGCGGCGAGTAGAAATTGAGGTCACAGTCGCTCAAGCCCAAATGGGCGACCTGGTTTCCAGCCGGAACGGTGCGCGCGACCGCGCGGGCGAAATCGCGCAGCGTCTCACGCTCAGCCAGTGCGGGATTGAGCACGGCGAACCAGAAGATCGATCCGGCCGCAGCAACAATTAGAACGCCAATCGCTTGAAGTTGAGCGTCCCTGCGCCGCACGCCGACGATTCCTGCGATCGCACTCACGATGCAAGCAGCGATCAAGCCGAAAAGCGGGCGAGACTGGTTCGCCGCGAGCGCTCCAAACAATTCCAGAAACCGGCGATCGGTGGGATGCAACTGCGGCAACGATCCTGATGGCAGGCCAAAGATAACAATGGCACTGGCGGTCAGCGCGATCGCGATAGCGGCAGCCGCGACGACTGCGGTCGCAATCGAGAAGGCGTAAGCAAACGCGCGATCGCGGGCGGCGGACGCCGCAGTTGTTTCACCGGACTCCGCGTCGGTGATTTCCGGCTCACGTAGCGAGTGTATCGCGGTGTCAATCACGACGCCGGTCAGGACCGCCAGCGGAGGGAATACAGGCAGAATATAGATGAGGCATTTGCCGTGCGAGGTAGAGAAGAAAACAAATATCGCGGTGAACCAGCAGAGTGTGAAGACGACCGCCTCTGGCAGTTTGCGGCCGCGCCGCGGCCACGCATGGATCACCAGAGCAGGCAGGAAAACGCTCCATGGAATGAAACCGGCAATGGTATGCGGCGTGAAGTACCAGAATGGATGAACGCAGTAACCGGCGCCGCCGGCTTCCGCCGGGATAAAGCGGCTCCATAGATTCATCGTGAGCTGCCATTGCAGAAACTTCTGGCCGCCGACTTCGTAGGCCGCAAAATACCATGAAAGGCCAATTGCAAGCGCGCCGAAGAAAGCGACAATGAGATCGGCGCGAAAGAGATCGCGCAGCCGGCGGCGGACGACCAGGTAGAGTCCCGCCACGAGGCCAGGAAGTAGTATTCCGAGAATCCCCTTGGTCAGGATTCCGAGGCCCATCCAGATTGCAGCGAGTGTCAGGCCAAGGCGGCGCGAGCGAGGATCGATCGCCGCCGATGAGTCCTCGCGCAACGGGCGCAATGCTCTTTCGAATGCTATCGCGGCGGCGGTTACGAATAGCGCGAGCATCGAGTCCATTCGCGGCTGACGCGCGGCGTCGAGAAAGAAATGGCACAGCAGGAGTGATGCCGCGGACCAGAATGCGATGCGGCGGTTCATCGCGATTGCCGCCCACATGAAAACGATCGCGCAGGTCAATGCCGACGCGATTATCGAAGGCATTCGCAGTGCGATCTCAGTCCATCCGAATGCACGCACATCGAGCGCGGCGGTCCACCAGTAGAGGGGCGGCACGTGCACCATGGGCCCGGGAACGAAGTGCGGCAATATGATGTTACCGGCGAGCACATCGCGTACGGCTCCGGACTCGCACACGCCCAGCTCGCGCGTAAAGGGCGCCGACGGCGCCATTGCGAGGAGAAAAACGAACGCCATAATGAACGCGGCTGCGGCCTCCACCGAAGCACGCCCGAGACTAACTCTCACTGGCTGATGACGTGGGCGCGGAAGCCGATGAAATCGTTATCGGCGCGCGCGCGATCACAATCAGCGAAACGCCGAAAGGAATCCGCGTACTGCCGACGACGTAACGCTCGCTCGAGAAGATCGACTGGAGGGTCAAATTGATCGCACGTGGCGGCATCACGAGATCGTGCCGACCGTCGCCGGCCACGCGATCCGGTGACCGCAGACGTTGCAAAATTCGCGCGCCGGCAATCACCGGAAAGAGCAAAAAATTGAAATAGCTGAGGTAAGTCACGACGAAGCCTGCACCGGTAACAAGTTCGGTCAGTTCGCTCGCGGCGTAGCGGCGGCGATGATGATGCGTAACGTCGTGATCGCTCCACAGCCACGCCATTGCCGGCACCGTCAACAGGAGCCACCCGCCAGGTTGCACTCGCGCGCGCAGAGCCTGCAACGCACCCCGCTGGTCGTCGAGATGCTCGAGCACGTCGGTCATCACGATGAGATCGAAGCGTTGGTCGCCAAACGGAATCTGATGCGGCAGCGAACCGTATGCAACTTGCGCAAGGGCGCGCGCCTGCGCGAAACCGATCGCACTTTCGTCGGCGTCGGTAGCGAAGACCCGCCCGCGGCGCGCGAGCATCGGAAAATTCCCGCCCGTGCCGCAGCCGGGCTCCAGAATCGAAGCATTGGCCGGCAGGCCGAGACGATCAAGAATGCGATCGACGATCGCGCGGCGCGACGCGAACCACCAATGGGCGTCCTCGACTTCAGCCATCCGCGGATACAAGCTCGGATCCATCGCGCTATGGCCGCTCCTCCTCGAAGCCCCAGGTATCGCGCACCAGATAGAGCGGGCGGCCTTTGACTTCGCTGTACATGCGGGCGAGGTACTCGCCGATGATGCCGAGCGAGATCAGTTGCACCCCGCCGAAGAACAGCACTGCGACCATCAGCGAAGCGTAACCGGGAAGATCGATGCCCCGAATGATTTTCAGGCCCGCCAGGAACATCGCGAAGAGGAATGCGAAGAGCGAAATTGCGACGCCGACGTAACTCCAAATTTTCAGCGGCAAGGAACTGAATGAGGTAATTGCGTCCAGGGCAAAGTTCCACAACTGCCAATAGTTCCACTTGGTGTGGCCGGCGTGGCGCTGCTGTCGGTCGAAGGTGATGGCGGTTTGCTTGAACCCGACCCAGGCGAAAAGCCCCTTCATGAAGCGAGTGCGTTCGGGCAGGCGCACCAGCACGTCAACCACGCGGCGATCGATCAGACGATAATCGCCAGTGTCATGCGGGACTGGAACGTCGGTAATGCGATCGAAAATCTCGTAGAAGTAGCGCGCCGTGGTGCGCTTGAACCAACTGTCACCGTCGCGGCGTTTGCGCGTGGCGAACACGATATCGAAACCCTCGCGCCATTTCGCGACCATCGGGACGATCAATTCGGGCGGGTCCTGCAGGTCGGCATCGATCGGGATGACCGCCGCGCCAATCGCAAAGTCGAAGCCCGCACTCAGGGCGACATCCTTGCCAAAATTGCGTGAAAGACTAATGACCTTGATCGCGGGCGTGCGACGATGAAATTCGATCAGACTGTCGAGCGTCGCGTCGGTGCTGCCGTCATTGACACAGATGACCTCCCAGGTCGTGGCGAGGCGCTCCAGCACTGGAATCAGTTGCGCGAAGAACGCTTCGATACCGGCGGCCTCGTTGTGGATCGGCACAATGATCGAAATCTCAACGGCCATGGTCGCGGCGGCAGTCGCGCGAGCACCGCGGACGGCGCCCGGTATTGTTGCTTCAGTTCGCATCACGGGACCACAATCGGAGCACAACCGCCGCATCATTTCGAGCGTCGCACCTCAAACAGATCGTAATAGGCCGTACCGTAACGCGGATAACGTTTCACCAATGTAAGGCATTGCGGGGGCGCGGTGATTCCCGCGCGCCGTTCATCGTGATTGTCGAGGACCACATATTCGGTGCTGCCGTGCGCCTGGAGCCACACACAAATATCGTGCACCGCGTCGGGCGGCAGCAGGATCGAATCCGCGCCGGCATAATATGCGAAGCGTCCATCGCGCGCGGCCACCGCGCCGGGATTGCCGAGCCGTGCGATTTCCTCGCCGCCATAACGCACTCCGCGCATGTCGTAACCGATCGGCCACAGCGTCTGCGGCAACATCCCGAGCGCGAGCGCGATCGCGGGGGCGCTCGGCGGGATGCGAGATAGACGACCCCCAGCCGTGAGACGGCTGAATCCATCGGCTACCGTGGCGAGGCCGACGATCACCCAGCCAAAGGTGAACGGAATGACGTGGAGCATGAAGCGCGCCCCGGTGTACGAGAAGGAGAAGCCGACTATGTAGAACGCCGTTAGCAGGCCGATCATTGCTTCGGCAAAATTATCCGCGATGGAGCGCCGTCGCTGCCATATTCCGATTAACAGCAAGCTGGTCAGTAGCGGACCCAGCGCTTGGACGAAGCCGTATAGCGAAGCGAAAAAATCGGTGCCGACCTTTTCCAGATATAACCGCGGGTTCGCAGTCACGGCCGCAAATGGAGATACGCCCGTCGCATAACCGAGTCGCTGCCACGCGAGAGTGTTAGGCGCAACGGCGCCCATTCCGTACATCATGGCGGCAGCTAATTCGCGACCGACGCTCCAATGCCCAGTGCTCTCGCGCAGATAAATCAGGTAGGGCGACGCCACGATAAGGAATAAGGTCGCGAAAATTGCGCTCGCAGCAAGCGTCCACATCAGACTCCACCGTCGCCACCACAGCGCCGCTAACGGCACGAAAGCAATTACGAAAAGCATCAGGCCGAACGCTTCTGTGCGATAGAGATAAGCAACGCCGCCGATCATGCCGGCCGCGGCGACGACTGCAATCCGTTGCCGCTTGAGCCCGACGATCAAAATCCAGACGGCGGTCGTCAGTAGACAGATGAAGCCTGCTTCCGTGCGGACCGAAGCACCGTAAGCAGCCATTTCAGGTTGGATCGCAGTCAGGATCGCCGCACCGATCGCAAGATCGAAACGCGCGAAAACCTCGCGCGTCATAAGATATACGCTGGCGACGGTGGCGCTACCGAGAATCGCCGAGACGATGCTGCCGGCTACTTCCCAGTCGGGAATTAGCCGGTGGACGAGGGATATCAGCCACGGATAAAGCGGCGAAAAGACCGACGCCAATGCCTTCGCCGGTTCACCCGAGGCGAAATCCTTCCCCATCGCGAGGTAGGCCGCGCCGTCGCCCGCGATACAATAGCTAGTGAGGCTCAGGTACAGCCGAATTACAAGGGCACACGACACCGTCAACGCCAGTGCGGTCCCTTCGGGACAGTCGTTCAGCGTGCGCGGAAGCCATCTCGATTCCGCTGCCTGACAAGACAAATTTTCCATCTCCGGCCTATCATATTGGGCGCCGCGCCGTGCTCATACCGCGACGACTCCGGATCGGCCGGGAATGGCGCCCGATTCTATCCGGGCCGGACTGACGCGGCGGCCGCCGCACCGTTGCGGGTGACCTTGGCCGCTTGCAGCCCCTTCGGGCCCTGCGTAAGGTCGAAATGGACCTGTTCGCCCTGTTCGAGCGATCGGAATCCATTGCCATCGATGGCGGTGTAGTGGACGAATACTTCCTGACCATCGTCCATAGTGAGGAAGCCGTAGCCCTTTTTCGGGCTAAACCATTTGACTAATCCGGTAGCCATTCCCCCGAGAACCTCCATGAGGAGTACACCTCTTGTCCCTTCGCGTCGCGAAGGTGGCCCCCCGGCCCCGTCGCACGCCGATTCGCCGCATATAACACAAGGTCTGGCGATAACCAAATAGTCCCGATGAGGGTGATCTCGCCGTTTAAATGGTGACGGTCGGATTAGTAGAAGCAGAAGCCGCGCACCGGCGGCCATAATGCCGAGCGGGCGCGATCAGCCGCGCCAACGCGTCGGACGCGCGTGCATGTGGCAATGATCGGGTATCTGGCGCATTACTCCGTCGACGATGAACTCACCGTCGCCATATTTCGATCGCGCAACGAGCGATAGCGCTTCGACCATGAAGGCGCGCTCTTCTGAGGTCGGCTCCGCGCGGTGTTCACCCAGCACCGCCATCGGGGTGTCGCACGAATCGCAATCCAGGATCGTAAAGCGAAACGGCTGAGTAAAACTCGCGTACCATGGAGTATATTCCTTCAATTCACACAAATCGCACTTGGCCATGATGCATCAGTGCTTAGCGCGTAGCGCGAAGCTCGACAAGTGTGATGAAAGAGTGATGTCACGGTGCTACAAATTGTGCAGCCCAATAACTACTTGACCATACGGAGGTTCTGACATGAATGCCAAGGCCGGAGCGCGCGAACGATTCGATACTGCCGAGCAGAGCCTGGTCGATCTGAGTCATCGGATCCATGCGCATCCGGAATTGGGGTTCGAGGAGGAACGCGCGGCGCAATGGATGTGCGAAACAATGGCAGACGCGGGTTTCGCGGTGGAACGGGGCATCTGCGGAATGCCGACCGCGTTTGCGGCGCGAGCCGGTTCAGGGCCTCTGCATATTGCGATTTGTGCTGAGTACGATTGCCTGCCCGGCATCGGACACGCATGCGGCCACAACATTATCGCGGCGAGCAGCGCGGGAGCTGCGATAGCGGCGGCCAAGGTTGCAGACGAGGTCGGACTGACGATCACGCTGCTGGGCACGCCCGCTGAAGAGATCTGCAACGCGGGCGGGAAAATCCGGATGATCGAGCGGGGCGGCTTCGGCGGCGTGCATGCGGCGATGATGGTCCATCCCGCGCCGGTGGACATATCCGCGCCGCAGATTATCGCTGCGGCCATGTTCGACGTGCTGTACACCGGCAAGGAAGCGCATGCGTCGGCGTTCCCCGAACTCGGCATCAATGCGGCGGACGCGCTGACTGTCGCGCAGACGGCCATAGGCTTGCTGCGCCAGCACATCCACGATACCGATCGCATCCACGGCATTGTCACCAAGGGCGGCGATGCGCCGAACATCGTGCCGGCGCATACGGCAGCCCGGTACATGGTGCGTGCGCAGACGCTGGGCAAACTGGAGAAGCTGATACCAAAGGTGCATCGGTGTTTCGAGGCTGGCGCAATTGCAACCGGCTGCAAGTATGAAATCTCCGGGGGCGACAGGCCGTACGCGGAGATGCGGCACGATCACGACATGGTGTCGATCTACCGGCGCAATGCCGAGGCGCTCGGCCGCAGCTTCCTCGATGCCGATCCGAAGGGACCCGCGTCTGCGCATTCGCGTGCGATGGGTGCTGGATCGACCGATATGGGAAATGTGTCGCTGGTGATTCCTTCGATTCATCCGTTAATCGGGATTAACTCGATTCCGGCGGTGAATCATCAGCCGGAGTTCACCACGGCGTGCGCGACTCCGGATGCCGACCACGCGATCGTTGATGGCGCAGTTGCGATGGCCTGGACGGCGATCGACATCGCTAACGACAAGGCGTTGCGGGCCCGGCTGCTGAGCGCCGGCTGAGGTCACTTGCTGACGGCGGGAGAGGCCGCGGCGGCAGGAGAGGCTGCGGCCGTGACGGCTTTTTTGGACGAGGCGGCCGCCATCTTCTTGCAGCGATAAACACTCGAAGTTGAGATACTGAGGTCTTTCGCGATGTCCTTGGTCTTTTTTCCGGCCTGGACTTCCGACATGACCTTGGTGCAGTCCACCTTTTTGCCGGCAGTCGCCCAGGCGTTCACCGGCAGGAGGCCGATAGCGAAGGCGAGGGTTAGCGAAAGGCCGGACATTCCAAGGGTAAGGTTTCGAGTCACTGTGTTCTATGCTCCACCGCACGAGTAGCTAATTTCGACTGAGTAGGGGTCCAGGAGGGCTTGGGTTTGTTTTGATAATTCAAATCCGAGTGCGATCCATTGTGGCCGCTCTGCGGGTTACTACAAAAAGCATCATAGCATAACTAAAGTGAAACAGTACAGTGAATTTCGTGGAAGCGGTTTGGGCTGCGCCGGATGATGCGTGGTATGGCGCGACTGAAGGACGCGGAGGAAACGGAGACGGCGAATGAGGGCCGAACTGATTCGGCGCGAAGTTATCCGGGAAGCCGGCGGCGCGCGGACGAGGCTCGTTTGGGGCGGCGGACGGCCCTTACCCGGCCGCTACTCCCGCCGCCGCAGAAGAACAGATCGCCGCCATCGGACTCGAGCCCCGAGACCTGCACACCGGGCGGCATCTCGATGCGTTCCAGAACCTCTCCCGTCGGAGGATGGACGCGCCGCAAATCGCTTTCGTCGCCTTCCCAGGTGCCGTGCCAGAGGTCGCCGTCGATCCAGGTGACGCCGGTGACGAAGCGATTGGACTCGATGGTGCGAAGGATGGCGCCGGTCGCGGGATCGATTTGATAGATCTTGCGGTCGCGATGCTGGCCGACCCAGAGCGTTCCCTCGGCCCACGCGAGCCCCGAATCACGGCCGCCGCCGGGCGCGGGGATGGAGGCGAGGACGTGGCCGGTCTGCGGATCGATTTTCTGGATGCGATCCTCGACGATTTGAAACAGGTGGCGGCCGTCGAAGGCGGTTCCGGCATGTGCGGCGACTTCGATCGAGCGGAGCGTCTTACCGCTCGCGGGATCGAAGGCGAGCAGCCGGTCGCCGGCGGCAAACCAGACGCGCTGCCCGTCATAGGTGACTCCATGGACGTGGCCGGCATCGGGAAAGGGCCCGTACTCGCGGACGATTTCGGCGGTTAAAGGCTTCATGCGGCTATTCTAATCGCTCGGCAGAGGAGTGGGGAGTAACAAGGTCGTCGTGAATCCGAGGACGGGCGGAGTCATCCAGCGACGCGATCGGCCGCGCCCGCAGGCCTGGACCGTGGCCGCTGCCGCGAGCGCCTCGAGTGCGCGCTGGACGGTGCGCTGGCTGATATTGAGGGCGAGCGCGAGGGCCGAGGTTGACCACGATTCGCCGTCGGCGAGAAGGGCGAGCACGGCCGCATGATCGTTTTCGACGGGCCGTGCGAGGACGACGACCTGGCGCGCGCGGCGGGGCGTGAGGACGAAGCCGCGCGAGGTCGCGGTCACGCGGGCGAGCGGCCGCAGCATCGCGCGCAGGCGCCCGACTTCGACGCGCAAGCGGGCGCGGTGGGATTCGTCGGCGCGCCGAGCCCCGAAAGCGCGCGCCAGGAGCAGGTCTCTCGGCACGTCTGAAGGCCAGGCTTCGCCCAGCGTGCGCGCGAGGGCAAACAACACCGGACGCCGGGCGAGCGAGACGACCGTGCCGGCCCGACGCACGACATGACGGCAGGCGTCCACGACGAGGGCCTTGGAGGCGAGCAAGGCCTCGACTTCCTGAAGGAAGAGTGGCCGCTCCGCGCCACTCTCAATCAGGCGAGCCGCAGGCGCGTTCAGGACGAGATAGGCGCTCTCGACCTCCGCCACGAGCGCGGGGATACGAGCAAGGCGCGCGCTGCGATCGGCCCGGGCGAGCGCGGCGCGCGCCGCGTTGGTGCGAAGGCGGCGCATCGCGATGCCCGCGACGACCAGATCGTGAGCGGTCCTCGAGGCCGGAGGCAAGGGCGCGGGATCGAGATCGGCGAGGGTACGTTCGGCCTCGTCGAGCCGCCCGATCAGAAGGAGACGCCGGACCTGGAGATAGCGTGCGTGGGCGGCGTTGATCCGGTCGCCGTGCGCGGCGAGGGTGGCGCGCGCGGCGTCGAGCGTTTTGGCGGGCCATCCGAGGTCGCGCGAGACGAGCGCGATTTCGGCCTCCGCGACGACGCAGCGCGCGCGGGCAACGGCCTCTTTGGGACCGAAGGCACGCGCGGCGCGCCGGAGGAGAAGTTTGGCGCGAACGAGATCGCCGAGTTGCGCCATCGCGATGCCGCGCAGCGCGAGCGCGGGCGCGTCGTCGCGGAGGGCGACCAGCTTCAAGGCGCCGAGAGGATCACCGGCGGCGAGAGCGCGCGCCGCGGCCGCGATCAACGATTCCATCGGAATCCCGTCACACTTGTCACTCCCACCCGGCGGATACCCGGCGCTAAATATACCGCATGACCGAGGCCCGCACGTCGTATCGAGAACGGTACGAACGATGAAGGACCGAAGGAAGGAGAAAAGGACGATGGCGAAGCATGCAACCGGGACACGCGAGGAGTGGCTGACGGCGCGCCTCGAGCTGCTCAAGGCGGAGAAGGAACTGACGCGGCGCAGCGATGAGCTGGCGCGGCGGCGGCAGCTGCTGCCGTGGGTACGGATCGACAAGGAGTATCGATTCGAGACGGATGAGGGGAGCGGATCGCTGGCAGATCTCTTCGGCGGGCGATCGCAGCTCCTGGTCTATCACTTCATGTTCGGGCCGGACTACACGGCGGGGTGTCCGTCGTGCTCGGCGATCGCTGACGGGTTCGATCACGCGGTGATTCATCTGGCCAACCATGACGTGACGTTGACGGCCGTGTCGCGCGCGCCGCTGGCGAAGCTGCAGGCGTACAAGCGGCGGATGGGGTGGACATTTCCCTGGGCGTCGGCGTACCGCAACGACTTCAACTTCGACTTCAACGTCGCAGTGACCGAGGAGCAGCAGCGCGAGGGGACCGTCGAATACAACTACCGGTCGAGCCAGCCCAAACCCGAGATACCCTCGCGCGCGACCCCCGAGGGGGCGGCCAAGGGCGCGGCCATGACCGGCACCGACGTTGCCACCTATGCGCGCGAGCGGCCGGGGATGAGCGCGTTCGTGATAGAAGACGGCGTCGTTTATCACACCTATTCGACCTATGCGCGCGGGCTGGACGGCCTCTGGGGCGCATATCAGTGGCTCGATCGCGCGCCCAAGGGACGCAACGAGCAGGGCTACTGGTGGCACCGCCACGACGAGTACGGCGAGGCTTGAGCGAAGTCGCGGGTATCCGCGGAGCAACGGCGGGACCGAGGAGCACGGGACGAATGACTTCCGAGCGAGCTTCCCAACAGGTCTTCGCGGGCGTCTCGGCGCTGATCTTCGCCGCCAGCGCGGCGGTGACGATCGGCTGGTGCGCGTCGATGTCGGGCATGGGCGGGATGCCGATGGCGGGCGGCTGGACGATGTCAATGGCGTGGATGCGGATGCCCGGCGAGACGTGGCCGGACGCCGCGGCGTCGTTTCTCGGGATGTGGGTAGCGATGATGGTGGCGATGATGCTGCCATCGCTAGCGCCGATATTGTGGCGCTACCGGGAAGCCCTCGGGAGGGCAGGCGCGAGGCACTGCGGGCGGCTGACAGCGGTCGCGGGCCTGGGCTACTTCATGGTGTGGAGCGTGTTCGGGATGGCCGCGTTTGCGGCCGGCGCTGCGCTGGCGACGGTCGCGATGCAGCAGCCGGCGGTGGCGCGCGCCATTCCGATCGCGGTCGGCGGGGTCGTCCTGATCGCCGGCGCGATCCAGTTCACGGCATGGAAGGCGCGTCACCTGGCGTGTTGCCGGGAGGCGCCGGGAGGCAGGCGCCTGGTGGCGTCCGACGCCGGTACGGCGTGGCGCTACGGCCTGCGCCTCGGCCTTCACTGCGGCTACTGCTGTGCCGGGATGACGGCGATCCTGCTGGTTATCGGCGTGATGGACTTGCGGGCGATGGCGGTGGTGACGGCGGCGATCACCGTCGAACGTCTCGCACCGGCCGGAGAGCGCGTCGCGCGGGGAATTGGGGCGGTCGTCGTGGTGGCGGGGCTGCTGCTGATCGGGCGAGCAACGGGGCTCGGCTGACGCAGCCGCATCGGAGAGACACGGCGGGGCGCCGGCGGGGCGCACCAAGAGTAAGCGGAAGCGGTCAGAATTCGAGCATTACCTTGGTCTGATTGGACGGGCGCGTGAGTGCGGCGAAGGCGCGCGGCAGATCGTCGAGGCCAACGGCGTGAGTAATCATCGAGTCGGTCGCGAGGCGCCCGGAAGCGAGCACGGCGATGGTGGTTTCGACTTCGCCCGGTTCGAGGCCGAGGCTGAAATTGACGTCGAGCTCCTTGCTCATCGCGAGGCCCGGGGGGAAGCCGTCGTCCTCCATCGAGACGCCGAGGATGGTGACGCGGCCGCCGCGCGGGGCATGCGAAATGGCCTGGGCCATGGTGCCGGCCTCGCCGATACATTCGAAGATGACGTCGGGGCCAGCGCCGGTCAGCCGGGACATCGCGGCAGCGGGGCTGTGCATGCGGGGATCGACGGCGGCGTCGGCGCCGAGTCGCAGTGCGACTTCGCGGCGATCCAAAAGGAGTTCGGAGACGACGATGGCGCGAGCGCCGGCAAACCGCGCCCACAGTAAGGTCATCAGGCCGATCGATCCGGCGCCCATGATGACGCAGGTCTCACCGGCCTGGAAGCGGGCGCGGCGCAGACCGTGAAGGCCGACGACGAGCGGCTCGACGGTGGCGGCGGCACGAAAACTCATCGCAGGGGGGATTTTGAAGACGCTGCCGGGCCGCGACTTGATCATTTCGGCGTAGCCGCCGGGCGCCTCACCGAAGCCTACGAGCGTCATCGCGGTGCAGCGGACACCGATGCCGGCGCGGCAACTGGTGCATTCGCCGCAGGCGAGATAGGACATGACGACGACCGGATCGCCGGGCTGGAAGCCGACTACGCCGTCGCCGACGTGATCGACGACGCCGGCAAGTTCGTGGCCCAGGATGGTTCCGGGCGGGAGCTTGGCTTTGGGCGAAGTGGCGGCGTGCAGGTCGGAGCCGCAAATGCCGCATGCCTTGACGCGGATAACCAGTTCACCGGGAGCGGCCACGGGGTCGGGCAGTTCCACGAGTTCGAGCGGCGCGCCGATCGCCTTGAATACGCATGCTTTCATGATGGTACCGACATGATCGAGAGAGGATAGCGAAGATCGCGGACGAAGGCGCTACCTGAGGGAGGGCGCGAGCCGGAGCGACAGCCGAACCGTCGCTCCGGCGGTGGGATCACGAAGAGGCAAGGGCCGCTATTTCTTGAGGTGCGGGAAGACCGGCGGGCGTTTTTCCTTGACGGCGGCAACCCCTTCGGCGACGTCGGCGCTGAAGAAGCCCAGCATCTCGAAGGCGAGCGAGGCGTCGAAATGGGGGCCGAAGGTCTTGACCCAGTTGTTGAGGGCGCGCTTGGTCAAACGCGCGGCCTGCTGTGGACCGCGAGCGACTTTGCGCGCGACCTCGAAGGCCTTGTCCATGAGCTTGTCGGCCGGGACGCAGAGACTGACGAGGCCGATGCGCTCGGCTTCCTTGCCGTCAATGAAATCGGCCGTGATGAGGTAGTACTTGGCCTTGGCGAGGCCGCACAGGAGGGGCCACAGAATGACGGCGTGATCGCCGGCGGCGACGCCGAGGCGGAGATGGCCGTCGGTGATGCGCATGGCTTCGGAGGCGATGGTTATATCGGCCATGAAGGCGACGGCGAGGCCGGCTCCAACGGCGACGCCGTTGATGGCGGAGATGATGATCTTCTCGCAATTGACGATGTTGTAAACGATGTCGCCCGCTTCGCGCATGGCCTGGGAGATGTTGGCGTGGTTGCCCTTCATGGTTTCGATCATGTCGAGGTCGCCGCCGGCCGAGAAGGCGCGTCCCTTGCCGGTGATGATGACGACGTTGGTCTCGGGATCGTCGTCGATGTCGCGCCAGACGCGGCTCAATTCCCAATGCAGGCGGGCGTTGGTGGCGTTGAGGACGTCGGGGCGGTTGATGGTGATGAGGAGGATGCCGTCGTCGTGGCGAGTGAATTCGAGGAACTGGTATTCGTCGTACTTCATGGGACTGTTCTCCATTGGCGGTGCAGATTATTCGCGCTGATTTTGCGCGCGGCGGGCTGACACGGCAACCGGAAACGGGGTCCTGCCCGAAACGGAGCGAGAGGAGGCCGCCCCGGACGATCCGGGGCGGATCATCGCGGGGCGCAGGTCAGGTGCGCAGGGGCAAAGGGTCAAGCGGCCAATCAAGCGGCGTAGATGTCCATGATCTTGTTGAGCAGCGCGATGGCGTCGGCCTTTGGGCGTTGAAAGGAGTTACGGCCGATGATCGAGCCGAAGCCGCCGCCCGCCTTGATCGCGGCGACCTCTTCGAGGAGGGTCGCGTCGCCTTCCTTGGGTCCGCCCGAGAAAATCACGATGCGGCGGCCGTCGAAGCAGCTTTGGACGACGTGGCGCACGCGTTCGGCCAGGGTTTCCATCGGAACGTGCTGAGCTTCGTAAACCTTCTTGGCCTCGGGCAATTCGAGGCGCGAGGAGGGGAGCTTGACCTTGACGATGTTAGCGCCGAGTTGCGCAGCGATCTGGGCGGCATAGGCGACCACGTCGAGAGCGGTCTCGCCTTCCTTGGTGATACTGGAGCCGCGCGGATAGGACCAGACGACGACGGCGAGGCCGCACTGCTTGGCGTCCTCGGCGATTTCGCGCAGCTGCTCGTACATTTCCTTGCGCTCGGCGGAGCCGGGATAGATGGTGAAGCCGACTGCGGCACAGCCGAGGCGCAGGGCGTCATTGACGCTGCCGGTCAGGGCGGAGATCGGGTCGCGCTCGTCGTAGAGGAGGTCGTGGTTGTTGAGTTTGAGGATGAGGGGCAGTTCGCCGGCGAAGTGGGTCGCGCCGGCTTCGAGAAAGCCGAGGGGGGCGGCATAGCCGCTACAACCGGCGGCGATGGCCAACTCGAAATGGTAGAGGGGATTATAGGCCGGGGGATTCACGGCGAAGCTGCGGGCCGGGCCATGCTCGAAGCCTTGATCGACCGGCAGGATGACGAGCTTGCCGGTACCGGCCAGGCGCCCGTGGTTGAAAAAGCGTGCGAGGTTGGTGCGGACGCCGGCGTTTTCGGAGTCGTAGTAGGAAAGAATTTCGCGGACTCGCTGGGTGATCATATCAATGGCTCCCTCTCGGTTGAATTTGGTTTATTTGGATGCGCAGGATGCACGGGGCTGGAGATTATGTGTCGAGCATTGCGGCAGCAGCCCAGGCCGCGCCGATGATGGCCGCCGACGGGTTGAGCGAAACGCGCACCCCGATTCGTTGCAGGGTCGAGCGCAGGCGGCCCTTGTCGAGGAAGGCCTCGACGAGTCCGCCGCGCTGAAGGAACGGCAGGATTTTTGGCGCGATGCCGCCGCACAAATAGACTCCTCCGATAGCAAGATACTTGAGCGCGAGATTGGCCGCTTCGGCGCCATAGATCGCCGCGAACAGTTCGAGCGCATGAACGCAGCGCGTATCGGTGCCAGCGATTGCGGTCTCGCCGATAACCGCGGACGGGTCCTCGGTAGCCATTCGCTGGGTGAGCCAGGCGGGTTCCGATCCGGGGCTGCGCGAGACCACGAAGCGATAGATGTTGTGGAGGCCCGGGCCTGAGAGCACGCGCTCGAAGCTGACGTGGCCGAATTCCTCGGTGAGGAATTCAAGCAAGGCGAGCTGATCGGGACCGCGCGGTGCGAAATCGGCGTGGCCGCCTTCGCTCGCGACGGCGAAGTAACCGGTGGGCGCGGCAATGAGGGCGGCTTCGCCGAGGCCGGTGCCGGCCGCTATCACGGCGATATTGGCGCGCGCGGACCGATTCTCACCACGATGCAAAACCATGACTTCGGAGTCCTTGAGATGCGGGACGCCGTAGGCGGTGACTTCGAGGTCATTCATGAGGCGCGTGGGAGCGCCGCCAATCGCGGCCCTGACCGCCGCCTCGGCCATACTCCACGGGACGTTGGTGGCATGACTGACGCCGTCGATGACTGGGCCGGGCACGCCGAAGCAGGCCGCACCGATGCGATCATCGGCGGTGAGAAAGGCGGCGCAGGCTTGCTCAAGGCTGGCAAACGCGGAGGTGTGATAGACGTAATCGCGAAGCGGGCGCAGATCGCGTTCAACCGCGTGAAACAATCCAAGATGGGTTTTGGTGCCGCCGATATCGCCGGCCAAAATCATCTCCGCCATTGCTTCGATCCTCTCGCAAAATCCGTTAATCGGGCGGTTTCAGTTAGCGTCCCGGCGCATAAGCAAGGACGCCGCAAAAATTGCTACTGCATAATGAGGAGCGTCGAGCGCGTCTCAAAGGGTGCGCCATGCGCGGCCGTCCCGGGCGATGAGTAGCGCGGATTCGGTGGGTCCCCAGGAGCCGGCCGCGTAAGGGAACGGATCGGCGTCGGAAGACTCCCAGACATCTAGAATTACCTGGACGAAACGCCATGCAGCCTCGACCGTATCGCGCCGCATGAAGAGGGTCTGATCGCCCACGATGACGTTGCTGAGCAGGGTCTCATAAGCCTCGGGCGAAGCGGTCTGATAATGGAAATCGACGTCCACCGGATTGAGCCGCAAGGTCTGGCCGGGAACCTTGGAGATGATGTTAAGCGCGAGTCCCTCGTCGGGCTGAATGCGGATCGAAAGATAGTTGGGCGGCAGTACGGGTGCGGGCCTTGCGTTGTAGAGGATGCGCGGCACCTGTTTGAAATAGATGGCAATTTCGCTGGCGCGGCGCGGCATGCGCTTGCCGGTGCGCAAATAGAACGGAACACCCGCCCAGCGCCAGTTCTCGATAAAGCATTTGAGGGCGACGAAGGTTTCAATCTTGGAGCCGGGCTTGATCTGATCCTCGTCGCGATAAGACTTGGCTTTTTCGCCGCCGCAGAGCCCCTCGACGTATTGTCCGCGCACCACCAGCCGATCGACATCGGCGCGATCGTAGGGGCGCAAGGAGCGAATGACGTTGAGCTTGGAATCACGGACGGCGTCGGCGCCGGTCGAACGGGGCGGTTCGGAGGCGATCATGCAGAGCACCTGCAGGATGTGGCTCTGCACCATGTCGCGCAGGGCGCCGGCGTGGTCATAGTACGAGGCGCGGGTACCGACACCTTCCTGCTCGGCCACGGTGATCTGGACGTGGTCGATAAAGCGCGCGCTCCAGATCGGTTCGAAGATGGCGTTGGCGAAGCGCAAGACCATCAAATTTTCGACGGTTTCCTTGCCCAGGTAATGGTCGATGCGGAAGATCTGGCTCTCGTCGAAATGGCGCGCCAACTGAGAGTTGATCTCGATGGCGCTGGCAAGGTCGCGGCCGATCGGTTTCTCGACTACGACGCGTGTGAAACCTTTGTCGGAGTCTGGCGGATTGACCATGCCGCCGGCGCTCAGTCCGGTTGAGCATTGGTCGATAAAGGCGGGGGGAATCGCGAAGTAAAAGATGTGATTACCAGCGCTGCCGACATCTTGATCGAGCTGGTCGAGGCGCTCGCGCAGCTTGGCGTAATCGGCGGCTTCCGTGAAGGTGCCCGAGACGAAATGGAGCATGGGTGCGAACCGGGCCCAGACTTCTTCGTCGAGCTTCTGGCGGGAGAATTGTTCGATCCCGGTGCGCGCGAACTGGCGATAGGCGTCGTCGTCAATATGCTCCATCGAGAAGCCGACGATAGCGAATTTGCGGGGCAGCTCGGAGTCAACCATCAGGTTGTAGAGCGCCGGCAGCAGCTTGCGATGGCTGAGGTCGCCGGCCCCGCCAAAAATCACAAGAATGCATGGAACGTCGATGGACTTCGGATGCATCGAGGCGAGAACGTGGGGCGGTGGCAGTGGGCGATTAGTCTGCTGGTCAGTCATGGTGATTGGTCAACCCTTATAACTCGTGAGTGCGCCGAAGGTTTCGTGTTCGAGTAGAAAGTTGGCGCTCGCGGATCCGGTTGGGCAAGATTGGGATCGAGCAGCGCGCCGCAGCTCAAGGCTAACCGATGTACGGAAACCGCGAAAGCATTGATCGGGAGCAATCGGGATCGCGGGCAAGCGCGCCTGCCGGTCGATATTATGATAACAAGCGGGCGCCCGCATTGGCCTAGTGGGACGGGATCACATCCTGGAGGACCAGGGTATGCAGGTCGTCATGGCGAAAGATTCCGGCAACGGCGCGGGTCAACGCCACCGACAGCACTTCACCGGGCTGGTCGTAGATCTCGGTCTCGTCCTCGGGGTGGGCGCCGGCGCCGGGCGTCGGCGGGTCGTTATATTCGGCGATGGTCTGGCCCTGCCAGAACGGGACGGGGAAGGGTGGCTTGTAGATGATCACGTCGAGGGTGGCGTCGGCGGCGCTGAACCACGTAGGGCCGCCTTCGGTATCGACGCCGCGCTGTTTCAACACCCAGAGGCCGGTGATTCTTGCCGCGAGGACATAATCGGCGCCATGGGCATGGAGGGCGTCGGACAGCGGTTGCGGCGAAGTCGAGGAAATCATGCCGGCTTCGTGCGCGGCCTGCGCAATCGCATCGCGCATGAGAGGCCCGAGATCGGGGCCATAGAGCCGTTGCATCACCTGTCCATTGCGGTCGATGACCACGCCAATCGCAGGATGACCTTCGTAGGGCTGGTGGTTGATACTGGCGGAATCCTTGAATGTGCGTGAATCGGGCACTAGCAGCACGACGATGTGCTTATTGGGAAAGCTCTTCTGATATCCCTTGACCAGGAACGGGTAATACTGAAGCTGCTGGATCGAAACGGTAGGCTGAGCGTTAGTCACATCTTGCGACGTTGCACATCCTGCAATCACGAGGAGCAGGCAGAGTGCCAGCGCGGCGCCGAAGCCGCGAACGGCGGCGGCAGCGATCAGGCGTCGCGCCACGCGATCAACTCTGCGCTGCCTGCGCTCGATCACGGAACAAGAACAGCGTGCCGCCGATTTCGACCCGGTCGCCGCTTTTGAGCGTGTAGCGTCCGCTGACCGGCTGGCGATTCACGAGAACTTGTCCGCCGCCGGTGGGGCTGACGAAAAAATCCTTGCCCTCGTGGCGAATGATCGCGTGATGCGCGAGGACCGCCTGATCGCCGAACAGGCCGATGTCGCTCTCTTCGGCGCGCCCGATGATGGTGACGTTCTTGACCAAGGGGTATTCGCGTCCTTCGCGGGCGTTGCGGCTCTGCGATCGCACGACCATCAGCCATCCGCGCTTGAGCAGTTCGCCGACCAATCCGATAAAGAAGCCGATGAGTGCGCCGATCAGGATAATCGCGATAGCACGACCGAATGCCTGCGGGAACGTCGCCGTAAGAGCCTGGTAGAAGAAGCCGCCGATGGCGCCGCCGACGAGGCCGCCGATCGCGCCATTGCGGCGCCGGGCGCCCGATCTGGTCGCCCAGCCGACGCCGAGTCCCACGACCACTCCGAGCACCGACCAGCCGAGGATGCGGCCGTTGAAGCCGCCGATCAGGTCGAAGGCGAACTCACCCACCAGGAGTCCGGCGGCTCCGCCGATCGCGCCGAACGCGGCGCCGAATCGGATTCCGCGCAGGGCCTGCCGCCATTGGCCGACGCTGAGAGCCTCGATCGAGGCCAGGAACGCACCAATGAAAAGACCAACGAGTGCGCCAAGCAGCATGTCGCGTCCATAGACGAAGCGGATGCCGAGGAAGGGCTCGGAAGCGCCCCACGCGGCGAGCCCGCCGAGTCCGCCAGCGGCGGCGTAGAAGAGGAGCTTTTCACGCGAAACGTTAGTCGCCATGCTATCCCCACAAGAGCATTACTGGCGCGAGAGCTTCGTTCAAGCGCCGGATTTTCCGCTAGCGGTAATTTCAATTTCCGCTCGGTCGAAGAGCACGTTTGGATTTCGAGGAATGCCGGAGCGGTGCGCACAGGCTAATCGGTGCGGGTAGTCCAGGTACCGCGAGTGCCCGAGGGCGTGGACTCGAACGTGCCGCTCAGAACGTCGCGATCGCGCTCGCCCTCGAAGTAAAGCGTCTCGCCGCCATAGGGGACCTGGAATTGCAGCCGGTTGCCGCGCACGAACCCTTCAATCGGCGTGGCCCCGTAGCCCGCCATGTGGACGACGAGCTCACCGTGGAGGAAGCCGTTAGGCTGGGGGCGCAAGCGCAGTTCCATCGAGGCACTGCCGCCGCCGATACCATCGATCGTGCCGGTGGCGAGGGTCGGCGTTTCAATCCCGGAACTCGCGGCGCTGGCGGTGGCGCCACTGCTCCCAGCGGAGGAACCACCACCGCCGCTGCTCACGCTGCCGCCGTTGTAAGGCATGCCGGCGTCGGCGACAACGCGAAAATTGCGCTGCGCAAAGTATTGCCCGTTCAGGTAGAAATTGACGGTGTACTGACCCGGGAGAAAGGCGCCTCCGGCGGAATTACCGACGCGCCCGCTGAAGATCGCCCGGTTGCTGGATTGCTTGATGGTCTGGATGTCATCGACGCTGCCGAGCGTGCCGCCGTCCGGACCTATATAAGCGGCATCGACGCGATACTGATTGTTGTCGAGGCCGAAGAGCCGATTATCGAAAATCGCGCGCCAGCCGATGAACAACACCTTCGACACGTTGAAGACGCTGCTCGGACCCGACAGCACGGTACCGTCCTTGGTACTGTTGACGAATTCGATACCCTTGAGCGACAGCGGCCGCCGCATGCGTTCTTCGATCATCGCGAGCCGCTCACCCTCGGCCTTGCGCTTGGCTTCTTCCGCGTTGGCGGCGGCCGCCGCAGCGGCCGCGGCTTTATCGATTTCCGCGCGGGCCTTCAGGTCGGGGGTGACATCGAAGCGCTGTTCGGTGAGCAGCTGGTCGTCGGAATAGAGGGCAATCTTGTAACTGCCGGGCGCTATGGGAGCGGCGTTCGGGATCAGCGCGACGCCGCTGAAATCGGCGGCGGTTTCCTTGGGACCGATAAAGCGCGCGTCGTCGCTGGTGGCGATCTGATTGCCGCTGGGATCGAAGAAGCGTGCCTCGACCTTATCGTTGCGCCCGTCGACCCCGGACATATTGTTCTTGAATGCCGCATCCCATTTGACGTATTGCGCGTTTGCCAGCTCGGTGTCTGTGAAGCTGGCCTTGGGCGGCGAAGTGGGAACGCCCGAGCGTGTCGAAAGAGTCAGGGTCATGCGATCGAAATCAAGCGGATGCGCGCGCAGTTTGGCGACCAACTCATCATGCTTCCACGGCAGGTCATTGATGTATTGGGTTAATCCCAGGCGCGACTGTAAGGCGGGATCGGAATAAATGTAAGTGGCGCCGAAGGCGGCGCCGGCAACGACGATAGTGAACATTACGAAGCCGAGCGCGCGCCGCTTCCAGTTGGCCCGGCGGCGCCGGGTCCGCGGAGTCAGGGCTTCGGCGACCTCCGGCGGCAGGGCTGCGCTGGCGAGCCCGGCGGTGCCGCTCTTGGGACTGACATGCGAGAGGCCGGGCGCCGAGAGGCCGCGCCCATAGAGGAGCATGTCGCGAAATTCCTGAACGCTGGCCGGCCGGCCGTCCATCTCGTAGGCGAGCGCCCGATCGATCGCACCTGCGAGGTTGCTCGATATATCGGGGCGCAGATCGCGAACCGGAGGAAAGCTGAAGGGTGGAAACTTCTCCGGGTCGCGTCCCGTCACTACATAATGGAGCGTCGCGCCGAGCGAGTAGATGTCGCTGCGCGGATCGGCGATTCCCTGATATTGCTCCGGCGGCGCGAAGCCCAGCGTGCCGATCATGGTGCCCTTGCGCGCGGCCTTGAAGAGTCGTGCGATACCGAAATCCACCAGCACGACGCGCCCCTTTTCCGTCAGCATCACGTTGGAGGGCTTCATGTCGCGGTAGATGACAGGCGGAATCAGGCCGTGCAAATACGCGAGCACGTCGCAGAGCTGGCGCGCGATATCGATAACGAGGCCTTCGGGCAAGGGCCCGCCGCGGACGGCGAACTCCTCCTCGAGGTTGCGCCCCTCGACATACTCCATCACCAGGTAGTGGCGGTTCTGGTCGTCGAAGCGGTCGCTGATCGCCGGTATCGCGGGATGCTTCAGTTGCGCGAGGGTATCCGCTTCGCGCGCGAAGTAATCGTTGGCCTCGATGCGTTGCTGGGGGTCGATGAAATGATCGACCATCTCTTTGATGGCGCAGGGACGCTGCGACAGGCGCTGGTCGTGCGCGAGGTAAACCATACCCATGCCGCCGCCGCCGATGAGGCGCTGGATGGCATAGCGCCGCTGTAAGACGACGCCCGGCTCGAGCGGACCCGGCAGCGGCCCCGAACTCCCGGGATTGTTGGGCGTGTTCTCCATCGGTGTCAGTCTATGAGTATAACCACCACCGACACGTTATCCGTTCCACCTCCCGCATTTGCCGCCACCACCAGTTCGCGGGCCGCTTCGTACGGGTCCGAATGACGCCGCAGGATCGTATCGATACCAGGGTCATCGAGGTGCGCTGTGAGACCGTCGCTGCACAGCAGCAGGCGGTCGCCGCGTTTGAGCCGTAAGCCTATCGATTCCGCCCCGGCAGGACCGTTCTGCCGGGCTCCGAGCGATCTCGTGATCACGTTTTTGTGCTCGTGATGGCGCGCTTCCTCCGGAGTAAGCTGGCCGATTTCAATCAGCCGCTGCACGAGCGAATGGTCCTTAGTAATCTGGCGTAACCCGCCCTGATCGGAGAAGTACGCGCGACTGTCGCCGACCCACGCCACAATGGCTTCGGGCGGTACGATCAGCAGCGCGACGGCGGTCGATCCCATCCCGCGCGACTCTTCGTTGGCGGCCTGATATTCAAGGATCTTCCGGTTCGCTTCCTCCAGCGCATCCTGCAAAAGCAGTCGTTTTTCGCCCTTGCCGTTTTTAAGTTGTTCGCCCACGTAGTCGCGAATGGTGCCGACAGCGATGGCGCTCGCCATCTCGCCTGCTTCCGCGCCACCCATTCCATCGGCGACGACGTAGAGGAAATTCTGCGCCGGTTCAATTAGCGAGTCACGCTGGTACTCGACGGCCATGATCGAGTCTTCGTTGAGCTCGCGCACCATGCCGACATCGGTTAGGACCGCCGCCCGTATCCGGATGATGCCGGCGAGCCGCAGCAATTCGGCCTTGAGCGCATCGACGTTTGCCCAACGCATGGCCGGGTCGAAGAGCAGAGCGCGCCGCACCGCCTGTTCGAGCGCCGGCGACACCACGTGCGGCGGATAGAATCGTATCGGCCCCGCTTCCTCGCGCCAGGTCTCGGATTCCAGCCGCTCGCCCGTCAGACACGTGTAGAGCAGCGCACCGATCGAGAAAACGTCGGCTCGTTTATCGACTTTGCGCGCCTTGTAGATTTCGGGTGCGGTATAGCCGTCATTGAACAGAGGCTCGCCCTGCAACTCGGTGTCGTTGCTGATGTAATCGAGGCCGGTCAGCTTGATGCGCCCGCCGGCGCCGAAGACCACCGACTCTGGGCAAATATCATTAACGCGCAAGCCGCGCCGATGGACGAAAGAGACCGCCTGGCACACCTGGATCGCGACCGCGATGGCGTCGGCCTCGCTCATGCGCAGGCCGCCACTGCGTCGCGCGAGTGGCGTGGACTGCTCGTCACGATAGGCGAGATAGACCCGGCCGTTGTCGGCGAAACCCTCGATCGCCCGCTGAAATGCGGGATGATTGAGGGTCATCGAGAGCGCCATCACGCGGCCGAAGACCTCGCCGAGATCGTCTTGCGTGTGGACCGGATCTAACGGAAGGTCGGATGGCGCGACGGCATCGGTGGGCGCCTCCGACACCGCTTGCGACGCTTCGGCGATCGCGCCTGGCTGTGATTCGACTTCCGCTTCGGGCGTGCCGGCGTCGGTGAGCTTCATCGCATCGATCGCCGGGGCGATCACGCTCGCGCTGCCATTTTTTGTGGATCCGGGTTCCGCCTCGGGCTTGAGCGCCTCCGCCTCGGGCTGGGATGGACTCTCCGAAACCGCCGTCGCCAGACCGCCCGAGTCGCCGCGGCGCTCGGCCGGTGTCACTTCATCGGCAGTCGTGGCTTTTAATTCAGCCGTTTTAGCGCGCGGTCCGTTCGGATCTTCCGCGGCGGGAAGTGCTCGGGCGCTGCTGGTCTCCTCCGCGTCCCCGTGCGCGCCGTTTGGTTCCTCATCGACCGCCTCGCGGCCGATTTGTTCGCGCAATTGAAATCGTTCGACGCCGCCATCTGCTCCTCTGCGCTCGGCCCGATAACGATTTTCGTGCGCGGTCTGGCCGACCATCTCGAGGATGCGAAAGCCGCCGTTCAGTTCAGTATTGGCGGCCAATGGCGGCAATACGGCAGGGCCGGCTGGCCGCGCCGACGGGCCGCCCAATCCTTGACCACAGCGTTCGCAAAATTTCGCTTCGTCGCCGTTCTGAGCGCCGCATTCAGGACAGATAATCATCCACGTCAGCCCTTTCGAAACTCCAGTTTGGCGCCGCCCAATACCAGTTCGTCGCGGTCCCTCAATTGATAAAGCTGATCGCGGCCGAGCCTGCCTCGTTGTGCGATATAAGTGCCGTTGAGACTGCCGAGATCGCGAATAAAATACTCGTCGCCGCGCCGGATAATTTCGGCATGACGGCGCGAAACCCGATCGACCCCGCGTTTGAGCCGCGACAAATCAATATCGACCGTGTCAGCCGGATCGAGCGACCGGCCAATTACGGCGCGGACACCGTCGATCGCGAAGCGGGTGCCCTCGCCTAGCGCTTCCAGATGCGCCCGGCTAAATGCACTTGCGGGTGAATTTACATGACCGTTGCCCGCCGCCGGAGCCGGTGACGTGGACTGTCTGAGTGAAGGATGCACTCCAGGTGCAATCGGACTGCGGGCCGGCGCGAGTTCGGTACTCGAAGCGACGCCTGGCCGCGGATCCGGCACCGTGATCGGCGACGCGCGTCGCGGGCTAGTGGCGGCGTTGGCAACTGGCTTGGCGGGAGGTGTCGCGGTCCGCATCCGATTCGCCGGCGATGGGGCGCTGCCGGCCGGCTTCAGTCCGAGATCCTTCGTCTTGGCAGTCGACGAGACGCGCGAGAAAGTCGTCGCGGGCTTGACTGAGACCACCGGCGAGATCACAGGTTTGCTTTGCGCCGGTGGAAGCGTCGCCTGGCGCGATTGCTGTAAATGGTGATTGGCGGGCGCAGACGATACGACGGGAGGCAGGGTCAGGCTGCGCTGAGTTTCGAGTTGCGCACCAGCGCCAGGCTTTGCCGATGGCGGTTTGGAAACGGCGGGCGCGGCAACCGGGCGGTTTAGCACGATTGTCGCCATCGCGGCCATCGGCGCGGCGCCCGCGCGCGAAGGCGGCAGCGCGGCCGATGATCCAGCCGTGGTTCCAGCCATGCCGGCCTCTTCGGCGCTGGGATCCGGCAGCATGTCGCGCATCTCGCGCGCAGTCCGAGGCCGCTTCTCGAGGTCCTTGTCGAGGGCTTGCGTCACCACCTTCTCGGTTTGCAGCGAGACCTGCGGGGCCAACGATCGCAATGGCGGGAAGCTGAAGGGCGGTTCGAGTTGAGGGTCGCGGCCGGTGAGCAGGTGGTGCATTGTCGCGGCCAGCGAGTAGAGATCCGATCGCGGCTCCATCTTGCCCAGGTATTGCTCCGGCGGCGCATAGCCGACCGAACCGATTTGGGTGCCGCGACCGCCCGGCGGCAGAAAGCGCGCGATACCGAAATCAACCAACATCGCTCGCCCATGATGGTCGATCATGATGTTGCCGGGTTTCAGGTCGCGATAGACGATCGGGGGAGTCTGCCCATGGAGAAAATGCAGGACGTTGAGAATTTGCCGCGCCCACCACACCACCTTCGCTTCTGGCAGCCGCGCACCGATTCCAATGTTGTCCAGCTGATGCTGCAGGTCGCCGCCCGCAACAAATTCCATCACCAGATAATGACGCCCGCGTTCGCCGAAATAGTCGATAACCTGTGGGATGGCGGGATGCGAAAGGCTCGCCAGCACCCGCGCTTCACGGTTGAAATCCTCAACCGCTTTTTGCTCCGCGATGCCGTCGCCGATGACCATTTCCTTGCATGCCACCGGACGATCGGCGAGCCGGGTGTCGTTGGCCAGGTACACACGTCCCATACCGCCCTGGCCGAGCATCTTGCTGATGCGATAGCGGCCGTCGAGCATGTGATTGACGGCTAGTGGCTCACCGGTGTTCATGGCGCTCGCAAAAGCATCCGGCACGTATAGACAAGGGCACGAACGCCCTGGCGTCGGGTGTCATCCGCGTCGATTTTTTGGGCTGCCATATCCAGGATTCAAGTGCCACCCACGCGGCGGCAGCCGTAATACTCCGTCCGGTTATGAAATCGGATCGATCACCAGCTTCAGGAAAGTCTTCCCGATGATAACTTCGTCACCGGCCTTGATTTCGAGCGGCGTGCCTGGAATCAGCCGGTTACCCCGATTGACATAAGTGCCATTGAGACTGCCGATATCCTCGATGGTGATTTTGCCGCCGTCGATAATTATGAGCGCGTGTTTGCGCGAGATTTTGGCTTCAGGGTCATCCTGTTCAAGGTCCACCTCGGGGAAGGACCCGGTTTCGGGATCCCATCGTCCGATGAAGTTCTGACCGCTGTCGAGAGGAAATTCCTGACCCTTGCGGCCGCCCCGAAGCAACGACAGTTTGGCCTTGAAATGAGGGGCCGCGCCGGGCGCGGCTGCCGCAGCAACGGGGGCCGCTTCCGCAGGCGGTGTGATCTCGCCGGTCTTGGCCTCGGACGACGGGGCTGCCGCAGGCTCGGCAACAGCCGCTTCGGCGGCGATCGTACCATTGGAGGCCACCGCGGGCGCCGCCTCGTGCGCCTCATGCGCGGGCACCGCCTCGATCGTCGTAGGCCCGCCCTCATGAGTCGTCGCGGGCGCGGCTGCCGGCGCTTCCGCGACAGCCAGTTTCGCGCCGCATCCGTCGCAATAGTCGAGACCGTCCATGTTCTCGTAGCCGCATTCAGTGCACTTGATCATAGTCGCTTGAAACCTCGTTCCCCGGCGGTCGCCGTGTGCGTTCCCGGTAGCCGGGATGGTCTTTGCTATTCCCCTTTCTGTAAATCTTTGAGCGCCTCGGGATCGAGCATCTGGGTCTTGCGGACCACCGCCTGCGCCTGCAGAAGAGTCGTCTTGGCGGCCTTGGTTTGCAAGGTCTGGGTCTTCTTCACCTGATCCATCAGGCCGACCAGCGCCTGTGTCGCCTTCACATTGCCCAGCCGCTGCGTGCCCTGAATGGCGTTGCTCAGAAGCCTCGTCGCGCGATCGACGTTGCCGGCCTTGAGTTCTTCCTCGGCCTTGGACTGAAGCTTGGCGATGGAGACCTGATCAACCAGGTTCATCACGCGCCCGTTGCGCTTGCTGGTCATGGTGCGATCAAGGGTGTATTCGACCGTCACGTCAGTGTTAACGAGGCGCTCACCGCCGCCCGGAAGCTCGAAGCGAAACGCGGACTGCGCGATTCGCACGGGACCTGGTTTGCGCGGCGGCAAGACCAGGGTCAAGAGCACCGAGCCCGGCAGCCCGGCCTCGAGGTCGCCGATTTCGTAGGTAACCTTGCGATCCTCGCCCACCAGCGGCGTGCCCAGCGCGTAAATCTCGGGGCTCGCACGAAACGCCTCACGCACCTGTACGCCCTGCGCCAGGGTCACCTCGATTCGTCCGTTGCGGATACTGACCGCGCGCAACCCTTGCAACTCGTCCTCGAAAATTCCCGGAATCTCGGCCGGGTCACCGATGAAATGATATTTGCCGTGAGAATCCTGCGTCATACGCATCAGGAGCTTTTCGTTGAATTCCACGCCCACGCCCATCGCTGAGAATGACATCTGGTCGCGATTCTGATTTGCCAGATCGATACAAGCGGTCTCCTCATAGGTCTGACCGTCGGTCAGCACGAGCACGCGATTAAGCCGGTTAGGCGCGAGGTTTTGCTTGACCTCATCGATTGCAGCGCGCATTCCCAGCGCCATCTGCGTGCCACCGCCGATTTCCAACAGGTCGATATCTTCAAGTGCGCGTCGAACAGCGCTTTTGTCGTGAATCTGATCCGGGCGCACTATCACCTGCGCCTTGTCGGCAAAGGCAACCACTGCGACCTTGTCCTCGGGTGCGACGTTGTCGGCGAGGAATTTCACCGCTTCGACCACGAACTCCAGCCGCCGCTCGTCGTACATTGACCCTGAGCGATCGAGCACTACTCCGAGGTTCAGGGGCAAGCGATTACCGCCACCACCGCTTACTCCAGTCGCAATTGCCTCGAGGAGCACGTAAAGCACGAAATTCTCGGCAGTCGAGAGCACATACTCGCTGCTCGCCAGCGCGTCAAAGGAAAGCGGATCAGCCATCTAGTATTCTCCCGCGCTCAATTCTAGGGGCAAGCTTCGTGGCATAGCAACATCGACGCTAATTCCCTCCAACGCACCCCCGGTCGCGGAGTTTTTGCGGGATACTGCACGCGGAACCTTAGCCATATTAATAATACGCAAGAAAATAGACGAGTCATGCCGTACGATATTCGCCCGTCTAATAGCTGGTTGCGGTACGTGGCGGTTTGGACCTATGATGAGTTAAGACGAATGGAGATGTTTTGGGATAAACATGTGAGGTCAAAGCAAAATTGGGCTGCCAATAATATCCTTTGCGGCTCAGAAGCGGAGGGGCGTGCAAATCGACGATGTGGACAATACCACGCGACGCGCTTCCCCGGCTGAGAATTCTGTGCCATTTGTCTTTGCAGGGCCGTGATTAGATTTGAAGTACAATTAGCGCTCGTCACCACCTCCGTGTGGCCCAAGCTGTACGGATGAGCCGGGCGATGTCGGAAGTTATGTTGGCAAAATTCAACGATCCAAAATTCAACGATCCAGTCAGGTCGCCGAAATTGCGGCTCCGCGACTCCATCTGAATATTAACTACGAAGTTCCCCAGTGAAGCGTTTCGCTTCGCGTGGAGGTTCAATCAGTTCAAATGCTCACGCTCGATCAGAATTATCTCAACAGCCTCATCGAAAGTTCCCCCGATATAATAATCGCCGTGGATCGCGACGGCACCATCATCTATTACAACGACGGTGCGCGCCGGAACCTGCGCTACAGTGCCGCCGAGATCATCGGGCAGAAAATTGACCGCATCTACTGCTCCATTGAAGAGGCGCGCCGTGTGATGAAGGCGATGCGCGCGGCCGAGGGCGGGCGCATCTCGAACTTCGAAACTATGCTGCGCGATAAGGACGATCATCAGATTGCGGCCGCTATCTCGGGTTCGATCATTTTCGACAAAGACCATAATGAAGTCGGATCGATCGGCTTCGCGCGTGACATCCGTTTGATGCGCCAGCGGGAGCAACTAGCGACCTGCGGCGAAATCGCGGTCAGCCTGGCGCATGAAATCAATAATCCGTTGGAGACGATCACCAACAATATCGACCTGCTCGCGCGGTGCGTGGAGTCGCGCCTGAGCGACGCCGAATTAGTGGTCGAAACCGAGCGGCTCGATTCGATTCGCGCCGGTATTGGACGGGTTCAAGCGATCGTGCGCCGCCTCGACGAGATGACGCGCAAAGGGGTTTACGAGACGCGGGACTATCTGCAGGGCAAGAAGATGGCGGACCTGGCTCCGCGCGAAAGCGTCGGCGGCCCCGCGGCGCAAGGCAACGGCGGCATGGCCCATGACGATTGGGCCTTGAGCGGGATGTCCGTGCTGGTGCTCGACGACGATGTCTCGGTAGTCAGCTCACTGGCCGACGTGCTTCGCGCCGAGCGCTGCGTGGTTCATACGGCGACGCGCCCGAGTGCTGCGCTGGGCGTGTTGCGCAATATGAAAGTCGATGCGGTGATTTCCGACGTCGTGATGCCGGAGATGGACGGTTACGAGTTCTATATGAAGGTAAAGGAAGAGCTCCCGAACCTGCCGGTCATCCTGATGACCGCGTACTATTACGACAAGGATCACATTATCAAGCGCAGTCGCCTCCGCGGACTCGAAGCGGCGCTCTTCAAGAAACCCGTCAATCCGGCCAAATTGCGCACGGTGCTGGTGCAGGCGCGGCAAAAGGCCGAAGCGGCCAAGATTGCGGCTCGTCGTGCCGTCGCTGAGCCGCTCGCGTCCACTTCTACCAACCGGGGCTGATCTCCCCGACTCGAGCCTCGAGCGCAAAGCCCCCGGCACGGTGCCCTTTGCGCCGCCGCTGCGGGCACAACCCTTCGCAGATTTTGGCGATGACTGAGCCGGCGGTTGCTCTGAGCGATTTCGCCCTCGCGCTCGAAGCAGCCATCTTCGCCGGTTTGATCGATCCTTGGTGCCGTGTCCGGCAAAATCGCGCTCCTCGCAGCGGATGCCGCAACCGGGCGGTCGTTCGATGGTTCATGCTGTTCTTCTGTGCTGCCGCCGCAGCGTCGCTGATTGGCGGCACGGTTCATGGATTCTTTCCAGATCCAGAAACGCTCGCCGCTCGCGCGCTGTGGCCCGCGACCATGATCGCAGTGGGCGCGGCGGCATGGGCTGCGTGGGGCCTCGGTTCAGAGATCGCGCTAGCAGCGGCTGGCGCCCGCGTCGTCGCACTGGCGGCGACCGTCGAGTTCGCTATTTATGGCATCGCCGTGATCTACGGGATGCGCTCATACCGGGCGGCGATCCTGAACTACCTTCCCGCGGCGCTGTTCCTGTTGGCGGTCTTCGTAATCGCATATCTGAGGAGTCGCAATTCCGCACATCTCCTGGGCGCGGCGGCGATGGTCGTAACGCTGATTGCGGCGGTTCTGCAGCAGGCGCAGGTCGCGATCGCTACACTCGGGATCACGCACAACGCGCTTTATCATCTGGTCCAGGGAGTCGGCTTGCTACTGCTTTTTTTGAGCGCCAACCGCCTCGTGCGCTTGACGATTGTTAGTACTAGATGATAATAATTACCATCTAGTATGGATCTGCAGATAATAAGTGAGAGCCGCCGCGGAGCTTACGCGCGCGAACGGATGGAACACTTCGCCGATCGCTGCCGGCAGGGCGGACTCGCGGTGACGCCGCAGCGGCTCGCGATCGTCGAGGCGTTGCTGGCGACGACCGACCATCCGCGCGCCGAGACCATTTTCGAGTCGGTGCGCAAGCTCCATCCGCATATCTCGCTCGCGACCGTCCATCGCACGCTCGAGACGCTGTGCCAGATCGGCGAGGCGCGGAAAGTCACCACGCTCCACGACAGCGCGCGGTATGACGGCAATCTCGCGCCGCATCATCATGTGGTTTGCGTGCGCTGCCGGCGCATTCGCGATGTCGAAATATCGGGCCTCGAACGGGTGATCGATGGCAACGCCGGCGCTCAAGGGATTTCAGCCGCTCGGCTGGTCACTGGAGATCCAGGCGCTGTGCGACAGTTGCCGCAAACAGGATTCAGGCGCGAGCCGGCCTCGCCGGAAGAGCGCGCTGAAATAAGGTGCGAATCGGCGCACCGACAATCTAAAAACCAATCAGGGAGATAACAAATGGCAAGTCTAAAAGGATCCAAAACCCACGAGAATCTGAAGGCCGCGTTTGCCGGCGAGAGCCAGGCGAATCGCCGCTACCTCTATTTCGCCAAGGTTGCCGACGTCGAAGGCCAGCCGGAAATTGCCGGCCTGTTCCGCGACACCGCCGAGGGCGAGACCGGCCATGCGCATGGCCATCTCGACTATCTTGAAGTCGGTCGGCGATCCCGCGACCGGGCTGCCGCTGGGCGACTCGCTGCTCAATCTGAAGGCCGCCGTGCACGGCGAGACTCACGAATACACCGACATGTATCCGGGCATGGCGAAGACCGCGCGCGATGAGGGCTTCACCGAAATCGCCGACTGGTTCGAGACCCTGGCGAAGGCCGAGAAGTCGCACGCCGGACGTTTCGCCAAGGCGGCCGAAACGCTCTAAATCACGATCCTGACGCTGGCCGGTCCCAGCGCATATGCGGGCCGGCCAGCTCGACCATTCGGATTCAAGTTTCGGCGCCTTCGCTCGTGACGAAACCCGCGCGGCCGATCGCGTGTGACCGCTCATGCGAACGAATTTGCCAGCACCTGCGCATCCCTTGATGTCCTGAAATCGGGAAAGCGACCCATGAGCCGAATCGAAGCGCGACCGACCGACGCCCTTTCCTACGATCCCAACGAGCCGAAATATTGGGATCGCGCGAAACTCGACATTGAGGTCGAGCGGGTCTTCGATATCTGTCATGGCTGCCGGCTGTGCTTCAACCTCTGCCCGTCGTTTCCCGATCTTTTCAAATCGGTTGACGCCAAAGGCGACGACGTCCGCAATCTCACGCCGGCGGAAAAGGATCGCGTCATCGATCTTTGCTACGAATGCAAACTGTGCGAAGTGAAATGTCCCTACACGCCGCGCGACAACCACGAATTTCAGCTCGATTTCCCTGCGCTGGTGCTGCGCGCCCGGGCGATCAAGGGTCGCGAAGCAGGGCATCAAGCTGCGCGAAAAAATGCTCGGCAATCCCGATCGCACCGGCAAGCTCGGAACCAAATTGCCGACGCTGGCGAACTGGTCCTGCCGCAACACGCTACAGCGGCGCCTGATGGAGAAGTTGCTCGGGATTCATCGCGACAAGCAACTGCCGGATTTCGCCGGCGAGACTTTCGAGAAATGGATCGCGCGCACTGGCCTGCCGGCGGCGCCGGCCGAACCCGCGGCGAAGGTCGCGATTTTCCACACCTGCTTCGTCAACTACTACAACACCGCGCCGGGCAAGGCGCTGGTGAAGGTGCTGGCGAAAAACGATTGCGCGATCGCGAGCCCGCCGCAGAATTGTTGCGGGATGCCTGCGCTCGATGGCGGCGACGTCGAATTCGCGCAAAAGCAGGCGCGCGCCAATGTCGCGTCGCTGCTGCCGCTGGCGCGCGAGGGCTACCGGATCGCCGCGATCAATCCGACCTGCTCGCTGACCCTGCGGCGCGAATATCCCACGCTCGTTGGCACGCCCGAGGCCAAGGAACTCGCGGCCGCCGTGGTCGATCCGGGAGAGGTGCTTTACGAATTGCGTCGCGCCGGCAAATTCAATCGCGATTTCAAATCCACTCCGGGCAAAATCGCCTATCACGTGCCCTGCCATCTGAAGGCGCAGGCAGTCGGCCTGCGCGGACGCGATCTGCTGCGCCAGATTCCAGGCGCCGAAGTCGCTACCGTTGACGCCTGCACCGCGCATGACGGAACCTGGGCGATGAAGCGCGAATTTTTCGAGCTCTCGATGAAGTGGGGCGCGAAAGCCTTCTGCCGGCATGCGCGAGGCCGCGGCGGACTTCATGGCGACAGACTGCCCCCTGGCCGCAATTCAGATCGAACAAGGCACGGGCGTCCGTCCACTCAACCCGGTTGAACTGCTCGCGCGCGCCTATGAGCCTGATGGTTTCGCCCGACCAGTTCCGCCACCCGAGCCGCCGGCGGAGGTACAGGAAGGACAATCGTGAAGCCCGTCACTCTCAAGGAAATTCTCCCATTCGAACAATACGAGATTTTGCGCCCGCGCCTGCGCCCGTTGATTATCGCCGAGAAGGAACGGCGCCGGCTTGCGCTTGGTGAACATCTCACCTTGCTGTTCGAGAACGGACAGACCGTATGGTACCAGGTCCAGGAGATGGTGCGATCGGAGCGGCTGACCGCCGAGGACGCCATCCGCCACGAAATCGACACCTATAACGAGTTGCTGCCGGGGCCAGGCCAGCTCACCGCCACGATGTTGATCGAGTATGCGGATGAAGCGCAGCGCGATGTCGCCTTGCGGGAATTGATCGGCTTCGAGCACCATCTCTGGATTCGCATCGGCGATCGACGCGAGCCTGCGCGCTTCGACACGCGGCAGATCGCGACCGACCGCATCAGCGCGGTGCAGTTCGTACGCTTTCCGCTCGGCGGGCTCGACCAGGACGAATTCTTGAAATTCGCGGCCGCCAGCAAGATTGCGATCGAGGCCGACCATCCGCAACTTACCGAACGCGCACTGATTACGGGACCTATCGCGAAGGCACTCGCAGGCGATCTCTCCGACAATTAGCCGCGGTCATCTCACTACCCTCGAGTGGTCGAGGCTGCGGAACGAGAAATCGCGCACGCGCACAGGATGCATCCAACCGGCCGTCGATGAAAACCATCCGCACACAGGTAGGTATCGTTGGCGCCGGGCCCGCGGGCATGATGCTCGCACATCTCCTGCACCGATCGGGTATCGAGTCGATCATAGTCGAGGCGCGCAGCCGCCAGTACGTCCAGGAGCGGGTGCGGGCGGGAGTGCTCGAGCAGGGCACGCGCGACCTGATGATCGAAACCGGTATTGGCGCTCGCCTCGTGCGCGAGGGCATTACGCACCGCGGCCTCGAACTCCGCTTCGGCGGCAAACGCCATCGCATCGATCTCAGCGATCTGAGCGGCGGCAAGACGATTACGATCTACCCTCAAGGCGAAGTCGTCAAAGATCTCACGGACGCGCGCATTGCCGCCGGCAGTGCGGTCTTTTTCGCGTCGGCGGACGTGAGTGTCAGCGGTATCGAGGACGCGCCCACGATACGGTTTCTCAATGAGGGCGATCGGCATCAGGTTAAGTGCGATTTCGTCGCGGGATGCGACGGCTTCCACGGCGTCTGCCGCCCCTCCATCCCGAACTCCGCGCTGACGGCTTTCGAACGGACTTATCCATTCGCATGGCTCGGGATTCTCGCTGAGACTCCCCCGTCATCTGACGAGCTGATCTACTGCCGGCACGAGCAAGGCTTCGCACTTCATAGCATGCGATCGCCGACACTCACGCGGCTCTATCTCCAATGCGATCCTGAGGACGATATTGCCAATTGGCCCGACCACCGCATTTGGAGCGAATTGCACGAGCGCCTCAAGACTGACGATGGATGGAAACTTCGCCAAGGGCCGATTGTGCAAAAGAACGTCACGCCGATGCGCAGCTTCGTTGTCGAGCCGATGCGCTATGGTCGTATGTTTCTCGCTGGCGACGCCGCGCACATCGTTCCACCCACCGGCGCCAAAGGTCTCAACCTCGCGCTGGCCGACGTTCGGGTATTGGCTGACGCGCTCGCAAGATTCTACCGCGACCGGTCGCACGAACTCCTCGATCGCTATTCAGAAACCTGTCTCAGGCGAGTATGGAAGGTGCAGAGGTTTTCGTGGTGGATGACTTCCATGCTGCATCGCTTTCCCGACGAAAGCCCGTTCGATCGGCGGCGGCAAATAGCTGAATTGGACTATGTAACCGGTTCCCGCGCTGCCGCGCAGAGCCTGGCTGAGAACTACGTTGGGCTGCCGATGGACTGAATTCGTTAGCCGCGCCGTGGTCAGATTCGGTCGGCGAGGGGAGTAAAACCTTGAGCGACCGTCCGACCACGGAAGACGTGCTGGCAGACTTCCGCCGATTCCCGAGCGCTCGCCGCCGGACAAACGCGCTTGCCGGCCTCGATTGACAGCCAGCGTGATGCAATGCAAGCTCAAAAGACCGGTGGCTGAGGAAGTGAGTTGAGAGGCGCCAAGGTTAACTGACGTGGATTGGTATCTGGTTCGGACCAAGACCGGCAAGGAACGCTGGGTGCGCGACCAACTCGCGGCGCAATTACCCGAGGTTTTTCTGCCCCTGCTGGAAGCTCGCACTCCGCGATGGGGCAAGCTTGCGTGGACCATCGCTCCGATGTTTCCGGGCTATTTGTTTGCCCGCCTCGAACCCCAGCAGCAATATTTCAATGTGCGCTACATGCCGGGCGTTCAGGGCTTGGTCTCTGCAGGTAATGAACCCCTTGCGGTACCCAACGGCGTCGTCGAGGAGATTCGGCGCCGCGGTGTTAATGGCGTCGTCAAAATCGAAGAGAAGGACTTCGGTAGCGGCGACCGTTTGCGCGTCGTCGAAGGACCCTTCAGAGGCTTTGAAGCGATTTTCGAGCGCTATCTTTCAGGAGCCGAGCGCGTTGCGATTCTGCTCGGTGCAATCGACAACCAGGGACTCCGCGTTGTGCTCCCGGCAGCGGCTGTCACCCGCTTCTCCTGATGTAATAGCAAAAGGCGATCCAACCCCCGCCCTCACCTTCGCACCGACATTCAATTCTCCCGAGATCAACGCGATCTCACGTGACGCCAGGTAAGGTTCGTGAAGCAGCGACAGAGCAGTCAGACCGAGCCCAATGCTCGGCCGTCCGGAATTCAAAGAGTTGGAGTGAGTCGAGTAATTAGCGGACAGGAATTTCATTCAGCGTTGCTATGCAGTGATTGTCGAAATTCACACTCCGTCAGTCGATAAAATCAACCACGAATGAAAGGGGTATTGCAAAGAACTACGTAACAGGATTAACGGTATATCGTAATATTGAATTCAAGGATCTCAACGAGACTACATCAGTTTGAAGGTTCTGCACGTCAGTCCGTACTTCATGCCCGCCCGCGCATACGGTGGGCCGGTGGAATCGCTCTACCGTCTCTGCCTTAACCTAGCGCGCCTGGGATGCGATGTACGCGCGTTGGCTACTAACGGGAACGGATTAGGCAAGGTCCTGGACGTCGAGACCGGGAGTCAGGTCGCGGTAGCGGCTGGCTTCGAGGTAACCTACGTCGGCCGGATCGCCCGTCATTCGGTCTCGCCGGGGTTACTCCTGCGCTTACCTTTCGAAGTGCATCGTGCCGATGTGGTGCATCTCACGGGGGTGTATTGGTTTACCACCATTCCGACGCTGCTGACTTGCAAACTCATGGGCAAACCATTGGTATGGTCGCCGCGCGGTGAACTTCAACGCTGGCCGGGTAGCCGCGGCCGGATACTAAAGCGAATCTGGGAGATCGTCTGCCGCTTTGCGGCGCCGCGCTCAACCGTCCTCCATCTGGGCTCGGAAGTAGAACGCGATGCCAGCTTAGGCCGCTTGCCAAAATTCTCTTCGACCGTGATTCCCAATGCAGTGCGGCCGCCGTCAACAATCAAGCGAGCGGTGTCGAATGGAAGGGTGAGGCTCGGATATATTGGTCGGCTTCATCCAAAAAAAGGCGTCGATAATCTGCTGGATGCATGCCGCATCCTGAAAGATCAGGGCCTCGCATTTTCGCTCGTTCTTGCCGGTTCAGGACGGGCGCGCTATGTCCGTGCTCTTTCCCGCAAGATCGCGGCACTAGATCTCGGCGATGTAGTCCGAATGGCGGGCGAGATTCACGGCAATGCCAAGCGGGAGTTCTTCGAAGGGCTCGACCTGTTGGTGATGCCGTCCTTTAGCGAAAGCTTCGCCAACGCCGTGGCGGAGGGACTCGCCTACGCCGTTCCGGTCGTCGCAAGCCGCGGCACGCCGTGGGCCCGATTGGCTGAGAAGGGCTGTGGACTGTGGGTTGACAACGCTCCTGAATCTCTGGCCGCGGCCATCGCAAAGATGCGCACCATGGATCTTGAGGAAATGGGACTTCGGGGCCGCGAGTGGATGACCACCGAATTCTCATGGAGCGCGGTTGCTCGTGAGGTTTGCAACACTTACTCGGTAATGCTTCGCGGCAGCCCGGCAGTTGGCGTTACCGCAGACACGAATGGCTCGATTGCTTCAGCTCGCGAGACCTCCCCTCATTAATTGAGGAGTCGGAAAGCTCCCATCCTCTTTCTGCTTTCGCATTCGACCGAAAGCGCGGTCCCGACAACCTCAAATTGAACGCCCACAGGCAGGCCGTCGGCGGTTCGACGCAGCGGCAGATAGCTCGATTAATCATGTGCGCGCCACGCCCGGCGCCACTGCGCTGGCGTTGCGACCAGATCGATCTGAGCCGCCGCAGTGCTGACAAAATTAAGGAATCTGGGACCAACCGAGGGGGCGATAAGAACAGGTGACATGTGCGGCAAGGTCAATTATCATCAAGCACCGATGGATGACGGGCACATTGGGTCCTTGCGCTGACTACGACGGTCATACAGAGTTTAAGTAGCGTTATGTCTGCCATGTTCAATCTCAAACTGGTACTGCCTCGATGTTGCCGCGGTTGAACAAATGCCAACGCCGATTCTGACGATCGCCGGGCTGCCGATTCTCGCACTGGTGCTATCGGCGCTGGCGATGCCATTGGCAAAATGGGTCGCCAGCCGCTACGGCATCGTGTCTGTCCCCTACACGGACGCGCGACATCAGCAGCCGATACCGCTGATGGGCGGCGCCGCGATCATCGCCGCAATACTGATAACGCTCGCTCTTGGACACATACTCCCTTGGTGGCTGATGGCGGGGACGGCCGGGCTGTTTTTGGTTGGGCTGGTTGACGATGTGATCGTGTTCTCGCCCCTGCGCAAATTTTTTCTGCAGATAATTGTAGTGGTGTTTGTAGTCGCGATCGGGCCCTCTTTTCGCTTGTCGTCGTGGACCTTGATAAATGCGTTACTGGCGGGATTTTTCCTCATCTCGACGGTCAACGCGTTCAACTTGATCGACGGACTCGATGGATTGGCATCGGGAGTCGGAATAATCGCAGCCTTGGCTATAGCCGGAATCTCCTTGTTACATCGCGACTCAGTGGGCGCCCGCCAAGCCTTGGTGATCGCTGGAGCGTTGGCCGGATTCCTCATTTATAATCTGCATCCAGCCTCGATTTTTATGGGAGACAGTGGCGCCTTGCCGCTCGGGCTGCTGCTCGGCACGATGGCGTTGCATGCCGGTAATCTAGCTGGAAATTCGCGATTGCCGCGCTATGTCGTGCCAATTCTGATCATGCTGGTGCCGCTGCTCGATACTGCGATCGTTAGTGTGAGCAGAATGGCGACTGGCACCCCGATATCGCGCCGCGGCCTCGATCACTCGCACCACCGATTGCTTTCGCTTGGTCTCACGGATCAACGGGCGGTTGCAATGGCCTGGGGTCTGGCGATCCTGGCGGCGGGGTTTGCGGTCGTGCTGACATGGCTACCGCACGCATATCTCCTGGCGACGCTCCCGGTTATCACTTTGGGGTTCGGCGTAGTGGGCTTGTTCCTGATCGATCTGACCTTCGACATCAACTCTCCAGGGGTTGCCTACGACAATTTGCGCGGGCCGGCCCGTTTTATTCTGACTTTCAGTTATCGAAGGCGGGTGGCCGAGGCCGCGCTCGATCTCGCGCTCATTCCCGCGGCCTATTTCGGCGCCTTTCTGATTCGTCTCGACTTCAAAATCACCGATCCGCTGATGCAGGCCTTTATCCAAACCCTTCCATGGGTGTTTCTTGCGACCTACCCAGCCTTTTTGATCGCCGGCGTGTATCGCGGCATTTGGCGTTATGCCAGCGTTTCCGACGTGATTCGCTTCGCCACCGGATCGGTGCTTGCCGGCATATTCCTGACGCTCATATCTCTGGCCAAGACGCTTGAACTTTCCGGCTCTATCGCCGTGCTCTTTGTAATCTTGCTGCTGAACCTGCTCGTCGCCAGTCGCCTCTCGTTTCGCGCATTTCGATGGGGAGTTGCGCTGCTTGCGCTACCAGATGAACGCGTACTCATCGTTGGCGCGGGAGAGTTGGCCGAAGCAGCGGCGCGCTACCTGACAACGAATCGCAGGCGGCGCTTCAAGCTCGTCGGATTCGTTGACGACGACAGCTTCACGGTCGGCAAACTCGTGCACGGTCAGCGCGTGCTGGGGACGACGGCTGATCTCGATCAGATTTACATCAAGAAGCAGTTCAATCAGGTCCTGGTTGCGACCGAGACCATACCGGGCGATCGCATGGAACGGCTTTGGCAGTGCGCAAATCGCCTGCAGCTGACTGTGCAGCGTTTTTCGATTCGGTTGAACGACCTTGGCCCATCCGCTGAAGCCAGAACCGCCGAACGAGGAGTCCAGACATTATCGGGCAGGCCCGGGGCGAAAGGCCAGATAGTGGCATAAGTGGTGACCGTCATAAGCCGCGTACGGCGCGTTCCCGAAGCGCAGACACGCAACTCACAAGAAGGAAGCAGGTCCTTATCACGATGAGTCGAATTCGCGAACCAATGCGGATAGTGCCGAAAGGTTGGGGACGCGAGGTATGGATCGCCAACGGCGATTTGTACTGCGGGAAAATCCTGGAGATCACCAAGGGAAAAAGGCTCTCGCTTCATTTCCATAAGCTCAAGACCGAGTCCTTCTATCTCCGGGCGGGGCGCCTGTTGATTCGAATCAAGGAGTCGCCCGAGGCCGAGACGATCGAGGAGTTCGTACTGGAACCGGGCCAATGCATGGATATACCAATCGGCCTCGTCCATCAGATGGAAGCGTTGGAAGACTCCGAGCTGTACGAATTTTCGACCCAGCATTTCGACACCGACTCCCATCGGCTGGAGCGCGGCGACTGATCACATTGCCGCGAGTGCGCGCTTTAATACGAAGCTTCGGTTCACGAGTTACCTCAATGGGTTCGAATCGGATCGCGATGCATAATGCTCATTAGCGCGGTTACAACCGCTTATGGTAAACCTAGAACGGCGGCGCCTCTGAGCTCCGGTCATGCGCCGAAAGAATGACCAAATGGCTAAAGTCGCTCTTATTACTGGTGTCACCGGACAAGACGGCTCATATCTGGCTGAACTGCTGCTGAAGAAGGGCTACCAAGTCCACGGTATCGTGCGGCGCAGTTCGACCTTCACTACTGGCCGCATCGATCATTTGCATCAGAGCTTCGGCGCCAATCAGTCGCTCCTGAACCTCCATTATGGAGACCTGGGCGATGCCACCGGCTTGCGGCGTATCATCGAGCAGACCCTGCCTGACGAGGTTTACAATCTCGCCGCGCAATCGCATGTACGGATTTCATTCGATCAGCCCGAATACACCGCCGACGTAGTCGGTCTCGGAGCGCTCCGTCTGCTTGAAGCCATTCGCGATCACATTCAGCGTAGCCAGCGCCCTGTGCGCTATTACCAGGCCGGCTCCTCGGAGATGTTCGGCGAGGTGGCGGAGATTCCGCAGCGCGAAACCACCGCGTTCCATCCACGCAGCCCCTACGCGTGTGCGAAGTGCTATGCGCATTGGCAAACCGTCAACCATCGCGAGGCCTACGGTCTGTTCGCGGCCAACGGCATCCTCTTCAATCACGAATCACCGCGCCGCGGCGAGAATTTTGTCACCCGGAAAATCACGCGCAGCGCCACGCGAATCAAGCTTGGACTGCAGGAGAAGCTCACGCTAGGCAATCTCGACGCGAAACGCGATTGGGGCTTCGCCGGTGATTACGTCGAGGCGATGTGGCTGATGCTGCAGCAGGATCAGCCGGGCGATTATGTCGTCGCGACGGGCGAGACTCACTCGGTGCGCGAATTTCTCGACCTCGTATTCGACCGGCTCGAACTCGATCCCAAACGCTACGTTGATTTCGATCCGCGCTTCATGCGGCCGGCCGAGGTGGACATCCTGATCGGCGATTACTCCAAGGCCAAACGAGTCCTTGGATGGGAGCCGCGGGTGAAGTTCAAGGAACTGGCCGAGATGATGGTGGCGTCCGACCTGGAGTTGGCCGAGCGCGAAAAGCGCAGCATCGGCTAGCTGGCCTGCGAGCTTACCAGAGTATCGTGAGCGACATTTTACCAAAGGGGAGACTGAAACCTCAGTGAGGTTTCAGTTAAAAATATCAGTCCCGGGTTGCTCGACCACTATCTGATAGCTGGTTGAATGAGCGCCTAGCTGGCGGCGAGTGCGCCCGGGTCGGGGTTCAATTCGCGGTCGAGGGCTTCGATATCGGCAGCCGACAGCGTGAAGTATTTCGCCAGCGGATTATGGAAGATCATCGCGCTGACCGAGCTTTCCGGATCCATCATGTAGCCTTCGGTCAGCCGCACCGACAGGCCGCTTTGCTCGAGTTCGAGCAGTCGAAAGAGCTGCGCTTGATCTTCCAGCCGCGGACACGCGGGGTAGCCGAAAGAAAAGCGCTTGCCATGATAATGGGCCTGGAACAGGTCCTTGTGCGTGATGCCGGCGGGATCGCCAAAACCCCACATCTGGCGAATCTTCTGATGCAGCAATTCAGCGAACGCCTCGGCTCCTTCGAGCGCGAGGATCTGGAGCACGTGCGATCGCAGATACTCGCCCCTGTCCTTCCATTCCTCCGCGAGCGCGCGTACGCCTTCGCCGACGGTCGTCACCATCATCGCAATATAATCGATGCGCCCGGACGCGGCCGGGGTGACGTAATCCGCCAGACATAAGCCGGGATCGTCGGTCTGGCGTCCGAAGGTGAAACTTTCGAGCACGCGCTTGCCGTCCTGCGCAAAGACCATCATGGTGCGATCGCCATCGGAATGCGCTGGAAAGAAACGATAGGCGGCACTTGCCGTGATGTCAGCGCGGGCGAGCATCTCATCCTCGACTGCGTCAACCACCGCCTGCAATTCCATCGCCTTGGGGTCGCCGTCGGCCAGCGCGCGCTCGAAATTCTTGAGACCCAGATGGCGCGTATAGAGCATGACTGGATTGATGTAGCGAAAGATCTCTTCGAGGCTGTAATTCCGCAGGATGTGCAGCTTGAGGTCGGGCGGTTCCGGAATCGGACCGTCGTAGCTGACCGCGGGAGCCCGCCGCGCCGGACGCGCCTTGGCCTCGACGACGCGCGACGCCGCAAGCTGCAACTTGCGCGTCTGTTCGGCAAGCGCGACGGTCAAAGCCTCGCGCCGTTGCGGATCCATTAGCTGGTTGGCGAGGTCGAGGCCTTCCATCGCATCGTTGGCATAGGCGACCACCCCGTCGTACTCAGGCGCGATTCTGATGCGCGTGAAGCGCGCCGAAAGCGCAGCGCCACCGACCATGATGGGGCAGCGCACGCCCGCGGTCTTCAAATCCTGCGCTGTCGTCACCATCATCTGGGCCGACTTGACCAGCAGGCCGGACAAACCGATCGCCTGCGGCTGATGCTGCTGATAGGCCTTAATCAGTTCGTCCGGCGGTATCTTGATGCCCAGATTGACCACCCGGTAGCCGTTGTTGGTCAGAATGATATCGACCAGGTTCTTGCCGATGTCGTGAACGTCGCCCTTGACGGTCGCAAGCAGAATGACTCCCTTGTTGAGCCCGTCGGCCTTGTCCATGTGCGGCTCCAGATGGGCGACCGCGGCCTTCATCGCTTCGGCGGATTGCAGCACCTCCGCCACGATCATCTGATTGGCGTTGAAGAGGCGGCCCACTTCGTCCATTCCCTTCATTAGGGGGCCATTGATAATTTCCAGCGGCGGGCGCGTGGTCAGCGCCTCGTCGAGGTCATCTGCGAGGCCGTCGCGCGAACCCTCGAGGATATAGAGCGCGAGCCGATCGTCGAGCGGCAGGGCCTTGCGATCCTCCCGCGTGGGCTTTGCTTTGCGCGCGCGGAAGTAGGCGGCAAAGAGGGCGATCGGATCGTCGCCACGCCACCAGATCAGGTCCTCGGCGAGGCGGCGCTCCTCCTCGGGAATCGAGGGGTAGCGTTCGAGTTTCTCCGAATTGACAATCGCCAGGTCCAGCCCGGCCTGAACTGCATGATAGAGCATCACGGAATTCAGCACTTCGCGGCCGGCGTCGGGCAGTCCAAAAGAGACGTTGGACACGCCGAGAATCGTTTTTGCACGCGGCATCGCCGCCTTGATTAGACGAATGCCTTCGATGGTCTCGATGCCGGATCCAATGTAATTCCGATCGCCAGTGCCGACCGGGAATACCAGCGGATCAAAGATGATATCTTCGGGTTCGACGCCGTATTTTTCGGTAAGCAGGCGGTAGGAGCGCTCCGCGATCTGCAGCTTGCGATCGCGCGTGACGGCCTGCGCCTGCTGCTTGTCCTCGTCGATGCACCCAACGACCAGCGCAGCGCCGTAACGGCGTGCGATCGGCACGACGCGCTCGAAACGCTCTTCGCCGTCTTCCAGGTTGATCGAATTGATGATCGACTTGCCGGGCGTGCGCTTGAGCGATTCCTCGATTACGCGCGCGTCGGTCGAATCGATCATCAGCGGCACTTTCACCTTCTTGACCAGGGTGAACAGCAACGCGCTCATATCGGCCAGTTCGTCGCGATCCGGATCTTGCACGCAGATATCGAGAACGTGTGCACCGCGGCGGACTTGCAAGCGCCCGAGTTCGGCGGCCTCTTCAAATTTCGCGCCTCCGATCAGACGTTTGAACTTGCGGCTGCCAAGGACATTGGTGCGCTCACCGACGATTACCGGACGGGTGTCGTCATCGATCACCAGCGACTCGACGCCCGAGACAATCGAGCGCCGTGGCGGTGCGATTTCGCGCCGCGGTCGGCCCGCCACCATCCGCGCGAGCGCTCCGACGTGCGCAGGAGTGGTGCCGCAACAGCCGCCGACCAGATTGACCCATCCATTGGCGACGAAACGGTCCAGCTTCGCCATCAACGATTCGGGCGTTTCGTTGTAATTGCCGTCTTCGTCAGGCAGGCCCGCATTAGGCACGCAGGCCACGGGGAAACGCGAGATTTCTGCAAGCGTGCGCAAATGATCGGTCATGAAGTCGGGACCGGTCGCACAGTTCAGCCCGATCCACAGCAGGTCGTGATTGGCGATGGCAGTGTAAAACGCCTCGATATCCTGGCCCGCCAGCAGGGTGCCCATGGTCTCGATGGTGCCCGAAACGGCGATTCCGGCGGCGACGCCGGTGGCCGCGATTGCCCGCTCGATTCCGATCAGGCCCGCCTTGCAGTTGATGGCGTCCTGCACCGTTTCGAGCAACAGCAAATCCGCCCCGCCCTCAATTAGTCCCTCGGCCTGTTCCTGGTAGGAGTCGGCCAGCTGATCGAAAGTGACGCCGCCGGTAACTGAAATGCTCTTGGTGGTAGGGCCCATCGAGCCCGCGACAAAGCGCGGGCGATCCGCGGTACTGAAGGCGTCGGCCTCAACGCGTGCGAGATGGGCCGCTATCCGATTGAGTTCCCGCGCCTGTTGTTCGAGCCCATATTCCGCCAGCACCACCGAGGTCGAACCGAAGCTGTTGGTCTCGATAACGTCGGCACCGGCCTCGAGGAAGCTGCGGTGTAGTTCGCTAATCTTTGCGGGACTCGTAATGACGAGATTTTCATTGCAGCCGTCCAGGCTCGGGCCGCCGAAGTAGCCGGCATGAAGGTTCATGCCCTGAATGGAGGTTCCCGTGGCGCCATCGAGCACCACGATGCGCTGGGTGAGCAGCCGGCGCAGGAGTTCGACTCGTTCTCGTGTGTTGGACATCAGCGATTAGCACCGCTCCAAGGCGGCAAAGTGAACTATTAGAATATCGGACAAGCGCGGGTGCCGCAATTTATTGGTTCGACCGAATTTCCCTCGCGAATCACACGCATTCGCTATCTTGGCGCGCCAGTCGCCTTCGATCTGCGCGCTTTGTAATCGCAGGGGGCTTGCTGTAACCAGCATTCTCAGGCTTTGCTGATGAATCGGATGGGCGGCGGTGGCCGCCGGGAGGACTCACGCGACGATGATATTGGCATGGTTGTGCTACTACGACGGTCTAATCGCGATTGCGGCGGTGGCTGCCGGGATCGTCAGCGCGCATTATGGGCTCACGGCGCCGTTCTTCGGGTTTCAGCTGGTGCTGATTGGCCTCGTGTTCGCAGTACTCGCTCTGTTGAGCGGCCTGATAGCTCTTCCGATGACCTATTTTTCGCCCCAGCGGCGCGCCGGATTCAGCCGCGCCCGCATTGGGGTGCTGCTCGCGCTGATAATCTTTCTTCCCCTGGCCTTCGTCGCCTGGAACACCCGTCAATATCCCCTGATAAATGACATCACCACCGACACAGGAAAGCCGCCAGTTTTCGTCAAAGCAAACGAATATCAACCGAAACGCGGTCGCGATATGAGTTACAATCCGCAACTCGCCGCGATTCAAAACGCCTCCCCGGCGTATAAGGACCTCGCGCCCCTTAAGATGGACGAGTCTCCCGACCAGGTCTTCAAGAAAGTCGCAATTCTCGCGGGCGAAATTCCCACTTGGCGCATCACTCGCAACGATCCGGAAAGCCGCACGCTCGAGGGTGTCGCTACGTCGGGTTTATTTAAATTCAAGGATGATTTCATCATCGAAGTGCGCCCCGCCGACGGTGGCGGAAGCCTGATCGAGATGCGCTCGAAGTCGCGCGACGGCACCGGCGACCTCGGTGCCAACTACCATCGAATCGTGAGCTTCTTCAGCATCGTCAAGGCAGGTCCGCAAACCCCGCCGCCGGGCTCCGCCCAGGTCCAGCCGTAGCATCACGGAGTTCCCCGCCGCGGTCGTTCTTCGCGGGCGTCCTGAACCCCGCGGCGCAGCCCCCGCCATTGCTCACACTATGGACCCTCTATGCGATCGAGGTGATCGCTGTCGCGGTCCTGAAAATCCCCCACGACATGAACCTCTTCATGTTCGCCTTCGGCGATCGCGGTAGCTGGCTCGTCGTTCAATACCTCACTTCCCACGGTTATCGCCCCACCATCGATTTCGGCTATCCCTACGGGCTTTTGCCCATAATGGCTGGCCGCGCATGGTTCGGCATGCTCGGACTGACTCCGATTGCCTTCAACCTCGCGATGACCACCGGCGGCGTCGCGATGGCCTGGGGGCTGGCACGATTCTCCAGCGCGATGTGCCTCAGCCGCGCCGGTCTCGCCCTGATGTTCGTCGCGATACCGATCGCGATTCAACCATCACTGCCGTCGCTCGCGCATCTCGTCGAGGCCGTCCTGCTATGCCTCGCGCTCGGTGAGCATTCCTGCGGCAACCGGGGCGCTGCTTTGGCGTTCACCGTGGCGGCATGCTTCGCGAAAGCCGCTCTCGCCTACCTTTACGGACTCCTCTTGATCGTTTTGATCGTCGCCGATTGCGGCAAATATCGTTCGCCCGCCGCGTCGGATTCCGCCGCCCGCATGGATTGGTCGATGCTGCGTCGAACATTGACACCCGCCGCCGTTACCGGTGTCACTCTGATTGCCATTCTCGGATCCGTTTATGGCCTCCGCCCTTTAACCGCGAGCCTCTTGCCATTGAATGGCATCGAGATCTACAAGACGCTCCACTTCGGCTTCTTCACGCCGTGGAGCCGCACCTTTTGGGATCCGCGTGGCGTTTCCATCGGCGACTACTTCGCTACCGTCGCCCCCTTCTGGATGGGCGCGACCCTGTGGCTCGTGGTTGCCGGCGCCTGGGCCGGATGGCGTCTGTGGACTTCTCCGTGCAGCGACGAATTACCGCGTGCCCCCCACGAAATAATCTTCTGCTGCGCCGTCTTGCAGACGATCTTCGTCCTGCGTATTTTCGGCCCGCCATTATCCTGGACCTATTATCCCTACATCCTCGTGATGGGCTTGGCGGCGTCCAGCTTGCTCGGTTCCGGCGCGGCTATCGTCGCGCTCGCATTGACCGTCGTCGCCTTCGTCGCCCAGGTCGTAAATGTCGGCGTCGCTGCTGCCGAATGGAAGCTCTCGGCGCCGAGTTCCGTCACCGGGGGACTCTGGGCCGATGCCGGCGAGCGCTCCGAATGGACTACCGTCGCCCATTTGATCGCCGGCCATCGCACCGTCGCCGTCGGGATTGCCGGTGGCGCATCAATTCTCTTTCCTGACTTCGAAAAACCAATCGGCGCCTACCTGGCTCCGGCCGCGGCCACAGCGCTGGAAGCGTCGCGCTCGATCGCGAGGATCAAAGCTGCCGATATGGTCGTCCGGCCGGCCTCCGAGAGTATCGGTGACCCAATCTCCTTCTGGCCTGATCTCACGCGCACCCTCGACGGCCTCGACGTAATTTGGAAGGGGCGCGTCTATCAGGTTTGCCGCCGCAAATCGGCCGCCGCAGATCGCGCTCACTAGCCCTGTCGCCGCTCGCAACTACAGGAGAAGCGGGAGAGTCGTCCGCGAACAAGGAAGCGATCGCGAAGGTCTCATCGTTAGTGCTCGAAGACCCTGCCGTGACTGGTTACTGTGGGAAGCGTGAAACCGTTGAAAGGTTTCACAACCGTTCTCTCTCTTGCCTAAGGCTTGAGCGCCCGCAGCGCCCGCTTCATTGCACTCGCACGATCCTCGCCGACCGGATTGATGAACACGATCGCCCATCCGATACCCGGGGCCGCCAGTTCCGCGAGGCGTTCGCGTACGCGACCCTCCGGCCCCACCAGCAAAGTCGAATCGATCATCTTGTCCGTTACCGCCGCGATCGCCGCCTTGCCGTCCTTGCCCGCCGCTCGGATACCCTCGATTTCGCGATCGAAGCCCGCGTGCGCGAACATATTTCCGTAAAAGCGCAACGCTCCGTAGCGCGACAACAGTGTCCGCGCCGGCTTGCGCGCGAGCTCGACGTCGTCCGAGATAAAGGCGGTCGCGAACATCGTCGGGACGATCTCGGCGGCGTTGCGCCCGGCCTTAGCCGCACCCTCCGCGATCTCCCCCAACGCCTCCTTGATTCGCGCGGGCGGAAAAAAATTGAAAATCACCCCGTCCGCGATCTCGCCCGCCAGCCGCACCATCGGCCGCGACACGCCCGCCAGGTACAGCGGCGTCTTGCCGTTGACTTTCGGATTGGTCTTGCCGCCTTCGATCATTCGCCTTAGCGTCGCCACCGTCTCGCGCATCTTCTTCATCGGATCGGCCGGACCGCCCATGTCGATGCCAATCGCACTGTTGCCCTCCCGATGGCCCGTGCCGAGACCCAGGATAAACCGGCCGCCCGTTAGTTCATGCAGCGCCGCGACTTCGTTGGCGAGCAGGTTCGGATGCCGCAGGTAAATATTGGTAATCGCCGTCCCCAGCGTGACGCGATTCGTGTTGAAGCCGATCCCCAGCGAGCACGCCAGCGAGTCGTTGTTGGCCTCTGTCATGAAAACGCCGTCGAAACCGGCGTCCTCCGCCGCGCGCGCCCATTCGATAATCGTGGGCAGGGGGCTGTCGGGCATGATCGAAAAGGCGAGCGCGATTTTAGTCATGATAAGGTCCTTCTTGCGCGTTTTTTCCGCGAGCGGTGTGCTCTCTTGATATCGTTCATCGTCGCCCGATGGCAACAGTCGCCGCCGCCACAATTTGCTTACCGCGCTCGATATCCACGCATGGCGACGACGAAATGCAGGCGATTCGGCTATAATCGAGCTTATGGCAGGACCCGACCGTAATCACTGGAGCGAACCGGATCTGTCGCGACGGCCCAAAATGCCGCTATGATTCGCCTTCCCGCGCGCACCGTCGCACCTGCGGCGTCGGAACTTTTTGATGATCGCAATCGTCGATTATAAGGCGGGCAACCTGACCAGCGTCGCAGCACGCCCTCGAGTCACCTCGGCCATCGATGCGAAATCACCGATCGCCCCGATCGTATCCGCGCCGCCGACCGCGTCATCATCCCCGGCGTCGGTGCCGCCGGCGCCACGATGGAAAACCTGCATCGCGCTCGGACTGACCGGCGTGCTCCGCGACGACGTCGCCCGCGCCGGGAAGCCGTTCCTCGGCATCTGCATCGGCATCCAGGTGCTGTTCGATCGCAGCGCCGAAGACGACCGCGAATGCCTCGGCATCATCCCCGGCGAAGTCGTGCGCTTTCCTTCGCTCCGTCGATGGGCCGCCCGCTCAAGGTGCCGCAGATCGGATGGAATCGGGTGCGCCAGACGCGCCCGCATCCGATCTTCGACGGCGTGCCCGGACAATACGCACTTCTACTTCGTCAATTCGTATTATCCCGTGCCGGCCGATCCCACGGTCACCATCGCGACCAGCGACCACGGCGTGACCGTTCACCGCCGCGATCGCCCGCGACAACGTGATCGCGACCCAGTTCCATCTCGAAAAGAGCGGCGCCGCGGGCCTGCGGATGCTCGACAATTTCTGCCGGCTGAAAGTCTGACATGCTCGCCAAACGCATCATCCCATGCCTCGACGTGCGTGCCGGCAAAGTCACCAAGGGCATCCAGTTTCTCGAAAACGTTGACGTCGGCGATCCGGTCGCGATGGCGCGCTACTACTACGAGCAGGGCGCCGACGAAATCGTCTTCTACGACATCACCGCCTCCAACGAGCAGCGCGGCATCATGATCGATGTCGTCAGGCGGTCGCGCGCGATATCTTCATCCCGTTCAGCGTCGGCGGCGGTCTGCGCACGCTCGACGATATGCGCGCAGTCCTGCTCGCGGGTGCGGAAAAGGTCTCGATCGATTCCGGCGCGGTGCGCAATCCGCAGATTATCGCGGAGGGCGCGCGCGCCTTCGGCAGCCAATGCATCGTGCTCTCGATGCAGGTCAAACGGGGCGATCCGCGCGCGGGCTTTCCCTCCGGCTGCGAGGTTGTCATCGACGGCGGCCGCACTCCCACCGGCCGCGACGCGCTCGCGTGGGCGCGCGAGGGCGAGCGTCTCGGCGCCGGCGAACTCTGCATCAACTCGATCGATCGCGACGGCACCAAGGCTCGGCTACGATCTCGAAATCACGCGCCTGATCAGCGATGCCGTCTCGATTCCGGTGATCGCCTCGGGCGGCGCGGGCGAGCCCCGGCATTTGCTTGACGCCTTCACGGCGGGAGCCGCCGACGCCGCCATCGTGGCCTCGATTGTTCACTATGGAGAGCATCCGATTCCCGACCTCAAGCGCTATCTGCGCGGCCGCGGGGTCGAGGTGCGCGACACGATTGCGACGGAAAGGAGCGCCAATTGAAAATCGCGCTGGTAGTTTCGGACTTCAACTTCGACGTGACTTCACTCATGGCTGAGCGGGCGCGCCGCCACCTCGAATTCCTCGGTGCGGAAGTCGGCCGCGTCGTCCACGTACCCGGCGTTTTCGACATGCCGCTGGCCGTCAAGAAACTGCTCAAGCGCAAGGATATCGACGGCGTCGTGATGATCGGCTCCGTCATCAAGGGCGATACCAATCACGACGAGCTGATCGCCGCGCGCCACCGCCGGTGCCGCGGTCGATCTGGCGCTCGAATTCGACAAGCCGGTCGGCCTCGGTGTGACCGGTCCCGGGATGGATCGCCTGCAGGCGCTCGATCGCATTGATAACGCCAAGAACGCCGCCGAATCAGTCGTCCGCATGCTCCGCACGCTAAAGGAAATCGATTGACGTATTGGATCTCATCGACGGCGGCCGAAATACCCGGTTTTGGTTACGCGGAGTCGCTCTGATGCGCACCTTGCGGAATCGTTAACGCGCTCTCCTTCGGATCTGCTGGTTGCGAGAAGCGCGAAACCTTTCAACGGCTTAAAAGCGATAGTCTCCGTGTTCTTCGACCACCCCGTGGTTCTTCCCACAGCCTGTTAAGAAACTCTTGACCTCGGCGTTGAGGCGCGCGCGCATTGCTCCTATACTTCTGCGGGTGGCGGTGACGACGGAGGAGAGTGGCGGTGCGGGCCGGGTGCAGACGTTCTCAACACGTTCTGCCGCGCGCATATTGGCCGTCTCGCCTGACCGCATTCGCTATTGGGTCAAGCGCAGATTAGTCGCTCCCACTGACCGGCGCGGCCGTCGTTTCCGTTTCGGCTTCAACGACCTCCTGATGATGCGGATGGCGAAGGATTTGCTCCCGAGCCGTCATCACGTCGGACTCTTCCAGCGATGTTTCGATCGGGTGCGCGACTTCCTGGAACCCGAGCGCCCGCTTACTTCACTCAAGCTGCACAACGACGACGGCCGCATCGTGATGAGCGACGGCGACGCACTCATCGAGATCGAAACCGGTCAGATGCTGCTGCGGTTCGGTCCGCAGCGTGAGCTCGGCAAGGTTGAGGATAGTTTCGGACCGGCGCGGGTGCGCGCACGTTTCGAAGAAGCGCGCCGCATGGCGGAGACCGATCCGCTGCGCGCGCTCACGCTCTACAGTGATTTGCTGGGCCGCGAGCCGAGCAACTTCGAAGCGCACATGCGGATGGCGACGCTGCTTGAGCGCGAGGGCGACCTGGCCAGCGCGATGCGTCATTTGCTGGGCGCAGCCGTCATCGTGCCCGCTAACGCCGAGGTCAATTTGCGGCTCGGCGCGCTCTACCGGCGGCGCGAGGAATCCGAGAACGCCTTACAGAGTTATCTGCGCGCCGTCGAATGCGATCCGCTATCGATCGAGGCCCACCGCAATCTCGCCGAACTCTACGAACTCGCCGGGCGCAAGCGCGACGCCATGCGCCATTTTAGCGCCCTCAACCGTCTGAGCCGCCCCACCCACTAGCCGCCTCGAGCGCGATCGATTTCCGATCCCATTACCTGACTCGCCCGTCGTGGTTTGCTGGTCGTGGGGCTGCTGCTGTCGCTGATATCTTCATCGAGTCCTTATCCCTCGTAGGAACCCCAGTCCAAGCGGTACTTGGATGGGCAGTGGTAATGCGGCCTCGGCGCAGGCCGGGAATCAGTGTCTTCCGAAGGGCGAATAATTGAGCGTGCGCGCCGCGACCGGCGCTTAGCGCAGACGCTGCATATCTGGAAATGCCGGCCGTTAGGCTCGGTTGAATCTGTGCGACGGGCGGCGATAAGCTTTAAGCATCATGGAATCGCGTCCGCTCAAACGAATCGACATCCTCCGCCACGAACTCAAAGCGTTGCGCTTCATTCTCGACAATTATCATACTGGCAAAATCGACTCGTCCGCGCTTCCGCCGCGTGAGGATTTTCAATCGGCGCAGGGTCAGCGCCTCTATGATATAATCCTCGCTGCTCCCGGGCGCGACGTTGCGGAGGCCGAAATCGCCCAATTGGATCTCGACGATGTCGATATCGACTCGTTTCTGCGGCTCACCGGCGAGCATTACTACACCTATCCGGCGCTCGTGCGCGAACGCGCGAAGGCCATCCGCCAGGGCCGGCTGCGGATCGAGGCGGCTTGAAATCCCTCGCACTCGAGCATCTGCATTTTTTGATTGACGCTGGCGGCGCTCTCGTCGCCTTCCAGGAGAAGGATCAGTCGTGGGCGGGCGCGTTGATGTTTTCGAGCGAGGACCTCGCGCGCCGATTCATCGAACTCAGCCACCTTGATGTTGCCGAAATCGCCTCGCTCGCAGCCGACGACCGCGAGAGCATCGCGGCCCTGATAGCCACGCTGAAACGCCGGCCGATTCGCTATGCGCTGCTGGACCTCGATTACCAAACGGGCGCATGCAAACAGATCGACTTCGACGGCAACACTTTCGGGACAGCGTCGGAGCGGCAGTTCACCGCCGCCCACCGCCATGGCTGATCGCGTGAAAGATGATCGTCGCAGGGATTACGATCATGACAATCGTTGCGATCGTCGCGGAGATCCCGCACCTGCCGATCTGAAGGCCATTGCAGTTGGAGTCGAAGAGATCGAGGACGCACGCCGGCGCCTGGAAGGCATCGTCAAGCCCACGCCACTGATTCGTACCGCGACCCTGGATCAGATGTTGGGTGCAGAGGTTTATCTTAAGCCAGAGAATCTCCAGAAGACCGGGTCCTTCAAAATTCGCGGCGCCTACAATCGGATTGCGGCGCTGTCACCCGCCGAGGCGGCTCGCGGCGTAGTCGCCGCATCGGCCGGTAATCATGGGCAAGCGCTGGCGTATGCTGCGACTCGCGCCGGTGTGAAGGCCACCATTGTGATGCCGGCGACGGCCGCTATTGCGAAGGTTGACGCGACGCGCAGCTACGGTCAGCAGGTGATCCTCGCAGGGGCCGATTACCAGGCCGCGCGAGTTGCGGCTCAGCAGCTTCGCGAGCGCACCCGCGCGATCTTCGTCGATGCTTACGACGACGCTCATGTGATCGCTGGTCAGGGCACGATTGGACTCGAAATCGCAGATGAAATCACGCCCGACGTGGTGATCGTTCCGGTGGGCGGCGGCGGGTTGATCGCAGGGATTGCGGTGGCGATGGCGGTGCGAGCGCCGCGTGCTGAAGTTATCGGAGCCGAAGCGGCGGGATCGCCGCAACTTAGCCTGAGTCTCGCAGCCGGAACGCCGACACCTTTCACGAAACCAGTCGATACGATCGCCGACGGGCTCGCTACCGGACGTATCGGCCAACTCCCCTTCGAGCTCATTCGTGGGCGCGTGCGGCGCGCTGTGACCGTCGATGATTTCGAGATCGGCGGCGCGCTCCTGCTGATGCTCGAGCGGATGAAGTTGCTGGCCGAGGGTGCAGGCGCCACGGCGCTCGCGGCCGCGTTCAAGCTGAAGGCGGAACTCGCCGGCAAGCGCGTCGTGCTCTGCATCAGCGGCGGCAATATCGATATCAATCTGCTCGATCGGATTATCGGCTACGGTCTGGCCCAAGCGGGCCGCCTGATGCGCTTTGCGGTCGATCTGCATGATCGTCCGGGCGAATTGCAGAAGCTGCTAGTGCTGATCGGCGAGACTGGCGCAAACGTCAGGTCGATAGAGCACGATCGTACGCGGCGCGATGTTCCGATCGGCAGCGCACGAGTGATTCTCGAACTCGAGACGCGGAGCGCCGGGCACCTGGACGAATTGCGCGGCCGCCTAGCGCTGCACGGCTACTCGATTGCGGGCGAAACCAAGACCTGAACAGAGAACGCTGGGCTGGTGTCGAACCACGCCGAGTCAACAAACTTCTCGCGAAGAGACTTCCCCGGGCTTGGCGCTGAAGGGTATTCAGATAGAGTAGTCCAGGGCCGAAACTGGTCTGACATCGGATGGATGGAACTGTCTCGCTGTGGTGCAAGTGTCACGAAAAATGACACGCACCGGTTGACCCGGCTCTCCCCGATCCGTGTCAGAAAATCGCAGAAGTAACACAACGTTGAATTACTATTGACGTTTCGACACGATTTGGTGCGTCCCATACTATTTTATCATCGCTATTAACTATTCCTAACTAGTCAAATCTTACGCTCTGTCACGCGCGTCTGACGACCTGAATTCTGGCATGACAATTGTGTTGTAAATGATTGGCAGTTGATCGCGCGATGCTCCAATGGCGCGCCGGCGGCGGCTAAAAAATGAGATTCGACGGAAGCGGTTATTGTATATACTGCCTGAGGTCGTGAGGAGCCAATGGATAGCAACGACAAGTTCATGCCGGAATTCGGGGTAAGGGTATTCCTGGTCGAGGACAACGCAGAGCATTCCTTTATTGCCGTGACGGTCATACGGCAATTACTGGGCGAAGCAAGCGAAGTAATTGTTGCGGAGAACGCCGAGGAGGCAGTCGGATTGATTGGACAATTTACCGATCACGATCGACCGGATCTGATGCTGATCGATCTCCGGCTACCGGATCACGGTGGATTTTCGGTACTCACGGCGGCGCGATCGAGCGAAGCATGCGCGAGCGTGCCGACCTTCGTGGTAACGAGTTCGCTCTACGATCAGGATATTGCGCAGAGCTACGAACTCGGCGCCTCGGCGGTCTTATGCAAACCGCTTTCGCGAGCGAGTTTGCGTGAAGAACTGATTCGAATTGGGAAACTCCCGGCGAGCAGTTCCGCGCACACCACGAGCACCCATTAGCTGTTACCCCGGCCGATTTCGGATCTCACGAATCAGTGCGCAGGCTGTGGCCGCTTTGCAGTTTTCTAAACCTTCGGCCAGGTGTTGTTCCAAGGTCGCGCCTTTTCGTATGCGTGCGCCGCTTGCATGACCAGGTAGTCGCGATGACGTTCGGCGACGATTTGCAGACCGCAGGGTAATCCTTGCGCGCCAAGCCCGGCGCGAACCGATGCCGCCGGATGTCCGCTGAAGTTGAATGGATACGAGAAGGTCAGCGAGTGCATGACGTCCTCGAGCGTGATGCCATCGATTTCCGTTGGCGGCGGGCCGGAAGCGTTAAATGCTTCGGTTGGCAGCATCGGCGTCAACAGCAGGTCGAAGCGTTCGAACAGGCCGCGCAGCCATTCGTTGAACTGCGTGCGAATCCGATAGGCCTCGCCATAATCGCGTGCGGTAATCCGCTCCGCTGCCTTCAAAGCCGAAAGGAACGAACGGCCGAATTCATTTTCGTGCCCTGCGATATAGCCGCCCAAATCAGCGAGCGATTGAAACGAACCAATCGTCCGCCACGCGCGCGCGGTCTCCATCACCGGCTCTTCCAGCACTGTGAGCTCGTGCCCCATTTCCTTAAATGCGCTGGCGGCCCGCTGGACCTCGCGCCTTACGCTACTGTCAACCGGGCGCCCGAAATCAGGATGGAACGCGATCTTCAAACGCTGCGGCAATTTTTCGAGCGTATCAACGAAAGAGTAACCCGGATGAGGCAGTGAGCTCGGGTCGGACGGATGATAACCAGCTGTAGCATCCAGATACAATGCGGAGTCGTGAACAGTGCGCGTGATGGGGCCGACAACCGCGAAGTCCACCCACTGTGTCATCCCGAGCCGCGCGCGCGCTGGAATCAAGCCCTGTGTCGATTTGATGCCGAACGCACCGGTGTAGCACGCAGGGATCCTGATCGACCCGCCCCAATCAGACGCAGTGGCAAGCGGAACCATGCCTGAAGCGATCGCAGTTGAGCTGCCGCCCGACGATCCGCCGGGAGTACGATCGGGATTCCACGGATTTCGCGAAACCCCGAAAATCAGATTACGGGTGAACGCGGTAAAGCCGAACTCGGGCGTGTTGGTCTTGCCGACCACAATCGCACCAGCGGCGCGCAACCGTGCGACCTCGATCGAGTCTTCGTGCGCGAGATTATTTTTGAAGGGGACTGAGCCGAAAGTAGTCGGCATTCCTGCGACGCCTTCCAAATCCTTAACGCCCAGTGGCAGGCCCGCTAGCGGTCCAACCTCCTCGCCGCGCACGATACGCCCATCCATTACGACAGCCTCGGCCATGGCGGCTTCGGATCGTAATGCACAAAACGCATTGAGCTTCGGATTGAGCGCTTCAATTCGCGCAATCGTGGCCGCCATCAGTTCGCTCGGTTTGATCTCACGCCGCCGCATCTTAGCGGCGAGTTCATGCGCGGCCATCCAATATAGTTCATTCATCGTTATTCCTCCGAAGATGCGAGGCGCATTGCTTCGATTCGGCGCCGAGCTTTCATTGCGCACGCGGTAAAAATTCAATCACACTCGATGATTGGTTCAAGAACGAGCGGCAAACGCAACCGAAAGCGGCAAGGATTTGGCGGCGCCATATTGTGCGTTGACCATGGCCGAGCCAAGCGTCAAGCTCTAACTCGCGTGCCAGTACGCGACCGCACACGGAAAGAAGCATGAAATTTGGAACATTTTATGAACACCAATTACCGCGGCCATGGCGGCCGGGCGCGGAATTGAAGTTAATTCAGCATGCGCTCGATCAAGTGGAGTTGGCTGACAAGATCGGTATCGATCACATGTGGGAAGTCGAGCATCACTTCCTCGAAGAATATGCGCATTCTTCCGCACCCGAAATATTCCTCGCCGCGGCGAGCCAACGCACCAAACAGATTCGTCTGGGCCACGGCATCGTTCTGTTACCACCGGCCTATAACCACCCCGCACGGGTTGCGGAGCGCATCGCAACCCTGGATCTAGTTAGCAACGGCCGCGTCGAATTTGGTACCGGAGAGTCATCGGCTGAGATCGAACTTGGAGGCTTCAACATAGCGCGCGCGGAAAAGCGTGCGATGTGGCTGGAGGCCCTCGACGCTATCTGCCGCATGTTCGTTGAGGAGCCGTTCACAGGCCATGAGGGCAAATATTTCTCGATGCCGGAGCGGAACGTCGTGCCAAAGCCTGTGCAGCGGCCGCATCCGCCTTTGTGGGTGGCCTGCTCGCAACGAGAGACGATTCGACTTGCCGCGCGACTCGGCCTCGGAGCACTCAGCTTTGCCTTCATATCACCGGAGGAAGCGCGCTTCTGGGTTGACGATTACTATTCCACGCTCGAAAAGGAATGTGAGCCGGTCGGTTATGTGGTCAATCCGAATATCGCTTTCGTGACGGGCTTTATGTGCGATCGCGACGCCGATCGGGCGCATGCGATGGGCGATGACGGGCTCAAATTCTTCGCTCATGCACTCGGTCATTACTATATTTTTGGCCAACATCAACCGGGCTCGACTGATATTTGGACTAACTATCGAGAGAAACCGATCGATCTCGGGATGATAGGTGCGGAATCGGCGTGTATCGGCACACCCGACCAGATCCGCGGGAAGTTGCGCAATTTCGAAGATGCCGGCGTTGACCAGGTGATTTTCGTTTCGCAGGCCGGGAATAATCGTCATGAGGATATTTGCTCGTCGCTAGACCTCTTTGGGCGCGAGGTGCTGGGAGACTTCAGGGAGCGCGAGGCGAAACGTGCTCTCGAAAAGGCCGATCGGATGGCGCCGATAATTGAGCATGCGCTGCGGCGCAAGCGCGAGCCAGGGGTTCGGAAGCAGGATGCTCCGACGATAGTGCGCGCTGGAATCCTGCCCTAAGACCGATTACAAGATCGCAGGCTGAGCGTAGTTCGGCGGAAAATCGCGCGACAACCGCGCGTCAGCGTGATCATTTTGAACGCTTGCGATTACTGGGAAAAGAATGCTTTTGCGAATGACTACAAATGATTTTATGAACCGCTCTGCGAACGCCTCGGCGATCTGCGTCGCCGGGCGCTTGGCCATTGCGACATTGCTAATTCTACTTGCTGTTCAGACTGCCAGGGCTGCAAGTATTTCCTTTCACAGCACTCCAGTGACGGTACAGGCGGGTGATGTGCGGGCGAGGATAGTACTCGCCGCTGATCGCTCTCCAAGCCGGCACCAGCTTAATGTCGCGGTAGATTTCGAGATTGCGCCCGGATGGCATATTTACGGCGAGCCGCTGCCCGACGGAGAAGGATTGACGCCAACTTCGATTAGGTTCGATAGCGAACTCCTGGTGGAGCAAACTGTCAAGCTGCCAAAGCCGATACCGCTCCGGTTCGCGGCGCTCAATGAGACCTATCCGGTTTATACGGGAAACTTCAAGGCGATCGGTACGATCTTACTGAGTCAAAAAATCAAACCTGGTGACTATTCAATCCCGGGTACTTTAAGCTTCCAGCAGTGCAACGATACGATGTGCAAGATGCCACAGACGGTTCATTTCGAGCTTCCGATCACGATTGGAGCATCAGCATCAGCCACGCCGAACACATGAGCACGCGGCGGAGGAGTTCATCGATTGAAATCATTCCCTTCGTTATCGCGCATCGGCGATTCATCGGGTCGCTCGATGCGATGTTATATAGCCAGTTCGTTGCACACTAAATAAGCTTTGCCGTCGCGCGATTTAGCCGCAAGCGCTCTTTGCTTTCTGCTGACCAGATCTCGCTTATCTTGTAGAACGATTTAAAGGTCCGAGCACCTTCAGGAAGCGTCAGCCATGGTAGTTTGCTTCTCGTGAAAATGTGAACGTCGGGCTTAACCGCGGTAGGCTTGTCCAGCGTTCCAGCGCGCACGAACAGAGCATCGCCGGGTGCTCCGAGATAACGGCTCCATAAGTAAGTACCGCAACTATCGCAAAAGAAAACGTCGTGCTTCTGGCCGCTGCCACCTGCCAGCCGAAATGACTTCGGAACGATCGCGCCCGGCGCGACGAATTGCCGCTCGATCCAGATATTAACCACGAAAGCGCTGCCGGTCAGCCGCTGACAATCGTGACAGTGACATGTGTGGACAATCAGCGGTGTCGCGACCAATTTATAGCGAATGTTGTTGCAAGCGCAGCCGCCCTCAAGGTTCATACGGCCTCCATGGCGCAAGGTGTATTTCTTACGGGATGATTCCGGGACGCGGACGACCGCACCATCGTCGTCCGCATCCCGTTGCGGTGACCGTGAATCCACGGCATTGGAAAGATGGGATTAGTGACTAACGGCCGCAGTATGCCTCCAGCCGATAACCGCTTGGGTCAATGACGAATGCGGCATAGTAATTCTCGCCATAGTCCTTGCGCAGTCCCGGTTTGCCGTTGTCTTTTCCGCCGGCTTTCAAGGCAGCCGCATGGAACTGTTCAACGCTCCCGCGACTCGGCGCGTCGAAACAAAAGTGCAGTCCCGAGGCTTCATCCGCGGGCACCGGCCGTGCAACCTGCATTACCCATAGTTCCGGACTATCCGCGCCGTAACCCAGAGCTTGCGGGCTATCGACCAGGCGTTTGTAGCCCAGTGGTGCGAACACCGCATCATAGAACGGCCCTGCCTTCGCTATATCCCTCACGCCAATCGAAACATGACTGATCATCGAAATTCCTCCGTTTCGAGCAGAACTGTCGCTCGATCCTCTAACCTGTATGATGGTTATATATAAAGAAACGGGCGATAGATGTCAACTACCAAGATGGTTAGAATAGATGCGGGAATGACCGGCGCGGCAAAATCGAGAGGTTCTGAAAAAAAGAGTGATTTGATTGTCGTTCCGCGACGCGACTTGGCCGTAGAATTTGCCAATACCCTCGCCTGGCGGGGCAGCGTGCCCGATGAAAGCCTTCACAGCATGGCCGACCTGCTTGCATGGCTGTCGGCGAACAAGGCGGTGCCGCCAAGCGCAATCAGCGAACTAGGCAAATCGTTCGAAGCACATCCTCAACAGTCCAGGGTGGTATTCGGCGATGTGATTGAAATCCGGGAGAGTATTCATCGATTACTCAGTCGAATCGCATCATCGTCGCCAATCGCAAACGAGGATTTCCATCGATTGAATAAGGCTCTGGGTGATTCGGCGCCACGCACGTTTCTCGAAAGAACCAACGGCGCCTTCGGCTGGCGCATCGAGACAAAACCCACGGCAGCCGGAATTCTCGCAGCGGTACTATGGTCAGCCGCCGATATTCTAGTCGGGCCGGATTCCGCACGGGTACGCGAATGCGCGAATGACCGCTGTCTATGGCTATTTCTCGACGATAGTAAGAACGGATCGCGGCGCTGGTGCTCGATGCAGGCTTGCGGCAATCGCGCTAAGGCTCATCGACATTATCAGCGAAAAAAGGGCAAATAATGATCTGAAAAGACGGGCCAGGGTGTGACGCCTGGCCTCGTCTTTTCAGATGGCGATCGACGTTTCAGATTAGATTGTATGCGCGCGCGACGTTCTCGCCGAGGATCCCGCGGCGCCCGGACTCACTCATCGGCTTTACCATACCGGCGAGCTCTTCCAAATAATTCCCCGGGTGGTCGGGATGCGGATAGTCACTCGCCCAGAAGAATTTGCTCTCGCCAACGTGCTGCATCATACCTGCGATAGTGCGTTCGTCCGGGTCCGCAGAAATATAGCAACTCTCCTTAAAATAGTGCGAGGGCTTTTCCTTCAGGCGAACCGTTTGCGCGATGGTAGTGCCATTGAAGATCGCATCGGCACGATCGAGGAAATAGCCAATCCAGCCGGCGCCGGATTCCAGCACCACGACCTTAAGGCGCGGAAAGCGGTCGAATACCCCAAGCTGAAAGAAGGTTGCGAAAGCGTGCTGAACGCCTTGCGCTGCGAACAGGTCATAGTACCAGGCCGCCCAGGCGAAACTGTCGTAGCGATGATGCACGCCGAAGGCCGGCGGTTCGAGCGTCGGATGAATCGCGAAGGGAATTCCCGCATCTTGCGCGATCGCAAAAATGCGATCGTGTGAAGCATCGGCGTGGGGCCGCCGCGAGATCGTGAATGGCGCTACGAAAGCGCCCTTGCAGCCATCCTTAACTGCGCGCTCGAGTTCGTTCGCGGCCGCCTCGGGATCGCCCAGGGACAGATGCGCTATTGGAACCAGCCGACCGCCGGAATCACGGCAGAAATCCGCAATCCAGCGGTTGTACGCGGTGCAATACGCAGCCGACAATTGGGCGTCCATGGTTTCGCACTCCCACAGCAAGCCGATGGTTGGGTAGAGGATTGATTTAGCCATCTCCTCTTTGTCGAGCAGTTGCAGGCGCTCCTTCATATCCATCGTGCCGAAGGCCGCACCCTTGAGATAGGTTTCTTCCGGCTTGGGCTTTTCGTAACGCAATTCCGAAGCCCGGCCAGCGTTGATAAACTGTTCGCGCCGGCGCCGCGATTCCTCGACCATCTTGCCCATCCCACCAAGCGTGCCGAGCTGCCCCTGGCGCGTCATCTTGGCGCGATTCCCGGCGACCTCCAGATACTCATATCCGTCGTCTCCGATCCGAATTCGAATCGCTCGATCGCGATATTTCGGCTCAATATATTTCTCCCACAAATCAGGCGGTTCCAGGATATGCCCGTCCGCGTCGATGACCATCGCTTCGTTCTTCATTCAGTAATCTCCCGGATAGGTATGCAATTGTACTTAGTATCGATTAGCTAATCGCCGTTAGAACAACGCAAGCGGGTTCACCGGGGACGCGGTCGCGTGCTCCAGAATCAATGGCGCCATCGTGAAGAGAAATTCGTAACGCCGCAGGCGTGCGCACGTTTCTGCCAGCGCGTCGAAGTCGGCGTTGTCGATCAGATGAATGCCCATCATCACGAGGGTGCCGATATGAATTGGCAGTCCGAGTTCCGCACCGTACGGACTGGGTGCGATATCACTGACGGCATCGCATCCGATGACCGCGACCCGGCGTTCATGAATCCATGCCAGACATGAGGCGTCGAGTCCCGGCAGACCGTCGCGTCGCGGATCCCACGCACCTTTAACTTTGCGCCGCTGATGTCGTCCGGTGCGAAGCAACAGCACGTCACCCTCCTCAACGCGGACGTTGCCAATCTTTTCTGCGGCATCGAGATCTTCGGGGAAAATCGCGTCGCCCGGATCGAGCCATTCAATTTTCTTCGCTTTGGGAATGTCGAGCAGAACGCCGCGGCTCATCACGCCGTCGCGCGTGACATCGATCGCACACTTGCGCGCACCGAAGCGGCCGACTTCGCGATCGCTGAAGCCGTTGTACATTCGGCCCTGGTAGAAAACGTGGCATAGCGCGTCCAGATGCGTAAAGGCCATGCCATGCGGCGCCATGCCGAAATAGTCGAGAGACGCCACCCCGGGGGGTCCGGCATGCAGCATCATGTGCTGCACCGGTTGCGGATTGTCGGGGGTGGTCTTGGTCGAAAGCGGCAGTGCAAGTGACACGATTTCCCCGCTCTGCGCCAGCTTTGCCGCGCGTGCGCGTTTATCCGCTGTGATGAAGTTGAGCGCGCCCCGCTCATCCTCGGCGCCCCACCGTCCCCAGTTACTTATCTTCTCGAAGAGACCTTTGACTTCCTGAACTGTCAATCGCGATGCCATTGAATGCGCCCTCCCTGGTGGCGCTCCCAGACCATGGTTGTTAGATGCCGGCCACCACTCAATTCATCGGGCGAGGCGCCTTCTCGAAATTCGATCGAACGTAGTGCGGATTTCCAACTTCGCGTATAGCACGGCCCGGGCGGATACGGCTAACCCGGCGAAACCCTTTGCGATGCCGCGCGCGGGGTTTGTCAGCAACTACTATTATGGATGATAAAGTGGGCGTTATGCTCACTTCAGCAGGTAGGAGCGAGAGCAAATTGAGCAACTTCGATCCCGATGCGGCGCGCCATTACCACGAAGTCACGAAGCATTCTTACACTAGCGTTCGCAGCAATTCGCACGCACTCGATTGGGAGAATCGTCCGCTTGCCTACAAAATCTATCCCGCTGCGGGATCGGTCGCGTTGCCGCGAGAGTTGAATCTTTCTTCGATGCCCGTGACCACGGCGATCGAAGGTAGCATTGCCGAGTCTGCGGCCGGCGATGCGAAGCCGACAGCGGGTGCCGGCGCGCCCTTGGATCTCGAGGTTCTCACGCGAATTCTGTTTTGTGCCGCCGGGCTCACCCGCAGCAAGTCAGTGGGTGGCGAAGACTATCATTTTCGCGCGGCCGCCTCAGCCGGCGCGCTCTATCCAATAGAGATTTACCTCGCCGCAAACGACGTCGATGGACTTGAGCCGGGGCTTTATCATTTCTCACCCGCCGACTTGAAACTGCGCGGCCTGCGGCGCGGCAAATGGCGCGGGTACATCGCGGGCGCTGCGGGGGAAGCGCCGGTTCTCGCCGAAGCCGGCGCCATCCTTTTAGTGTCCGCAATCTTCTGGCGCAGCACCTGGAAATATCGCGCACGCGCCTATCGCTATTGCTTCTGGGATGCAGGCACGATTCTGGCCAACTTACTGGCCGCCACCAATGCCGATAGTCTCCCGGCTGAAATCATCACGGCCTTTGAGGATGCGCCGATCGAGAGACTGATCGATGTTGACGGAGAGCGTGAGGGCATCGTGTGCATGGTCGCGCTCGGACGGACCGAGAATCGCCGCAAACCGGTCGAAGGCTTTTCGGCAATGACGGAATTGTTGTCGGTGGCGCCGATCGGCCTCGACACGGTCCCGCTGTCGGCGCAAGAAGCGTCGTACGAAGATTTGGCGAAAGTTCATCGCGCCTCGCGCCTGGAATCGAAGGACGAAGTTCGCACACTTGCTGCTGCCGCGCATTACCAGATTAGGATTGCGCCACCATCCAATGCTGCGACCAATGCCCCGATTATTCCGAAGATGCTTTCGCCCAATGAGACGATGGCGTTGGGTGAGACAATCCTGCGGCGAGGTTCCACGCGAAGGTTCGTCCGCGATTCGATCACGGCTGCGGAACTCGCGACCATAATGGCGACCTCGAGGGCTCGGCTTCACGCCGATTTCCCTTCGATGATTGACAGCTACCTGATTGTCAACGCAGTTGATGGCGTGGCGTGCGGTTCGTACTTTTACTGCCGCGAAACCGCAAGCTTCGAACTGCTCAAGGTTGGCGACTTCCGCGGTGAAGCCGGTTATCTGTGTCTGGAACAGTCTCTCGGTGCAGACTGCAGCGCGCTGGTCTGCTTCATGAGCGACCTCGATCGCGCGATCGACGCGCTCGGAAATCGCGGTTATCGCGACGCCCATCTGGAAGCGGGAATTCTCGCCGGTCGCATGTACCTATCCGCATACGCGTTGGGGCGTGGCGCTTCCGGACTCACCTTTTATGACGACGATACGACCAAATTTTTCTCACCGCATGCTGCATGCAAGAGTCCGCTGTTGATGGTCGCGATCGGGGTGCCACGGCCGCGACGTTCAGACCTCGAAGACGAATAGAGCCCAGCCTGGATTGACATCAATCCGCTGTGGACCATGCCATCTGCACGCAGGTGCGATAGCACCTCATAGTATTTCACCAGGGTTCCGGTCGGATTATCTGACCCCTCGCGGGACGATGGCGTAGTCGCGAAGCGAATTCAACTGCCTATGATCCGTCAAAATAAGCTTCGTCACTACATTTCTGCTCGGCTCTGATGACCGTGCAATGTGCAATTGCCTGCAATGTAAGCAGTCAAACCTAGGCTACGTTCGATAGTAGTATTGCTTTCTAGAACTTTAGTTTGGCATTTCTCTTGCTGAATCCCCCTTTCGCTCGTGTGTCCTTTGCTCGGGGGCATATCTGAATTCCGCAAAGCGGATCGATGAACGAAGGAGGAATGATGGCTGGTACACCCGAAACACCCAAGATGCAGGCTACACTTGGGCTCACTGGAGTAACGGTTAACGCGATGGCGCTAATCGCTCCGGGGGCATTCTTATGGATCACTTTCGTCGTCCAGGCGGGTTACGTAATGCCCTCGGGATTGGCGATGTGGTTCGGAATCCTGGTAGCGCTAGCATTGGCCTATGCAACCGCGCTGTCGTATTCGGAACTGGCCAAGCTCTATCCCGGCGCCGGCAGCTCATACCTTTTCGCTGAACAAGCGTTCCTGAACACGACCAAGGCGTTTCGTTTTGCTCGAATCGCCAAGTTCGTCATCGGCTGGGCGTCCCATTTATATTACTGGATTTATCCCGCCGTGATGGTCACGACGATGGGCGTCCTGGTCGGATACATCGTCGGTAACCTGTTCCCGAGCGTAATGAACAGTACGATTCCGGGGCCAGTTTTCATGGCTCTGATCGCGATCATCTTCTCTTACGGGGTCTCTTACATCGCATATCAGGGCGTGAACGGATCGACCAACGTAAACATCGCGATCAACGCCATTCAGATCACCGCCCTGGTGTTTTTCGGCGCCCTCGCGATCGCGTACCGCGTTGGGCATCCAGAGGGTTCGACCGGGCTCGGCTTCGACGCAAACGGTAACGTCGTTTCTCAGGTCTTGCATTACTCGCTGTCGGGCGACAATCCGTCGCATCCCACCGCTCTCTCGGTCGTCTCCCCGCATGCGTTCTCTTATACGATGTTGCAGGCGACCATCGCGATCCTGTTGCTAGTTGGATTCGAATCAGTGACCGCGATGGGTGAGGAGGCGAAAAATCCGAAGCGCGATATTCCGCGCGCGGTAATCCTTTCTCTCACCATCCAGGGACTCATCTGCTACATGTTCGAGTATTTCGCAGCCAACTACTTCCTGAGTAGCGCCTACAGCCTCAAGGCGGCGAGCGGCTCGGCGGCTCCCATCGGCGACATGATGACCCTGGTCGGCGACGCGTTGCTCGGCGGTCACGGCGAGGCCTTCATGTTGATTGAGGCCTTTACCGTTTTTCTCGCCCTGATCGGCACGACCTTGAGCTGCATTAACACCGGCGCCCGCGTCACCTACGCGATGGGACGCGACGAGGAAGTCCCAGAGCATTTCGGCTTGCTCCATGGCGACAAGCTGACGCCTCACCGCGCGATTTGGACCCTCGCGCATATCTCGGCGGTCTTTGGCGCACTCGCTGCCTTGGCCTTCTTCACTGGCGGCTCGGCGCCTACCGACGATGCGATGAAGGCACTGCCGCACAACATCTGGTACGCGTTCGGCCTGGGCTCGAGTGCTACGATGGCATCGCTGCCCAACGGCTTGCTTACAGTTACATTGCTGTCGAACTTCGGCACCTTTGTGCTCTACGGCCTGACCAACATCGTGTGCATCGTCGCCTTTAAGGAACGCCACGAATTCCACGGTATCAAACACATGGTGATTCCCGTTTTCGGCGCAATCGCTAACTTTTCCTGTCTGGCCTTCTACGTTATCGGACCCTTGGAAGGAATTGGAAGCTGGAAGGAGCCGATCATCGCAGTTGCGGTCTCGGCGGTGTGGGGCATTTACGGCGCGATCTATTTTTTGCGCAATTCCAAGAAAAGAGGCCGAGATACCATGCTGGTCGCCAAGCAGGCCTGATCAAGGAAACGAGTCTGATTTGTTTCGGGCTGGGAATGTGAGGTGAGCAGGGGAGGACCGCGGCCACGGTCCTCCCCAATTTTTTGGATTGATTGGAGCTTGTGGTCGCGATACCGCGGTCGAGATGGAATAGCCGGCCTATGCAGGAATTAAGTAAAGAACTGACAAGTGCGAGCAAGCGGATCTGAGAGTAGTGCAAACTTCACTGCATATTGATGCGGCATCTGCTATTCCGATGAGCTTTCCGCTCTACCGACAAGCCAAATTCAGCCCTAAATCTCTAGATCTCTAGAGGCACGAATCTTGATTCCATGTGGGCGCCGCCCGCTACCGGACGGGGGAGTCTTACCAAGTCGATTAGCGGACATCCATCAAACGAACCGGAGGCGACGAGAGATGGGTCGCCGGGAGGACAAGAGGAAATGAGGATAACAGTCGGGAGGCGATTTACTTCGAAGCTGGCGGCGCCAGCAGCGTTGGCGATGCTTCTGACGTGCGGAACTGCGGCACGTGCCCAGGACCCCGCTTCGGCCGAATCAGTGAGCGACCTCAGAAGCGAGGTCCAGGAACTACAAAAGGAGATTCACGAGCTCAAGGGTGAAGTTGCAACGGTCAAAGAACAGCAGGATATCGTACCGCCGCCGCCGGCTGATCAGAAGCCGCAGACCATCGGCGAGACGGTCGGATCGCTAGGCAAGAGTGTTGATGATATCAGGACCAATCTGGCCACCAACCTCGGAATCCAGGTTCATGGCCTGGCCGACGTTACCTATGACTACAATCTGAATCATCCGAACACCAGCGGCGGAAGCAAGGGCGGTCCCAATCCAACCGCACCCGGTGGTTGCCTCAATCAGTTGCATGCCTTTGATATCGACTGCAACACGTACAGTCTTGCACAGTTCAATCTACACATAGCCCGAGTCTCGGATGGCGGCGTCGGCTTCGTAACCGACCTGAACTTCGGCGAACTCGCCAACGTGATGGCTGCTTCGACGCGGTACTCGAACCTGAATCCGGCGGCCGTCAGCAACAATATGTTCGACCTGACGCAGGCCTACCTCACCTATACCGTGCCGTTCGGCCAAGGTATTAATCTGCAAGCGGGCCGCATGGTGACTCTGCTCGGCGCTGAGGTTATCCCGACCTACAATAATCAGAACTTCAACGAGTCGCGTGGGTTGCTCTTCACATTGGGCGAGCCACTGACTCATACCGGAATTCGCGGGACGTATGCTTTCAACAGCAACGTCAGCTTGACGCTTGGCGCCAACAATGGTTGGGATGATCAGGAGGATAACAACAACGGGCAATCGGTCGAAGGTGAGCTATCGCTCAATCCGACATCGAACATTTCGTTGGTACTTAATGGCATATACGGACCGGAGCAGGTCAACCACGGCAATTCGCAGCGGTGGGCGATCGATCCGATAGCGACGTGGCATACGCCGATTCCAGGCCTGCAACTTATCGGCGAGTATCTCTATGCCGACGAGGGTAATCCGGTCAGCGTGTTGCCCGCGTATTCTTCTCACGGCAACCGCTTCTGTGTCCCGGGTCTGCCATTCTGTTCACCGGCTCCCGGCTACGCACCGGGACCGCAAGGCACCGTCAACATTCCGGTGTCATCGAGCTGGACGGGCGCGGCAGGGTACATCGTGTATGACCTGAATGACCACCTTGAGTTCGCCTCGCGCGGTGAATGGTTCCGTGACAGCGAAGGCGCTCGGACAGGCCTGCGCCAGACGCTGGGCGAATTCACCGAGACGATTAACTACAAGGTTCCCGACGTTACCGGGCTGCTCGCACGGCTCGAGTACCGGCACGACGAATCGAACGCGGCGCCGTTCTTCGGTAGCACGATTGCTCCGGTCAACAGCCCGAACTTCCCCAACCCCGACCATACGTATAATGGGCAGGATACGTTCCTGGTGGCTGCTATCTATTCTTTCTGATCGCAGCGCATAGGGGTTCTGAATGATGAAGCGGCGGCGGGCCCGATTAAAATCGGGCCCGCTCGCCCATTCTCTGAAATTGCGACCTGCGGCGCCTTACCTGGGGATTAAATTGCTGACCAAGTACTTGAATCGCGGCCGCCACGATGGCGAAATTTATTTAGCGGCTTTCCCGGGGAAGCGCGCTTCGACAATTTGTCACAGCAGGAGGATTTACGATGGCTGCGCCCAAGAAACCCAAGACAGCGGGCGTGCGGAGTGGAAAGGTGAAGGCGAAGGCCGCGAGCAACGGCGCTACAGCAACCTCGGCAATGGAAAAACCACCGGCAACGAATGGAAACAGTGGCATCGGCGCCGTCAGCGTCGACGTGATCCGGCTGCGCGCCTACGAAGTATTTCTTGCGCGCGGATCCGACGCAGGCGACGAGTTATCGGACTGGTTGACTGCCGAACGCGAGCTTATGCAAAAAACCGCCACCCACGATTAATTGCCGAACCTCCTTTCAACGATTTCGTCGCGCTCCACAGAGGGCATTCCCCATGCGTTTCGAATAATCCCGGATTTATCAGCGCCCGCTTCTCGCAGAACCAATCAGGTGCGCCGCTTGCCGGCGTTCCGGGGCGGCGGCGATGGGGAGTATAGAATTGGCGACGGAGTCGTCGCACCCCGCGCCGCCGGAGCGCACTCCGGCCTTCGACCTGGGCATCCTCACCGATGTCGGCACCAAACGCGAAGGCAACGAGGATTCCTGCGGTCAATTAATTGAGAATGACAGTATAGTAGTCTTTATCGTGGCCGATGGCGTTGGCGGTTATGAGGGTGGCGAAATTGCCAGCGCCATGGCGGTCGAGGCCACGCTCGAAGCGTTTCGCGCGAGTTCACCGGCCCTGGGAGCTTCCAAAAGACTCCATCGATCTCTCCAGCAGGCCAATATTGAGATTCATAATCGCGCTCTAGCGGTGCCCGAACTGCGCCGAATGGCGACCACCGCCACCGCGATTGCCGTCAATCTTAATGAAGGCATGCTCTACGGAGTTCATTGCGGCGATTGCCGGTTGTACCTGGTGCGTGACCGCAAGATCGAGCAGTTGACGCGCGACCACACAATGGTCGGTGAGCGTGTCAGGATGGGTTTGATGAGCGCCGAGCGCGCGCGAACTCATCCGGACCGTTCGGCCCTCAGCCGTTGTCTTGGCCAGGACTTGATTCCGTCGATTGACCGTATAACTACGCCGATGCAACAGCATGATCGTCTGATTCTGTGCAGCGATGGTCTATGGTCGGTGATCCCGGATGCTGAAATTGAGAAGCTTTCGCGCGATTGCGATGCGGAAACGGCCTGCCGGCGGCTGATCGAAACTGCCAACTACCGAGGGACTCCCGACAACCTCACCGTCGCCGTCTTCGTGATGTTGGCGCGGGGGGCTACCACTCTGGTGCGACGCGGGTGGCGCGCGCGCATCGCCGCCATTTTTGGCCGAGGCAATTGAAGCAGGTGTGCCGCACCCGGCGCCTAAAAATGACAACGTGCATGGTTTCCCGGCTCGGCGTGAATCGACGTTTGATTCGCCGCGCCGCCGGATGCTAACGTCCGGCGCGGGTTCGGTACGCAAGCCTTATATGCGCGAGGTCAACGTCGGCGACAAGCTCGACCAGTATGAACTGACGGAGCTTATCGCCAGGAGCGGAATGGCTTCGATCTTCAAGGCGGTTGACCAGCTAGATGGCCAGACGGTCGCGATAAAAATACCCTACGCACAGTTTGAAAGCGACGTGGTTTTCTACGGACGCTTTCAGCGCGAGGAGGAGGTGGTCCGACGGCTTAACCACCCCAACATCATAAAGGTTTTCACGCCCAGGCGTAAAAGCCGGATGTACATCGCGATGGAGTTTGTTGAGGGTATTTCGTTGCGTGCCGAGTTGCGCGAAATACGTCCCTTTGCGACCGACCACGCACTCGATTACGCAAAACAGATCGCCAGTGCCCTTGTTTACATGCATGGCGAGCGCGTGGTCCATCGGGACCTCAAACCAGAGAACATTCTGGTTACCGGCAGCGGCCTGCTCAAGATTATGGACTTCGGCATCGCGCTGGACGAAGAAGCGCGGCGGCTAACGTGGGCGGGACTTTCGTCCACCATTGGTACGCCTGATTACATGGCGCCTGAGCAGATCGGCGGACGGCGTGGCGACCCCCGCACCGACATCTACGCTCTCGGCACAATCCTCTATGAGATGTTCACTGGCGAACTACCGTACAACGCCGACAACGTTTACAACATGATGCGGTTGAAGGCCAACGAGGACCCACAACCACCGACTCATTTCAGACCTGACCTCGACCCCCATATGGAGGAGATAATTCTGCACGCGATCGAGCGCGTGCCGCGCGACCGGTATGCCAGTGCAGCCGAGATGCTGCACGACCTCGAGAATCCCGCGCAAGTTGTGATCACTGGACGCGCCCACCGCCTCCATCCACGCAATCAGAGTAGCCGGAAACTTCGTGGCATCCTCTGGACCGCCCTGTTTTTTGGATCGCTTGCCGGCGTGCTGGCTTTCCTCATCTGGCTGGCCAACCGCTATCCGGCGGCGCCGTATCCGCAGCGTTCCTTTCGGGGGCAAACCAAATGATTGCGCGAATCGGACGGGGCCAGCCCTGGCGACCATATGGTCAGCCAGTAAGGCGCCGCGCGGCGGCAATCATCGTCGCGACGCTGGCGCTAATCGCACTGCGAGAGCATGCGTGGGCGGACGAAGTCACGGGCAATCACGCAGGACAGCAACTCACGCAGTCGCTCAATCTCGCGTGGGTATTGCTGTGTGGCTTTCTCGTCATGTTCATGCAGGTCGGTTTTGCCATGTTTGAGACCGGCTTCACGCGCGCCAAAAACGCCGTCAACACGATGGCGATGAACCTCATTATCTACCCGGTAGGGCTGTTCGGCTTCTGGACCGTGGGCTATGCCCTGATGATGGGTGGTGTCAGCAATTGGCCATCGCTCGCAGGTGCTGGTTCGGTACATCACGAATTGTCGATCGTAATTGATGGGCATCGCTATGGCCTGATCGGCTGTGCGAAATTTGCGCTGGTGAGCGTCAGTCATGAGCCTGGCAGCCTTGCGATGTTCCTGTTCGCGGTGGTCTTCATGGATACTGCTGCGACGATTCCCACCGGAGCGATGGCCGAACGTTGGAAATTTTCGGCCTTTTTCATTTACGGCCTTTTCATGTCGATGTTTCTCTATCCCCTCTTCGGCAACTGGGTATGGGGTGGCGGATGGCTCTCGCAGCTTGGCGCGAACCTCGGCCTCGGCCATGGCGATGTCGATTTCGCGGGCTCGTCGGTAGTGCACATGACCGGCGGGTTAGCGGCACTCGCTGGAGCCATCACGCTTGGTCCGCGCATCGGCAAATTCCGTCGCGATGGCGCGATTGGACTCCTCCCGGGCCACAACCTGCCGATGGCCGTCGTTGGAACCCTGATACTGGCCTTCGGATGGTTCGGCTTCAATGCCGGATCGACGCTGGCCGCGTCCGATCCTCGCATCGGCATTATCGCGGTTAATACGATGTTGGCGTCCGCTGGCGGCACGCTTTCGGCGTTGCTTTATCTCTGGCATCGCTATCATAAGCCGGACGTACCAATGGCCTGTAATGGCCTGCTTGGCGGTCTGGTATCGATCACAGCTCCCTGCGCCTTCGTCACTCCTGAAGCGGCTGTAATGATCGGCGTGGTCGCCGGTTTGATTGTGGTCGCGAGTGTCCTCCTGATCGAGCGGCAGTTTCGGATTGACGACCCGGTCGGTGCGATTTCAGTGCACGGCGCCTGCGGAATCTGGGGAGCGCTCGCGCTCGGACTGTTCGCCGATGGTTCCTACGGCGACGGTTGGAACGGTGTGGCGGGTCCCGTTCGCGGACTGCTCTACGGCGACGCCGGCCAATTTGCCTCTCAACTGATTGGCGTCGTCGTTAACATCGTGGTCATATTCGGACTCGCATGGGTGTTCTTTCGCGTGGTCGAACACACCATCGGAAATCGCGTGCCGGCCGAAACCGAGTGGAGTGGTCTCGACGCGCTTGAGATGGGCAGCGAAGCCTATCCCAATTAGCTGACGAAGCTGAAGTGTTCTCGCAACAGATAAATCTGTCGCTATTTGCCGAGCGCCAGAAATGTATTGAACAAGAGGGGGTGAGCTCAATCCCTGGTTAAGAGGGAAACGATAACGAAACATCGCGTGGCTGGAATTGAGGCTAATAGTGCCCGTCGCCTAATGAGAGGGGATCTGGTGAGTCAATTTTTCATCTAAACGTCTTTTTTCTTGTTGATTGACCTAAGAATCCCTTGACAAATCTTGTAGCGGCAGTTAGTTTAGCGGGCTCCTTGATGGTATTGCCTTATGAAGTTAGGTCACGAATCCTTCGAGCCAGACGCGATTGATCTACAGATTATCGCGATTCTCCAGGAGCACGGCCGGATTCCACTCGTCAAGTTGGGCGAGCAGGTCGGGCTCTCGGCCCCCTCGGTGATCGAGCGGGTAAAGAAGCTTGAGGATGGCGGGGTCATCACGGGCTATCACGCTTCGGTGGACGCGCGTTTGATGGGCAAGGACGTGACGGCGTTTATCGGCGTCTCACTCGGCCACCCGCGGCCCATCGGGATGTTCGAAGAAACGGTGGAGTGTATCGAGGAAGTCCTCGAATGCCATCACATCACGGGCGAACATACGGTGCTGCTGAAGGTTAAGACCTGCAACACCGCGACGTTGGAGGAATTGATTAAGACGATCCGGGCTATCGACGGGGTGACGCGGACGGAAACGATGGTGGTGTTGTCGACGCACACGGAGCGCACGCAGATTTCGGTCAGTAGCAACAGGGAAGCGACCGACGCCGGCAACGGCAAACGCCATCGCCACGGCGTCCCCAAAGGCGCAGTTTCCGACAACACGAGGGCACGATGATGCACCCATACCGCAGCCTTCCGCCAAGCCAGGGTCTCTACGATCCCGCCCACGAACACGACTCGTGCGGCACCGGTTTCGTGGTCAACATCAAGGGCGAGAAATCGCACGACATCCTGCAGAAGGGCCTCGAGGTTCTCCGTAACCTTGAGCATCGCGGTGCCTGCGGATGCGATCCGCTCACCGGCGACGGCGCCGGCCTGTTGATGCAGATCCCGCATGAGTTTCTGCGCAAGGAGGCTGCGGCGTTGCGCTTCGCGCTGCCCGCGCCGGGAGAGTACGGCGTCGGCATGGTCTTTTTGCCGCTGGACATCGCCAAACGCAACGCCTGCGAGCAGATCTTCGAGCACATCGTGCGTGAGGAAGGGCAGCACGTCCTGGGTTGGCGCTCAGTGCCGGTGGACGAATCTCAATGCGGTGAAATCGCCCGCCAGGGGATGCCTTCGGTGCGTCAGATATTCATCGGGCGCGGGGCCGATATAGGTGACGAGGAGACCCTCGAGCGTAAGCTGTACGTTATCCGCAAGCGCGTGGCCAGTGAGGCCGCTTCGATGCGCCTCAGCGACGAAGAATTGTTCTACGTTTGCAGCCTCTCCAGCTCGACGCTGGTGTACAAGGGCCAGCTCATCTCGTATCAGATTCCGCGCTTCTACCCCGACCTGGTTGATCCGCAGATGAAGACCGCACTCGCAATGGTCCATCAGCGGTTCTCGACCAATACCTTCCCCAGTTGGGATCGCGCCCATCCGTACCGCTTCCTCTCGCACAACGGCGAAATCAACACGCTGCGTGGAAACATCAACTGGATGCGCGCGCGCGAGAAGCAATTCGCGTCGCCGCTATTCGGCGAGGATATGGCGAAGATCCTCCCGGTGGTCGAGCCCAACGGCAGCGACTCGGCGGTGTTCGATAACTGCCTCGAACTGCTGGTGCGCAGCGGTCGTCCACTGGCGCATGCCGCGATGATGATGATTCCCGAGGCGTGGCAAAACGATCCGCTGATGAGCGACAGCAAGCGCGCCTTTTATCAGTACCATTCGTGCATGATGGAACCCTGGGATGGCCCGGCTTCGATCACCTTTACGGACGGGCGCCGCATCGGCGCCGTGCTCGACCGCAACGGACTGCGTCCCTCGCGCTACTGGGTGACGAAGGGCGGTCTGGTGGTGATGGCTTCGGAAGCCGGCGTGCTCGAGCTGCCGCAGGATCAGATCGCGTTTAAAGGGCGGTTGCAGCCGGGCCGCATGTTCTTCGTCGATACCACCGAAGGGCGCATCGTCCAGGACGAAGAGATCAAGGAGGGCTTTGCCGCACGTAAGCCCTATCGCGCGTGGCTGGCGGACGGCCTGGTCAATCTCGAATCGCTGCCGCCGCCGTCGTCAGCACCCGCCATCAATGGGTTCGAGCCCTTCGATCTGCTTAAGCAGCAACAAGCCTTTGGCTACACGCTGGAAGATCTGAAGACAATCCTCGCGCCGATGGCCGCGAATGGGCAGGAGCCGGTGGGTTCGATGGGCACCGATACGCCGCTCGCCGTGCTCTCGGACAAATCGCCTCTGCTCTTCAATTACTTTAAGCAACTGTTCGCTCAGGTGACGAATCCGCCGGTCGATCCGATCCGTGAAGAGATGGTGATGTCGGCGGAAACCACCATCGGCTCCGAGCAGAACCTGTTTGAAGAGACGCCCCTTCATTGCCGTCAGTTGCGGTTGAAGGTGCCGATTCTGACGAACACACAGCTCGAACAGATCAAGCAACTGGCACATCCGGGATTGTCAACGATTACGATTTCAACGCTTTTTCCGGTGGCCAAAGGGGAGGCGGGTCTGCGTGAGTCGCTCGACGATCTGTGCAGGCAGGCTTCGACCGCGATAGACAAGGGCTACACGATTATCGTGTTGTCGGACCGCGGCGTGAACGTCGATTGGGCTCCCATCCCGAGTCTGCTTGCGACCGCCGCTGTCCATCATCATCTGATTCGCGAGGGTAGTCGTACGCGCTGCGGCCTCGTCGTTGAGTCTGGTGAGCCGCGCGAGGTAATGCATCTATGCCTGCTGATCGGTTATGGCGCCGGGGCCGTCAATCCATATCTCGCGTATGCGACGCTCGGCGGCATGATTCATGACGGCCAGCTCAAGGACGTCAGCGAAGAAGAGGCGGTCGATCACTTCATCAAGGCCGGTACCAAGAGCCTGATCAAAGTCGCCTCAAAGATGGGCATTTCCACGGTTCAGAGCTATCGCGGCGCGCAGATCTTCGAAGCGATCGGGCTCAACCGTGAAGTAATCGACAAGTACTTTTCGTGGACGGCGTCGCGCATCGGCGGAATTGGGCTCGACACGATTGCGCGCGAATCGGCCAACCGCCATCGGCTGGCGTTCGCGGCCGATCCAAATCTGGACGGTGAACTCGACGTCGGCGGCCAGTATCAATGGCGCCGCCGCGGCGAGTTTCACATGTACAATCCCAACACCATCGCTAAGCTGCAGCATGCGGTGCGCTCAGGTAACTATCGCCTGTTCAAGGAGTACACGCGGCTGGTAGATGAACACAGCCGCAACCTCGCCACGTTACGCAGCCTGCTCAAGTTCAAGCCCAACCGCGAGCCAGTGCCGATTGAAGAAGTCGAGCCGGCCGAGAAGATCGTCAAACGGTTTAAGACCGGCGCGATGTCGTTTGGATCGATCAGCAAGGAGGCGCACGAGAACCTTGCGATCGCGATGAACCGGATCGGCGGTAAGAGCAACACCGGCGAGGGCGGCGAGGATCCCGAGCGATTTCATCGCGACCCCAACGGCGATTGGCGCCGCAGCGCCATCAAGCAGGTCGCGTCGGCGCGATTCGGAGTGACTAGCAACTACCTGGTCAATGCGGATGAGCTGCAGATCAAGATGGCACAGGGCGCCAAGCCCGGCGAGGGCGGTCAGCTCCCCGGTCACAAGGTCGATGATTACATCGCGAAGATTCGCTACTCGACCCCCGGTGTCGGTCTGATTTCGCCGCCGCCACATCACGACATCTATTCTATCGAGGATCTTGCGCAGCTCATTCACGACCTCAAGAACTCCAATGACCGGGCGCGCATCAGCGTCAAGCTGGTGGCTGAGGTCGGTGTCGGCACAATCGCGGCGGGCGTCGCCAAGGCCAAGGCCGACGTGGTGCTAATCAGTGGTTACGATGGCGGCACCGGAGCGTCGCCGTTGCAATCGATCAAGCATGCGGGAATTCCGTGGGAACTTGGCCTCGCCGAGACCCAACAAATTCTCGTGATGAACAACCTGCGCGGACGCATTTACGTCGAGACCGACGGCCAGCTCAAGACCGGCCGCGATGTCGCTATTGCGGCGATGCTCGGGGCGGAGGAGTTCGGTTTCGCCAGTGCCGCGCTGGTGGCCTCGGGCTGCATTATGATGCGCGTGTGCCACCTCAATACCTGTCCGGTCGGCATCGCGACGCAGGATCCCGAACTGCGCAAGAAGTTCGAGGGCAAGCCCGAGCACGTTGTGAACATGATGATGTTCATTGCGGAGGAAGTTCGGGAACACATGGCGCAGCTGGGCTTCCGCACGATCGATGAAATGGTTGGGCGGGTCGAGTGTCTTGACGCGAACGAGGCCATCGAGCACTGGAAGGCGCGCCACGTCGATTTAAGCGCAATTTTGCATCGTCCCGACGTTCCGGCAGATTGGCCGTTGCATCGCGTCGAGCCGCAGGATCATGGGCTGGAGAAGGCACTCGATAAGCAGCTGCTTGAACTGTGCAAAGACGCACTCGAACACAAAAAGCCGGTCGAAGTGCACCTGCCGATTCGCAACGTGAATCGCACCGTGGGAACCATGCTCTCGGCGGAAGTTTCCCGCCACCACGGCGAACACGGGTTACCCCCCTATACCATCCAGGTTCATCTCAAGGGCACGGCGGGACAGAGCTTCGGCGCGTGGCTCGCGCCGGGGGTCGCACTCTACGTGGAGGGTGATGCGAACGACTATTTCGGCAAAGGCCTGTCCGGCGGATTCATCGCAGTGCGGCCGCCGCCTGAAGCGACCTTCAAGGCCGAGGAGAACATCATCATCGGAAACGTCGCGCTTTACGGCGCGACCGGCGGTGAGGTCTTCGTACGCGGGATGGCGGGAGAACGCTTCGCCGTACGCAACAGCGGCGCCGCCGCAGTCGTCGAAGGCGTTGGCGATCATGGCTGCGAGTACATGACGCGCGGGACCGTCGTCGTATTGGGCAAAACCGGACGCAACTTCGCCGCCGGAATGAGTGGTGGCGTCGCTTACGTACTCGACGAGGACGGTACATTCAAGTCCCGCTGCAACATGGGCATGGTCGAATTGCACGATCTGGCGGACACGGTCGAGGCGAGTCATATTCACGCGCTGCTGGTGCGTCATCATCAGTACACGGGAAGCACGGTGGCCCGGCGCATCCTGGATAGCTGGGACGATTACGTCGGCAAGTTCGTCAAGGTGATGCCAACTGAGTATCGGCGCGTACTTGAACGCCAGCTCAATATGCAGTCGGATATGTCGCGGTTGGCCGCCGTTTAATTTTAATTGGCCGTAGGCGATGGGTTAACTCGCGTGGCCAAAGAGGCCGCAGCATAGAGCGCGAGTCAGGAATCGAACAGGAGGTGGAGGCGTCGAAGGAGGTGGTCGTCGCGGTGGGTCGGTCGCGAACGGGTAGTCAGTTGGATAGTCAGTCGGGAGAGCGGTTTCGATGGGTAAAATCACGGGCTTCATGGAGATTGGACGCGAGACATCGCCCCGGCGGCCGGTGCGCGAGCGCGTCAAGGACTGGCATGAATATGACCTCAAGTTGCCCGAAGAGAAACTGCGCGAGCAGGGCGCGCGCTGCATGGATTGCGGCATCCCCTTCTGCCACAAGGGTTGTCCGCTCGGCAACATAATCCCCGACTGGAACGATCTGGTCTATCGCGGGCGTTGGCGCGAGGCCATCGACCGGCTCCATTGGACCAACAATTTCCCGGAGTTCACCGGACGCATATGTCCCGCGCCATGCGAGGAAGCCTGCGTACTGAATATCAATAACGATCCGGTCACGATTAAGCAGATCGAGAAGAACATTGTCGATTATGCATGGGCCGAAGGCTGGATCGTTCCTCAGCCGAACCCGCGCAAGACCGGCAAGAGCATCGCCGTCGTGGGATCGGGGCCTTCCGGAATGGCCTGTGCGCAACAACTTGCGCGTGCCGGCCACGCGGTCACTCTTTATGAGCGATCGGATCGCATTGGCGGACTACTGATGTATGGGATTCCCGACTTCAAGCTGGAGAAGTGGCAGGTCAATCGGCGCGTCGAACAGATGAAGGCAGAGGGCGTCGAATTCGTCACCAGTTGCCGCGTCGGTACCGATCTCCATGCCGAGGAACTGCGCGCCAGGCATGATGCGATCGTCCTGACAATTGGATCGACCAAGCCGCGAGATCTGCCCGTACCGGGGCGCGACCTCGCGGGAATTCATTTCGCGATGGATTTTCTGCCGCAGCAGAACAAGCGAAATGCGGGAGATGCTATTCCCTCCGAGATCTCGATTGTGGCGAAAGATAAGCGCGTCGTTATTCTCGGCGGCGGTGATACCGGTTCCGATTGCCTCGGCACGTCTAATCGGCAGGGCGCGAAAGAAGTCAGCCAGTTCGAACTGCTGCCGATGCCGCCTGATAGTCGCACCGCAGAAATGCCCTGGCCTGACTGGCCCATGATCCTGCGCACTTCGACTTCGCACGAGGAAGGCGTGAAGCGGGACTGGAGTATCAACACTAAATATTTTTCGGGCGAGAATGGCGAGGTTAAGAAGCTCCACGGTGTGCGGCTCAACTGGAAGCGCGACGCCGGCCGCATGGTGATGGAAGAAGTCGCGGGCAGCGAATTTGAAATCGATTGCGATCTGGTGCTGCTGGCGCTTGGCTTTCTTGGTCCGGAGCCTGATGGAATCATCGCCGAACTGGGTCTGAAACTCGATCAGCGCGGTAACATCGCGTGCGACAATTACCATTCGAGCGAGGCCGATGTCTTCGCCGCCGGGGATTCGCGCCGCGGACAGTCACTTGTAGTATGGGCCATCTGGGAAGGCCGCGAATGCGCTCGCGCCGTGGACGCATACCTGATGGGTGAGACCTTCTTGCCCGCGAGCCCCGACCTCTAAAATGGTCACTCGCGATGATCGCGTATCTGGACACCAACGCCTTTGATCATCTGTATAAGAAGATCGGCTGTACCAGCGCAGATATCGGAAACCTGCGCAAGGCTGTATACGGCCACAACCTCTCGATCCCGTTTGGTATTCATGTGCTGGAGGAGCTTCTTCTTAACCAGAGGGCTTCGCCTCAGGAACTCGTCGCGCGGATCAAGTTGACACTCTCGATCGCGAGCATTCGCCGCATGGTCAAGCCGTGCGATCAACTGATCGCCGACGATATCCGCAGCTATGCCGAGACTGGCGAGGCCGACCGCCCGCTGGTCAATGTGCAAATCCAGAACGCGATTACCCAGGGTATCGCGGAACTGATCGAGAGCGATGGCGAGGAATTTTCCGAGGAAATCGCCGACGCCCTGCAGGACACTCGCCGGCGCAAAGAGCGCTTCGTCAACGGCATGAATGTCACTTTGCAGGAAATTGCCTCACTCACCGCGCCGGCCCCGGCAAATATCGGGTTTGCTGAATACTTCGATCGTTCGGCTCCGCAGGCCGCCGAACTATTGGCTATTCGAGTCGGTGTCCTCGACGCGTGTCGCGATCGCGGTATCGCAGGATTGCTCGGGATCAGGAGTGTTCGCGCCCTCGTCGGAAGCGTGCTCTCCTTCATTTACGGACAGGCTCTTGCGGGCGCACCGGCCTCAGCCGACCCGATCGATTTCGTCCATCTTCCGTCCGCCGCCGCCACCGCCGATGTGTTCGTCACCAACGATAGCCGCTTGCGCGAAGTCCTCGCGCGAATTCCGTTCGAGAACCTCCGCCTCATGAACCTCGCCGAATTCCTCGCCGCAAACTCATTCCCCGAATGAGTAATGTCCGCTAGTGAGTAGTGCCGGCGAATTGGCTAGTGCGGTAATGTTCGCAACCGATCGGTTCTTCCGACTAAGTAGGACTCGTAAGCGAGTAGTCCTCGCGACTGACTAGTGGGTTCAACTGAGTAATGCTTGCATTTGCCGTAATGAAAGGGCGGACACGATTAGTCAGAAGCACCGAAGTGCACACGCGCGAAATAGTGAAATAATCAGCGGCGGAGCCTCAGTGCGTCGAGCTTCTTCGTCAGCCAGTCCATTCGGTCGTAACCCCAGAAGCGCTCGTTATCGATCACGAACGTCGGCACGCCAAATACCATGTCGCGATCCGCTTCGGCAAAACATTGCTTGAGGCGCGGCTTCGCCTCTGCGTTCTCATCGCTAATGTAAGTGAGAAACTTGTCGGTTGACGCCCCTACCTCAATCATAATCGCAGTCAGCGCATCGACACTTTCGACGTCGAGTTCATGCTTCCAGAAGCGTTCGAATACCCTGTCCGCGTATGGGCGGAAGAGCCCCTGATCCTCGGCGCACATTCCCGCATAGAACGCGAAACGTGCACTGTAGATTTTCTTCGGCGGATAAATAGTCAGACCGCGTTCCCGCGCAAAACGCCGCGCATCGAGATACAGGTAACGCACCTTCAGATCATCACGATGCGATCGGGTCGGCGTATCGCCATAAACCCGGCGAATGTTGACTCCATAAGGAATGAAACGCAGCCGCACTCGATGAGTGCGTTCGAGCGCACAAGCAGGTTCCATCGCCAGGTACGTGAAGGGGCTCGTATAGGCAAAGTAGAATTTGATTTCGGTGGGTTCCGGCATCGTACTCAGATGGTGTACTTCTTCGATAGGGCCTCCATCTCGGGCACTCCAAGCGTCTCGATCAATTCGCTGAACAAGTGGCCGGTGATGGGAATATCGAGGACGCCGGTGTCTTTAAGTTGGCGCATCGCATCGCGCATCGCGACGAATGCTGCCATCAGCGTGCCGGTGTGGATAGTAACTTTAAATCCATAGCGGGCGAGTTCGGAAACTGGGAGCAATGAGCCGTTGTAAAGTAGCGGAAGATCGCCAAGCTCGGTTACGTAGCGTTTGAGATCGTCGATCGTGCGGATGCCATCGACAAAGATCAGATCCGCCCCCGCCCCGCGATAAGCTCGCGCTCTCTTAGTCACATCATCCCATCCGTTGACTGCGAGCGCATCAGTGCGCGCAATGATGACGAAGTTGGAATCGCGGCGTGCGTCGCAGGCCGCGCGCACTTTCGGTACCATCTCCTCCATCGCGATTACCTGCTTACCCGCCAGAAACCCACAACGCTTCGGAAAGACCTGATCTTCAATGTGCAACGCTGCGGCACCGGCTTCTTCGTACTCGCGTACCGTGCGCCACACATTAACCGGGTTGCCGTAGCCGGTATCGGCGTCGCAGATGACCGGCAGGTCCACCGCGTGCGAAATTGCGCGCACATTCTGGACCATCTCGGTCATTGTGATCAGTCCGAGATCGGGGTAGCCGCGTGCTGCTGCGGTGCCGAACCCGGTCATATACACCGCCTTGAATCCGGTGGACTTGGCGATTTTCGCCTGCAGTCCATCGTAAACGAAGGGCGCAAGGACCATCTCCGAGCCCATGAGCATTTCACGCAGTTGCACCGTCACAGTCTGTGTCATCGACCGATCCTCGTGTGGCCATCGCCGAAATCACTTGTACCAAGAAAAAAGGCGTCCGCTACGGCGAACGCCTCAGAAACTACCACATGCGCGGCAAAATCGTGTCTGAATCGCGTCTATCTGACCGGCGCGCGCCTGCCAGGCACTGCCGCAGACGGGGTAGCTTTAACCGCCGGCGCCGTGGAATTGCCCCCCATGACTTCGCTGTCCGGAGTCCGGGCGGTCAGCAGTTGCAGCGCCTGTCCGAGGTCAAGTTCGCTGTACTTGGGATTGGAGTAGAGTGTATCAAGCTTTTTGACGGCTTGGTCCGGGGTCAATTGATCGGTCGAGAGTTCACGCGCGAGCTGGCTTATAATTTTGTCGGATCCGCGCCAATGGAACAGGTCACCTGCAATACTGAGGCTCTCGAGCTTGCCGATGCTGACCTGCATCGCGTCGCCATAACCATTAATGTAACCGGTCTTGGCGGTGCCGTTCAGCTTATTCCAGAAGACCCCATTGTGATCGAGACTGGACGCTGCAAAACCCACCCCACAACTCGCCACAAACCCGACTACCACGCCAGCAATGAACTTATTCATCTTTGTGATGCGCCCTCCGAGGCTGCATCGAAACCTCAAGTAACATATCAAATTTGAACAACATGTTAAATACTGCTGAAATGTATTTATCCTAATACGGCTCTCATTCGCTTCTGATGTCCATATACGAAGAAGTCCTCTCATTCATCAGAGTGCCGCAACCAGAACTATTTGGTCCGCTCGCACTCGCCGTCTTTCGCTACCAATTCGAAAATGTGGCAGTTTATCAGCGATATTGCGTTTCTCGTGGCGCATCGCCCGAGAACGTCGAGAGGCTCGATCAAGTCCCTCACGCCAGTACGCTCGCCTTCAAATACGCCGCAGTCCATAACGCCGCCGATAGTGACTCGGTGGGAGCCCTAAACTTCCTTACGAGCGGCACGACGAAAGGTTTCGCTGAACGCGGCCGCCATATCGTACCGCACCCTGAAGTCTATCGCGCATCGGCGATCGCGCATCTGCAGACAATGCTGTTTCCCGACGGCTTGCGTTTGGCGATGTTGGCGCTGCATCCTACCGTTGATCTAATGCCCGAATCGTCGCTCTCGACTATGTTGAGTTGGTGCATCGAAGGATTCGGTTCGGAAACGGCGTTCTGTGCCGCGAATCGCGATGGAGTCGATACTGCGGCGGCGATCGCCTTTCTGAAAGAGGTCGAAGCGCGAGACGAACCAGTCTGCATCCTCGGGACCACCGCAGCCTCGGCGTCGCTTTTCGAATCGATTCAGCGGTGCGGTCGCGCAATCCGGTTACCTGGCGGTTCGCGCCTGATGGATACCGGTGGGGCCAAAGGCCAAGCAGTTCCCCTAACGCCGGATGAAGTCGTGGCACGCGCGTGGGCGTGCCTGGGAATCGATGGAGCGCTGGTCATCAATGAATACGGCATGACCGAGATGTGCTCGCAAGTATATGACGCGACGTCATTTAACTCTGACCTGGGAGGCTACAAAGGATATCGCATGAAGTTGCCGCCCCCGTGGCTGCGACCCACGATCTTCGACCCGGTGACGCTGAAGCCTGTGGCGGACGGCCATGTGGGGTTGGTGGGCTTTTTCGATCTCGCCAACGTCGGTTCAATTTCTGCGCTGATGACAGAAGATTTAGGCTTCGTAAAGGATGGCGCGGTCGCAATATTGGGTAGGGCCGCGGCCGGCGGCGCGCGCGGCTGCGCCCTCAGCATAAATGAGTTCGCGCATCGCGAACTGGCAATTCAAAGTAAGCTATCACCGTGAAAGTACCGGTTGCAGGCAGCGTGCAACGCTATTACATCGTGTGGGCGAGTTTCACAGACCATCCCCTACGGCTGCGGCAATGCTGGACGCGCAGGTAACGGCCGGTCATATTTCCGCGCTGACCGGAAGGTTGCGGATGATCTCGCGAATTGCACTACCGCAGAAGCGACTCGCGGTAGCGCTCGGCAATGCGTGCGAGTGCTGGCGCGATCGCGATTACTCGCGACGACGCGAAACTATCGGCGCAATTGCCGCCGCGTGGGGTTGGAGCGAGACGCTGCTCGACGAATCGATCGACGCTTTGATGGCGCCCATCACCCTCTCTGCGTTGGAGCAGTTAGTGGAGCGAGTTCCACGCCGGCATAACCTCGTGGGCCTCATCATGCCCGGGAATGTTCCGGGAGCGGGAATCCATGAGTTTGCGATCGCGTTGCTCGCCGGCTGCGCTCTGGCGGTCAAAACCGCGACGGCCGAGCCTCTATTTTTCTCCCGATTTACTCAAACCTTGCACGAAGTTGACGCTGAAGTGGGGGCACGAGTTGTGCCTCTGAACTGGAGCCGCGAGCGTACCGATCTTACCGCTTCACTGCGGGCAAATTGTGATTGGATCACGGCTTTCGGCAGCGACGATACTATCGCGCAACTCGATTCGTCGATCAGCGCGTCATCTGCCGGCGACCAAGCGGGCGCACTGGCCGCTGCGTTTGGCAGCCGTGTGAGTGCTGCGTACGTTACGGCCGAAGCCGCTTCGGCACCAATCTCTATTCCGATAGCTGACGCGCTCGCGCGTGATATATGCTTGTTTGAGCAACAGGGATGTCTGTCGCCCCATCACATATTCGTAGAATCGACTGGACCTGGAGTTGCTCCCGCGTTTGCGCGTGAACTTGCTGCTGCACTCGAGCGATTCGCCCTTCGCGCATTGCCGCCACGCCGTTACGGACTGGAGGAAGCGGCAGCCGTGCGACGAGTTCGCGAAAGTGCAAGATGGCGCGCGCTCGGCGGCAGCGACATCCTCTTGGCAGAGGGCGATAGTCTGGCCTGGACTCTGGTGTCTGACGATGAAGCGTCTTTCACCGCATCGCCCGGTTATCGCACAGTAACGGTCTCTGCCGTCTCCAATCTCGGCGACCTGAAGACGCGGATGCAGCCGGTGGCAGGCCGGATTGAAGCCCTTTCGATCGCTGCGCCAAAGGCACGCTTTGAATATATTCGTGCAGCCATGGCGACCCTTGGCGTCTGCTACATTTGCGACCCTGGTTTAATGCAATCGCCGCCGCTCGATTGGAATCATGGTGGGGGAATATTTATGCGCGCTCTCACCAGTTCGCGATGAGTTCCGCACGGGAAGACTTCGAACGCCATCTGGCGCAGACTTCCGAGGCGCCGATCGGCTTGGAAATCGCGCGCGCAGAAGGATCCTGGATCTTCACGACGGACGGTCGCCGTTATCTCGACCTGATCGCTGGCATAGGCGTCAGCGCGCTCGGTCACGGCAATCCGGCCGTGCTTGCCGCAATCGCGGACCAGGCTCGGCGCCACCTGCACGTGATGGTGTACGGCGAATACGTCATTGATGCGCAGGCACGTTTCGCCGCACGGCTCGCCGAACTGCTGCCGGCCGCGCTGCGGCGGATTTATTTCACCAGCACTGGCGCCGAGGCGATTGAGGGCGCATTAAAAACTGCGCGCAAACGCACCGGTCGCGCGGGTTTCGTTGCCTTCGACGGGGCATACCACGGCGACACCATGGCGGCGCTGGCGTTGATGGGCAACCCAACCTTTCGAGCTCCATTCGGGCCGTTGCCCGGACCGGTGCGCCATTTACCGTATGATGACGCAAACACGATCGCCTTGATCGACGATACGATTGCCGCGGTCGTGATCGAGCCGGTACAGGCCGAAGGCGGAGTGCGGATCCCCTCTCAAGCCTTCATGTCAGCATTGCGCGAGCGCTGCACTCAGGTTGGCGCGCTATTGATTTTCGACGAGGTACTCACCGGCTTCGGACGCACAGGGCGGCTATTTGCACTCGAGCATTTCGGTGTCGTCCCGGACATTGTAGTCCTGGCGAAAGCGCTCGGCGGCGGCCTCCCATTGGGGGCCTTTTGCGGGAGCGACGAGTTGATCGGCGAGCTCTCCAGCAATCCGCCGCTCGGACACATCACAACCTTCGGTGGCCATCCACTATCGTGTGCAGCCGGCCTCGCCTCACTTGAAGTAATCGTTGGTGGACGCCTGTGGGAATGCGCCGATCGCGTGGGGTCACATATTCGCGGCGGCCTGAGCCAGTTTAGCGGTGGGGAAATCGTCGCGATTCGAGGCCTCGGAGCTCTGATCGGAATTGAGTTTGCGGAAACCGCCTGTGCACATCGATTCGTGGCGGAGACGATAGCGCGGGGCGTAATTGTGAATTGGACGCTCAACGCCGATCGGGTTGTACGGTTGGCGCCGCCATTGACTATCAACGGTGACGAAATCACGATTGGGCTCAACGCAATGCGTGATGCCCTTGATGCACTTCGGAAAGGAGCACCCGCACGATAGGCGCCACATCGGGAGATTCGATCAGACTGACGCTTCGAAGGCGAGGGCTTTGTTACCTGGGCGTGGCCCAACAAATACTAACGCTCCCCTTCACAAGTTGTTCAATCGGGCTACAATACGCGGATTGGCGGCAGGCGCCGCTGGGGTCAGGGGGCAATTATGGTTGCGGCAGCAACGGTCGCCGCCCATATTCCGGTCGATGAAGCGAAGCATCAGCACAAGTGGCTGATCGCTGTTGCCGTGATGCTGGGCACTACGCTCGAAGTACTCGACAGCTCCATCGTCAACGTTTCGCTGCCGCACATGCAGGGTACATTTTCCGCGAGCGTTGACGAAATCGCCTGGGTGCTTACCAGCTATCTCGTGGCCAACGGCATCATGATTCCGATGACAGGATGGATCTCCTCGCGCATCGGTCGCAAACGCTATTTTCTCATGTCGGTGATGCTGTTCGTGTTCGCGTCCGGGCTTTGCGGGGCGGCGGCGTCATTGGCTCAAATGGTGATTTTTCGCCTGATTCAAGGCGCCGCCGGTGCTGCAATGCTGCCGTCTTCGCAGGCTATTCTCATGGAGACCTTTCCGCCCGAGGAGCAACAGCTGGCGATGGCTACGTGGGGTGTCGGTTTGATGTGCGCTCCGATCCTCGGACCGACGCTTGGAGGATGGATCACCGATAATTGGGATTGGCGGTGGAACTTCTACATTAATCTGCCGATTGGAGCTATCGCCTTCGCCATGGTTTACGTGTTCGTTCACGACCCTCCGTACATGAAAAATAGAGTTGCCGGCCGTCGCGTCGATTATCCCGGCATTATATTGCTCGCCGTGGCCTTGGGCCTCCTGCAAATCATCGTCGATCGCGGGCAGCGCGCCGATTGGTTCAACTCTCCTTGGGTCGTTTGGGCGAGCGTTGTTTCCGCAGCCGCGATGGTCCTGCTGGTCGTCCATGAGCTGCGTGTCGCTGATCCCGTACTCCAGCTCCGCGTGCTTAAGATACGGCAGTTCTCGACCGCCATGTTTTTAGTAACCGTCTTGAGCTTCGTGCTCTTCGGCACGGGACTGCTCAATCCCATTTTCCTTCAGGAGTTTATGGGTTACACCGCGTGGAGAGCCGGGCTGGTGATGGCGCCACGGGCGATGGCCGCGATGACCTCGATGATGATCGCGGGACAGGTTGCGCGCGCTGGTTACGATAACAAACGCCTCATCGGCATCAGCTTCGCCTTGATGACGATCGGCCTATGGTCGATGGCCCATTGGGACCTCAACGTCGGCTTATGGCAGGTGATCTGGCCGGGCATTATTCTCGGGTCGGGACTGGGTCTATGCTTCCCGATTCTTTCCGCCGCCGCCCTTTCTTGTGTCGAACGAGAGCGCATGGGATACGCTGCCAGCCTCTACAACATGATGCGCAATACCGGGGCGGCGATCGGCATTGCCTATATGACCAACACACTGATCCGTAATCAGCAGATCCACCAGTCGCGCCTCGTCGAGCACTTTTCGATTTTCGACGCTTGGCGCATGAGCACCACGACTCCGCATTCACCCGGCGCACCAATCTTCCATTACTTGCCCGAAATAGTCAGTAACCAAAAGCAAGGCATCGGGATGGTCTATGGAATGATCCAGGCGCAGGCTTCGATTCTTGCCTTCAATGATATCTATCGCGTCCTCGCCCTGATGACGCTGATTATGATTCCGTCATTCCTGCTTTTCAGAGGCGGGCGTCAGGCTGCTGGCGGCAGCTCAGCCATGCACTGATTAGCGGCTGGCAACACGCGGTTGGGCAATTTGCCGCCGCATGTAATCGCTGCCTCACCGATCCGAATCGGACCGAGGCGCCGGCATTCTTCCTGGATCGAAGGTCCACCCGCAGTGCGAATCGCGCCCGCAACTCCTCCGCCCAATAGTAAATCGTTGTTTGCCGCATTGACTATTGCATCGACCTTCGCTGTGGTCAGATCACCTCGCCAAGCTGGGGCAACATGCTCGACGCGGGACGCGCGTTCATCCTGGTCGATCCGCTTATGACCACTGCCCCAGGAGTTGCCATCGGTCTTTCAGTATTGGGATTCAATCTTTTCGGCGACGGTCTCGCCCAACTTGTCAGCCACCGCCATTAGCCGAGAATTGCTGAAACCTCAGTTGGATTGTGGGCGCGAAGACTAGCGCGCCGATCAGTGGAGGAGTCTCTCGACTCGCTTCATGCGCCGCGTTTCAGCTTCGCCAGACTTTTACCGTAGGGCGGATATGCGACGCCGCGTTCCGTGATAATAGCCGTTACCAGTTCAGCCGGCGTTACATCGAAAGCGGGATTGAATATCGCCACGCCTTTCGGAGTTATCTGCTTTCCGGCAAACTCGCTAATCTCTTTTGCAGCACGCTGCTCGATGGGTATTTGCGTACCGCTCGCGCAACTGAGGTCGATCGATGATAGTGGTGCCGCCACATAAAAAGGTACTTTATGACGCCGCGCTAATACTGCCAGCGGATAGGTTCCGATTTTGTTTGCGACATCGCCGTTGGCGGCGGTGCGATCGGTGCCAACAATGACGCAATTCACTCGGCCACTACTGAGTAAACTTCCAGCCATGTTGTCGGCAATTACGGTTACTGGAATCCGATCTTTCTGTAGCTCCCACGCGGTGAGCCTCGCGCCCTGCAGAAAGGGTCGGGTCTCATCCGCGAATACGTCGATCTTTTTGCCGGCATCGTGCGCTGCGCGAATCACGCCCAGTGCGGTTCCGTAGCCAGCCGTCGCCAACGCGCCGGCATTGCAATGAGTCAGCACCGTTGCGGTTTCTCCGATTAGCGTCGCGCCATGATTTCCCAACGCACGATTCGCTGCGATATCTTCGTCATGAATTGCGATCGCTTCGGTGCGCATCCGCCGAAACAATGCTGGTGCGGTAAGGTCCAGATTTTCCTCGAGCACTCGGCCCATCCGCTCCAAGGCCCATGCGAGGTTTACCGCAGTTGGCCGCGTCGCTTTCAAGGCTTTCGCGACGACTTCAAAGCGCGCTTGTGCTTGCTTGCCGGCGTAGCCCTTGAAGCCCAGCGCGGCCCCCATCGCGGCTGCCACTCCGATCGCGGGTGCGCCGCGAATTACCATTGTACGAATAGCCTGCGCCACTGCGCGATAGTCATTATAAACGCGAAACACTTCGCGGTTCGGCAGCAGGCGCTGATCGATCATTCGAACACGGTCCGCCCGCCATTCAATAGTCTTTACTGACAACTGGGTTGATACTCCACCAAAAGGAGATAAGGGAACGCCTCGCCGGTTGAGAATTCCAGCGGCTGTTCGTTCGAACTATTCTGCCTGAAAGGTAAGACTCGCGCGCTCTGCAAAATCTCAGTTCATGCCGCCATCGCCCGACGGGAGTCAGGTCGCTAACTGACGGTCTGCAATTTTCCGCTGTTAGATCCGTTCGTATAGTCCGCGGGCTTTACGTTTTACCGTACCGGCTTCGATCCATCTCGTGATCGCCGCAAAGATCTCGGACGGCCGTTTGCCCTTCAGTCCACGAATGTCGCGAACCTCAGCTGCTTTGAATTGCTTGGGCAACTGTTCAAGCACTGATTTCCAGTTGATTCGTCCGTTGCGCGATCCCCGAGCCGCCGGTGCCGAGCCCTTTGGCGCAGCTATTCGGGCTGCGGCGTTCATCCGCGATCCCGTCAGGCGTCCGAGGCTTGCTTCCTCATTTTTAAGATGTAGCAACTCGCGTTCTTTCGCGAGGATTTCCTTGCGCAAGCTGACCAAGAGAGCCTGGGCCTGCTTCTGGACCTGGTGTAAAGCGGACGTCATATCATTGACGTTTTTTTGGCGCGGCATTCAATAATCTCCTTAGATCCGTACTGACTAAACACTGAACCTACACAATCAAATCCTTCAAAACAAGTATATTTTGATACTGAACAAGTACTCAGACTATGTCGAACTTACTGCATATTTCGTGTGCCGCTATTGAGCGTAGCTATTTGTTCCGACATTGCTGAGTGACTATGGTACCGCAAAGATACAGATATATAGCAGGTGGCATAGATCAATCTTCGATAGATAATTGATGCTGTTGACTAATCTGATTCAATTTTGTCCGCATCGATCCGTCGGGCGTACAGGCGTGGCGGAAGAAGTACGGTGCATAAACTATAGCGTCGCGGCGCAAAACATAATTGAGTTTATAGTCAAATAGCCAGCCGACCGTAGTAGCCACAGCCATGCGTAATTGTCTGGCTGGTGGCCGTTGGAATCGAACCGTCGCCAACATACACACGCCGAATGATCGGAAAGCGATGAGATTCGTGACGAGGCCGGGTCTCACATCGAGTTCGGGAGAAACTTAACCCTCCGAGCCTGCGGCCGCTCATCGTTGCATTGGCTGCCGCCATCTTCCTGCCGGAATGCCAGCCCGGTAATCGCACACCGAGCTTTCTTCAAGGTGCTTCGAGACTCACTTCAATAATCCAACCTAACCGAAGAATCAGCGAGAGCGTCCGCTGGAGTTAAAGGCGACTAGCCTGATGTGTTTATGCGCGAGGTGCGGAAATCAACAGATGATCGGGTTGATGGGGCGGATGCCAGACTGAGAGGGTTCGCTCTCCCGTGACTTGGAGTGAGTTAAATTCCCTGGGGGTATCCGCCACCGGCGCGTCACAATGGCCCGATCGAATTGCGAGCATTGCTTCGTGACGATGCAGCGCAAAGCAATGCTCGCCGGCGCACTCTCAGCGCTGGCTCTATTCTCCGGCATCGAAGACTGCGTTTTGACTTCCTGAAGGAGCCTCTATTGCATCATCTATTCACTAGTCTCTTAATTGAACTACTTGACGCCAAGGGTTTCGTTGCTATGTTTGCTTAGATTTCGGTGCTATAAAGGCAGCGGATCGGCGAACAAAACGGCTACAATCCGCGAGCTTCAGCGGGTGGTCGCGCCTTTAGTCGCACACTGGGAGCCGGAGCAGACAATATGCCCACCGCGAGGGGGCATTATTAGGTCCCGAGGAGAGAGGTAATGGGCCGCAGACTGTACGTTGGGAATTTGGCCTGGACTGTCACCGATCAGGATCTGCAAGATGTCTTTTCGGAGGCCGGGCCAGTCGATAGCTCCCAAGTAATCATGGATCGGGCGACAAACCGCTCGCGCGGTTTCGGCTTCGTCGAAATGACCACGGACGAGGGTGCCGACATCGCGATCCAAAAGTTGAATGGGCGCGACATAAAGGGCCGGCCGATCCGAGTCAACGAGGCGCAGGCACGTGCAGGTGGTGGCAGTCGTGGCCCTAGGCGCGACGAATAGCCGAGAGCGTTTCCCTATCGCTCCCCAGCCACGCGCCAGACTCGTCGGACCGTATCTGCTGAATGAACTCCCCCGCAACTCAGCGGATCCCGGAGCTTCGCTCGCCTTGCCTCAAGCAAAGTGTTCAGCGCCTGAGCCTTCGATCCATCCATTCGGTATAAGCCGCCCGCGCGACCAAATGTACAAGGCATCCACGGGGGCCGAGAGTTCGTATCCTGCCTATGCGCCTCATACGCTTCATCAGGTTTGAAAACCGTACCAGCACCCCTAAACATCAATTTTGGTACGAGATTATGCGCCAGCGCCGTAGTGACTCATAGACATGCGAGGGATGTTGTTGGCCATGGACCTAAAAAATGAGGGCCGGTTGGATTACTCCGCTCGGCCCTCCACCAGCCGGGAAAAGGGGGGGCAAACCCCGGTTGGCGATCTTTATTGTACGTATTTTTTAATGACTTGCAATAGGTCTTTTGATGTAATTAGACGATATCCTCTGATGTGCTTGCTTATTCTAAGCATTCTTGTCGGGCGTTTGAACACGTAAGACGATCTCCCCAGAATCGGCCGCCGTTGATTCACGCCCGAAACGGACTGGCGTGACTCTGAAAATAAGACCGCATCGCCAGCCGGCGACGACACAAATCACAAGGCTTGCGTCGCCTCGCCGAAGGATCTCAGCCACCGCCGATAGCCGGAAGGATGAAGACTTCGCTGGACTCGCGGACGGGTTCCAGGACTCCGCCGGTGCTCATGTCGCCGTCGATGGAGATGGCGATTGAGGGTTTTACTTCATCGTTTTCAATGACGTGTTCGCGCAGACCAGGATATTGGCGCTCGAGGTCGTCAAGCAGTTGGCCAAGGTTGCGTCCTGAAGCAACGACACGATCTCTGCCCGCAGTATATTTGCGGAGCAGTGCGGGAATAACGACGGTAGCCATCTCAACGTGCATATTACCGGAACGTGACCGGAATGGCGACGGCGGGAGCTTGGAGGAAACAGAGCCGGGCAGCGGTAGATTCGCACTGGTGGGGCAGGTGCTCACCGGGCGAGTGAATGACTCCCGAAGCGGCAACACCCTGAAATTTTCGATTTCGCGCGGTTGAAGTTGCGCTGAGTGATTGACGAGACCGGACCCTTGGAGGGGTCCGGTCCGGTCTCAACGGTTCTGAATAAGTGACTACCGGGGACGCAAATCGCGGCGGTTAGTCCGCGGCGGCAGCCTGAGAATCGCCGGTCGCGCGCTTTTTGAGGATCTGCTTCATCAAGCGCGGCGGCGCCATCGGAAGTTCCAGCATACGAACTCCGGTAGCCCGATAAATGGCGTTGGCAATCGCGGCCGGAGGCGGCACGATCGGAACTTCGCCGACACCGCGGATGCCGAGCGGATGCCCAGGGGTCGGAACCTCGACCATGATGGTTTCGATCGCGGGGAGGTCGAGACAGGTGGGCATCCGATAGTCGAGCAGCCCGGTGTTACGCAGGATGCCCTTGTCGTCGTAGAAGTACTCCTCATTGAGCGCCCAGCCGATGCCCTGGGCGGTGCCGCCCTGCAACTGGCCTTCGACGTAGGCCGGATGGATGGCCTTGCCGACATCCTGGGCCACGGTGACGCGGAGGATCTTGACCTTGCCAGTATCTGGATCGACTTCGACATCAACCAATGTAGTGGCGAACGCCGGGCCCACACCGCGAGCGTTGACGGTGGCGCGGCCGATGATCGGTCCGCCAGTGCGCGCGAGGCGCGGAGCGAGCTCCTTCAACGTCATCGGTTTGACACCGTTGCCAGAGACGGGGCTGAAGCGGCCGTTTTCGAAAGCAACCTCTTCGGGCTTCTTCTCCCAGGTCTTGGCCACGCGTTCCTTGAGCTGACGCAGAGCATCCTGGGCGGCATCCCATACGGCCCACCCGGTGGCGAATGCCGTACGGCTGCCGCCGGTCACGTCCGTATGACCGATTGAATCGGTGTCGGCGACCACCGGGCGGACATCGTTGATATCCACGCCAAGAACTTCGGCCACGATCATCGCCTGAGCCGCTCGCGTACCACCTATATCGACTGAGCCTGTCACCACGCTAACAGTGCCGTCGGTATGGATATTCACCGTGGCTGAGGACTGCAGCCCGACATTGAACCAGAACCCGGACGCGACGCCGCGTCCACGGTTAGGACCGGTAAGCTTCGATTTGTAATGAGCGCTGTTCTTGATCGCCTCAAGCGTTTCGACGAAGCCGATACGCTTGAACGGAGGTCCGACGGTCTGCGGAGTTCCTTCGGCCGAGGCATTCTTGAGTCGGAATTCGATCGGATCGATACCGCACTTTTCGGCGAGTTCATCGACTACGGTCTCGGACGCCATCGCGGCATTGGTTGCCCCGGGAGCGCGATAGGCTGCGGTTTTCGGCCGATTGACGACGACATCGTAGGCGTCGATGAGAATGTTGGGGATGTTGTAGGGAGTGACTATGGTCATCGCGCCCGCGCCCACAGGCGAGCCCGGGAATGCGCCGGCCTCGTAAGCGAGCCAGCATTCCGCGGCAACGATCTTGCCGTCCTTGGTCGCGCCCATTTTGCAGCGGATGGTCGATCCGGAGGTCGGCCCGGTGGCACGCAGCACTTCGCCGCGCGTCATCACGAGCTTGACCGGATGGCCGGTCGCCTTCGAGAGCAGAACCGACAGCGGCTCGAGATAGACGGTGGTCTTGCCGCCAAAGCCGCCACCAATCTCGGCCGGGACGACTTTGATTTTGCCCTCGGGAATGCCGAGTACCGCCGAACAGAGCGATCGCACCACGAAGGTGCCCTGGGTCGAACAATAGATAGTCGCGTGACCGTCGGCGCTGTAAATGCCGACGGCATTGTGAGGCTCGATGTAGCCCTGATGGACCATCGCGGTGTGGAACTCGCGTTCGACGACGAAGTCGGCCGCCTTGAAACCCTCGGCGACGTCGCCGCGCTTGAACTGCATGTGAGCCGCGACGTTAGTCTGCTTGTCGGGACCGTCTTCCTTGTTGCGGAGCGTGGGCAGCAGAATGGTGGCGCCAGGCTTCATCGCATCCTCGACACTCATGACCACCGGCAGCGCCTCGTATTCGACTTCGATCAGGCGCAGCGCCTCTTCGGCGATGTGGATGCTCGTGGCGGCGACCACCGCGACCGGATGACCATCGTAAAGAACTTTACCGCGAGCAAGCACGTTGCCCGAGAGGTGCGCAAGGTTGATGGCCTGCTCGCCGGCAGCTTCCATCTTATCCGCCAGTTGCGGCAGATCGGCCGAGGTCATGACCGCCTTGACGCCGGGCAGCGCGGCCGCCTTGTCGGTCTTGATCGACTTGATTAGTGCGTGCGCATGAGGACTGCGGAGGACCTTACCGAAGAGCATCCCAGGGAAAGTGTAGTCGGCGCCATACCGGGCGCGTCCAGTAACCTTATCGACGCCGTCGTGGCGAATCGGGCGCGTGCCGATAACGTGATAGCCATTGCCATTAGTTGTAGCTGCCATTTACTTTACCTCTTCTCCCTTTGCCAGCATGTTGCCGGTGGCCTCGGAGGCGGTTTGACTGGGAACTTTACCATGGCCGGATCCGGCCCCGGTCAACATGGTCTGTGCCGCGTCAACGACCGCCTTGACGATCTTGTCGTAGCCCGTGCAGCGACAGAGATTGCCCGCTAATGCGTAGCGGATTTCGGCTTCCGTGGGCTTCGGATTGTGATCGAGCAGGGCCTTCGCCGACATCAGGAAACCGGGCGTGCAGATGCCGCACTGGAGGCTCGCGTGTTCAAGAAACTTCTGCTGCAGCACGTGCAGGCGCGCACCGTTGGCGAGACCTTCGATGGTGGTGATGGTAGTGCCTTCGGCTTCAACTCCCAGCATCAGGCAGGAGCATACCGCGCGCCCGTTGACGATCACGGTGCAGGCGCCGCAGTCGCCGGTAAGGCATCCTTCCTTGCTGCCCGTCATATCGAGTTCATCGCGCAAAACCTCGAGCAGGCTCTGGCGGGGCTCGCAAAGGAGTTCGACGGGGTCGCCGTTGATCATCGCTTCAACAATTACTTTCTTAACCATGATGGATAGTCACTTATTCTATCAGCGTTGTTCGCTGGTGCGCGCGCGTTCGGCCGCAATAGTCAGTACGCGGCGAGTTAGTACTCCGACAATATGCCGGCGGAAGTCGGCCGTCCCGCGCATATCGTCGATCGGAGTGGCTACCGAGGTTGCGAGGCGTGCGGCGTTATCCAATGCAGCAGCGTCCAGCTTTTTGCCGATGACGGCGTTGGCGGCAGCAGTCGCAAGAATTGGCGTGGGACCCACGGCGCCGAGCGCGATGCGCGCGTCAACCACGCGATCGTCGTCGAGGTCGAGGGTAATCGATCCGCCGACGCCAACCACCGCTATATCCATTTCGTTGCGCGGGATGAATCGAAGGTACGCATCGGAAGAATAGCGGGCGGGTGCATCGATGAGAAGCTCGACGAGTAATTCGCCCGGCTGAAGCACGGTGCGCGCCGGTCCGGTGATGAAGGTTTCGACCGGCACGATGCGCTCGCCCTTGGGACCAACGATGCGGGCCTTGGCGCCAAGCGCGATCAGGGCCGGGGTCGAGTCGCCGGCAGGCGATCCGTTGCAGAGGTTGCCGCCGACGCTCGCGCGGCTCTGGATCTGCAGCGACCCGATCAGATGGGCCGCCTCGGTCAGGCCGGGATAGTAACGACGCATGTCGGCATTCTCGTGGATCTCGATGCACGAGACGGCAGCACCCAGGTGAAGGCCGTGCTGCAGACTGAAGGAGATGCGTGTCATCTCAGGAATATGCTTCACGTCAACGACATACTCGGGTCGTCGGGTGCCCGCACGCAACTGGATTACCAGGTCGGTGCCGCCGCTGAGCGGGCGCGCCTTATCACCATGAGCGGCGAGCAAGGCGACCGCGTCAGCGATAGTTTTTGGGGATTCGTAGTTAATCGCGTGCAACGCCAGAAGACCTCCTAATCGGGGCGGTGCTTAACCGCCGCATCGATTCAAAAGCACAGTTTAGAGCAAAGGAAAAGGGTAGTTTATCTTATCGAATCACGAGAATGAAAATCGAAGAATTCCCGAGGCGCCAGAATAGTTTACCTTTGCAATTATAGTTGTCATGAATCAAAGCCGTGCTTCCTGACGACACCGGCCGCGGCGCGCGCGAGGATCGGAGGATGCGCGCCCATCCGCTCGAAGCGCGGATCGGTAGTCTGTCCGCGAACGAACCGCACGTAAATCTGCTGGAGTACGGTTGCGGTCTTCCAGAGACCCCAGGCGCGATAGTAATCGATGTGGCTCAGGTCGCGGCCGCTCCGGCGGGCGTAGCGTTGGGAGAGCTCATCCCGCGTCATGAAGCCGGCACGAGCGGTGTGGGCATAGCCCTCGCTCATTTCCAGGAGTTCGGCGGGATCGGTGGCCTCGCGCCAGTAATTAAACGAGGTGCCCAGATCGATCATGAAGTCGCCGACCGTGGACATCTCCCAATCAAAGACGCCGACGACCTTGCCAGAGTTGTCGGGCGCGAACATCACGTTGTGCAGGAAGAAGTCATTGTGCAGCAGGGTGGGTGGTTGCGCCGGGGGCATGTTGTCGAGAAACCAGGCCCCCAGTTGATTCATCAGCGGAACCTCAGTGGTCTTGGCCTTTTCCCATCGATCCATCCAGCCCGTGATCTGACGGCGCACGAAGCCGTCGGGGCGTCCATGACTGCCGAGGCCGAGCTTTTCGTAATCAACCGAATGAAGGTCGGCGAGGGCGTCGATGAAGCCTTCGGACATTGCGCGAAAGGTTGCGGGCGTTTGGGTGATGCCTTCGGGCAGCGGACGGCGGTTGGGGATGACGAAGCCGGTGCGCCGCTCCATCACGAAGAACGGTGCGCCGATAATCGACTTGTCCTCGCATAGAAGGATTGCGCGCGGCGCTGGCTCGTACGCCTCCCACAGCCGCGAAAGCACTCGGAACTCCCGCGCCATATCATGGGCCGAGGGTGGCAGCGGCCCGAAAGGAGGACGACGCACGACCCATTCGTCATCGCCAAAGCGCAGCAGATAGGTGAGATTCGAGTGGCCGCCGTGAAACTGCTGGACTTCTAGCGGCTTATCGACGTGCGCGACGTCGCGCTCGCGAAGATAGGCCACGAGTTTGGGCCAATCAAGTTGCTCCTCGTCGCGGACAGCGCCGTACTCCGGAAGCGGTTGGTTTATGTCTTCGAGTTCCTCAGCCATGAGTCAGACCCCAAATGAGATTAAAGAGACGGAGGGGCTTGGAAGTCGACTAACTTATAATCGCTCGCTCCGCTCGCTGTGCGCACGTCGCAGACTCGTTATCTTAACGCACCTCGCAGACTCGTTATCCTAACGCACCTCGCAGACTCGTTAGTTCGGCTCGCAGGCTCGCCTGATTGAGCTCGGCTCGCAGGCTCGCCTGATTGAGCTCGGCTCGCAGGCTCGCCTGGTGCCAATCTTAACGCACGTCGGAGACTCCTTAGCCAGTTTCGCCTGATGAGCCCCGTTCCTGACATCCCTTAGCGCCATTTGCGACATTCGCGCCGCGCAATGGTCATGCGATGGACCTCGTCGGGGCCGTCCACGATGCGCATTGATCGATTCTCGCGCCAGAAGCGTGCAATCGGCAGATCGTCGCTCATGCCGAGGGCGCCGTGCAGCTGAATCGCGCGATCGAGCACGGTCATCACCATGTTGGCGGCCTGCACTTTGATCATCGCGATCTCCTGCCGGGCTTCGCGCTTGCCAACCGTGTCGATCTTCCACGCCGCATGCATCACGGCGAGCCGGGTCGAATCGATCTCGATGCGCGAATCGGCGATCCATTGCTGGACGTTGGCCTTATCGGCGAGAAGGCTGCCGTGCGTGAAACGGGTGTTAGCGCGCTTGCACATGAGTTCGAGGGCGCGCTCGGCGACGCCGATATTGCGCATGCAATGATGGATCCGCCCAGGGCCAAGACGGGCCTGCGCGATCTTGAAGCCGTCACCCTCGTTACCGAGGATATTGGTTACCGGCACGCGGCAATCCTTGTAGACAATCTCGCAATGGCCGCCGCCCGCCGCATGCCCCATCACGGAGACCGCGCGGACCAGGTTGAAGCCGGGCGTATCGGTCGGAACGATGATCATGCTGGCGCGCTTGTGCGGCTCGGCCTTCGGATCCGTCACGACCATCGCGATCGCGAAGCTCGAGCCGATGCCGTTGGACGTGAACCATTTGTGCCCGTTGATATTGTAGTAGTCGCCCTCGCGGACTGCGCGGGTTGCCAGTTGGGTGGGATCGGCGCCGGAGGTCTCAGGTTCGGTCATCGAAAAGCACGTGCGCATCTCGCCTGCCAGACAGGGTTCGAGCCAGGCTTTCTTTTGCGCTGGGGTCGCGAAATCTTCAAGGATTTCCATGTTGCCGGTGTCAGGCGCCATACAATTGAAGGCGCGCGAGCCGATCGGACTGCGACCCATGATTTCAGACAGCGGAGCGTACTCGGAGACCTTTAGCCCCTTGCCGTGCACCTCGTCGGGAAGGAAGAGGTTCCAGAGGCCCGCGGCTTTGGCCTTGGCGCGCACGTCCTTGAGCACCTGTGGTTCGATGTGCTCTTTGCCCGGAACGCTCTGCTCCTGCTCCACCTGGTGCTCGATTGGGTAAACATATTGATTAATGAAGTCCGTGACCTTTTTCTGCAGGTCCTGGACCTTGGGCGAAAGTGCGAAATCCATTTGGCTCCTCGCGGGCGTCGATGCCGGGCACTCGATGTCCCGTGCTAGTTAGATAATCCAGCGCGTGCGGAAATAGAAGCGGTACAAGACACTAGGCGAGCTTGCGAGCCGAGCGCATACACTAGGCGAGCTTGCGAGCCGAGCTAACGAGTCTGCGAGGTGCGCATTTAAAACTCTGAGTTGAGCTTGCGAGCCGAGCGCATACACTAGGCGAGCTTGCGAGCCGAGCAAACGAGTCTGCGAGGTGCGCAGAAATGAGACTCATTGGCGAGCTTGCGAGCCGAGCTAACGAGTCTGCGAGGTGCGCAGAAATGAGACTCTGAGTTGAGCTTGCTCGCCTGGTCGGCACGGCGGCTGCGATGCGGCCGGGAGTCTCAGGCAGCGAGTGATTCGTCACGGGCGGACTTCGATCGGCTTTTGTGGAATATAGTCGCGTACAGCAGAGGGGTCGTGGGTGGATGAGGGGTCGTGGGTGGACGATGAGGCGGGGCGGGGGTCGAAGGTAAGCTGGTCAGCGGAGAACTGGGCGATGAGCGTGCGGCGGATCAGGCGGCCGTCGTCGGGATCCGTGCCGCAGGTTGAATCGTAGGCTTTGACGGCGACGGTAGCTGCTCGTAATCGCGGCGTCAGGTTCGCCCAGAGGAGCCGGACGACTGCCGTACGGCGGCTGTCGGCAGTAGGGCTGGCGCTTATATCGGTCATGAGATTTGCGGTCGTTGACCAATATCCGAAGGCGCGCGCGAAGGCCTCGGGCGGGATTGGACGCTCCGAGCCGTCAGCAGCGACCAGCGCGATCTCCCAGCGGCGATAAAAGCTCCCGGTCGGCGCGGGCCCGGTGAAGGTGGGATATAGGTCGAAGGGCCACGGACACAGCATCGCCCGGCCACGTATTCGGGAGACGATCGTTGATGCAACTTGAATGGACGGCTGGAGGGAGCCTGGCCACTCCGTGGCGCGCATTTCCTGATTGGCGAAAGCGAGCATGCTGAGGGTCAACTCGCCAACGATTAGAAAGATGCCCACCACGTGCGGCGCATACCAGCGATTGCCGATGCCGTTATTACCGCGGATGGTTCTGACTGTAGCCGTTCTGCCGACGGTGGCGGGGTCGGGCGGCAGAGGACGAGAGGCCTCGTCGATCGCACAATAGCGGGAATCGGCGACGCGCCGGTAAATGCGCCGGCCGACCGCAGCGATCGGAGGGAACTTCATCAGCGGAGCGAGCAGCCACAGCAGAGGCATACTCGCCGCCATCTTCCGATAGGCGTCATAGCCGCCGGCGACGTAGTCCTGGCCCACAACGTAAAGGTCGTGCAAGACCATCTCTTCGGTGATTTCCGGATGCGCCAGCCGCCGGGGGTCGTTGGAGAAACCGGACACGGGAAGTATCGCGCCGGAGATATCGAGGGTCTTGAGAATAGCGATAGTGCGGCGGCACATTTTGCAGGTCCCGTCGTAGATGACCAGCAAAGGTTCGCGCTGACCGGTCAGCTTACCGGTGAGCCGCCGCCCGAGGCTGCTCCAATCGACCAGGCAAACGTAGCCGCCAATCAACGTGTGGAACCAGATGCCGAGGATCAGGCCGTTGCCGGCGTGGAAGGCCAGTCCGCCGAAGATGAGAAACCATCGGGCCGATCGGAAGAGCACCAATGCGACGAAGCCCGATTCGAGTACGACCGCGCCTGCGCCCCACGCGTCGAGGATTACGGCGAGGAAACGGTCAACACGTGGCGGCATCGCGAATCCGGGGCGGTAGGTCCTGCGCTCGAACCAGTTGCGCCAGAAGATGTGCCGCAGGTTGTCCGCACTGACCCATCGATAGAGATACGCGGCGTTGAGCTTGGCGAGACCTGAGCCCAGGTAGAGGAGTCCGATGAGGGTCCAGGCGTAGCGCAGGGTGGTTAAAGCGGAGCGGCGCGGAACTTCGAGATTGATTTCGCCGCGATCGGCGCGCCGCATAGCGGCAATGATCGCATCGAGGGAAAGCATTTGGCCGGATGGGCCTGCCGCCAGCAACGCCATGAACCATATCGTATGCTGGAAGTGAGAGACCTTGCCGAGATTCTCCGGCAATCCGAACAGGTATAAGGAGAGTAGCGTGGCGAGGGCGAGCGTCGTGCGTGTGAAGAAGCCGGCCAAGGCGGTCGCGATTAAGGCAATATCGGCGACGGCCAGCGCATGTGCGAGCGCGGCGTTGACCAGCCAATGGAAGGGAATGTAGCGGTAGAAAGCAACGGGCGCCCAGACCTCGGCGGGCAGCGAGGGCATCACCAGTTCGGTCCATCGGAGTACGGTCCACGCGAACGGCAGGGCAATCGCCGCCAGAAATACGACTCTGAAAATCGCGAGGTTTGCGGTCCATCCGAGGTCGTCGGTGGCGATTTCGTCGGCCTTGAACCATGCGCGAATCGACATGCGGACAGGCTAGTGGGCGGTTCCGCAAATGCCTAACGGTACGGCAGCGTGGCGGGAATCAGGGCTGGCGCGGGTCAATCGTGTAGGTGGGTTTTATCTTTAGCGACAATCTGCTACATGCAGCGACAATGCAGTGCGGCCCCGGCCGTTAGAGGAGAATTCATGGATCTGGCCAAGCAAACTGTTGATGTTGGCATTTTCACCAACAATCTCGAAGCGATGCAGGAATTTTACGGCAAGACGCTCGGACTGCCGTTTGAATCGGTGATGCCCGTCGGCGGCGGAATCAAGCAGTACCGTTACCTTGCAAACGGCTCGGTTATCAAGCTGATGCATACGACCGAACCGCTCGCGCGTCGCCATCCCGGCGGCTACGAAACCATCATGATCGCTTCCTCGACGGTCAAGATTCCTCGCTTTCTGCCGGACCCCGACCATAATACCGTCGAGCTGATTCCTACCGGTCACGATGACGTTACCCAGCTCGAAATTCGCGTGGGTGTTACCGAACCGGCTGTGTTTGCCGACTTCTATACCAAGGCGCTCGGTGCGACGCCGATAAGTGACAACCGCTTCAGACTCGGCGAGACAATCATCGCCGTTTTCCACGAGGCCGAGACCCACACGGCCTCGCCGCTTCAGTTCGCCAACGCGCTCGAAGTCGTAAAGGGAATGGCTGGACTCGGGATTCGCTACATCACACTGGGCGTGAAGGATTGCGAGGCTTCGTTCTCGGCGCTGAAAAATGCGGGTGCGCACGAAGCGTTGGCGCCGGTGAATTTCGGTACGGTCGCGAGGATCGCGTTCGTGCGCGATCCCGATGGCAACTTTATCGAATTGGCGCAGCGTCCCGCGCCGGCCGCATGAAGCGATCGGTGAGCTGAGCCCTGACCGTTAATCGTGTGAATAGGGGCTCGCGTGCTTTACGCGAGCCCTTTCTTATTGCTTCAGGAAGCTGAGTATCGAGGGGCGGGAGAGGCAGTGGCGGGCATTTTTGGACGCTGGACCGCTAATCAATCCGCCTACGCCCAGCGCGACCGCGCGCGCTTGCGCGGGGCGCGGCTGCCGGTCGTGCGAAACACTTTGACCGGCTTCGGAGCCGAGATTTCCGGCTGATCGATGCCCTCGACGTTCTCACGATCGAGGGTGATTCCCAGTGCGCGTTCGATGCGCCCAAGGTTCACCCGATCGTCGGGCGTCACCATGCTGATCGCACACCCCTCGCGACCCATCCGCGCGGTGCGTCCGATCCGATGGATGTAATTGTCGGGCTCGTCGGGCAAGTCGAAATTGATCACGTGCGAGACGCCCTGGATATCGAGTCCGCGAGCCGCCACATCGGTCGCGACCATCACGCGGAAAGTGCCCTTGCGGAAACCCGCGAGTGCCGCGTTGCGCTGGCCCTGGGAGCGGTCGCCATGGATCGGCACCGCCCGGATACCTTCACGGGTGAGCATCTTGGCGACTCGGTCGGTGCGGTCGCGCGTGCGCGTGAAGACAATTGCGCTCTCGACTTCCGGCCGCTTCAACAGTTTCAGTAGCAATTCGCCCTTCTGGCTGATGCCTACGGGGCAGATCATCTGGCTGATTGATGACGGCGGCGCAGCCTTGTCGCCAATGCTGATGCGTTCCGGATGAGTCAGGAATTCGCGCGCCATGCGCGCCGCCGCTCCTTCCATCGTGGCCGAGAACATCAGCGTCTGGCGCTTCGCCGGCACCATTTTCACGATGCGGCGCAACTGCGGCATGAAGCCCATGTCGAGCAGCCGGTCGGCCTCGTCGATGACCAGCACCTTGATGCGATCGAGCGTCGTAGTGCCCCGTTCGACGTGATCGATCATGCGCCCCGGACAGGCGATGAGCACGTGGGCACCTTTGCGCAGATCGTCGATCTGCCGGCGCATCGACTCGCCGCCGACCACCAGCACCGCGCGCAGCTTGGTATGGCGCGCGAGGATCATGAATTCGCGCAACACCTGCGCGGCTAGCTCACGGGTTGGCTCGATTATCAACGCGGCCGGACCTTGCGGCGGTTCGCGATGGAGCCGATCAATGAGGGGAATGAGAAACGCGGCGGTCTTGCCGCTGCCGGTTTCAGCAGTGGCGACGACGTCATGGCCGCTCAGAATTACCGGGATCGCGCCGGTTTGAATCGGGGTGGCCTGATGATGGCCGCGATCACGGATTGAGCGATGGATCTCCGGAGAGAGTTCGAAGGCGGAAAACGACAATGTGTCCTGCGTGGGAAGTCGGGAGATTTCGGGCGGCACCCATGCCGCGCCGTTCATATGGTTGAGGGGGAAAAGCGCTCGTGATTGCGAGCCGCGTATCAATCATAAAGACTTCTGATACGCTAAAATATACGTTATGGAGCGCCGAAGCAATCCCATGTCCTCAGATGCCGCGTTTGCAAAACAATTATGAGCAAAGAAAACCATCCCGACGCAGAATCCGAACCGCGTATCGATAGCGTCAACGAAAGCACGCTGCGAACTCTCACCACCGCGGGCCGGATCGCTCCGACTTCGCGCACCCGCATCAACCGCTATCCGACGCGCGGCGACTATGAACGCCGCGCCATCGAGGCCATCCTCGACGAGGCGATGGTCTGTCACGTCGGTTTCGCCGTTGACGGTCAGCCCTATGTTATACCGACGATTCACGCTCGCGACGGTGCACGCTTATTCATCCACGGTTCTCCGCTAAGCCGGATGCTGCGGACGGCGGCGACGGGCGTGCCGCTGTGCCTGACCGTCACGCTCCACGACGGCATCGTGCTCGCGCGATCCGCTTTTCATCATTCGATGAACTACCGCTCTGTCGTCGTTCTGGGCGCCGCCCGCGAGGTCACCGAGACGGCGGCGAAACTCGCCGCGATGCGCGCGCTGGTGGACCATTTGATGCCCGGCCGTTGGGAAGATGCGCGCCAGCCGACGGCGGGCGAGATTGCCGCCACGATTATCCTCGAACTGCCTTTGACCGAGGCCTCGGCCAAGGTTCGCACTGGCGGTCCCCTCGACGCCGAAGCCGATTACGCATCGCCGGTGTGGGCCGGGGTGGTGCCGCTGACGCCGGCGCCGGGCGCGCCGATTCGCGACGATCGTCTGCCGCCCGAAATCGAGCTGCCCGACTACGTCCTCCACTGGCGTAAAGGCTCAGCGCGATGACCAGCATTCATTGAGATCCGCCCGCGGTCACCATGCATAGAACCGGCTTCAGTGGCTTTTTCGGACCACAGGGCGGGAACACGCTGATGAACGTGCCCCAGTTCGCTTCCGGTGCGCGCGTCATTCCGCATAACGGATCGAGTGCATACTGAGTATCGGGGCACGACGATTGTATATACTCAGTAGCCATCCAGATGTTCTTGCCATCGGCGACCGCAGCACTATAGGCGCCCCACCGCGCGACGCCGCTGCGATCTGAGTTATCAGTCGGATAGCCAGTGTAACCGTCGTCCGGACCGCCGCCCTCCGCCGCGAATTGAATTCGATTCGCACTGCCATCGGCGATATTTATCCAGCCGGCGCTCGGATAGAGGTCGCCACCCATCATCGAGAACGCCATTACGGAGCCACCCGTAGTAGTCACTCCGATCGCCGGATATGTAAGGTCGGTACCGCGATGCGCGACGTAGCCTGATCGTTGCAGCGACGCCGACAGGTCGAGTTGTGTACTAGCGCGCCCACGGCCGGCCGTGACTTTATTGTCGAGGGTCGGCTTTACTACGAAGTACTCGATTCCCGCCTGCGCGGCGCCACCCACACGCACCCGAGTGCCGAGCGCCGCATACAGGTTTCCGTGCGCGTACGCGATCTGCCCCATCCGGTCGTCGTTGGTATCGATTTGCTCGAGTGAGTTGCGAGTCGCGTCGCCATACGGAATGGGGCCCGCCTTTTGATTGGCGGGCGCTGGCTTCATGTAGGTCGGCGTGCGAACGATCGTTGGCTTGAGGGTGAAACCCAATAGATCGTTGGTGCACGGATTACGCGCGAGGATGCAGGTATCGTACACGGCCCACACCGCAATCCGATCGTCGCCGGTGCCCGCGAAATCGAGCGCACTCATCATGAATTCGGTGCCGCCGTGGGCGGTATTGAACTGACTATCGGGAGAAGTCGCCGGCTGGATTGACGACGCGAAGCCACCCGCAGCCGGAATGCCGCCGGTGATTGAGAAAACTCGCGGACTGGCTATCGCGCCCGCTAGATCCGACTTGCTGATGAGATAGAGCTCCGCGCCATTGAAGCCGGACTGCGAAAATGAGATTTCGTTGGTAGTCAAAAACACTGCATCGCCGTTCGCGCCCAGCAGAGGCTGATCACCGAAGCACGGACATCCGTAATGCGGCGGGGTGTTGCCGGTGCCGTCGTCGGTAGTATCGATTTGGTAGTCACTAATCGTCGTCGAGTTGCCCGCCATCACCGCTATCAGCAGCGCCGACTGAGTAGTCATATCGGTGAGGTCGGTTAACGTCATATAGAAGCTGTTGGTGGGCGCGTCGTAGTAGCATTTCGGATCGGAAAGGAAATCCGATGACGGCACGCCAAACACGCTGCTCAACGGCAATGGTCCCTGGCTGATCCTGCCGGTCGGCTCATAAACCGCGAACTCGAGTTCGGTCAACTCGACCACCTTGCCGTTGCCCGCGCACAGCGCCGGGTCGGGCGGCTCGATCGCGAAGCCGGTCGTCGGCGCGTCCACCTCGAGGCCGTTGCCGATCGCCGTGTCGAGCGCGTCGAGGCCGTTGAAGCCAAATACCCCCGGCCCTCGAGAGTCGGCGAACGGAACGCTCCGCGACCGCGGAGGCCGCAGGACCCGCGCAAGTATCCGCGCGTCTGCGATCGCCGCCTCGGGCTGCGAGCTGATAGGAATTCGCCGATTCACCATTGCCGCGCGTTGCGCTTGTTCCACTGCCCCAACGGTGAGGTCTTGCTCAGCGCCGCGGTTAGCCAAATCCGACAGGTTTACGATCGCGCGCCGGCGGATCGTATAAGGCTCGATCGAAAGCGCGGCTGCGTGGGCCGGAGCTGCGCGCGTGATTGCCGCGAGACCCACCATGGCCGCCAATGCGAACAACCACCGGCCAGCCCCGCTCCCGCCCTTCCTTTTTCCCAACCGTGACGACCCCGCCCCCGGCGCGCAAGGAGAAATCCGGCGTTCGTCCCCCGGTCTCAACCTTTGCGCTTGGGCGGCGCGGCCGGCGCAGCTTCCGCCTCTTCTTCCGGGTCCTCGGCGGCAACGCTGTCGAGTGCAATCGGTTTCGCCGCGAGCTTGGCCCGCAGCTTGACCTCGATCTCGTCCGCGAGGTGCGGATTCGCCCGGAGCAGGTCGCGCGCGTTTTCGCGGCCCTGACCAATGCGTTCGCCGCCGTAGGAATACCAGGCCCCGAGCTTTTCGATGACGTTGTGTTCGGACGCCATGTCAACCAGCTCGCCTTCCTTCGAGATGCCCGAGCCGTACAGGATGTCGAATTCGGCCTCGCGAAACGGCGGCGCGACCTTGTTCTTGACCACCTTCACCTTGGTCCGCGACCCGATCACCTCGGTGCTGCTCTTGATCGTACCGATGCGGCGAATGTCGATGCGCACCGAGGAGTAAAATTTGAGCGCGTTGCCGCCCGTGGTGGTTTCCGGATTACCGAACATCACGCCGATCTTCATGCGAATCTGGTTGATAAAGATGACCACCGTGCGCGATCGCGAAATGATCGAGGTGAGCTTGCGCAAGGCTTGCGACATCAGGCGCGCCTGCAGGCCCATCTGCGGCTCGCCCATCTCGCCCTCGATTTCCGCGCGCGGCACCAGTGCCGCCACCGAGTCGATCACGAGCACGTCGATCGCCCCGGATTGGACCAGCGTCTCGGCGATTTCGAGGGCCTGTTCGCCGTTGTCGGGCTGCGAAATCAGCAGGTCCTCGACGACCACTCCGAGCTTGCGCGCGTAGGACGCATCGAGCGCGTGCTCGGCATCGATAAAGGCGCCGATTCCGCCCAGCTTCTGCGCCTCCGCGATACATTCCAGCGCCAGCGTGGTCTTGCCCGAGGATTCCGGGCCATAGATCTCGATCACCCGCCCGCGCGGCAATCCGCCGACGCCGAGCGCCATGTCCAGGCCCAGCGAGCCGGTCGGAACCACGGCGATATCGGCCGAGATCGCCTGCTCGCCGAGCTTCATGATCGAGCCTTTGCCGAATTGTTTTTCGATCTGGCTGAGCGCCAGGTCCAATGCTTTCGTTTTGATTTCCTGCGCCATCGACGACCCCGCACCCGCAGGCTTTGAGAAGCCTCGTCGAAATTCTGCCACAATTTGTTCGAAATAGCGCTAGGAGATTTGCGATCGCCGCCCCATCGCATCCCGCCAGCGCCCGCACGCGGCCCTCGGACCCGCCCAATAGCATAGGTCCCCTTCATACTTTCGATCAAATCTGCGCTAATTATGCCGGGATTACGCAGCGCGGAGACAGCCAAAACCAAATGAACGAGCCTGATTCGAACGACGCCGCCGCCAGGTACGCCGCCGGCACTCAAGCCACCATCGCGATCGTGGTGATCGGGCTGCTCTTGTTTGGCTGCGTGCTCGTGCTGCTGCCGTTTTCCTCGGCGATCCTGTGGGCGATTATCTTGTGTTTTTCGACCTGGCCGGTTTTCTCCAGGTTCAAGCGCGCGCTCGGCGGTAGATCGTCGCTCGCTGCGCTCACCATGACGCTGCTGCTCGCGAGCATCGTCGTTGCCCCGTTCGTCATCGTCGGCAGCAGCCTCGCGGATAACGTCACCGCAGTCACCGAGGCCCTCCGCCACTTCTTCGGATCGGGTCCCCTGACGCCGCCCCAATGGATTAGTGACGTGCCGGTGATCGGCCCGCACATCCAGGACTACCTGACGCACCTCGCCAACGATAAAACCGCGCAGAAGGAGCTGCTGCACGACCTCATCACCCCGCTTAGGGAGTTCGCGATCGAACTCGGCAAGGCGCTCGGCTCCGGTATCATGGAGATCAGCCTCAGCCTGGTGGTTTGCTTTTTTCTCTATCGCGATGGCGAAGCCGCCGCCGCGCGACTGGAAAGCGCCGCCTATCGCGTCGGCGCTGAGCGTGGACGCAGGTTGCTCGAGCTTGCGCGCGTCACCGTGACCGGTGTCGTCCATGGCATCCTCGGTACCTCACTGATTCAGGGCATCGCTGGCGGCATGGGCTTCTGGATCGCGGGCGTGCCCGGTGCCTTTCTGCTCGGCTTTGCGACTTTCGTGCTGTCGCTGATTCCGCTCGGACCGCTCGTCCTATGGGGGCCGGCGGCGGCGTGGCTCTACTATCAGGGCGCCACCGGATGGGCGATATTCCTCGTCGTCTGGTCCCTCGTCGCCAATACTCTTATTGATAACGTGCTCAAGCCGATCATCATCACGCGGACCGGCGGCACGCCTTTTCTCATCGTGCTCTTCGGCGCGCTCGGCGGTGCCATTATCTTCGGTCTGATCGGAATCTTTATCGGCCCAGTGCTGCTCGCCGTCGGTTACGGCATAATCGACGAATGGAGCGAGGAACTCACCGCGCGGCCTCGCGATAGTCGCCCCACGACCGTCCTGTGACGCGGGCATAATTCCTAAGCGACGTCCGCGATGATCCGAATCTCCGGATCGCCGAAGCGATCTCGACTTTCGCCAAATCCCCGATCGCGATCACGCCACTTCGATCAGGTATTCGCCGCGTGTCTCGACGTGGCCGACGATCGCCGCGTCCATATTCCCACCCGCCTGAAGATCCCCGAGCAGCTTGATCGCGTCGCCTTCGGGTAGAGCGATGAGCAAGCCGCCCGAGGTCTGTGGATCGAAGACCAGTGCCGCGATTTCGTCGGCAACCTCATCCGAAATCCGCACGCGCGGTGCGTAATACTCGCGATTGCGCGTGCCTCCGCCCGGAATCATTCCGGCCCGGCACCACTCGAGCGCCCCCGCCATCAACGGCAGGTCCGACTCCTCGATACGCAGCGTCACGCCGCTGCCGTCCGCCATCTTCGAGGCGTGCCCGATAAGACCGAAGCCCGTGATGTCGGTCGCCGCGTGGACGTCGTACTTGAGCATCGCCCGCGCCGTTTCGGCGTTGAGCTCGCACATCCAGCGGACCGCCGCCGCATACTGGTCCTCGGGCAACTTGCCCCGCTTGAGCGCGGTCATCAGCACCCCCGTGCCCAACGGCTTGCTCAGCAACAGCGCGTCGCCGGCGCGCGCACCCACATTGCGTACGATGCGCCGCGGATCGATAACGCCGGTCACCGCCATCCCGTACTTCACTTCTTCGTCGGCCACGCTATGCCCACCGACGATCGCGACGCCCGCCGCGGCCGCCTTCTCGCTACCGCCGCGCAGAATCTCGCCGAGCATTGCGCCGGGCAATCCCGATTGCGGCCAGCACACGATATTGAGCGCGGTCTTGGGCGTCCCGCCCATCGCATAGACGTCCGACAGCGCGTTGGCGGCCGCTATCTGTCCGTAGGTGAAAGGGTCGTCCACCACCGGCGTGAAGAAGTCCACGGTGTTGACGATCGCGAGGTCTTCGCGCAGCAGATACACGCCCGCGTCGTCGCCGGTTGCGATACCGACGATCACCTCGGGATGGCTCCCGAGGTCAAGGCGCGATAGTACCGATTCCAGGTCCGCCGGACCCAGTTTGCCGGCTCAACCCGCCGCCTTGCACCGCTCCGTCAGGCGAATTATCTCGCCCCGCGTAGCGTCGTTGTCTCCCTTATTGGACATCGGGATTGAGTCTAGCGCCGCCTGGTCTGGCCTCACAACAAGGCGTCTTGCGATGCGCACTCGTCGCCGCGGCGATTTTCTCGCGTCGCCCGCGATCTCAGTGCGGACGCAGCTTGCGCACGTCGCCGACCCGCGTCGTCAGCCCGCTATGGTCGAAGTAGTCCAGCAGCACGATCGCGAACTTGCGCGACGCGTTCAGTGCGTCGCGATAAACCGCGGCAGTGATTTCGCCGTCGATCTTGATCCGTTCGACCAACATCGTCCGCGCCGCCTCCAGCGCCCCGCGATCGTAATAGAGGTCGGTCGCGACCTTGACCACGCGGCCCGCCCGTTCCATCGCGGTCATCAGCGTGCGCAGGCGTCCGAGTTCGGTTGCGGGCAATTTGAGCGCTTCGCTTAGCTGCTTGAGGTCGGGCGGCTGGAAACCCGCCTCCTTCAACAGCGCCTCGATACGCTCGCCGTTCTTGCCGTCGTCGCCGCCCAGCCGCACCAGGTGATTCGCCAGCCTCAACGCGCTGCCCTCGCGCACGATTCCGGCTTCGCGGCAAATCCGATCGACCAGTCCGCGAAAGGCCCGCGGCGCCACTTCGTAGGGCAACCGCGACCGCAGCGCCTCCATCTCCAGGCCGGGCGCCAGCGGCTCCTCCCGATGATGTCGCGCCAACGCCGCCAGCGTGAACCGCTTCATCTCTTCCCACTTCACCGCGGTGGTGAAGCCCTCTTCGTCGCCGAGCGAAAGTCGGATGAAGCGTGCGTCCTTGAGCGCCACCTCGATTTCGGTGAGCGGTGTGTTGAAGAGTTGCGCGAGCCGCGCCGGCGGCATCGCGAGGCTGTCCTGCAGGCTCAGCATCGATTCGACCGCCGCCGGACCGAACTGACCGCCCAGCGCCCCGAGATGTTTCACGTAACGTCCGATCGGCTTGCGCATCCGCCGCCCCACCGGATTCAGCACCACGCCGCCGCCGAGCGTCCGCATGTTGGTCTCGTCGCGAATCACGAAGCGATCGCCGGCCAGCGCCACCATCGCTTCGTTCAGCACTATTTGCACCAGCCCCTGGCGCTTCGGCGCGATCTCCCCCGCCTCCTCCAGCACGATCACGCGCCCGATCGTTTCGGCCGTGCCCAGGTAGAATCGCACCCGCTGATTGTTCCTGAGCGCGCGCTTCGCTGCCGGCCGGATCTGCAGCGTCGCGTCGATCCGCGTAGTCGTCAGCTCCAGCCGATCGTCGGCCAGCACGTCGCCGCGCTTCAATTCGAGGCGCTCCGCCCCCGACAGATTGAGCGCCACGCGCTGGCACAGCCCCGCCCGCTCGACCGTCTCGCCATGCACCTGGATCGATCGCACGCGCACCTCGGCGCCGCCCGGCAACACCCGCAACTTCTGCCCTGCAGACACCTCTGCGCCCATCGCCGTCCCGGTCACCACCGTGCCATGCCCCTTGATCACGAATGCGCGATCCAGCGGCAGCCGAAACAGCCCGGTCGCGCGCCGCGCCGCGAAGCCCTCCAGTTGCCGCCCCATTTCGCCGCGCAGTTGCGCCAGGCCCAGCCCCGTGATCGCGGACACCGCCATCACCGGCGACCCTGCCAGCGTCGTGTCCTCGGCGAGCAGTTCGATTTCGTCGCGAACCTCGGCCAGCCGCTTTTCATCGGCCAGGTCGGCCTTGGTGATCAGGAAAATGCCCCGCCGCACCCCCAGCAGATGCAAAATGTCGAGATGTTCCTCGCTTTGCGGCATCACGCCGTCGTCCGCCGCGACCGTGAACAGCACCAGGTCCATCCCATGCGCACCCGCCAGCATGTTGCGGATAAACCGCTCGTGCCCCGGGACGTTGATCACCCCGGCCCGCGTCCCATCCGCCAGCGTGAAGTAGGCAAACCCGAGGTCGATCGAGATGCCTCGCTCCTTTTCCTCTTTGAGCCGGTCGGTTTCCTGCCCGGTGAGCGCCTTCACCAGCGCGCTCTTGCCGTGATCGATATGCCCCGCCGTCCCGATAATCGCGTGCGTGACCATGCTTTCAATGCTTCACGCTCGCGCTATTCCGGGCTGCCGCCAAATCCTGCGCTCACGATGAGAGCGGACGCTGCAGCCGCGTCCGCCCTCATCCCGAGCATCAGGTATGCGACCCTTCCGCGTCGCGGTCGGCGCCCGACTTGGTGATACACCCGCACATCGTGCTCATGAGGCCCTCGACCCTTCCGCGTCGTCGTCAGGGCCCGACTTGGTGATACACCCGAGTAGCGCGAGCATTGAGCGGTGAAACTAGCGGATTTGCTTCATGTACATTTCGAGATCGAAATAGTCCCGCCACGCCTTGATCTTGCCGCCGTCGGTGATCTCGAATACGCCCATCACCGGCAGCGATACGTGTTTGCCGCCCGCCTCGAACGAATCGACCCGCTCGTTCATCACCACGTTGCCCGTCGTCGCCGTGTGCAGAATCTCGAATTTGATCGACTTGGCGCCCTTGAGCAGCCCTTCGATCGTTTTGCGAATGACGTCCTTGCCCTTCGCTGCCGGCATCGGAATGTTGTGATAGACCGCGTCGTCGGTGAAGAAGCTCATGATCTCTTCGACATTGAGCTTCGACCATGCCCCGCAGAAATCGGCCACTACCTTTTCGCCCTGTACTGCCATTGATTCGTCCTCCAGTCTGATTGGTTTGCGCTTCGATCCGGCCGCTCCGCCCGCAATGCGTTCATTCCTGGTCCAGGTAGAAGCGGTCTTCGTCCTTGTTATAGCCGAAAAGCTCGGCAAAGCGTCCCCAGTTCACCATGGTCGAAAATACCTTCTCCGGCTTCTCGTTCGGCAACAGCATTGCCAGGTGTTCCAGCACCACCTCTTTGTCGAGCGATCGGTCTTCCTGTCCCCGCAGCAGCCGGATCAGGTACGCGAACAGTCCCTGCTCCTTGAGCTTCTCGCGCACGATCAACTTGCGCCGATTGATATCGCTGTCGATCGCCTCCTTCCCCAGCGGTTCCAGCACTACATCGCCGGTCGGCGTCGAAACGAAGCCCAGGATTTCGGCCGCCTTCATCACCTTCAGCAAATCGCTGAACTTGAAGTTCAGGTCGCGCGCGATCCGATAACCGTCGTCGCGTCCGCCCCGCTCCTCCAGCGTTTGCAGCAGCCCGAAAATCCAGGTCATCTGGCAATCGGGAATCGGATTGACGCCGGCCGCCATCAGGCGCGCTCCTCGATCAACGAGAAGACCTTGTCCGTCAGCGCGTTGAAGCCTTCCTGCCGCCGGTTGCGCGGCCGCGCCAGCTCGACCTTCAGATCGGCCACCAGCCGCCCCGGTCCCGTCGATAGCACCAGGATTCGATCCGCCAGCTCCACCGCCTCTTCGATAATGTGCGTCACCAGCATGATGTTATGGACCGGCATCGACTTGTCCTGCCACAGGTCGAGCAATTCCTCGCGCAGCGTGATCGCCGTCAACGCGTCCAGCGCCGAAAACGGCTCGTCCATCAATAGCAGTTGCGGCTCCACCGCCAGTGCCCGCGCCAGTCCCACCCGCTGCTTCATCCCGCCCGACAGTTCCCGCGGATACGCCTCTTCGAAGCCGTCCAGCCCGACCTTGTCGATATATATGCCCGCCCGCTTCTCGCGCTCCACCGGCGCCACTCCGCGCGCCTCCAGCCCCAACTCGACGTTGGCCTTGACCGACAGCCACGGCATCAGCGCAAACGATTGAAACACCAGCGCGCACTCCAGATTGATCCCGTCAACCTGCCGCCCCTTGTACAGCACCTGTCCCGAGGTCGGTGGCATCAGCCCGTTGATAATCCGCAGCATGGTTGACTTGCCGCATCCCGACGGGCCCACCACCGCCACAAACTCGCCCTCCTCGACCGTAAACGAGAGGTCCTGGATAACCGGCAGAACGCCCTTCGCATGCGGGAAGCTCTGATTGATGTGCTTGAGTTCCAGCAGGGCCATGGGTCAGGCGGGTCCGCGTCGCATTTCGTGCTCATTGGCCTCTCTCGATAGTCATTTTTCCTCTCAGTAGTCGATGCGGTACCGATCCGTCGCAACGTCGTACAGCCGCCGCCAGACCAGCCGGTTCAACAGTAACACGACTAAAACCATCGCGAGCAGTGTCAACAGGATCATCAGCCCGTTGCCCGACTGATAGGTCGCGTCGTCCAGCATCGCGCCCAGCCCGAAAACCTTGTACGTAGTGCCGCGATAGACGAAGTATTCCGACAGGATTAGCGCATTCCAGCCGCCCCCCCACGCCGTGATACTGCCAGTTATCAGCGACGGCAAAATGGCCGGAATCGTCAGCTTGCGCCAGGTCGCGAACCGGCTCAATCCGAACGATCGTACCGCCTCTTTCAGGTCGGCCGGTATCTGGCTGATACCCGCGAGCAGGTTGAACAGCACGTACCATTGCATCCCGGTCAGTATCAGCAGGATCGATGCCAGGTTCATCCCGCCGGTCACCCGAATCACGAAAATCACGATCAGCGGAAACAGCGCCGTCGCCGGCATCGATCCCACGATCTCCGCGAACGGCGCCAGCCGCCGCGCGAAGCGCGGACTTTCGCTCGCCGCGATCGCACACGGCAGCGTCCACCCCAGCGAGATCGCGTACGCCGCGATCAGGCGCAGCACCGACGCGCCCGTCGCCAGCGGTATCTGCCGCACCGCCGCCGGCCACGGTTCCAGCAGCGTGCGGACCAGCGCCACGCTGCCCTTGATCAGGCCCGCCATCACCAGGAATATCGCCATCGCGCCCAGTCCGATCCGCACCAGCCGCCACGCTTGCCGCAGCGCCGGACGCCGCGCCGCCGGCCACCGCGGCAGCGCTGCGGCCGCGCGCTTCACCGCCTGCAGTATCGGCCGCAGCACCAGGCGCAGCATTCTCAGGACAAACGGGCCGACCGCGCCCAGCGCTGCCAGCAACCCCAGCGGCCGCATCGGCTCGCTCGTCGCCGCGAACTCGTAGCGGAACTTCTCCGCCCACTCCGACAGCGGCTGCCAGACGATCCCGTCCATCAGGATGATTATCGCCAGCAGCGTCAGCAGCCCCGCGATCAATTCTCCCGTGCGGCCCTTGTCGGCCGACTTCATCAGGTAGCTGCCCAGCCCCGGCAACTCGTAATGCGCGGGGCCCACCGCGATAATCTCGCACGCGATCAGGTAGTACCAGCCTGCCACCCACGACAGAATCGAGTTGTAAACCAGTTTCGGCACGCACGCCGGCAGCAGCAACCGCTTCAGCCGCAGCCATCCGGTCGCCCCAAAAGCCTCCAGCGCTTCGAGCGAATCGTTCGGCAGCGTCCGCACCGACTCGAACACCCCGATCGCCATATTCCACGCCTGGCTCGTGAAGATCAGAAAGACCGCCGCCATCTCGACGCCGAAGCGATTCCCGTGCGCGAGTGCCACGAAGAAGTAGATCGCCGCCGGAAAGAAGCCGATCACCGGCACCGATTGCGCGATATCGATCGCCGGCAGCAACACCCGCTCCCACGCCCTTCCGCGCGCCGCCAGCAGCCCATAGACCAGCGAGAAAATCAGCGCCAGCACGTATGCCGCCAGCATCCGCGAGAACGAGCACAGCGCGTAATACGGCAGTTGCCGCAGCGACACGTGAAGCTGCGGCGCACGCAGATGGCGCAGTCCCCCCGCGTGGCGATACGCAAAGAACAGCGCCAGCACGATAGCGACCATCAACAGCGCCATCAGGACGCTGGTCGCGCGCTTCACGTTGGTCTGTTGCGTTGCCATTCCGAACGATCCGAATTCTTCAGGATAGCCGCATTCGCCGCCCGCTCAAACCGCCGCGCCCGCACTTACCCTTTGGGACCTGCGGCACCCGCTTCACCTGTCGGCCTCCTCGCAGCGCGCGTAGGCGCCTCCCGGCGCGCGAACTCTCGCAGGGCCGCTGAGCCGGCGAAAGATTTTTTGAACCGCTGATGAATCTTTGCTAAACCACTTGTAGCGTCGGCCCCTGGCGCCCACTTCGCGAATGGCGTGCGCGGGCGGACCAATCCCCCTCCCGCCCGCGCTTAGTTCCGCGCCGTGCTCCCTTCGTTAACCCGCTCACCGCGGCTGGGTTGACCGTTTACCGTGAGTATAAAACGAGAATTTATACCCCTCTATGCGCGCGCACCCGGCAATGGAATCATTCGGCGGCATACCCGGGTAACGCCCGCGTCTATGGCTGAAAATGGTCACTCACTGACAGCGGGCAGGTTCGCTCCGAACAACCCGGTCAATCTGGACAACAGGACCCGAATTTTGCAGAACAAACCCATTTTCACCGCCATCACCGCGCGCTCGCGCCGGCCCGTTCGCCTCGCTTTCCGGGCGCCCGGCCACTCCGGCAGCGTCGTGCCTGCCAGCCGCCACGCCCCGCCTGACGCCGACGCCATTACCGCCACCGCCGTCGCACGGACCCCCCTCATCGCCACGCCCGCCCGCCTCATCGCACGCACCGCCGTCGCCGCGGCGGTTGACACGGCGGGGCGCGGCAAATAGCGGTTCCGGTCGTGACCAGCGCGCAACAGAGCGATCCCGGCAGCCAATGGCGCCTCGACGACCCCGGCGACCATCACGACCTTGCGGCTGAGCCTGCCGCCCCGCCCATCGCGCCGCCCCGCGACCTCAGCCACGAGCGGCTCGAACGCGCCGTCCATGTCGTCACGGTCGAACACCTCGCTTGGGCCGCGATCGCGCTTTACGCCACGCTCACGCGCTTCGTCGGGCTCGGCGCGCGTCCGCTCGACCCCGTCGAGGCCGGCCACGCGCTGTTCGCCTTCGCCGTCGCGAGTCCCGGAATGCATGCCTCCGCCAGTTACGATCCCGCGTACGCCGGATGGATTCATCTGCTCACCGCCGCGCTCTTCGCAGTCGCTGGCGCCAACGACTTCACCGCCCGCGGGGTCTTCGCCCTCAGCGGATTGGTGCTGATCGCGATCGCGTTCAGGCTCCGCCCTCTCCTCGGCCGCGCCGGTGCGCTCGCCCTGGCGGCGATGCTCACCCTGTCGCCCAGCGTCACCTGGTTCTCGCGCTCCAGTGCGACCGCAATTCCCGCCGCGGCGCTGTCGCTCGTCACACTCGCGGCCTTCATGGACCTCAAGGCGCGCCCGGGCGTCCGCCGCGCGATTGCGCTCGGGCTGGCGGCCGGCCTGATGGTCGCCGCCGATCCCGTCGGCCTCCTCACCGCCGCCGTTTTCGTCGCCGCCCTGATCCCCCTCGGCCTGTGGGACCTGGCGACGCGCAAGCACGTCGGCCTGTCGATCCGCGTGTGGTTCGATCGCTACGGCAGCCTCCCGGCCATCGTGATGGCGGCGGCGCTCGCAACCTGCGCGCTCTCGCAATGGATGGTTCCCGGCGGCTGGGACTTCGACCGCATCGGCCGCGGCGCCAGCCAACTAACCGGCGGTCCCCAACCGATCTTCGCCACCGCGGCACTGGCTGCCGGCCTGCGCTGCTATCTGCCGCTGACGACGCTGTACGAGTTCATGATTGCGATCGCCGGACTCTGCGGCGCTCTCGCGATTATTGCGCTGCGTATCCGCTCGCGCTTCGCCGCCTGGTGTCTCATCTGGATGGTCGCGAGCATCGCGTTCTGGATCTGGACGCCGTACCGCCCTGCCGACGCCATCCTGGCACTGCTGCTGCCCGCCGCGGTGGTCGGCGCAATCGGTCTCGACTGGCTCCATCGGCGCGACTCCTGGCGGCGACTCCGCTGGCCGTTGGCGGTGATCGCCGCAATGACCCTGTATGTCGGCGGCGTCGCGAATTTCATCTGGCCGGCGCCCGACGCCAGCGAAGCGCCGTGGGCGCGTCACGCGAACCTCTTCTGGGGCGCGCCGGCGACCACCGAACAGACCCGGCTCTACGTCCGCGAGGCGGCCGCCGGTATCTCGCCCGCCGACGCGACCGTGTACTTCGACGGCGCCGTCGCGCTGCCCCTGCGATGGTATCTGCGCGACCTGCGCCCGGTCTCGCGCGCCGCAGCCGCGACCGTGATCGTAAGCAACGCTCCCGCACCGCAGCCACCTGTAACGCAATCACCCGAAGCGCAATCGTCCGCACCGGAATTGTCCGTCATCTACCACTTCGACTACGCCGAAGGTTGGCTGCCGAGTTTCGCCAGGGCGCGCTCGTCCCAGGTGGTGGATTTTCTGCTGCGCGGCAGGCTCTGGGGACCTATCACAACTGCGGGCGCCACCATCGTCGTACGCAAATCCCCAATCGCCCCCACGGTTTTGCTCAGCCCTCGCGACGCCGGCCGTAGCGCGAGTGCTCAGGCGCGATCCGCAACGCCTCTGGCGCTCGCGAGTAGTCCGATCCCCCTCGCAGTCCTTTCATCGCCGAGCCGGCAACCATGATCCCATGGCTCGATTCAACCGCGGTCAAGGGCAGCCGAAGCGCTCGAGCACGATTGCCTGCGCAGGCCTCGTTTGCGATAAAGATGCGGCGAGGGATCGCGCCCGATTGCTGGATCGCATGGCTTCCGGCGCCTCCGCTATCCACCAACACCAGGAGTTCAGATGCAAGCGCTCGTCGAGACGATCAAGGCCTGGCAACTTCATCCGTTCGTCGATCACTTCACCGTCGCGCTGATCGTTGTCGGTATTCTCGTCGATCTGGTCGCGAGCCTGATGCCCTCGCGGCTATGGCCTCGTTATACCGCGCTGACCCTGATGATACTGGGCGCGGCCTCGGCCTGGGGCTCCAATTTGACCGGTGGTTGGGAAGCCCATCGCGTATGGGACAATGTCACCGGGCCTGCCCTGGACGTGCTCAAACGGCACGCCTGGCTGGGCGACTACCTGCCGTGGGTTTTCCTCGTACTCGCGATATGGCGTATCGGCGTCCAGTTCACCCTGTTCCTCGGCCGATCGCGTCCGCTTTATCTGCTCGTCGCAGTGATTTCGGGCGGCGTGATTCTTTACCAGGGCCACCTCGGCGGCAAGCTGGTCTATGAGTATGGCGTCGGTACCGCACTGATGCCGACTTCCGCCCCCACCGAAACCCCCGAACCTTCACCCGCGCCGACGCCCGCCGAAGCTTCGCCAATCCCCACCGTTTTCAACCCGAGTGCGGCGGCCACTCCGGAAATGCAGCCGTCACCGGCCCCGAGCGCCGCAGGCGCGCCGCCGGCCACCGAGAGCGCGACGCCGGCGGCGCCATCATCACCTGCCGAGAGCCCCTCGGAATCTGCCGCGACGCCCGGCACCGGCGCTTCTCCGGCCGCATCACCGACCGACACCCCGGCACCGAAGAATCTGTGAAGATTCCGAATCTGCGATTGTCCGGCGCTGTCGCGCACGTACTTAATTTGACCCGAGTGTATCGTTTAAGACGGCACCCGACGGCGCTCATCGACGTTCCCGCCCGTCCCTGGAAATCGAAGAATCTACCGATGGCCTGTGCCGAAGCGGCGGCCCGTTCGAAGGGTCACGCGAAGGTCACCCGCGATTCACCTCCACGCGCGCGCTGAGGCCGGGGCGAAGGTTAATCCCCGATTGCCATAAATAGCGGTTTGCTGGTCGCGCTTTCGGTGAGAACCGGCACGCCGATGCCTAATGCCCCGGTCGTCGGGTCGATGGTGAATTGCGTCACCGTGCCGTTGCCCTGATTGGCAACATAGAGATAGGCGCCGGTTGGATCGACCACCAGTCCCGTCGGCAGAGATAGGCTCGGGTCAAAGTATTGCGGGGTCGCCTGGAACGTGAGCGATCCGTCTCCATTGACCTGGTACCCGGTAATCGAAGGGGGCGATGACAATTGGTTGGCGACGTAGAGGAATTCGATGCTGGGTGAAACCGTCGCGCTGATTGTCGCAATTGCGAGCCCGCCCTCGCCGGCGAGTGAGGGCGCGTACGGCGTGACCAAAGTGAGCAAGCCGTTCGTACCCACCGTCAAAAAGTAAAGGATGCCTGAATTTTGGTCTGTGACGTAAACGAAGGCCCCGGTCGGGTCGATAATCACCGATCCGGGAACTGCGCCGCTGCCCAGACTGGTGGAGGTGCCAGCAGCGAGCGTGCCGTCCGCATTGATCGGGAAACTGACGATCGTACCGTTGCCGCTGTCAGTCACATAGAGCCAACTGTTGCTGGCGACCGCCGCAGTCGGCGCCTTCAACTTGTTCGAGGAGAAGGTCCCGTTCGTGCTCAGCGCTCCGCTGCCGGTGTTGACCGTGTACTCCGAAATTGTGCCGTCGCCGAAATTGGTCGCGTAGGCGAATTGCGCATTCGGCGTGACCGCAATCCATTGTGGAGATTTGCCGGCGGCGATGGTGCCGACGCCAATCGGGGTGAGCGCTCCGGTGGTGGCGGTAATCTTGAACTGCCGCACGTTGTTATCGGCGGAATTGGCAACGTAGATAAATTTGGCGTTGCTGCCGTTGGCGATCCCGGTCGGCCCCTTCACCGCTCCAGCCGCCGTCGATCCGTTCAGCGTGAGCGCTCCGGTAGTGAGGTTGCGGGTGAATCTTGCGACCTTGCCGTCGCCGAAGTTCGAGCTGTAGAGAAAATTCCCGGTCGTCGGCGAAGTCGTGATCGTCGCGGTCGGCGTGGGCGAATCGCTCACGCGAGGATAGATCGAATTGCCGCAGGCGCCGATCAACCCGATCGAAACCATCAGCGCCGCCAGCGTCGGCATCCATCGCAGCGCTCGCACGAGGAGTGGCGGCTCGAGGGCAGCGGCCCCTTTGCGCTCATAGGAGGGGTTCGGGGTGTTCGCAGAGGGGCTCATGGCGCGCTTGAGCTTACTACATTCGAGGAGCCGGGGAACTGCTTCGCGTGCTTGACATTTCCATCGGGTGCATGGCGTGTTGGCCGCAGGAATCCAGACGCCTTAAAGCGCCAAAAGTTTCCTGCGTAAACCCGAGGGAGAGCGACATATGGCGAAAATCGACTTCAATAAGATCCCAAAGTTTTCCCAACTGCCGGTCAAAGCGGGCGCTCCGGCCGATTCCAACTGGGGCGTGTTCGGCGACGACGACGAGGTCGGATGCGTCAACTTTCTGACGCCGGAGGGTATCGTTGAGGCGGCCAGGCTGGTCCGCAACGGGAAGGTATTCAGGCTGGACACGCCGATTAATTACGCGAGCCCGCCGCTATTTAACCGCGAGCCCGTGCATCACACCAAGAAAAGCTTCGAGAGCTACGGCCTGTTGGGCTTCGACGACGTGCTCGACTCCTACAACACGCAGGAAGGCAGCCAATGGGACGGACTCGGCCACGTCGGCAATCTGCAGGCGCAGGCGTATTACAACGGGGTCAAAAACGACGCGATCAAGGGTTCGAATAAGCTCGGCATCCACAATTGGGCCGACCGCTTCGTCGGGCGCGGCGTGCTGATCGACGCCTTCCGTTATCGTGCCGCTGCGGGCCGTCCGGTGAATCCTCTGAACGACGAGAAGTATAGCCTCGACGACCTGAAGGCAGCCCTTAAGGCGCAGAAGACGGAACTGAAGGCCGGATCAATCATGCTGGTGCGCACCGGCTGGATGGGGGCGTATCTGGGGGCCTCAGCCGCCGCGAAAACTGCGATGGCGCCGATGGATAAGCTGAAGGCTTGCGGCATCGACGCCAGCCGCGAGATGGTGGCATGGTTATGGGACAACCACGTCGCCGCAATCGGAACGGATTGCCCGGCGGTGGAGGCGTGGCCGTGGGATTTCAAGGACGACGGCGCGCTCCATTACCGCACGTTGTCCCTGCTCGGGCTGCCGCTGGGCGAGCAGTTCGTGCTGGACAAGCTGGCCGACGACTGCGCCGCCGACGGGCGCTGGGAATTCATGATGGTATCCGTGCCGCTGCATCTGCAGGGCGGTATCGCGTCGCCGCCGAATGCCGTTGCGATCAAGTAGCAACGGCATGCGATGCTCCCTGCTCCTTGCGGCGGTCGCCATGGCGGCCGCCGCATCGCGCAGGAGCGAGCGGAGGCGCTTCGCCCTCCTTGCCGGCGAATCAATGCGGCGGTCGTGCGACCGCCGCAGCGCGTCGCCTGCGCGATCGTCCGCTATTCTGCGGACGATTACGCCAAGGGCGCTCTCGATACCCGCCGTCATCAGATCGACCGACATGCTCGCCGCGCCGCGATGCTTCGACGCCTGCGCCGCCGTATAGGGCAGATGGATGAAACCGGCCGGTACGCCGGGGCGCTGGCGCAGCGCATGCAAGGCCGCGTACATGACGGCATTGCAGACGTAAACGCCGGCGCTAAGCGACATCGCGGCGGGAATTCCAGCGCGCGCGATCGCCTTGAGTATCGGCGCGATCGGCAGTCGCGAAAAGTAAGCGTCGGGTCCTTGCGGAATTACCGCCTTCGCGTTAACCCCGCCGTCGGTTTCGCGTTTGGCGCTTTCGTCCGCCAGGTTCACCGCGATCCGTTCGATCGAGAGGGCGGGTCGGCCGCCGGCCTGACCCAGTCCGAGGACCGCCGCCGGCTTGGTCTCTGCAATGGCTTCGGTAATCAGCTTTGCGGCGCGCCGGCAATTCACCGGCAATTCAAGCGCATGAATCGTAGCGCCCCCGATTTCCTTGCCGTCCAGCCATGAGGCGACTTCCCACGACGGGTTGGTGCGCTCGCCGCCGAAGGGCTCAAAGCCGCTGAGGAGAATTACCCGCGCCATCAGATCTTGCCTCGATCGTCGCGACTGGCGCCGGAGACCGGTTTGCGGCGCGGATGCTCCATTGGGAGTTCGTCGCGATTGCCCCATTCGCCCCACGATCCGAGATAGTTGCGGACGCGTCCGTAGCCCGCGAGGCGCAGTGCGATGTAGGCGTTGGCGGATCGATAGCCGCCCTGGCAATACGGGATGATTTCGCTTTGCGGGTCGAGGCCGAGGCTCGCGAATTCGGCGCCCAATTGAGCCGCGGGCTTGAAGCGGCCGTCGGCGCCGACGCTATGCGTCCAGTCGCGATGGATTGCGCCGGGCACCGCGCCGGCATGTTTTGCACGCACGCGCTCGCCGAAATATTCCTCGTCGGAACGCACGTCGAAGATTTGGACGCCCGCGCTTCCGATGTGGTCAACGATATAGCCGCGCGACGCGAGTAAATCTTCGCGTGGCGCACTCTTGAAACTAACCGGTGCAAAGGGACTCGCGGCGGTGATGAGTTCGGCGTTTGCGCATTTGAGTCCGCCGTCGAGGATGCGGACTGCTCGCTGGCCCATGTATTCGAGCGCCCAGGCGGCGCGCGTCGCGCGCATGCCGGAATCGTTCTCATAGCAAACTACAGTCGCGCCTGGGGTCACGCCGAGTGCCGAAAAAATCCATTCGAGTTGCCCGCGAAATTCGCGCATCGACGCTTCCGACGTATCGCTGTGATGGAACGGGAAGGGATCGAAATGGCGCGCGCCCGGCAGGTGGCCGGCCCAGTAGTCGGACGCCGCGCGGGTGTCGATTAGGATGACGTTGGGATCGCCGCGATGCTCCGCGAGCCATCCCGCCTCCACCAGAATTTGTGCTGTGGGGAATTCGGTAGGTTTTTCGTTTGAAGCCATCTTGTCTCCCAGTGACGGCGGCGCGTGTGAACTCATCTCATGGACGCGCTGCCGACCGCTTCGCTAATAGAGCGAAATCCGTCGTGTGCGAGCAAGCCTTGGAGGCCGCGCTTGATTTCGCGCGCGAGGCCGGGCCCGCGATAGATCATGCCGGTGTAGAATTCGACGAGGCTTGCCCCGGCGCGGATATGGCCGTAGGCGTCGTCGGCGCTGGCGATGCCGCCGACGCCGATGATCGGGAGGCGGCCCTTGGTCTCACGATAGACCTGCGCGATGACCTCGCGCGATCGGGCGAGCAGCGGGGCGCCGCTGAGCCCGCCCTCGAAGGCGGCGCTCACCCCAACCTCCGCGCGCTTCAGGGTGGTGTTGGTCGCCACGATTCCATCGATCGTGAGATCAATCGCCGCCGCACATACGGCGCTGATCTGCGAGTAGTCGAGGTCGGGGGCGATCTTGATCAGCAGGGGCGGGCGGTGTGCTTCACCGGAGATCGCGATGCTCGTGGCTGAGGGCATCGATTCGCGCACCGCCTCGACGATCGCGCGCATGCGATCAGGCGCCTGCCATTCGCGGAGGCCGGGAGTATTAGGCGACGATAGATTCACCACGATTGCATCCGCGAAGCGTGCAAGTCGCCGCGTCAGCGCGGCGTAATCCTCGGCGACGCGTTCAGGCGGCGTATCCTTATTGGGGCCGAAGTTCAGCGCGAGGCGCAGGGCCAGCCTATCCCTGGGAATCTTCGCGAGGCGCGCGGCCGCCGCCTCCATGCCCAGGCCCGGGAAGCCGAGCCGATTGATCAGCGCGCGAGGCCCCGGCAGGCGCCACATTCGGGGCTGCGAGTTGCCCGGCTGCGGGCGCGGCGTGATGGTGCCCAGTTCGGCAAAGCCGAAGCCGAGCGTACTCCAGGCGCCAATCGCACGCGCATCCTTGTCCATGCCCGCCGCCAGCCCGACCGGATTGGCGAACGATATGCCGAATACGGTCGTCGCGAGTTCCAGTGGATCAATTCGTTGCCGGAGCGGCGGCATCAGGCTGAGCGCCGCGATGGTGAGGCGATGGGCGGTCTCGGGATCGAGGCGCAACGTCAGGGGGCGGATCAGGCGGGTATAGAGGTTGTGAACTTCAGGCGTCATCGCGAACCGGATCTTGCGACGCATACATCAGCAGTGCAATCGCCGTGATTACCACTGGAACTCGCCGGCGAGTGCATTGCCTGTTGATACCGTGGGGATAGCTCTCGCCAAACGATATTGGTCGAACTGAACTCAAAGGATAGAAGTTAGAGGCAATGCGGAAATGTTATGATGCGGAGATTGCTGGGCTGACGCGAATAACCAGATGAACAATCAAGCGAAAATGCAGGTCAAGCTGATCGATTACGCGAGCGCGCCGCTCGAAAAACTCTATGCGGCGTTTCGCACCTGCTATTCCGCCGACACCCCGATCGAAATCTGGGAGAAAATCGAAGCCGAGAAAATCAGCCACGACAAAATCCGCGAATTCATCACCGAGCGCCTCAAAACCGGCCACGCGTCGCCCCTTGAACAGGTGGTTTTCTGGTTCGGCATCTCCGGCGTCTCACGATCGCTGTCGCATCAGTTCGTGCGCCATCGGATCGGTATCAGCTTCGAGCAGCAGAGCCAGCGCTACGTCAAATTCAAGCAGGACAAGCTCGCCTTCGTGCTGCCGGAATCGTGGTCGCGCGCGGGTCTCGACGACGAATTTTCGCAACTGCTCGAACATACCTCGGAGCTCTATGCGCGCGCGCTCAAGGCCGGAGTTCCGGCCGAGGATGCCCGCTTCATCCTGCCCAACGCGGCGCCGACCAACTTCCACGTGATGGTCAATTTCGCCGAGATGCTCCACATCTGCGACCTGCGCCTGTGCGTTCGCGCGCAATGGGAAATCCGCCGGATGGTTGCGTTGATGCGCGCGGAAATCAAGAAAATCCTGCCCGAGATCGCGGTCTTCCTGCAGCCGAAATGCGGTGAAAACCGCATGGGCTATTGCGACGAATCGCTCAGCGAATGGGAGAAATGCCCGCTCGGCAAAGTGCGCCCCCACAAGTCGTCGCTGTTCGAAATGTACGAGCTTCACGGCAAACGGAAATCGCGCGCGCTCAGCGAAGACGAATTCCGCGCCGTCGAGGAGAAAGAGCAGCTCTAGTCACGCCCCGAACTCGAAGGCTGGACCGCAAGGCTGGACCGCAACGAATGACCGGCCCGCTTGCCTTGGTGGGACGAGTGTGAGATTTCGGTAGACTGGACCGATCAGGGAATATTGAGCCGTGGGAATTATCGAATCGACAGTGCCGGGCGCGAATGCGACGCGCACAATCGCTCAATGCGCGCAGTGTGGCATCGCCGAAGGGGTGTGGAGCGTAGCCTGGCCGGACCTCCCCGACGACGCGTCCTTCACTCTGTGCGGACGATGCATGTGGCGGCGCTTTCACGATGTTCCCAAGGGCCCCGTCCGGCGCGCGTTGGTGCGCAAGGTCTTCGGCCGCCGCGTATTCGGAAATTCCGCGGCCTCCTGAGTTTCAGGCGGGGCGGTCGGAGGGCCGCAGGCCAAACAGACGCCCGATTATTTGATCGAGCATTCGCGCTGGCATGATCCCCGGTATGGTCCAGTTGATCAATCGGTTTGGCACGACCGCGTAGCGGGTGCGCGGACGGCGGGCGTCGAGCGCCTTCCAGATGACCGCCGCGATGCGCTCCGGAGGATAGCCTGCGCGGCCGTCACGCAGCATCTGGTCGCGCAACTTCTTGAGCGCCGCGCGGTACTCGCTGTTCTCATAGGGGCTCAGATCCAGTGCCTCGGCCTTATCCCAGATGGGCGTGGCGACGGATCCGGGGCCGACCACGATAACATCAATCCCGAAGATCATCAGTTCGCGTCGCAGGCATTCGGACCATCCTTCGAGAGCGTGCTTCGATGCCGTATATGCGCCGAGGAATGGAACCCCCTGCCGACCTCCCACCGAGCTGATATTGACGATTCGCCCGGGTGGGCCTTTCATCGAACGGTCGGTGCCGATCATCGGCAAAAAGCCCTTGGTGACGGCAAACGCGCCGGTCATATTGACCTCTAGTTGACGGCGAAAATCGGCGACGCTCAGGTTGAGGGTGGGCCCGGGGACCGCGATGCCGGCATTGTTGACGAGTCCGAAGAGGCGCTCGCCGGCGAGCCGATCGCGAACCTCGTTGGCCGCGGCCTCGATCAGAGTTTCGTCGGTGACGTCGAAAATCAACGGTGTGAAGTTTCCGCCGCACACGGCCGCGACTCGCGCCGCATCGGCCGCGCGCCGGACACTGCCGAAGACGTGCACGCTATGCGCCGCCAGCATTGCCGCCGTGGCCAATCCGATTCCGCTGGAGACTCCGGTCACCACAACTGCTTTCATTGGACGGTCCTCTGATCGCCGCGGTGCGAGCCGCGCGCCTTACTCATCATAATGATGGCGCCGCCGGAGAGACATCCATATGCCGCCCGCAGCCTTGAACTCTCTGATTGACGCATCGCCGGAATTGGCCGTGCGGCCGCGATGGCGCGACGCGATACTCGGATGCCAGCGCTGTCCCGCGCTGGTGCGATCGCGATCGCGCGCGGTGCCCGGCGACGGCGAGATTCCCGCCGACATCGCGTTTGTTGGACTCGCGCCCGGCAGGTTCGGGGGCGACCGCACCGGGATTCCCTTCAGCGGCGACCGATCGGGCGATTTGCTCCGCCGGATGATCGATCGCGCGAAGCTTGGGCGGGTGTTTATCACCAACGTCGTCCGCTGCAACCCACGCGATGATCGCGGGCGCAATCGTGATCCCGACGCGCGCGAAATCGCCAACTGCCGCACCCATCTCCAAGCGGAACTGGCTCTCGTACGGCCGCGCCTGGTGGTGGCCCTGGGGCGTATCGCATGGCGGGAACTGGCCGGCCGCCGCGAGATCTTCGCGCCATCGCAGGCGTCGGCGCTGCAAACGCAGACCTATCTGCTGGTGCCGATGTACCATCCGGCATACGTGATTCGCGGCGCCTATTCGGAACGCTGTTACGCGCGCGACTTCAACCGCCTCGCGCGACTGTTGCTTCGCGCGCTGGCGAATCACGATTGACGCGGACGGACGCGCCCGCAATGCTCCTTGGGCATGGAGATCACGCAGGAGTTTGTCGCCGAGGGCTTGCGGCACGCGCATTACATCACCAATGAGCGCGTCGAGACCGCGGTCTTCCTCGCCCTCGCGCTTGAAAAGCCCCTGCTGATCGAAGGACCGGCCGGCGCCGGCAAGACCGAAGTCGCGAAGGTCGTCGCCCAATTGCTCGCGACCGAACTCATCCGCCTGCAATGCTACGAGGGGCTCGACGAGGCGCGCGCCCTCTACGAATGGAACTATCAAAAGCAGCTTTTGCGCTTGCAGGCCGACCAACATCAGGGGCTGCGTTGGGAGGAGTTGTCGAAGGATCTGTTCTCCCGCGAATACCTGCTCGAGCGTCCCCTGCTCCGTGCGATTTCGGCGCCGCGCAAAGTGGTTCTCCTGATTGACGAGATCGACAAGGCCGACGAGGAATTTGAAGCGTTCCTCCTCGAATTGCTCTCGGATTTCCAGGTAAGCGTGCCGGAACTGGGCACCGTGCGGGCGCTTCAGCGGCCGCTGGTTGTCCTGACTTCCAATCGCGCGCGCGAATTGTCCGACGCGTTGCGCCGCCGCTGCCTCCATCTCTTCATCGACTTCCCCGGCATTGATCAGGAACGGCGCATTATCGAGCTCAAGGTGCCGGGTCTCGATCATCGTCTGGCCGATGCGGCCGCGCGGATGGTCAATGCGATGCGCAAGCTCGACCTGAGAAAACCGCCCTCGATCGCCGAGACGCTCGATTGGACGCGCGCCCTGCTGCGCCTCGGGATCAAGGAACTCGGTACCGCCGCGATTCGATCCACGCTCGGTGTGCTGCTGAAACATGAGGACGATCGCGCGCGCGTCGAAGCGAAGGTGCCCTCATTGGTGGCGCGGCCACGATGATCCCGTCGCCTCGGACGGCCGCCGATGATCTGAGATGGCGGCCATGATTGGGCTGCGCGACGCGATGCTCGACTTCGTCGCCGATCTCCGGACGGCCGGTGTGCGCATCTCGCTGGCGGAGTCGCTCGACGCCATGCGTGCGGTTGCCGTTGCCGGAATCGAGCGCCGGCGGATGCGCGAGGCGCTGGCCGCCGCCCTGATCAAGGACGAAGCCGACCGCGCCGTCTTCGACCAGACTTTCGCCCGCCGCTTCGGTGGCGCGCCGCCAAACCGGGGAGACTCGCGCCGCAGCCGCGGCGATCGCACGGGAATGCATGGCTCGTCCGGCGCTCCAGGCGAATCCACAATGCTCGAAGCGCCGTCCATTCGTCGCGTCGATCAAGCGCCATCTGCCGGCGCTGCGCCGCAACCGCCGTCCTCGCCCGAGCGCGAGCCTGGTGCGGTGGAAATGGCCGCCCCCTCACAGCGTGGGGATCGCGATAATCGCACAGGTACTGCGGCGGCGGAGGCGCAACCGGAAGCGTCGCACGCGCTCGGAGAATCAGCGGCAGAATCGTCCACGCCAGGTGATGCGGACCGCGACGCTGACGATGAAGCGCCCGGAATCGAGTCCGGTCGCGCTGCCGCCCTGCGCGTGATCGAGCGCATGCCGTTCGGCAACTATTCCGATCACGAATTCGCCGCCGCGCGCGATGCCCTGGCTGCTTTGAAGCGCCGCTTCCGCATTCGCGCGTCGCGCCGCCTGCGAATTGCACGCGCAGGCCGCATCGATTTTCGCCGCACGCTCCGCGCTTCGCTCCAGCACGGCGGCGCGCTCGGCGACCTGCGCTTTCGCGCACGGCGTCCACGACACGTCGATTTGCTGATCCTGGCCGACATCTCGGGTTCGGTGAAGTACGCGTCCACGCTGATGCTCGAGATCGTCGCGGGTGCGGCCGCCTGCTTTGGCCGCGTCCGCAGCTTCGTCTATATCGACCGCTTGGCCGAAGCCGGATTCGAGGATGGTCACCTCGCGATGACGCCGCCGCTCGATTTGTACTCGCGGTCGGACTTCGGTCGCGTGCTGACCGATCTTTGGGAGCGCCGCGCGGCCCTGGTTTCGCGCGCCACCGTAATCGTGATCATGGGCGACGGCCGCAATAATCGCCGTCCCGCGCGTGCCGATCTGCTGCGCGATTTCGCTCGTCTCAGCCGCGCCGTGTTCTGGCTAATCCCGGAGCCGCAGATGCGTTGGAACACTGGTGACAGCGCCATCCGCCAATATGCGCGGGAGTGCTCGGCGCTGATTCCCTGCGAGAATCTACGGCAACTTGAGCGTGGTCTGGCTCGAATCGTTTGAGAACTTCTGCGAGGACCCGCGATAACCCCAAACTGAGGGTTTCTGAGCCCTTTTCTTCGACTAATTTCGACGTTTCTGCATTTGCATCGCAGAATGCAATATGTCAACAATCGGGCGCTCCGAAGATTCTATGCCGTATCTGATAAATCTGTTCAATTGTTTTCGATACTGCTCAGTATTGTCGTCTATAGCTTAAAATAGCAGGGTAACCAGTGATCGAACGAAAAAATGTGTCGCCGCCCGTATTCGCCTTCGCCAGCCTGTTATTCGTCCTGGTTTCGCTGGGCTTCGCGTCCCAGGTTCACGCCCAAACCGTCGCCGGCTCGATCACGGCGATTAGTGGCACCGGCACCATTGCGCGCAGCGGCGCCACGATTCCTGCCGCCTATGGCACCAAAGTGGACGTCGGCGACCACATCACCACCGCAGCAGCCAGTAATTTGACTATCACCCTGACCGATGGCAGCCAGTTGGAATTAACCGATTCGAGTGATCTGACCCTCGACGAGAACACCCTCAACGCGAGCGGCGCCCGCTCCAGCACGAAGGTGACGTTGCTCAACGGTTTGGTTCGATCGTTAGTCCAATCAACCCCCGGTACACCGCCGAATTTTGAGGTTCACACCCCCAACGCCGTCGCTTCCGCACGCGGCACCTTCTACGACACCGATCACGAAACAGGCGTCCAGGACAAGGATTACCCCGGCTGCACCGAGTTCACCCATGTGGCGGTCTACAAGGGCGTGGTCGAGGTCTCCAACCCGAGCAATCCGAGCGCTCCGCCGGTGGATGTCAACGAGGGCCAGAAGGTGACGATCCCATGCGCCGGCGCCCCGGTCTTTTATGGCGTCGCGCCGGCCGCTGGCGCAGGGCCCTTGGGAGCCGCTGGATGGGGGGCCATCGGTGCGCTCGGCCTGCTCGGCGCCGGTGCCGGCGCGGTCATCGGAGTCGGGGCCTCGGGTGGGTTCGGCGGCAGCAATAATCCGCCGGCATTTCCGCCTGTGCCGCCGGTTACCGGGGACCAATAAGACCGGCAGTAACAGCCGCGAGATCTTCGGCAGATTTCACGCTCTCTCAATCTAAGACGACAGCGGGTCTCGCGGATGTTCCGTCGAGACCCGCCGCGATTGCGCGGTCGGACGCTGGTGATGGTGGCGGTCGCGATTAACCGCTGCGCGTCTTCCCGGTTCGACCGGATGTATCTACCTCTGATGCAGCGGCTGACTTTATTGGCCCGGTCGCGCTAGGCTGTAGCCTCGGCCATGCGAAATCCCGCGGCTACACATTTTTGGAAGAGTCCCCTGGTTACTGTCGTCATCGGTTTGGCGGTGGTCGCGACGGTCACCTGCTTCAATTGGCGCGGACGGCTTGAAGCCGTCGAAGTCAACGCCTCCGATAGTCTCATCTACGCGCCCGGCAAGTATCCGCATCCGACGGGCGTCGTCGTTATCGCCGGAATTGACGATAAAAGTGTCGCTGAGCTCGGACGTTGGCCGTGGGGCCGCGATGTCGAGGCGCGGCTGACCCGTGCGCTAATCGATTACCACGCCGCTGTAGTGGCCTTCGACGTGTTCCTGACCGAGCGCGATTCCGCTGATGTTCAGCGCGAACAGATCGGACAGGAACTCAAGGCCCATGGTATCGGCGAGACCTCGGTCAATACTGTCCTGTCGCAAAGCAATGACGCGAAACTGGCCGAAGCGATTCGAGACCAGGGATCTACCTACCTTGATTACACCTTCAGCAGTCTCGAGATTGGTACGGCCGCACCCCGCGATTTGACCGGTTATAGGGAAACCTTCCTGGAGCCGCGCCCGCTCTTCTACAACCTGGTGAGCAAAACTCACGGGGCCAGCGATACTACGATCAGCGCGCAAGGCTACGCACCGCCGATCCCGCTGCTCAACAGCGCCGCGCGCGGCACCGCTTATGCCAATATCGATCTCGATCTGGACGGCGACGCCCGCTCGATTCCAGCGGCTATCCGCTTCAATCGGCGCTACTGCGTGCCGCTCTTTCTAGCCGTTGTCGATGCCTACGCGGGCCATCCACCGCTGGGGCTGCACTTCGACCTTGACGGCGTCGCAGGCGTCAGCCTTGCGGGCACTCAGATTCCGGTCGATGAACTCGGCCGCATGGTCGTCCACTTTCGCGGTCCTCCCGGCACCATCCCCCGGTTTTCGATTTCCGACATCATCAACCATCGCGTCCCCCCCGACGCGCTCAAGGACCGGATCGTAATGGTCGGCTTGACCGGGCACGCACTCGGCGATCGCTTCGACACCCCGGCTGGCGGTGATTTTCCTGGAGTCGAAATCCAGGCGAATGCCGCCGACACCGTATTGAACGGCGATTTTCTGGTCCACGACCAGAGGCTGTGGAGGGCCGAGCAACTGGCCGGCATACTGATCGGCATCGCGATCAGTTTCATCGCCGCTTATGCGACCGCAGTTTACGGCGCCTTCGTTGCGCTGGCGATCGCCGCGGGCTACCTGCTCTATTCGAACCATCTGCTCGACGCCCACGGAGAGATTCTTGGAGTGGTATTTCCACTCCTGGTGCTCTCGCTCACTTATCTGTTCGTGATGAGCTGGCGCTATTTCGTCGAAGGCGCCAATCGACGCTACCTGCGCCACGTCTTCGAGCATTACCTCGATCCCGACGTCATCTCCACCATGGTCGACAATCCGACCGCGTTCAAGCTTGGCGGCGAGCGCCGGAAATTGACCATCCTTTTTTCCGATATCGTCAACTTCACTTCGCGCGCCGAGCGCACCGAGCCCGAGCCGCTGGTCGCTTTGCTCAACACCTACATGACTGCCATGACCAATCTGATTCTCAGGAGCGGCGGCGTCGTCGACAAGCTCATGGGCGACGGCATTATGGCCTTCTGGGGTGCGCCGATCGCGATCGAAAATCCTGCGCGCGAGGCCCTGAAGTGTGCTCTGGCGATGATGGCGGAGCTGAACGCGCTGGCTCAGCGCGACGAACGCTTCACCGACGTGAAAATCGGCATCGGCGTCTGTACCGGAGACGCCGTCGTCGGCAATTTTGGCGGCGAGCAGCGCTTCGATTACTCGGTCATCGGAGATACGGTCAACCTTGCCTCGCGCCTGGAGGGCCTGACACGCCCCTTCAAGGTCGGGATAATCGCCAACCGCCAGACCATCGAAGAAGCAGGCCCCGGGTTTATTACGCGCGAAATCGGAAAGGTCAGGGTCAAGGGCAAAAACCAATTGGTGCCGGTGGTCGAAATCGTCGCCCTCGAAGGCGACGGCGTCGATCCCGCCTTCTATCAGCGCTTTGCCAGCGCCATTGAATTGCTGCACCAGGGGCGCTCGCCGGAGGACGAGCTGCGCGAACTGCTCAAGGATCGTCCGCATGACCACGTTATCGCGATGTGCCTGGAACGGCTGCAGACCGCCGACGGCCGTCCGCCCGATGAGATGGTGTTCGAGTTCGATACCAAGTAGCGCTCGCCTGAGGACCTGGGACGCGCCTCTCCGCGCTGTGGCTCAGCGCGGCGCCGACAGATTGAAAACCGCACGCATGGTGGAGAGCAGCCAGTTGACCCGGTTGTGAGCGCCGGGCTCCTGCGACGCCGCGTCAAGCAATTCATTGCGCTCGCTCAGCCGAATCGCGATCACCTCGCCCATCTGCGCGGCGGTCTCGGGATGGTTCTTGAAGAGTTCCCCGAACGCGTCGCGATTCAGCTCGAGCAATTCGACATCGGTGCGCGCACGAATCGTCGCGGTGCGCTTCTCACCCGTCATCAGGGCCATCTCGCCGAAGAAAGCGGGCGGCGCCAGGTCGGTGATATGAACCTGCCTGCCATTCTTCGCTGCCACCACCTCGACCGTGCCGTCGCGAATGATAAACAGGGAGTCGCCGTCGTCGCCCTCGCGCACGATCGACTCGCTGGCGCCGAACTTCTGCACGGTTACCCCGGGCACCAGCAGGCGCAGCTCTTCGTCGCGCAGGCCGCGTAGAAAATCGACCTGCCGCAGCCCCTCCATAATCTCTTGCTCGAAGTTCGCGTCAATCGTGTCGGCGGCGCGCGCGTGTGGCGATCGGATCACCATTTGCGGATACGGGATCTCGATCGCCTTGCGTCGCAGCACGTACCATAGCCCGGTCGCGACGACGTCGCGCAAGCGATCGATATCGGCGAAATCGCTCATCCAGTACCGGATGCGGTAATGCATCGCGGAGTCGCCGAATTCCCAGGTGAAGACCTCCGGCGGTGGGTACTGCATCACCCCGGGAATGTTGCGCAGCGCTTCCAGGATGACCTCGCGGACGTAGTTCGGCGGCGCGCTATAGCTCAGTCCTATCTTGATGTCGTCGGCGACCGCGCCAATCGAATAGTTCACCAGCGCGTCCTTCGCCATCATCGCGTTGGGGATATCGAGTTTCTCGTTCGCGCGCGTGATCAGCGCCGTCGAACGCCATCCGATGCCCTGTACCCGGCCGACGAAATTGTCCAGCCGCACCCAGTCGCCCGGCGCGAACGCCCGGCCCATTTGCAGCGTCAGTCCGCTGAATATGTTGCCGAGGCTTTCCTGCAGCGCGAGACCCACGACCACTGCGACCACCGCGGTACTCGCGAGCAGCGGGGTGAGATCCACGGTGAAGTCCTGCCGCAGCACCACCAGCAGCACGAGGCCCCACAACGTGAGCATCAGGATGTCTTTGAAGATGGTCGAGAAATGCGCGCGCGTCCGATGTGCGGCAGCGTCCGCCGCCGCCAGCATCAGGTGGATAAAACCCCAGATCGCCAGTACGATGCCGACGCCGCCGGACCATCGCGCCCAGCCCATGATTGCCGCGGTTTCCGGCGTGGCGATCAGATCGAACCCGAATCCAATCGCGCACATGACCACGCCGGTGATCCGCACCGCGGGCCACCGCTGCACGCATGATGAACGCCAGCAACGCCAGCCCACCGATGACGAACGCATCGGTGATTATCCGCTCGTCGGGGCCTAGCGATCGCAGGCCCAACATGATTTGCAGTGGCGTCGGATGCATTATTCTCGCACGCGATCGATCGCGACGGATGCGTTCCTATCCCTCTCAATCCCGCGCGCAATCGATGGAACAGAACTCCGCGTCGTCACCGCTCAAGGCGATCGAATCCGCCTCAACCGCCGAAATTCTACTGCGTTGGCGCGGCGCGTGGTAGCCTCGATGTTATCCGATGTCAAGCCGTGGCGATTCGTTTGAACCCTTCGGCCAACTGATCAACCATGCTTCGCCGCTGGCTCAATAGCGCTGCCTCTTCTTCCCCAAGCTCGGCCAGATAGCATCCGCGCTGCGGGATCATCAGCACCGCCCGATACGGAAAGCCGCGTTGAATCTTCTCATAGCAACGGTCCGCGATGATTCCCTCGAAGGCCGCCTCGACCACGCGCTCCTGGCGCGCGCCCTTCTCCGCAAAGATCAGCGCCGCCACCGCCCGCAGCCGCGCCGTCCGCCGCGCCGCTTCGATCCCCTGCAGCCGCCGCACGATTTCTTCTGCCAGCGCCCGATCGTCGGCATCCGCCCCCAGCCATCGATGCGAATGAACTCCCGGCGCACCGCCCAGCGCATCGACCTCCAGTCCGCCGTCGTCCGCAAGCGTCGCGATGCCGGCGCGATCGAAATAGAACTCCGCCTTCATCCGTGCATTGGCCGCGAAGGTGGCGCCGTCCTCTGGCGCCTCGGCCTCGATCCCGGCGTCGCGCAACGACAGCACCTCCAGGTCGAATCGGCGTAACAGAACTCGATACTCTGCGAGCTTGGCGGAATTCGTCGTCGCGATCAGCAGCGGCTTCATAACACTCAACGTCACATTTTGCGCTGATAGGTGAACTTCAGCCGCGATCGTTCGCGCGCGTCTTCCAGCGCGAGATCGATCAACCGCTCGATCAGCTCCGGTAGCGTAACGCCGCTGGCCTCCCACAACTTCGGATACATGCTGATTTCCGTGAACCCCGGGATCGTATTGACCTCGTTGACGAAGATTTCTCGCAGGTCCGGACGCGCCAGAAAATCGACCCGCGCCATCCCCCGCAGCGATAACGCCTTGAACGCCGCCGCCGAGATTTCGCGCATCCGCTCAGCGACCGGCCCTGGAAGATCCGCCGGTATGCGCGCCTCGGATCCCGCCGGATCCACGTATTTCGATTCGTAATCGTAGAAGTCGTGACCCTTCACTACGATCTCCCCGACGATCGACGCGGCCGGCCGATCGTTGCCCAGTACCGCACATTCAAACTCGCGCCCCGCGCATGATTCCTCGATCAGGATTTTGCGATCGTACTGGAATGCGTCCGCGACCGCGGCCCCCAGCGCGCGCGAATTCTTGACCTTGCTGATGCCGATCGAGGAGCCCTGCGCATTGGGCTTGACGAACACCGGGTAACCCAATTCGCCCGCGCGCCGCCGCGCCGCCCCGGGATCGTCCTCGGCTTCGGCCCGCGTCAAGGCGAAATGGCGCACGACCGGAATTCCCGACGCTCGCAGTACGCGCTTCTGCGCATCTTTGTCCATCCCCAGCGCTGATCCCAAAACCCCCGATCCGACATAGGGAATTCCCGTCAGGTCCAGCAGTCCCTGCACGGTCCCGTCCTCGCCGTACGTGCCGTGCAGCACCGGAAAGACCACCTCGAGCGGTCCCGGCAACGCGGGTAGATGCTCGCGCGCCGCCCTGCGTCCGCGCCCCGCCGGAGCGGTGCCGTTACGCGCCGGCGACCTCACCAGCGCGCGCCCCTGCGGCTCCGGCAACAGGCTGACGGGAGTCCCGCCGCGGCCCAGTGCCCGCAGCTTCGGTGCCGCATCCTTCAACATCGCGATCGCGTCGCCGCGCAAAAACCAGCGGCCGTCCCGCCCGATTCCGATCGGCACGATTTCATAGTGCCGCGGGTCCATCGCGGACATCACCGTCAGCGCCGATCGCAGCGATATCTCGTGCTCGCCCGATCGCCCTCCAAAAAGCACTCCTACGCGGATTTTCTTCGCTCGCGCCATCGCCCGCTCCGTCCCCGCCACCACGTCAACGATTGATCGCTCATTGCAACGCGTGACGCTCAGATTCTGCCACGCCGTCCGCCCACGTTCGAGCATCTTCGATAAACCCGCGCAACTCGTCGAACGGGCACATCGCAAGCTGAAATAAACGGCCGCGCGGCGCCATCTAGGCAACCGCGCGGCCTTCAGTCCAGATCACGCCCCGATCGGAATTTCGTTACGGCCGGTAGTTGGGCGCCTCTTTCGTGATGAACACGTCGTGGACGTGGCTCTCGCGCTGCCCCGCGTCGGTCACCCGGATAAACTTCGCGCGCTTGCGCAACTCGCCCAGATTGATCGCGCCGATATAGCCCATCCCCGATTGCAGGCCCCCAACCAGTTGATCGATATTCGATCCCAACGATCCGCGATGCGGTACGCGGCCCTCGATTCCTTCCGGCACCAGCTTGTTGCCGTCGGTAATGTCATGCTGCCCGTAGCGATCGCGCACCCGCTCCGTCATCGCTCCGAGCGATCCCATGCCGCGATAGAGTTTATACGTGCGGCCCTGGTACAGGATGGTCTCGCCTGGGCTTTCCTCGGTGCCCGCGAACAACGACCCTATCATCACGCTCGACGCGCCCGCCGCGAGCGCCTTCGTGATGTCGCCCGAAAAGCGGATGCCGCCGTCGGCAATCACCGGCACGTCGCGCGGCTCCGCGACCGCGACGCAATCCATGATCGCGGTGATTTGCGGCACGCCGACCCCCGCCACCATCCGCGTCGTGCAGATCGATCCCGGCCCCATCCCGACCCGCAGCGCATCCGCACCCGCATCGATTAGCGCCCGCGCTCCCTCCGGCGTCGCCACGCTCCCTGCTACCACGTCGATTTCCGGATACTCGCGCTTGGTCGCGCGCAGCGCCTCGATTACGTTCTGCGAATGTCCGTGCGCGGTATCGATGCAAAGCACGTCCACTCCCGCTTGTTTCAGCGCCGCCGCGCGCTCTTCGCGATCGGGACCAACGCCGATCGCTGCGCCTACCCGCAGCCGCCCTCTGAAGTCCTTGCTCGAGAACGGATGGCGCGTCGCCTTGTCCATGTCCTTGACCGTGATCAGCCCGCACAGCCGGTTCTGATCGTCAACCAGCGGCAGCTTCTCGATCCGATGCGCTTGCAGGATTTCCTTGGCCGCCTCCAGGCTGATTCCAGGCCGCGCCGTAATCACCTGCCGCGTCATCACGTCGCGGACCGGCCGATCGAGCCGCTGCTCGAAGCGCAGGTCGCGATTGGTCAGTATGCCGACCAGCCGCTCGTCCGCCACCACCGGCAAACCCGAAATTCCAAACCGCTCCATCGTCGCTAACGCATCGCCGATCTTCTGTTCCGGATGCACCGTGACCGGATCCGCTATCATCCCGCTTTCGAACTTCTTGACCGCCGCCACTTCCGCCGCCTGCCGCTCGACCGTCAGGTTCCGATGGATAAAGCCGAGACCGCCAAGCTGCGCGATCACGATCGCGCTGCGCGATTCCGTCACCGTATCCATCGGGCTTGCCACCAGCGGAATGCGCAGGCGAATACGCTGGCTGAGCGTGGTTGAGACGTCGCAGTTCGACGGCAGCAGATCGGAGAACTGCGGCAGCAAGAGCACGTCGTCAAAAGTTAATCCGTCGCGGAGCTCCTGATACGGCATCTTCTTTCTCCCTGAATACGGAAAAGCCCGCAGTTATCCTGCGGGCTGAGAGGTCGTTCGGAATGTATTCCGGATTTGCGATCCGGTAGCGCCATAGCTGTATTTAACAAATGCCCGCAGCCAGCGCAATTCCATTTCTCCGCGCCGCCGCGCGCAACCGCTCCCCACTCGCGCCCGCCAACCCTAGCGCAACATCAGATCGGTCCCGAGCGTCCGCATCAGGAAGCGCTCTGCTTCCCTCACCACCAGCTCGATCGTCCGCCCGCCGACCAGCCAATGACCCCGCCCGGAGAGCGTTACCAGCCGCGCGCCGATCTCCCCCGCGAACGTACGCGCACGCTCGATTGGTGCGAACGGATCCGCGTCGCCCACCACGATCAGTCGTGGCGCCGCTTCGCCAAACCGCCCCAGGTGAACCCGCCCGCGCGCGCATTCAAGCGCGACCCGCGCCGCGTCCGGTACCAGCGCCTCGATCAGTCCCCGCTGCTGAAAGGTCTCGGCGTTGGCGATAAACGCCGCCAGCACGCGTCCGCGCGGCGGCCCCAGCGGCCGCCCCCGCACTAACGCGAACAGCGTCGCCGGCCGCAGTAGCAGTGGCGATGGGAACCCCGGCAACGCCGGCGCCAATGCGATCGCCGCGCGCACGTGCGGACGCTCCGCCAGCGCCATCCCGATCAGTCCGCCCAGGCCATGACCCATTACGATCGCATCGCGTCCGATCTCCGCGATCGCCTCCTCCACCAGCGCCAGGGCACCGCTGAAGTCCATCCGCCCCAGCGCGCGCGCGCCGCCGCTGCTGCTCGCTACCGCGCGGAAATCCGGCGCGTACACTTCCCATCCATGCGTCCCCAGGTATCCCATCAGCCCGGCGAGATGTTCGTGCGTCGTGAATAGCTCGGGCACCAAAACGATCGGCGCGGCGAACTTGATCGGCTGGGGGATTTCGATCTGCGTGGGAAATCGTCCGATCGCCGAATCCATCATCGTTGCTAATGGCTCAGAGCCGTCGCGGAGGGGAATGTAAAAGTAACTCCCGCTAAACGAAACCTATCTGATTCGATCGCGGCGTGCTCATTTTCCGCTGTCCGCTCAACCACTCACTGATGGTCCGCGGGGGTGGGTAGCTGGCCCTCGAGGTATGCGCCGGCCGCCATAAAAAAGAAAAAGCCCCCTCTTTCAAGGGGGCCCTTTCCGCTTCACGAGGCATCGAGCCTCGGCTCATCGCAGCAGCAAGCCCGGCATCGGTTTGGGCCTCCGAGCTCTACAGCCCGGAGGGAAATTCGTTGGTTACTTCTTTTTGACGGGCTTCTTCGGGGCAGCCTTTTTCTTTGCCATGGTGGCCTTCAACTTTGGTTTGGATTTCGCAGGCGCTTTCTTTACTGGCATTTAACGTATCCTCCTGTGCGGTCGCCGCTGCTGGACGAGCGCTAAAACTTTTTCGGCTTCCGGGCTCACCGACTGATCGCATTATAGAAACGCGTTATGCAGTAAGCAAGTACTTTTGAAATTTTTTATAAAGAAATTTTAAACTCGAACTTCATTTGATGGATAGGGCGCTTTCCCATTTTAGAATGCTGTTCAGTCATAAGCGCTCTTGAATTGCGAATGGTCCATGCCTTACGATCATTCCGATGGCAAAGATGGGCATCTATCTCCGCCGCGTCTGGCTCAACCTCGCCCTCGGTGCCCTTTTGGTGCTGCTCCTCGGCAGCGCTCTGATGGCGCCCCTCGGCCCCCGCGACCTCGCCGCGCTGCGCGCCCATCGGACCTTGCTCGAGGCCGACCGCGATCGCCTTATCGCAGCTAACCGCCAACTCGCCGATCGTGCGCGCCGCCTGCAATCGGACGACGCTTTTCTGCAGCGCTTGATTCGCCGCGAACTTGGCTACGCGCGCCCCGGCGAACTGGTCTATCGCTTTCCTCATTCCACTTCCGATTCAAATCAATAAGTAGACTTTTTCTTCATCCAGTTAAGAGAACTAAAAGGCGTGCCGCGGGATCATGCGGTACTCACGCGCCGTGCGCTCCAGCTCGTCGCGAAAATCCGGATGCGCCAAATCGATCAGCGCGCGTACCCGCTCGGCCACCGACTTGCCCTTCAGATTCGCGATGCCGTATTCGGTCACCACGTACATCACGTCGGTGCGCGGAGTCGTGATGATATTGGAGTCTGCGATGCGCGCCACGATGCGGCTGGCGCGGTGGCCCTCGCGTTCGTAGGTCGAAGCCAGGCACAGGAACGCCTTGCCGCCGCGCGACGCGTACGCGCCGCGCATGAATTGCAGCTGTCCGCCGGTGCCGCTGATCTGTCGCACCCCCGCCGATTCCGCGCACACCTGTCCGCTCAGATCGATCTGCGCCGCGTTGCAGATCGCCACCATGTGATCGTTCTGCATGATCCGATGCGGCAGATTGGTGTAATCGACCGGCCCCGCGAAGCACGCCGGATTACGATCGAGAAAACCGTAGAGCTCCGACGATCCCGCCGCGAAGCAGTACGCCATCTGATAACGATCGAGCGCCTTGTGCGCCCCCGTCACCTTGCCCGCCTGGTACAGCTTCATCAGCGAGTCCACGAACATCTCCGTGTGCACGCCGAGATCCTTGATCGGCGAGTCGAGCAGTAACTCGCACACCGCATTCGGCATCGCCCCAATCCCGATCTGCAGGCACGCGCCATCTTCGATCTCCGCCGCTATCGTCTGCGCGATTTTCCGCTCAATCGGCCCCGCCGGCGCATTCCTCAACTCCGGCATGGTGCTGCTGCCCGCGTCGATCACGAAATCGACGTCGCTGATATGCACCCCGTTCTCGACGCCGAAGACATACGGCGTCGCCGCATCCGTCTCGACGATTACCGTGCGCGCCTTTTCCGTCAGCGCTTTCAGATACGAGACTGAACCGCCGAAGTTGAAGAAGCCGTGCTCATCCATCGGCGCGGTCTTGATGATTGCGATATCGACCTCGACGAAGCGCCTGTAGTAGTCGGGCGCCTCGCCGAAGTTCATCGGGATGTGCCCGCATAAATCGCGATCGTGCAGCTTGCGTTCCAGGCCCGAGAAATACCACGAGAAATATCGCACGTGACGCCCCTCGCGATCGGCTTCGATCACGGCGCGCGGCTTGAGCGCGAGGGTGCCGCGAATCTTGATGCCGCTGAGTTGCGGGATGCGCGCGGCGAGCGCCTGGTCGAAGACGTCGGGCTGGCCGATGCCGAAGCCATAGTCGATCCATTGTCCGGGCTTGACCAGTGCCGCGGCTTCCTCCGCTTCTACCGTCTTGCGTTTGAGTTCGAATTCAAATGAAGATGCCATCCGGATGTATTCTCCCGACGAAAGATTTCATGGCCCCGCTGGCGCGCGCCCGTCTCGCTCCGATCGGCAAACGGGTTTGCGCGACTTTCGATCGCTGCGCCGCCGCCCGCGAGCCTCCAGCTTGACTGCCGCACCCGCTTAAGATTTGTTTCAACGCGCGATTCAAATCAATGCCAAGTGTTGAACCTGTGACCGCGGCGCCGCCGCGCGAAAAGCGCCGCGCCGCCCTGATGGTGCTGTTTCTGACGGTCTTCATCGACCTGCTCGGCTTCGGCATCGTGATCCCTTTTTTACCGCTTTACGCGGAGCGGATGCACGTCGGCGCGTTCGGCATCGGCCTGGTGCTCTCGATCTACTCGCTGATGCAGTTCCTCTGCGCGCCCGTACTCGGGCGGATTTCCGACCAGGTCGGGCGGCGACCGATAATCATGGTCGGCCTGATCGGATCGTCGGCCGGCTATCTGATCTACGGCTTTGCCGCTTCGTTCGCATGGCTGCTGTTTGCGCGCGCGGTGCACGGAGCGTGCGCGGCGACGGTTTCGACCGCGCAGGCTTACGTTGCCGATACCACGGAGGAATCCGGCCGCGCGCATGGGATGGGAATGATCGGCGCTGCGTTCGGCCTTGGCTTCGTGCTGGGTCCCGCGATCGGCGGCCTGCTCGGCCATTCCAGTCTGCGGACGCCAGTGTTTTTCGCTGCCGCCTTGACCTTCGCCAACTTCGTCTTCGCCGCGATGCGCCTGCCGGAATCGCATCAGCCGGACCCTGATGCGCGCTTGAAACTCGCGCGTCTCGCCGCGCCGATCGTCAGCCTGCCGCGGCAATTACTCGGGCATCATCTGACCGGCCTCTTCACGATCGCGTTCCTCGCCACGTTCGCGATGGCGGCGTGGGAAGCGACCTTCGCGCTGATCGTGACGGCGCACTATGGCTACGGTCCGGCGGGCGTCGGCGGGTTGCTCGCGTATGCGGGACTGATGCAGGCGCTGGTGCAGGGTTATCTGCTCGGCAAGGTGGTCAAACGCACCGGCGAAATGATGCTGATTCGCGGCGGCGTGATCGCTCTGGCGATCGGTCTGGCGCCGATGGCCATCCTGTCGTCGCACGCGATACTTTACCTGCTGCTCGCGCTGGTCGCGATCGGTTATGGGTTCGCGAGTCCCGCCGTTGCGAGCCTGATCTCGAAGCGCACCGAGCGCCGGCTGCAGGGCGAAGTGCTCGGCATCAATCAATCGGCGCTCTCGCTCGCGCGCATCTTCGGGCCGATTGCGGCGGGCTTCGCGTACCAGGTGTGCGGACCGGCCACGGCCTATCTTGGCGCTGCGGCCGTCGCGCTGAGCGCGCTGGTTATGACTCGTGATGTGGTAAGTGATTCCTGAGCGCTAAGAGGGGAGACCACCACGTACAACTGGGTGCTCGTGTTCCATCTGTTCGGCGTGATCATGTGGGGCGGCAGCCTGCTGGTCATCACTTCGCTGCTTACGCTGGTGCCAAATGAAGTCGGTGCGGCGCGTGATCGCATGATCGTGGCGGCGCGGCGGCTGCTGCGCCTGAGCGCGAACATCGGTGCGATCGTCGCCGTTATCTTCGGCCTCTTCCTGATCGTGCTGAACCCGATCGTGATGCGCGAGGGCTGGATGCACGCGAAGCTCGGCCTGGTGCTGGTGCTGCTCTATTTCCACTTCAGGCTGTATCGGCGAATCGTCGCGATCGAGAACAATCCCGGCAGCGCGACTCGCGGCGAGTTCAGCATGATTCACGGCGCCGTCAGCCTGTTGCTGCTGCTGATCCTCGTGCTGGTATTGCTCAAGCCATTCTGAAGTCCTACGCGGGTGCGGACTGCCGGTAGGCGCGATCGGCGGCGGCGAGTGCGGCGCCGCGCGCAAGCTCCACGCCCATCGACGAAAGGATGGTCTCCAGTGCGCCCAGCACCAGCGTGACGTGCTCGCGCCGCGACGACTCGCCGAGCGTGCCGATGCGCCAGACCTTGCCCTTGAACGGGCCGAGGCCGCCGGCGATTTCGAGGTTGAAGTTGCGCAGCAGTTCGGCGCGCACTTTCGCGTCGTCGATGCCGGCGGGAATCTTCACGACCGCGAGTTGAGGTAATCGATGGCCCTCCTGCGCGGCGGGTTCGAGGCCGAGCGCGCTCAGCCCCGCCTGCAGCGCGGCGGCATTCTCGCGATGGCGGCGGAAGCGCGCTTCGAGGCCTTCCTCGGCCACGATGCGGAGGGCTTCGTACAGGGCATAGTTCATCGTGATCGGCGCCGTGTGATGGTACACGCGCTCGGCGCCCCAGTACTTCTCGATCATCGCGAGGTCGAAGTACCACGAGCGCGATTTGGTTTTGCGGCTGCGGACGACCTGGAGCGCGCGCTCGCTGAAGGTGACCGGCGCGAGTCCCGGCGGCGCGCTGAGCCCCTTTTGCGTGCAGCTATAGCAGGCATCGACTTCCCACTGGTCGATCTCGACCGGGACGCAGGCGAGCGAAGTCACCGCGTCGAGCAGCATCAGCGCGCCGTACCGATGCGCCATCGCGCCGAGGGTGGCGACCGGCTGCAGCGCGCCGGTCGAAGTTTCCGCGTGCACGATGCCGAGCAGTTTCGGTTTAGCGGCGGCCTTCAGCGCGGCCTCGATTCGTTCCGGCTCGATGACGCGGCCCCATTCGGCTTCGACGCGATGGACGCGCGCACCGAGGCGCCCGGCCGCATCCGCCATGCGATCGCCGAAGACGCCGTTAACGCCGACCACGACGTCGTCGCCGTCTTCGAGGAGATTCATCAGCGCGGTTTCCATCCCGGCCGAACCGGTGCCGGAAACCGGGAAGGTGATTTCGTTGGCGGTGCGAAAGACCGTGCGCAGCAACTTCTTGATATCGTCCATCACGCGCACGAAATCGGGGTCCAGATGACCGACGACGGGAGCGGCCATCGCCCGCATTACGCGCGAACTCACGTTCGACGGGCCCGGTCCCATCAGCACGCGGCTATGCGGCTGGAGTTCTGGAAACGCGGTAGCGAGATCGGAATTTCCTGCGGTCGCATTTGCGGCCATCGCGAGCACCTCAATTCGCCGCGCGCGAGGCGACGGCTAACGGTAGCTGAGTTACCGCGCGGGGCGCGGATTCAGGGCCACATTATGACCGGTTGCGGCCTAATTTGAATCCCGCGGTGGCGCCAAGAGGTGAACTCGAAGGCGGGCGTAAAATATTTTTTGTGCGCCCAGTTGGCGACCGGTCTGCAAAAGCGCGCAAAACACGCGATCGGACGCTTTGTCCAATCAAAGTGTACGCGTTCTTTTATTACCTCTATGTTCCATAAAACGAATAGATGGCGAAAATGTTTCACGTGAAACATTTTCGCCGTCCATTTGTGGGGAAATGCTTCAGGCTTGCGGCGAGGATCGGGAAATGCAGTTGGCGTTGACTTGGTCCGAGACGGGCGCGTGAGCGGATTTTAACGTCGTTGGATGCGCACCCGGCGCGCAAAGGTGGGAGAGCGGAAAATGTCGTATCCGTGCTAGACTTCGCGCCCGTGGAAGATGCCAGCGAAATTCAAGTCGAGGCGAGTCCGAATGGTTCCCGCGATGCGAGCGCGCCGGTGGAGGCGGCTCACGGCGGGCCGGTGAATGCCGGGCTGATTGGGGAGTTGCGCGAGTTGGTCGGCGACGACGGCATGGTGCTGCGCGCGAGCGAGCTCAAGGTCTACGAGTGCGACGGGTGGACGCTGGAGAAAAGCTCGCCCGACATCCTGCTGCGGCCGCGCACGACGGCGGAGGTCAGCGCGATTCTGAAAGTGCTGCAGCGGCGGGGGATTGCGTTTGTGCCGCGCGGCGCGGGCACCGGGCTTTCCGGCGGATGCCTGCCGCTGGGCGCGCCGGTGATGATATGCACGTCGCGGATGAACCGGATCGTGGAGATCGATTACGCGAGCAGGCGGGTCGAGGTCGAAAGCGGCGTCGTCAACCAGCATGTGACGAACGCGGTGAAGGCGCGGGGGCTGGTGTATGCGCCGGACCCGTCGTCGCAGGTGGCGTGCACGATCGGCGGCAACGTCGCGGAAAACTCCGGCGGACCGCATACGCTGAAATACGGCGTCACGACGAATCACGTGCTGGGCCTTGAACTGGTTCTGCCCGACGGCGAGATCGCGGAACTCGGCGGTCCGGCGGAGGAATGCTGCGGCTACGACCTGGTGGGGGCGGTGGTGGGCTCCGAGGGGACGACGGGGATCGTGACGCGGGCGACGCTGAAGCTGACGCGGGCGCCGGAGGGGTATCGGACGCTGCTGGCGATCTTCGCCGACGTTGACAATGCGACGCGGGCGGTCTCGGCAATTATCGCGGCGGGAATTATCCCGGGCGCGATCGAGATGATGGACCAGATGATCATCCGGGCGGTCGAGGCGGCGTTTCACGCGGGCTTGCCCGAGGATGCGGGGGCGGTCCTGATAATCGAACTCGACGGAATCGCGGCGGGGCTCGACGCGCACGCGCGGATCGTGACCGAACTGGTGCGCGACGCGGGCGCCAACGAGGTTCGCCTCGCGCGGAGCGAGGCGGAGCGGCTGATACTATGGAAGGCGCGCAAGCGGGCGTTTGGCGCGGTCGGACGGCTGGCGCCGAATTACGCGACGCAGGACGGGGTGGTGCCGCGCACGCGGCTGCCCGATATACTGCGGGCGATTATGGGAATCAGCCGCCGCCGCAACGTGCGAATCGGCAATGTGTTTCATGCGGGCGACGGCAATATCCATCCGATTGTGCTGTACGACGAGCGCGATGCGGACGAGACCAATCGGGCGATCGAGGCCGGGCGCGACATCCTGAAGGCGTGCGTCGAGATGGGCGGCAGCCTGAGCGGCGAGCATGGTATCGGGGCGGAAAAAATGGCGGAGATGCCGCTGATCTTTTCGCCCGAGGACCTGGCCGTGATGACCGAATTGCGGCGGGTGTTCGATCCCGATCAGCGCGCCAATCCGAACAAAGTGATTCCGGTGCCGGGGTCGTGCGTCGAAGTTGCGGCGCCGCGCCGGCAGGTGGCGCTTTAACTATCGCCGCCGATGAAGGCCCGCGATGCGACGGCACTGGCGCGCGAATTTGGCGCAATCGTGGGCGCCGCGCGGGTGCGCGCTCCACGCGGGCGCGAGTCGCGCGCCGCGACGATAATCGTCGAGCCCGGCGCGGCCGATGAAGTTGCGGAGCTAGTGGGCAAATGCGAGGCCGACGGAATCACGATCGCCGGGCTGGGATCGGCGCGCACGCTGGCGCAGATGCGTTCGACTCCGGTGGGCGTGGGCGTCTCGTTGGCGCGGATGAATCGCGTGGTAGCGTACGAACCCGACGACATGACGGTAATCGCGGAGGCGGGACTCACGCTGGGCGCGCTCAATGAGCTGACCGCGGGGCACGCGCAGCGGCTGCCCGCCGATCCTCCGCATCCCGAGCGGGTTACGCTGGGCGCGCTGGTAGCGGCATCGCAGGCGGGTCCGATGCGGTTGTCGGAGGGCACCCCGCGCGACTTGCTCATCGGGTTGCGCTTCGCCGGACACGACGCGCGGCTGATTCATGGCGGCGGCCGGGTGGTCAAGAATGTGGCCGGCTATGATTTGATGAAGGTGATGACGGGATCATTTGGGACGCTCGGAGTTATCACGGAGACGACCTTCAAGGTGCGCCCGATTGCGGAGCGCTACACGCTTGCGACGGCGCCCTTTCGCGCTGCGGACGAGGCCTTCGGCGCGGCGACGCGGCTGCATGATGCGGCCCCGCTGATCCATCTGGAGGTCGTCAGCGGCGCGGTGGCGAGCGCCCTTGGATATGGAAATGAGCCGCGGCTCGTGGCGGGCTTTGGCGGCAATGTACAGGAGCTCGTTCATCTGGCTGCGCAAATGAAGGCGATCCTGGGTGCAGAATGCGAGCTGGTGGTGGATGGTGAGGCGATCGCAGCCTACGCGCGGTTGCGCGACTTCGACGCGGATGAGGCGCCGTTATGCGCGCAAATCGCGGTGGCGCCGGCGACGATCGCGTCATGTTTGCGGGAATGCAGCGCGGAGTATCGCGCGCATGCGGGATCGGGCGTTGCACAGATCTTCGTCGAGGATGTGCGGAACGCCGAGGATGCGCGGCAGACGGTCTCGCGGTGGCGTGAAATCGCGCACGGGGGACGGGGAAATCTGCGGGTGCTCCGGGTCAACGAGGAATTTCGGAGCGGCGTCAGCGTGTTCGACGATCCGGCGCCGGCGGCGCTCGCGCTGATGCGGCGGCTCAAGTCCGCCTTCGACCCGCGCGGAATCTTCAATCCCGCATGCTTCGTCGGAGGACTGTGATTTCGCGGCAATGGCTACGACTTTGAAATCCGAAATTTCAACCAGCGCGAGCGATCCCGCGGAGGTTACGAGGGCGGCACCGAATAAAATCGGGCCGGGGCGGCCGCTGCGCGACGTTGTCAATTACGATCTGCTGCTCGATTGCGTGCATTGCGGGCTGTGCCTGGAGGCGTGCCCGACCTACGTGGTGACGCGGGCCGAGATGGACTCGCCGCGCGGGCGCATCTACCTGATGAAGGCGCTGGCCGAGGGGACGCTGGAACTCGACACCGATGCGGTGCGGCATCTGGATCTTTGCCTCGAATGCCGCGGCTGTGAGACGGCGTGTCCGTCGGGCGTGCATTACGGGAAGTTGATCGAGCAGACGCGGGTTTACGTCGAGCGGAATTATCGGCGGGGACTCGTCGAGCGCGGGCGCAACTGGGCGATCAATGCGATTTTCCCATATCCCGCGCGTTTGCGGGCGGTGATCGCACCGCTGCGGCTGGCGGATCGCATGGGGCTGCGGCCGCTGCTGAGAAAACTCGCGCCGGGGGCGCTGCGCGATTGGCTCGACTTGCTGCCGCCGCGCGGCAGTGGCGCCGCTGGCGCGGCAGAAACAGATCGGGCAAGGGCCTGGCCGCGATCGACAGTGGACTTAGGCGCCGGTGATGCGCCGACCGCGGTCGTACATCACGGATGTGTCGCGCAGGTGCTGACCGACTCAGAGAATTGGAACAGCGAGCGGGCGCTGACGGCCGCGGGCTATCGCGTCGCGAAGCTCGAACGGACGGTCTGTTGCGGGGCACTGGACCTGCATAACGGCAACGTCGAACGCGCGCGCGAATTCGCGCGGACCAATTTGCGCGAGTTCAAAAGATGCGGCGCCGACAAGGTCGTCTCGGCGGCGTCGGGATGTGCGGCGGTCTTCGCCGCGTACGGAGACCTGCTGAAAGACGACGCCGAATTCGCCGCCGACGCGCGCGATCTCGTAGCGCGGGTGGCGGATTTGAGCACGCTGATGAACGCGCGGAAGTACCGCTTCAATGGCGAATTTCGCGCGCGGGTGACGTATCACGATTCGTGTCATCTGGCGCACGGACTCGGCGTGCGCGAAGCGCCGCGTGAATTGATTCGATCAATTCCGGGCGTCGAGTTGATCGAACTGGCGGAAGCGGATCTCTGTTGCGGCTCAGCCGGCAGCTACAACCTGACGGAGCGGGCGATGGCGGGTGAACTCGTGCGGCGCAAGGCCGACAACGTGGTCGCGACCGGCGCCGATTACGTCATCCTGGGGAATCCCGGGTGCGAGATGCAGATAGCGGCTGAGTTGCGCCGGCGCGGTGCGAAGACCCGCGTCATTCATCTCGCGGATTTCCTTGCTCTGGCCGCCAACGCCGCGGTTGCAGAATAAGCCGCACGGACCGCGCCAGGCCGGCGCGTGCGATCTCGTCACATCCGAGTGACAGGTTGGCGCATTGCGGCGGAGCGGAATCAATCAGCCGAGGTAGCCGGTGTGCTTGAGATACTCCGCGAGCAGCACCGCGCCGCGGCCGGCACCCATCGCAGCATTGTGGCTGACGAGCAGGTACTTGACGCCGTTAGGCAGCACTTCGTCGGTGCGCACCCGGCCCACCGACGTCGTCATGCCGCGATCGGCGTCGCGATCGAGGCGCGGCTGCGGGCGCATCGGATTGCGATGGACGGTGATCATTTTTTTGGGCGAGGTCGGCAGGCCAATCGAGGTGAACTCGCGGCCGAATTCTTCCATCGCGGCGATGACCTCATCGACCGATGCTGCGCGCTTGAGGCCAGCCGTGACGGCTTCGGTATGACCGGCCAGCACCGACGCGCGCGTGCAGGTCGCGCTGACCCTGAGCGCCAGTTCCGCGATCGCGCCGGCATCAACGCGCCCAAGGATTTTGCGCGTCTCAATGGTGACGCGTTCTTCCTCGCGCGGGATGTACGGAATGATGTTCTCGACGATATCGAGTGCGGGCAGGTCACGACCGGCGCCGGAAATTCCCTGCATCGTGGTGACGATGGCGGCCTCGATGCCGAAGCGTTGGTCGAGGGCCTTGAGCGTTACGGCGAGGCCGGTTGCGGTGCAGTTCGGGAGCGTCGCGATGAAGCCTTTCCAGCCGCGGCTGCGTTTTTGATTGTCGACGATCGCGAGGTGGTCGAGATTGACGCCGGGGATTACCAGGGGGACGTCGGGATCCATCCGATAGGGCCGCGCGGTGCTGATGGTCGGGACATGCCGGGCGTAGAGCGGTTCGAGTTCGCGCGCGGCTTCGGATTCGATCGCGGCGAAGACCACGCCGATGCCGTCGAGGCGCATCGAGCGGGCGTCCTGCACTTCGAGCTTGAGCGCGGCGCTTGGCGGCTCGCCGCCATCGACGTACCAGCGGCGCATGCCGCTGTCGGCATCGGTGATCGCCTCTTCGAAGGACTTGCTGGCAGAGCGCTCGGAGGCCGCGAGTGCCGCTATTTCGAAATACGGATGACCGTCGAGCGCGGCCAGCACCTGCTGACCCGCGATACCGGTGGCTCCAACCACAGCAACTGGAATTTTCATCGAATTATGTTTTTTGTCCGCGGCGCCGATGCGCGATTTCGGATGCGCCCTTTCGGCAACTTGTTCTACGCATCCGAACCCCTAAGCCTATAGGCGCAAGTTACTCGCGTCCAGATTGCGGCGGAATCAAAGGGCGAGGGATCGATCGGGCAAGGGCGCGGCGGGCGGTTAAATTCGCGTGCTGAGCCATTCATCGACCAGCGCGAATAGCTCTTCGCCTTTGCCGCTGAGGCGATGGTCCGCACCCTCGAACAGCATCAGACGCTTGGGTTCCTGAGCGCGCTCGTAGATAAGCTCCGAACTGCGATGCGGCAAAATGTCGTCGGCGGTCCCATGGATCAGCAGCAGCGGCTTCGGCGCGAGGTCGGCGACGACGTGCGCGCCCGCGAGCTGGCTTGAAATAGCAATGACGGCGGCCGCGACGGGGCTCGCGGTACCCGCATTAATGGCGACCGCGCCGCCGAAGGAATGGCCAATAATGGCGGCGCGCTGATGCCCGGTACCCTTGAGGAAGATGAGCGCCGCGAGCGTATCGAGCACGCATTGGTCGAAATCGTTAGGCGAGCGGTAATTGACGCGCGCGACGGTGAGGCCTTTGCGCGGTAGTTCAAAACCCAGGCGCGGGTATAGCATCGCGGGGCCGTCGAAGCCGCCGAGTGCGCCGCTGACGCAGACGATGGCGCGGGTGGCAGCCTCGGCGGCGTGCAGCACGACGGGGAGGCCGCCGCGACTGGTACGGAGCGTGAGTTTGCGCGCGCCCGCGATTTCCTCGCCGGGATCGACGCCGAGGATTCGCAGCGCGAGGTCTTCGTCACTCATCGGCGTTCGCTGGACCGCGTCAGGACTGCAACGGTCGATCCGCGCAGACCGAGATTCATCGTGAGAGTTGCGGCGCAAATCATTGGTTGTATCGCTGGAGTCTGGATTGTACTTGATTGCGGGAAGATGCAAAGGGACAGGCGCTGGGAGAATCCAAGATGGCAAGCCCGATCTCGAAGACGGTTCTGATCACCGGATGCTCGACCGGTATTGGCCGCGCGACCGCCGAACGGCTGGCCCGCTCCGGCTGGACCGTCTATGCGAGCGCGCGGCGGCCGGAAAGCCTCGCGGCGCTGACGAGTAGCGGATGCAAGACGCTGGCGCTTGACGTGTGCGACGAAGCCTCGATGCGCGGGGCGGTGGACACGGTCGAGCAGGCGCATGGCGCGGTGGGCGTTTTGATCAATAACGCCGGCTACGGACTCGAAGGGCCGTTCGAAGAGACGCCAATGGTGGAAATTCGGCGCCAGTTCGAGACCAACGTCTTCGGCCTGATCCGGCTCACGCAAATGGTGTTGCCGGCGATGCGCCGCCAGCGTTGGGGCCGGGTTGTAAATCTCAGCTCGATGGGCGGTGAACTCACGTTGCCGGGCGGGGCCTTTTACCATGCGACCAAGTACGCAGTGGAGGCGCTCAGCGACGCCCTGCGCTTCGAGGTGCGCGGCTTCGGGATCGACGTCATCGTGATTCAGCCGGGACCAATCAAGAGCCGTTTCGGCGATACTGCGATCGCCAATCTGACCGCCCCAGCCGCAGCGGATTCTCCCTACAACGCCTATCGAGCGGCGCTGGCCAAGGCGATCCGCGACGCCTACGAGGGTCCGATGGCGAGGCTGGCAGGAACGTCCGAGGGGGTCGCGAGTGTGATTGAGAACGCGATCACAGCAGAACGCCCGAGTACTCGTTATCGCGTCACCGCGGCCGCCCGCATTCTGATCGCATTGCGCCGAATCCTGCCGGATCGCGCCTTCGACGCCTTCCTGCGCACACAGATGAAGCCGCCGGCTTAAGCAGCGGTTTTCGGCCACCGATCGAGTTCGCGGCGGCTCCTGGAATCGAACTCCGGATGCGCATCGGGCAGATGGGATGCCTGGCGCGGAAGCGGGCGCGACGGCGAGCGCCGTGACGCACTCGATGGGCGTGCAATCCCGCCGCATCCGCGCGCGGCACCCCGCTTCACCGGGGCGCATCCAAGTGAAGCCGCCGCAGCACCACTTAGCGACCGATCGCGGTGCGCAACTCGGCACAACAATCGGCGATGCCGACCTTGGCCGCATCGATCACGCCGGGCATCATCAGGAAGCCGTGGCAAACACCCGGGTAGCGCTTCGACTTGACGGTAACGCCGGCCTTGCGGAGCGCTTGGGCATACGCTTCGCCTTCGTCGCGCAACGGATCGACATCGCAGGTCATGACGTAGGCGGGCGGCAGTCCCGTCAGAGACTTCGCGCACGCCGGGCTGAAGTAGGGGTTGGCGCGATCGGCGTCGGAATTCATGTAATGGCCATAAAACCAGACCATGTCGGCGCGTGAGAGGATGTAGCCGTCTTCGGTGAATTCGCGCTGCGATGCAGTCTCGTGAAGCCAGTCGGTCGCGGGATAAATGAGGAGCTGGAACTTGATCGGTGGGCCGCTGCGGTCGCGCGCCATCTGGGAGACCACCGCCGCAAGATTGCCGCCCGCACTGTCGCCGCCGACGGCGATACGCTTAGGATCGACGCCGAGCGACGCAGCGTTGTCGGCGACCCATTTGGTCGCGGTATAGCTATCCTCGGGCGCGGCGGGAAACTTGTGCTCGGGCGCCAGCCGATAGTCCACCGAAACGACGACGCAGTTGCCGCCGTTCGCGAGCGATCGGCATAGCACGTCATGCGATGCGATATCGCCGACGACCCAGCCGCCGCCGTGAAAGTAGACCAGCGCACCCATCGGGACGGCGCCCGCCGGCGTGTAAATCCTGATCGGAATCTGGGCGCCGGGGCCCGGAATTTTGCGGTCCTCGACCTTGGCGACCTTCTCCGGCGGTCCGGCGACGAGGCCGATTAAAGCGTTGATGCCGGCGCGCGCTTCCTCGGGCGTGCCAAAGTGGAAGGGCTTGCCGCCGGAGGCTGCGAGTTGGTCCAGGAGGGCTTTCATCTGCGGGTCGAGTTGCATGGGAGTTACCTCATTTCGGGGATGCGCCGCGCGATATGCTCATTTGCCATCCTTAGGAAATTGCGGGCGTCATGGCAAGCGCGGCGAGAATCAAGATGGGCCGTGCAGCCAGCATTGGCGTGGCGCTTTCGGCGCTGAGGCAAATCGTAGTAGCCTGCCTCCGCTGCCTGCGCGCAGGAGTGATTCGCGGCCGCGCGGAGGTTATTACGACGAGATTGAAGCTGCCACGCCGGAGGTAACGTCAGATGGCAAAAAAAGTCGTCCCTTTTACTGAACTCTTGAAAGATGCACCCAAGAACTGGGGCCGCTGGGGCGCGGACGACGAAATCGGTGCACTCAATTTTCTGACCAGCGAAGAGGTGCTGCGCGGAGCGCGAGCGATTCGCAGCGGCAAGGTCTTCATGCTCGGCGTGCCGCTGGCGCGGCCGGGCGGCGATCCGCTGTATCCGAGCCGATCGCAGCCGATTCGCACGATGGCGATGGACAAGGGCTTCTACAACAGCGGCCTCGCGAAGGCGATGCCGGGCGGCCTGGAATACGCCGACGACGTGATCGTGATGTACCTGCAGGGAACGACCCAGTACGACGCCCTCGGGCACGTGTGGTACGACAACCAGCTTTACAACGGCTACGATCCGACGACGACCATCGGCGGCTTGCAGAAGTGCTCGATCGAGCCGATCGCCAATCACGGCGTGGTCGGCCGCGGCATCCTGCTGGATATCGCCCGGCTGAAAGGCAAGCCGCATCTCGACGCGGGAGAGCCGATTACGATCGCCGACCTGGAGGCCGCGGCCACGCGGCAGAAGTGCACCATCGAAAAGCATGACATCCTGGTGATTCGGACGGGCTGGCTGAAGCGGTTTTACGATCACGGCTTTGAGGGCATATTCCCGAAGGGCGCGTTCAAGGAGCCGGGACTGGCGTACAGCCCGGAGCTGGTGAACTGGTTTCATCGGATGGAAATCCCGTCGATCGGCACCGACACGATCGCGAGCGAGCAGACCACGCATGAGGAGAGCGGCACCTCGATTCCATTGCACGCGGCATTGCTGCGCAATCAGGGAGTTATCTTCAACGAGATCGACTGGCTGGAGGACCTCGCCGAGGATTGCGAGAAGGACGGGCAGTACACGTTCCTGTTTGTGGGCGCGCCTTTGAAGGTGGTGCGCGGAGCGGGATCGCCGGTGAATCCAGCGGCCATCAAATAGTCATTCCAAAAACGCACCATAAAACTGGAGGGATCGAGAATGTTGTTCATGTTGAAGGCTCGCATCGAAAAGCCTGCTGACCTTTCCAACAAGGATTTCTACACGGTGTGGAGAAAAGAAGCAGAAGCGGCGCTGGAAGCGGTCAAGGGCGGCGCGATCAAGGGACTGTATAAAGTGGCAGGACAACCGGTGGTAATCGCCATCCTGGACGTTCCCGGAGCGGACGATCTCGATCGCGCGATGCATTCACTGCCGATCTGGAAACTTGGCTATGCGCACATCGCTAAAGATATCGAGATCACCGCGCTGCGCCCGTATGAAAATTGGGCCGAGGATTTGAAAACCCTCTCCGAGGGCTGATTTGCGCGGGCGGTGCGAATCGATCCGCACCGCCCGTTAAACACTGACTATTCGATCCCCGCGAAAGTACGGAGGTCGTGGAAAAATTTGGGATAAGTCTTGGCGACGCAGCCGGGATTCCTGATGCGCACGCCCGGGAGTTTCAGGCCGGTCACCGCGAAGGCCATCGCGATGCGATGGTCCTCGTAAGTCTCGATCGCTGCCGGATGTAGCGTTGCCGCCGACGGGATAATCTCGAGGCCGTCGTCGAATTCCTGCACGGTAGCGCCCAGGCGCCGCAATTCCGTGGCGATCGCGCTGATGCGGTTGCTTTCGTGATGGCGAATGAAGCCGACCTTGCGGATGCGTGTCGGTGATTCGGCGAACGGAGCGATCGCGGCCAGTGTCGGCACCACGTCGGGCATCGAGTTCATCGCAACGTCAACGCCGGTCAGCCTGCCGGTGCCGGTGATCTCGACCGCATCGGGATGCCAGGTGACGCGCGCGCCCATCTGCTGGAGCAGGTCGAGGAAGCGCGCATCGCCTTGAACCGAGGCTTGGTTCAGGCCGAGGATGGTGACGGTGCCGCCGACCAGGGCGGCGGCGGCGGCGAAATAGCTGGCGGCGGTGGCGTCGGGCTCGACGGTAAAATCCATCGAGCGGTAGCGCTGTCCACCGGGGACCACGATGAGGTCGCCGGCAATGGAACTCGAAACACCCCAATGTTCCATCAATCGCAGGGTCATCTCGATGAAAGGCCGGGCGGTGTCGCCGGCGGCGGTGAGCCTGAGGCCGTCGGGCCAGAGCGGCGCGGGCATCAGCAGGGCCGAAACGAATTGGGAAGAGAGGGTGGCGTCGATGGCGCCGACGCCGCCGGTGAAGGCGCGTGCGGCGGTATCAATGATAATGGGCGGGCAGCCGTTAGCGCGTTCGCTGGCGACGTTGAGGCCGAGGGCGCACAGCGCGTCGATCAGGGCGCCGATTGGCCGTTCGCGCATGCGGGCGTTGCCGTCGAGGCGATAGCGGCCGCGTCCGAGCGTGAGGAAGCCGGCGAGGAAACGCATCGCGGTGCCGGCGCCGCCGGCATCGAGATTGGCCTGCGCGGCGGGAATCCGGCCGCCGTAGCCGGTGACCGCGATACGGCGCGCGGCCTCGTCAACCTCAACGGCGAAGCCCAGCGCGATCAGTGCCGTGGCCATGCGGCGGGTGTCGTCGCTGATGAGCACCGAGTCGATGACGGAGCGGCCGGAGGCCATCGCGGCGAGGAGCAAGGCGCGGTTGGTGATGCTCTTGGAGCCGGGGACCGTGACGGTCGCCGCGAGCGGGCGGAGAACGGGAAGGATTTCGATTTCGACGGCGGCCACGATTGCTTGAGCTTATCCGCGCGGCGGAAGCTCGCTCAATACGCCGCCGGGCCGGTCGCGAGGACGGCGTCTGTCAGTGAATAGTCGGCCTGTCCGCAGCCGGCAGCCGCGCGAGGGCCTCGCTCACAGCGGCGGCCATTTCGCGAAAGGCGCAAGCCTCCAGGCGCATCGTGACGTAGCCGATGGTCAGATGGAGGGCACCGCAAGCACATTGATCGACCGAAAAGGATGCGCGCCGGGCGAGCCTGCGCCGGCGGCAGTTTTGGCGCGTGGTCATGGCCGGCCGCGCCGGTTGGATTGGCGGAGCATCTAGAAAAACCAACTGTTCTCTGAAGACGGGCCGAAGATTGCACCGAGCCAGTGTTCGAGTTCGAGGTTGAATTTGACGACCACGTGGTCGGAGTTGGAGGTCAGGCCGAAGCCGGGGCCGACGCTGTACTCGACACCGTGGGGAAACTGACCCCAGAGCACGGGGAAGATGTAGTGCTGCTGGTCGTTCAACGGGTCGTTGTTGTCGATGAGGCCGACGGCGCCGTAGAACTCGACGCCGGGAGACAGATATTTCAGCCAGCGGTAGTAGGCGCCGTTGCGATAGCCGAACTCGAAGCCCTCGTGGTGGCCGCCGCCGTAGAGGACCTTTTCGAAGACCGGGTTGAGGATGAGAGAGAAGCGGCCGATGTCCTTTTCGATAATGGGCTTGAGTTCGAGTTCCAGGTCAGCGTTGTCGAACTGCGGGGTCTTGTGCCATTCGAGCTCGGCGTACCATCCGATATCGACGGGCAGGACGCTCTCGTCGAAGAGCCTGCCGCGCAGGCGGAACTTATCGCCGGACCACCAGAAGCCATGGCCCTTGGGTTGGGTAAAGGTGACGTAGGCGGCGGTTTCGATGCGGTCGGTGAGGCCGTAGGTAAACTCTTCGCCGCTGAACCAGGTGCCCTGACTTTTGTAGGCCACACCGAGGCCGGTGTCAGGCGTGCTGTGGCCGTTGGCGACGACGGCGTTGTCGGTTTCGATTTCGATCATTCCGCGCGAAAGGGTGGCGTAGGGATAGACCTCGAATTCGTAGGGGTCGATTTGAGCGGCGGCGCGACGGGCGGAGAGCAGCGACACGGCTACTAATGAACCAAGCAGCAGCGGGTAGAAATTCAGTCTCAACTAATTGCTCCTTATCTGCCGGACGCAGCGACGGCTGGACCCGCCAGTTCGACGTTGATCCATTGGTCCAGCAGCGCACGATCGGCGTCGGTCAGGCGCGAGCCCGGATGCATCAGGCGGTACGACCAGAGCGGCATGACCTCCTTATGCAGGGCCCGCTGCATCCACTGAAGTTTCCGTTTTCGGGTGAGCGGGTAATATGAACCCCATTCGGAAAAATTGATTTGCCGGCGGCCCTGATCGACGTGGTCAACTATGATCCATGAGATCGGCGCGATGCGGCTGTACCAGGCCCATCGGGTCTGGTTGGAATGACAGTCGTAACAGGAGTTTCGGAGGATGGCGGCGACCGCAGGCGGCGCGGAGAGGTCGCCGTGCGATGGGGGATTGGTGCGATCGACGGTTTTCAATTGGGCGACCACGAGCACCGCAACCAGGAGACCGGCGAGCATCACTGCGGCTTTATGAAACATGGTGAGGTGCCGAGCCGGTGGCGCCGCGCTATTTGGCGACGATGCTCCCCTGGGGTACGTCCTGGTGGAAATCGTCGTAGAAGTCGTAATCGCCAGCGCTGAGGGCGGGGAGACGGACGACAATCGATTCGCCGGGCGAGATGGCCTTCTCACGGTTGAGTTTGAAACTTTCGAACTCGATAGTTTCGTTGCTGGCGTTGATGACCTTGATGGTCAGGGGCTGCCCGGCCGGCACCGGGAGGTTCAATGGCGTGAATTGATGATGATCGAAGCGGATTTCCGCTGAGTCGCCGGCGCGCGCGCGCGATGCAGGAAAGGTCAGGGTGATAGCGGCGAGCAAGGCGGCGCGCGTCGCACGCGAGAGGAGGGGGATGTTGTTGGGTGCAGCCACGATATTGAGAGTGATTATCAATATCGAAATTGGATGTCAAGAAACGGTGGACTGCAGGGGGCAGCCGGACGGATTATTGTCATTGGACGGAAAGGCGGGATGGAGCGATGGAGGGGAGGGGGCAGTTCTGCGCAAGACGTTCGGGACATCCTGGAGCAAACGTTGGAAATCAGGGAATACCGTGGTCTCAAGCCCTGCACGATGAGGTCTCAGAGGCATTGACTATGCATAGGTAAGTATCTACTCCTGAATGGTGCCGAATCGGGACATTTTCAGGAAGTATCTAACCGCCGCAGGGAATAAATTGCGAGAGGCGGTGAAAGGGTGTTGCGGGGACTCAGGGAGGGGAACGTGAGCGGTGGAAAATTGAGTATGACGGGAGCGGTCAAGCGCGCCGTCGTCGGCGGGGTAGTTTGCGCGTTGCTAATTTCCGCACCGGTCGGCCGCGCGATGGCCGGCTCGGAGCTGGCGTTCCCGCGTCCCTCGGTAATCGAGCCCAACGTAAATTTCTGGGTCAACGTGTTTGCGACCTATAGCGAGCGGGATTTCATCATTCATGATCGCGATCAGGTCGATCGCGTGTACCAGGTGCTGCATCTGCCGGGGGACGGCGATCCGAGCCGCGAAGAAATCGACGGCATGAACGATTATCTGAAGACGAAGTACTCGAGCATGCTGGATCGGCTGGCGACGGGACAGCCGCCGGCCAACCCGGAAGAGCAGCGGATCGCGGACATGTTCAAGGGCGAGCCGTTGTCGGCGTACTCGTTGGCGGCGCAGAATCTGCGCGTTCAAGAGGGGCTGCGGGAGCGTTTTCGCGAAGGGCTGCTGCGGAGCAAGTACTATCGGCCGACGATGGAGCGAATCTTTCGCGGAGCGGGACTGCCGCCGGAGTTGGTGACGCTGGCAACGGTGGAATCAGGATTTTACAGCCGCGCCAAATCGAGTGCGGGCGCGGTGGGGATCTGGCAGTTCATGCCGAACACGGGGCGGCAGTACATGCGGATCACGCGGTATCACGACGATCGGCTGAATCCGGCGACCGAGACCGAGGCGGCGGCACAGTTGCTGCGATCGAATTACGACGCGCTGGGCAGTTGGCCGCTGGCGATCACGGCGTACAACTACGGCACTGGCGGGACGTCGCTGGCAGCCTCGGAATTCGGCGGCAATTACGATCAGATGGTGCGCAGCTACAATGGGCCGCATTTCGGTTTCGCAGCGCGCAACTATTACGCCGAATTTCTAGCGGCCCTGCAGATCCACGAGAACGAAGACAAGTACTTCCCCGACCTGAAGTACGCGGAGATTCCAGAACCGCCGCCGGTCAAGACCGATTTCGCGCCGCCGCGGACGGCTCATCGATCGCGTCACGGCTACGTGCGCAGCGCGACCGCGCACGGCGGTCGTCACCCGCAGCATCACGGGCATACGGTAAACCAGGCGAATAATTCGAGCGTGAAACATAGTGGCGGCGTGGTACGCGCAACGCATCATCTGCGCCACGACAATCATCACAAGCCGATCGTGGCCGACGAGCAGACCACCGATCGCGATTCATGAGCGGGCGCCGGCCGGGGGGCTGAGGACCAGGCGAGTCATCGCGAGGCCGTTCATCGAGAGGTCAGGAAGGGCGTTTGAGTTCGGCGGCCTCGGCGACCTTGGTGCGCGGACTGATCGCGCGATAGCTGGGGCGCTCGCGCAGCCGCGCAAGATAGCGCTCGACGCGCGGGAATTTATCTGACGGCATGCCGTCAACTTCCAGCACCATCGCAAGCACCATCATGGAGACGTTGGCGAGGGAAAAATCGCCGCAGAGGTAGTCGCGCGCGGAGCTATCGGCAAGCAGTTTATCAATGTAGGGCAAATCGCGCGATCGCAATCCTTCGCGGCCCTTCTCCATCCTTTCGGCGTCGCGCTTAGCGGGTTCGCTCCAATATGGCATCCAGATAGGCGGCAGGTTGCCGACGAACAGCGCTTCGTCGGCGAATTGCTCGATCATGCGGATCTTCGCGCGTGCGACGGGGTCTCGGGGCGGCATCAGGGGAGGCCAGGAGTAACGCTCCTCGAGGAATTCGTCGATGACGGTGGAGTCGTAAATCGTCAAGTTGTCAATCTCAATGTAGGGAACCTTTCCGAGCGGATGGCGAGCGACCATCTCGGCGGGCTTCTTCCATAAATGGCCCGGCGGCAGGTTCTCGATTCGATAGAGGACGCGCTTTTCCTCCAGGACGACCTTGGTTTTGGACGCGTGGGTCGATCGCAGCGTGCCCCACGGGTAATCGCGTTCAGTGGTGAAAAGCACGATCATGGCAAAGCCCTCCGGCCGAGTAACTTGATGTTCGGCAGCGCTCGTCTGAGGCTAGCATCATCGCGGATTTTTCACGAAGGGCGGAGCTAAACTACCGCGCCGGCTAATCGGCGCTCGGCCCCGCTGGTGATTTGGGCGCGACGATCGCAAGCGGGCTTTGCTATTCTTCGGACGATGAAGGTTGGCGATTTCCCATCGGAACTGCGCGGACTTGCCGCGCGCCTTGCGGAACTAATCGCGAGCGAGGAAATCGCCGGGCAGGCGCTGGCGGCGATCCGCGAGCTGGCTCCGGATGAGCGGATCGCGCTGGCCTTCATGCTCAAACTGGCCGAGCAGTCGCCCGCCGTGCTGGCGCACGCGTTGAGTGATCCGTCGCGTACGAAGGACCTGGCCTTTTGCCTCGGCGCGTCAGAGCTGGTGGGATCGGAATTATCGAAGGTCGGCGATGGCTGGGTCGATTTCCTGGACGACGTGCGCACGACCGGTCCCGCCGACTTCATCGCGTCGATTGCTTATCGGCCGCGTCCTGCGGCGGATCGTCAGCGAGCGTCCGCCGCGCTGGGCGAATTCAAGCGGCGGGTTTTCCTGCAGATCGCGATCGGTGACCTGCTGCGCCGCTTCACGGTTGTCGATACCACGCGCGCACTTTCGCGGCTCGCCGATGAATGTATCGGGGGGGCGCTGGCGGCTGCCGCACATCTGCTCGACGGCGATTCAACTGTCGCGAAGGATTTGTGCGTACTTGCGATGGGCAAGCTCGGGGCCGAGGAGCTCAATCTCAGTTCTGATATTGACCTGATCTACCTGCTTGGAGGGACTGCCGATCAAGCGCGGCTGCAGATCGCGAATCGCATCTGCGAAGCGCTGACCGAGATAATCGCAACCGAATGTTTTCGCGTGGATATGCGTCTGCGGCCGGGCGGCCGCGGCTCGCCGCTGGTCATCCCGGTGGAGGGAGCGCTCGGCTACTACCAGAGCATGGGCGATACGTGGGAACGAGCGGCATTGCTGCGCGCGCGGCCGGCGGCGGGCGCAATCGCGACGGGCCGGAGGCTGCTCGAGGAACTCGCGCGCTTCATCTACAGGCGCTACCTCGACTTCGACACGCTGCGGCAGTTGCGCGCGATGAAGCGGCAAATCGAGTTGGAACTGCGGACGCCGGATTTGGTCGAGCGCAATATCAAGCTCGGACGCGGCGGTATCCGCGAGCTCGAATTCATCGTGCAGTCGCTGACGCTTATCTACGGCGGACGCGATCCGCGGCTGCGCACCGCGAGAACGCTCGACGCCGTCGATCGACTTGAAACCTACGATTATCTAGCGAGCGATCGCGCGCAGAAGATTCGCGACGCCTACCTCTTTCTGCGCGATACGGAACATAAGCTGCAAGTTGCCGCGGGTCTGCAGACGCATACGCTGCCGGACCAGGCCGAGGGGTTTGCGGTGCTAGCGGCACGGCTCGGTTTCGGCAAGGCTGCCGATGCTCCAACTCGCCTGCATGCGGCGCTTCGCGATCATCGTGAATTCGTCGCCACACATTTTCGCGAGATGCTGGCGGGCGGTGGCGACCGCAGCGAGGTAAAGGCTTCGGCGCCCGCCGAAACCGCGTGGCGCGCGGCAGGTGATCACGATCACGCCGCCGCGGCATTGCTTGAACTCGGCTTCAGCCGCCCGGCGCACAGCGCCAACCATCTCGCGCTGCTGGCACAGGGAGCGACGCAGCCGTCGGCGAGTCCTTACCGGCGCGAGTTGCTCGATCGCCTGGGGCCCGAGTTGATCGACGAAATTCGCAGCCTCGCCGATCCCGATCTGGCGCTGATGAATCTCGCGTCTTTCATCTCGGCGGTGGGCGCCCGTACCTCGTTTCTTGCGTTGCTGGAGGAGCATCCGGCGACGCGCCGCGTGCTGCTGCGCCTCTTCGCGTCGAGCAGCCATCTATCAACGCTGTTCATCCGCCATCCGGAAATTCTGGATACGCTGGTGCGATCGGATCTTGCGCACATTCGCCGCACGGAGCCTGATCTGGCGGACGAGTTGGCGGGAAGGGTGCGCGCCAGCGACGATTTCGAGGCGCGCCTCGATGCGATTCGATCTTTCCGCCAGCAGGAGTTTCTGCGCGTGGCGATAGCGGATCTTGCCGGCGATCTCGATCTCGAGGACGTGCAGGTCGAGCTGACCGCGCTCGCTGAGACCGTCCTGCGGGAGGCCCTGCAGCTCGCGCGCGATGACGTTGTATTGCGCTATCCAATTGCGGCCGACTTGAAACTATGTGCGATCGCGATGGGCCGTCTCGGTGCGCGCGAGATGTCCTACAATTCCGACCTTGACCTCATCTTCGTTTACCATGAGGCCGGCGACGCCACCGCCGAAGTACGCGAAGTGGCTGCCCGCATGGTGCAGAGGCTGATTGCGATTCTCGAAGCCCCAACCCGCGAAGGCATCGCGTACCGGCTCGATTTGCGCCTGCGGCCCTCGGGCAACGCGGGACCGCTGGTCGCGTCGCTCGCGGGTTTTCGCGAATACCATCGGCAGAGTTCGGCGGTATGGGAGCGCCAGGCGCTGGTTCGCGCGCGCGTGATCGGCGGCGACGCGTGGCTCGGCGGCGAGGTCGAGATCTCGCGGCGCGAGTTCGTCTTCGAACGCGGCCTCGCGCCGAACCAGGTCGCCGAAATAGCCGCGATGCGCGAACGGATGGAGCGGGAAATCGGCGCCGAGACCAAGCATCGGCTCAATCTCAAGCAGGGCCGCGGCGGCCTGGTGGACGTTGAGTTCATTACGCAGATGATGGTGCTGCGATACGGCCAGTCGCATCCCGCATTGCGTCAACGCGGTACCGTCGCGCTCATCCGCGCCATCGCGGAAACCGGCCTGATGGACTCGCGCACCGCGATCGATCTCGAGTCCGACTACCGCTTCATGCTGCGGCTCGAAGATCGCTTGCGCATCGAGACCGATCAGGCTGCATGGGCATTGCCGACTGCGTATCGCGACCTGCTGCCGTTGGCGCGCCGCATGGGCTATGCCGGCGCCGATGCTGCGCAGCGCCTGCTCGACGAACTCCATTTGCGGCGCAGGCGCGTGCGCGCGGCTTTCGATCAATGCTTCGCCCGCGAGCAGAAAGCCTGAAGCTCGCAGTGCGCTCGACAGTATCGTCCAGGGCGGCCGCTAGAAATCCAGCTTCAATCCGGTGAGAAAATTCACCGGCGGCGATCGGAAGCCGAAGGTCTCCGAATAATTGCGATCGAACAGGTTTTGCACGCGCGCGATCACCGACTCGTTCCGCAAAGGCCCCCATTCGATTCCGGGAGAATAAATCGCCGAGAAGTTGAAGAGGTCGTACGCATCGTGGCTGGTAATGATGCCGGACGAAGTGAGGTCGTCGCGATCGCCCACGAAGGTGTATGCGAGCGTGGTGATGAAGCGATCGCCGGGCCTGAAAACCTCGGCGTGCGTGTACTCGATCAGCGACTGCGCCGAATACTTTGGTACGCGCGTCGGCCGCGTCGTGGGCGAATCCGAAACGTGGGTTTCGTCGAGATAGGTGAAGCTGCCCGAGAGCGTCAGCCCGCGCATCGGATGCACCGCGGGGATGAACTCGATGCCTTGCGTATCGACCCGCCCGGCGTTACCGGCGAGCGATCCATCCGGGCAGGAGACCGGATTGAAGTTACACGGCACGGCCACGATCAGGTCGTGTACGCGGCGCGAAAAGTAGTTCACGCTGACCTCGGCGCTTTCGCCAAAGGTCTTGGTGATACCGCCGTCCCACTCCGAAGAAATTTCCGGGCTCAGATCGGGATTGCCGAACCCGGGAAAGTACAGTTCGTTGAAGCTGGGCGCGCGAAAGCCCTCGCTGTAACTGCCGCGCATAGTTATTCCATATTGTAATAACGGAATAGCCACTGACCACGCCGGACTGACTTCTTTTCCGAACTGGCTATTGCCGTCGATGCGAAATCCCCCCGTGGCGATCAAGTGACCATTGAGAAAGCGGCCCTCCTGTTCGACATAGCCCGCATACTCCTGGCGCCGCGCGTTGAAGATCGTCAGGCAGCGAAAGTCTTTGGCGGCCGCACCGCATCCGGTCAGTGGAAATGAGGGATCGATGTAGAAGATGTCGCTCTGCGAATGCGCCCAGCGATCCTTGAAGTCGAAGCCCACGAGTGATCGAAAGCTCTCGTTCCAGGTGTAAATGGCCTCGAGATTCGCGCCGCGTGTTTCATCGGGGATATGGTCACTCTCCGAATTAAGCGCGCCGAACGCGACCCGCGCCTGCTCGAGGAAAGGCGCCTGGTTCAGGCGCAACTCGTCGCGTACGAAATAGCCACTCGACCGGGTAGTCAGATGATCGCCGAAATTATGATCGATCTCGCCCTTGTAAAATATGAATTCGTTGCGCTGATGCGCCGTCGGATTATTGACGATGTTCTCGTAGTTCGAATAATTCGCGAGGCTCACGTTTGCGCGCGTGTAACGCGCGAAGCTGCGAATCGTGGTGTTCTCGTCGAGATGATAATCGAGGCGCAGGACGCCCGCGAGATTGTCCGAGTTGTCATTGGTTATTCGATAGCCGCTGGTCGAGAAATACGAGATCGCGCCGGAGAAGGCGAACTTCCCTTCGGCGCCGCCGAAATCGAGCGCCTGATTCTCGGTCGCGCGATTGCCGCCTAATGACAGCAGGCTGAATCGCGGCGCGCCCGATCCTTCCTGCGTGATCAGATTGATCACGCCGCCGATCGCCTGCGATCCGTAGAGCGCCCCGCCGGCGCCGCGCACCACTTCGATACGATTGAGATCGTCGGTCGTAAGGCGGCTGAAATCAAAAGAGCCGGTGGCCGAGTCGTTGACCGGCACGCCGTCGATCATCATCAGCGATTGTGCGGGCGTCGCACCGCGAATCGAAACTTCGGCAATCGAACCGGGCGATCCGGTCTGAAACACATTCACACCGGGAACTTCACGCAGCGCGTCGGAGGTCTGTCGGATCTGCTGCGAGTCCATCAGCTTGCTGCTGACCACCGAGGCGGCCGTGCCCAACTCGCCGATAGGCGTCGCCATGCGCGTCGCCGTCACCACGATTACCATATTCGGCAGCTTCGCTTTCGGGTGGCCGGGCTCAGCCCGCTTGACCGCGATGGTGGGCTTCGATGCCCTCGCCGAAGTTATGCGTGGCGGCGCTTGATGCGACGGCGCCGGCGATTGCGGCGATTGTTCCAACGCAGTGGCGCCGGCGGGCGCGTCGCCCGCGCCGGCGCGCGCTACGGACCCCATCGCCAGCGCGACGGAAAGCATGAAACCGAATAGAGATGCACGCGACATAGCCACCCTCGTGGTATGGCGTCGGCCGCGGTCGGGGCGATGAAATGAAGGGGACCGAAAGCGATCCCAACCCTTCGCTCAAAGGATCGGGGATCGGAAACAGGGGTTCCCGACACCACCATCCCCGCGGACGGCAGACAGCCAAGTCACCCGGCCGGTCTCCTGGCTTGGGGTTCTCACTCGGGCCCGCCTTCCCGCTTGCGCAGTGGCATGATGGGCCTTCGTCCCCCGATACAGTTGCGGGGCAGCGCCGGAATCTCACCGACTTCCCGAACACCGGATGCGGCTTAGATAAATATGCGCGCCCGCTGCGACAGTCAATCGGGGACGAGCGTGCGGTTGATGGCGGCGGCGCCCACGCCGCTCGGATCGTTCGCAAACCGGTGGACGCCTGCAGAGCGGTTATGCGCGGCGCGAAAATCCGTTACGCTCGTGCGCGATGCCCACCCCCACGTTAATTACGGGCGGATCGCGCAGCGGCAAAAGCTCGCATGCGATCACGCTCGCTAGTGCCGACGCCTCCGCGTCGCGTCGCTACTTCATCGCCACCGCGGAGGCGCTCGACGACGAGATGCGCGCGCGCATTGCGCATCATCAGGCGACCCGTCCTCCCGAATTCATTACCATCGAGGCGCCGCTCGAGCTTGAGGCTGCGGTAAGCGCACTGGCCTCGCGCGCCAACGTCGCGGTGTTGGATTGCCTGACGCTGTGGGTATCCAATCTCATCGGCCAGGGCCTCGGCGATGACGGGATTCTCGCGCGCGCCGACGCGCTCGCGGCGGCGCTGCGGCAGGCGCCGTTTCAGATCGTCGTAGTGACCGATGAAGTCGGTTGGGGAATCGTACCGGACAATCCCGTCGCGCGGCGATTTCGCGACCTGCTCGGCTGGACCAATCAGAAGATTGCGCAGGTCGCCGGCGAGGTTATTTTGATGGTCGCCGGGTATCCGCTTCGCCTGAAGTGATCTTTGCGCGGCCTCCGCGAGATCAACTGGCAACCCCTATCAACACGGCGGTCTCGACGATTTCGCCCGCTGCTCCGATCAGGTCACCGGTCACTCCACCGATCCAGCGCCGGTAGAATGAACGCAGCGCGAGCGTCAAAAATGCGGCGATCACGCACGCGCGCAGTGCGTGGAACATCGCAATCGGAACCAATGCGATGACAGTGGTAATCGTCGCCACCTTGAGATTGCGGCGCCGATCGTGCGCAAGGATCGCGGCCCCGGCGCCTTCGGTGCGTAGATAATCGAGTCCGCTGGCGAGCGCGACCATAGCCCAACGGCCCAATCCCGGCGCCATATAGATTGCGGCATAGCGCTGCTCACCCGCGGATCCGGCGATCGCAAATACCTTGAGGACGATCACGAAGATCAGTGCGAGGGCGCCGAAACTTCCAATCCGGCTGTCACGCAAAATCTGGAGCACTCGATCGCGATCGCTCCCCGCCACGAGCGCGTCCGCCGTATCCGCGACTCCATCGAGATGGAGCGCACCCGTCACCAGCGTCAATATGAGAACGATCAAAAGCGAGCGCATCGCGGCGTCAAATACCGGCGCGAGGAATCTATCCACGGCGCAAAGTGCGGCGCCAAGAACGAAGCCGACCAAGGGGAACCATCCGAAGGAGGCCGCAACATCCGCCGGCGATGCTGCCGTTGCAGGCCCAACCGGGAAGATCGTCAGGAACGAGGCCGCGAGCCGAAGCTGTAATGCGAACCGGGCGAAAGGGAATTTGTGATCGCCCTGAGCAGCATCGAAGTCGGATGAATCACTCATTCGATTTTCTCCGAAACACCCGCGCTCGCGAACGTCGCCATCTCGTGGAACAGTGCGATCGCGCTTTGAATCAGGTTCATCGCAAGCGCGGCCCCGGTACCCTCTCCCAGCCGCATATCGAGATCCAATATCGCGCGCACCCCCAGCGCTTGCAGCGCCAGCGCGTGACCACCCTCCGCCGATCGATGGCTGAAAAACAGATATTCGCAGATGCCGGGGCGAATACGCTCCGCCGCTGCCGCCGCCGCCGTCGCGATAAAGCCATCGACCACGACCGGGACGTGCGCCGCCGCCGCGCCGAGGCAGGCGCCCGTCATCGCAGCGATCTCGAAACCGCCGATGGCCGCGAGCATCGATAATCCGTCACCGAGACTGGCGCGATGAAGCCGCAGCGCGCTCTCGATCACCTGTATTTTGTGCGCCAGCGCGTTGTCATCGACGCCAGTGCCGCGCCCAGCCAACCGCGCCGGATCGATTCCAGTCACGGCGGCGAGAATCGCAGCGGCTGGCGTACTGTTGGCGATTCCCATCTCGCCGAGACCCAGCAGCGTGACCCCGCCAGCGCCGGCCTCGTGCGCCGTTTCGATTCCGATCTCGATTGCCTGCCGCGCCTGCGCGATCGTCATCGCCGCGCCTTCGACGAAATTTCGCGTGCCGCGGGCGACGCGCCGATAGCGCACGCCTTCGAACGGTGCCGCGCTGGTATCGGTTTCGACGCCGACATCGGTCACGATCAATTCGTAACCAAAGCGGCGTGCCAGTACGCTGATGGCAGCGCCGCCGGCCCCGATGTTGCGCAACATTTCAACCGTCACGGCCTTGGGATATGCGCTGACGCCGGCCGCGGCAACGCCGTGATCGGCGACAAAGACCGCCATCGCACCCCCTCCGAATCCGGCTGCCGGATCGCGCCGAATTGCCGCGTAGCGGCGCACTATCTCTTCAAGGTAGCCGAGGCTGCCGCGTGGTTTGGTTAGCGAGTCGAGCCGAACGTTCGCACTATGGGCTGCCTGCATGTCCGGTGCTTCGATCGCCGCCAAAGCTTTCTCAAGAGTGATCATTCGCAGATTGCTCCAGTATTCCAAAGGGCGGACTGTCGTCTTGATCTGCGCGGCGCATGCTCACGATGCGGAACTGGCGCTCAGTAGCCGGCAGCGGCGGTGATGAGCCGATGGTTCTCGTCATGATTCCGGATACCAATACGGTACAGCCCCGGACCACACCCAGGCAGCGCTCGCAGGTCGCGCACTATAATGCCCTGACGCTTCATGAAACCGCCAAACGTTTCCGCATGCTCTCGGGCTGAAATCATCAGGAAATTGGCCGCGGATCGGAACACTCGCAAGCTCGGATTCCGGTTCAGGCCATGCACGAGGTATGCGCGCTCATCGGCGACGAATTTTCGTGTTCGCGCGGCATACTCCGACGCGCCCTCGAGGCAGGCCATGCCGACCCGCGCGGCGATCGCATTGACGGACCACGGTTCGATGATCTCGCGCAGGCGCAGATTTGTCCGCGGTTCACTGACCGTGAAGCCCAGCCTCAAGCCTGGAATCGCGAAGATCTTCGTCAGCGATCGGATCACGATGACCTTTGGCGCTTCACCAAGCAGATGAAGCATCGATATGGCACTGTCGGCAAAATCGATGAAGGCCTCGTCGAATACGCAATGCGCATCGAAACGCATGCATTCAAATGCGATCGCGGCGGCTTCATCAAAGGACAGCATCGAACCGGTTGGGCTGTTGGGGCGGCCGATGAAAATCGCGTCGGCCCCGCTTCGTAGCGCGCGAGCGGCGTCCTCTGCGCGCAATTCGAAATCGCGCTCGGCGGAAAGCTGGAGCGCGTGCGGCGCGGACTCGCCCGCGAGGTGGGCGGGCGTGTTGATGATCAACGCATTGGCGATCTCGCTGAAGGTCGGCGTTACCACGACCGGCCTGCGCCAATGCATTGCGCGTGCGAGCAGATGGATCAATTGCGTCGAGCCGTTACCGACCAGCACCTGCTCAGCCCGGCGCCGGCCCATTGCGAAATCCTTTGCGCCAGCGCGGACGGAAAGGGGTCCGGGTATCGCGCTATCGATTCCACTGCCCGATGATATTCCTCGATCGCGGCCGGCGGCGGTCCGATCGGATTGATGCTCGCGCTGAAGTCGATCATCCCGTCATCTGCCACGCCGCCGTGCTCACGGTCGATTGCGATCGCGGAGCGCAAATCCCGCGCTTCCTTCATCCCGGATTCCCGATGAGCACGCGCCGCGTAATTGCGATCAGGCAAAATGCGATGGCCGCCGCGACCCGCATCATCGTGCGCGCCGCCGCAATATCAGTGACGGCGGGTAGGCGGTCGTCAAGCCCCATCGTAGCGCGCGCTTCGATTTCGCCATCATAAATCGCCTCGCCGCCCAATTGAATTCCCAATGCGCCCGCGACGGCTGCCTCGGGAAATCCGGCGTTCGGGCTCGCATGCTTGCGCGCATCGACCCGGCAGGCCGCCCACGCCTGTCGCGCACGCCCGGTGACGAGTTGCGCCGCCGCGATTATGCAAAGCGCCGTGATGCGCGCCGGAACGTAATTCGCGGCATCGTCAGTGCGCGCCGCCGCCCGCCCAAAATAGAGATACCGATCATCGCGATAGCCAATCATCGAGTCGAGCGTGTTGATGGCCTTGTATGCGATCGCCGCGACTGGCCCGCCAATGAAGAGAAATAAGATTGGCGCGATTATTCCGTCCGAAGTGTTCTCCGCCACCGATTCGACCGTCGCGCGAATGATCGCCGGCCGATCGAGCGCCTCGGGATCGCGGCCCACCAACGCGGGGAGTGCCCGCCGCGCATTTTCTTCGCTCCCCGATGCGAGCGCGCGTTCGACGGCCTGCGCCGCATCGTCGAGTCCGCGCAAGGCGATCGTCGTCCAGGCGATCGCAATCGCTGCAATCGCGCCAAAGGGCCTGCCGAACGCAGCGGCGATGCCGATTGTTGCCCACGCGCAGAGGCTCGCGATCGCAATCGTCGCAATCGTGATCACAGCGCCGTTGCGCAAATCGCGGCGCGGATCGCCGCGGCGCAATATGCGCTCGCCCCAGGCAATCGCCGCGCCAATCATCCGCACCGGATGAGGCATCCACGGCGGATCGCCCGCCACCAGGTCGATCGCGATCGCGGTTGCGATCAAGGGCGTCGAGAGCTGAAACGAATAGTTCACGGCGCGATACTAACCGCGGCGAGACCGGCGTGGCGGCGCATTCGCAATCGGATTCGCGCGCGCGAGGGCCGTCGCACAACTGCGCATCACCGCGCGTCCGATCAGTTCGCCGGGAACCGTATGTTTACCGCAATAGACGATCGCCTTCGCACGATCCGGCGGCGGCGCGATCGGCGCAGCCACGACGATGCAGTCGGTGCCCGTCCCGGTCGCGAGGGTCCCCGATTGCACACTCCTGACGCCTGCTTCCTGAATCGCGGCGACCCGCGCCTCCACCGCGATCTGCAGCGCTTCAGCCAACGCCGTTCGGGTCAGCGGCTGGTTGATCGCCACTATGATGTTGATGGTCCCCGGCGTGCGCCTGCGCAGGTGCCGAGGCGGCGCAGTACCCGCGCGCGGCACGCCCGCCGTCGCGCGATCGCCCACGCGCAGCGCGTTCGAGCATCCCGCGGTGCACCACGCCGCGACCGCGAGGCCCGCGCGCCGCAAGGTCGTATGCCCGCCGCGCGCGACGTTGGCGCCCGTCATCATTCCGACCGCGCCGACCGCGCCGACGGCGCCGACCGCGCCGACCGCGCCGCCCGCGCCGACCGCGCCATCAACCGCACGCGCCGCGATCGCGCCGCGCGAGGCGCCCGCCTCCCAATCGCGGCGCAGCGCGCTCACCACGCTCCTCAAACGCTCGCAAGGTGCTGCCGTCGCCGCAAAATCGCCCATTTCAATTTGATGGTTGATGATCAAGTCGGCCCGCTTGAAGCCGCCGCCCAGCGGAGCCCATCCCAGTGCCAGCCAGGACGCCGGCAGCGCCACGGCGAGCGTGCGATCCGCCACCGACCAGCGCCAGGGATCGCTACTTATCCCGCGTTTTCGCAATGCGCTCGGAACCGCCCGCGCCATCCGTATTTTCTCTGCCGCCGCGCTCGTCTCCGGAACCGCCCGGCACTCCATCGCCGAGAAGGCCGCGCCAGATTCGTCGACTTTGCACCAATTCGCCGAGCGTGTGACCGTCGCTCTCGCGTGTCCCGTCCCACGCGTCGAAGTGCAGTAGCGATCGCGGCGGCATGCGCGAGGCCCATTGCGCGCTTTCCAGCACCGGCCGCTCCGGAAATGCCTCGACATAGCCAACGCACAGATATGCCACCGGGATGATATGCGCAGGGATCGCGAAGATCTCGCGCAGCGCGTCATTGCGCACGATACTCACCCAGCCGACTCCGACTCCCTCCGCCCGCGCCGCGAGCCACAGGTTGTTTATCGCCAGGCAGGTCGAGTAAATCTCGACCTCGCGGATGCTCACCTTGCCCAGCACCGCCGCACCAAAGCGATCGGGCTCGCACGTAACGATCAGATTCAGCGGCGCTTCGAGGATGCCCTCGAGCTTGAGCCCCAGGAATTTCCGCAAGCGCTCGCCGCTGAACTGCGCCGCGTTGATGCTCCGTTCCCGCTCGAACACGCGTTTCACTTCGCGCCGCCGCTCGAGATCGCGCACCACGATAAAGTCCCACGGTTGCGTGAAGCCCACACTGGCCGCGTGATGCGCCGCAACGATTACCCGCGCAAGCACTTCATCGGGAACTTCGTCGGCGATAAAATTACGGATATCGCGGCGCCGGAAGATCGTTTCGTACAGTCCGCGCTGATACTCCGCCGGCAGTGCATGCCGCCCGGCCGCGCCGATGCGGCCGCCCTGCTTATCGTGTGACGATCCGATGTGACTGTGCCGCGAGGAGATCGCGCGAACGAAGGCGCCCCCGTGCGCACCCTCGCCCGCGCCCGGATTGCTTCAGGCCGCAGCCGTGCGGGCCGCTTCCAGGGTGGACTCGAAATTGGGCTGGTTCGCCACTTCTTTCACGTATTCGACGTGCACGATCTTGTCGTTCTTATCGACCACGAAGACCACCCGCGCCAGCAGGTAGAGCTCCTTGATCAACACGCCGTAGGTCTCCCCGAAATGTGCCCCGCGATAGTCGCTCAGCGTCGTCACCTTGTCGACGCCCGCCGCGCCACACCAGCGCGATTGTGCGAACGGCAGATCCATCGACACCGTGAGTACCACCACGTCTGCCGGCAGCTTCGCCGCTTCCTCGTTGAAGCGCCGCGTCTCCGCATCGCACACCGGCGTATCGACCGACGGGATGGTCGAGATGATTTTTACCTTGCCCTTGTAATCGCCGAGCGAAACCGGCTTCATGCCGGCGCCAATCAGCGTGAAAGCGGGCGCGGCTTCGCCCACCTTGAGCTCGGGTCCGACCAGGGTGAGTGGATTGCCGCGCATCGTCACGGCACCCGCGCGTTCTTGCGCCATAGCTGAATCTCCTTGATAAGAGTGAAAGTTAATCCTTGGGCCTTCGACTCTAACGCCTCGCGTCATCGCCGTAAACAAGCTGAATCGGGTTAGCGATGCGCCACCCTCCGCATCGTCGCACATCGGCGATGCGGCGCTCCGATCGCGCTATAGCGCCCGCACGATCATCGCGATCGCCGATCCCAGCAGGAGAATCCCATTGACCGCGAACGTGATGAAGGCGCCCGTCGATCGCTTTGCAGGATCCGCGATGTAGCCCTGCGCGTACAGAATGCGCCCCGCGATAAAGGCCAGACCCAGCACGATCGCCATCCAGCGGTAGGCGAAAAACGCGAACAGCCAGAATGCCGGCACAAAAATGACCAGCGCTTCGAGCGTGTTGTAATGCACCCGGTAGTAACGCTCGAACATCGGGTCGCCCGTCGTCGCCGGCGCTGCGACCCCGTACCGCTGCCGCGCGTTGCCCACCATAAAGCCTAAAACGAAATACTCAGTCAGTGCCGCAATCGTGATCAGCCCGAGCCAGACCATTAGCTACTCCTGCGCCGGATCGATACCGGCCTTGTTATGCCGCCCGAGGGCGCGGCCGGCGCCTGCCAGGTCATGATCGCAACCGGCTCGGTGGAGGTTTACTTGCCGCCGCTGAACCGCGACCGCCGCTCCGCCTCGACCAGGTCGGCGTCCTCCTTCTCCGGACGCGGCGGCAGGAAATCGCCGGTATAGTCAGTCGCCTCCCAGCCGCGGTCGTGATCATCCCACACGTACGGTAACTCGACGATAGTCCCGGGCCGCGCGATCGTCTCGAAAGCCTCCAGCGCATCGCGCACGATCCGCCGCTGCAAATCCGGCTGATGCGGTTTGCCGGTCTGATGGCCCAGCGGAAAATTCACAAACACCGACCGCGGCGGATTTACCGCTTGCGTGATATCCAGCGCCGAAGTCATGCATAGCGTCGGTATTCCCGCCGCTTCCACCACTCGTGCGATCAGTCCTACGGACTGATGACACACGGGTCACGCAGGCACCAGGTAAAACGCCTCGACATGCGCCTTTAGCAGCTCATCGGCGATTCGCGGCGCCAGCTCCTCGCGCACCTTACGCGCCGAATACACCCCGCCCATAAAGCTGTACGCCGGATCGGCGAGTTCCCCGATCACGCCCGCGGCTTCCAGCTCGCGCAGCCGCGCCAGCGGAAATACACAGTTGTGATCCGACTCCGCATCCCCCGTCCGGTACCCGAAATGCCATATACTCAGATCGGCTTGCGTCGCGCTCTTCGGAATCAGGCGGTAGCTCGCGTCCTCGCGATGGAACCGCGGCTGGTCGCGATACAGGATGCCGCCCGAACCAATCACCGCCAGCTTTGCTTCCGCGATCGGCTTGCGCAACGGCGTCCACGGCGGCGTGGTCTCGTTCACCACCCATCGATAAGGCGAATAGCTGCTGTAAAGCTCGCGCGTTCGCGGTATGTATTCCACCGGCATAGTCACCTCGTAGCTCGCGCATTCGCGACGTGTCTCCGACCGGCACGGCTGCCTCTTTAACCCTTATATCTTAACGCGCATGCGGTCGCTGCTCTAACCGTATCAAGGCGTAAACGTCGTTGTCCCGGTTAGGGTTATGTCGATGCCGCCGCCCTCGTGAACGCCCTGGCCCGCGACCGTGCCCACTCCGGATTCGCCGTTCGTCGAATCGATAATCTGCCAGGCCGCGCCGACGGAACCTTTGCCGTTCACGGTTTCCGGAGCGCAAAAAGCACCTTGAAAGTTTATCGTCTCGGTCGCCGCTATTTTACCGCTGGTGTTGAGGATTACTTCTCCAAATACCGGCAGACAGGTCGGTGGTGTGCTTGACAATCCGTCGTTAAGGTCAATCGTCGCAAATACCTCCGCGGTCCCCTTACCGTAAAGCTTCCCCGAGACCTTCGCATCGCTGATCGTGAAGCATTCGCACTTCCCGCTCGGACATATCTGCGCATAGAGGTCGGCGTCGCCGCCGCAGGCGCCACCGGCAATGCTCCCGCCGATTCCAGAGACGACTGCGGAACCCTTGATCGTCTTCGGCTTCGGCGTCTTCGCCATTACTCCTGCGGACGACATTGCGATCATGCCGGCTGCAAGGCCAAGGATCGCAACATCAAGTATTCTTCGATGCATTCAATTATCTCCCTGATTTTCCAGCGCCCGCTGACGTTAGCATAACTGAGCACTGTTTATACCGAAAAAGAAGGGCGACGCCTTTTCGAGGCTATCCAGGTCTGTTGGCGCTCCGGCCTCAATCGCGATCGGGGAGAACTTCAATTTCAGACGGCCCATAGATCCTTCTCTGTGCACCTCGCAGACTCGCGAACGCGGCTCGCAGGCTCGCCCCGGCGTCGCTCTCGCTCCGCCTTCAGATCCGCCAGTGTGAATCAGCCCGCCTCCGCTCTGCCGGTGTAAAACGATGCTTATTGGACAGTGAAAGACCCTCTCATGAAGGTTCACTGTGGGCAGCGTGAAACCTTTCAAAGGTTTCACAAAAAGCCCGGTCTCCGTGTTCCTCAACCACCTCCCCGGATCTCCCAAGCCCGCCCGATGCCCCGTTCAACGCGCCTTCGGCGGGAACATCATCTTGTCCGCGTGATACTCACGCGCCACCAGGTCGATAAAGCCATGACGCACCGGCCATTCGAGACGGCTGTCGCGCCAATGGATCCGCCCGTCGGGACCCTCGAACTCAGCCGCGATATTCTTGACTCCCTGCCATGCGGCTGCGGCGCGATCGTGATCGGCCGCGACCGCCGGTATGGTGCGCATCCGATCCATCCAGGCGCGCATTCGCGGCAGATTGCCCATCTCGATCTTCATCGCTCGCGCCAGCGGCGCATGACAAATCACGCTGAAATCCGCGAGGCTCAACGCTCCGCAAAAGTAGTCGCGCTGGCCCAGTTCGCGCTCGAAGGTCGCCATCAATGCCGCACATTCCTCGCGCGCGGCGTCCTGTATCGCCTTCGATTCCGGCGCCTGGTTGCGCAATATGCCGAGAAAATAGCCGAAACCGACGGCGTCGAAGGTGCGATCGCAAAGGTCCTCGATCGACCGCATCCGCGACCGCTCATAAGCGTCGCCCGGATAGACCGGCGGCGCCGGATGGACCTGTTCCAGGTACTCGCAGATGATCGTCGAATCGGCGATCGCGCGGCCGTCGTCGAGCACCAGCACCGGCACTTCGGCGCGCGCCGACGTGCTCCGCAGGTCTTCTTTGCGATCGAGCGAATAGCAGCGCTCGATCGGCTCGTATGCGAGACCCTTGTAGTCGAGCACGATCCTGACCTTGCGCGCGTACGGACTGGTCGCAAATGTAAACAGCTTCATCGATTCCCTCTCCCTCGCTATGGTCGCTCGGCCGTACTTACTGAGATGGTGGAACGCGCCGCCGAATCCCCTCGCCCGCGCGCAGCCCGCCATCGACGATCAACTCCGTCCCGGTGACGTAGGAGGCGTCGTCCGACAGCAGGAAAACTATCGCCTTGGCGATTTCCCATGGCGTGCCCTGCCGTCCCAGCGGAATCCGCGGCGCGACGCGCGCCTCGCGCTCGCCAATCTCGCGCCGCACCATCGAGGAATTGATCAGCCCCGGCAGGATCGTATTCACGCGCACGTTATCCCGCGCATGGCGCACCGCCACCGATCGCGAGAGCCCCAGCAGCGCCGCCTTGGTCGCTTCGTACGCGATTCCCGCGCCCGCGATCAAGGCCGACAGCGACGACACGTTGACGATCGCCCCGCCTCCCGCCTTGACCATTTCGGGCACCGCGTAGCGCATCATCAGGAAATGACTGCGCAGGTTGACCGCGTAAACCTTTTCGAACTGGTCGGTGCTCGTATTCAGCAGCGATCCGCCCGCCGCGATACCGACATTGTTGACCAGCAGATGCAGCGCGCCGAATTGCGCCGCCGTACTTTCAACCGCGCGCCGGCAATCCTCCTCGATACTCACATCGCATGCGATCGCCGCGGCTTTGCCGCCCTCCGCCTTGATCGCGTCGGCGGTCTGCTGCGCGAGCGCGAGGTTAAGGTCGGCGGCCATCACGATTGCGCCCTCGCGCGCCGCCATAATCGCCGTCGCCCGCCCGTTGCCAATCGAGAGTTTTTCGCCCGGATTCGGCGGACCGTCGGCGCCGCCACCCGCGATTAGCGCAATTTTGCCGTCTAGGCGTCCCATCGATTTTCCCTCCCGCGCGCCCGTTCGAAGGGCACTTCAAGGTCCGCAGCCATGGAGATTGATTGCACTCTCTTTATGGCCCGACCCATCCGTGCACAACTGCCCGTCCGCAACAGATATCGCTTTGCGCGCGAGATTGCACGGACCCTCAACGCGCATCCGCACCGGGACCAGCCGACTCGCCGCAGGACTGAGCCCCTTACCTGCACATCGTAAATATCGCACTGCTAAACTCGCGAGTTATGCTAGGCTTCTTTTTGTAGGTGCCCCGAAAGACCGCAGGCGTGGCTCTCACCGGAAAATCTTCAGAACGAATCCATTCGCAGCCCTTCGCCAGGCCTTCGCAATCCCCTCAGGTATCTGATGGCTGAGTCGCCGCGAATCCTCGATCGAGCCCGTTGAAATCCGCATCATATAGCTATGAATGAAGCCGACATCACCAGCGGAACCAGCATCGCCATCGAGGATTACGCCCTCATTGGAAACACCCATACCGCAGCGCTGGTCGGGCGCGACGGCTCCATCGATTGGCTGTGCATGCCGCGCTTCGACGCCGGCGCCTGCTTCGCCGCGTTGCTGGGGACACCCGATCACGGTCGCTGGCTGATTGCCCCGGCGGGCGAAACCAAGGCCGTTCACCGCAAATATCGCGGCGATACCCTGGTGCTCGAAACCGAGTTCGAGATGGCCACCGGCGAGCGCGTCGCCATTATAGACTTCATGCCCATCTGCGAACACGGCGATCGTATCGACCTCATTCGCATCGTCGAGGGGCGGGGCGGAACCGTATCGATGCAAATGGAGGCGGCTTTCCGCTTTGACTACGGCCTCGTCGTCCCCTGGGTGCGCAGCCGCGGTTATGGACTGAGCGCAGTCGCCGGACCCGACGCGCTGCAACTGCGCACGCCCATCCAAATGCACGGCGAAAATCTGAAGACCGTGGCCACCTTCAAGGTCAGCAATGGGGAGCGAATCCCCTTTACGCTGACCTGGTACCCCTCGCATCTGGACGAGCCCGGCTCACGTCATCCGCTGCGCGCGCTGAGTGAGACCGAGGAGTACTGGAGTCGATGGTCGGCGCGATGCAAGGACGGCGGCAAATGGCGCCCGCAGGTCATCCGTTCGCTGATCACCCTCAAGGCCCTCACCTACAGTCCAACCGGCGGAATCGTCGCGGCGCCGACCACCTCGCTGCCCGAATGGATCGGCAGCGTGCGCAATTGGGACTATCGCTACTGCTGGTTGCGCGATGCGACTTTCACTCTCTACGCCATGTTGAGTTCCGGTTATACCGACGAGGCCGCCGCCTGGGGCGCTTGGCTGCTGCGCGCGATCGCCGGCCAACCCGCGCAAATCCAGATCATGTACGGTATCGCCGGCGAGCGCCGCCTGACCGAGTTCGAGGCGCCGTGGCTGCCCGGTTACGAGAACAGCCGGCCGGTGCGCATCGGCAATGCCGCTCACGATCAGTTCCAACTCGACGTTTACGGCGAAATCCTCGACGCCTTTCACCTCGCGCGCCGCTACGGTGTAGAACCCGGCGAGGACGTCTGGAATGTCGTCCGCGTGCTGATGGATTTTGTCGAACAGCATTGGCTCGAACCCGACGAAGGCATCTGGGAGGTGCGCGGACCGCGCCGGCATTTTACCCATTCCAAGGTGATGGCGTGGGTAGCCGTCGATCGCGCGGTCAAGGCCGTCGAGCAGCATGGGCTGCAGGGTCCGGTCGAAAAATGGCGCGCGTTGCGCGATACCATTCATGCCGACGTCTGCCGCTATGGCTTCCGACCCGACCGCAATGCCTTCGTCCAGTACTACGGCGCCGACACCCTCGATGCCTCGGTTTTGATGATGTCCCTGGTGGGATTCCTGCCCGCCCAGGACCCACGCATCGTCGGCACGATCGAGGCCATTCAGCGCGACCTGGTGGACGAAGGACTGGTGCGCCGCTACAACACCGACGGCACCAGCGTCGATGGATTGCCGCCGGGCGAGGGCGCATTTCTCCCGTGCACCTTTTGGTTGGTGGATAACCTGGCGATGTTGGGCCGTTATCACGAAGCAAACGAGATTTTCGAACGGCTGCTCGCCCTCTGCAATGACGTCGGCCTGCTATCGGAGGAATACGACCCGCGCGGCAAGCGCCAGTTGGGAAATTTCCCCCAGGCCTTCACGCACGTCTTCCTGATTAACTCCGCTCACAACCTTTCGCGTGCCCAGGGTCCCGCCGAGGAGCGGGCCAAAAGCTGACCGCGAATCCCCGCCAACTCGCGATCCCGAGCGCTCAATGCTATGACTGCGCATATCTCAACGAGTCGACCGGTCCGCGGCGGCGCAGGCCGGCCGAAGCACGCTACCAGAGTCGATCGACAAGCAGAGGCAGGGCGCAATTTCATGGAGGATCTCGCATGACCCGAGGCGCGCAAAGTTGGCAGTACACCAAGGGCCTGCATGACCTCGGCAACGGATGCTACGGCTATCTGCAACCCGACGGCTCCTGGGGTTGGAGTAACGCCGGGCTCGTGGTTGACGGCAGCGAGTCTCTGCTGGTGGACACGCTCTTCGACTTGAAGCTGACGCGCGCGATGCTTGAAACCATGCGTCGCGCGGAACCGCAGGCGACCGCTCGCATCGGGACGCTCGTCAATACGCATTCCAATGGCGACCACGTATTCGGCAATGAACTCGTCGCGGGCGCCGAGATCATCGCGTCGAAGGCCTGCGCCGAAGAGATGATTCACGACGGCGGCGCCAAGCGTCTGGCGGATTTCAAAAACCACGCCGCCAGCATGGGTGAGGCGGGACGCTTCTTCTCCGAGATCTTTGCGCCGTTTGAGTTCGAGGGCATCAACGTTGCGATGCCGACGCGAACTTTCGAAGGTACCCTTGATTACACCGTGGGCGCCAAGACGGTGCGTCTAATCCAGGTCGGCCCCGCTCACACGCAGGGCGACGTTCTTGCCTACGTCCCTGCGGAACGCGTCATCTTCACTGGCGATATACTTTTCGTCAACGGCCATCCGATTATCTGGGCCGGACCTGTCGGTAATTGGATCAAGGCCTGCCAGTTGATGATTGACCTCGACGTGGACACCGTCGTTCCCGGTCATGGGCCGATCACCGATAAGGCGGGTGTCGCTGCGGTCAAGGGCTACCTGGAATATATCGCACGCGAAGCGCGCCGCCGTTTCGACGCCGGAATGCCGGTGTTTGAGGCCGCCCGGGATATCTCGCTTAGTGACTATTCGTCCTGGGGTGACGCCGAGCGCATCGTCGTCAACGTCGCTACGCTTTTCGGCGAATTTTCCGGCGGCACCGCTGTGACACCTCCGATTGGCGAACTCTTTGGTATGATGGCGAAGCTTCGTAACGATCGCCGCCACTAACCGCCGCCTCCATCGATTATGCTCGCCGCCGACACTTCGTATCGCGCCTCGTAAATGTGCCCGCGAGCCACCCGGACTATACGCCGCCGCGCGTGATCAGGCTGAGAGAGTTCCGCGTCGGGCCAGAACCGCTCCTGAAAAAAATCAAGCTCGAGAGTGGCCCAGCAAAGCTCAGCAATAATTGTGATGCCCGCTATTATATGCTGTTAGCATCTAATAACATGATATATATCGAGTAAGCTCCCGCAAGCTGTTCAAATCATGTCTTCGCTGCAAAAATTCGGAGCAGATCGCGCGTAATTTTACTCAATACCTGTGAGCGGCTGAATAAAAGCTGGTGATTGATCGTTCCATACTACGCATGGTTACGCGTGCAGAGGTTTGTGAGCCATCGAAGGGCCGCGTTGATTAGAGCATTTCGGAAACCCGAAGTTCACCCGGTTTATAGCCAAAAACCTCGTGGCCGCGTGAGAATTATTGTTTTTAAACGTGCGTAATGGTATTAAACCAACCACCGCAGAGCTTCCATAAGGTTTCCATTGCTCGATCGGTCCGCAGGACGGTCCGGGCGCGTCGCCGCAAAGTGTCAGAAGGAGTTTCCTTTAGAAATGGCTAAGAAGGGCATCTCCGTGAGCGCTCTAATCGGAGTCGCAGTGGTCGCGATCGCGATGCTCGCGATTATCGCGCCGGTGCCCGGTATCTTTGGATCGCCGATGAAGCAGCCGGCCCCGAGGATGGCGAATTCCGCGGCGTCGATGGCGGCGGGGCAGGCAGCCATGAAGCAGAGAGCCGCGGGCATGGTTGCCGCGATGCCGCTCTATTTCGAAGCCAACGATGGACAAACCGATCCGAGCGTCAAATACCTTTCGCATGCCGGGAGGTATTCCCTCTTTCTGACCGACGATGCGATGGTGATCTCCATGATTGGGGGCGAGATCCGCAAGCGGCCCTCAATCGTGACCTCAAGTCCGCCGAATCTCAAAGGCCCGCGGTTGGTTCAATCGGCGGTGCGCATTCGGATGATCGGTGCGAATCCTCATCCGACGATCACCGGACTCGATCCTTTGCCGGGACACGTGAGCTACCTGATCGGCGATCGGGCAGACTTCCGCACTAATATTCCGACCTTCGCGCGCGTAAAGATCGCTAACGTCTATCCGGGCGTGGATGTGATCCATTACGGCACACGCGATTCGCTCGAGTACGACATCGTCGCCGCGCCTGGGGCTGATACTTCAAAGATCAGGTTCGCGATCGAAGGCCCCGCAACCACCAGCACGGACCAAGAAGGCAATATCGCGATCGCAACGTCCGCCGGCGTGGTCATTATGCGCAAACCTGAGATCTATCAGGAGCGCGCGGACGGCAGCCGGGTCCCTGTGGACGGATCGTTCGAGCTCTCGAAAAACGGGACGGTGGTGAATCGGGTACCGCGGCGGGAGGTCGCAGTGCGCCTCGCTGCATATGATCATTCGCGTGCGCTGGTGATCGATCCGGCGGTGCCAATCCTGGTGTACTCGAGCTATATCGGCGGCAGCGCAACGAGCGCCGCGCCACTTAGTTTCGGCGGTATCGTCCCGTTCATCACCAATAACAGCACGATTTCAGAAGCCGACATGGGTCTCGGTCTCGCGCTCGATTCGAGCAACAACGCATACGTCACAGGGGTGGCGTTCTCCAACGACTTTCCCCATCCCGGGGCCTTTCAAACAAACCAAAGGGGCGTCAATTATCCGCCCGCGCAAAACCCTAACATCTTCATTGCGAAGTTCAATTATACGAATGCGTCCTCCAACGCCGCGTCGCTGGTCTATGCGACCTACCTGGGCGCATTCGGCGACACCGATCAAAACGACGCTGGAAAAGGTAACGGCGACCTGGCTTTCGGAATTGCCGTCGATGCCGGCAATCAGCCATTCGTCGTCGGTCAGACCTATTCTGGTACTGCCGCCTCGGGCGGGCCAAATTTCCCTGGCAGCTCATCGTGCGGGTCGTTCGGCCAGAGCAACAATGGCGGCAGCGTCAGCACTGGCGTCGGCTTCATCTCGAAGCTCCAATCCGACGGCAACGGCGTCGTCTGGTCATGCTATATAGGCGGTCAGAACGGGACGACGGAAGCGCGCGTCGCGCTCTTTCCGGCTGGCTGCGGCGCTACTCCCGACACCCAATGCAAGGCCTATATCGCGGGTTCCTCGCAGAGCTCGATCGCCCAGGGATTTCCGGCGCCTGCCACCCTCCAGCCGTTCCAGTCAGCGATACTCGCCACTCCCGGGGGCAATGCGAGCTTCGTCGTGGTGCACGAGGACGGTCAGTCGCTCGATTATTCCACTTTGTATGGCGGCAGCGGCAACGGGACCAACGGCGACATTGCGATGGGCGTGGCGGTGGACGCCAACGGCGACGGCTATATCACGGGGGCGACGTTCTCCACCGACCTGACCACCGTCAACGCAGCGGTTAACACATTTGAGGGGTCAAGCAATTCATTGGAGAGCAATGCATTCCTTGCCCAGTTCGATCCGACCAGGAGCGGCACGGCATCGCTAATCTATGCGACCTATCTGGGCGGCTCAGGCGCGACCGGGAGTCTAATCGCGCCAAATAAGGTTCCGGTTTCGCTGTCGATTGGAGATGCCGGAACCGGTGTCGCGATCGATAGCAGCGGTTATATCTGGGTGACCGGTTTTACCGCTTCGACCGACTTTCAGGGGATTCCGGGGTCCGCGGGTTCGGGGTATCAAACAGATAATCAGGCGGCCACCGGCTGCAACACGGCCGGTAACTCACCCGGGACGGCGGCGTTCATCGTCGAGATCGACACTTCCCAGGCGCCCTCTCCGAGCCTGGCTCAATTTCGCTACACTACTTATTTTGGCGGCTGCGGATTCCAGATTGCAGTGCCCGAGCCAAGTCCGTCGCAGAACGTCATCAAAACGATCGGGTTTGGCGACGCAGCGACGGATATTACAGTTTCAGGCGGCAAAGCTTTCATCACCGGCACCACATCAAGCGGAGGTTCCTCATCCTGGATCACGACGACATGTGATACGGGCTTCCCGCTCGATGCAAACCAGAGCACCGGATTCATGTATCAGAGCTTGAGCAAGGTTCCGCAGACATCCTTCGTGGCCGAGATCGACCCTACTCAGCTTAACCCCCAAAACCAACTCGTGTTTTCCACACTTCTGGGCGGGTCCGGTCAGATGGATTCCGCCAGCGGCATCCGGGTCGATTCAAACGGCAATATCGTCGTGGCAGGCTTCACGTTTTCCAAGAACTTTCCCATCACCTCCAATGCCTTTCAATTTGCCAACAATGCCGCCGGCCAAAATTCCACCAACGGCTTTCTGACCGTCATCAATCCGGCAGGCACGACTTGTCCGACGCCGTTCCTGTCGCCGACTCCGACCCCGACGCCGGCCGCCAAGCCGCCTCAGATCTCGTTCACACCGCCGTATCGTGTGCTCCTGATGTCGGCGCTCCACGGCACCACCACGACCGGTACGTTACAAATCACCAACAGCGGCGGCATGAACCTGATCGGGAACGTTGGTAAAATCGCGTCCAAGGTGTTCACGATGACATCCGGGGCGGGAAAATTCACCCTGGCCGCGGGTCAGAGCGTGTCTGTCACGATCTCATTCAAGGCGCCAGCCAAGAAGGGCAACACCTCCGCATCGTTCATCGTCACGAGCAATGTCAAGAAGGCGAAATCGAACAAGGTGTCTTTGCGCGGAACCTCCCTGTAATCAGATAGGTACCTGCGACGGCAGCGGTCCCGAAACTGCCTCTTAAGGCAATCCTTCTCGCTGAGCGCGGATCGAATACGCCATCAGGCGCCATCGGGTACCGACGACGATCGCTTGCTCAAGCTTCGTTTGCTCCGCCTCTCGGATAGATAACGGGAATCGCTGAGAACATTCTCGTCAATTGGTGGACCGCGGCGATATGCGCCCGTCCATTCATCTCCATTAACGGTGTTATACCTTCACCCGGCGCCGCACGGCTGCGCGTCGCGCCCATTTGGCGTGAGCAAGATCGGCGGCAAATTAATGCCGCTGTCGCCACTCGATTGGCACCCCGCCCAACCTGAAGCACCAGCGCTCATCGTAGAGAGCGACGGCGCGCATATCCCGCGGCACGAGTCTTGAGTTCGCTTGTTTCTTAGCATCACTTCAAAATCGAGCATCGAGTGTCTGCAAGCAGGCGAGCTTGTTCACCGAGCCGCGAGGTGAGCAAGAAGCCCGATCTATGAGCCGCGAGAAGCTTTCATTCCAGAGTAAGGAAGGCCGCTACCTGTTGGCCGGATTTGCGATCGCGATAATTGCCGCGGCGGCGGTGGCCTTCACATCCTTCGAAGACATTAACCGCAACCACAGATCGATCGACTGGATAACCCATATCGGAAGCGTTATCGGAACGCTGGACGCTGCGCGGGATGACTCGTTTGCGGCCCTCGCCGCTTTGCAAAGCTATAGCCAGGGGGGCCATCGAAAGCGTCTCGAAAACCTCGCGGCGAGTACTTTGGATTTGCAGCGTCAGTCCGCGTCCCTGCGCGCGCTGACGCGGGATAACTACTCTCAGCAGCGCCGTCTCGATCAAGTGGATGTGACCTTGGCGAGCATCGCGATTCTAACGCACAACGCCGTTCAGATCGCGTCGGCGCCGGACGGCACGAAGGCGGATCGCGATCCCGTTTTCGCGGACCTCGGCTCGGCGCTCTCCCGCCTCCGCGCACAATATAGCCCCATGGCCGAGGCGGAAAGGACCTTGCTGATAGATCGCACGGCAAAACTGCAGATGTCCTCGCGTGGCAGCGCGATGGTGATTGGGGTGGGCGGCAGCATCATCTTCATCTGGCTGCTGCTGGTCGGAGGCTATGCCAGCCTGACCACCAATCGCCTGCGGCAGATCGCCGCCGATCACAAGAACGCCGAGGACCGTTTCCGCGCGCTGCTGGAAACGGCGCCCGATGCGATGGTGCTGGTCGGGCAGGACGGCCGTATCGTGCAGATAAACGCGCAGACTGAAAAGCTCTTTGGATACACCCGCGCGGAGTTGCTGGGTAACACGGTCGAGATGCTCGTGCCGCCGCGCTTTCGCGATCAGGATCCGCAGCGTCAGAGCGAAAACCCTACTGACCACTCCAATGTCCGCGCCATGGGTTCCGGCTCGGAACTGCATGGGTTGCGCAAGGATGGTTCCGAGTTTCCCATTGAAATCAGCGTCAGTCGTATCGAGAGCGAGTACGGCTTCCTCATTTGCCGTGCGATTCGCGACATCACCGACCGCAAGCGGGCGGAGGAGAAGGTCCGTGAGCTGAACGACCGCTTCCGCGCGCTGCTGGAAACGGCGCCGGACGCGATGGTGCTGGTGAATCGTGAAGGGCGGATGGTGCTGGTCAATGCACAAACCGAGAAGCTCTTCGGCTATGCGCGCGAAGAGTTGCTGGGCAGCACGGTCGAGATGCTGGTGCCGCCGCGCTTTCGCGGGCAACACCCGCAGCATCGTAATCACTACTTCGCCGACCCCAAGGTCCGGCCCATGGGAGTAGGTCTGGAGCTTTATGGGCTGCGCAAGGACCAGAGCGAATTCCCCATCGAGATCAGCCTGAGCAAGATCGAAACCGACGACGGCACTCTGGTGTCGAGCGCGATTCGCGACATCACCGACCGCAAGCGGGCGGAGGAGAAGGTCCGCGAGCTGAGCGACCGCTTCCGCGCGCTGCTGGAAACGGCGCCGGACGCGATGGTGCTGGTGAATCGTGAAGGACGGATGGTGCTGGTCAATGCACAAACCGAGAAGCTCTTCGGCTATGCGCGCGAAGAGTTGCTGGGCAGCACGGTCGAGATGCTGGTGCCGCCGCGCTTTCGCGGGCAACACCCGCAGCATCGCAATCACTACTTTGCCGACCCCAAGGTCCGGCCCATGGGAGTAGGTCTGGAGCTTTATGGGCTGCGCAAGGACCAGAGCGAATTCCCCATCGAGATCAGCCTGAGCAAGATCGAAACCGACGACGGCACTCTGGTGTCGAGCGCGATTCGCGACATCACCGACCGCAAGCGGGCGGAGGAGAAGGTCCGCGAGCTGAACGAAACCAAGCGGCGGCACGCGGTACAGGTTGAGGCTGCGAACAAGGAACTGGAAGCCTTTTCATATTCGGTCTCGCATGATTTGCGCGCGCCGCTGAGAAGCATAGACGGTTTCAGCCTGGCGTTGATCGAGGATTGCGGCGGGCAGCTTGACGCGGACGCAAGGCATTCCCTTGATCGAATCCGCGCAGCCACCCAACGCATGGCGCAGCTGATCGACGACCTTTTGAATCTCGCACGCGTCACCCGCACCGAGATACGCAATGAATCCGTCGATCTCGGTGCGATGGCGAAGGCCATCCTGGGGGAACTCCAATCGGGCGACCCGCAACGCCATGTCGATTGCGTCGTCGGGGCAGACGTTACGGGCCGCGGCGATCCGCGCCTGCTGCGGGTAGTACTCGAAAATCTGCTCGGCAACGCGTGGAAATTCACCATGAATAAAGCGCAATCGAGAATCGAGCTGGGGGTAACGCATAAAGACGGATCGCAAGTCTATTTCGTCCGCGACGACGGTCCCGGTTTTGACATGGCCTACGTTGACAAACTGTTTGGTACCTTCCAGCGCCTGCACGCCGTGACGGAGTTCCCCGGGACCGGAATCGGCTTGGCCTCCGTGCGCCGCATCATCCATCGCCATGGAGGGCACACCTGGGCTGAAGGGGAAGTGGGCAAAGGAGCCACTTTCTCGTTTACGCTCTCGGAAGATGGAGAGGGAAATCCCGATGCCTGAGGCTCAAATCATCCTCTTGGTCGAAGACAGCCCCGATGACGAGGCGCTCACCCTGCGCGCCTTGAAAAAGAACAATATTACCAACGAGGTCGTCGTCGCCCACGATGGCGTCGAGGCGGTCGAATACCTCTTCGGTTATGGCAGCTATGAAGGACGCGACGCCACCGACCTGCCGCAAATCGTCCTCCTCGACCTGAAGCTGCCCCGCATGGACGGATTCGAAGTGCTGAAGCAGTTGCGCGCGGATCCGCGAACCAGGCTCCTGCCCGTGGTTATCCTGACCTCTTCCAGGGAGCAGGAAGATCTGGTTCGCGGCTACAGCTTGGGTGCCAACAGCTACGTGCGCAAACCGGTTAATTTCGAACAGTTCGTCGAGGCGGTGAAGCAATTGGGCCTGTACTGGCTGGTCTTGAACGAGAAACCGCAGTCCAATGTTGCCACCGGATAGACGCTTTACCTCGCTCCGAAAAGCCACCCGTTGCCGCCGCGATACGAACACGGACCAGGTTCCAAACGATCAGTCCACGGTATCTGAAGGAGAAACTTCGAGTGCATAGCAACCAAGTCATTTTGTTGGTGGAAGACAATCCCGATGACGAGGCGCTCACTTTGCGCGCGCTGAAGAAGAACAACCTCACCAACAAGGTGGTGGTCGCGCACGATGGCGTCGAGGCGGTCGACTATTTATTCGGCACGGGTTTGTACCAAGGGCGTGACCCCGAAGACGCGCCGCAAATCGTCCTCCTCGACCTGAAGATGCCCCGCATGGATGGATTCGAGGTGCTCAAGCTGTTGCGTGCGGACCCGCGCACCAAGCTGCTTCCCGTAATCATACTGACCTCTTCCAGGGAGCAGCAGGATCTGGTGCATGGCTACGGGTTGGGGGCCAACAGCTATGTGCGCAAGCCGGTCGATTTTGAGCAATTCGTCGAAGCGGTAAAGCAATTGGCGCTCTACTGGCTGGTCTTAAACGAGAGGCCACCGTCCGCGTTGGCGAACAGTTCATGAGCACCATGCAACTTCTGATCGTCGAGGACTCAGCGGATGACGCCGAACTGATGATACAGGCTCTGAGGCGAGCTGGTTGTGATCCAACCTACGAACGCGTGGAGACGCCCGAAGCCATGCAGGCGGCGCTCGACCGCGGGTCCCCCGACTTGATCATCGCCGATTACTCGTTGCCTCATTTCAGTGGGCTCGCCGCGCTTAAGCTCTTGCAGAAAAAAGAACTCGACCTGCCCTTCATACTGGTCTCCGGCAGTGTCGGTGAGGATGTCGCGGTGGCCGCGATAAAGGCCGGCGCACAAGACTATATCTTGAAGGACAACCTCTCGCGGTTGGCGCCAGCGGTGGAGCGGGAGTTGCGCGATGCGCAGGGGCGGCGCGCGCACAAGCTGGCCGAGTCGCGCTACCGTAACCTCTTCGACAGCGTTCCCGTCGGCGTCTTCGTCACCACTCCTGAAGGCAACGTGATCGAGGCCAATGCGCGTTTCGTCGCGATGCTCGGCTTCGCGGATTTGGACAGCCTGAAACGGGTCAATATTGAGGATCTCTGGGCGCATCCGGAGGAGCGCGCTCGTCAGCGCAGCATCATCGCGCGCGACGGTGAAATCGAAAACGTCGAAGTGGAGTTCCGCCGGGTGGATGGCCGAAGCGCCTGGTGTGTCTTGAGTTCGCGGGTAATTCGCGATGCCGCCGGTTATATCGGCCACTACGAAGGGATATCGGTGGATATCACGGAACGCAAGCATGCCGAGGAAGAATTGGACCGCGCCCGCGACGCCGCACTCGAAGGTGTACGCATCAAGTCCGAATTTATGGCCAATATGAGCCACGAGATTCGTACCCCGCTCAACGGCATCATCGGAATGAACGAACTGTTGCTCGATTCCGGCCTCAACCCGGAACAGTTTGAATTCGCGAAAACGGCCGCGGAATGCGGCACTCTGTTGATGACGATCGTCAACGACATCCTGGATTTCTCGAAGTTGATCGAGGGCAAGGTGATTTTCGAAAAGATCGCTTTCGATCTTTCCGGGGTGCTCGAAAGTACCATCGAGTCCTTCGCCGAAAAGGCCCACAGCAAGGATCTCGAACTGATCCTTGCGATGACCGGCGATGTCCCGCCGATCGTCGTGGGCGATCCCACTCGCCTGCGGCAGGTTTTGAATAACCTGATCGGCAACGCGTTGAAATTTACCGAATCAGGCGAGGTTGCGCTCAGCGTTTCAATGCAACAGCAATCGCTCAGCAAGGCAACGATTCTATTCGCCGTGCGCGACACCGGTATCGGTATCGCGCAGGGCCACCAGGCCGCCCTCTTCAGTCCCTTCTTACAGGCCGACGCATCGACTACTCGCAAGTACGGCGGCACTGGCTTGGGCCTGACGATCTCGACCAAGCTGGTCGAGGGCATGAACGGCAAGATCGATCTCGAGAGCGTAGTGGGCAAAGGATCGGAATTTTTCTTCGCCGCGGTCTTCGACTTACCTCAGGCCGTACTCGAGGATGAAGGCCGACCCACCCCGCTCGTCGGCCGCCGCATCTTAATCGTTGAGGACAACGCAACCAATTGTGCTGCGTTGGCTGCGGCGACGATCTCGTGGGGAATGATCGCGGACACGGCTACAAACAGCAACGAAGCTCTGACCGTAATTCGCCGCCGATCTCCTGAGAAATCGCCCTTCGATGTGATTATGGTGGACGCTCAAATGCCCGGCATGAACGGATTAACACTGGCCCGCACGATCAGGCTCGATTTGGGCCTCACGAAGACGCCTGTGATTATCATGGGTGCCGCGAAAAAATCCGAAACCCTCGCCATTGGTGACGGGGATCAGTCTGATTGCTGGCTCAGCAAACCAATCAAACCATCTCACCTTTACACCACCCTCTGCGCCATGCTCGCGTGCGCGGAGCCGCTTCCCGAACAAACCAATTCCACAACTCAACCCGCCGCTACGTCAGGCGCGAGGCCCGCGGACAATGGAGACGCTGCGGCTCCCAAGCGCATCCTGGTCGTTGACGACAACCTGGTCAATCGCAAGGTGGCGCAGCGCCAATTGGAGCGGCTCGGGTATCTGGCCGATGCCGTGGATGGGGGCAAGTCCGCGCTCGCCGCAATGTCCCACACGAACTATGCGCTCGTCTTGATGGACTGCGAGATGCCCGAGATGGATGGATACGCCACCACTGCCGAAATCCGTCGCCGCGACAGTTTCGCGAGGCATACGACGATTATTGCAATGACCGCTCACGCCCTCGAAGGCGCTCGCGAACGCTGCCTGGCGTCCGGGATGGACGATTACGTGGCTAAGCCAATAACGTTGCAGACCCTCTCAACCGTTCTCGACAACGCCTTTCTAAGAATACGGTCCGCGGAGGCTTCGGCGTAGCCCGTACGCTGCAATGCCGTTACGCATTACTTTCTCCGCGCCTCCACAAACGCGGCTCGAAGGAGCCAGCGGAGGTTATTTGAGAGCGTCCGAGCGGCTTCGTCACTCTCTGCACCGCACGAGCTCCTCGGCTGGGCGAAGACCTGACCGGGGCTGCCGCGACTAGCTCTAGTGCCGTCAAACAGAGGCTGTCAGACTCTCCCAGTGCATACCTGTTTTATAAGGAATTCTTGAACAATCTTGCTCAAACTGGGAGATTCCTGCGCTTATTTTTCGCGTACCAAAGTTCGCCTTGCCTTTAATTCTGGCATCTCGCCACCGCACCGTTAGTGGCTGGCGGAATACTGCGCCGGCGTCACTCCTATCAGGCTGTGAAATGTCCGAGTGAAATGACTCTGATCGCTGAAGCCAAGTTCATTGGCGATTTCGACCATGCTGAGGCGGTGTTCGGTAATAAGCTCTTCCCCACGTCTGACGCGCTCTTGCGTCAAGTACTGATGTGGGGATTACCCGGTTTCTCGCTTGAATGAACGGCAGAAATGATACGGGCTCATATCAAGCTCGGCCGAAATCTCGGCGAGACTTATGTTTCTTCCCAGATTTTCATGGATGAAGTCGATGGCGCGGCGCAACAGATGTTTGGGCATCTTGCCGCCGTACTCTTTTGGCACCACGCGCTTTGATGAGTGTTGCGTCAGCAAATGTGCCGCGAGCGCCGCTCCGAAAGTTTCCAGCCAGAGGCGGCCTCCCGGCAGTCCCAACTCGATGTCAACTTCAGCCGCGATTAACAGCCGCGCCAACGCTTTGTCGCGATTGGACTGCAAAGGTGTGAGTTCCAATCCTTCCGTATTGACGGCGTCGCCCACGGTTTGCCGTACAAACGCCGGGTCCAACATCACGATTGTCGATTTGAAATTCGAAAAGGTAAAGCTGGAGTGAGGATGTCCCATCGGGGATATCCAAATGGTATCCGGATACCAGATTTTCGGAGTTGGCTCTCGATGTTCCGTGGCGGTGCCTTCTCGCAAAAGGGATAGGCAGTGACGGTCGGTGTAGCAGAACCGCGGAGTGGGTCCACATGCCGCAACGCTGTAGCTCTCGATGCGCACGCCATCACACTTCAATTTCGCGCTTGATAGCAGTGGCCTCATGCCCAGAACCTCTGCCGGGTCCTTGGCTCCGATTGTTTCATCCTTCGACGATTGCATTGGCGGCCCACGTGCGAGCGATTATTACTTACAAGCTCACCGGCTCAATCCCATTTAGCAAATATCGACTCAAACGCTCTTTAGGGAACGATATAGACTAATTGACGAGAGATCAAACGGCTGATTGTATAGAAATTAAACTTTGCGTATGGAGTGGCGGCGCGTGGGATGGGCAAAGCAGTTGTGCCGAGTCCGGTGGCGTCGCCGGCGGGGTGCCTTCTCAAACTGTGGACGCCGGCCGATACTCAGCGGCCGAGTGCTTGCCGCACGGCCTGCAAGATAAAGATAAAATCCCGCGGCGAATTTACTTCGCCCATCTGCGCAACTCTCGCCAAGAGCTCGATTTCTTCCGGTGTTATCTTATGGACTTGACGAATCTGCGGGTCCCGACTGAAAAGATCCCATGCCGAATTGCCGCCTTCGGTCGATCCCAGCAACTCAATCACCTTCGGATTGGCCAGGATGAACAAGTCCCTGCGATTGAGCGCCAAAACGTCCGCGAGTCGGCTCAGCACCGCATCCGACGGGCGACGTTTACCCGCTTCGAGATGGCCGATGTAGGGCGTCGAAGTTTTGATTCTGCGCGCCACCGCTTGTTGCGTCAGGTCAAGTTGACGACGCCGGTCCCGAAGCACTTGTCCGAGAGTCCGCTTTTTGGATTTTGCCATTCGCTCCCGCTAAACTGAGAGTCATCTATTGTTGACTAACAGTCGCATCGCTAAACTTGCTATAGACTAACATAAATAAGGGAAACATTTAAATACCAAGGCCTCTAGATAGAGCCTAAATAACTTTCTTATAACTTAAATAAGAATAACTAATCATCGGCGGCCATGAGATTGTGACCGCTGAAATGGATTAGCTTGATTCAGAGAGCGGCTATCAGGGTGCGAAAAGGGTCGACGGCGACAGCAGAGCGCGTATGCGCGCACGTGACGCGGGTTTTAGTCCATCTTGCGTCTGGCGCAAGCACGCTCCGCTTTCAGCCGCCAATTGAAGATCTCCAGAGAGAATCATCGGCGCGGGCCGACGAATGGGACAAGACGGTCTCGTCGGCGAATTCTCAGGTCTCTTCGACCCGTAGCCGGGTCAGTTTGAGCGTTTTGATCAACCATTTTCCGTCAATCTTTTCATAGGTTTCGTGGTAATGACCCCAACCATGCAGGGTCTTGCGGCGCGCGCCCTCCGGCCACCAGATCAGGTCCTCCATCGCAAAAATGCCTCGTGCGCTGGTGGCCGAGACTAACTCCACCTCAGCCATGTGTCCGTGATGAACTGTGATCGCCGGACCCACCGCTTTGCGCACCAAAGCCACGATCTTTGCGACGCCCGCCGCCGACCATTCTTTAGGGTCGCCCTCCGACGAATAATCCGCCGTCGCATCCGCCGTAAAGACGGCCTCGAAGCCGGCCCAATCCTTGGTGTCCATGCAGCGGAAGTACCGTGCCTTGACCTGCTCGATTTCCTCGAGTGCCGTCAAACGTTCAATCTCCGTCATCTTGAATTCTCCGCCAGCGTTCTCGCGCGGCCGCGTACAATGGAGAGAGCTCCAGTCCTGGTGTGCACCGATCGATCTCGCTCTAGAATTCGCATTGAGCCGGGCCGGTTGCAACGATAAGTGATTCCGGCCGTCGGGGCCCGGCGAGCGGGATTAGAGCGCCGCGTCGGCTACGCCTCGCACAAGTGCCTAATCCGCGCGCATCCGCCAGGGAATATCGCACAGTCTCGCGTCATCGCCAGGTCGCGGGCGAATCCTGGCGAGGTCTGTCGCCGCGGCCTCAGATTGAGCGATTGAGACCAGGATGCACGACCATACTGGCGATCTCGCCCTGATCGCGCGATCGCGGCCTTTCGACTCGTGTTTTCCATGGCGAAGCATCGAGTACGGCGCGAATTTCGCATACTGGCAGGTGACTCATTATGGTGATTCCGGTAGCACTGCTCCTTACGTATGTCGATCCGCGTCGCTCTGCATCATAAATCCGTCTATCGGTACGACCGGCTGGTCGAATTATCACCGCAGGTAATTCGGTTGCGGCCAGCGCCGCATTGCCGCACCCCGATCACAGCCTACGCGCTGAAAATTGACCCGCCCGGCCATTTCCTCAATTGGCTTCAAGACCCCGAGAATAACTACCTGGCCCGCGTCGTCTTTCCCGATCCGGTCGATCACTTCACGGTCGAAGTCGATCTCCTGGCGGAAATGACGGTTATAAATCCGTTCGATTTTTTCCTCGAACCATACGCGGAACAGTTTCCCTTCAAGTACGACGAGTGGCTCGGCAAAGACCTGACGCCCTATCTGGAACCGCTGCCGGCCGGCAGTCATCTGAAGGCCCTGATGGCGGGTGTCAGCCGCAAGGAGCAACGGACGGTCGATTTCCTGGTGGGTCTTAACCAGGATCTGGCGCAACGCATCCGCTACCTCATCCGCATGGAGCCCGGCGTCCAGACGCCCGAGGAAACGCTCGAACTGAATTGCGGATCGTGCCGCGACAGCGCGTGGCTGATGGTGCAAATCCTGCGCAATCTGGGGCTTGCCGCGCGCTTCGTCTCGGGTTACCTGATCCAACTCAAACCAGACCAGAAACCGTTGGAGGGTCCGGAAGGGCCGACGCAGGACTTCACCGATCTTCATGCGTGGGCGGAAGTCTATCTGCCCGGCGCCGGCTGGATCGGCCTGGACGCCACCTCGGGCTTGTTTGCGAGCGAGGGTCATATACCGCTCGCGGCGACACCGGAACCGGGCTCTGCCGCTGCGGTGACGGGCATGGTGGGTCCCTGCGAGGTCGAGTTTGCCCACCAAATGTCGGTTTCTCGGATCCATGAAGATCCGCGCGTGACGCTGCCTTACACCGAAGAACAATGGCAGCGAATAGAGGCGCTCGGTTACGAAGTCGATGCGGCAATCGATGCCGGCGATATCAAGCTCACCATGGGCGGCGAGCCGACCTTCGTATCAATCGACAACATGGAGGGCCCGGAGTGGAATTATGACGCACTAAGCGTCGATAAACGGGTGCTCGCCGAGCGCTTGATCGATCGCTTGCGTGAACGCTTTGCCACCGGTGCATTGCTGCATTTCGGGCAGGGCAAATGGTATCCCGGCGAGCCGCTCCCACGATGGGCGCTGAGCTGTTACTGGCGCAAAGACGGTGTTCCGCTATGGCAGGATCGCGCCCTGCTCGCCCAGCCTGAACAGGACGGTAACTTTGGACCGGGCGAAGCCCAGCGCTTTGCCGAAATGCTCGCGCGCCGCCTCGGCCTCGACCCCGAGTACGTCAAACCCGCCTTCGAGGATCCTGTGCACTATCTCGAGCGCGAGCGCAATTTGCCGATCAACGTCGACGCGGCCGACAATCGACTCGAAAATGCCGGCGACCGCGAGCGCGTGCGGCGCGTCTTCGATCGGGGCTTGAAGACACCCGTAGGCTATGTGCTTCCGATCCAACGGGAGGACGGCGCGCACGGTCCCGAGTGGCAGTCAGGACTGTGGCTGCTGCGCGGGCAGCATTTGTACGCGATACCCGGAGACTCCGCGCTCGGCTTGCGCCTGCCCTTGCCGAGCCTGCCGTGGGTAGCCCCGGATGAGGTTCCGCAGATAATTCCGCTCGATCCGATGGCGGATCGCGGTCCGCTGCCAGAACCGACACACGCGTCACCGCAGGATCCCTCCATACAGCTCAAGCGCGATCGCAGCCGCGATCGCATGCCTGGAATCGGCGAGTCGGCTCCGTGGGTGGTTCGGACCGCGCTATGCGTCGAGCCGCGCGACGGACGCCTGCATGTTTTCATGCCGCCGCTGAAGCTGGCCGACGACTACATCGAATTGCTGGCCGCCATCGAGAACACCGCCGCGTACTTGAAAATGCCGGTTGTGATCGAGGGTTACACCCCGCCCTTCGACTATCGTATTCGTCACTTCAGCGTCACGCCCGATCCCGGGGTGATCGAAGTGAACGTTCAGCCAGCGCACGACTGGGCCGAGCTGGTCGCAAATACCACCGCCATTTATGAAGAGGCGCGCCGGTGCCGACTCGGCACCGAGAAGTTCATGGTTGACGGACGCCACACCGGCACCGGCGGCGGCAATCATTTCGCGCTGGGTGCGGCCACTCCCGCCGACAGTCCATTTCTGCGCCGGCCGGACTTGCTGCGCAGCATGATTTCCTACTGGCTGAATCATCCGTCGCTGTCGTACATGTTCTCCGGCATGTTCATCGGGCCGACCAGCCAGGCTCCGCGTATCGATGAGACCCGCAAAGACAGTCTCTACGAACTCGAAATCGCCTTCAGCGAGGTTCCCGATCCGAGTGACGGCGTCTGTCCCCCGTGGCTGGTCGATCGCATCTTTCGCCATCTGCTGGTCGATGTGACCGGCAATACCCATCGCGCTGAATTCTGTATCGACAAGCTCTACTCCCCCGACAGCCCGACTGGCCGTCTGGGACTGCTCGAGATGCGCGGATTCGACATGCCGCCGCATTCACGCATGAGCCTCACGCAACAGTTGCTGGTGCGGGCTCTGGTCGCGTGGTTCTGGCAGCACCCCTACACCCGGCCGCCGATCGACTGGGATACGCAGCTTCACGATCGCTTCATGCTGCCCCACTTTATTGCGCGCGATTTTGCCGACGTCCTGGCGGACTTGAAGGGGGCGGGCTTTCCGTTCGAGACGGAATGGTTCGCGCCGCACTTCGAGTTCCGTTACCCGGTATTTGGCCGCGTCAATTACCTCGGCATCGAACTCGAAATTCGGCAGGCGACCGAGCCCTGGTACGTCCTCGGCGAAGAGCCTGGAGCGGGCGGGACCGCGCGCTACGTCGATTCATCGGTGGAAAGGGTCCAGGCCCGCGTCGTTGGCATGACCAGCGAACGTTATATCGCCGCCTGCAACGGCCGCCGCATCCCGCTCCATCCAACGGGTACGCAGGGCGAATGGGTGGCGGGTGTCCGTTATCGCGCATGGCAGCCGCCGCAATGCCTGCATCCGACGATTCCGGTACAAGCCCCGCTGATTTTCGACCTGATCGATACCTGGACCGGGCGTTCGATTGGCGGCTGCGCCTACCATGTTTCTCATCCCGGCGGCCTCAGCTACGAAACCTTCCCGGTAAATGCATACGAGGCTGAAGCGCGGCGCAATTCCCGCTTCTCCAAGTTGGCCCATACCCCCGGACCGATGGTAATACCGCCGGCCGAGCCGAATCCGCAGTTTCCCTTAACGCTCGATTTGCGCCGGCGGCCCGGTCCGCCGCGCCTGTCATAGCCGGCGCGCGCCAGAATTTCCCTGCACCATTTGTTGCGCAATATGTCAAAGTGCGTGTCAGGAATGCTACGTGATAGCCTTCTCGAGTTCGATCGCGCTGTCACGAGCGTTGGGGAGGGATGAATCTGGGATCAACCGAACGCGCTGAGGATACTGCCCCGGCGTGGCAGTACAAGGCCAACTCCGCCTATTACGACGAACTCGTTGCGGCCAACGGGAAGATTCGACCGCATTGGAATGCATTGTTCGATTCGCTCTCCGCCATTGGCCCCGACGGCCTCCTGGGCCGCTGGCAGGAGGGCCGCCGCCTGCTGCACGAAAACGGCGTTACCTACAACGTCTATGGCGATCCAGCCGCTACCGATCGGCCGTGGCCGCTGGACCCCGTACCGCTGGTAATCGACAGTCGCGAGTGGAACGGGATCGAAATCGCTCTGCGCCAACGTGCGACCGTGCTCAACGCGATCCTCGCCGACCTCTATGGGCCCCGCAAATTGCTCCGCAGCAGTTTGCTGCCGCCCGAACTGGTTTTCCGTCACGACGGTTTCCTGCGGCCCTGCGCCGGAGTGTCGGTGCCGCGCGGAATCTACCTGCACACTTATGCCGCGGACATCGCGCGCGCACCCGACGGCAAGTGGTGGGTGCTGGCCGATCGCACCCAGGCGCCATCGGGGGCGGGCTATGCCCTCGAAAACCGGCTGGTCTCGACGCGCGTGCTCGGCGACGTTTTCCGCGCGGCCCAGGTGCGGCGGCTGGCGCGCTTCTTCGAAGTCTATCGCGAGACTCTGCTCAGCCTGGTGCCACCCAACCGCGAGAATCCGCGCATCGTGCTGCTGACTCCGGGACCATATAACGAGACCTATTTCGAGCACGCGTTCCTGGCCCGCTACCTGGGCTTCACGCTGGTCGAAGGCGCCGACCTCACGGTGCGCGAGAATTCCGTTTTTCTGAAGACGCTCGGCGGCCTGCTGCCGGTCGATCTCATCATCCGCCGCCAGGACGACAGCTTCTGCGACCCCGTTGAGTTGCGCGAAGACTCGATACTTGGCGTCGCCGGTCTGCTGCAGGCCGCGCGGATGGGCAACGTCGCCGTCACCAATGCGCTCGGTTCCGGGTTGATCGAATCGGCCGCTCCCGCCGCTTTCCTGCCTCATTTGTGCCGCCACATTCTCGGCGAAGAACTCAAAATGCCGACGGTTGCGACCTGGTGGTGCGGCCAGCCCGACCCGCTGGCTCACGTCGTCGAAAATCTCTCCAGGCTGGTCATCAAACCGGCCTTCCCCGACCATCGCCATGAGCCCATCTTCGGCGCTCGGTTGAGCGCCCGCCAACGTGAAAAGCTGGTCACCGAGATGCGAGCGTTTCCTGCCGACTATGTGGCCCAGGAGCAGGTCGCTCTCGCGACCGTTCCCGCCTGGAACGAGCGTGAACTGCAGCCGCGCCACTTTGTCTTGCGGGTTTACCTGGTGGCCGATGGCGACTCTTATACCGTGATGCCGGGCGGATTGACGCGCGTCACCACTTCGCTCGACAGCCTGGTCGTCTCCATGCAGCACGGCGGCGGCAGCAAGGATACCTGGGTCTTGGGCGATCAGCCGATGGCGGAATTCAGCCTGCTCCGTCCGGAAGCCGCTGCAATCGAGGTGAACCGCGCGACTATCGATCTGCCGAGCCGGGTCGCCGATAACCTCTTCTGGCTCGGACGCTATGTCGAGCGCGTCGAGATGGTAGTGCGGGTCGCACGCGCCATTCTCTCGCGCGTTTCGCAGGAGTCCGACCCCTTGCGGACGGCCGGCATCGAGGCCGGCTACCGCGTGCTGGCCGCCCTGGGGCATCTCGGCATGGACCCGAAGTCCACGGCGTCGCCCGAACGTCAATTGCTCGCGATGATCTATGATTCCGAATCGCGCGGCGGCCTCGGCTGGAACCTGCATCAGGTGCGCCGCGTCGCGTGGCTCTTGCGCGATCGCATATCCGCCGACGCCTGGCAGATTCTCAACCACTTCGATCAGGAATTTTCCACTCCGCCGCCCGATGAACCGCTGCGCATCAGCGCCGCCACCAGTCTGCTCGATCATTTCATCATCACGCTCTCGGCCTTCAGCGGCCTGGTGATGGAAAGCATGACGCGCGGCCATGGCTGGCGCTTTCTCGATATCGGGAGGCGGTTGGAGCGCGCGATCCAACTGGTGGACCTCATTCGCTGCGGGCTGGGTTATCAACCTGCCACTGACAGCGGGCAGTTGGAGGTCCTGCTCGAAATCGCCGACAGTTCTCTCACCTACCGGTCGCGCTATTTGACCTCGATGCAGGAGAATCTTGTGATCGATCTGCTCTTGCTCGACGAGGCCAATCCGCGATCGGCGGCCTTTCAGCTCGCGCGCCTGCGCGAGGATATCGACCAGTTGCCCGAGAGCGTTTCGATGACTCATCGTCCCCCCGAATGGCGCTTGGCGGTGCGCCTGCTCACCGCCGTGCAGGTCGCGGAAGCGGCGGAGTTGGTGCGCCCTGATGAAAATGGACACTGGATCAATCTGGAAAATCTCGTGACCCGGCTCGCGGTGGAGCTGCCGTTGCTCTCCGAGACACTGACGCGTGGATACTTCGATCATGCAGTCGCGGCGCCGCAACTGTATGCCCCGTGAAACGCGAAAACTTCGAATTGAGGTTTAGATCGTGGCGCTGCGTGTAACCCATACAACCACTTACAGCTACAGCAACCCGGTTTCAGTCTCGCACACCGAGGTCCACCTGGCGCCCCGCGCGGATCGTAATCAGTCGCCCATCGAGCACCATCTCGCGATTGACCCGGCGCCCGAATCGCTGGCGACGCGCGATGATTATTTCGGCAATCCGGTCGCCCATTTCTCGATCCAGGAACCGCACGAAACCCTCGTTATCACTTCCACCAGCGTCGTCGATCGGCACCCCGTCGAAGCGTTGCATCCGGCGCTGACCCCGCCGTGGGAGCAGGTGGCGCTTGAGGTCAGCAAACACGAAACGGAAGAAAGTTTTGACGCGCTGGAGTTCGCCTATGAATCTCCCCGGGTGTCGATCACGCCCGCTTTCGCTGCCTATGCTGCACCGTCGTTCCCGGCGGGCCGCCCTTTGCTCGAAGCGGCGATGGACCTCTGTCACCGCATCTTTACCGATTTTAAATACGATCAGCGCGCGACCACCGTATCCACTCCCATCGACCAGGTTCTGCAAAAGCGCAGCGGCGTATGCCAGGATTTCGCCCACGTCATGATCGCCTGCATGCGATCGCGTGGCCTGCCCGCGCGCTACATCAGCGGCTACGTTCGCCTCGCGCGGCAATCGGCCAGCGCCCAGGCGTCGCATGCGTGGGTCTCGGCGTATTGCCCCGGCTTCGGCTGGCTCGATTTCGATCCCACCAACGACGTGATGCCCGCCGCCAGGCACGTGACCATTGCCTGGGGACGCGATTACTCGGATGTGCCGCCGGTTAATGGCGTCGCCCTCGGTGGCGGCGAGCAAACTATCAGCGTCGCGGTTGAGGTCGTCGAGCAAGACGGCTAGATCGGTGGACGGCGATCGCACCGGCGGCGTCCCGATGGACTTCGGAGTTCACACAGCAGCGGTAGCCATGTGCGCCTCGCTCTGCCAAAGGCTATAGTAGACTTCCCGCGCTTAAGGAGGGGTGTCCATGGTTTATCCATACCGATCGATCCTGTCTCCCATTCAATTCGACGACCCTTCGCTCGTGGCGTTGGGAATGGCTCGGCAAATCGCCTTGACGCATGCCGCTACGCTCCACCTGCTGCATGTCGTGCCGATGCTCCAGGCGTTCGGCGAACCCGATGTCGAGGAAGGCAAACATACGCCGGAAGAGCAGAAGGCCGAGAAGGCCCTCAACGATATCGCGGCGCGTCACCTCGAGGGCGTCAAGACCGTTATCCACACCTGCCTGGCCTCGGACCGCGGACTGGCCCATGCTGTGGTGCGCGTCGCCGGCGAAGTTGACGCCGACCTGATTGTATTGAAAACCCACGGCCGCAAGGGCCTGTCTCATTTGATTCTTGGCAGCGTCGCCGAGGAAGTTCTGCGGACCGCGCCCTGCCCGGTGCTCACCCTGACGCCTGCCGCGCAGGAAAAGGCGGCGCACTGCTGTTTGGAACCCCAGCAGATTAAGTGAGGGGTTTGTCCGCGCCCGATTTGAACTATCGCGGCCGCCGCGTCGGCGAACCGGTCACGGCAGGATAGCGAAGTCGTACGCTGGCGGAAGGCGGTCGGCGATCGTGCGGATGACCCCGTTGCGCTGATCGACCCTGATCGCCGTGCCGTCGCTGGTCACGCCCAAGAATTCATTCCTGTTGGCCGGATTTGCGCGCAGCTTCATTACCATGCCCCGCATGGAATTTGCGATGCCGTCGTCCGTCGCCATCGGGACAAAGCTGCGCCCCCGGTCAGTGCTGCGAAACAACAGCGCGTCGGCGCCCGCCAGAGCCATTGGCCACATCGAGGGCGGTCCGCCCGCCGCGGCGACAAAGATCGCGTCCTCGGTGATCAGCAGCGGAATCATGTAGGAACGGCTCAGCCCCTTGACGTAATCCCAGGAGCCGCCCGCATCGGTCGAAAAGTAAAAGCCGCGGCCGGTGGTAGCGAACAGGGTCTTCGGGTCGGACGAATCCGACGCCACGCAATGAATGTCCGAGTAGACGCCTCGATCGAGCGGCTCGAAGCTGCGGCCGCGATCGGGCGATCGATAGACGCCGCCTTCCTCCATGCCTACATATATAAGGAGTGGATTCGAGCTATCGAAAGCAATCGATCGGACGCGCGGAATATGCAGCGGTGGCGAAAAGCCCCACCATTCACGTCCCGCAATCTTCAAAAACGCGCCGCATTCACGAAACAGATGGCCGCTATCGAGGCTCCGCAGGATGCGCGCGTTGGAAGTCCCGATGAAGACCTCGCCCGGACCATCGGCGGGCGTCGCGATGGCCCAAATCTCTTCGTCGCGGACGGCGCTCGGTGTGATGTCATGCCACGTGCGCCCGCCGTCGGACGACCGTGCCAGCGATCCCCGCCCGCGCGCGCTCCCCGCTTGAGCATTGCTGATCGACCCGGCGTAAAGCAGGTTGGGATCGCCCCAGTCCTGCGCCATGCACCAGATCGACGTGGGATCTGCCAGGGCCATCAACGGCGGCCCGCGACGATCCGCATCGAGGATTACGATCCCCTTCGAGGTGCCAACGCAAAGCAGCATCAAACGGTCTCCCCGACCGCGCGTGGGCTATTCAAGCCGGGCACCGGCAACGATCTCTTTGGCCAATGCCAGGTCCGCCGGCGCAACCTTTTTCGCGCTCGCATCGAAGCGCGCGCGCCGCACTATCATCGATGCGCCGTCGAGCGCGATCCTCATCCCGTCTTTATCGATGCGCACGATCGTCCCAGGAACATCTAGGCCGGCGCCCGATTCCATGATCGCATCATAGAGTCGCAAGCGGCGGCCACCGATAGTCGCGAAGGCGCCAGGCTGGGGGTCGCATCCGCGCACCAGGTTATAGATCGCCTGCGCGGGCCGCCGAAAATCGATTCCAGCGTGCTCATCGCGGCAAGGCGCTTCGTAGGTCGCGAGGCTCTCGTCCTGCTCCATCGCCGGCGCGGTGCCTGCCGCGATCTGGTCAACGGCCTCGATCATAGTCTCGATTCCCAGTGGGAACAGCGAGTTGAAGTATAGCGATCCGGTCGTCTCCGTCGCTCCGATTGCCACGCGGCGCTGAATCAGGATCGGCCCCGTGTCGATTCCTCGGTCGGGCCAGAACCAGGTCACGCCGGTTTCGGCGTCCCCCTCGATGATCGCCCAGTTGATAGCGCTCGCGCCGCGATGTCTCGGCAGGAGCGACGGATGGAAGCAGATGCTCTTGAAACGTGGCGCATAAAGAATTCGCTCCGGCACGATCATCGTGACGAAGGCCATTATTATCAGGTCGGCTTCGAGCGCGCGGAATTGCTCAAACTCGCGTTCCCCGCGAAACGAGACGGGTTGGCTCACCGGCAGCCCCAGCTCCAGCGCCTTGACCTTGAGCGGATCGAGCCGGCCGCCGGGAGTATCTGGCGGTACGAAGACCCGCACAACTTGTTCGCCGCGCGCGTGGAGCGTCGCGAGCGCTCTCTCCGCAAAAGCCGCCTGGCCGATCAGAACGATACGCAATGCATTCACCTCCGCCTCGAGCCGCAGGCGGAAAGCTAACAAATCGCACATTCGGGTGCACGTCCCGGCCGCGTAATCGAATTCACATGACACCGCATCATGTTGGAACCGATTACAAGTCGCTCGCCGTAGCGACTTAAAGATAAAATTTGCCCTAAGTATCGCGGCTTTTAGGCCCCCGCACCTCGATTCACTATCCGATCATCTTCCCATGATCGCTATTTGATCTTGCTGTTAATCTTTGCTAGATAGCCTGTCGCGCTCGCACCAGCCACCAGTTCTGTTTCTGCTGCTGCGGTGCCGCGCAGGCGTCTGGCGTGCGGGTTTCAGTCTGCGGACCGCGCGACGACGGGTTTATCGTTGGTGACGATGAGCGGGTCTTTTGTATGCCCGGTGGAGGAGGTGCGGAGCGAAGTAGGATCTGCGGCGAGGATTAGTTCGGCTGTTGGATTTCTGACCAGTTTCTGTTGAATGCAACGGTTGCTGCTCGCATTTGCTGGATGGGCCGATATTGCTGACTGAACCAGTGCGGCTGGTTCATGCGCTCGCCACTCGAATCCAATCGCTATGCGATTCTTGCTTTCGCTGCCGTACCGTTAGTACCTGCTACAAAACGACTCAGTTGTTTGCACAACGCTACTTTCGAAGCTCAGGGGTTTAAGCGGCTTCGAGACTACAAACAGGGGACCCGAGTATCGCTCTCTCCAAGAGGTCCAAGTGTTCAGTCAGGCAGGGAGGATTTTGTATGGAGACTGAAGTGCGCGGAGCGTGTTCATCAGGGGGAGTCAGGAAAAAGGTCGCGGCGCTCGGCTTGGCGCTCGCGATCGTTGGACTCTGTGCTGGAAAATCAAGGGCCGGCGATTTGTCGGCAATGCCCGCTCAGGGCTTGAACGTGACCGGCGCTACTCCGTCGGTCCTGCCAATCACCGCGCCATCCGGCTCGGTCCTGCCAATCACGGCGCCATCCGGCTCGGTGCTGGCGGATTCCTCGGGCGGCGGTGCGCCGGAGGAAAGCTGGTTTGAAGGCATTCACGTTTCGGGCTTCTTGAGCCAGACCTTCGGTATGTGGCAGAACCCATCGGCTCTGCGCGAGTTCACTGCGAGCCGCAACAACCTGGCGGTTTCGCGTACCTGGCTGCAGGTGGACGAAAACTACCGCCTCAACGAGAACAACAGCTTCTTCATGCGCGAATGGTTCGTTTATGAGCCGCCGTACGCCTTCAATAGCGCGAATGGCTTCGGCAAGTACTCAAACGCGTTCTACAATCAGTATAACATCCGCGATGCCTGGTGGCAGAACAAAACCGGCCCCGTCACCACCTACGTCGGCAATCAGATCGTCGTCTGGGGACAGTCGCTCGCCTTCCGCGTCGGTGACGTCGTCAATCCTCAGGATACGACCTGGGCCTTCGGCTTCGCCAACCTCGAGCAATCGCGTATTCCCCAATGGATGATCCATCCGATCTGGAATCTGCCCGAGTGGGGACCGTTCGAGTCGAACTTCCTTGAGGGCATCCTGGATCCCCGCCTGCAGCCGATGTGGAACAGTTGCGACTACGCCGATCATCGCTACGACGGCGAGTGTAACGTCAACGGCGGCAGCGTCAACAACGGCTTCCCCGCAGGCGTCGGCTTCGATCCCACCGGACGTTTCGGCGCTCACCTAAGTAACGCCGGTCCCTTCTATCCAGGAAGAACCGCGGTCGCGCCTGGTAGTGGCGGAATCTATCCTCCATACAACGGAAATCCCGTTCAAAACGCACGTTTGATCGGAGCGCCGCTTTCCAACGAGTTCTTCTACTGCACCAACCTTGGTGCTAACGGACAGCCCTTCAATCCCGTGCCCAAGCGCCTGCGGAGCTTTTGTCCTCAGACCGGCAGCGGTGCGGCGGTTGACGTTGGCCAATGGAAAATTCCAGCCACCACCGTCGGCAACTGGGAAGAAGGCATTCGCTACCATACGTTGGTCGGTGGCGCGGAATTGACCGCCTTCTATTTCAACGGGTGGAATCTCTATCCCAACACCTACTGGCAGAAGTACACCAACCAGTTTCGCGCCCGCTTCGATCCGATGCAGAAGGTCGGTGTGACCGGCGATATGCCGATTCCGATGCCCTCGGCAGTCTCGGAATATCTGCCGTTCGTTGGTCGCGCGGAAGGCGTGTACACCAACCATGAATCGGTGCTCAGCTTCGATCCCGTAGAAAGCCCCAGCGGGGTCCGCTACACCGATATGGCGAGCTGGATGGTCGCTCTCGATGTCGATCAGGCGTACGCGCCCTGGCTCACCGCCACGGGCAATCTGTCGGCGAACGTCGAACTCTATGACGAGATCGCGCTCGATTCGTCACAAAGCATGTTCGAGACCTTCGGCCCTTGGACCGGTGGTGGTATCGAAAACACTTCCAACATCAAGAATAACGTTTCCGCCTTGTTCAACATCGGCACCTCGTGGATGTGGGAAGACATCGAGCCGGCCTGGACGATGATTTTCAATCCGAAAGGACGTGCGTTCCTGCTGTTCCCGTCGCTGGTGTTGAATCCGCCCTGGACCAAGAAGTACTTCATGAAGCTGCAGGCCATTGAAGTCCTCGGCGGCGATAAGAGCACCTCGCAGGCCGGCGGTATCCTCAAGGGCCAGAGCCTCTTGACGGCTCAGTTCCAGTACAACTTCAACCTGCTCTAATCGAGCCGAACCCCTTCCGCGGCGGGCGCCTTGTGCGTCCGCCGCGGTTTTCTTTTCTGCCCATAATGGCCTGGCCCCCGGTTCCACGCGACGCCTCCCGAATCCCTTCCGGTCGCCCCCTTATTCGTTTATTATCGCCCGCGAGGTGACGTTCATGCGCCGCGATATCGAATTCAACGCCGAAGGTACAACTCTCCGTGGATGGCTATTTCTCCCCGATCACCCCAGGGACCGTGTGCCCGCGGTCGTGATGGCGCACGGTTTCTCCGCCGTCAAAGAGATGTATCTCGATCGCTTCGCCGAGGTCTTCAGCCAGGCCGGCCTCGCGGCGCTCGTTTTCGACAACCGCAACTTCGGCGCGAGCGACGGCCAACCGCGTCAGGAAATCGATCCGTGGCACCAGGTCCGCGACTATCGCCACGCCATCACCTGGATCGGCAGCCGCCCGGAAATTGACGCCGGCCGCATCGGCGTCTGGGGTTCAAGCTACAGCGGTGGACACGTGCTCACCGTCGGCGCAATCGATCGCCGCGTCAAATGCGTCGTCTCGCAGGTTCCGCTGGTGAGTGGATCGCGCAACCTCAAGCGCCTCATCCGCGCCGATATGTTCGCCCAGGTGCGCGCCCAGTTCGACGCCGATCGCGAGGCCCGCTTCAATGGCGCCGCGCCCCTCATGATGCCCGTCGTCGCCGAGGATCCGATGGCGCCCGCCGCCCTCCCTACCGCCGATTCCTGGCAATGGTTCACCGAAACCGGACATACCCGCGCGCCTTCATGGCGCAACGAAGTCACTCTCCGTACCGTCGAGATGCTCGGCGAGTACGAGCCCGGCGACTACATCGCGCGGATCAGCCCGACGCCGCTCCTGATGCTGATTGCCGACAACGATCATCTCGCGATCGCCGAAGAGGCGTTCCTCGCCTTCAACCGCGCGCTCGAACCCAAGCGGATAGTGGTCTTGAACGGCGGCCACTTCGACGCCTACGTCCACGACTTCGAGCGCGCCAGCGCCGCCGCTCGCGACTGGTTCGTCGAACACCTGCTCCGTTGATTGGGCGGCAGCAACTCAGCCGGAAGTCTGAAAGCACGCCACTCGCGCGCGCCTGCAAGCCGAGTTACTTTCGGGAAGCGCGGCGAAATGAGCGGGCGCGCCCTGCGAGTTGCTTCAGCAAAAGTGGTCGGCGAGGTCCCTCAAGGCACGTTTTGCTTTCCCCAAGGAAAGATAAGTTTTGCGCTCTTCAACCATAATCTCCAGGCTCCGAATCCTCACCGTTCTCACCGCCCTTGCGGTAACTATCAGCACTGTAATTGGCGCCAGTGACGCGGCCGCGAACGGCAACCTTGCCGCCGGCCGTATCGTGGTCCTGATGGTATGGGACGGGCTGCGCCCCGACCTCGTCGATCAGGCGAACACGCCCAACCTCTTCGCACTCGATCACGCCGGCGTGCGCTTCGCACGTCATCATTCGATCTATCCGACCTTGACCATGGTCAATGCGGCCGGCCTCGCCACCGGCGCGTCGCCCGGCGACTCCGGCATCTACGGCGACATGATGTATCTCGCACCCGTGATCGATCTGGCTCGCGCCGCACCCCTGCCGTTCGCCCCGCTCCTCGGCGACCCGTTGAACCTCGAGCATTCGCAGTACCTCGCTCAACTGAACGACCCGCGTATCTTCGACGGCCATCTGCTCGGCCTGGACACCACGGCTCAGCAGGTCGAGCGTTCCCGCGGATTCGTCGCCGTAATCGGTAAGCAGGGCCCGACGCTACTGTTCGACGACCAATTCTCTAATCTGCAAGACAACGCACTGGCGTCGCCAAACTTCATCTTCGTCGCCGACGATATGGCCGCGCCCTCCTCCATGACGGCGGAGTTCGCCCGGATGCCCCCGATGACGCGCACCGATTATTCTTCGATCATCGCGCGCGACGCCTGGTTCACGAAGATCGCCGCCACCGAGGCGCTGCCGGCGGCTCGTCTCGCCTCCAGTCGCAGCCAGCCCGCGCTGGTCGTCTTGTGGCAGCACAATCCCGATATCACGCAGCATGTCGCGGGCCTCGGGACGCAGCCCGCGCTGAACGCCCTGCATGCCTGTGACGCCAATCTCGCGACGCTGCGCACCGCGATCGACGCCCTCGGCATCGCCGATCGTACCGATCTCGTGGTCGTCTCCGATCACGGCTTCGCCACCATCAAGGCCACCGTTCCGCTCGCCCGACTGCTCGTCGCCGCGGGCTTGAAGAAGGCCATCGACAGCAAGGACGTCGTTGTCGCCGCCGACGCCGGCGGTGACTGGATTTACCTTTCAAAAACCGATTTCCCGACCACCGCCGAACGCCATCAGATGATGCAGCGGATTGTCGATTACGCTGACACGCAGGACTGGAGCGGACCGATCTTCTCGCCCGATCCCGCCGGTGCCAAACCGGCCGGTGGTGCTGACAGCCACGATGGCTCCGGCGACGGCGGATCAAACCCGGCGCGACCGGCTCATCGCGGATCCGGCTATCGCGGTTCGATCGAAGGCACCTTCAATCAGGCCGCCTTCGGCCTCGGACCCAATGCGCGCGCCGCCGATCTGATCGTCTCGTTTCGCGAGTTCCCCGACCTCGATAATCGCGCGCTTACCGGTCCGCTGAATCCCGCCTTCACGATCGGACCCAATGGCCCCGAAGTGCAGACCAACAAATCGGGCGCTCTGGTGCGTCCGATCCCAGGTGTCATGTATGCGGACGCCGACTCATTCTCGACCGGGATGGGCATGCATGGAGCCGCCGGATCGCGCGAACTGCACAACTTCTGCGCCGCGGTCGGTCCCGATTTCCGTCGCGCCATGGTCGATTACGCGCCGACCGGAAATGCCGACGTCGCTCCGACCATGGACGAAATCCTTAGACTGGCGCCAAGCCCGGGCGTAACAGGCCGCGTCCTCCACGAAGCGCTCGTCCCCCAGGGCACCCGGCCGCGCCAGTCAGTTGCTCTCATCGACGCTCATCAGCGCGATGCCCACGAAGCGAGTGGCTCGTACCCCCGCGCCTCGCGGATCCGCGATCCCGTTGACCCGCAACCACAAGGCACTCCGTTCATCGCGACGGTATCGCGTGCTCTCAAGAGTTCGCGCGTCACCACCACGCTCAAACTCACCCGCTACGCCGGCCACGCCTACCTCGACGGCGCCGACACCGTAACGACTCCCGCCAAATAGCGTCGTTTTCGCGATCTTCAGAGGACGCCCGCTGCGGAGCGCCGCGCTCACGACCCCCAGCGGACGCTCGCCACGAAACGCCGCTATTGCGATCTTCAGCGAACGCCAGCCAAATAGCGTCGCTCTCGCGACGTGCAGCCAGCGCGCCGAAGGCCTGCCCGATGAAAGCGTGCGCGGCTAGCCCGAATCGAGATCGGTAATCCGCCGCCCGCGCGTCTCCGGCAACGCCCAGACCATGATCGCTCCCACAAACGAGAACAGCGCGCCAATCGCGAGCGTCGGCCCAAAACCCAATCGCGGGCTCAGCGCCGTGATTATCAACGGGGTGAAAAACTGAATCCCGCGGGTGACGTTCAGTAGTAGTCCTAATGCCGTGTTGCGCACGCTGGTCGGCAGCATCTCGGATATCATCGGGCCGGCGCCTGACCAGATACCGGTGCCGAAGCCCGCTACGATCAAGGCCCCGCGAATCAGGCCCGGCGTCGCCGACGCCCACGCCCAGAAGATTGTCGCCGGCAGCAAGCCCAGCCCCATCATCGAGGCATAGATCGAGAAAACCGGACGTCGCCCGAACCGATCGGCCAGCACGCCGAACGCCGCGTATCCCGCCAACGCCCCCGTCTGCATCCAGATCATCAGGTTGCCGCTCGCCTGCGGCGTCAACCCTCGCGCGAGCCGCAGGTAGCTCGGCATCCAGGTGTAGGTGAACCAGTACGCCGCGGAGTTCACCAGCAAGACGACGAAGAGCAGGCCGATAATCCGCCGATACGGTCGCAGCGTACTGAGCGAGTCCGCGTTGAACCATTGGCGGCGATCGGCCCGCAGCCATACGTCGCTCTCCGGCAGCCATCGCCACACGATTGCCGCCACGATGAACGACGGCGCGGACGAGATCAGGAACACGTTGCGCCACCCGATCAGCGGCTCGATATGTCCGCCGGCCGCCGCCGCGAGCATCGCACCCAGCGGCGCGCCAACCTGCACGTACGCCGCGTAGCGCGCACGCCGCGCGGGCGGGACCGTCTCCGCGACCAGGCTTTGCCCGGCCGCCCATTCGCCGCCGATACCCAGCCCGGTGAACGATCGGAACAGCAGCAATTCCACCAACGAGTGCGAGGCGGCGCACATCGTCGTGCCGATGCCGTACACCAGCACCGCCACGATGATCGTCGGCCGCCGCCCGAAGCGATCGCCGACGAAGCCGAAGATCACACCGCCGAACGCCGTCATCGCAAGCGCCAGCCCGAGCGTCAGCGACGACTCCGTCTGACTCAGATGGAGGTCGCGCGCGATCGGCACGATCATGAATGAGTAAAGGATCAGATCGTAAAAGTCGAAAATCCACGCCGCGAAACACAGCGCAATGATGCGGTAATGAATCGCGCCCATCGGGCGCTCGCTCAGGAGCGCGCCGCGATCGTTCGCCGCCGCAGCCAGGTCTGCGCCGGTGCGCTTCACGCGAGCATTGCTTCTGCAGTTCGCACTTTTACGGTTATCGCTCTCTCTTCCAGCTTTGCGGCTCCCGCTCAATGCGTTCGCTGCCGTCACTTCCAGCTTTCATCGCTGCGATCGCTGCGCCGGTCTGCAAAGCTCCATCGCCCCGCAACGTGAATCGCGACTAGCCGAGTTCCGGCTGTTATGGTTGGCTATCATTTGGATTTCCCGCTCAGCTTTCAAGCGGAATGAAACGGCTCGCGATGATCGCGGGCCATCACGGCGACTGATATTCGCGCGGCCTCAACGATACAGGCCAAGGGAGCACGCTAGATGCGCATGCTGAAGAGATTGCTGCGATGGATGGTCAAGACGGTAGTGATGCTCGCTATCCTGTTCCTGATCATAATCATCAGCCAGTACGTCTCCCATCGCTACAAGCCCGGATCGGTGCTGGTGCTGAAACTCGACGGCCCCGTGGTCGAACGCAGCACCACCAATGCGATCGGAATGCTGAGTCCCGATCAGACGGCGCTCAACGTGATTCGGCGCGCGCTCAGATCGGCCGGCACCGATGACCGAATTGTAGGGCTGGCGATCAAGGTCATCGACCCGCAGATGGAGTTGGCGCAGGCGCAGGAACTGTGCGCGATGATCACGGAGTTCCACAGCCACGGCAAATGGACCACCGCCTACATGGAGACCGCGGGCGAGGGCGGCTTCGGCAACCTGCCGTTTATGGTTGCCAGCACCGCCGACGAAGTCTCGATGATGCCGCAGGGCGAGCTGAACATCCTCGGCGTGGGCATGCGCGAAATGTTCGCGCGCGGCCTGCTCGACTGGATCAAGGTCAATCCCAACTTTGCTTCGATCGGCAAGTACAAGGACGCCGCCAACATCTTCACCGAGAAGGACTTCACGCCCGCGCAGCGCGAAGAGGACGAGTCGCTGATGGGCAGCATGTTCGATCAGATGACGGCCGAGTCCGCCGCCCATCGCCATCTGACGCCCGATCAGATGCGCGCGATCGTGGACCGCGCGCCGCTGACCGCGAGCGACGGCCTCAAGGCCCATCTGCTCGATCGCCTCGAGTACGAAGATCAGTTCGACGATCGCGTCGAGAAGTATCGCGGCGAACATCACGAGACTATCGACGCCTCGTCGTACGTGCGATCGGCGGGCCCGCATTTCGGGGGTAGCCGCGACAGGATCGCGCTGATCTACGGTGTTGGCGCAATCCAGCGCGGCGCCGGCGGCTTCGATCCGATTCTGTCGCCGGGGTCGGAGGCGATGGGATCGGACGACATGGTCAAGGCGTTCAAGGATGCGCGCGAAGACGATAGCGTTCGCGCCGTGGTGTTCCGCATCGACTCGCCGGGCGGATCGGTGATCGCGTCGGAGCTGATCCGGCGGGCGGTCGAATTGACCGCGGCCAAGAAACCGGTCGTCGTCAGCATGTCGAGCTACGCGGCCTCGGGCGGCTATTGGGTGGCGACTCCGGCGGCAGCGATAATCTCCGATCCCGGCACGCTGACCGGTTCGATCGGCGTCCTCGGCGGCAAGTTCAACGTGTCGGGCGCGACTACTGCAATCGGGGTTAACACCGGAGCGGTATCGCGCGGCGCCAACGCGCTGATGTTCGATTCTTTCAGTGACTTTACCCCGGCACAGGAACAGATCTTCCGCGACCAGTTACTCGGCGGAACCTATCAATACTTTCTGGAACTCGTCGCGAAGCAGCGCCACATGACGGTCGCGCAAGTCAACGATATCGCCCAGGGGCGGGTGTGGACGGGAGAACAGGCCTTGAAGGTGAACCTGGTGGACAAGCTGGGCGGCCTCAGCGATGCGATCGATCGGGCCAAGCAACTGGCGCACCTGAATCCGCAGGATCATGCCGAACTCGAGGAGTTGCCGGAGGAGGTCGGGTTCCTGGGGAAACTGATGAGCGGGCAAATCTCGGGCTCGGTCGCACCATGGCAGCCGCCGCGGGCGATCGCTCCGTTGGTCGCGGTAGTCCGCGAGGTCCTCATGCGGCACGCGGAGATGGGACAGGTCTATTGCCCGGTCGCGCCGTTGATGTGACGGGGAATACGGATCGAGAGGAACGATGCTAGAGTTTACTTGCGGCTACAACCGCGAGGTGCAGTGAGCATGGATAGCGATTTGGAAAGCTTCCTGAACTCGCTTGGCGAAGCAGAGCGCGCCGGCGGCCGGATATTGCATGAATTGACCGACCAGGCGCAATCGCTGGAACTGCGCGAGATGCTGAAGAAGGTAGGTCACGACGAAGGCTACTACGCCGGCGAACTGGCGGCGCATGTGCGGCGCCTCGGCGGCGCGCCGTCGAACAAGACCGGCGACTTCGTCGAGAAGGTGCGCGCGGTTGGCAACCTCAAGGGCAAGCTGGAACTGCTCAATCGCGGACAGCGGTGGGTGGTGCGCAAGATCGGCGATCAGGTCGGCACGATCGCGGATGCGCATCTGCGGGCGTTCCTTAAGGTGATGGCCGACGGCCACGACGCCAATATCGGCGCGCTCGACAAAGCGCTCGCCGAGGGCAAGCTCTAGGCGGTCGGTTACCAGATCAAGAGCCCGCTCGGGCGCTGGCCGAGCGGGTTGCCCTCATCCCGGACAAGTAGAGCGATCCCTCGACACGCGACGGCGGGCGTTTGCCTGAGTGCGATCCAGTCTTCGATCGGTGCGCGGCCCTTCGGGCCGTCGGAAGCTGCGGGCGCGGCTCGCTCAGAGCAGGCGGCCCAGGATGAAGGCGGCGACGAGGACTGCGCCGAACTCGAACTGCAACTGACCCGACAGCGCCATCGCACGGTTATGCCGTTCGGGATCGGGACCTTCGGAGACGAGGCGCACTTCCTCGAGCGCGTGTGGCGCGGTGATCGCGACGGCGAGCGCGAGCCACGGAAAGAGGCCAATGACGACGCCGAAGAGCACGATGAGGTACGCGCCAAGGTTAGACCATTGGAGTTCCTTGACGGCGGCGGTGCGGCCGATGATCACGGCCATCGTGCGCTTGCCGTGCGCGGCGTCGTTATCGATATCGCGCAGGTTGTTAGCCTGCAGCACGCCGGAACAGAGTAGTCCGATAGGAATCGAGGCGATGAAAGCGGCCCACGAAAAGTGCAGCGCCTGAACGTAGTAGGCGCCGAGGACGTAGCCGGGACCCATCAGCGCGAAGACCATGAAATCGCCGAGTCCGTGATAGGCGAGGCTGAGCGGAGCGGCGGTGTAGAAGTACGATCCGAACACGCCGATGAGGCCGAGGATGAGAATCGGCCAGCCGCATAGATGGACCAATACGAGGCCGAGCACGATGCCGAAGATGAAGGAGACGACGCCGCCTTTGAAGACCGCGTCGGGCTTGAGATAGCCGCGCTGGATGACCAGACCGGGGCCGAAGTTTTCGGGCGACTGCCAGTCGGGCGAGTCGGTGCCGGTGACGAAGTCGTAGTAGTCGTTGACCATGTTGGCGCCGGCCTGCAACGCCATCGCGGCGACCGCGGCGAGAAGGTACCTCCAGGGTGAGAACACGCCGCGGGAATAAAGGGCGGCGAAGGTTCCGACCGAGACGCACATGAAGGGCATCCCGAGCGTCCAGGCGCGGGAGGCCTGCAACCAGACGGCGATCAGTCCGGGAGGGGCGGGGTCGTTGATAGTGGCGGTGCCAGCATCTGCCATGAGAGTTCGTCCTCGGTAGAAGATTCGCGACGGGCGGCGGTCGCGAGATTGCCGCGCTGAATTGTAGTCCGGGACGGGGCGCCGCGCGAGCGCGGCGCCCCGTCCCGGAGGACGGCCAGAGAGGGGTGCTGACTTCAGTCAGCACCCCTCTCTGGCGTGTGCGATGACGCCGCCGGTAATCGGCGGTGTCATCGCACGAAGTCACGGGCGTATGCCGAGGGGAGAAGGCGGCGGACGGAAATTTCAGCCTCCACCCGCGCGCGCAATTGCGCATTCGAAGGTCGATCGGGACGGGGCGGCGGCGTTCCCCGTCGATATTGCGCAGATTTTTCAAAAATTAGGCACGGTATTATCGTCTTTAACGGGCTGGGTGTCGCAAAAACGAATGGACGGCGAAAATGTTTCACGTGAAACATTTTCGCCGTCCGTTTGTGGGGAAATCCTGCACGGTTGACATCGGGGTCACGTGCGCGACCCCCTTGAAACGGAAGGAGGCGACCTGAAGGGTCGCCTCCTTCCAGTCGTTTAGTCAATCTCGCGATCAGGCGCGCAGGGCCTCCAGCGAGATCAGTTGTTCGCGCTGCGTGCCGGTCGTATAGGGCCGCGAGCCGGGCTTGCGTTCGAATGGGTCGAGGATGCCCAGTTCCTTGCCGATTTCGCGCACTGCCGGAAGCACCTCCTCGCCGAGCAGGCGGATGCTGGTCATGCGGTCTTCGAAGCTGACCGGTCCCTGGCTCTGGAAAACGCCGAAGACGCCGGGCCGCAGCACCTCGAGAATCTTGCGAATCTTGGGGATGACGGTCTTGGGCGTGCCGGTGATGATCTGCAGTCCATCCTGGGCCTTCTGATAGCTCTTGTAGATGGCGGCCTTAGCCTCTTCGACGGTGGCTTCGCCGCGTGCGAGGCGGCGCCGCGTGCTGTCGGCGGCCTGCTGCAGATTGCCGGGCTCGTCGTTGGACTTGGAGCGGCCGAGTTGTTCGGCGCTGACACCCAGGAAGCCGCCGGAGCCGGCCGTCATGGTGCGAGCGAGGCGCTTGGTCGCTTCCTTGGAATTGTAGCCTGGGGGGAGAGTGTGCTCGGGGCGCGAGAATGCGCCCTGGCCGCCGCCGAAGAGGTGCGCCTTGCCGAGTTCCTGAGCTTTCTCCTCGGTCTCGGCGACGAAGACGTGCTGCAGGTAGCCAAAATTCTCGGAACCGGCAACGTAGCCATTCTTGGCTGCGGTGTCACCGTAAATGTTCCAGAGTTCGGCCGTGGCCGACAGGGCGGTGCCGAGGCCGAGGTAGGGATAACGATGCTCGGCGCACCAGACGACGGTTTCGGGGCTGAGGACGCCCGGAATCATGATCGGGGGATGCGGCTTTTGATACGGCAGCACCCACGGATTCACGTAGCGGTAGTTGAAATGCTTGCCCTCCCAGCGGAACGGACCGGGACGGGTCCAGGCGGCCAGGATGAGGTCGTGGGCTTCCTCGAAGCGCTCGCGATTGTAGGCGGGGTTGGCCTGGTTGAAAATCTGCTCGCTGCCGGCGCCGCGCACCCATCCGGGCACGAGACGTCCGTAGGAGATGCAATCGATGGTGGCGAGTTCCTCGGCGATGCGCAGTGGATTTTTGAAGGTGGGCAATGGATTACCGAGCAGCACGATGCGCGCCTTTTTCGTGATGCGCGCGAGGATCGAGGCCTCGACGTTCATCACCGCGCCCATGCAAAAGGGCGTGCCGTGATGCTCGTTGAGCATGATGGCGTCGAAGCCGACGTCCTCCGCATAGACCATCTCTTTGAGATACTCGTCGTAGAGGCGGGCGCCGACTTCGCGATCGAAGAATTTATTGGGGACGCCGAAAAAGCCGCGATTCTTGACTACTTCGTCCTCGGGCACGTCCCGGTAAGGGCGCTCCGTAAAATACATCAGGATCATATCGTTATCTCCTGGCCGACTGCCGAGTTACAGTTTCGCGATGACATGAGCTAGACCCGGACCGATTCGTCGCGCTTGGGCGCACGCTTGAGTGCTTCGAGATCGACCAGCGAGTCGTACTGGGTGCCCGAAGTGTAGGGACGCGAGCCGGGTTCGCGTTCGAAGGGATCGACGATGCCGAGGCCCTTGGCGATTTCGCGCATGGCAGGGAGCACTTCCTGACCCATCAGGCGGATGCTGGTGAGGCGCTGTTGGGTGGTCAGGGGACCCTGGGCCTGGAACAGACCGAAGACGCCGGGGCGCAGCACTTCCATGATGAGCTTGAGCTTGGGGATGACGGTCTTGGGGGTGCCGATGATGATCTGGAGGCCGTCCTGCGCCTTCTGATAGTTGGCGTAGATCTTCTTTTTGGCTTCCTCGACGCTGATCTCGCCCTTGCGCAGCCTGGCGCGGGTGTCGCTTTCGCCCTGCTTGGGGATGCCGATATGGCGCACGTCGCCCGACTGCGATTCCTTGAGCTTCTCGGAGGTGATGCCGAGGAAGCCGTAGTCGGTGGCCTGTCGGGCGAGGCGGCGGGTCGCTTCTTTCGAGTTGTAACCGGGGGGCAGGGTATGTTCGGGACGCGAGAAATTCGCCGCGCCGCCACCGAACATGGCGCAACGGCCCTGCTTCTGGGCCTCTTCTTCGGTTTCGGCGACGTGGATCTGCTGCAGGTAGCCGAAGTTCTCGGTGCCGGCCATGTAGCCCTCGTCGGCCGCGGTCTGACCGTAGAGGTTCCACAATTCGACGGTCGATTGCAGGGCGGTGCCGAGTCCGATGTAGGGGTAGCGATGTTTCGCGCACCAGATGACGGTCTCGGCGCTGATGACGCCGGGAATCCAGATGGGCGGACGGGGCTTCTGATAGGGGAGCGCCCACGGATTGACGTAGCGGAAATTGAAATGCTTGCCTTCCCAGCGGAACGGACCGGGCCGCGTCCAGCAGGCGAGGACGAGGTCATGAGCCTCGTTGAAATACTCGCGATTGTAGGCGGGATTGGCCTGATTGAAAATCTGTTCACTGCCCGCGCCGCGCACCCATCCGGGGACCAGGCGGCCCTTGGAGATGAGGTCGATTTCGGCGAGTTCCTCGGCGAGGCGGACGGGGTTCTTGACCACCGGCAGAGGATTCCCGAGCAGGACGATACGCGCTTTGCTGGTGATGCGCGCGAGAATGGCGGCCTCGACGTTCATCACGGAGCCCATGCAGAAAGGGTTGCCGTGATGCTCGTTGAGCATGATGGCGTCGAAGCCGACTTCCTCGGCATAGACGTCTTCGTCGAGATATTCGTTGTAGAGGCGCGCGCCGACCTGGGCGTCGTAGAAGCGGTTGGGGACGCCGAAGAAGCTGCGATTTTTGATTACTTCATCTTCGGGAACGTCGCGGTAGGGACGCTCGGTGAAATACATTATGTGCATGGCTTCTCTCCTTGCGCTGCGCTCGGCAGCTCCGCTGCTTCTAGGCCAGGAACTCCCGCACCAGCTTGACGAATTCGGCGGACTTCTCGATCTCGGGGCGATGGCCGCAATCGATCGAAAATGGTCAGCTTAACGTCGGTATTCCTGAGCGCGTGTTTATAGGAGTCCGCGGCAGTGACGGGAACGGTGGCATCCTCGCGACCCCAGACGATATGAGTCGGCAGACCCTTCACGCCCTGGAGAAAGAAGGGCAGGCTGGGGTTGTGGAGGATGGGATCCCAGGCGATGCGCGCACTTTCGGTGCGGGCTTCCTCGAAGGCCTCGAACTGCTCGGGGGTACGCTCGCCGCCGTAGAGCTTGCGGAACTCAGGGGTGGCGGCGGGGTCGTGGACGGTGGCGTTGAGCTGGGTGCCGATGGTGACGGCGAAGATGTCGAGGATTTCGCCTTCGGCGGGCTTGATGCCTGAAGGCGCGACCAGCACCATCTTGCGGAAAATCTTCGCGTTGGCGGTGGCCATTTCGGCCGCGGTCCATCCGCCCATCGAGATGCCGATGACGTCGATCGGCGCCAGGTTCATTTCGCTCAGCACCCAGATATAAAAGAGGCCGAGCTCATGGACGTTGCGGACCGCTTCGACGCGGGGCGATTTGCCGATAGCCGGGCTGAATCGGAATGATCAGCGAGCGGTCTTTCGCCAGCTCCTCGTGGTAAGACATCCATCCGGGATGTCCCAGCTCCTCGTGCAGCACGAGCAACGGCTTACCCTTGCCGCCCTTGATTATCGCGAGGTCAGTCCCCGCGATATGGGTGATTTCCTCAGTCCATTCTGCCATCTGCTGAAAGTCCTCCCTGTTAGCGCGGCGGTGGGCGCCTTACGGTCGCGTCCGCCGGCAGTACTGGTTGCGCCACGGCCTTGTGCCGCGGCGGAAGTTGAGCGTGCGGCTGTTCACCGCGTGCGAAATCTATCGGCCTATAACGGCCCCGTTCACGACGCAGCCGCCGCGGGCTCCGACGCGGGCGACGCCTTGATGAGGACGTGCGCGGAGTATAGTTCGGCGATTTGCGCGTCGGAAAGTCCGAGCATTTCGCGCAGGACCGCTTCGTTGTCCTCGCCGACCACGGACGCCTTCAAGTCGGTGCGATCGGGCCAGTCGGAAAACTTCACCGGAATCGCGGGCAGGTCGAAGGTGCCGAGGCGCGGGTCGGTGGCGGTGCGCACGGTCTTGCGCTCGCGCAGATGCGGATGATCGACGGCTTCCTCGAGCGAGAGCACGGGGCCGCAGGGCACGCGTTCCTTATCGAGCGCGGCGACGGCGGAGTCGCGATCGGGGAAGGTCGCGAGCCAGTTCTCGATTAATTCCTTCAAGGCGGCGTTGTTGCGGACGCGGCGTCCGTTGCTCGAGAAGCGCGGGTCGGTCGTGAGTTCCGGCATGCCCATCGCGCGCGCGAGGCGTGCAAACTCATGCTGCTGGACGAGCAACATGATGAAGCCGCCCTTGGCCTGAAAGACGCCGGTGGGACTGCCCGAGGGATGCTGCGAGCCGTTGCGCCGTGGCGACCAGGTGCCGCGCCGCTGCGAGATCACCGGCACGGCGAGTTCGTGCATGTGGAAGTAGGTATCGAGCAGGGAGGCGTCGAGGTATTGGCCGGTGCCGCTGCGCTCGGCGCTGAGCAGGGCGTAGCCGACCGCCATCGCGGCGGCGACGCCGGTGGAGACGTCGCCGATCGCCATCGTGGGGACGATCGGAGGACGGTCCGCCTCGCCCAGGAGGTCGGTGACACCGGCGAAGGCCGCGCCGATGAAGTCATAGCCGGGGCGATTGCTCAGCGGCCCGGTCTGTCCGGTGGCGGAAATCGAGCACATGACGATCTTGGGATTGATCTTTCGGAGCGTCTCGTAGCCGAAGCCCATGCTGGTAATGACGCCGGGGGCAAAATTTTCCACCACGACGTCGATCTTCGGAATCATCCCGAGGATCAGGTCCTTCGCTTGCGGATGGCGCAGGTCGATGCCGAGGCTCCGCTTGCTATGGCTGTGCTGGAAATAATAGGTGCTCATCCCGTCCTTCATGATGCCCATCTGGCGGACGTGATCGCCTTCGAGCGAGCGCTCGACCTTGATTACGTCGGCGCCGAGTTCGGCCATGATTCGGGTGCAGGTGGGGCCTGCGACGAAATGAGTGAAGTCGAGGACGTGGTAGCCTTTCAGCATCTGTGCCTGCTGCGTCATTGTGGAACTCTCCAAACTGGTCGCTGCGGTCAGGCCAAAATCGCATCATACTAATGTCCGGCGGCGACTGTCCATGAAAGCGGCGATCGGATCGCGCACGATTTTGGCCGCCCGCGATCGACGTTGCAGTGAACGGCGGGTTAGGCTGAAAATGCGCGGGCAGTGAGGGAGGAATCAGCTATGGTGATCGAAAACGCCAAGGGCAATTACCGCTTCATTCGCGGTGGCGGGCCATTTTCCTCCGGATGTGCGGCGTTGTCCGGCTTCGAGATAGTGCATGCGGCGATGCGTCCGTTCGTAGCGCTGGCGCAGGGCTTCGAGATCGTCGAACGGCACCTCAAGGAGAAGCATCGTCCAATCGAGGCGCTCTGCGGGATGCATTTGCGGATACCGGAGGCACTATCGATGAAGGGCTTCGAGGAGTTCAATCGCCCTTATATCGAACGGCTGCAGTCGTGGGGAATCGAAGTCGACGGCGCCAATCCGGTCGCGCGCACCAACGTCGCGCTGGAGGTGCGTCCGGTGCGCGAGGCGATGGTGGCGGGCATCTACTACACTGATAGATCGGCCGGATCGGCGGATGCGGGCGCGGCGACGTTCGTGCTGTCGGGCGCGGCGGAAATGCGTGCCGGCGAGGGCGGCAAGCGCGAGTTGGTGGCGGCGGGCGACACTTCGGCGGGAGGCATCCGGCGCAAGCTCGAATGCGTCGTCGAAGGGCTCAGCGGGCATCTGCGCGAGCTGGAAGTCAGTTGGGATCAGGCGACGGCGGTGAATCTGTACACCGTTCACGAGGTGCATCACGTACTGGCATCGATGCTGTTGCCGGCGATCGGATTAGCGGCGCAAGTGGGCGTGAACTGGCACTACTCGCGGCCGCCGGTGGTCGGCCTTGAAGTGGAGATCGACGCGCATGCGGTGCGGCGCGAGGTAATTCTGTCGCGATGAACGCTACTGCTGGTTGCGGCAGTCGGCGCAGAGGCCGTAAAGCTCCATTTTGTGATGGGTGAGGAGGACCCCGAGTTTTTGCGCGATGTTTTGTTGCATGCGTTCCATTTCGTCGTTTTCGAACTCGATTATTTTGCCGCAGCGCTCGCAGATGAAGTGGTCGTGATGGTGCTCGCCTGCGACCTCGTAGCGGGCCTGGCCCTCGTCGAAGTGGCGCTCGGAGAGCAGGTCGCATTCCTTCAGCAGCTTGAGCGTGCGGTAAATCGTCGCATAGCCGACGTGCGGGTTGACCTTTTTGACTTCGGCGTAAAGTTCCTCGGCGCTGATATGCCGGCGAAGATTGAAGAACACGCGCGCGATGTCGTCGCGCTGGCCGGTTGATTTCAGGTTGCGCTCGCGCAGCCGGGTGTGAAACGTGCGCATCCGATCCTCGGCGGTCTGACGGCCGCGCCGCTCGACCACCGGCCGGACTTGTTCGCCAACGTCTTCGCGTGCCATCGCGGTCGGCACCTATTCGGGTCCGGTCTGCAGGATGCGCCGGGCGGCCGGCGACAGATAGACGGCTTCGAGGTCGCGGCCGCGGAGCGCCTCGGCGAGAACTTCGATTTGATCAGCCGGGGCCTGATCGCGATCGAGGATGAGCAGATCCTGATCGCGCAAGCGGCAGGCGCCGCCGCGGGCCCGATAGCCCACTTCGCGGAGGATCTTCTCGCGGCGCACTTCGAGGCCGACCCGCTTGGCCGCCTCGGCCAATTCGTCGATCAGCCGCAGCACGCGCGTTCCCTTGTTTTCGCTCATAGCCGTCGCTACCAGATGCGTCCGATGGATGCGGGCGCCGACAGAACCGGTCCCCTTGAGAGTTCCGCGCGGGCCATGATATCGCGGATCATGGAAGGGAGGCCCGGCCGATGATCAAACGAATTCTGATCGGCATCGACACTTCCGAACATTCGCGCACCGCTCAGACCTATGCCTTTCATCTGGCGCGCCGCCTCGGAGCGACTCTGATTGGCGTCCACGTAGTCGATATCGTGTCGATCGAAGGCTCCTTGTTCCATGATATATCAGGTTCGCTCGGACTTGAACCCTATCTCGATTTCTCCTCCAAAATGCGCGAAATCCTCAATTTCCGTGGCAAGACGGTGCTCGAGGAGTTCGCCCAGGCGGCGCAGCGCGAGGCTATCGCGGCCGAAACGGTTCTCGACGTAGGCGTGGTCGCCAACCAGCTCTGCGAACAGGCCAAGGCGGCCGACCTCCTGATGATCGGGCATCGCGGCATCAACGAGCGCTTCTCGACCGGCTTGCTCGGATCGACGACGGAAAGCGTGGCGCGCAAATCGCCGCGTCCAATGCTGGTCTCGCCGATCCGCTTTCGCGCCGTTACCCGGGCGCTGCTCGCTTACGACGGCAGCGACCGTGCTTCGCGTGCGATGCGGGCGGCGGCGGATTTCGCGGTCACCCTGGACGTGCCGCTCATCGTGATCACCGTCGCCCGCGACCTGAAGATGGGTGAACGCACGCTGAATCAGGCGCGCAGTTACCTTGAGCCCTATTCGATCCGCGCGGAGTTCAAGCTGGTGCCGGGCCATGCTCACGAAGGCATCATCGGTGCCGTCAAAGAATTCGCCGCCGACCTGCTGTTCATCGGCGCGTACGGCCACAGCCGCATTATCGAGATGGTGCTCGGCTCCAACACGGAATATGTGCTGCGCAACGCGCCGTGCCCGGTCTTTATGTCGCGGTGAGGGAGTTGTCGAGGAGCGCAAAACTTTTAGTTTATTTCTGAAACCTCACGAGGTTTCAGACTTCCCTTTTGGAAGAGGCGGCGAAATCACCCGCGGATCATTTGCGCCAGGGTGATGGAAATTCGCCGGTCCGCAGGAAGGTCAGGTAGTCGCGCAAGATTTCAGCGTGGTCGAAGGCGAGCGGCGCGGGCGGTTTACCGGGTGCGAACAGCCCAATTTCTTTCGCATCATCGCGGGCCTTGGGAGTGCCTCGCGCGCGACCGATGTAAACGACGCTGATGGTCTGTCCGCGAGGATCGCGATCCGGGCGCGAGTACACGCCGAGCAACGCACGCGGTTCGACTTCGAGCGAAGTTTCCTCGAGCGCCTCGCGCACCGCGGCCTGCTCCACCGTTTCGCCGATTTCGACGAAGCCGCCGGGAAACGCCCATCCCGGCGGGAAATTTTTGCGTTCGATGAAGACGATGCGGTCGCCCACTTCGGCGATCATGTCGGCGGCGATCGGCGGACAAACTGGAACTGGCATGGGCCAATTTTACCACGTCGCATAATTTCGCGGCACCGTGCGCGAGCGCTCCGCTCCGAATCGACCGTGGAGGGGCTCAGCCGCACCGGTTGACATCCGCTGCCGCGGACCACAGAGTTCTTGCGTGGCAATGCAAGTCGCGCGGCTTTACGATTTCGGGGATATTCGAATCGAACAGAGCACCCGCCCCCAGGTGGGTGCCACCGATATGCTGGTCCGGGTGAGCGCCTGCGGCATCTGCTCGGGCGACATCATGCCGTGGTATATCCGGCGCAAGGCGCCGCTGGTGCTGGGCCATGAGCCGGTCGGCGTGGTCGAGGAAGTCGGCGCGGGGGTGAGTGAATTCCGCCCGGGCGACCGGGTTTTCGTGCACCATCATGCGCCCTGTTTCCAATGCGCCGCGTGCCAGCGCGGCGAGTACGTGCAATGCGCCACGTGGCGCGCCACCAATCTCGTCCCCGGCGGTATGGCCGAGTACTTCCTCGTCAGCGCGACCAACCAGCGCGACACGCTGAAGCTGCCCGCCGACGTCTCCGACAACGACGGGGTACTGGTCGAGCCCGCCGCCTGCGTGGTCAAATCGCTACGCCGATCCGGTCTCAAGCCGGCAGAATCCGTGCTTATCATCGGCCTCGGCATCATGGGCATGATGCACGTCAAGCTCGCCCGCCACCTGGGCGCCGGCGTGATCATCGGCGCCGACCTGTTTGCAAGTCGCGCACAGCGTTCGCGCGATCTGGGGGCGGACTTTGGCCTGGTGGTCTCGGGCGACGATCTCGTGGATCAGGTGCGCGACGTTACGGGCGGTGCGATGGCGGATGTCGTGATTGTAGGGCCCGGCACCTCGCGCGCGATAACTACGGGCATCGCCGCCGCCGGCAAGGGCGCCACCGTCGTCCAATTTACCGCGACTCCGCCCGACGAGGAGATGCTGGTGAAGCCGCACGACCTCTACTTCAACGAGACCCGCCTCGTCCCCAGTTACTCATGCGGGCCCGACGACACGCGCGCGGCGCTGGAACTGGTGCGCGCCGGCGTCATCAATGCGCGCGAACTGGTCACTCATCAGTTTCCGCTCGCGCAGATCAACCAGGCCTACGAGCAGGCGCAAAAGCCCGAGTCACTGAAGGTTGTAGTCACTTTTGAGTGAGTAGTCCGGGTGGACGCCGAATGGCTATTTCGAGATTCGACGAAAAGACTGACCAAGAGATAGTCAGCGGGGGGAGTGACTGAGACAAAGAAAAAGGGCATCCCAAGCGGAATGCCCTTTTTCGCAACAATCAGTTTCCAGTGGTGATTAAGACGAGGCCGGAGCCGGTGCAGGAGCGCTGGTATCTGCCGGAGCCATCGCCGCTGCAGCGTGATGATGCACGTGGCGATGCCAATGGTGATGCACGGTGCCGCCGCCGCTGGTATCGGTCTTCGCCGCAATCGCTTCAGCGCGGTCAGCCGCCGCCTTGGCGTCCGCTGCGGACTGTTCCACCTTGCTCGCAGAAGCCTGCGCCGAGGCCGCCGCCTGCTGCGCGGTCTGGCTCGCCGCCTCTGCGCGCGAGGCAGCCTGATCGGCCTGCTGCGCAGCCGACTGTGCTGCAACGACGTCCTGATTCGGGCCGCAGCCCGCCATTAACGAAAGCGCTAACAATGCCCCCGCCAGTCCTACCAGCTTAGATTTCGTGATCGACCCTTCCATCCTGTTCCTCCTTGAATTCTCTGGGCACCGTCGCGGCTTTCGCGAATCAAGCCCTGCACCTTTACCCAAATCCTACTAACAACCAATGCTTAGCTCTTTAGCCTATCTTATGAGGGACGCCCTCGCAATTAGTTTTTCAACAGTGGTTGATCTACTCGCGCGTGGGTCATCCCGCCTCTCTCCCTGCTTAGGCTCCCGACTCAGCTTGATACGCGGCCGTCCGCCTAGAAATCGTCGCCGCCGCCGAAGTCATCCATGCCGCCCATTCCGCCCATGCCACCCATGCCGCCCATTCCTCCCATACCGCCCATGCCACCCATTCCTCCCATGCCGCCCATACCACCGCCATGAGGCATTGCGGGGGCCGGCCCGGGCTTCTTCGGCAATTCGCAGATGGCAGCCTCGGTGGTGAGTAGGAGCGATGCGGCACTCGCGGCGTTCTCCAAGGCAATCCGAACTACCTTTGCCGGATCGATGACGCCCGCCTTCACCATGTCTTCATACTCATCGGTGGCGGCATTGTAGCCATAGTCGCCCTTGCCCTCAGCCACCTGGTTGAAAACCACGGCAGGTTCCAGACCCGCGTTGAATACAATTTGTTTAAGCGGCTCCGACATGGCCCGCTCGACGATCTCGGCGCCCGCCTTGCGCTCCGCGCTGAGCTTCAGATTCTCGACCGCCTTGATCGCGCGCACCAGCGCGACGCCGCCGCCCGGCACGACTCCCTCTTCCGCCGCCGCCCGCACCGCATGGACCGCGTCGTCCACTCGCATCTTCTTTTCCTTGAGTTCGACCTCGGTGGCCGCGCCCACCCGAATCACCGCGACGCCGCCGGTCAACTTCGCCAGGCGCTCCTGCAGCTTCTCGCGGTCGTAGTCCGAGGTCGTGTCCGCGATTTGCGCGCGAATCAATTCGATGCGCCCCTTGATGTCGCCCTTCTTGCCCGATCCACCGACGATGGTGGTGTTATCCTTGTCGATAATTACGCGCCGGCACTTGCCGAGCTGGCTGATCTGTACGTTCTCGAGCTTGCCGCCCAACTCTTCCGCGATCACTTCGCCACCGGTCAGGATGGCCATGTCCTGCATGCTTTCCTTGCGCCGATCGCCGAAGCCCGGCGCCTTCACCGCCGTGACCTTCAAGGTGCCCCGCAGCTTGTTCACTACCAGCGTCGCCAGCGCCTCGTTCTCGACGTCCTCCGCTACAATCAGCAGCGGCCGCCCACTCTGAACCACGCGCTCCAGCAGCGGCACCATCTCGCGCAGGTTCGAGATCTTCTTCTCGTGAAACAGGATCAGCGGTTCCTCCAGCTCGACGGTCAGCCGATCCGGATTGGTGATGAAGTAGGGCGAGAGGTACCCGCGGTCGAAGCGCATGCCCTCGACCAGGTCCAGCGTGGTGTCCAGGCCGCGCGCCTCTTCGACCGTGATCACGCCCTCATGGCCGACCTTCTCCATCGCGTCGGCCAGGATCTTGCCGATACTGGTGTCGCCGTTCGAAGCGATCGTCGCCACCTGCTCCATTCGCGTATGGTCTTTGACCGGGCGCGACATTTCCTTGATCGCCGCGACCGCGGCCTTCACCGCCGCATCGATCCCGCGCTTGAGCTCCATCGCCGGAATCCCTGCCGCCAGCAGTTTGATCCCTTCGCGGATAATCGCGCGCGCAAGCAAGGTTGCCGTGGTGGTGCCGTCGCCCGCGACGTCGTTGGTCTTCTGTGCGACTTCGCGGATGATCTTCGCCCCGATATTTTCGAAGCGATCCTCAAATTCGATTTCCCGCACCACCGTGACGCCGTCCTTGGTCACGACCGGCGCGCCATAGCTCTTTTCGATGAGGACATTGCGGCCTTTCGGTCCGAGCGTAACCCGCGCGGCTTCCGCGACCAGGGTCGCGCCTTTAACGATTCCGGCGCGCGCGCGTTCGTGAAGTTCAACCACCTTCGCTGGCATTGAGAGCTATCTCCATCCAAAAATTTTTGTCGTTAGGCCGCACCGGAGCGCATGCCCCTGCGGACCGCCCGCGTTGAACCTAAGCATTGAGCGGCGCAATGCAATAGCGCCGCCGTCCCTTTCCATCATCCTTCCAGAGCATCCCGTCAAATGTCAGGATGAAACACGGAGGCCTATGCACAATCCGCTCTTCCGCAACCTTCGCAGCCTTTTGACCGCCGCACTCTTCGCGACTGCCTTGGGCCTCGCTCTACCACCGGTTCCCGGTCACGCCGATGCGCTGGCGGCCGTCGCGGCCCCGCGCCCGCCCGCGTCCTTACTGGCGCAGGATGGCGACAGCGATGAGGATACCGAGGTTTCGTCCGATCAAATCGAGAAGTACGTCGCCGTTTACAAGGATATGCAGCGCGATCGCAACTTGACGGTCGAACAGGCTGCCGCCAAAGAAGGGCTGACGCTTACCCAGTTCCGCGAACTCGAGCAGAAGATCGGTCACGATGATCTCGCCACCGAGCGCGCTCGCAACGAGCTTCAGGCCGCCGCTGCGCAAGCGACATCGCCAGCCTCGGCTGCGGCGCCGCCGAAAAACTAGGCCCCGCCCAGCGCAAGACGCAGGCGCGGCGGGAAGCGCTCGCACTTCCCGCCGCGCCCTGATAATCGCTCGCTGATTTACTTGGTAACCGAACTCGAGAACGCGGCTTCGAGGCGGGCCACTGCGTCATCCGCGCGGCGCGCCGAGTCCGCCGCCTGATTCGCTCCGGCATCGGCCTGCTGCGCGGCGGTCTGTGCCTGCTGCGACGCCGCTTCGGCCGACTGTGCCGCAGCCCCGGCGCTGCTCGCGTCAGACTGGGCCTTTTCCTTTGCCGCCGTGATCTGGGCGCCGTTAGAGCACGCTGCTACAAAGGCCACCATGATCACAACCGCAATCGACTTCGCAATATTCTTCATCCGAACGCTCCTCCTCTGATTCCAGCCCGAGCAACCGCACCCGACGCTACATGTATTCAGGTATTAGGCAGGCTTTGGAAAACCCCCTCATAGTGACAAATCAATTTGTATGAAGCAAGCGCGATCTGCCGCCCGGAAGCCTGCGGCCGCCCCGCCCCGGCGCCGGGGTTGACAGCGAAAAGAACCGGCGATTACGATCCCTGCTGGGCAGCGTTCTCGCTTGCGGCGGCCGCGGCCGACGCCGCCTCGCCGCGCCTCGGGGTAAATGTCGGGAAAGCCCCTTGGTGGCCGCTGCGCTTGCTTATTTCGGTCCCTCAGCCCGCGGATTTGCGCCGATTGAAATCGCCAACCCAATCGCCCCGGCGTCCGGCCACGAGCCTCCCCGCCAGCCCTGCGCCGACGACGAAAATCCGCTCCGCCAGCGATCGCGATCTCCCCGCCATAATTGACATCGAGCAACTCGCCTTCGACAGCCCCTGGAGCCTCGATTCGTTCGAGCGCGAATTGTCGCTGCCCTTCTCCCGCCTGATCGTGGCCGTCGATGAAAGCGATCCCGGCCGGCGTCTGGCCGGCTTTTTGTGCCGCTGGCTGGTGGCCGACGAATGCCACATCCTCAATGTCGCCGTGCATCCGCAAATGCGTCGCACGGGAGTGGCCAAGCACTTGATGACCGACGCGCTCGCCGAAGCCAAAGCTCGCCACGCGAGCGTCGTTACGCTGGAAGTCAGGCGGTCCAACGTGGCCGCTCGCGGCTTGTACCGCAAGCTGGGATTTGAAGAACAGCGTTTGAGACGGAATTACTACGGCGTTGGCGAGGACGCAATCGTGATGGAACTTAAGCTGTCGTAACTATTCATCGGCAATATGCAAACACCGTTCTGCGATTTTCCGCAAGTCGAGGGGGTTACAAACAGGCTATATTTGTGTAATAATTGCTAAACAGTTCGGGCCACTCGGAAGCGCTAGTGTCTCTCAACGGCCGCCTCGCTCCGAAATTGGAGGCTCGCAACGAAACGCCATCACAAATGAATCTGACGTTCAAAAAGGGTGAAAAGGTCGTTTACCCTGCTCATGGAGTCGCCGTTATCGAGGACATCCAGAGCAAGGTAATCTCCGGCTCCGAGCGGCGCTTCTACATGCTGCGTATTCTCGGCACCGAGAAGATGACGATCATGATTCCTACCGAAAACGTTGAGGCGGTGGGGTTGCGGCGGGTGATCGGGAAGGAAACCGTTACCAAAATCTACAAAATCCTGCGCACCCGCAAGGTCGAAGGCGATTCGCAAACCTGGAATCGCCGCTATCGCGAGTACACCGAAAAAATCAAAACCGGCTCGCCCCTCGAAATCGCCAAGGTCCTCCGCGACCTCCTGGTCCTCAAGGGCGACAAGGAACTCTCCTTCGGCGAGCGCAAAATGCTCGACACCGCGCGCAGTCTCCTGGTCAAGGAACTCTCGATTGCCAAGGCTCATCCCGAGGAAAAGATCATGGAGGAACTCAAGACCATCTTCGCCAACTGACAGCGCGAAGCTCAGTCTGGAAATCTCGCTTGCGGAGGGTCAGGTCTTGGGGCAAACGCCCACCGCTTGACCCTCTTTTTTCGCCCCCTTTTACACCCTGCTCCTGAGGAACTCGCGATTCTTCGTATGAATCCCCGCTCTCCGCGCACCAGGCCTTGCCCTTCCCGATGAAAGCCTCTGCGATCATCGTTGCCGCCGGTACCGGTAGCCGCCTTGGTTCTAATCAGCCCAAAGCCTTTGTCGAGTTATGCGGACGGCCGTTGCTCGCCTATTCCTTGCTCACCGTCGCCGCCGTTCCATCTATCGAAGAAGCGGTTGTAACGGTGCCCGCCGGGATGGAGTCGCAGGCGCGCGCCCTGATTCGCGAGGTCGGCCTCGAAATTCCCGTGAAACTCACTCCAGGCGGTCCAGAACGCCAGGATTCGGTCAGGATTGCTCTGGACCTCACCAGTGCCGAAGCCGCAATGGTCGTCGTTCATGACGCCGCCCGTCCCTTCGCGACGCCCGCCATGTTCACGGCCGCGCTCGCCGCCGCCCATCGATGCGGAGGCGCCATCGCGGCGATACCGCTCGCCGATACGCTTAAACGAGTCGATGCGGACGATGATCGCAGAATCGTGGCGACCGTGGCGCGCGCTCATCTATGGCAGGCGCAGACTCCGCAGGCGTATCGGCGCGCTCTGCTGATGCGCGCTCATCAGCGCGCCCTGTCCAATCGAATCGTCACTACTGACGACAGCAGCCTGGTCGAGGACCTCGGCGTCCCGGTCGAAGTCATTGACGGCTCAGCGTTGAACTTCAAAATTACCACCGCGGCCGACCTCTACCTCGCCCAACTCGTCGCAGCCGCCGCCGATCGCCTAAGCTGATGGCGCCGCTACCCGGCGCCAGGACCGCAGCCGCCACGATCGAGCACCTTACGACCGCCGCCGATGCGATCCAGCACGTCCTGTATCAACCTCGACCTCGCGCAACTCGCTGCCGCCGGCGGCCGCCAATGCTGACGCCGCCGCAACCGAAAACATCCCGCGTCAGCCTGGCCGCGGGTTCAGCGTCACCCTCGCTCGACAGGGACCCGCCAAATTACGCAACGAACCCAATTTTCCCGGCCAACCCCGATCGACTCTGCGCCCCCTCCAGCACAACCATCACGGGAGAATCGATGATTCGCCTCATCAGAAGAGCGGTGTCATGCGCGCCGCACGGTCTCGCTCACACACGGCCAAAGTTTACCTTGACGCTCCAAGCCTCAGCGTCGCGCGCGTTTCTGGCGTCAACCTTGAGCGCGCTTTGGGCCTCGGCGTCGCGCATGTTCACGCCGGCCATGCTGATTGGCTTGCTCCTGCTCGCCGGGAGGCTCACCGCATTCGCCGCGCAAAGCCCTGTTCTGTTGCGGAAGCTGAGCGTCGCGGGCTTGAACGTCGACGCGTGGACGCCACCCAGGGCGATACCCGGGCCGTGGCCGGTCATCGTGTTCTCGCACGGCTTTCACGGCTGCAACACGCAATCGACCTTCCTCACCGAGGCACTCGCCGAAGACGGCTACGCGGTCTTCGCCCCCGACCATCGCGACGCCGCCTGCGGCAATCCGAAGGCCTTGCTGGGACTGCCTGTACTTCCGTTCGCGAAGCCGGACGAATGGAGCGACACCACCTACGCCGACCGGCGGCAGGACCTCGAACAGTTGATCGACGCGCTTAAGGCCGATCCCGTTTACGGCGCACCCCCGTTCGACTGGAACGATCTGGGCCTCGTCGGCCATTCGCTCGGCGGCTACACCGTGATGGGCCTCGCCGGGGCGTGGCCGACCTGGAAGGATCCCAGAGTCAAGGCCGTCGTTGCCCTCTCACCCTACAGCACGCCATTCCTGCGGCGCGGCGGGCTCGGCGAGATGGGCGTGCCGGTGATGTACCAGGGCGGCACGCTCGATTTCGGCATCACGCCGTTCGTCGCCAAGGCCGGCGGCGTATACGATCAGACGCAGCCGCCGAAATACTACGTCGAGCTCGACGGCGCCGGCCACATGGCATGGACCGATGTGCGCCCGACTTATCACCAGGCGATTATCGACTACACGCTGGCCTTCCTCGACCACTACCTGAAGGGCAAGCCTTTTCCGCCGGCGCTTACCGAACCGCATCCCGGGGTGACGGCGGTGCGTATCGCCGAATGACGATCGCAGGCGAATCGGGACGCGTGACCGCGGCGCATGATGGTCAGCGCGATACGCGAATACTTGTTTGAGGCGAATGCGCGAATGCCGGCTGAGGCGAAACCGAGTCCCCCCCCAAGTTCCCTAACCCAGCCTGAATTTCTCGATCACCTGGAGAGCGATGTATGCGTTGACGCGGACGGGAGGCCTTCGTTGAGCGATCCCGATCGGAAGCCCTTCAAATCCACCGCGACGAAACGGAAGCCAAGCTGCTTGAGCTCGCTATCGACGCGCGCTCGGGTAACCGGTTCCAGCAGGCGGGCGATCTCGTCGGCCTCAACTTCGAGGCGCGCGACGTCGCCATGAAAGCGCACGCGCGCCACGCGAAAGCCCATCGCATGGAGCAAACGTTCACCCTGTTCGACCTGGCGCAGACCTTCCGGCGTGATTTGAGTGCCATAGGGAAACCGCGATGACAGGCACGGCGAGGCCGGCCGATCCCAGGTCGGCAAACCCATCGCTCGCGACAGCTCGCGGATGTCCGCCTTGCTCATCTGGGCCTCTACCAGCGGATGCCGTACCCGCTTCTCGGAGGCCGCCTTGATGCCGGGGCGATAGTCGTGCAGGTCGTCAAGGTTGAGCCCATCGACGATTTCGTCGATTTGCAGCTCGCGCGCCTTCGCTTCGCACACGGTGAAGAGGTTGTGCTTGCACAGGTAGCAGCGATCGATCGGATTGCGCGCGTAGCCCGGAATCTCCAGTTCGTTCGATTCGATGACGAGATGGCGCGCGCCGATCAGCCGCGCCATCTCGAGTGCTGAGATGCGATCGTCGTCGGGCATCGTCGGCGACGTGGTGGTTAAGGCGAGCACGCGCTCGCCGATCGTCTCGTGGGCTACCTTCAGGACGAAGGTCGAATCGACGCCGCCCGAAAAGGCGACCATCAGAGATTGCAGCGGGCGGAACAGCCCGCGCAAATGTTCGAGTTTGACTTCGAGTGGGTTCATCGAGCTATGCAGAGTCTCAGGCCTGGTTGATCGCGTAATAAGCGCTACGGATTGTGGTCGGGTCGCAGGTCACTCGTGGGACAACGGTGGACGGAGCCTAGATACCTTCCGCCTGGAACAGGTCAGTCGTCAAATAACGCTCGCCGGTGTCGCAAAAGACGACGACCACGACTTTACCCTTGCCCAGCCGTTTTGCTATCTGCAGCGCAGCGGAGCAATTCGCGCCCGAGGAAATTCCGACCAGCAGACCCTCTTCGCGAGCGATACGCCGCGCGAAAACGGTCGCATCCTCGTCGCTGACGGGGAACACTTCGTCGTAAACGGTGGTATCGAGGTTGGCCGGGATGAAGCCGGCACCGATGCCCTGAATCTTGTGGAACCCCGGCTCGCCGCCTTCCAGCACCGGCGAATTTTTCGGCTCCACCGCGACGATCAGCGGCCGATTGGGCAGGTTCTCGCGCAGGTAGCGTCCGGTCCCGCTGATGGTGCCGCCGGTGCCGACGCCTGCGACGAAAGCGTCGATATGGTCAAGTTGCTCGATCAGCTCCGGCCCGGTGGTCAGGTAATGGACTTCCGGATTAGCCGGATTGCTGAATTGCTGCGGCATGAAGTAACCGGGATTGTTGCGCACCAGTTCCTCCGCCTTGGCGATTGCGCCGTGCATGCCCCGGGTGTCGGGCGTCAGCACCAGCGTTGCGCCGTAAGCCGCCAGCAGCGACCGGCGCTCCTCGCTCATGGTGTCGGGCATAGTGAGCGTCAGCTTGTAGCCTTTGACCGCGCAGACCAGGGCGAGTCCGATGCCAGTGTTGCCCGAAGTGGGCTCGACAATGGTGTCGCCCGGCTTAATCCGGCCGTCACGCTCGGCCCGCTCGATCATCGCCAGGCAGATGCGATCCTTGACGCTGCCGCCCGGGTTGTAGTTTTCGAGCTTGGCCCAGATCTCGGCGTCGTCTTTGCCGGGGATACGGTTGAGGCGGACCACGGGCGTGTGGCCAATGAGCTCCAATGGAGAGCGAGCGACGCTAAGCGGCATGCGGCGATTGTAACCGTATTTGCACTGGTTATGCGAATGTCTCGGCCGGCCGCGGGGCAAATTTGGCCGGAGTGCCCGCGGGGCATCGGAGCATTGCCGATGCTAAGCTTGTAACGATGGCTTCAACCAGCATCGCCGGTGCGAATCCCGCAACAGCCGTATCGAGGGCATCAATCCTGGTGATTTTCCCCGGGGCGCTGGGCGACCTGATCTGCGCGGTGCCGGCAATCCGGGCGATCGCTCGACGGCATCCGAAAGCGGCAGTCGAGTTGATGGCGCGCGCGGAACTCGTGCGCTTTGCGACGGGTCGGCTGGGCTTCCCGCGCGACCAGCCGACGGCTGCCGCGCGCGTCTCCGAGGGCGGATCTCAAGCTGATTCTGCCAGCGCAGGCTGTGGACATTCGCGCGGACATTCAATAGACCGGCGCGAGGTCGCGCAACTGTTCGCGGCGCGATCGGGCACCCTCGCGAAGGAAGCAAAGACTTTTTTTGGCTCGTTTTCACACGTCTATTCGTTCTTTGCGGCTGACGATTCGCATTTTCGCGCCGCTCTGGCGACGGCCACGGATGGCCGCGCTACCTTCTTTCCGTTCCGTCCGACCGCGGTCGGGCACGTTGCCGCCGCCTATCTGCGCGAAATCGAGACCGGGAACGGCACGGAGAACGCCGGCCAAGGCAGCGCGAAGACCACTGCTGGATCCGGAACCATCGGCGCCGGGGATGCCGGCGCGCTGGATTGCTCCCTCGAGCCTTATCCCGAAGATCTGGAGTTGGCCGGGGATCGTATCGCCGCACTCGGCCTTGAGGCTGGCAACTTCATGCTGGTGCTGCCGGGTAGCGGCAGTAAGGCGAAGAACTGGCCGGCCACGAGTTTCGTGTCGCTGGCCACCCTGATGACATCCTGGATCCGTCCGCTAGTCATCCTCGGGCCCGCCGAATCCGCGTTGGAGCCGATCTTCACTGCCGCCGGGACGCCGGTAGTTACGCAGCTTGAACTAAGCGAAGTGGCGGCGTTGGCACGACTTTCCCGATGTTTTATTGGCAACGACTCGGGCGTATCGCATCTGGCGGCGGCCTCCGGATCGCCCGGCCTCGTGCTATTCGGACCGACCGACCCGGAGCGATGGCGTCCGCTCGGCCGCACGCGGGTCGTCCGGCGCGATCCCTTGAGTGAATTGACGGTGGCGGAGGCGGCCGCGGTGATGATCGAGATAATTGACGCAAAAGTGCTCGAATAATTTACGCCTGGAGTGTCTGTGCGATGCGCAATGGTTACAATGCTGATTGAATATAGTGCGAAAGCGCTTCGTTGATCGAATTGATAGGATGGGAAGATCGCAGCGAATCGCTGAGTACCTGGTAATGGATTCATTAATCCGGATTCGCGAGCGCGAGTGTCGCGGTTCCGACAATCGAAATAATTGAGAGACGACCATGAGTGTGTTCAAAACTACGATCCTGCTGGGATTGCTGACCGGACTGATCATGCTGATTGGCGGTATGTGGGGCGGTCGCGGGGGGCTGGAGATCGCATTTGTCTTCGCCATCGGCATGAACTTCTTCAGCTATTGGTTTTCCGACAAGATGGTCTTGAAGGCGTACGGCGCGCAGCCGCTCGATGCGAGTAATGCGCCGGAGCTGTACGCGATCGTCAACGAATTGGCCAACGCGGCGAATATCCCGATGCCGAAGCTGTACCTGATCGACAGCGACACGCCCAACGCCTTCGCGACCGGCCGCAATCCCAAACACGCGGCGGTCGCCGTGACGCGCGGCATCATGCGGATCTGCACGCGCGAAGAACTCAAGGGCGTGATCGGGCACGAGCTTTCGCACGTGTTGAATCGCGACATCCTGATCAGTTCGGTGGCGGCGACGCTGGCCGGGGTCGTCATGATGATCGGCACGATGGCCCGCTGGGGCGCGCTCTTCGGCGGCTTCGGCGGACGCGACGACAACAACCGCGGCGGTGGAATCTTCGAGCTGCTGGCGATGGCCATCCTGGCCCCGTTGGCAGCGACCATGATCCAGCTGGCGATCTCGCGCACTCGCGAGTACCAGGCCGATGCCAGTGGCGCCAAGCTGACGCACAATCCGCTGTTGCTCGCTAACGCGCTGCGCAAGCTGGAATCGGCCAACGAGCGGATGCCGATGGCGGACGCGACTCAGGCCACCGCGCACATGTTTATTGTCAACCCATTGAGCGCCGGCGGTTTGAGCCGGCTCTTTTCGACTCATCCGCCGATCGAGGAGCGGATTCGCCGCCTTGAGCAGATGGCGCATAGCGGGTAGGTGACGATGGAACGCGAAGAAGAAAAGCCCAAAGCCTTCAAAGTTGACGATCGCCGCCGATTTTCCTCGGAGGGCGACCTTAAACCCGAGTTCCGCGAGAGCGCCGAGGCCGCGCCGCCGCCGGAACCGCCACCTGCGACCGCTGCTGCGGAGGCGCCGCCGCAAGCAGTTTTGCACGCCCACGATGAGCATCACGAGCATCATGAGCAACAGCACGAGCATTCGCGCGAGCATCTTCACGATGATCCTCACGACCATCACGGACACGCGGACAGGGCCGAGATAACTTTTGGGACCTTCCTCGTCAGCCTCTCGACGCAAGCCCTGATGCATCTCGGCGACATACCCGATCCGCAGAGCGGCCGGCCCGAGCAGGACCTGGTGGCAGCGCAGCAACTCATCGATATCATCGGCATGCTGCAAGAAAAGACGCGCGGCAACCTCGATCGCGAGGAAGGGCAGTTGATCGACGCGATTCTCTACGAATTGCGGATGAAATATGTTGAACGAGCGCGAACGGCGCGCTGAATCGTGGGTTGCGCGCACTCTTCGTTCGAAGCATTTCGATGTGGCGCAGACACCGATCGCGACGACGCTATTGGATCGCGGCAATAGTGGCGGGATTAGGGCTGGGAGCCGGATTCGCGCTCGCCGATCCATTGTGGACCGAGATCTCCGACGGCCCGGCCGCGCGCAAGGCCGAGTCGTTGCCGGACTTCGTTGACCTCGCAGCCAGGCTGTCGCCGGCGGTGGTCAATGTCTCAACGGAGCAAAAGAACCTTCCTAAAGTCGGCGCACCTCCCGCAAGCGACGGCGGCGATCCCGGCGATCGTTTCGGGCAGCCCTTTGCGGACGAAGACCCGTCGCTGCCGGAGAGCGTCGGATCCGGCTTCATCATCAGTCGCGACGGCTTCATCCTGACCAATGAGCACGTTGTCGAAGGCGCCCAACGAATCAAGGTGACGCTGCAGGACGGGCGCCAGTTCAGAGCGCGGGTTACCGGGCGCGACGACAAGACCGATGTTGCCCTCATCAAGATCGACGCCTCCGGCCATTTGCCGATCGCGCCGCTGGGCGATTCGGACGGCCTGCGCGTCGGCGCATGGGTAATCGCGATTGGCAATCCGTTCGGCTTCGACCATTCGGTTACCGCCGGCATCGTCAGCGCGAAAGGCCGCTTCATTCCGGGCAATTACGACGATTTCATCCAGACTGACGCCTCGATAAATCCGGGCAACTCGGGCGGCCCGCTGATCGATCAACATGGGGCGGTGGTCGGCGTCAATTCGGCGATCTACACGCGCTCGGGATCGAGCATGGGGATTGGCTTCGCGGTTCCGGTCAATCTGATCAAGGACGAATTGCCGCAATTGCGCAGCCGCGGCAGCGTCGTGCGCGGATGGCTCGGCGTCTATATCGAGCCGGTCTCGCAAACCCAGGCGGAGGCCGCGGGCCTGAGCGCGCCGCATGGCGCGCTGGTAGAGCAAACGATCGACGACAGTCCGGCCAGGGCGGCCGGACTGCGGCGCGGCGACATCATCGTCGGCTTCAATCAACACGAGATCGGCGAGTCGCAGGAACTACCCCTGATGGTTGGCGCCGTGCCGGTCGGACACAGCGCGATGCTCACCGTGATTCGCGATCGCATTACCCGCAAGGTACCAATTGTGATCGGAATGTCGCACGAAGAACAACTGGCGTCGGCCGAGATGGCCGGCGCGGCACCGCCGTCGTGGGGGCTGACGGTTGAGAACCTGGACGCGGCGCTCGCGGGTCAACTCAAGCTTGGCGACAACTCGGGCGTGCTGGTGGCCGCGGTCGATGCGGGCAGCCGTGCGGCGGCGGCGGGTTTGCGCCCGCGCGATGTAATCATGGAGGTAGATCGGCAGCCGGTGAAGAATCTCGGCGGTTGGCAGCGGGCGCTGGATCGAGCGGCGCATGAGAGGATCACGCTGCTGCTGGTGCAGCGCGACCACGGTACCATCTTCCTCACGTTGCGCGGTCGCGGCTGAGGGGCGCTCACGCCCTTTTACCATCGATGCGGTTGAAACGCCCGGTAATGATAGGCCTGCTGGCGCTCTGCGTGATCGCGCTCTTTGCGATCGCGCCCGCAATCTATTCCTTCATCAATTATTACAACTCGCTGCAGCAGGAGGTCGTCGAGCGGTTTTCGGGCAAGCGCTGGACCATTCCGTCGCGCATCTATTCGGACTCGGTGACCTTGTACCCGGGTCAGCGCCTGAGCGACGTCGGTTTCTTCCAACGCATCGCGCGGCTCAACTATCATCCGGTCGCCAGCGCCGATCTGGTGAACTCGCGCGGCATCTATTTTTATGATCATAAGCGCGGGCGCCTGCTGATCTTTCTGCACAGCTTTCCTTATCCATTCAAGGAATTCATGGGCGAGCTGGTCGATCTCAAGATCGCGCCCGATACCACTTTGATTTCGATTGAGGATGCCGGTTCGCACGCGCCCGTGTACTCGATCGAGCTGGAGCCGGAACTGCTCGGCGCAATCTTCCAGGGCGACTGGCAGCAGCGCCGCCTGGTGCCGCTGACAGAAATCCCGCCCGGCTTCGTGGACGCGATTCTCGCCGCCGAAGACCATCGCTTTTATGAACATCACGGCATCGACGTGATGCGCACGCTCAAGGCCGGGTGGATCGATTTCCATTCGGGCCACCTGGTGCAGGGCGGTTCGACTCTCACGCAGCAGTTGATGAAGAACTTTTTCCTCACCAGCAAGCGCGACTGGCATCGCAAAGTCACCGAAGCGCTGATGGCATACATTGCCGAACGGCGCTATTCGAAGGACGAAATCCTCGAGAACTACATCAACGACATCTATCTCGGCCAGCGCGGACAGGAGGGCATCTACGGCATCTGGGAGGCGTCCGAATTCTTCTTCTCCACGGAGCCTCGCGACCTGTCCATTGCCGAAATGGCGACCATCGCGGGCATGATTCGATCGCCGAACCGCTACAACCCGATTCGTCATCCGGATGCGGCGCGCGAGCGGCGCAACGAGGTGCTGTCCTCAATGCTGCAGGAGGGCTACATCAGCAAAGCCGCTTACGACGACGCGGTGACCGAGCCGATTCGCGCGCGCGAGCCGTTCAACGAGACCAACGACGCGCCGTATTTTGTCGATTACGTCAAACACGAGCTGGCCGAACGCTATCCGCCAACCGTCCTGACAGGCGAGGGCTTGCGCATATTCACGACCCTGGACGTGCACATGCAGCGCGAGAGCGACCAGGCGGTCGTCGATAATCTGGATCGGCTGGTGTCGCAGCATTCCTCGTTGCGGCGCAAGGAAAAGAGCGAAGAGCTGCAATCGTGCCTGGTCGCGATCGAGCCGCAGACCGGTAAGATCCGTGCGATGACTGGAGGCCGCGACTATCGCGAATCGCAGTTCAACCGCATCACCCAATCCAAGCGTCAGCCCGGATCCGCCTTCAAGCCCGTGACCTATCTGGCGGCGCTTCAGGAGACCTTCGAAGGCGGCCCGGATCATTTCCTGCCGACTACTTATGTTGAGGACACCCCGTTCACCTGGCAGGTCGGTGAAACCAGTTGGACGCCCAAGAATTTCAAGAACCGCTACTTTGGCCGCGTCACCCTCGAATTTGCGCTCGAGGAATCGCTGAATTCGGCGACCTCGCGCGTGGCCAATGCGATCGGGCTCGATCGCGTGCGCGCGATGGCGGCGAAGCTCGGTTTCGGTGACCTGCCGCCGTATCCCTCGATCGTGCTCGGCGGCATCGAAGTCGAGCCCATGCAGATCGCCCGGGCCTACGCGGTTCTGGCCAACGAGGGACTCGAAGTGCCGCCCTATGCGGTTACCGCAGTGGTCGATCAGAACAACCAGGTCATCGAAGGCCATGAACTCGCAGCCACCCAGGTGCTCTCCTCCGACCTCGCCTATACGATGGATTTCATGCTCCAGCAGGTCATCAATCACGGCACCGGGCAGGCGGCTCGTAAACTGGGCTTCACCCGCCCCGCCGCAGGGAAAACGGGAACGACCAACGACTCGGTGGATGCGTGGTTTGCCGGTTTTACCCCCAACCTCCTGGCGGTCGTGTGGACGGGCTTCGATCAGAAGGATGCTCTCGGACTGACTGGCGCGGAGGCCTCCTTGCCCGCGTGGACCGCCTTTATGAAGGCGGCGACTGCGCCGCGGCCGGCGCTGGACTTTGGTGTGCCGCCGGGAGTCGTCATCGCCAACGTCGATCCCTTGACCGGATACCTGGCGGGGCCATATTGCCCCGTGAGTATTCAGGGCGTATTCCCGAAGGATATGGCGCCGACGCAGACCTGCCCGTTCCACTCTGCGGCGGGCGCGGTTACACCGGCTACCGCCTCGAGCACCACGCCGCCCGCTGGAACCACCCCAGCCGCCGCCGCGACCCCGTCGACGGACGCGAACTGGCAGGCGGCGCCCGATGATACGTCGTCGCCTAACGATTGACGCCGGTGGTAATATCAGCAGTTCATGCGCGCCCGTTTTAGAATCAAGACCTCCCGTTGGGATCTCTCAGCGGGCTGGTGCCGCTCGATGGCCGAACTCGCGATGGTTTTCGTGCTGACGTTAAGCCTCGCACATACCGCCGACGCATCGCCTGCGCAGATATTCGCGATCCCCGGCGAATCGTCCGCCGCGCGATCTGTGACGACGGCGTCGCCAGTGCAAGTAGCGCACCTCGACGAGCAAAATGTGCCCGCGGCCGAAAATCCCACAGCTCCGCGCGCCGACTCGACTACCGCTGCTCCCGATGAGAACCCGGGGCCGTCGCAGGATTGGGAACGGGTGGCCCCGCCGGGCTCCTCGGTGCCCTCGGGCAATCCGGCCACCGATGCGAAACCCACTGCGCCGGTGCCGGGCGCACCGCCCAATCCGTCTGCCGCGCCGCCAATTCCGCCGTCGGCCGCTGGTGCGCATTCCGACAAAGCGCTTGCATCGGTGCCGGCCAATGGCGCTGCGCCATTAAGCGGAGGCGCAATGCATACGGCGAGCCTCACGACCGCGCAGACCGCGGCGAGTTCATCGCACGCATCGACGCTGATGCCGGGTGCGCCTGCGCCGGATGGCGCAGCAACTGACGATGCCAATAACTCCGGGGTCGCGGCTTTGCGCAACTCGGATGAGGCGGGCAATCAGAGCGTGAATGACGCCAATGCGGGACCGCCGCCTGCGCTCGATATCGGATCGATCCAAAGCGGCCCTGACCTGGCTGACACGTCGCTCGACGGCGAGATCAAAAAGGCCGACACACCCGCGCTCATGGCCGCCCTGCGTGTGACCGAACAGGCGCGCCTGGAGTTACGCGCCGGACAAACCGCCGAAGCGATTCGTGACCTTGGGCGTGCGGTCTCGATCGACCCGGGCAATCCGTTCGGCTATTTCTACCTCGGCCGCGCCTACATTGCGCGTCGCAATTACACGCAGGCTCTGACCTTTCTTCAGCGCGCCGAAATCGGCTTTGCCGCGCGTCCGGATTGGCTCGGGACAGACGTCGGTTTCGAGGGCAATTGCTACGAAGAGCTGGGCCAGAATGAGGATGCTGCGTTGGCCTATCAGCGCGCTCTCGGCACGGCGCCTAACGACCTCACCGCCCGCGTCGGCTATACTCGCCTGGCGGCTTTTCTACCCAGTCCGCCGAGCCCGCCCGACCAGGACGCCGCGGCCGAAACCGGTCCAACGCACGAGGCGCTTCCGGCGCCCAGGGATGATGCCGCGAAGCCCGCCCCCGCGGAACCGCCGCCGCCGCCGCCGCCCGCCTCGAATCCGTCGGTGGACGGCGCACCGAAGCAAAGCCCAGCCTGGGACTACCCGCCCGATTAACCTCGGCGGCTTTCACCGCTATGCTGAAGCGCCTGATCTTAGGAAAATGCTGATACTTGGAATCGAATCTTCTTGTGACGACGCCGCTGCCGCCGTGATCGAAAGCGATCGTCCCGGCGTCGCGGCCGTGCGCGCCAGCGCGGTTGCGAATCAGGACGATATCCATCGCGCCTATGGCGGGATCGTGCCGGAACTCGCGTCGCGCAATCACGTCATCACCATAATGCCGGTGATCGAGCGCGCATTGGCCGGCGCCGGATGTGCCTTGGGTGACCTCGACGGTATCGCGGTGACACGCGGCCCCGGCCTGGTCGGCTCGCTGCTGGTCGGCCTCATGTGCGCGAAGGGCCTGGCGCAGGCGACCGGTATCGCGTTCGTCGGCGTCAATCATATCGAGGGCCACCTGCTCGCGCCGTTGATCGAGCACGAGGTCGCGATGCCCTACCTTGCGCTCGTAGTCTCGGGCGGTCATACCGCTATCTTTGCGGTCGAGGATTTCGGGCGCTACCGGCGTCTGGGCTCGACCCGCGATGACGCTGCCGGCGAGGCCTTCGACAAGGTTGCCAAGCTGATGGGCCTGGGCTATCCGGGGGGCAAAATCATCGACGATTTATCGCGGACAGGCGCGCGTGACCGCGTGAAGATTACACGCGCGCGGGTGAAAGGCGCGCCGCTTGATTTCAGCTTCAGCGGCGTTAAGACCGCCGTCGCCGTCTATCGCGCGAGCGCTGCCGGGGCGGCCGTTTCCTCCGCCGACCTCGCCGCGAGCTTCCAGGAAGCGGTCGTCGATATGCTCGTGCGCCCGACCATCGCCGCGGCCCGGCAACTCGACGCCTCGACCATCGCCCTGACCGGCGGAGTCGCCGCCAATACCCGCTTGCGTGAACGCCTCGCCGCCGCCGCCGAGGCCGATGGTCGCCGGCTCGTCGCGCCATCGTTCAAATACTGCACCGACAACGCCGCCATGATCGCACTCGCTGGGAGTTACCGCCTGCTCCACGGTGAGCGCGATCCCTTGACCATCGACGCCGAGGCCAACCTCGCACTGTGACGCGTGTGCGGCAATCGCATGGCGCCGCTGCCGCGCCCGATCATACTGCGCCTCTGCGGCCCGCGGGCGCTCTCGCCCTCGCCGGTGTGACTCCCCACAAATCCAAGGGCCAGAATTTTCTGGTGCAGCCGCGCGTTGCCGATCGCATCGTCGAGGCCGCTGCGATCAACGCAGGCGACAACGTGCTCGAGATCGGCCCCGGCCTCGGCATCCTTAGCGATCGCCTCGCGCTCCGGCCCGCGCGCCGTCTGATGCTGATCGAACTCGACGATCGCCTCGCCTCGCGATTGTCCGATCGCTTCGCCCTGGATCCTCGTGTCGAGGTGCTCAACCGCGATTTCCTGACCATCGACCCGCGCGTTTTTCGCGCCCTCGATTCCGCCGCGCCGATGCGTGTGGTGGCCAATCTTCCCTTCAATGTCGCCGCCGCCATCCTCGAGCGCCTGTGCGCAATGCATCCGGCGATCGCGCGGATGGTGTTGATGTTCCAGCGCGAAGTCGCCGAACGCATTCGCGCGCATCCGGGCTCGCCCGACTACGGCGCCTTGAGCGCATTCACGTCGCTCTACTGGCACATCGCCGATCACTTTCGCGTCGCCGCCGGCAGCTTCCACCCCAAGCCCCGCGTCGAGGCCGAAGTGCTGACCTTCGTGCCGCGCTGCCCGCTGCCGTTCGCTCCGGCCGAGGAGCGCGCGGTCCTCGCCACCGTCCGCGCCGCCTTCTCCGCTCCCCGCAAGACGCTCCGCAACGCGGTCGGCAAAGCCCTCGCACTCGAGCCCGCCGCCCTCGAAGCGACCTTTGCGGGCGCCGCGATCGATCCGGGCGCCCGCGCCGCGACCCTCGCCGCCGAGGATTTTGTGCGCCTCGCCCGCGCCCTCGCCAGCCGCGCCGCTCTAAAGGCCGTCCGCGATGCCTGAACTGCCCGAGGTCGAATCGCTCCGCCGCATTCTCGCCCGCTCTGCTGTTGGCCGCACCGTCGTTTCCGCAATCGTGAGGGAACCGCGCCTGCGCCGCTCGATCGCGCCCGATTTGCCCGCGATGATCGCCGGCCGCACCATCGAGGCCGTCGGCCGCCGCGCCAAGTATCTGATGATCGAGCTCAGCGGCGCCCACCTCATGATGGTCCACCTCGGCATGTCCGGCAGCCTTACGCATCGCCGCCACGATTTCGCCGGTGACCCCTTCGACCCGCGCCACGATCACGTCGAGTTCGCGCTCGACGACGGCAGCCGCCTCGTTTACAACGACCCGCGCCGCTTCGGCCTGATGATCCTGTGCGCGCGCGGCGACGTCGCGGACCTCCCCGAATTAAGGGGCCTCGGCCCCGAGCCCTTCGCCGCGGAGTTCAATGCCGCTTACCTTTGGACCGTCTCGCGTGGGCGCAAGGCGGCTATCAAGAACCTCCTGATGGACCAGCGCATCGTCGCCGGCGTCGGCAATATCTACGCCTCCGAGATTCTTTTCCGCGCCCGCGTGCGTCCGTCGCGCCGCGCCGGCCGCGTTACCCGCGTCGAATTCGATCGCATCGCGGCCATCACCGCCCAGGTCCTCCGCGAGGCCATCGGCAGCCGCGGCACCACCTTTCGCAGCTATCGCGATTCGCAGGGTCAGCCCGGCCGCTTCGCCAGCAAGCTCCGCGTGTACGATCGCGAAGCGCAGCCGTGCCTCGAATGCACCGCGCCGATTCGCGCCGTCGTCATCGGCCAGCGCTCCAGCTTCTACTGTCCGCAATGCCAAAAGTAGACCGACCCATCGGCGCGCCGCCGCCAATGGCACCTCGCCGCGTGCGAACGTATGCTTGATCCCTGATGGGTCTCGCCTTCCAATGATCGATCTGCCGCGCGGCCTCGGCGCGCTCTTCGCCTTCCTCTTCGGCGCCTGCATCGGGAGCTTCGTCAACGTCGTCGCCTACCGTTATCCGCGCGAGATCTCGATCGCCGCGCCCCGCTCCTTCTGTCCGCAATGCGATCGGCCCATCCCCGTCTGGGCCAATATCCCCATCCTCGCCTATGTCGGCCTGCGCGGCCGCTGCCTGAGGTGCGGAGCCTCGATTCCCTTTCGCTATTTTCTCACCGAGATCGCCCTTGCCGTCGCCGCCGCGTATCTCTTTCTTTGCTTCCCGCTCGCCGATGCGATCGCCCGCTTCGCCCTCTGCGCCGCCCTCTACATCGTCGCGCTGATCGATTACGACTGGCGCGTCATCCCCAACCTGATAACCTTCGCCGGGGTCCCCATCGGCATACTCTGCGCCTGGCTGCTGATGCCCGAAGTAGGCCTCCGCAGTTCGCTGCTCGGCGCCCTCGGCGGCGCCGGCTTCCTCTTTCTCACCGGCGAAGCTTATCTGCTGGTGCGCCGCCGCGAGGGCGTCGGCCTTGGCGACGTCTTCCTGATCGGGATGGTCGGCGCCTTCCTCGGATGGCAGGGCGTCCTCTTCACGCTCTTCGTCGGTTCGATCTGCGGCGCGATCGGCGGCATCGCGCTCGCCTTGAGCGGCGGCATCCCCGCGCCTTCGGCCGATCGAACGCCTGCCGCGATCGCCGAGGTCACCGGTGTCCGCCGCGGCACCGCGGCGCCGGAAGACGCCTCCGCCGCCCCGCTCATGCGCACCGAGATACCCTTCGGCCCGTTCCTCGCCCTGGCCGCCGCAATCTTCGCACTTTTTCAGCCGCAATTGATTCGCTGGTATTTTTCGGGATAACGATCATCACGAGATGGCTAAAGGCTTGTTCATTACGCTCGAGGGCGTCGAAGGCTCCGGCAAGACCACGCAGACCGCTCTCGTCGGCGAGGCGCTCCGTGCCGCCGGTCATCGCGTGACCGTCACCCGCGAGCCCGGCGGTACTCGCGCCGGCGAGGCCATTCGCGCGATTTTCCTCGACCCTGCCGTCTCGCTTCACGCCGCCGCCGAGTTGCTGCTGGTGCTCGCCGATCGCGCCCAGCACGTCCGCGAGAAGCTCAAGCCCGCCCTCGCCGCCGGTGAGATCGTCCTCTCCGACCGCTACTCCGATTCGACGACTGCCTACCAGGGCTATGGCCGCGGCCTCGACTTGAAGCTGCTCGACGAGCTCAACCGCCTCGCCAGCGATGGTACCCATCCCGACCTGACGATCGTGCTCGACCTCGCCGTCGAAACCGGTCTCGAACGGACGCGAGCGCGCGTCCGCGGCGACGTTCGCGGTCCCGACCGCTTCGAAGGCGAGCAGGTCGAGTTCCATCGCCGCGTGCGCGAAGGCTTCCTCATCATCGCCCGCGAACAGCCGCACCGCGTCACGGTCATCGACGCGACCGCCCCCGTCGCCGCCATCACCGCTGGCATCATCGACGCGATCCGTGCCGTGGTGGCTCGCTGATGTCGCTCGCCGGCGTCGCCGGTAATCGCGAGGTCATCGCGAGCCTTGAAGGCGAACTCGCGCGGCGCCCCGCGCACGCCTACCTGTTCGCCGGCCCCGCGGGCGTCGGCAAGTCGATCGTCGCGCGCGGCGTCGCGCACAATATTCTTTGCGAGCGATCGCCGGGCGCCCAATTCTGCTGCAATCCCGCCGACTGTCCCGTGCGCGCCGCCGCCGCGACGCCCGCTCGTAGCCGCGCCGCCAGCGCCGCCGCCCCGCGATGCGACTGCTGTGCGGCCTGCGTCCAGGTCGCCCTCGGCGTTCATCCCGACTACGTTTACGTCGCCCGCCAGCCCGGCCGCACCGACCTCCTGATCGATCAGGTGCGCGATCTGATCGACCGCCTCGGCGTCCGCCCGTCGCGCGGTCCGCGCCGTATCGCCCTCGTCGATGACGCCGAAACCCTCAATCTGCCGGCCCAGAATGCCCTCCTTAAAACCCTCGAGGAGCCGCCCGGCTACACCATGATCATCCTCGTCGCCAGCAGCGAACGCGCCTTGCTCGATACCGTCCGCTCGCGCATGCGCCCGGTTCGCTTCGGCCCGCTGAGCGTCGCCGAAATCGCGCACGTGCTCCAGATCCGCGCCGGGCTCGAACCCGATCGTGCGCTGGCGATAGCCCCGCTCGCGCGCGGCAGCCTCGCCCGCGCGATCGCCCTGACCCAGGGCGACGAGCCTCCCGTCAAGGAATTGATCGACGCCCTCGGCCGCGCCCGCACCCTCGATTTCGCCGGCGCTCAGGCCATCGCTCAGGAGTTATTCGGCGCGCGCGACCAGGCCGTCGGCAATTTCGAGCTAATCGCGCGGCTGCTTGAGGAAATGCTATGCTTCAAACTCCTCGGCACCAAGCTGACGGCGCCGGCGCCCGAAGCCGCCCAGGCGATGGCTGAAATTGCCGCGCGCAGCGACGCCGGCGCACTCGCGAGGGTCGCCGTTATCGCACTGGCGGCCGCGGCCGCGGTGGACGAGATGGCGAATTCAAAGCTCCAGGCCGAGCAATTCTGGATCGGCGCGGGACAAGCGCTGCGGGGTGAATAGTGGCCGGCGATATCGATCCGTTCGAAACCAGCGCAGACCAGCCTTTGATCGTCGCCGTCAGTCTTCAGACCGCCGGCCATCTCCAGAACTATCTCTCCGCCGGCCTCCCCCTAAAGCGCGGCGATCGCGTCCTCGTCGAAAGTGAAGCGGGCGCGCGCCTCGGCACCGTCGTCATCGAACCGCACGAGCCTGCCCGTACGCTCGACCTCGCTGCGATGCGCCCGGTCGTTCGCCTTGCCCGCGACAACGATCTGCGCGCCGAAGAAGAGGCCCTCACCCGCGAACACAACGCCCAGCGCCTCTGTGTCACCCGCATCCGCGAACGCGGCCTCGCGATGAAGCTGGTCACCGTCGATTACACCTACGACGGCCGCAAGGCGATTTTCTATTTCACCGCCGAGAACCGCATTGATTTCCGCGACCTCGTGCGCGACCTCGCCAACACCCTGCGCGTGCGCGTAGAGATGAAGCAGATTGGCGCGCGCGACGAATCGAAAGTTACCGGCGGCCTGGGACCCTGCGGGCGCGAGCTGTGCTGCTCCTCGTGGCTGCGCGATTTTGAAGCCGTCACCGTCAAGATGGCGCGCGAACAGGGCCTCGCGCTGAACCCCTCGCGCCTCGCCGGGATGTGCGGACGCCTCAAATGCTGCCTGCGCTACGAATACGCCACCTACGTCGAACTCAAGCGCGCCCTGCCCAACCTCGGCCGCCGCGTCGAATCGGTCAAGGGCAACGGCAAAGTCGTGCGCCACAACACCCTCAAGCAGACCGTACTCATTCAGCGCGAGGAGGACGGCGGCGTGGTCGAAGCGACGCTTGAAGACATGGTCGATACGCGCCCGCCCAAACCTTGAAGTGCGCTTCGGCGCCGCGGCTTCCGATGCGCGCGTCATCGCCATTCTCTGCTACGATTGTCTGCGCGGAATTTTGATCAGGAAACCGCAAAGAACCCTGGAACCTTGACCATGGACCAACGCATCCACATCACCACCGCGATTTTCTACAGCAACGGCACTCCCCACGTCGGCAGCGCCTATGAAGCCCTCGCTGCCGACGTCTTCGCCCGATCCCAGCGCCGCCGCTACGGCCGCCAAAACGTGTCGTTCCTGAGCGGCACCGACGAGCATGGCGACAAGATTCGCCGCGCCGCCATCGCCGAGGGCCTCGCGCCCAAGGCTTATACCGACAAGATGTCCGTGCTCTTCAGCGACGCCTTCGACGGCCTCAATGTCGATCTGGACTACTGGGTCCGCACCACCGACGCTGTGCATGAGAAGTTCGTCCAGCAGATGCTCGCGAGGACTCAGGCCCAAGGCAACATCGAATTCAAGGAGTACGAAGGCCTCTACTGCGTTGGCTGCGAACGCTTCTACACCGAGAAGGAATTACAGCAGCCGGGCAACCTATGCCCCACGCACAACACCGTCGTCGAGCTGATCAAGGAGAGTAATTACTTCCTCAAGATCGATCGGTTCCGCGCCGAGGTGATCGATAAAATCAAGCGCGACGAAATCCTCATTCGCCCCGAGCGTTACAAGAACGAAGCGCTCAACATGCTCGCCGAACCGCTCAGCGACCTCTGCATCTCGCGGCCCAAGGCGCGCATGGACTGGGGTATCGAGATCCCCTTCGACGACCTCTACGTCACCTACGTCTGGTACGACGCGTTCTGGGCCTACGTCAGCGAACCCGCCAGCCGCCTCGGCCTCGACCCCTTCATGCGCGATTGGTGGCCGCATACCGAGCACTTCATCGGCAAGGACATTCTCAAGACCCATGCGGTTTACTGGCCGGCGATTTTGCTCGCCGCCGGGCTGCCGCTCTTCAAAAGCCTCAACGTTCACGGCTGGCTCAACTTCGGCGGCTCGCGCATGTCGAAAAGCTCCGGCAACGTGCGCGATCCGGTCAGTTACGAAAAGGCCTTCGGCGCCGACGTCCTGCGCTACTTCGTGATGCGCGAAGTCGTCTATGGACTCGACGGCGATTTCTCCGAGGAACGCCTCACGGATCGCTACAACGCCGACCTCGCCAACGACCTCGGCAACGTCGTCAGCCGCGTGCTCTCGATGGCGGTGCGCTACTTCGACGGTAAAATCTCCACCGCGCCGCAGCTCGCGGAGGCCGCCGATGCGATCGATCTGATCAAATCCTCCGAGCACAAACTCCACCTGCGCTTTGGCCGCGACGGTAAGGCGTTGGAGCAGCGAATTGCTGCCGCCGTTGACGATCTCGACTTCAAAGGCGCCCTCGAGGATATCTGGCAAACGCTTGACGCCGCCAACAAGTACATCGTCGCGACCGCGCCGTTCAGCCTCGCCAAGGACCCCGCGAACCTGCCCCAGGTCGCGCAGATTCTCGCCAACCTGCTGGAAACCATTCGCGTCGTCGCCGATGCGCTCGAACCGTTTATGCCCGTAACCTCGGCCAAAATCTTCGATATGCTCAACGTCATTGATGAAGAGACGAAGCGCGCTCCGTACGGCGAAGGTCTGAAGCCCGGTCATAAAGTCCAGCCACCCACGCCGCTCTTTCCCCGCCGCGAAAAGCTCGCGGCAGTCTGAACCGCGATCGGAATTGCCAGGAATTTCTTGATCCCAAGCGACCGTGAATCTAACCGACACCCACTGCCATCTCGCCGATCCAAAGTTGCGCGGCGAAGTTGACGCCGTCCTCGCGCGCGCCCGTGAAGCGGGACTGCGCCTGATGGTTTCCGTCGGTGCGATTGGTTCCATCGAATGCGATCGGGAGACCGTCGCTCTCGCCGAACGCAATGCCGACGTTTACGCCGCGATTGGCGTGCATCCGCACGACGCCAGGGATTCCGACGACGATCGCATCGCGCAACTGCGCGACCTCGCGCAATCGCCCCGAGTTGTCGCCATTGGCGAGAGCGGTCTCGACTTCCACTACATGCACTCGCCCGTCGCCGCGCAGGAAGCCGCGCTCCGCCGCCATCTCGAGCTCGCCGCCGCAGTGGACCGCCCCATCGTGATTCATTGCCGCGACGCCGAGGATCGCGTCGTCGCGATCGTCCGCGAAGTCGGGATGCCGCCGCGCGGCGGCATCATCCATTGCTTCACCGGCAACGCCGGCGCCGCCCGCGAGTTCCTCGCGCTCGGCTTCCACATCTCGTTCTCTGGAATCGTTACCTTCAAGAGCGCAGCGTCCTTGCGCGAGGCCGTGCCGATCGTCCCCGACGACCGCCTCCTCGCCGAAACCGACGCCCCGTTTCTCGCGCCCGAGCCCTATCGCGGCAAGCGCAACGAGCCCGCCTTCGTCGCCCGGACCTACGAAGTCCTCGCGCGTTTGCGCAACGTCGATTGCGACACGATGGCGGCGCAAATCGCAGCCAACGCCGCCCGCGTGTTCCAGATTCCCGCGTCTTAAACCCGCCAGCTCGTTAAAGTCGAGCGTCGGATTTCGCTTGGATCATCCATCCGGCAGGACTCACCACGGAGGCTCTGCACAAAATCGGGTCGTCATTCTGAACGGAGTCTGCGGAGTGAGGAATCTCGGGATTCTTCGCCGCGCTCAGAATGACAGATGGCGGCGCTCAGAATGACAGATGACCGTGCTCAGAGCCCGCCACCCTGGCTAGCCCATCGGCGATCCGCCGAACCAATATGGATGGAAATGTACGATCACGATGCCTAACGCGATTCCGATGCCGATTGCCGCCCACGGCATGTCGGCGAAACTCCAGCGCTGGCGTCCACTCAGGAGCGCCGCACCGGGAAAGAACGACGTTTGCGCCACGAAGCGCCGATAGCTCTCGCCCAGGTCGCGCAGCTTGCGGCGGTCCTGATGCCATCCGCCGAGAATCCCGAGCGCCGGAAACGTCCCAAAGAAAATCACGTCGCCGGCCCATCCGTTCATCAGCATGTGAGCGAATCCGAACAGGCTGAATGCCACGAATCCACAGTGGCGCGAGATTTTTTGAACGCCACGAGCTTCGCCAGCGCCCGCGCTCGCAGGCGCGCCAATCGCGCCGGGGTTCGGCCTGATGAGGCTCGCTACCAGCAGGATCAGCGCCGTGAACATCAGCACCCATGTGAGGACGCGCGCACTGCGAAAGTCGCGCAGATACCACAGCATCGCGCCCGCATGTTTATGCCGCATGAAGATCATCACCAACGGGACCAGCGTGCCGAACGCCACGATCGAGTAGAGGCCGCGAAAGGGCTGCTCGCCAATCCTCGCGACGATTCGCGCCCGAATTGGCGGCGACGAGATGATGAGGTGGCTGCCGACAAACAGCGTTGCCCACAATCCTATTGCGGCGACGGGATCCATCCGGGTCCTCCAGCGGTTTCCGCTCACAGTTGGTCGATGATGAGCGTGTCGGATTTCGCGGCGAACGCAATGCCGAAAGGAAGCCGGGCTGCCCAATCCGCTCACTTCACATCGCCGACCGCTTCGGGGTTATACCGCGTCAGGAGGACAAAGACGATGTTCCCATCAACCGCAACGATCGTCCTGGGTTTCGTAATGACCGTCGCCTTGGCGGTGATCGACTGGTACGTCTGGCGGATGGCGCCCACGCTGCCCTACCCGCTGGCGGCGTCCCGTCCGCGCGCAGTCATCGTTAACGACGACGGCGAGGCCTTCAAAGAGGTCGCTTAACGCGTATGGACAGCCTATTGATTCGGACTGACACCGTCGGCTCAGGCCCGCGGCCTGCACCAGCGGGATGGGTCAAAGATGGGCGAAGCTTTTCGGATATCGACAACGATCGAACAGTCGAGGTAACCCGGATGCCGCAATCGCAGAAGACGAAGACGCCGGCGACGCTCGATCTGCCGCCGCCCTTTGACGAGGCGGTCGCGCGCCATGAGCGCGAACTGATGCGCTTTCTGCTGCGCACGACGCGCGACCATGACGACGCACTGGACCTCTTCCAGGAGACCTGGCTACGCGCCTATCGCGCCTGGCCGAAGCTGGAATCGGCCGCCGGGCTGCGTCCCTGGCTTTACCGGATCGCCACCAACTTATGCTTGAACCGCGTGCGCGATCGGATGCGGCGATCGCGCGTGATAGGCGACGAGGAACTCGACCTGGCGCGGGCGCCCGCGAGTTCCAACGGCGCGCACGAAGGCGTGATCCATCTGAAAGCCGCGATCGCGCAACTGCCGCACAATCAGCGCGAAGCCCTGGTGATGCGCAAGTTTGGCGGACTCGAGTATGGGGAAATTGCGACGGCGCTCGGCTGCTCATCCGAAAGCGCCCGCGCCGGTGTTTACCAGGCACTCAAAAAGCTCAAACTCTCGATGGAGTTGTCGTCATGAAGAAAGCCCTGCAACTCGACGAATTCGATCCCGCGAGCGACGAAGCGACCGATGCCGCGATCGATAAGATGCTGCGTCTTGCACGCCAGCGCCTCGCCCGCGCGATTGCTCCCATCCGGCGCCCCGAGGCTCGCATTGGCATTTTCGATTCACCGCTGGGACGCCTGCTCGCCGCTGAAAGTTCACGCGGACTGGTCGCACTCGCCTATCTGGACTCGCGTGATGGCGCGGCGATGATCGCCGACCTGAGACAAAAGTTCGACCTGATCGAGGATCCCGCAACCGCCGTGCGCATCGGTGAAGAAATCGAACGGCACCTTGCCGGCGATGACGACGCGATTGTCCATCGGCCGATCGATTTGAGCCTGGTGGTGAGCCCGTTCCAGCGACGCGCGTTGACCCGTCTGCGCGAGGTGCCCGCAGGATCCGTGGTCACCTACCAGGGACTCGCCGCGGCGATCGGGTCGCCTTCCAGTCAACGCGCGGTCGGCACCACGATGGCGTCGAATCCGTTGCCGATCTACGTCCCCTGTCATCGAGTGATCAAATCCGACGGTAGAATCGGCAACTACGGCGGCGGCGTTGATCGCAAATTGAAACTGTTGCGAGCGGAGGGCTTTGAGGTCGATCGCGGCGATCGCATTCCGGCGCAGGCCGTTTACGGCCATTGGCAATCGCGAATCTTTTGTTCGCCGGCCTGTTCAGCGGTACGCCGGGCCGAACGCAAGAAGTGGATCATTTTCACCGACGCGGCGCACGCACGCGGTGCGGGAATGAGGGCTTGCAAGCTCTGCCGCCCGGCCTAGGCTCTGAGCTTCTCTGCAGTGGTAGATTGGCAAATGAAAATGGAGACACCCCGTTTGCGGGTGTCTCCGCGCTCGATGGAGAACCCGGGCAACTTACTCGGTATTCTGCTGGTTCTTCAGATCTTCAATTTGACGGCGCTGTGCTTCGATTTCGCTTTGCTGCTGCTGAATCTGGCTCTGCGTCTGATCGTTCTGAACCTGCTGGTTCTGCATCTCGTTGCCCACCGCATAGCCGCCAACTCCGCCGATGCCGCCGCCGATCGCCGCGCCGGCGAGTGGATGACCAACGGCAGCGCCGATTATCGCACCGGTGCCGGCGCCAACCAGAGCGCCGCCACCAGTCCCCATTTCACGATCGGTAAGGGGTTGTCCGGAACATCCGCCAAGGAAGAGCACAACCGCAAGTGCTGTTGCCGCGGTCGCAATCAAACCTTTGCGCATAAAAGTTACCTCCTGTCGACGCACACACATTTCGAAGTTCGACGATCCTGTACGACACTCTCTATGGTTTAGACGTAAGGGAATGCCGAAACGTTGCACTGCTCTGGTTCCAGCTATTCCGTGTCATTTTGCTGCTGTAATTGTTCGATTTCCTGCCGCTGCTGCTCGATTTGACGACGTTGCGAAGCCAGTTCGCGCTGAGTCTGGTAGTTGAAGTCCTGCTCCTGCTGAAGATGATGGCCCACGGCATAGCCGCCCACGCCGCCAATACCGGCACCTATAAGAGTGCCGGCGATAGGATGATGTACTGCAGCGCCGACGATGGCGCCGGTACCGCCTCCCACCAGGACACCTACGCCGGTACCCTTCTCAGTATCGGTAAGCTGCGCCCGGGCGACCGCTGGAACGATTCCGATCATTCCAGCCAATGCAATCATGGCTATCCAGTTACTTCGCATTGAACCAATCGGTCCTCCCCAACTGACACCGAAAAGACTTCAGCACCCCCGTCGGTGGTAACCATAGCGGGCGACGTACCGACGAGAGTCACTGCGAGACTGAATTACCGGGGTGCAGATTTTATGCCGCTGGGGATGGAACGATTAAAGTTCCATAAACATCTGAAAGCCAGATATTGCTAGTGATCGGTCCCGATATGGTTCGAGTATTTGACTATTTACTACAAGGTCAATTTCGAGAGAGATGCAAAACGCTTTGGGTATTTGCGCTCAAGCACAGGCCAATCTCAAGGCAGAATCGCGAAAATTCTTGTTGGCGCGGCAGTGCCTGCGCCGATTTTCATCGGAATGCAAAACAGCGTCGCTCCGCTTGGCGGCAATCTGTCCGCATGAGCGAGATTCTCGAAGGCTGGCCGATTCGCTCCGAGCCAGGTTCGATGGACGGGATATTCCTTTGAGTTGCCGGGATCGATGCTCGCGGTATCAATCGCAATCGCGATAACCTTGCGATGCTGAATCAGGAAGTCGATCGCTTCGGGCGAAAATCCCGGGAACCGAAGGTGCGGCACGTCGCCGGGCTTGTCGGTCCCGAGATAGGTCCTCTTGTCAGGCCAGAAACGACCCCATCCGGATCGCGCCGCGAGAATCGCGCCGTCCGGTATCTGTCCATGGGCGGCTTCCCAGGCTTTTATGTCATCTACCGTGAGCATCGTGTCCGGGTCATTGGCAGCACGCGCCGAAAAGTCGATCACCGCGGCTGGACCGACCATCGCGGCGAGCGGAACTTGATCGGCCGTCATGCCGTTGCGATTGAAGTGCAGTGGCGCATCCATGTGAGTGCCGCCATGCTCGGGTGCCGCGTATTTTCCGGAGGCGTAGAAATAACCGCCGGGCTCCTCGATGCCGTAGTGTTCAAATTGGTGGAGGAAGGGATGTTCGGTGGGCCAGTAAATCGTAGCGCTGTCGAAAGTATAGGTGAGATCGACGATTTTCGACGAATCGATCGCCATCGGCGCCGCTCCTGCTGCGAAGGCTACCGTGAGGATACAGACCATCGCGAGAATACCCAACGCGAGCGATTGCAGCCTGATCAAATTGCCTTCCTGGTTTCGTTTTGTGCCGTTCTTGCACTTGCCCGCGACAATTTCGTGCGTACGCTCCTGTCGGCTATGCGAAGCGACCACGACCGACGCAATGGGCGAGTAAGATAGCCTACCAGCCGATCGCCTGTGCGGGCATCACCACCGCCATCTGGCCGCGCGGATCCGCTCCGCCTTGCAGCAGGCGGCGCGCGGGATCAAATTGGATACCGAGGACATGCCCTTCGCACCACGGTGGGCGGACCTCCACTTTATGGCCGCGAGCGCTCAAATTGGCGCGCACGCTTTCCGGGATTCGATCTTCGAGGCGCAGCAACCCCGGGTGCGAGTTATGCGGATAGAAGGTCGAGGGAAAGTGCGCGGTGGAGAAGCGGGGCGCCTCGATCGCTTCCTGCACGGTCATCCCAAACTCGATCAGGTTGAGGAAAAACTGCAGCGTCCATTGATCCTGCTGGTCCCCGCCGGGCGTACCGAAGGAGAGGAACGGATCGCCGTTGCGGGTCGCCAGCGAGGGCGTCAACGTCGTGCGCGGGCGCTTGCCCGGACGCAACGAGTTGGCGTGATGCTCGTCGAGGAAAAAGGTCTGCATCCGCGAGCCGAGCGGGAACCCAAGCGTGTCGATTACGGGCGAACTGGGAATCCATCCGCCACTCGCGGTAACGGCGATCATGTTGCCGCGACCGTCGGCGGCGGTCACGTGGATGGTCCCGGGCCCCCATGAGCGCGCGTCGGCACCCTTACCGCTGAGGATCGCGCGCATCGCGGTCGGATCGCCGGGCCGCTGATCCATCGAAGCCTCCGACGGATCGATCAGCGCGCGGCGCAGGTCTGAATACCGTTGCGAGAGCAGCCCTTCCATTGGCACACGCGTGAAGACCGGGTCGCCGTAGTATTGCTCGCGGTCGGCAAAGGCGAGCTTCGCAGCTTCGACCAGGTGATGAATGTAGTCGGCTGAGTTATGTCCCATTGCCGCGAGGTCGAAGCCTTCCAGCAGGCGCAGTTGCTGGAGGAAGACCGGGCCTTGCGACCACGGTTGGCATTTGTGGACGGTGACGCCACGGTAGTTCGCGTTCACGGGCGCTTCGATTTTGGTGGTGAAGGTGGCGAGGTCGTGTTCCGCGAGCAAACCGCCATTAGCGTCGGACCATTTTACGATCTCGAGCGCGATATCGCCGCGGTAAAAGCGATCGCGCGCGGCATTAATTGCGCCTTCGCGTCCACGGTTGCGCGCTGCCGCTTCGGCCTCGGCGAGACGCTGGAAGAACTTCGCGAGGGCCGGATTGCAGATAACGTCGCCGGTGTGCGGGAGTTCGCCGCCAGGCATGTACACGGCGGCGCTGGTCGGCCATTTCTCGCGAAACTTTTTCGCGTTAAAGCGAATCGATGCGGTGCCGATCAACCCCGACAGATCTTGCGGGGTTTCGCCATCGCCGGCCAACCCGGAATGCATCGGAAACCCATCTTCGCATAGCGCCATCGCGGGTCCGACGACCTCGCCGAACGACATCGTGCCAAACTCCCTTAATGCGGTTGCAAGTGCGTCGAACGCCGCCGGGACACCCGCCGCCAGCAAGCCCTCGGGCGGCATCAGTTTGAGACCGAGGCTACGGTAATGATCGATCGTCGCCCGTGCCGGAGCAGTCATATTTCCGTTGATAGCGACTACTCGGCGCGCATTTGCCAAATAAATGAGCATCGGTGCTTCGCCGCCGATCGTATGCATATGGGGATTCACCACCCCTTCGACCAGTGTGGCGGCGACGGCTGCGTCGATCGCGTTGCCGCCTTTGGCGAAGATGCGCGCGCCCGCGGCTGCCGATAGATAATGCTCTGTAGCGACCATGGCCTCGCGGCCCATTACTTGCGGATACCAAGTCGTCATGCGTCTCACCTGTCCATCCGGTAGAAAATGCAGTGGAATCACCTTCGTCGATGGTCGTCACGATTCTTGCCAAATCGTAAAGCCATCGACTCTCATCGTGTAGCAAAGGCGACGGGCGATAGCACGAGCGCACGCTCAATTTCGCCACTGGATTTCGCGCGGCATTGAAGAGCATGGCATCAGCAACGAAAGGCAGAAGATCTGCAGAATTATTAAAGTAGCAAATAGTACCTGCCTAACGGGCCCGCGAATTGCTATAATGAAAGCCTCGGGTGGTTGAAGTAAGTCTAATTTCGCTGGTTGGGTGGAAAAGGCGGTTGGACCATGGAAACAATTAACCCTGAATCACTTGTCGGTCGTCATTGTCGTTTACTGAGAGCGGTACGTGACAGTCAAGGACGTAGTCGCTTCACCGAGGAACCATTGATCGTTCGCGAGGTCGACAACCTCGGCCGGCACATGTTGCTGGTGCAATTCGACGACGGCAGCACAACATTTCTGTTTCCCACAGAAGTAGCAATACAAAACTAGGCAGCCGCGACCGGCGCTGAATTTTCGCGCGGATGGCCCTTGGGCACGGTCCGGTGCGCCACGGGGAAATTGCTGCCCGGTCAGTCGATCGGCGGGCTGGCGATAGTCTGCGTTTTGATGCGGAGGGCCGCGAATTGCGGCGATGTTATTTCGTCAAGCCCCGCCGCCGAGTATGATCGCGAGGCGCGCTCGGCGGTCGAGTGCTCGTCAAGCATCGCGCATAGGAGTGGCCATGCCGATCTATATCGTGGGGGTTCGCCGGACCGAGAAAGGGCATCAAAGCCTCAAGGAGTTTTCGAGCGTACTGGATCGCGCGGCGAAAATTCGCGAGGCGAACGGTGGCAAGCTCATCAGCGCCTATGCGACTTTCGGCCGGTTCGATATCGTGGCGGTTATGGATTTTCCGAGCGGTACAGCGATGCAAAAGGCGATGACCACGGTGCTCTCCGAGGGCCTGTTTACGGTGGAGGTTTCGGAGGCGATGCCGATGGACGATTTCGTCGCGATGTTGAAAGAGGACGAAACCGCCCGTTAGGTTGCGCTTTGTTCGATCCGGGGAGACGCCGCGGTGACGGACACCGTCGTTCAACGGTACGACGGCGACCATCAAGCCTGGCGATTCCAAAGCCGATGCGGTGTCGGTGCTTCGCGGCCAGCGCCCGCTAACGGTTGCTTCGTAGAAATTCGCGCGTGAGATGCAATGCGGCGATGGTTTTTGCATCGATGATTTCGTTGCGCGAGACCATCTGCAGTGCTTCGTCGAGCGGTACCCTGTCGACGTTGATAACCTCGTCATGATCTAGTTCGCGCTCCGCGGCCGTCAGCTCGCGCGCGAGGAATAGGGTAATCCGTTCGTCGCAAAAGCTCGGAATTGTGACGATCGTTCCCAGTTGATCCCATCGCTTTGCAACCACTCCGGCCTCTTCTCGCAATTCCCGCTCGGCGCATGCGCGTGGAGACTCACCCGTATTGATGCATCCTGCGGGTATCTCCTTGAGCCATCCGCCAAATGCGTGACGATACTGGGTCAGCAGCGGGATGGCGCCTTCGGCGTCGATCGCCACGATCGCGCTTGCCCCCGGATGGCGCACCACAGCGAGATCGATCGTGACACCATTGGGCAGCGCAGCGCTCTCGACGCCGAAATCGACAACGCCGAGTTTCAAGACGGGGCGACGGTTGTGGGTCATAGAGGGAAGCATGCGGTGAGCGGATGCGGCGCGCAAGCGGATACGATCGCGAGGCGCGGATGCGGCGCGCAAGCGGATGCGGCGGCGAGCGGATGCGGCGCGCGAGCGGATACGATCGCGAGGCGCGGGTGCGTTGCTCGTGCGAAAGCGAGGACATAAGCTATCCGCGATCGCGCGCGGCTTTAAAGTCTGTCTAATTTATCCGCCATCGTCGGCCAAGCCGCCGCTAATTACTTTGCTGCGCGATATGGTATGAGTCTCGGGGCCACGATTCCCCAGGCGACCCTGCGCGGGCGCGCAGGATTTCAGGAGGTCTTGATTAGATGTCTCGTGTTGGTTCGGTGTTAAAAATGTCGGTGGCGGTCGCTGCGCTGCTGATGATAGTTGGATGTGAGGAGCCGCCGAAAAGGGCAATTGGCGACAATACCGCGCTCATGCTGATCGGGTATCAGGCCGATTATCTCGAAGCGAACGGCCGTCTGCCGGTTGCCCAGGACCAGGTCGAGCCGATGATCAAGGCGACCAATGCGATGGTTGATGCTGCGCGTAAGAATGCGGTCGGCGTGTTTTACATCGTCGATGACAGCAGCCCCTTCACCTTCATCAGCAACTGGCATCGGAACCAGGCGACACCCCGCTTGTGGGGGGGGTCGCAACTGGATGAACGCGCCGATGTCTTTGCAGGACCGACCTTCGCCAAGCTGCATCGGGACGCCTTCGACAATCCGGCGCTGGAGGCCTGGCTTAACCAGCAATACGTGGGGAATCTGGTGGTTGCCGGTGCGCATGCCGATCATGGGGTTCTGGCATCGGTACGCAGCGCGATACATCTGGGTTACAAGGTGACGGTAGTGAGCGATTCAATTGCCGGAACTACGGCCGAATCGCGCGATCAGGCATTGCAGGCGCTTAAGGATGCGGGTGCAAGCATCGAAACCAGTCAACAGGTTGCGTCCGAATTGAAGCCCAACCCAACCCTGGGATTGATTGGTCCCCTGACGGGAGCTTGGTGGTTGGTCAAAGGCGAAAAGGCTAGCGCATCGCAACGGTATCTCGAACGCCCCGGCCAACTGCTGCCCGGCCAGTATTAGCTCGGCTTCGATCTCGCACAGCTAAGGACGCCGCGAACGGGATTCACCGTCCGCGGCGTTTTTCGTTGAGAATCGCGAGAGACTTGAGGCTGCGGGTTCAGGAATCTCAGAATCCGCGCAGCCCGGGCGTCGTCAGTGCGCAAGCCTAACGCTTGAGCTTGGCCAGCAACGCAGCGATCCGGTCGAAGGCCGCGTTGAGGTTTTCGACTGACGTTGCGTAAGACATGCGCACATGATGCGGTGCGCCGAAATCATTGCCGCCGACCAGCGCGACGTGCGCCTCGCTCAGGAGCATGTCGGCAAACGAATTACCGTCGGTAATCGTTTTGCTGTTGAGGCTGGCGCCGATCAGATCCGAGATATTCGGGAAGGCGTAGAAAGCGCCGCTGGGCACGTTCGGCAGCTTGAAGCCGGGTAGCTTGCGGACACGATCGACTACGAGTTCGCGGCGGCGGCGGAACTCCGCCATCATCGAGTGGATTTCGTCCTGCGGCCCGCTCAAAGCCTCGATTGCGGCGGCCTGCGTTATCGAATTGGGATTGCCGCTGTTTTGTCCCTGCAAGCGCGACGCCGCGGCGATCACTTCTTTGGGGCCGGCGGCGAACCCGATGCGCCATCCCGTCATCGCATAGGACTTTGACAGCGAGTTGAGCGCAAAGCCCTGGGCCTTAAGCCGCGGTTCGATCTGAAAGATGTGCGGCACAGCACCGTCGTAAACGATATGTTCATAAACGTCGTCGGATAGCACCCACAGGCCTGCTTCCAGCAGGATTGCGGCCAGCTCACCCAGTTGGCTCGGCGAATACACCGCGCCGGTCGGATTCGAGGGCGAATTGAGAATGATGCCGCGGGTCCGCGGTGTGATCGCGGCGCGCAGGCGCTCGGGATCGAGGATAAAACCACGGTCTTCCGGACATTCGACCAGCTTGGCCTCGGCGCCCGACAGGTTTACCATCGCGACGAAGCTCACCCACGCCGGCGTTGGTATAATCACCTCGTCGCCCTCGTCGAAGAGCGCCGCGATAACGTTGGCCTCGGCCTGCTTGCCGCCCGCCGACGCCATTATCTCGGTGATGTCGTATTCGAGCCCATTCTCGCGCTTGAGCTTGAGCTTGATCGCTTCCTTCAGATCGCGCGTACCGTTGACCGGCGTGTACTTGGTCTGCCCGGCGTCGAGCGCGCGGCGCGCGGCATTTTTGATCCGTTCGGGAGTGTCGAAGTCAGGCTCGCCTGCGGCCAGCGAGATGACGTCCACGCCGGCAGCCTTGAGTTCGGTGGCGCGGGTTTCGGCGGCCATCGTGGCTGACGGCTTGAGCGCGGCGATACGGCGATTGAGCTTGATCATTTGATTCCAGTTCTATGCGCCGGAGATTAGCAGTGGGCGCACGGAGAATTGTAGCGGGCGTGCCCGAACAGTTAAACCGCGCAAATTTTCGTACAGCCGAGGAAGGCGACTTTTCCTGATCCTTTCCTGACGCGGGGAAACGACTCAGTCGATTTTGAGCTTCACGCGCAAACGATTCATCACCGTCTCCGGCACCAGCTCGGGCAGGCGTTTTCCATAGCCCGCTACTTCCTTGATCAAACGCGACGCGGTGAAAAAGAGCTTTGGATTGGCGAACAGAAAAACCGTCTCGATCGTGCTGATCATCTGCTTGTTCATCTGGGCCATCTGCAATTCGTAGTCGAAGTCTGTGACGGCGCGGAGGCTGCGGATGATGACGGCAGCGCCGATGCGTTCGGCATAGTCCACCGAGAGCCCGCTGAACTTATCCACGCGCGCCCTGGGTTCGAGGTCCTTGATGCATTCCCGGATCATCTCGACGCGCTCGTCGGGCGAGAACAACGCGGAGTCCTTGTGCGGGTTGTAGGCGACCGCGACGATGACCTCGTCGAAAATCGAAACGCTGCGCCGGATGATATCGACGTGACCGTTGTGGATCGGGTCGAAACTGCCCGGGTAGATGGCGATGGACTTGGTGTGTTCCTTCGGTTTGTTAGTCATGCCGGGCCGTTCCGCTTATTTCAGCGCCTGATCTAAGCGCCGGTAAAGGGCGATACGATGATCGCCGAGAGTTGCTTCATTAACGCGATCGAGTCCCGCCGGCGCCAGCGCCGGAGCACGCCCCGCCTGGCGCACGACGATCCAGCCCTGCGGGACCACCAATTCCTTCGCTACCAGCGCGGCGAGCACGGCAGCGCTCGAGTCGTTCGCATAAGGGGCGTCGACGAAAACCAGATCGAAGCGCTCGCGCGCCGCGCCCAAATCCGTCAGCGCTCGCATGACATCGGCCGTCATCATCCGCGCTGCATCGGCGAAACCGAACACGCGGAGATTCTTCGCGATCGTTGCCGCGGCCGCGCGCGACGAATCGACGAACGTAACATGCGCCGCTCCGCGCGACAGCGCCTCAAGTCCCAGCGAACCACTGCCGGCGTACACATCGAGGACTCGCGCACCCGACAGATCGAAACGGGCTGCGAGGCGCGAGAAAATCGACGACCGCACTCGTGCTGTCGCCGGCCGCGTCTCGAGGCCGCGTGGCGCACTGATACGGCGCCCATGGGCGTTGCCGGCAATCACGCGCATGCGACGGATACCCGCGTCTGCACGCCATCCGCATCGAGTGGATGTTCAACTGATAACATGCCCGTAACCAATCCTGCCTCACGCCTCGACCGCCGGCGGCCGACCATTTACCGGCGGGCATGCGGCGCAGCGTCGCTCATACCAATGGCTCTAGCGAATATTTGCCCCTCGCTACAACCATTATTTCGCGCCTCGCGCAACGGCAGCGGGACCATAGCCCAGTCCTGCCGCCAGCCGCAAGTTTGTTGCACGCGGCCTCTGCGACGGATAAGACTCTGGCGCGCGTTCAGATTTTAGGCTACCTAGGATAGGATTTCTGAGACTTTATAAAACTGAGCAGTTGACGCCAAAGGTTCGTTAATCGTGTCCGTAATCTCCGCCGAATTCTTCGCAACCTCAGGCGAGCCGCATCCCTGTGACCGCTGAACTGGTGATCGGCGCCGTTAAGGCGATCGTAATCTTCGCGCTGGTCCTCGGCCTGACCACGTTGATGTTGTGGTTCGAGCGCAAGGGCGCGGCGCTGATCCAGGACCGTATCGGCGCCAATCGCGCGGATGTCTTCGGGATCGGCAAACGCCTCGGCCTGCCCAACTTCGGCATCATCAACACCGTCCTCGCCGACCCGATCAAAATGTTCACCAAGGAAGACTTCGTGCCCGACGGCGCCGATCGGTTCCTGCACGGACTCGCCCCCTTTCTCGCGCTCTTTCCGGTGCTGGTGACGTTCGCGGTCGCGCCGATGGGCGACATCCTGCAGATCGGCTCGCACACGATCGATTTGCAGCCGGCCAATCTCAACGTTGCGGCGCTCTACGTGCTTGCTACGATCGGTATCGGCGTCTATGGCATCGCGCTCGGCGGTTGGGCCTCCAACAATCGCTGGGCCCTGCTCGGCGGCATTCGTGCCAGCGCGCAGATGATTTCCTACGAAATCGCCATGAGCCTCGCCATCATCGCCGTCGTCGTCTGCTATGGAACGCTCGACCTGCAGGAGATGTGTCGCAGCCAGGGCGGAGTATGGTTCGGCTTCCTGCCGCGATGGGGAATTCTGCTACAGCCGGTCTCGTTCATCATCCTGCTGATTGCCGGCATGGCCGAGTCCAAGCGCGTGCCCTTCGACCTCCCCGAAGGCGAATCCGAATTGGTCGCCGGCTATTTCACCGAATACTCCGGCGGCAAGCAGGCCGTCTTCATGATGACCGATTTCGCTGAGGTATTGCTGGTCTCCGTCCTGATCGTGACGTTTTTCTTCGGTGGATGGCAGGTGCCGTGGCTCGCCCGCGATGGCTTCCATTTTCCCGGCGGCGCCCATCTCGGACTGCCGAACCTGGTCGTCGCGCTGCTTCAATTCGTCGCGTTCTGGGTTAAGGTCGTCCTCTTCTGCTTGTTTCAGATCCTGATCCGCTGGACTTTGCCGCGCTTCCGCTATGACCAGTTAATGCGGCTTGGCTGGAAAGGCCTCGTGCCGCTCGGACTGATCAATCTCGTCGTCACCGCCTTCGTGGTGGTCGTCGTGGGAGGTAAGTGACGATGCCCATCGGAATCTTTGTCTTCCTCGCAGCCCTTGCATTGATCGCCGGCCTCGGCGTCGTTCTGCAGAGTAATCCGGTCCACTGCGTGCTCGCTCTGGCGCTGGTCCTGATGGATCTCGGCGTCATCTTCATGGGGCTGGGCGCAGTCACTGTCGGCTTTCTGCAGATAATCGTTTACGTCGGCGCCATCATGGTGCTGTTTCTGTTCGTGATCTGGCTCTTGAACATACAATCCGATCCCGGCGCTGGCCGTCACCTGGGGCTCAAGTTAATCGCCGCAATCGCGGCCGCCGCGATGGCCGCTGAATTCGCTGTGATCATCGTGCGCACCCCGCAGATCAGCCAGATTGCGAGAGTGCCTGCCGATTTCGGCTCGGTCGCGTCGCTCGCACGTTACCTGTTTACCGATTATCTGATCGCCTTCGAAGTTACGTCGGTGCTTCTACTCGCTTCGATTGTCGGCGCGATCGCCTTGGCGCGGCGATTGTCGCCATCGCTCGTACTGGTAACGCCGGCCCCTTCGCGAAGTGCCGCCGCTCCGTCCGCTGACGTCCCGCCTGCACACCGGGAGAGCGCCTGATCATGACGCCAATTAGCTACTACATGGCGCTGAGTGCGATGCTCTTCGCGATTGGCGTCACCGGCGTCCTGATTCGCCGCAACGTTATCGTGATGTTCCTTGCGATCGAACTGATGCTCAATGCGGTCAATCTTGCCTTAGTTGCATTAGGCCGGCGGATTGGCTCGATGGACGGGCAGGTGATCGTCTTCTTCGTGATGACGGTCGCGGCGGCCGAGGCTGCCGTGGGCCTGGCGATTATCATTTCGATGTTCCGCAACCGCGAAACGGTCAACGCCGACGAACTAAACCTCCTCCGCTGGTGAGTAACTGGTAATTGCTGGCTGACCCATGACCCAAGACTTTCCGGCCCTCGGCATAATCCTGCTGTTCCCCGCGCTCGGCGTGCTTTTCAACCTTTTCTATGGTCGGCGCGCGGGCCGTAACGCGGTTAACTTCGTCGGCCCGGCGGTGATCTTCGCGGCCTTCGCAGTGGCGCTTTGGGGTTTCATCGTGCTGCTCGGATTGCCCCCGGGCGCGTCGCTTGAATGCAAGCTGTGGCCGTGGATCGTCGCAGGTTCCTTTCACATCGACCTGGGCCTCAGGATCGACGCGCTCTCAGCCGTGATGACGCTCGTCGTTACCGGCGTCGGTGCACTGATCCATCTCTACTCGGCCGGCTACATGGCGGAGGACACCGACTACGCGCGCTTCTTCACATACATGAATCTGTTCGAGCTCTCGATGCTGATACTCGTTCTGGCGGACAACCTCCTCCAGATGTTTATCGGCTGGGAGGGCGTCGGAATGTGCTCCTATCTGCTGATTGCCTTTTGGTTCGACAACCCTCAATTCGCGTACAACGGCCGCAAGGCCTTTATCGTCACTCGTATCGGCGACCTCGGCTTTCTCCTCGGGATTTTCACGATCGTAAAAGCGCTCGCCGAGCATGGCGTGTGGACGCTTGATTTCGTTTCGATGCAAAATCACTCCGCGCTGCTGCAACCGGTGGCATTGGCCGCGGGGCTGCTCCTTTTCTTGGGCGCCACCGGCAAATCCGCGCAGATTCCTCTCTATGTATGGCTGCCCGATGCGATGGTCGGTCCGACCCCCGTCAGCGCGCTGATCCACGCCGCCACCATGGTCACCGCCGGCGTCTATATGATCGCGCGGCTCCACTTTCTCTACGCAATGGCCCCGGCCGCGATGGAGGTAGTTGCGACGGTCGGTGCGATCACCGCCTTCTTCGCCGCAACCATCGCGATCGTACAAGCGGACATCAAGCGCGTCCTCGCCTATTCGACCATTAGCCAGATTGGCTACATGATGCTCGGCGTCGGCGTCGGCGCGTTTTCTGCCGGCATTTTCCACCTGATGACGCACGCGTTCTTCAAGGGCCTCCTGTTCCTCTGCTCTGGTTCCGTCATCCATGCGCTCCACGGCGAGCAGGACATGAACAAGATGGGCGCGCTCAAGAACAAGCTCCCCATAACTTACACAACGATGCTCATTGCGACGCTCGCCATCAGCGCGGTACCGCCGTTCTCCGGTTATTTCTCCAAAGACCTCGTACTCGAGGGCGCATTTGCCAGTGGCCACTTCTGGCTCTGGCTGATTGGAGTGATCACCGCTGGGATCACAAGTTTTTACATGTTCAGGTTGATCTTCATGACCTTTCACGGGGTCTCTCGCGTCGAACCCGAAAAGGAACATCACGTCCACGAATCTGCGCCGGTGATGACGATACCGCTAATCATACTGGCGGTGTTCGCCACCGTCGGTGGCTTCGTCGGCCTGCCCGACGGTTGGCTGTGGGGTAACGCCTTCAGTCGCTTTCTCGCACCAATCTTCGCTCATCCGGTTGGCGACCATCTGGGCGCGCGGGCCATCGTGACCGAAGTCCACGGCGCCTCTGCCAGTCTCGCTCTGAGTGCTACGGCCCTGGCGGCGGGACTGCTGGGAATTTTCCTGGCGTGGATACTCTATATTCAAAGTCCAGCGCTGCCCGGCCGCATTGCGGAAAACCTGCGCGGCCTGCGCGAGTTGCTATGGCGCAAATACTACATCGACGAGCTTTACGATCACTTGATCTCGCGCCCGCTCTTCTGGATCTCGACCAATCTGCTCAACGACGGCGTCGATCGCGATGTCATCGACGGGATGGTTAACGGCACCGCCGCCACGGTCGAAGGCAGCGGCGAAGCGACAAGCAAAATTGAAACCGGCAACGTCCAGAACTACGCCTTTGTCTATTTGCTTGGCGCCGTCGCGGTTGCGGGCTACTACGTTTACCTGGTGCTCCGCTAATGGCTGGCTTCTGGCTGACCGCTCTAATCTTCGTGCCGACAATCGGCGCTTTCGGCGTCCTGATGCAGAGCGACGAGGAATCGATTTGGCGCTCCGCGTTTATCTTTTCGCTCATCCCACTGGCTATTAGCCTCTACCTCTTTGTGGTCTTCGATCCCCATCAGGCGACCTATCAGTTCGTCGAGCGCTACCAATGGATTCCGCAGTTCGGCATCTCTTACCACGTCGGCATGGACGGCATCAGCCTTTTCCTCGTAGTCCTCACGACGCTGCTCACTTCTCTCTGCCTGCTCTATTCCGGCGGTGGCGATATCGAAGTTCGTCCGCGCGAGTTCTGTTTCATGATGCTGGTGCTCGAAACCGGTCTCATCGGCGCGCTGCTCGCGATCGACGTTTTCTCTTCTACGTATTCTGGGAAGTGATGCTCGTGCCGATGTACCTGATGATTGGTATCTGGGGTCACGGCCGCAAAATCTACGCGACCTTCAAGTTCGTTTTGTTCACGATGATCGGATCATTGCTGATGCTCGTGGCAATCATCTACCTGGTGGGCGCAGCGCGCGCGCAACTCGGTCATCTCACTTTCGATTTACCCGATCTCTACAAAGTGCCGCTGAGCCGCACCGAAGCGCGGTGGCTCTTTGCCGGCTTCGCCATCGCCTTCGCGATCAAGGTGCCGATGTGGCCGGTTCACACCTGGCTGCCCGATGCGCATACCGACGCACCTACCGCCGGCTCGGTGATGCTGGCGGGGATCATGCTCAAGATGGGCACCTACGGCTTCCTGCGCTTCGCCATTCCCCTCTTCCCCGAGGTTGCGATCGAGGCCACGCCGATTTTCATGGCGTTGGCCGTCATCGGCATCATCTACGGCGCCTTGGTCGCGATGGTGCAGCCGGACCTCAAGCGCATCGTCGCCTATTCTTCCGTCAGCCATCTCGGCTTCGTCATGCTTGGCATCTTTGCGCTCAATCCGCAGGGCCTCGAAGGCGCCGCTTACCAGATGCTCAATCACGGCGTCTCGACCGGCGCGCTCTTCCTGCTGATCGGGATGATCTATTTGCGGCGCCATACGCGCGACGTTGCGGAGTTCGGCGGCCTCTGGAAGTCCATTCCGATGTACGCCGCGGTGTTCATGTTCGTGATGCTGTCGTCGATCGGATTGCCCGGCCTCAATGGTTTCGTCGGTGAATTCCTCATCCTGCTCGGCACTTTCTTCAGGTCGCAGCGAGCCGCCGAGGTCGCCGTCTTTGGTGTGGTGCTCGGTGCTCTCTACATGATGTGGGCGTACGAGCGCGTGATGTGGGGGCCAATTACCAGGAAGGTTAATGAGACCCTCAAGGATCTCAGTGGTCGCGAGATCGCCGTGATGGTGCCATTGATCGCGCTGATACTTCTGATGGGACTCTATCCGCGGCCAATACTCAGTCGGATGGAGCCTTCAATCAACTTGCTACTCGATCGCGTCGAGGTCGCACAGGCGCATCTCGACGCTGAGCATGCCCGGGCACTCGCGACGCTGGCCGCACCCGTGCGGACGATTGCTGACAAATGAATCAATTCACGCTCGCCGCGGTTAACTTCGCCTGGCTTCCGATTCTGCCACTTATCGCCGTTGCGCTGGGCGCGATGGTGATCATGATCGTCGGTCCGAACGTGGACGACGAAGATAGCTCCGGCCTCGGCATCATCGCGCTGATTACCGTGTTGAGCGCCTTCGTACTGACGCTCTTCACGCTTGGCCAGAACACTTTTGCTTTCAGCGGCGCGCTGATGACTGATGACTATTCGGGATTCTTCGAAATAGTCATTCTCGCCGCAACCGCAGTGACTATTGGAATGTCACTCGACTATGTAGCAGATGAGGGACTCGCCGGCGCCGAGTATTACGCACTGCTACTGTTTGCCGCGCTCGGTATGATGCTGATGGCGGCCGCGGGCGACCTCATCATCATCTTTCTGGGCCTCGAAACCATGTCGATTGCCGTTTATGCCCTCGTCGGCTTCACCCGGCGCGATCCGCGATCCAACGAGGCCGCCCTCAAGTATTTTCTGCTCGGCGCATTCTCGACGGGCTTCCTGCTCTATGGCATTGCGCTAATCTATGGCGCCACCGGCACGATCCGCCTAGACCCGGTGCGCGCCGCCGTCTCGGCCTCGATGGCGTCGAATCCGCTGATGCTGATGGGCGTCGGCATGCTCCTCATCGGTTTCGGCTTCAAGGTTGCCGCCGTCCCTTTTCACATGTGGACGCCCGACGCTTACGAGGGCGCACCCACGCCCATAACCGGCTTCATGGCGGTCGGCGTCAAGCTCGCGGCATTCGCCGGCTTCCTGCGTATTTTCCTGGTCCACCTGGGTCCCGTGAGTGCGCAATGGACCGATGTCTTATGGGTGATTGCGGCATTGACTATGACCGTCGGCAACGTCGTCGCGCTGGTTCAGGAGAACATCAAGCGGATGCTGGCCTACTCCGCCATCGCCCACGCCGGCTATATCATCCTAGGGATGGCCGCGGCTTCGTCCCATCAGGCCGGTGGTGCGATCCTCTACTACCTGCTCGGTTACTCATTCACCAACCTCGGCGCCTTCGCGATCGTTGTCGCCCTCGAGCGTCACGGCGAGGTACGCGATCGCATAAGTGACTACCGCGGTCTCGCCCGCACGCATCCCGGTCTCGCCGCTGCGATGGCGCTCTTCATGCTCTCGCTTACCGGAGTTCCGCCGTTGGCTGGATTCGTCGGCAAGTTCTATCTCTTTTCGGCAGCGCTCAACGCGGGCCTGGTCTGGCTGGTGATCCTTGCGGCGATCAACAGTACCATCTCGGCCTATTACTACGTTCGTGTGATAGTCACTATGTATGCGGGCGAAGGCGACGTCGTCGCCGTCAAGCGCATGGCGGCCCGTCCGGCTCTCCTGCTCAGTATCGCGGCCGGGCTCGCAGGTACGGTTCTGATCGGCCTCTTTCCGCAATCATACATGGGTGCTTCGGCCGGCGCGTTTGCCGCTGCTGCCGGCCGCCCCGCGCTCAAGACGACCGCCCTCTTGCGTTAGCGGCTGACGTTGCTTTCGGCGCCTGCGCGCATCTTTTTCAAGCAGGAAAGGCGAATCCTGATCGAACCTTACCTGCGGTAGCCTTGCAATGCGGCGATTATCGGCGCGGATCTTCGAAAATCACTAATTGCACGCGCCTGCCATCTCTCAATTTGAAGACGTGTGCCTCGGAGATTTCGAAAACGACGCCGGTTGTCTAGCGCCGCTTGCGCGCCTGCTTGCCTGACGCCTTGGCCGTGGACTTTTTTGCGACGCGCTTGGAAAGCACTACAGCCTTAGCCTTTGCAGCCACTTTCGATTTCGCCGGCGAGGATTTTGCCGCCGCGGCCTTACCCGTCGATTCCGCGAGTTCGCGATACGCGTCGGCCTCGATTTCGATCATCATATCGGGATTAACCAGCCTTCGAATCTCAACCACTGTTGAAGCCGGCGGATGGTCGCCGAAAGCCTCCAGGTGCGCTCGCGCGACCTCCCCAAAGCGCTCCATGTCGGTGACGAATACGCGCGTGCGCACGACGTCTGCGAGGGACATTCCGGATCGCTCCAGCGCTGCCGCGATATTCGCTATCGCCTGCCGCGCCTGCACGTACATCTGGTTGCGTCCGACGATGCGGCCACTTTCGTCAAAGGACGTCGTCCCCGATACAGCCAGCCATCCGGCTGCCTTGACGGCCCGCGTGTAGCCGAAGATCGGCTCCCACGGCGCCCCGCTGGGGATCCGTGTTACTCCCGTCATCGCGTTCGCTCCGTTCGCAGAATCCGGTGGCTACCCATCAGCATCCGCTGGTGAGTCTGTGCGATTGGCCTCTAAGACCTTCGGGCGCTCGCGAACCGCGGGAGGTTCGCAGGAGCAGCCGCCGATCCCGCAATCAGGTTTGACGATTGCCCGAGGGCCACAGGTCTTCGAGTTCGCGATCGACCGAGCGCATGGGCGCGCCTACCGCATGTGCCCCCGGCATCAACCATCGCATCCAGCCGCGCAGCTTCGAGGCTGCGCCGGAAGGTTGCGGTCCGATGCGATGCATATCGAGCTCGTGCTCGACGACTTGCCCACGCGCGTGCTTGGAGATTCGACCAGAAGGAATAAACGCTCTTACCACTGCCACGTCCACAACCCTCCCCTTATGAGCACGATTTACATGGCGGCAATCGTACTCCGTGCGGTCGCATCAAGCAAAAGATAATTGCCTGCAACTGCAATTGCGTTTTGGTTATCCTGGCATCTCAGCTTGTCAACGTCCAAGAGCTACAGTATTCTAGCGCCGACTTAGACGCTGGGTGTGTGGGCCAGCGCCGTCCGAATGATGATGGAGGTAGTGATGCGAAAATTCCTGATTCTGGCTCTTCTCTCAACGGTCTTCGCAGCCACGGCGTGCACCAAGTCGGAGGAAACTCCGGCGCCTGAAGCCTCAGCGGAAGCGAGTCCGGCTGCGACTGACACGTCGAGTCCGGCAGCAACCGACACGGCGAGCCCGGCTGCAAGCGATGCGGCTCCGATGGCTTCGCCAGCGGCGTCTTAAGACTTATTTTTCCCCTTTCCGTTCTGTCCCTGCGCGCTGGCAGATCGTGCCGGCGCGCAGGCGACAGTCGTCTATCCACGCAGTCGGTTTCGTGATTGCGCGCGAGGGGTGGGATTTTCTCATCCCGGTGCGAATCGTGCGCGAACGGGAGCCTGCAGTGGAGGAGCGACTAATGCCATCCAGTAGGGTGAGAACCTTCGAATGCTCGGGCTCACTGGCGACGGGCTCGGTGGCTATCCCGCCATCGCATGGCGAAGCCGTGTCCGCGACCTTCGCGAGCCTCAAACACCGAAAGTCAATCTACTGGAATTTGTAAGAGATCTTCATGGCGTAACGGACTTCGGCCATGGTTGATTGCGCCAGAGCGCGACCCTTACCCGTTCCGTCCATGATGATTTCGTAAACGCGCTTCGGACTCGACGCCAGTTCCCGACGTTGCTCGCGAATCGGAGCGAGAAAGGCTTCGAGGGTTTCGAAGAGCCGTTGCTTTACCTCAACGTCGCCGACCGTACCCTTGCGGTAGCGCTCCTTGAGGTCTTCGATTTCCTCTTTGTTGGGGTTAAACACGTCGTGGTAGGTGAAAACCGGATTGCCCTCGACGTGGCCGGGATCGGTTGGATGGATGCGGGTCGGGTCGGTGAACATTGACATGACGCGCTTGCGGACAACCTCGGTCGGGTCGCCGAGGTAGATGCAATTGCCGACTGACTTCGACATCTTGGCGCCGCCATCGGTGCCGGGCAGTCGGGCGACCGCACCGAGCATCGCGCGCGGCTCGATGAGTACCTTGCCATAGAGCCGATTGAAGCGGCGTACGATTTCGCGCGTCTGCTCGATCATCGGCAGCTGGTCCTCGCCAACCGGCACCAGATCGGCCTTGAAAATCGCGATGTCGGCGGCTTGCGAAATCGGATATGACCAAAAGCCAACCGGCACACCCTTGACGAAATTGCGCTGCTTGATCTCCTCTTTGACCGTCGGGTTGCGCTCGAGCGTCGCGACCGTCACCAAATTCATGAAGTAGATGGTCAGCTCGGCGAGTTCCGGCACCATCGACTGCACGACGATCTTGACCTTCTCCGGGTCCAGGCCGACAGCGAGATAGTCGAGCGCGACTTCAAAGATGTTCGCTTCAAGCTTCTCCGGATGCTCGAAATTGTCGGTCAGGGCCTGCACGTCCGCGATCAGGACGTAGGTGTCGTACTCGTGCTGGAGGCTGACCCGGTTTTGCAGCGAGCCGACATAATGGCCCAGGTGAAGCTGTCCAGTCGGGCGGTCTCCGGTCAAAATTCGTTTGATCATCAGTCGGCGGTTTTCAACAGGTCGTGGAGTTGTTGCAGGTCCGCCGCGATGTCCTTCATCTCGGGGCCGGGTTCGGTCTCGAGGCACATCGGGATGCCGGCGAAGCGCGGATCGTTGACGAGGCGGCGGAATGGATCGAGGCCCAGGTAGCCCTTGCCGATATGCTCATGGCGGTCGACGCGCGAATGAAACGGCTTGAGCGAGTCGTTCATGTGGAACGCTACTAATCGATCGAGTCCGACTTGCTCGTCTAACTCCGCGAACGTTCGATCGTAACCCTCGTCGGAACGCAAATCGTAACCGGCCGCGAAGGCGTGCTCGGTGTCGAAGCACAGCCGCAGTCGTTCGTTTTCGCTGGTCGCATCGAAGATTTGACCCATCTGATCGAACTTGTAGCCGAGATTGCTGCCCTGCCCGGCGGTGATTTCCAGTGCGACTTCCACTTTGAATCCTGCGCACGCCTTATGCGCCTCGCTCAACGATTTCGCGATAGTCTTGATGCCGGTGTCTTCGCCCGCGCCAACGTGAGATCCGGGGTGCGCGATCAGAAACGGCACCCCCAGCAGCTCGCAGCGTTCCATCTCGTCGATAAAGCCGGCGACCGATTTTTTGCGCATATTCTCGTCGGGCGCGCCCATGTTGATCAAATACGAGTCGTGCGCGATGACCATCTTGATGCCAGTCTCGCCCAACACCCGCTTGAAAGCTGCGACCTCTTCCTTGGCGTAGGGCTTCGAGACCCATTGGCGTGATGACTTGGTGAAAATCTGCACACATTCGCAGCCGGTGTCGCGCGCACGAATCAGAGCCTCGCTGACGCCACCCGCAATCGACATGTGCGCTCCGAGCAGAGGCCGCGTTATGTCACTCTCGCGCCGTGCGCTCTTGCCGGTCTCGCGCCGTGCGCTTTTTGCTTCGCCTTTGGATGCCATCGGATGATTCTCGCAAAGTATTTTCGCGGAATGCCATCTTATAGGAAAGGCCCGCTAATGCGAGCGTCAGGGCCGCACGGAGCGAATTGCACTTGCGGGAGTTGCCGAGCGCAGGTATTCGTTGCGTGTGGGAATCCGGCTGTCGGGATTGATGGCATGTGCTGCCCTGGCCGCAGCGTGCGCACAGTCTGAATCGCCGCCGGAGATTCCAATTGCGGCTCATGTAATGATCTCCCGAGTCATTTTGGAGAATATTGCGCCACGACCACCTGACTGCGCGATCGAAACTTTGACAACGATGCCCGCACAGCCCTATCGCGAACTCGGCGACATTGAGGTTTCGGACGCCAACCCGGCTCAACCCGATACGCGCTTGATTATCAACCAGCACGCGTGTGCGATGGGTGCGGACGCGGTCGTAATAACCACAGCGAAACCCGGCGGCAAGAGCAGCCTGATAGATGCTATCGCGATCGCCTACGCGCGCAACCTTCCCAGCCGTGCCGTTCCAGCCGACTCAACTGATGCGGCTCAAACAGTTCCGTCGATGGAACTCATAAAGGGCCCCGGGCCGCAGCGATTAAAGCCGGTGCCCGCACCCACGCCGATGGCGGTTCCGACGGTAAGCGGTTCGCCGATGCCAATAGCGCCAGGTGCGCGGACGGCCACTCCATCTCCCATGGTAGCCCCTGCGCCCACAGCCTCAGTGTCGCCGTAATTGATGCCGTCCCGCAGAATCTATCCGCGATGGCTGCCGCCTACACCCACTCAACGCGTCGCGTTGCTGCGGATTCGCCGCGCGCAAAAGAATGCGATGATCTGGCTGGCCGCATTCATTCCGGCGGGCTGGGTAGTGATCGCAATCACGCGGTCGGATGCGATTTTGGTTCCGTTAACGGTCCTTTGGATCACGTGCGGTATCGCCCTGGCGCGCCGGGTGACGGAAAGCCGCTGTCCTCGATGCGAAGGGAACTTCTGCGAAAAGTCACAGTTGCCGTACTGGTACAGCCTCCTCAATCACCGTTGCGAAAATTGCGGTCTGACGCTGTTTCCCAACGACGGGTCTACCCTATGACGCCGGAGTCTCATCGATGCGCGATCGCGGTGATGGCGAAAGCGCCGCTGAGGGGCGCGGTCAAAAGCCGGCTAGTGCCTCCGCTCACGAAAGATGAAGCAGCAGCGCTGAATCGATGCTTTATCCGTGATGTCTGCGCTTCGATCGATGCTGCAGCAGAGATGGTTGCGTCACAGCAGGCCGTGACCATCACCGGACTAATCGCGTACACGCCCGCGGGGACGGAAGCCGCCTTCGACGGCGCAGTACCGACTTCCTTCGAATTCATTGCGCAACGGGGCGAGGATCTTGGCGCCAGGCTGATCAACGTAGCCAGCGACCTCTTGAGCGCGGGATTTGATTCCGTCGCCCTGATGAATTCCGACAGCCCGACAATTCCCGGTTCGCTCATCTCCAGCGCGATCACCAGTCTCGCGCGATCTGGCGATCGCGTCGCGATCGTTGGCGCCGACGACGGCGGCTACTGTCTCATCGGGCTCAAACAGCCGCATTGGCGAATCTTTGAGGATATTGCGTGGAGCACCGATGCGGTTTTTGCTCAGACTGTCGATCGGGTCGGCGAACTGGGCCTCGAAATCGCCCGGATGCCGTCCTGGTACGATATCGACGATGCCGCTTCGCTGCGTCGCCTCGCAAACGAGCTTTTCGCCCACCGGATATGCGGCGCAGCGGCAGGCTCACCGAACGAAAGGGCAGGCTTGCCTGGAGAGTTAACCGGATCCGCCGCGCTCGCGACACGCGCGTGGATGATCGGTGCCCTTTCCGGGAGCCTCGCCGCGCGCCTCGGAATGACTGCCACCGATTAGCTCGTTAGGCGCTACCGCGAGGCTGGGTTCGGAGAGAGGTGCGTTGCCCGCTTCCGAGGCGCATGATAATTCGAGAGCGCGGTGGCGGTGAAGGAACCGATAAAGACAATTGGGATAGTGGTCAGGCGCGATCGGCCCGCCAAGGCGATGACGCTGGCAGCGCAGTTATGCAATTGGCTCGTGAGGGAGGGCCTCGAACCGATCGCAGACGCTGATATCGCCTCAACAATCGGCGCGACCGCCGTTCCCCATGAAAACCTTGCTCCGCTTGCCGATCTGTTCGTCGTGTTGGGCGGCGACGGCACTCTGCTGGGAGTTGCCCGCGAAATCGGCGCGCTCGAAAAGCCCATCCTTGGAATCAACTTGGGCGGCTTGGGCTTTCTCACGGAAGTCAGCACCGACGAGGCGATGGCGATGCTGTCGCGAATTGTCGCAGGTGACTACGCAGTCGATGGCCGCATCATGCTCCACGCCGCGGTTCATCGCGAGGACGGCAGTACGTTGGAAGAATTTTCGGCGCTCAACAACGTCGTCATCGTCAACCGCACGGTCGGCCGGATGCTCGAGCTCGCAGTAGTCGCGAACCATATCCCGTTTTGCACCTATCGCGCCGACGGCCTGATCGTTGCAACCCCGACCGGCTCGACGGCTTATGCGCTCAGCGCCGGCGGCCCAATCGTCTATCCGAGCTTGCGCGTGATCGTCCTTGCGCCAATTTGTCCGCATACTTTAAGTAACCGGCCAGTGCTGCTGCCTGATTCTTTCGAACTGGATATTCGCGTAAAGGCAGACGACCAGGGCGCGATGTTGACTTGTGACGGTCAGGAATCCGCACCAATCGGGCCCACCGACACAATCGTAATAACACGCGGCAAATTTACTGTACGGCTGATCCGTTCAACACATCCGTCGTTCGAAATCTGGCGCGACAAACTCCACTGGGGCTGACGAGCGACTATCGGGATGCTCACCGAATTGCGCATCCGCAACTTCGCCGTAATCGAGGAAACCGCGCTAGTCTTTGGCCCGGGGCTCAACGTACTCACCGGCGAGACCGGCGCCGGCAAAACCATCGTCATGGCCGCATTGGGACTCTTACTCGGCGGGCGCGCGTCGCCCGATGTGATCCGCAGCGGTGCCAAGGAAGCGGTTGTAGAGGGCGTCTTCGAACTCGAAGGCGAGGCGCCACTGCCCGAGGCGGACGAGTGGCTGAGCGGGGATAATTCGCGTGAACTGGTGATTCGCCGAGTGATTTCCGAAGGCGGACGATCACGCGTCTCCATCAATGATTCGCTCGCGACCGTGAACGCCCTCGCCCGCATCGGTGCGGCGCTGGTGCAAATCTATGGTCAGCACGAGCAGCAGTCGCTCGCGTTACGTGAAATCCATCAACAAATCCTCGATCGCCACGCCAGGCTGGAGCCGGACCTTGACGCCTATGCGGCAGCTTACGCTCACGCCCGCGAGCTTCGCGATCGTCTCGGCAAACTCGAAAAGCGCGAGCGCGAGCGTGCCGAGTTGCTTGAAATCGCACGTTTTCGTACCGCCGAACTTGAACGCGCCGAACTGGTCGCAGGCGAAGATGAAGACCTCCTCGCCACCCGCACCATACTCGCCAACGCGACGCGCCTGGCCGAAGCGGCTAATGAAGCGGAGCAGTCCCTGTACAGTGGTGAGAGCGCCGCGATCGACGCGATCGGACGTGCGACCACGCGCTTGGCGGAAGCTGCCGCGATCGATCCGAAACTGGGTGAGGCGATCGAGTTGATCACCAGCGCTCACGCCAACCTGGAGGAAGCTGCGCGTAACCTGGCTGCTTACGCCGCGCGCATCGAAGCCGATCCGAAGCGCCTCGAAGAGATCGAAAATCGTTTGCAGGAACTCGCGCGGCTGAAGCGCAAATATGGCGGCTCGCTCGAGGCTGCGATCGAAACGCTGGATCGCTCGCGGCGTGAGATCGCGGATCTCGAAGCGATTGGCGAAAGCCGCGCCGCCATCGAAACCGATTTGGCGCGCGCATTGGTCGATTTGTTCGACCGCGCCGGCAAACTACATCAGAAGCGCGACCGCGATGCCGCGGGACTCAAACGCCGGATGGAAGCGGAGCTCAAAACCCTCGGCATGCGCAACGCGATCTTCGAGGCGCGGCTTATCCCCATTACCGCCGAGAGCGCCGCATTCGTGCACGAAGGAACGCCACTTGGTCCGGCGGGTTTCGACGTGGTCGAGTTCTACCTTTCGCCCAACCTGGGACAGCCGCCGCTGCCGCTGGCGAAGGTCGCGTCGGGCGGTGAACTCTCGCGCGTGATGTTGGCGCTGAAGCGCATCGAAGCGCAGCAGCGCGGAGTAGCGACCATCATTTTCGACGAGGTGGACGCCGGTATCGGCGGCGCAGTAGGCGAAATCGTTGGGCGCAAACTCAAGCAGCTCGCACGCTTCCATCAGATACTCTGTGTTACCCATCTGGCGCAGATCGCAGCGTTCGCAGACAGTCACTTCGCGGTCGAGAAAGAAGAGCGACGCGGTGCCACCCGCAGTCATGCGACCGCAATCAAAGCGGACGATCGGCCGTCCGAGATCGCGCGGATGCTCGGCGGATTGGAGACCAGCGACGAGTTCGTCCGTGCGGCGCGCGAACTGCTCGAACGCGCGCGCGAGTAACTACACGCAACGCGAACCATCGAGCCGGTCCTTGACCGTTTCATACATGGCGGGGTAAGGCTGTGCGCGTGAACCGTCGCGGCGGCCGGTGCTCGAGCGAATGCGTGTCGACACACACGCTAGCGGCTCTGGCGCAACGCTGCATGCGGTCACCGCCCGGAGGAATCGATGGGAGCCCTGACAGACAAGTACTGTATCGTCGGTGTCGGCGAGACGCCGCACATGCGGCCGTCCAACCGGACGACCTTGTCGATGGCGTGCGAGGCGGTGAGCAAGGCGCTCGCCGATGCGGGACTTAAGCCCGGCGACGTCGACGGCATGACCAGCTATCAGGCCGGAGATTCCACCACGTCGCCGCATGTCGCGACCGCGCTCGGCATGCGCCTCAACTATGCAGTAGATATCCTCGGCGGCGGATCGAGCGGCGAGGCGCTGGTCGCGAACGCGATCGGGCTGATCGAAGCGGGCTACTGCGAGACCATGGTGATTTTCCGTTCGATGAATGGGCGCTCGGGCCGTCGTATGGGCGGGCAGACTCCCGGCGGTCCGGTGCCAGTGGCGAACGCTGAGGGCGACGCGCAGTTCAACATGGGATGGGGCTGGACGACGCCGGCGCAGCGCTTCGGAATGAGCGCGATGCGCTATCTGCGCGATACTGACTGCACCACCAAAGCCTTCGCGGAAATCGCCGTCGCGCATCGCTACCATGCGACGCTCAATCCGAAGGCGATTCATCGCAGCCCGATCACGATCGAAGACCATCAGCGGTCGCGCTGGATCGTGAAGCCCTTCCGTTTGCTCGACTGTTGTCAGGAGACCGATGTCTCAGTCGCGATAATAGTCACTTCGCGCGAACGCGCTTACGACTTGCGCCATCCGCCAGTGTTTATCATGGGCGGATACGCGCGCACGCTGACCGATAGTCCGCAATGGAATTACTCGCGCGAAAGTTTGCATTATGTCGCCGGCAACTATGGCTGGAAGCGTTCTTTCGGCATGGCGGGCATTAGTCACAAGGACGTCGATTTCGTCTCGTGCTACGACGCCTTTACCTTCACCACTTTGATTCAGCTTGAGGCCAACGGCTTCTGCCGCAGGGGCGAGGCGGGGGAGTTCGTCAAGGGCGGACGGCTGCAAATCGATCACGAACTGCCGAGCAACCTGTCCGGAGGCCATCTCTCGGAAGGCTACACGCACGGCGTGCAAATGGTAATCGAGAACGTGCGCCAACTGCGTCACCGCGCGGATGACGCCTGCCCCGGATGGGCCGAAGGAAAACATACCTATGATCGCAAGGCCGGATGCCGCCAGTTGCGTAAGGCTGACATCTGCTACGGCATGGGCTGGGGCTGGGAAAACATGGCGAGTTGCCTGGTCCTGCGCGGCATGGCGGCGTAGCGGAAATCCGCGCGTCCATCCGATCGCGCGACGATCGCGTCTTACTATTCGAGGAATACTCAGATGCCTGGACCGATTGACTATACCAAACTGCGCATACTGCCCGATTTCGATACCGCCGATTGGTGGGCTGGAACGGCGCAGCACAAATACCTAGTACGGCAATGCAAGGCTTGCGGACACAAATGGTTCCCGCCGATATTTCCAGCTTGCGCCAAATGCGCCTCGATGGATGTGACGTGGTTCGAGACCGCGGGCAAGGGGACGATTTATAGTTACGTGGTAGTAGTGCAGCCGATTGTCGGCGCCTTCATCGGCGCCGTTCCGTACGTCGTCGCGGTAATCGAACTCGATGACTGCAAGGAGGCCGACGGCCGGGTTACGCGCGTCGCCGGCGTAATGCTCAACGAGGAGTCCGAGGTCGCGATCGGACTGCCGTGCGAGGTCGTTTACGAAGCAACCAACGATCCGAAAATCGTGATGCCGCGCTGGAAAATCAATGGCGTCGCCGACCACGTCTGGAGGTTTACCGAGTAATCCTCGAAATGACTCACGGCGCTTTTCACCTGCTGTGGTGGCTGCTTGTCGGCCATGCTTTGGGCGACTTCGTACTTCAATCGGGCACGATGGCGATGGGCAAAAGTCGCCACCATCGCGGCAATCCCGGCGAGCCTCCCTGGTATTACTGGCTAGCCGCTCACGCACTGGTTCACGGCGGTATCGTTGGCATCGTGACCGGCTCGGCGGCCCTCGGCGTCGCCGAGTTCCTCGCTCACGGGCTCATCGATTTCGGCAAGTGCGAGCATCTCTATGGCTTCAACACTGACCAGGTGTTGCACCTGATTTGTAAGCTGATCTGGATCTCGATCCTTGTCGTGAGGTGAACGAATCCCGCTTACCGCCTTATCCACTTGTTGACCGGAGAATCCCGCCGCAATTTCGCTGACTGTTCGCCATTGAGGTACTTGCGCGTACTTGAGGGTTGCTTACCTATGCTCGCGGCGGTGAGAATAATGCTTGGACTTCTAATGCGGTGAGAACTCTCCAATCGAAATGCCTTCGCTGAGGAGTGAATGCGGCATGAAAGTTCTAGCGATGGTTCCGACGGGTCTGCCGGATCTGGAAAAAGGCAAGCGACTGCTGACGCGCGTGCTGCGAAGGCGCGATACGCCCGAGCCGGTCGCTACATGGCGCGCGGTGCCCGAAACGGCGCTCCTCACGCTGACCCTCGAAGAGCGGGTTGAATATATCGGCGCGCTGCTGCCGCTGATGCGCACCGGGCGAACGATCGATCGCCGTCGCTTGCGTCGGCTGTACCAGTTGTTCGCCTTCCTCGAACTTCCGACCGAAGCTCGGCTCGAGGCGATCGCCGCGTTGCAAACGAAGCTTCGCCTTGAGCCTGTGACGCTGTCGACTTTTGCCGACCCTGAGGTGCGGCGCTCCCTGCTGACCGAGGCGGTCGCGATGGCGGGCAGATCGCCAGCGCCCGAGGCTGCCGATTACCTCTCGCGCCTGCGTAATCAGACGGGCGTGAAGACCGGCGAAACGAATCGCTGGACGCAATTCTTCGAATCGCTCACCGATCTCGAGAATCGCGTGGCCTCGGGGCTCGGCAAGCGCGGACATATCGTGCGGCTCTACGATCGCAAGCTCGAGATTTTCAAGAAGGCGGTCGCGTCGATCGGAATCCCCGCGGCGGTGCTTTTCCCGCTCGGTACGATTGGCCTCTCGGTCGAGGGCATTACTACCGGACTGGTCGCGCTTGGCGGAGGCTTTCTGCTACCCACCGGTATCGCGATGGTGACGGGACTGGGCGTCGCGGTGGCGCTCGGCGTCACCAGCAAGAAGATTCTCGACATGGTCTGGCCGACCACCGACGCCGACCGTACGTCAATCGATATCGAAAGGCTTAACGCCGATGCGGCTCGCATTCGAGACGTACTCGATCAGGCGGTTGCCGACGAAGGTAATCGCGCCAAGGTCGAAGCCGCACGGATTGAAATCGCGCACATCATCGAGCAGATGGTGCCGCTCGATGCCGCCAGCCGCGCGAAATTGGAGGCTGCGTTCGTCCATGCGCGCATGCTCGGCGATCGCTACCTCGCATACCTCGGGCACGATCGCGCGGCGCTCGAACGGGATAATCTGATCGGCGCGGACGACCTCGCGGGACTACTGGATCTGGACGCGCCCGCGATTCGGTAATTGAAGGCGCCGCGTTTCGCACCTCATGCGGTTATAGCAACGGGTACATAGCTCGTGGTTTTTGCGAGCCTTCTTAGCCTCTATTACAGCCCCTTGCCCCCGACGAACAAAGATTTTTCGCCTGCTCACATTCAAACAAGTGAGCACTCCTCCTCCTACTCATTTGATGTCGCGCTACGCCGCCAGATATCAATCTAATTATTGTGGGAAGTGTGAAACCTTTCAAAGGTTTCGCGTCTCTTCTCCTCCTCTCACACGCCGGCGAGTTTGCGCGCATAGGCCGCGACGGTTTTGAAGTCGTACTCGCGGTACGCCTGCAATTTCTCCGCTTCGAAGCCGCCTTCGGCATGCACCGCAAGAACTTCCTGATACCCGCCGAAGTCCGACGCCGTGAGGTCCCCGATCAAGTTGAGCAGGCGCAGGCGTTTGTCGGCGTCGAAGCCTTTCGCACCCCCCATGTATTTCATCACATAGGCGCGAGTCGCCTCGCTGGTCATGTCTTCGGCCGCCGGCGCCGTCACCAGTAATCCGCCCGCAAGGTCCTGAACGATCTGCACCGCCTGATGATAGTTGTGCGCAAAGTGATACTTCGCGACGTTCGTGATCAGGGTGTTCGGCACGGCGTAGCCTTCCTCGATGGTGCAGGTCGCAGCGGCGTGTTCGATGAGGCCGCGCACGATCGTGTGATAAGCCGCCAGATGCGTAAGCTTGTCGCGGACGTGCGCCGCCTTGCTCGACGCCGTTGGCCTCCGCGATCGCGAAGCCCGCCCCCGCCAGCAATTCGAGCAGCGGCAGCTTGTAGGAAACCGCGGTGAAGCGATGGTAACGCACGAAGGTCAGTGCGAGCAGCCCGGCGAATTCGATCTCGCCGTTCAGGAAGATGCGCTCGTTGGGCACGAAGACGTCGTCGAAAACGGTCAGCGTTTCCATCATCTTGTGGCGCGCGCTGATCGGATGTTCGTAGGCGTCCTTCTTGGCGCTGCCGTGCGGACTCGCGATAAGCTTGAGGCCGGGCGTGTTGATCGGCAGCGCGAAGGCGACCGCGTAAGGCTTGTCCTCGGCGCGCATCGCGCGCGTGGGAAGGACGATGACCTCGTCGGTATTGGTCGAAACGATGTATGCACTTTCGCGCCGCGCACCACGATGCCGTCGGGACGCTCCTCGACGACGCGCACGTAATGATCCAGATGCTCCTGGGCGGTGGGTCCGAGCGATCGATCACCCTTGGTATCGGTTTGCGCAACGGCGATCGCGAGATCGTTATCGCGGCAGTATGCATGGTACTTGTGAATGCGCTCGCGGTATTGCGGCTTGCCCGCAGCGGCCATTTTCTCGCCCACCAGGTGCAGCGCGTTGAGCGCGTCGGTGCCGATCTCCTTGATCAGCACGACCAGCGTCGCACCCTCACGGGTGGAGGCGGCTATCAGCTCGCTGCGCTTCAGCAGGTCGTCGGCCGTGCGCGGCAGTTGAAAGTAGCGGCTGTACTCCTGGCCGCCTTCCTTGATCACTGCCAGGTCGCGATACTTCGGATCTTCGGTCATCTGATAGTCGATGCACGCGTGATCGACGGCGATCCCGATAACCGGATGCTTGGTGACATCTGCGACCTTTTCGCCGCGGAAATAGACCGCGCGCCCGTCGCGCAGGGCCTGCTTGTATTGTTCTGGCGTCCTCAGTCCCATCTTGATTCCTCTGATCCGCGGTATTCTCGGCTACTTCGCGGGTATTTTCCTGCTTCGCGAGCGGAGTTTCGCTGATTTGCGGCCTTTCGCCGCACCGTCACACCGCTATGCGACGCCGGCTAAGCGCATCTGGGGCGATCCGAGCGCGCCCATCAATCGCGTTCCACCCGGCACGCCAATATAGAAGGCGACGGCGGGCGCTGTCCAACCATGCCCATTATCCAGCATAATTGCGCCCATACATCTTGGGGAGACATTCCGAATGGCGACTGGTGAAGCAACACGCAGACTGTTCGACTTGAGCGGCCGCGTTGCCGTGGTGACGGGCGGAAATCGAGGACTCGGACGTGCAATCGCATTCGCGCTGGCCGATGCCGGCGCCGCCGTCGCGATCATGGCGCGCGACGAAGCGAAGAACGCGGAGGCGGTGAATGAACTCAAGGCCACAGGCGCAACCGCACTCGCGCTCAAAGTCGATCTGATGAAGCGCGCAGAGCTTAAGCCAGCGATGAGCGAGGTCGAGCGCGTGCTCGGTCCGGTCGATATCCTGGTCAACAATGCCGCCTTCGCGATTCTGAAGGGGGTACTCGATCAGACTCCGGAGGAATGGGACCAGGTGATCGCGGTCAATCTCAACGCCTGCTTCGTGCTCTCGCAGATCGCGGCGCGATCGATGGTCGCGCGCAAAAGCGGAGGCAAAATAATCAACGTCAGCAGTATCGCGGGGAATTTCGGATCGCCGGTGTTCCCATCGTACGCGGTTGCCAAGGGCGGCTTGCAACAACTCACACGATGCCTCGCGATCGAACTGGCGCCGCATAATATTCAGGTCAATTCGCTGCTCCCCGGATGGTTCTCGACCGATATGACCGACTGGATTCGTAACTGGCCCGAATGGAAGGAAGGGCTGAAGGAGATGATCCAGCGCACGCCGCGCGGACGCTTCGGCGAGCCGGATGAACTTGCGGGATCGGCGGTTTTCCTCGCTTCGCGGGCGTCCGATCACATGACCGGAGCGGAGCTGGTGATCGACGGCGGCTTTTCGATCCGTTAGGGGATCGTGCGAGATGGCTGCGCGAAAGAAAAAATCTCACGCCTCGAGAACGTCGGGCGTGCGTTTCGCGAGTGGTCGCAGCGAAATCGCGATCCCGGAAATCAAGCCGCTGCGGATCCTGGTCGCCGGCGAAGTGATTCTCGACCGCTACCTGTGGGGCGACGTCGCGCGAATTTCGCCCGAGGCTCCTATTCCCATCCTCCAGGTCCGACGGCGCGAAGAAAAGCCTGGCAACGCAGGCTTCGTAATGGCGAGCCTCCGCGCGCTGGGAGCCCGGCCGAGCGCGTTGAGCGTGGTCGGCGCGGACCGCGATGGGGGCATGCTGCGCGAGATGTTCCGCGCCCTCGGCATCGGTACCCGATCGCTGGTGGTGGACCCCGACCGGCCCACGATCGTCAAGCAGCGGATGCTCGGATCGGTGCAATCGGCGAATCGCGCGACGCAGCAACTGTTGCGCGTCGATGAGGAAGATCCGCGTCCGCTCTCTGCGCTGCGCGAGCGCGCAATGAAGGCGCGCATCGCGGACGAGGTCACCCGCGCCGATGGCGTTCTGGTCTCCGATATCAACAAGGGGCTGCTCACGCCCGGACTGTTGCGGGCGCTGATCGACGGCGCGAATCGCCGCGGCATCCCGATCGTGATCGACCCCCGCCTGTGCGACGACTATTCGATCTATCGCGGCGCCACCGCACTCACACCGAATCGCTTCGAGACCGAAACGGCCACCGGCTTGCGCCTCAAGGATCGAGCAGCGTGGCGGGCCGCCGCCGAGACCCTGGTTGAAAAGCTCGATCTCAAGGCGTGCCTGATCACCCTCGATCGCGACGGCATGTACCTGGCCGAGCGGGGCGGCGCCGACACCTACATTCCAACGACCCCGCGCGAAGTTTACGACGTGACCGGCGCGGGCGACGTCGTGCTGACCTTATTTGGCCTGATGACGGCGGCCGGGCTGAGTTTCGCGTCCGCCGCGGCGATCGCCAACCTCGCCGCAGGGATTGAAGTTGGCCGTATTGGCACCGAGATAATCTCGCGTGAGGATCTCGCACTGGCGCTGAAGCCGGCGCACGACTCCTACGAACGCAAGATCCTCTCGGGCGACGAACTGACGGTTGCGCTGGATCGCGATCGCCGCGACGGACACAGGATCGTCTTTACCAACGGCTGCTTCGACTTGATCCACGCGGGCCACCTGCACCTGCTGGGCTTCGCGCGCGCGCAGGGCGATCGGGTGGTGGTTGGTCTCAACAGCGATCGCAGCGTACGCGCGCTCAAAGGCGCCGGCCGTCCAATCAATCAGACTGGCGATCGCGCTCGGATGCTTGCGGCACTCGAACTCGTTGACTATGTCGTGGTCTTCGACGAAACCAGGGCCGAGCGGATTATCCGCACCGTGCGGCCCGATATCCTGGTGAAGGGCGAGGACTATCGTGGACAAATCATCGATGGCCAGCGGTTCGTCGAATCCTATGGCGGTCAGGTCACGTTGGCGCCACTGTTCGAAGGACACAGCACCACCGCAACGATCGCACAATTGCGCGACGCGGACGACGGTGCAATCGCGTCGCGCTCTAAGCGGAAGAATAGAGGGGCCTCGATCACGCGGGACTCGTAGTTTATCAGGAAACTGAAATCTTCTCGCCCGGTGTTCAACGATCGCTCTTCTCGTAGAGGTGCTTGAGTCAGGCGGGATGATTCGAACGAGCGTACCTCATTGAAAGGTCAGGTGGGGCGGCGCAGACGCCGCTTCAGGTATCCAGCCAGGCGATCCAGCTCCGGCTCGTGGGTGAGATATGCCAGCCCCAGGTACGACACCCCATAAGCTACGATAACCGCGAGTGCGTTCAGGCGCGGGCTGCCGCGTAGCGAGAACTTGACCGTGATGCCGACGGCCGCGGCCGCCAACGCCATTGCCCACAGGCGTGCCAGGTAGCGGCGCTCGATCCCGGTCCACCCGAGGCGCCGGTTGAGGCTCAATCGCAACATGACGAATTCGACCCATGCCGCCACTCCAGCCGAGGCGGTGAGCCCGACCACGCCCCAGCGCTGATCGATACCAATCATGTGCGGCAGCGGAATCGCGCAGAGATACCCAAGTATCAGCGTGAGCGTGACGCGCACGAGGGCGAAACGAAACGGGGTGCGCGGATCCGAGAGCGCATAGAACGCAGAGATGTACAGGCGCGCGGTAGTTCCCGCGAGCATTCCGACCGCGACGCCGGCGACAGTCGCCCATACGTAAATGGCGTCGCGATGGGTGAACGCACCCGACTGGAAGAGCAGGGTGACAATAGCGTCGCCGATAAAAACGAAGGCGGCAGAGGACGGCACCACGAAGAACGCGATCTGGCGCAGTCCGCTGTTGAGCCGCAGCCGCAAGGTTTCGAAAACGCCGGCGTTGGTTTCGACTGTCGCGCGGGACATCGAGGGGAGCTCGGCGGCGGCGACCGAGAGGCCGAACAGGCTGACCGGCAGGAAGTAGAGGATTTGCGCGTAGTTGATCGCGGCGACGGCGCCCGTCGGGAGGAGGCTCGCGAGGAGGTTGTCAACGTAGCCGCTGACCTGGCCGACGCCGCGGCCGACGATCACCGGCAGGAGGTTGCGAAAAACCGTCCGCAAAGCGCCGCGAACGCGATCGAAATGGAGGCGCATCCGGCCGAGGAGCGGCAGTGTCTGCGGGAGTTGCACGATGATTTGCAGAGCGGCGCCCGCGACCGACGCAAACGCAAGGTCGATCGCGAGACGATCTTGCCCGCTGCGCGGGCCGTACCAGACCAGCGCCGCAATCATCACGACATTCCATGCCACCGGAGCGGCGTAAGAAGCGAAGAAGCGGTGATGACTATTGAGGACGCCCAGGCACCAGGCGGACATCACGAGCAAGCCGGCGCCGGGGAACAGAATCCGCACGAGGCGGATCGTCAAATCGCGCTTGTCACCATGGAAGCCGGGGGCGATGACATTGATCAGAAACGGTGCGGCGAAGACTCCGAGGACGACGAAAATCGCGATCGCAAGTGCGAGCATCGCACCGACGGCCCACGCCAGCAGGTCGGCGCTTTCCTCATCGCCCTCACCCAGGAGGCGGCTATAGACCGGGATGAATGAGGCTGACAGGACGCCTTCGCCGAAAAGGTTCTGCAGGATGTTGGGGATGCGAAAGCCGGCCTTAAAAGCGTCGGCCGCAGCCGAGTTGCCCAGGTAATGGGCGAAGATGCTCTCGCGGATCAGACCAGCGATGCGGCTGAGCAGGATTCCCGCCGCGACCAGCCCGGCAAGTTTCGAGCTGTAGCCAACGTCGCGGGTCTGGCGTCCGGACGGCGCGGTCGGGGCCGGGTCGGGTCCGGCGTGAGGCGATTCGTGATAGTTAGCGACTTTGGAAAGGCCCCCTCTGCAAATCGGTTCGGGGCAAGTATAGCGGCGCGCCCGCGTGTGTTGTAGCCGCATCCGGTGCGCATGGCGGATGCGGCCGGGGCGGCATAAGATGGTGACGCCGTCCGATGAGTTTCTCACTCTACGTCCATATTCCATGGTGCCAATCGAAGTGCCCCTACTGCGACTTCAACTCGCATGCGGCGGCGGTGTGGCCCGAGGACGAATACGTCCGTGCGCTGATCGCGGAAATGGAACGGCGCGCGGACGATGCGGCGTGGCAAGGGAACCGGCTGCGCACGATCTTCTTCGGCGGCGGCACGCCCTCGCTGTTCGAGCCGCGCTCGATCGGACGCATTCTCGATGCGGCGAGCAGGCGCTTCGGGATCGAAGACGACGCCGAGATTACGCTCGAGGCGAATCCGGGGACGGTCGATGCGGCGAAGCTGGCCGGGATGCGGGCGGCGGGAATCAACCGGATCAGCTTCGGCGCGCAGTCGTTCGATCCGGCAACCCTGAAATTCCTCGGCCGTATTCACAGTGCGGAGGAGACTCGCGCGGCAGCGCGGGGCGCTCATCGCGCGGGTTTCGAGCGGCTCAACCTCGACCTCATTTTCGCGGTGCCGGGACAGACTGTTGCCGCCGTGCGCAACGATATCGCGGAGGTCGTGGCGCTCGGCCCCGACCATATCTCGGCGTACAACCTGACCTTCGAGGAAGGGACCGTGTTTTTCACCGAGATGAAGCGCGGGCGCATCGCGCCGCTCACCAACGACGATCAGGCCGCGATGTTCGAGCTGGTGCGTGAGGAACTGCCGCGGCGCGGCTATCCGATGTACGAAATTTCGAATTACGCGGCGAAAGGCCACGAAGCTCGGCACAATCTCACTTACTGGCGCGGCGAAAGCTATCTCGGCGTAGGAGCTGGGGCGCACAGCTTTGCTCGCGAGGGTGCGGGGGGACGGCGATGGTGGAACGAGAGGATGCCGGGGCGGTATAGCGCGGCGGCCTTGGCCGGGGGTATCGCGGAGGCGGGCAGCGAGATGGTGAACGGCGAGGTGGCGGCGGGAGAGTTCGTGTTTCTGAACCTGCGCCTGCGCGAGGGTTTTACGCTGGAGGATTTCGCGGCGCGCTTCGGCGAGAGCTTCGATACGCGATTCGGTGCGCGATCGGCGATCCTGTTCGACGCGAAACTGCTGGTGCGCGAGGGCGGCCGGATTCGCCTGAGCGATCGCGGACTCGAACTGGCGGATACAGTGTTCGCGGAGTTCGTGTGACGATCGGCAGTGCGGTCCGGAGCCATCAATCCTTCATGAGGGTCGCAAGAGGTTGGCGGAGCGGGTTTGTTCGATTAAGGCGTCGGGCCAATTCGATGATGGCCGAGCTTCAGCCGGCGCCATCGGGCGGCGGCGGCATTCTACCTACAATAAGTATAATAACATGACTCGCGGCTCTGAAGAACGGGCGGCGGGCGGTGCAAGGGTGGTCGGCAGAATCACAGCGCATCTCGCGGACTGGTTAGCAGGGGCGCAAGCAGGCCGGATGCGGCGCGGGCATTAGATTCGTTCACGGCGCAGCGCCGTGGCTGCACTTCCGATCGCAAAATCTGATGCCGATCACGCCGGTCTAACGCTGTTACTCATCGTGATGGCTTAGCTGCTACCGATCGCGGCGGTCTAAGCTGTTGCCCATCATCCCGGTCGCTCAGCGCAGGGAATGGGCGATTTTTTCCGGGGTAGCAAGGCGGATGAAGGCGCCGAGGCGCGGGCCGCGTTCCTGACCCATCAGGGTGCGATAGATGACCGGGAAAATTTTGCCGGGCTTGTCGTAGTTGGCGCGGCCGATATCGTAGATGGCCTTCTCGATCTCTTCGGCAGTCGCGCCGGGGTTGGATTCGAGCCAGGCCGCCAGCGCGCTTAAGTGTTGGCGTTCGGCGGCGGTGGGCGTGAACGTCTGCTTGGCGGGCTCGACGAAGTCGCGGTAGAAATTCACCGCACACTCCATCAGGCTGCGCGCAAGCGCAGCGGTCTCGGCGCCAGTGGCGATACCCGGGTCGTAATTGACGAGATAAGTCCAGATGAGTTCGCGGTCGGCGGTCCCGAGCGCGGGCACCAGGTTCATGATGAGGCTGAAGGTGACGGTGGAGTCGAAGCGGCGCGCGCTATCGTGCTGGAGGACAAACTCGAGTGGGGAATTGGCGCGCGCTTCGGCGTCAGCGGCACTCCAAGCGCGGAGGGCGTCGAGGTATTCGTCCACGTATTGGGGGATGGCTTCGAGGAAGAGCTTGCGCGCGCGCCGGGGATTGAGGATCAGGAAGTACTTGAGGACCTCGATGGGGGCATAGCGGCGCCATTGTTCGACGCCGACGCCGCGACCGACCGACTTGGAGACCTTGTGGCCCTCTTCGTCGAGATACATTTCGAAGGCGAAGCCGAGGGGCGGGCGTCCGCCGAGGAGTTTAAGGATCTGGCCGGAGAGCCGGGCGGAGTCGATGAGGTCCTTGCCGTAGAGTTCGTAATCGACCTTGAGGACGTACCAGCGCAGCGCCCAATCGACCTTCCACTGGACTTTGGCGCGACCGCCCAGGATGCTCTGTTCGCCGCGAAAGCCGCAGCCGTGGGCCCCGCCGAAACTGCGTTCGCACGAGAATTCGACGGTGCCGCGATCGGGATGGTAGGCGGTCACGAGGGTGGAATTGATCTGGCCGCAAGCCGGACAGAGCGGCATCACGGGCGACCATCCAGGGCGATTTTCCTCACGCAGCGTGGGCGTGACGATGCGGATGATTTCCTGATGTTTGGCAAGGATCAGCCTGAGGGCGTCGTCGAAGGCACCGCTGCCGTACATTGCGCTGGAGCGCATCAGTTCGTATTCGACGTCCACGGGGGCGAGAAACGAGCCGAGCAGCGCGATCATGTGAGAGGCGAAACTATCGTGGCATTGCTTGCCGGAGCTATCGCGGAAAGGGTCGGGGATGCGCGAGACCGGCTTGCCGAGATGCGCCGTGAATTCATCGCGATGGGGGATGTTCTCGGGGACCTTGCGCAGGCCGTCCATGTCGTCGATGAAGACGACGAAGCGCTGCGGCCGATCGGGCGAGAGCAACTTGAAGGCATGGCGGACGTAGGAGGGCCGCAGCACTTCGCCCATGGTGCCGAGGTGGGGCAGGCCGGAAGGACCGAAGCCGCTCTGAAAGACGGCCGCACGGTCGGGTGGGTAACCGGCGACGCGTTCGGCGAGGCGGCGCGCCTCTTCGTAGGGCCAGAGGTCGAGGCCATTTGAGGTATGCGGAGCCGAAGCCATGGGTTCTATTCCTTGCCCTTGAGGACGCTGGCGACGGCCTCGCGGACCCAAGGATCGATTTGGAGGTCGCGAGTTTTTTCGGACGCCAGCCGCAGTTTAATGCCACAGTTGGTGCAAATAAATGCGGTCTCGGCGTAACCGGCGCGATCCTCGACGGTCATCCGCAGGAGCCAATCGGCGGTGGGGCGGCGGCAGATCTGGCAGGTTTCTTCGTCCATGTTAGAGGTCATCCAATGTCGCTCACGAGTGGCATCCGTCATCCAACGGACCCTGATTGCTTCGGCTTTTAGCGCTATGTTAAAGCCGGTATGATGAACTTAATCCGAGGGTCGGCGAATCCCCGCCTGTCATCTCGTCCAACATCCAGTTTAAAAGTACCGAGCCGGCTCTGCTAGAGCGGCAGATTCGCCAGATGTTCGCAGCGTGCAAGAGCCGCGGCGCACAGATTCTAATGGATCAAACCTTTACCAGACAAAAGATCCGCGAGCTTCGCGCCTTGATTGCCGAGGGCGATCGCGTGGCGATCGTGCTTCAGGACGATCCGGACCCCGATGCGATGTCGAGTGCGATCGCGCTGCGTGCGCTGATGGGGCGCAACAAACAGACTACTCCTATCTTTGCCTTTAAACCGGTCACGCGGCCGGAAAATCGGACAATGATGCATTTGCTCGAAATCGAGGTGGCGCCGGCAGACACGGAAGAACTGCGCCAATTCGAGCGTATCGCGATGGTCGATGTCGAACCGGCGTACTTCGGCGATCGGATACCGCGGGCGGATATCGTTATCGACCATCATCCGGGATACGAAAGCGGGCTGGCGCCGTTCGAGGACGTGAGGGTGGGGTATGGGGCCACCGCGACGATCATGACGGAGTATTTCATCGGGGCCGACGAACATATCAGCGAGCGGGTGGCGACGGCGCTGCTGTACGGCATCAGGAGCGACACGCTGGCGTTGTCGCGGCGGGTGACCGAGAACGACATCGAGGCGTTTACGCATCTGTATCCGCTGGCGAATTACAGTTTGCTGCGGCAAATCGATCGGCCGGAGCTGCCGCTGAGCTTCGCGCGCATTCTGTCGCGAGCGATGGGGCGGCTGGATTTGCGCGACGGGCTGGTGGCGCTGCATCTGGGGCCGGTGGAACGCGACGATCTAATCGTGCAGATGGCGGACTTCTGCCTGCAGTTCGAGGGCGTCGAATGGGTGGCGGTCGCGGGGAAACTGGGTCCCAACCTGGTGATCGCGGTGCGCAATCACGGGCTGGGCCGGGCCAACGCGGGAGACCTGGTGAAGCGGCTGTTCGAGAATATCGGGAGCGCCGGAGGCCATCGGAACATGGCGAAGGCGGTGATTCCGCTGCGGGCGTGGCGGGAGCGGGAAGGAACCACGCGCGACAAGACGATCGAACCGCGGCTGCGCGAATTGTTTATTGAAGGGCTGATGGGCGACCACGAGGCGGGCGAATAAGGCATCGCTGCCGGTTCGGAACGGGACGCGACATCCACCGAATCCGGCGGCCAAGCGCGCACGGGCGGCAACTGCTATCATAGAAGAGCGAATTGGCTTGATCTTAGGCGCGGAAGTTTACCAGCCGCCCCCTTCCATTTATCGTTGAGGCCGTGAATCGCTTGGAAGCTACCCTGGAAATCAAGAATCGGCTCGGGCTGCATCTGCGCGCCGCATCGACGCTGGCCGAGACGGTGAAGAAGTTTAATGCGACGGTAACGCTTGGGAATGGCGGTCAGGCGGTCAACGCCCGCAGTGTTACCAACCTGATAATGTTGGGAGCGAGCCAAGGCACCAAGCTCAAGGTGAAGGTCGAAGGGCCTGACGCGCAGGCGGCGATGAGCGCGATCAAGGAGATCTTCGAGCAGCGCTTCAATGAGGAATAGGGGAGGGCGCGTGGATTCCGGCGGAGAGGAAATCTTGACCGGAGTATTACGGTTGGTTATATCAATGCGATCTGGTTTTTAGTCAGGATAGGTAATGACGGAACGTTGACATTGCCACAAATCCGCTCGGCGCAGCATCCGTCCCGCGAATCGCGAGATCGTTTGAAACACAGACTTCCGCCAGCAGCCCGGCCGCCGCGATGCTGGGCCGCGATTCAATCAGCCTTATCTGCAAGGAGCCCGCGTTCATGCCTCTAAAAGATTTCCTATTTACCTCGGAATCGGTTTCCGAGGGCCATCCGGACAAGATGTGCGATCAGATTTCCGATGCGGTGCTGGATGCTCTGATAGCGGAAGACCCGCATTCGCGCGTTGCTCTCGAAACCCTGGTCAAGACCGGCCTGATCGTATTGGCGGGGGAGATAACGTCCAGGCACAGCCCCGACTTCATCAAGATAGCGCGCAAGACCGCGGTCGATATCGGCTACGACAACGACGAGGTGGGCTTCAACGGCAATATGTGTGCGGTGCTGACGGCGATCGAGCCGCAGTCGCCCAACATCTCGCAGGGGGTGACGGAGGGCGAAGGCCTCTTCAAGGAGCAGGGCGCGGGCGACCAGGGCTTGATGTTCGGATTCGCGTGCGACGAGACGCCCGAGCTGATGCCGCTGCCGATCGCGCTGGCGCATCGGCTGATGGAGAACCTGACGCGGTTGCGCAAGGAAAAGAAGGTCGGATTCCTGCGCCCCGACGCGAAAAGTCAGGTTTCGGTGCGCTACGTCAACGGACGTCCGGTGGGAGTGGATACGGTCGTCATTTCGACCCAGCACAGTCCCGACGTGAGCTATGCGACGATTCGCGAGGTGGTTATCGAAGAACTCATCAAGAAGACGATCCCGGAGCAGTATCTCGACAAATCGACCGTGATTCACGTCAATCCAACCGGACTCTTCGTCGTCGGCGGACCGCATGGCGACTGCGGACTGACGGGCCGAAAGATCATCGTGGATACGTACGGCGGCTACGGACGTCATGGCGGGGGGGCATTTTCGGGCAAGGATCCGAGCAAGGTCGATCGATCGGCCTGCTACATGGCTCGTCACGTGGCGAAGAATGTGGTGGCGGCAGGACTCGCGACGAAGTGCGAAATCCAGGTCGCGTATGCGATCGGCGTCGCGGAACCGGTGTCGATTCTGATCGACACGTTCGACACCGGCGTGGTGCCGGATCAGAAGCTGTCATCGACGCTGCGAGAGCTTTTCGACTTCCGGCCGGCGGGGATTATCAAGACGCTGGATTTGAAGCGCGCGATATACAGGCCAACGGCCGCCTACGGCCATTTCGGGAGGCCGGCGCAGCACGGGCTGTTCCCGTGGGAGACGGTCGATATGGTCGGCGCGTTGCAGAGCGCGTTCGGAGTGAGCGGCCGCTAGGCCGTAGCGCAGTCGAGGAAAAGGCCGAGCCGCCGGTGCGGATGTCGAGATAGCGGCGGCACCGCTTCGGGAAGCAAGTCGGCGACAGGATTTTCGTTAGCAGGAGGACTCTTATGCCCAATTCCAAGGGCAACGGGCACGACGTTCGCGATCTCGGGCTGGCGGAAGCCGGCCGCAAACGAATCGAGTGGGCCGACCGGCAGATGCCGGTGCTCAGGATCATCCGCGAACGCTTCGCCAAGGAACTGCCGCTGAAAGGCCAGCGCCTCGGCGCATGCCTGCACATCACCTGCGAAACGGCCAACCTGCTGCGCGCGCTCAAGGCCGGCGGCGCGGAGGTCTTCTGCTGCGCGAGCAATCCGCTCTCGACGCAGGATGACGTTGCGGCGGCGCTGGTGGCGGAATACGGCATTCCGACCTACGCAATCCACGATGAGGACCGCGACACCTATTACGGTCATCTGCGGGCGGTAATCGAGCGCCATCCGACGATCACGATGGACGATGGCGCTGACCTCGTCAGCATGCTGCATACCGATTACAAGGCGCAGGCGAGCGAAGTCCGCGCGAGCATGGAAGAGACGACGACTGGCGTCATCCGGCTGCGTGCGATGGCGGAAGACAAGGCGCTCAAGATACCGGTCGTGGCGGTCAACGACGCGCAGACCAAGCATCTGTTCGACAATCGGTACGGTACGGGGCAATCGACGATGGACGGCATCATCCGGGCGTCGGGCGTGCTGATCGCGGGCTCGATAGTGGTGGTGGCGGGATACGGATGGTGCGGACGCGGTATAGCGTCACGAGCGCGAGGCCTCGGCGCCGACGTGATCGTGACGGAAGTCGATCCGGTGCGGGCGCTGGAAGCCGCGATGGACGGGCTGCGCGTGATGCCGATGGTCGAGGCGGCCAAAATCGGCGACATTTTCATCAGCGCGACGGGCGACCGGTCGGTGCTGAACCCCTCGCATTTCAGTCTGATGAAGGACGGCGCGATCCTCTGCAACTCAGGTCATTTCGACGTCGAGATCGACATCGCGTACCTGAACGACTCGGCGAAGCAGATCAATCGCAACGTGACGAATCACGTTGACGGGTACATGCTCGCGAACGGGCATACGCTGTACATCTTAGGGCAGGGACGGCTGGTGAATCTGGCCTGCGCGGAGGGTCATCCGGCGCAGGTGATGGATATGAGCTTCGCGACGCAGGCGCTGGCGGCGCGATGGACGGCGACGATCGATCCGCTGCCGGTCGCAGTGCATAACGTGCCGCTGGCAATCGACGACGAAGTGGCGAGCCTCAAGCTCGCGGCGATGGGAATCAAGATCGATACACTGTCGGCGGAGCAGAAGAAGTATCTGACGAGCTGGGAAACCGGCACCTGATCCTGGGGGCATATCGAATCTGACGACGATTTCGTGCAGTGTGATTGAAACCGATACTGGACCAGTCATTCATGGATCGGTCGAGGGAATGCTATGGAGAACAACGGTGAGAGTGGCGCGGCACATGACACCGTTTGGAAAAGCGAAGAGAGAAAGTCCTCTTTGCAACTTGGCGATTCGTTAGCGTTTATGCAGGAGCTCTCGGCCGAGAGTGTCGATTGCGTTTGGACTGACCCGCCTTATCTGCTCTCCAACGACGGCATTACTTGCGTTGCAGGTCGTATGGTCAAAGTGAACAAGGGCGATTGGGACCGAAGCCGTGGCATCGATCTGGATCATGAATTCAACCGCACTTGGCTAGCGGCGTGCTATCGAGTTCTTAAGCCCGGCGGATCGATTTGGGTAAGCGGCACGCTTCACGTTTATCTGAGCGTCGGCATGGCGATGCAGCAACTTGGTTTCCGAATACTCAACGATATCGTTTGGGAAAAGCCCGCGCCTCCTCCTAATCTTGGTTGCCGATGCTTCACGCATTCGACGGAGATTTTACTTTGGGCCACTAAGGCAAAAAAGGGTGGAAAGGACAAACACAAGTTCAACTACGAGTCGATGAAGGAGGAAAATGGCGGAAAACAGATGAAGAATGTTTGGCGTTTTTCCACACCCACTGAGGAAGAGAAGCGATTTGGTAAGCATCCGACGCAAAAACCCATCGCCCTGATTGCGCGCTGCCTTCGCGCTACAACCGACCCGGGCGATCTAGTGCTGGATCCGTTCGCAGGTTCGGGATCCACCGGGGTGGCGGCATTGAAGCTGGATCGTTCATTTATTGGCTGCGAACAGGATAAAACCTATGCCGAACTCGCTTCTCGTAGATTGAACGAAGCGGTTCCGGACGAGTTGTTTATGAACATAGCGTCGTCGCCAACCGCCAGAAAGCGACAGCAAACCTTGTTCGCGAAAGCGTAGTGGTCAGTGGAGCGAACCGAGGCGCTGGCTCTCCTAAGAACGCTGGTCGGCAGTGACCTCGTAGTTCTTGGAAATACATACGGCGTCACTATCTGGAAAGGTACCCGCATCAATAAGGGCTGGGCGGGTCACACGATTGAGCGCCACCTCGGACTTCCCCTAAATTCCTCGCGTTCTCCAAACTTCGGCTCTTGGGAACTGAAGGTCGTTCCCGTGCGCGCTATGCCTGACGGCACATTCAAGGTGAAAGAGACGATGGCGATCACAATGATTGACCCAGTCGAAGTCGCCGCTAAGGAGTTTCGAGATAGCCATCTTTTCTTAAAGTTCCAGCGAATGGTCGTCGTGGCGCGAGTCTTTGAGAGCAAAGTGGAGACACGATCGCTTTGCCATCTGGTCGCCTCGTTCGATCTCGGCGACCATGAGCTCTACGAACAAATTAAGGCCGACTACGATTTGATTCGGGATGTAATTCGGACAAAAGGATTCGATCACTTGAGCGGCTCGATGGGTGTCATGGTTCAGCCGCGGACGAAGGGACCCGGACATGGGAGCAGGTCCCGTGCCTTTTATGCCCGAACCGCTTTGGTGACAAAGATTCTTGGAATAGCGCCCGGCTAAGACAGCTCACGGTCGGTCACTAGACGACCGGACATAAGCGGCTGAATATTGACAGAAAGATTAGACTTCGACGGGGACTTTGTTACGGCGGCGGAAGATTTCGCCAGCGGCGAAGCAGCAGAGAATCAGCGCGACCGCGATGAAGAAGCGCGGCTGCATCGGATGCCATAGGGCGTCGCCAAGCATCGCGAAGAGAATCGTGCCCGGGAGAATGCCGATCACGCTCGCCCACCAGTAATCGCGGAATTCTATCGGCGAGGCGCCCGCGAGCAGATTGAGCGCGTTGTAGGGAATTACCGGGACAATTCGCAGATAGAGAATGATATAGAAGCCGTGGCGCGCCAACCGCTCCATCAGGCTCTGGAAGCGATCGCCGACTAATTTCTGCACGAACGATCGACCGAGAAAGCGTCCCGCTCCAAAGGCGATCAGCGCGCCAAGATCAGCGCCGACAATGGACCATAGTGCGCCCCAGAACGCGCCGAAGGCGAGGCCGCCCGCGATCGTCATCACGGCGCCGGGGACCAGGAACGACGGTCCGACGGCATAAAGCAGGATATAGGCGATCGGACCCCAGGCGCCCCAGCGAATCACCTCGACCTTGACCAGCCGGGGGTTTTCGAACCATTCGGCGTGAGTCGCGAGCAGATAGATAGATCCACCCACGAGCAGAACCAGGAAGGCCACCCGAATGATGTTCAAGAGTAGGGAACTGCCGCCGTCGGCTTTGCCGGGGGGTACGGATATCTCTTTGATTGCTGCCATTACGATGAGGTTCGTTAATGATACGGAGCGGCCAGATTTGTGACAAGCCGCTTCGACCGCGGGCTTCGAAACCGCGACGCCATCGGATAGACGAAGCGACCTGACATTGGGTTTCGGCGACACCGGGAGACCCAAGGGCGTTGGCGGGGAACGGTTGTGATCGATCTCGAAATGGGACTAGATTCGGCATCAAAATCCCCCCTTGTGGTGGGCGGCTACGGGTTCGAGAGGAAAATCGGCGATGCAGGAATTGAAAGACAAGGTCGCGCTTATCACCGGCGGCGGTTACGGAATCGGCAAGGAGGTCGCGTTGTTATATGCCCGCGAGGGCATGAAAATCGCGTTGGCGGCACGCTCCGAAGGCCCGCTCAATGAGACTCGCGCGGCAGTAGAAAAGATGGGCGCGAAGGCGATCGCGATCCGTGCGGACGTGTCGAAAGAGGCCGACTGCGCGCAGATGGTCGAAGCTACCGTCAAGGCATTCGGCCGCGTCGATATCCTGGTCAACAATGCGGGCATCGCGGGACCGACCAAGCGCACCACCGAAATGGCGCTGGCGGAGTGGCAGGAGGTGATCGACATCAACCTGACGGGCGCGTGGCTGGCATCGCGGGCTGCGATCCCAGCGATGGTCAAGCAGCACGCCGGAAATATCCTGATGATCTCGTCGGGAGCGGGCCGGCGCGGCTATCCGCTGCGATCGCCGTATGCATCATCCAAGTGGGCGATGATCGGGCTCACGCAAACGCTCGCGGGCGAATGGGGAGCAGCGGGCATCCGCGTCAATTGCATTTGCCCGGGTGCGGTCGAAGGCGACCGGATCGAACGCGTCATTAAGGCGCGCGCCGAGGCGATGGGCGTGCCGTACGACCAGATAAAGAAGGGCTTCACTTCGACCGCCGCGTTGGAGCGCATGGTGACCGAGGTCGAGGTCGCGCGCGTCGCGCTTTTCCTGGTGAGCGATTTATCATCGGGGATGACCGGGCAGACGCTGAACGTTGACGCCGGCAGCATCATGAACTGAGCGGCAATTTCGCCGCCAATCGACCGCGCCTGAGATCCAAACCGACGAGCGTCTGCCGAACGTGCCGGCGATTCGGCTAGCGCGCGATGTCGTGATCGCTAACGTCAGCCTCGAAGCCGGCGCTGGCGAGGCGCTTTTGCAGTTCGCGCACGAGTACCGGTGAGCGGTGGCGGCCGCCAGTGCATCCGAGACCGATGGTCAGGTAGCTCTTGCCCTCGCGCTGGTAAAGCGGCAGCAGGAATTCCAGCAGCCGATCGATTTCTTCAATAAAGCGTTGCGCCTCGGCATGGCCCATCACGTACTCAGCGACGCGTTGGTCGAGACCCGTCAACAGACGCAACTCCGGCACGAAAAACGGGTTCGGGATGAAGCGCACGTCGAGCACGAGGTCGAGCCCGACCGGATGGCCGTACTTGTAGCCGAACGAGACCAGCGCGATCGCCATGGATGTGCCGCTGGCAGCGCGCAGCACGGCGGCGGTCACGACCTCGCGCAATTCATGAACGGTCAGCGTGGTCGTATCGATGATGCGGGTGGCGCGTTCGCGCATCTCGGCCAGAGCGAGACGCTCGCGGCGGATACTATCGGCGACGCTGGCTCCGCTCTGTGCCATCGGATGGGGCCGCCGGCTCTCGGAATAGCGCCGCGACAGGACTTCGTCGGAGGCGTCGAGGAAGATTATTTCGGGGATGAAGCCGTCGCGTTCGAGTTCGTCGAGCACTTGCGGCCATAAGGGGAAGAAGATGCGTTCGCGGGCGTCGATTCCGAGCGCGACGTTGGCAATTGCCGGGTCGCGCTCGCGCGCGAGTTTGGCCACCGTGGGGGCCAGCGCGACCGGAAGATTATCGACGCAGTAGAAGCCGAGATCCTCGAGCACGCGCATCGCGGAGACACGGCCCGATCCGGAGACGCCGGTAACGATAATCAGGCGTGGCTCTGCGGCCGCTCCGCTGGCGCTCTCATTCATCTGACGATGCGAACGCGCCGCTCCTCCCGATGCGCGGACGGCCGTGCCGCGCGGTCAATAGCGGCCGTCCTCCTCGACGATCAGGCGGTAGATCTCTTCCGCATCAGGTGCCGCCAGCAAGCGTTCACGGAAGGACAAATCCTTGAGCAGCCGCGACACCCGCGCGAGCGCCTTCAAGTGCAGACTGGTCGAATCCTCAGGCGCGACGAGGACGAAGAACAGGTGCGTCGGTCCGCCGTCGAGTGAATCGAAGTCAACCCCGGCGACGTTGCGGCCAAACGCGCCGACGATCTTGGCCGCGCCCTTGATCTTGCCGTGTGGTATCGCGATGCCGTCGCCAATGGCGGTGGAACCGAGCCGCTCGCGCTCGGCCAGTACGGCGGCCAATCCGCTGGCGTCGATATCTTTGAACTTTGCCGCAAGGCAATCCGCCAGCTCGCGCAGAATGTCCGCCTTGCTGGTGCCGTGAAGGTCCGGCAAGATCAGGTCCGGAGTCAGGATTTCGGTGATTTTCATCGGCTCATGCGCGGCGTGCCGCTGGCAGGCGTTACCCCCTCGGCGGCGCTGAGGACCTCGACGGTCGAAAGCGCGCGCAGCTTTTTGTCCTTGAATTTACCCAGGTGGCTCTTCAACTGGCGGCAGGCCTTATCGGCCAGCAAGTCGATAACCGAATAAAGGTCGCGGGTTTCCTGCTGCGCAGTCACAGCGAGGCGCCCGGACTTGATGGTAACTTCACCATGTTGCCGGTACTTGTCCACGGTCAGAATCAGATGCACGGTGCAGGAGCGCTTGAGTAATTTGGCCATGTGGGCAAATTTGCGCTCTGCGTATGTCTTAATTGCGTCAGTAGGCATAACGTGGCGGAAGGTCACCGTGACTGCTACCGCCGCGGCCGGAGATCTACGCGCGACCCGCGAAGCCTTTGGTATTGCCACTGGTTGGTTTTTTGCTGCGATCGATTTAGTCATACGCCTACGTCCTTTCCTCGCGATGAGGTCAACCCAGCCGCTTGCGGCGGCCCGAAGGCAGGATACCCAGCGCCTGCCGATACTTGGCGACGGTACGCCGGGCGATATCGATCTGATCTTTGAGCAGGATGTCGGCGATGGCCTGATCGGAGAGCGGATCACCCTGCTTTTCCTCGGCGACCAATGCGCGAATCTTCTCCTTCACGGTTTCGGCACTGACATCGCCGCCGTCGGTCCCCTTAACCCCCGAGGTAAAAAAGAATTTGAGCTCGTGAATGCCTTGCGGGGTATGCGCATACTTGTTGGCGGTCGCGCGGCTGATAGTGGATTCGTGCATGCCGATGTCCTCGGCAACGTCCTTCAACACCAGCGGCTTCAACTGGCCCACGCCATGTTCGAAGAAGGCGTGCTGAAACTTAACGATCGAGTTGGCAACCTTGAAGATGGTTTGCTGGCGCTGAAAAATCGACTTTACCAGCCATCGCGCGGAGCGGAGCCGCTCCTGGAGATATTCCTTGGTCTCGGCGCTGGCGGCTGCATCGTTGAGCACGCGTTGGTAATAGTTAGCCAGCCGCAGCCGGGGAACGGCGCTCTCATTGAGCGTAACCATGAACTCCGTTCCGACCTTCTGGATATAAACGTCGGGCACAATATAGGCCGGCTCCTGCCCGCCATAATCGCGACCCGGCTTGGGCTCCAGCAGCGAGATGACCTTGGCCGCCTCGCCGACCATTTCGATGGTTACGCCGAGCGCCTTGGCGATTTCGTTGTAGCGATGTTTCTCAAGCAGACCGAGATGATTGAGCACGATCCGCGCGGCGAGCGACTCCTCCATTCCGAGGTTGGTCAACTGGGCATAGAGACACTCGCGGAGATCGCGCGCGCCGACGCCTGGCGGATCGAGGCGCTGCACGCGCTTCAGGACCCGCTCGACGCGCGCAACGTTCGCATTCGAGCTGCGTCGCCAACTCTTCGAGGGGAGTCTCGAGGTAACCGTCGTCGTTGAGGTTATAAATGATCGTCGCGCCGACCCGCTGGTCGAGATCATCGAGGTTCGACAGTCGCAACTGCCACATCAGATGGTCTTCGAGCGAGGTCTTGCGCGTGAGGGTATTTTCGAGCGTCTGCCGGCGATCGTCGTCGGGATCCGCTGCTTCGCCGTCCTGCCAGTTGTTGGAATAATTCTCCAGGTATTCGCGCCAGTCGAGCTTTTCAACGGCGCCCAGCTCGCGCAATTCGACGGCCGCGTCGGGCGCCTCGGTCGCGACCATCTCAGCCGGCCGTTCTTCGGTGACGGGCTCCCAATCGCTCTCGCCGATCGTTCCCGCACCGTCAGTCTCGGGCTCAGGCTGCAGCGGCTCGGGCTCGGCGCCCGCCTCGGAGGTTTCGTTGGTCTCGCTGTTCGCGGCGGCCTCGGCGACGCTCTGGTCGAGCGGTTCGAGCATCGGGTTGGAATCGAGTTCGCTCTGCACCACCGCTTCCAGCTCGGGCAGGGAGAGTTGCAGGATCTTGATCGCCTGCTGCAACTGCGGCGTCATCACGAGCTGCTGGCGCAGCCGCAAGTCTTGTCCGAGTTTTACTTCGAGCGCCATCTAAACTAAACGCCGCTTACTGATTCGTATCCGCATTCAAGGACATGGCCGCCGCCCCGGTCTGGCCGGGCGCGGTCGCCGTCCCTTGACCATTATTTGGTTTTTTCGACTCGCGAGGGAAGATCACCGCTTTGGGATCGGTCACCTCGCTCGTGTTGGTCTGCAGAAAGACGGTGATTTTCGTGCCGGCGATTTGATCCTTGCCGTCGTGCACCACGGGGCTGCCGGTCAACACCAGGGTGTGCATATTTTCGTCGAGCACCGCATGATCTCCGGTCGCCCAACGGTCCCCCTGGCTCATGCGTACGTTACCGTCGGCGACCATCGTCTGAATCTGGCTCTGCTTGTTCATCAGGACGTGCAGGGTATTGGAGGTCAGTTCGCTGTCGGCTTGTACCGCGTGGACCTTGCCCGAAAAGACTACCACGTTGTTCTTGTAGTCGAACGACATCGTATCCGACTTGATATTAATCGGACCGTGATTCGAGCGGTTTTCGAAGCCCGCGAAGGGTGAAGAATCGGACGGGCTGTCCTTATCGCCGCCCTGGTCTTTGCTGGCACTTTTGGCGGACGCCGGCCGGGTCCGGCTGCCGGTCTGCGAAGCGGCGACAGGTGCCGCCGCCGAGATGGTGCTGGAAGATGGGACCTGGACCTCGCCAGAAGGCGGGGGCATTTCCGTGACACGAGGGAGCGGCGCGCCTTGCGCATAGGCGGACTGCGGGAGCATATCGCGAGTCTGAGGCGCAACTGCCAGCGCACAGGTTACGACGGTGATCGCCAGGAGTTTGCGTTTCAATACGTCAGGAGACCTTGGCGTTGACGCCTTTGCCACCTTTGGATTTCGGTACAATCTGAGTGCTCACTTCCTTTAGCAATTCGAAGGTTTCGGTCTTCGGATGGCCATCCATGCCGATGCCGGTCACGGTCAGCCCTTGCCCCACGATTTTAACCAGCCCCGGCGCATGCAGATTATCCTCGTCGGGGGTAAAGTTCGCCTGATCGGTGGTGACGGTGTAATCACCGTAGATTGCGACAATGCCGCCGCCGAGTTGCGCGCGCTTCACGTGATTTCCGTCCATGAACAGAACCGCCGTGGGCGCCGTCAGCTTGACCTGCTTACCATCCTTGCTGGTCATGGAGACGCTGGCGTCCCTGAGCATCACGCTGGCCTTGTCATTGGAGTAATTCGCGTCCTTGGCGGTCAAGACCCATTGGCTCTCCGCGCCCTTCATCTGGGTCCAATGGAAGTTGTGTGCGTGCAGCACCGAACTGGGCAGCAGTCCGGCGGCCGACACCAGCTTCTGCTCGCTGGTGCGGTGTCTCACGACCCAAACCGTGACGAGAAAAATCGCGACCAGCGCGACGCTTCCAAACAGCGCGAGGGCCTTGGCGATACGCCGGGGGCTCATCGACAGCGCCATTCCAAATGAAAGTTATCAAGCGGCATTTTTATAGTAAACCAACAGTGATATGCGGCGATGTCCACCTGAAATCCTTACGATACGCCCGTGCAGGGGCGACGACAACGCAGTCTGACAAGGCCGTCAGGCGCGGGCCGCGCTCTCGCGGGCAAGCTCGTCGATGCGACGCAGGTCGCCAAGCAGCGCGGCAACGTGGGCCAGCGGATAGGAATTGGGACCGTCGCTGAAAGCGTGATCGGGATCTTCATGCACTTCCATGAAAACCGCGTCGATTCCGACGGCGGCCGCCGCGCGCGCGAGCGGTGCAACGAACTCGCGTTGACCGCCCGAGCGTTCGCCGCCCGCGCCGGCGCCCGGGAGCTGCACCGAATGGGTCGCGTCGAAGACCACCGGGTAGCCGATCGCACGCATAATCACGAGTGATCGCATGTCAGAAACGAGATTGTTGTAGCCGAAGGAAAAGCCGCGCTCAGTCAATATAAGCCGGCGATTACCCGCGTCCTCAGCCTTGGCGACGACCGCCCGCATGTCCCATGGCGCGAGAAACTGCCCCTTCTTGAGATTCACCGCACAGCCGGTGAGAGCGGCTGCAACCACCAGGTCGGTCTGGCGCGAGAGCAGCGCCGGAATTTGCAGGATATCGACTACTTGAGCCGCGGGCGCCGCCTGCGCAGGCTCATGGATATCCGTCAAGACCGGTAATCCGGTTTCGCGCTTGACCCGCTCGAGCACGCGCAGGCCCTGATCGAGGCCAGGGCCGCGAAACGAACCGTGGCTGGTGCGATTAGCCTTATCGAACGACGACTTGAAGACGATCGGCACGCCGGTCGTGCGCGAAATGGCGGCCAGCCGCTCGGCATGTCGCAGCGCCGATTCCGCACTCTCGATCACACAGGGGCCCGCGATCGCGACGAAGCGCGTGCCGCCGAAGATGACGCCGCCCGCGTCCACCGCCGCAACTTTCATGAAACGGATCGCAGCTCCCGCACCTTGGATCGCTCCGGCGCCTGCGCCGATCGGCGCTGAACTGCGGCGCGAATCAATCCGCGAAACAGCGGATGACAATCGAGCGGGCGCGACTTCAACTCCGGATGGAACTGGCAGCCGAGGAACCACGGATGCGTCGGCAGTTCCATGATCTCGACCAAAGAATTATCGGGCGAAGTGCCCGTCGCCTTGAAGCCTGCCTGTTCCAGGTCGGCGCGATAGTGATTGTTCACTTCGTAGCGATGACGATGGCGCTCGGCGATCGGATTGCGGCGATAGAGCGACGCCGCCAGCGAGCCCGGACGAATGACGCATGGATAGGAGCCGAGGCGCATCGTACCGCCCTTGTTCGCAACGTCCTTCTGCTGATCCATCATGTGGATCACGGCGGCGGGGGTCTTTTCATCAAATTCGTACGAGTTCGCGCGCTTGATGCCCAGTACGTTGCGCGCGTGCTCGATCACCATCACCTGCAGGCCGAGACAAATTCCGAGGATCGGCACGGCGTTTTCGCGCGCATGACGCACAGCGTTGATCTTGCCCTCGATTCCACGCTCGCCGAAGCCCCCCGGGATGATAATTGCGTGCGCATTGGCCAGCCGCTTGGCCGGATCACCCTTTTCCAGCTCCTCGGCATCAACGTAGTCGATTTCGACCTTCGCCTCATTGGCAATTGCTCCGTGCGCGATCGCTTCATGCAGGCTCTTGTACGAATCAACCAGGTTTACATACTTGCCGACGACCGCAATATTTATCGTAACCTTGGGATTCTGCGCGGTTTTAACCAAGCGGCGCCACTTGGTGAGATTCGGCGCCCCGGTCCAGATATTGAGCTTCTGGACAACGCGTTCATCGAACCCCTCCTCATGAAACTTGATCGGAACTTCGTAGATTGTCTTGACGTCAACCGCGGCGATAACGCAATTCTCCTCGACGTTGCAAAAGTGCGCGATTTTCGCGCGAAACTTCTGTTCCAGCGGACGGTCGCAGCGGCACAGGAGGATATCGGGCTGAATGCCGAGGCCCGTCAGCTCTTTGACACTATGCTGCGTCGGCTTCGTCTTGAGCTCACCGGCGGCAGGGATAAAAGGTACCAGTGTCAAGTGCACGTAGAGTACGTTCTCGCGCCCCAGATCCCAGCGAAACTGTCTGACCGCCTCAAGGAACGGAAGGCTCTCGATGTCGCCGACGGTGCCGCCGACCTCGACGATGCAAATGTCGCTGCCCTCGGCCGCGAGTTGAATCCGGCGCTTGATTTCATCGGTGATGTGCGGAATCACCTGCACCGTCGCGCCCAGGTAATCGCCGTGGCGCTCTTTCTGAATAACCGTGTCGTAGATCTGTCCGGTGGTGCAGTTGTTGCGCCGTCCCATCGTGGTATGGACGAAGCGCTCGTAATGACCCAGATCCAGATCGGTCTCCGCGCCATCATCGGTGACAAAGACCTCGCCATGCTGCAGCGGGCTCATGGTGCCGGGATCGATATTGATGTAAGGGTCCATCTTCAGGAGGGTGACGTTCAGTCCGCGCGCCTCCAGTAAAGCCCCCAGCGACGCCGCCGCAAGTCCCTTGCCCAGCGACGAAACCACGCCCCCGCTCACGAATACAAATTTGGTCTTGCCGCGTTCCACCGTACGTCCTCCGCGTCCTATTTATTCACCGCCGCCACTTCATTGGCGCGCGCCAGATCATCGGGCGTGTCCACTTCGAGCGAGGGCGCTACCGCCGCCACCACCCGGATGCGATAGCCGCGCTCGATCGCGCGCAACTGTTCCAGCTTCTCGATTTGTTCGAGCACACCGGGCTCCATCCCGGCGAAAGCCATCAGGAAATCGCGCCGGTAGCCGTAAACGCCGATGTGCCTTCGCGCAATCTCCGGGATGCCGCCGTCGCGCGCGAATGGAATCGGACTGCGCGAGAAGTACAGCGCGTCGCCGCGGGCATCGCATACCACCTTCACTTTGTTTGGATTATACCATTCTTCCTCGTTAGTAATTGGTGTAGCCAGCGTCGCCATCGCGAGCGACGGATCGGCGCGCATCGGCGCGGCCAGAGCGTCCAGGTCCTGCGGCGCGATAAACGGCTGATCGCCTTGAACATTCAGGTAAATGTCCGCGGGGATGCGCGCCGCAATCTCGGCGATGCGATCGGTGCCGCTTTGATGGGTGCTGGCGGTCATTTCCGCTTCGCCGCCCACCGCGCGGACCGCGCGCATGATGCGATCGTCATCGGTCGCAACAATCACACGCTCGATCGCTCGCGCCTGCCGCGCCTGCCGCCACACGCGCACGATCATTGGCACTCCGCCGATTGTCGCAAGCGCCTTGCCCGGCAGCCGCGACGAATCGTAACGCGCGGGAATGATCGCGATTATCGCCACCACGCTCTCCCACAGTGCGAAACGATCGGGGCAGTTACGGAAACTGCTTCTTCGACTGTTCGATTATTGAGGGATGATCCGGAGGGCTGGCGCACGTTAAACGGTAACCGCCGCAGTGAGGCTTTGTCAATTCGCTCGGCCGCGATAAACCTATGATCAATGAACAGAATCCGCGTTCAATTCACACCTGCGCGCCAATTGCGGCCGGCGCGTCGCCACGCGCCGGTGCTTGCGTTGATGCCCCGCGTGACGCACGATTCTACCGGCGCATTGGCGCCCGCAAGCCTATGAACTTCTATCTTATGGCGGCCGCGATCGGCCTCGGACTGATCGTTGTATGGATCGGATGGCTGTTGGCCGTGCGCGCGTTTCTGCGCTCGGCGAAAACAACGCCCGGCGCGCTACTCTCGGTCCTGCAGGTAGTGGTGGTGCTGGCTCTGATGCTCGGCGCATATCGTGTCTCGGAATGGTATTTCCGAGTGCAGGCGATCGATCCCGCCGACACCCCCGCACTGTTGGTGAAGTTTCGGCGCATCTGGATCATCATTTGGGCGCTCGGGATGGCGGCGAGCATCCAACTATTCATCGACATCCGCCGGATGAGCACGCCCGTGCCCGCGGCCAACCGCCGTCCGCCGCAATCATCGGCGCGCCGCCGCCCCCGCCGCTGACGATAGGCGAACGGGTCGGATGTCGCTTGACTCCACGGCGGCGATAAGAGAGCATCCCGCGATTGCCTGCATCCTAAGGAAAGGGGACAAATAGTCCGCATGAGCTTGAAAAAATATCTGACCGCTTCTGCCGCCGCCGTAATCGTTTGCGCTGTTTCCTGCAGCGTTCCCGCGTTCGCCCAGGATCAGTCGGGCGGGTCGGCCTCGGCGCCATCGCAAAAGCAGCTCGACACCGCCGCCGCGCGCGCCGCACGCAAGGCAGTGGTTGGCCAGAACATGACTCTGACCGACAGCGAATCGAAGGCCTTCTGGCCGCTGTATGACGAGTATGAAGGTAAAATGGACAAGATCGAGGACCGTCACGTCCGCGAGATCAAGGACTTCGCCAAAAATTATCAGACGCTGACCAATGCCGACGCCCACAAAAAACTGGACGAGGTGATGGCGATCGCGCAGGCGCGATTGAACGTTCAATCTGCGTACATCCCGAAGTTCCGGGCCGTTCTCCCTGACCTGAAGGTGACGCGCTTCTTCCAGATCGACAATAAGCTACGGGCACTGGTGCAGTGCCAGATTGCGCAGATAGTGCCGCTAGCAGGCGATGCCGCTGCGCCGGTGAATACTTCCACCAGCGGTGGCAACTGATCGAACTGGTTGCGATTCGCTCATCAGTTTGAGAAGCACGACCGCCCTCGCCGCATTCACGGCGAGGGCGGTCGATTGATTATCTAACTTCTCGTGCGGTTATTTTGCCGCGCGGCGAATGCGCGATCGGCGCATGCGGCGCAGACGCGACTTGGCCTGGCAGGGATCGGTGCGACGCTTGCGTGAGAGCCTGCGGAGGCGGCGATTTCGTTGACGGGATGCCGGTGTCATTGTTTCTCCTGAGTCGCATCGTTCATGATCGTATTTCTTCCTGTATTCCCAACCGCCGGCAACGGTACATTGTTCAAAATCTGAGTCGTGCCTACCGCCACCGGTGATATCACGGCCGCCTGAGTCATCACGATGCCGCCGTCGTGCACGATAACCTGACCGAGAGGCGCGCCCAGTGCAACCGGCCCATTGACCATCGGTGGCACGCTATACTCAAGTCTCAGTTCGGGAACTTCGCTCTTGCGCAGCACCAACGCCAAATCAGATTCAGCCACCGGCTGAATGGCCGGCCCCTGATCCACCTGTACGTGGACCGGGAGCGCCTCGCCGTGCTTGAGCAACTCAACTTTGGCAAAGTTGTCGAAGCCGAAGTCGAGCAGCTTTTGCGTCTGTATGAACCGCTCCGGATTCGACGGCGCCCCCAGTATAACCGAAAGCAGCCGCATGTCGCCCCGCCGCGCGGTCGCGGTGAGGTTAAATCCGGCCTCCATGGTGAAGCCGGTTTTGAGCCCGTCACAGCCGTCGTAATGGCCGATCAGATGATTGGTATTGTGCAGCACGACGGAACCGTCGAATAGCGCCGTCTCCATCCCCGACCATTGCAGCAGGTTAGTGGTGTGAATGAGTGCGCGCGCCAGCGTTGCAAGGTCACGCGGGCTGGTCCGATCGACGTCGTGGCCCGGCGTCGGCGGCAGACCGTCAACGGTTTGATACTCGGTGTTCGTCATGCCCAGGAATCGCGCCTTGGCGTTCATCATACGCACGGTGCCCGCGACCGATCCGCCCACGCTCTCGGCTACCGCCACCGCAGCGTCGTTGGCCGACTTTATCAGCGCAGCTTTCATCAGCTCGCCCAACGGATAGACCTCGCCCTCATGCAGTCCGAGTCGCGATCCGTGAGTCGTCGCTGATACTTCCGAGATCCTCACGGGAGTGTTGTAGGAAACTTTCCCGGCTGCGATCTGATCGCTCGCCACCAGCAGAAGCATCATCTTGGCCATTGAAGCCGGCGGCCATACGAGATCGGGATTGTCGGCATAGAGAATGCGCCCGGTGTCCGCGTCTTCAAGCAGCGCCGCATGATACATCACGACCGGCGCGGATGACCGCCGGCTATGTTGACGCGAACGGCGGTGATGAACCCTGGAACTGGCGAGTGTCGTATGACTGGCATTGCTCGCGGCATATCCGGGCGTCACGTCCGCGACGACGATCAGCGATGCGATCGCCATAAGAATCATTTTCAGACGACACCAACTGGGCATTCCCTCAACCTCCACCATCGTCCTCCTCAAATCGCTTGCCGGACCGAAGCTTCCGTCGTCCCCGCGCGTTCACGGCACATGGGCGAGGCCGGTCATCCGTTGCGGCCCTTTGATTTCTCCCCGCTCGACCCGTTCGAGTATAGCGAGGTTGGCGCGCGCTGGTGTGTAATCGGGATTGGTTCCCTCGAGATCCGTCCATTCTTCATGAGCACGCTGAAAATTACCCTCCTCGGCATAGACCACGCCGAGTTGGTTGCGCGCGTCCACCTGATTCGGATCCAGACGCAGCGAAAGTAGCAGTTCCTGCTCCGCCTCGGGATACATGCCGTCCCGATCGTAGGCCAGGCCAAGATTGAAATGGGTCTCCGGGTGATACGGACCTAGCAAGGCCGCCAGTCGCAGCACAGCAGTAGCGTCATCGAGGCGCTGGCTGTCCAGATAGAGCAGGCCCATATTGAGGAAGAGTTGCCAATCGCTCAAGCCAAGCTCAACCGCTTTTTGGTAGTCGGCAAGCTCTGCGCGATGGTCGCCGGTCACGCCGTAGGAGAAACCCAGATGGTAGTACGCGAGTGCGTTGTTGGGATGGAGCTTGATAACTATCTCGTGGCGCCTGATAGCCTGAGGATAGTCCTCCATTCCCAAGTAATAATCGGCCAGAGGATCGCAGACCTGATCGCTATCGTCCGAGCCACTTGCGCGCGCGCGCGGCTGATCCGCACATTGCAAAGCAATGGCGACAACCAATGCAATAAGCAGTCGGGACCCGCGAATGGGAGACAATTGATTATATTTCCCGCCTACGCATGCAGGCGCGCGGGATCACGAGGATACTATCAGCATCCCCGGCGTATAAAAAGCACGCAGCGCCCCGGTGCGCTGCGTGCTCGTATTAAATCTTAATGACGCCCGTCAGGCCGCGATTTTTCCGCCTGTACGCGTTAAATTCGCGGCCTGATAGGGCGCTATTTTGGAAGCTACTAGTCGTGCGAGCGCTTTATGATGCTGCCGGCGCTGGCGCTTCAGGGCTCGCCTCAGGCGAGGCCATCATACTAGATGCCTTCTTGTGGTGATGGTGCATGTGATGATGCTTCTTCATGTGCGAAGGCGACGCCTCTGGAGCAGCCATCGCCGGCGATGCCTCGGGGCTCGCCTCAGGTGCCGGACTCTGTGCAAACGCCGGCATTGCCAATGCGCTCACGAACAGCGCCGCGGTCAACATTGAAACAGTACGCTTCATACCCTTCTCCTTTGTCAGTTCCTTTGATGGTCCGATCCTCAGACCATGCCTCAATTATCGTTATGCTAACGCTGTGCCATCCGGGCTCGAATTAAAACCCAATAAAGATACGGTGAATTGGTTCGCTGCGCTAGCGTCACTACACCATTTTGAGTGCCACTATACGCTTTGCGTCGTATCTCCGTAATTTGCGTTCCCCGGCGGAAATCAACCGCCCTCCGCTGCTTATCACCGATTGGCCGTAATTACGCTAATTCGATGACTTCTCGCCGCGACGTGCCGTCTTCAAATCCCGATATAATGTAAACATCTCTCTGAACGCATGCAGCACCACAAGCGGACTGTTGCCCGTCTGCTCGCCTGCTAGGCGCGGCAGATGGGTTACGTCAACTTCGCAGATTCGCGCGTTGCGTCCAGCCAGCCGCGCCATCAATTCGGTCGTGATCATCGCACTGTTAGAATGCAGCGTGATACCCGCCACTGCCTCACGTCGAAAGAGCTTGAAGCCGCAGTCCATGTCGGTGACGCGCAGGCCAAACAATGTCCGCGAAAGCGCGGTCCATGCCTTTCCGTTGATTCTGCGCACGATGTTGTCGGCCCGGTGCGCACGCCTTCCGATAACCACGTCGTAGCCGTCAATCCTGGAGATAAGCTTCGGCATCTCGGCCGGATCGAATTGACCGTCGCCATCGCACAACAGCAGAAACGGCTGTGTACCGCTGTGCAGACCGCTGTTGACGGCACCGCCATAACCGAGGTTTTTCGGATGATGTATCACCAACACGTTGGGATTCTCAGCCGCCAGCCGATCCGCGATCTCGCCAGTGCGATCGCGGCTGCCATCGTCCACGACGACAACTTCGTAGCATTCGGCCACTTTCGGCAGTTCGGCCAAAAAGTTCTTTACGACGCGTTCGACGTTGCCCTCTTCGTTATGCGATGGCAAGAAGACCGTCAGCCCCGTAAGCCGCCCGGGCATCGTCACTGCACGCGCCCCGGCACCTGGTCGATATGGTTCATGATTGATGGGCGCGGCTGATGATGAAGCATCGGCGCCGTCCGCGCGCGGTGTTTCAAAGTGAGCTTCGGAAGCCTCGCTCATGGACGGTATCACGATAGAATTGAAGTACAGAGGCAGTAAAAGCCGGCTTCAGTCGCCCAGCGCTCTGTACCCACCACGAAAGAACAGCAGCGGTTTGCCCTCGCGAACCATAGCTTCCTGGATTTCGCCCAGATAAATAGAATGGTCGCCGCCCTCGTAGGCCGCCCACAGCGTGCATTCGATGAACGCGAGCGCGCCGTCCAAAATGGCTGCCCCATTGCCGCCGCGCCTATAGGCCACTCCCTCGAACTTGTTGCCGCCGCTCACTGCGAATTTGCGCGAAAGCGCTTCCTGGTCGTCCGCGAGAATATTGACGGTGAAAACCTTGCTTTCCTCAAATGCAGGCCAGCTTTCGGCCTTCTTATCGACTGAGATCAATAGCAACGGAGGTTCCAGCGACACCGAGGTGAAGGCGTTAGCGGTCAGCCCGTGCATCTGCCCTTCCTTGTTGATGGTCGTGATGATGGTCACTCCGGTCGCGAAGTGCCCCATCACCTGGCGGAGCTGGTTTTTTTCGATCGGCATCGTTGATCTCCCGCGCGCGGATGCTATCAAACGCCTTGAGCAGGCGTCAAATTAGCGCTGGCGCGCAGAGTTGCTCGCAAGCGATCATTTCCATCCCGTTCGATCCCGCGCGAATACTTCCTTACCGCCGAGGTAAACATAGTCCAGGTCCAGCGAGGTCAACGGCCGATCGTTTAGCGCGACCTGCACGCCGACTGGCTCCGCGACAAAAAGCGTATGATCGCCGGCTGCGCAGCTGGCACTCACGCGCGCCTCTATCGAGATCATTGCGAGGTTCAGCCACGGCACCTTCAAGGTGGGTGACAACCTATATTCGAGGTCGCTCAAGTTATCGGCGCGGCGCGCACGTGCTGAATAAAAATAGTCCTCCAGAGCCTTCCCGCGAGCCCCGACGATGTTTATCCCGAAGACCCCGGTCCGCACGATAATCGAGCGCGAAAAGTGATGATTATCCACGGCGGCGCTGAACAGCGGCGGCGACCCGGAGACTTGCGTGATCCATGAGGACGACATGCCGTGATGCCGATCGCCGTCGGCCACGGTGAGCACATAGATGCCGGTCGTCAATGCAGCCAGCGCGCGCGCCAGATCGGTTTCCATGATGACCACGCCTCGAAGAACTCGCGCGATGAAAATAGCCTTCAAAGCCTAGTAGCAATTGACCGAGCCGCCAAGCCTTCTCAAAATGATTGGCGCGGTTAAGGCAGGTGGATGCGGAAATGAGAAAACTGATCAGGTCGGCAATCGCGTTAGTCGCGCTGGCGTTGGCCTTAGCGCCGATGCGGGCGGCAGCCCAAAGCGCCGGATTTTCGCCGTTGCCGCCGGTACCGGCGGCAACGGGCGGCGGAGTGGGCGCGACTGGAGTCGCGCCCACTCCGCCTGCGACACCGCCAGAGGCCGCCGTGCACGGAGCGACCGGAGGTCCCGCCGCCCCGCCCGCACTGCGGGCGGCGGGACCTCCGGTCGCTCCGCTCTCGCCTGCGCCAACGCCCTCCATCGACCACTTTTTGTACGTGCATCCGGCGGCGGCGCATGCTGTCGCGATTCCGATTACAGGTAGCCAGCCGGTTGAAGCAGCACCCGCAGTTGCGGGTACTGCCTCAACCGGCCACGACACCAATGAAATTCCAAAACCGGCTATGCGCGTTTCGCCGCGAGCCTTGGATGCGCTCACACCACACTCGATAGATCACGTCTTTTATGGACGTCCTCCGCACTCCAGTCCCGAGATCGCCACCGTGCCAGCCGCCGCGAGCACTCCGGTGCCGCATGGGACGGCTGCAGCGGTAGCGGCAATTATGCCGCCAAGGGCACCTGTAGCCGCAGCACCGGCCTCATCATCTATGTCAGTCCCCGCACCCGCTATCTCAGCGGGTGCGTCAGGCGCTCACGCGGAGGATGAAGGCCTGCGTCTTTATCTCAGCGATCCAGCTTCCGAGAGGTTAAGTTCCTATAACTGGTCAGTCTTCGCGTTCAAGTCGCATCATGAGATGCAGGTCTTTTACAAGCGTCGCCTGTTTGAAACATATCACGCAGTCTTCGGCCGCAGCCGCTTCGCCGGGCCCAAACAATTCGAGGGCGACCGCCGCACCCCGGAGGGCGATTATCTGATCGTTTCGAAACACCCCAGTGCGCGCTTCCGCTGGTTCCTCAAAATCAACTATCCAAACGCTGTCGATCAGGCCAATTTCCTTCAGCTCAGAGCCGACGGCGACGTCCCCCGCGGACTGCATGAGGGCGGCAGCGTCGGCATCCACGGCACCGACTTGCAGATTCTGAACGACGGCAACGTTGACTGGACGACGGGATGTATTTCGGTGGACAATTCCGCTATCAGCGAGCTCGCGCGGCTTCTGCCCCTTGGCACTCTCGTGGTAATCAAGCCGTAGCAGCAACGGAGGAACTACCATGAGTGCACCGGTCGGCGAATTCTTTTTCACGCAGCTCGAAAAGGTCATCTTCGGCCCTGGCAAGATCGAAGTCCTGGGCAAGGAACTCGAGCGCCGCGGCCTTCAGCGCGCGGTCGTCGTCACCGGCAAGACGCTGGGCAAATCGAGTCTTCTCGATCGCGTTACGGCCGCGATGGGTGCGCGCTGCGCCGCGGTTTACAAGGGCGCCGCCCAGCACGTTCCCGCAAACACCGTGCGCGAACTCACTGCCGAGATGAAACGCGTCGATGCCGACTGCGTGATCAGCTTTGGCGGCGGCAGTCCGATCGATACCGCCAAAGTGGCGGCGGCTTCAATTCTCACGAATCGCGACGCGACCAGCGCCGCCCACGGCATCGATTTCTCCGGCGCGGTCAAAGGCGGCGACGGCCGTGACGTTATTCACATCGCGGTGCCGACCACGCTCTCGGCTGGCGAATACACTCCGGTAGGCGGCGTCACCGATGAAGCTACCCTGGTCAAAGGCGGCGTGGTCGATCCGCGCCTGCAACCGCGCACCGTAATCAACGATCCGGCGCTGAGCGTCGAAACCCCCGAATGGCTATGGGTCGCGACCGGGATGCGCGCGCTCGACCACGCGGTCGAAGCCAGCTACTCGATCCGCCATCAGATGCTGACCGACACGCTCGCCGCGAAATCGATCGCGCTCCTGATCGAGCATTTACCCGCATCAATTAAGACCAAAGGAGAACAATCGCTTGACCATCGTGGAAATTGCCAGATGGCGGCGTGGTTTTCGATCTTCGGCGGAATGAACACGCGCTTTGGCGTGTCGCATGCGATGGGCCATCAGATCGGTCCCAAATGGGATGTGCCGCATGGCGTCACGTCATGCATCACGATGCCGCCGGTGATGCGCTTCATGGCCGACATCGCGCCGCAGCGTTTCGGGCCAATCGCTGAGGGTTTGGGCGTGAAATTCGACCTCGGCAACGCGCGCGCGGCGGCGCTCGAATGTGCCGATCGGGTGCAGCAGTTCATCGCGCAGTTCGACGTGCCGCATACGCTCAAGGACGCGGGCGTCAAGCACAGCGAGATTCCCGACATTGCGGAGCCGGTGCACTCCGAAATCGAGCATGCGAAGGTCGTAGATCGGCCAGTCAGCCGCGAAGAGATCGTCGCGCTGCTCGAATCCGCCTATCAGTAACGAGCCGCCGCGTTCTTCCCATACCAGGCTCCCGCCGCCACGTCGCGGCGGGAGCTTGGACAAATCTGAAATCTGGCTGAGTAAAGTGAAAGGTCGCGCTCCGGTGAGGAAGGAATTACAGATTGCAATCTTCCGACGAGATGGCTGGCTTTGTTGCTGGTGCAAGAGACCGGTCATCTTCGCACCGGTCATGAAATATTTGGAACGCGAGCTTAAGGAATCGGGTGTAGACCAACGAGTCGCCTACCATCACGCGCGCTGGACGCGTGACGGCGCGCCGCTACTCGATGAGTTGGGTGCAGTGATCGATCATATCGAAGCGCAATCCAAGGGTGGGTCCGATGATCAAAACAATCTCGCGACCGCTTGCAACAAATGCAATGCCCTGAAGAGCGCATCGGCTCACGAAAGGTTCAGAAGCAAGCTAAAGACCAAACCGATCAAAGGGAAGTACGGGGAACCAAAAGCCTGGGACGGGCTCTCCAATATTTTCGTAATGCTGGCGAACCGTAACCAAACCATACTCACAGAATCAGAAAGGAACTGGCTGAAGGCACTCAAGCAGCAAAGCATGAATGATCCGGTTAGCGGTTGAAGACGCCGAGCCAGTGGCGCCGGTCTTCGACAATCGGGCGCTGGCGCTTCATCAAGGAGTAGGCTTCGTCCAGCGTCATGCCGCGCCGCCGATGCAGAAACCACGCGACCGTGAGCGGCGCGCGTTCGCAGCCTTCCTCGCAATGCACCAGCACCGGCAGTGCGAGGCGGAGGGCGTGGTCGATCAGCGCCGCGGTGCTTTCCAGCGTCGCCCATCCGTTCTTCAGAAAGGGCATCCAGACCGCGTGCGCCGGCTCGGCTTCAAGCCAGTCGGGCAGCACCGAAATGATCATCCCGTCGAACTTCTGCGCGTCCTGCAGATCGCCGACATAAAGTCGCGGGATGATCTCGCTCGCGCCCCATTGAGCTTCGCGCACGCACGGCCTCCGCGCGAGCCAGATTAACGCATTTTCGGTCGCCGCTCGATCGGCCGGTTCGCACGGGCCAAGATCGCCTTTAGAGTATGACTACCTGAGCAACCCGCAGAGCCTTCGCCTATGACCACCGCCCAGACTCGATCGCGCGGTTCGAACACGCGGCCCCCTAAGCCCTGGACATTTGCGATGGTCGGACGTGTGAAGAGAAGGCCTCCAGCCCTCAAGGAGAGGAGTTTCGACCTGCCCGGACTTTCAGACGCGGTCGCCACCCTGCGTTGACAATGGTGCCGCCGGGCGGGAAGATCACAGTACAATGGCTCGAATAACTGTAGAAGATTGTCTCGAAAATATTCCGAATCGATTCGAACTGGTGCTGGGTGCGGCGCGGCGCGCCAAACAGTTGCTGAAGGGCGCCCGTCCGCTGGTCGAGTCGGATAATAAGGAAGTGGTGACGGCGCTGCGGGAAATCGCCGCGCGCAAGGTCACGGTCGTCGAACCCGAAAACCGGTAGTATAGCGCCGGCGGCGATCGTTCGCCGGTACTTCCGCAGTCGCATGCACAAGCCGGCCCGCGGGTTGGCCCAACACATGAAGGCTCGACGAGGGCATAGCGGCCGATCGTTCTGAGTTCCGCAAGTGGCGCGCAAAACGGCAAAAGCTCGAAAACAACGCAATCCGGCCGCGGCCAGCCGCGCCACCAAGCAGGACGTTACCCTGCCGATCGACGATGAAGCGATCGAGGCTGAGGGTAGCGTAATCGCGGAAGAGGAGACCGATGACTCCGGGGCTGGCGGCGAAGCCGATGAATCCGCGAGCGACGAGGTCGCACCGATTTCGGGCCTCGAAGTCGCAGATGACGGCCCGGTAGCCCGCGCCGGAGTTGAGATCGACGATGACGGTCTCGATGAACATGCAGTGACGCTGCCTGGAATCGAGGGACTGACGCCCGATCGCAGCGTTGGCGCGGATGGCGGATCGCTGGTCCCCTTCGATCCGCTGAGCCGCTACCTGGCCGAGATTCGACGCTTTCCGCTGCTCTCGCGCGAGGAAGAGACGATAATCGCGAAACGCTATGCGCAGCTCCACGATCCCGACGACGCCTATCGGCTCGTGACCGCAAATCTTCGATTAGTCGTAAAAATAGCGAATGAGTTTGCGCGTGCGACACGCAACCTGCTCGACCTGATCCAGGAGGGCAATATCGGCCTGATGGAGGCGGTCAAGCATTTTAACCCCGAGCTGGGGATTCGCTTCCCGTCGTATGCGGTGTGGTGGGTGCGCGCCTATCTCTACCGTTACCTGATCAACAACTGGCGGCTGGTGAAAATCGGTACGACGCAGGCGCAACGCAAACTCTTCTTCAACCTGCGCAAGGAAAGCGAGCGGTTGGAGGCAGAAGGCTTCAGCGCGCAGCCCAAGCTGCTGGCGCAGCGCATGGGCGTGAAGGAGAGCGAGGTGCGCGAAATGCAGGAGCGCATGGCGCAGAGCGAGGTCTCGCTGGATCAGCCGGCCAGCGCCGAGGACAGCACCACGCTGATCGATGCGTTGCCGGACACCTCATACAATCCGGAAGAGGCGGCGGCGCGCGCGCAATGGCGCGACTTCGCGCGCGAGAAGGTCGAAGCGTTCGCCAGCACGCTCGAGGGCAAGGAGTTGGAGATTTTTCGCAGCCGGCTGCTATCGGAAGATCCGCCAACGCTGCAGCAGGTGGGCGTTAAATTCGGTATCAGCCGTGAGCGCGTGCGGCAGATCGAGAGCCGGCTGAAGCGCCGCCTGAAGGAGTTTCTGAAACTGGAGGCAGGCGATATCGAGGGGGAACACTAGGGGAGCGCGAACCCGGCTACACTAACGGCGCGACCAGGATAGTGTGCAATCTTCGCATAAATAGGCTCTGGGAATCTGCGCGGCGCACAAAAAACTGAGAGGCTTGGTAGCGCGGACGAGGGTTGCGGGGTCCGCGTTCGGAATCCTAATGTTGCACTGCGAACGACAGCGAATGTGGCCTCTTTCGCTTGTTTCGGGAATCGATCAATATAAAACTGAGCGTCGACCCTTGCCCGTCTCCGGTGGCAGTGGGAAATCGATCGCGACGTGGTTCTCCCGGCGTGTGCGGGAGGGTCCGACGGCTCAAGGCGGAACGCAAGGAGTTGTGGCTTAATGCCTGGTAATCGAAGGCTAGAGAGCTTTCTGATAAACGGATCGGGATCGCGCAACGGCGCGGTGGACGACGGCAGCGCCTTTCCAGAGAGTTTTGTCGCGACCAAGCTGGCGGACGCGATCAATTGGGCTCGCAAGTACTCGTTTTTCTCGTATCCGTTCGTGACCGCATGCTGCGGAATGGAATACTTCTCGGTCGCGGGACCACGTTACGATATCGACCGCTTTGGCGCGGCGCTGCCACGCTTTACGCCGCGGCAAGCGGACCTGCTGTTCGTGGTCGGCACGATTACGCAGCGGCAAGCGCCTATTTTGCGCCGCGTTTACGAACAGATGGCCGAGCCGAAGTGGGTGATCTCGTTCGGCGCGTGTACTAGTTCGGGCGGCCCTTACGACAACTACGCGGTGCTGCAGGGAATCGATCGGATCGTGCCGGTGCACCTCTATATACCGGGATGTCCGCCGCGGCCCGAGGCGGTGCTCGACGGACTGATGAAGATCCAGCATCGGGTGCAGAACGAACGTCCCGGTCATGCGTGGCCGGGCCTGCAGGTACACGGAAGCGGACGCAAACTTGAGTAGCCCCCAGAAGACCGTCAAGGTCACGGTCGATAATCGCGTAATCGAGGCGCCCGAAGGCGCGACGTTGTTGCAGGTGATGCTCGATGCGGAGATGGACATTCCGCATTACTGCTATCATCCGAAACTGAGTATCGACGGCAGTTGCCGGCTGTGCCAGGTGAAAATCGAGGGTATGCCGAAGCTGCAGATCTCGTGCAACACCCAGGTGCGCGACGGCATGGTGGTCAACACGCTCGACCCCGAGGTGCAGAGCACCCGCAAAGGCGTGCTCGAGCTGCTGCTGCTCAATCATCCGCTGGACTGCCCCATTTGCGATAAGGCGGGGGAATGCTGGCTGCAGAATTTTGCGATGCGCTTCGGCAGCGGCCACGCGCGCACGATCGAACCGCGGCGCAAGCATGGCAAGCGCCTCGATATCGGCGAGCAGATATTGCTCGATCAGGAACGCTGCATCCTCTGTCGGCGCTGCGTGCGGTTTTGCCGCGAGATCAGCAAGACCGGCGAGCTGGCGGTCTACAACATCGGCGACCATTCGGTGCTCGACATCTACGATAAGCGGGTCGATAACGACTACTCGATGTGCGTCGCGGATGTCTGCCCGGTGGGGGCGCTCGAGACCAAGGATTTCCATCACAAGATGCGGGTATGGTTTCTCGAGGAAACCGCAAGCGTATGTCCGTCGTGCTCGAACGGCTGCAACATCATGATCTCGACGGCGCGCGAGAAAATCTGGCGCCTGATACCGCGGCGCAACGACGACGTGAACGATACCTGGATGTGCGATGCCGGCCGGCTTAACTACAAATTTGTCGATGACCCCGAGCGGCTGCGCGCGCCGTTGGTCGCGAGTGCAGAGGGACTCGTCGCGACGGGCTGGCAGACTGCGTTGGAGAAGGCGGCGTCGGCGATCGCGGACTTCGTCAAGCGCAACGGCGCCAAGGCTTTCGGCGCAGTCGTTTCACCGCATCTGACCAACGAAGAGAACTATCGCTTCGGCGAATTGATTAGTGCGATCGGCGCCGGGCGGGTCGCGATGGCGGTGCGTCGCGGCAAGCACGACGACTTCCTGATCAAAGCCGAAAAGGCCGCCAACGCCCGCGGCGTGCGTGAACTCGGCCTGGTCAAGGGCGACGACGACGGCCTCGATGAACTGCTGCGGGCGTGCGAGAGCGGCGAAATCAAGGCGCTGTACATCTGCGGCGACGATATTCTCGACGTCGTAGCGCTCGAACGGCTCGAAGGAGTCCTCGCGAAAATCGAACTGCTCATCGTGCAGGACCTGAAACTTCGACCGCAATTCGGACGCGCCACGATCGTACTGCCGACGACGACATTTGCAGAAAAGGATGGCACCTTCACCAATCATGCGGGACGCGTGCAGCGGATTCAGCGGGCGCTGGCGACGCCGCCGGGATGGGTGGCAGATGGCGAGATTTTCACCGCGATCCTGAACCTGGTGGGCGCACGCCGCGACCGCTTTGAGCTGGGCGAGGTGTGGGCCGCGATGACGCGCGACGGCGGAGCGTTTGCGGGGTTGAAGCTCGACGAGATCGGGCCCAACGGTACGGCGCTGGCGGTACCCGGCGGTCGTTAAGAATCACTTTCTCTTGACATCCTAGCCACTAGGGGCCATAGCCAAATTGCGCCCGATAGCGGGCGTCGCGGTGGACAGGCGAGTCGGCGGCTGCTGGGGACAGGAGGCGCCGCGGGTTCGACCAGTCGAGCGCGACGAGTGCGATGCGTCTGTTCGAGCTACCGCGAGGAGGCTCAGATGGCAAACATACCGCAAGGCGAAATCGGCGGAATCAAGGGATACTTCGCGGCCCATCGGACGCTCGACGTTTATCCGACGGGCTTTCGCCGCTGGTGGATGCTGCTGCTCACGGTGATGGCCACCATCATCTCGTTCTACGAATTCGGCTTCTCCGCGTTACTGCCGCTATGGCTGCCGACGTTGCATTTCACGCCTGAACAATTCGGCTGGTTCCTGACCGGCGCGGTGTTCCTTTCAGGGTTTTCCGCGATGTACGGCGGACCGCTCGCCGATCGTCATGGACGGGTCGTGGTGATCGATGCGTGTCTTGCGGCGATGATCATCCTGACGTTCTGCAACCTGCTGATGACGGGGTTCTGGTCGTTCGTAATCGTGCGCGGCCTGATGAACGTGGTGGCGGGCTTGTCGTGGGGCGCACTGGGCGGACTGACGCGCGATATGTCCCCGCGGGTAAGTCGCGGCGCGGCGTTCGGATTGTTGACGCTCGGCGCGGTCGCCTGCCTGTGGCTGTGGAATGAAGTGCCGGCCTGGACGCTGCCGATCTTTCATACCTGGCAATCGCAGATTGTGATTATGGGCACGTTCGCAGTGGGCCTCTACATCGTGGTGTTTTTCTGCCTGAAGGATCTCGCGCCCAGCCTGCGCCTGATGGTGATGGACAGCGAGGCGGAAGGCTCGGCATACGAATCGGGCGAGCCGGCGTCGCAGGTTCCGGGGACGGCAACGGCCGCATTCAAGATGCTCCTCGGGCGATGGGAATCGTGGGCATTGGTGGTGGGGGCGGTGGCGTTCCTGACGACGGCGATCACGATTCAGACGTTCGGGCCGTTGATGTTCACGGAGGCCTATCATTATACAGCGGCGCAGGCGGCGGGCGCTGCGGCGAATTTCTGGCTGATCAATCTGATTATGCTGGTGCCGGCCGGGCTATTTTCCGACTGGCTGCGTGTGCGCAAACCGATCACCGTGGTGCTGACCGGAGTGTCGCTGCTGTTGCTGCTCTGGTGGGTGCGGAATTTCTTTCCGGCGCTGTCGCCGGCGGCGCTGGGAGCGATTACGTTGATCCTGGGAGCAACGCTCGCATCGGCCTACATACCGTGGTGTGCATTTTACTCGGAATATCTCGAAGATCTTTCGCCCGCGCTGCAGGCCACCGGCTGGTCATTTTTTCAAATGGTCTATCGGACTTGGATTGCCTTTTCGGGTCCGCTGCTGTTGTGGGTAGCGGCGCATTACGGATGGGATACGTGGATGTGGGCGATGGTCGCCGGCGCGGCGATCTTTTTGGTGACACAACTGGCGGTGCGAGGGCATTGGCGACCGGTCAACTCCGCCGCGGCGATGACCGGGCAGGCAGCACACGCGGCCGGCCGATAATCAGAAAAAATATGCGCAAGCGCATGAAACGCTATCCGAAGGGTTTACCGTCGCGAAATTCGCGCTAGACTGGGCCGGATGGCTGTTCAGGTTGTAAAGGTATTGCGCCCGGCGCAATCGATGTCTAGCGCGAATCCATGGCTCGCGATCATATCGGGCCTTTGGGTTTCGACGCGGCACTTTTTTCGCAATCTCTCCCTCTTCGCCCGCGGCCGGCAGGACTTCGCGATTCATTTCCCCGAGCAGCGGCTGGTGCAGCCGCCGGCGTTGCGCGGGATGCCGGTGCTGGTGCAGATGGATAACGGCAAGGAGCGCTGCGTGGCCTGCGGCCTGTGCGAATGGGCGTGCCCGACCACCTGCATCACGATCTATCCGGCGGAGACCGCCGATGAAGTCGAGCGCTATCCGAAAATCTTCGATATCGATATGTCGCGCTGCATGTTCTGCGGCCTGTGCGAGGAAGCCTGCCCGGAAGAGGCCATCGTGATGAGCCGGCAGATCGAGATCGCGAGCTACTCACGCGCCGGATCGCTTTGGCACAAGGCGGACCTGCTGGTGCCTGTCAATCAACTCAAGACCCGAACCGACTATCTCCGCCGCCATTATGACCGCTGACAACAACGGCGAAACGCCGCCCGGCCCGCTGCTCTCGCCGCTCCTGCAGATAGTTACCGGACGTTCTCGGCGGCCTGGTGATTGAACACAAGAGCGCGCTGGGCGACGATCGTATTCATGTCGCGCGCGAGAATATCGTCGAGGCGTTGCGTGCCCTGCGCGACGATCCCGAACTCGCGTTCGACCTGCTGCTCGACGTCACCACGGTTGACTATCTCGGCCAGCCCGACGACTTCGAGACCAATCTCGAAGTGTGGGACAAGAACCGCAACATGATGCGCCGGCAGCCGCAGCGCCGGCACGAGCTGGTGCTGCCCCCGAGCGGGCCGAATCCGCGCTTCGCGGTGGTCTATCATTTGACATCCACCACTCATCTGCACGTCCTGCGTGTGAAATGCCGCGTGCCCGAAGACAACCCGGTAATACCTAGCGTTACATCATTGTGGCCGGGCGCCAACTGGCTGGAACGCGAGACCTACGACATGTACGGTATTCAATTCGAGGGACACCCGGACCTGCGGCGGATCTACCTGTACGAAGAATTCGTCGGTCATCCGCTTAGAAAAGATTACGCCAAACACGGTGAACAGCCGATTCAGGAATATGTCGGACCCGGAGCAAAAGAACCTCGTCGCCCCCACTAACGGCAACGCCCGCGCGATGGAAGAACTGCACACGCCGCCGATGCGGCTGCAGTTCGGACCGTCGCATCCGGCGACGCATGGCACAGTCAAAATCACGCTCGACCTTGAAGGCGAGCAGGTGGTGTGGTCCGACGTCGAGGTCGGCTACCTGCATCGCGGCTTCGAGAAAGAGTGCGAGACCGGCTATTACTATCAGAACATTCCATACACCGATCGCCTCAACTACAGCTCCCCGATTCTCAACAACGTCGGTTACTGCATGGCGGTCGAGAAGCTCTTCTCGATCGTGACGCCGCCGCGTTGCGACTACCTCCGCGTAATTGGCGGCGAGCTCTCGCGGCTCGCCGACCACATGATGTGCATCGGCGCCTCGGCGATGGAATTGGCGGCCTTCACCCCGATGCTCTATTTAATCGAGGCGCGTGAACTGATGCTCGATCTGACCGACGCGCTATGCGGCGCGCGGGTCACCACCAATTTCGTGCGCATCGGTGGAGTTTCCGCCGACATGCCGGAAGGCTTTCGCGACTTTGCGCGCGCGCGTCTCGACAAGGCGATGCTGCTGGTCGAAGACGCGAACAAGCTGCTCACTGATAACCCGGTATTTCGCCGCCGCATGGAAGGCACCGGTCATCTCTCGCCCGAAGGATCTCGTGGCGTGGGGCGTGACAGGTCCGATGTTGCGCGCGGGCGGCGTGCCCTATGACATCCGCCGCGTGCATCCGTATCTCGCGTACGGCGATCTCGATTTTGAGGTTCCGGTCGGTGAGCACAGCGACAATTTCGACCGCTACCTGGTGCGCATGGCCGAGATCCATCAGAGCCGCAGCATGATCCTGCAGTGCTTCGACAAGATGCCGGACGGTCCGGTTGACGCCAATGATCCGCGTGTGCGCTGGCCGGGCAAGGGCCGCGTCTTCAACCGGATGGAAGAATTGATCGATCAGTTCAAGCTCGTCACCGAAGGCGGCATGGCACCGGTCGGCGAGGTCTATCATGCGGTCGAATCGGCCAACGGCGAATTAGGCTTCTACATCGTCAGCGACGGCACCGGCAAGCCCTGGAAATGCCGCTGCCGTGCTCCCAGCTTTTCCAACATGTCTCCGCTCTCGAAGATGATTACCGGAGGGCAGCTTGCCGACGTCGTGCCGACCTTCGGAATGATCAACATGATCGGCGGCGAATGTGACCGGTGACCTGATGCTACTGTCGGCTGAGACTCACGAGAAAATTCGCACAGAGATAACGCATTACCCGAACGCCCGCGGCGCGCTGCTCTACGCGCTCCACGCGGCGCGCGACGAGGTCGGAGCGCTCGGCAGGGAAGTATTCGCCGAAGTGGGTGTGCATTTCGGCATGCGCGCGGGCGAGGTCGCTGAAGTCGCGTCGTTCTACTCGCTCTACAATCAGCCCAAGGCTGAGGCCACAATTCAGGTCTGCGTCGGACTGCCATGCTGCCTGAATGGCGCGCGCGCACTGGTGCGCGAGGCGGAAAAGAAGCTCGGCGCGAAGTCCGGCACTGCGACCCCCGACGGCCGCTTCGCCATCGTTGAAGTTGAGTGCCTGGGGTCGTGCGGTACTGCGCCGGTGATCCAGGTGAATCGCAACCCTTACGTCGAGCGCGCGACGCCCGACTACCTGGCCTCGATGCTGACATCGCCGCAGGCCGCTATCGGTGCCCGTCCGCCGACGCCCTTGAACTCGCAGATTCCGGAAGGGGTCGATGCCTACCTGCTGCCCCCGAACGGACAGCGGCGTCTGACTATCGACGAATATAAGCAGACCGGTGGTTATCAGGCAGTAGTCAAAGCGGGCGGAATGGAACCCAAGGACATCGCCGCACTGGTCAAGGATGCGGGCCTGCGCGGACGCGGCGGCGCCGGCTTCGCCACCGGACTCAAGTGGACCTTCATGCCGCCGCCCGACGGTGGTCCGCGCTATCTAGCCGTCAACGCCGATGAAAGCGAGCCCGGTACCTTCAAGGACCGGCAGATCATGGAGCGCAATCCGCACCTGCCGATCGAGGGCATCATGATCGCCGCGATGGCGATTCAGGCCAACGCCGCGTTCATCTATATCCGCGGCGAGTACGTCGAAGCCTATCGCATCATGCGCGACGCCATCGCCGAGGCCTACGCCGCCGGTATCCTGGGCGAAAATGCGCTCGGCTTCAAGCGCCGCTTCGACATGCATATCCAGCCCGGCGCGGGCGCATACATTTGCGGTGAAGAGAGCGGGATGCTCGAATCGATGGAGGGCAAGAAAGGCCAGCCGCGCAAGCGTCCGCCATTTCCGGCGGTCCGCGGGCTTTGGCAGCGTCCTACCACGGTTGACAATATCGAAACCTGCTCGCAGGTGCCGGTGATCATCATGCGCGGCGCCGATTGGTTCAAAAGCATCGGCATGCCAAACAGTTCCGGCAACACGCTCTTCGGTGTCAGCGGACAGGTTAAGACGCCGGGCATCTTTGAGATGCCGCTGGGCGTGAAAATGCGCGACCTCATTTACAAGTATGGCGGCGGGCTCACGGAGGGCCGCAGCGTCAAGGCTGTAATACCGGGCGGCCTCTCGATGCCGGTGTTGCGCGGCGATCAAATTGACGTCGCCGTCGATCACGAATCGCTCAAGACCGTCAACTCGCTGCTCGGAACCGCCGGCGCGATCGTGATGGACGATCGGTCGTGCATGGTACGCGCGGCCTTGGCGATCGCGCGTTTCTTCGAACACGAGTCCTGCGGCCAGTGCACCCAATGCCGTGAAGGCACCGGCTGGACCTATCGCACGCTGAAGCGGATTGAGGCGGGCGAGGGGCGCGCTCAGGATCTCGACATCCTGGCGGATACTTTCAACTTTATGGATGGCAAATGCATCTGCGCGCTGGCCGACGGTGCGTCGTGGGCGTCGCGAGCTTTTCTCAAGCAGTTCCGTGCCGACTACGAGGCTCACATTGAAGCCAAAAAATGTCCCTTTCCGGAGAGCTTCGAAGTATGAGTTCGCGCATCACCCGCAACACCGTAGTCGCGATCCTTGGAACTCCCGACCGTACTGCGGGCAGTCTAAATAGTCCCATTGAGTGGGAAGAGTTCGGAAATATCTACAACGAAAAATGGACTTACGAGCACCTCGCCAGTGATCCGGCGGGCGTGCCGCAGCGCGCCATCTCTTGGCATCGATATGATTTCGTCACAACTATGGTCCGCGGTGACGCGAGCGAGGAATGGCGTCCGGACGATAAGCTGGCTGAGGCCGTTGCCGGGAAAAGCGATCGGCTACAGCCGATCGATGATCATCACCTCGCGATTACGCCGTCGGGCCTTTACGAAGGAGCTTCCGAGGTCAAAGACGCGACCGACCTCGGTGGCTACATCATGGGGCAGAAGCCCTCGCGCGCGATGAACTAGCGCGGCGACCCGATAGCATCCCGCAGCGCCGCACTCGCTTCCGCGATTGCAACGCGCGATTTCTCCAACAGCGTTGGCATTCCGAAAAACCCGTGGGTCACACCCCCGTAGCGCTTCAGCACGGTCGCGACGCCTTCTTCGCGCAGCCGCGCCGCATAGGCCTCGCCCTCGTCGCGCAGAGGATCGTACTCTGCCGTCATGACGAAAGCCGGTGGCAGGCCCGCGAGCGAGTCGGCGCGATCCGGGCATGCGTAGGGATTGGCGGCGTCGGCATCGCCGGCGAGGTAATGGCCCCAGAACCATTCCATGTCCGCGCGCGACAGGATGTACCCGTCCTCGGCGAATTGCTTCTGCGAAGGAGTATCTAGTTCGCGTCGGGTCGCAGGGTAAACCAGTAACTGGAAGGCGATCTTCGGTCCACCGCGATCGCGCGCCATCAATGCGGTAGCGGTCGCGAGAGTGCCGCCTGCGCTGGTGCCGCCGACTGCTATTCGCGCGGCATCGCAGTTAAGTTCCGCGGCGTTTTCGATTACCCACTTCATCGCGGCATAGCAATCCTCCGGCCCCGCTGGGAACTTATGTTCGGGCGCGAGGCGGTAATCGACCGAGACCGTGATGCAACCGGCGGCGTTGGTAATCATGCGGCACGGCTGGTCGGTCATATCGAGACTGCCGAGGACCCACCCGCCGCCATGAAAATAGATCAACGCACCGAACGGTCCGCTGCCGGCAGGCGTATAGATTCGAATTGGAATTTCGCCATTTGGCCCAGGAATCGAACGATTCTCTACACGGGCCACCGGCACCGGATCGCCCCCGGCGGTGCGGCGCGCCATCTGTTCACGAGCGGTCTGCGGCGTCAATTCATGGAACGCGGCCAGCCTCGCCGCCGCCATCTGATCGAGCAACGCCTGCATGTCAGGGTCGAGTGGCATTAGCTATTCCTCCGGCCGTGCCCATGGCCTGATACTAATTAACGATTCCGGACTGTTCCAGCGATAATAGCTAGTGACCTAATTTCAGACGTAGAGTGACGCCTGACGCTCGAGCTCAGCCGCGTAATTGTCGGGGCCGAGCCGATTCGCGATCATCATTACGACGAACCGATGAATACCCAGATCCTCGTATTGATGCAGGCCCGCCTGCACCTCCGCACGATTCCCGCGCAGCGTGCGCATGATAGTCAGATCGAGCGTTGAATAGTCACTGCCGACCTTTGCGCATTCCTCCCGCAGCTTAGCCAATTCGGCCTTCATCTGATCTGGTGAAAGCAGTATCGGGCACCAGCCGTCGCCCCATTGCGCAACCCACCGCAGGGCATTCTTATCCTTGCTCCCAATGAGTACTGGAGGACCACCTTTTTGCGCCGGCTTTGGATACAGGCGCACCGGTGGAAATCTCACGTATTTCCCCTCGAACGACGCCTCATCCTTCGTCCAGAGCTCGCGCATCGCGGCGATATATTCCTTCGTCTGGGTCCAACGGTGTGGAAAATCCGCGCCCAGCAGCTCCGACTCTTCCTTGAGCCAGCCACCCCCGATGCCGAACAGTACTCGGCCGTTGGAGAAATGGTCGAGCGTCGCAATTTCGTTCGCGGTTACGATCGGATTGCGCTCCGGTACCAGGCAAACGCCGGTTGCGACATTGAGTCGCGTCGTCGCGGCCGCTGCCATCGCCATGGCGACAAACGGGTCGCACATCCGCGAGTAGTGATCGGGGATCTCGCCCTTGCCCGGCGGCGTCTCGGGCAGTGGCGTCGTGGTATGCACCGGCATGACCGGATGGTCTGGCAACCAAAGCGACTCGAAGCCCAGCGCTTCGGCCTTGCGCGCTAAAGTTGCAGGATCGACGCTATACTCATTCACGACCGCGAGCATTCCGATTTTCATAGTCATCACCACACCCGAATCCGCCGAAGCGGAATCTGCGACGATACTCACTCCGCGACCGGCATATACTCAGTGAGGGCGTCAGCTCTTCTTCGGTTCGGTAACCTCGCGGAACGCGCGAATTGCCTCGACCGCCGTGGGCACGCCGCTGTACTGCGAGATGTGAATTATCATCTCTTTGATCTCCTGCTGCGTAACCCCGACATTGAGCGCGCCACGCATGTGCAATCGCAACTCCGGACCGCGCCCCAATGCCATCAACGCGGTCATCGTGATTAGCGATCGGATCTTGGTCTCCAATCCGGGCCGTCCCCAGATTCCACCGAAGAGCTGATCGTTCAGGAAGGTGGCGAAGCCCTCGTCGAAGGACGTCAGAAATTCATTGCCAGCGACCGCCGCTTTTTCGCCGAACAGCTTAGTACGCACTTCCAGACCTTTTTTTGCGAGATCGTCAGCCATCTAGGTATCTCCCTTCGAGACAAGTTGCTATTTGAATTAGTATCGAGTCCAGCAATGCGTTCGCACTCAGGTGCGTACTTTTACGCCCGCCCGATCTTCCTGCACCGTCACCACCGCGGTCGAGTCCTTGTCGCCCAACCCATGCGCCATCGCGGAGAGGAAGTCCTGCTCGACCATCGTCGCGATCGGCATCGGCACGTTGAGCTCACGGCCGACTTCGGTCGCGAGTCCGAGGTCCTTGCGCGCGAGCTTGAGCGCGAAAGTTACGCGATCGAAGTTGCCGCGAAAGACCATTTTCGGCAACGCGCCCTTGAGGATCATCCCCTGGCCGTACGCGCCGTCCGAGACCGCCTTGAGCAACGCCTCGGGCGAGACTCCCGCCTTCACGCCCATCGTGAACGCTTCGACCAGCAACTGCGTCGAGCAGATCGCGATCATGTTATGCACCAGCTTGGCGACCGCACCGGCGCCGATCGCACCGATGTAACTGACCTTGTCGCCGATCGCGTCCAGTGCCGGTTTGATCTTCTCATACACCGCCTGATCGCCGCCGACCATCACCGCCAACGTCGCGTTGCGAGCCCCCGGAATTCCTCCGCTGACCGGCGCATCGAGCATCGCGAAACCCTTCGCCTTGAACGCCTCGGCGATCCGCCTGATGACGGTCGGCGAGTTGGTCGAAAGGTCCGCATACACCGCCCCCTGCGGAATCCCGCTAAGGATGCCGTTTGCTCCCAGCGCGACTGCTTCGACTTCCTTCGGCCCCGGTAACGAAGTGAGTATAAGTTCGCTCTTGGCCGCGACCTCCGCCGGCGTGTCGGCCCATTTCGCTCCACCGGCCAGATGCGCCTCAGCCATCGAGCGCCGAATGTCGTTCACGACCAGGCTGTGACCCGCCTTGATCATGTTGAGCGCCATCGGCCCGCCCATGTTGCCCAGTCCAATAAATCCAACTCGCATGATCGTTCTCCCTCTTCAGGTGACTATCGACGAGGCGTGTCTTCGCGAGTGGCTATCACATCCGAATGACTATCGCGCCGGCATGCCCACTCGAAGTTACGCGGTGATGTCGTTTCCGTTCAGCCCCTTTAAAGCATCCACCTGCCGCTGCCCGCAAGCGCAAGCCCCATGCTTCCGCCTGCCTCAACTCGGCTTTGTCATTTCATCGATTGCGCGAGGGCCTCGCGACGAAACCGCGCCCTGTAATCAATTGCGATGCGATCGTTCTCTGAGCACGACCCCCCATTTCCGCAGATTCGCGTGCTCAAGGCTCGGCTGACCGCTTGGTCTGCGGTTGACATCAAGCCCTACTTGTATAAACCTATGCCCCAGTATTTGTGGCCTTATCCAGAGCGGCGGAGGGACTGGCCCGACGATGCCGCAGCAACCGGTTTCTTTAAGATGCTGGTGCTAACTCCTGCGGGGCTCCCTCAATTGGGGGAACCTTGGTAGATAAGGCGAGAGTAGAAATGCCCTCGTCCTATCGCCAGACGAGGGTTTTTTATCCCCGGCCAACGGAACTTCTGGATCCCGCCGCAACGCCGGATGCGGATGAACTTGTTGGCGAAAAAGCAAATCTTGATCGTCGGAGTCGGTGGACTCGGGGTACCCGCGGCCCTATCGCTGGCCAATGCGCGAGGCGCGGGACTCGCTCTGAGCCTCACCCTGCTTGACCCCGACTCGATCGAACTCTCGAATCTGCCGCGCCAAATCATCTTCACCGAATGCGACATCGGCGTACCCAAGGCAATCGCGGCCGCGCGGCGCCTCCGCTCCATCTCGCCGACTATCGCGGTCGAGCCTGTCCGAGCCGCCCTCGATTCCGCCAACGCCAATGAAATCATCGCGCGCTCCGATTTCGTCATCGACGCCACCGACAATCCTCTGACCAAGTTCCTCATCAATGATGTTTGCGTCGATCTCGGCGTTCCGTTTGTTTACGGCGGTGTGCTCGGACTCTCCGGGCAGGCGATGACGGTGCTCCCGCGAACCACCGCTTGCCTCCGTTGCCTCTTCGAAGAACCGCCCGATGCGGCCGATGTAGCAAGCTGCCGTGAGGCGGGTATCATCGGCCCTGTCGCTGGTGCAATCGGCTACGTGCAGGCCGCCGAGGCGCTCGCTTTCGTGACCGCTCGAATGCCCGCGCTTGCGGGCAAAATGCTGACCCTGGATGGCTCTCATACGGGGCGAATTCGCCTGACCCCAATCGCCGCACGCACCGGATGCCGATGCGGCGCTGCTGCAGCAAACGTCACGGCCGGACCTGCTGCGTCACCGGCCAGTTAACGAGGATGCGATGAGTTACGTCACCAACCTAAAGTGTCGCGAGTGCGGCCAGGAATACCCCATCAGCCCGCTCCACGTCTGCGAAACCTGCTTCGGCCCGCTCGAAGTCGGCTATGACTATCCGAAAATCCGCGCCGCCATATCGCGCGCGGCAATCGAGCGCCGCCCGCACAATCTGTGGCGCTACCGCGAACTGCTGCCGGTCGAAGGTGAGCCGCAAATCGGTCCAAATTCCGGCTTCACCCCGCTCCTTCGCGCCGATCGTCTCGGCGCCGAACTCGGCATCAAAAAGCTCTACATCAAGGACGACACCGTCAACCATCCGACGCTGTCCTACAAGGATCGCGTGGTCTCCGTCGCCATTAGCAAGGCCCGCGAATTCGGCTTCACGACCGTCTCCTGCGCCTCCACCGGCAACCTCGCGACCGCCGTCGCCGCTCACGCCGCCCGCGCCGGACTCAATTGTGTAATCTTCATGCCCGAAGGCGTCGAGTCCGGCAAAATCGTCGGCTCCACCATCTACGGCGCGCGCGTCATCACCATCCGTGGCAACTATGATGACGTCAATCGCCTCTGCAGCGAAATCGCCGACAAATACGGCTGGGCTTTCGTCAATATCAACCTGCGCCCCTACTACACCGAGGGCGCCAAGACCTTCGGCTTCGAGGTCGCCGAGCAGCTTGGATGGCGCACGCCCGACCATATCGTGTTGCCCACCGCTGGCGGCACCATCCTGCCCAAGGTCGCCAAGGGCTTCAAGGAGTTCAAGGAAGTCGGACTCCTGCGCGAGAGCGAGTTCAAAATCCATTGCGCCCAGGCCGCCGGTTCCGCCCCGGTCGTTCACGCTTTGCACAAAGGCACCGACTTGATCACGCCGGTCAAACCCGACACCATCGCCAAATCGATCGCGATTGGAAATCCCGCCGACGGCTTCTATGTCCTCAAGGCCGTACGCGAGTCCGGCGGATGGGGTGACGTTGCCACCGACCCCGAGATTATCGAGGCAATCAAGCTCCTAGCCTGCACCGAAGGCATTTTCGCCGAGCCCGCCGGCGGCACGACCCTCGCCGTCACGATGAAGCTCATCGCGCAAAAGCGCATCAAGCCCGACGAGAGCGTCGTCGTCTGCATCACCGGCAACGGCTACAAAACGCTCGAAGCTGTCGCCAATTCGATCGAGCAGCCCTTCATCATCGAGGCCCGGTTGCGCGAGTTCGACGCCCTCTACGAGCGCCTCGACGCTACGCGCCGGCCTCTGGCCGGCGCCGCGTGATCTTGCGGGCGCGCCGCTCAGGGCATAATCATCGAAGTTCGCCCTTGCGACTTTCAGGAGGTTCGATTCATCATCATGGCTGTCAGGGTTAGAGTTCCCACACCGCTCCGCCGCTTCACTGCCGGCATCGACGAAGTTACCGCCGAAGGCGATTCCATCAAGGCCGTGATCGACGACCTCGAACGCCGACACCCCGGCATGCGCGAGCGCCTCATGGACGACAACGGCGAATTGCGCCGCTTCGTCAACGTCTATTTGAATGGCGACGACATCCGCTTCCTCAACCAACTCAGCTCCAAGGTCAAGGATGGCGACGATATCTCAATCGTCCCGGCGATTGCAGGCGGACGTTAGCCGCGAGATCGTTCCCGCCGCGCGCGCCTTCAGCGTGCTCGATCTCATCGGCAATACTCCGCTGCTCGAGATCACCCGCCTGACCGACGGCTTGCTCCGTCCCGGCGTGCGCATCTTCGCGAAGCTCGAGGGCTTCAACCCCGGCGGCTCGGTCAAGGATCGCGCGGCCCGCAAGATGATCGAACTCGGCCTCGCACGCGGCGATCTGCGGCCCGGCAAAGTCATCCTCGATTCGACCTCGGGCAATACCGGTATCGCGCTCGCGATGGTCGGTGCCGCCATCGGCTATCCGGTTGAACTCGTGATGGCTTCCAACGTCAGCCGCGAGCGCAAGAAGATCATCGAAGCCTTCGGCGCCAAGCCGATCTATTCCGATCCGCTCGAAGGTTCCGATGGCGCGATCGTGCTCTGCCGCAAACTCATCGACGCCGATCCCGATCGCTACTTCAAGCCCGACCAATACAACAATGAGGCCAATCCGCTGGCCCATTTCGAAACCACCGGTCCCGAGATCTGGCATCAGACGGGCGGCGCCGTCACCCACTTCCTCGCCGGCATCGGCACCAGCGGCACCGTCATGGGCACCGGCCGCTTCCTCAAGTCACGCAACCCCGACATCAAGGTCATCGCCGTCGAACCCGACGATCCGATGCACGGACTCGAAGGCCTCAAGCACATGGCCTCGTCGATCGTCCCTGGCATCTATCACGAACACCAACTCGACGATAAAATCCCCGTCAGCACCGAGGACGCCTACGAGATGGTCTATGCACTCGGCCAGTTCGAGGGCATCCTCGTCGGCCAGTCGTCCGGCGCCGCGATGGTCGCGGCGCTCAAACTCGCCAGCTCGTTGCGCGAGGGTACCGTCGTCACCGTGTTCGCCGACTTCGGCGAAAAATACCTCTCCACTAACCTCTGGATCGGATGGCAGGAATGGCGCCGCGAGAATCTCAAGCGCCTCATCGGTAAATGGAACGTATCCGCGAACGCTACTACCTGAGCTACCCCAAAGCCCTCATCCGGGAGCCGATTCTTTACCAGTTGGTCAAGAAATTCGACCTCGTTTTCAATATCCGCGGCGCCAGCGTCTCCGAGGATATGGGGCTGGTTGCGGTCGAGTTCGAGGGTACCAATGATCAAATCGAACGCGGACTGGCCTGGCTGCGCGCCACTGGCGTTACCGTCGAACCAATCGAGAAGAACGTCATCGAGTAGCGCGTAGCGCACGCGCCCTATCAACGCCGTGGCGCTCACCAACCGCCAAATCGATCGCTACAGCCGCCAGCTAATCGTCGATAAATTCGGCGGTATCGCCCAGGAACGTCTGCTCGCCTCGCGCCTCCTCCTCGTCGCCGGCGCGCCCGACGAGCAAACAGTCCTCGCCTATCTCGTCGGTGCCGGCGTCGGCAAAATTGATTTGGCGATCGATCCTGATGTCGCCGCTCGCGAATCTGTCATCTCGGGAATGCGCGATCTCAATTCCGACTCCGTCGTTACCGTGCGGACGGAGTGCGCTCCCGTGGCCGCCGAATTCGATCTTGCACTCGCAATAATTAGCGATATCGCTACGCTCGCTCGCACGCGTGACCTCTGCGAACGACCCTTCCATTCCGCAATCGTTTTCGCTCGCGTTGACGCGCCAGCGAGACTCGCCGTGATCCCCGCTCGTCCGCCGTGCCCGCGATGTGCCGGCATCGGCGACCTCCTCGGTCCCCTCGATGCGCGCGCCGCCAACGCGGACTTCCTCGCGATGGTGGCCGCCCTCGAAGCAATCAAACTTCTCGCTCGCTACGACCCGCCGCCGAAGCCAACACTGATCGAGTTCGACGGTTACCGATCCTCCAGGCGAATTATTGAGCCGCTGGCCGCTATCCCTTGTAGCTGCGACCCGCTGATCGCTCCGACACCGCCCCGATGAGTCAGACGCCCGGACGACGTTGCCCGACCCCGCCGCGCGCGCAGCCGAATCAATCATGACGGTCCAGCCGAATCCCAACGCGAAGCTCTGGCTGCTCGATTTCGACAACACCCTCGCCGCACTCGAACGCGAGGTCGATTGGCCCGGCAGCCGCCGCGAACTCGAGGCCTGCCTGCGCTCTACAGGCGTCGATCAGAAAATCTTCGACGAAATTCCGAAAGGCAATCTGCCGCTCTACGCGGCACTCCATTCCCGCTGGCTCCGCACCTCCGTAACCGCTCAAAACTCCGCCGCGCCATCTCTCGAAGTCGCCCAAGCGCTGCTCGCGCGCTCGTCGGAAATCATCGAGCGCCATGAACTCGCCGGCGTCGAGCGCGCCCAACCCACTCCCGGCGCCATCGATCTGCTCCGGGCGATCGCCGCTCGCGACGCAGTCGCCATCATCGTGACCTCCAACTCCTCGCGCACCGTCGCACGATGGCTGGAGATTCACCGCGTCAGCCACCTCATCCGCGATATCGTCGGCCGCGACAGTCTGCTCGCCCTCAAACCCTCGCCCGAAATGGTCGCCCGGGCGCTCGAACTCGCCGCCATTCCGCCCGCCGCAGCGGTCCCAATTGCCATTTCCGGTCCAATAGCGGCCGCCGAGACGGTCTTTGTCGGCGACAGCGAGGCCGATTTCGGCGCGGCGCGCGCAGCCGGCCTCGGCCTTTACGGGATCGCCGCCAGCCCGTCCTCCCGTGATCGCCTCGTCGCCGCCGGCGCCGGCGCTATCGACGTCTTCGCCTCGCCCTCCGCCCTCCTGCTTCACCTGAACGCCCTCAACCGCCTCCGCGATACCAGCAAGCATCGGCCATAGACACTGTCGGGCACAGGTTTCTTCTCTTTTGCCAAGCCGACTCGCCCCAAATGGAGTACAATTCCCCGAGCGTTGTGTAACCTCCGAATGATTTTCAATGTTCGCCGACAGTTGCCTTCACCGTTCTTTATAGATAACTTATACGACCAACCAAGTAATCTATCTCGGAGCGACAATTTCCAACATGAGTGAAGGCTTTACCCTCTGGTTCACCGGCCTTTCGGGCGCCGGCAAATCGACGCTGGCTAATCTCGTAGCCGACGAATTGCGCAGCCGCGGACATCGCGTCGAAATCCTCGACGGCGACGAAGTTCGCACCAACCTTTCCAAGGGCCTCGGGTTCTCCAAAGAGGACCGCGATACCAACATCCGCCGCATCGGATGGGTCTGCCGCCTCCTCGCCCGCAACGGCGTCATCGCCATCTCCGCGGCCATCTCCCCCTACCGCGAGATTCGCGACGAAGTTCGCGCGATGCACGATCGTTTCTTCGAGGCGTTCGTCGAATGCCCCATCCCCACCCTCGCCGAGCGCGACGTGAAGGGGCTCTACAAAAAAGCCCTCGCGGGCGAAATCAAGAACTTTACTGGCGTCTCCGACCCTTACGAGGCTCCCCTCAACGCGGAAATCGTGCTCAATTCCGAGACCGAAACCAAAGAGCAAAGCCTCGCGCGCCTGCTCGCCGCCCTCGAAGCCAAAAAATTCATTCACCCTGCCGGAGGCCCGCGATGAGCACCGTTGCCAACGATCCGATTTCCGCTCATGGCGGTGGCGAACTCGTCGATTTGAGAGCCGCGGCCGCCGATGAGGCCGGCTTGCGCGCCCATGCCGAAAAGCTGCCGGTGATCACGCTCGGAGCCCGCGAAACTGCCGACCTCGAGATGCTCGCGTCGGGCGCATTTTCGCCGCTCACCGGCTTCATGGGCGAGGCCGACTACGTTCGCAGCCGCGACGATCTTCGCCTCGCCTCCGGCGTGCCCTGGTCGATTCCAATCACGCTCGGCGTTGATGAGGCCACCGCGAAATCGCTCACTCCCGGTCAGGATGTCGCGCTCGCCACCGCCTCCGGCGTCCGCCTCGCGATTCTGAAAGTCAGCGAAATCTACAAAGTGGACCGCCAGCAGGAGGCCGAAGCGGTCTTCGGCACCTCCGAGGACGCCCATCCCGGCGCCAAAAACGTTACCTCCACGCCGCCGTTCTGCCTCGGCGGCAAGGTCATCCTGTTTGCCGATATTCCGGGCCGCACCTTTCTCCAATACCGCCTCGATCCGCGTCAGACCCGGGCGAAATTCCGCGAACTGGGATGGCGCAAAATCGTCGCCTTCCAGACCCGCAACCCAACTCATCGCGCGCACGAATACATTCAGAAGGCCGCGCTCGAAATCTGCGACGGCTTGCTCCTGCATCCGCTGGTCGGCGAGACCAAGGGCGACGACGTTCCCGCCGCCGTCCGCATGGAAACCTACGAGGTCTTGCTCGATCTCTATTATCCGAAAAATCGCGCGCTGCTTACCGCGATGCCCGCGCACATGCGCTACGGCGGACCACGCGAGGCAATCCTCCACGCGATCATCCGCCGCAACTACGGCTGCACCCATTTCATCGTCGGCCGCGATCACGCCGGCGTCGGCGCCTACTACGGCACTTACGACGCGCAAAAGATCTTCGACCGCTACGCGCCCGGCGAGATTGGCATCACCACCCTCAACTTCGAGAACACCTTCTACTGCTCCAAGTGCGGCGGAATGGCCTCGTTCAAGACCTGCCCGCATACCGACGCCGACCGCCTGCTGCTCTCCGGCACCAAGGTGCGCGAAATGTTGCGCGCCGGACAGGCGCCGCCACCCGAATACACGCGACCCGAAATCGCGGCGATCCTGACGCGCGCGATGCAAGGCCAAAGCTGACGCGGCGCCAGGTATTCCAGTTTTCTGACCGCAACGCGCTCGCGCGATACATCAACGCGGCGAGGAGCCTAAAGGCCCCTCGCCGCGTTTCGTTTTTTAGAGACGGCTCGCTCCGCGCTATTGCAGCGGCGGTTCGTCGTCCGGCGGTGCCAGGATCGGCGACCCATGATGCAAGGTCATCAGCCATCCGCCGTCGGTCCGTTCGAACACGTTGGTCGCGATCACGTGCGATTGCGAGGCGCCGTCGTAACCCCGCTGCGTCAGCACTTCTTCCACCAGCACTACCGCCAGTTCGCCGCGCACCGTCACCACCGCGTCGCGTAACTCGAACTTCATCTCGAAGGCGCTCTGAAAGATGCGCTCCCAGCTCATCATCACGGGTCCCCAGCCCGTGAGCCGCCGCCACCCCGGATGCACGCACGCGATCCGCTGATCGCGCAGCCACACCTCTTCCATCCGCTTCAGTTCGAGACTCTCAAAGGCGCGATAGAAGGCCTCGTTGGCGGCCACGACTGCTTCACGATCCGACATTCGATATTCACCTCGCAACAGCCAGATCGAGACTACTGTGCGCGCCACGCGGGTACCAGCGGCGCGGAGCGGCCCGCTGCCAGGCTGGCGCACCAGCGTCGTCGTCGTGCGCGTCCGCCTCGATCACCGGAGCGGTTGAAATAGTTGTAATCAAGATATATACAGTAATATCAAGATTTATCTTGCAACTACGGGAGGCCCCTCATGAAGCCGGCAAACATCGTGAATCAGGATCAGATCGCATGGTCTGCAGCCGCTCAGGGCAAGTTCCGCTATCGGCGCAAAGCCTTCACCGCCGCGGCCGGAATGCAATTGCTCGGCGCCAGCATTTACGAGATCGATCCCGGCGCCTCGGCCTTTCCCCGCCATTACCATTGCGCCAACGAGGAAGCGATTTTCGTCCTCGAGGGCGAAGGCACGCTTGCCCTCGGCGACGCGGAATCCCCTGTCCGCGCGGGCGATTTGATTGCGCTGCCGCGCGGCGCCGACTATGCGCATCGCCTTTCCAACTCCTCGCAGCAGCCGCTCCGCTATCTATGCTTCTCGACTATGATCGAGCCCGAGGTGGCGGTGTATGCCGACTCCAACAAGGTGGGTTTTTTCGTGGGTTCGGCCCCCGGCGGTCCAAAAGAATTGCGCCGCCTTGCCGGAATCTTTCGGTTCGAATCGCTGGCCGGCTATTTCGACGGTGAACCCGACGCCTGATCAATGCGCCCGGCTTTCAGAACAACTCCCAGGTGATACGCCTGAATCAAGGCAAATCTGAAAACCAGGCCACGCTTCTGACCGGGGGGCGAGTGCCGCGCCCGCACGGCGCGTCCGCGTCAGCCCTGTCCCGAAAGGCGCGGCCGCTCGGCGAACGCCTTGGCCTCGACGGAACTCCAGAACAGAGCCAATCCGCCAGCCCAATCCTCGCCGACGGACTATTTTTCTACCGGCAGTCCGTTGCGGCTCCATTCCGCGTATGAGCCATCGAACAGCCTTACGTCGTAGCCCAGTTCCTTGAGCGCGAGGTATCCCAGCGCCGCGCGCGGTCCGCTGCGGCAATAGGCCACCACTCGGTCGCCGCGCTCGAGCCCCGCGGCGGCCACCAGCCCGGCGATTTTCTCGGCTGGCGCCAGCATTCCTGCGGGCGGATTCGCGAGTTCACGCCACACCACGTTCACCGCATTCGGTATATGACCCGGCGTGTCCTCGCCCATTGCCCGCTCGCCGGCGAATTCCTCGCGGCTGCGAAAATCGACCAGCTTCAACCCCTGGCCCTCGCAAACCTCGCTCAAGGTCGCCCGAATCGCCGGGTTTTCACGCGCGGTGAACTTCGCCGCTTAGTCGTTCGGAGCAGGGACCCGCCGCCAAGGATTAGGCCCATTTGAGAGACCGCCACCAGGGCCATACGAGAGGCCGCCCCCCGGTCCTGTCGAACATGGCCCGCCAGGTCCTGCATACCCGATACATGCTGCTGATGCCCGGACTGGCAAAATCAATATTGTGAAACCTAATATGAGAACGGCGGCGGTGATGCAAAATCTCTGGATCATTAGCTTCCCCATGCAAATCCTACAATAAGATTCACCCTAATCCCATAATCAATGAACAGGCTTCCGCGGCCTTGGTCGGCTTTTCGCCAAAGCCGCAATAAAGGCAGCTTTTATTCGATGGCAAGGGGTGAGTGCGATGTAGCCGGTTATTACTTCGGGGCGGCCATTGCTTTTTCGAGAGTTTCCCGGATGAGGCGCGTATAGGGGATGCCGCGCGCCTTGGCCCGCGCCTTCACCGCCGCCAGCAGCGGCTTCGGCACGCGCATGTTGATTTGCTCGTCTTTCTTCTCGAACTCAAACCGTGTCGGTTTGAATTGTGAAAAATCAAGGTTGGAGAGGTCCTGGGCAAGAAACGCCTCGGCCTCCCGGTCGGTCTTAAGTCGTGGGACTTTCTTTTTCATAGCCTGCAATCTCCTGCGCGTGCATATAGCGAGCTGTCACCGGGCGGATGAGGCGCTGTCCGTTTTTCGTTCGTATCGTGAAGGCCACGAAGACCGGCCTCCCGGTGCTGGTTCTTCCCACTGCAATTAAACGGTCCTCGTCCGCCGAGTGCTTCGGGTCGGGTGCGATGCGCGGGTCGTGCGCGAACAGCGCCTCAATCTGCGTAATCAAAACTCCATGCTTTCGGCACTTCGTGCGGTTGCCTTCGTCCCAATCGAAGCCGTTGACTTGAGGATTCATCATAGCGGAGGACTATACAAATGTATATACATTTTCACACGCCGAAGCGAACGCCCTTTGGGAGACTCTGCACAAGTCAGGTTGGTCATTCTGAACGAAGTCTGCCAAGTGAAGAATCTCGGGATTCTTCGCAGGCTCAGAATGACAGAATGGCCCTTCAGCAGAGCTTCCTTAGGCGATGAAAAAGGCGAAAGGGGGGACGAGCGTCGTGAATACCCTCATCTGAATCTTGGGTATCCCCTTTTCGCTCGCTCTATTGGCGTAACGGTTTTATTTTTCGGCGGGCAGTCCGCTGCGGCTCCATTCCGCGTATGAGCCATCGAACAGCCTTACGTCGTAGCCCAGTTCCTTGAGCGCGAGGTATCCCAGCGCCGCGCGCGGTCCGCTGCGGCAATAGGCCACCACTCGGTCGCCGCGCTCGAGCCCCGCGGCGGCCACCAGCCCGGCGATTTTCTCGGCTGGCGCCAGCATTCCTGCGGGCGGATTCGCGAGTTCACGCCACACCACGTTCACCGCATTCGGTATATGACCCGGCGTGTCCTCGCCCATTGCCCGCTCGCCGGCGAATTCCTCGCGGCTGCGAAAATCGACCAGCTTCAACCCCTGGCCCTCGCAAACCTCGCTCAAGGTCGCCCGAATCGCCGGGTTTTCACGCGCGGTGAACTTCGTCGGCGATGCTACCACCGGCTTGTAGCGCACCTCGCGGCCCTGCTCCTTCCAGTTTTCGTAGTAGGCTTCGAGGATGAGCACGTCGCGACGCCCAAGGTATTCGAGGATCCACGCAAGCATCGCCGCGTTCTGCCCTTCGGGCGAGTCGTACAGCACCGGTGTCGCCGCGTCGCCGAGGCCGGCGCCGCCGACGAACTGCGCCAACGTCGCCGGCGCCAGCAAGCGGCCGTCGGCGCCGAACGCCTGGTACATCGGAATATTGATCGCTCCCGGCAGATGACCCGACAGGTATTTCATCGGTCGCCGCGGATCGACGATCGCGATTTCCTTCGCTCCGATCCGCCCCGCCAGCCACGCTGCGTCAACCAGCTTCGCCATTTTTTCCTGCTACCTGCGATGCACGAGCGTGATCGCGCATTCCTTCACCGCGCGGCGCGCTCCCGCCCTTAGACCTTCTCGAACTCGGTGATAATCTCCGTCGGCCGGGCCACCGTCTGCGTCACCGGCGACCCCTCGACCGCCGCCTTCCAGATTTCGCGCAGCGTCTTCTCGTCCGCGTCGGCGCGCACGAAGCACTTCGCCTTGATCGACGGATACGCGGGATTGCCTTCGGGCGCATGCCCGGCCCACTTCAGGATGTTCTCGAAATTCCCTTCCAGCGCGATTTCCAGGTCGTGCACCTTGACCCCGCGCTTGGTCGCATTGAGCACGTAACCGACCGTCAGGCAGCTCCCCACCGCCGACAGCAATTGCTCATGCGCACTCGCCGCCGAATCGCTCGCGTCAAGCCCGTCGGGCTCGTCCATCGCCACGATATGCTTGCGCATGTAGGCTTTCGCCTTGAAGCCGCCCTGCCACACCACGCGCGATTTCCACGGTCCCGAAACCGCCTTCAACACTTCGGGATCGTCGCGCATCGAATCGAGAATCGAGTTGATCTTATCGACCCGCAGTCCGTTCAGTTCTTTTTCCGCCATTTTCTTCACCTTTCAAAAGCGATCGGAACCATGAGCATTTCGCCTGGTGAGCGCAGCCTAAGCGTACTCGCGCCGCAGAATCTCGGCCGCTTCGGAAATCGCCTGCAGCTTGCGATACGCGATTTCCGGCGTGTTCACGCAGCGCTCGGCAAACGTGCCGAAGCCGCAATCCGGATTCAGGTAGATCTTTTCGGGGTCGAAGTACTTCAGTACGTCCTTGACCCGGCTCACGATCTGCTTCGGATCCTCGATCGTGTCCGTGCGCGGATTCGCCACGCCCAATCCGATTTCCTTCTCGTTGCGATACTCCTTGAAGACTTCGATCTCGCCCGCACGCGGCGTCGCCATTTCGAGCACCAGTTGATCCACGTTCATGCGCATCAGCCACGGCAGCAGCGGCCCGTAATTGCCCTTGAGCAACACGTCTTCCTTGCGGCTCCAGTTCCCGCGGCAGACGTGGACGCCAAACTTCACTCCGTCGATACCGTCAACCACTTCGTTGACCAGGCGCACCGCGAATTCCAGCTCCGAGGTTGGCTCGCTGCGCGATCCGAGCGCCGCGCACATGAAGGTCTGCTCGGCCTCGTCGCCATACACCACCTGCGAGATCGAGGGCTCGTCGAGCTGGATAAAGTCGATGCCCATCTGCTTGAGCGCGATCACTTCGCGCCGCAGAATCCGCACCACATCCTTGGCCAGGTCCTCCCGCGAGGGGTAGGTCTTGTCCGACAGCCCCTCGAACCAGCTCGACCGCGTCAGCAGGTAGGGGCCCGGAATCGGCATCTTGGTCTGCCGCTTGGTATGAGCGAGCAGGAACTGCGCCTCGTCGAGCGAGATTCCTTCTTCGCGCTCGCGCACGCGGTCGATCGCAATCGGACTCTTGATCGCGAACGCGGGGACGTTGAGACCGCGCAGAATCTCCTCGAAGCCGGCCCGGTCCTTGATGTAATCGAGCAACTGCGAGAGCTTCATCAGCCGCATCCCGCTGAGCTTCTCGACCACGAAGGAATAGAAATTGTCGCGGCGCGTCTCGCCATCGCTGACGATATCGACCCCCGCATCTTCCTGGTACTTAATCGCGGCGAGCACCGCGTCGTCGGCAATACGGTTGAATTCCTCGGCCGTGATTTCATCGTTCTGGCGGCGGCGCAGCGCGTGTATCAGCCACTCGGGCCGCGTCCACGAACCCACCGTCGTTACCGGAAAAAGCTTCGTTTGTCGTGCCATCTAAAAGCCTCGCGAATCTCCAAAAATGTCCGCCTAGTTTTGCAACGCCCTTCCGCAAATCGCAAGAGTAGGCGACCAGCCAGGTGATCTTTTCCTTAACATCTCCCTTTCGAGTGCCCTCCCGAACCCGCCTTGTCTCAGGCATGGGCGCTTACATGTTTTGGACCGACGGGTGCTTTAATTCACCGGTTGCGATTCTATTCGCCACCGCGGTTCGGCGTTTGCTGTCTTCCCACCCGCCTGCACGCTTCCATTCCTCGCAAGCCCAATTCGAAGCGCGATCATAACCGACGCCCGTGGCCCGAACTCAGTCGGCTTCGGCGTCATGCCCGTACAGCCAGGCGTTGAACGTGGAAGTTCCCGCCACCGTGGTCGCGAAGGCCGCGTCGCGCCGCCGCTGCTCGTCGCCGTCCCGCAAGTGATACATATCCCCGTTGGTCCGCGAACCATTCTGGACGCGCGTCGCTCGCGGCAGCCGCTTTTCCTGGTACATCGAGAGCGCGGTTTCGATGGAAGACCTACCGTCATTGGCGAGTTTCAGACACTTAGCCAGCACCGCCGCATCCTCGATCGATTGCGCCGCACCTTGCGCCATGTACGGCAACATCGCGTGTGCCGCATCGCCCATCAGCGCGACGCGGCCGGCAGTCCACTGCGTCAGCGGATCGCGATCGTAAAGTGCCCATCGATTGGTCGAGTCAGCCGCACCGATTATCGCACGGACTTGCGGATGCCATCCGACGAATTCCTTGAGCGCGTCGGCGACCTCGCCCCTGGCCGTCCACGACTCAATCCGCCAATCGCCGCCAGGCACCACCGCAACAAAGTTCACGTAGCGGCCGCTGCTGACGAAATAGTGAACGAAATGCCGATCAGGTCCGAGCCATCCAGTGGCGTTGGTTTCGAGGGCGTAATGCGCCAATCGCGCGGCCGGAATCAGTCCGCGATAAGCCATGTGGCCGGAGTATCGCGGCGACTCGGCACCGAAAACCTCGCGACGCACTGTGCTATGAATCCCGTCGGCACCGATTGCGACGTTGGCTTGCGCCACCACGCCGTTCTCGAAGCGCACGGCGACCCCATTACCATGGGGATCAATTCCGACGCATCGATGGCCCATGTGAACCATCGGCGAAGGCACCGCCGATGCGACCGCTTCGACTAGTACTTCGAGTAAATCCGCCCGATGAAAGTGATAGTACGGCGCGCCGTAAGTCCGCTCACATTCTTCGCCGAGATCGGTGCGCGACAAGACCTTGCCGTCGTTCCAGCGCAGAAACTGACCGGCGATCGGCCGAACCCCGATGCGCGACAAGCGCTCACCCAGACCTAACCGAAGCAGGATACGCGTGGCGTTGGGGCTTATCTGGATTCCTGCGCCGACCTCACGCAACTCTTGCGCTTGCTCAAAGACAGCGGCCTCCAAGCCCGCTCGGCGTAGCGCGAGCGCCGCGGTCAGACCGCCGATTCCAGCGCCGATGACGATTACACGCATTGGCGAGATTCGGCTCGCGAATTCAACCGCCGAGCCGATTCGTGCGCGCGCCTAATGTCGCGGCTGTACCGGTGGCGTCGTTTCGCTCAGGCGCGCCGTGACTTCCTCGTCGGTCATGCTGTAAATCTTCTCGCGGCCCGGCGGAAAATTCATCGGCGGATTCTTCAAATCGACCGGCGGATTCTTTACCGCGCCGCCCTTGGATTCGAACTCCGGCGGATTCTTGTACCGCTTCAGGTCCGAAGGGCTGATTCCTGCGAGCTTGACCACCTCCGGATCGATCCACGCCTCCGCGTCGATCGGCACGCCCTCCGAAGTCGAGAATTCCAGCATGATACCCTCGGGTGCCGACAGGTAGATCGACTTGCAGAAGCCGTGATCGAGCGGCCCCATCACCCAATGGCCGTGGCTGCGCACGCGGTCGCGAATCGCCAGCAGGTCCGCCTCGGTGTCTACGTTGAGCGCCAGATGCTGCATGACGCCCGCCGCCACTGGCGCCGCCGTCCAACTTGGATGCGACACGCCGATCATCGGCTGGATCTCGCCAATCTCCGGCGATTGCACGAATGCTATCGAGCTGTTCCCCATCCGCACGAACCCGTGGAAAGTCTTGTCCACGCCATGCATCCAGTAGAGCGCACACAGGTCCATTCCCACGACCTGGGTGTAGAACTCAATCTGGCTCTTGATGTCCTTGGTGCAGATTGCGAGGTGATGAACTCCATTCGGCAGACCCATCGCGGAATCCTCCTGATGAAGCGGCCGCGCGGGGCTGATGCGCCGCGCTGCTGCTATCTGATTTGGTCGCGCCGGCGACTAATGCGCAGCCTTGCTTTCTTTATCGCGCTCCGCGCGACTGAGCGCAAGCGCGAAGATTTGTGTGTTCGGTGTTCCTGCGCGCTCTCCGCCCATAAGAAAAATGCCCGGCTCCATTTTTATGGAACCGGGCATCATACCTGCAGCGCGTGAGTTCTACTTGTTCGGCTGCGGAGTGATCCGCAGATACGGCTTCACTTCCTTCCAGCCCTTCGGGAACTTCTGCTTCATGACCTCGGGATCCTTCAACGACGGCACGATTACGACGTCATCGCCGTCCTTCCAATTTCCCGGCGTCGCCACTGAATGGTTGTCGGTGAGCTGCAGCGAATCGATCACGCGCAGGACTTCATCGAAATTGCGGCCGGCGCTCTGCGGATACGTGATCATCAGGCGCACCTTCTTCTTCGGATCGATCACAAAAACCGAACGCACCGTGGTGGTGTCACTGATATCCGGATGGATCATGTCGTACAGCGACGCGACCTTCTTGTCCGCATCGCCGAGAATCGGGAAGTTCAGCCGGGTGTGCTGCGTCTCCTCGATATCCTTGACCCAGCCCTTATGCGACGCGACATCATCAACGCTGACCGCGATCGCTTTCACGTGGCGCTTGTCGAATTCCGGCTTCAGCTTCGCAACGAGGCCAAGTTCAGTCGTGCAGACCGGAGTGAAATCCTTCGGATGCGAGAACAGGATCGCCCAGTTGTCGCCTATCCACTGATGAAAATGGATCGTTCCTTCGGTCGATTCCTGCGTGAAATCAGGAGCCTCGCTCCCAAGATGAATAGCCATCATTCTCCTCCAAAAACGAAATCTCTTAAACTTTGCTCTTTCAACCGCGCTCGAGCGGTGTTATCCACTGAGCGGCATCTGACTCCGCAGCCAATAAGTGACTTAGATAGTCTGATAAATCATATAGAGAACGACCGGAATTGTGAAGCGATCCAATTTCGCCCCGAACTGTAAGGTCGGCCGTTCGGCGGTCCAGGAATCAGACCCGTCAGCAAAGTTGCCGCAGACTCCGCCGCGCTAACGCTTCTTCTTCTTATGTGTACGCGCCTCGCGCGTGATTGCCTTGAGCCGTTTTTCCCGTCGCTTGCGCCGCCGTTTGATTTCGCGTTGCCGTTCTGATGCCATCTTGAACCGTCTTTTCTCCGTCGCTGTCGCGATTGCGCCCGCGTAACTTTGAACCACCGGCGCCCGCTCCGTAACTTATCCCGCGTATCATAAGGCCCCCGCGCTGCCAGCGCCAGCACCGATTTTGTTCCCTGCCGCTCCCTTGTAAAAACGGGGCGGCGTGAGTTACAAGCCTCAATTGACTCGAGGACCCCGATTCACTTCGGACCGAACCCAGTTCGCGTCGGCAAATTCGAATCGCCTCATACCGAAGGAGTCTGCCAATGGGTGCGAAGATCATCATCGAAAAGAACATCGACATCCCGATGCGCGACGGCGTCGTCCTGCGCGGCGACCTCTATCGGCCCGACGGCGTCGAAAGATTGCCCGTTCTTCTCAATCGCACCCCCTATGATAAATCCTTCCCGCTGATCTCGGCGCTTACCCTTGACGCCATCCGCGCCGCCCAGCGCGGCTACAATGTAGTCTTCGTCGATTGCCGCGGATGCTTCGCCTCGGAAGGCACTTTCAACTGCTTCACCGATGAAGCCCAGGACGGCTACGACACCATCGAGCATCTCGCGAAGCAGCCGTGGGCCGACGGCAAGGTCGGGACCTTCGGGGCATCATACATGGGCGCCACGCAATGGCTCGCTGCGACACAGAATCCGCCCAGCCTCAAAGCCATGGCGCCTTCCATCACGGCGAGCGATTATCACGACGGCTGGACTTACCAGGGCGGCGCGTTCTCGCTCTTCTTCAACGTCAGCTGGCCGATGATCACGATCGGCTTGTCGCGCTTGATGCGCGAGCGTGAGACCAACCCCGACGCGGCGCGAGAACTTAACGCCGTGATGGCATCGATCGACAGCATGCGCACCCGCATGAATTTCCTGCCGCTCAAGGAGTTTGAACTGTTCCGCACCGGCGCGCCGTACTTCTTCGACTGGCTCGATCATCCCAACTACGACAGCTACTGGCGCAAGCTCTGCATCGAGGAGTCGCACGCGAAGATAGACGTTCCGGCGTTCAATATCGGCGGCTGGTACGACATCTTCCAGGGCGGCACCATCCGCAACTACCTGGGCATGAAGGCGCGCGGCGCGACCGACGCCTCGCGTCGCCAGCGCCTGATGATGGGCCCGTGGAATCATGCGCTGCCGTTGCCGAGCCTCGTTGGTCAGGTCGATATGGGCTTTCGCTGCGGTGCCGCGGCGGCGGATCTCGACGGCGCGCAACTCGACTTCTTCGACCACTGGCTCAAGGGTAAACAGAACCGTGTCGCCGACAGCGCGCCCGTCAAACTCTACGTCATGGGCCTCAAAGAATGGCGCGACGAAAAAGAATGGCCGCTGCCTGGCACCGAATGGCGCCGCTACTATCTCCATAGCCGCGGCCGCGCCAACAGCGCCTATGGCGACGGCGCGCTCTCGACCGCGGCGCCCGGCGCTGAGCCATCCGATACTTATCTTTACAATCCGCTCAATCCGGTCGAAACCAGGGGCGGCGGCCTCTGCTGTTATGCGAACTCGGTTCCCGGCGGCGCCTTCGATCAGGCCGCCATCGAGCATCGCGCCGACGTCCTGGTCTATTCAACGCCGCCGCTCGCCGAGGATATGGAAGTCACCGGCCCGGTGAAGCTGACGCTCTATGCATCGTCGTCTGCGCCCGACACCGACTTCACCGCGAAACTCGTTGACGTCGAGCCGTGCGGCTTTGCGCGCAATCTGACCGACGGCATCATTCGCGCACGCGCGCGCGAATCGCAGGCCAGTCCTTCGCTGATCACGCCGGGCAAGGTCTACGAGTTCAACATCGACATGTGGTCAACGTCGAATCTATTTAAGGCGGGCCACCGGATCCGCTTGGAAGTCAGTTCGAGCAACTTCCCGCGCTTCGATCGCAATCCGAATACCGGGCACGATCTTTTCACCGACGCGGAGACGCGGCCCGCGCTGCAGACGGTCATGCACGAGCGGGCCTTCGCTTCGTACCTTACGCTGCCGGTGATTCCCGCCCGCCGGTAACAATTTTCGTCTTTCCTGAGAGGTAGTAATGCCGTATTTGAATAGCGATTGAAGACCTCGTATCTATCATTCTGAGCGGGCGAAGAATCCCGTATCCGAGCTTTCCTGACCGGGACCCATTCGCTCCGCTCTGGATGACAATACTTCGCCTGGCACTTGTCTTCATGTAGCATCTCCGAAAGGTCGTGATGAGAACATTTTTTCGTCTGTTGTTTGTGTCGTTCGTCCTGAGTGTCACCCGAATTCCCGCCGGAACCTCGGCCTTAGCCGCCGGAACCTCGGATTCTTCCGCGCCTGCTGCGGTTCCCACTCCCGCGGGAGTAAGCGCGTCAACCACCGCACCGAACGCCGCACCAGCCGCAGCGTCAGACGCTGCGACGATCCCGATCGGTACGGTGATAACCAACGCCAATTGGCAGCAGTACCAACAATTCATGCCGGATGGCATGGTCGCTCTTTTCGCCGGACACTCACCGTGGAAGATGCCCGCCAACGTCGCGATGACCGTCGGCCCCACCGTCATCCATCCGTTGCCAACGGGCTATATGGCAGCTACGGAAAAATACGGCATGCAGACGAGGCTCGTGGACTTGCCCGATGGCGGCTTAACGATCAGCGGCTATCAGGGCGGTATGCCGTTTCCCGACCCGGCGGAACCGCATCAGGGATGGAAAATCCTGGCGGACTTCTGGTACCGCTACATCCCGCACATTGTCGTCAACACGCCGGACAATCCCGGCTTCAACTGCACCCTCGATGGCTTCGGCAACGTTAGCTGCGTCAAGGGCCTATGGGTCGCACGCCAACTCTCCTACAACACCGATCCGGGCACGCCAGCGACTTTTCCGGGAGCCGAAGGCAAGTACTACACCACCTGGTTTATGATCGAGGAGCCCGAACAACTGCGCTACACCACCACCCTGACCATGGAGTACACCGACCTGACCAAGCCGGAGGACGTCTTCGTCTTTGTGCCGTCGATGCGCCGGACGCAGCGCATGTCTGCCGGTGCGCGCTGCTCCAGCTCCGGCACCGAAACCACCGCCGACGACGGCCGCTTCGGCTTCGATGGTAAGATCCCGGACTTCAGCGCAGACTTGATCGGCAGCCGCAAGATTCTCACCGAGATGGACATCAAGTCGGCGGGCTCCAACTTTCCCGATAATTACGACATGCCGCTAGGCTGGCCCATGCCATCATGGGGTCAATGGGAGGTGCGCGATTCGTATATGCTGGACGTCCGCAAGCTCCCGGCAAAGGCGTCTGGCTACTGCTACGGCAAGCGCATCATTTACGTCGATAAGCAGTTCTTCGGCCCACTGTGGCTCGACCTTTACGACCCCCAGATGCAACTGTGGAAAGTCGCCCTGTTGCAGCCGATCGTCACCAATATCCCGGGTGTTGGAGTGCAGAACTCAAGCGGCGCGTGGTTTGCCCATTGGTGGGATCTGCAAAGTCATCATGCCACCTTCCAGGGGCCCCGCGATGGGCACGGCTACAACGTCCTGCTCAACGATGCTGTGCCGTCGTCCTACCTCAACGTCGAACGCTACACCACACCGGGCGGCCTCGGCAACGTCATGCGCTAACGGCGACAAATCAGGCGTTGGCGGGCGGCAATTTACACGGATTATCTGTGATGGGATGAGGCGATTTCGATGGGCGCTGAATGGAACCAGGAACCCATCACCAAACGTAAGTTACTTGTTCCTTAACAACTCTCCCGAAATTCCCACCCTCAGTACGCTTTCGCGAACAACGCCCGCTCCGAGGCGGCCTCCTCACATACGACGCACTGGCCCGGCGGATGCGATTGATTGAGCGGTATCGCCCGGCACGTCGCCCGCGTCTCCTCGCGAATCTTCGTCTCGCACGCGGCGTTTCCGCACCAGTACACGTCGGCGAAACCGCCGCCGCCTTCGCCCTTCATCTGTTCGAGCAACTGCTCGTAGCTCTCCACCTGACGCGTATTCGCTGCCGTCGCGGCCCGCGCCTGCGCCAGCATGTTCTGCTGAATGTCGCCGAGGAGCTTCGCCGCGCGCACGGCAACCTCGCCGATTGGCGCCTTGGTTTTTCCTGTCGGCCCCGGCATATCCCGCCGCGCGAGGACCACTTCCCCCGACGCTACGTCGCGCGGACCGATCTCGATCCGCACCGGCACGCCGCGCATCTCCCAGTCGTTGAACTTGAAGCCCGGAGTGACGCCCTCGCGCTCATCGAGCTTAGCCCGGATGCCCGCGTTCTCGAGTGCCAACAGAATCGACCGCGCTGCCGTTAGCACATGCTCGCCTTCGTCGGCCTTGCGCCAGATCGGGACGACTACTACCTGCGTGGACGCGACCGCCGGCGGGATACGCAGGCCCTGGTCGTCGCCGTGCGTCATGATCAGCGCACCGAGCAGCCGCGTCGAGACGCCCCAGCTCGTCTGCCACGGATGCACCATCTCGTTCTTCTCATCGAGAAAGCGGATCTCAAAGGCGCGCGCGAAGTTCTGTCCGAGGAAATGTGACGTGCCGCATTGCAGCGCCCGTCCGTCGCCCATCATCCCTTCGATGGTGTAGGTCTCCTCGGCGCCGGGAAAACGCTCGGCCGCGCTTTTCCGCCCCGCATTGATCGGTATCGCGAGGATTTCCTCGCAGAATTTGCGATAGACCTCCAGCATCGTCAGCGTCTCGGCCTCGGCCTCCGCGCGCGTCGCATGTGCCGTATGGCCCTCCTGCCATAGGAATTCGCTGGTGCGCAGGAAGATTCGCGTGCGCATCTCCCAGCGCACGACGTTGCACCACTGGTTGATCATCATCGGCAGGTCCCGATGCGATCGAATCCATTGCGCGAACATGTGGTTGATGATCGTCTCGGAGGTCGGCCGCACGATCAGCGGCTCTTCGAGTTCCTTGCCGCCGGCGTGCGTCACCACCGCCACTTCAGGCGCAAACCCCTCGACATGCTGCGCCTCTTTCTGCAGGAAGCTCTGCGGAATGAAGAGCGGGAAGTACGCATTGCGCGCCCCGGTCTTCTTGATTCGCTTGTCCAGCTCGTCGCGCAGCGCCTCCCAGATGGCGAAGCCGTCGGGCCGAAACACGATACATCCGCGCACTGGCGAGTAGTCCGCCAGTTCGGCGCGAAGGATCAGATCGTTGTACCAGGCGGCGAAGTCCTGGCTGCGTGGGGTGACTTTTTTCTCGTCCTGCTTTTCGGCCATGCGCGCGCTTATCCAAGTGAGATTTTCGTCGGCTGCCAGATCATATACGGGTCCGCGCCGGGACGCATCGCCCCTCGCTCATCCTTGACCTCTCCCGCCGCGCCCGGTTCAATCGCTCGGAAGCACATGACCGAATCGTTTATGATTATGCACGGGCGTGAGCCAGGAGATTTCCGATGAAGACAATAGTGGCAGCCCTCGCGCTGCTGATGATTGCGATGCCACTTGCTGCCGCGGCCGACGGTGGCGCAAATTCCGATCGGCGCACTATCCAGGTGTCCGGTGATGGCGAGGTGCAGGCGTCGCCCGATCTTGCTGTCCTGAGCCTTGCCATCGAGACTCACGCCGCCACCGCGGCGCGGGCAGCTGCGCTCAACGGCGGGCTCGCACAGAAGGTCACTGACGCCCTCAAAGCCAAGCTCGGCGACAAGGGTAAGACCTGGACGGGCGGCTACTCCCTCAATCCCGAATATGCCGACGAGTCGCATCCCGACGGCAAGCCCATCATCCGCGGCTACTCCGCGCAAAATACGATCACCGTCCAGACCGGCGCGCTCGACCTCGTCGGCCCGCTGATCGATACGGCGATCGCGGCAGGCGCCAATCGCGTGAATTCGCTCGATTTCAATCTTCGCGACGACACCAGCGCGCGCAACGATGCGATCGCCAGGGCCGCAAAGGACGCGCAGACGCAAGCTCAGGCGCTCGCCGATGCACTCAACTTAAAACTTGGGCCGATCATCAACGCGACCACCATCAGCAACGAGAGTCCGCGTCCCGTGATGTTTCGCGCTGCCGCGATGTCGATGAACTCCGCAACTCCCGTGTCCCCCGGGGAAGTCAGCGTCCCCGCAACGGTTTCCCTCACCTATCAGATTGAGTAGCGTCGCCGCGCGGAGCCTGATAACCACTGTCAGTTGTTGTCCCGGATAGAAAAATGCTGAAGCCAGGTGATACGGCGCCGCCCTTCGATTTGCCTTGCGCACTGGATGATAAGCTCAGCCACATAAGCCTCGCGAGCCTGCGATCAGAGATGGTGGTGCTATTCTTTTATCCGCGCGATTTCTCGTTCATATGCCCGACCGAGGTCATCGGCTTCCACAAGGCGCACGCAGCCTTCAAGGCCGAAAATACCGTCATCGTGGGAGTCAGTGTCGACGATGCCGAGACCCATCGGCGATGGGCGCGCGAGCTTGGCGGCCTCAGTTATCCCTTGCTTGCCGACGAGGGCGGCAAAGTCGCACGCGCCTTCGGCATCTTCGACGACAAGGAGAACGTCGCCCTTCGAGCGACCTTCATCCTCGACGCCAAACGCATCATCCTCTACGCGGTCGCGAGTCCCGTCAACGTCGGCCGCAGCGTCGGCGAAACCCTGCGCGTCGTCCAGGCCCTGCGATCGGGCAAGCTGTGCCCCGCGGATTGGGAACCCGGCACCGATATCGAACGTACCGACATGAAGTACTAAACCACCTTGCCCGCCCTCAAACCGCAAGACCGCCGCCGCACTTTTGAACGACTCTCGAGTATTCGCGAGATCGTCTTCGGCGTCCAGGACGGCGTCCTGACCACCGCCGGAGTGCTCGCCGGTCTGAGCGGTGCGGTCTCGATCCGGTCACAGGTCATTCTTGCGGCGCTGGCCTCAACTGTCGCTGGCGCGCTCTCGATGGGTGCGGGTGCTTATCTGGGCACGCACGCGGAGTCCGCGGTGCTCCGCAGCGAGCTCGACCGCGTTCGCCGTGAATCGGAGGAGGAGCCTTATATCGTGCAGGAAAGCCTGATCGAAGCGCTCGGCAAAGAAGGTCTCAGCCGCGAGGCCGGCTACCGTGTCGTCAAGCTCCTGAGTTCGTCTAAGGATGTGCTCTTCAACACCGCCGAAGAAAAACTCTATGGCCTGAGCGGCGGAACGTTCGGCAATCCGATGGTTGACGGGCTTCTGATGGGCTTCGCGTTTCTGCTCGGTGCCGTCGTGCCGTTGCTGCCCTACATGCTGATTACCTCAGTCCGTATCGGCCTTATCGCCGGAATCGCCACCACCGCCGTGACGCTCTTCGTCGTCGGCTACGTCTTCGAGGGTCGCTTCGCCGGCGAGCGCCGTCCCGCGCTGGCCGGCCTGCGATTTCTCGCGATCGCATTGGGCGCCGCAACGATCGGCTATGTCATTGGACTGCTGATTGCGCCAATGGGCGCGGTTTCTGCAGGATGAGCATCGGCACCTATTCGTCCCTGGCCGCCTTCCTCGCGCATTACGAAGCCTTGTGGACTGCGCCTGCCGATGGACTTCCCTTGGCCAGTGCTCCGAATCTCGCCGACGCCGCGATTCTCGACGAGATGCAACGCATTATCGCCGAGTTGAGCGGCCCCGATCGCGCCGCGCTCACGCGCGATGCCGCGGCTTCCTCCGGCGAAGCCGCGCGCCATCGCGCTCGCGCCGAACTCCATTTGCGCCGGCTCCTCGTCGCGCGCGGTATTCTCGCCGGTTAGAGCTTCGCGTCCGATGTTCGCCTACGTCATCCGGCGCATCGTTTTTGGCCTCGTCGTTCTCCTCGGCACCTCGCTGATCACTTTCGTGATCGCTTTCGTGATTCCCGCCGATCCGGCCGTTGCCGTCGCCGGCGCCAAGGCGGATCCAGCAACGCTCGCCACCATTCGCAACGAACTCGGCCTCGACCAGCCGCTCTATTTTCAATACGCGCGCTACGTAAATCGCGCGCTGCACGGCGACCTCGGACGCTCCTACATCCGTCGCGAAGATGTTGCCGGCCTCATCCTCAGCCGCGCGCCCGCCACGGCGATTCTCGCCGTCACTGCGATGCTCCTGTCGCTCGCCATCGGCATCCCGATGGGGATGCTGGCCGCCGCTTACCGTAATCGCACTCCCGACAATATTCTGCTCATGATCTCGCTCGGCCTCGTCTCGATTCCGGTCTTCTGGCTCGGGACTATCCTGCTGCTCGTCGGCGGCCTTTATCTCCGATGGTTCCCCCTCGGCGGTTTCGATAGCTGGAAAAGTTTGACCCTTCCCGCGATAACCCTCGCGCTCGGCAGCGCCGGCTACTATTCGCGCATACTGCAGACCAATTTGGCCGACGCGATGGATCAGGAGTACGTCCGCACCGCGCGCGGCAAGGGCCTCTCGTTGCGCGCCGCCATGCTCAAACATGCGATGGCCAACGCGATGCTCCCCCTGATCACGCTCGCCGGACTCGACTTCGCCGGCCTCCTTTCCGGCGTCGTCCTTACCGAGACCGTCTTCAATTGGCCCGGTCTTGGCCGGCTGGCCTTCGAGGCAGTCTTCAACCTCGACATCCCGCTGGTGATGGGGACCGTGTTGTTCTCCGCAGCCCTGGTCGTCGCCGCCAACCTCGTCGTGGACCTGCTTTACCTGTGGCTGGACCCGCGTATCCGGCTGGGCCAGCGCGCCTGATTCGATGAGACCCTTTTCGCAATGAAGCTCCGCCTCAATCCGATGGAAGCTGCCGGCGTCATGATGGTCGTCAGCCTCGTCGCCGTCGCCGTCCTGGCGCCGTGGCTCGCGCCTTATGATCCCACACGCGCCGTCGCCAACACCTTCGGCGACCCTGGGTCGCCCACCCGCATGTTCCCGCTCGGCACCGATCAACTAGGCCGCGATGTGCTCTCACGCATTATTTATGGCGCTCGAATTTCGCTCGCGGTTGGAATGGCTGCGACGCTGGTCACGATGACGATCGGTGTCGCGATCGGGCTGGTCTCCGGCTTCTTTGGCGGTGCGATCGACTTCGCGTTGATGCGCTTCACCGATGTCATGTTGACGCTGCCGGCGCTGCTGCTCGCGATGGCGTTCGTCGCCGTCCTGCGCCCCAGCATCTGGAGCATCCTGCTCGTGATTGGCCTGGTCTCGTGGACGCAGGTCGCGCGCGTTGTCCGCGCCGAGGCGCTGACCATGACGCAGCGCGACTTCGTGATTGCGGCCCGCGCGCTCGGCGCATCGTCCTCGCGCTTGATCGCGCGCCACGTGATGCCGAACGTCTTCCCGATAATCGTCATTATGGCGGTCCTCGGTGTCTCCGGCTCGCTGCTCCTCGATGCCGGCCTGTCCTTTCTCTCGCTCGGCGTCCCGCCGCCCACTCCAAGCTGGGGCCGGATGATCGAAGAGGCGACGACCTACTTTCGCACCGCACCGTGGCTCGCGATCTTCCCCGGCCTCGCAATCTTTTACGCCGTCCTCGGCTTTAACCTGCTCGGCTACGGCTTCCTGCGCCGCCGCTCGGCTCCGACTCGAATCCAATAGGCGGCCGAAGGCGCCTCCAAAGCTCGGCTTAGCCGCCTTTTCGGGTTATAGTGGCGGCCATGCCCGCGCCGGATCACACCTGGTATCAGCTTTTCACTGCCGATTATGCTGGGGTTGGCTACATTCTGAGTCTGTATCTGCTGCTCGGGATTTTCGAGGTAAATTATCCGGCAGATAAGCAGCAGCGACTTCACGGGAGGCTGACTAATCTGGTCGTTGCCGGACTATTTCTTGGCCTCGGTATCTGGTTGACCAAGCGGCTCCTGCAGCCACTCGGGCTGCATCCGCGGCAAGCTCCGGATCGCGGAATCCTCTTCTCGATCGCTCTCGTAATGGCTTACGCTTTCGCTCAGGACATTATCTTTTACTGGTATCATCGTTCGCAGCACAAATTCGATCTGCTCTGGCCGATTCACGAACTCCATCACACCGATACCGAGCTTAACGCTACGACCAGTCTCCGCAGCTTCTGGCTTGAAAAGCCGCTGCAGACGGCGTTGATCGGAGTGCCGATGCTGTTCATCGTCGGCATGGATACTCGGGCCTCTCTGATTACGCCCGTGGCCCTGCGCGCATGGCTCTTCTTCGCTCACGCCAATTTACGCGTCAGGCTCGGCCTTCTGACACCGCTGCTCTGTGGACCGCAGGTGCATCGGATCCATCACTCGAACCTTCCGGAACATCACAACAAGAACTTCGCGCAGTTCTTCCCCTGCATCGATATACTTTTCGGCACCTACCACGCCCCTGGCCGCGACGAATTCCCCGCCACTGGACTCAACCAGCGCACCGCCCCGGCGTCTCTTGGAGAGATAATAATCGGCCCCTTCCAACCATGGAGTGTTTCCCTCTCTCGCCTGTTCGCTAGATCTTCCGGGCCGTCGCGGAGGATCGCGGCAAGACCCTCCCAGCGCCGTTCACGCCCATCGCGCCGGCACCGCCGTATCGCGTGATTTTCTTGCCGGTTCCTCACCACCGTATCAACGATGCTTGATAGTCGCAGGCGGCGGCTGGTGAATGGCTCGGCGATCCCTGAAGAGCGGTTGGCTCCGCAGGAACTTTTCATCGTCATTGTGCTGGCGCTAATTGACCTCGTCTTCGTTCCGGGATGTCGTTCCGGCGCGCCGCCGATAGATTTGCCGCGCGGCGCGATGGTCCTCCATCTCGCAGCTATCTCCGACGTCCCTACGCTCGATCCAGCCGCTGGTTATGACGTGGAGTCATGGATGTTCGAGCAGATGATCTTCGATACGTTGGTGCGCTACAGCGATGCCGGCGTTGACCTCGTTCCCGACCTCGCGATTTCCTGGGAATCCTCCCCCGATGCGAAAGTCTTTACCTTCCACTTGCGCCGGGGCGTTCACTTCACCAACGGCCGTCTCGTCACCAGCGCCGATTTCAAGTACGCCATCCAGCGCGTGCTCGATCCCGCGACACGCTCGAAGGGGATGGAGTATTTTCGCGCGATTGACGGCGCCGCGGATTTCATCGCTCATCGCGCCACGTCCGTCAGCGGCATCGAGACTCGCGATCCGTGGACGATCGCCTTTCATCTCAGCGCACCCGATCCGATCTTCCTGCAAAAGCTCGCGATGCCGTTCGCATCGGCCGTACCGCGAGAAGCAGTCGAAAAATGGGGCGAGGATTTCGGCCGCCACGTCCTCGGCAGCGGTCCCTTTATGCTCAAGGAATGGATCGGCGGCCAGCGCATCGTCCTCACGAAGAATCTCCGCTACTTCGTCGAGGGCCTGCCGCATCTCGACGCCGTCGTTGAATCGATTGGCGTTAGCGAGGACCTGCAATGGTTCAAGTTCGAGGGCGGCGAAATCGACGTCTCGAACATTCCGCCCGCAGTTTTTCCTTACGTGATGAAGACCGCGCGGCTGCGCGATTTGACGCTTCGGATCGTCACCGTTACGACGCGCTACCTTGGCCTGAACTGCCAGATGCCGCCCTTCACCGATGAACGCGTGCGCCGCGCCTTCAACTATGCCGTCAACAAGCCCAAACTGATTGCCGTCATCAACGGCCGCGGCATCATCGCCAATGGAGTCTTGCCGCCGGGACTGCCCGGCTACGATTCGCACCTGACTGGCTATCCATACGACCCGGCGCGCGCCCGTCAATTGCTGGAGCAGGCCGGCCTCGCCCGCGGCTTCGAAGCGACGCTCTGGATGCCGGCCGATCAGACCATGATGATCCTCGGCCAATCGGTGCAGCAGGATCTCGAGCTCGTGGGCGTCCACCTGATGCTGAAGCCGGTGGCATTCGCCCCCTTCCTCGAAGCCATCCGGCAGCCGCAGACCGTGCCGCTCTTTTTCTCCGGCTGGGAAGCGGACTTCCCCGACCCCGCGAACTTCCTCGACGTCCTCCTTTCGCGCGATCAATGGGGCGCCAACAATGACGCCTGGTTCAGCGATCAGCGCGTCAACGCGCTCCTCGCACAGGCCGCCCCGCTGAGCGACCTGGACCGCCGTTACGCCATCTATCGCGAAGCGGAGAATATCGTCGTTAGAGATGCTCCCTGGGTCTTTCTCTACTATCCGATCACTTACGAAATCCGGCAGCCCTGGGTGCATGGCTATGTGCTCAATCCGATGCGCCCCGCGCGCCTCGAAAATGTCTGGCTGTCCCCCCATCCCGCCAGCTAATACTGGACGATGCCCAACGTCACACCGCCCTATGCTCGCGCCGCCGCCGCGCACCTCAAGCGCGTCGATCCGGTTCTCGGCGCCGTGATCGATCGCGTCGGCCCCTATTCGATTTCCCGCCGCCCCGAACGCTTTCATGCGCTCGTGCGGGCGATTATCTTCCAGCAACTCGCGGGTCGCGCCGCTCAGACCATCTTCGATCGTTTCGTCGATCTCGTCGGCGATGGACGCTTTCCCACGCCCGAACGCCTGCTCGCCGCCTCCGACGAAACGATGCGCGCGGCGGGCCTGTCGCGCGGCAAAATGTCCTACCTCCGCGACCTCGCCACTCACGTCAACAACCGCACCCTCAACTTCCATCGCCACTCCCGCATGACCGACGACGAAGTCATCGCCGACTTGACCCGCGTGCGCGGCATCGGCCGCTGGACTGCCGAAATGTTCCTGATGTTCAATCTCCACCGTCCCGACGTCCTTCCGGTCGACGATCTCGGCGTGCGTAACGCCGTCGCGCGCCTCTATGCGATGAGCGAACCTCCGCCTCCAAAGAATCTGCGCGAGTTCGGTGAGCGTTGGCGTCCCTATCGAACGGTCGCTTCGTGGTACCTGTGGCAAAGCTTGAACGTCGTCACTCCCGCTGGCGCCGAAACCACGGCCGCTGCGGCGAAGACCCCTTCTGGCGCATCCTCCAAATCAGCCGCGGCCAAGCCGCGCGCAGATAAATCCGTCGCGCCCAAACGCAGAGCGGTCCTGCGCAAGGCTGCCGCGATCAAAACCGCGGCGGACAAGCCGCCCGAGAAACCCGCGCGCAAGCCAATCAAATCTGTGCGCTAATCTTCATGAATCTGCGCCCGAGGCTTGGAGTCGTCACCGTCGAATGTGCGACTATGGACTCCCGATGGAATTCGTTGAACGATTAATCGCCGCGCAGCGATCGAAGCGCACGATCGCGATCCTCGGCGTCGATCCCCAACTCGATTCGAAAGCCGCCGCCGGCCTTCCCTCCGGCTACACGCTCACGCGCTTCTGCTGCGAAGTCATCGAGGCCTGTGCGCCCTACATAGCGGCGATCAAGCCGCAACTCGCGTTCTTCGAAGCCCGCGGCCTCGACGGCATGCGCACTCTGGTCGAAGTGCTGAAGTTCGCGCGCACGCTCGAACTCGTGACCATCGCCGACGCCAAACGCGGCGATATAGGTAGCACCTCTGCCGCCTACGCCGAGGCTTTCCTCGGAGACGGCGATTTCGCCGCCGACGCGGTCACCATCAACCCCTACCTCGGCAGCGATGCGATCGCACCCTTCGTCGCCCGCGTCCGCGCCGGCCGTGGAGTGTTCGTGCTGGTCGAAGACGTCCAATCCATCTTCCGGCGAATTTCAGGACCTCGAAGCGCCGCACCGTCCGCTCTGGGAGGCGGTCGCCGAACGCGTTCACGGATGGGGTAGCGATTTCGTCGGCACCGACGGCCTTACCCCGGTAGGCGCCGTGCTCGGCGCGACTTATCCCGATCACGCGCGCCGCGCGCGCGAACTGATGCCCGATTCGATCGTTCTGGTACCCGGCTACGGTGCCCAGGGAGCCCGCGCCGAGGATGCCGTCATTACCGCGCGCGCCGACGGCCTCGGCGCCATCGTCAATGCCAGCCGCAGCCTCATGTACGCGTATCTCACGGCCCCCGGCGCACCTCCCGGTGTCGCCGCTTCGGCCGCCGCCGCTGCGATGCGCGACGTCCTCAATCAGGCCCTCTCTGCGGCCGGTAAGACCCCGCCTGCATAGTCCCCGCGCATTCGTGTAGCTCGCGAAATAAAAACGCGCGCCACTCGGGTGACGCGCGCTCATCAATCATTCAATTGTGGTCTGCCGGTGCGATTCTGCACGCACCACACCGGCCTCTTCGACCGGCGCCTCACGGCCGGCCTGCCTATGCCCGGTACAGGGCCGCCTCATCCCTGGCGAGCGTTTCGTAAACCTCGCGATCGATTGCGCGATAGCGGTTCAGGATCTCGTCCGCCTTGCCCTCATTGCCTTCCTCGCGTGCTATCTCCCGCATCTTTTTCTCGATCCACGAAAGATGCCAAGTCTCATCCTCGGTCACGCCCTTCAGCACTTCCAGTGTGGCTTCATCGACGTTCGGCAGCGCCGCATGCGCCATGTAGCGGCTCTGCGCGCGCTCCTCGACCACCACCGTCAGGCCCAGCACCTCGACGATTCCGCGCGGCACTCCGATGCGCATCCCGAGCCGCCGTTGATAGCCGTCCGCCACAAATACCGGCGATCCGCCCAAGTCCGCAATCCGCCGCGTCCATAGCCACGCGTGCCGTGTTTCGTCCGAAAGATGCTTGGTCATCTTGAGCTGCGAATCGCCATCCTTCAGATGCCCTATGATGTTGAAAAGGAGCCGCGCCCCGCGCAGTTCGGCATCGCGATAGAAGCTGAAGATCAGGATCTGCTTCTCGGTCGCAGACATCCCGCTGAGATCCATCGTGCTCCGATCCCCACCGCCCACTATGGCTTCGTTGGTCAGGTCCATCGTCCTCTATTTCTTGAGTTGCAAGAGATTGATTTGCCGCTTGGCAGATCAGGCAGTTCAGTTTTAATTATTTGATTCGAAACTGCTGGTCAAGTTTAGCATGATTCGCGGCGCAATGCGTGCCATGCTTGGGTGGTGTACAAGCTATCGTACATATACGCTCGACTAAGCTAGTGCTGCCGTGTCGCACCGTCCCTACGGTTAATTGTTCCCTTGTGTTTTGCAACCGGCATCGAATCAAACATATCTAATTATACGATGCCACCGACTCCCGACGCTTATTGGCTCGCCTTACGACGCGTTCACGGCGTCGGCCCGCGGATTGCCCGCCTGCTGCTCGATCGCTTCCACACCCCTGAACGAATCTTCCAGGCGGTCGACAGCGATCTCGTTCAGACCGGCATTCCGCGCCCCACGGCGCACAACATTGTAACCTTCCGCGACTTCGATCCCATCGAGAAGGAGCTCTGCGAATTACCTCGCATCGGCGCACGGCTCGTGCGCTGGACCGACCCGGACTATCCCGTCAACCTGCGCCATATCGCCGATCCGCCACCGTATTTCTTCCTCCGCGGCGCCCTCGACGGCGCCGATCCGAAGCATATTGCGGTGGTCGGCGCGCGCACCGCCAGCGACGCCGGACGCCGCATGGCACAGCGTCTCGGCCTCGAATTGGCCGCTAAGGGCTTCGCCGTCGTCAGTGGTCTCGCCCGCGGCATCGACTCCGAGGCCCATCAGGGCGCACTCGACGCCAATGGCCGCACGGTGGCTGTGATGGGCTGCGGCATCGACGTCATCTACCCCCCGGAAAACCGCAAGCTCGCCGAGGCCATTGTCGCCGGGGGTGGCGCTGTCATCTCCGAATTGCCGGTCGGAGCGCCCCCCGTCGCCGAAAATTTTCCCACCCGCAACCGGCTCATCTCGGGCCTCTGCCTCGGTGTCGTAATCGTCGAAGCGGCCGAGAAAAGCGGCTCGTTAATCACCGCCCGCATGGCACTGGAACAGGATCGCCAGGTCTTCGCCGTTCCGGGCAGCCCCTTGACGGGACGTACTCGCGGCAGCAATCGTCTATTGAAGGAAGGCGCCCGGCTGGTCGATTGCGTCGAGGACGTGCTCGAGGAACTGGCCCCTCAGATCGGAGCCACGGTAGACAGCCAGATAAAGTCCGAGCCGAAGCTGTCCGCAGAGGACGAGACCGCAGCGGTGACAGCCAAACCTGAGCCAAATGATATTAATAATATCTTAAACCAGCTAAAAGGCTCTGAAAAACTCCACGTTGATTCTATCATCGAAGGCACCGGACTCAACGCTCAAACCGTGCTTAAGTTACTGCTGGAACTTGAGCTTGGTGGACAGGTCAGTCAGCATCCCGGCAAGCTCTTCGCGCTGATTTAGACGGCGGGCGCCGCCGTACGGTTTGATACAAGGGGCTCAAGAGTGGCAAAAAACCTGATAATCGTCGAATCGCCGGCCAAGGCGAAGACCATAAAGCGCTATCTCGGATCGGATTTCCAAGTGACCCCTTCCGTCGGGCATGTGGTTGATCTGCCCAAAAGCAAGCTCGGCGTTGACATCAAGGACGGCTTCAAGCCCGAGTACCACGTCATTGCCGGCAAGGCCAAGGTCATCGAAGGCATCAAGGCCGCCGCCAAAAACAAGAAGAACATCTATCTCGCGACCGACCCTGACCGTGAAGGCGAGGCGATTGCCTGGCATATCGCCGACCAGCTCGGCAAGGTTGACGCCTCAGTTCATCGCGTTCTCCTGCATGAGATCACCGAGAAGGCGATCAAGGCCGCTATCGAAAATCCCAGCGAAATCAATCAGGACCTCTTCGACGCGCAGCAGGCCCGCCGCGTGCTCGATCGGCTGGTCGGCTACAAGGTCAGCCCGCTGCTCTGGGAAAAGGTCAAGCGTGGCATCAGCGCCGGGCGCGTCCAGTCGGTCGCGCTGCGCATAATCGTTGAGCGCGAAAAGGATCGCGAGGCGTTCCGTCCCGAAGAGTACTGGACTCTCGACGCCAATCTGGCGGCTCAAAATCCGCCGCCCTTCAAAGCGCGGATTTACAGCTACCGGGACCATCGAATCGATAACAAGGCCTACAAGCTCCCCGAGGCGGAGGCGCGCGAGATCGTCGCCGAATGCGCGAACCAGCCGTTCATCGTCCGCAAGATCGATCGCAAGGAAGTGCGCCGCAGCCCAGTCGCCCCCTTCATCACCTCGCGCCTCCAGCAGGAGGCCTCGCGCAAGCTCTACTTCCAGCCCTCGCGCACCATGAAGATCGCGCAGCGCCTCTACGAAGGTATGGAACTCGGCGATCAGGGCGCCACCGGTCTTATCACCTATATGCGGACCGATTCGCCGCGCGTTTCCGACGACGCGTTGAACGCCGTTCGCGGCCATATCGTCGATCGCTACGGCAAGCAGTACCTGCCCGATCGACCGAACTCTTATCGCTCCGGCAAATCCGCCCAGGATGCCCACGAGGCCATTCGCCCCACCGCGCTCGAGCGCGACCCGGAGTCGCTCGCGCGCTATCTCGCGAAAGATGAACTCGCCCTCTATACGCTCATTTACAACCGCTTCGTTTCCAGCCAGATGAACCCTGCGGTTTACGATCGCACCACCGTTGACATCGAGTCTGGCGCAGCCCTTTTCCGTGCCTCCGGTCAAGTGATGAAGTTCGATGGCTTCATGCGCGTCTATCTCGAAGGCCAGGACGAAGCCGCCGACGATGACGATGTCGCCACGCTGCCCGCCATGACCGAGGGCGAGCGCCTCACCCTGGTCAAGCCGCTCGCTCCGACCAAGGCCGACGAAAGGGGCATCGGCTTCGACCTCGAACAGCATTTCACCCAGCCGCCGCCGCGCTTCACCCAGGCCACCCTCATCAAGGAACTGGAAGACAAGGGCATCGGGCGCCCTTCCACTTACGCTTCCATCATGGCCAGCATCTTGAGCCGCGATTACGTCGAGGAGGACGAGAGCAAGCGGATGCGCCCGACTTCGCTCGGCCGCGTCGTCTGCGACCTCCTCATCGCCGCCTTCCCCGATATTCTGGAGGTCGGCTTCACTGCCGGAATGGAACTGCAGCTCGATGGCGTCGAGGAAGGCAAGGAAAACTGGGTCAAAACCCTCAAGCGCTTCTGGGGCCCGTTCGAAAAACGGCTCGGCGAAGCCAAAAAGAAGATGCCCGAGGTCAAACGCAAGGGTCTCGAAACCGACCTCAAATGCGAAATGGACGGCGGCTCGATGGTCATCAAGTGGGGTCGCAACGGTGAGTTCCTCGCGTGTTCCAACTACCCCAAATGCACCAACACCAGCGAGTTCAAGCGCGACGAACAGGGTAACGTCGTGCCGCAGGAAGCGACCGCTCCCGCCGCCACCGACGAAGTCTGCGAGAAGTGCGGCAAGCCGATGGTCCGCCGGCGCTCGCGCTTCGGCGAGTTCCTCGGCTGTTCGGGCTATCCCGATTGCGATGGCATCAAGCGCACCCGCGCCGAACCCGTGACTACCGGCGTCGCCTGTCCCGATTGCAAAGAGGGCATAGTCCTCGAACGTCGCAGCCGCCGTGGGAAAATCTTTTACGGCTGCGGCCGTTATCCCAAGTGCAAGTTCGCGAGCTGGGACCGCGTCGTACCCCATCCATGCCCGAATTGCGGCGCGACCTACCTGGTCGAGAAAACGACCAAGAAAGACGGTACCCGATGGCAATGCGCGAACAAGGAATGCGGCTATCAGCAGCCGCCCGCGGAAGCACCCACGCCTCCTGTGGCGCACGAGCCTCCAGCACCGACCATTGCGTAGCCGCCTCGCGCGACGCACTGCGCGGTACCCGCGCTCCGCCCGATTGCCGGGCGCAAGCGATCCCAGGGAATTTCCACCTCCCTCACCCGTGGACTGAGGCGTTGATCACAGGAATGATCGACTAAGGCCACACATGAGAGATCGAGCACCCGCATGCGGGACCGAATGATGGCCCCGCAAAGGCGCAGAAAACGTCCGCGACGACCGCCCATCGTACCCGGCTTGTCAGCGGCGTTAGCGCCCGAACCCGACCGCATCGAGGCGATCGATCAGTACCGCGCCCGCGTACAGGTTTACGACTTCGAGATCGCCATCGCCGAACCGCTTCGCCGCCGCGCGATCGCACGGCTGGGATTGAAGCCCGGCGAGACCGTCCTCGACGTCGGCTGCGGCACCGGACTGAGCTTTCCGCACGTCGAAAAATTCGTCGGGCCCGATGGAGCCATCATCGGAGTCGAGCAGAGCCCCGACATGATAGCGAAGGCGCGCGCTCGTGCGCGAGATAACGGCTGGGCCAATGTGACCCTGATCCATGCGCCGGCCGAGGAAGCTGAAATTGCCCGTCGCGCAGACGCAGCCGTGTTTCACTTTACCCATGACCTCTTGCAGACGCCGGCCGCCCTCGAAAATGTGTTCCGCGCTCTCAAGCCCGGTGCCCGAGTCGTTGCGACCGGTCTCAAGTGGGCGCGCTGGTGGTCTCCGGGGGTCAACCTGTTCGTGCGCATCGCGGCGATGCGCTCGACTACGACGATGGCTGGCCTCGATGAGCCGTGGCGCTTCCTCGAACCATATCTGACCGGGATTGTAGTGCAGGCGGCGCCGGGCGGCGGGACCTTTCTCGCATACGGAGTGCGGAGATGACCAACCGGTCGCGCTCGTCGCTAAGCGGGATCGAGCAGGTTTCGCCCGTCCAGATAATGAAACTGATCGTGGGTGCGCTCGGCGCAACCGCGGTGATCGGACTCACGATCGAGGCAATTCAGGGGCTTGCCGAATATGCTCGGCTGGTCGCTGACCCGGTTTTTTTTGGCATAGATGTCGCCCGCGGTGACGGCCATCCGGTGATCGTGATCCCGGGTTTGCTCGGGACTGACGGCTACCTCGAAACATTGCGCGGATGGCTCGGGCGCGTCGGCTACGCGCCGCTGGCTTCTGGATTGAGCCGAAACACCGGTTTCAAGCAGGAACTGCTCGAGCAACTGGAGCATCGCGTGCGCGCCGCCGCGGAGAAGTCGGGCGGCGGCGTTTCGATCGTCGGACAAAGTCTGGGCGGAGTGTACGCGCGCGCGATTGCGCGCCGAAATCCCACCGCCGTTCGCCAGGTCGTGACGATGGGATCGCCGCTGATGCTGGATGCCGGCCCGGTCCCGGTTCCGCTTACGGCGATCTACACGCGCGGCGATCGGATCGTGCGCTATCCACGGGCGCTCTCTCAGGAAGCGAACGCTCGCAATGTCGAAGCCGGCGGATGCCACGTCGGGATGGCGTTCAACGCCGCCGTCTATCGAGCCATCGGTGCGGCGCTCAGTGAAGCTGCCGCCGTTGGTTCAAATAAACGCGTTTCAGCTTGAACTTGAATCGACCTCTGCGATGCGCCTTTGCAGAAAACGCCGCTGCGGCTCATCGGTCACCAGGGCAAGCGCATTGCCGTAGGCTTCACGCGCTTCGTGCCAACGCGCGAGACGTTGCAAGAGATCGGCGCGCGCCGCCCATAAGAGATGATAGTCGCGCAGTTCTCCGCGTGTCTCGATCGCATCGATCAGGGCGAGTCCACGCTCGGGACCATCAGCCATCGCTACCGCGACCGCTCGATTCAATTCCACCACCGGCGACGGCTGAATGCGCGCGAGCGATCCATAGAGCGCGGCGATCGCGCGCCAATCAGTTTCGGCGGCAGTTGCGGATCGGCTATGTTCAGCTGCGATGGCGGCTTGAATCGCGTATGGACCGGGCTCATGCGGGCGCATCGAGGCCGCGGCCAAGGCCAGCCCTTCGCCGATTTGCGCCGCGTTCCATCGCGCGCGATCTTGTTCTTCCAACAGGATGAGATCGCCCTCACCAGTGAGGCGCGCGTGACGCCGGGCGTCGTGCAGAAGCATCAATGCCAGCAACCCGCGAGCCTCGGCATTTTCAGGAATCAACTCCTGCAGCAGGCGGCCGAGTCGGATTGCCTCCGCACACAGATCGGCGCGAACCAGCACCTCACCCGAGGTCGCCGAATAGCCCTCATTGAAGATGAGGTAGATGACGGCCATGACTGCCTCGGTTCGCTCGGGCAGGAGATCGTCGGGCGGCACTTCGTAGGGGATGCGAGCCGCGCGAATCTTGCGCTTGGCGCGAACGAGGCGTTGCGCCATCGTCGCGGCCGGTACGAGAAAGGCGCGCGCAATTTCCTCGGTCGTCAGACCGCACAGTGTGCGCAGGGACAGTGCGACCTGTGCTTCGAGTGCCAGCGCGGGATGGCAGCAGGTGAAAATGAGCCGCAGCCGATCGTCGGTCACGGAGTCGGTGCCTTCGGCATCGCCATCGGAGATTTCCTCGACAACCTGCTCCGCCGCGACCTCGCGCAGCTTGCCATCAAGGCGACTGCGCCGCCGCATGCGATCGATGGCCTTGTGCCGCGCCGCGCCGACGATCCAGGCGCGCGGATTCGCCGGGATGCCGTCGCGCGGCCATTGTTCGAGCGCCGCCGCGAACGCGTCGTGAATCGCTTCCTCGGCAAACTCGAAGTCGCCGACGAGCCGAATCACGGCCGCGATGATGCGGCCGTAATCCGCGCGATAAAGCCGTTCGAGATCTGCGTTCGCCATCGCTAGCCGCCGGGTCTCAGGCTACCGCACCCGACGGCTGCGATTCCATTGACGCCGCGCTTACATCTTCATGACCGGACGGACTTCGATCGAGCCGAAACGGGCGCTCGGGATACGTGCAGCGATCGCAACCGCCTGGTCGAGATTCTCCGCCTCGATCAGGTAATAGCCGCCCAGTTGCTCCTTGGTTTCGGCGAACGGTCCGTCCACCGTCAGGGGTTTGCCTTCGCGCACGCGGACCGTGGTCGCGGTGCTGGTCGTCTGAAGGGGAGCGCCTGCGTTGAAGTTGCCCGACTTGATGATGCTCTGAGTGAATGCTCCGTATTCCTCGAACAGCTTGTTCCGTTCGTCGGGCGGCAAGGTGTGGTTTTCGTTGTCATAGATCAAAAGCATGTACTGCATGGGATCCTCCATTGGATACGAGATTGGTTACATCCATTAGTCGAACGGCCAGGCCGCGGATCGACAGCACCATGAATTTTCTTTTGGGCTCAGCGCCTTTAACCTCGCGCACCGAGGGCAATCGAGCGGTTCGCCGCGGCGAACGTCGTGTTTACAGCGGCCGGCAAACCCGTCACGATCTGAAGACTCAGGGGACAGGCCGCATCGCTGAATGAACGAAACACTCGTCAATGTGATTGGCGCCGGCTTGGCCGGCAGCGAGGCCGCTTGGCAACTCGCCTGCCGTGGCGTGCGCGTGCGGCTGCATGAGATGCGTCCGGTGCGTATGACTGAAGCGCATCAGACGGGAATGTTTGGCGAGTTGGTGTGTTCGAACTCCCTGCGCAATGACTCGATGGAGACTGCGGTCGGGGTGTTGAAGGAAGAAATGCGCCAGTTGCGATCGCTGATTATCGCGACGGCCGATCGCGTTCGCGTGCCGGCGGGGTCGGCGCTGGCGGTGGACCGCGAAGAATTCGCGCGCATCCTGACGGAGACTCTCGCGGCACATCCGCTGGTCGAGATCGTGCGGGCGGAGGCGACCACGCTGCCGCCGGGACCAACGATAATCGCGACCGGTCCGCTCACCAGCGCGGCCTTCGGCGAAGAGCTCAACCGAATCGTCGGTTCACGCAACCTCTACTTTTACGACGCGATTGCTCCAATCGTGACAGCCGCGTCGATCGACATGAACGTCGCTTACATGGCCTCGCGCTGGGGCAAAGGCGGCGAGGACTACATCAACTGCCCGCTCGATCGTGATCAATACGAGGCCTTCGTCGGCGCCGTGATGGCGGCGGAGAAAGTTGCGGCGCATCCGTTCGAAAAGCCGATTTACTTCGAGGGCTGCATGCCGATCGAAGAAATCGCGCGCCGCGGTCCGATGACGCTCGCGTTCGGCCCGATGCGCCCGGTTGGACTTAGCCATCCGCGCACGGGTGAGAGGCCGTTCGCAGTGGTGCAGTTGCGTCAGGATGACGGCGCTGGGCGGCTCTTCAACATGGTCGGCTTCCAGACCAAGATGACCTACCCCGAACAACGACGCGTCCTGCGCATGATTCCGGGGATGGAACACGCGGAGTTCGTGCGGCTCGGCTCGCTCCATCGCAATACGTTTATCGACTCGCCGCGGCTGCTGCTTCCGACGCTGCAATTTCGTGGTCGCAGCGATCTTTTCATTGCCGGGCAAATGGTCGGTGTGGAAGGCTACGTCGAGTCCGCGGCGGCGGGCATGCTCGCGGCGATAAATGCCGCGCGGCTGGCGATTGGACGCGAGATGGCAGTGCCACCGCCGGAAACCGCGCTCGGTTCTTTGATTGCTTATATTACTGACGCGGGTCGCCGCGACTTTCAGCCGATGAATGCGAATTACGGGCTCATGCCCGATCTCAAGAGCCGCGCGCGCGGCCGCGAAAAGAAAATTGAAATGGGCGCTCGGGCAATTGCCGCGTTTGACAATTGGATCGAACGCCATGGCCTCGAAACCCCCGCAGCCGATGGCGCAGTTACGGCGGCTGCCCTGCTGGCGTGAGCGTCGCTGACTGGTGAAAGCGTGAAACTCGCAACTCTAGACGTTGGAACCAACACGGTCCTGATGCTCGTCGCCGAGCGCGACGAGACCGGTGTCGTGCATACGATCGCCGATTTCTCGCGCATCACGCGGCTTGGCCGGGGAGTCGATTCCAGTGGGCGTCTCGATCCGGAGTCCGCGGCGCAGACGCTTGCGGCGATCACGGAATTCGCTCGAAAAGCGCGCGACCTCGGCGCCGAGCGGGTCGTCGGGGTAGCGACAGCCGCGCTCCGGGACGTTCACGATGGCGCCGATTTTATCGCGCAAGTAAAGACGCAGGCCGGTATCGACCTTGAAATCATTACGGGCAAAACCGAGGCCGAGCTTTCCTATCTCGCGGTGGTTAAGGGACTTCGATTCGACCCTGGGGCCAAGCTCTTGATCGTCGATATCGGCGGAGGGTCCACCGAACTTATTCGTGCCGAGCCTGGCCCCAAGCTCGATTTCGTCAGCCTGCAAATCGGATCGGTGCGATTGACCGAGCGCCACGTGCATCACGATCCCCCGACCGCGCGTGAGGCGGCGGATCTGCGCCTGGCCGTTAATACGGAGCTGCAGCAACTCGGATGGGAATTTTCCCCCGATGCGATGATTGGTATCGCAGGCACGGTCACGACTGTATGTGCGGTGACGCTGGGACTCGCGACTTACGATTCAAAGATCGTCCATGGACATCGCCTCTCGCACGACGACGTGATGGCCACCATCGCGAAGTTCGGTGCGTTGCCGCTGGCTGAGCGCAAGAAACTGCCGGGACTTCAGGCGGGACGCGCCGATGTAATTTTCGCGGGCGCGGCGGTTCTCGAACGAATCATGAATCACTTCCATCTGAACGAGGTCGTTGTGAGCGATCAGGGCGTCCGCTGGGGTTTGTTCTGGCGCACAATGGAATCGCTCTCGGCCGTGCCAGGCTGATTCCGCACGCGATAGACGCATTCGTGCCCTCGGCGCTTATCTCGCGGGTTGCACGCCCGCGCGCGTCGCTATACGGAGACTTCTGCCGGAGGGTTGCAAGATGACCAAGGCAGAGCTGATCGAAATTCTGGCACGTGCCACAGGGCAGCAAAGAAAGTTGGTCACGACGACGGTCGATATGACCTTCGAACAGATTGCGCGCGCAATTCGCAAGGACAAGCGTTTTTGGATGCCCGGTTTCGGTACCTTCACCGTGCGGCGGCGTAAGGCTCGCGCGGGATTCGATCCACACAAGATGACGAAGATCACGATTCCAGCGGCACGCACAGTCGGCTTCCGTCCTGCGCCCAAACTCAAGAAGGGCCTGTGAGCGGAGTTTCGCGCACGCATCGGGAGTCCGCATCGACGAGCGGGTTAGCGATCCTGGTGGTGGCGCTCGCGCTGATTGTGGGCGCCTATCTGCGCTGCTCCGATCTTGGGGGCCGGGAAATGTCCGCCGACGAAGGAGCCTCCTGGGCGGCCGCTTCTGCGCCGACTGTGCGCGAAGTCTTGCGCGCTCAGAACCATTTGAACCCGGGCAAAGCCGGCCTGCACGATCTTGCCTTGCATCTCTGGATGCGTGCATTCGGAGAGCGGCTTGCCGTGATGCGGGCCCTTTCGGCGGTGGTGGGATCGATCACGATTTTGTTGGTTTTCGGAGCGTCCCGCGAGATTTTCGCCGTTGGCCACAAGATTAATGACGCTGCGAATTCCACCGTGAATAAGCGTGACGAAGTGGCGGCGCTAGCAGCCCTGATCTTCGCCGTGAATTTGATCACCATCAAGTATTCGCGCGAAGTGCGAATGTATCCCTTCGTAATTGCCGCCGTTGCCGCACAGACCTGGTGCCTTTTTCGTGCGCTGCGTTGTGGCGGAATCGTGGCTTATGCCGGCGTAGCAGTCTTCACCGCGATGGCGTTGGCGGCGCATCTGACAGCGGTACTGGCCTTCGGTGGCGAAGGAATATGGATCGCGTATTTGATGGCGCGAAACCGCTTTGACTTTTCTGCAGAAGAAGTGCGCCGGGCTCTCATGCTGGCTTTCGGACTCTGTGCGGGGGCGGTAATTCTCGCGCCGCTCGCGCCCGCAGTGATCGGCTCGGCCGCTCGCGCAGCCAACACTGGGGCGATCGACTGGATCAAACGGCCGGAAGTATGGGCGCCGCTGGCACTGTTCAACAAGGCGACTGGCACCTTTGCGTTTCCTGCGATGGCGGCTCTCGTCGCATGGGGCATCCTGCGCGGATGGCATCGCTGGCGTGACGGCATCATCTTCGCGCTACTCTGGATGTGGATTCCACCGCTATTGTTGCTGCTCATTTCCTATGCGATTCGTCCGGCCTTCGTCGAGCGCTATCTGCTCTCGTGCTTCGTGCCATTTTTCATTTTGACAGCGGTCGGAATTATTGAACTCCCAACTCACACCGCGCGAATTGGCGCGATCGTATTGATAGTCGTCCTGTCCATCGGCCATGTGATCGCGTGGAATCGGAAACCGCATGACGTGCAATGGAGCGAAGCTACGCGCGCCGCTGCCGCCAATCTGGTGAATGGCGGCACCATGGCGGTGGCGCCAGGTTTTGCAGTTAGCGTCGTGGGCTATTACCTGTTGGAAAATTCACTCGCGCAGCCGGCGCATCCGGCCAACCCAAACGGCGACGATCCCGCGGGGGTAGTGCTGATTGGCGATCAAGGGGTTGCGCCCGCAACGGTCGCCACACTCGATCAGGAGTATCCACGGATGCTGGCGCATCTGCGCGGGGTCGTGGTACGGGGACGTTAGGAGTTGCACAGATTCGCGGATTATCGCGCCATCTGCTGGAGCGGGACACTCCGTTGAACCCAAAACTGACGAACTGGAGCGAACAAGGGGTGAGAAATGGTTGATCCGCAACAGTTGAAGAATGAGCAGCGGCGCGATTGGGATGCAGCCGCCGCCGGATGGAATAAATGGTGGCCGCTGTTCGAACGCTGCGCGCAGCATGTGAGCGATCGACTGGTGGAATTAACCGGCGTCGGACCCGGCGCGAACGTGCTCGATATCGCTACCGGCAATGGCGAACCGGCTTTGACGGCTGCGCGCCGCGTCGCACCTGGCGGACGGGTTATCGCGACCGATCAGTCGCCAGGGATGCTCGCCATCGCTCGCGAGCGGGCCACCGCGATTGGAATCACCAATGTTGAATTCCGCGAGATCGACGGCGAAGTGCTCACGATACCCGAGCGTGATTTCGATGCGATCGTATGTCGCTGGGGTCTGATGTTTATGCCCGATGTGAAAGGCGCCTTGCGTGGGATTCACCAACATCTGCGCACCGGAGGTCGCTTTGCGACCGCGGTCTGGTCCACAGCCGAGAAGATGCCGCTGACGAGTATCGGCGCGGAAGCCGTTCGGAAAATTGCCGGGCTGCCGCCACCACCGCCGGACGCGCTCGGTCCATTGCGCCTCGCCGACGAATCGATGATGCGCGACATGCTCGCCGAGGCTGGCTTCAAAGATGTGACGGTCGAACGCATTCCGGTGACTTTCGAACTCGAGTCCGCGGCTGATTTTGCTCAGTTTCGCGTCGATGTCGCGGCACCATTCCGCGTGCTGCTTGAGCGTCAGCCGCCCGAGAAGCGGGCGAAAATCATCGAAGCGGTGATCGAAGGAGCGCGCGCATACGCCATTGCGGACGGTCGCGTAAGAACTGTCAACGAAACTATTTGTTACGCGGCGTCCCGCTGACGTGCGGCGCCGGCGTCGCACGTGGGAATTTCGAAACGAATTTGCATGCTGTCATCGCGGCGGCGTCTTGGTATGATTTGGCTGCGGTGGAGTGGTAGATAGGCGACCGCCGATGACCGCTGCATACTCTCTTCTTCGCGCCTGAATCCGCTTGACGCGAGGCTCAGCGAAAAATCACGCGGTGCAGGATCTCTCTGCTAAAATAGCCATTAGACGCATTTCGCTACTGCGTTACGCGCCGGCCCTGGTCCTGCTTATGATCGCTGTTGCGGATTCCGCAATGTATCCCGATCCGGATCTGTGGGGACATCTGCGCTTTGGGCAAGCCGCGTTGGCCAGTGGTCACGTGGTTACCAACGATAGGTATTCATACAGCGTAGCGAACGCTATCTGGGTCAACCATGAATGGCTGAGCGAAATCATCATGGCGCTCGCTTACAACGGCCTCGGCGTGGTGGGATTGAAGCTGTGGAAGTTCGCGTGCGTGGCCGTCACCATGATGTTAATGGCGTTGGCGATGGCGGAGACCGGCGCTTCGTCAACGATTCAATTGAACCTGCTCGGAATGGCGGCGCTCGCGATGGTGCCGCAGAATCAATTCCGGCCTCAGCTTTTTACCTTTCTGCTCTTTGCCGCGATGATCGCATTGCTGGCTCGACATAACTATCGCGGCCGCGCGGCCATCTGGTTGCTGGTTCCAATTATGGCGTTCTGGGGCAATCTGCACGGCGGCTTTATCGTCGGGATCGCGACGCTCGCAATCTACACCGCAGTCGTCGGATGGCAGGACTTGCTTGCTGGGCACGGGCTTATGCGCGCTCTTCGGCTGAGCCTGATTGCGCTGGCGGGAACGCTCTCGACGTTAATTTCTCCTTACGGGATCAGTGCGTGGCGGGTAGTGCTGAACTCGTTGAAGCATTACGAGGTGCAGCCAATTATCGCTGACTGGCAGCCGTTGCTGCATGCGATGGTCGCGCAATGGCACACCGATCCCCCGACGGTCATTTTCCTCGTATCCGGAATCGCGATTATGGTGGCGTTCGCGTTTACTTTCATCTGCACGACGCGCGGGCACACCCTGCACCGTATTGATGACCTACCGCTCATCGCAATCGCGGCAACGATGTCTCTTGCCGCATTCGCGGCGGTCCGGAATATGCCCCTGGCGGTGATCGCTTGCATGGCACCGCTCGCGAATCATACGGAATCGATTGTCGAGTGGCGTCGGAAGCATAAACTCGCGCTAAGGCCTGAAGCCCCTCTCGAAGCGATCGCGCTGCACTCCGATCGGTCCCGGATCAGCCGATGGCTCGTAATCTCCATCGCGATCGCGATAGCTATATTTGCGGGTCTGTTCTCCTCGCGGCTCATTGTTGATGCGCGTGACTATCCGGTCGGCGCGGTGGCTTTTATGCGGCTGCATGGGATCAATGGAAACATATTGGATGAGTTTGGTTGGGGAGAGTATTTAATCTGGCACCTCGGACCGCAATCGAAGGTCTTCATCGACGGGCGCTATGACACGGTTTATCGAGGAAAAGTTATCGATCAGTTTCTCGATTTTATCTATGCGCGGCCCGATGCCCTTAGTGTTCTCCGGGCCTATCCGCACGATCTCATTCTGATACCCGTGAAAGCTCCAGTTGTTTCTATTTTGGCGACTGCGCCTGGTTGGACGCTCGTTTATCGTGACCGTGACGCCGTACTGTTCGCGCGAGCGGATTCTACGACGGCAAGACTGCCTGGCGTGCCGATCCAGGGTAAGCCGCCCCGCGTGAGTTTCTTTCCATGATCGCAGCGCAGGCCCCGCCGGCTCGCGAAGCGAGGTCGCTGCTGCGTTATGCGCCTGGACTCGTCGTTTTGGTGATCGTAATCGCGGACTCGGGCCAGACGACCGACACGGATCTGTGGGGCCATATCCGCTTTGGGCAAGCGGCTATCGCCCAGCGGTCTCTTATACTACGAGATATATATTCGTACAGCGCCGCCGGCCATCGATGGGATAATCATGAATGGCTGACCGAAGTAATAATGGCGGCAGCGTACAACACGATGGGCGTGATCGGGCTGAAACTCTGGAAATTCGTCTGCGTGGCGGCGACGATACTACTGGTAATGACTGGCTTGGCGGAAACCGGTGCCACTCCGACGATACGGCTCAACCTCCTCACGATCGTCGCGATCGCGATCATGCCGCAAATGGAATTCCGGCCGCAGCTTTTAACCTTCGTGTTCGTGGCAGCGATGCTAGCGCTCTTAGCCCGTCATAATTATGGCAAGGCGGCACAGCTATGGATCCTCGTCCCGATGATGGCTTTGTGGGCGAATCTGCACGGTGGCTTCATCATGGGAATCGCGATGCTGGCGATCTATTCCGCCGTGACGGCCAGCGCAGATTTCACCAATGGGGCTGGTTTCCATCGCGGGGTACGACTCGGTGTGCTGACTTCGGCGGCACTGATGGCGACGATGATGACACCGTATGGCATCGAAACCTGGCGCCCGGTGCTTCACGCACTGCATAATCCAATGACGCGAATAGCAGTGACTGACTGGCAACCCCTGGCATACGCGCTGACGCGCCAGTGGAGCATAAATCCTGGCGGTATTATTTATCTACTATGTGGTAGTGCGATGATCGCGGGGCTCGGCGCGACCTTCGCACTCGTTCCCGATGGTGGCGACGTACCGCTGGTGGTTATCGCGATCGTCATGAGCATCGCTGCTATCGTCGCGGTGCGAAACCTTCCGATCGCGGTTATCGCATGCGCGCTGCCGGTGGCGCGGCACTCATCTCTGGTGATTGCGCGCCGACGTGAGCGGGCGGCTGCCGCAGGAGCGAAAATCGACCTTCTGCCACAGCCTTCCGCTGTCGGCGGTTGGCTCGCGCTTGCGGTGGCCGGGATGCTGGCCGTCCACAGCGGCATTTTCTCCACGCGTCTGCGCATGGATCAGCCGTACCCCCAGGGGGCCGTGGCCTTTATGCACCGATACGATTTGCGCGGCAATATTCTCGACGATTTCAATTGGGGCGAATACCTGATCTGGCACACCGCTCCAGGATCCAGGATTTTCATCGACGGCCGCTACGATACCGTCTATCCGTACTCGATTATCGCGCAGTACCTCGATTTCTACTTCGATCGCGGCGACGCGCGAACCGTACTCACAGCGTATCCGCATGGCTTCGTGCTCATCGCGCCGGCCTCGAAGGCCTATGAATTGATGCAACGTCAGTCCGATTGGAAGTTGATTTACCACGACGAGGACAGCGCGCTGTTTGCACCCGCTAATTCGCCGGCAGCGAAGATCGCCGGCGTGCCGGTGACGGGAGTCTCCGCACCGTCGGCCTATTTCCCGTGATGATGCCACCCGCGGCGCCGGAGGATGCTGGCGAGCACCCCAGGACGCCGGTTGGTGATCGTGCGGCGCCGTCCTTGTTGCGCTATGCACCGGGCTTTGTGCTGCTTGCGATCGCAATCGCCGACGCCGCTCGCGTCGCCGATCCCGATCTCTGGGGGCACATCGTGTTTGGCCGGCTCTTCCTTCAGTTTGGCACAGTCAGCGACGATCCCTTCAACTACTCCGCACCGGGTCATGCGTGGTCCGTTCACGAGTGGCTGGCCGAACTGATAATGGCGCGAACCTATGACCTCTACGGAATTCTCGGCCTCAAATTGTGGAAGTTCGCTTGCACCTCGATGACCGTAATCATGCTGGCAGTAGCGGCTGCTGAGACGGGCGCCGCGCCCGCGCTCCAGGCCGGCGTACTTATTGCCGCCGCGGTTGTCATGATGCCGCTGATGCAGTTTCGGCCGCAACTCTATACCTACATCTTCCTCGCCGCGTTGATGGCTTTGTTGACGCGCGAAAACTACCGCCGCCACGCCCCCACGTGGATCGCCATTCCAATGCTCACGTTGTGGGCAAATCTGCACGGGGGTTTTATTCTGGGCATCGTCACGCTCGCGCTATACACAGGCGTCACTGCAGTCGTGGATGTTACTGGCGAACGCGGCATCAAACGTTCAGTGCGGCTGCTGGGTATCACGGTTGCGAGCGCGCTCGCCACTCTCCTTAATCCTTACGGTCTGGGCGCCTGGACGCACGTCCTGAGCGCGCTTCACAATCCGCTGTCGCGCAAGGAGATGGTTGACTGGCAACCGCTAATTGCAGTGATCGCGAGTTCTCACGGGCCGCATTCCGGCATCATCTTCTTTCTTTTCTTCGTGGGAATCTTGATGCTGCTTGCGCTTGCCTTCGCGATTACGCCGCGCGGTGGCGATTTCCCACTCGTCATAATCGCAGCAGCGATGGGTGCCGCAGCGTTTGATGTCGTGCGCAATATGCCACTTGCGGTGATCGCAGCCGTCGCACCCTTGGCTCGTCATCTGCATCTGGTCGCTCGGAAGTTTCGTCGAGCCGACGCGCAGGAACCTGAGCGCGCCGGACGACATCATTTTAACTTTCTGGGCCAGGCCGTGCTGATTGCTGCCGCCCTCACATTGATCCTCGGAAAGGGAGGACTGCTCTCACCAAAGATACCGGCGACGATGGACTATCCGGTGGGCGCAATTGCCTACATGCGATCGCATCACCTGCGCGGTAACATATTGGCGCGGTTCGAATGGGGACAGTACGTAATGTTTCACCTCGGGCCGCCGTCGCGAATCTTTGTTGACGGCCGTATCGACCTCGTTTATCCGCCCAGGGTGATCGAGGAATATCTGAATTTTTCTAACGGTCGCTCGCATGGCGATCGCGTCTTGGAAGCCTACCCTCACGACTACGTGCTAATGCCGTCCGGAACGCCCGCCGACCTCACCATGAGATCGCGTCCGGATTGGCGGCCAATCTATCTCGATAGCGTCGCGGCATTGTATGCCCGCGCCGACTCCGTCGCCGTGCGTACCGAAGGTGTGCCAATTATTGCCGCCGCACCTCCATCTGATTTTCCCTAGCGTGCCCCGCACCGCGTATCTAGCGGCCAAATCACTGTCGATACTTGGTCGAAACGCTGCAAACTTGAGGCGACGCAAACCCGATCATTAAGCACATCGGTCAGCGCGCCCTCGACGAAATGCGATAACACACATCGTTGCGTTACCTACGAGTCAGACCTTGAATAGCGCCGTCATTCTAATCACAGCACCCCTGAGATATTCGCTTCTGGCGAACGCGCGCACCGAAATGGCATACTGTGCGCTCGCTGCGGAGAGGTGGCAGAGTTTGGCTTAACGCGCACGCCTGGAACGCGTGTAGACTCGAAAGGGTCTCGGGGGTTCGAATCCCCCCCTCTCCGCCACCGAGTCCCTGTCTCCGGCGGTTAGCGACCCGCTGCGATAGCTTCTACGATTCTGAGAGACAGGAACGCCGGCCGGGTCAGGCGCCGGACCTAGTTCGGGAGCACCCCTTCACGCTTCGCAATTGCAGCAACCGATTCTACTCGATCGGTCAGCAATTCGTCGGCCCACTGGCGTCCCCGCGCGACAGGCCCCGGCAAGCGCCAACCGGTTCGCACTGAATCCTGAGTTCCAGCGGTCAAGTTCCGCGAGACCTGATAGCGATATCTGCGCTCGCCAAACCGGGGCAACTCCAGTCCCTTGCGATTGACCGCATCGGCACATTGCGCTGATTCCAACGCTGGCAACTCCTGAGCGGTGTGCTTCGTCAGAACCTGGACGCGGACGTGATGAAGATGGAGTCCGCCAAGGATTTGTATCGCTGCGACCCGGAGGTCAGCTGAACTCGCCGCTCAGATAGTCTTTGGTGTATTTTTCTTTCGGATTCTCGAAGATCTCGGCGGTCGGCGCGTACTCCACCATGTAGCCGGTACGCCCGCCGTTTGAGGTATCAACGTATAGAAACGCGGTCATGTCCGCGACCCGTTTGGCTTGTTGGAGATTATGCGTAACGATCGCAATCGTGTACTTCTTTTTGAGTTCCTGCATCAACTCTTCGATGCGATGGGTCGCGATCGGATCCAACGCGGAACAGGGCTCGTCCATGAGCAATACTGCCGGTTCGGTGGCGACGGCGCGCGCGATGCATAGGCGCTGCTGCTGCCCGCCCGACAGCGATAGTCCGCTCGACTTCAGCTTGTCCTTGACCTCATCCCACAGCGCCGCGGAGCGCAGCGCCTGCTCGACCCGCCCGTCAATCTCGCCCTTATATTTGTTGAGCTTTAGCCCGAAAGCGACGTTGCGATAGATGCTCATCGCAAACGGATTCGGCTGCTGAAAGACCATCCCGATATGGCGACGCACTGCGACCGGATCGATTTTGTCGGCATATATATTCTGACCGCGAAAGATGACGTGCCCTTTCAGCCTGAAGCCATGCACCAAGTCGTTCATGCGGTTGAGACAACGTAGCGCCGTGCTCTTGCCGCAGCCCGAAGGTCCGATGAAGGCGGTAATTGTGCCGCGCCCGACCTTGACCGCCACATCGCGAACCGCCTTGAACTTGCCGTAATAGAGTTCGGAAATATTACAGTCAATCAAAGTATCGTTAGGAAGCTGGCTTCCAGTTGTATCCATTACCGCTGCACACATTTCGGATTCCTCTCAAAGACGGGAGTAGCGTTTCGCAATCACACTTCCGATGAAATTCAACACCAGGACGATCGCCACCAAGGTGAGCGCGGCCGTCCACGCCATCGCAATCTGATTGTCGAAAGGCGAGCCCGAGAAATTATATATGATAACGGCGAGAGAAGCGGTGGGCTTCATCAGATCGCCAATGGTCTTCGGAAGAAAATACGGATGCGTTCGGCTCATCCAGAATTCACTGAACAGCGAAGTGAACAGCAGTGGGGCCGTCTCTCCGATGGCGCGGGCGAGCGCCAGCATTATCCCGGTAAGGATGCCGGGAAATGCCGTCGGCAGGATTACCTTGGTGACCACCTGGGTCGGGGTTGCGCCCATGCCGATTGCTGCGTCGCGCATCCTCGACGGTACTCGCTTGATTGCCTGCTCGGCGGTTAGAAGGATCGTCGGCAGCATCAGCAACGCGAGCGCTGCGCCTCCGGCGGGCGCGGAGAAACCACCGGTCAAGGCCACGATAGTGCCGAAGGCAAAGACCCCGGCCAGGATCGACGGCAGACCGGTCAGGACTTTGGCCGCGAACTGCACTGCGCCCGCGATCTTGCTGTCGGCCCCGAACACCGCGATGTAAATGGCTCCGAGAATGCCCAGTGGAACGCTGATTAGCGTTGCGATTACGACGATCACCACGGTGCCGACGATAGCGTTGCCAAAGCCTCCACCAGTCTCCATCGCGGCCGGTGGCAGAGCGGTCAGCGCCTCCCAGTTGAGCCCGGCCAGGCCTTTTTTCAGCAGGAGATAGAGCACCGAAATGAGCGGAACCATCGCGGCCAGTGTCGCTGCCCCGGTGAGAAAGCTCATCGTGTAGCTGAACAGCGATCGCGGCTTGCGCAGCGACCGCTCCAGACTCTCCAGGTCAATTGGAATGTCGTTGGACGCCATATTCCTGGACCATGCCGTCATCGCAGCCCTTTGAGCCCGGCGTCGGCGCGCTGAAGAATTATGGTCCCGATGATATTCACGATCAGAGTAATGGCGAGCAGCACCAGCGCGGCGTACATCAGAGCTCCGACTTCAACCTGATCGGCTTCCGGAAAGTGATTTGCGAGGAGTGCGGCAAGGGTATTGGCAGGAGAGAAAAGTGACCAGCTGATCACATTGGAATTGCCTGCGAGCATCGCCAACGCCATTGTTTCACCGAGCGCCCGACCGAAACCGAGGATGATTGCGCCGAAAATGCCGGTCGCGGCGGTCGGTACAAATATCGCCAGGATCGCTTCCCAGCGCGTCGCGCCCATGCCGAACGCCGCCTCGCGCATCTTGGGTGGCACAGCAACCAGGGCGTCGCGCGAAATTGCGGATATCGTGGGCAGTACCATAATTGCCAGGACCAAGGCCGCAGGCAGCAAACCGGGACCGCTCAACGTAGTCCCGAATATGGGAATCCATCCAAGATGCGAATGTAGCCAGTCCGCCGGCGGCCGGACCAGCGGGATGACGACAAATATACCCCACAGGCCATAGACGACGCTGGGGATAGCCGCGAGCAACTCTATGACCATCTTCAGGAAGCCCTCGACGCGGGACGGCAGCGTCGCCAAAATCGAGTCGTCGGGAATTCCACACCACTTGAGCAGGGTCTCAATCCCCAAGGCAAGAAATCCTTCACTCAGAAAGATCGCGATCGCGAGTCCGAAGGCCGTTCCAATTATCAGACCGAGTATCGAACTGTACAGCGTTCCAACGATTGCGGGAAGAATCCCGAACTGCCCGCGGTTAGCATCCCACTGCGTGCCGACCAAGATTGAAGCGCCGTACGTGTGAATCGCCGGCATCGCGACCTTACTGATGCTGACGACCAGCCACGCCACCAAAAAGAGGGTGAATATTGCTCCCGCCAGCGCGAGCCGCCGGAAGACCTTGTCGGCTAAGGTCTCCAGTAGCGATGGCGGTTTGGAGATATCGGCGGCGTCCTCGCTCGTCATGAGATCTGATTCAGCGCCGCCGTGACCTGCTTGATGGTATCCGCCGGAAGTGGAATGTAACCAAGCTCCGTAGCGAACGATTGTCCTTGGCCCAAGCCATATTGAACGATCGATTTGATCGCGTCAGCGGTCTTCGGATCCTGATATTTCTTATAGCAGAGCATCCACGTGTAGGTTACGATCGGATACGCGTCAGGCTGCGCCGGGTCGGTGATCCAGGCGCGCAGATTCGCGGGCAACTCGACGCCGGCCAGAGCCTTCTGTCCGCTTTCCAGGTCAGGCTTGACGTAATTTCCGCTCTTGTTCTCGAGCGTCGCCATCGGCATCGCAGTCTGTTTGGCGTAGCCGTACTCGACGTAGCCAATTGCGCCAGGAGTCTGCTTGATCAGTGCCGTCACTCCGGGATTCCCTTTGCCCGATACGCCAACCGGAAAGTTGACCGCCTTGCCGGCTCCCGGTCCGTTTTTCCAATCAGGGCTGATCGCGCTGAGATGCGAGGTGAAGACGAAGGTGGTTCCGCTGCCGTCGGACCTGGTGACTACGGTGATCTTGGTGTCCGGCAGCGTGACTCCGGGATTTGCTTTCGCGATCACCGGATCATTCCATTGAGTTATCTTGCCCAGGAAGATTCCTATGTAGCCGTCGCGTGAAAGCTTCAATTCAGTCACGCCCGGCAAATTGTAGGTCAGCACGATGCTGCCCGCGGTCATCGGCAATAGCACCACACCGTTTTTGACCGCCGCGATCTCCTGGTCGGTCATCGCCGCGTCGCTCGCGCCAAAGTCCACCAGACCCTGCTGGAATTGTTTGATCCCTGCGCCGCTGCCCAGGGCCTGGTAGTTGATCTCCACGTTGGGATGAAGCTGGTTGTACTCTTTGAACCAGCGCTGATAGAGCGGAGCCGGAAAGGTGGCACCGGTGCCTTGCAAGGTGATTGAATCACCTTCTGCCGCGCGCGCTGAAACGGCGCCAAAGTTCGGCGGGCGATTGCCGGCAATCGTGCAAATAATCAGTGCAGCCATAAGCGAATAAATAATTGCTTTGCTACGGGAATCAGTCATGAAGACAACCTGGGCGAAAGCTTTGAGTATGAAGTTCAGACACGAGATCGCGCATTGAAGCAGAGAAATGTTTCGTGAGTGTTACTTGGTCAAGCGAGAACGATGAATTTTACCGTTCTATCCGGGCTATTATCCAGCTACGGCTGCTTAAAGCCGGACGCAGCCCATGCGCAGGGCTAGCTCGAAGAATCGCGATGAATCATCTGGGTCGGGGATATGGTCTGAGAGTCCGGTCGGCGGGCGAAAAAGAATTGCAACGGCTGGGCGAATTCAGGGTGCCATCACTGCCATGGAGTTTTTGCCGACGGGCGGTCGCTCGCTAAAGCTCGTTGGCGCGCGCACGGGCTCCGAGCCAACGCGCACTTGGCTTGATGGTGCGATGCTGAGTCGCACGATCTACCCCGATCAATCCGAACTTTGGACCATAACCGAATAGCCACTCGAAGTTATCGAGCATCGACCAGTAGAAATAACCACGGACATCGATCCCATCATCAACACATCGGGCAAGACCGACCAGTGCGCGATCGATGAATTCGATTCGGTGCGCGTCATCGGCGGTCGCAACGCCATTCTCAGTCACGATTAATGGTATTCGCAGCTTCGTACTTGCATGGCGAATTGCGGCCTCCAGACCTTCGGGCCAGAATTCGTAGCCCATCTGGGTAAACGGCGCGGAACCATCAGCCGCCACAGAGCCACGCGATCCGAACCGTTCCCGAGTGTAGTATTGCACGCCGAGAAAATCGTCATCGCGTGCCGCATCCAGGTAGAAATCCTCCGCTTCCTGGCGCGCGCGTGTGCACGCGTCCTCGCCGCCCGGCAGCGCTTGCATGTCGCGCATCGCCAGGGTCATTCCGATTGGAAAGTTGCCGCGGCCAGTACGCAACGACTGCACCGAGAGGCGATGAGCGTCAATAAGAATGTCACGCGAACGGCTGTGCACACAAAACGGAAAGCTTGAAAAATCCTCGGGGCCGATACCTATCGCGCGCGCCGCAGCCACCCGCCATGAAGCTTGCGAAATCGAATCGTCACTGTGCAAAAACCCCGATTGTCTAAGTACCACCGGAAGATTAATTTCGTTGATTGTACATGCAAGATCGATCAGATCTCCCAGATGATTCGCGACGCGATCGCAATAGCGCGCAAATGCTTCCGGCGTCTTAGTCGATTCCCAGCCGCCGCGCGCGGCTAGCCATAGCGGCGAGCTGAAGTGATGCAGCGTAACCGCGGTCGTGAGACCCAGTTCATGGCACGTCGCCAGCATCCGCCGGTAATGGTCGAGTTGCGCCAGTGAAAATTCACCCGGAGCAGGCTCCACCCGCGCCCATTCAATCGAGAACCTGTAAGCGTTGAAGCCGAGGTCGGCGATCGTCTTGAGATCCTCGGGATAGCGATGGTAATGGTCGCAGGCGTCGCCGGACGTTTCCATGAACGCTGTATCCTCGAGATGTTCAAGCAACCAGAAGTCGGAATTGGTATTGCCGCCCTCCACCTGATGAGCCGCGGTGGCGGTGCCCCAGTAGAACCCTTCGGGGAATCTCATAGTCGGGTCGTACCCGTCATCTCATGCATTTGCCCGCTCGCATAAATCCCTTGGGTTCGCGGTGATAGCCACTCTCTATTCATCATCAGCCCTTCGATCATATCGGGAATCTCGAATACCGCACGATTCTTGACCGAATCGATTTTGAAACGAAAACGCGCATACTCCGCCGCATCCAGCATCGCTTTGATCCCTACCCCGATATCATTGAAACTGCGCAGGACAATTCCAACACCATTATCCTCGACCCATTCAGTATTGTAGCGTTCCTGTACCATCGTCGAAGCATTGCGATCTGACTATAACCGGCAATCTCATCACCAATGCCTCACTGAGGCTGCCGGGTCCCGGCTTACCCACAAAGTAATCCGACAGTTGCATAAAGTAAGGTATCTGGTGCGAGAAGCCGGCGATGTGATGTGGAAACGGCAGGTTCATAGAAGTCAGGCGTTCGCGCAGATTCTGATTGTGGCCGCACATAAAGATGAGTTGCGTTCTTAGACCGGCTTCGGCCACGCCTCGCGCAATCGAAATCATTCTGCGCGAGCCGTAGCCGCCAAACATTACTAAGCCAGTCGGCAGGTAAGGGCTGAGGCCCAGCCGTATGCGCTCAGCGGCCCGCGGCAATTCCGGCGGACGATAGAACTCCGGCGCGACGATCATCCCTGACGTCCTCAGTGCGCGATCGGCGCTGTTTCCTGCGGCAACTACCTGGCGCGCTGCCGCAGCCGTCCCGCAGAAGAAGTATTGATCTTGCCGTTCGATCCAGAAATGCGGGGGATAATCAGCAAAATCCGTCAATATAGTCGCCATTGGCGTAGGCGGCCGACGCCGCTCCAGGTCGGCCGCCCGCAGGCCTTCAAAGATTGCCCGATTGAAGTGCGGGAGCAGGGACACGACGATATCGGCTGCCGATTCTTGCCAATGCTCAGTCAGAGTCCGCACATGCGATGCGTGCAGCCGTCGAATCAACGACTGCATCATGGGTAACATCGGATTGACTATAGAGGTCAGTCCGTATCGCAGTATCCGGTTGTACACATCTTCAACTCTGACTCCGGTAAAGCGCCGAATGAAGTCCGTGGGCTCGAGCACGTCGCGCAAATTCGTCATGCGAATTCGCCAGCGCCGCCCCTGATGTTCCGCCGCCGTCTTGAGAGCCGTCGCCGACGCGCGGTGCCCGCCACCCGCATCCATGAAGAGCAACTCGACTATCGGTCCGGAGCCATTGGACGACGCTGGTTTCATAGTACTCATGACACCTCCGCACGGTCGGTTATCGCGCGCTCGTGCGCGCGGTCTCCTATCGGGTCCCATCGCAGCAGGCGCAGCCCTCCTTGATAGTCCTCGGTGAGCGCGGTACGGCTGTGCACCCAGTCGCCATCGTTGACGTACCAGATTGGTCCGATCAGCCGCTGTTCCGCTCGATGTATGTGCCCGCAAATTACGCCGTCCGCCCGCTTCCGCCGCGCCGCTTCGATCACTGACCGATCGTCGAAGTCGCTGAAATACTCGACGGTGCGCTTGAACCGGTATTTCAGATAGGTCGAAAGCGATCCGCGGCGATGGTCTCGTGCACCTGACTCGCCGCTGTACCACTGGTTGATTTTAAGCGCTATCGAGTAGGTTTGATTGGACTTCCACATTCGCGCGGAGGCTAGCGGACCGTCGAACTGATGCCCATGAATTACCAGCATGCGACGGCCTTCCGCGGTTCGATGGATCAATTCGTCGCGAGTGGGAGTAAATCCGAACAGTGCCTCGAGCAATGACAGGTCGTCATGATTGCCCGGGATAACTTCAACCCGGCTGCCGCGCCGGCGCCATGCCGCTATCTCCTCGACCACGCGCTTTTGCGCGGAACTCCAATACCACGACGGCCCTGCCTTCCAGCCATCCACGATGTCGCCGACGAGATAAAGATTTTCGGCTTCATGATGTTTCAGAAAATCGAGCAGCGCGGCCGCCTTACATCCGTGCGTGCCTAAATGAAAATCGGAAAGCCAGATCGATCGGCATCCGCTTCTTGCAAACCCGCGCGGACCCGGGCGCGTCGCGTAGAGCGATGCTCGCGCGGACGCAAGATCCTCGTTCGACCGGTACTCGACCACGTTCAACCGCCTTACCCCCAACCGACCGGTTGCTTGGACACATGAGTCCCCTGTGCTCCAGTTTAAGCATCGATATCCTTCAAAAATCTGACGGTTACGCGAATATGCGAAGGCTTCTTGATTAACGAATGGCTATTCGCACGATGATCGAACGATGCCCTGGGAGACTCGCCCATGGGTCTGTCGGCGGCCGGTCCTACTCTAAAAAGGCAATGGGCCTCTAAGTCTCATTTCCCCCCAGACGCACGGGGCGAGCGCCGGTCCTGGCTCCATTTCTATCAAGCAGAGCGTGGTCAACGGCAGCGTAATCGCGCATGTCGATCCGGCTTGGGACGATTGCTCGGATCCGGCATCAAGCGCGACGCTCCAGATGTCGGGGCTGAACGCTGATTCGGGCGAAGGACACCGGCGATCGGGCCTCGCTGGCAGAGAGGTGCGACTGGTCGCATCGCCTAAGGCGAAGCTTGCTCTCGCTCAATAACCTCGATGGATGCTACTGTCTGGCGTCATCGGGCTGGCGGTTGCCGGCCCTAAAGCTGCTGCTGTCAGTTCACGAGGTCCCATGTCCTTCAATCATCTGTTCGTGCCCGCAAATTTTCCTGCTCGCGCTCGCCGCGGCACCGCTGACGGCCCAGGCCGCGAGCGAAGTCACCACGCCCAGCGGGCTGCGCATCATCGACGTGAAGCCGGGCTCCGGACCCGTGCCGCAGGCCGGCCAGACCGTGACGGTCAACTACGCCGGCTGGTTGTACGTCGATGGCAAGAAGGGCAAGAAATTCGACAGTTCGCTGGACAGGGGCGAGCCGTTTTCCTTCACGCTCGGTCAGGGCCAGGTCATCAAGGGCTGGGACGAAGGCGTCGCCACCATGCATGTGGGCGGCCAGCGAACGCTGATTCATTCCGCCTGACCTGGGCTATGGCGCGAGCGGCGCCGGCGGCGACATCCCGCCGGATGCCACGCTGATGTTCGACATCGATCTGCTCGGCGTGAAGTAGTGGCGGGCGCCATGGGCCGACGATTTGTTGGCCGGTCGGGTGGAATCGATTGCGGCACTCCGGCAGCGCCTGACCCGAAAGAGGCCAGCCCGCGGAAGCACCGACGTCAGCCAAAGCAGACAATTCCGATTTAGCTCAATTCTCTAAAATGTGCGGTAATCGAGAGACTGGAGTGCAAAGCGCAACTGCTGATCGACGAAATCCGCGCGAGGCGGACCGCCAGTGAGCTTGGGATCGAGGTCATTGGAACTTTGCGCATCCTGGCTGAGGCGAAACAACTGGGACAAATCAATCTCGTTCGCCCAATCGTTGTACAGATGCAGTCGGAAGCGGCGGCCATCGCTGAGTGTGTCAGAAACGAAGTCGAGCGACCAGCGTTGGTTGATCGTGCTCGGCAGCAGCGTCGGTGCAGTGCGCGTCGTGCGTGAACTTGAACGGCTGAGGTTGGAACGCGGCACGCCCCAGGCAAGTGTTGCGATGCTTTAAATTCGGCAACTGTAAAGAATTGCTCTCCCGCGCATCCGATTATTGCGAATATAAGCAGCCAAGTGCGACGCTTCTTCCATTTTTCAGATTTCGCGAATTCTTCAGCGATCCAACTGAGAAGAAACAGTGTGCCGAACCCAACAGTGGCGAACACAAACAGATATGAACAAATCACCGTCGCGGATTTAGATAGCGATGAGAGCGCGCCCATTGATCCTTACGCCCGCGCCTTGGTGATTGTCTTGGAACTACAGGTCATCGTCGTCGCTGCGGCGTTGATCAGGCGCGTTTTGCGGGACAAAGGCGACTAATCAGCGCAATTTATTGACTCGGGCGATTCATCCTTGCGCTATTCAACGCAGTTCTTCACCGCGAATGCGCATTGTTCGCCTTCACTGGCCCAGCCGCCAGTTCTCCCGCTGTAATTGACCGCACTCACCTTCCCTGCGGTCATCACGACGTTCACGACACAGTACCGATGCGCACTCTGAGACACGCCGAACGCACTTGCATTACCTGCTGCATCAACTGATCCGTTAGCTGTGCTGACCGTAGTCGTGTCACCCCCTGACGGATAAGACCATACCTCTGTCTGTCCCACGGCGGCTTGCTGAAACGGCGCCCCCATGCAAGCGAGGACCTGCTCTTTGCTCTTGCCGATCATCTGAGCTTTCGCGTGCGTTGCTACCTCGGCACGTCCAAAGCGAGAACTGCCACACGCGTAGAAGGACGACGCGGTGAAGGCCACAAGCGCGATCGCGGCGGCGTGTCGTAGATTCATGAGAACATTCAGTTAATCAAAACGGTGAGCGACCAACAAATGGCGAACAGTTCCGTTCGTCAGACAACCGTCAGATCGCGCCTCGCTTGGCTCATGGAATTGGCTGCGCGTCCTGGTCGGCTGTCGGGGACTTCGTGAGCAGGGGATCGTTGGCCGCCACACACCTTGACAATTCCAAGGCTGTAGTTGTCTCCCATTGAAGGCCGCCCGGTTTTAGCTCCGGCAGTGTGCGCTGCGCATATTTCAACAAGTACTCTTTGTCCCCGCCGCATGAGTAGGCGCTCCTGCACGGACCCCTACGTCACCATTGGGATAACGGCGCTTCAGGGTTTACGAATGAAGATTCAAGGGGTCCAGTCACCGGCGGAATCATCAGGTACCAGCACCCCAGGACGAGCGCGGCAGCGTGTCGGAGACTCATGCCCGTGAGTTAGCAAATTGCCGTACGACCGACAAATGGCGGATTGGTTGTCGCCGCAAGTAGCACATTGTCGCATTCGCTAGCGGCGCGGTGGAGCCTTCTGAGACTATTGCTCGGATCGGCGTAGCCGTAGGGTCTATCCCCGCGAGCGCGGGGGAAACCATCGCGCGAACCGAATCAAGCATAACGCCAGCGGTCTATCCCCGCGAGCGCGGGGGAAACCATCGCGCGAACCGAATCAAGCATAACGCCAGCGGTCTATCCCCGCGAGCGCGGGGGAAACTGCAAGGTATTCCGCCAAAAGCCGCCGCTCACGGGTCTATCCCCGCGAGCGCGGGGAAACATACGCAGAAAGTTGGCGTCATCCGGCCGCCGAGGTCTATCCCCGCGAGCGCGGGGGAAACGCTCTGTGCGAGGGATTTTCATGACTGTCCCGCGGTCTATCCCCGCGAGCGCGGGGGAAACATCATCGGCGGGAACCGGATTGGATGCGAGCACGGTCTATCCCCGCGAGCGCGGGGGAAACGATGCGACGGTAAACGATGATCTTATCCGTATGGGTCTATCCCCGCGAGCGCGGGGGAAACGGACGACTTAGAGACGATCTCGCTCGACCTGAGGGTCTATCCCCGCGAGCGCGGGGGAAACGAAAAAGCATCCAGAAAAGCGACCGTCGAAACGGGTCTATCCCCGCGAGCGCGGGGGAAACATAGTGTCCTGACTCGCCCAAGACACGTTGAAGGGTCTATCCCCGCGAGCGCGGGGGAAACGAGCATCGCATCACCAGCAAACAAAAGGAGTTAGGTCTATCCCCGCGAGCGCGGGGGAAACAGAATAAGATTAAGAATAAGATTACCCAGATCGGGTCTATCCCCGCGAGCGCGGGGGAAACATATCCGCCTGTTACATGCCCGTCCCGTACCCAGGTCTATCCCCGCGAGCGCGGGGGAAACGACGGCGTGATGGTTTTAATAGGTGATATAGAAGGTCTATCCCCGCGAGCGCGGGGGAAACAATATGCGCTGGCGGAATGCGAACGCGACGTAAGGTCTATCCCCGCGAGCGCGGGGGAAACCTCGACAACGGCGACCTGGTCAACCTCTATGCGGGTCTATCCCCGCGAGCGCGGGGGAAACGGTGTCGCCGAAATCCCACGAATAGCTGGCCGGGGTCTATCCCCGCGAGCGCGGGGGAAACCATTTTGCCTTTCCCCCTCCGTACGTTCGGTGAGGTCTATCCCCGCGAGCGCGGGGGAAACCGGCTCAAAGTGTCGGACTCGCGCTCTTTGCGCGGTCTATCCCCGCGAGCGCGGGGGAAACTCGAGCCCCAAAAGTGAGCGCACCACAGATGGAGGTCTATCCCCGCGAGCGCGGGGGAAACTCGAAACACATCGCGACCTCAGCCGCCGACGTGGGTCTATCCCCGCGAGCGCGGGGGAAACATATTTCTCGGTCTCCTCGCGCAGCTTCTTAAGGGTCTATCCCCGCGAGCGCGGGGGAAACTTTGAGTCGATCGATTGCGGTCGCGATGCGCGGGGTCTATCCCCGCGAGCGCGGGGGAAACCGTCCGCTGGTAGCTGCGTAGTGGTATCTGGAGGGTCTATCCCCGCGAGCGCGGGGGAAACTCTCCAACAGCGACACGCTGTCCTCGCGGATCAGGTCTATCCCCGCGAGCGCGGGGGAAACGCCACGACGACCACCCCGAGAGACCCGGAAGCAGGTCTATCCCCGCGAGCGCGGGGGAAACATCTTGATGGCTCCGAGCTTTCCCAACCCGGCAGGTCTATCCCCGCGAGCGCGGGGGAAACATGCGTGTGCCATGTATTTTCCTCGATTAGAGCGGTCTATCCCCGCGAGCGCGGGGGAAACTGCTGGCGTCCTCTCTTGTGTCTTCCGCTTGGGGGTCTATCCCCGCGAGCGCGGGGGAAACGCGTCCCAAGTCGCGCAAGAGGGAAACATGGAAGGTCTATCCCCGCGAGCGCGGGGGAAACGATTGAGGCCGTCGTACGCGATCGGCACCGGAAGGTCTATCCCCGCGAGCGCGGGGGAAACCAACGTCTCGGACGGCCATCGAAGCCGGAAGAGGTCTATCCCCGCGAGCGCGGGGGAAACGCAGGAGCACGATATCGCGCTCGGCACCTATACGGTCTATCCCCGCGAGCGCGGGGGAAACCCAGGCGCTGCACGTGATGCCGTACAAGGGCAAGGTCTATCCCCGCGAGCGCGGGGGAAACGGGAGATGGCGACGGGCTTTGCGCTTGAGCTGCGGTCTATCCCCGCGAGCGCGGGGGAAACTCCTCACAATGGTAGATCGTCAGCATCGAGGTCGGTCTATCCCCGCGAGCGCGGGGGAAACGCGGAATATGGATACCCGATTCAAAACCGCGGCGGTCTATCCCCGCGAGCGCGGGGGAAACTCGTGCTGCGCGACAAGAAAACCAGGCGGATAGGGTCTATCCCCGCGAGCGCGGGGGAAACTCTTACGAAGCCTCCAATAGCCAAAGGCTTTCATAAATCCTATTAAATTGTCAAAGACCAGGCTCGGAGCCGCAGATCGCTAGACCCCTTCCGGTTCCGTTATTCCACGTTTGCGGGCCAAGAAAATTCCGTCGTGCTGATACATCTCGTAGTTCGGATAGCCGAGTGTCGAAACCTGCTGCCCTCCCGGCGATTGCGGGTCACGCCAGGTCATCAGAATGCTTCCGCCCCCCAGTTCGCCGAACCACTCGGACAGCACCGACCAGACTCGCGTGCGGACAGCGGCATTCATGCGCGGCGCAGTATAGATACCCGGTCCGATCTCCAGCATGCAGGAGGCGAGGAAACCCCTGAACCTTGCGACGACATCACGCGTCACTATCACGGTCATCTGTGAAGAGCTCCTTGATCCGTTCGATCATCTGCGAAACGAGCTTTTCCTTGCGGAACAATCTTCCGGCCAGCCGTCTGACGACTGGTTCCAAGTCGGAATTCAGATTGCCGTCTTTGGCGCGGAGGTCACGGACCGCCGCGAATGCGACCGGCAGCGTCATCGAATCGCGATAGAGATCGGCGATGTCGAGGCAAAGGGAAATTCCGGAATCTTCGTGAATGAATCCCAACTGCGGCAGCGCGCCGACCGCCGCCACCGCGACCATCGCGGCCGCTTCAACCGCGGTCGCCGCGTGATTGATCGCCTGATTGGGCGCGTCGTTGGAATCAGGCTGTGAGCGGTCGTAGCGGCGGCCATTCCACTCGATCGAAAAACGCCGGGCGAGCATTTTGTAGGTTTCGCGCATGCGCGCCCCCTCGATGCCGCGGAGCGTGTCGAGATCGGCGTGGGGCAGCAGCTCTCCGAGCCGCCATGCATACATGCGGCGCGCGAGATCGATCCGCTTTTCGGGATCGGCCCAAAGCCTCGCCTGCTTGCGGGCGAGCGCCGAATCATCGGGGCCAAACGGCATACTCGCGTACATGCGCACGGCCCCCTCTCCGGTCATGACGAGGCCGGTACCATGACGGGCCAGGAGCCGCAGCGCGTCGTGACTGACAGTAGTGCCGGGGCCGAGCAGGATCACCGAGACGGTCTGAAAGGGGATGAGATATTCACCCGGGGCGAGGTCTTCGGTTCCGGCGCAAGCGAAGCGCAGAGTCCCGTCCTCTACGGTGAGATTGCCGCGACCGAGCGAGAGCAATCCGGCGCGGTCGGCATGGGGGATGCGCGCGGTTTCGAGTCCGAGACGACCTTTAAGCATTGGCGGTGCTCACCGGGTTGAGCAGCAGCATGCCGAAACCGAAGGCGCGATGGCGCCCCACGCCGCGGGCGAGCAGGCGTGCAAATGCAGCGCTGTCGGTGACTTCGAGCACGCCGGTCGTCGTGACATCGGGACGCTCAATGCGGGTCCATCCTTTTTGATCGCCGTGATGGCGGCGGGCCAGGCGAGTGCGCTTGCAACTGATCAAGCGGGCGCTGACCAGCGCGGCGGCGCCCTCGCGCGAAAACTCACGCTCGAGCCAGCGCGAATAAACCGTGCCGCGATCGAGCGGTGTGAAAGCATCGGAGTTCCATGCTGCACGGAGGAAAGCATCAACTTCCGCATGTTCGCGGGTTCCGCCGTGGGACATCCGGGCCGCACCGGCACCACTGCGAACGACCGGACATATTCGCACGTCGAAACCGAGCCGCGATGAGGTCGGCCAGTCCGCCGGCATTGGTTTACTCAGGAGGCCGTCGAGGTCGATGCACGCACAGGCGAGCGGATCGGCGAAGCGCATCGCGTGATCCGCCAATTGAAAAGCGGGAACGCGCGAGTATGCCAGTAGCGCGAGTGACCGGCCGGGGGATGGGCGCGAAGCGAACGGTTTCGGCGCGAATTCACCGAACAGCGCGCGCAGCAGCGCGTGTACCGAGTAACCTTCATCCGCAAGTCCCACTGGAATTCCAAAGGAGCGGCCGAAGCGCAGCATTCCAGGGCGATCGATCGACATCCTGGTCATGAACAAGGAAGGATCAGACATTGATTACGCCCTCATAAATCCACCGGCGCCCAACGTGAATCTGGTTCGCCCAGTCGCGCTCGTCGGTGATCGGAATCAACCGCGCGCCCGGCCGCTCGCCGTCGCCGGCGGGCCACCATGCACGAATCGCTACATCCCGCATCGCGCGAGGGGAAGGCGGCGCGTGTTCGAGCGCTTCGAGCAGCGACGACGCTTCAACCCTATCAAGCAGAATCGGTCCTGACGGGATGCATGGCTTGCGACCGATGTAGAGTGGGCGCATTGGTTCCCGTAGCGCGGATTCAAGCGTCGCCAGCGATGGATCGTCACCGGGAGGATTCAGCGTGAGTGCGATGGTGACAACCGCGTCGGCGAGAAATTGGCGAAGGCGAATGTGAGTACCCTTGCTGGCGGGGCCACCCTCGCGGCTCTGAGGTGCGCCTCTGGTGGTCCACCCCTGCGATAAAAATGGCTGCGACAGATCCACCGTTTGAAAATCGGTGATCAGGTCGCCGGGACGATCGGCCCGGGCCGCATAGGAGAGCCGGGATTGGAGTGCGTCGAGCCGGGGGAACTCACGATGCTCATACCCGAGGGCGTTGGCGAGCAAGCCGGTGAGCATCGCTCGACCCGGCAACGGGCGCGTCACGCCGCGGTAGTCGATGGCTACGCCGCCGAAGGACATCAGCGGGGCTTCGAGACGCAGCAGCAGGAGGGGAATCATGTTGCGCTTCCGACGCCCGCAGACGTCCAGCGGGCAAGATCATTTATGCTTGCGACGCGCTCGTGGTCGCTCAGAGCGGGACCAAGGCGATCGGCATCGCTGACGGCAAGAAAGCGGCGCTGATTGCGGCCGTAGGCGCGATCCAAATCCGCAACGTGCGCGGCCAGCGCCTGGTAGGCATTGGCAACCAGATCGGTCCGTGCAGACGCGGGTCGCAGAAACGCATTGGCGAGAGTCCGCGGCTGGCTCGATCCTTTCTCGACCAGGAACAAACCAGCGTGCGCGTAAGCGGCGGTCGATCCCAGTTTCGCCGCCGGGGAGACCGTCGCGATGATATGAACCATGCGTTCGAGCACTTGCGCGGCCAGAGAATCGTCGCCGGAGAGATTGCGCACGAGCAGCGGCAGGTCGATCACAACATAGCCATAGAACAGCCCGGAGGTGAGTTCGACGGAACCGATATGGCCGCTGCCGAGTTCCGCGTTTTCACCGGATTTAAGGAGATCATCGACGGCGGAAAAGTAATCGCTTTCGGTTTCCTCGGAATGGACCGTAAAGGCGTGGGCGACGTGTACGGCCGCGTCGCATCGCGCGAGAATGTCGCCCGTGATCATGCGGCCGAACATGGCGGCATCGAGCCCCGCGCCGAGCTTCAAGGTGCGCAGGTTCTCTTTCTGTTTGCGATCGAAATGCTTGTCGATCGCGGCGGCGATCTTGGCCGGGTCGGCCACCGCGGCGCAGAGATCGCGCGCCTGTGCGAGAAGGTAATCCAGCTCCGGCCGGCCCAACACGGTCACCTGTTCCGAACGCGGTCCGATCAGTTCCTCCGGCGCATCCTTGCGCTTCTTCTGTGAGGCGGCTTCGGCCTTGTCGCTGCGCCCCAGCATCAGCTTCATGAGGCCTTCGCCGGCGGCGTGCGCGAGCGACTCGGAGACGCCTTGCGCGACCAGCGGGCGAAAAATGAATTCGTCGAAAGTGCGGCGGGAGCGGACCGATGCGGATGCGTCCTTGATTTCCCACAGGGAATTCTCACCCTCGTAGGTTCGCCAGTGGCGCTTGAGGCATTGCGACGAGATGCGGGTGCGTACGGCGCCGCCGAACGGAACGCGCTTGGCGAAGCCGACGTCATCGCGATTGATGAGCGACGCCGGGTATGAAGTAAGAAAATGGAATTGGGCGAAGCGGGCTTCAGTGGTCATGCATCCTCCTGTGCGGAACGTGATTGAGCCGAATAGTAATCTCGTGCGATCGAGCGGCGGACCGAATCCTCGTCGGATCGGCCATCGCTCAGTATCAGAAGCGCGAATTCATAGCAGTCCACCGGGACCGCCCTGGTGGAAAGATAGTGAGTAACGGTGCGGACAGAATCGAGGAGACCCCGATCGTGAGCGCGCAGGAGTTTAAGAAAGCGCTGATCGGAAAGGTCGGCTGCAGCGAGGGCACGTCCCAGCTTCCTACCCGGGGCATGGAAACCGTCGAGCATGGCGAGCGTCTGGATGATGGCGGCCCAGCGCAATTCCTGTTGGTCGCGGATGGGCGCGGATGCGTCCAAGGCTTGTTCCAGCTCCACGGCGGCAATCCGCCAGAAGGCGGGAGAATCGATATCGTCCGGCTTGAGGCGGCGCAGCGAGGCGACCTCGCCGGGTTGCAGCCGCCGTTCGATGAGATTGGCGATCCGATTTATGATGACTCTAAGCGGCGGCGCTTCACTTATCTGATCGTTCATCAGATTGTTCCCCTCCACTAGTTTGATAACGACCGAGGATTTCACGGGCGCGCGAATTGAAACGTAGTTCGGCGAGTGCGATTGCACGCGGCCGGCGCGCGTCTGGGATCGGCAGACCGTCAATACCTTCGGCCAGGATTCCGCGCGCGCGCTCGATTACCTGAGCGGACCAGCTCGCAAGTGCGGTCCCCGCATCGGCCTCGGCGAGATCGAAGAGTCGGTCGAAGAAGATGGCATCGACGAAACCGTCGAGCCGGTTCACCAGCGGCTTGCACCGATCGTCTGTCAGATCGAGACGATCGGGACCGCCTTGAATCAGGGTCAGAAGCGCGCGCTTGAGGACTTTGGTTTCGATTTCCGACGCCAGCGTGACGAAATCGCGTGAACGCTGGCCGAGGCGTTCGCGGCCGGCACCCGTAGCGAGCAGCGCCCGAGCCTTGGCGGGAACCCGAATTTGCCGTTCGTAGAGACCGTCAGTTTTGCCCTGTCCACGCGCCATGGCCGTCGCGAGCAGGAGTGGTGCAGAGCCGTCCTGGTCATGAGGCTCGCTGGCTTCACTGTGCACCCAGTCGCCGCTGAAGATAATTTCCTGCAGGAGCTTGTAGGATAAATCGCGCGCGGTGAGTGCCGCGCCGTCGCTGATACGAATCGGCACCCAGATGTCGCCGACGTTGCCGTGGAGGTCTTTCGCGGCGATTCGCTCGGCAGCGGAGCCTTTCCGGCGGCCAACGATGGAGCCGTTCGGACCGGCAATCAAACGTACCCGTCGGCATACCTCGATGAAAAACGGATCGCATTCAGGGAGCGAAAGTTGGCTCTCAGGCGATCCATCCCACGGAAGCGTCCAGAGCAGGAGATGGCCACCGTCGGCGGAATAGCCGTAATGTCCCTCTTCGATTAGTTTGGCCCGGCAGCTCAGCAGAATCCCAACATCGCGTATAAAACGGGTACTCCAACCGGGATCGCGGGCAGCGGCGATCGAGGGTCGATTGCCGTAGCCACCATTCATTCGCGCTACGCCATAGTTCATACGGCCGTCAAATCCACCGCTGGTCTGGAGGGTGACCATCGAGTAGGCCCAATGCTCGGGGCGTGGCGCGGTCATCCGATTCGATTTCAGGTCGTGATTCTTGGCGGTGACAAGGACATCCAGCTCGTCGGGGAATGAAACAGGCTCGCTCCAGCCCTTCAGGTTGCGCTCGGGAACCGGTGGTTGCATGAAAGCTGGACGATCAAGATCGTCCGTCACCAGGCACCAAGGATCGTCTCCGCCGGCGATTTCTCGCAGCCTCGAGCGCCAGTCAGCGGCGGCCGAGAGCAACGTATCGCCACCCGCCGAATGAAGCGCGATTGCAGCGAGCTGAACCAGAAAGGCGTGCCAGGCGTGGAACTGATGCGGTTGGAGCGCCGCGAACTCAATTGGATTATCGCCACTGAGCAGCGCCAGCGCATCGGGAAGAGAAACCGCGTGAGCGGAGTCCCCGGCACGGACGATAGTGAGGATTTTGTCGGTAAGTAGATTCCAGCGAATCTCAGGCATCGGCTTCGTCCTCCGCTGAATCGGTGGGATCATCGGCGGGTCGCAATCCCAGTCGGTCATAAATAAATTTCCGGTCGGCAAAGGCGAACCGAATCTGCCCGAGCGACAAAGAGACTTCGGACGGCGCCGAATCGAACGGCGCGCCTTTCGCCAGAAACGCCGGGATCGTGAGCCGCGCGAGGGGAAGTCCGAAGGGTCCGGGTAAAGCGGGCCTGAAATCGGCAATTCGGTCGTCTTCGCCGAGACGAGTGCGAATTGCGACACTCAGTTCCTTGCTCGGAAAGGCGAAGTCGCCGAAGGGCTTCGAGCGGTCTAGCCGCCAGATGCCAGCCTGCCCGGCGGCGGCGAACATATGGCCTATCATTGTCCGCTCGTGTGCTTTCCAGCGCCCTCCGAGTTCGTTAACGATCGCGTTGAGTGGTTTGGGATGCGTGGTCGCCTCCACGATCATTCGATTCATCGCGGGAATCTCCAGGACCTCGTGCTTCTCGATCTCGCGCCAGGTCGCCTCAATAATACGGAGGTCGTCGTAAACGCTACCGAGGCCGTGCCTACCTCTTGCTTCGCCATTGGGCCGAATAAGGTTGCCTAGATCGCGGTCGCCGGTTGTTACAACGATCGCTCGCGGATGCTCGAAGCCGGCGGGCCGGGTGCGTCGATGCCGGTGCAGGCGGCCGATCCGTTGCAGCAGGACGTCCGCGGGACAAAGATCGGTGAGCATCAGATCCGCATCGAGGTCCAGACTTTGTTGCACGGTCTGCGTCGCGATCACCATGCACGGCGCATCTATAGCGGTTTTGCCAAAGGCGGCCTCGAGCGCTTCATCCAGCATCGCACGATCATCGCGCGCGAACCGAGCATGATGTGGCGCAGGATTGCCGGCGCATTGAAAGAGCAGATTCTGGAGGCCGCGTTCGCGCGCTATTGCTTCGGCCGCTGCCTGGGTTGCGACACAATCGCTAACTGTGTTGCGGACAACCAAAACGCGTGCCCCGGCCGCAGCGGCGTCGATTACCGTGAGCGCAATCCGCATGGGCTCGTCGGCCCACGGCTCCTGCTGCACCGCCACCCGCTTAGGAACTGTGTCGATTTTGTTCGGCTCGATCCGGATGGTATCGGGCCCATTGCGGATGGTGACAAGCGGGTACGGAACATCGACCGCCTCGTCGAAATTCGGAGCTTTGAGTGGGCGCTTGGGGTCCATCGCCGAGAGCAGTTGAGTGCGAGCGCTCGAACCGAGGGTCGCCGACATGAGCATCGCATGACCACCCGCCCTCAGATGATTGATGAGCACCTCGCGCATGAGAGCAATCATGTAAGCGTCGGAAGCATGAACCTCGTCGATAATCAGGAGATGACGCATCAGGGCGGTCGCGCGCAGATGCGCATGGCTGACCATCAACGTGGAGAGCAGAGCCTGATCGATAGTTCCGACAACGATCGGACCGGCAAGGAATCGCTTGGGATTTTCGGCCGCCCATCCGCGGAAACGAAAGCGTTCGCGGTCGTCGTCGTTCCACAGCACCTCGAATCCAGGCAGCAGTGTGCCGCGATGTTCATCGACGGAAAGATAACCGGGAACAGCAAGGATAACCGGTGGAGGGTTTCCGCCGCGAAAGAACCTGGCGATTGCTTCGACCACGCGCCGATACATCTGAGTAGCTGCGGTTCGAGTCGGCAGCGCGAAGTACAGGCCGTCGATCTCGCCCGCCTGGAACAGCGTGACGTACCGGGCCAGTGCTGCTTCGGTCTTGCCGGCTCCGGTTTCTGCTTCAAGCAGGGCGATCGAGCCGCCTCGGTAGGCAGCAAGTTCCAGCATCCTGCGCTGAAAATCGCGCGGTGGATAACTCGAAATTCTCTCAAACGACAACGCTTCCTGTCCGATGAAATTGCGGGGAGCAGAGGGATCGAGACCGACCTCGTTGAGTGCCGCGGCTGCTTTATTTCGAGCGAATTGAATCCGGGCCGCGTGATCGATTTCGGTGGAATAGGAAAAGAACCGAGTATCGGAACCCAGCCAGTCTGCGAGCATTACAAGCCCGCTAAAGGCATGTTGGAATTCGCAATTTTCCGGAAACGCCTCGACGTCATCGTTGAAGGCGCTGGGGAACCAATCGCGCGTTAGCGCCGTGAGATCCGCGATTCCGGCGAACGGATCGAGCCCGCGTGCGGACTGCCAGCACCGCGGCGCATAGCCCTGGCCTACTTCGACTGCACGTCCGTGATGGCATATCGAAGCGATGAGGAGGCGCAGGCTCGCATCACCTAGGCCCCAGCGCTCCAGTACCTCGAGCCGCATGCTCTCGATGAGCCGTTGCTGTTCGGGTTTGTTGTCATCTCCGAAGAGGCTCAGAACAGTGCCGACATGCCCGGCGGCAAATGGTGGTTTAACGAGTGCCTTATTCTGAAAACCGAGATTGAATTTTCCTATGTCATGGACAGCGGCGAGAACCGATAAGCGGGCGACCTGCCCTGAGGAGAAAGCACTACGGCCGGCGAGAAGCGCCAGCCTGCGGCCGAGAAGAGTCGTTTGCAGTAGCGCCTCGCAACACGCTGCGACATCTGCGCAATGATCAGCGAGAGGATGCCATTCTGCGGGCTGGCCGTCGCCAGTTCGTAATTTACCCCAAAAGCTGGTCGGTTGCCCCCGCACCCGCATATCCCCCTGCGTTCACCAACTGACTACCCTACGCATAGATGCATTTTTAGTCACCTACATTGTACCGATTCGTTAACAGCTTGAATCCAACCACTCAGCCTGGTGCAAACCAATAAAGCCGTCGAACGTTTCGCCGCGGACCGCGCGGCCGAGAAAACCTAAGCGCCCGCAGGGCTGGCTTAGCGGCGGAATCGAGCTTGTGTGTGTCATTGGAGCGACAAAATCGCCGCTCATAGGAGGACCACACGTGGGCTTCGAGGCCGGCCTAAAGGCCGCAAAACAACTAGAGAAACGATCATGAACCGGCGGGCACCGGGATCGGACCGAGCAGCGCTCGCGGTGGAAATCGCGGGCGTGTCGAAGCTCGATATCGACGAACTCCGGGAGCGCTGGAAAGCCATATATGGAAAGGCACCTTGCCGTGAGATCGGCCGGTCCTTCCTGACCCGTCAATCGCCTGCCATCTGCAGGAGCGGGCTTACGGCGGACTTTAGCCCTCGACCTGGCGAATCCTTCCGCTTCCCAAATCTCCGGAGCTCGCACTTGGATTTTCTCCCGAGGTGTCAGAACGATCAACGGAAGTAACGGCCGCCTTGTACGCGGCGATCGCGCGGACGATTTCCTGCTCACGACGCATAAACCAATCGGTGGACCATATGCGATGGAAGCGCCACCCCAATGCCTCCAGATGCTGCTGTCTCAAGCGGTCTCTATCGCGCGCAGTATATGCCGAATGATAACTGGCACCGTCGCACTCTATCGCCAGGACCAGTCGACCAGGTCGCTTCGGATGCTTCGCGACAAAATCAATTAGATACTTCGATACTCCGTACTGCGGAATGAGTTCGATGCCCTTTGATCGGAGCGCATTCTGTACGTCCGTTTCGAATGAGTTCTCAGGGAACGCCACCTCACCCTGATCGCCGAAATGCCTTCCGCGAGTTGAAGCATATTCCAGATACAGGCGGAGAAGCTCGACTCCTCGTGGCCTGCACCCCAATTTCCCGCCATTCATAAGTAGAGTCCGCCGGTTATTTCGCCCCTCCTGGGGCGTGTTGTTTGTGGCTTTGGTTTCATCTTCATCCCAGTTTTTCCGGCCGCCCTTCACTCTCTGAGGGCGGACGAAAAACTGTCCGGTTTTGGATCCGAGGTCGGCGCGCCTTGCACCGCGCCGGCCAGCTCTGCTGGCCAAGCGGTGCGCGCGACGGCCGAGCTCCCTTGATTCCTTGCCGCGAACTCCTCCGGCGCCAGGTAGCCGAGACTCGAGTGCGGGCGCAGGTGGTTGTAGTCGTGCCGCCACGCCTCGATGATCGCGCGCGCTTCTGCGAGGCTTGCAGAACACGTACTCGTTAAGGCACTCGTCGCGCAACTTGCTATTGAATGATTCGATGAAGGCGTTTTGCACCGGCTTGCCCGGCTCGATGTAGTGCCACGCCACCCTTCTGGTGGCCCAGCGCAGCACCGCACCACTGGTGAGTTCGGTCCCATTGTCGCTAACCACCGTCTCCGGTAGTGCTCGCTCGATCGTCAGCCGCTCCAGTTCGCGCACCACGCGTACTCCGCCCAGCGAGGTGTCGACCACCGTCGCCAGGCACTCGCGGCTGAAGTCGTCCACCACGCACAGGATGCGGAAGCGGCGGCCGTCGCTCAGCGTGTCCGAGACGAAGTCGAGCGACCAGCGTTGATTGATCGCGCTCGGTAGCGTCATCGGTGCCCGCGTACCCAGTGCCCGCTTTCGCCCTCGGCGCCGGCGCACCATGAGCCGCTCCTCGCGGTACAACCGATAGAGCTTCTTGTGGTTCAGCGCGTGACCTTCGCGCGCCAGCATCCAGCCTAAGCGCCGATACCCGAAGCGCCGCCGCTCCGCGGCCAGCTCCCGCAGCCGCTGTCTCAGCGCCGAGTCGTCCGGTCGTCTGCACCGGTAGCGCAGAGTCGAACGATCCAGTCCCACCAGCTCGCACGCATGCCGCTGACTCAGCCCGTGACGCTCCATTACCCGAATCACTGCTACTCGCCGCGCCGCAGGCTTCAGACGTTTTTTCCGAGCAGGTCCTTGAGCGCCGCGTTGTCCAACATCGAGTCGGCCAACAGTCGCTTCAGGCGGCGGTTCTCATCCTCCAGCGCCTTCAGCCGCCTGGCGTCCGAGACCTCCAGCCCGCCGTACTTCGACTTCCACTTGTAAAAGGTCGCGCTCGAGATCCCGTGGCGCCGACAGACCTCCTCGGTCCTGGCCCCGGCCTCCTGCTCCCGCAGCACCCCGATGATCTGCTCCTCGTTGAACCGGCTTCCCTTCAGGAGCTCTCGCAAGTCTTACCTGCGGAGTGTGATGTTTGTGTCAATATAGGTGTAACGTATGATACTTGGTACGGTCATAGAGCTTGGTGGTTCTGGGGCTTTCGTGTGCGGCCATCGCCTGGGCATGCTCGAGCGTCCCGCCATTCTCTAACGCCATTCTGCGCCGCGATAGCCAGACCACCGCCTACGGTGGCACCACCACATATGTGCACGACAATAAGACCGTCGCGCAGTCCAGCACCACCAACGCCCCGTCCAACCCGGTCAATAATTACCTGACCGTGCCGGGCACCGGAGAGGTGCTCGCTTTCTCCTCAACCGTCGGTGGCACCACCAGCACCTACGTGCCCATCGCAGACGGGCAGGGTTCGACCATCGGGCTGGTCAATTCCTCCAATGTTTTACAGACGCAGTTCAGTTACGACCCGTGGGGCAATCCTACTGCGAACGGGTCGGCGAGTCAGTATCCGTTCCTGTTCAAAGGCATGGAGTACGATGCCACCGATTTCTATTACGGCGGCGGCGTGTACTACAGTCCTGCCCTCGGGCGGCCGCTCCAGCAGGTAAGTCCGGGTGGCGGGGCTGGCGGCGGAGGAGGTATAGACGCTTCGGTCGCTTCGGCGCAAGGCTCCGGCGGCTTGCGAGGTATTGAAGACTCCCTTGCCAACAACGCCGCGAATGCAGCGATCTCAGGTGCCGCCGGAGCGGCCGCGGCCGGTTTGGCCAGCTTCATCACCATCAACGAAGTCGCCGTCTCATTGGGTCCGGTATTTTGGACGGTCGCCGGTGTCGCAGATGCAATCCTCGGGATTCTGGATCTTTTTGGATTTGACCTCTTTGGTGGTGGCGGCAGCGCTCCCATTATTCCCAACGGCTACTACCGCCTCGCCCATTATGTGCTGAGCCGATTTATCGGGGTATTTTTCGATTTGACGCCCAACATGGAAGATTCTGCGAGCTCCGGGGCGACTGTGGTCGAAGTTCGCCTTATCTTTCCAAATATTCCAGAGGATCCCACACAATCATTCGATCCCGGCGAAGGCTGGGAAAGCAGACCAAATGGAAATTGGAGCAATCCGGGTCCTCCTCAACAGGGACTTCATCCGGATCCACACGAGGGATATTCCAAGGATCGCAAGGGTCCCCATTTCGATTGGCAATTCAGAAAAGAACAGCGCACTTTCAGCATTAGAAACAAGGGGGGTAATATCCAATTTTGGGATCAGGATCTCCAACAGTGGCTTGAAACGATACCGGAAGATCTTCCTGAATTAATGATTCCATAGCCCGGTAGGAGTCGCACCAATGAGTCTGCAATACATACGAAAGTCTAAAGAAGCTGAGGCCGAATCCTTTCTTAAAGGTGAACTATCCAAAGGCATGACACTTGCGCAGTTAGTGCTTCCCGAAATTGATTTCACGCAAGGTCAACTGTTCACTTGGCTTCGGCCGGAGACAGATCAAGATGCTATTGAAGGTTTCGAAGAAAGTCTGCGGATGTCAGGTGATGAACTGCGGGATTTCCGCCGATTCGTTGGAGCCTTTATTAAAGTTCCACACTGCGCACTGATTCTACAGGACACAGAAAATTGGAACTTTGAGGGCGACAAATACGAAAAAATGGCCGCCAAGTACAATGATGAATTGTATTGGCACATCATGGGCGAGCTTTCTGAGGAAGACGTGGGACACCTGCTCGGAATGCCTGTCCTACCGTATCCGTGGTGTGGCTTCTTTTACACCAGCGCGTTTGGCTTAAAGCCAACGCTCACGAGGAACGACTTACAGGAAATCGCGAAAACAACAGTTGGAGTCGCAGTCAATGCGTTTGATAACGGGTCATATGTACTATGGTGGAGGAATAGCCGACCACTTCCTGCGGGTGAGGAGGTAAGGGCGTAGCTCGCCATTTTCTGATGGCATTCTGCGCCGCGATAGCCAGACCTCTTCGAGCGCCCGCTCGGCTTCCCTGGCGCGGCCACAATACCGGCAGATCAACTTCTCGCCATTCGGCTTCGCTCGCGATGGCCGCGGTGGCCGATCTGCGGCCTTCCTGGTCTTCGAGGCAGGTGCGCCCTTCGGCTTGGCTGTCGCGGTCTTTTTCCTGGCGGAAGCTGGCGCCTCGTTGACGATCGATTCTCCCGCGGTCGGTTCAGTTTCGATGCTCATCTCGATTCTCCTTCTCTGGCCGCGACTTTGGCGTTCCGGCCGTCCTCAGCACACATCGCTCTGACGCGGCCAGATGGGGAGCGGATTCGGCACTCTTTGTGGCCGAAAGAAGAGCGAAAGTCCCGCGCCTGAACGCTCCGAACCACTAATCGGCACGCCTCCAATCGCATGCGGTCGGACATAGGGAAATCGCGCGCAGAGAGGATTCGCGAAATTTGGCCGATTTGCGCCCACGAGGTCTCTCTTTGGGTCCGCATGCGAAGGCAAATCGCGCGCACGCGCGCCGATTTCGCTCAATTCTCTAAAATGTCCGGTAATCGAGAGACTGGTTGGTGGAGCAGAAGGGATTTGAACCCTCGACCCCTACGTTGCGAACGTAGTGCTCTCCCAGCTGAGCTACTGCCCCACCGCCGAAAGTAATTTTATGCCGCAAGGACCGTCTTTAGATAGGCGCGCAAACTATCAGCCAGTTCCGCCCGTTTCAACCCGAAGCCGATCTGCGCTGTGATGAAGCCCACCCGATCGCCCAGATCATAGCGCACGCCCTCGAACTCGTAACCATAGAGTTTGCGCCGCGCCGACAGCGCGAGCAATCCGTCCGTGAGCTGTATTTCACCACCGGCCCCCGGCGTGCCCGCCGCCAGCAACGGGAAAATGTCCGGCGTCAGCACGTAACGCCCCATGATCGCGAGGTCACTCGGCGCTTTCTCGATCGGCGGCTTCTCAACCATTCCGATCAGTTGATGCAATCGCGGACGCACCGCCTTGACCTCGACGATTCCGTATTTCGACAGATCCTCGCGCGGCACTCTCGTCAGTGCCACCACCGGCGCGTCCTCTTCTTCCGCGATCTCGATTAGCTGCCGCAGGCACGGACGCGGCCCGTCAAAGATGTCGTCCGGGAGGATGACCGCAAACGGCTCCTCGCCGACCGCTTCGCGCGACTGCAATACCGCATGGCCTAGCCCCAGCGGTTCGTGCTGATACGCCGTCCTGAAGCGCGCCAGATCGTTGGTGTGGCGCACCACTTCGAGCAACTCGTGCTTGAGCCTCCGCTCGAGCAATCGCTCCAGCTCCGGCGCCGATTGAAAATGCTCGAGCACCGTCGTCCGCCCCGGGCTCAGCACCAGGATGATCTCCTCGATCCCCGACGCGACCGCTTCTTCGACTACGATTTGGATCGCCGGCTTATCTACCACCGGCAGGATTTCCTTCGGGATCACCTTGGATGCCGGCAGCATCCGCGTGCCCATTCCTGCCGCGACAATAACCGCCTTGCGAACCTTCATCGTGAACCTTTCTAATTGGACCGTAAGGCCATCTTCGAGGCTGACGTCAACGCGCCGTGCCTACCCGCTCGCGTGCTTCCTGCGCTGATTTGCAGCCGATGCACAGCGTCGTAACCGGTCGCGCCTTCAGCCGCTCTATTCCGATCTCGTCGTCACATTCCTCGCAACGCCCATACGCGCCGCTCTCGATTCGGCTGAACGCTTCGTTGATCTTGGTGAGCAGCTTGCGCTCGCGATCGCGCATCCGCAGCAACAACGCGCGATCGGATTCGAGCGTCGCCCGATCGGTCGGATCCGCGTAGGCCTCTCCGGGCTTCTCGTTCATGCTCCCGAGGGCGCGATCCGCTTCCTCTAGAATCTCGCGCTTACGCCCTTCCAGGAGACGGCGAAAAAACTTCAGCTCCCTTTGCCTCATACGCCCACGGCAACCGCAAAATATAAGCATTGATCATAATTGTGGCGTACTCTTATGTAAAGCTGGCACTTATGAACACCGCATATCTCGACGCATTCTCCGGCCTCAGCGGCGACATGATGGTGGGCGCTCTCATCGACGCCGGCGCCAATGCCGCCCTGCTCGATGTCGCGATGTCCCGCCTGGGCCTCCGTGGTTACCGCATCTCCACCCGCCATAAGGATGTCAGCGGTATCGCCGCGGTGAAGTTCGACGTTCAAGTTCTCGAGCCGCAGCCCGAGCGCCACCTCGCCGAAATCCTCGCGATGATCGTGGCTGCCGATCTCCCGGCCCGCGCTTCCCGCAACGCGATCGCAGTCTTCGAGACGCTCGCCGACGCCGAGGCCAAGGTTCATCGCACGACCCGCGATCACGTCCATTTCCACGAGGTCGGCGCGGTCGACTCAATCATCGATATCGTCGCCTCGGCCTGGGCGCTCGACCAGTTGGACATCGGCGCCCTGATGGTCTCGCCGCTGCCTATGGGTTCGGGCTTCGCGCGCTCGCGTCACGGCATCATCCCGGTGCCTGCGCCCGCCACCGCCGAGTTGCTCGCCGGCTTCCCCGTGCGTCTCGGCGATGGTCCATCCGAGATGGTCACCCCCACCGGCGCCGCGATCATCAAGGCGCTCGCGCGCCCCGCCCCGCCCACCTTGACCTACGCCATCGAGCGCATCGGCTATGGCGCCGGCACCAGGGACTTCGCCGATCGCCCCAACGTTCTGCGGCTCATTGTCGGCCGCGAGAGTCCGCACTTCGCCTCCGACGACCTATGCGAGATCTCCGCCAACATCGACGACCTCAACCCGCAAATCTATGGCCACCTGAGCGACCGCCTCTTTGCCGCCGGCGCACGCGACGTGACGCTCACTCCCACCATCATGAAGAAGGGCCGCCCCGCGGTGACGCTCGCGGTTCTCGCCGACGCCGCTGCCCGCGACCGCATAGCCCAGTTGATCTTCTCTGAAACCTCGACCATCGGCCTCCGCTTCCATACCGTCTCGCGCCTCAAGCTCGCTCGCGAAACCATCCTGGTTGAAACCCGCTTCGGCCCCATCAGCGTAAAGGTCTCAGGCGATGTCGCTGCGCCCGCCACCATCGCGCCCGAATTCGACCATTGTCAGCGCGCCGCGCTCGCCCATGATGCGCCGCTCAAGCTCGTGATGGAGGAGGCGCTTGCCGCCGCCCGCCGCCGGCTTGCTTGAGATGTCGCGCGTTCGTGTCAACGAGATCTTCCACAGCATCCAGGGCGAATCGACCTGGGCCGGGCTCCCTTGCGTCTTCGTCCGCCTCACCGGTTGTAACCTGCGCTGCACCTGGTGCGACACCGCCTATGCCTTCTACGAAGGCCATCAGATGAATGTCGCCGAAGTCGCCGCCAGGGTTGACAGCTTCGGCTGCCGCCTCGTCGAAATCACCGGCGGCGAGCCGCTCCTCCAGCCGGGCGTCCACGCCTTAATCGCGACACTCCTGGAACGCGGCCACCGGGTCATGATCGAAACCTCGGGCGAGCGCGACATCAGCACACTCGACTCGCGTGTCATCCGAATTGTTGACTTGAAGTGCCCCGCCAGCGGCGAGTCCGCGCGCAATCGATGGATCAATATCGAACATCTCACGGTCCGCGACGAAGTGAAGTTTGTCCTCGCCGATCGCCGCGACTACGAGTGGGCGCGCGACGCCATCCGCACCTACCAGTTAAACGATCGCGTCAACGCCATCCTCCTCAGTCCGGTCTTCGGCCAACTCGAACCGTCCGATCTCGCCGCCTGGATTCTCGCCGACCGCCTCCCCGTCCGCATGCAACTCCAGATGCACAAGCACATCTGGTCCCCCACCGCCCGCGGCGTCTAGGGCATGGTTCTACCGGAGGGAACTGAACTATGATTGAAGACGAATTGGCCGCGATTCTTCCAGGCCGAGACGAGGATGACGACTTTACTCTCGGAACCGACTCGAAAATGCAGCCGCCCGCGACTCAAGCAAGAAAAAAGCGCAGCGCCCAATAGTCACGCATTTTATCGCGACGCATTTTCAACTACGCTCCTCATCCCATGGCCCCACCATTACTCACCAACGTCCTGCCCGATTTCGTCGCAGAGCTAATCCACCTGCTCCAGGGGACCGGCGCCGAACCACTCGAGGATCAGTTGCGCACCCTGCGCCTCGAATCGATTTGCGATTGCGGTGACGAAAATTGCGCGAGCTTCGCGACCGCTCCCGAGGTCAAGGTTGCCAGCGTCGTCGAGCTTCAATCGATCGAAGGCCACCTCATCATTGATCTCAACGCCGCCGAACAAATCTGCTTCATCGAGGTCCTCGGCCGCCCCGATGTCCGCTACCTGATCGAGGAATACTTCGCCTCAGTCAAATAGTCACTGACCAGGATTTTCTCGCATCACTGACTATTCGGCGCCGCTGCCGATAGTGCTCTGCGCAGGCGCCTGAGATTCCGCCGGAACCGCCCCATTGCCGCCCGCCGGCGGCTCAATATGCACCGACGCGACCGTCCCGTTAGCGTCGTAAATCACATGATATAGCGTCAGCTTGCTTTCCGCCTGATCGAGTCGAAGTTGCCGCACGGCCAACGACATGCCGCCGGTGAAAACGCCCAGCGCAATATTGCGCGGCCGCACCGTCGGATTAACGAACTTCGTCCCATCCGGGTAGAACGCGTAAACGTCCTCGGTCTGTCCCGTTCGCAGGCTGCCCGACGAATTGGGCTCGCCAAAGCTCTGCTCCACTTCGCTCCGCTCGACCCCCGGCCGCATCACGCTTGGGTCGTAATGGATCGACGTATCCTTCATCGTCACGCTCTGCATTTCCGCCGTGGGGCTCAGATCCATCGACGGCCTGGTCGGTTGGAAGCGCGCGCATCCTCCCAGCATGAACATCAGCCCAAACGAAAGTGCTAACTTTCCGAGGAACCTGCCAGACGACTTCATTCGACGACTTCCTTCCGCGCCGCGCAATCCTTCAACTCTGTCCCTGCGCGTGCGTCTTTGCCAGATGCCCGTCTCCTCAACGCGTAGACTAGCCTTAAGCGGCCGCGAATGGCCCCGTCAATCGCCGCCGCATGATCACGCTACGGCTGTGCGCTGCCCGAAGCGCAAAACCTTACACGGCGGCCGTTTCTTCTCCCAGCTTTTGGCTCCTCTCGGAGCCTTATTTGTGCGCACCTCGCAAACTACTCTGCTCACTCCTCCAGGGTTGCCTCATCGCGCCCAAACTTGATTAAGTACACTTGAACGACACTCCCAAGGAGACCGTATCGATGCACGATATCGTAATCCGCAACGGTAAGATCGTTGACGGCACTGGCGCACCCGCTTTCCTCGGCGACCTCGCGATCGACGGCGGCATTATCACCATCGTCGGCGGCAATATCGGCGCGGGGCACCGTGAAATTGACGCCGCCGGAATGTTGGTGACGCCCGGCTTCGTCGATATTCACACCCATTACGACGGCCAGGTCACCTGGGACCCCTATCTCACGCCGTCGAGCTGGCATGGCGTGACTACTGTCGTGATGGGCAATTGCGGCGTTGGCTTCGCGCCCGTCGCCAAGGGCCAGGAGGATTTCCTCATCGGCCTGATGGAAGGGGTCGAGGACATTCCGGGTGCGGCGCTCGCCGAAGGTATCAAATGGGGATGGGAAAGCTTCCCCGATTATCTCGATGCCATCGAAGCGATGCCGCGTGCTATCGATGTCGGCGCCCAGATGCCCCACGGCTCCTTGCGCACCTTCGTGATGGGTGAGCGTGGCGCTCACAACGAGGCCGCCACTCCTGACGATATCGCGAAAATGGCGGTGCTGGTCCGCGATGCGCTCAAGGCCGGCGCTCTCGGCTTCACCACTTCGCGCACCATGCTCCATCGCGCGAAAAACAAGGAAGTCGTTCCCGGAACCTTCGCCAGCGAAGACGAACTGCTCGGCATCGGCCGCGCCATCGGCGCGGCCGGGCACGGCGTTTTCGAGATGGCTTCCGACATGGTCGGCGCCGACGACACCATGGAATGGATGGTCAAGCTCTCTTCCGAAACCGGCTTGCCCATCACCTTCGCCCTCGCCCAGATCGATCAGGATCCGGCCAAATGGAATCGCACTATCGATAAGGTCAAGCGCTTCAACGCGCTGGGCGCTCACCTCGTGCCGCAGATTTCCCCGCGCCCCACCGGCATGTTGATGGGCCTCGAAAGCTCCCTCCATCCCTTCATCACCCATCGCACCTACCGCTTGTCGCTCGCCCACTTGCCGCTCGCTGATCGGGTCGCCGAAATGCGCAAGCCGGAAGTTCGCGCCCAACTCCTGGCCGAGGGCCCCAGTGTTAAGGATCGCGCTACCAAATTCTTTGTCACCAATTTCGCCAAATATTTCCCCCTCGGCGATCCCCCCGACTACGAGCCCGAACGTGACGCCAATATTGCCGCGCGCGCCGCGCGCGCCGGCGTCACTCCCGCCGAGCTCACCTACGATCTGATGCTCGAGCGTGACGGTCATGCACTGCTCTACATGCCGCTCTCCAACTACGCTGATTACAATCTCGATGCGCTGCGCGAAAAGATCCTCGATCCCGCCACTGCCATCGGTTTGAGCGACGGCGGTGCGCATTGCGGACTTATTTGCGACGCCAGCATGCCGACCTACATGCTTCAGCATTGGGTGCGCGACCGCTCGCGCGGTGAGCGCCTGCCGCTCGAAGTCGCCATCAAGCGCCAGACCAACGACACCGCGCGCTTCTATGGCCTCAACGATCGCGGTGCGCTCAAGCCCGGGATGAAGGCCGACCTTAACGTTATCGACCTCGAAGGCCTGACCCTGCATGCGCCCCAGATGGTCTTCGATCTGCCTGCCGGTGGACGCCGCCTGATCCAGCGCGCCGACGGTTACAAGTACACCGTTGTCAGCGGCGAGGTCATCTACGAAAACGGCAAGGCTACCGGCGCGATGCCCGGCAAGCTCATTCGCGGTCCCCAGTCCGCTCCCTCTGCCGCCTGACGGTTGAGCGCGCGATGGCGCACACGCCGGGGTCAACCGCACGCCGCGCCGCGCGATGGCGCGCGCGCCGGGTTCAGCCGCACGCTGCGGCGCGCGATGGCACACGCCGGGGTCAGCCGCACGCTACGGCGCGCGATGGCACACACGCCGGGTTCAGCCGCACGCCGCGCCGTGCGATGGCGCACACGCCGGGGTCAACCGCACGCTACGGCGCGCGATGGCGCACACGCCGGGTTCAACCGCACGCCGCGCCGTGCGATGGCGCACACGCCGGGGTCAGCCGCGCGCTACGGCGCGCGGTTGAACCCGGCGCTCCTATCGCTCTTTGCGCACGGGGCGGTCCGTCAGCCTATGGCTGACGGACCGCCCCGTGGCTCTGCCCTGCTACCTATGGTCGGCAACGGGAGGGGTCGCGCTCCTAATGGAGCGCGACCCCCCCCGTTGCCGACCCCGGGGGGTACAACGCTTGGCGTTGTACCCCCCGGGAAAGTCGTCGTGCGCATCCGCCTCACGGCGGATGCGCACGACGACTCCCAATCGCCGCATCGATCGAAGTCGGTGACTCACGTGCTCCGATCTACCTCTTTATGACGGCCCTCCTCGGGCCCGCCCAAGTCAACCGTGTAGCATTTCCCCACAAATAGACGGCGAAAATGTTTCACGTGAAACATTTTCGCCGTCTATTCGTTTTTGCGACATAACGATAGACGTAGCTAATCTAGCGATAGGGCGTTCGCCGCAATTCTGCTGACTTCGCGGCCTGCTGCGGCGCCCCGGTCCGTTTTTGCCCCTCCGGCTCGTCGCATTTCGTCGCCGGCCACGGCGATCAGCGTGGGCAAAGTTCCTGTTGGCCGCGACCTCGGACGAATCTGTCCGGTGCAGATTGTCTTTGCATAGACGCCGCGTTTTGGAGATGATTGCGTGGCCTTGAGGGTTCATTTCGATGGCCGCAACAGGATGGTTGTTTCGATAGCACCGGCCTCCCTGGAAAGCCTGCGCCGGATATATACGCAAAATGGGCTCCCTGATTCCACTCAACCGCCGCCGGCCCGCTAACGCGGCTTCGACGCCCGTTGGCGCCCCACTTCATAAGACGCTACTGTTCGATCGCAACACACCCCCGCGTGGTCACGATGACGATTCGCACAAGTCGCTGCTGCTGCTGGTAATCGTGTTCACGGCGACCGCTATCGCGATGTCAGCGTCGGTGGTCATTGCCGGTTCGAATTCGTGGGCCGAGGCGATCCCTCTGATCGTCTTCGTCGTGGTCTTCGCGCTGACCAAGGTCTTTCTCGCCAACGCCGTCTTCTATGTGATGATTCGGTCGGATGCGCGCTCGGAAGCGATCGCCGCCGAGGCCGCCTCAAAGGCCCGGGCTGCGGGCCTCGTTATCCGCCGCCCGCGGATGCCGCCCGCCCTGAAGCGATCTAACCTTGCCGGCGCAAGGCCGCAAAAAGGCGGCTCTTCGAGCACCGTGCGCCTGGCTCGGCCGTCGCGCAAGCCGAGCGATCCTCCTTCACGCCCGCGTGACCACTAACGGCCGCGTCAAGCGGGCCCGCTCTATTCAGGCGCGGTTAATCGCCGCGTCAAGCGGCCCGCTCTATTCAGGCGCGGTAACGCCGGTAAGGCATTAGCCGCCGGAACGTCATCACCCTCGGGCAACCGCGCTATCGAAAGGCCATTAGTGAGGCGCGCGCGAATCGTTGTCAGAATGACTGAGTAACGGATGCGCGCCTGCGAGCCACTCGGTCGCGCGTGCACGCATCCGTTATGATCAGCAAGGGGCCGTCGGCCGCGGCTGTCTGGACTAGCTGCAGAGGACTTCGTTCGCGTGGGTAGTATCGAGGTACTCCTTGACCGAGTGAATCTTCCCGTCGCGCACGATGAACAGGAAGTGATAGCTATTCTGGTAGGTCTTCCCATTCTTCATCTTGGCATGCGATTCGGCTTCGACCGCTACCCGATCGCCTTCGGCGGTGATGCCCTTGGGAGTGACGCGCAGGCCGCCATCGATCTTCGATCCGAGATCGCCCACCAGCGCGGCAAACTCCTTCTTGGTCTTGGTCCCGGAGAGCGGGAAATTGCCCTGTACCCACCAGGTCGCATTGTCCGCCAACGCACCCAACACGGCTTCGCCGTTTCCGGCACTGAGGTTTTCAAAGAAGCCCAGGATAAAGCGTTTGTTATCTTCGATACTCATAGCTCGTTCCTCCAGTCTGAGTTAATCCGACTGTGGCGACGTTACTGCGGAATTGACCTCCGGCGCAAACGCCGAATGTGACTAGCCAGTGGTTCTTAATTCAGGCGCGCATTACTCACTAGCCGCTAGAACTCAAAGAAGACCGTTTCGCCGTCGCCTTGAAGGACGATATCGAACCTCAGCGTCGTAATCGGCGGCGGCTCAACGGCGGGCGCTGTAACTACGGCCGCGTTCGCTGATCTTGGCGACGTGGTGGCAATGAGAGTAGCGCGGCGGGTGCGCGGTACATTCCGCAACACCGTATCGGTTGCGTTCAACGGGTCATCGGGGAAGTAGATGCGCGTGAACAGATGCTTGAGCAGGCCGCGTCCAAAAATGGTGACGTTGAGGTGCGGCGCCTGCAACCTTGCGTCGGCGCCAGGTACGGGACCCGGCTTAATCGTGTGAAAACGGTACCCTCCGTCCCCATCGGTGACGGCGCGGCCGAAGCCATGAAAATGAACGTCCAGCAGCTTTTCCTGCGTATCGTCAGGATGGTCGTAGCGGCCGTCGGCGTTGGCTTGCCAGACTTCGATCAACGCGTTGGCGACGGGAACCCGATCGCCGTCGAAGACGCGGCCCACGATCGTCACTCGCTCCCCGCGGGTCGCCGGCTGCGCGATGGTCTCCAGCCCGGGTTGAATCATAGCGGGACCGAAGAACGGACCGATAGTCTGTGAGGGGGTCGGCAAATTACTCACTTCAAATCTCAGTCGGGGTCGCGTCGCGCCCGCGAAGCACTAGATCGAACCGATAGCCCAGAGCGTGCTCTGGCACTGTCAAAGCGATATCGAACGACGCGATCAGCCGCTGCCGCGCGGACTCATCTGGAACGCTATTGAAGATCGGATCGAGAGCGAGGAGTGGATCGCCCGGGAAGTACATCTGAGTAATCAAGCGAGTGGCGAAGCCGGGGCCGAAAAGGCTGAAGTGGATATGCTGCGGGCGCCACGCATTATAGTGATTGCGCCACGGATATGCCCCGGGCTTTACTGTAGTCAATCGATAACCGCCGTTCGCATCGGTCATTACGCGAGCGACGCCGAGGAAATGAGGATCGAGCGGCGCGTCGTGCCGGTCGGCCGGATGGTCATAGCGGCCGGCGGCGTTGGCCTGCCAGATCTCGATCAGCGTATTCGCGATACCGCGGCCATCTTCGTCCAGCGCGCGCCCGCTCACGATGATGCGCTCGCCAAGTGCGTCGCCGCCATTGCAATGACTGATATCGGCAGCGTTCGCAGACACCGCTTCCCGTCCAATTCTCCATCCGGCTGCGGGACCGGTGATTTCCGACAGCGTCTGTGCGATCCGGATGGGCTCATGCGCCGGAGCGAGCTTGATAGTGCTCGCATAGGCCGGATGAGTATTGCGGGGATGGACTCCGGGCGCTTCGCGCCGATAGCCAGTTGGCATAGTCATGGGATTATGGACTTCGATAGCTACAGGCTAGTCCATAGATCAATCCAGGAAAAGGGGAATCGTGCACATGATATAGTTTCGGCCGCAAACTAATCCGGCATCGCGATAACGTAATTGGCCGGGAACCGAACCGGGGCCGACGTCGCTCAAAATATCGGAGGCTGCCACCCGCGGCATCCGATCATCTGAAGGCGTTGCGACGCTACTCTTCGGCGCCGGCCGAATCGCCGTCGCCGCCGGCCCCCGTCTCAGACTGAGCGTATCGCACTGCTTGCGCCGCAATCTGCGAGTAACGCGAATGTTGTGCGACTGCGCGATCGCGCATTTCATCTTCACTTGCCAGTACGTGGTCGATCGACGCGGCATCCGCCAGCATCCAGCTTTGCGCAACGACGCGCGCGTCGTCGTCGCAAATATCAGTGTTCGCACCTATCAGCATTCGCATTATCTGGTGTCCCGGCGCGGCCTTGAAATGGATCACGTGCAAGTAGAATTCGTCGCGCTGCGCCATCGCATTGTACGCCGCGAAATCATAGAAAGGAGCGATCGCGGCGAGGGTGCGCTTGAACTTCTCGAAGTCTTCCCAATGGCCGGTCTGGCGAATCAGTTCGAGTTCGTATTCGCTGAGCGGCGGCAGGAACAATATCAGTTCAACGTGGTGGGCACGGATACGCTCGACGGTCTTGCGGAAAATAGCCAGTTGCGACTCTGAAAACTCATAGTGCTGATATAGGTACATGAACTGGCGCATCTGCACCGCGATTTCAGCGGGAGTTCCAACGTCCAGGCCGCCGACCCGATGGGTGACATACTGATTGCAAATCAGTTTCATGGGCCAGGGCACAGCGGCCGTCATGGTCGTCGTCAAGCGGGCGCGGCCGCGGAGCGCGCGCCGGTAGAAGTCGAAGCCATCGCCGAGCGCGTCGAGGCTCATCAAGGTTTCTTCGAGGCGGGTAGCAGGATTATCCGCGATGCGCGCGTCGAAGTTGGGGTCATCGAGTTTCCAACGGGCGCCGAAGGCGAAAAAGTCGACACCCCAGATAATTCGTTTAAGACGGGGGTTTTGCAGTGCAACATCCACAATCTGCGAGATTTGGGAGAGGGTTGCCCCTTTTAACGCGGCATTCATTACGCCGTCGCGTTCGCCTTGGTCGATCCGCATCCCCATGAGCACACGCGAACTACCCAGGAGCAGCGTTTCGGGTTGAGCGACGCGCAACAAGTAGGGCGTCGCGAGACGTTCGCGCTTAATCTTGCGAAAGATCGGATCGATGAAGTTGCTGCGGGTGGCGCCATAAGGATTCAATAACCAGGTAAGCGCAATGCCACCGGCGATCAGTACGCCGGCCAGCGCGAACATCATCACGATTCTGCGCGTCAAATTCACCAGACCGAACGGTTTAGCAAGAAAGAGGTAAATAGCAACTTCAACTGTGAGGCGAGAGCCGCCTGGTCAGAGGAGGCGAAGAATTCCGCGCGAATTGAAAGCATGCGCCTAATCACGAATGGCAGCGGGATTCTCAGATCGGCGGCTGGCAGGATCGAGCAGTGCGGCGGCAGCAAGCCGGGAATAACGCGACGCATCGCGCGCAGCAATGTTACCTTCGCGATTTTCCATACTGAGTATCTGGTCGATCGAAACCGGATCAAGACGAATGGAACTCTCGGTGAAAATGTCAGCATCGCCGGCGCACGCAGCGGGCCGCATCCCGAGCATGATACGCAGTATTGCGTTACCCGCCGCAGGCTTCAAGTGGAGGACGTCGAGAAAGAGCGCATCGGTACTCGCGATGCGATTATACGCAGCGAAGTCCCAGAGCGGACCGATCGCGGCAACCGCGCGCTTGAAGCGTTCAAAGTCGGACCAGTGGCCACCCTGGCGAATCAGGTCAAGCTCGTATTCGCTCATAGGGGGGACGAAAAGAATTAGCTCGACCTTGTGAGCGGCGGCCATATTCACGACCTCGTGAAAGCGCGCAACCGCCTCGGGCGAGAATTGGTAGTCGGCATAAAACCAGGATTGCACCTGGGCGAGAGCGGCTTCGATATTGTTCGGCGCGGTGACGGCAAGGCCATGGCCACGCTGGGCGAGGAGTTGGGCGCAGATCAATTCCGGCGGCCAGGGCACGTTCGCGGACATTGTCGGCTTGAGGTTTGCGCGACCGCGGGCCGCGCGCTTGAGGACGTTGAAACTGTCTCCGAGGGCGCCGAGACTAAGCAGCGAATCCTCCACGAGCATGCCGGGATCGAGCGCGAGGCGTGCCTCGAAGCCAGGATTGGCGTGATGCACGCGCGCGTTGAAAGCGTAGAAATCGATACCCCAGACGATGCGCTTGAGTTTCGGATTGTGGAGCGCGACAGTCACGATTTCCGCAAGGTCGGGAATGGTTGCCGCGCCAAGCGAGGCGTTCAGGACGCCGGTGCGATAGCCCTGTTCGATACGCATGCCGACCTGCACGCGCGAGCTTCCGATCAACAACGTATCCGGATCGGTAGTCCTCAACTGGTAAGGCATCTGTGCGCGTTCGCCAGTGAGGTTTCGATAGATCGGATCGAGAAGGGCAATGCGCCACGCACCATAGGGATTGACTGAGTAATTGAAGAGGATAGCTACTCCGATGAGTACGCAGGTAAGAGCGATCATGCGGAGAATTCGGCGGGGTATGTTGTGCAAACGTGCGCCTAGAATTGGAAGTAGATAAACGGGGGCGGGTTCGCCATACCCATTATGCTGAGGCCGGCGAGTATCGCGAAGGCGCCGGCCCATAGCCAGTCGCTGCGCCATTGCCAAGTGAGAATAGTCTGTCGGTTGGGAAAGAACAGTGCGATCGCAAGGCCGCCTCCAATGAGCGCGAGTTCGTGCCATCCGATGGCGTCCTGCACGGCGTTGAAGGAGAAGCCGTTGAGCCCGGCCATCGCGGTGAAGAAATCGGCAGCGCGAGAAAAGGTCGGTGCGCGAAAGAAAACCCAAGCGGCAGTGGTCAAAAGGAAAGTGAGCACCCAGGCGGGGAGGTCGGGCATGCGATAATTGCGTTCGGTCCAAATGTGATTGGCCCACAGGTAGAGGCCGTGCAGAGTGCCCCAAATTACAAAGGTCCAACTGGCGCCGTGCCACAAGCCGCCGAGGACCATGGTGATGAAGAGATTGAGATCGCGGCGGAACTTGCCATGGCGATTGCCGCCGAGCGGTATATAGAGATAGTCACGCAGAAAGAAAGACAGCGTAATATGCCATCGCCGCCAGAACTGGATAATGTTGCGGGACTGATAGGGCGAATCGAAGTTCTCGGGAAACTTAACACCGAACATGCGGGCGAGCCCAATAGCCATATCGGAATAGCCAGAAAAGTCGAAGTATATTTCGAGCGCGAAGGCGAGGGCGCCGCCCCAGGCGTCGAAAAACGCCAGGTGGGCGTTACGGTCGAAGAGGGGATTCACGATCGGGCGAAAGGTGTCGGCGATCATGACCTTTTTGAAGAGTCCGAAGGCGAAAATCATCAGACCCTCGCAAAGATTGGCCGCGGTAAGACGAAAATGGGTATGCCGATTGAACTGAGGATAGATCTCCGCGTAGCGGACAATCGGACCGGCGATGAGATGAGGAAAGAAGGCAATGAAGAGACAGTAGCTAATGAAGTCGCGGGCACCGGGCTCGCCCCGATAGGCACTTACTAAAAAGGTGATCTGCTCGAAGGTGAAAAACGAAATAGCCAGTGGCAGTATCAGCGGCGGCAGATGCCAATGCGTTCCGAGCAGAGTGCCGGCGCTATCGCCGAGGAAGTTGCGGTACTTGAAATAGCCGAGCAAGAGGAGATTCACCGCGATACCAAAGCCGAGCAACGCGCGGCGCGGCCGGCGGCGGGGCGCGTCGCCGATGGCACCGTCAGGGACGAGCAAGAGGGACCATCCGAAGTTGAACAGAATTGAGAAGCCGAAGAGGAACAGATAATGCCAGTTCCACCAGCCGTAGAAGAAGAGCGAGGCGAGGATGAGAAATCCGGCACAGGCCCGGCGGAAATCGGCAGCCGAGAGCAACCAGAAAATCGCGAGCGTGATGGGCAGAAAGCCGAAGGCGAATTGATATGAGTTGAACAGCATCAGGCTACGGCACCGACGCACGGAGCCACAATCCCTCCTTTAATCATTACCGTATCGTGCAAGCATCAGCGGATCCTGGCGCACTTGGCGGCGACAGATCGCCACAATTGTAATCGAGCGGGTGCATTACTGCGAATCACAGATGGGGTCGGGCAGTGCTGAGCAATTCGGCCAGGCCGGAATGGCGCGGGGCCTTGCGGCCAGCCGCCAAGTGGACCAATTCAATACTCCCGACCAGTATCACGGATTTACGAGCGCGGCTGGCGGCAGTGTAAAGCAGCGAGCGATCCAAGAGCGGGAGATCGCGAGCGGGCAAGATTACGGCAACGGAGTCGAACTCCGAACCCTGGGCCTTGTGAATAGTGGTGGCGTAGCAGAGCTCAAGAGCATCGGCGAGCGGCGCCAGAGGAAATGCCTGGAAGCGATCGCCGCGCAAGAAGACGGCCATCGCCGAAGAACCGCCGCCAGGCCGTGCGACCTGTACGATGACGCCCTGATCGCCATTGAACAAATTTCGCTGATAGTCATTACGAATGGCCATCACAGGCTCACCGGGCAGCAGGCGCGAGCGGCTGGAGGAACGAATGGCGGCGGCGGCGCGCCGATGCATGGCGTCGTTGATGCGATCCGCACCGGCAGGCATGACGCGCGTAACGCAAAGAATCCGGGAGGACGCCAAGTGACTATAGGCACGCCGGAGTTCGGCGCGGGCACCGTGGTCGAAGCCATTCTCGCCGTGGGGATAAATCGTGGTCGCGAGGACGTCGATCGCGCTGTTGCGAATTCGAGTGGAGTACCAATGATGGAGAAATTCCTCGAGCGCGGATCCGTCCGCGTCGCACTGTTCGACGCCCTCGAAGCGGAGCGCTTCGGGAGCGGCGCGCCGCTGAATCAAGGGCGAAGAATGGTCAATAGCCAATGCGCCCTGGTTGACGTTCTGAGTGAAGGCGAAAATGGCGCCGCCGGCCGCCTCGCCGGGATTCGTGCGATAACTGTGGGCGAGACGCGTGCAGATACCAGGGTCGGGAGATGGCGCATGGTTGATGCTCGGCGCGGCCGCCACGAGATCCCGAAACACAGCGCCTGCGGCGACGGATGGGAGTTGATCGGCGTCACCGAGCAGCACGAGCGTCGCATCGGGACGCAAGGCCGCGACGAGCCGCTGCATCAGCTCAAGATCCAGCATCGAACTTTCATCGACGATCGCGACGGCGGCGGACAATGGATTATTCCGGTGATGCAGAAACGCTTCGCGGCGCGGTGAATATGCGAGCAGGCGATGAACTGTCAGGGGTTCCAAATGAGCGGCAATAAGGAGGAGATCGGCCGCGGCCGGATTACTCAGTTGGGCAAGGCCGTCGCGAATACTTTCGCCCATTCGGTGAGCGGCTTTGCCGGTGGGAGCAGCGAGCGCGATCGCACCGGGTGCAATTCCAAGGCGCGCGAGGAGCCGCACAAGCGCGAGCACGATCGAGGTTTTGCCGGTGCCGGGGCCACCGGTAATCAGTGAGAGGCGATGCGTGGCGGCGGCATAGATGGCCGCGCGTTGAAGGTCGGAGAGCATCATTGTTCCGGTACGAAGGGAACCGGGCCGATCGTCAAGGTCGTTGAGGGCGTTGGTGATCTCGCGGTCGGTGGCTAAAGCAACAGAGGACTCTAAGCGCGCCAGCAGATCGCCGGCGAGGCGGACTTCGGCCGCTCTGATCCTTTGATGGTAGAGATAGGGCGGCAAGTAGAGGAGCGGGCGGAAATCGTCGGGAGAGCGGGCAATGACGGAAGGCGCGGCACCGCGATTGAGCATCGCGACGATGGAGTCAGAAATCTCAGTTGCGAGAGCGGCGGCATCGTGCGGTTGGGGATCTGAGCAAAGGACACTGAGTATCCGCAGCAGCGAATCGCGCGCGTGAGGTCCAGTAACGGGAAGGCGGGTGCTACCCTCATTGAGCGCGACGATTGAGGACGCGATGAGCATAATGAGGGCGACGCGTTCAGGTGCGGAGAGGTCGTTTTCAAAGGCGGCAATTTCGGCGGCAAGATGCGCTATGGAAGGATCGAGATTGAAGGCCGGCATGGCCGTTTCGATTTGCTGCAGCGCACGTTGGAGAAGAGTCGCGCCGGCTTCGGGAACAGCCGCAAGGCCGAGGCGCGAGATAACCGTGGTGAGGCCCAGGATATTATGTGAGTGACGCATGATTCAGGGTTGATCGACGAGCTTCAGCAGAGCGCTTTCGTGCCCACGGATCTCATTCCAGTCGGGGCGGTGGAAATAAATTCCGCTGGACGGATCAGCATCGGCGGCCACGCCGCGGAGGAAGAGATAGACCAAGCCGCCGAAGCGGCGGCGATATTCGGCTTCGCTACGAATTCGCAGCAGGCGGACGACGCCGACGGAATAGATGCGCGCCTGCAGGAGGTAATTGCTGTGGACATGGGCGGCGATGGCCGCGCCGTCGTAGGCGCTGAGCAGGTCGCTCTTCCAGTCGGCGAAATAGATGAAGCCGCGGTGATCGAAGACGAAATCGATGAAGCCTTTAAGGTAGCCGCGGTGGGCGATCCAGTGGCCGGGGATCGCGGAGCCGAGCGCAGGATGGGCGGCTTCCGGGATGGGGAAGATGAACTCCATCTCGCGAGTGTTGCGGCATTCGGCGAGTGCGGTGATGGTGCGATCGCCAATCGCTATAGGTGAGGTGAGGGATTTGAAGACGATCTCGCTGCCGCGATCGAACCATCGCTGGTCGCGCACCTGATGGCGTTCCATCGACGAACGAAAGAGATGGCGGACGGACTCGAGTTGACGCCACGATTGAAGGTCGGGGGCAGCTTTGAGGGAGGTGAAATCGAGCCGCTCGATGACCTCATGGAGAAAGATACCGATGTCGCTGCCGCCGGGCAGATCGTCGGACTCGATAAGCGGAGGAGCGTCGGTCTTGAAATCGGCGGGAGCGAGCTCCGACGGCGCAGGATCGTTTCGGAGCGAAGTATATGAGCGGATTTGGAATGCCGCGCGATCTTCACGGAGGCGCGCGAACGGCGCGTCGGGATATGACTGGTCGAATAGCAAGTGCGGCGGCGGAGTCCACTGACTAATCGGAATTGGACCGGGAAGAGGGAGCACCGCCGCAATTGGTTGATCAGCGCTGATGATCTCGAACATTTCGGACCAGTGCGGGCGATCGGCGTCGCTGTCGTTCAATTTTTTCAGACGTTCATTGAGGTGTTTGTAGGAGCCCGTCAGCACGAGAGACTTCTCGGGATAGAAAGGGAGGTATAGTTTCGCGCGCGCCCGAGTAATCGCAACGTAGAGTAGGCGCTGGTGCTCCTGATCCCGTTCGCGCTGAAGCGCATCTTTGGTCTCTTTTGCGAGTTCATCGGTGAACGCGAAGCGGCGATTGTTGCCGTCGTGATAGACCTGTATCGCGGAGGGCGGTTTAACGGCGTGGGTACCGCCGAAGAGGAGGACAACGTCGGCTTCCAGGCCCTTGCTCATGTGGACGGTCATGACCTGGACGGCGTCGCGTTCGCTTTCGAGGCGCTGAATATTGCCGTTGGGAGCCGGCGGTTCAGCGTGCCTGTTAATATAACCATCGAGCAATTCGATAATCTCAGTCAAGGCGAGGCGACCGGCGACCGCGCGCTCGAGCAGGACCTCGAAGATGTGCGAATAGTTAGTCAGTTCGCGCTCAGCGCGATGGAGAAAGAGTTCGCGATCGGCGAGTCCACTCTGGTGCAGCAGGCGGTTGAAGAGATCGGCAAAGCGATCGGCCTCAGCCAAGGCGCGCCATTCGTCGAGCAATTGATTGAGGGGATGCGCAGGGGGCGGATCGTCGATGGTTGCGACCTCGCGATATTTCAGCGCGAAGAACGGGGACATCCACGCGCGCCGGCGACTCGAGCGATCGTTTACATCCCGAAGCGCACGCAGCACGTCGAGCACGTCCATCGCTTCGGGCGTCTGGAACAAACCGTCGAGCTTGTAGAAGGCGAAGGGAACACCCGCCTCGAGCAAGTATGCGCCGATCTCACGACAGTTATTATTAGTCTCCGCGAGGACGAAGATGTCGCGTGCGCCGACTTTGCGCGATGACGGAAAGCCGGATGTGGGATCTGGCTGGTAGATGAAAATCGCGGACGGGTTCGGGTCGGGAGTATCCGCGATGATTCGCCTGATGGTCGCAGCGATGAACCGCCCCAACTGTTTACGAGCACTGTCCGCCGAGCCCTTTGCGCCAGCGGGCGGCGCATAGCGCATAAGGGTGACCGGCACGAGCGCCTGCCCGTGTGCAGCACGGGCGAGACGATCCGGGCGGCCGCATTTGACGGGGTGGTCGTAGGCGATGGTTCCGTTGAACAGGGGCGAGTCGCCTGCCTGGTCGAGTATGAGGTTGCAGGCGGCGATCAAAGAGGCGGTGGATCTGAAGTTGTAGTCGAGGTGGATGAGCGGGGCTCCGGTCGCGCGCAATTCATCGCGGGCGCGGATGTACGAATGGACGTCGGCGCCGCGAAACGCGTAGATCGCCTGTTTTGGATCGGCGACTACGAAGAGCCGATTGTGATCGCCGCCATCGACGAAGATACGCCGAAAAATCCGCCAATGAAGGTCGTCGGTATCCTGGAACTCATCGACGAGGGCGAAGCGGAAGCGCTGGCGCAGGAGTGCGGCAAGCGCCGCACCCCCCGGCGCTTCGAGCGCATTCCAGAGCCATGCGAGCATATCGTCGTAATCGATTTGTCCGCGCTGGCGCTTGTCGTGTTCGAGCCTTCGCTCAAGCGGCGGCAAGTAGAGATCGGTCAGCAGGCGCGATTCGATCGGCTGTCGAGACGCGATGGATAATGCGACCTGATCGATTGCGGTGGCCTCGCTGATTCCGCGATAGCGTTTGCAGTGAGCGTCGAACAGGAGATTTTCGAGATCCTCGGCACCGGCCTTGAGGAGCCATTCGTCGAGTGCGTGACGCGCGACCTGATCGACGGCATAGTACTCGCGCAACAGGGCGCGAAATGCGGTCCGAAAAGTGCGGCGGCCGTCCACGAGGTCGAGGTTGAAGCGTACGCCGCTATGAAACGCAAACTCAGTCAGCACACGATTGCAGAATGCATGGATGGTGAAAATCGGTGCGCGTTCGAAGGTTGCAAGGGCGTGCTCCAGGCGCAGGCAAGCCGGTTTATCGAAGGACGGCAGCGCAGGTCCGGTCCTGGACGCACGAGCGGGGTTCGAGGGCGCGCGCAAAATATTCTCGATCGCGGCGCGAATGCGCGCACGCAGTTCAGCCGTGGCTTTTTCAGTGAAGGTAACGACCAGGATTTCCTCGATCGTCTGAGCGGTGGTGCGCAGCAATTCGAGGATCAGATGTTCGATTGCGTAAGTCTTACCGGTGCCGGCGCTGGCCTCGATAATCGCGTGTCCGGTGGGTGGCAACTGATCGAGGATCGACGGCCGCAGGTACTCGATGGCGTTCACGTTCATACCGATTCGGGACTCTTGAATATTGCGAGCAAGGGTCCATAGCGTCGATCGATCAGGCCGCCTTCGATTTCATCGAGCGGGGCGCGGGATTGGCGCGCCTTTTCCTTGCGTACCGGTCCGAAGTCGGAGCGGCAGGAGAGGCGGTCGTTCACCCGCACGTGGTTGATCGCCTGCGCTATGATCGCCGCCGGTTTGCTTCGATCGCGGACCACCGCCGCAACCGCTTCAATGGGCAGGAAGTAGTCATTCGTGTCATTCAGCAGGTCGGTAGCGAGCTGCGTGAGATAGGCACGCGCATCGGTGCGGGTGGGTAGCCGAAGCGATCGCAGGTGGTCGGTCTGCTTGGGGCCATCGCCACCGATCACCAGCGCAGTGAAGGTTGAGGGCATCGGTTCGCCGGCGGCGGCGAGCACGATCGCGCCGAAGGCGCCTTCGAGGAAATCAGACACTTTGATCGAGTCGCGCGCGATTAACTTGAACGAGCGATCCATCCGCGGCGAGACCGGGCCGACGCGGCCGTACAATTCGATTGAAGTGACGCGCCGTCCGTCCGGGCGACTGAAGTCCACCTCCAGGATGATGGGATCGATCGAGCGCGAAACCTCGGTGAATTCGTCGGCCCCACCTACCGCGAGGCGCTGCCACTGGGCGAGATCTGGAATCCCGGGCGCGGAAAGCTGGCCGATGGCACGTTCCAGCCGTGCGAGGTCGCCGGCGCGATGCGTCGCGGCGAAGGGACCGACGGGAGCCGATCCTGAAAGCATGCGGATGCGGGTGACTTCGTCATAAGTTTCAGCGAGGTCTGCGTGAGCTGGCCGGTCGCCGCCGCGGGCCAGCCAGAGCGTGTCGCGCAGCGTCATGCTTGCATCGAGAGGCGAGCGCGTGATCGGCTCCTCGTCGGCATCTTCCTCATCGAAATCGTCCTCCTCGCTCATTCCGAGTGCGTAGCGTGCGGCTCCTTGAAGAGGACATTCGAGGTAATGGCGAAGAGCCGAAAAGGAAAGTCTGACGCGAGCATCATCGTTGCGGGTAACAATTGGTGGCGGTTCGATGATGCGCAGGAGCGGAATCAATTTGCCGCGAGCTTCATCCCCGAGTTGGCGCAATTGTTCGGCGGGGCCGCGATCGGATTTGCCTTGCGACAGATCGGCGCCGCAGCGATTAACAAGGTCGTCGCGCAGGGCCGTGAACTGGGCCCCGCGCCGGGCATCGCGATCAAAGGTCTCGAGACGATCGTCACGGCTTTCGCCGGGAAGCGCGAGGTCGGCGAAGTAGCGGCGGTCGTGGGCGCTGACCGGATGGGCGATGGAGAGGTAATCGACTGCCTGGCGGCCGATCATGCCACGCAAAATAAATTGCAGGTCGCGAATCACCGCTGAGGGCTCGAGCGCCTCGCCGGTCTGCGGATCGCGGGCGACGTAGGAAAGAAAAATGCGCTCGCGCGCCGCGAGTATCGTTTCCAGGAACATGTAGCGGTCACGTTCGGCTGGCGAGACATCGCCGGCGCGGCGATGGGCCAAGCGGAGGTCCATCGGATCGCGAGGCGCGCGAGCGGGAAAGTTGGCTTCGCCGAGGCCGAGCATGAAGGTCACGCGAAAGGGAATCGATCGGAGGCTGGAGAGCGAACCGACGACGACGCCACTCTCAGCGTAGATGCCGCGTTCGGCTTCGACCTCGCTAATGCGCTCGAGGACCAATTCCAAGGCGACTTCGTAGGGGACCGGATCGCTGCGGATACCGTCGACGCAGATCGACCCGATTGCGCTGATAATGGAATCCCGCACGCTCGCATCGATGCGATCGATGGGGTTCACATAAGTCGCAATCAAACGCGTCAACACGTCGCGCCATTCGCCAAGGCGAAGATCGGTCGCCGCCACCGCCTGGGCGTCGTTAATCAGCGCCCGCGCCTTGCGCAGCATGATCGCAACGGCTTCGGATTGGTTCGCGAGGGCCTCGAAGGGCAAGTAATCGCGTCCATCAGCGTCGCGATAGACACGCTTCTCACCGTAGGAGCCGCACGACATAAAGAGACCGAGGGCGAGCCGCTTGAGCGCATAATCCCAGTGGTAAAGTTTGGGTTCGACATAGGTACCGGCGAAGGCGTGTTCGTCGGCGCCGAAGTGGACGCCAAGTTGGCGGGCCCATTGGGACCAGGCCTCGGCGTAAGGCTCGCCCTCGACGCCGGCGACCGCGGGATGGGTGAGCAGGCGGACCATCTCGGCGCGAGTGAAGCGTCCCAGCGGCAGTTTCAGCAGCAGATCGACGGCCTCGGCGAGGCGGCTTTCGGCGGCGAAGCGGCGGTCAACGATATTCACCGGTATGCGATGGGCGCCGCTGAAGACGCTCTCGATTTGCGCCAAGTATTGGTCACGCACACTTTCCGGAATTACGATCGCGATTTGATGGAAGCGCAACGGGGCCGCAGGGCCGGCGTCGTCATCGCGCCGGATCATCGACCAGATCGCATTGGCGGAGATCTCGAGCTCACGGCGGACGCCGGGGCATTGGAGGAAGCGGATGCTGCCGTCATCGCTGGCGGCAAGGGCCTCGCGGGCGGCTGAGTCATCAGGCCGCGTCGCGGATGCGAGATTAGCCTCGTCGGCGCCGGTCTGAAGTTCAGGAGTGCGGGTGAGAATCGCCTGCTGTACCCGTGCGAGCAGAGTCGAGGCGCGGTCGGCGGCGGCCGGATCGGCAAAGTGGCCATCGAAGTCACAATCGGTGAGCTCGTTAAGGAGCCTGATGTACTCGCGTCCCGCACGCCCCCAGTAGCGCAGCGCCAGGTTGTCATCGGCGGCAGCGTCGAAACGAAAGGGGTCCTCGACGCTCTCTAGAAACAGAGGTCCGATCCGCGGGGGTCGTACCGCAGCCTGGTCGCGCACGTCTTCCCAGAATTCGCGGCACGGGTTGAGGGTATAGAGATGGAGGTCGGTGACCCTGCCGAGGCGCGCGAAGATGCGAATAAATTCGGGGCCGGCATATCCGATGCCGAAAACATGGAGGCGCGACGGCACGGCCTGGCGCAGATGATTATCGTCGAGCGCGGCGAAAGCATGAGGCAACAACCTCCAGCTCACGGCAGGCTGTGGTTCGGGCGCCGCCTGCGCGGTCCATTGGGGAAGCAAGGCGCCGTCGCGGTCGAAAAGCGAGAGGTAGATGCGACGCTGCCACCGCTCCGACTCGAGCAGACGCGGATCGGCGAGGGCAATGCCGCGATGCCATTGATCGAGCATCGCACGGCGCGAAGTCGAATATTCGCGAATCAGCGAAGCGACGCGCGCGCTCAATTGGAACAGCCTGACGTCGCGTTCACGCTGATCACCATCGGCATAAGACGCGAGCGGACGGAGGTCGTCCGCGCCCGCGTCGAGGGCCTGGCGCAAGTACTCGAAGACGGCGATCTGTATGCCGTTCGCATCGAGAACTCTAATTTTGGGGCCGTTAGCGCTCCCGGCCGCGCGATCGACGATATCGGCGAGGCAAGTGCGCAGGAACGGGAAGCGCAAGTTGGCCACGACGCCGTCGCGATCGCCGAGCCTGAGCTTGAGGAACTCCTGGATCGCACGCCCCGGCACGATGACGGTAATGGGGTCGAGGGGGTCGCGAAGCTGATCTTCATGCACCAAGTTACAAATCGGAGCTATGAGCTCTTCAAGATGATTCGAGTAGTGCAGATGGATCATCGCGATGAATAGTGGGCCGTCAGGACACCTTAGTTGCAAGGTAACGAGAGCAGTTCGACCGGTTGCATTCAATCAATTTAGCGCGAGGAAATCGATCGGGCGACTTGTTCGGCGGGGCGAAGGCGCATTCGGGTCAACAGGAAAATGGCGGCGCAACGCGGCGGCAGGTGAGCGCGGCAAGCGCGGGATCGTCGTTTTCGATCGCATCGCGACGGCCACCCGGCGACCTCGCGTTACGGTTAAGCGAACAACCTCATCGACTCGAGCGACACGGTTGCCGTCGCCGGATTAGGAACCTGGTAATTTTTACGCTGCGGTGTCGAATTGCATGTGACGGCCGATGGCAAGGGGACAGAGCGAATCATGCGCATCCGGCAAGGGGAAGCCACATTTTTTCGCGAACGATCGAGGCTGGCACGCCTCCTGCTGATTACTCTTTTGTGAGTTAATCAGCGTCGCTCGCCGGTGGGCGAAACGATATCCGCGCCACGTACCCCCCCCACGCGGCCGGATCGCGCGTCCATCGGCGAGCTTTAATTTCTCTATACCTGGGCAACTACAACGATTTTTTCACTGCGATGAGATATGACCGGACACCTGATCGGCCAGCGTGGAGGCTTTGCGCGCGAGACCCAAGGCGGCAAGGTAATCTCCCTGGCCCATAGCTTGACGGGCGGCGTTGGCGAGATTGCTCGCCTGCTGAAACGTGACAATGGTATCGCCGGACAGTTTTGAACGATCGATTTGGGCAAGGCGCGCATTAGCTCCATCAAGCAAGGTCTGGGCTTGTACGCGGTCGGATCCGTTGCCCTCCATCGTTACATTCGAGACTTCGGCTGGCATGTTTCCCGATGGAGAGGTTGCGGGTGCAAGGGGCGGCACGGTCCCGGTTGGCGCCTGATTGGCAACATCAGCGGGGTTCGCGACGGTTTTTTTATGCCTCTTCTTATGCTTGGGGATTTGATCGGTGGTGATTGTAGAAGGAGGCATCTGGCTCGGTGCGACCGCAGCAACCGGAGGCAACGCGGCGGGCTGCGAGTGGCTGCTGGTGGCCCGGAATGGCCAATGGCTTTGGATCGCGGCACATCCGCCGATTTGAAAGGACAGTGCAAGGAGGGCGAACCGCGTGAATGACGGAGGTCTCATCGGCGCTGTTTGGAACGCAGGGTTAAATCTAGCCCAAGCGCGAGAGTGATTGAATCTGGACGGCGTTCGCCGCCTCGGGCGCGAGAGGCAGCCGAATCACCACCGTGGTACCGGCACCGACCTCGGATTGCACTTCCATGGTGCCGTGATGGAGGTCAATCGCGCGCAGGGCGAGCGGCAGGCCGATGCCGTTCCCGTTCTTTTTGGTGGTGAAATAGAGGTTAAAAATGCGGTCGAGATTCTCGCGCGCGATACCCGGGCCGGTGTCGGTAATCAAGATCTCGACGAAGCCGCTTTTTTCACTGAGCGCTGTAGTGAGGCGCAGAGTGCCGCCATTGAACATTGCTTCGCAGGCGTTGCCGATGATATTGCGCAGCGCCTCGGCCAGCAGCGCGCGATCGACATGGACCGGCGTCACGGTCAGATCGAAGTTGGTTTCGACCCGAATCCCGGTGCGCACGATCTGACTGGCGATCTCGCTGAGAAGATCATTGACCTGGACATTGGCAAGTTTGAGTTGTTCGGGCCGCATGAAACGCATGAGTGCGTCAACGGCGCGGGCGAGACGTTCGATTTCCTGCCTAACTGCGCGCAACCGCTGATCGATCGGAGCGCCGCGCGCGGCATCCTGGCTCAACAATTCAAGCTGCAGATTCATCGCGTTGAGAGGGTTGCGAATCTGATGTGCGACGCCCGAAATCAGACCTCCGAGACGCACCAGGCGCCCGGAATAATCGACGACATTCTCCAGTTCCCGCACCGACTCGAGATCGCGCGCAACGAGCAGGAGGCCCGGCGGTTCGGGACCTTGGCCGAGGGAGAAGATGGACACAATGAGACGGCTGTGGTTGCCGCCGCTGGTGAGATCGAGAGCGACGTTGCGGACTTCGGTGCCGGCGGCGTAGGCGGTCTCGACCATGCGCGCGAGCGGGCTGTCCTGACCCATCAGCATGGCCAGCGACTTACCCTCGGCCATGCCGCCACTGGGGAGCCCCAGGCGATCCTGTGCCTCGGCATTGGCGAAGAGCACGGAACCACTCGCGTCGAGCAGAAGGACGGCGTCTGTAATGGATCGGAAAATGTTTATGAACTGGCCGCGTTCGGTTTCCCACTGGGCGCGGCTGGCCTTGATGCGGCGGGACAAATCGTTGAACTTTTCGGCGATCGTTCCGAGTTCATCGCGGGCGTCAGTCGGTAGGCTGACCTGGTCGCGGCCCTCGGCAATCTGCTCGACCCCGGTGGCGATTGCGGCGAGCGGCTTGAGCAGCAGGCCTCCGGCGAGCATCGCGCCGATCAGGCTAAGCACGACTCCGACGACTCCTGCCGCAAGGATATCATCCACTGATCGGCGCGCCTCCGCAGCGATCAACGTGGTGGAAAGACCGATCCTGATGGTGGCGAGCGGATGGCCGCCGACCTCTACCAATCGGTTAATCTCGTAGGTGTGATCGCCCCAAACGGCGGCGATGCGGGTGGGCGGCCACCATGAAGTCAGTTTTTGACGGAGAACGTCGAATGGGGGCGCCGCCGGGATGAAGGCCGGAGCGTAAGGCGAAGCCGCGATGGGTGCGCCGTGGATACCGTCAACGCGCGCGTACACCACACCACTGCCGAACGCCTGCGAAGAATCTATCAGGGCCTTCAAAGATTGGTCGGAACCAATTGCAACTGCCGGATCTCCGCTTGCGTGCGACAGACCCTGGCGAATCTCTTCAAAGGCCTGGTTGGCGATCATCTCGCCGGATTCTTCCAAATCATCGACCATGACGCGCATAGTGCGATTGATTTGGAAGGCGCTCACCGCGATGAACGGCAACACCAGCAGAATGAAGAAGATGATTGCGAGTCTGGCGCGGAGATCCATCGTTATGCAGGGCTAAACGCCGGGGCACCACGGTTCAGGCAAGCGACCGCTTGTCAGGATTCGCCAAAAGTTCGCTTTTCGCGGCACGGTCAGAATCGGCACGTCGAGCGAACGATCATCGAATCCCGGCAACTAACGCTAGCATTCCGGGAATGCCGGTCAAATCGATCAATTGCGCGGATCCAACCCCATCCGCCGCGCGATTATGACTTTCATGATCTCATTAGTGCCCGCATAGATCGATTGCACGGCCGCATCGGCATAGTCGGTTGCGACCGGGAACTCCAGCATGAAGCCGTAGCCGCCGTGCAGTTGCAGGCATTGGCTGGCCACGCGCTTGAGTAATTCGGTGGTCCACCATTTCGCCATGCTGACCTCGGTGACGACGTCGTCGCCGCGGACGTGCGCTACCAGCAGACGATCGACGAACGCTTGCCCGATTTCGACCTCGGTTTCCATTTCGGCGAGCTTGAACTGAGTGTTTTGAAACGACGAAATCGGCTGGCCGAAGGCGCGCCGGCCCTTGGTGTACTCGATGGTATCGTCGAGGCATCGCCGCGCACTGGTAAGCGCGCCGACGGCGGTGACCAGCCGTTCCTGCTGGAGCTTCTCCATCAGCATCTTGAAGCCGCCGCCCTCGTGGCCGAGCAGATTGGTGACGGGAACGCGGCAATCCTCGAAGAACAGTTCGCTGGTGTCCTGGCCTTTGAAACCGAGCTTATCGAGCTTGCGGCCACGCACGAAGCCGGGCGAATCGGCATCGACGAGGATCAGGCTGACGCCGCGATGGGCAGGAACAGCCTTGGGATCGGTCTTGGCGACAACGACGATCGCGTCGGCGATCTGGCCGTTGGAGATGAACATCTTGGAGCCGTTGATGATGTAGTTATCGCCGTCGCGCCGCGCGGTGGTCGAAACCGCGGCGAGGTCGGAGCCGGTGCCCGGTTCAGTCATCGCGATCGCCAGGATGGTTTCACCGCTGATCGCACGCGTGAGGTAGCGGCGCTTCAACGCTTCGGTACCGTAGCTGGCGATGTAGGGCATGATGATATCCGAATGAAGGCCCATCATGAGGCCATGAGCGCGCACGCGGGAGAGCTCTTCGATGACGATAGCGTCGTACAGGAAGTCGCCGCCGGCGCCGCCATACTCGGCCGGGGCGTTGGCGCCGAGGAAGCCGGCCGCACCCATCTTGCGCCAGCTTTCACGATCGCTCATGCCCGCGCGGTTCCAGCCTTCGATCTTCGGCACCAGTTCGTTCTCAACGAAACGCCGCACCTGGGTCCGGAACATCTCATGTTCTTCGCTGAAGATATCTCGCCGCATTTTCAATCTCCTCGAAATCCGCCGGAATCCTTGCACGTCCGCCTGCCTAATCCAAACCCCGGGCGGGCGCGCCAGCGGCCTGTCAGAGTCGTCAAACAATACCGCAAATGGATGTGCAGTTGCTTTCGTGGGCGCAACTTTACTACCACCAATCCTATTACAACGAGGTGCGCCTCGCGCCGCGCACAAGATCAAGATGAGGTTCAATCGATGAAGGCAATCCAGTTCGACCGGCTCGGCGGTCCCGAGGTGATGTACATGAGCGAAGTGCCCAAGCCGGAACTTCGTCCCGGCACCATAATCGTGAAAAACGAGATCATTACGATAAACTTTGGCGACATTTTCTTCACTCGCGGCGAGTACATTGTGAAGCCGGTCTTTCCCGACACTCCGGGCATGGAGGCCGCGGGTATCGTCGATGCGGTTGCGCCCGACGTTACCGACTTCAAGCCCGGCATGCGCGTCGCATACATCGGAATGGGGTCTTACGCCGATTTCACGCGGATCCGGCCCTCGCGCGTGATTCCGCTGCCGGACTACATGAGCTTCGAGCAGGGCGCGGCGCTGCCGATCGCGATGCTGACGGCGTGGCACATGCTGCATACGATTCACGACACGCGCGCCGGACAGACCGTGCTGGTACATTCGGCAGCGGGCGGCGTAGGGATCGCGGCGGTGCAGATCGCAAAGGCCGCAGGCGCGCGAGTAATCGGCACGGTATCGAGCGCCAGCAAAGCGGAATTGGTGAGGAAATTTGGCGCCGACGAGGTGATCGATTACGAGAAAGAGGATTTCGCCGCCGAGGTGATGCGGCTCAGCGACGGGCGCGGCATCGACCTCGTACTTGATGCGGTGGGCAAGCCGACCTTCGAGAAAGGTTTGAAATGCCTCGCACCGTTCGGCCACATGATTCTGTTCGGACGCGCGGGCGGGCTGCCCGATCCTTTGAATGTTGCGAAGCTGATGGAAAAGTCACTGACCGTCAGTGCCTTCGTTCTGCCGCTCATCTACAGCAATCGGGAGGTGATGCGCCGCGGCCTCGAGCATTCGTTCCGGCTGATTCGCGAGGGCAAGCTGACGGTCCCGATCGGCGCAAGCTTTCCACTCGCACAGGCTGTCGAGGCGCATCGCTTCGTGCTGTCGCGCCAATCGACCGGCAAAGTGCTGCTGCTTCCCTGACGCTTATGCAGTGTGACGCCGGATCGAAATTGTCTCCGCGCTTTGGTCGCGGGGCTTTCGGACAATACGAAAACCGGTGCGGGCGCTAACGTTGGGAGTGTAGCGGACGAGAGCCGTCGGGGAGGTTATTTTGATGGAGAACATCGAGTTGTAACCGCCCGTAGCCCCATGACTCGTGTTCCAGGCTCTCGGCCACACGCTGATGAATAAGCGGTAAGGCATGCCAGGGGATGGCCGGCCATGCGTGATGTTCGGCGTGGTAGTTCATGTTCCACAACCACCATCTGATGAGCGCCGGAGTATGAACGGTCCGCGTCCGGTTCAGGATGGTTCCCTCGTACGGCAAACCGGTATGTTCGGTCGTCAACCAGATAGACTGGAAAACATGACAGGGAATTAAAGCCAGAAGAATCCATCCGGCGCCGCGCACTCTGGCCAAGGTCAAGACCGCCAGTCCGCTCCATACAAAGGCCAGTACCCGATTTTCCCAGATGATCCTGGCCCATTCGTCGCGCTGTTCCCAGGGATAGGGTAGTTGCGAATTGGCGGGCGATAAGAGCGCTAACCTGAACATCAGTTTGATCTTGAGCCATAGCAGACCGATACCGCTGATCATCCAGAACCAGGCGCGCGGATGAGTCGGCCATCTGGCGAGGGTTGCGTTGCCCGCAAGCTCAGGGTCTTTTTGCGGGTCGTGAGTAAACCGATGATGGGCGAAATGAAATTCTCTGTAGGTGGTCGGAGTCATGCCGAATGGTATTCCGGTGAGCCAGGCGCCGAGGGCATTGAGTCGGCGTGAGCGAAAGGGAGTCTGATGAGTAAATTCGTGAAAGGGCGCAAACAAGCTAGCCCAGACGGCGCCCAGTAATAGGGCTGCCAGGATCGCGGCAGGCCAGAAGGCCGAAGCGAGAACCACCAGCCATAGACACAGTGCGAATGCACCTAGTTGCAATGCAAGATGAAGTGCCGAGGGGAAATCGTAACGCTTTTGCAGGATTCGAAGTAAGTCACGATCGAGTAGCGGCCGATGCTCAAAACTCTCTTCCATCACGCTTCCAAGAGCGACTGACCGGAGCTGTCCTCTGTACCAATGAGAGCGCGCTCTCCGAGTATTCGCCGTTACATCGGGTTTGACGCTGTTGGTAAGCCTAATGGCTATCTTAAACAAGGCGCAGCAGCTAGTCCGGCAGCGCGAAGACCTCCTGCGGATCGATGACGCCGGGCAGCGAATGTGTGCCGAGGCTGATCAGCGGGGCCTTGGCGGCAGCGGCGAAGCTGGCGGAAGTGACGACGCGGCGATCCAGTTTGGCGGCGACCTTTTCGAGCCGGCTGGCGTGATTGACGGCGGGACCGATGACGGTGAAATCGAGCCGGTTGGGTGCGCCGATATTCCCGTAGGTCACCTCGCCGAGATGCAAGGCGAGGCCGTAGCGGATTTCGGCGAGACCCGCAGCGATGCGATCAGGGTTGCGCGCGGCCACCGCCGCGCGCGCCGCTCGCGCAGCCTGCAGCGCCGCCGCGCATCGCTGTGCGACGCTATCGGCTTCGCGCAATTCGAAGATCGCAAGCATCCCGTCACCGATGAACTTGAGGACTTCGCCTCCCTTGGCCGAGACCGCGTTGACCATGATTTCGAAGTACTCGTTGAGCAGGTCGAGTAGTAAGTCGCGGGGCAAGGCATCGGATAGGGTAGTGAATCCGCGCAAATCGCAGTACCAGATGACCGCGCGAATGGTCTCGCCGTCACCGCGCTTGACCGCCCCGGACAGCACGCGCACGCCGGTACGATGGCCGACGTAGGTATCCATCAGAGCGCTAACGATCCGCCGATGGGTCTGCGTCTCGACAATCACGGTCAGCATCTCGGCGACGTCGGTGAGGCCAGCGATTTCCGCATCGGTGAAACCGCCCGGCCGATCCGTTAGCCAACTGATGGAATTGATCTCGCCGCTGGAAAACACCATCGGCATCGCGACGTAGTCGGTGCTGCCTTCGCTGCGGAAGGTTTTGAGTACCTCATAATCCAGTTCGACGCGGGGGTCGCAGAGGCGCCGGCGTATGGCACGCCCGGTCCGAGTCACCTCTGTGAGTGGACTCTGCGCGAAGGCCGGGGTCTTTTCGATTCCGTGTTGCGCGGTACGACGCTCCGCAGTTCCTTCGCCGCGGCGCCAGACATAGGCGCTCGCCGCTATTTGCGGATGCAGCGTGCGGATGGCGCAGAACGCACGCCACAACGGAATCCCGGCTTCGACCACGCGCCGGCACATGTCATCGCCGAACTCGCGCATGTGGGTGTTGAGGCGGCCTTCGTGCAACATCCAGGCGATCACGCTCGCCGCCCCGGTGTGGGCCTGGATCGAGGCGCAATCGTTCGCATGATGGCGAATCGGGCCGCTCGAACCAGGTTTCCGGGGCGCTGCGGGCATCAGGCTTTCGCGCTGGGCCGGTTCGACGCCGCCTCATGCCAGCGCTTGACGTGATGGGTCTCGTCGAGCAGCTTGAGGCCGCCGAGGTTGAGGCCCACGTCGATCGCGACCATCGCGGTGATATCGGCAATGGTGAAGCGATCGCCCGCGATAAACTGGCGCTGGGCGAGGATCGAGTCGAGCCATTCGAGCCGCTGCAATCCGAGGTCACGGCGCGCTTCGGCAAATTCCGGGATCTGCTTGATCCGGGTGATGAACGCCGGATGGGTATGCTGCACGTAGTTCGCGATCGGCTGAAAAATCTCGAGTTCCATGCGGCGGTTCCACATCTCGACGAAGGCGATATCGCGCGGATCGACGCCCATCAGCGGAGGATTCGGGTACATTCCCTCGAAGTAGCGACAAATCGCGACGGACTCCGTGAGGTAGGTGCCGTCATCGAATTCGAGCACCGGCAGTTTGGCCAGCGGATTTTTCTTGACGAACTCGACGGTCTGGTGCTCGCCCTTGAGGATATCGATGTGGACATAGACCATCTCGATATTTTTTTCGGCGAGGAAGATGCGTACCCGGCGCGGGTTGGGAGCCATTGGGAAATCGTAGATTTTCATATTCAGACGATAGGAGCGTCGCGCGAGCGCGGTCAAGCGAAGAACTGATGCGGCTTGCTTAACGGCTGGTTACGTCGAGCAGCGATCTGGCGGTGACGACGTGAACAAGGGCCGATTACATCGCGATTACGGCATATCGAGGCTTCGAGAACCGGCGTTGGCCGTGAAAATGCGGGCAGATCAGGCCATAACGCCGGTACGCGGGAGCTACTGGAGGGAGAGTTCGGCGCGAGTGGTCTTGCCCTTATCGTCGATGCCGGAGGCGTCGAGTTTGGGCGCGACGGTGAAGAGGCGGCCGGGATCGACCTTGGTGCTCAAGTACTGGCGCACGGACTGGGCGCGGGCGTTGGCGAGGTTTTTAAGGTCATCGTCGGACACCTTCATGTTGCTGACGAGCAGTTTGGTCATCTCGTCGGGCGGCAACGACTTGGTGAGGCCGAGCGAGTCTTTCGGCTTCTCGAAGTCGGCGGCCTTGTAAACCTTCTTGAGGTATTTGTCGTAGAGGTCGGGTGGAATCTGACCCTTGACGGCGTCGGCGCCTTCGGCATTGGCGATACGAGCCTTGACCTGATCGTCGACCTTGGCCTCGCGCAAGCCGGGCTTGTCGACTTCGGGATCGACACGCCCGGCGATGCTGAGCTTCAGGGCCGGGCGCGCATTGAGGGCGGTCGCGACGGCGTCGAGGCGTTTCTGGCTGTCGGCGTCGAGGGTCGAGCGGCCCGGGGCGAACTCGACATACGAGAGGTCTTCGTTGCTGCCCGCACTCGCGATGCCGCCGATGGCATTGGCGAGCAGCCGGAAGGGCGCCGTGATCGCCTTGGTGAGGATGTTCATGAAGGCATGGAAGATGATGCCGCCGAGGCTGAACTGGGGATCGTTGAGCGAGCCCGAGATGGGGATGTCGAGGTTAATCTGGCCCTTCGAATCCTTCAGAATCGCGACGGCAAGGCGAATCGGCAGGTTCTTGGCGGTCGAGCTTTCGACGCGGTCGCCGAACGTTAGCTGGTCGAGGAAGATGTGATTGGTGGCGGTCAAGATCTGATTGGCCAGCATGTAATGGACGTCAACGGTCAACATGCCCTTGGTAATCGGATAGCCGGTGTACTTGACCGAGTAGGCGGTCAAATCGGTTAATTCGATGTCCTTGGCGTCCGCCTTGATATCGACGGCGGCGAGCGGTGCCAGGGGATTTATTGTTCCGCTGATATCGATGGGCGCGCTGCCATTGATTTGTCCCTGGACCACGACGTCGGCGGGCGTGGTCGAATTGGTGCCGAAGGCGCCGACGCTACCGCTGATGTTGGTCAGATTCGCGCGATAGTTGGGGCGGATAAAGAAGTCCGAATAGTCGATGTGGCCACCGCTCAGCGTGATTTTTCCGAGTTGGATGTCGGCGCCGATCGGCTTGGGCACTGGTGTCGGTTGAGCCGCGGGATTGACCGGAGCCGGAGTGGCGTTGGTCGCAGACGCCTGCTCGGCCGCCGGGGTCGGAGCCGCCGTGGGCATTGGCAGCGGGGTGGGCGCGGCGGCGGGTTCGGCCGGGCCGGTCTGCTGGCGGGTCAGCGATTTGGGGGCCTGCGCGGGGTTCGAGGTAATATCTTTGAGATTCAACTGGCCGTTGGCGTTGAGGATTATACGGGCATAGAAATCCGACAACGCGATCGCACCGACATGGACTTGCGGCTGACCCTCACCGAGGCCGAAATCGATGCGGCTGAAGCTGAGCGAATTCCAGCGCACGAAATCGTCGCCGGTCACCTTATCGAGCATGCGCACATTGCCGATGGTGGCGTCGCCGCGATAGCCGAGGTGGAGCCTGTCGCGGACCATCGCGGCGGTAACGACGCCGTTGTTGGTGATGGAGCCGCTCTTGAAGGTCGCGTTGAGGTCCTTGGGCAGATAGGAGTCGGCCATCGAGAGGTCGAGACGCCGCGTATTCACATGGACCGTGGCCTTGATTGGCGCGATGACGACCGGCCCGTTGACCTTGAAGGTGCCGCGGCGATTGAGCACGCCGTCGAGTTCGAGGTCGAAGGGCTTCTTAAAGTCGCTGGTAAAGTCCTTTACATGGAGATTGAGCGGGCTCAGAGAGACCTTGACCGGCCGCGCGGGCAGGTCGTCTTCGGCGTCGATCTGAGCCTTCTCGATAGCGATCGATTCGACCCGATACTGCCATTCAGAACCGGACGGTTGAGTGGCCGGAGCGGTGGCTGGCTGCGTCCCCGCGGTACGCGCGTGCCTGACCGGAGTGCGCTTGCCGCGCGTGACCGTCACGCGAGCCGGGCGACTCGGCCGCTTCGCGGAGGTCCGCTCGCGTTTCGAAGGCGCTCGCTTACCGGGCGCGGCCGTCGGTGGGGCCTCGGTGCGCAGCAATGAAAGCAGGCTGAGCTTGCCGTCGCGCTGGCGCTTGACGTCGATGTGGATGCCGTTGCCGTGGACTTCCTTGACCACGGCCTGATGGGTCGCGAGATCGACCTGGGCGATGGTCGCGCCAAACTGCTCCCATTGGACGGGTTTCTCATTGCCGGTTGGAGCGCGCAATTCGAGGTTGTCCACGGAAAAATTCGCGGGCTCTACGTGCACGTTGAATTTGCTCGCGGCGAAACTGGTCTGCACGTTGGCATGAGCGTTGAGCTTGCCGGCGCCGAGGGTCGCGGCCAGAGCAGTTTGGGCGTAGGCCTGGAAGGCCGGAATATCGACCTGGGCGATGGTGATGTCGCTGGTGACCTGGGATTGAGCGAGGTCGAGATTGCCCTTGACGTCAATTGAACCGCCGCCGCTAAGGGTGCCGGCGAAATCGTAGGCGGCGGGCCCAGCCTTGCCGCCGAGCGCGAACTGCTTCAGTCCGACATTGATGTTTTGCAGGGCCACCGTCGCCGGTGTCGCGAGGCTGTTGTCGGTGAGCTTCACGGTGCTGTTGGTGACCGCGACCGACGCGATGGTCAAGTCGAGCGGAGCCTTTGCCGGGCCGGGCGCAGGCGCCGCGGGCGGCGATGGCGCGCTCGGGGCGGAAGCCGCGATGGAAGGCGCGGCGACGACGGGCATTGTCGGCGTCGCGGTCGCGGCGGGCGATGGCGGAGGGTTAGCCGCGGTATTGGTGGCGTGCTGAGACGTGCCGGCTGGTGAAGCGGTTGTGGCCGGAGAGGCGACCGCAATCGGGGATACCGTGACAGGCGCCGCGGCAGCGATGGGCGCTGCCTTTGCGGCGGGCGGCGTCGCCGCAGGCGACGCCGCAACGGGCGCTGGGGACGCCGGCGGAGCCGGCGTCCCCAGCGGACTACCGGCGGGTGGTGCGGCGGCGGCGAGCGCGTTAGCCGCCGCCGGGGAAGCGGCCGCGGCCGCTGCGGCCGCCACGGGTGCGCCCGTTGCGGCCGACGGCGGCATCGTCAATGACGTGAGATTGGTTGTGCCGTCGCGATTACGCACCAGTTCAACGTTAAGGCCGTCCAGGGTGACCGCACCGACGTGGAACAGGCTGGTAAGCGGCTCGAGGTCGTCGAGCTTGGCGGCGAAGCGTTTAAATCCGGCGAGCGGAGCATTGTTGCTGTCGAGCACCTGGAAGTCGTCGAGCGAAGTATCTCCGCTGACGCGAATCACGGGACCGGTATCGGCCTGCACGAAATGAACCTGGACGAAGGCCGAGAGCGTTCCTTGAGGAATCTTGATCGGCAATTTCGCGGGGACGTAGCCGACGTAGGGAACGAGGTTGAAGCGGTTGATGCTGATGACGATCAGCGATTCGGGCTGCTTGGTGAAGGGCAGGGCGCGGCCGCCAATTTTGAAGGGGCTGCCGTCAACGACCATGCGCAGCAGCGGCTGCACGAAGATGTCAGTATCGGCGGGAAGGTTGGCAATAAACGGAAGATCGAGCTCCATCTGCTCGATCGCATGCTTCTGGCCGAGCACCTGGTCGTCGAAACGGACGTTGCCGTCGTGGACCTGGATATTGGAGAACGCGAAGCGGAACGGCTTGCTTGGCGGCGCGTTGGCCGGCGGTGGGGTCTTGGAGACCAGCAGATCGGAGAAGTTGAACTGTTGATTGCCGGTGCGAACGATATGAATTGCCGGGCGATTGACCTCCAGCTCCTTGACCACTGGCGCCAGCCGGAAGAGCGAAGTCCACGAAACTTTGACGCGCAGATGGCCCAAATCGACGAAGGGTTTCGCAGGGTCGCGATCGGCTATATGCAAGTGGTCGAGGTCGAGGCGCAGGCGGTACGGATTGAAGGCAATCTTGCCGACGGTGACGGGCCGATTCAGCGAGGCGGCGACATTGGCGGTGAGAATGTGCCGCAAGACCATCGGGAGGACGAGGAAGCCGAGGATTCCATAGACCACCACAATGACGAGAAGCGTCACGCCGATTCTGCGTATGCGGCGAGTCTGGAAAAACGCGGCGGCGCGGCTCATCCAGGAGTTCATCGCTCGACGGTCGCCTCAATCGGGTCGGTCATCGGCGTTGCTGGACAGCGCGGAGTAGGCTCGAGACCACGCGCCTAGCCGAGCACTCCTCCAGCGACGAGTTCGCTGATGTGATCCTCGCTGTAGCCGAGAATTTTTTCGAGCACATGCTGGTTGTGCTGCCCGAGGGCGTTGGAGGCGCGGCTCACGTCGGCGGGCGTGCGCGAGAGCTTGAAGCGCGAGTTCTCGACGAAAGTGTCGCCCGCGACGGCATGATTCACGCGTACGAAATGGCCGCGATGGCGCAGTTGCGGATCGTCGTTGGCGTCCATGCTGTTTGCCACCGTATGCGCGGGTACTCCGATCGCCTGCAACATCTTCTCGGTCTCCAGCGGAGCGCGCTCGATGGTCCATTCGCCGATAAGGCGATCGAGTTGGTCCCGATGCGTACGCCGCGAGGCAAATGTACCGAAGCGCGAGTCGTCAGCCAATTGCGGCTGGCACATTGCGGAGCACAGCGAACGCCACTGGTCCTCGGTGCGGCAGGCGATTGCGACCCAGCGGTCATCGCCGGCGGCGGGATAAATGCCGTGCGGAGCGTGCTCGAGGTCGTCGTTGGCGATGGGGCTGTACTTGCGGCCGCTGGCGACCGAATCGAGGATGGGCAGCGTCAGCATTTGCAGCGCCGATTCGGCCTGAGCCTGATCGATATACTGTCCCTGACCGGTGCACTTGCGATGAATCAGGGCGGCCATCAGGGCGGCGAGGCCGAAGCGCGGCGCGATGTAATCGGTGTAGGCGCTGTAGGGGCCAGACGGCGAGCGATCGGGCCATCCGACGAGATTGTAGAAGCCACAGAGGGCAGCCGCGAGGTTGCCGAAGCCGGCGAAACGCGCGAGCGGCCCGGTCTGGCCCATCAGGCAGGAGCTGATCATTATGATGTCGGGTTTGATCGCGTGCAGCGATTCGTAATCGAAGCCCCAATTGCGCATCGCCTTGGGCGAGAACGACTCGCTGACGACGTCGGCCCAGCGGACGAGGTCGAGCACAACGGCGCGCGCGGCGGGCTTAGAGAGGTCAAGCGAGAGGCCCAGTTTGCCCGCGTTGTTATTGCCGTAGAGGGCGGAATATTCCGGGTTGGTGTTGTTGTCCTTGAAGGGGCCGACGGTGCGGGTCGGATCGACGCGCTGGGTTGATTCGACGCGGATGATGGTGGCTCCGTAGTCGGCCATCGAGCGGGTGATGCCGGGGCCTGCGAGCACCCACATGAAGTCGAGAACTTTGACGTCGCTGAGAGGTAATCGCGTCGCCATCAGATAATCCCCTGGTTGATGAGGCCGCTCAATTCGCGATCGGAGAGGCCTAAATCGCGAAGATAGATCTCGCGATTATGCTCGCCGACGCGGGGCGGGCGGCGTCGGTAGGCGATGGGTGTGGCGCTGAAGCGGGCGAAGGGTCCGGGATAAGTCAGTTTGAGACTCAGTTCGCGATCTTCCATAGTTTGCCAATATTCACGCGCGATGAATTGAGGATTGGCGAGAACGTCATCAGTGGTTGCCAGGGGAGCTATCAGGAAGCCATGCTGGCGGGCGAGGTCGAAGGATTCGGCCTTGGTCATGCTGCGCAAAAACGCCGCGACGACGCCTTTGGCCCGTTCGTACTCCTCGAAGGGTTCGCGCCCGGTCAGCAGCAAGTCGCCGTAGGCGATCCAATCCTTGTCGCGAGTGGCTTGGTCGCAGAAGCCCTGCTCGCAGATGTAGTTCATCAACTTGCGGGTAAAAACGCCGAGCGCGCTGCCGAAAAGGAAGACGCAGGTGACCAGTCCGTCCTTCGCTTCCCAGACCAGCGGGACGCGAATCGGCCCCATCTTGACGCCGCCGGCCATGCGCCGAGTCTCATCGCCGCCCACGGTTGCCGCTAACAGGGTGGATTGCTGTGCGAGTCCGAGGCTCTGTTGCGCGGCGACGTCAACGTGCTGTCCGAGTGCGGTATTGAGGCGGTCGTAGTAGGCGATGAGGGCGGCGCCCGCAGCGTCGGCGCAAGCGTGGAGGTAGGCTTGCGGCACGCTCATGCGGATGGGCGGGCGGTCCTCGTCGCCGTAGAGGATGAGGACGCCGCTCGCAGCCATCACGATGAGATCGCTATCGGCATAGGTGGCCTTGGGGCCGTCCTGACCGAAGGGCGTAATCGAAACATAAACGAGGGCCGGGTTGATCGCGCTCAGGTCGTCGTAGCCGAGGCCGCGCGAAGCGAAATGACCGGGATTGTCGGACTCGATCACGATGTCGGCGCTTTTGGCGAGCTGCCGGAGGAGATCGCGGCCCCGGGGGTGCTCGAGGTCGAGCGTGATGCCGCGCTTGTTGCGATTGTAGGCCCACCAGTAAACCGAGCGTTCGGGGCCGGGCTCATCGGCAAAAAAAGGCTTCATCGCGCGCACTGGGGAGCCGCCGGGGGGCTCGACTTTGATAACGTCGGCGCCCAGATCGCCGAGCATTTGCCCGCACATCAGGCCGCGATCGGTGGTCAGGTCCAGCACCCGGCATCCGTTTAACATAGCGGTTCGCGAAGCCTCGTTGGGTCAGCGATTGGCGCAGACTAATCCGCGCGTTGATCGAGTTGCAGGATGATGCCGTCGGGATCCTCGAACAGGCAGGTAAGAAACTTGCGGCCAGGCTTCTCGCCGTATCCGCTCGAATCTGCGGCGGTCGGTGGCACGAGTATTTTGACGCCCGCGGCCTTGAGCTTTTCATGCCACGAGTTGATATCCTCGACCCACCACGAGAAATGGGAAATTCCGACCTCGTCGAGTTTGATCGCATTGCCTGGCGAGCCGCCGGGCATTTCCGAGAGCACCAAAAAACCGCTCGAAGCACCGCTGCCGTAATGCAGATGCACCGCGCGGCGGGTGCCTTTTTCGGGACTCGCATACAGCCGCGGCATCGCGCCAATCGGCTGAGTCGCATCGAAGCGCACCTCGAGCCCCAACACATCACGATAGAACTTGAGCGATTTCTCCATGTCGCGAACTCCGATCGCGACGTGCGAAACTCCGTTCATGGCCAACTCCTTGGCGGCGCGAAAGCATGGCCGGCGAGCGTCCCATAGGCGATGCGATTAATATCCCACTCGGTGGAAATGGCAAGCACTTACCGGGGTGTTGTGGGGCGCCGCGCGATGGTGAATCGCCGGATCAGGCGGGTTTGGGCGGCGGCGGTTCGGCGTAACTGATGAGCTCCAACAGATTGCCGTCGGGGTCGCGGAAGTAAACGCTCATGCCCTTGCCGCGTCCACCGATGCGAAAGACCGGCCCTTCGATAATCGGAATGTCGAGTTTCCCCAGATGCTCGACCGCCGACGCGATCGTGCCCGGCCAGACGAAACAGTAGTCGCCGCCGCCGACCATCGGATGCGCGGCCTTCAGCGTAAAACGATTGTCCGGCGGATGCAGGTTGAACTTGTTGCGGCCGAAGCTGATGCTGACGACGATCGCCTTGCCTTCGCGCCATTTCTCCAGTCCAAGCGGTATCGCGCCGAGTACGCGCTGGTAGAATTCCACCGCGCGTTCGATATCTCCCACCGGCATCGCGATGTGATCGAACTCAATTTCGTCGTTCATCGGAATTCACCTCGCACAACGGTTAGAACCTTGAGCGTAACGCTCGAGCGGTCACGAGCGCGGCGCGGCCGCGATGCATTCGGCCAGGAGGTTCAGCGCGGCCAGCGAAAATGTGCGCATATTGGGCAGCCGATCGTCACTGCCGGTGCGCACCGTAAGCGATCGCTCGACGGGGCCAGAGACTGCAATGACGCTGGTGCCGGCCGGCTCGCCATAGCGGCTCCCGGTGGGCCCGGCGGCGCCCAGTTCGCCCGTACTCCAGGTGGAATCGAAACGGGCGCGCATACCGCGTGCGATGATGAGCGCGCCGGGTTCGGTGAGCGGCTTGATGCCGGCGAAAGCGGAATCAGGAATATCCAGCAGCACGCGGCGAGCCTTGAGCGTGTACACGTCGGCGCCTGCGACATAGTAAACCGACGCTCCGGCAACGCTCAGCAGCGCCGCCGAGACGAGGCCGCCGGTGGTGGATTCCGCGACCGCTATGGTCTCGTGGCGATCCTTCAACAGGGCGCCGATTTTCTCCGCGATGGGTAACAGGGTTTGCATTTCTATCCGCTCCTTCGGTCTGCGCCGCCCGACTGTAACCCAGCCACCGGGCGCCGGCAAAGCTAATCGCGAGCATGGGCTGCAGCCGCGGTCAGTGCCAGACGTTCAGTTCACGCGATCGTCATATGACGCGGCGAGCGCGCAAGTTTGCGATGGCCGTGGCGTCGTAGCCGAGGGCGGTCAGCACCGCGTCAGTGTGCTGGCCCTTCTCTGGCGTCGGCGTGCGCAATTCCCAGGGCGTGCGGCTCAGTTCGATGGCCTGTCCGACGAGTTCCTGGCGGCCCCGGCGCGGCGATTCGATGGCGCGCGCAATGCCCATTTGCCGCACTTGCGGATCGGCGAAGACCTCGTCGATGCGATAAATCGGTCCGCTCGGAACGCCGGCATGATTGAGAACGTCGATCCATTCGGCCAACGTCCGCGTCCGCGTGATCGCCTCGATGGCGGCGTTGAGGCGGTCGCGATTATGCGATCGGGCCTGGCCGCTCGCGAACTCGGGATCGGTCGCCAGATGCGTCGCACCCAGCGCCTTGCATAGGCGCGCAAAGATCTCACCGCCCGAGGCGGCGATATTGATGTGCCCGTCGGCGGTTGCAAACACGCCGGTGGGAATCGAAGTGGGATGGTTGTTGCCGGCCTGCTCGGGAACCTCGCCCGCGATGAGCCAGCGCGCGGCCTGAAAGTCCAGCATCGCGATCTGCGCGGCCAGCAACGACGATTGCACCCATTGACCTTCGCCGGACTCCTCGCGTTCGATCAGCGCCAGCAGAATACCCATCGCACAGAAGATCCCGGCGGTAAGATCGGCAATGGCGACTCCGGCGCGGACCGGTCCTTGTCCAGGCAGTCCGGTGATCGACATCAGCCCGCCCATACCCTGAGCAATCTGATCGAAGCCGGGCCGATCGCGATAAGGTCCTTCCTGGCCGAAGCCGGAGATGCTCGCATAAATCAGCCGCGGATTGATCGCGCGCAGCGCCTCGTAGTCGATGCCAAGCCGGCGCTTCACGTCGGGGCGGTAGTTCTCGACAATCACGTCGGCGCGTTCCGCCAGGCGCTTGAGGATCGCGACGCCATCGGGATCCTTGAGGTTGAGCGTCAGGCTGCGCTTGTTGCGATGGAGATTTTGAAAGTCGGAACTGCTGCGAGAACCGATGTCGCCATCGTCGCGTTCGGGCGTCTCGATTTTGAGGACGTTGGCGCCCCAATCGGCTAATTGGCGCACGGCAGTTGGACCGGAGCGCGCGCGGGTCAAATCGATCACGGTGAAACGGGAAAGGGGTAGCTTGTTCATGGGATAGGTCTCAGAGTTTTAGCCTTTGCGCACCTCGCAGACTCGTTAGCTCGGCTCCGCTGCGCTCCGCCTGGTGGAGTTTTAGCCTTTGCGCACCTCGCAGACTCGTTAGCTCGGCTCCGCTGCGCTCCGCCTGGTGGAGTTTTAGCCTTTGCGCACCTCGCAGACTCGTTAGCTCGGCTCCGCTGCGCTCCGCCTGGTGGAGTTTTAGCCTTTGCGCACCTCGCAGACTCGTTAGCTCGGCTCCGCTGCGCTCCGCCTGGTGGAGTTTTAGCCTTTGCGCACCTCGCAGACTCGTTAGCTCGGCTCCGCTGCGCTCCGCCTGGTGGAGTTTTAGCCTTTGCGCACCTCGCAGACTCGTTAGCTCGGCTCCGCTGCGCTCCGCCTGGTGGATTCTTGCACAACTTGCGGAATTGCCGGCACGGCTCCGCCAGCGGTCGCGGCTTATCGTGGATTTCGCACAAATCCGCATTCTGTTAAACACTCAAGTTCGTTCCTGTCCGCTTAGGAGAGTGTCGCCTTGGATTTCAATATTCCGGCAGATATCAAGAGTTATCTCACAGAATTGGACGATTTTATCGATCGCGAAATCAAACCGCTCGAGCGTGAGAACGACAATATCCGCTTTTTCGATCATCGCCGCGAATGGGCGCGCACCGACTTCGATCGCGGGGGCTTGCCCCGGCATGAGTGGGAGGCCCTGCTCGGCGAAATGCGCCGGCGGGCCGACAAAGCCGGGCACTACCGCTACGCGCTGCCGAAGGAATACGGCGGCAAGGACGGATCCAATCTCGCGATGGCGATCATTCGCGAGCATCTCGCGGCCAAAGGCCTCGGCCTCCACAACGACTTGCAGAACGAGAGTTCGATCGTGGGGAATTTGCCGACGGTGCTGATGTTCCGCGACTTCGGCACCAAGGCACAGCGCGACGCGTTCATCCCGGGCATCCTCGACGGCTCGATTAGCGTCGCTTTCGGCCTGACCGAGCCGAATCATGGATCGGATGCGACCTGGATGGAGACGCGCGGCACGCGCGAGGGCGATGGCTGGCGCATCAACGGCGAAAAGATCTGGAACACGGGGTTGCACGTCGCGACCCACGATTTTGTGTTTGCCCGAACCGGCGGGCGCGACGGCGGCGCCAGGGGCATCACCTGTTTCATCGTTCCGACCGGGAGCGACGGCTTCAAGATTGAAGAGTACCTGTGGACCTTCAACATGCCGACCGACCATCCGCGCGTTTCAATCAACAATGTATTCGTGCCGGCGGAGGCAATTCTCGGCGACCCTGAGGATGGGTTGGCGGTGGCGCAGCACTTCGTCCATGAGAACCGCATCCGCCAGGCGGCGTCGTCGCTGGGCGCGGCGCAGTTCTGCATCAACGAGAGCGTGAAGTATGCGCTAGCAGCGCAAGCCGTTCGGCAAGGCGCTCGCGACCAACCAGGCTATTCAATGGCCGCTGGTCGAGTTGCAAACCGAAGCTGCGATGATCCGGGCGTTGATCCACAAGACCGCCTGGGAGATGGACCAGATGTCGAAGCCCGAGGTTGCGCGGCGCCTGTCGGATAAGGTCGCGATGTGCAATTACCGCGCAAATCGGCTGGTGTGCGAAGCTGCGGATCGCGCGATGCAGGTCCATGGCGGCATGGGCTATTCGCGCCACAAGCCGTTCGAGCATATCTACCGGCATCATCGCCGCTACCGCATCACGGAGGGCGCGGAGGAAATTCAGATGCGGCGCGTCGCGCAGATTCTTTTCGGTTTTGGCAGCCGCTCCAAAGCAGAAGAATGATCGCAGCGCGTCAGAGCACAAGACTCCATGAGTAACGAACACGTCGCGAACCTGCTGCAGGCCGTAATCGCACGCCATCTAGGTACGCCGGGGACGATTCACGATCTCCGCCAGTTGACCGGCGGGGCCAATCGCAGCACGTGGTCTTTCGATGCGGAGGCCGGCGGCGCCCGCCATCACCTGATTATGCAGCACGGCGGCGTCACCGCGGATGAGGCGACCGGACGGGTGCCGCAACTGCAGCCGGAAGAGGACGCACGCCTGATGATCGCGGCCGGGGAAATCGGCGTTCCGGCACCCAGGGTTCGCGCAATCCTGGAACCCGCCGACGGTCTCGGCCAGGGCTACGTCACCGACCGCGTCGAGGGCGAGACGCTCGGACAAAGAATCGTGCGCGATCAGAAATTCGCGGGTGCACGCGCCGTGATGGCGAAGCAGTGCGGTGAAATCCTGGCGGCGACTCATCGGATCGATCTGGCCCGAGTGCCCTTCCTGATGCGCCAGGATGGAGCCGCGCATGTCGAGGCGCATCGGCGTATTGCCGACCTGCTGGGTCTGCGCCTGCCGGCCCTGGACATGGCGCTTAAGTGGGCGGCGGAGAACGTTCCACGGAATGCCCGGCACACCGTCGTGCACGGGGACTTTCGCCTCGGCAATCTGATCGTTGGCGAGGAAGGCGTTCGGTGCGTGCTGGATTGGGAGCTCGGACAGAGCGGCGATCCGATGCAGGACCTGGGCTGGCTATGTATCAGGACCTGGCGTTTTGGCGGCACGGCACCGGTTGGAGGATTCGGCTCGCGCGAGGATTTATATGCTGCCTATGAGCAGGCCAGCGGATTCGCGGTCGATCCTGCGCAGGTGCGCTTTTGGGAAGCGTTCGGAAACCTCAAGTGGGTAATCCATTGCCTGCGGCTTGGCACTCGCGGAATCGCGGAAGTTGGTATCGAGAGATGTGCCATTGGACGGCGCATCGAGGAGCCGCTGTGGGATTTTCTCAATCTGATAGAAGGCCGCGAATAGCTGTTCGGTAACTATTGCAGTGACTATCGCGATGTGAGGGGAAAGAGATGCCGCAAAGTATGCCTGATGCCCCGACTCTGCTCGGCGCTGCGGTGAAGTACCTCGAGGACGAGTTGCTGCCTTCGCTCGATGGCTATCACCGTTTCAAGACCCGGGTCACGGTCAACGTTCTGAATACGATTCGGCGCGAGATTGAACTGCGTGGGGCGCAGGCCGAGGCCGAACGCGCGCGGCTGGTGGCGATCCTGGGTCACGATGGCGACGTCGATGCGCTCAACGCGGAGTTGTCCGAGCGGATTCGATCGGGCGCGATCGCTTTGAACGATCCGGCGCTGCGCGCGCATCTGCGGCAGTCCGTGGCGGATGCGCTCGCAATCAATAATCCCAAGTGGCTCGACGGGTGATCGCACAACGCTCGCAGGCGATGGCTCGCGAAAACCGGAGAGCCTGACGAGGAAATCGGATAACAGGAGATCGCGCGATGAGTTTCTCGGACAAAGTTGCAATCGTAACGGGCGCGGGCAGCGGTATCGGCCGGCAGGTCGCTGTCGCATTGGCGCACGCAGGCTATGCAATCGCGATCGCGGGGCGCCGCCGGGAACCGCTCGAGGCCACCGTCGCAGCGGCGGCGGCGAGCGGCGCGCCGACGCTGGCGATACCGACCGACGTGAGCGATCCAGCGTCGGTGAAAACGCTATTTGGCGCCACTCGCGAGAAGTTCGGCCGCCTCGATTTGCTCTTCAACAATGCCGGCGTCGGTGCGCGCCCGCTACCGTTGGAGGACCTGCCCTTCGAGCAATGGCAAAAGGTCATCGAGATCAATTTGAGCGGCGCGTTCCTGTGCACTCAGGAGGCCTTTCGCATCATGAAGGCGCAGCAACCGCAAGGCGGCCGGATCGTCAATAACGGATCGATTTCCGCGCACGCGCCGCGTCCCAATTCTGCGCCGTATACCGCGAGCAAGCACGGGATGACCGGGTTGACGAAGGCGACTTCGCTCGACGGCCGCAAATACAATATTGCATGCGGCCAGATCGACATCGGCAATGCGGCCACCGAGATGACCGCGCGGATGGGGCAGGGCGTGCCGCAGGCCAATGGCGCGATCGAAGTCGAGCCTACTTTCGACGCGAATAATGTCGCCCGCGCTGTTATCTACATGGCCAGCCTGCCGCTTGACGCCAACGTTTTGTTCATGACCGTGATGGCGACGAAGATGCCCTTCGTCGGACGCGGCTGACGATTGCTCAAATGCTGCGGGCCTGAGCCCGCGGAAACCTCCCGTCACCGCTGCATCGGGTCAGAAAATGCATTGCGACGGATGGCCGCCGCTGTGTATCGTGATTTTTAGATGGCGTCGCGGCGGCGGGCGGGTTTGATCGCACAATGGGCGGGTGAATCAGGCCGCGGCTTCTCTACCAGGACGGCAGGCTGGCGCTTCGCAACTCGATGCGGAAGCGCTTGAGGGATAATCCGATGAGAGTCGTAATCGATCATAACCTATGCGAAGGCAATGGCCGCTGCGTCGAAGTAGCACCCGGAATCTTCGAGCTTCGCGACGACGATCGCAGCTACGTGGTTGAAGAGAAGCCGCCGCAGTCATTACGCGCGAAGGTCGATCTCGCGGTCAGCCTGTGCCCGCGTCAGGCCATCCGCGTGCTCGAGGATTAGCGCAGATCGAAATGAATCAATCCGGCGGATGCCGACGAAGATCTTTCGTCGTCCGCGCCGAAGGAGTACGACCACTTCATGGCTGCTTTAACGCTGGATTCAATCGATATCGTCGATCCCGATCTGTACGTGCAGCGCGGCTACCCGCATGAGGACTGGGCACTGCTGCGCCGCGAGGCGCCCATCCACTACTACCAGCGTCCCAACGTCGATCCCTTCTGGGCCATCACCAGGCACGCCGACATCGTCGGCATTTCACGCCAGCCGGGCCTCTTCAAAAGCATTCAATTCCTTTTTGTAACGGTTAACGAGCCGGGATCGCCGCCGCCCGATGAGGCCATTTTGCGGCAACTCCTCAACATGAATCCGCCGGAGCATGGCGCCTATCGCAGCGTGGTCAATCGGCGCTTTACGCCGCGCAGCGTGCAACAGTTGACGGCCGGCATCGAGCACATTACGACCGAGGTTCTCGACGATCTCGTGGGCCGCGACCAATGCGATTTCGTCACCGAGGTCTCGGCGAAATTGCCGCTCGCCGTGATTGCCGAGATGTTTGGCATCCCGCGCGCGGACTGGCCGCTGATGTTCCGCCTGAGCAACGAGATGATCGGGCCCGCCGACCCGGAGTACGCCGGCCAGGAGACCGTCACCGAAACTCTCCAGCGCGCGCGCATGGAGTTCTTTCAGTACTTCAACGGGCTGGTCGAGGATCGCCGCAAGAATCCGCGGGACGACCTTTCCAGCGCCCTCGCCAACGGGCTGGTCGATGGCGAGCCGCTGCCGATTTTCGAGTTGATGTCGTACTTCGCACTGCTGATCATCGCGGGCAACGAGACCACGCGCAATGCGACCACCGGCGGACTGCACGCCTTCATTAACCATCCGGACCAGTGGGATCGCCTCAAGCGCGACCCCGCCCTGGTGCCGAAAGCAGTCGAGGAAATCGTGCGCTGGACCTCGCCCGTGATTCAGTTTACACGCCAGGCCACCGAGGATACCGAACTCAACGGCCAGAAAATTCGCGAGGGCGACATCGCCGCGCTGTTCTACCCGTCGGCCAATCGCGACGAGCGGGTCTTCGCGGCGCCTAATCAATTCGATATCGGCCGTTACCCCAATCAGCACATCGCCTTCGGCATCGGGGAGCATTTCTGCCTCGGCGCGAATCTCGCCCGGCTCGAGTTGCAGGTGATGTTCCGGCAACTCGCCGAGCGGCTCGAAGCAGTCGATCAGGCTGGTCCGATCCAGCGCATGCGCTCGAGTTTCGTCGGCGGTATCAAGCACATGCCGGTGCGCCTGAAGGTGCGCGCGCGAAACTGAACGCCCCGCGGCTGGCCGCACCACGCGATTACAGCGGACGCCCGGGCAATCCGGTGTGGGCGGTCGCGCCGCCGTCGGCCACCACGATGCTTCCGGTCATGAACGACGCGTCGTCGGAAGCCAGGAACAGCACCACCTTCGCGATCTCTTCCGGCTCGCCCAGCCGTCCAATCGGATGGGCTTCAACGGCGTGCTTGTTGGCTCGCTGCGGGTCGCGCGCGGCGGTCAGAAGGTTCACCACCGGCGGCGTTGCGATCATGCCCGGGCAGACCGCGTTGACGCGAATGTTCTTGCGCGCATACTCAATCGCCGCCGTCTTCGTGAGATTGACCACGCCCGCCTTGGCCGCGTTATACGCCCCCATCCGATAGTCCCCGAACAGCCCGGAAATCGACGCGGTGTTAACGATCGCGCCGCCACCCTGCGCGACCATCTGCGGCAGCGCGAAACGCATTCCATAGAACACCCCCGACAGCGTGACCGAGATGGTCTTGAGCCAGCCGTCGATACTCATTTCGCCGACCGCGCCGACCGTCGTGTAAAACGCGTTGTTATGAATGATGTCGAGCCGCCCGAAGCGATCCACGGTAAATTTTACCATCGCCTCAACCTGGCTCGGATTGCGCACGTCGGCCTTGCAGAAGGCGCCCGCTCCTCCGAGTTCGGCTGCGACCTTCTGGCCGGCGACCTCGTCGATGTCTGCGATAACTACCCGCGCGCCCTCCGCCGCAAATAATCGTGCTGTGGCGGCGCCAATTCCCGATCCGGCGCCGGTGATGACCGCGATACGATTTTCCAGTTTTCCCATGAGGCTCCTTATGCGGCCGCGGCTCCAGCCGCAGCGCGATACCTAATCAAATTTTCGTGCTCTTTCTTAGCATCGTTTGCCCGCCAGGCCGCAATACGCACCTGCGTTGCCGTGATAATCGGTCCTTCCCGTCTGCATCCGCCGGCGCTTTCACGATCGCGGGACTTTGCCGCTCGCCGAGGCTTTGCCATTTCCGAAGGGCTTTGCCACGATGCGAACGAACGGAGCGCGACGGCGAAAAAGGAACGCCTGGCGAAAGTCGTGGCGCACGCTCAGTCAGCGGCCGAATTGTGCGGAGCCGGAGATGACGCTCATGCTGAAGAAGCTCTTTCACGTCAACATTTGTGTGCGCGATATGGAGCGGTCGATCCGCTTCTACCAGGACCTCGGTTTCACCAAGGTCAATGACTTTACGCTCGACGATCCCGAAGTCGGCGACGCGCTCGGGCTGAAGGCGAAAAAGCTTCGCGGCGTATTCATGCGGCTGGGCGACGACCCCGCCGCACCGGTGCTTGACCTCGTTCAATTTATCGATCCGCCGCCGCAGGGCCAGCCCTATCCTTCGCTCAACAATATCGGCATCTGCCGCATAGCATTTTCCGTGGATGATATCGACAGGACCTACGAAGATCTGAAAGCGAGGAAGGTCGAGTGCCTTGCGCCGCTGAAGAAAATCGCGGGCCCGAACGGCGCGACCATCGGCGTGGTCTGCTTCAAGGATCCCGACGGCACCATCCTCGAACTGATTAGTGGAATGTAGCTCGTGCCGAAGTACCTGACGGATTTATACCCCGACGGATTCCGACCGCCGTCGCGGGATTGCTGTAAAGCTGATGCGATCGCAATGCTGACTGGCGATCGAGATCGGCAGGAATTGTGCGCGCATGGCTGAGTACCAGGGCTACACCATCAAGCAGAATCCCGCTACCGGCAAGTGGGAAATCTTCTGGCAGGAAAAGAAGCAGGAAGCGGAGTTTTCGCGGCAGGCCGACGCCGAGGAATGGATCGACGACCAGTTCCCGCTGAACCGTTAGCCGGCCGTTTCGAGTACGCCAGGCGCAGCGGTTCCGGTTGCTGCCATCCGTATTCAACGATATGACGGCACCAGGCGCAGGCTGCTGACCCTGGTGGTCGGCAAGCGGGCGCGAAAGCCATCAGGAGAAATCTCACATGCGATTCGACGGCAAGACCGGTCTGGTAACGGGAGCAGGTTCGGGGATTGGGCGCGCTACGGCGATTGGATTCGCGCAACGCGGCGGCGCGGTCGCGGTTGCCGATATCAACGGCGACAACGCCAATCGGGTGGCCGCGGAGATTACGAGCGCCGGCGGTAAAGCGATCGCAATCGTCGCCGATGTTACGCGCACGGCCGACATCGATATGATGATTTCGCGCACCACGCGCGAACTCGGACGGCTCGATTTCCTGCACAATAATGCCTTTGGCTTCTCCGCGCTGCCCGGCGTCTCAGCGGTCGCCGCTACTGCCGACACCGACGATCGGATGTGGAACGCGACGCTGGACGTTGGCCTCACGGCGGTCTTCCGTGCGATCAAGCGGGCGGTGCCGGTGATGCGCGCGCAGGGCAGCGGCGCGATCGTGAACACCGCGTCGATCTCCGGGCTGTACGCTGACTACGGCATCGTGGCGTACAACGCAGCAAAGGCGGGCGTGGTCAATCTGACGCGCGTTGCGGCGATCGAGTATGCCCGCATGGGGATTCGCGTGAATTGCATCTGTCCGGGCGCGATCGATACGCCGTTGCTCGCTGGCGCCGCGCAGCCCGCGATGGTCAAGAAGTTCAACGAGATTATCCCCATGGGACGACTCGGAAAACCCGAGGAAATGGCCAACGTTATACTGTTTCTCGCCTCCGACCTGGCGTCGTTTGTGACCGGTTCCGCCTACGTCGCCGACGGCGGCCAGACCGCCAGGACCGGCAGTCCCTCCTTTCTCCCCGAATGACGGCGCGGCTTTGACGGCGGGCGTGAGGGCGGAGTAAGGTCCGCAAAGACGGGCTATCCTGTCGCAAACCAATCGTAGGTGTGAATCATGGGCGCAGCGGAAAATAAGCAATTCATCAGCAACGTGTTCGCCGAACTATCCAAGGGCAACAGTGAAGCGTTTCTCAACGCTCTGGCCGACGATATTCGCTTCACGATTATCGGCTCGTCCAAGTACTCGGGCACTTTCAAGGGCAAGCAGGAACTGATCACGAAACTGCTGGCGCCGCTCAATGCGCAGGTCGAGGGCGGCATGACGATCACTCCGGATAACCTCATCGCCGATGGCGACTTTGTCGCGATGCAGGCGCATGGCAAAGCCCTCTCGAAAAACGGGCACCGCTACGACAATACGTACTGCCATGTCTTTCGCTTTGCCAACGGCAAGGTGCAGGAAGTCACCGAATACCTGGACACGGAATTGGTTACGGCCGCGTTCGGAAAATAACCTCGGGCAACTGCCGGCGATCTGAATCTCCAGGGTGATTTTGATCGCCGGCGCTACCGCGATCGCAAGAGTGAACGCTCGCGCGGAGCAGTTCCGGCGCGCGGCGAATGATTATTCTCTCGCGCTTTATTAATGAGAGGCTTACATGCCGAAACTGACCGATAACGAAGTAGCGGAATTCCTGAACGAACGCGGCCATCTGGCCCGTATCGCGACAGTTCGTCCTGACGGGTCGCCGAGCGTCGTGCCGGTCTGGTTCATCTTCGAGGGCGGCAAGGTCTTGATCACGCCGCGCAAGCATTCCGAGTTTCTCGCCAACCTCCAGCGCGAGCCGCGCGTGGCGATCACCATCGATGAGGACGCGGGCCGCTATCGCAAGGTGCTCTTCCAGGGCGCCGCGGAGATCCTCTACAAGGTCGGCGAGGACCGCAAATGGGATGATGTTTATCGGCGGATTGCGTGCCGCTATATCGACGAATCCTCGGCCGATTACTATTTGACCGAGACCCGGGATCAGCCGCGGGCGTTGATCGGCATCGATCGCGCCACGGCCAAGGTCACCACCTGGCGGATGCCGACCGAGAGCGAACCTTATGCGGGCATCTGGGCCAAGCGCTACTACGACGCCGGCACCAGGATGGCGCAGACCGCCTCGGCCGCCACCGGCGCAAAACTCAAGGTCAGTTGAACGGCGCCACTGACTGGTGCCGGCTAAGGAGACTCGCGTGCTGCACCAGTTGGTTGCAGCAGCAAATTGACTAATTGACTCTGCGGAGAATCAGATGAAAGTTACCCGGTTTCATGCTACCGCCGATGGCGGTTCGCGCTTTCAGGAAGTCGAAATCCCGATTACCGAGCCGCGGCCCGATCAGTTCGGTCACACGATTCTTCAATCCAACGCCTGGCCGTCACCGAGTATCCGTTTCGTCGAACTGCCCGTCGGGCTCGATCAAAGCTGGCATCATGCGCCCGCGCGTCAAATCGTGGTGGTGTTGTCGGGCAAAATTGAAGTCGGCACCAGCGACGACCAAAAGCGGCAATGCACTGCGGGAGAGGCTTTTATTGCCGACGATCTCATCGGCAAAGGGCACCTGACGCGAGTGGTGGACGGCCCGGCCCGGGTTATGTTCGTGCAATTGCCCGACACTTTCGATTGTGATCGCTGGAAGCCGTGAGGGCGCCCGCCCGAGCGTATTGTCGCGATCGCCCGCTTGAACGGAACTGCCTTCGCTCAGACCGGATGCCCTGTGGTGATCGCACCCGCGCACTGAATTTGCTCGATAGGAGATAAGTATGGCTGGACCGCTGGAACATGTATTGACCGGTCTTCGAGTGCTCGATTTCACGCGCGCGCTGGCTGGCCCAACCTGCACCCGCATGTTCGCTGAGATGGGCGCCGAGGTCATCAAGGTCGAGTCGGCCCCGGGCGGCGATATGGTGCGGCGGATGTCGAAAATCCGCAACGATCGCAGCATGTACTACGTCCAGCAGAACCTCGGCAAGAAAAGCCTCTGCGTCGATCTGCGCGACCCGCGCGGCATGGCGATCATCGCGGCGCTGGTGCCCAAGGTCGATGTCGTCGTCGAGAACTTCAAGCCGGGCACGCTCGCCGAGATGGGCCTCGGCTACGAACGCCTGCGCGAGATGCGCAAGGACATCATCCTCTGCTCGATCTCCGCGCTCGGCCAGAAGGGACCCCTGTCGTCATTGCCCGGCTACGACTTCATCGCGCAGGGCTATTCCGGCGTCACCTCGATGATCGGCGAAGCGGGCGGCACTCCCTACATTCCGCTCGTCGGCATGGGCGACGTCAGTACCGGTGTGCATGGAGCATTGGCGGTGCTGGCCGCGCTGCGCTATCGCGATCGCACCGGTAAAGGACAGCATCTCGATATTGGCCTGCTCGACGTTTACTACCATTGCCACGAAGTCAGTATTCATCAATATAGCGGCAGCAACGGCCAGCTTAAGCCGAGCCGCCAGGGGCCGCACCTGAACTACGTGTGCCCGGCCGGAGTCTTCAAGGCGACCGGCGGTTGGGTGGTTATCATGGCCTTCCTGCATCACTGGAAGGACCTGTGCGCCGCGATGAATCGGCCAGACCTGGTCGATGACGAAAAGCTTGGCACCGACGCCGGCCGTCTCGCGCATCGCGCCGAGGTGATCAAGCTGCTCGAGGATTGGCTCGCGACCTTTCCCGACCGCGATAGCGCCGTCGCCAAGATGCATCAGCATAGCGTGCCCGCCGCTCCCGTCCTATCGATCGAGGAAACCGTGAGCCATCCGCATCTGACGGCGCGCGGCACCGTGCGCACGGTTGAGGATCGCTTCGCGGGCAAATTCCAGATCCCCGGGATGCCGCTCAAGTTCTCCGAGTTTCCCGAGGATCTGCCGCTTGAAGCCGCGACTCTGGGCCAGCACAACGGCGATATTCTGCGCGAATGGCTGGGCCGCAGCGACCAGGAAATCGAGGAACTCCGGGCCGCGAAGGTACTTCAGGAGGGCGACGTTTAAACGGGCTCGCCGCTCGTTGCGCTGCACTTTACTAGTGATCGATAATGGCCGCGAATTTAACCGCCGCCGCGCAATCCGCGCGGTTGGCCAACCAGTTTGAGGAGAGCCATGGCTGAGGGCAAAGCAACTAAACTATGGGCGCTGCCGGGTGCGGTGTTGACTGCGCCGGCGTCTTTGCTGATGCACGGCGGCGATGACACGATGCTCGATCTGCCGTGTCCTTCTTTCCTGATCGAGCATCCCAAGGGTCTCGTGCTATTCGATACCGGATGCAATCCGAAGGTGATCGACGATGCCGTCGGTTACTGGGGCCAGGTCGCCGAGCACCTGCCGCTCAAATGGAGCAAGCAGGACACCCTCGACAAGCAGATTCAGGGCGTCGGCTATAAACCTTCCGACGTTAAATACGTCATTCTGTCGCATGCGCATCTCGATCACTCCGGCGGCCTGACCTACTTTCCCAACGCGACTTTCATCGCCGGCAAAGGCGAGATGCAACACGCCTACTGGCCTGATCCGGATCGCCGCTGGGCCTTCATCCTCAATGACTATCTGCCGACGCGCGGCTACAAATGGGTCGAATTTGCGCAGGATTTCGACCTTTTCGGCGATGGCGCGCTCCAGTTCCTCTACACTCCCGGCCACACGCCCGGCGAATGCTCCCTGCTCGTCAATACTTCGCACCGCAAGTTCCTCTTCACCGGCGACACGGTTCATCTCCGCGCCGCCGTCGAACAGGAGGCGACCATGGGCATCGATACCGATCCCTATCAGTCGGTGATTTCGATCCAGCGCATCAAGGCCATCCGCGATATGCAGGGCGCCACCATGTGGATCACTCACGACCCCGAGGATTGGAAGGAATATCCACACAAGGTCGAATAGCCATTTCACGAAAAGTCGATTGCCGATGCGCGCGCTGCGTCGAGACCCTTCGCGTGGCGCGCGCGCCGGCCAGACCATCATCCAAATGCCTATCTACGAATGTAACTGCAACGCGTGCGGCATCACTTTCGAGATCCTCGCGCGGCTGAGCGAGGCCAACCGCAAACGCCCGTGTCCGCGATGCGCCCGGCTCTCGCCCCGCGTCGTTTCCGCGTTCGCCATCGGCAACGCCGGCGCCCCTCGTGCTGATGCCCCCGGTGACCGCGCCGCCCCCGCTCATCAAGGCCTCGCCCACGCGCATGCGGGCCACGCCCATCACCCCATCGCTCCGCGCGGCCGCGCGCGCCGCCCCACCGTGCCCGACTTCGCGCGCCTGTGCTGGATGGACGATCGCTCGGCTGAGCGCTTCGCCGCCTACAAGACCGGACACGGCGCCGAATATGACGACAAGTCCGCCGCGCGCGAGGACCTGCGCAAGAAGCGCGGTCTCCCGCCCGCCCCGCCGCCGGACCCGGGCGATTCCCCGGTGGCTCAGATGGTCGCGCGCAAAAAGGCGGCCCAGGCCAAAAAAACCGCCAGGACTCCTGCTGCCGGCACTGCAAGCCCGGCACCCCGATAAGGCGATAACCGGCTTACATCCGTCGGCTCGCTAGACCGCCTGCCGCTTAATCGCGCACGATCAGTTCTGTTTCGCGAGCGTATTTTTGAGTAGGTAATGAAATGCCTTCGATCGATCCTGCGGCGCATTGTTCGCCAGCATATCCAGGATCCCCGCGCGAAACTCACAACTCGTCGGCGATCCGTCCTTGTTCTTCATCTTCGTCAGCGTCGCCTGATCGTCGGGGCTCAGGCTGGCGAACGTAGCGCGCTGATCGGCCGTCAGTTTGGCGTCGCAATCGTCCGCCCGCGCGATCGTCGCGCCAACTAGCGACAGTGACAGGATTCCTGCAAGCAATAGAAGTTTCATCCCGGACCTCCAGGTGCGATTCGTAGCAACTTCCGCCCCCATTTCCTACTACGCATAGCCCCCGTCCTGGAGGCGCCCGCGCTCAACGGCGCGCGCGCCATTTCGGCCGCGACAGCTCGTCGTCGTCACCGCGCATATGACTGCCCTCGGAACTGCCGCCCGCGATGCAACTGAGAAATCCCAGCACAATCAGGGCGCCTGCGAATCCAATCAGAATCAGCAATCCCATAACGACCTCGCCGAACTCCCAGAGCAATCGCTTTGCCAACTGGGAGGTCGTCGAAAGTCGTTGAATTTACGGGCTTTGCTTTTAGTATTACCGCCGCCGCTGTCAGGATGACTTGGCATCGATGCCAACCTGGTAGCCGATCGGAAGGCCGCAAGTAATAGTCCGATTTGCGCCGGGATTGACTATTGCCCAATCGCCCGCCCGCGCCCGAGCCCCTCGGTCAGGCGCCGCGATGCGCCGCGCGTCGCTCCGTCCGCGCGAGCGAATCAGCCGGCCGCGCCGCTCTTCGCCGGCGCATGTGACGACTTCAGCAGGTCGCCGAAGTTCTTGTGCAGCTTCGAGAGTTTCGGCGCGATCACAAACTGGCAGTACGGCAGCGATGAGTTGTTGCGGAAGTACTCGCGATGGTAATCCTCCGCCTCGTAGAACGCTTCCAGCGGACTCACTTCCGTCACGATCGGATTGCCCCGCGGATCCGACCCATTCAGTTCCGCGATGAACTCCTCCGCCTGCCGCTTCTGCTCGTCCGTGGTGTAGAACACCACCGAGCGGTATTCGGTGCCGACGTTGGCGCCCTGCCGATTCAAACTGGTCGGATCGTGTGTCGCAAAGAAAACCGTCAACAGGTCGCGATACGATACCCGCCCCGGATCGTATTCCACCCGCACCACCTCGGCGTGCCCCGTTCTCCCCGTGCAGACCTGGCGATAGCTCGGATTCTTGACCGTGCCTCCGGCAAACCCCGGCATCACCGATAGCACTCCGTTGAGTTGCTCAAACACCGCCTCGGTGCACCAAAAACATCCACCACCGAATACGGCCGTCGCTTTGCTCTCATTCATACTGTTTTCGCTACCAGCATGGCGCTACCCGCGTCAACCCGATTAGCCTCTCCGCTGGTGTAGATCTGCTCCCCTGCGACCTGCCCAATTACCCGTTCCTCGGCCCCCGGCGATTCTTGTCATCGCTTGCCAAAGCCCGCTATACGAATGGATCGCAGCCCCCGCGCGCGAATTCCCGCGCTCCGGGCAGGAGTCGCCGCATGCAGGCATGGACCACCGATATAATCGCCGGATCGCCCCGCCTCGCCGTGGACCACGCCGGCGCCGGACCGCTCGTAATCTTTCTCCATGGAATCGGCGGTAACCGGACCAACTGGCACGACCAGCTTCCCGCCTTCAGCGCCGATTTTCACGCCGTCTCGTGGGACGCGCGCGGCTACGGCGCCAGCGGCGACTACGATGGCCCCCTCGACTTCGCTGACTTCGCACTCGACCTCGCGCGCGTCATCGATCACTTCGGCGCCACCCGCGCGCACCTCGTCGGGCTCTCGATGGGCGGGGTGATCGCGCTCGACTTCGCCGCAAAATTCCCCGCCCGCGTCGCCACCCTGACGCTCTGCGATACGATGCCGGGTTTCGGCCATCTGACCGATGCACAGCGCCGCGACTTCATTCGCCTGCGCCAGGAACCGCTGCTCGCCGGCAAGGAACCCCGCGACATCGCGCCCGTCGTCGCGCGCACCCTGCTCAGCAAGTCGCCGCCCCCCGGATGTTTCGACCGGCTGGTCGCCAGCATGACCGCTCTGCACAAGGACTCCTACATCAAGACCATCACCGGGTCGGTCAATTACGCCGGCCCCTTGCGCCTCGAGGAGATTACCGCGCCGACGCTCGTCGTCGTCGGTGACGAGGACGCGCTCACCCCGCCCGCCACCTCGCGCGATCTGTTGTCCCGTATTCCCGGCGCCACGATGGCCGTGATCGATCGCGCCGGACACCTCAGCAATATCGAACAGCCCGAAGCCTTTAATCGCGTCGTGCTGGACTTTCTGCTCGATCATCGCGATCGGGCGTAACCCATGAACTCGTCGAGGCTCGAATCCTGAAAAACCCTGACCGGAGGAGCGCAATGCCTGTAGTCAACAATCAAGCAGTCCAAAGTTTCAATCTGCCGGGCCTTAACCATCGCACTTTCGCCGGGCCCGACAACGGCCTGAAGAACCTCGAAGTTTGGGGCCAGGTCATCGAGGCCGGCGCTGGCACGCCCGTCCATCGCCATGCCTGCGAGGAAGCGATCGTGATTCTCGAGGGCTCCGGCACCCTGACCATCAACGGCCAGGACACCCGCTTCGGCCCCGACTCCACCCTCGTAATTCCGGCCGATGCCGTCCATCAAATCGTCAACAGCGGCGACACCCGGATGGTTCTCATAGCGGCGCTCGGCATGGCCCCCGTCCAGGTCCGCCACGCCGATAACCAACCGATGCCCCTCCCCTGGCAACCCACCTGACCCGCCCCGCCGGTTCCTATGATCACTAGCTTGACGCCACTATCCGGCTTTCCGGAACGCGAAAGTTCTGTTGGTTGCCTTCATAAAGTGCTAATCAATTACGATAACTACGCGCAGTCCGTTTGATCAGCGACGGAAAAGACGCAGGAGGAATCGCGAATGACCAACAAAGGTTTTTCTCACGTCGGACTGTCCACCCTCGACCTCGACAAAACCCGCGCCTTCTACGAAGGCATCCTCGGCTTCAAACCCGTCGTCGCCGACACCATCAAGATCAAGGAAGGCGGCTCCATCCGCCATATCTTCTTCGATACCGGCCGCGACCAGTTGCTCGCCTTCATGGAGCCGCGCGGCGTCCCCGGCGTGCCGCTGGAATACGATGCCGGCATCAACCGCGGCCTCGGCGTGCCCGCCGCCTTTTACCACTTCGCCTTCGAAGCCGGCTCCGAGGCTGGACTCGAGGAAAAGCGGCAGCAACTCAAGGCCAAGGGCGTCGACGTCACCGACATCGTGGACCACAATTGGGCCAAATCCATCTATTTCAAAGATCCCAACGGCATTTCGCTCGAATTTTGCTGCCTCGTGCGTGAATTCGTCCAGGATGACGCTACCATGCAGGACCGCTTCGAGATCTCGGTCAAAGCGCTCGGTCTCAACGCCAGAGAAGTGGACGAGGTCACCGCGGCCCAATCCCACAGCTACAAGGCCAAAGCCTCCTGAGCGACCCCTTCGTTCTTGCGATCACAGGCCGGAGACGCGCTCCGGCCTGTGCCATCACATCTCGATTCAGTTTGCCATGCGCGCCGAAACTCTGCGCCTCGGCATGACGCGGGCTTGCGGTCGCCCACCCGCCGCCAGTCCCTACGGTTCGACCAATCCTGGCGAGTACGCGTTCCCGAGCCGCCCTCACGATGCGTTCGATCCTGTTTCGCTCGCTTTATCACCACACGCTCGTGGCGGTCGCAGCAGATCGCTGTGCAACGGAAATACAAAACAAGGCCAATTGGCATAGGGCCGGCCAACTCCCGGATCCGGGATTCGAGCGACCGCAAATGCCGGCGGCCGCGCAATTGCGCCACCGTCCGCACCGTAGCCTCACACGGCCCGTCAGAATTGTGGTTGGGATAGATGAGGACAACGCATATTATGTTGTCCGGTCCTTGCCGAAACCCAGGACCGCGTTCGCCACCGGATTGGTGAACGTCCAAGGAGATACCTGATGTCCGATCGTCTGGGTCAACACGCCGTGGTAATTGGGGGCAGTATTGCCGGCCTGATGGTCGCGCGCGTGCTCACGGACCATTTCGACCACGTCACCGTACTCGACCGCGACCACATTGAAGCGCCGACCACGGTTCACAAGTCCGTGCCCCAGGGCAATCACCTGCACGCACTGATGCTCGGTGGACAGCAGGTGATGTCATCGCTTTACCCCGGCTTCACCGACCGGCTGGAACGGCTCGGCGCAGTGCGCTTTCGCTTCGGCATCGAAGCCGCGTTCTTCTTCCCCGGCGGTCGCGCCTACACCCCGACTGGATCGGTCCGCGAGCCGCGCGACCTGGGTATCGACGGTTTCAGCCAGAGTCGCGGCCTGCTCGAGCATTGCGTGCGGCTATGCACTCTGGAACTCGCCAACCTGAAGTTCGAGAGCGACGCCGCGGTCCAAGGCCTGATCTACGAGAATGGACAGGTGCTCGGCGTGCGTTTCAGCCGCGACGGCGCTGACGATTCCGTCGCTGCAGACCTCGTGGTGGACGCTGGCGGCCGCGGCTCGCGCGCTCCGCGATGGCTGACCGAGCTCGGATTTCAGGCCCCGGAAGAGACCGTCATTGGCTGCGATTTCGCCTACACCAGCGCGAAATTTCGTAAACCGGCCAGCTATGATGCGCCCGAAAAGGTGATGCTTTTCGGCGGACCGCCACCAAAGTACGCCAACGGCGCCGGCATCGGATCCATCGAGAACGACACCTGGATGGTCAGTCTCGCCGGGCGCTTCGGCCAGTATCCACCAACCGATGAGGACGGCTTCCTTGAGTTCGCCAAGTCGCTCCCGACGAAGAGGTTCTACGAGCTCATCAAGAACGCCGAGCGGATCTCAGACATCACGCATCATCGCTTCCCGACAAGTGTCCAGCGGCACTATGAGCGACTCGCGATCTTTCCGGAACGCTTCCTCGTGCTGGGCGACGCGATCAGCAGCTTCAACCCGGTCTACGGCCAGGGGATGAGCTCGGCGGCGCTTCAGGTCAAGGCTCTGCGACAGCTGCTCAGCGCGCGCGCCGCGGAATCGCCTGACACCGCGCTGACCGGTCTGGGCAAGGCCTTTTTCCCAAAGGCGGCCGAGGTTATCGCATCCCCATGGATTCTCGCTGCGAGTTCGGACTTCGCCTATCCGCAGACCACCGGTGAACGCCCGCCGAACATGGAAGAGGGCGCCCGCTACTTCGCGGCCCTCGACTCGCTCGTGGCGGAAGACCCGGAAGTCCACCGGCTGCTGGTTCAAGTCTTCCAGTTGGCGCGCCCGCTATGGGATTTGACGGCTGAACCTCTACGCACTCGCGTTCTCGAGCGACAGGAGAAGTTTGCCGCCGAGCAACTCGCATAGTCCGATGATCACATTGAGTGTCTGCGGGCCGCCGGATCGCGAACGTTGTGGCCGAAGCGTTGAGCGCGCGATTTGTGCTTTGGCCTTATAGGGTCGCGTGTCCGAGGTGATAACGCGCTTCCGCACCTGGTGAAATAGTAATCACTGAGCGCTCGCGAACGCTGTCGCCCATCACCGTAAAGCTATGGCGGAGGGGGGAGGGAGTCGAACCCTCCGGCGACAGTATTAGCCGCCAGGCCGGTTTTGAAGACCGGTGGGGCCACCGGGCCCCTTCCTCCTCCAAGTTCCATTTTCCAGGCACTTACAACACCTTTTCACAATTTGACACGGCTTGAGCCGAGCAACGAGCTGGCTAGCGGGACGAATTCCCCCGCGACCGCCGCTTTCGTAGATTGATCAGCGACCACAACCGTTCGATCATCAGGTTGCCCAGGTCCATCCGATTCTGAGCGAGTTCGTGATGATCCATCGCGACCGCCGCGCCGGTGGAGAAGATCGCGATTGCGCGCTAGATAGTAACGCATGTGTGAGCGCAGTTCGATCGCTGGACATGCACGCTCACATTTCCATCAGAAACTTGGAGGCAATCGCATGACCGAGAGAAAGCAGCGAGTACCGTTTCGCGACTTTTCGACCCTTGGCGCCGAGGACCGCGAGATCGGCGAACGCGCCCAGGTCAACGGCAAGGTCGTCAATATTTTCAGGGTGCTGATGCAACATCCCAGGCTCACCCGGGCGTGGGTGCGGTTCGCCAACTACATCCTCTCCGATCAGCAGACGCTGGCGCCGCGCGAACGTGAGATCCTGATTCTACGGATCGGATGGCTTAACCAGGCGCCATACGAATTTGAGCAGCATGTGCGGATCGGGAAGGCGGCCGGTCTCACCGATGATGAAATCGATCGGATCGGCAAAGGGCCGAAGGCCGGGTGGAGCAAGCACGACGGCGCGCTGCTTCAGGCCGCCGACGATCTATTCGAAAATTCGGTAGTCTCCGATGAAACCTGGAAAACACTGTCCGAGAGCTACAATACCGAGCAGATGATGGACGTGGTGTTTACCGTTGGGCAGTACAATCTGGTGTCGTGGGCGTTGAACAGCCTGGGAGTGCCGCTCGACGATTATCTGCCCGGCTCCAAAAAATAAGACGGTCGGCGGCGCCGAGAAGTAAGCGTTACTGCAAACAGGCGTCAGTCGCGGCGAGCGCATTACGCAGGTTGATAGTCGCGTCGACCAAGCTTCGGCGAAAGATAAAGGCGGGGCCGCGACCAACCCGCATTGGACGATCGCGATCCGGCCGGCGGGCTTATGGCAGGATCGCGAAGGCGCGAGCCGGGAAGCCGAGACCGTGCGCGGGCTTTGGCCAGCTCACAACGATCAACGCGCCGGTGGCAGGGACTCGGTCGAGGTTGGCCATTACTTCGATTTGCCAATGACCGTGGGTGAGCAGCCAGGTTTCGGCTTCGAGGTCGCCGGTGACGTTGGTATCCATCGATTCGTGGCCGTTGGCTACGATCCCTCGTTGCTCATACAGGAACTTGATGGCTTCCAGCGACCATGCCGGGAAGGGCGTCCGCTTGAAGCGCTGGGGATTGGTCTCCCAGTCCTTGTACATATCGGTGCGAAGCGCGGCGAAGACCCCCGGCGGAACCCGCCCGTGCGCCTGCTCCCAGAGCCTGACGTCAGCTACGGTCAGCGCATGATTCGGGTCGCGCTTGAGCATCGGCGTCAGGTCGAAGACTACCAGCGGCAGGATCATCTGTTTGAGTGGCAGCTCGTCAATAGTGGTGCCTTTGGGGTCGAAGTGCGCCGGTGGATCGATATGGGTGCCGTACTGCCCGACCATCGAGTAGAAATCTGACCGGAAGTGATCCTTCTCGATCGTGTACGGTTGGCCGGTCTCAGGATCGGCGGCGCGCGAAAACGTCGCCGGGCCAAAGCCTTTCCATACGGGTGTAAGCGGGCTGAAGGAATGAGTCAGATCGACGAATTGTTTCGACGCGATAATACGGTAGGCCTCGGCCAGCGAGTTATCCTGAGCGAGCGCCGCGGAGCAGGCTCCGCCGGCGAGCGCGATACTCATCATGAGAAACAGGCCGAAGGACAATCTGGCTGGCTCCCGGTTCATCTTAGAGCTCCCGGTTTGGCTGATCGGTGCGACGTTCAAAATGTGTGACTTGAGGCGACGTTGACCCGGATCGATAGTGGTTTCCCCGAGGGGAAGGGATGGCCACCATTGTTGGTCGGCGAGTCACCTGGACCCGTGAGACATTGGAACGAGCCGGAACTCACGATCCAAGAGCTGTCGATGGGTAATAGATTCCCTCCGGCCGCCGTACCCACCAGGCTCCGGTCGCTTTTTTTTCTGCTGGACTGGAATACCGATAGTCGTAAAGGAGCGCTCGCACATAGAGCGGCGGCCTATGAGGGAAGGGATTACTGCCCAACAACGCCATCACCTCGGGAGAATTCTCCAGCAGCCGTTGCAGGAACCTCGCGAACCAGGGATTTCCCGACGGCGACCCCAGCGCGGCAAACCACATCTGCCAATCGAGGCGCGGCTGGTATGGAATGTTCCATTGCGGCCGCCGCTTGACGTTGCCCGGCTTGTACTTGAACGCGTATTCGCGCCAGTGAACGCCGTCATCCGAGCCCTCGATTATGATTTCCGGCCGGGCGGTAGTCATCACCGCGAACAGTCCATAAGTATTGACGATACACAATGGCGCAATCTCATTATCGATCCACATGGCAGGAGTGGAGATTCGGCCGCCGAACACTCCATGAATCTGTACGAGACTGACGAACACTATCATCGCCGCAAACACTCCGACGGCAATAGAAGCAACTCTGGCTGGCTTGAGATCTCGAGCGCGGCTCTGCACGAATCTGGCGAGTCGTGCCGGAAGAACCTCGCGCAGCGCCGCATCGTCGAACAAGACCAGGCACAAGGCCGCGTTCAGAAGATTGAAGAATGTGTAGTTGCCAGTGAGAACTATCAGCATAGATAGGAGCAAAAAGCCGTAGGCCGCCAGGAACCTCAGGCGGCGCGGGCAGAAAATCAAAAACGGCAGCCCCATTTCGATGACAAACGTCGCCACGGTCGATGCCGCAAGCACGTTTCGCGGCAGATGGTGAGCATACCAGGCGAGCGGGGTCGGCAGCGGTTGAGTCTGAAAATGGCAGGAGAGAGCGGAGAGGTTAGCCCAGGTCGGGTCACCGCTTAAAAGCTTGACCGCCCCAGAGAGAAACATAAAACGGAAGAGCAGCCAGCGCAGCAGCCATATCCCTGGCCTTGTCGCGATGCTCAAAACTAGCGCGAGGAAGCCGGTTTCGAGCAAAAGCACGTCCCACTGAAAGCCCATGAAAGTCTGACCGGCGTAAAAGAGCGAGAGATAAAGCGCATAAAGAAGCAGCAGGCTCAGACGCGGAAGTACATTGAAAATCAGGAGCAACGACAACGCGGTTCCCGTCCAGCACACGGCCTGGATGACAAAATCGCTTTGGTCAAGCCAAAACACCATCGGAAACCACCAGTAGCGTTCCACGCCGAGCTGGCTTCGGATCGCGCTGGTGAATTCGGTCAGCGGCAGGATGCCGTAGCTGCCGATCAGCCCCAGCGCCTGCACTCCGAATGAGAAAAAGGCGGCCAGGTAAATCAGCCCGACGGCTCGCAAGAACAGCCACGAAACGAGATCGAACTGCGGCGGCTCATAGTCGCGCCCCCAGAGCCAACGAGACGGCCGATAAAGTGCGGAGCGGTGCGCGGCGACGAAAGCATAGACACGATCGGCGATCGGGGCGAAGCCGGGAACGTGCCGATAGAGTGCTAGCCAGAATCCTTTGCCGCTCGCATGACTCAGGGCAAGGAAACTGGCCTCAGCACCACTAGCGAGCTTCCCATCCGGCGCCACGTACTGGACGGCGCGCTGAAAGTCGGCCAGTGGAATTTCGGGATATTGCGCCGCAACTTCCTGATACGGCGCATAAGTCACGAGGTGTCCCGTGAGTCGTTGCCAATAGCGCGCCCAATAGATGCAGAACCCGCAATCACCGTCATAAATGAGAAGGGGTGACTGGCGCCGATCAGCCTTTGTGGTTTGCATGACGCGGACTATGCCCGAAGTTTAGCGTAATGGGCAGCGCACTCGCAGGGCGGCGTCTTGAGCGTAGTCATCTCAATCGACATGATCGAGAGACTCGACCGGCACGCAGAGATTACGCTAGATAACGGACCTGGCGCGGAGTTCGGCAAGACGCGCCGCGTCGTATCCGAGGAGCGTGCCGAGTACACTGTCGGTATGTTCGCCCAAGTCGGGCGATCGAGTGTCCGGCGAACTGATCACACCAGCCGTTTTGAGGGGCGAGCCCGGAACGATCAGCCGATCGAAGTTGGGATGCGCCGCGTGCAGGATCATCTGGCGCTGTTCCAGATGCGGATTGGTCGAGACTTCCGCAACCGTCGCGATCGGCGCGCAAGGAACGTTGGCCGCTTCCAACCGCTCGAGCCAGTATGCGCGGGTGTTGGCTTCAAAGTGGCGTTGCAGGATCAGATCGAGCAGGGCATGGTTCGCAGTGCGATCCCCGTTGGTCGAGAAGCGCGCGTCGCGCTGCAGGTCGCTCATACCGATGGCGCCGCAGAAGCGTTGCCAGATTGATTCGTTGCCGCAACCGGCGACGAAATACCCGTCGGCGGCACGGAAATGTTGAAACGGAGTAATTGACGGGTGCCGCGAACCGATCGGCCCAGGCACTTTGCCGGTGGTCGAATAGCGCGCCAGCGCATCTTCGAGCCAGGCGACCTGGCAATCGAGCATGGCGATGTCCAGATGGCGGCCGGCGCCGGTCAAATCGCGTTCACGGAGTGCTGCGAGAATCGCAATGACGCCGTAGAGTGCCGCCGTCAGATCGCCAATGGAAACGCCGCAGCGGGTAGGCTCGCCGCCCGGCTGTCCGGTAATACTCATGGTGCCGCCGAGAGCCTGCGCGACAATATCGTAGGCGGGCGCCGCCGCCATCGGGCCGGTCTGCCCGAAGCCCGAGATGGAGCACAGAATCAGGCGCGGGTTGGCGGCGCGCAAACGGTCCCATCCGAGCTGAAAGCGATCCATCGTGCCAGGCGAGAAATTCTCCACCATCACGTCGCAATGCTTCGAGAGGTCGAGCAGGATGTCCGCGCCTTCGACTGTGCGCAAGTCGAGGGTGACGCTGCGTTTGCCCCGATTGACGCTGTAGAAGTAGCCGGAGTCAGTGGAATTTGGGATGCGCGGAGCGAAGCTGCGCGAGTCGTCGCCACGGCCGGGTATTTCAATCTTGATGACTTCGGCGCCGAGGTCCGCGAGATTCATCGCGCAGAAGGGTCCCGCGAGTACGCGACTCAAATCAAGGACGCGGATTCCGCGCAGCGGCTTTTGATCGATCATCGGCAGGTGGTACTCCGCGATAGTGATGCTCTGCGGGCGTCGGTTAGCGCGTGCGCTGGCGTGAACGCGCGGCCTGCTGCGCGCGAATCGCTTCAGCCGGCGTCATAATGAGGCGCGGCTCTTCGCGCTGATGTTGTTCTTCCTGGGCGATTAGAGCGCCGAGTTGTGCGCGCATGAAAGCCTGAAAAAATGGGACGCGCCTCAAGTCCGCGCCGTCACGCAGGCGCGCGGCCGCCGCTGACGCGGCGGCCGCCTGATCGCGGCGGCCCGTGCGCGCGAAGTAGTAGGCTGAGTCTTCCAGATGACGCCGCAGCCGGATGCCAACATCGCCGGTGAGCAAATCTGTCAATGCGCGCTCGACGACGGTGAGCACGCGCTCCTCCTGCTGCACGCGGCTGAGGACGATCACGCTGTTACGCAGACTCGCAACCTCGCCGGCATAGGCCTTGACCGAGTCCGGTGAGAGCGTCCACGCGGCAATCTCCGCCTCCTTCATCAAGTCGGCCGATGGTTCCTGGGCGAGGGCCGCGGCGAACTCATCGTAAATCGGATGCCGCAATTCAATCGGGGGGGATTGCGCGATCAACTCAGTTCGAAGCGCAAAGAAATTCCGCACTTCGCCACGCTGTGATTCAGGCGTGCGACGATACGCGTCGCTCAAAATAAAATCGGCGAGATGCCAATCGGCGTCGATCAGCGCCACACCCGCGCGTCGTTCAAGTTCTGCACGCTCGGTGCGCAACTCTTTGCGGGTGAGAGATGATAGCGAGATGCCAAAGAGTCCCTCGCGTTCGGAGACCAGCCCCCAGAGGCGTTTCAGACCAGCGCCCGGACGCGCCTTCATGATCCAGACGACGCGAGCACCGTCGCCGTCGGCGGGCGAGAGCAGGCCGCTCAGACCCGGTTCAGAGGGGGCGGCGACGGCGGTCGCGCCGGGCGCGGGCGTTGCTGACGGTGGCGGTTCGATGCCGCGCTGGCGCAGCTTGAAGAGCGCACCGCGGATCTCTCGGCGCGCTGCGCCCGACGCTTGCGTTTCCATCCGAGCAAGCGAAGCGGCGGACTCTCTCGTGGGGATTCTCGAGAGCGCGCGCGCGATGGCGGCCGCACTCACGCCAATTGCACCGTGCAACGCTTCAAGTTTTGCGATTGCATCGGCGGGCGCCGCCGCTGGGTCGTATCCCAAATTAACCAGATGGGCGTCTTCGCGGGCGATTTCCCTGGCGCTGAGGTCCTTAACGATTGCCATCTTAACCAGCCATCTTCACTTTGATATTAAGCGATCCCAAGTCGATAGCGAATCGTGGGAGGTTATTGGCTGAATTCCGCGACTGTCAACCCTGAGGCGATTGCGAACGAAGCCCTGCGCCGCGCTGAGGGTTCAGGCCCGCAATCATCGAAAGTGTGCTGAAAATGCGCAACCTCGAGGCAAAATTCCGGATCGACGACACCGCCCTGGCGCGCGCTCGCGCCGAGACGATCGGTTTTTCCATGAGGGCCACGCTGGTCCAGCGCGACACGTTCTTCGCCGCTGCGCGCGGCAAACTGAAATTGCGGGAGGAAGCGGACAGCGCTGCGCTGATCCACTATCGGCGCGTGCATCAAGGCGCGCTGGAGGTCAGCGATTATGAAATCGTGCCGGTGACGGATGCGGAATTGATGCGTGCACTATTGGCCGAAGCGCTGGGAGTGATCGCCGAGATCCGCAAAGTGCGGACGCTCCTGATGCGCCGCAACGTGCGGCTGCATCTGGATCGCGTCGAAGGTCTCGGATCGTTCGGAGAAATCGAGGCGGTGATTCCCGCTGGTGCGACGCCGGAGGATTATCGTTTGGAGGCCGACGAGATTCTTAAGGCGCTCGAAGTCGCGCATGGCGACCTTATCAGTGAGTCCTACTTTGAGTTGGTCAGAGGCGGCTGACGATGTTACCCGAGTGTATTCCCGTCGTGGATCAATTCGAGGAACGTCTGGGTAAATGAATAGGTCAGCCCCCAGATAACCTGGCCGCCATACATGATGGCGGGAAAATCGCTGTCGCGCGATTGTCCCGGCCGCCTCCATCGATATGCGCTGCGGAAGTGCGGGTCGCTCAGGGCTTCCAGCGGCACCCGGAAAATCTCTGCGACCTCTTTCGGATCTGGCTTTAGAACGGGATCGCCTTCGACGACACCGACGAATGGTGTGACTGAGATATCGGTTGCCATCGTGCGCCGTCCAGGGAATGTGCCGAGCACGCGAATCTGATCGGGCGCAATGCCGACCTCTTCATGAGTTTCACGCAAAGCAGCGGCCATCAGACTGCTGTCGCGGCGATCAAAACGCCCGCCTGGAAACGCGACCTGCCCGCGATGGCTGGCGAGGCGATCGGAGCGGCGGGTGTAAAGGATATCGATGCCGCCATCGCTGCGATGCATGATGGGGACCAGCACGGCCGCGGATCTGCGGTCGTCCGCGGCCGGCATCGCGACCGTCTCGGGCGCTTTGAGCTTGCGCCTCAAACTGTCGAGATATGCGCGTATATCGGGAATTTTGCTGGCGTGATGCATCGACTGATGGTGCGGACAGGCCTGATAATTGCGCCCCGGCTCTTCCAGCGCAAGTGCAATGCTGGCAAGTTGGTTTGCCTGATGTCGATGCGCGAAATAATCCCGAACGGAGTTACTACAAGTTCTGCCATAGACAGTTCGGCGCGCCGCTACCTGATCGGCCGCTATCATGAAATCGTGCTCAAAGGCGGCAATCGCTGGCGCTTTGTCGAGCAACTCAAGCGCAACGTCCGCGCACTGTTTGCCGATTGCGGAGTCGGCCGCATTCGCGGCGAAGGACCGCGCCTGATTATCGCGATTCCGGCGGCGGTGCCCGATGGCTTAGTGCTTGAACGGGCGGCGCTGCTGTTTGGCTTTCAAAATTTCACCGTGAGCAGACCGGTGCCGCTAGAGATAGAGGCGCTCAAGCGCGAGGCGGTGGCGGCGGCGCACGGACAGCGGGCGAAGACCTTTCGGATCAAGACGCGCCGCGCCGACAAGCGCTTTCCATTCAACTCGATGGAGATTGACCGTATCGTCGGCGCCGAGGTTGCGGCGGCGCACGGTTTCAAGGTTGATCTCGACGAACCGGACTTGACGATTACCATCGAAATATTGCCCGATATCGCGTTCATGGCGGTGGGCAAATATCCGGGGGCGGGTGGTCTGCCGGTCGGAGCGAGCGGGCATGCGACCGTGTTGCTCTCGGGCGGCATCGACTCTCCAGTGGCAGCATATCGAATGATGCGGCGAGGTTTGCGCGTTGATTTCGTTCATTTCCACAGCCATCCGCTGGTTTCATCCGCGAGCCGCGAAAAGGCGCATGATCTCGCCGCTCATTTGACGCGTTATCAAGCGCAATCGACCCTGGCGCTGGTGCCATTCGCCGACGTGCAGCGCGAGATCGTTGCGCGCACGCTGCGACCACTGCGGGTGGTGCTTTATCGGCGCTTTATGCTGCGCATCGCGAGCGAGATTGCGCGGCGCGCGGGATCCTCGGCGTTGATTACGGGCGAGAGCCTGGGGCAAGTCGCTTCGCAGACGCTCGAGAACATGACCGTTATCGAGCAGGCGGCGGCGCTCCCGCTGCTACGTCCGCTGATCGGCATGGACAAGAACGAGATCGTGGTCGAGGCGCGCCGCCTCGGCACCTTCGAAACATCTATTCTGCCGGATCAGGATTGCTGCTCGCTGTTCGTGCCGGCGCATCCGGAGACTCATGCGCGGCTCGACATGGTGCGGGACGCGGAGGATCAATTCGACATCGCAGCGATGGTGGCGGCGGCGGTGGCGAACACGGAATTCGTCGAACTCGAATATCCTGGCGTCACCCCATCCCCGAATGTCCACCTCCGCCAAGGGCTGTGACTGCCAAGCGATTGCTGCGAACGCTCGCAGAGGCGCCCGGCTTGATGGAGAATGCTTGGCGTGGATGAGCGGATTAAGATTCGCGAGATCGATCACCTGGTGCTGCGCTGTCGTGAGCAAGCGCGGATGCTGGAATTTTACATCGGGGTGTTGGGCCTGGTCGAAGAACGGCGCATCGACCGGATCGGCCTCGTTCAGCTTCGCGCTGGTGCCAGCCTGATCGATCTGGTGCCGGCTTCGGAACCGCGCGTCGAGAGCGGCCTCAATGTGGATCATTTTTGCCTGGGCGTCGAGATCGACGACTTCGAGGAGACGATTCGCTATCTCCGCGACAACGGGGCCGAAGTCCTGGGTGAGCCCGCAACCCGTTATGGGGCGCGGGGGATGGGCCTCTCGATTTATCTGCGCGATCCGGAAGGCAACGTGATCGAGCTCAAGCAGATGCCGCGAGCAGGATCGGCCTGATGGGTGTGTCTGGCGCCGTGACTGGCCATCGCGTCCGTTCGAAACGATTCCGCACCGTCGATCCAAATGCATGCGGGGCAAGGATCTTGAGCACCATTACGATCGTCGCGGCTTTGCTGATTTCCGGATGCGATCGGAATCCGCCGCGCGCGGCCGCGGTGCGTTATCTGGAAAATTTACGCCAGTCCAATTACGCCGGATGCTATGCGATGCTGTCCGATCAGGACCGCAAGGAACGCACACTGGCCGAGTTCCTGACGGAAATTCCGCTCGCCCCCGACGTCGGGCCCGCGTGGTTCCACCCGGTGCTGCAAAGCCTTCAGTTCGATCTTGGCGAAGCCACGCGAGAGGGTTCGATCGCCGCCGTCCCGGTCACGGTCACGGCGGTCAATCTTCCACTCTGGGAGCGCACTCTCGATGCGGCTGCAGGACCAGGGCAATCCGGCGGCCAAAATGCAGGCCGCTCGCTGGCCGCGGATGATTTCCCCAAAATAACCTACAGCGACGTCATTTATGTGATCAGAGAGCACCACCATTGGCACATCGTGGCGGGCGTGACGGCGCGCGACCGCGTGGTCGATCTGCATCGGGAAGCGATCGTTGACTATCATCAATACGAGTTCACGAAGGTGATTGGTTCATATCAGACGATGCTTGCCGAACTGGACCGCGCCAAGTTCACCGGCGCCGCGGGTCTCGCTGCGCGCTATCGACGCGAACTCGCAGCGGTGCAAAGGGTTCAAGCCGATATTCCAGCATCAACCGCGTACGCGGCGAAAAGAGTCACTCTTGGCGACGTCGCGATGCGCATGTCGGAGGAACGCGTTCCGGCTATTTTCGGATCGATCACGAACGCCGGCGACCGCGCTCTCGACAGCGTTCAAGTTGCGGTAACTTGGTATGCGGGTCACGGCAAGAATTTGAAGGCGGTGTACACTGAGAAGCATCCGGTGGTGACTACGCCGATCGAATTCACTGACTTCAGCCTACCCGTTCTGCCATTCGTCGCCGGCGAGAAGCGGCCTTTCGGTTTTATTCTGACGGTGCCGGTGCAGATTGAGCAGGACGCTGCGCCATACCTATCCGTCAGCGCCGTCACCTTCACCTATTCCCCGGCGCCGTTGCCGCGCGTGGCCAGTGTGAAAGGGCAAACCTCCTCCGCGGAGGCGGCGCCGGCAGGCGTCGCCCTTAACAAACCCACGTTTGCGCCCACACCCAACGCGATTCCGAGTCCTGGGACAGCGCCGATGCCGCCGGCAAGGAAACCTACGCCTTGACCTCATTGACCATAGCGGTGCCGACCCATAACCGCGCACGACTGCTCGGCGGCACGCTCGCCAGCATCGCTGCGCTCGAGTTTCCCGAGGACGTTAACGCAGAATGCCTGATTGTCGATAACAACTCGCCGGACGACACGCGCGACGCCGTCGAGGTCTTCGCGCGGACGGCGCCGATGGCCGTACGCTATGTTCTCGAGCCGCAGCTCGGATCGAGTTTCGCGCGCAATCGAGCGATTACGGAAGCGCGCGGCGAGTACATCTTTTTCATCGATGATGACGCCATTGCGGAGCCCGACTGGGCGATCGAGCTGCTGGCGGAAATGGAGCGCCGCCGCCTTGACGCAGCTTGCGGCCTCGTGCTGCCCGATTGGGAACGCCCGCCGCCGCGTTGGCTTGGACCGAGCCTCTATGTCCGCCTGGCGGTCCATGACGAAGCTGCCATCGCGCAAGCGACTCCGCGCCAGCAGGATCATATCCACAACTATTTCAGCGCCAATGTTGGCTTTCGCCGCGAGGCTTTCGAATTGTTCGGCAATTTTCGCGAGGATTTGGGCGTGGTCGGCAACAACCCGATCTCGGGTGAGGACACTGAACTCTTCGCGCGGATTGCGACCTGCGGCGGCGCGATTGGTTTTGCGCAGCGCGCGCGGGTGCATCATATAATCGGTCGTGAGCGGATGACCCGCCGCTACCTGCGCCGCAAGGCCTACGCCTTCGGCTTTGGCAGCGCAATCGCCGGAGGTCCGACCCACAATCATCTGGACAAGCTCGCACGCAACGGCGTCCGCATGCTGGCTGCGGCAGTTCTCGGCAATCCCGAGCGCGCGGTCTATCACGAACTCGAATGTGCGAATTTTTTTGGCTATTGGCGAGGCCGCCTCGCTCTGCGGAAGTGAATTTAGCCGGCGTTTAGCTGAGGACGCCGCGTGCGATTATCTGCGCCAGATACGGAATCAATTCTCCCAGTTGGGATATCTCTCCGAGCGTCACCCAGCGCCAATCCACATGTTCATGCGCCTGCAGTGTCACCGTTCGCGAGGCACCTGCGGGACGGCACGCGAAAATCAGTTGCACATAGGGTCCCGGCGCCTTGTTGGCGCAGAGCAGACGATCGATCTCGATCGACAGCCCGGTTTCCTCCGTCACCTCACGCGTGAGACATGCTTGCAGGGTTTCGTCGGCTGCGAGGTGTCCGCCGGGCAAATCCCACGCTCCGGCCTTGTAGGTCATCGAGGGCGCTCGCCGGAGCACGAGAATCTTGCCATGATCCTCGATCACACCGTGCACGCCGATCCAGAATTGATGCTCTGCCATACTTGAGGCGATGCTCCACCGCTGAGGATAATTAACGTTTTGACGATGCGGCGCGGCCCCAGCCGCCGCCCCCCGGCGTCTCGACCCTTATTCGATCACCCGGGGCGAGATTGAGGTTGGTCTTCCCCGGCAGTTTGGATCGGCGCCCGTTTTTCCGCACCACGAAGTTCGCGCCAACCTCGCCGTCGCCGCCGCCCGACAGCCCCCACGGCGCAATTACGCGCCGCTCGGTCAGCAGGCTCACGTTCGAATCCACCATGCATTCGAGCTCGCGAATGAGCCCGTCGCCGCCCGCAAACTTGCCGCGTCCGCCCGACCCGCGCCGCATCCGATATTCCGTCACACGCATCGGATAGTAGGCTTCCAGCGCCTCGATCGGCGTGTTCAGGGTGTTCGTCATGTGGGTATGGATGCCTGAAGTCCCGGGACGTCCCGGGGCAGCGCCCGCCCCACCAGCGATAGTCTCATAATAGGAAAAATGGCGCGCACGGATCGTGTCGTAACCGCCGACGGTCAAGTTCGACATCGAGCCTGAACTGGCGGCCGCGACACGATCGGGCGCGGCGTGCGCGAGCGCTCGGAAGAGTACATCGACGATGCGCTGAGAGGTTTCCACGTTGCCGCCCGCGACAGCAGCCGGCGGCAGTGCATTCACGATCGTTCCTTCCGGCGCGATGAGTTTAATCGGCCGCATCAGACCTTCGTTGGCCGGCACGGCTTCGGCCGCCATGCACTTCATCACGTAGAAGGTCGCCGACAGCGTGATCGCGAAATTGGCGTTGATCGAGCCGCGGACCTGCCGTGCGGTGCCGGTGAAATCGACGACCGCGCGCCCGTCGCGAATGCGGATGGCGACTTTGATTGGAATCGGACCATTGCCGAAGCCGTCGTCGTCCATGAAATCCGTCGCGCGATATGTGCCTGGCCGGATTTTTTTCAACGTTGCACGCATTAGCCGGTCGGCATAATCCTTCAACGCTTCCATCGCGGCCGCGACCTCCGCGCGACCGGCCGACGCGACCAGCCCGCGCAGGCGTTCCGCACCAATGCGGAGCGCAGCAAGCTGCGCGCGCAGATCACCCTCGCGTTCTTCGCGCACGCGGGTGTTGGCGAAGAAAAGCTCGAAGACATCGCGCGCGGGATCGCCGCCTACCATCAATTTGACCGGTGGCAGGCGGAAGCCTTCCTGATAGATCTCGGTCGCCAGCGCCATCGAGCCGGGCGCCATCCCGCCGATATCCGCGTGATGCGCGCGATTGGCCGCGTACGCGAACGGATGTTTATCGGCGCCGAGAAAAATCGGCGCGACCAGAGTGACATCCGGCAGATGAGTGCCGCCGGCGAAGGGATCGTTGACCACCGCGACGTCTCCTGGTGCGAGGTCAAGCCGCTCAATCACCGCGCGCACCGAGAGCGGCGTCGAACCCAGATGAACAGGGATATGCGCGGCCTGCGCGACCAGTTCGCCGCGACCGTCGAACAGGGCGCACGAAAAATCGCGCCGCTCTTTGATATTGGGGGAGAAGCCGGTCTGCCCGAGGACCACGCCCATCTCCTCGGCGATCGCGGCGAGGCGGTTGTTCATAACGGCCAAGGTCACGGCGTCAGCTTTCATTGCAGTTCCAGATGGAGGTTGCCGAAATCGTCGCAGCGCAAAGTGAACTCGGGCGAGAGATATGCCGTCGCACTCAGCTCCGTCACTATCGCCGGGCCTTTGATCGTCGCCTTGGGGCCGATTGTGTCACGCGCATAGATCGGCACGCTGCGCCGCGTCGCGCTCACTATCACGCTCGCCTTTGCGATAGCGACCGGATGGCCCTGGGCCTTGGGGATACGAGCGGGTTTAATCGATGGACCGGCCGCGGCCGACGCTCTCAAGCGAATGTTCACAACCTCGATCGGCGCCTGCGCGGCGGAGTAGCCGAACATCCGCTTGTGCGCCGCATGGAACTCCTCGGCGAATTTCGGTCCGAGCCGCACTTCGATTTCGTAGGATTGCCCGCGGTAGCGCACGTCGGCGCGCAAGTCGATATTTATCGCTGTGGGCGTCGCCCCCTGTGCGATCAATTCGGCGCGGGCACGGGAGACTATCGGTTGCGCTCGCTTGAGCAAGAGCGAAAGTTCCGGCGTGGTCTCCCGCACGGTGATCGAATACTCGCGGCCGAGCGGTGCGCTGAGCGCGCCCCATGCGCAGAGCAGGCCGGGATTTCGCGGAAGCACGATAGTGCGAATGCCAAGGTCAAGCGCCAGTTCGCATGCATGCATCGGCCCGGCGCCGCCGAACGCCATCAGCGCGAATTCGCGCGGATCGTAGCCGCGCTCGACCGTAATCACGCGAATCGCACGTTCCATGTTGGCGTTGACTACGCGAATCACTCCGCGCGCAGCCGTTGCCGCGTCGGCCTTCATGGCGCGCGCGAGGGCCCCGATCGCGCGATCGGCGCGCGCGGGAATCAGCCGCATTTGCCCGCCGAGGAAATTCTCCGCGACCAGCCGTCCAGCGACGAGGTCAGCATCGGTCACCGTGGGCAGAACGCCGCGTCCATAACAGGCGGGGCCGGGATTGGCGCCGGCGCTCTCGGGGCCGACCTTAAGCGAACCGCCCGCGTCCATCGCAGCGATCGAGCCGCCGCCCGCGCCGACCGTGTGAATATCGATAACGGGCGTGCGCACTGCATAGCCGTTTGGATAGCTGAGCGAGCGGATGTGCGCGGTGCCGTCGAACAACGATACGTCGGTCGAAGTTCCGCCCATGTCGAACGTGATGAAGCGATCGACGCCCATGGCGCGCACGAGTTCGCTCGCGCCGACGACGCCGGCAGCCGGGCCCGAGAGAATCGTACGCACCGGTTCGTCGCGCGCGAGTCGCGTGCCGATCGCATAACCGTTGGATTGCATCACGCGCAGGCGCGCACCGCCGAGTGAACGTTCGAGATTCTCCAGATGCGATACCATCCGTGGTGCGACGTAGGCGTTTATTACGGTCGTCGAGAGCCGCTCGGATTCGCGGTATTCCGTAAGTATCCGATGCGATACCGAGATGGATTTCCCAAGTGGTTGGATCGCCCTGGCAATCGCGTTCTCGCTTCTTGGATTCGCGTAGGAATGTAGCAGGCAGACGGCGAAGGACTCGGCGCCGCTGAGTTCGGCGAGTTTCCGCACGCGCGCCAGTTCGGCGGTCGTCAAAGGCGCCGCGATTTTCCCATCGAAATAAGTGCGTCCGCCGACGCCGATACGCAGCGCGCGAGGCACCAGCGGTTGTGGCCGCTCGGGCGAGAGCGCGTAAAGGTCGGTGCGGTTCTGACGCCCAATCTCGATTAGATCCTCGAAGCCGGCATCGACCAACAAGGCAACGCGCGCGCCTTTCTTCTCCAGCAACGCGTTGGTGGCGACGGTCGAACTATAGGTAATCGCGTGGGCCGCGGCGCCTCCGAGGATCGCCTTCAGTCCAGTAAAGACTGCCATGGCCGGATCGTGCGGTGTCGAGGGCAGCTTGTGCACGCGCAGTTCACCGCCGACCATCGCGACCAAGTCGGTGAAGGTTCCGCCGGTGTCGATTCCAACGATAATGTGCGCAGCGCCGCGTTCGACGGCTGCGGCGCCGACGACGTTGTTGCGTCGTCGCGGGCGAGTCTTTATCGAGTTGACGGCCTTGCGCGTCACGGCCGAATCACGATCTTGAATTTTGATTTGTCCGCGGCCGCGGTGAATGCGGCCAGAGCGTCGTCGAGCGAAAAGTCGCCGTCGATCAGTGGCCGCGGATCGACCTTGCCGGATCCGAGCGCGGCGACGGCTGGAGCAAAGCGTCCGCAGCGCGAGCCGATGATGGTGATTTCGTTGATCACCACTGGCGCGAGGTTCATCGCCGCGCCGGCAGCCGCCGTGCTCTTGAGGATTACCGTTCCGCGCGGTCGCACGGTTTTAATCGCCGTTGCGAGGCCCTCGCTGCGTCCCGTGCAATCGATAACAACGTCATAACCTGGTGTGAGTTCGCTCGCTCGCAGGGTTGGCAAGCCCAACGCCGCCAGTCGTTCCAACTTCTCCGGATGGTGTCCCGCGACGATCGGCGCGAATTGTTCACTACGCAGTGCGAAGGCAACCATCGCCCCAAGCCGGCCATCACCGAGCACCGCTATTCGATCGTTGCGTCGTAGTTGCGCCTGTTCAAGGACTTCGCAAGCGGCCGCGAGTGGCTCCAGGAACACCGCTGACTCGTCGGCGATGCTATCTGGCAGCTGGACCAGATTCGCATTGGGGAGTTGAAGATAATCGGCGAAGGCGCCGTCGCGTCCGAGGATGCCGAGGACCGTACGCGTCGCACAATGACGCCCCATTCCGTCGATGCAACGATTGCAGGTGCCACAGGCCGCGTTGATCTCGCCCGCCACACGCCGGCCGACCAGCGCTGCTATTTCCGATTGCACCACGCGACCGACGAACTCGTGACCCGGTACGCCGCGGTATTCCATGTAGCCGCGGGTGATCTCGAGATCAGTCCCGCAGATTCCGGCGAGGCTGACCTTGACGATACTCGCACCGGGCATAGGCACCGGATCGGGGTAGTCGGAGCGGAGGAGCAGCTTGCGGTCGAAAACCAGCGCGCGCATGCAACCGCATTGAAACAGAAAACCCGCGGAGATGGCATCCCTGCGGCGCGAGTGGACACCGCCGGTGGAGTTGGTCGAGCTGTGTTTATGAAGGCCGCGCGCGTTTATCCGATCGTCGCCGGCGGCAGCGGCCGCGCGCGGGGATTAGGTGAAGAGGCCGGAGTCCGAGTGTTTAGCGAATAGGCCTGCGGCGGACGGATGAGCCGGGTGAGTGGCTGGCCTATGACCAGCCAGAATCAGGTCAGTCCGCAGCCTTACTGGCCGAACTCTTGTCCGCGCGCGATTTGGTGGGAGCAGCGGGAGTACTCGCCGCCGCGCTCTTGCCGTTCGCAGACGACGAGGCTTCCGCCGTGCGCGAGGTGTCTGACTTAGGTGAGTCGGTGGCGGAGGATTCCGCTTTGGCAGAGTCGGATTTGCCGGTGTCAGCCTTAGCGGCGGCGTCTTTAACGGCGGCGTCGCCGCTGGGCTTTTTGGCATAGTCGGTTACATACCAGCCCGTACCCTTCAAGATGAACGAAGTCCGCGACAGCTGCCGCTCGACCTTGCCTTTGCAGGTGGGGCATTTCTTGAGCGCGTTTTCGGTGATCCTCTGGGTCACCTCGAACTCTCCGCACTTGGGACATTTGTACTCGTAAATGGGCATAGATTCCTGAGATTTATCGGCGCAATTACTGGATTTCGCTATGGTTTAGGTAATCACGGGTATGGGCCATGTCAACGCAAGGGGTCGCAATTCGCCCACCTGCGCCGCACCGCGCCAAATGGCAAGGGTGAATTGGGTTTGCTTTTAACAATTTACGCAGATCAAAGCCCCGAAAGTTTATGAAGTTGCTTGAAGAGAGCTCTAATCCAACGAGAGATTTCAAAGGATATCGAGCTGTCTGGCCGGCAACGACTCCATCGTAGCATACTTCGAACGCTGCGGGGATTGGAGACTCCCCATAACTGCGTGAGTTCAGCAGGGGGAGAGTCTGGCCTATTGGCGCAAGGTCAGTCGCAGTACCGCGCTCCGCGACAGCCATCATTCGCGGCGAACCAGCGCCGCAACATCCTCCGCATCGGCTCGTCCTCGCGCACTACGCCGGTCACTTCAAGTGAATGCGATACCCTCCGCGCTGGCCGCGCAGCCGTCGATGCAATGAATCGCAGGTCCGATCGGGTTGAATGCGGAGACCTCGGTTGAACGCGGGGACCATCAGTTGAAGCCGAAGACGAGGATGCGAACGATCGTCGGGATCAGGTACTGCTGGAGGAATTGGATGCCCAGGATGATGAGAATGGGCGAGAAGTCGATGCCGCCGAAGACCACGGGCAGATGTTCGCGGACGAAGTCGAAGACTGGATCGGTCACGGCATGCAGCATGCGGACGATTGGGTTATAGGGATTAGGCTCGATCCAGGAGAGGACGGCGGCGATGATCACGATCCAGAAATACAGGTAGAGAAATCCCTGCAGGACCTGCGCGATCCACAATACGAGGTTAGTCCAGACGAACACTTTGCTGATGCGCCTCCGCTCTCAAGCCCGGCCAAGCTCGCGCGATCGATCCGCGGCAGCGTGAACGGCGTCGGCCACGATAGCAGAAAACCCGAGGGCGTCGAACTTGCGCAGGGCGGCCTCGGTAGTGCCGCCGGGCGAGGCGACGATGCGGATGAGTTCGGCGGCGGTCAGGGGCGAGCGGCGCATATTTTCCTCGGCGCCGCGGATGGTCTTCAAGGCCATCCGGGCAGCGAGTTCGGGCGTCAGGCCCTCGCTCACACCGGCGTCGGCGAGCGCCTTGACGAAGAGATAGACGTAGGCCGGACCGCTGCCCGAGAGTGCGGTCACGGCGTCGAGGAGGTGTTCGTCGGCGAGGGCGACCGCGTCGCCGACGGCGCCGAAGATGCGCAGGGCGAAAGCTTCGTCGGCGCGACTGGAGCCTTTGGCGCGGACCAGCGCGGCCATGCCCTGGCCGACCATCGCGGGCGCATTGGGCATCACGCGGATGACGCGCGCGCCCTTACCCAGCGCGCCGGTCATGCGGGCGAGGGTGATGCCCGCGGCGATCGAGATGAAGAGGCGGTCGGCCGGCTTGAGCGGCTTCGTTGCGGGTTTGATCGCCGGGTGCGCGGCTTTGCGTCCGGCAGCCTTCGGCGAATTGTCCGGCGCGCGCATGGCAGCAGCCATTTCGCCGAGGACGTTGTCGATATTCTGCGGCTTAACTGCGATCAACAGAGCGCGCGCCGCGCGGAGCACGGCGAGGTTGTCAGCGGTGGTTTCGACCTTGAGCGAGCGCGCGAGCTTGCGCCGGCGGACGGGATCGACGTCGGAGATGATGACGTCGCCGGGCTTGAAGATTTTCTTTTCGATGAGGCCGCGCGCGAGCGCCTCGGCCATGTTGCCGCCGCCGATAAAGCCGATTTTTTTCATCGTAAACGATCGCCGAACACCGCGCGTCCTACGCGCACGATGGTAGCGCCCTCCTCGATTGCGGCCGCGTAATCATCGGTCATTCCCATGGATAACTCCTTGAGCGCAAGGCCAGAGGCTTGCGCGGTGCGGTCGCGCAAGTCGCGCAACTGAGCGAACCATCGCCGCGCGACGAGCGGATTCTCCGCTGGCGGCGGTATCGTCATCAGGCCCAGAACGTCAACCGATGCGCGGACGGACTCGATCAGAGCGGCGACCGCGTCGGGACTGACGCCGCTTTTGGAGAGCTCGCCGCCGAGATTGACTTCGATCAGCACCGGCATCGGCGGCGCCGGACGGGCGCGGGCGAGTGCGTTCGCGAGCCGCACATCATCGAGCGTATGAATCAGGTCAAAGTTCACCGCCGCGACGCGAGCCTTGTTGCTCTGGAGATGCCCGATCAGGTGCCAGCGCGCGCCGCGCAGATGCGCGAGCGCGGCGCGCTTGGCGATGGCTTCCTGCACGTAGTTCTCGCCGAAATCACGGGCGCCGGCGGCGTAGGCGGCCGCGAGCGCTGCGGGCGGTTGAGTCTTGCCGGCGAGCACCAGCCGCACCGCGCCGACTTCGCGATGGGCACGCGCGCAGGCCTGTGCGATGCGATCGCGGACGGCGCCGAGCCGCGCGACGACGTTGATGGCAGCGGCGGCGTTCGTGGTCATTTCACGGCGACTCCCGGCGGCGGCGCTTCGATTCCATGGCGGCGCAGAGCGGCGAGGACCTCGCGCACCGGCAGGCCCATCACGTTGTCGCGCGAGCCCTCGACGTGCTTGATGAAGGCCGCACCCAGGCCTTGGATGCCATAAGCGCCGGCCTTGTCGAGCGGTTCACCGGTGGCGACGTAGGCGTTGATCTCCGCGAGCGAGAGTGCGTGAAAGGTGACGCGGCTGGTAATCGCGCGACTATCGGCGATCGCGCCTGCCGCGGCGATCGCGAAGGCGGTGACCACCGTATGGGTGTTGCCGGAGAGCATCCGCAGCATCGCCTGCGCCTGGGTGTGGTCGGCGGGCTTGCCGAGGATTTGCCCATCGCATTCGACGATGGTGTCGGCGGCGAGCACGATCGCGTCGCGAATTCGATCGGAGACATTGAGCGCCTTTTCGCAGGCCATGCGCGAGGCGAAATTGATGGCGTCTTCGGATTCGCGGCGGACTTCCTCGATACCGCTTTCAATCACGTCGAAGGTGAGGCCCACGGCGTCGAGCAGCATTTTACGGCGCGGGGAGCCCGATGCCAGAACCAACCTGATGGAGGCGTTTTTGAAGGAACTCATGTTAATCCCAGAGGCATCGTGCCGTGCGACCGATGGTATCTCAAGAGCGGACGCAGCGGAGCATCGGGGAGTGGCCGTCAAGGCGCACATTTTTCGTCGCGCGCTGCGCGAAGGGACGCGCGGATTACGGCGTTTGAGAAAGACGTAAGCGGACGATGGATTGAAGGATTGGCGCGCGTCAGATAACCAAGTCTGGATGGGAATGAAGTGCCGGCGGCGGATGTTGCTGATTCTCGTTTTCGCTTTGGCGACGGCCTCGTTGGGGAATCCCACCGGCAGTGCGATCGCGCAAATGCTCCCATTTCAGCATTACAAGGTCGAACCGATCGATGCGCGCCAGGCCTTTGTCGAGGGCTATCGGGCCTATCAGAACCGGGATTGGCCGACGGTGGTTGAGCGGATGCAACTCGCGACGGTGCAGGTGCCGGACCTGATCGACTACGCGCTGTTCTTCCAGGGACGAGCGCAAAGCGAGAGCGGCGACCTGGCGGGGGCGGCGGCGACCTTTCAGCGCCTGACGGCGAGTTATCCGCAGAGCGTGTGGGCGGATGAGGCGGAACTGGATTTCGCCGATGTGGAACTCAAGCTGGCGCGTGCGGACCTGGCAACGGTTGCGGCGCGCACCGTAATCGATCGGACCGACAACACCGATTTGGAGCAGCGCGCGCGGCTGACGCTGGCGCGAGCATTGGCGGCGACTGGCGATTTCCATGGCGCGTACGCGCAGGCCCAGTCGGTGCGTGAGCGGTTTCCGACGGGGTCCTCGGACGCGGCGGCGCGGGCCTTCGCTTACGGTATCCTGGCGGCGCATCCGAGCGTCGCGGACATGGCGACCCTCGAATACAAGCACACGGAAGGGGCGTTGCTGCTGCGGGAGGGACGCGCGACCGATGCGCTCGAACAACTGGACGCGGCGCTGGCGATGGAGCCGCCGGCGGCGCTGCGGGCGGAGCTGGTGTGGCTGGAGGCAAAGGCTTCGCGCGGCAGCCCGGAGAGCCAGCGGGCGGCGCTAAATCGTTACCTGATGCTGGCGCCGGGGGGAGTTCACGCGGCGGAAGCACTCAACGCGCTGGCGCATTCATGGTGGCATGCGGACGATACCCAACTCGCGCGGAGGTATTTCAATCGGCTGTTGCGGGGATTTCCGGGGAGCGAACTCGCGCCTGAGGCGATGTTCGAAATCGGACGGACCTACGAAGACGATGGCGATCGCGAGGCGGCGCGGGCGCAGTATCAGGGGCTAATCGCACGCTACCCGGACAGCGATGCGGCCGGCGATGCGCGGTTTCGCGCGCCGTTCATGCTGTTCATGCTGAAGCGCTACGACGCGGCGGCGGCGGAGTTTGCGGCGGGCGCGGCGCGCGCGGACACGGGTTCGGAACGCGATATGTTCGGTTACTGGCAGGCGCGGGCGCTCGAGGCGAACGGCGAGCAGGTGCAGGCGCAGGCGCTATATCAGCGCGTCGCACTGAGCATCGACAGCAACTATTATCCCGCGCTGGCCGAGCAGAAAGTGCATCTGAGTCCGGAGGCCTTTCCGGCGGCATTGGTGTCGGACCCGGTGGCTGCGGGGATTCCGCCGGCTGCGGGGTTGGCGCAGTTCCACCTGGCGCGGGCGATCGCATTGCGCGACCTGGCGTTGCGCGATCTCGAGGCGCAGGAGCTGCGCGCAATCGAGGACAATTCCGCGGGTAATCCGGCGCTGCGCGATTTTGTGCTGGCTGAATATATTGCGGCAGGCGCCTGGTACGACGCGATCGGCGCGGCCGCGCGGTTGAGCAAACGCGGGGAAATCGGGCCGCACGTGGCGGAACGGATACGTTATCCACGGGGTTATTGGGATCTGGTTGACCAGGCGGCGGCGCGCAACAGCCTGGACCCGTACCTGGTGCTGGCACTGATCCATCAGGAGAGCCTGTTCAATCCCAAGGCGCGATCGGTTTCCGATGCGCGCGGCCTGATGCAGTTGCTGCCGGCGACCGCCGACAAATGGGCGCCGGAGGCGGGGGTGGGTGGAGCGGAGCTGGACCTCTACGATCCGTCACTGAGCGTGCGCATCGGAACAGTATATCTGCGCAACCTGATGGCGATGTTCGACGGCGATAAATTCAAGGCGGTAGCGGCCTACAACGGCGGCGAGCATGCGGCGGCGGGGTGGGCGGCGAAATATCCCGGAGACGACGATCAATGGGTCGAGAATATCGGCTTTCACGAGACCCGCGACTACGTGAAGAAGGTGATTGGCGGGCTGCGGGAATACCGGCTGATTTACGCGGGAGGGGCGTCAGCGGGGAGTATCGCGACGGCGCCGGGGATGCCTCCAGCGCCAGCGCCGGCGACCTCGACCAGTTCGGCTCCGCTACCGCCGCCGACACCGGCGCTACCGATATTGCCGCCAGTGCCGCCGACGCCGCCCGGGTGAGGGTCGCGCCGCGAATCGATGGTGCGATCGTCGGCATAGATGTCGGTGAAGATTTCCTCGATCTGGCGATCGTCGATGCGGGGGCGGCGCGGTTGCGGCTCGCGCGGGTGGCGGTGAAGGGCGTCGAGGGCAAGGAATGTCCGGCGATTGAGGGGCTGCGGCGGCGCTTGATGGCGGCGGCACCCGAGCTGGGGGCGGCCGGTACGCTAGCGTTAATCGACTCGCCGCGATGGCCGCGCGACCTCGACCTGGAGGGCGGGCGCAAGCTAGCATCCAGGGGCCGCGCGATCGACGCCTCATTGCGGACGATGGTGCGCGATCTGGAGCTCCGCGGGCGCGACGGCAGGCCGTTTCGATTGTCGCTTTACCCGACACCGCGCCTGGAGTATTTCGCCGCATGCGTGCGCGATGGGCGTTGCAAGCCGCATCTCGGGGCACTTGGACGTGAGCTTTTTGGCGCTGCGATCGACGCTATTGACGATGGAATTGCTCCGGCGGGAGGACGCATATTTACGCGGTTCATGATCGCCGGATTTGCCGCGTACCGCGCAATCGAAGGCGCCGGCGTCGAGAGCTATGAAGGGTACCCGGATCTGGCCTTTCGATTGTGGGCGGGAGGCGCGGATATTCCATCGAAGAAGGGCGGCCGGGTGGCCTTCGAGGCGCGGGCGGGAGTCATCCGGCGGCTGGCGGAAGGGATGGGTTGTCGCGGTGCGCGGGGGATCTCGACGCTGGACGAAGCCGACGCGGCAGTGCTGGCGCTGGGCGCGGCGCGGGCGGAGCGCGTGGGCGTAGTGGCGGTGATCGAACGTCGCCGAGAGGGGCGGTTCGCGTTGGCGCTGGACGGCGAGCATGCGCGGCGGGTCAATTTGGTGCGCCGAGGCAGGCACTGAATTAGAGTTTGGCTGAATTGCGGCTGAATTGCGGTTGACCTACGGCGTTTCTCGTTGAAAGCTGCTATTGCACGTGCGGAGAAGGAGGCATTTCGAGAATATGAAGGATAGAAGACACTGGCTTTATGCGTCGTTGGCGCTGGTGGGTGGAATTCTGGGGGGCGCGTTGTCGGGGCATCTGTTTCCACGTGAAGCCGAGGCCTCCGCGCATGGCGCCCGCGAGCTCAAGGCGCAGAAGTTCGTCCTGGTCGATAGCGATGGCAATGAACGCGGAGTCTTCCAGGTGGATGGCAGAGGGGTGGCCGGCGTATCGCTGGAGGATCAAACGGGACGGCAGCGCAGCGAGTTCCGGGTCGGTTCAGACGGCGGTGCGGCGATCGCGTTCTACGATCACGCCGGAAACAAGCGGGTTCTGCTCGGCGAGACTGCGGGAGGGCGCGACGGCCTGGCGATCTATAGCATCGGGGGGCGGCAGATTGCGGGGTTTACGGTCGCCGACGATAACGCGTCGAGCATCACGCTTTATGATCCGACCAACGGGCGCGCACGCGTGGGTCTCGGGGTCTCTCCGGACGGTGAGCCGGCCTTGGTGCTGTTCGATAGCGCGGGTCACGATCGGGCCGAGATGCACGTGCACGCGGACGGCAAGCCCGGGCTCGCGTTGGCCGACGAGAACGGCAAGACAATCGCCGGACTGCCGATGCAGCAACCGCAGCCGATACCGCAGGAATAATTGTAACGACGGCTAAAACGGGAGGAGAGTTGAAATGTACTCAGTTGGGAGAAAGCTGGCCGCGATCATTTTAGCAGCGGCGATGCTGTTCGCGGTGGCCGGATGCTCGGGTGAGCCGCTGAGCACGCGTGAGAAAGGGACCGGTATTGGGGCCCTGGTCGGGGCTGGTACTGGCGCGATCATCGGGGCGGCGGTAGGTGCTCCAGGCGCGGGTGCGGCGATCGGTGGAGCATTGGGCGCGGGCACCGGGTTCGTGGTCGGCAACGCGATGCAGAACAACGAGAATCAACAGGCGCAGACGCAGCAGCAGTTGCAATCGCAACAATCCGAGATCGAGCAGCAGCGGCGTCAGATCGAGCAGCTGAAATCGCAGTCGGAAACCGAATAATCGCATCGGCGTGAAATGGCCGGCCGCTGGCGCATGCGGCCGGCCGGGGCCAATTAATAGGACGGTATCGCCCGACTGTTCGCGGGGCCCACAATGCTTGACCTCGCGCAAGGAGAGGCAGCGCTGCAGAGGGCTGCGCTCCGGGACCCGCGCGTCGCCGTGCCTGGGAATCTGGTTTGGAACGTAGCTTCAAAGCGATCTTCTTCGACCTCGACGGCACGCTGGTTGATATACACGGGCCGCTTTACAACGCAGCGCGCAATGCGCTTGATCATCTCGGCCAGCGGCCGCAGCTCACGCCCGAGCGCTATCGCGAGGCACTCGCTCGCGACGATATGTATCTCGGCCTGCCTGAGCATCTTCGGCCACAATATCTTCAACTCGCGTTCGCCTACTTCGTCACGGAACTCGATCGTACCGAGCGGCTTGAAGTCCTTCCGCACGTGCATGAGACGTTGGCCGAGCTTAAGCGTCGCGGCTATGCGACGGCGATCATCACGTCGCGTCCGGGTGATTCGCGCCGCCTGGTGGCGAAGCTCGCGATGGTCGGGCTGGCGTCATACTTCGATCAGGTCGTGACTCAGAGTACCGCGTCGCTGCGCGCGCTCGACAAGACCGAGAGCCTCAAACATGCCGCGGCACGCGCGTCGATCTTGCCGCAGGCGTGCATGTACGTTGGCGACGAGCCGCGCGACGTGATGGCCGCGACTCAGGCTGGATATGGGGCGAAGGTGGCGGTGGCGACCGGTCCCGCGACGCTTGGCTATCTGCGCGATCATCCGCAACACAAGCCCGATTTCGTGCTGAGTTCGATGTCCGAACTGGTCGGCCTGCTCGATCGCCTTCGTCTGGATGAAGTGGCGCAATAGAGCGCCGCCAATCTCTCAGGACAGATAGCGGAAGAGGAGTTGACAGCGGAACGGAGTTCGCATAATTAGTCGAGTAAATCGATAGAGTGAATTCTATAGGGAAGATTCAACCTTAGGCATGCATATAACTGATTCACTACAGCAATGCAGATCGATTGTCTTCAATTAATCAATGTAATCGATAAGAATTATCTTTTAAATGAGGTAAAGAGTTTGAGACGAATTGAAAGATGGGCAAGCCTAATCGCGCTTGTCGCCTTTCCAGGCTGTTCTGCGAGGAATCCCTTTCTGAGTTATGGACCGCGACCGAGGGTCGAGGACTGCGTGCAAATTCGACAGGCCACGCCGACTCAGTATGTCTGCGGCGGTAAGCCCTACACCGCAGTTCAACTAACTGACATTCGCAACGGAACGATCCCGAGCAAATAACCGCGGCCAGCTGCGGGAAAAGCTGATGGACGCGACGATCTTCGAAAATCGCTTTCACTCAATCCCGACGCTCGTCGAGTTGTCGGGAAATCGATCGGAAGAACGGATTCTGAGGGAGGAATCTCGATGAAAGGCAGATGGAAGGCCGCGCTGGCGGTGCTGGTAAGCCTGATATCGCTGGCAAGCGTGCGGCCCCTGTGGGCGCAGGACGGCGCGACCCTATCGAAGCAGACGACGCTGTGGGTGGACCAGAAGACCGGGGAGGTCTTCATCCGGCCGGGGAAGGGCCGCGTACCGATGAACTTCGGCGCGAGTCCCGAGCAAATCGAGCAGGAAGTCGAAGAGCGCACGGCGCAGCGCACGCAGGACGCGGTGCGCGCCGCGGTGGCGCAGACCGAGGCGCAGGAGCGCTTCGATAATGCCGAGACGCAGAAGCAACTCGATCAGATCAGGCCCGCATGGACCAGTTACGTCTCGAATTTTCAGAATAAATTCAGGATCGGTGCGCTGGCCTACCTCGATTACGGCCTTTATACGCATACAGGTTTCGGGCCGTATTTTGTCGAGAACACGGATGCCCCGGGACCCTATAACAACATCTACAACTCGTTTGATATCAGCCGGATTTACTTGAACACCTATTTCACGCCGACCGATGATCTTACGTTCCGGTTCACCCCTGAGATTTATCGCGCGACCGGTACGGCTTCGCCCGACAAGACCGGCGCCATCTCCGGCTTTGCCAGCAATCTCGACGGCGGCTTGAACGTGCGGATGAAGTACGGCTACGTGCAGTACAGCGGACTCTTCGACCGCGTGCCCAAGCTCAAGGGTGGAAATGTGGTCTTTGGCGCGCAGCAAAATCCGTTGATCACGTGGGAAGAGGAATTTACCCAGTACCGCTTCGTTTATCTGTCGCCATGGAACTTCCTGGGTCTGTCATCGAGTCAGATCGGGCTGGCGCTTAACGGCCCGCTCAAGCTTTATGGAAGTGAGAAGACCTATCTCGATTACAGCGCCGGCGTGTTCGACAACGGCAACTATCGCAACCAGGAGCAGAGCAATACCAAACAGGTAATGGCGCGGCTCACCGCCTTTCCATTCGGTTCGACCTGGCGCTACCAGGGACTCGGCCTGACGGGCTTCTACAACTACGGCTATGGCAATGTCGCGCCTGACATCGGCAGCGTTCCGACGTTGCTCAAGGGGAGCATCGCGCACTTCACGCGGATGGCTGCAATTCTGAGTTACGCCGCCGAGCAGTGGAATGCGCTGGGCGAGTTCGACTATGGCCAAAATGCCTTCCAATTGGGCAATCTGTACTCGGGGAGCGGACCGCTGGACGCCTTCGGCACGGCCACCGGCACGGCGCAGACTGCGGGAAAATATGCGGGTAATACCTGCGGCACGGGCACCGGAACATCGACGGCGCCCTGCTATACCTATCCGAACAGCTATGGGCCGCAAACTGCCTTATACCAGGCTTATCTCAACAACGGCCGCACGCGTCAGCTTGGCGTGGACTTCCTCGGACGTTACCATATCCCGGGAACCAAGCTCACCGCGTTCGGGATGTTCCAGTGGTTCATGCCCAATGACAATGTGAACAAGGATCCGCTGGATTTTCAGCGTTTCGTGGCAGGAGTCAGCTACCAGTACAACGAATACCTGCGCTTCGCACTGGACAGTCAGAATCTATCGTTCTACCACGACCAGTTCGCAGTGCCGATCACATATGCATCGCAGTTCAATTATAGCGGCGGCAGCACCTTCAATGGGCGCAAGTTGCCGCGAACGGGTTCAATCCCGAATGTGGTGCCGCTCGACATTCATGCGATCTTTCTGCATGTGGAGTTCGCGTACTAGGCCGGGAAACTCAAAGAAGTCCATTGATTTGGGCCGCCGCCGGATGGTCCAGGGCCTTTCCAGCATGTATCGCCGGCGGCGGTGACGCGGATGTTTGCACCTGAATTACTGCGGGGAGCGCAGCAAGTGGCATGAACCTTAGACGGCTAATTCTTTTGGCAACGGTGGCGCTGTTTGCGTCAGCGTTTTTTGGGACGGCGGCGCGCGCTGGTCAGACCATTCTTAATGTTTCATACGATCCGACCCGTGAGCTGTACGAGGATTACGATGTCCAGTTCGCGATCCATTGGAAGGCTACGACCGGTCAGGATGTGACTATCAATCTATCGAACGGCGGTTCGGGCAAACAGGCTCGCGCGGTTATCGACGGACTGGAAGCCGACGTCGTCACGCTCGGACTGGCATACGATATCGACGCGATCGCGCAAAAGGCGCAGTTGCTGCCGGCCAACTGGCAGAGTCGTTTGCCTGATGATAGCGCGCCCTATACGTCGACTATCGTATTCCTGGTGCGCAAGGGGAATCCCAGGGGAATCAAGGATTGGCCCGACGTGGTAAAGCCGGGAATCCAGGTAATTACGTCGAATCCGAAGACTTCTGGTGGTGCCCGATGGGCGTATCTTGCGGCGTGGGGCTATGCCCTGCAGGCTCCCGGCGGGAGCGAGGCCGCGGCCAAGGACTTCGTCACGAAGTTGTATAAGAACGTGCCGGTGCTCGATTCGGGCGCGCGCGGCTCGACGACGACTTTCGTCGAGCGCGGGGTGGGCGACGTCTTGCTATCGTGGGAAAACGAGGCCTATCTGGCGATCAATCAATTCGGCAAGGACAAGTTCGAGATCGTTTATCCCTCGAGTAGTATCCTGGCGGAGCCGCCCGTCGCCCTGGTGGATAAGGTGGTTGACCGCCGGGGTACGCGGGCGGTGGCGCTGGAATATTTGAAGTATCTTTACTCCGAGGAGGGACAGAAGATCGCGGCGAACCACTACTTTCGTCCGCGCCTGACGTCGGCTGAGAAATATGGACCGGGATTCCCCAAGGTAAAGCTCTTCACGGTGCAGGAGGTCTTCGGCGGATGGCAGAAAGCGCAGGCAACTCATTTTGCCGACGGCGGCGTCTTCGACCAGATCTACCAGCCGTAGTCTTGCGAGTTCTTCAGGATGGGGGCAGCAGGGGAAAGGAAAGCGCGACGAATGCGACCGACATGGCTGACTTAAGATGATTAGGGCGAAGCGCCGGGTGCTGCCCGGCTTCGGGCTGACGATGGGCTATACGATCGTCTATCTCAGTCTGATCGCGCTGATTCCGCTTTCGACTATCGTGCTGAAGGCCTCAGGGATGGGGTGGGAGCGGTTTTGGCACGTGGTCTCGTCGCCGCGCGTAGTCGCCGCCTACAAGCTAAGCATCGGCGCCTCGCTGGTCGCCGCCGTGATCAATTCAGTTTTCGGCTTTATCGTGGCGTGGGCGCTTTCGCGCTACCGCTTTCCAGGCCAGGGCGCACTCGACGCGATCGTCGATTTGCCCTTTGCGCTGCCGACCTCGGTCGCCGGAATTACACTCACTTCAATATACGCGCAAAATGGATTGATCGGCAGGTTGTTCGTACCGTTGGGAATCAAAATCGCTTTCACGCCGCTGGGTATCATCGTAGCGCTGACGTTTATCGGGCTGCCCTTTGTCGTGCGTACGGTGCAGCCTGTACTGCAGGACCTGGAGACGGAACTCGAGGAGGCGGCGGCGACGCTAGGGGCCTCGCGTCTGCAAACCTTTCGCCGCGTGATCGGGCCGGCGATGCTGCCGGCGGTGATCACCGGATTCGCGCTGGCCTTCGCGCGCGCGTTGGGCGAGTACGGATCGGTGGTGTTCATCTCGGGCAACATGCCGATGCATACGGAGGTAGTACCGCTGCTGATCATGACCAGGCTGGAAGAGTTCGACTACCAGGGCGCGACTGCGATAGCGCTGGTGATGCTGGTGCTGTCATTCACGATGCTCTTCGGGATTAACCTGCTACAACGTTGGAGCGCGTCGCGCCATGTTGCCGGTTGAAGGCGAAAACGGCCGCCTGCCTGGCGGTGGTTGGGTGCCGGTGGCAGAGGCGACGGCGAACGTACGCCGCGCGACCGAAGATCCGCCCTGGGCGCGACGGCTGATCATCGGTGTCGCAGCGGGGTTCCTCGGCCTCTTCCTGATCATTCCAGTGGTATCGGTCTTTGCCGAGGCGCTCAACAAAGGCGCGTGGTTTTATTTCGCGGCGATCTCCGATCCCGAGGCGCTCAGTGCGATCAGGCTGACCCTCCTCACCGCGGCGATCGCAGTACCACTCAACATGGTGTTTGGATTGGCCGCCTCATGGGCGATCACACACTTCGAATTTCATGGCAAGAATCTGTTGACCACGCTGATCGATTTGCCGTTCGCGGTCTCGCCGGTGATCGCGGGGATGATCTTCGTGCTGATGTTCGGCGCGCAGGGCTGGTTCGGCGGATGGCTCCAGGAACATGACATCAAGATAATTTTCGCGGTTCCGGGGATCGTGCTGGCAACCATCTTCGTGACCTTTCCGTTCGTGGCGCGCGAGCTGATTCCGGTGATGGAGGCGAGCGGCGCCGACGAGGAGCTGGCGGCTATCACGCTGGGCGCGACGGGCTGGCAGACCTTCTTCCGGATCACCTTGCCGAAGGTCAAATGGGGCCTGATCTACGGCGTGATCATCTGCAATGCGCGCGCGATGGGCGAGTTCGGCGCGGTCTCGGTGGTCTCCGGCCATATCCGCGGGTTGACGAATACGATGCCACTTTACGTCGAGATTCTGTACAACGACTATAATTTCACCGCTTCATTTGCGGTCGCCTCGCTGTTGACTTCGCTGGCGCTGGTGACGCTCTTAATAAAGCGGCTGGTTGGCGGCAAAATGGAACCCGGCCGAGCGCCTGCCAGATTCGACGATGGAGTTAAGCGCGAAGCCGCCTGAAGTCGCGCCGCCAGATGAGCATAGAAGTCCGCAACATCCGCAAGAACTTCGGCACCTTCGTCGCGCTCGACAACGTCAGCCTCGACATACCGACGGGTGAACTGGTCGCATTGCTGGGGCCGTCGGGGTCGGGGAAGACCACGCTGCTGCGGATAATTGCGGGACTCGAGCTGCCCGACGCCGGATCGATACGCTTCGACAGCGAGGAGGCGACCAATCGCAGCGTGCGCGAACGCCACGTGGGCTTCGTGTTTCAGCATTACGCGTTGTTCAAGCACATGACGGTGTTTGAGAACGTTGCGTTCGGCTTGCGCGTGCGGCCGCGCAAGATCCGGCCGCCGGAGGACCAGATTCGCGCCAAGGTGCACGACCTGCTGAAGCTGGTGCAACTCGACTGGTCGGGCGATCGCTATCCGTCGCAACTCTCAGGCGGCCAGCGCCAGCGCATCGCGTTGGCGCGCGCGCTCGCCGTCGAGCCCAAGGTGCTGCTGCTCGACGAGCCATTCGGCGCGCTCGACGCGAAGGTGCGCGAGGAATTGCGCCGATGGCTCCGAAGGCTGCACGACGAATTGCACGTCACCAGTATCTTCGTCACTCACGACCAGGAGGAAGCGCTGGAACTGGCCAATCGAGTGGTAGTGCTGAACGAAGGCAAGATCGAGCAGGCGGGTACGCCAGAGGAGCTTTATCACCATCCGGCGACGCCGTTCGTTTACAATTTTCTCGGCAACGTGAACCTGTTCCATGGGCGTATCGAGAACGGCCGCTTCTATATTCGCGGGACTTCGATCCCGGTCAACGGTTACGGCGACCTCGCCAATGCGAACGGCAAGGATGCGATGTTCTACGTGCGGCCGCATCTGCTGGAAATTCATCTGCAGCCTATCGCGAAGGGTTCTTTCGCCGCGATTGTGACCCATATCAACGCGGCGGGACCCAAGGTGAAGGTGGAGCTGACGACGCATTGGGGAGATCCGGTGCAGGTCGAGATCGATCACGACCGCTACCAGGAGCTCAAGCTCGAGCGCGACACCGAGGTCTATCTGAGCCCGCGCGAAAACCAGGTCTTCGTCTATCAGATTTGATTGAGCAGGCTGATTGCGGAGATGTTCGGGTCTCGCGTCATTCGAACATGGCCGGTTCGCGGGTGCTGAGCCACATCAACCCCTGGTACGCGTAATGTAATCCGGCGAGCGCGGTCACTCCGAGCGTGAGATAGAGCAACCCGTTCCAGTAGTACGGCCACTTCAGACCGGCGCGAGCCAACGCACCAATAACGCAAAAAAGCTGCAGGAAAGTGCTCGCCTTGCCCAGGTAGGTCGGCCGCATCGGTGGACGCTCGCCGGTGAAGAACGCGAACATGAAGTAGCCGGAGACGATCACGATATCGCGGATGAGCACGACGCCGAGCAGCCAGCCGGGGAACGAGTTTTCGAGTGTCAGCACGACGAAGGCGCTCACCAGCATGAGTTTGTCGGCGAACGGATCGAGGTAGGCGCCGATCTCGGTGCGCATGTCGAACCAGCGGGCGACGGCGCCGTCGAGTCCGTCGGTCAACGCCGCCAGGCCGAACACGTAAAGGGCGTCGGTGTAGCGATGTTTGCTCAGCAGCGCGAGGAAGAATGGTATCGAAACGATGCGCGCGAGGGTCAGCGCATTGGGCAGATTGAGCAGGTGGCCGAGCGCGAGTCCTCGCGAAACCGACGGTTGCGATACCGGATGCATCGATGCGGGTGGCGTCGCCATATCGAGTTGCGCGCGGCGCGCGACGGTTCAGGCGCTCGCGACCGCGGCCTTCCGCAGGCGCCCCGCGACGGGAACGCTGACGCGCGCGCGCATCGCGACCACGCCGTCGTGATATTCTTCGCTCAGTACCTCGCCGTCCCGCCGCGCCATCGCAATCAGGTCGCCGCGATTCGCCGCGAGCGTCACGCTGACCTCCTCGCGGAGGTTCGCGAATGAACGAGCGATCGCGTCGAGCAGACGATCGAGGCCCTCTCCCCGGAGCGCCGAGATGGCGACGGTCTCGAACGTGTTGGTGACGCGCGGCGGAAAGTCGAGCAGGTCAGCCTTGTTCATCACGATGATGCGCGGCGTGGCGCCGGCGCCGATCTCTTCGAGCACGCGATCGACGACTTCCATCTGCTCGGAGGCGAGCGGCGCGCTGGCATCGACGACGTGCAGCAGCAGGTCGGCCGTGCGCACCTCTTCGAGGGTCGCCTTGAAGGCCTCCACCAGCATGTGCGGCAGCCGATGGATGAAGCCGACGGTGTCGGCGAGCATCACGTTGGATTTGCCCGGCAGGCTGAGGCGGCGAATCGTCGGATCGAGCGTTGAAAAGGGCCGGTTGGCAGCCTCGACGCCCGCACCGGTGAGCGAGTTCATCAGGGTCGATTTGCCGGAGTTGGTATAACCGACCAGCGCGACGGTCGGATACGGCACTTCGAGGCGGCGCTGACGCTGGATCGATCGCGTGCGTTCGACATCGCGCAGCCGCACGCGCAGTCGCGTCAGGCGCTCGCGCACCCGCCGCCGGTCAACTTCGAGCTGCGTTTCACCGGGTCCGCGAGTTCCGATACGTCCGCCCCCGGCCCCCGAGCCGCCAGTCTGGCGCGACAAATGGCCCCATGCGCGCGTTAGCCGCGGCTGCAGATAGCTCAACTGCGCGATCTCGACCTGCAGCTTGCCTTCGAGGGTGCGCGCGCGCTGGGCGAAAATGTCGAGAATCAATTGGCTGCGATCGATAACGCGGAGCTTGAGTTCCTTTTCGAGATTGCGCGCCTGCGCAGGACTGAGGGCGTCGTCGAAAATCGCCAGCGTCGCGCCACGTTCGTGGGCGAGTTCGCGAACCTCGGCGGTCTTGCCTCGCCCGATAAAGGTACGCGGGTCGATATTCTTTAATTTCTGCTGGACTTGGCCTGCGACCTCGGCTCCGGCGCTGGCCGCGAGCGATCCGAGTTCGGCGAGTGAATCGTCGCTGGCGATACCGATGGGCGATCCCAATTCAACACCGACCAGGATTGCGCGTTCGGCATTGTCGAAAGATGGCGTATGCGTAAGACCCAGAAGCAAACCTCTCCGAGTTAACTGCTCACATCCTAGCAGATATGGCGCAAACCGCTAAGCGAGGTTTTGAGCGCCGGCGCAATCGCTTGCGAGCTTCACGACCGCTCGATTTTCTATATACCTTGGATTGCGCAGGGTGTTAGCTCTGATGCATCGGGAGGTCATCAGCATGAGCCGCAAGACTCTGAAAGACGCGCTTGGGCGCACCATCGGATTCCTGGAAGATAAACCGAAGGAACAGATCGCGTACAATTCGCACGGTCAGCGCACCGGCCGCTACGACAAGGATTTCGACCGTACTTACGACAAGCGCGGGCGCTCCGTTGGGCAGGGCAATCTCGTCACCAATACGATTTCCGGCAGGAAACCCTGACGCACGGCAGATTCAGCGCAATTGCACCGCGTTTGGCGCGAGCAGTTGCTCGACTTCGGTGACGAATGTTTCCGTTGGCGCGACCCGGAAACCGTCGCCGAGCAGGAAGATCGCCTCGCGGCCGTCGTCGAAGCCCAGATGCAGGTACGTGAGCGAGGCGCCGGTGTGGCGGCGCAGCAACTCCTTCAGCCGATCCATGTCGCCATTCGCGAGGCGCTCGCGCGGTGCCCGGATGCGCACCTCGCGCACCGCCTCGGTCAGCGCCGTGGCAATCGGACGGAGGTCATCGACGATGATCTGCGCGCGTTCATCGTCAACGTCGAGCTTGCCGCGCACCACGACCGGCTCGTCGCCCATAATCACGGCCTCGAATTTCTGATAAGCCTCCGGCCACACGATACATTCTACGGCGCCGTCGCGGTCCTCGAGCGAGAAGGTCGCGTAGCGCTTGCCCGACTTGTTGTTCTTGAGCTTGACCGCCTGGACGACGCCGGCGATGCGCACCTGGCTGCCGTCGGGCGCAGATGGCAGATCGGCCGTAGTGAGCTTGCCGATACGGCGCAGTTCGCGGTCGTATTTGTCGAGCGGATGCGCCGTAATGTAGAAGCCGAGCGTCTCTTTCTCGAACTTTAGAATTTCCTTCTGCGACAGTTCTGCGACAGCCTCGCGCAGCGCCAGCACCGGGATATCGCCGCTCTTGCCGAAGAGCCCGATCTGATTGCGCGCCGCGTCGCTCTCGGCCTTTTGCGTGATTTTGAGCGCGTCTTCAACCAGCGCCAGCAACTCCGCCCGCGCCATCCCGGTGAAGCCGAATGCGCCGCACTTGATCAACGCTTCGAGCACGCGCCGATTGACGATTTGGGTGCCGACGCGCATGCAGAAGTCGGCCAGGTTCTTGAACTCGCCGCCCTGCTCACGCATCGCAATAATTTCTTCGCCGGTCTTCTGGCCGACGCCGCGGATCGCTCCCATCCCAAAGCGGATCGCCTCGTCGCTGACGGTGAATTTGACCCGGCTGTGATTGACGTCCGGCGGCAGAATCGCGATGCGCATCTCGCGCAGCGCCGCGATATTCTTGTAGCTTTTGCCGGTGTCGTCCATGTCGAGCGACATCAGCGCCGCCATAAATTCGCGCGGATAGTGCGCCTTCAGATAGGCCGTGGTGTAAGTCGTGAGTGCATAGGCGGCGGCATGCGATCGATTGAACCCGTACGACGCAAAGGTCTGGATCTTTTCGAAAATCGATTCCGCGAGGCCCTTGTTGACGCCATTTTTGACCGCGCCCGAGATGAAACGCTCGCGCTCGCGCTCCATCACGGCGAGCTGCTTCTTGCCCATCGCCGCGCGCAGGATATCTGCTTCTTCGAGCGTATAGCCGGCCAACGCCTGCGCCGCGCGCATCACCTGCTCCTGGTAAATGATGATGCCGTAGGTGTCGCGCAGCACCGGCTCCAGCAGCGGATGATCGTATTCGACGGGCTCCTTGCCGTGCTTGCGATGAATGAAAGGCTCGACCATGCCGGCGTCGAGCGTGCCCGGGCGAAAGAGCGAGATCGCCGCGATGACGTCCTCGAAGCAGTTGGGCTTCATTTCCGTCAGGAACCGGCGCATGCCTGAGCCTTCCATCTGGAACACGCCGACGGTGTCGCCGCGCGCCAGCAGGCGATAACTGTCGGGATCGTCGAGCTTGAGGCGGGTGAGATCGGGCGCGGTCTGGCCGCTGGCGCTGATGAGGTCGATGGTATTGGTGATCAGCGTCAGATTCTTAAGCGCAAGGAAATCAAACTTGATCAGCCCGATCTCTTCGACGCCCTTCATCGAATACTGCGTGATCGACATTGCCTCTTCGGAGCGCTCCTTATCGACGTAGAGCGGCACCATGTCGGAGAGCGGCAGGTCGGAAATGACGACGCCGGCCGCATGGCGCGAGGCGTGGCGCAGCAGCCCTTCGAGCTTGAAGGCGTAGTCGAACAACTCCGGATTCTTCTTGCGCTCCTCTTCCAGGCGCGGCTCCATTTCGAGCGCGTCTTTTAGCGGGAAGTCGCGGCCCTGCTTGGGCGCGGGATACAGCTTCACGATGCGATCGGTCTCGGCGAACGACAGGCCCAGCACGCGGCCAACGTCGCGAATCGCCTGCTTGCCCTTGATCGTGCCGAACGTGATGATCTGCGCGACCCGCTCGTCGCCGTATTTCCGGCGCACGTAGGTCAGTACTTCATCGCGCCGCTCGAAGCAGAAGTCCACGTCGATATCGGGCATCGATCGGCGGCCGGGATTCAGCCAGCGCTCGAACAGCAGCTTGTGCTCGATCGGATCGACTTCGGTGATGCGCAACGCGTATGAGACGAGGCTGCCGACGACCGACCCGCGGCCCGGACCCACCGGAATCCCGATGGATCGTGCATAGTTGATGAAGTCGGCCACGATCAGCATGTAGCCCGAGAAGCCCATCTCGCGAATGACCGGCATTTCGCGGTCGAAGCGCTCGAAGTAGGGAGTCTCGTCGAAGTCGCCGCGGCGCGCGTGCATCTCGGTCAGCCGTGCCGCGAGCCCCTCGCGCACATTGCGTTCAAGCAGTTCTTCGAGCTTGTCGTCGGCTAACTCGGCCGCCGTTTCATCGGGCCGGAAGATGGGAAAGTGAAACTTGCCGAACTCGAACTCGAAATCGATGCGGTTGGCGATTTCGACGCTGTTGCGCACCGGCTCCGAGTCCGCGCCGAACGCCGCAGCCATCTCCTGCGGCGTCTTGACGTAAAGCTCGTCCGTGTCGAAGCGCCAGCGCGATTCGTCGGCCATGGTCTTGCCGGTCTGGATGCAGAGCAGGACCTCATGCGCCTTGGCGTCGTCGCGATGGAGATAGTGGCAGTCATTCGTAGCGACGACCGGCAGTCCTTCGGTGCGCCCAATGTCCATCAGCCGATCGTTGAGCGGGCCGTGCAGGCAGTTGTCCTGGAGTTCGAGATAAAAGCGGCCGGGGAAAGTCCGCGCGTACCATGCGGCGGCTTCGCGCGCACGGTCCATGCGGTCGGCTTTCAGGGCTCGCGCGATTTCTCCGGAGAGGCATCCCGAGAGTACGATCAATCCCTCAGACAGTTCGGCGAGGATTTCCTTATCGATGCGCGGCTTGTAGTACAGCCCTTCCTTGTAGGCCGCGGTGAGCAGGCGGCAGAGATTGCGATAGCCCTCGCGGTTCTGCGCGAGCACGATCAAATGAAAATTTCCGCCCGCCTCGTAGTCTTCGCTTTTGCTGGTCTGGATCCGATCGCTGCGCTTGCCCGGTGCGAGATAGACCTCGCATCCGATGATCGGCTTGATGCCCGAGGCTTTCGCCTTGGAGAAAAATTCGACCGCGCCGAACATATTGCCGTGATCGGTCATCGCGATCGCCGGCATGCCGGATTTCTTCGCGTGTTCGATCAGCGGGCCAATCTTGTTGGCGCCATCGAGCAGGCTGTACTGCGTGTGAACGTGTAGATGAACGAAACTCATCGCGTGGCGAACTCCCTCCCGACCCCTCAACTGAAAGCGGCGCGCGAGCGCCGCCGCCGCACGTATTATATCGCGCCGCCGCCGATGCGGTATGCGCGCGCATTACTCCTACCCACAGGCGTGCGATCCCGCTGCGCCGGCTTATCGACCCGCTGTTGAAAGCTGTTGCGCCAGAACCCGCTGCGTGCGAGGCCGGTCGTTGCAAATCTTCCTATGGCGACCGCGAAAACCGACCGTCGGGTTGCGTGATCTTTATGGCGGCCGTGATATTTTGTCGCGAGCCGGATTTAGGAGGCACCATGAAAGCGCTCGTTATTGGCGGTACCGGACCTAGCGGTCATTACATCGTCAATGGCCTTTTGCGGCGCGGCTATGAGGTCGCGATGCTGCACAGCGGCAAGCATGAGGTCGCCGAGATTCCGGCAACGGTCGAACATATTCATGCCGACGCGTTCTCAGCGGATGCGTTTCGCGCCGCGATCGACGGTCGCAACTTCGACCTGACGGTCGCGGCATACGGACGGCTGCGGCGTATCGCCGAAATCATGGTCGGCCGCACCGGCCGGTTCATCTCGATCGGCGGCGTGCCGGCCTATCGCGGATACATGAATCCGACGGTGCTGGAGCCGCTGGGTTTGCCGGTGCCGACCGCGGAAGACGCGCCCGTCGTGCCGGTCGAAGCCGAGGATGCGAAAGGTTGGCGCGTCGCGCAGACCGAGCACGCCGTCTTCGAAATGCATCCACAGGCGACGCACTTTCGCTATCCGTTTTTATATGGGGCGTATCAGATCGCGCCGCGCGAATGGTGTGTTGTGCGGCGGATTCTCGACGGCCGGCGATCGATCATTCTTCCCGAAGATGGGCTGACGTTGAATCATTCGGCGTATGTCGAAAACGCCGCCCACGCCATTCTGCTCGCGGTCGATCGGCCGGAGGAGGCGGCGGGCCAGATTTACAATTGCGGCGACGAGCGGTTGCTGACGCTGCGGCAGGTCGTCGAGATCATCGCAAAAACGCTGGACTACAAACTCGAGATCGTCTCGATGCCGCGCGAATTCGCCGTGCCGGCGCGCCCGTTGATGGCGCAGCCGTGGACGACGCATCGGGTTCTCGACCTGACGAAGATTCGCACTCAATTGGGCTACCGCGACGTGGTGGCGCCCGAACAAGGATTGGCGATCACGGCCAGGTGGCTCAGGGACAATCCGCTGCCGCTTAATGGATCCGACGAGAAAATTTTGCAGGACCCGTTCGATTATCGGGCCGAGGACGAGATCATCGCATCATGGAAGGCGCTTTGTGCGCAAATGCCGCAGGTCAGATTCGATCGCGAGCCGTGGTACACCGCGACCTATAGCGGTCCGGGCGGCAAGCCGCGCTCATCGAAGTGGTCATAATCTTTTCCGACCCAATCAGTAAAGGACCGAGGGGCAGATATGCTCCCGCCGACGCGTTACGCAGATCGATCGGCGGACAAGCTAGCCGATAGCGAGGCCTCACACTGCAAATCTCGCAAATCGAGGATAAAAGCAAAAGGAAACGGCGCCGAAGCGATGCTCCGGCGCCGTGATGTCTCGATGCTGAACGCTGGCAATCTCGACCGCGCGTCGGTACGCCGTTAGCCCTTCTTGCCGCCCGACTTTTCTTCCTTGCCGCCCGCGGCCTTCGCGCCCTCGGCGGCCTTCTCGCCCGCGACCGGAGCAGCGCCCTCGGCAGCACCTTCGGCCGCCACACCTTCGGCGGCTGCCGCCACCGGCGCCGCGACTTCCGCGACGGTCGGCGGCATCACCGTCACCACCGGGTAATCGGTATCAAAGATCGGTCGCAGGTTGGCCGGGAACTGCAACGCCGAGACGTGCAGGACGTCGTGAATCTTGAGCGCGGTGACGTCAACTTCAATCGCCTCGGGAATTTCGAGCGGCAGGCACTCGACATCGACCTGGCGCTCGAGCGGCGACAGGATGCCGCCGTCGGCGATACCCGCGGCGCGTCCGACAAAGCGAAACGGCACCGGCACCCGCAGCGGCTTGGTCAGATCGACCTCATAAAAGTCCGCATGAAGGATATCGCCAGAGACCGGCGTCTTCTGGATTTCCTTCAGGATGACGTATTTGTCGTTGAGTTCGGACGAGTCCGATCGAAGCCGCATGATGCGCTGGCGCGACGCGGTCGAAACTCGCGCCTTGAGTTCCGCGCCACCGACTGCGACCGCGACCGCCGACCCATGATTCCCATAAATGACGGCCGGCACGCGGCCCTCGCGGCGAATGCGGTTGACCAGCCCCTTGGGCCGAATTGCTCTCTTTTCACAGGCCAAATCTACGGTTTCCATCGATTCTTCTCCAATACTTGAGGCCGCTCGCTCAATTCTATGGATCCCAAGCGATCCGAACTCAGTTCAACTGAAAAGCGAGCTGACCGACTCCTCATTATGAATGCGGCGGATGGCTTCCGCTATAAGCCCCGCGACCGAAAGCACCTTCAGATTTGGCAGCTCGGCCTGAGTCTTTGCCTTGAGCGGGATGCTGTTGGTCGTCACCAGTTCCTTGATTACCGATTTGCCGATGCGCTCGCATGCCGGATCCGACAGTATCGGATGGGTCGCGCAGGCGATCACTTCGGTCGCCCCCGCCGCCATGATTACCTTGGCCGCCTCGGTAATGGTGCCGGCGGTATCGATCATGTCGTCGATTAACAGCGCGATCGAATCGCGCACCTCGCCGACCAGGCTCATCTCGGCGACTTCGCTGGCGCGCTGCCGGCGCTTGTCGATGATCGCGAGGTTGGCGTTGTTGAGCCGCCGCGCGAATGCGCGCGCCCGTTCGACGCCGCCCGCATCCGGCGACACCACCGCGACTTTCTTGCCGTCGATTTGCTTGCGCAGGTATTGCACCAGCACCGGCATCGCGTAGAGGTTGTCCACCGGGATGTTGAAAAAGCCCTGGATTTGCCCGGCGTGCAGATCCACCGTCAGGACGCGCGATGCGCCCGCCGTCGTAATCAGATCCGCTACCAGTTTCGCGCTGATTGGCACGCGCGGCGCCACCTTCCGATCTTGCCGCGAATAGCCGAAGTACGGAATCACCGCGGTGATGCGCTTGGCTGAAGCGCGCCGCAGCGCGTCCATCAGCAACAGCAATTCCATCAGGTTGTCGTTGGGCGGCGAGCAGGTTGACTGGAGCACGAAGCAATCGCCGCCGCGCACGTTCTGATGCACCTCGACCATCACTTCGCCGTCGGGGAAGCGGCCGACGTTGGCCACCCCCAGCTTGACGTTCAGATGTTGACAAACCTCACGGGCCAGAGCCGGGTTCGAGTTGCCCGTGAATATCTCCAGTTCGTCCTTGGCCCCGTCAGACATCGCTTGTGCTCACCTCGTTTGACCTGTGCCGGCTCATCGACCGCCCGCGCATGTTTCCCATTTCGATTCGGCTCCGTGGCCGCAATCAGCTCGCTAATAATGGCTGGGCGGGAAGGATTCGAACCTTCGAATGCCAGGTCCAAAGCCTGGTGCCTTACCAGCTTGGCGACCGCCCACCAAAAATCACCTTTTTCGGCTCACGCGCCAATCGAGCCGAACCGCGACGTCTCCGAAATGCCAACGGCCCGGCGCGGTTGGCGACGCGGGCATCACGAATACCCTAACACAGATCGGCGATCGGCTCGCCGCAGCGTGAGATGGAGTGACGTTTCTGGCGAATTATCCGCGCCGCTGGTCTCGTTTGGCGGCTCCGCTCGGATTTCCGCACCGCGATGTTATTTAGCGTCTATTTCACTGTCAATGGAACGGCAATCGCCGATTAATCCGCGCTTAACATGGCTCCGGTATCAGGACTGGAAAATAGTCGTCGCGACTGCCCTCATCGCCGGGTCGCGCCGCCGCATCTCCGCCGCCGCACTCTCGGCCTTTGCCGATGTGGCAAAAATTCCGAAGACGCCCGCGCCGCTGCCGGTCATCGACGCCGCCCGTGCGCCGAGTTCTTCCAGTTGTGCCTTGGTTTGCGCGATCTCCGGCCATCGCACCATCGCCACCCGCGCCAAATCGTTGATGTACAAATGCTCTGAGGTATGTCCGGCCATAATCGCGTTAATGTCTTTAGTGGCGGCGGGTCCGCTCCAATGCTCGGGCTTCAGATCGCGATAGACGGCCGCTGTCGGGACTTCGACCGGCGGGATGGCGATTACCAGCGCGAGTGAAACTATCGCGCCGAGCGCCTCGATGCGCTCGCCTACTCCGGTCACGCGCGCAGGGCTGGGATCGAGAAAGAAGGGCACGTCGGCGCCAATTTTCAGCGCCACCCGCGCCAGCCGTTCGACTTCGTCGATGCGAAACAGCGCGGCCATCAGGCGCAGAACCGTCGCCGCATCGCTCGATCCGCCGCCCAAACCCGCGCCCGCCGGTATCGCCTTGCGCAGGTCGATCAAGACCTCCGCCGCGACTCCAAACTCCGCCATAAAATCCATGGCCGCGCGCACCGCGAGGTTGCGCTCGTCGTCGGGCAAATCACCGAAGCTGCCGCACAGCCTTACCAGGGGTTTCGTTGAGGGTCGGGTTTCGATCGCGATCGAGTCACCAATCGCGATCGGTACGAATATCGAATCCAGTTCGTGATAGCCGTCGGCGCGCCGTCCGACCACGCGCAAATAGAGGTTGAGCTTTGCCGGTGCGAATGCGCTTATCAGCTTGACCATGATGCCACTGACAATGGCACTGCGCGGCAGCTAGCGCGGCAGCGGTTGCGATCGCACCGTCACGCGCCGCACCGTGCGCCGCGCATCGCGGCGGATCACACTGAGGAACCCCAATAGCATCACGATTAGGCCCGTCACGGTGAGAATTCGGCCGGTCAGGAACGTCGCGTGGTAGAAATCCATACGGGCACGCGCGTACGACACTTCGCGCTGAGGCGTCGTGAAGGGCTGCAGCACATCGCCCGCATTCGCTTCCAGATCGTCGAATCCGGGCGCGCTCGAATCAGTGTGATCACGGAAACCGCTTGCGATTAGCTGCCCATAGAGCTGCGTCTTCTGCCAACCGACGATCCAATTGCCCGCTCCCAGCAGCATTAGCGCGAGTCCGAACACGATGCGCCAGTCGCGATAAACGTCAGGTATCTTCATAGCCAGTGTAGAGCCTATGGCTCCAGCGCCGCGAAAACAACGCCGCGCACCGTAGTTGTCAACAGGTAAATTTGACTATGGATAGACTATTTGCCCCAAACGCTGATACCTCGGATGCGACCGCCCCCGCTCCCCTAGCGGCCGCGGCGGAGCGAATCGTGGCGCGCGCCGCTTCGTTGCCCGCGCGTAAATGCGGCGGGTAATATCTCCTCGTGAAATTCTTTCGTGCAATTGAATCACTTGATCGCGATGCGGCTGCGTTCCCGGCCAACTCGCATTTTTTTTCGCATCGAGCAGCGCTAAGCTCAGCGGCCCTCAGGGTCACGGTCTTTTTCAACGACGCCTTTGCGCATACGATGGGAGAGCGCCGCGCGCCATTTTGGTGCGACACATCCGATGGCAGACTCGAAACTTGACTTACTACTGGACCGCTTCGCACGGCACGACCGCCAGGCGCTCGCACGCCTTATTACTCGCGTCGAAAACCGCTCCGCTGAAGTCAGCACGGTGATGGAGCGCGTTTATGCCAGGACCGGCCACGCCTACATCATCGGTGTGACCGGAGCTCCGGGCGCTGGCAAGTCCACTCTCGTGAACCAGCTCGTGGTCAAGTATCGCGCGCAGAACAAGCTGGTCGCCGTGCTCGCGATCGATCCCTCGAGCCCGTTTTCAGGCGGCGCGGTGCTCGGCGATCGCGTCCGCATGACCGACCATTACCGCGACCCTGGGGTTTACATCCGCAGCCTCTCCACCCGCGGCCATCACGGCGGCCTCAGCCGCGCCGCGCGCGAAATCGTCAAGCTGCTCGACGCGTTCGGCCACGAGGTCATCATTATCGAGACCGTCGGCGTCGGCCAGACCGAGCTCAGCGTGATGGATCTGGCCGATACCACGGTCGTCGTTACCGTGCCCGAGGGCGGCGATGGCGTCCAGGTGATGAAGGCCGGACTCAACGAGATTGCAGACCTTTTCGTCGTCAACAAGGCCGACCGCGACGGCGCCGATCGGATCAAGGCCGAGCTCGAACTGAGCGTCCATCTGCGGCCTGCCGCCGGCTGGCGTCCGCTGGTGTTGATGACCCAGGCCGCCAACGACATCGGAATCGACGCGCTGGTGCTCGCCATCGGGCGCCACGCCGATTACCAGCGTGAACATCACGATCCCGCCCGCGATCTTGAACGGCGCACGCGTGAATTCGTGGAGGTGCTGACCTCGGAGCTTGAGGAACGCACCGAACGCGCGCTGATGAACGGCGCGGGCAGCGCCGGGCAGGTGCTTGGCGAAGTGCGCAAGGGTACTCTGAATCCATACAGCGCTGCGCGGCGTATAATCGAAGACCACGCGGCTATCTCTCGATTGCTGGAAGAGGGCGGACCGAAGTCCACCCGCGGGTAGTCCTCAGGGATGGGAGCAGTTTTCCAAAAGATGGTATTGGGCAAGAAAGCAAAGCCGGAGGGACGGCTCTTCGCCATCGGCGATATTCATGGATGTCCCGACGAGTTGGGCGCGGTCCTTAAAGCGATCGTACCCGGACCCACGGACACCGTGGTTTTCGTTGGTGACTATGTCGATCGCGGGCCGTCGGCGCGCGACGTTCTCGATCAGCTGATCGATCTGCGGAGCGGGCCTGCGGAGATCGTCTTCCTCAAGGGAAATCATGAGGACATGATGCTCTCGTTTCTCGGTTTCCCCGGCCACTATGGCGAATCGTTCATCTTCAATGGCGGTGCGCAAACCCTCGACAGTTACGGCATTTCCGAGGACACGCTCGACCGCTCGATCGAATTTATTCCCGCGCCTCATCTCGAATTTCTGCACAATCTAGCCACCAGCTTTTATCGGCCCCCCTACCTCTTCGTCCACGCCGGCATCCTGCCCGCGCGCCAGCTCGAAGAGCAGTCGGTCGAGGACATGCTCTGGATTCGCCAGGAGTTCATCTTCAACCCGCATCAGATAGACGCGACGGTGGTGTTCGGCCACACCCCGATGCGCGCCGTGATGGTCGATTTGCCCTACAAACTCGGCATCGATACCGGCCTCGTCTATGGTGGCCGGCTCACTTGCCTCGAGTTCAGCGAGGGCGTCGCGTATCAGGTCGCGCGCGGCAGCCGCGTGGTCAAGGCTCAATCAACCACCGTCCGCTGACGCCTCGCGCGCGGCGCGCCGGACTTTGCGCGCCGGTAAACAAAGGCGTTTCCCGACCAGGTCTGCGCTCGCATTGAGGTAATCGAAGCGGCTGAAGATAGCCGGGACTCTTCCGCGCTGCGGTCCCGACCGCTATTGTAAGGCGCTTGATGGCGGCGTAGCTCAGTTGGTTAGAGCATGCGGCTCATATCCGCAGTGTCGTAGGTTCGACTCCTACCGCCGCCACCAACCTTCCCCCGAAAACGATGATTACGCTCTCGATCGCAGTGCCGCGATCGCCCGCTCACCACCCTCGTGCAAATTCATGACAGCGCTCCTTGATGGATACGGCAACCTGGCGCTCCGAAGATCGCGCGGCGCCCGGCCTGGATTGTCACGACAACCCAGGCCGGGCGCCCGTTCACTCAGTTCCTTTGCGAACCGTAGTCTTTGCGCCTCAGATATTCGTTAATTCGCGCTCATGACACTGGTGACGATGGTGGCGGCGTAACAAACTGCTGCGGCACCACTTCAATTGATGTCGGTCCCGAACAGATCGTCCCAATCAACGGCGAGAAGTTGCAACCCTGGGAGGTATATACCGAGGTCACGCTGATCGCAGTGCTGCCCGGTACGATATTCACGTAACCGGTTATGAACGGCGCCGATGATCCGACCGCCCGCGAGATGTCGGCACACGTAATGTCCTGCGTCTGGTTCAGCGACAACGTGAATCCAGGTCCGTTGAGTATTTTGCCGTTCGCCACTGACACGTTCGTCGCCACCGGCGTGTTGGCCGTCAGCGCCTCGATATTGATCACGGTCGCATAGTTGCCCGGTTTGACGGGTGGTTCCGCCGGCGGCCTCAGGCCCAGCAGCGGCCCTTGCGTCCCACACACAAACTTCACCGTGTATAACGATGTACCCGATGTGGTCTGCGCTCGTGCGGCACCCACAACGGTAAGTGCCGCGATCAACCCTGCCAGCACTGCGCAAGTCGTTCCTTTTGCCATGTCCGTGTTACCCCTTCGCGAAAGTTGTTTAAAGACGTTTTGAGATGATGAATCTCGGTGCATCCTGCTACTACCAAAATTGGAATGCGTATAGCAATCAAGTGATTCTGTATCACTCGAAATTCATTTCAATCTAGTGCTATAGGAACCTGAATGGTCCTGGCGGGTTATTGCCAATATTAATCAAAAAATTATCGTTATATCTAACTTACTCTAGTCTATTGTGCGCTGCGTTACTCCGGGATTGGCGCCCGGAAAGGCCGTCCGCCACCGCCGATTTCACGATGGCAGGCGCATCAACCCGGCGCGCCGGTTGGGCGCCGTAATGGACGACCATAAGCCACGACAATTTCCCTGGCTGAAGCGAACGCTCGATCGCGCCGTCGCAGTACCAACGCTCACCTGCGCGCTCCTCGCGATCGCAGCGATCGCCCGTGCCCATCGATGCTGGGCGGCTGACTCCCGCTACATTTCTCCCGAGGTCATGAACACGCACGCGATCTTCTCGAAGGCGTGCTCCACCATTATCTATTCGTCAAATCGCGACGGGCGTGTGCGCCCTTTCGTAGTTGATATGAAAAATCCCGCGCGGCCGCGGGTGGCCGCAATAGACCTTCCCGATTCGCGCAGTTTTATCGCTCAGTCGTTGGCTCCAGACTGCCGCACCCTGGCCATGGTTTCCGACCACGGCGGCGACGGCCTGTTCGAAATCTTCCTCTTCGATTTGACCCGCTCGACCCTGCGCCGGATCACCGCCGCGCCCGGCCGCGACGAGGGCAAGCCGCTCTTTGCTCCCCGCGGCCACCTGCTGGCCTACCTCACTGATGGGCGCCTCGCGCTTTACGATTACCGGCACGCAATCCAACTGCCGGCAATCGCTTCCCCCAATCGTTTTCAGACCGTCACCTGGTCGGACGACGGCGCCACGCTCTTTCTCGAGGATGATCGCTTCGATATCTGGCAATACGACAGCCGCACCTCGGTGATCCGCAAAGTCTGGTCGGCTGCCAATCCCGGCTACGTCACCCGCACGATCTCCGATCGTCGCAAGCGCCTTTTGTTCACCTCCGATCACGAGACCCCCTTCAGGCAGATCTACTCGCTGGACCTGCAGGGCGGCTCTTTGAAGCGGCTCTATCCTACGCAGCACGATCAGTTTTCACCCGTCGAACTGGGCGCTGGAGACTACACTTTGCGCACTAACGTAGACGCCAACTTCAGCGCCCTGGAACTCGTCAATGGCAAGCCTCAATTACGCTCGCCGGCGGCCGGAGTCGTCTATGATTTCTCGCTCGCGTTCGGGCCTCCGCTGCTCCTCTATTCAAACGACCACCTCCCCACCAGCCTCTACTGGTTCGTCGGTGGCGCCCTCAAACCCCTGCTGCCGATCGCCTTCGATGCGCGACAGCCCGCCGCCATCCCGATCAACTCTGACGGCGTGACGAACTTTCTCTATCTGCCCTCGCGGACGCCGCGGGCGTTGCTCGTGTGGCTGCACGGCGGCCCGCATGAACAGGTCTCCCCGCGTTACAACCTCTACTTCGATTTCCTCGCGCGCATGAATATCGCCGTCTATGCCATCAATTTTCCCGGCTCTACCGGCTTCGGCAAAGACTACGCCATGTACGGACGGCCCGCGGCGGCGACCCTGCCGCTACAGCTCAGCAGCATCGATCAGGACCTGCGCCAGCTTGGTCGGCTGAAGCTGACCGTCCCCGCATTCTTCCTGGTCGGAGTATCCTACGGTTCGATCCTCGCTCATCTGCTCATCGCGACCCATCCGGAGTTCAGCCGCCTGGTTGATTTTTCGGGGATTGCAGACGATCGCACGATCCCGGACCCTGGCGCCAAAGCGCCTTCATACCCGTCCGTGCTCTTCATCTACGGTGATCGTGACGAATTTTCCAAATTGCCCGAGCGGCAGGCGTTGATCGCGCGCTACCGCGGCCGCACCAAGGTCGCATCCCTCGTGCTCCCCCAGGAGGGTCACTTTATTTCCCGCCGCGACAGTATCGATCGGATCCTCAAAAGCCTCGGCGCCTTTCTCCTGGCACCCGTCGCTCGATGAGCCGGGCTGGGCTCGGGCTTCCCAATCACTCCCGCCCGTCAATCACACGCCGGATACTGCCCGAGATCCTTCCTGGTCGCTCGCTCGCTCCAGACCACCTCGGTCACGAACCAGCGCTCGTCGAAGGAAATCCGATATGCCGCCGACAGATCGCCGGAACCGGCTCGGGCGATCAGGTACGAGACGTAGATCTCGTTCAGCGTAAATGCCGCCAGCACGGTTGCGATCGATAAAATTGCGGCCATCGCAAGCGATCGGGCCAGGCCCGATGGTGATACCGAGAAGAGCGGTCGAACAGGAGCGATCACCCCCATCACGAGAAAGACCAGGTAGGTCGGTGCCGCGAGTTGTAGGACGGCATCGAGCGATCCGACCACCAGCAGTGCTCCTATCAAGGCCATCAGCACGACGTGCTCAATACTGGCATCCGCTCCCGCGGCGTCGCCCTCGTGCTTCAGCCATGACCTGCCGCTCCTTAGCGACAGCATCGCCAGCGCAACCATCACGAAGGCCGCGGCGGGCAGGCCGCGTTCGACGGCGAAAGCAATCCAGTCGCTGTTCAATCGATTGGGTAAGTACCAGACCGTTCGCACCACCAATCCGCGATCGCCGGCGGCGGCGTCCCGCGCTGGCTGCTTCGCGACGATGCCCGCGCCCGGCTGGTAAAGAATTTTCCAGTTGCCCGGGCCCACGCCCAGGGTTTTGTGATCGGCCAACAGCGCCAGCGAATCGCGATACTGCCGGATTCGCACCCGCCCGCTACCCCGTTGCGCTTCAGTCAGATGTTCAAGGCTTTCCGCGTATGGATGCGCCGTCTTCCAATGCAGCCGGATGGGAATGCAAGCCCCTATGACAAGACCGGCAATTATCGCCAGCGCCGGCCGCAACACCCGCCCCGGCTCCAACGAAGGATGAAGTCGGCTCGGCGTCAGACTCAACAAGGCCAGCGGCACCAGGGCGCCCGGGATGGCCGCGAGCCACGCCGCTCGTGAGCGCGTCAACAATAACGCCGCCCCGGCCAGCATCAGCGCCAGCAGCGCCAGCCTTTCACGCCGCACATCTCCCGCCCGCAAACAGAGCAGGATCAGCACCGGTATTCCCAGCACCACAAAATGCGCCGCCGAGTTCCGATGCCCCAGGGTGCCGCCCGGTCTGATTACCGACAGCCCAAAGCCAAACCCAAGCGCATCCAGAACCACGGTTAGCGCCACCAGCGTTACCGCGACCGCGGCGCTGTTCAGTAGCCGCTCGGCTTCCCCGCGACTTCCCAGGGCCCGTGAACTCCAGAAGATCGCGGCGCCCCCGATCGATATCCCAACCGCGCGCAACGCCTCCCAGCGGTCGGTCGCCGCGAACGTGCCCGAGATTGCACTCAGCACCAGGAAAGCGGCGATCGGCAGATCCACTGAATCGATTTGCTCACGCGAGCAACCGTAAACGCATAAGGCCGCCGCCGCCAGTCCGGCCAGCTCCAGCACCAGCTCCTTGGGCGCGTTGCACAGGCACATGCCCGTGACGCCGCTTGGAATAATCGCCAATACACACGCAACCACCCCCGCCTGGATCAGGCGGGACGCAATCTTCAAGCTTCGTGAGGCGCCCATGACGTGACGGAAGTCGGCCCATGATACGTAGCCGCAAACTCTCGGACAATCGCGCCCATCGCCCTTGATCGCTGGCCGCGATACACTCGCCCGGCCGCGCCTCGGTGCACGCGACTCCTTCGACCGCGGCATGTCGTCTGGCGGCTACCCCGATAATATGAATAGGTGCCCCGTCATCATCGCCGGCCAATTTTGCTATACATCTAGCTGATGACTGCTGCGCCCAACGCGCTTCAATCGCAGGTGAGATCAAATGGAAAAAAGTAAAATCCTCAAGAAGACGCGAGTGCCCCATCCGGTGGACGGAGTCCATTTCACCGAGGTCGAAATCGCCTGCTCCACCTGCGACGGCTCGAAGATCGTCGTCGTCCCCGACATCGAGCTACCGAAAATGGAAATGAGCGCCCTCGACAACGTCCGCTGCCACGAATGCGAAGGCCTCACCGCCTGACCCGGAACCTCCTCCTGCCCCCACCCGATGCACTTATTATGTCGATTCCGCCGGAAGCCGGGTCGGCAAGCGGCCGGGTCGAGCATTTTTATTGGGCCTCCCGCGCACTAGTCCGGTCTTGCCGACATCTGCGACAATTTTGGCGAGTGCACCGCGCAGGACGCTCGGAGTCCTTCTTGGTGCGCGACTCGCAGAGAATCGAACTCATGCTCGATTTTCGCTCCGGTTTCCTCACCGCCGCACCCCGAATACCGCCATTTTCCCTTGAGCAATCCAGTTCCGTGGGCGATCATAGGAGTCACCGAGGGGTCCAAGTGAACGGGATTTATGACATGGGCGGGATGCATGGCTTCGGGCCGGTCATCCGCGAACGCAACGAGCCGGTCTTTCACACCGCATGGGAGCGCCGTATGTTCGCGCTCGCACTCGCCATGATGGGCCGCCGTACCTTCAACGTCGACGAGTTTCGCCGCACCATCGAGCGGATGCCGCCGGCCCAGTACCTCGCCGCCAGCTACTACGAAAAGTGGCTCTACGCCTTCGAGCATCTGCTGATCGAAAAGGGCATCGTCGCGCGCCACGAAGTCGAGGTCGTGATGGCGGCGCTGCGCCTCGCCGCCAAATCACCGGCACACGCGTCGGCGGGATCGCCGGCTGGCGCTTCGACCCAACCGGCTCCGCAAACCCAAAGCGACGATCACGGCGCCGGCTTGGCCGCGGCGCTCGGCGGCGGCGCCCGGTCATTGCGCTTCGACCGGGCCTACCATCCGCGCTTCAAGGCCGGCGATCGCGTCCTCGCGCGCAACCTGAATCCCGAGCATCACACGCGCATTCCCCGTTACGTCCGCGGTCGTCACGGCCTCATCCATCGCGATTGGGGTGTCTTCATCTTCCCCGATACCCATGCGCACGGCGACGGCGCCAAGCCCCAGCATTGTTATGCGGTCGAATTCGCTGCGCGCGAATTGTGGGGTGGCGACTATCCGGCCGGCGAACGCGTTTACGTGGATCTGTGGGAAGACTACCTGGAGAGCTGTCCGGAGGCGGACGCCACCGATGTGAAATCCCGCGGCGCTACGGCGCGCAAACCTCCCGCCAAATCCGGCAAGCCCGGGGCGAAGACGCCCGCCAAGCCGTCGCGCCGCGTGGCCGCGAAGAAGATTGCGGCGGCAACGCCGGACGCCTGACCGCATACGCAAAAGGAACCAGAGGACATGAGCGCTAAGGATGACGACGAACACGGTCACGAACATCCCCACAACCGGGGTCGCGCCGGCCAGGAGCGCGACCATCATCATGACCATAATGCGCCCGCGTCAGGACCCGCCCTGCGCGTCAAGGCGATCGAGACCCTGCTCATCGAAAAAGGCCTGGTCGATTCCAAAGCGCTCGATGATCTCGTTGACACCTACGAAAACCGGGTAGGACCTCGCAACGGTGCACGCGTGGTCGCCCGCGCCTGGGTCGATCCCGCCTTCAAGGCGCGTCTGCTGGAGGACGCCGCCGTCGCGATCGAGGAAGTTGGTCTAGCCGCCGGCCCGCAAGGCGAGCATCTGACGGCACTCGAAAACACCCCTTCGGTGCATAACCTGGTCGTCTGCACGCTATGCTCATGCTATCCATGGCCGGTGCTCGGATTGCCGCCGGTCTGGTACAAGAGTGCGGCTTATCGATCGCGTGCAGTGATCGATCCCCGCGGCGTGCTGCATGATTTCGGCCTCGACCTTGCCGCTGGCGTCGAATTGCGCGTGTGGGACAGTAGCGCCGAGCTGCGCTACATGGTGCTGCCGATGCGCCCGGCCGGCACTGAACATCTCAGCGAGGAAGAACTCGCCGCGCTGGTCACGCGCGATTCCATGATCGGAACCGCCGTCGTCACCTATCCCCTGACCGGAGTCGCCGCCGATCGCGGTTGAGCCGACAGTGGCCCGTGTATTGATCATCGCGAAGGACGATCATTGAAGGATAGCGATAACGCCTTGCCGACAATCCCGATGGGCACGGACGCCGGCTCGGCGAATACCGCGTCTGCGGTATTCGCCGAGCCATGGGAAGCGCGCGCGTTCGCGCTGGCCGTCACCCTCAGCGGCGGTGAGCGGTTTTCGTGGGACGAGTTTCGCGATCGCCTGATCGCCGAAATCGCCGCCGGAGATGTGAGCGCTAGCTCGCAAGTCGGCAGGCGCTCCGTCTCGGCCGCCGCGGACGTATCGGGCTACTACGAGCGCTGGCTCGCAGCACTCGAGCAGGTCCTCTGCGCACGCACGATACTAAGCAAAGAGGAGATCGATCGCCGCGCGGCAGCAATCGCCTCCTCAGCTCCGGTGCCCACGAAATCGCAAGGACCGGGACCGATAAAGATAGCCTAGCGGAGGCCGGGCGAGTTCGCGTCTATCCCCGTCCTTCCCTCCTCGGCGCACGCGGCGTTTAGCTCTTGGAAGGAGCGCGCGCTGCGCGAGTGGCCGGCTCGATCACGTACCGCTGCCATTCCAGAAGATGGCTGAGCGATTTCATGTCCGTCATCCGATCGAGATAGACCTCGCCCTTCAGATGGTCGGTCTCATGCTGAATCACTCGGGCATGGAAGTCGTCGGCGACGAAATCGATCGGCTCTCCGTTGCGGCCGAGTCCCGTCACCCGTAACTGTCTGAAGCGCGGCACGCTGCCGCGCAATTCCGGGATACTGAGACATCCTTCCCACTCACTGACGGGCGACGAGTCGAGAACGGTGACCGTCGGGTTGATGAGGTAGGTGAGTGGCACGGTCGGCATCTCGGGATACCGCGGATGGTTCTCGACCTCGAGCACCGCGACTTGCAGAGCCAGATGAATCTGCGGGGCCGCCAAGCCAACGCCGCTGTACTCCCTCATGGTCTCGACCATGTCGTCGAGCAGCGCCTGAAACTCCGGCGTGGCGATCTTGGCGGGATCCACCGGATGGGCGCGCGTGCGGATTATCGGATGACCGAGTCGGGCGACCTTCAGAATCATGGGTTGAATCGTCCGTCCTTCCATTAGTCCCGCGCGAGCGCGAGCTACCTGATTCTACCGACACGCTATACGCGCACAAATCCGACATGAAAAACCCGAGAATCAGGATGGCGATCGATGAGATCGAAACAGCCTGGGAGCGCGAGCAGGGCGCCCGGGCTCATTATTTGAAGGCCACTGAAGGGGCGGCCGAAGAAGGACCGAGAACGGCGGTCGGGGAACTTTTGCCACCGTCGTGTTGTGAGGGACCCGAGAGCCGGCCGGCGCTCAAGAACCAAAGGCGCCGGTCTCCGTCGAAACCGGCGCCTTTGCTCTGAGGTTATCGGTACTGCGGGTGCCGGCCAGAAGGCAAACGGCGACTTGTTTGCTAACCCGGCCGGCGTTCAGATTGCGGGTTCCGGGTCTGGCCAGTACCAGCAATTGTCAGCGGTATCGCTAACAGCTCGCACCCGGAGTTCTCCGGCCAGATTTCCCTAAGGCTCAGCTTTACTGTTGCCCAGAACCTTGGGGACGGCGCGACCCCCCTCTTCAGCGTCGGCGCGCCACCGGTCAATCGATTCCAGATTAAACCGCCAATCGCTGCCGACTTTGAACGCGGGTAGCTGCTTTTTCTTAAGCAGCCGGTAAATCGTTGATGGATGAACCCTTAAGTAGCTGGCAACTTCTTCCAGCGTCAAAACTCTCGCCATTGCCGCCCCCCTTTTAGGTGGCTTGGTAGATGTTGAACGTTACGCTTACGTTCGCCATGTTAACAACTTGTGTGCAGAATGACAACTAGGTAATCCATGGAAGCGTAATTTAATTGAACGGTTGTCCACTGAAATCCGCCGTCAGGTGCATATTTTGCACATTTCAACCGATCGCGGAAGAGTGGTTGCTAACTGACAGTCAACAGCAGCGCAGATTGAACAGACGATCGTGAGACGCTCAGTTATCACCAAAATCGACTCGCTAATTTGGATTGCAATCGACAGAACCCACAATCTGAAAATGCGGGATCCCCAGGATACGGCGTATCATCTTTAGCTGGGTGCGCATGTGGCGAGGTTGTTGCTATGAGCTCACAACCGACATCAAGTTTTGTTTGCCTACGTATGGACGCTTTCAGCGATCCCACATTGGATTAGCAGGGCTGGACATTCGCGGTTTGCGCAGATTTCAATAGGTTGCGATTTTCCAAGGGTTTAAGCTGCTCCGTGAAGTTACTCTGAGGTGGCCCCAGATGCTGGCGACTGCGACAAAGTTCGTGAAGCAGGTGTTTCGCGATTTCAATGAAGACGAATGCCCGTCGATGGCCGCGGCGTTGGCTTATGGTACGTTATTCTCACTACCGTCGCTCTTGTTGATAATCATCTACGTTGCGGGTCTCGTACTGGGTCCGCAAGCTGCAAGCGGGCAAATTGAAGCTAAGTTAAGCGGTGAAATGGGCCCGCAGGCGGCTGCGCAGATTCAGACGATGGTGAGTAACGTCGCGCACAACCATACGGGTGGATTGATTGCGACGGGGTTGGGCCTCATCGGGCTGATATTGTCGGCCACCAGCGTGCTGTTGCAACTGCAGCAGTGTCTCAACAAGGCGTGGAAGGTCAGGGCGGTCGGTTCGGGCATGCGGAACTTCGCGATGAAGCGTGTCCGCTCGAGCCTGCTGCTGGTGGGAGCAGGAATTCTCGCGATGCTGTCAGTGGCGGCGAGTTCGGTGATTTCAGGGCTCGCGCGCTCGATCCCCTTTCCCGACGCGGTGCATCTGGCGGAGATGGTGACATCGTTGGCGATGTTCGCGCTGGTGTTTGCCGCGATTCTGAAGACGGTGCCCGACGTCCAGTTGCGCTGGCGCGATGTCTGGGTAGGCGCCGGGTTTATCGCGGTGTTGTTCGTGGTGGGGAAATTTCTGATCGCGATATACCTGGCGCACGGTGGCAAGGCGAGCATGTATGGGGCTGCCGGGTCGCTCGCGTTGATATTACTGTGGACCTACTATTCGGCGCTGATCTTTCTGCTGGGGGTTGAATTTACCCAGGTGTGGGTGCGCAGCCGCGGCCGCGACGTATTGCCAAAGGTGGGCGCGGTGCGACTGGAGCGCCGATCTGACTGCTGAATCGCGTAGTTCAAATAATTTTTGGGGACCCGTTGTGGTGATCCCAGCGGGAGTCGAACCCGCGTTACCGACGTGAGAGGCCGGTGTCCTAACCACTAGACGATGGGACCAGTTGCCCGTCCGACGGGGTCTGACGGGGATTGCTGCGGCACTCGAGTATAATCGGATGCTTCCCCGATGCCAACCTCGGGGTCAGCGCCAGCGGAGAAAGCGCTCTCGACCTCATGCGCGTACCGCTGCACGCGACCACGTTTAAACGCACAGCTCTATGTTCGTTGTAGTCGCGGCCTGCGGGAACTTCCCGTCTCCCCGGTTGAGGCGACCATGCCGAGACGGTCGCGGAGGGCCTCCGTCCTCCACTGTCATCCTGCTTCCGACATGGCCAGGGGCGGTAAGGGGACGGTCGCTCAGGTCGCATAACCTCTACGACCGTCCCGAGGCGTCGGGCGCCGCTATTTTGTGGTCGTGTCCTCAGGCAGCTATTTCACAAGCTGCAGGGTGCCGTTGATGTTACCGAGGGTAATGGTGCCCGAACCCTGCACGCTCGCTGTGAACGTGCCTGAACCGAGGGCATTAAGGAACTTGCCCTTAGAATCTGTATCGTTAACCGTGTAAGCGCCGTTGAAAACATACAACGTCGCTGTACTGTCGAGGCAATCGAGGCCCTGATAGTTCAGCGCAAGAACGTTGTTACCGTTCGATTTCTGAGTCAGCTCCAAAACCCCGGTCGCGGATGCGCAAAACAAGCCGTCATAGGTAGTTGACTCATTTAGAAGGAAATTGGTGGTTACCGACATCGTTCCCAAATTGTTGCTTAGAGTGGCGTTTGCACTGAATGGATAGCATTCGCAGCTATTAGTCGCGCCGGTGCAGGTGTTGCCGTCGCCGTTGCAGGACCCAGCGGAGCCCGTTTCATTGCCGGAACCTCGTCCGGTCAAGGCTAGTGGAAAGGTGATTGGTGCGGCCAAGGCCGACGCTCCGAACAGCATGGAGGCGGCGATTGCGACAGCGGCAGAGCGATGACTGGTTTTCATGATTATCCCTCCCAGAATAACATTCCCGGCCAACACGTAATGCTAAAGCTTACGTTGTGTCAAACGGAGAGAGTTTAACACTCTGTGCAGTCTGATTCTGAGTAAGAACGCGTAAGGCCGCCAAGAAAACCGCCCGCTCTCACCATAGAGAGCGAGGAGCCACGAGCAAGCGAGGGTCGGTGACATTTTGGAGAAGGCGCCGGTCATCGAAGCATCAGATGCCTTCACCGGGCGATGCTCCGTAATAGCTCGACTATCGGGGAGGCCCGTCCTGCATGAGGTCGAGCGGGGTGTGTGGTGCGCAAGACGCCCGTCCCGCCGCGTCGGACGGTGTTTCCTGATTTTTTGTTATTTATGTTGTCCGGAAGTTACGGACTGACGTGAGAGGCCGGTGTCCTAACCACTAGACGATGGGACCGCGCAAATCGCGCCGCCTCAAGACGAGGCGGAGTTGGCTGAGGAGGGAGGATTCGAACCTCCAATCCCCTGATCCAGAGTCAGGTGCCTTGCCAGTTTGGCCACTCCTCAGCGCAGCCCTCATTTATAGCCAGCCGCGCGCGCACTTCCAATAGGCGTTGGACGAAGACTTGGGGGAGTTATGCGCTGACGAGCCACGCGATCGAGCCGCTCATGCAACGATAGAAGCGCAACTCGGATGCCGGCGCACGGTACCCGCTCAAGGAGGCTGTGAGATTTCTTCAGCGGGCGGCGGCGTGACGCAGGGTCTCGGCGTGATGATTGACCAGATGGTCGCAGCGCGAAAGCAGCTCAGGATCCTGGCAGTGCTGCTCGATCATATAGCTCAGCTCGCCGAGGTCATGCACCAGGAGGCGCTGGCAGCGCTCGTACTCGCCGCGTTCCTGCAGGGCCTGGAGCAGATCGCCGACGAGATCCTCAAGTTCGCTCTCCTCGATTTCGACGGCGATTGCCAGCGTGCGTTCGATCGGAAATGAGGAATCGGGCTGTGCCATGTAGCGTTCGATGATCTCGCGCAACCGCGTCATCTCGGCCGCCTGCACGGGCACCGGGCTGGGATCGTCGAGCACGCCTTCGAGTTCGAGCACGGTGGCGACCAGGCCCAGCGCACCGACATGACGAGCCTCATCGCGGGCCATGCCAAACCAGAACTCATGCAGCCGCGACTGGCCGGTGAAGATCTTGGCGAAGCGGGCGTACAACGCCATGCTGCGCTTTTCCAGGGCGATGGTAGTTTCGATCACTTGGCGGGTGGAGAGCACGAGGTGGATATTAACGCCAGCCGCGGCCGTTCGTAAAGCCGTCGCGCAACCCGCACCGCCACGATTTACCACCCGCGCGGGCGAGCGCGATGAGGTCGTGCGCGGGCGGCCGTCGATTGCGGGCATCGCGGGTGCGGCAAATGCAGCAGGCGCGACCGTCACGTCCAATGCCGGTCGCACCCGCAGATTGTGCCGCCGGTGACTACTTCGCCAGTTCGGTTGCGCGCGTCTCCCGAATCACGGTCACCCGAATCTGGCCGGGATAAGTCATGTCGGTCTCGATTTTGCGCGCTACATCACGCGCGAGCATGGTGGCGTCCTCGTCGGAGACCTGGTTGGGCTCGACAATCACACGCATCTCGCGGCCGGCCTGCACGGCAAAGCACTTATCGACGCCCTTGAAGGACCGCGCAATGGTCTCGAGGTCTTCGAGGCGTTTCACGTAGCTCTCGAGCACTTCGCGTCGGGCGCCGGGACGGGCGCCGGAGAGCGCGTCGGCCGCGTCAACCAGCGGCGCCAGGATGGTTTCCGCCTTGACCTCCTCGTGATGTGCCGCGATCGCGTTGACGATCTTCGCCGACTCGCCATACTTGCGCGCGAGTTCGCCGCCAATAAGGGCGTGCGATCCTTCGACCTCATGCGTCAGCGCCTTGCCGATGTCGTGGAGCAGAGCGGCGCGGCGCGCCTGCTTTTCGTTGAGGCCGAGTTCAGCGGCCATCGCACCGCAGATGAAGGCGGCCTCGATTGAATGCATCAGGACGTTCTGCGCGTATGAATAGCGATACTTGAGCATGCCCAGCAGCTTGGTCAGTTCGGGATGCACGCCGTGGACGCCGACCTCGATCAGTGCGCGCTGCCCAGCTTCTTTGATCGATTCCTCGACATCCTGCTCGGCCTTGCGCACGACCTCCTCGATACGACCCGGATGAATGCGGCCGTCCGAGATCAGCCGCTCGAGCGCGAGCCGTGCAATCTCACGGCGAATCGGATTGTGGCACGAGATGACCACCGCTTCGGGCGTGTCGTCGATGATGATATCGACCCCGGTGGCGGCCTCGATCGCGCGGATATTGCGGCCCTCGCGACCGATGATGCGCCCCTTCATCTCGTCGGTCGGCAGCGCGATCACCGAGACCGTGCGTTCGACGACGAACTCACCTGCCAGGCGTTCGATCGCGATTGAGATGATGCGCTTGGCGCGCCGATCGGACTCCTCGCGCGCCTCTTCCTCGACGATACGGATATGGCGCGCCGCCTCTTGCCGCGCCTGTCCGGTCATCTCTTCGATCAGCGTGCGCTTAGCTTCCTCGCGCGTCAGCCCGGCGACCGCTTCGAGGCGCCCGCGAGCTTCGTCGATCAGCGCCTGATGCTCGGCCTCCTTGTCGGTGATCGATTTCTCGCGATTGCGGACCGTCTGGTCCCGCCGGTTCAGCTCGACTTCGCGACGCTCGAACGCCTCCTGGCGCTTCTCGAAGGTCTCCTCGCGCGACTGCAGTTTAGTTTCGAGCGCGGCCAGCTCGCGCCGCCGCTCGCGCTGTTCACGTTCGGCGTCGGCACGCGCGCCGACGATTAAATCCTTGGCTTTGAGTTCGCCTTCCTTGACCAGCAGTTCGCTCCTGCTGCGGGCTTCCTCGAGGATTCGCTGCACCTCGCCCGCGGAGGTTTGCGCCTCGACCGCCTCGACGCGGCGGCGCGACTGCAGAGCGAAATAAAAGGCAGCGCCGCTCAATGCAATGCCGAGGAGCACCAATGCAATGTCTAACAACACCTTCTTATCCTCCTGAGCCCATCGGTGCTTCGGCGGCCGGCGAGATCCGGGACGCCCAGTGCACAGTGGACTCTGTAACAATTAGGCCGAGACGCCGATCGTGTGGCGCCTCGGGTAGCCGGTCCAGCACCTGAAAGGAGTAAGCCAGACCGGCCGTGACTGTCTGTGGCGCGAGGGCGGCTATCAAGCGATCGTAGTAGCCGCCGCCGCGGCCGAGACGCTGTCCGGCGGGGCCGAATGCCACGCCGGGGACACAAATCAGCGCACGCTTCAAATCGGCGTAGCGCGCGATCTCTGCCCCCGTCGGTTCGAGAATGCCGAAAGTGCCGGGCTGCAGTTCCGCAACAGAAGCGACCGGAACCAGGCTCAGGTAAGGATTTTCGTGGATGACTTTGGTCGAGAGGATTCGCGGATAGAGGACTCGACGCCCCGATGCGATCGCATGCGCAAAAATCGCGTCGGTCGCGACCTCGTTGTCCGTGGCTGCGTACAGAACGACGCTTTCCGCGTCGGCGTAGCCCGGCGTCTCGATCAGGTTGGCCTGAACAAGGGCCGACATCTGCGCAATGCGATGCGCCGGGAGCCCGGCACGGCATTCCGCCAGGATTCGCCGGAGAGTTCTCTTTTCTTCCGCCACGCGGTTGCCATGGCGGGTGCGGGGTCTAAATTGGCGACTTGCTCATTGCCCGGTTCAAGCCTGCGCGCGTCATCATTATCGGTAAGCCGTCATTCCTGCGCGACGGACGCCGCGCCGGTCTGCGATGGCTGTCAAGCCGTGTTGCATGAGTTAAGAACAGCACGGGTCCTTCCTATCCGCGAGCGCCGCAATGCGCCTTAAGTTTCAGCCCCACTAATCCCCGCCCCTCTGAAAGCATTCGTCGGTCTATCGTGAACGCGCCCGCTAACACCAATCCGCTATTCATGACCGTCGATCGCAGCCGAAAGGCGCTCACTCAGCGCCTCCAGATGGTCGATCAGCGCCTGATGATCCCGGCGCAGCCGCTCGAGTTCTTCAGCGAACGTGAGCGCCGCCAGAATCGCCAGGTTGATTGAATTCACGGACTGTCCGCTGGCACGGATATTCTTTATCTTTGCATCAACTGTCGCCGCGAGGCTACGAGCCCACTCGTCGCCGCCATCGCTGGCAACCATCAGGCTCTGCCCCATGATTTCGACGTTGACGCCTTTCATCGTAAATCCGAACTACCCGAGATCCAGACCGTCGAACCGCGCGAGGATCCTTTCCAGACGGCCCTTCACCTCGGTGCGCGCGGCCTCATGTTCCTTTAACTGTTCCGCCGCCTCATGGAAGCGATGTTCGCTTTCGGCAAGTTGTTTGGCCAATTGTTCGTTTTCGCGCTGTAATTGCTGAATACGGGTAACTGAGGCCTGTATCCGCTCGTCCAGTTGCTTGAGGACGTCTATCGCCATATCCACCACTAATTCCACCTTCACTTTAAGTTTCGATTAACAACACTGTCAAGCCGCATAAGTCCCGCTGGCGCTTGCCGACGCGTCTTCGGACTCCGAAAACAGCGCTTCGACGAATTCGCGCGAATCGAATGGCCGCAGGTCCTCCAGATTCTCGCCCAGCCCGACATAACGGACCGGCAGTTTCAGCCGTTCTGCGATACCCACAATCACACCGCCCTTGGCCGTGCTGTCGAGCTTCGCCAGCACGACTCCGGTCAACGGTACGGTCTCACCGAAAAGCTTGGCCTGGCTGAGCGCGTTCTGGCCGGTGGTTGCGTCGAGCACCAACCAGGTCTCATGCGGAGCCCCGGGCAGCTCGCGTGCGACGACGCGCGAAATCTTCTTCAGTTCTTCCATCAGGTTGACTTTCGTCTGCAGGCGCCCGGCGGTGTCGATCAGCACCACTCCGGCCTTGCGCGCGATCGCCGCCTTGACCGTATCGAATGCCACCGCGGCCGGGTCCGAACCCTGCTGATGCTTGATCAAATCCACGCCCACCCGATCGCACCAGACCTGGAGTTGATCGATCGCCGCGGCGCGAAAGGTATCGGCCGCCGCCACCAGCACCGGGCCGCGCTCGACCTTCATTAAGGCCGCCAGCTTCGCCACCGTGGTGGTCTTGCCGACTCCGTTGACGCCCGCCATCATGATGACCAGCGGCGCGTCGCCACTGTCGGCAAGCGGCCGCTCGGCGGCGATCAGCACACGTTCGATCTCTTCCTTGAGCGCGTTGCGAATAACCTCTGGCCGCGAATCGTTTTTGAGCCGCCCGCGCACTGCCTCGACCAGTTTCAGACTGCCTTCGACGCCAACGTCCGCTCCGATCAGCGCCTCTTCCAGGCCCTCGTAGATTTCATCGACCTTCGCGCTGCCGGTTATCGCCGCGCGGATGCGCGCGAGGAAGTTCTCGCGGGTCTTGCGCAGTCCGAGTCCGATTCGCACTGGCGCGCGGCGCGGCTCCTCCGGCGCGGCGGGCATCTCCGCGTCGACTTCCTCGACGACAGGTTCAGCCGCCGCCGCAACCTCGATACGCGGACCGGCTTGCGCTTCGACCGCAGCCGGCGCTGCGCTCTCATCCTGCTCGGGCGCCGCGACTGCCGGAGGCGCGCTCGCGGCAATGATCACCGAGTTGGCATCCGGTTCCAGCGGCGCGATCCCCGGTTCCAGCGGCGCGATCCCCGGTTCCAGCGGCGCGATCCCCGGTTCCAGCGGCGCGATCCCCGCTTCCAGCGACGCTAGCGCAGCCGGCTCTGCTGCCGCCGGCTCTGTCTCCATCGGCGCGGGATGTGGCGACGGCGCCGTCTCGCGCTCAATCCCGATCGCTTCTCCGATCGCGTCAGGCCGCTCTGCCGCGCCTCGCGCTTGGCTGAACTTCTTGCGCTGACTGAAAACCGTGAGCATCGCCACCACGGCGATTGGTATTTGCGCCGCCAGTGCGATCAATACGCACAGTTGAATTGGATCCGGATGGAACGTCGGCACCGCTTAAGGCCTCAACCAGTGAATCTCCCGAAGAAGTGGACTGCACGCCCGGTGACGCTCTCGAAGGTTACCTGGCCGAGCGGCGACGGGCGTGCGGTCGTCGGATGCGTGACAGGATAACAGTCGCGGCGCGAATCTTAAACGAGGGGCGTCAACTCCGCCGGTCGAGACCTTGCGCAGGATCGTTGCTCGCGAGCATAAGCCCGCCGTCACCCATTATTGGCCGCATTACGCCGCCTGCGGAATCTTCAGCGAGATGATCCGCGAGATACCCGGACGATCCATCGTCACGCCATGGATGTTGTCCGCGCTCTGCATGGTCCTCTGATTGTGCGTGATTATGATGAATTGCGAGCTTTGTTTGAGCTCGCGCACGAGCCCGGTGAAGGCCGCCAGGCTGAACTCGTCGAGCGGCGCGTCCACTTCGTCCATTACGCAAAACGGGCTCGGATTGAGCAGGAACAGCGAGAATATCAGCGCCATCGCGGAGAGCGCCTTTTCGCCGCCCGAGAGCAAGCCGATTTCCTTGACCTTCTTGCCCAGCGGCTGCACCAGAATATTCACGCCCGCATCGAGGACGTCGTCGGCCGCCGTCAGTTCGAGCCGCCCCTTGCCGCCGCGCAAAAGTTTCGGGAACAGCATCTCGAAATTTTTCGCCGCACCTTCGAAGGTCTCGGCAAAGCGTTTGCGCGCCTCGCGATTCAACTTATGAATCGTCTGGGTCAGATCGTTGACGGCGCTCTGCAGATCGGCGCGCTCGGTGGTCAGGACCCCGGAACGTTCTTCGAGTTCCATCACCTCGCTTTCGGCCGCCAAATTGACCTCGCCGATTTTCTCCGCCCGCGCGCGCAATTCGACCAGCCGGCTTCGTCGATCGCGGCGTCGCGTCCGCTCAGGGCGTCGGCGATTTCGTTTGCTATCGCGTTGAAGTCGGCGAGGAATTTTTCCGCGAAACTCCGTTCGATCTCTTCGATCAGCGCGCGGGCCCGCTCGCGTTTCAGGCTGCAATCGATGGCCTCGCGCTCGACCGCCGCGAGCCCTTCGCGCGCTTCGCCCAGAGCCTTGCGCGCCGCCGCTACTGCGGCTTCACCTTCCGCACACCGCTCGCCCAGCGCCCCGACAATCTCTTCGAGCTCGTGGCGGCGCGAACCGCCCGCTTCATCCTGGGCCGACAGATTCGCGATCTCGCGTTGAAACTCCACGCGCTCGACGCGTGCGCGGTCGATCTGCGTGCGATTCTGCTCGATCTGCGCTTGCAGCTCCTCGGTCATGCGCCGCAGATGGCGCAAATCCTGTTCGATCGCGGTCAGTTCACGTTTACGCGCTTCTACCCGCGCGCCCGCCGTGAGCATCGCTTCACCCAGGCGCTTGGCCTCGGCCCGTCGATTGGCCAATCCCGTCGAGGCCTCGTGCAGACGCGCCCGCGCCTGCTGTTCCAGCAGCGCCAGCTCTTCCATCCGCGTGTTGGCGGAGATTACCGCCGCCGCCAACTCGGAAAGTCGGCGCACCACGCCTGCGTCACTCGCATCGGCGAGCGCCAGCCGTTGTTCGGCCTTCGCGATCGCCTGGCGGGCCGCCGCGACCCGCTTTTCGGCTTCGCTCACGCGATTGCGCGCGGCCTCGAACGCCTCGCGCGCCGCGCGGCTCGCGCCACGCTCCTCTTCGAGCCGGATCGTCAGCACCCCCTGCTGCGCCTCGGCCTCGGCCAGCGCCTGCTGCGCGGCTTCGACATTGCGCGCCCCGCTATGCCAATCGAGCACAGCGCCGTCCTCGGTGCGGGCGCCGCTGCCACCCGAGATTATCCGCTCGGGCGCGAGCAGGTCGCCGTCGCGGGTGACGAAGACGGTGCCGATCCCGTTGAGGTTCGCCGCCGCCAGCGCCGCGTGCAGGTCGTCGGCCACCATCACGTGGCCCATGACGGCTTCGGCCAGCGGCGTGAATCGCGGCTCGACCTCGACCAGGTCGATCAGCCGGCCGCTGATCCCGGGGGCGTCGATCGGCGCATGCGTCACCGCCGGCCCAATCGCTTCGGGGATAAAGCTCAAACGCCCGCCGTTCTTTTCTTTCAGAATTTCGATTGCGCGCAGGGCGAATAGCGGCGATTCCACGATTACCGCGTCGATCTGGTCGCCCAGGACCGCGCGCAACGCCGGCTCCAGCGCCGGCGGCGCCTTTACCACCTCCAGCAGCAACGCCGGATCCGACGGGGGCCGATCGTCATGGAGCGATTCCAGCACGGTGCGGAGCTTGTCGCTCGCAACCTGCGGGACGATTCGTTGCGCCCGCGCCATCGCACTGGCCAGCTCAGAGCGTGCGTTGCTCAGCCGGGTCGTGTGATGTTCGAGATCGGACCGCGCTTCGATTTCGCGGTCGGCCGCATCGCGGCGTACAGTTTCGAGACCCCCCGCATCAGCGCGCGCGCCGTCGAGCGCCGCTTCGGCCAGCGCGAGGTCTGCCTGCGCCTGTTCCAAGGCGGCGCGCATCTGCGGAATCTCGGTCGAGGCGGCTGCCCGTTTCCCTTCCAGGTCGGCCCGCTCGCCCGACAGGTCGGCCAAGCGCCCGCGGATAACCGCAGCTTCGCGCACCAGCTCGGAGACCTCGTCCTTCAACCCTTCGGTGAGGCGATCGTCCTCGCGCAAGGCGCGCTCGGCCGCCTGATGTTCGGCGCGCAGCGCCGCCAGCGCCACTTCGCTCGCGCCGTCGTCGGTCAACGACAGACGCGCGAGGCGCGCGCCGGCCTCCGCGCGCGCCGCGCGTCCGGCCGCCGCCCGCACCTCCAGCTCGGCCAGGCGCCGCTCGAGGTCCGGCCCCAATTCCGCGATCGCCCCCAGCCGGCGTTCAAGGAACTCCCGCGTGCGCGCGCGCTCCGCGAATGCCGCTCGCAGATTGTCCAGCTCGCGGCCCGACGCCGCCAGTTCGTCGCGCGCGATCGCCAGCGCCGCACCCGCTTCCTCGGCGCCGCCCTGCGCCACCGCAATCGCCTCGCGCGCGGCCTCGGCGCTCTCGCGCAACTCCAGATCGCGCGCCGAATGGGCGATCAGGTCGCCGTGCAGCTCGATCAGGCGGCGTCCCGCCGCCAGCCGCTCCAGCTCCGACAGTTCCGCGCGAATCAGTTTGTAAGCCTCAGCCTTCTTCGCCTGCCGCCGCGCGAAATTGAGTTGCCGCTCGATCTCGCTGAGCACGTCGTCCACGCGGGCCAGATTCTCCTTGACCCGCTCGAGCTTGCGCTCGCTCATTTCGCGGCGCCCCTTGAACAGCGACAGCCCCGCCGCCTCCTCGACCATCGTGCGCAATTCGTTGGGCTTAGCCTGGATTATCTCTTCGATCCGGCCTTGCTCGATCAGCGCATAGCCGCGGCTATGGATCTGCGCGGCCATGAAAAATTCGGTAATGTCTTTCAGGCGGCAGGGAATCCGGTTGAGCAGGTATTCGGAGTCGCCCGACCGATAGACCCGGCGCGTCACGGCGACCTCGCTTAGCGCCGCATACGGCTCCGGCAGCGAACTCGAATCCTCGGCCTCCAGCAGCAGCGTGACCTCGGCCATGCCCGCGGCGGCGTTGGAATCATTGCCGGCATATATGAGATCGTCCGCGCTCTTGCCGCGTAAACGCGTCGGCGCCTGTTCGCCGAGCACCCAGCGGATCGCATCGACAACGTTCGACTTGCCGCATCCGTTGGGTCCCACCACCGCGGTCGCACCCGGACTGAAACTGATTACGGTTGCGTCGAGAAATGATTTAAAGCCGACTAATTCAAGGCTCTTAAGACGCATGCTGATGCTATCGCCTCCACCACCTCACCACCCCGTCGAGCTTATCCCATCACTGAATCGGGTCAACACTTACCCAACCAGTCGTAGCCAGAACGCTCCACAGACCCAGCCCAATGTGGCTCGATCCCTGTTGACGGCTCTTCGCCAAACTTACGCCCTATGCGGCGAAGTATCAAAGTTCGCGGAACTGCGCCGCTAAAAGCGCACCATGCGAACCGCGATCGAAAGGCGGTCGGGCCGCCCGGCTGGCGTCAGTCCTGGATGAGTTCGGTGTTCCAGTAGGCGGTATCGACAGTCGTCAAAAACGGCATCCATTCCCGGTAGCGCCGGAGACTGAACATTTCGGTACTGAAGGGCGTCCATTGCGGGCGCAGCGGGCGCTTGATCAACGGCATCCCGGCCTCGTCGGGGGTGCGTCCGCCCTTGCGCCGGTTGCAGTTATGGCAGGAGCACACCACGTTTTCCCAGGTGGACAGGCCGCCGCGCGATCGCGGGTTTACGTGGTCGAGATTCAGTTCCGTCCGCGGCAATCGCTTGCCGCAGTACTGGCAGGTATTGTTGTCGCGAGCGTAAATATTGAAGCGCGAAAAACGCACGTGACGCTTGGGCACGCGCTCGTACGCAGTCAGCAGCAGCACTCGCGGCACCCGGATGAACCCGCCGATCACACCTACACGTTCGTGATGGTTCTCGATCGCGAGTTCGCGCCAGCTATCGAAATCGAAAATCCGATATTGCTCGTCAACCGCCCGCGCTACGCCTTGATAGAGCAGGGCAAATGCGCGCTTGACCGAAGTGACGTGAACAGGGAGGTACGAACGATTTAGGACCAACACCTTGCTGTTCAGCAGGGGGGCTCCCATCGGATGCGCTATCAAGCTGTCCGCTGACGCTGGCATCGCACTCCAATCAACGGGAACCGAGGCGCTGAGTCAAGCCTGTAACAGTATTTTAATTCGCCTCGCAGGAGTGCCGGCCCTTGAGAATTCCTCCAGGTCACGCCGGGGTCACCTTGCGGAAATAGGACTCGCTCCGTATCATCTGTAGTGGACGAGTCAAGCTTTTCCGACCTGGAGCAAACATTCCGTTGAGATCTGGTTACCCGCCGCCACCTTCTGTTTCGAGCCCTGGAAGGCCGGAGCGTTCTCGACGCGGGAACATCGTGCGAAAGTGACAGTACGATTCGAGCCGTCCGGAACATCACTCCTGTGAAGCGCGAAATTGTAATCAACGCCTCAACTCTCGAAGTGCGCGTAGCGCTCCTGGAAGACGGCGTGCTCAGTGAATTCCACCTTGAACGCAACGAGCGTCAGGGTTTAGTCGGCAATCTCTACAAGGGCAAAGTCACGCGCGTGCTCCCGGGCATGCAGGCCGCATTCGTCGATATCGGCCTCGAGAAGGCGGGCTTCCTGCACGTCTCCGACTTCCACACCGGCATCGAGGGCTTCGGATCTGCCGCCGAGGTCATCGGCGAGGAAGACGTTGAGACCGAGCCGCTCCACGATCCGGATTACCAAAACAAACCCAACCATGACCACGATGGTGACGCGATCGGACCGGATGACCTCGAAGACGGCGTCCGCGATGCGGTCGCGGAAGATGGTCAGGATGAGGACGAGGAGAGCGCAACACCGGCGGCGCAGGGGCGCGGCGGACGCGGACGACGTTGCCGGCAACGTCCGGAGCGCCGCGAGCGCTTGCCGATCGAGCAGGTGCTCAAGCGCGGCCAGGACATTATCGTCCAGGTTGCCAAGGAACCGATGGGCACCAAGGGCGCGCGCCTGACGTCCTTCGTCTCGCTCCCCGGACGCCACCTGGTGTACACGCCGACCAGCAACCACATCGGTGTTTCGCGCCGTATCGAGAGTGCTCAGGAGCGTCAGCGTTTGCGCGCGGCGGTAGGCGAAATCCGGCCGGATCAGGGCGGCTTCATCGTGCGGACCGTTTGCGAGGGCGTTAGCAAGCGCGAGATTCAGCGCGATGTCTCATTCCTCACCAAGCTCTGGTCCTCGGTCGTCAAACAGAGCGAGACCCAGCCGCCTGCCTCGATGCTCGCGAGCGACCTCGACGTTGCGCTGCGCGTCGTGCGCGACCTGTTTTCGAGCGACATCGACAGACTCTGGTGCGACGATCCCGAAACCTATGATCGCATCGTCGAGTTCGTCCAGAACTACATGCCGCGGCTGCGCTCGCGCATTTCGATCTATGAGGCCGAGGAACCGATCTTCGACCACTTTCAGCTCGAACAGCAGATTGACCGTGCGCTCGAACGCAAGGTCTGGCTGAAGTCGGGCGGCTACCTGGTCTTCGATCAGGCCGAGGCGTTGACCGCCATCGACGTCAACACCGGCCGCTTCGTCGGCAAACGCAACCAGGACGAGACGGTCCTGAAGACCAACCTCGAGGCGGCCGACGAGGTCGTCAAGCAACTGCGCTTGCGCAACATCGGCGGCATCATCATCGTTGATTTCATCGACATGACCCGCGAGGCCGATCGCAAACGCGTCGGTGACGCCCTTTCGCAGGCGCTCAAGCGCGACAAGGCGCGCAGCTCAATGCTGCGAATTTCCGAGCTCGGGCTGGTCCAGATGACGCGCAAGCGCACGCGCGAAAGCCTCGAAGAAATGCTCACCGAGCAATGCCCGAAATGCATCGGTCGTCGCGTGGTGAAATCAGTGGCCACGCTCGCTGCCGACGTTCTGCGCGGCATCCATCGTGCCGCTGGACGCCATCCGCGCAGCGATCTCCTGGTCGTTAAGGTAAATCCCGCGGTCGCTCGCTACCTCTATGACGTGGGCGCAAAAGACCTCGGCGTGCTCGAGCATCGGCTCGGCATCAAGATCGTTTTGCGATCGACCGAATCGGTTGATGTCGGCGCATTCGAGCTGGTCCAGTCCACCGCCGCCGCCTGACGCCTTCGCTCGGACCTCCTGTTCCGGTCTATCCGCGGTTCAAGGCTCCCCTTCGGAGCGGATTTGTCGTATCCGGCTGATTTCACGACCGGCAGCGCCGGCCTCATTTCCGCTCCGTTACTCGCCGAGGTGGCGCACCGCGGGTATCACCCTGGTCGCGAAGCGCTCCATTGCCGCCAGTACGTCGCGATGCGGGATGCGACCGCCGGGGTTGAACCAGCATACAAGCTGGTTGATGTTCGCCTCGCGATAGACGTCTTCGATGCGAGCGATGCATTGCTCAGGACTTCCGAAGATCGCCATGGTATCGGCGATCGTGTCCCACGATATCGCAGCGACGCGCTCGCGCACCTGCTTCAGATAGGCATAGGAGCCATCGTACTGGGATCGGTCCCCGCGCTGCGCCTGCGCCCCGATTGTGCGGAAGTAATGCATGATCGAAGGCTCGTATTCGGCGCGACTGCGCGCCACGCTCTCTGAACTGTGGGTGAAAAACAGTGCGGCGACGTCGCGCTTTTCCGCCTGATGCCCCGCTTGGGCCAGCGCGGCGCGGTAGCTGCGGATGTGATCGAAGAATCCTGGGATCGGATTGATTGGCGACGCCGCCAGGATGTCGTAGCCCTTCAGTCCGGCGAAGGCCGCCGTCTCCGGGCTGTTAGCCGCGATGCGAATGGGTGGATGCGGTTTCTGCACCGGCTTCGGCACCACCGAGGTCTCCGGCACCTGGTAGTACTTGCCTTGGTACGAGAACGATTCCGTGGTCCAAGCCTGCCGAATTATTTCGATCGATTCCTCGAAGCGCTCGCGGCTTTCGTCGCGCGAAACGTTGAAGCCCTGGAAATGCACTGCGATCGTGCCACGGCCGACGCCGAGGTCGATCCGCCCATCGCTCAGGATATCGACGGTCGCGGCTTCCTCGGCCAGGCGTAGCGGATGATGAAACGGCAGCAGCGACACGCCGGTGCCCAACCGGATGCGCCGCGTGCGCTGAGCGATCGCAGCGGCGACAATGAGCGGCGTCGGCATGATCGAAAACGGTTGAAAGAAATGCAGCTCTGCCAGCCACGCGATATCGAAGCCGATTTCGTCCGCGTGAATTATCTGTTCAACGGTTTCCCGATAGCGTACGGCCTCGGACTGTTCCGGGGCGCAGGGTAGTTGATAAAAAAGACCGAATTTCACGCTGACCCTCCTGACGCAAACCACCGCGCAAGCGCGATCCGCGCGCAAACCTCGAATCGTTGCCAACTCCATCGCGAGCCGCTGCTGACCCACGATCTGGATTGGATGCTTACCCCATCGCGAGCGCGTCTGCCAACCGAGCGCAGGATATGACCTAGCGCGCGATCATTGCGGGGTGGGAGTCGCAGGAGGAGCGTCTGCGGGCGCCGCGATTATGCGAAAATTAATGTCAACGATCTTGCCCGCCTTCAGGGTGCCGAGCAATGACGGCGGTTTCATGCCGTAGTCCGTACAGTCCACCTGAAAGTCGCCGTCCGCGCTGAAGCTGTTATCCGACGCGTACATCGCGCTGACCGGAACTTTGATCTCATGGGTGACTCCATGCAGCTTCAGGTTGCCGACGATCGTCGCGCTTCCCATCACGCCCGCCTTGTCCCATTTGAGGTTCTCGATTCGCGTGCTGACGAATTTTATTATCGGATAGAAGCGCGTTTCGAGCACGTCTTGCAGCACCTTTTTGTCGCGACGCGGACTGTCCGACGTGTAGGTCGTCGCATTTACGACGATATCAATGTGACCGGTGGCGACTGGATCATTCGGATCGCCGTCGATTTCGCCGGTAATGATCTGGAAGCTGCCCGAAACGTTCCCGCGAATGCGTGCCAGAGGCTCATCGACGGTCGCGACGATCTGGGTCGCCACCGGATCGACGCGCAGCTTGAGCATTTTTGCGGAAGCCGGCGCAGCGATTGGCAAAGTTGTAAGAGCGAAACAGAGGGTAAAGGCCCAGCGGCAATAGTCCATCCAATCGATTTAAGCGAATCGCCGGGCTGGGACAATGATCGGGCTGCGTCCCCGATGGTTGGCGACCATCGCGCGGCGATGCCAAGGCTGGCGCTACACGGTCAACGATAGCTAACGATTTCCAGCAGGTTGCCGTCAGGGTCGAGGAAATACAAACAATCGTGGTCGCCCCAATCGATATTGCTCGCGCATTCGACTCCCACCGCCGTCAGGCTTTCCCGCGCCGAGGCGAAATCCTTCGCGCTGACGCGGAACGCGTGATGGCCCTGGCCGAGCGGATGCTCGATACGCTCGCGCCGCTGGTCATTGCTGAGCGCCGCCCGCCGAACCTCGAACAGCGCGAGATTCTGATCGCCGCATTGCAGCAGCGTTTGATCCCCCAGATGAGCCACCACCGCGAGGCCCAGCACTTCCGTGTAAAAGAGCTCCGCCCGCGCGAGGTCCACCACGTCGAGACCAAAGTGATCGAGTCGTTCGAGTTTCATCGATTAAGCTGTCTTGCCGATTGTCATGCGAGATCGGCGAGCAGCAACCCCGTCAGGTACTCGCCCTCGGAGTGTCCCAACAGCACCGGATGATCGGGGCCGGAACCCAGCCGCGCGATCATCTGCAGCTTGCGCCCCGATTTGGTCTGCGCGATGCGGACCGCCCGGACAAATTCCTCGCCGCGAAAATGAATCGAGCAACTAAACGTCATGAGGTAGCCGCCCGGCGCCAGCGCGCGCATCGCAAACGCGTTGAGGTCCGTGTAGAGCCGCGCGGCGTGACCGACGTCCTTGATACTACGCGCGAGCGGCGGCGGATCGATCACGATCACATCGAAACGATTCGCCGCATTTGTATGATCGAGGTCGGCGAGATAGCGCATCACGTCGCCGCGGACCATTTGGACGCGATCGCCGCTATAGCCGTTAAGTTCGAGGTTGCGGCGCGCCATCGCGAGTGCGCGATCGGAGGAATCGATCGCCACTACGGCGCGCGCCTCCCCTCCCAACGCCGCCAATGCGAAGCCGCCCGCATAGCAATACGCGTCGAGTACTCGCGCTCCGCCGGCAAGTTCGCACAGTCGCGCACGATTGTCGCGCTGATCGAGGAACGCGCCCGTCTTCTGCCCGTGATCGAAGTTGATCGCGAGGCGAATCCCGCTCTCGACCGCGATCGGCTCGTTTGGCGGCGCGCCCGCGAGCACTTCACTATGATCGTCGAGGCCTTCCTGTTTGCGCACCGCGCCGTGACTCCGCTCGATAATAGATAATGGTACTGCTGATAGCGGAGCCACAATTTCACGCAGCGCCGCGACGATTTCGCCGCGCATGCGATCCGCGCCCGCCGTCAGCAACTGCATCACCAGTACGCTGCCATAACGATCGATGACGACGCCCGAGAGTCCGTCGCCGTCGCCGTTGATGAGGCGATAGCAATCAGTGTCGCCGCCGATGATGCGCTGCCGCAGCGAGAGTGCGCGCTTGATGCGATGGGGCACAATGTCTTCCGCCTTCAACGAGTTGTCAAAGGAAAGCATCCGCACCGCGATCGTCGTCGCAGGATTGTAGTAGCCCACCCCGATCGCATCGCCGCCCGCGTCGTTCACCTGCACCCAATCGCCCGCCTGCAGGGTCGGTTCCACGCGGGCCAAGGCTTGGGAAAAGATCCACGGATTACCACCGCGCACCGGACCGTCGCGACCCGGCTTGAGGAAGATGCGCCCCGCAACTTTCGTCGCGTTACCCGTCGTCAGCGCCTCCGCCGGACGCTGTGCCGTCAAGGCCATTCGAACTCGCCTTCGCGCACGAAATCGCCGCTGCGACCGCCGCTCTTATGCACCAGCCGGATACCGTCGATCGTCATCGCGCGATCGATCGCCTTGGCCATGTCGTAAATCGTCAGCGCCGCAGTGCTGGCCGCTATCAACGCCTCCATCTCGACTCCCGTGCGGCCGTTGGTGACCGCACGCGACTGGATCAGCAGCACCGACCTCTTGGCATCCGGCTGGAAATCCACTTCGACCACTTCCAGCGGAATCTGATGGCATAGCGGAATCAGCTCATGCGTGCGCTTCGCCGCCATGATTCCCGCGATACGCGCTGTCGCCAGCGCTTCGCCCTTCTTGAGCTTGCCGCCGACGATAGCGTCGAGCGTCGCCGCGGCCATGGACACCGCTCCGCGCGCGATCGCCTCGCGCCGCGTGACCGGCTTTTCGCCCACGTCCACCATACGCACGCGTCCGTTTTTATCGAGGTGGGTCAGTTGCGCGGCGCGCGGCGCCGCTTCCGAACTACGTTTCTTCCGTGTCATTGTGCGATGGCCAAGGCAGTGGTTAAGAGCTTATGCTGACGCGCCGGTAGTGTAAAATGAACCTGCTGCAACCAAAGCGGCCAAATTGAAATTCGCGCAAAAGGCTCCATGCCAGAAGAACCGAAACTAGACGAATCGAATAACCTCGTGAACCGTGTCGTGATTCTCGGCTCGGGTCCCGCCGGCCTGACCGCCGCCCTCTATGCGGCCCGCGCCAACTTGGCGCCGCTCCTGATCGAGGGCCACGAACCCGGCGGCCAACTCACCATCACCACCGAAGTCGAGAATTACCCGGGCTTCGAGCATGGCATTCACGGCCCCGAGATGATGGAGATTTTCCGCAAACAGGCGGCCCGTTTCGGAACGCAATTCCTAACCGGCGCCGTCACCGCCGCTGATCTCTCCAAGTACCCGTTCGAGATCGCCGTGGAGGGCGCGATGGTTATGGCGGAGACCCTCATCATCGCCACCGGAGCCTCGGCTAAGCTGCTCGGCATCGAATCCGAGAAGCGCCTGATGGGCTATGGCGTGAGCGCCTGCGCGACCTGCGACGGCGCTTTTTTCAAGGACAAGGAAGTGGTCGTCGTCGGCGGCGGCGACACCGCAATGGAAGAGGCTAACTTCCTCACGCGCTTCTCCAGCAAGGTCACCATCGTGCATCGGCGCGATACCCTGCGCGCGTCCAAGATCATGCAGGAGCGCGCGCGCAAGCACGCGAAAATCCACTTCATCTGGAATTCAGTCGTCGAGGAAATCATCGGCGAACCCACCACCGGCGTCAGCGGCGTGCGCCTCAAGGATGTGGAAACCGGCAAGCATACGGATTTCCGCACCGACGGCGTCTTCATGGCGATCGGCCATCACCCCAACACTACGCTCTTTCACGAACAGCTCGACATGGACGAACTCGGCTACCTGATCGTCCGCCCAGGATCGACCTATACCAATATCGAGGGGGTCTTCGCCGCCGGCAACGTCGCCGACCCGGTCTATCGGCAGGCGGTCACTGCTGCCGGTACCGGCTGTATGGCTGCCATCGACGCAGAGCGCTGGCTCGAAGCGCGAGAGGCGGGCGAGGCCTGAGCCCACGCGATGAATCCCGGCCGCCGCGTCGGCCTCGGCCTCGCGATCGTCGCCGTGCTGATGCTGGCGGGCACCGCCGGCTACATGCTCATCGAGCACTGGTCGTTCATCGACGCTCTCTATATGACGGTCATTACCGTCACTACCGTCGGCTACGAGGAGGTGAAGCCGCTCGATAGTGCCGGACGCATCTTCACCATGACGATCATTTTCGTCGGCGTCGGCGCGGCCTATTATGTCTTTGCCGCGATCACTGAAGTCGTGGTTAGCGGCCAGTTCCGGGAATTCGTTGGAAAAAACTCGATGAACCGCAAGATCCAGCATCTCGAAGGACACGTAATTCTCGTCGGCTATGGACGCTTCGGTCGCGTCGTCGCCGACGAGCTCAAGACCGACCGCCACACCCTCGTCGTGATCGAAATCAACCCGGAGATCGAGCCTGAATTGGTCCGCAGCGGCCTTTTCTATATCATTGGGTCCGCGCTCGATGAGGGTGTCCTCGAAGGCGCCGGCATCGCCCATGCGAGCGACATCGTGGTCGCGACCGCCTCCGATCCCGACAACGTTTTCGTCAGCCTGTCAGCCCGCGGCAAGAATCCTACGATTCGCATCCACGCCCGCGCCGAGACCGAAGCCGGCTTGCGCCACCTGCAACTGGCCGGTGCCGACCGTGTCATCTCGTCGTATCACTTCAGCGCCTACCGCATCGCCGCCGCGATTGCGCGCCCCTCCGTGGTCGATTTCCTCACCCTGGTGCTGCCTGGGCGCAACGAGGAAACGAGCCTCGAAGAGGTTAAGGTACCGCCGCGCAGTCCGCTGGTCGGGATGACCATAGCGGCCCTCGAGCAGGCCAACGCGCGCCTCCGCGTCGTCGGCCTGAAGCGTGGCGCCGAACCGATCTCGATAATCCCGGATACGCAGACCGCCATCGCCCCCGGCGATCTGATCGTCGTCATCGGCGCGCGCCAGAGCCTGGAACGCCTCGCCGAATCCGCCTCCTCATGAAGCGGTCGAAGGATCGATCCGTTGCCGTTTTGATTCCTGCATCGTATCGTGTGAAAGTTCTCGCATGTCCGACGAAGAAACCGCTGCGATAGGCGGCGCACCTAAGCGATCGACCGGTTCGTTGAAGGCGGGTACCGGCTCTCTGGAGACGCCCGCCGCCGCACCCGGCGCGACGGCTATTCTGCCCGGCGCGACCGCTATTGGCACGCCACGCAGCGATAGCATGGCGCGGCCGTCGCCCCCTTCGCGCGGCCTCTCGAGCCGCATCGCGGAGACCGTCGTCTTCCTGCTGGCCATTGTCGGCGCGGTTGCGATCGGTCTCGGCATCAGCAATTACCTGAGTTTGCATCCTTATGTTTACGCCTACCTGATCGCATACGCCGCCTTCCGGATCGCCGATTTGCTGGTGCGCGACGAATCGACGCTCGGCATCGATCCCGCGCACTTCGCGCGCCGTGTGATGAATGAACTACCGGTGCTCGCGGTCTTCGCCGCGGCGCCGCTGGAACGATCGTATTACACCGGCGACGCGCCGAATTGGCTCGCCGGCCTCGGTATTTTGATCGAACTGATCGGCCTCTGGCTGGTCTTGGGGGCGCGCATTCAACTCGGCTTCTATACCGCCGGCGATGCTACTGACGCGCCCCGCCCGATTGTTCGCAACGGCCTCTACCGCTTCATCCGCCATCCGACCTATCTGGGTGAATTCCTGGTGATCTTCGCCTGGCCCTTCGAATGGGCCGCGCCGCTTACGATGATCGTCGTAATCGTGTGGGGCGGATTCGTAATGAGCTGGCGCATCAAAGAGGAAGAGGCGGAAATGCTCGCCCATCATGGCGACGACTATGCCGCCTACATGCGCGCCACCGACGCCGTCCTCCCCAATGTCTGGTGACCCATCTGGTCGTCATTCCATTGTCCGGTGAGCAATAAGGTCTTGCCTGCGATCGACGATCTCGCGGGCGTTTCAGAGCAGTCGTTGTAGGTCTTGCATTCGGAATCTTTCTTGTCGCTGCAGCTGCGTGTGCGGGCGGGAAGGAGCTGGTGGCACCTCGCGGACTTCAACGGTATCGGTGACAACGAGAACGCTGGCAACCGCCAGTTTCGTCACGAAGGCCGCGGGAGGCCGGGCGCCGGCTATTTTCGTCACGAATCCGCCGGCGAACTCGCTCAGCGTTTTTTCCCGTCGGCAGCAATTGCAACGCCGCATCCCGGTTTACACAGACGATGCTGGCGCAACCGTATGGAATCGCCTACCACGCGGGAAATCTGAGGATCTTTGTGCGATTGGGCGTGAGGGGTGTGCTGCGCCGGGCGGGACGGGGTGGATTTTCCACCCGTTCCCGCCCGGCGCAGCATTATCGCGCAGACCGCGGGGTCATTGCTTGATCACCCGGGCGACATCGAGCGGCAGGCCGGTGGTGGCGCCGTCGGCGCCGCTGGTGGCCGCCGCCGTCACCGAGATGGTCGTGCTGGGCGAGGGCGGCGGCGGCGGCGGCGAGTTGTTGCTGTCATTGCACCCCGCCTGCATCGTCGCGAAACCCACCACCAGTGCCAGCGCCAGCATGCCGATCAGCGATCGCTTGCGCCGATCGCCGCGCCATCCGACCATGCCCAGACCCAGCAGGGCGAGGCTCGCGCCGAGCGGCACCATTCCCTGGTGCCGATCGGTCCGCGACGAACCCGTCGCCGCGAAGGCCACGGCGACCTTGCCGCCGGTAATCGCCGCGGTGCCGGAGGCGATGGTCGCCGTCACAGCGAAGGTGATCGACTGGCCGTTCGCCACGCTCAGCGGCGGATCGAAGGTGAACTGGTTCGAATCGCCGATCGCTCCCCCCGCCTCACCGCTCTGCTCGTTGGCGCTCACGCTCAAGGCCGACAACAACTGCGGATCGCTCAGATCGAGCGTCACCGAGCTAATCGTCTCGTCCGTGCCGGTATTGTTCACCGCCGTGAACGACGTGCTCACCTGGTCGCCGCCCCTTCCTCGCAGCCGCTCGAAGGTCGCGCTGAAGTCAGTCGCGACCACCGGCGTCGGCGTCGCCGTCGGCGTCATCGTTGGGGTCGGCGACATGGTCGGTGTCGGTGAGGCGGTCGGCGTAGGAGTCGGGCCCAGGATGGTGACGCCCTTCGAAGCACTGGCCGGATTGTATTGCGCAGTGCCGGCGAAATTTCCGGTGAGGGTAACCGTACCGGTGCCGGCTGCGGTCACCTGGCAGGCGGCATTACCGTTCGAATCGGTGGTAGCAGAGCACTGCGCGCTGCCCAACGAGAGCTTAACCTGCTGGCCAGAAATTTCAGCGGGAGGGGTAAGCGGAGACGTCGGTAAGATTCGCCGCCAGATTGGCGGGCTGACCGGTGGTCCCGCTGTTGGGGCTCTGATTAAGGGCGAGGAAGGTGACGTTGGTTCCGGAGCCCCACGTGACGACAGAATTATTCGACCTCAAGGGCGAGCTATTGAGGGTGGCGGAAGCGGTGAGGGTATCAACCCCGGTTCGCGCGCCGATGTAACTGAAGGAGGCAACGCCGCCTGTGGTGTTGCCCTGGAAGGTCTGCGGGTTTGCGCCGCTCACGCTGAGGGTGACCGGGGTTCCATCGGGGACGGTGGCGAAATGGAAGCTGACGGTGAAGCTCTGCGAACTCCCCTGGGCCGGATTCGGCGACACCGACGTTGGCGACAGGACGAGCGTCGGAGAGCCCAGCGAAGAGGCATAGTTGCAGCTACCATCGGCCGCGGTGATTTTAAAGACGGTAGTGAGTTCCGAACCGTAGATACATCCGCCGGGACCGAAGATCATGTTGTTGGCGCCGGAGGTGGTGGCCAGGGGGGTCGCGAGAGTCAGCGGATTCGTAGTCAGATCGACGACGTTGATGCCGACGTTGGCGTTGTTGGCGTATGGACTTGCAATGAGGAAGGTGCCGGCCCCGGTGCCGCCGGCGAGGAGTCCGAGATTGGAGAGCTGCACTCCCGAGAGGGGGGTGACAGTCGGCGGTGTCGGACCGTTGGTACCCGTGACTTTAACGACGCCGGGCACTCCGTTGTCGGCCCAGGCGTAGAAGGTGCCTCCAGGAGCGAAGGCGAGGTTCGCGTTGGGAGTTGCCGGCAGGTTGGCGTAAACCGAGGTCGACGGGGTAGTCGCCGGGCTGGAGATACGCCAGATCGAAGAGTTATCCGAGCCGGCGCCGGTGCAACTGTCGTCGGTGAAGAGGTCCTCGGTGAGGGGATCGACGGCAAGGGCGGTCGGGCAGGTCAATCCTGTGGAAACGTGGCTGAGTATGGCACCAGTCGAGGGGTCGAGTTGAATGACGTCGCCCGTGGTGAAGTTTCCGGTGGTTACGTCACGGCTGGCGAACAGATTTCCGCTCGAATCAAAGACGAGACCGGAAAGGGTGACGCCGAGCGAGGTGCTGTTGAGCAAGGTGCCGGGGCCGGCGACACCACCACCCGGAGGGAATTTGTAGATATTGCCGGTAGTGAACTCGTTAACGTAGAGATTGCCGGAACTATCGAAGGCGATACCGGAGGCGCCCCAGCAGCCGAAATTGACGTCGCCGGCAGAGACGCTCTGAGCCGAGAAGCCGGTGGCATAGGGGGTGACGACGAAGCCGGGTGCGGCGGGCGGGAGACCGGTGCCGCAGGTATTAGAGGGGCTGCCGGTGAAATTGGTCGAGGCGGATCCTGGCACCGGCAAATTCCCGTCAGTGACGTCGACGGCGGTAAAGGTGACGGTTTCGCTTGCGACATCGGTCGCGAAGAACTGGATATTGCCGCTGGCGTCGGTCACCTGGGGGCTGGGGCCCGCGATCACGGCATTGCCGGTTTGCAAAAGATTGACGAGTTTGCCGGGGGTCGCGCGCCCTAGCGAGTCCTTAAGCGTGACGGTGATCGTGGCCTGTGCCTTACCGTCGTTGTTGACGCTGGGGGGAGCCGCACCGATGCTGGCGGACGCTGCCGGTGGCGTCGTAAATCCCAGTGTTGGTGTCTGTGACAGGGTAATTCCGTCGCTGGTGTCTGTGGCGGTAAAGGTCAGGGTCTCCGTGGTCAGATCGGTGACCGTAAAGACTACGGCGCCATTGTTGACGTCGGTGACCCCGCTCGTGGGCGTGATCGTGGCCTGGCTGCCGGAATTGGCTGTGAGTGAAACGTTCTTGCCACTGACGATGTTGCCGTTCACGTCGCGCAACACCACCACAACCGAGCCTTGAGTTTTACCGTCCGCGAATACGGCCAGATTCGCCTGAGTGGGTAGGCCATTGTCGAGAAAAGCGCCGACTTCAGAGGCGCCGGCATCGGGCGTACCAGGAAGTTGCCCGGACAGACTCAAGAAAAGCGGGTTAAGATTGGGTGAACCTAAGCCGACGTGAGCAAAATCGCTGGACATCGAGGCGGCGTCGTGGAAAGCGGTAGTGTTTGCAAGAGGATAGATGAGCGGATTCAGGAAACCCAGGCTTTTGCCCGAGGCTTGGTTGAGGATCGCGGTGAGCGAGGCCCATTGCGGTGCGGCGAAGCTGGTACCGCCGTAGAGCAAGCCGTTGGGGCATCCTCCATTGCTAGCCTCGCAGAGCCAGACACCGTGAGCTGGATCGGCATTGATCACTACATCGGGAACCGATCTCGAGGTCGTGCCGCTAAGCGGAGTCTGGTAACTCTTGGCCGGGAAGAATTTGCTCACACCGAAACCGCCCTGTCCGTCGGGCGGCGTCGAGGCGGCGCCGTTCCACCAGGTCTCGGAGCTGTAAGTAATTCCGGGCCCGATAGTTTCGGACGAGCCGCCGACTGCGGTGGCATTCGGCGAGTCCGCCGGGACCGCGACCGTATTGGGTGTGCCGTCCAGACAGGTGCTGCCGCCGTCGCCACTACCGTTGAATACACTAATTCCGGCGACTGCCGCGCTCTGAAGAATTGAATCAATACTTTGAACGTCAGCGAGGGTGGTCTGGTCTTCGCAGTAGGCCCAGCTATTGCTGATTATCGTTGCACCGCCATTAATTGCGGCGTTGAACAGTGACTGAAAGCTAGTCCCGGGACCTGAAAATGCCGCATCATAAACGACGACCTTGGCTCCCGGCGCCATCGACATCACCGTATCGATATCGAGTAGAACCTCGTCCTGGTCGGGGCCCAGGGTAGCTCCTCCGTCGACTTTGACCTCGCTCAAGTTGTTGATCTGGTTGGCCGGCAGACCTACCCCTGCCAGGTAATTACTGACATCACTCGTTTGGAAGGTGTCAAACTCCAGCAACCCAAGAGTCTGGCCGGTTCCATCCATGGTTACCCACGAGCCAGGTGCTGGATCGGATGCCGCCGGGTAGTGTCCAAAGCTGGCACCCTCCAAAAATCCACTCCAGAGCTTTTCCCAGCACTTCGCGGTGAATATGTCTGAGACGCCAGGAGTGGTCTGATGGTTAATGCATTTGCCAAACCTGCCGAACGCGAGAGTTTTGCGAGGGCGAGCGAAGTTGGACAGACCGGCTATCGTTTCAACATGCGCCGCGAGATCCGATGGCAAGGCTGGGTCGGATTCATTGGCAAAGAAGCTCTGCGCGCCGATTCGATAGTCGCGGATTCTGGTGTCAAATGCCCGCTCGGCCTCGCTGCGTGTGCCGCGCACCGTGATCGTCAATCGGTTTTTGGCCCCTGCCACGGGCAACAATCCATTCAAGCGCAGATAGGCCAGCACGCTGTCATAATCAGCATCGCTCGGCCCAAAGCGCGCGGCGATTACGCTCTGGGAAAGATAATGATGGAAATTGCTCGAATGTGGATCATAAATGTCGTGCAGCAGCCGTTCGAAGCCGGCTTGATCGTCGCGCTTCAAGACGAGAGTCACCGTGATCGGCTGCGTCTTGCTATTCGAGTTGGAGGGCACGGCCGTCGCTTTCGCCAACGCCGGCAACACGTGCCCGGGCAAGGGGACCATCGCCGGCGAGGGCGTAGTGGTCCAAGCCGTAGTGCTCGAAAGTACAACCAGGAGACCGACTAGGAGCCATCGAGCGCAAATGCGAAACATGGGCATTTCCCACTAGTCAGCGAAGATGCGGCGTTAGTGCCGACGATAACGCGCGCACAGGCTATCGAAGGTGCAGTTGCAAGTCAAAAGATTTTGAGCAGGTGATTTGCATTGGCGAGCACTAATTCTCCGTTAAAGACATCGGGAGACCCGCCAAAGTTAAAAGACAGTGAGACCAGCGCTTGCGCGCCAGAAAAATTGCGGCGCGGCGACGGGACTGAGGGATGACGCAATCAGGCGGGGCGGCGCGACTTGAGCTGGCAGGTCGCGAGAGTGCAGTAGGGCGCGGCGTCGCCGACCGGGCCGACGAAGGCGCGGCCGCAACCGACACATCGGCGGACCGCTTCGTCGGGGGCGAGCAACGGACGTAGTTCGCGAACGACGGCGTTATCGGCACCGTAATCCTCGGTGGACGGCTTGGTGCGCGCCGCATCGACAATCGAGAGCCCGTGGTAATGGACGCGGCCGCTTTTGGCGGCGGTGGCAGCGGCGTTGCGGGCATAGCGGTCGGCTTCCTCGTTGAGAGGATCGCCGGCGTGCCCCTCGACCCATTCGAAGCGCACGTGCCGTTCGCCGATTTCATGGTCGAGCTTTTCCCATAGGTCCACGTTTTGTTTGCGTTTCCAGCCGAGCGTCATGGTTTTGACGACGTATTGGCTGTCGCTGCGGAGGACGACGTGGGTGCCGGTGGGGATGATGCGCAGGCCTTCGATGGCGGCCGTCAATTCCATCCGATTGTTGGTGGTGGCGGGGTCGCCCCCGAAAATGGTGGTGGAGACGCCGCCGGGCTTGACGATGACGGCGGCCCATCCGCCGGGTCCGGGATTACCCAGGCAGGAACCATCCGCGTACACGTAATGAGTTTCTTTCGCTACCGCCATTTTTCCTGCTGATTCAGTAAAATCAAGTTCTTTTCCAGCCGACGCCATTGCTCTTTGCGCCTTCGTTCGTTACCCGCTGATGCTGGCCCGTCCACCCAGGGATTGGAGCGGCCACTCGCTGGCATTGTGCCGCATAAAGGCCGGCGCCATTATGCGACCTTTGGATTCTCTCGCAGGCGATCGAACCATCCAAGATACTCGTTCGCGGCGCGATCCCAAGAGAAGTCAGCCTCGAAGCAGTTACCCATGAGACGGCTCCATTGAGCGGGGCGGCGGTAAACCGCGATCGCGCGGGCCATGGCCTCGATCAGCGCCGTGGGTGTGTAAGGCGTGAAGAGAAAGCCGTTGCCGGTCATGGTTTCGGGATCGAACTCGGAGATCGTATCGCGCAAGCCGCCGGTCGCGCGGACCACCGGAACGGTGCCGTATTTGAGAGCGTACATCTGCGTGAGGCCGCACGGCTCGAATTGTGACGGCATCAGGAAGATGTCGGCGGCGGCCTGGATACGATGGGCCATCGCATCGTCGAAACCGAGGATCACGCGCATGCGATCGGGATAGCGCGACTGCGCATCGAGAAAAAGCCGCTCGAGGCCGGGGTCGCCACTCGAGAGCATGACTAGTTGAATGCCCAGCGGCATGATCGAGTCGAGCGCGGAGGCGAGGATGTCGAGGCCTTTTTGTCCGGTCATTCGCGTGACCATCCCGACCATGGGAACAGACTCAGAAATGGGCGGCTGCGGCAGTTTGAGATCGTTACGCAGAAGCTCGAGGCATAGCTTTTTGGGAGCGCGGTCGCTGGGCGAGTAGGGCTTTGGAATCAAGCGGTCAATGGCGGGATCCCATTCGCTGTAATCCGCGCCGTTCAGGATGCCGACGAAGCGATCGCCGCGCGCGCGCAGCACCCCATCGAGGCCAAATCCCAGGACTGGATCGTGGGCTATTTCGTGCGCGTAGGTGGGACTGACGGTGGAGACGCCGTCGGCCAGTACGATCGCGCCCTTCATGAGGTTGGCGCCGCCCCAGAACTCGAGGAATTCGGAAGTGAACCATGCAGGGTCGAGGCCGAGCAGCGGATAATCGGCCGGGGCGACATGACCCTGGAAGGCGACGTTATGAATGGTGAAGACCGAAAGGGTCGAGGCGAAGCTCTCGCGCAGCGCGGCCTCGGCGCGAATTGCGATGGCGGCGGGTGCGGCGTGCCAGTCGTGGGCGTGGAGGACGTTCGGGGCGAATCATGGCGGCGGCGGCTGCCGCGGCGCGTCCGAAGAAGATGTAGCGGCGATTGTTGTCCGGATATGGTCCGGCACCGTCGCCGTAGATGCCGTCGCGGTCGAAGAAGCGAGGGTGATCGATGAGATAGAGGGGCACATGATTCTTGCCATTGGCGCGCAGTATCCGGAAGGGTTCGCGATCTGCGCCCATCGCGAGATCGAGATGATCGGCGAAGACGGTAGTCGCGAGCTTTCGCAGCAAAGCGCGGTAGCCGGGGATGATCACGCTGGTTTCCGCGCCGTGGCGTGCCAGCGCTTGCGGCAATGCACCGATCACGTCGGCGAGGCCGCCCGCCTTCGCGTCGGGTCCGATTTCCGCGGCTACGATCGCGATCTTCATCTGGTTTAGTCCCGTGACGTTATGCAGTTTGATGTATGAAGCGAGGAAGAGCCAGTCAATCCGGCTTTGAGCGTTGGCGGGCTTTGTGATGAGCCGGGTTGGCGCCCTATGCGCTGGGCGACGGAGTCGTCCAGCGCATAGTCAGAGGACGCGCCCTGGAGGTAGCAGGGCGCGACGGCGGCGGTCAGGCGGCGGCAGGCGCCTTGACCGGGGGCTCAACCGCGAGCGCAGCTTCGGCCGCGAGCGGTTGAGGGGCGTCGCGCAGCGCATGCTTCAGGACTTCGTCAACCGTATCGACAAAGATGGTTTCCATCTCGGCGCGCACTTCGGGCGGAATGTCCTCGAGGTCGCTGTCGTTGCGGCGTGGAAGTATTACCGTGGTAATACCGGCGCGCCGCGCGGCGAGGACTTTTTCCTTGATGCCGCCGACTGGCAGGACTTTGCCGCGCAACGTGATTTCGCCCGTCATCGCGACGTCGTTGCGCACTGGACGGCCCGTCAGCAGGGACGCCAATGAGGCGGCAATGGTCACCCCCGCCGACGGACCATCTTTCGGAATGGCACCGGCCGGAACGTGCACGTGGATGTCGGATTTTTCGAAGAAGTCCGCAGCAATTCCGATGCGCTCGGCGCGCGACCGAATATAGGAGAGGGCGGCTTGCGCGGATTCTTTCATCACGTCGCCGAGGGAGCCGGTCAGCGTCAGTCCCTTCTGCCCGGCCATACGAGTGCTCTCGATAAAGATGATGTCGCCGCCGGCCGCGGTCCAGGCGAGGCCGGTGGCGACACCGGCTTCGTTGGTACGATCGGCGACTTCGGAAAAGAACTTGGGCGCCCCGAGATACTTCTTGAGCATTTCGGGAGTGATCTGTTCGGGTGCGGATTCGCCCTCGGTGATCGAGCGTGCGATCTTGCGGAAAACGCGTGCGATCTCGCGTTCGAGATTGCGCAGGCCGGCTTCGCGAGTATGGCTGCGGATAATTTCCGCCACCGCCGCCCTGGTGAATTCGATCTTCTGATCGCCCAGTCCGTTCTCGATTTTTTCTTTCTGGATGAGATGGCGTTCGACGATTTGCAGTTTTTCTTCTTCGGTGTAACCCGGCAGTTCGAGCACTTCCATACGGTCGCGCAGGGCGTGCGGAATGGTGTCGAGCACATTGGCGGTGGTCAGGAAGAGCACCTTGGAGAGGTCGAACGGGACGTCGAGGTAATGGTCCACGAAGGTGTTGTTTTGCTCAGGGTCGAGGACTTCGAGCAGGGCGGAGGCGGGGTCGCCGCGAAAATCGGCGCCGAGCTTGTCCACCTCATCGAGGATGAAGAGCGGATTGCTCGATCCGGCGTTGCGGAGTCCCTGGATGATGCGGCCGGGCAACGAGCCTATGTAGGTGCGCCGATGGCCGCGAATTTCGGCTTCGTCGCGGATGCCGCCGAGGGACAGGCGAACGAACTTACGGCCCATCGCCCGCGCGATTGAACGTCCGAGGGAAGTTTTGCCGGTGCCTGGCGGCCCGACGAAGCACAGGATGGGGCCCTTGGTATCGGCCTTGAGCTTGCGGACGGCGAGGAATTCGAGGACGCGCTCCTTGACCTTTTCGAGATCGTAATGATCTTCGTCGAGGACCTGGCGCGCGTGCTTGATATCGAGGTTATCCTCGGTAGTGATGTTCCACGGAAGGCTCACCAGCCAATCAAGATAAGTTCGCACCACCGTGTGCTCGGCCGACTCGGGCGGAATCATGCGCAGCCGTTCGAGTTCCTTGTCGGCGGCCTTGCGGGCGTCCTCGGGCATCTTGGCGATTTCGATCTTCTTCTCGAGGTCTTCGATCTCCGAGGATCGTGCGTCGCCCTCGCCGAGTTCCTTTTGAATCGCCTTGAGTTGCTGGCGGAGATAATACTCGCGCTGGTTCTTGTTGAGCTCGGTTTGCACCTGCGACTGAATCTTGTGGCCGAGCTCCAGCAATTCGATTTCGCGGCTGAGAATTACAATGAGTTTTTCGAGCCGTTCGCGCACGTTGAGGGTCGCCAGCAGATCCTGCAACTCTTCGACGGCGATCTTTAGATATGACGCTACCAGGTCGGTAAGGCGCGCGGGATCGCGCACCTGCATCGACATGACCTGCAATTCGTCGGGGAGATAGGGCACCAAGGAGACGAACTTGGAGAATTGGCTGACGAGGTTGGCCTGGAGCGCCTCGGCCTCGCGGTCGGAGGTAAATTCTTCACTTAGACGGGTTACGTGAGCGGTAAAGTAGGGCTCGCGCTGGACGAAGTCGCCGAGCTCGATGCGGGCCAATCCCTGCACCAGGACGCGGACGCTCTGGTCGGGATACTTGAGCATTTTAAGGATGCGAACGGCGGTGCCACGGGCGAAGAGGCCTTCCGGAAGGGGGCTTTCCTCTTCCGGATTTTTCTGTGCGCTCAGGCCAATTATTTTCGAGGCGCCGCCGACTTCCTCAATCAACTTGAGAGACGAGGCGCGAGAGACCAGGAAGGGATGAATCTGGCTGGGAAATATCACGATCCCGCGGAGCGGCAATATCGGCAGGATCTCGGGGATTTCGGCCTTGGAAAGGTCCTCTTCGGTCTCGAAGCGTTTTTCGCCGGTTGATTTTTCAGTCATAGCTTACGCGCTACCCGCAGACTGAACGGCACTACGCCGTTCACACTTTCCCCTCCGCCAGAAATTAACGTAATATACCGCTTGGGGGAGGACAAGGCAGCTTCCTCGCAATGAACGTAATCACGCTTGGCGACACGCGCCACGGAGACGAGGCGGAATTGTCCAGTCATCAGTTCGAGAGGCTCTTCAGCACGGCGGACGCGAATGAGTTGGTACCTACTCTGGAAGTACTAATTCGTGACTTGCAGGTGCAGGCGGGAGTGCTGCGGGAGCGGATCCGTGAATTAGTGCGCGAGGACGAGCGATTGGGCACTAAGCGTCTGCACGAAATTATCGAGAGCCACCCGGAATTGCGTCCCGTCACGAACCGGATGGGCGAGATCGCTGGTCAAATCGAATCGATGGGCTGTTTTCTCAAGGATATCGACCTCGGGTTAGTCGATTTTCCATGCGAAATCGATAACGACGTGGTCTTCCTGTGCTGGCAATTTGGCGAGTCGCGGGTGAGCGCGTGGCATCCGATCGAGGGCGGCTTCAGCGATCGCAAGCCGATCCCAGGTGCGCACAAGGCCTATCTCAATTGATCGCGGACGGCAGAACCCGCTGCGCAACATTGGCGGCTCTTCAGTTAGAATTACACATGGTAATCGCACTCTTTTTTTATCTGCTCGCGCTTGTGTGCTGGCTTGGCGGCATGTTCTTTTTCACGGCGATTATCGCGCCGGTGGTGTTCAAGCTGCTGCCTACTGCCGAGGCCGGCAAGCTCGTCGCCGGAGTGTTTCCGCGTTACTACCTCCTCGGCTACATCGCGGGGGCAGTCGGCTTGGCGCTGGCGCTATACTTCACCGTCAAGAGCGAGCCGCGGATGTGGTGGAGTCTGACGTCACTTGCGCTCGCGGGGGCGCTGGCCCTGACTATTTACGCCGGCGGAATCGTGCGGCCTCAGGTTGACGCGATTCGGACCGTGGTCGAGGAACAGAATCCCGATCCTGCGCGGCGGGCAGAGTTCGATCGGCTGCACCGGCTCTCGGTGATGCTGAACGGAGGAGTGATGCTGTTGAATCTGGCGGCACTCCTGGCGACGGCGGCGGCGTTGGCACCCAATGGCTAGGGCTGACTTCAGAGCGGTCGTCTTCGACCTCTTCGACACGATCGTCAAGTGGGAACCCGAACGCCTGCCGCTGATGGAGATCAATGGGCATCGGATTCACACGACTATCCCGTGGGTGTTTCCGCTGTTGCAGAAGCGTTTGGGCGCGGACTTCGACCGCGATCGGTTTATCGAGGTCTATCACGCGGTAATCGACGAGATTCTCGCCGAGCGCGAAGTCGAGCATATCGAGATCACCTGCCGGGAGCGGTTTGTGCGAACACTCGCGCGGCTGGCCCCGGCGCTCGAGGGCGAGATCGATTTGTTCGCGGAGGAACTGACGCGGGTACATATGAACGGGGTTCGCAGCGTCACCTGGGCCCCGGCCGAACGGGTGGCCGCGGTGCGGAATATCGCGCCCCATTATCGGATGGGGCTGCTGTCAAATTTCGATGATACGCAATGCGGCCACGAAGTTTTCGACGACACCGGCGTGTCCCATTTGTTCGAGGCGGTAATAATTTCTGCGGAGGTCGGCATGCGCAAACCGAGCCCGCTGATCTATCAACGCATGCTGGAAATGCTGCGCCTCGACGCGTCGGCCGTGCTCTTTGTGGGCGACACGCCGCGCGAGGACGTCGCCGGGCCGCAAAAGGCCGGGATGCGCACTGCGTGGATCAGCAAGGGATCCCAGTCGGTTCCCGAGGGTATTCCGCAACCGGATTACACTATCCGCGACCTCTCAGAGTTGCCCGCGATTCTGGAGATCTGAGGCGGGCTCGGGCGGATTGGGATGTAATGGCGCCGCGCAACGCGATCGCAGTTATCGGAGCGGGCGACGCGGCCGCGCAGGTTCGGATGATTGCCTTCGAAGTCGGACGCGTAATCGCGGGCCACGGAGCAGTGTTGGTCTGCGGCGGACGCGGAGGCGTGATGGAAGCGGCGGCGCAGGGGGCGCGATCTGCGGGGGGACACACGATCGGCATCCTGCCGAGCTACGATCGGGCTTCGGCCAATTCGGAGATCGAGTTCGCGATAGCTACCGGGATGGGCGAAGCGCGCAACGCCATCGTGGTGGGGAGTGCCGACGCGGTGGTGGCGCTGCCTGGTGAAGCGGGCACGCTCTCAGAGATTGCGCTCGCGCTCAAGATCGGACGCCCGGTCGTGGCGATTGGCGCGTGGCGCGAGATTGAGGGCGTGCGCCACGCACGGAATGCGGAGGAGGCGGTGGCGCTTGCATTTCAGCTTGCGGGCATCGCTTTGCACAACATAATTCGCAACGATTGACTGTGCCGATGAGTACGATCCACCAGACCTATCCCGCGATCGCTTCGCTCGAACGGTCGCCATTCTCGACGATTCTCGGACTTAAGACGGAGTCCGCTGCGAACGGCACGGCGGTGGTACGCATGCCCTTCAATGTGCGCCTCCTGAACGATGGCGGCCCCGATGTGCCGATACATGGCGGCGCGATCGCTTCGCTGGCGGACTTTGCCGCGTGCGCCGCAATCTGGACGATGCCCGAAACCGAGCGCAGCGCGACGATTTCGATGACGGTAAATTACACGGCGCCCGGCATTCAGAGCGACCTCATTGCGCAGGCTCGCGTGCGCAGCAAGGGCAAACGCGTCGCCAGCATCAACGTCGAGATTCGCGACAATCGAGGCACGCTCGTCGCGGACGCGTTGGTTACCTACAAAATCGCCTGATCGCAGACGATTGTCCTCAATCGATTGAGCCGCCGCGGGATATTGATGGGATGCCAGGTGTTGCCGCGATGAAAGATTCGCTCGGACCGATTCGGACTGCGGCCGCGCGCCATGGCCTAAACCTGATAGCTGCAATTCCGGCGGATCGTTATGACAAGCTGGTCGCGCCCGCGGCGCGCACGAACATCTTCGCATCTACAAACACGATGGCGAAGCCGCGTTCAATCATAGTCATAGGGAACGGGGGTGGAGATTTCTGGGACGCCTTCAGCAGATTTGCCGATCGCAATCCGGGATGGCACGAGCGGACAAACCCGCTGGATGATTACACGTGCGAGATTATCGAGCGTGAGGTGGTTCCGGTTGCGAACCAAGCGGGCGGACGATGCGTAACGGTGTATCCGTTCGTACAGGCCGGTCCGTCGCTGAATTTCATCGAATTAGCGAAGCTGGCTGGACTCGGTGGCCCCAGCATTATCGGCGTCGTGCTGCATCCCATTTATGGCCCGTGGATCGCGTTTCGCGCCGCGCTCATCATCGAGACCGATTTGGATATGCCGGGTCCGGCGATCGGATTCGATCCATGTCCGGGATGCGCTCCGCGGAGTTGTATCGCGGCGTGTCCGGCCGCCGCGGTTTCGTTCCCGACGGGCTGGAACATTCCGAAGTGTCTGACTCACCGAATTGAGGTGGAAGCGGATTGCGCGCCGCGATGTCACGCTCGGGTCGGCTGCGTGATCGGCCCGGAGCATCGGTATCCCGACGATGAACTCGCGTACCATCAGCGGCGCGCGCTGGGTGCGATGCGCCCCTGGTATGAGACACACATTCGCCCGACCAAGTGATATCGCCGGGGACGAGTCTCGACCCCCGGCTACTTGATATTTTTGGCGACGGCGGTGGCGAAATACGTCAGGATCATGTCCGCACCGGCGCGCTTGATCGAAGTCAAAACCTCAAGCGTCGCACGTTCCTCATCGATCCAGCCGTTCATGCCTGCGGCACGAATCATCGAGTATTCGCCTGACACATTATAGGCCGCGACCGGGACATTAAATTCATGCTTCACGCGATAAATCAGGTCGAGGTAGGGCAGCGCGGGTTTGACCATTACGATGTCGGCGCCCTCTTCAAGGTCGAGTGCGACCTCACGCATCGCTTCGTCGCCATTGGGCGGATCCATCTGGTAGGAACGCCGATCGCCGAATTGCGGCGCTGATTCGGCGGCCTCGCGAAAGGGCCCATAAAACGCCGACGCGAACTTCGCCGAGTAGGCCATGATAGCGGTATCGCGGTAACCCTCTTCATCGAGGGCCGCGCGAATTGCGCCAACACGCCCATCCATCATGTCCGACGGCGCGACGATATCGGCACCGGCCCGCGCATGCGAGAGCGACTCGCGCACCAGCAAGTCGAGCGTCGCATCGTTGTCAACGTCGTTATCCCGCACCACGCCGCAATGTCCGTGATCGGTGTACTCGCACATGCAGACGTTGGTGATGACGATCAGGCCGGGCACCCGTTCCTTGATTTCGCGAATCGCCCGCTGCACCTCGCCGTGGTCGTTCCAGGCCTCGGTTCCGGTAGCGTCCTTATGCTGCGGGATGCCGAACAGGATGACCGCCGGAACGCCCGCGGCGAAGGTCTCGCGCGCCGCGTTGAGCACGTTATCGACGGACATCTGCGCAACCCCCGGCATGGCGCCCACCGGCTTGGTAACACCACGTCCGGGACACACGAAATAGGGCTGGATAAAATCGTCGGGCGAGAGGCGGGTCTCGCGGACCATCCGGCGCAAAGTGTCGGTGCGGCGCAGGCGGCGCGGCCGATTGATTGGAAATGCCATCGATGTGTTACCCCCGGATCGGGATTCGAGACCGATTATATAGATTAAATAAAGGACAAGCCCGCACTTAAAACCACGAGCGCATTAGATCCGCGCAATTTCGGCGTAATATCCGACGATCGCGGCGATCAGCGCATCGACGGTATAGGTCGCGGGCTCCACGACGACCTCGAAGCTGTGCGCGCGCGCGGTTTCGGCCGTGATCGGTCCGATTGCCGCGGCTTTTAGCCCCGCGCCCTGCACGCCCGTCATCGCAATAAAATTCGTTACCGTGCTGGAGCTTGTGAACGTGAGCAAGTCGATCGCGCCGTTCGCAATCAAGGCGCGCATGCGATCGGCATCGGCAGCCGCAGGCATTCTCGTGCGATATGCGGGCGCGACGACGACCTCGCGCGCGCCGTGGCTCAGCAGCAACTCCGGAAGGGCTTCGCGCGCGACCGCGGCGCGCGGAATCAGAACGCGCGCGCCGGCGATTCGCTCCGCGCCGATCGCATCGATGACGGCTTCTGCGCGATACTCGGCAGGCATCGCCGCGACCGTTAGCGCGTAGTAGCGCACGCGGTCGGCGGTTGCGGGTCCGATCGCCGCGATCGCCGCCGGACCGATCGCCCGAACATCGCGGCCGCTGGTCCGCATGCGATCGATGAAATGATCAACTCCATTAACGCTGGTGAAGATCACCCAATCGAACGTGTCGATCTCGTCGATTGCGCGATCGAGAATATCGTAGCTGGAGAGCGGGGCCGTTTCGATGGCTGGGAATTCGATGGCCTCCCCGCCCAGCGCGCGAATTCGGGCAGCGAACTCGGCCGCGTCATTGGCAGCGCGCGTAATCACGATGCGCCGTCCGAATAGGGGCATCGCCTCGAACCAGCTCAGTTCATTTCCGAGTGCGGCGCACTCGCCCACGACGATCACGGCGGGCGCTTTGAGAGCCGCGCGTTCCGCCTCGTCGGCGAGCGTGCCGAGTTGCGCGACGATGGTTTTCTGGGCGGCTGTAGAGCCCCATTCGATTACTGCCGCCGGCATTTCGGCGGCAAGGCCACCCGCAATCAGTCGCGCCAGATGTGATCGCATGCGCGCCGTTGCCATGAGAATCACGAGCGTACCGCGCGATTGGGCGGCGCGCGCCAGGTCGTCCCAAGGGATGGCATCCTGGGGACCTTTTCCGGAATCTTGATGACCGGTTATAAAGGCGACAAAGGATCCGTGTTCGCGATGCGTCAACGGGATTCCCGCGAACGCCGGCGCGGCGATCGCCGAGGTCACGCCCGGCACTATCTCGAAGGGGATTCCCGCCTCAACCAGCGCTTCAGCTTCTTCGCCGCCGCGTCCAAAGATGAACGGGTCGCCGCCCTTGAGCCGGACGACGCGCCGTCCCGCACGTGCCTGCTCGATTAGGATCCGATTGATATCCGATTGATCGGCGCTGCGTTCCTCGCCGCCTTTTTTGCCGGCGAAAATACGTTCGGCGCTGGCCGGCGCCAGCCGCAGAATTTCCGGACTCACGAGCGCATCATAAACAATCACGTCGGCACGGCGCATCAGGTCCGCGCCCCGGAGCGTGATCAGATCGGGTGCGCCGGGACCCGCACCGACCAGAAAAACTCTGCCGCGACCTTCTTCTTCGGCGCGCATAGCCGTCTCGATTGCACTGTGCCGACGCTTCACGGAGGTTACTCGACCGGCTCGATTAATTGGCGGGCGCCGCGATCGATCAGGCGATCGCCGAGCGTCGCGCCAATCGTGGCAGCGGCGCGGGTCAATTCGGAAAGGCTTGTACTGCTGGGGAACGGTGCCGTGATTTCATCGCTGAGGCTGGTCGATCCGTCACTACTGAAGAGCAGTGCGCGCAATTTCATCAGGTTGTCGCCGACACTGCCTTTAACGCCAACGGGCGAGACGCAGGAAGCTCCGATAGTCGCGAGGAATGCGCGCTCCGCGCTGACTTCGGCCAATGTTGGAAGGTCGTTCAGTGCCACGATGGCAGCGTCGATTTCATCGGAGGCGCAGATCGGACGGTCCGCGCACGCCTCGAGGGCGAGGGCGCCCTGGCCGCCCGCAGGTACGAAATCGCGATCGCCTAATTCGAGGAGATTGAGGCCGCCGAGTTTGCCGAGACGTTTGAGGCCCGCCAGCGCAAGAATAATCGCGTCAAAGTTGCCGGCGAGTAACCGTGCGAGCCGGGTATCGACGTTGCCGCGAAGTGGTGCGATCTGGAGATCGGGCCGTTGCCGCAGTGCCTGCAATCGCCGCCGCACCGACGAGGTCCCCAGGCGAGCGCTGCGCCTCAACCCCTCCCATCCGCCGGGAAGCCGCGTAATCAAGGCGTCGCGCGGATCCTCGCGTAGTGGCACCGCGGCGAGGCGATACGCAGTGGGCAATACCGCGGGGAGATCCTTCATCGAATGCACCGCGAGATCGATTCGCCCGTCGGAGAGCGCCAGCTCAAGTTCGCGGATGAAGAGACCTTTGCCGCCGATGCGCGCGAGGGCGGCCGTGGTCAGCCTATCGCCGCTGGTGCTGACCGCGACGATCTCGACCACCAGGCCAGTGAGAACTTCTTCGAGGCGTTCCTTCACCAGGTTGGCTTGGACAAGGGCGAGCGGACTCGGCCGCGATCCGATGCGGAGACGCGCACTCATGCGCTAACCGCCGAGCGCCAACCATCCACGTCGAGGCTGCCGAACCGCATCAGAGTTCGTCGTCCCCGTCGAAAGGATCTTCCAGAGCGAAGTCCTCAAGCGCCTCGCGATCCGGACGGAGCAATACGCCGCTTTGGGATCCAAGGTCCGCGCTCAGCAGCCGCCGTGCAATCTCGGCCGCATAGACGCCGTCGGATCCGTCCGCGCGCCCCTCGCGGATCCCGGATAAAATTCGATGCAACAGTTTGTTTACGAGTCCCCTGGTTAGCGATTCGATACGCGCGCGCTCGCCGGGGGCAAGACTGGTCAGCCATGCGCGATGGCGTTCCAGTTCTAGTTCGCGTAATTGCTCGACGCTGGTGCGGATGTCTCTGATTGCGGGCACCAGGTCGAGGCTCTCGAGCCACCTAAGAAAGGATTCGACCTCGCGATCGACGATGCTTTCCGCCTTCTCCGCCTCGCGTTTGCGATCGCCGATCGATTCCTGCACGACCGCGCTCAGGTCGTCGATGTCGTACAGGTAGACGTTCTCCAGAGAATTGAGACGCGCGTCGAAATTCCGCGGCACGCCGAGGTCGATCAACAGGACGGGGCGATAGCGCCGTTCACGGATTACGCCCTCGAATTCCTCGGTTCCAATGACCGGCCGGACGGCGGCGAGCGATCCGATCACGATGTCGGCGATTTTCAAGTAAGGCTGAAAGCCGTCGAACGGAACGGCCGTGCCGTCGAGCTTGCGGGCGAGGGCGACCGCGTTGTCGAAGGTCCGGCTCGTGATGAGAAGCGATTGGATGCCGAGGCGCTTGAGGTTGCGCGCGGTCAGCTCCGCCATCTGGCCTGCGCCGATCAACAGGACGGTTTTGTCAGCGAGCGTATCGAAGATTTTTCCGGCCAGGCCGACCGCGGCCGAACTCACTGAGACCGAGCCATGGCCAATCAATGTCGCGTTGCGAACCCGCTTGGCGACCGAAAACGCCTTGTGGAAAGCGCGATGGAGTACGAGGCCTGCAGTGCCCGCCTCGGCTGCCTGGGCGTATGCGTTCTTGAGCTGCCCGAGGATTTGCGGCTCGCCCACGACCATTGAATCCAGGCTGGCGCCGACGCGAAACAGATGACGCACGGCAGTGCGCGCCTCATGGCGATAGAGCGAACTCTCGAATCCAGCGGCATCGAGGCCGCGATCGCCTGCGAGAAAGTCGGTCGCTTGATTATGCGCGAGATCGCACGCGTCGGTGACACCCATGATTTCGACGCGGTTGCAGGTGGAGATCAGTGCGACTTCGTGGATGGCGGGCGCGGCCCGCTTGAGGCGTGCGAGCGCGATGACGATTTCGTCATTCGCATAGGCGAGGCGCTCGCGCATCGCCACCGGCGTTTGATGATGGTTCACTCCGAAAATGAAAATGGTCTCGCGCATGGGCCTAACCGAAATTGCCCCCATGCTTGCCAGTTGCGAGGAGACTCACACCGATAAAGGATCCGACCAGCACGGTAAAGACTGCGATCGTCAAAGTCGCGGCGCGCCGCCCGCGCCAGCCCGCGGCCAGACGCGATTCCAGCAGCGCCGCATAGAGCAACCAGATTACCAGCGTCCACGACTCCGCCGGATCCCACGACCAGAAATGACCCCAGGTCGTGTCAGCCCACAGCGCCCCGGTGACTATCGCGAAGCTCAACATAAGGAAGCCCCAGCCGAGCAGGCGATAGTTGATGCGGTCGAGTTTTTCGAGACTGGGAGTAAGTTCGTCGGTGGTTCGCAGCGGCCGTTTGGCTTTGAGCCGCCCTTCGTACACCAGGTAAACCAGGCTGACGATCGCGGCCAGCACGAACAACGCGTACCCCAGCAGCGCAAAGGTCACGTGCACCGGCAGCCATGCGCTTCGCAAACTTTGCGGCATCGCGAGGCGCGCATGACTCATTGTCGCCGCGCCGATCCCCAACGCGACGAACACGATTGGTGCTACGTACACGCCGATCACGGGCATGCGCAAGCGTACAATCAGGAACAATCCGGCGATCGCGGTCAGCCACGCCAAAAAGACCAGCGCCTGTCCGAAGTCCGTTACTGGCGCGTTGCCCGCCTGGATTCCGCGCATCATCAGATCACCGGTCTGCAGAACGGCGCCTGAACCGAGCAGCAGGCTCGCGCGCTGGGCGAGTCCTCCGCGTAATCCCGTGCGCTCCATTGCGAAGGCCGCGGCCGATAGCGCGTAGCAGAGCAATGCGAGAGCGAGCCAGTAGATGTTCATCTCGTGCTCAACCGGGCTCGTGCGTCTGTATGGCCGGACCATGCGGAGTCGCGATCGGACGCATCTTTCATGCGCTCAGCGTCGAATCCGATTTCGGCGAGACCCTTGCCCAGCACTCCTCGCACGATCGCATCGGCTGCAGCGAAGTCGCCGTGCTTCACGCATTGGAGCAGGTCCGAACTCACTAATGCGGCCAGCAGGCGCGCACGCGCGCCGCCGTCGGGCTCGCACGTTCGCAGCCACTGACGCGCTTGTGCCAATAGATCGATTATTACCTCATACTCGATACCAAAGCCTTCCTCCAACTCCTCGCGGATTTTCCGGGCCAGCGCGGGACTTGCACCGCCGGTCGAAATTGCGATTTGCAGGCCGCCGCGCTGGACCACGGCCGGCGCGATAAAGGTGCACAGTTCCGGTACGTCCGCGACGTTGATTGGCACGCCGCGTTGGCGCGCTTCGGATGCGACTGCGCGTGCCGCCAGATCGTCGCCAGTGGCTTCGAACGTGAGCCACGCGCCCTCGAGGTCACCTTGGCAGTACGAACGTGAAAGATGCCGAATCGCACTTGCCTCGACCATCGTCGCAAGTCCGGCAGTCACCTGCGGACTGATGAGTACGACGTGGGCGCCCGCCGCGATCAGAGTTCGGGCCTTTCGCTCGGCGACCTGCCCACCGCCCACGACGACACAAGTGCGGCCGCTCACATTGACAAATATGGGTAAATATCCCATCGAGATACGTTTTATCTTATTACAGTGATTTCGCAGAAACATCATCAGTGAGTTGCTGGTAATACAATGCGCACGCCATTCCGGCTGCCTGCGGCTTGGCGGCCAGTGCCTCCAAACATACGCGAAGCAGCCCTGGATTGATTCTTGCTCCAAAGATTGTCAGCAGTTGAGATTGCGCGATCGAGCCCGGATAGATGCCCAGTGCGAGCGGTTACACCAATTGGCCAATCTCGAGGGAGCACCTTATGGGCGGTAGTATCCTGCGCGCAATTAATAGAACTCGCGGTACTACGATTTGCCAATGCATTGAAGATGCCGGCGGCCTGAATGGAAAATCGCACGGATTGCTCGGGCGAACTCATCTTGAGCCCGGTCACGGGATGATCTTCGTGCGCGGGCGTTTCGAACCTTTCATGTGGATGCACATGTTTTTCATGCGCTTCCCGATCGATATCGTTTTCATCAACCGCAACAATATCGTCATCGGCATTAGCCATTCGCTGAGGCCTTGGCGCACGTCGGCGATGATATTTGGTGCCAGCCTGGCGCTCGAACTGGAGGCCGGTGCAGGTGTTCGGAGCCACACCCGCATTGGTGATTCCATTGTTTTCGAGCCGGCTAGTTCGATTTCATAAGGAATTCGCAGGGCGGCATTGCCGACACGGACTCGGCGCTTCGCCTGCGTTGCCCTTCGTAGGTCAGTAAGCAGCGATCGCCTAATGCGTTCAGCACGCCGCTCATTTTGCGTCAGGCAGACCTTCCCAGCTTTCGCGCGTTAATACCGATGGCATGCGCTGTGCTCATTCTATTCTTCTAGTCGAGCGCAGAGGCGAGCCGGCATAACGGCAGCTCTGGTGAACATGGGTGATCGCGAGTGGAAAAGATGATCGGGATGTACTTTAGGGTGTGCGAACTTGGGAAGCGGCTAATTAGGGGCCAGACGATGACGGAATATGTCCTAATTGTTGCGGCGGTGGCTGTTGTGGTGTTGATCACCTATCAGTTATTGGGGCAGAACGTCGTCAGATTGACTAACAGAGTCAACAGCAGTCTTACTACGACCTGGTATCGAGAGTTGCCATGGTCTCGAGCCAGGCCTATTCGAATATTGTCGCCCTGACTAACTTGAGCATTAAATCCCGACGCAATCTGACGTCGCTTACGTATTAAACGGGAAGCCAGGTTGACCAATATCCTAGTGGCACCCGAAAGCGGCGAATTATTGCCGTCAGCACGGCATTTCTTTGCCAGTTGAGCCCGTCCAATCGAACCGCCAGTCGGAAAGCGCGCGGCGATTGCGGAAATTCAGACCTGCCGGGGGGAACTTGGTGGAACGCGGCTGAAGGGGGCGACTCTCGAAGGTAGCCTGAAAAGCGATCAAGCTATCTCGCAAGCTACTTGAGTGGACGAAGTCTGCGGCGCGGTCGCATGGGTTTCCATAACTAACAATTAGGCAACATTGAATATTACTTGTAGCAACGCTGTGACGATCATGCTAATCATGGCAGTGGAAGAGGATACGGCTCGGCAATGCGTAGAGATTGCGGCGACAAATAGCCCTGAGCCACGAAGCAGGGCCGCTGAATCGCGCACAACTCATACCGAAGTTCGCAACCAGGTGTCGGCGGTCCGATCTTCTTCGGCCGTTTCGGGAGGACTGGCGGCGCCGGCTCATTAATACGAACACTCCCGCAACAATTCCTTACCCGACATTGTCCGATTCGGACAGAGGGGTCTCGCCGGCGGTCGCGCGCGAGAGCTTCATAATTAAGATGTACGACGGGAACGTGACGGATCGAATCCACGGCCGCACCTTCATCGCAAAGCGGTTCCGCGGCCAGGGCGGTTTAAGTTTTGCGTTGGTTAAGTCCGACGGTCTCATCATCGCGGGAAAGGGCAGATCGAATTTTAGCGCCGTGAAAGCGCGGCGGCAGTAGTCGCGGCCAATCGTATGTTAACCCCGGCATAGGCTGCGGCCCGGGTGGCGGGGAAGGATAGATGAGAAGGCCAATTATTTTCGTCTTGCTCGCGGGCCTCGCGGCATTGGTGGCTGCGATGGTGGTCTATTCGGCGTTGAAGAAGCGCGAGGCCGAGGTTGCGGCGGCCAAGCTTCAATCGGTGGACATCATCGTGGCGGCGCGTGAGCTGGGCATCGGGAGCAAGCTTGACGCAAGTTCGGTAAGGACCGCGCGATGGTCCCGCGACTCGCTGCCGCCCGGTGCTTTCACCGATATCTCGGGAGTAATGGACAAGTATACCATGACCAGTTTCGTCGAGAATGAGCCGATCGTCGCCGACCGGCTGTTTAGCGGCGATAAGAATGCCGGGGTGCTGCCGTTGCTGATACCGCCCGGAATGCGCGCGCTCTCGGTGCCGGTCGACGAAGTCGGCGACATCGCCGGCTTCGTGCTGCCACATGCGCACGTGGATGTGCTGGTGTCGGTGACCAGCAATGATCACCCGATGTCGAAGATCGTGCTCCAGGATGTTGAGGTTCTGGCGATCGCGCAGGATATCGAGCAGGTCGGCGACAAGCCGCAGGTGGTGCACGTGGTGACCATGCTGGTGACGCCCGACCAGGCTGAACGGCTGACGCTGGCGAGCGGGCAGGGCGGTTTGCGATTGGCGCTGAGAAATTATGACGACAAGGCTGTGGTGGCGACAGACGGTATTACGGTGACACAGCTGCTCGGTGTGGCACCGGTCGCCGCGCCATTGGCAGTTCAGGAACACCTGCTTTATGTGCCCCCGCGTCCGCGGGCGAAACCGGTGAGCGTCGAAGTATTGCGCAACGGCACCAGCAGCGAATCGGTGTCCTTCGTTCGGGCGGGCGCGAGACACGACGAACCGATGGAGGAGGCTGTGCCGGCTCCGGAACCGGTCCCGGAGGCCGGCCCCGACCTCATGCCCGATAGTGCGGGAAGCTTTTCATCGGGCGATCCAGGCGCAGCGGGCAGTGACAATTCGAAGGCGGGATTCGCGAGCGGAGGATCTGCGGCAGAGGCCATGGTTGCGCATGGAGAAGGGACTGCTGCGTCGCCGTACGAAGTGACTCCGGATTCGGCGACGAAAGCATCGGGATCCATCGCGGCGCCGGATTCGACAAGCTCTTACAACGGTCCTCGGTCGAAAACGATCGACGTTCCCTGAAGCCGCCGCGAAGCAGGATTAAGGTGCTGGAAATGAAGGAAACGAGTCGCCGCATGGTGTTCGTTCGCTCGATGCTTGCGGGCATGGGCCTGCTGGCGGTCGCCGTGGGCTTGTTCGCCACAGTAGCCAGGGCAGCGAAGATGCCTGGGGCCACGCCTGGATCCATCGCGGCTTTCGTTCCAGCTTCACCCATGGCGCCCCTTCCAACCCTTTTGGCGCAGGCAACCGGACCCTCGGTGCTGTCGCCAGTAACGCCCGCGGCCGCCCCCTACGCTCCTTACACAGGATCTGCGAGCAGCTCGTACGTTCCGCCCGGAGCGCAGGCTCCCAAGGATACCGGGATGTTGATGCGGGGCCAGTTGTCACAGTCGCGGCCACATACTTACCGTAATGATCCGGGGGCGCCTACACCGACCGACTCGGTCACCGGCGGCACCCATTATCTGCCTGATGATGTGGTCGAATTGTCGGCGGGTTCGTCCTCGATTTACGACTTTCCGCGGCGGATTCGGCGAATCTCGATAGCCGACACCGAGGTCGCCGATCTTCAGGTGGTCAATCCGTTCCAGATTAATCTGGTCGGCCACAAGGAAGGATTCACGACGCTTGCGGTATGGGATAGCCGCGGGCAATACGTCGAGCGCCAGATCCGCGTCGATCCGTTCGGACGCCAGCAGGTGATGCTCAATTGCGTCGTTTCGGAAGTGAATCGTTCGCGCATGGAGGAAGAGGGCGTCAACTGGTCATTCTCATTGCCACGCATCGGACTGTCGGTGCTGGGACTTCCGAACAATCTCTCGTCGGTCAATCAAGGGGTGTCACCGGGCGTCGGCGGTCAATTGATTCCGCTGCTGCTATCGACCAATGTCAACTACGCGGTAGCCGCGGGGAATGACAATTACCAGACCGTGGCGTTTTTCCAGTTCCTCGAGACGCACGACCTCGCGAAGATTCTCGCCGAACCCAGATTGCTGGCGAATTCGGGCGAAAAGGCCGAGTTTCTGTCAGGCGGTGAGATCCCAATCGTACTCGCACAGGCGCTGAATACCTCGATCGTGTTCAAGGAATTTGGCGTTTCAATCGTCTTCGTCCCAACGGTGGTCGGGCGTGACGATATATTGCTCGAGGTGAAGCCGGAAGTTTCACAGCCGAATTACGCGCAGGGGGTCTCGTTGTTCGGATTCACCGTGCCGGCATTTATAACGCGTCGCGCCCAGACCTTTGTGCGGCTGAAGAACAATCAGATGCTGATTATCGCGGGCCTGCTGCTGCGAACGAAGACCTCACACGTATCGAAGACCCCGTACCTGGGCGACATTCCGTATCTCGGCTACCTCTTCAAGAGCACGACGTATCAGGACGAAGACAGCGACCTCGTGATGGCGGTAACGCCGCAAATTGTCGACCCGATTCCTACCAGCGGACAGCCCGCGCTGCCCACCGATCGACCCGAGATGACCGCGGGCGAAATTCGTACGCAGCGGATCATGCCGGAAGATGTGACGCGGCCGCGATTCTAGTTTGGTGCTGATGGCAGCAGGAGTTTCTGAGTGCCAGGGATAGGAACAAATACCGAGAGCAAGCGGGGTGTACTGACCGTTTTGCTGGTGGGGGATTTTGACGATCATCGCACTGAAGTAAAGGCCGCGCTCGCTGCTCTCGGCGATCCGGTGCTGGAGATTATCGATGTCCCGCCCGGCTCGAGCGGGACCAACGGCGGTTCGCTGCCTGACGTTACGATGGTGCTCATCAATGGCAGTAATGAAGAGGCGTCGCTGAATTACCTGCAGGCTCAAGCTGAGACCTCGCCGCGCCCCGTGCTTTTTGCCCTCGCGCATGAAAGAACGCCGGGTTTGATGCGGCGGGTTTTGCGGGCCGGAGCGGACGAACTTTTATTTTTGCCGCTCGACCCCGGCGACGCGACCCGCGCCCTGCTCAAGATTAGCGAGACCCGGCGCCGGGCCGAACGCCAGGCCGGGGGAATGATTGTCTCGCTGGTGAGCACGGTGGGCGGCGTGGGCGTGACCAGTCTGGCAGGAAATCTCGCGCTCGCGCTGCGCTATACCCTCAACAAGCGCGTGGCAGTGGTTGACCTTGATCTGCAAGCCTGCTGCATGGCGGGTTTCCTTAACCTCGAGCCAGAACGCACCATTATACAGTTGTGCGAGGGGGACGGCCGACTCGACGCGATTCAGCTAGAGTCCGTGCTGACCAAGCATCCGTCCGGAATTTATCTGCTGGCGGCGCCTAAACGGATCGAGGACAGCGAGCTGGTCTCGGACAAGATCATTGGCGAAGCACTCGACCTGATGCGTCAGTTGTACGATTTTGTGATTGTGGATTGCGGCGGCTATATCGATGAAAATGTGGTCGCTGCGTGGGAACGATCAGACCATCTTTTTTACCTACTTGACCAATCGATTGCCGCGGCTCGTTGTGCCTGGCGCTTCGTCGATTTATTCGGACGGCTGGGGCTCCCCGGGGTTGAGCCGACCTTCATTTTGAGCCGCTTCGTGCCGCATCATCCGATTAGCGAAGCCCAAATCACCCACACCCTCGGGCGGCCGATCTATGCAAAGATTCCGCGCGACGATAAGGGGCTCGAGCGCACGCAGGTGCGGGCGCTCGATTTGTGGCAGGTCGGCTCAGGCTCTCCGTTAGCACGGGCGGTCGAAGAGTTGGCGCGACGATTGGCGACGGAGGGCGAAGTGGCACCCGAGCAAAACCTTGGCTTTGTGGCGCGGCTCCGGTCCGCGCTCGGCGGTCGCGCATGAGTGGCGTTGCTGTCGGTCGCGTCGATTCGCCACGGGGGCGATACGGCAACGGATTCCCTTCGTAGTCAGGAGCCCGGAAATGGCGGTGCTGAGGGCGTTTTTTGAGACTGTCGAGTGAACATCGGCAGTGATCTTCGCCAGTGATCTTCGGCAGTGATCCTCGGCCCTGCCGTCGTTCGGATCATTTGCACGATGCGCACTGTTCGGAGCTACTGCAGGTTGAGTCGCTTCATCAGGCGATAAAGTGTTGTTCGATCGATGCCGAGTGCTGCTGCCGCGCCGGCGCGACTTCCATTCGAGCTTCCGAGTGCGGCGCTGATCTTCGAAGTCGCGGCCCGATCGAGATATTCCTGCAGACTCTCATTAACCTTTGTGGTCTGCGGTTCGAGCAAGTCCATGAGATTGGCCCGTGCCTTGGACGGTTCGGGCGGCAAGCCTTCGAGTGCAAACGCTTCGGGCGTCAACAGTTCCGATCCAGTCATCACGACCGCACGCTCGATAGCGTTTTCGAGCTCACGCACATTTCCGGGCCACGGATACGCCAGCAACACGAGTTCAGCTTCAGGCGTCAACTGAAGTGACCGTCCGGCTTCGGCTGAATAATAGGCGAGGAAGTGGCGTGCCAACGGTAGGATGTCTTCTGGCCGTTCACGCAGCGGCGGGATGCGCACCGGAATAACGTTGAGGCGGAAGTACAGGTCTCCGCGAAAGCGCCCGGACGCAACTTCGGTACGGAGCACTCGGTTGGTTGCCGCGACGATCCGCACATCAACCTTTCGCGATTTGATCGCTCCCACTCGCAGCACTTGGCCGTCTTCGAGTACGCGCAGGAGCTTCGCCTGAAACTCCGGTCCCGCTTCAGCGATCTCGTCGAGAAAGAGCGTCCCCGCCGAAGCACGCTCAAAGCATCCGGCCCGCGCCATTATAGCGCCGGTAAATGATCCCTTTTCGTGACCGAAAAGTTCGCTCTCGACGATGCCTTCAGCGAAGGCCTTGCAGTTGATGGCTACAAATGGACCTTCGGCGCGGTTGCTCCAATAATGCAACATGCGCGCGATGAGTTCCTTTCCGGTGCCGCTTTCGCCTTCAATTAAGGCAGTGGAGCGGGCCGGAGCCACGCGGCGAACCATCGCAACCAGTTGCTTGCTTTGTGGACTTTCAGCGACGAAGCCGGCGGCTGAACTCGCCACCACCAGTTGCTCACGCAAACGGTGATTTTCACGCTTCAGACAGCCCATCTCCAACGCGCGTTCCACAATCGCGGCGAGAGCGTCATCATTGAACGGCTTGGTCACATAATCGAAGGCACCCTGGCGCATTGCAGCGACCGCCGAATGCACACTAGGGTCGCCAGCCAGCATTACGACCGGAACGTCGGGCCGGCGCGAATGAATTCGGCGCAACAATTCCATACTATCGACGCCCGGCATTTGGACTGAGCAGACCACCACGTCCGCGCCGCCGGTCTCGACGGTCGCGAACGCGGTACTGCCATTGGAGCATGCCTCGGTTTCAAAACCGGCCTTGGTCAGAGCGTTGGCGGCCAGGTGAGCAACCGTTTCCTCATCCACCACCAGCACCCGTGCTTTTACGGTAGCCGCAGGGTCTGTCATCACTCCGCCGATTCATCGATGCGCGATTACATAAGTCAATGTTGCACACCCGCGTGATCGTTGTCGATGTACAACGTTAGTCTGGATCTGCGGACACTGACGTTCCTGATTTCGTTGCTTCGCTGCCTCCGATACAGTTCATCACTCGCGTGCAATTCGGAATCGTCCATTGCGATTCTGCAACGTGAGCGAATCGCGAGGTTGTCCTTGATTAAGCTGACTATGCGAACCGTTCGATCGCGAAGAGCACGGCAAGGGCTACGAGTATCGTTCCCGCCGCGCGTTCGGCATTTCGCTCGTAACGTTCGCCGAGGCGCGCGCCAAAGGCTAATCCCGCCAGTGTGAAAATCGTCGTGGTAATCGATACCGTTATCAAAAGCGGCAGCAAGGGTATGGCCAGGGCTGGAAGAGCAATGCCCACCCCGAGAGAATCAAGGCTGATGGACAGCGAAGCGATGAAAAGTCCCGCACCTCTGGTCGCGTCGAATTTAGCTTCGGTTGACTGCCGAAAGGAGTTTCGGACCATCAACAAACCGATAGAGGCTAATAGCGCAAAGCCTACATACGCGGCGATTTCACCTGAGAGGCGGCTGGCTCCCGCGCCCAGTCCATAGCCGATAACCTGCATCGCAATCTCGGAACTGGCGAAGGCGAGTCCCACCCGCAGGCTGGCGTCATGGGCCAATCCTGCCACGCCGACACCGAGTGACATGGCCAGGACGTCCAGCCCCACGGCCAGCGCCACCGCACAAATTTTTCCCAGAACGTTCAGATCGAGGTGATTTGCCAATCAGGTCCGCCCACGTACCGTTTCGGAGTCAGTTCAGGACGTTGACTCGATTGCCTTGTTCGAGTCAATCATCGCCGATCAGGAATCTCGCCTGAAGAGTCGAACAAACCAATTTATATCCGGATGAGAGACCGAGTGCTTCAAAACGGAGGAGGGCTTTGGGCGGTGAATGCTTTTCAATCACGTGCGGTTCAAGCGTTGCTGATCGTATTGAGCGTTACCGCTGGATCCACGGACGTTATCGGCTTTCTCGGTCTTAACGGGCTATTCACCGCGCACATCACCGGCAACCTCGTCATCCTGGCGTCGCATATCGCTACCGGTGAAAAAGCCACGGTCGCGCACATTCTGGCGGTGCCAGTATTCGTAATAATAGTCACCCTGACAGTAGTGCTCGCAGGCGGCCTGGAAACCAAAGGACGCCATCCGCTTCGTCCGCTGCTGTTGCTGCAATTCGTCTTGCTGTCCGGATTTCTCATCCTATGCGTCGATGCCGGCCCGCATGTCGATCCCGACGGGACGGATGGAATCCTGGCGGGGATGCTTGGGGTCTCGGCGATGGCCGTGCAACACGCGCTGGTCCAGATCTCTATCACAGGAGCGCCCGCCACAGCGGTCATGACGAGCAACGTTACGCGCTTTGCAATAGCCGTCGGCGAAGTATTGCTGCGGCGCAATCCTGCCGCTGTCGCAGCGGCCCGTGTCAGAGCGGCGCACACGGCGCCGGCAATAGTAGGCTTTGCGATCGGCTGCGGCATCGGCGCCGCCTGCGAGGCCGTGCTCGGTCTGAGAGCTCTTATGTTACCTGCCAGCCTTGCACTGATCGCTTTCGCACTGGGCTCTTTGGTGGAGCGCGATGAGCTTGCGCTCGACAAACCCTAAGCGGTGATTTATTTGTCGTGAATCAAGCAATTGTTTTTAAGCCGTCCAACTTACACAACGCTAGCAAGGCAGTGACTTATCCGCCCTCGATTCAAGCCGACTTCCTTCATCTGGGAGGGCTCCGCACGATATCTATTCCGTCATGCTGAGCTTAGCGAAGAATCCCGGGGGTTCCCTAACTCCGCAGGCTAAGGTCAGGATGATAACGAGATTTGGGCAGAGTCTCCCCTGGCTAACTCGCATCCGCTTCTAGTTTGCGGCCCGCGCACTAAGTCCTTCAAGCACCCTTCGTCTTTTTTGCAGGAGGGACTTTTCCTCCTTCCTGACGTGCCTCAGAGAGACCGATTGCTATTGCTTGCTTGCGATTCGTTACCTTCTTTCCGGACTTACCCGAACGCAGTTGTCCTTCTTTCATTTCATGCATCGCGCGTTCGACCTTTTTCGATGCTTTGGGTCCGTATTTACTACCTGGCTTTGCGGTTCCAGCTTTTTTCATGATGCACCTGGGCCATTGGAATTTATTATAGAAATGGCTCTACCATTCGCGCGGCGTCTTCGTTGAGGCGCTCGCGCAGGCCGCGATGTTTCCATTGATTCAGCTCGATCCGAGTCGAGCTCTCGAGGTCGTTCTTAAACATCAGATTCATTTTCTCGCCGAACGAATGGCTGAGGATGATCGCATTGAGTTCGTTGTCGCGCGCGATGCTCCACCAGTCGAGATTAGAAGTTCCTACGGTGGACCAGACCCCATCTATGGTTGCGGTTTTCGCGTGTAACATTTCGCCTTGCCACTCGTAGATCTTCACGCCTGATTTGAGCAGGGATTTATAGTGCGAACGCTGGGCAGAGACGATCAAGGGCACGTCGCTCTTGCTGGGCAGTAACAGCCGCACATCGACTCCGCGTCGAGCCGCCCGTTCGAGCGCGCTTAGCATTTGGTGGTCCGGGGCGAAATATGCATCGGTAATGTAAACATTTGTCTCTGAATTGACTATTGCAGATATTAAAGTCACATAGATGAGGCTGAAGCGCTCGGGCACACTGGCAATTACCCTCACAATCTCGTCCCCTTGCCGCTGCAACTTTGGAAAATAGTTGCGCCGCAGGAGCACGGGGCCTTCCTGATAGGACCATTCTCGGATAAAGATGCGCTGAAATTGCGCCACCACCGGACCTTCAACAAGGACATCCGTGTCGCGCCAATATTCCATCGACGCTCCGGCACTGCTCTGGCTGCCTGGTCCGCTAGCGTAAACTTCCGAGATATTGATGCCACCAGTGAAGGCAATACACCCATCCACAATCATCATCTTGCGATGATTCCGGTGATTGATTGCCCAGTGGAATCTCGCCGCGAATGGATCGAGCGGGCGGTACGGCAATACTGCGATGCCATTGCGCCGCAAGTTATCGAAGAAGCTTCCCGAGGTGCCGAGCGAGCCGATCGCATCGTACATTATGTTGACCTGCACCCCATGGCGCTGTCGCTCGATCAAGGCGTCGGCAAACATTTGTCCGACGGGTCCGTCGGAAAATATAAAGGTCTCGATGTTAATGCTGTCCTTCGCGCCTCGTATAGCTGACAGCATCGCACGATAGGTCGCGACACCATTTTCGAGAAGTTCTACTTTATTACCGACAACAAGAGGAACATCGCTAAGTGCTTGCTCGAAGGCGAGATGTCGCTCAAGGATATCGCTTGGCGCCTTCTGGTGTTCGCTCAGACGCTCAAGAATCTGTTGGCTCTGTACCTCGTTCAGCGGTCCGTGGGGTCCTGAAAAGCTCGGGTCCTCATCATATAAGGACTTGCTATGAAGGAGAGCGCGCGTGTCCGGAATCGTGCCGCAGCCACCTAATAGCGCAACTAAAGCAGCGGATAAGAGCAGTGTCCAGTTCACACCACCGGATTGCGAGGTGCGCGCGCCTCTGACTTGAAAGATGCATGCCCGGGAAGGGTCTTTCAATGCATGAGACCTACCCGATGCGTTTGAAATTAGCCTATAGAGCAAACCAGGATACGAGTCTCATGGTGATCTAGTTGTTGGTCTTAACGTCGATAGTAGTCGTCTTGTTCATTTTGCATATGATTGCCGATCGCATAACCAGCTACGGCACCACCCACGCCCCCAATCGCAGCTCCGGCTCCAGGAGCGCCTACCGCCGACCCGACTAAGGCGCCGCCACCTGCTCCGACGGCGCCGCCAATCAAGGTGCCCTTTTCCCGCGTGGTCAAAGGTTCCCCTGAACATCCAGCCACGGAGACAAGCATAGCTCCCGCCAAAATGAAGGCGCCTATTTTGTTCCTATTCATTTTGCTCACTCCTGATTTGAATGTGAGGATCATGCATGCCAAGGGCGTGGGGAATGATCACTCTATCGGAGTTACAATAGATCTGGCGATTTTAAAGCGGCGGATAATATTTTCTCTACGGATGCTCGCGGGGCCTACCGTGAAAAAAGTTCATGGCGCCACGTCATTTCGATTTTTCATCGTGACGGAGGTTGCCGAATTGAATGCACTGAGGACCACCGAATTCGCGCGCCATTCTTTTAGAAGTGCGTCGATGTAAAAGGGCCCAGTCGAGACTTCTTCAGTGCGGCAGGCAACGGGTCGAACGCAATCGCCAGCATAATTCCGTTCGAAGCGAAGCGCTCGCAGACCCAAAATATGAAGTTGGCTCCCCGGGCCGGATTCGAACCAGCGACCCGACGGTTAACAGCCGTCTGCTCTACCGACTGAGCTACCGGGGAGCGCAATAGGGATCTGGAACCTCTATTTGGTATTCGCCTTGAGCGCAGGAATCAAGAACGTCATCCGCGCCATCTAACGATTTCGGTCCGCCGCTGGCGGCGGCTCAGGATTCGCGGTTTCGCTCAACATGCGCATTCCATAGCGGATCATAGCAGTTAGACGCTCGATTCGATCGAGAATCTCTGGCTGCTCTGAAGACGGCACATTACACAGGTCGTTTGCGGCTTCCGCGAGATTTTCCCGCATTAGGGCGATGGCGCGTTCGAGGCTCCGATGCTCATCGTTGCGGCGCTCCGTGCGTCGGCGTGCCTGCTGGAATTCTCGAAGCTGAATTATTTCGGCCATCAGTCTCCAGCTGATTTGGGATCAGTCGTGGCTCCAACAATATTATTGCGCTTGCCGGGGCCGACGGAAAGCGCACTGGCATGCTAACCGCGTGGTTCGCGTTGGCAACGGCGATATGCGCGCGCCTGCTTAGCGCAACTTGCGCCCGGCCGCGCGCTTGGCCGCGAGCGTGGCCCCTCCAGCGCCAGCCACCCAGCAGATCTGGCGGGCGAGGCCATTGAGGATGTCGAGTTCGCGCGGTCTTATCCCACTGCGCCCGAACATTGCGCGCAGAGTGAGCATCAGGTGATCGGGATTGTCATCGGGCAGAAAGCCGATCGAGATGAGCGCGTCGGCCATTCGGCGATGCATTTCCTCGACGGCACCGGCGGGCGCAAATTCCTCGATTCCTGGTGGCGCCGGCCGTGCTAACGCCATGTCGGCGGCGATCCTCAATTCGTACGCGACCACGATTACGGCCTGCGCGAGGTTGAGCGAAGGGTAATCTTCCGCCGTTGGAATCGTGATGAGGCGCTGGCACTGCGCAATTTCAAGATTGGACAGGCCGAAGTCCTCCGGACCGAATACGATCGCAACGCGATTGACGGCACTCTTCGCAATCAGGTCCGGAGCCACGTCGCGTAACGCCCGTGTCTCGCTACGATAGGGACCGCTGCGACAGGTGGTGCCAACGCTGAGCATGCGATCGTCCAGGGCTGCCACGAGGTCAGGATAAATGCGCGCGCGCGCCAAGACGTTGCCGGCGTGCACCGCCATCGCCGCCGCCACCCGAGGATCGTAATCACGCGGTGCGACCAGGCGCAGGTCCGCAAAGCCCATGTTCTTGAGCGCGCGCGCGGCCGCGCCGACGTTGCCCGAGGCTTTTGGCGAAACGAGCACGAAGGCAAAATTATCGAGTGATTTCATGGATGAGGTTCGTTCCGGGAATTTTGAAGGGCTCGCCTTATCAAGTGCCACCAAATTCAGGGATACCAGAATTTCAGCGATTATGGGCGCTTCGACATTTTGAATTTTCCTGCGGGTATCAGTTAACACCGACCTAGGAGCATCTCGGCCGGTACGCTATCGTAAGCGCGGGCGGCTTTAGCGATGAAAATTGTTTCATTTGGCGACGTGCACATGGCGACGCGTAACCTCGCGCGGATGGACGCGGTGATGCGCGATACCGACCTCGTAATAGTTTCCGGCGACCTGACCAACTTCGGCGGCATCGACGATGCCCGCAAGGTCATCAACGATGTGCGCCGCGCCTGCGATCACCTGCTGGCGTTGCCTGGGAATCTTGATACCGGCGAGGTGATCCCGTTCCTGGAGCGTGAAGGCATTGCGCTACATGGCCACGGCCTCGTACTTGACGGTGTCGCAATCTTCGGCTGCGGCGGATCCAACATCACGCCTTTCAAAACGCCCACCGAATTAACCGAGGACGAAATATACGCCACCCTCGCTCGGGGCTATGCCGAGGTCAGCCATACGAGACCGCTCCTGATGGTTTGCCACACGCCTCCGTTTGAGACCCGCTGCGATCGGATTGCCGGCGGACGTGCGGTCGGCAGCACTGCGGCGCGTCGTTTTATCGAGGAGTTCAAGCCCGACCTCTGCATCTCCGGGCACATCCACGAATCGGCCGGCGTCGATATGATCGGACCAACCACGATCGTCAACGCCGGGCCGTTCAAAGATGGTGGCTATATCGTGGTGCAAACGGCCAACGGCAAGCTCGACGTGCGATTGGAGTTTCTTTGAAGTGCCGCTACTGTCCCGAGGGGTCCAATCGCTCAAAGTCTATGGGGGCAAAATCGCTCATGGATGGCCGCTGATAATGCGAAGCATCGTCCCGCTACTACGTCGTTTCGTGTGGGGCCGCCTTCGTCGTTCACGCAACGTATGATTAGCGCGTTCAACCTTCGGAATGCCTCGATGAAATGGGAGCCGCGTATCAATGAGTCCAGTTGAGGGGGTGCGGATGCGATTCGACCACGTGTCGATCGCCGTGGCGTCGATTGATCGCGGAGTTGATTTCTTCACGCGCTACTTCCCGACCCAGCCGCGTAACCAAAAGCAGATCAGCGAACAGGCGCAGGGCGGATTTCTTTGGCAGGATTTCTATCTGGGTGGCGTCCCGCTCGAGTTTATCGAAGAGTTACCGGGTCGCGAGGGTTTCATCGCGCAATTCCTTCGGCGCCACGGCGAGGGTCTGCATCACCTCTGCTACGAAGTGGATCGTCTCGATCGGATGATCGCGGCGCTCACGGCCGGTGGCGTGCGCATCGTTGACCAGCATACATTTCCGGACGGGCAGAAGACTTGTTTTATCTCGCCGCGATCGGCCTTCGGCGTCTTGATTCAGCTATGGCAGCCGCTCGACTTCAACCAGCCCGCGCCGCGCCCGGCAGATGACGGCTTGGCCCGGTTCGACCACGTCGCGATCGCGGTGCGGAACATCAATCCCGCGATGGAATTCTTTCGGCGCTACTTCCCCGCCGAGGTCGTGAACTATCCGGTGCGCAGCACTTCGCAAGGCAATTTCATACTGGCCCATATCGACGCTGCCGGCTTCAAGCTGGAGTTTCTGCAAAGCCCCGGGCCCAACGCCGAGGACGATTTCGTACGCCGCTTTATTGATCGCTATGGCCAGGGGATGCACCACGTGACGATCGACGTGATGGACTTCGACGGGGTACTCGATCGTCTGCGTGCCGACGGTCAGCGCATCGTCGGACGTGAATCAAACTGGCGCGGCGAGCGTCAATTCTTTATCTCACCACAGTCCGCGATGGGCACGCTGGTGCAAGTTTGGGACGGACTCGGCGGTCCGGGGGCGGGCAGTGAGTAAGGTGCAACCTGCAGGTCCCGACGGCGGCAATCAGCGATGTTAAGAGCGGTATTTTTCGACGTTGCGGGGACGCTGATCGTTACCCGCGAGCGGATCGGACTCAGTTATGCGCGGCTGGCCCGCCGCTATGGCCTCGACGCCGACGACAAAGCCGTCGGCGCGGCCTTCAGGCGCGCCTTCAACGCGGCTCCGGGATTGGCCTTCGGCCCCGGTCGCGACGCCCGCGAGTTGCGGCAACTCGAACGTGAATGGTGGCGGCGGGTGGTGCACGACACCTTCGCCGAATTCGGAACCTTTCGCGACTTCGACGGCTATTTCGATGCGCTCTTCGATTTTCTTGCGGATCCTGCGAATTGGAAGGCTGACCCGGAAGCGGCGCCGCTCCTGTCGCGGTTGAAGGAGCGGGGGCACACACTAGGAGTGATTTCGAACTTCGACTATCGCGTTTACGGTATCCTCGACGGCCTGGGCCTCGCCGCGTACTTCGACTCGCTGACGATCTCGTCCGAGACCGGATGGGCCAAACCGGCGCCGGAGATTTTTAAGGCAGCGCTCGGCCGGCATGCGATTGCGCCGGCACAAGCGCTTCACGTCGGGGATTCTGAGCAAATGGATCTGGCCGGAGCGCAGGCGGCTGGAATGGCGGCGGTGCTGCTGGACCGCAAGGCGCGGGATCGCTGTTCGATTTTCGGCCGCAGCGCCCGCGTGACCACGCTTAGCGCGGTGCTCGACGCGGCCGACCAAATAATATTCTCTTGACCATGCGCGGCGGTTTATCCTTAACTGACGGCATTTTTGGAGGGTTTCGCGACTGATCTCAGGGGGACCAGGTGTGTATCTATGAAGCCAGTGACCGAGGTTCGCCGGCTGATGCTCGTTTGCGCGATCGTAGCGGGGACGATCGCCGCGGGCGCAACAATCGCAGGGGCGCAAAGCCTGGGCGAACTGAACCGGCGCCTTGATGCGCTGGAGCCACAGGTGGCCGAAGGCGTAAGCAATCCAGAGGTCGCAAGCGAGGCTATCTCGCAACTCGATTCGGCCGAGGCGGAATTCGCCCAGGTCGCCGAAGGAGCGCGCGCCACCAGTTCCCTGTACGGCACTTACGACCGGTTGGAGGCGATGCTCAACCGGATGTACACCACCTATCAGAAGAAGAAGGACGCCTGTATCGAGACCATCGATGCGGGCGGCGCCTGCGACTACGATCAGGCGGAGCAATTGGCGCTGCGGGCGCTTTATCCGCTTTCGTGGCTGCGCTTCGAGGGCGCGGCGCTCTACGCTAATGAACCCGCCACCGCGCGCCGCCTGCTGAATCAGGCAATCGACGGGTTCACCGATAGTTCTCTTTTGATTCTCTCGCCCGAGTTGGTGCGCGAGAACCTGATCGGTCGGGCCTACGCCGAACGTGAACTCGGCAAATACGACCATGCCGAGTACGCGCAGGCAGTGAACGATTTCAAGCGCATCCTGCAGGCGGGGCCTGACACGCGCCAATATCGCCCGGCCCAGCAGGGACTCGCGGCCACCTACACCGCAATGGGCAAGACCCAACAGGCGCAAGGCCTCAACTCGAAAATGGCCGAAGCGGCGACCGGACCGCAGCGCGAAGGGCTTGAGATGCAGCACCTGCGGGATATGTTTCAGCAGGAGGCGGCGGCGAGCGATCCCGCCAGGCGTGCCGACCTCCACCGCCAGATTATCGAGTACGCGCGAGCGCGGGAGGATAACAAGGACGATTGGGCGATTGTGGTGGCGACGGCTGGGGACAGCGTGCACGATCCGGCGGCCGAGTTCGGCGGGACCAGCGAAGGTTTCGAGAATTGGCTTGGGGCAAACGTCGCCTACTACAAACACCAGCTTTTGCCCGCCGCCAATATGTACTGGGCTGCCGCTCACAGCGGAAAGTATCCGAAGGCCTACAAATATGCCGCCGACCTCTTTTATATGGGCGGTCGCGTGGACATGGTCGAGAAGGTTGCGCAGGATATCGCCAGTCAACCGTCAAATCCCGATGCGCAATGGGCCGCGTACATGCTCTTCAAGATTCCACGCCTTGAATGGGAGCGGAGCGGCATGCGCAATGCGGAGCTGAAAGATAAGTGGATTGCAGCCGCACAGAACTACCTCAAGAATTATCCGCAGGGTCATTACGCCTATGAGCCGCGTTTTCGCATGGGCGAGATCTACCAGCATCAGGGCCAGTTCGTGGAGGCGGCGAAAGAGTACGAACAGGTCCACGGCAATCCCGATTACGATTTTACCGCGCGCTTCAATGCCGCCGAATGCTACTATCATGCGCTCGCTGCCGCCGGCGGGGTCAAACTCGAAAACCCTGAGGCCTTGACCCCGGCCGCCGCATCGTCGCCGGTCGCACAACTCAACTCGGCAGATTTGGAAGCGCTGCGCCAGAAGACCGTCGCCGCATTGATTGCCGCGATTAACCTGGAGCCCGACGCCGAACGGACGGCGCCGGCAGCGGCGCATAAGGCCCTGCATGACAGCCGCGGACGCGCCATTTTCATGTTGGCGACGCTCCTCGAAAATCAACCGAAAATTGATTATCGCGAGGTCGCGTCCATTCTCGATGGCTTCGAGTCCCAGTACCCCGCGATGAGCGCGAAGTTCGATCAGACTTACGAATGGCGCGTCGAGGCGCTGGATCAAACCGGGCAGTACCCAAAGCTGGAGCGCGAGGCAACGGCGCTGGTCGCGCATGACGTCAATCCGGCCCGCACCGATTACATTAAAGAGATCGGGCTGGATTTCTGGAAAAACGCTGAGGACCGGCAAGCTGCCGGCGATCAAACCGGCTATGTTCAGAACGCCCGGCTGACCGCGATAATCTACGAATACTTCGCGCGACAGGTGAGCGAGGGCAAGATTCCGGTGAAAAACCTGACCGGCACGCTCTCGATCCTGGGGCAGGCATATCTGGCTATGAACGAAGTTGACAAGGCGCAGACCGTCTTCTCGCAGGTGGCGGCGGCCGACCAGGGATCGCCGGATGCCAACGCCGGACTCGCGCGCATCGCGCAATCGAAAAAGGACTACAAAGACGCGATAGATCTATGGAGCCGCGTTGAGGCGGTTGCAGCGGAGTCCGATCCGCTCTTCTATGAATCGAAATACAGCATGGCCGAGATACTCGCCGACCAGGGCAACCTCGCGAGCGCATGCAGTAAGCTCAATGTCACGCGCACTGAGCATCCCAACCTCGGCTCGCCCGGGATGAAAGCGCAATGGGGCGAGCTGCAGCACAAGCTCTGCGATAATCACACGGAAGGCTGACGATGCTCAAAAAGATCCACCACGTCGGCGTTGTGGTGCCGAACCTCGAACAGGCAATGAGCTTCTGGCGCGACCTGCTGGGGCTGCGTTTGACGAAAAGCGAGACCATACAGGACCAGGGCGTGAGGGCGGCGCTGTTGCAGATCGGCGAGAGCGAAATCGAACTGCTGGAGCCGCTTAGTCCCGACAATGGCGTCGGCAAGTTCCTCGCGAAGCGCGGCGGCGGACTTCATCACGTGTGCTTCGAGACCGAGGACGTTGAGCGCGAACTCGAAGGTGCAAAGACCAGGGGTATTCAGCTAATCGACCAGAAGCCGCGGCCAGGACTCGCCGGGATGATCTGCTTTCTACATCCCAAGGCGACGCGCGGCGTGCTGGTGGAATACGCACAACCGTTCGCCGATGAGCACCACGGCCCCTGAACGGTCTCTTCTATCGTTTCGCCAGCTCCGAAGCGTAGTTGACGCCGAAGGTATGGGCATTGCGATGCAGCCATTCACTGAACCGCGTCGGACCGGTCGGCGCCGCCGATGAGACCAGCAGGTTGGCCATCAGCCCGCGGACCTCGTTGTGCGTCAGCATTACGTCGTTCATAGCAAGCCCGATTATCCGTGCACAGGCGAGCGTAACCATCGGCGGTACGTGGACAATCCAGGCGCGGCTGCCAACTTCGCGCGCGATCAACGCGACCATTTCGTTGAAAGTGATGGTCAGCGTCCGCACCCTGATGTCATCGGCGATCAACGCCGCGCGATGCAGCCGCCGCTGTACCCGAACGCGCCTGTGACGACCTCGAATTCGTTGGTCATGCCTGATCCGATTCCGGCCGTACTGGATCAGTCTTGCCAAGTTCAGTTCGCAAAGCCGACTCGCGATACCGTGGTGCACCCATCCTACGCGCGCGGCGACGAAATCTCGGGCGTTACCACCACCGCGAAGGCACAGCGCGCGTTACGCAACACCTGCTCGACCTTAGGACCAAAGTAGAGACGGCGTTCCGACGGGCGGAACATCACACCCATTACCAGCAGATCGAAACCGCCTTTTTCTGCCGTGCTCAGGATAGTGTTTTCGGTTTTGCCGCCCGACTCGACGCGAGCCTCGAGATCAATACCGATTTGTTCACCGAGCTGGCGCAGCTCATCCACGATGGGCGCGCTATCTTCGGGCGTTGTGCGGCGCCGATTGAAATTTCGCAGCAGCGGCAACATCGGGCCTTCCTTCACGTAGAGTGCGGTCATCTTGGCCCCGGTCTCGTTCGCATAGAGCATCGCCAAAGTCGCCCCCAGACGTGAAAATTGTGCGCCCGTAGTGGGCGCAAGGATTTTCCGCAGCGGCACCGGCTTGCCGACGTTACGCACAATTATGATTGGCGCTTGCGCACTGGCGACGAGTCCCAGCAAGACCTCGCCGCCCAGCGCATAATCGCCCTCCGCGTGCGAAGCGCCGGCAAAAATGGCGTCGTAGCCACGTTCGCTCTCCTTGATGATCGCCTGCGCAATTGAGTCCGCGGAGCCGCTGTGTTGCAGAATATTCTTTACACCGCTCAATTCGGCGATCGCCTTGATGCGTTCGAATTCGGCAGCGGCGTCCGCGTTCGGTGATGAGTTCGCGGTCGTGGTGGCGTGGAAAACCGTGATGCTCGCGTCGTGATGATTGCCCAGCGTTGCCGCCAGATGTGCCGCCAGTTGCGCGTGCGGACCGCCGCCGCTGAGCACCAGAAGTTTGGCGCCTTCGCGGCTGAAGGGCAATCGGGCGAGCAGCCGTTCGCGCTCCAGCCGCGCCGCTTCTTCGGGCTTTTGCTCCACTCCCGCAAGCATCCAGCTCAGAAACGGCGGCGTCATCAGTGAAGTTACAATCGCGACCATCACGATGATCGCGTACATCTCCTGCGTCAGCACGCCCAGGTTGAGTCCGATCAGCGCGACAATGATCTCCATCCCGCCGCGCGCGTTCATTCCGATCGCGACCGCCAGCGCCTCGCGCAGCTTGAGGCCGAACAGAATGCCGCCCGCCGTACATCCAAGGAGCTTGCCGGCGATGGCGATCGCCAGCACCAGTCCCAGCAGTCCCACTCCGTGCATCGCGAAGAGATCGACCTTTAAACCCGAGTAGGCGAAGAAAACCGGTGCGAAAACGCCAATGGTTAACGCCTGCAGCTCGTTGCGATCCGATCGCCGCAGCCGTGCCGAACGTCCCAGCATCACGCCTGCGATAAACGCGCCGAACACCGCGTGGATCCCGATCGCCTGCGTGACGATTGCACACACCATCGCGATGCCGACCATCGTGCTCACGCCCGCATGCTCCGCGAGTGCGCGATCGTCAACCCACCGCATGATTCGCACCACCAGATTCGCCCCGATGAAATAGCAGAACCCCACGAAGATGATTACCGCTACGACGATCGACGCGAACGAGCGGAGGTCCAGAACCCCGTGCGCGGCAAGCCCTGCGATGATCGAGAGCATCAGCCAGCCGACCGTGTCGTCGAGGATCCCGGCGCCCAGAATGAGCAGTCCAAGATCGCGCCGCATGAGATCGAGATCGATCAGAATCTTTGCGATCACGGGCACCGCCGAGATCGACATCGCGACGGCCATGAAGAGGCTGAAGATGAGCCGCGAATTGGGCGACGCGAGATACTCGGCCGGCAGTTGCCAGCCCAGTGCGAAGCCGGTCGCCGCCGGCACAATCACGCCGAAGGCCGAGACCGAAAAGGCCGCCCGGCCCACTCCGCGCAAGATCCCCAAGTCCGTTTCGAGCCCGGTGTAGAGCAGCAGCATGATCACGCCGATCCACGCAACTGCTTCCAGCAGATGGTCCGCCAGCACGTCCGGCGGAAAGATCATCGCATGCAGGCCCGGCGCGAAATGGCCCAGCACCGTCGGCCCCAGCACGATTCCCGCCAGCAGTTCCCCAATCACCGTCGCTTGACCCAGCCGCTTCATCACGTCGGCCAAGGCTCGCGCGATCACGAACAGGAGCGTGAGCTGAATCAGAAAGCGGAGGACCTGGACTTCCGTCAGATGGGCCATTGATTCGCTGCACGAACGGTTTGGAGGTTATCTTCGGCGTCACGCCCAACTGCTTCTACGCTCACGCCACCGCTCCTGCGCATTGCGCGCTTATTGTCCGGCGTGCCGTTGAAGACGCCGCGTGCTTATTCCGCCGCCGTTACCGGGATGAACCCGACGGTGCCGTTTTTCATCTGAATCCGCAGCCAGTTGCCGGCAATTCCCGTCACATGCACGTACTTGCGCCGATGCACCTGCGCGACCACATTCGCGGTCTCTTGCGGAGTCTCGTAAACCGGCGAATCGTGCGTTAGCAGGAATTTCCGGTTGAGCGGCCGCACTTGCGGCATCGCCGCCGGTGCGCTCAACGTCGCCGCGGGCTCCGGCGTCTCTTCAACGGATCCCGCCGGCGATGCCACGGGTGACGCCGCGGCCGGTGGCGGCGGAGCCCCCGGCATCAGGCTCGGATCGAGGATTCTGACCTGCGCGAATTCACTCTCGGCTTCGGCGTTCCGATCCGGTTCACTGCTCAATAGTTTCGCGAGCGCCAGATGCGCGTGCGCATTCTTCGGCTCCAATCCTACCGCCGTGCGCAATTCCACCTCGGCTTGACCCATTTTGCCCAGCTTCTGCAGTAGCGTTCCCAGGTTGATTCGGTATGCGGCGTTCGCCGGCGCGAGCACCACCGCCGCGCGATATTGATCCTCTGCGAGACCCGGCTCCGACTGCAGTTCGAACACGCTTCCCAGCGCCGAATGTGCGCTGGCGTCCGTCTTGTCCAGATCGATCGCCTTGAGATATTCGCTCTGCGCCTGCGCCGGCTTCTGCTCGAAAACATACAGATTGCCCAACGCTATATGCGGTCGCGGATCGGTCGGCGCGCCCGCTGCTGCTTCCTGATACGCACTCTCGGCATCCGCGAGCTTCGAATTTTGCATCGCGAGGTCGCCGGCCGCCAGGCTGTCTTCAACCGACTTATGCCCGCATCCCCCAAGCAGCAACAGCGCCATCGCGCCGACCGTAATCGCGCCGATAATCGTCATTGTACCGGTGACGGCACGTTCGTTTCCTCTCCATTTCATGGATGGCTCCCCGGGCAAGTGAAATTGTATGGCTGTGTATGGGGGTCGATCGATGCGTTCAAGCTTGCTCCGCGGTCAGGAAGCTCACCCCCACCCTTCGCTCAGACCGCGGCAACCATGATTGTTTGATGCCTTGCGCTTGGAGTCAAGCATTGCCGGATTTCGCACGCCGACACATTTCCCTGCCATCCGATAGCTGGCGATGCCCGCAAGCGTGGGTTATAAAAGGCCACCGTGCGTGCAGTCCTCATAGCAGCGAAGCAGCTCGCCTTTGCCAAGACCCGCCTGGCCCCGGCGTTGCCGCTCGCTGCCGAACGAACGGCTCTGGCCGAGGCCATGTTTCGTGACGTTCTCAGCGCCGCCTTGAGTGCCCGGATGCCCGCGATGGTCGCCGTCGTCACTTCCGACTCCACCCTCATCGCTTTGGGGCGTGCGGGCGGTGCGCTCGTCCTCGACGAGGAATTTCCCCGCGGCCTTAATGTCGCCGTTGGCCTCGGGACCGACTTCCTGATTGCTCACGGCGCCACCTCGGTCTGCACCGTACTCTCGGATATCCCCCTCGTCACCGGCGAAGATATCGACGCCAGCTTCACCGCTGCGCCCGCGCACGGTCCCGGCGTGGTCCTGGTCCCCTCATCCGATCTGTCCGGCACCAACATGATGATGCGCACGCCGCCCGGCGTGATCCCGACCCGCTTCGGCCGCATGAGTCTCGCCCGTCACGTGGACGACTGCCGCACACGCCGGGTCTCCTGTGAAGTTGTGCGGATGCCGCGACCGGCGATCGATCTCGATCTACCGAATGACTTGATCGAATTCGTCCGCATGCCCAGTATGACTCATACCTTCGGCCAGCTTACCCGTCTGGGCGTGATTCACGGCTGAAAGCTTCAACGTTTATGTCAATTGTTAACAGGATTGAGCGTCTCGGCGCGAATGTGATCGACGGTCTTACGTCGCTCGGCGATTTCGTGATCTTTCTCGCCGCCTCGCTCTTCTACTCGCTTCAGCCGCCGTACAAGTTTCGGCTCCTGATCCGCCAGATGCGTAGCATCGGCGCCGAATCGTTCTTCCTCGTCGGTCTGATCGGCCTCTTCACCGGCATGGTGCTCGGTCTCCAGGGCTACAATACCCTTAGCCGTTTCGGCTCCGAGGGTGCCCTGGGCACCGTCGTCGCCCTGGTCCTGGTGCGCGAGCTGGGCCCCGTACTGGCGGCCCTGATGGTCGCGGCGCGCGCCGGTTCCGCAATGGCTGCCGAACTGGGCTCGATGCAGGCGACCGAGCAGATTGACGCACTAAGCGTGATGGCCATCAATCCGGTCCAATACCTCGTATCTCCACGCGTGCTCGCCGGAATCATCAGCTTTCCACTCCTCACCGCGCTCTTCGACGTCATTGGCATCTGGGGTGGATGGGCGGTAGGCGTCGGCCTCATGGGTGCGCCGAACGGCCCCTTTTTCAACGGTATTGCACAAAACATGAGTGGCCATGACATCGCAATCGGGGTTTACAAGGCCCTCGTTTTTGGCCTCGTCGTCATGTGGGTCTGCTGCTACAAGGGCTACCATGCCCAGCGTATGGCCACCGGCGTCAGCCGCGCCACCACCGAAGCAGTCGTTCTTTCGAGCGTCCTGATATTAGTCTGGGACTATTTTCTGACCTCGATCCTTCTGTAACAATCCATGGCTTTGATGGACCAGAATTCCGCTCGCACTGGCGCCGCAATCACCGTGCGGGACCTGCACCGTCGCTTCGGACGACAACAGGTGCTCGACGGCGTCAACCTCGAATGCCCGCACGGGCAGATCACCACCATCGTGGGGCCTAGCGGGTGCGGCAAGACGGTCCTCTTGAAGCATCTGAATCTGCTGCTGCGGCCCGACTCCGGTGCCATTGTGATCGATGGAGTCGACGTTACCGCGATGCGTCCACGGGCGCAGAATCAGATTCGCGAGAAGTTCGGCATGCTGTTTCAGGCGGGCGCATTGTTCGATTCCATGAGTGTGTTTGATAACGTCGCCTTTCCGCTGGTCGAACTGACTCAATTGAATCGGGAGGAGATCGCTGCTCGAGTGGAAGAAACACTAAAGGCCGTCGGCCTCCAGGGCATGGAACGCAAGTTCCCTTCCGAGATGAGCGGCGGCATGCAGAAGCGCGCCGCGCTCGCGCGCGCCCTTATTCGGCGCCCGAAGATCCTTATGCTTGATGAGCCCACTACCGGCCTCGATCCGACCCGCACCCATCAGATCCATGCGCTGGTGCGGCAGACCCAGAAAGAGTTCAACCTTACGGCCGTGATGGTCAGCCATGACGTGCCCGCGGTCTTCGAGTTCTCCGACCGCATCGCCTTCATGCACAAGGGCAAAATGGCGTTGAACGGGACGGTCGCGGAAGTCATGGCCACAAATCACGAAACCTTCACCGAATTCCTGCAAGGCCGGGCCTCGGGTATCGACGAGCCGCCTGCGGCGGCTGCGAGATAGGTCCAAATGTACGCCAGTCGAACCACCCAATTATTCGTCGGTGTCTTCACTTTGCTCGGAATCGCCGCTCTGATATTTCTTTCGGTACGCCTTGGACGAGTCGAGATTTTCCCAACACCGGGTTACACGCTTTACGCCAATTTCGACAATATCGCCGGCCTCAAGACCGGCGACCAGGTCGAAATCGCCGGCGTCAAAATCGGCAAGACCACTGGCATCACCCTTAAGGACAATCGCGCTCGCGTCGCAATGCGCATCAATGACGGTGTTGAAGTTGACAGTGAGGCCATTGCCTCGGTTCTTACCAGCGGGCTGATCGGTGACAAATACGTTTCCATCGCGCTTGGCGCAGGCGACGACCTCAAAGACGGGGGTACGATCCGCCAAACCCAGTCGGCCTTCGTCCTGGAGAATGCCATCGGCGCCTTTATCAACGGCGGCGGCTCCAGTAGCAGCAAAGGTGGCGCTTCCAATGGCAGCTCCGGTGCTGCCGCCAGTCCGACACCCGATGCCGGGTCCAACAGCAGTACGAGCGGCGCGCCCAATACGGATGACGCCAAGGAAAAGCATTAAAAGATGACGCTTTCGCTGAATTCTCGCGGCCTCGCGCTACGGGCCGATTCGCCCACACTTGCCTCACCCAGCCGCCACGCCTTCCGGCTGAGAGCTTTGCTCGCAATCGGCGCGGTCCTCATGTTGCTCACCCGTCTCGCTCCATCGGCGCACGCCGATTCCGGGGACTCGGCGATGGTAGTGACGCAAACGATGGTCAATCGCGCGCTCGCGATCATGGCCAACAAGTCCCTGCCGATCCAGCAACGCCGGCGCCAACTGCGACAGGACGTCGAGGGCAACTTCGATTTCACCGAGATGTCGCGATCGGCACTGGGTTACAACTGGCGCGGCCTCACCCCCGATCAGCGCAACCGCTTCACTCAGCTCTTTACCGCCTTCATTGAAGACGCATATCTGAGCAAAATTCAGGATTATTCCGGGCAGCAAGTCCAGTTTCAGGGGCAGACCTCGCTCGGCGAAGGTTATACGCAGATCAACACTGCCATCGTCCAGGCGGGTAAGACTCCTATCGCCGTCAACTACCTGCTGCTGCAGAAGGACGGCAGTTGGAAAATCTACGACGTTACCGTGGACGCCATCAGCATCATCGCAAACTACCGCAACCAGTTTAATCGCGTAATCAACGAAAAAGGCTTCGATCAGTTGCTGGCCGATCTTCAAGCCAAGCAGCAGGAACTCGCTTCGCTTTTAGGCAACTGAGCAAAAAAGAGTCTGGCAATAAGACGGGAAATAATATAAACGCTCATGTCACTATGGCCTAATACATGCTCCCGGGTGTCGGACACGGATATGTATCCGGGCGAGTATCTTTTCTTCGATTCGGTTTTGGTAGATATTTGGCGGGAGGAAAACTGTTGAAGACAATCTTTGCGGCTCTATTATTCGCGTTGACCGTCTCGGTCGCGCCGGCGTTCTGCGCAGACCCTGGCGCGCCGCCGCCGGGGCCTCCGGGTGCTTACGCGCAATCTTACGGCGACCCCCTCGCCCCATTCAACGAAAAGATGTTCTGGTTCAACCTTAAACTCGATAAATACGTGCTCCATCCGGTCGCCAGCGGGTATGCGTTCGTTCTGCCCAAGCCCGCACGTGAAAGCGTCGGCAACTTCTTTAATAACGTCAACTTCATCCCCCGCGCTGCGAATAATCTTTTTCAGGCGCACTTTGCCGATGCCGGCGGTGAAGTCGCCCGCTTCGGCATCAACACTACGCTCGGCGTCGGCGGCCTCTTCGACGTGGCCGACAGTTGGTTCGGTCTCAAGCAACACAACGACGACTTCGGCTTGACCCTTGGCCATTACGGCGTCGGCAGCGGTGCCTACATCGTGTGGCCGCTCATCGGCCCGTCAACCGTGCGTGATACGGTGGGATACGCCGCCGACAGCGCGATGTGGCCCTTGCCTTACTTCGTGCCTTGGTATGTTTCGATTCCGACCGGGGCCGGCAAGATGGCAATCGAGGCGGTCAATTATCGCTCGCTGCATTTGAATCTGTTCGAAGATGTTGATCGCTATGCGATCGACCTCTACGGCGCGGTGCAGGACGGTTACATGCAGAAGCGCGCCGCCCGGCTCAAGGAAATCAACGAAGAATAGCCGGCGCTCAATTTGAAAAGCGAAGAGCCGCGGTCTGATCGACCGCGGCTCTTTTCATTTGAGGAGATTGCGCGCTGAACACACCTCTGATTGAAGGCAATGGCTGGGGCTGTTAGCTCACATGCTCCCACGCGTGATACGAACTGCGCACCAACGGACCCGATTCGACGTGCCGATAGCCGAGCGCCAGCGCCACGGCTTTGATTTCGGCGAATTCAACCGGCGTGACATAGCGCACCACCGGCAAATGATCGCGCGACGGCTGCAGGTATTGCCCCAGCGTCAGGATGTCGCAATCCACGCTGCGCAAATCGGCCAACGTCCGCATCAACTCATCGTGCGCCTCGCCCAGCCCAAGCATGATTCCCGCCTTAGTCAGAAGATCGCGCTCATGTTCGCGCGCCACGTGTTTCGCATGCGCCAATACGTCGAGCGAAACCTCGTAGCGGCCACCGGGGCGGCATTGCCGATACAGCCGCGGCACCGTCTCGATATTGTGGTTATAAATATCCACCGGCGATGCGACCACAGTTTCCACACTGGCGTGGAAGCCCTTGAAGTCCGGCACCAGCACTTCCACTCGGGTCGCCGGGCACGCCGCCTTGATCGCGCCGGCCGTCGCCGCGAAATGCGCCGCCCCGCCATCCGGCAGGTCATCGCGATCGACCGACGTAACCACCACATGCTGCAAGCCCAGGCGTGCCACCGCTTCGGCAATCCGGCGCGGCTCGTCCGCATCCAGTGGCCGCGCCCGCCCGTGTGTCACCGCGCAGTACGGACAATTCCGCGTACACACGTCACCCATCAGCATGAAGGTCGCCGTCCGATGTGAAAAACATTCGCCGATATTCGGACAGCATGCCTCCTGGCACACTGAATGGAGCTTGAGTTCGGTCAACAGCGCGCGCGTGCGCAGGTACTCCGGCGATGACGGCGCTCGCACCTTGATCCAATCGGGATGTCTTCGCTCTGCCATGCGCCTATCTTTCAACGATACTTTTGCTTCGATCCTGACTCACAAAATCCCACACGCTATCCGCAGTCATCGCGGTCACTCCACGGTACTCGAAGGTCTTCGCGAAGGCATCCGTCAGCGCGCTCGCGAATGCCGCCATCGTGATTTGCTGACGGCCCAGTTCCGTGATCGACGTCATTCGGCACCCCTCGATCCCGCAGGGCACGATAGCGTCGAAAAACGAGAGGTCCGTTGCCACGTTGAGCGCGAACCCGTGGAGCGTCACCCATCGGCGAATACCGACGCCAATCGAGGCGATTTTGCACGCGCCCGCCCATACACCCGTCAGACCCGGGCGTTGCGATCCATCGATATCGAATTGGCCCAAAGCGCCGATCAGCGCACGTTCGAGGTTGCGCAGATACCGCGAAACGTCGCGCCTGATACCCGCCAGCTTGACTATCGGGTAACCCACGAGTTGTCCCGGACCGTGATAGGTGACCTGTCCGCCCCGCGACACCCGGTAAATCGGCACGCCTTGCGGTGCGTTCGTGATGTAGCCCACGTCACCGCCACGCCCCAGCGTATAGACGTGCGGATGTTCCAGCAGCAACAAGGTATCGCCGATCTCTTCGCGAATTCGCGCCGCCACCAGCGCATCCTGCAGTTCGAGCGCGGCGCGGTAATCGACCACTCCCAGGCGCGTCACGCTCAGCGATGCCGCGGTAACCATGATGCTAGAAATTGATCGACTCGCCCTCGGCCGCGAGCGCAGCTTCCATGATCGATTCCGACAGCGTGGGATGCGGATGCACGCTGTGGCCGAGTTCGGCCGTGGTCGTTTCGAGTGTGCGTCCCAGCACCACTTCCGCGATCAGGTCGGTCGCATGACGGCCGATGATCTGGCATCCGATCACCTCGCCGTACTCCTTGCCCGCGACGATTTTGACGAAGCCCTCGGTCTGGTTGATCGCGACCGCCTTGCCGTTGGAGCGAAACGGGATCTTGCCCACCTTGACCTCGATTCCGCGCTCTCGTGCCTGCGCCTCACTGAGTCCGACCATCGCAACTTCGGGCTCGCAGTAGATGCATCCGGGAATCGACAGAAGGTCGAAGCCGGGCTCGCGGATGCCCGCCATGATTTCGACCGCCGCGACGCCCTCGGCTGAGGCCTTATGCGCAAGCAGGGGAGGGCGGGCGACATCGCCAATCGCATAGACGCTCGGACAAGAGGTGCGGAACGAATCGTCGATCTTGATATAGCCGCGATCGGCTTCGATGCCGATCGTCTCGAGGCCAAGGTCGAGACTCAGCGGGTCGCGCCCGACCGCGACCAGCACAGCTTCGGCCTCGACGGTCTTGGAAGTACCCTTGGCGTCGAGCGTTACGGACCATCTTCCGCCGGGTCCGCTTTGGTTTGTCCCACCCGCATTCGTGCCGACACCGTTTGCGGCGCCGCTGTCCGCGCCTGTGCGCGACATCGACTTGAAGCCATGGCCGGTCAATACGCTGACGCCGCGCTTCACAAACGATCGGCGCAATTCCTCAGCGATCTCGGCGTCGAAACCGGGGAGCATCTGTGACTCCAGTTCGACGATCGTCACCTTGGCGCCAAAGGCCCGGTAGAAGTAACCGAACTCCGCGCCAATCGCGCCCGCCCCGATAATCACGATCGATTCCGGCAGATGGTCGTAGATAAGGGCCTCGCGGCTGGTCATCACGCCGCCGCCAAGCGCCATTCCCGGGAAGAGCTTTTCGCCCGACCCGGTTGCGATCAGAATCCGTTCGGCTTCCAGGGCCGCGCCCGGCGGCGACGCCTTGTCCGCCACAGGCCGCAACGCAACGGTATGCGGACCCGTAATAATGGCGTTGGCCTCGATATAATCGACCTTGTTCTTGCGCAGGAGGAAACGGACGCCCTTCGAGAGTTTATCGGCGGCTTCACGGCTGCGCGCGATCACGCGCTTGAAGTCGAGCTTGATTTCGCCAACCTCGATACCGTGTTCCTTGCCGGCGCCGCGAATCGACTCCATCGTCTCGGCGGAGTTGAGGAGCGCCTTAGACGGGATGCAGCCCCAGTTGAGGCATACGCCGCCCGGCTGATCGCGCTCGACCACGGCCACCCGCATCTTAAGCTGGCTTGCGCGAATCGCCGCGACGTAGCCGCCCGGGCCGGAGCCGATCACTACCAGGTCGTATCGTGAATTGGCCAAGCTGTGCTCCTTCGATTTCGCGCACGCCCAAGGCATCGAGCGGTGAAAGACGTTCGAGCTCGCCCTTCCCGCCCGCCACCCTGCGCGTTGAATATCAATGAAACACTACCGCAGCCCGCGCCGGAAGATAAGCGGCGGTGAACGCAGGGGCATTGGCTGACCCGAGGATTTGCGGCAGCCGATACACCTCAAATGAACCGTTGTCGATGGAATCAGAAGAGTTTGCGCTGAGCAGCCTCCATCACCGGCGCGAACGACCGGCGATGAATTGGCGACGGTCCCAGCTGTGCGAGCGTCGCGAAATGGTCCGCCGTGCAGTAGCCCTTGTGGCTGCCGAAGCCATAGCCGGGATATTCGGCGTCATACTCCAGCATGATGCGGTCACGCGTTACCTTCGCGATGATCGAAGCCGCTGCTATACAGAAGCTCTTGCGATCGCCGCCGACGATTTTTGTCTGCGGGAGTTTGAGATTGGGTATCAGCCGGCCGTCCACCAGCACATGATCGGGCTGGCGCGTAAGCGCCGCCAGCGCCCGCTCGCTCGCAAGCATCGTGGCCCAATAGATATTGAGTTCGTCAACCTCAGCCGGTCCTGCGATACCGATGGCTACCGTCAGCGCCCTCGCGCGAATCAGCGGAAACAGTTCCTCGCGCTTTTCGGGCGTTAATTGCTTGGAATCGTGAACGCCCTTGATAAAGCTTTCGGGTTCAAAAATTACCGCCGCCGCCACTACCGGACCCGCCATCGGACCGACTCCCGCCTCATCGACGCCCGCGATCGCGGCCATCCCGCTTTTCCAAAAGCGTCGTTCGTAGCGTAAGTCCGGCCGCTTGCTCATACCCCGCCTCTCAATTGATTCTTTGGTGTCTATCGTTTAAGCCGCGCAGTTCAAACGATTATGCGAAGGCGCGCTCACGAGTGCAAAGCGGCCGTATCCATCGGCGCGCAGATTTTTCCCCAGGCGTGAGAATCTCCTGCGGTCATTTGGCTCCGCGGCGTTTGCGTATTTGCTACGCGAGTCGCTTCAATCGGGCTTGCCGTAGAATCTCGGCCACCCGTTCGGGGTCGGGAATGTCGAGCATGCGAATCATGAAATCCGCGCTGGCGGCCGACGCCACGCCGACGTCGCCGAGTCCCAGCAGCCGCTGCTTCAGCCTGCGATTCACTTCGATCGAGCGCACATCCGCAAGTTCCATTTCGCGCCGTCTGCTGCTGATCAGGCCCCGTCGTTCGATCAGGCGGTCGGAGGTGAGACTCCAGTAGGTGTAGCTGCGGGCAAGATAGGTCAAACCGAAGATTACGCAGGCCAGACCGACCAGCGCCAGTCCGAGAAACTGATTACCGTGGGGCGCTGCAAGCGCGTACGCGCCGCCCAGAAAAATCAGCGCGACCAGGGTCAAATCACCCGCATAGTGCCACCAGGAGGGCAGTATCCTGGTCAGCGCGTATTCATGTTTGGTTTCCGGCCGAGGCATCAACACGCGCGTTCCGCAGCGCGAGCAGAAGGCGGAGTTTGCCGCCGTTTCAAATCCGCATTGAGGGCATCTCATGGTCGTAGAACTGCTGCGCGGGCCGCAACGTTCGCTCAGCGAAGACTGCCGCGATTATGGAGAACGGCTCGCGCATGGTCAATTGAGCGGCGGACTCGGGCGGTGGTTCACGCCAGACGATGTCGCGGCTGGGATGCGCGCGCCGGCGGACCAAGGCCCATCCGCAAGCGCTGGCCGGAATGAGCGCCTTCGTGGTAATTGTCGCCGCATGAAATTCGGACTCTTTGGTATCAACTTCGGTCCTTGTGCAAATCCCGGGACCGCGGCGGCCGCGGCGCGTGCCGCGGAAGCTGCCGGCTTCGAAAGCCTCTGGACCGGCGAGCATATCGTCCTGCCGGAGCCTCAGGCGCCGCCGTCCCCGGTGCCCGCGGATACGCCGTTTATCGATTCAGCGGTCGCGCTGGGCTTTATCGCCGCGCATACCAAGACCGTGCGCCTCGGTACCGGGATTATTATTCTGCCGCAGCGCAATCCGGTCGTGCTGGCAAAGGAACTGGCGTCGGTCGATGTGCTCTCGAACGGCCGCCTTACGTTCGGTATCGGTATCGGCTATTTGAAGCCGGAATTCGAGGCCATCGGCGCGCCCTTCGATCATAAGGGCCCGCGCAGCGAGGAATTCCTCGCCGCGATGATCGCGCTATGGTCGATGGACAAGCCGGAATATCGCGGCCGCTTCGTCTCGTTCGGCGGCGTCAATGCGATGCCGCGGCCGGTGCAAAAGCCACATCCCGAAATCGTCTTCGGCGGTCATACTAAACAGGCCTTCGATCGTACGGCGCGGCTCGCTAAAGGATGGTTCGGCTTTGCCCTGGACGTAGACGCCACCAGCAAGTGCGCCGAGGGATTGCGTGATGCGTGCAAGGAGGCCGGCCGGCGCTTTGAGGATCTTGAGATCAGCGTCGCCCCACGCGGCAGGGTCGATCGCGACATGGCCAAACGCTTCGCCGACGCAGGCGTCCATCGGCTGATCCTGCTCCACGGAGCCCGCGACGAGCGCGGCCTGCTGGAGTTTGTCGAAGTGAGTAGCCGTGAGCTAATCGGCAAGGTCTGACGCCCCGAGGCCGTGGCTTCAGCGGGTCGCTCTCACGAGCGATCTTCTGCCCTGCATTGCCAAGATAAGCCCTATCGAGGCCATAATATGCCAGTCGTCAATTTGTTGGCGCTGAAATAGTGTCAACTTTAAGTGTCACCGCATAGGCACGCTGACTTTGTGCGGCCCTCTTTCCCGGCACGCCGCTTGCGTTAAGGGAGCCATAGTCCATCAGTGGACAACCAAAGAAATCAGGGAGGCCGTGCGCCACATGAAAACCGATAACAGCCGGGTAATGACGGTGAAGGAACTTTCCGACTACCTCAAGGTTCACCCTTCGACCGTTTATCGCCAACTCAAGCGCGGGCAATTGCCGGCGTTCAAAGTCGGCAGCGACTGGCGCTTCAACGTAGAATCAATCGATCGTTGGCGGCTCGGTCAGGATAGTTTCGGCTCGATGGCCGAAGGTTCCTGAACCGTGGCTCGCCGCGCGCGGTCGGCCGCAGGATGAAGGCCGCGGTCGGCTTGCGACCTTTGATAAATCGTCCGCAGCTACTCGGCCGGCTGTACGAATCGGGCGGACGCTCATGCGTATGACGGCGCGGCGCAACAGCTTCACAATGCGGCGGCATTGGGGTGTAACAGGCTCTGGCTGCGACGCTGGGCGGGTGCGGCAGTTCAGGGAGTTCCGTCGGGCAACTCGGCCGCATTGCTTACATAATCGAGTCCGAGCCAACCGTGGAGCGGCTCGACGCGGGCAATTCGCACCATGATCCGAGCCTGGTTGGCAAGTCTGGGCGCGCCGCGCAAACTGCCGCGCACGGCGTAGGCGTCGAGCTCGGCGCTTGCGCCGTCGCGCAAGGCGGTCGCCTCCAGCGGATGTCCGAGTGCGTTGCGTTCGAGATAGCGCAAGGTCCAGTAGCGCTTGGCTCGCCGCTCAAGCTCTTTGCCTTCGGCTTCTGCGGCCTCGGCGTTAGCCAAGACGGCCAGGAGTTCCTCCGCCTGGTAGGCTACGCTCGGCGGTTGTGCCAGCGCCGCCAGCAGTTGACGCTGGAGCACCAAATCCATATACCGCCGAATCGGAGAACTCGCCTGCGCATAGTAATCGAGGCCGACGCCGGCGTGAAATTCCGGATGGAGAGACAGGCGCGGGCGCTGTGCCGCGTAATCGCCGGTCACGTTCGGTTGCACCCGATAGATTATCGGCACGCGATGGTCGGCTGCCCAGCGCGCCGCCGCGTAATTGCTCAACACCATCAACTCCGCGACCAGTTGCCGGCTCGGTGAGCCGCTGTCGATCAACGTCAATTCGATGTTGCCGTCGGCGCCGACTTTTATCTTCGGCTCGCGCCGATGTATCAGCAGGGCGCCCGCTGTTCGCCGTCGGTCGCGCAATTTGATTGCGGCATCATGCATGCGCCGCAGTGCCACCCCCGTCGGGGTATTCGCTTCCGCCGCCAATAATTTGTCGCAGTAATCGTAGCTCAGGCGCTCGGCAATTCTGATGCGTGACGGGTAAATCGAATAGCCAGCTATCTCTCCCGCCGGCGAAAGCCGAACATCGGTGGTTAGAACATGACGTTCCTGCCCCGCGATCAGGCTTGCCGCGTCGGCAGAGATGCGGTCAGGCAGCATCCGGATGGTCGCCTCGGGGAGATAGACCGTGGTCGCGCGCGCCGCTGCTTCCTTGTCCATTGGTCCATGCTGTGGAACAAAATCCGCGACCAGCGCGATATGGATGCGTATGCGCATGCCGCCATCCGCGAGGGGTTCGCATGAAAGTGCGTCGTCAACCTCGATCGTGTCGTCATCGTCGATAGTCACGGCGGCAGTGTCATCGCCCGGATCTCGCAGCGGCGCTTCGACTTGATTGGCCTCGGCGATCGCGGCTTCGGAGAATCCTGTCCGCACACCGCCGACGATTACGAACCGCGGACCCGGCGGCGCCTCCCCGAGCCGTTCGAGAATTTCATAGGCCGCCTCGGCTGGGCTGATATCGGTGACGGCGGCCTCTATCATTGCCGTCAGATCGCGATTGCGCGTGAACGGATTTTCGAGATAGCGGCGCAATTGCATGACCAGTGGGGCGGCCTCATCGGCCGGTGGTAACAGGCCGTCTTCGATCACGCCACGAATGAGATTTCGCGTGTTGCGGCCAGCCTCGCTGCGCAAGCGCACCTTTTCATACTGAATGCGCAGCCGCTCGACTTGCTCCGCGCTGCGGGCAACGAACTCGAGATGCCGCCGCACGAAGAAAAGCCGGTCGTTAAATAGCGCTTCGAGCATTGCCGAAGTAGCGCTCGGCGAGCGCTGGCCGAAGAAGAGTTCCGCCAGCTCCTCTGCACTGAAGCTGCGGCCTTGTTCACGTACTACTTCCCACAACAGGTTGAGGTCCAGCTCGGCGCTCAATCGCGCATGCTCCGCCTCAAGCGCGGCGACCGCCGCGGTCAAATCCTCGCGCGTCACCTTGCGCTCGCCGTGCCGCAGCATTATGAGGTCGCGAGCGATGGAACGTTCGCGACCGCCAGCTTCGGCAATCGTCACATGATTGGCCTGTTCACGTACGACCAGGCCCGGCTTGAGACGGCCATCATCGAGGAACTCCACCAAGCTGCCCAGATATTTTGCGTTTGATTCCACTGCGAGAATCATTTTGACCTGTGCCGGTGCGCAAGACTATAAGCATTAAACCCGGCCGAAGCGGGGCGGGGTTGGGCTTATGGGACCCGAGGTGCGTTTGATATTTGGATGCTGTGATGCGCGCGCGGCGACTGCGGCGCGTCTGAGAAATATGCTGTAATCCGCAAATGCCCACAAGACGAATCATTCTGGAACTGCCCACAGAGATGGCAGACGAATTGGTACGCATCGCGGAGGCCTTTGAAATCCGTGACCTTAGCGAGGCCGCACTGATCGGCTTGGCCGACTGGATCGCGCGGCGCAAGTCGCAACTCGATGATCGCGATCCGGCCCAGCGCTACTTTATCAACGAAGCACTGGACCAACTCGCGACGCGCAAGAAGGATTAACCTCTTTCTTCAATGTCCGTCACATCATCGGCTGACTGATAACTTCCGTGTTGCCGGTCTCGTCGTCCACGAGGAGCATCTGGATACGTTTGTAGTCACCCTTGGGAAAGAAGACGTAGCCGCTGACAGTGAAGTCGCGTCGGACGTCCTGGGCGGGCAGGGCGAGCGCGGTCAACTGAATATTGGCCTGCGAATCTGCCTTGGCCGGCCCGGACATTGCGCCGCTGATGGCGCCGGAACCGCCACCGATCGCTCCGCCCAATGCCGCTCCGGTCGTGCCGCTATGTATGAAGGATCCGGCGATCGCGCCGATGCCCGCACCGATTGCGCCTTCGACCAGACCACTCGCCCCCGCGCTGAGCAGTCCGGCGCGCAGTTCGCCGGCGCCCCCGGCCTGACGTGCCGCTTCGGCCGGCGGCAACGGTGCGATTCGGCTCCCGGCGTCATCAAGTGCAAAGATCTGGTTTGGCACAATCGCTCTTGGCGAATCGGTGCCGTTAGCGATCGAGACATAGATCGGCAGAACGTCGCCAATCGGCTTGCTCGGCTCCGAACTGACCGTCAATTGTCCGTTCGCGGGCGTGGCTACGATATGCGGGGTGTCCTTGAGCGGCGCGGGCGCAATCGAACAGCCTCCAATCGCCACGGCGAGACTGGCCAGCAGAATTTTCACGACCGTGCCATATAGGAGGCGTCTTTTCACGTGTGGGTTGAGTATTGTCACCATGGCAATCTGACCCTCAATGCTACACTACATTTATGCATGCGCCTATGACAAAGTTAAGCAAGGCCTGCACATAGCGAAGTGTCAAACGATAGCATAACACGGCAGTCCGCTGTTGGCCCGGCCCCGTTTCACGGGCGCATTAGCTTCGAAATCGCTCCTGATTTACCGCGTCGATCGGGTATGGTGGGAGTGTGAACCGATGCCGTCAGGTATTGGCGTCCCGATTGCGCCGGGGTGGTGAAACGGCAGACACAGAGGACTTAAAATCCTCTGGAGCGCAAGCTCCGTGCGGGTTCGAGTCCCGCCCCCGGCACCATTTTTACCAACGGCCACATGGTCTTTCTAGCTCTGAATGGTCACCGTCAAGTCGACGATGGAGGGATTTAGGCTTTGGCTGTTCTCGCTCTTTGACGGCTCGGAATCTACCCTGGAGCGGATCGAATGGTTTGATCCGATCGGTTCACATGGTTTGATCCGGTGCAGTCGAGGCGAAAGTGCATCGCTTCAGCGCTCGGTTAACAGGGCTCTCAAGCCCACCTAAACAGCCGCCTGAGCGGCACGCCTTCTATCAGCGGAGCTAATGGGAAATGTCGACGGCACCGCGGCCGCCGTTCTCAAACAGATGGCGCCATTTTGGCCAAAGCGACCCCAGCATCCGCGCCTTGCCAGCGAGGTCAGCGGCATCGAAAGGACCGAGTACTTCGTCCTGGAACTCCTGAGTCGGAAGCCCCATTTGCCGGCGTTGCAGGCCGGTTCCAATCCGCTTTTCGACCGGCCAGTCGCTAACCGACGTGAGCGGTGATTCCCCGTCATATACCGGGTCGGAATAGCTCTTCGAGGACGACATAGGTTCTTTTACCAACTCGCTTTACTGACTTTACGCGAAAGGAAGTGCCGGGAGCAAACAAGACTTCCTTCTCGCTAGGGTAAAGAGAGATCGGACGTATCCAGCGGCCCGACCTGCCGCGAATCTCAAAGACTGTGCCCGATCTTCCCGCGAAAGCCCGGGCTCGAGCGCTGCTCGAGCTGCTGCTGTAAAAACTGTCAAAGGATTTAACGCTGCCCGGCCGAAACCGCTTGGATATCTCTTCGAATCCCCGAGTCTCGCCTCGCCAAGCCGTGCCAGGTTTTTCCGGGAGTACCCGCAGCGCGCGGTTCAGCGCGAGGACGTCCTCGTTCACCGCTCCAATCTCACGCAACTTGTCGTTGAATTTGTACGGAGAGCTCGTGTAATCGACGACCGCCTGAAAGTCGCGCGGGCCCAGCCGCCCGATAATTCTCTTGGCACCAGGCCGCTCGATCATCCGATCGCGCATCCGTCTGGTCATCTCCGGCGCCGACTCCCACTCTTCCTTAATTCGCTCGAGATAGCTCTTCCGTTCGGGCGCTCTTATCCGGTTAACCGCCTCAGCAATTGCCGGTATGGCAGCCTCCAGCTTTTCCTTCAGATTCAGCTCGGCCGCGTAGGCCAGACCGGCTTTGCCAGGATTGTGGCCGAAGCCGGGATCGATGCCGCGCGCAATCTCGCTGACCACCCCGGTGCGGGGATTGACGTAGGCGTAATTGCCCGACGTTGGCCCGACTGCCGAGAGCTGATAGCCGTTGCGCTCGAGGTCCTTTTCACCCAGGGAATCGACGTAGCATTTGCAATTCCATCCGTTCGGCGTGAAGTGCGTATCCCACCATTCGTCGTCCGCCCGCAGAACCGTCCCCGACCAATCGAGATGCTGAGGCCGCGGGTTGGGGTCCGGATCGACATAGCGAAGATAAGGCAAAAGAGCTTTGGTGCGCTGAATCTGCTGCCAGGCACCAGCGCTGTACGAAGTACGCAAGTTGGTGTCGTAAATGATCTGCAGACGCCGCACGCTGCCGAGCTGGACTTCCCGCTTCTCGCCGGTGAGCGGGTCGGTCATAAGCTGACGACCCCACCATCCCTTCGCCCTAAGAATGGGCTCGAGGTTGTCGCGGAAGTCCTCAAAGGCGATGCCATCGGCGACAGCCTGGTCGACCGCCGAGTGGATGTCTTCGAGGATATCCACCGTCATCGCCTTGGCCACGACGAACGCCCGAGCATGCTCTTCCTGCCAGACATCACGCCAATCGAAACTGAATGCCTGGCCGACCGACTTGCGACGGAAGTACTCGACGGCATCCGCCGGCGGCAGATTGGTGAAATCAAAGTCGTCGGCCGACTTGCCACGAAAGTCAGCCATGGCTGCGGCTTTCCCAGAACTTTGCGTGCTGTTCGCCCCATTCCCCTGGGCCAGGTTCGCGTCGCACAGTTGCGACAACATGCATGCGCAAACCGGCAACCGTCTTGAAGCGCTTACCGCAATGCTTGACGCCGCAGGCGATGGGGTTCTCCCTCTTGTATTTCTCCTGTTCCAATTGCCGTTCGCGCCGGTTTTCCAGCAGGCGTTTCTCGGCCTCCGGATATTTCTCAATTGATTCGAAGAAATATGGGGAAGCGAAGTTGCCGACGTACGCAATATGCATCGTGCCGTGCTCGTCCTCGATGCCAATTACGAGGCGCTTGATCTCTCGCACTTGAGGGTCGTCGATGCGGTATCGTTCCGCTGCCGGCCGCGCCATCCCGAACTCCCAGCTGCTCGCCGGCGCGCGCACTCGAAGGGCAGCGTCGGGGGCTAGCGCTTCAGCGATAGCCCCAATCAGCGCCGCCGGCTTCCCAACTTCTGTGCTGAACGAGCCGTCGCCGTTGAAGCTGCCAACGTGCTCGATTGGCGATTCAGCCAGCGGTCTCTTTCTGAGGATTCCCATCAACGTTTCCGATCGTCGTGGATCGTAAGGCCCGCGGTGCTGGCGGCCGCGATCGCCTCTGCCGTATGGGCTCCGCAACGCTCCTCCTGGCGTATCGGCCGGCCGCCGGCGTCGGAGTACCGGCATATCGCCTTCGCGACATTGCCGCATTCCGGCGCGACGCACTTCGCTCGGTAGCCGCACACCATAACCACGACCATCCGGGGCTCTTCGTAGTCGCTCGCCATTCCTCCCTCAACTATCAAATCGTACGCGAATTATGTCCTGAATTATTCTCAATGGTGCACTTTCAGCCCCGCCTGGCCCGCGAGGTTCACGTTGAAGCCGGCGCGCGCCATCAACTCGACCAGGTCAGCGTGATCCATTTTCGAGACGGCCAGCGCCAGCCGCCGTTTGAGATCGTCATAGCTGGTTGCGCCCTCGAGGACGCCGAGCAGCGGCTTGATTATCGGAGCCATCGCACCGTCGGATTGATTGCGCAGCTTTTCGACGAAGACGTTGATCTTGTCGAGATAGGGCGTATCCTTGGGAGCCGGCGATGGGCCTCGCTCCCGCCCGGTCGCCTCGCTCGATAGGGCGCTCTCACCAGAGCGACGCCGACTCCCATTCTCACCATCCACATCCGTGAAGAGCGGCGCAAGGTTCGCGTCGGCCGCGGCGGCCGGCGGTCCATTCTGGCCTGCCGGAGCTGCACCATCTCCGGACTGCGCGGCAATCTTCTCCGCGGGATGCAGAATTAACTCATCCGGATCGGGCTGCTCGAGGCCGAACTTATTCTGAATCGCGGCCGCCGATACCGGCAAGCCGCGGTCGATGAAGGGGCCCAGCGCATCGGCTAGCTGCTTGAGGTCTTCCTCTTCCTCGAAGCCGATCGAGATCTTCGGGTAGTGCCCGCGCGGCCGAGGCCCCCGATTCAAATCGATCAGCGGCTTGATGAGATCGCGCCGCAGCGTCGCCTCGAGGCGCCGCGCATCGTCGGTTGCGATATCGCGCCGCACTACGTCGTGGACCTCGGCCGCCGCGCGCGATCCCGCGCCTTTCGGCAACGAGGTCGTCAACTCCTGGCCGAGCACAGCGATCGTCAAGCGCTTGTCCAGGTACTCAAGCGCATCCTTGTAGCTTCTCGCATGTGCGTCGGCCTGCGAGGGCGTAGGAAACTCGATCAACATCGAGTCCGGGATAATCGCGGCCGCGTCCGTGCCGATGTTTCCCACGGCGCGCAGCAGCGCATTCTTATCCTGCTCCGTGGCGCCCGCGCCGTATTTGCCGAGCCGCAACGGCTGCGAATAGATCTCGAGGAACGTCACCCAATCCTTCAGGATGTAATTGCGAAAGAGATAGTTCCAGGCGGCGACACGAGCGAGGCCGCCGCGCACCGGAAGCCCGGCCTTTGCGCGCGTGACGTGCGTGATGAACTTGAAGGGCGCAAGTGGTGCGGTCATCGGCTGAATGCCGATCGTCGTGCCGTCGATTCCGCCGCTGGCGATGCGCAGGTTGGCGGCGTTAATCATCGGCTGACCGGATCCGATCGGAGCGCTCGGCAGCGTCTGCCCCTCCGTGCGCAAGGTCCGCACCAGGAGCTGCTCGCCCGAAATCCAGTCGAACATGAACCATCGGGGGTCGCGCCATTTGAGGGCCGAGGGAATCCATATCGGCGCGCCGGTCTGCAAGTTGCGGCCGTCGGTGTCCCAGATAATTTCGGTCGCAGAGAAGCCCTTGCCGAGGGCATCGAGCATGTCGAAAAGCGCGTCGTGAAGCGTCAAATCGCCGTCGATCAGGACCTCGCGAATGAAGTCCGCGTCCTGCTGGTCTTCGGGCGAATCAGACGCCGCCTCGATGGTAATCTCGAGCTGCGTCACCGCCATTTTGCGGGTATGAAGAACACCCTGGTAGAGCTCGTCCTTTTCTTCCATGCGCTCGGCGAGCTCAAGGTAAAGCCAGGGGTCACCGAACTCGGCCTGCCGCAGCATTCCGACGATACGGTCGGGAGTGAGACCGATCGACGTATCGATGATCGAAAAGATATTACGGATGCCGGTGAGAGTGGGCGCAGCCTGCTCTTCACGCAGGGTCTCGGTCTGGACCGGCCGCCCATAGGCGTCGAGTATTTGAGACATCAGAAATTCCCCGTGTCCAACGCGCCCACCAGGTTGGTGCCGTCGAACGCAAACCGCAGCCGGTCGCATTTGCTGGCGGTGCTGGTTAAAGACGGGGCTGAACCGCCAGCCCCAGGTCTTTGCCTTCTACGGAGACGACGCTGACGAGGAGCTGCTCTGCATTCCGAACGCGAGCTCGGGCGTCTTTCTGCCTTCGATTCTGATCGAATCGCGGATGAGCGCCGAGATCCCGGTCATTCGCTGGGACTTCAAACTCAGCTTCATCGAACGCGGCAACGCGGCGCTCCGCAAGGATGCCGAGGACTTCTGCGAAGATAAGTTGAAGCCTCATTTAAGCCGCTTAAATCCCAAGCTAATGAGCTGCTATGGCGAGGACTTCGGCCGCTCCGGCGACTTGACCGTTATCTGGCCAATGCAGATCGGACAGGGCCTCATTCGCCGCACCCCGTTCTTGGTGGAGCTCCGTAACGTTCCCTTCAAACAGCAGGAATACGTGCTGTTCTACCTGGTCGATAAACTTCCGCGCTTCATCGCCGGCGCGATGGACGCACGCGGCAACGGCCAGTACCTCGCCGAGCAGGCCGCTCTCAGATATGGCTCCCGCATTGAACAGGTGATGCTCTCGATCGACTGGTACCGCGACAATATGCCGCGTTACAAGGCCGCTTTCGAGGACGGCAATATCGAATTGCCGAAGGACGCCGACATTCTTGCGGATCATCGGATGGTCCGGATGGAACATGGCGTCGCGCGGGTGCCCGACGGCCGCGAGCAGGGCAGGGACGGCCAGCAGAGGCACGGTGACTCGGCGATCGCCGGCGCGCTCGCCTATTACGCCAGCACACGCGATCACCAGGAGTACTCCTACACACCGGTTCAGGTTGGCCGCGTTGGCGAGGAATCTCCCGCGGACGATGACGAGCGGCCGCGCGCTCGCGGTCTCGGCGCTCTTTTCGGCCGCGCGCGTTTTGGGCGCGGTGCCTACTAGATGAGGTTTACTATGAAGAACTCAAGTCGCTTTCTCGCGGCTCTCCTGGCTGTCCTTCTGTGTGGCTGCTCATTCTCACATCCTCAATCCATGCGGATGGTCTCTGCTCCAAGATCCAATGTCACCATGACGACTCCGGTCAACAATGCCGTCGTGACCAGCCCGATCAATATGAATTGCGTCGATTCGAATCCCGGGGCGCTGATTGGCTACTACCTCGACGACGTTTTCTCGTCCACGTGGCCGATGCCTGCTACAGCCGGCTCTCACTATCTGGTCTGCAATGCGTACATCAACGGCGTACTTGACGGCAGCGCCCAGGCGTTCGTAACGGTGGTCGCACCTTCTCCGACTCCGGGCCCTTCGCCTAGCCCGGTGGTCACGCCGACACCCGCTCCTCTTCCAACCGTAACGCCTACACCGATTGTAACGCCTACTCCGGTGCCTTCGCCCACGCCGGTTATTCTGGTCCCGCCGCCGACCCCAAGCCCGGCGCCGTCGCCACTTCCGACCGTCACTCCAACTCCGGCTCCGACACCGGTTATAACCGGCGAGGTGCATTGCACCGGATCGCACGATAGCGCCGCGCTGATGACCGCGTTCACCAGCGGAGCGCCATTGGTCCGCTCGTTTGGTCCCTGCGGCCTGGATACTCCTCTCACGGTGGCGGCGGACAAAGTCGGATATCAGGGCGATGGTTCGCCATGGACGGCTAGTAGCGGCGGCGTAATCTTCACGACCGGCGGCAATAGTTACAGCACTCCTCCTTGGTCGTCGCTCGTACTACGTGGTCTCGGAACGGGCACCGCCACGGTCGGTCTGCAGGTGAATGGCAATTTCGGCAGCTTCCCTAATCTCGATGTCCAGGGATTCGGGACCGAGCTGGCGATCGGTCCTAACGGCTACCTCGACACCTTCACCGATCCTCGCCTCGCCGGCGACAACAACGGGACCGGCATTGCCTGCCCGACGTCATCGAATGCGGGCGAAGGAATCCTGTTCATCGGCGGAAAGGTGTTCAATCTCGCAGTAGGCTCAAATAACCAGGGATGCGGGATGACCTTCGTCGGCACCCACACCGATACCATCAGTGGCTCGCCCGCCATTCTAAATGAGGGTTCAAACGGCGCCTCGACGGACTTCGTCAATGCTTACTTCGAGGAGACCGGCAGTTCATTCCCGTCCAGCGGAGCCATCTTCACCCTTAAGGGGTACAACGCGTATGGTTCGATCACATTCGTGAACGGCCAGATCCAGGAGGACGATTACAAGACTCCGCCGAACCTGGTCAACGTCACGGATAGCTCCACCTCCGCGACGCAGCACCCCTACATCCAGGTGATTGGCGCGCGCTTGTCGTCGTTGACGCTGCCCACCGCGTCGGTGCCTGCGACCGACTACGGTGTTTGTGATTCGACCACACTCAATGGCGGCGGCATGTTAGGGAACATCCCGAACGCGGGCGTGTGCCCCTGAGGTCGGCTGTCGGCGCAGATTATTAGTCCTGCTAATGGATGATCTGTATACCGCAAGGACGGTGCAGCAAGGCGAAAACGCAACCAATTTAGCGTCCGAGTTAGACGTCCGAGTTATGCAGATATATACAGTTCAGGCCGATGCCGGATGCGCCGATTTCTTCTATATATTAAATACTTACGCGCAACTCGGACGTTTGCGTCCACTGTTCACATGGTTTGCTCCAAACGTCCGAGTTACCCAACCAGACATCTCTTAGCTCGTCTAGGCCAGAGCAATATGAGGAACGGCGCCCGCGCTCATGAAGGCCATCGGCCCCTAAGCCCAACGACGCCTTGGCGCCCATTTAGCCGCCATTCACAAGGGGTTTTGGCGTCCGGGCTAGGCTGGGGTAGTCTCGTCAAGTCCCGATTCGAAAGTTGCCCCGATCGGATCAGATCATTCGATCAATGCCATACCCCACATCACGTACTACCGCGACCGCAGCGGGTGCACCGTCGCGAACGATGTCAACGATCGATCGCTGGCTCCCTCCGGCCTTCACGGAGATCTATCGCCTGCTCAAGGACCGCAGCTTCTGCGTCGGCTTACTCGGCTCGCATAATGCTGTTGTTTCTTTCCATAAGGCGACGGCTCCTGCGGTTTTCATCGACGCCAATCTTACTAGTATTCAATCCCTCCGACCACGTTCTTCGCTATCGCCGTTCACCAAAGAATGTGCAGCTAATCACTCCGTCAACCGAATCGGCATGTAGAGATGGTTGCTGAAAGGTAATGGTTCCGATAGCGTTCCGCCGATAGTTTGGTAATCGGGGAGTCCAAATGCTTAGAAAAGCAATCAGCATGATCCGCAGTCTCCTGATCGTCGTCTGCGTGACGGCTGTACTTTCAAGTTCAGCGAAAGCTGGTACCTGCGTCTCCAAGTTTCAGCCGGGCTGCTACACAACAATCCAACAGGCGGTCAACGCCGCATCACCGAGTGCTGTAATAAGGATCTTTCCCGGAACCTATGCCGAGATGGTGACGATCACCAAGCCGCTGACGCTAACAGGATTGTCGCCCACCGGAGTCGGCACCAATGTCGATGCGACCGGGTTAGCGCATGCGATTTATATTACCGGCGTCAGCAGCGGCAAGGTTGTTATAACGAAGCTGACGCTGGAGAACGCGAACCGCGAAGGTATCATAGTTGAGAACTCGCGCAACGTGAGCATCATCGGAAACACGGTAATCGATAACGACCGATCGCTGGATACCTCTAATTTAACGTGTCCTGGCGCCTTTCCGTTCATGCAAGAGGATTGCGGCGAAGGGGTACATCTAATGGGCACGAGCAACTCGATCGTGAGTGGCAACATCGTCACGAAAAATGCGGGTGGAATTCTGCTGAGCGACGAGACCGACGCGACTCATGACAATCAGATCCTGAATAATAAGGTGACCGGTAATCCATACGACTGCGGTATCACCCTCGCGTCGCATCCGCCGTGCAAAGCGGGTTCGAGCGATGCGATCGGGTGTATCGGCGGCCCGCAAATCGGCACCCCGTCACCGGGCGTTTACGGCAACCTGGTCGAAAGCAACTACTCAAGCGAAAATGGAGCCGCAGGCATCGGCGCCTATACACCAACTCCGGGAACGTCATCGCACGACAATACGATTTCCCGCAATACCGTCATCGGCAACGGACAGGGCGGAGTGCTCCTGCATAGCCACGCTCCGGGACAAGACCTCAATGGTAACGTTATCGAGAATAATCAGATCCGCGACAACGCCGGAGACCCCGATTCCGAAGGGACGAATCCACCAAACGTGGGTATTGTAGTCTTCAGCGATGCATCGGCCGGTGCGGCGCCGCTTAGTGGCATCGTCGTTCGCAACAACACGATTCGAAACGAGGACGTGGACCTGTTTGTGGGAACGGCGGCAATCAATCTAGGACCATCGCACAATAACTTGTATCCAAGCGGAAAGAGCGCGGTCGGTATCGATAATGCCGGAACGGGCACAATCGACGCAGCTGAGAATTACTGGGGATGTCCCTTCGGACCGGGTGTCGCCGGATGTTCGACCGTCGAGGGCAACAGCGTTTCGACTAGTCCTGTTTTGCCGCTCCCGTATTTCGGCCTGTAATCCGGACAGTTAGGGCGGTTGAGGTCTACGCCCTCGAACTGGCTGAGTTTTTGAGCTTATGGCGCAATTCGTGGTTCGCAATCTCGAGAAGGAATACCGAGGCGGCGCAGGAGACCGCTGCGCTCATGTCAATGCGCCAGCAAAAGGGCAGGGCAGGCGACTTGCGCGACGCGATGATCGCCGGCAATTGCGCACGCCCTCCACGTTAGCTTGGCCACGCGTAATACTCGGCATTCGACGACCTCTCCGTTCCAATCTTGAATCCATGCGAAGCGGCGGATTAACCTTCCTCCATCGTTTCTCCAAATTTGCCGCGGAGGCACGAAGAGACGGCGTTGAGCATTGCCGTTTGGCCTGCACCCCAAAAAGCGGCGCGAAAATGAGTTAGAGTCCGTCACCGATGACCCGCTTCTACATGCTTCCGTTGGATACAGTCGGTGTCGCCAAATGAGCCACCTGAGGGCTCTCAAATTTTTCTCGTCCTCAATTATTCGACCGGGGTTAATGCAACCGCATACCCGCAATTCAATGAGCAATGACTTTGCTTGAAAGAATCAGTGTTGCCATAGACTGAGAGGGTCAGAATTATCTCGATTTGGTTGGCATCAAGAGTTGTGATGATCGCAATTTGCCGCTCTCAGCGTGTCTGCATAGACGCGATATAGGCATAAGAGCCGCGGCTTCCCTCCTTACCCTCCCGCAAATTGAATAGATAATCCAGCTTTGGTTTCCCACTTTCATCGTGGTGAGAACCGCGTATTTATCTCTGGCAATCCTTGGCGAATCTGAGCTGAAAAATCGGGCGAATCGTCCGCCAACTTCGCTCTTTCGGTTATGTTGCTTTGGCTTCTGAGGTCGTCAAAGGGAATTTCCGTGTCGATCTGGCCGCGCTCGTAAAGCAGGTGATCGAGATGGCCGTTGGCGAGCAACCGCCAATCCACGCTCCCGCCGGCCCCGGCGTTCTGCGCGTGGCTGCGAATTGTAGTAGTGCAATTTTGCGTTAATGCGTTGTACCAATGTGGATGATCTGCGAGGCGATTCACCTGACCCAGATAGTCAATCAAGAGCGCTCTCGCCTGTGCGGCGGGAACATCGAGGTGGTATAAATAAACTTGCTCACCACGATAATTAGTTCGCAGTTCGATTAGATCACGCTCATCGGCGACCACGTAATAAAGCTCGTACTGACGAAAAAAGCCGCGCAGCGCCGAGTATGATTCACCTACTGTTTTACGCGTCTCGATGGAGATCGCCAGGTGCTGACCGTCATTGAACGCCCAGCTGACGATTGTATGCGCGATCTCAGTCGGCCCCCAATACGACAGGAACAGGTCCACTCCTTTTATTTGATCAAGGTTGAAAGTCCGCGTCTCCCAACATTGATCGTAGTCGGTTTCTGACCGATATTTAAAATCCCGCACATTCTGAATCGTCACCGAGCCGCCGTCAAAAGATACTCGCGCGACGCGTGCGACCTCAGGACTCCACGTCCGCGAATTGCTTGGTGCAATTGACGTCCACCACAGTATGACTGCGACCACCGGCAAAAGTGCAACCAGTAGCCCCCGGCGGAAAGGCCGCACGAGCGTGACCAGAAGCACGATGGTCAAAGCGATCGCTCCACCGAATATCGCCGCGAGCGGACGCGAATCGGGTCCGTCGAACCAGAGCGCGAGCATGCTCCACGCGAGACCGGCGACGACTACGAAGGACAGAAGCAGTGTCACGATCAGGCTCAACGCTCTTCTGGTCATCAATGGATTCCCGCATGCTCATACAGGATCCGGCGGACCTCTTCGATGGTTTCGGGGGTGCTCTGCGTCGAATGGCCTGAACGCACAACTAGTTCGGATTCGACCCCCTCGATGTGGGCGCTTCGATATTCCACTACTCCGTCGTTTCCTTCTTCGGGTGGACCGGCGCTCTTGACCGCGATGATCGAGTGCGCGTGGACGCCCGCGGCGATGGGCAACCCGGACAGTGTCTGGACGAACGGATTTGAGCCATCCATATTGTCGAGCGAGGTCGGCACCGTAAACGGAGTTCCGAGCGCATCTGGCCGACCGATATCCTTAAGTTGGACCGCCGCTTTGACCAGTCCGCCAGGGAGATTCAGAAACTTGCTCATCATTCTTACCAAGAAAATGCTCGCCATATAGCTGCCACGATGGGGTGTAGCGATGAATACCACTTCGTTGACGAATGGAAGGGGCTTCACGAACAGTGCGCGACGCAGCAGATCGCGCGTCTCGGGATCGAGCTTGGCCTGGTCAAACGGAACGTTGAAACGCCTGTCCCAGAATTGAGAGCCGCTATCGACTACGGTCATTTTGGTCAGAAGCCCGCCCTGGCTATGACCGATCACTACCATTTGCCGCAAGGCAGGATCCTTGCAATCGGGGTCTATATCTTTGAGTGCCGCGCTGAGCGATTCGCGTAACTTCATCGCGGATAGAGCGATAGGATTGCCGCTGTTGTAAACGAAGAACCATAACTGGTAGCGCGATGCGATTTCAGGATCGCCGAGCAACTCGTTTGCCATCTCTGCCCAACGCGCTGGACTGGAGGCGGTTCCGTGCACAAACACCACGGGGATCAGACCCGGCATGTAAGGGTGGAGCATGAACAGCCCGTTCTCGCTGCGCCCCCCAAATAAAGAAAAATCGCCCTGGCGAAATCCTGCGAATTCGAAATCCCATATCGGCGCGCCCTCCAGGCGATACGCGAGCGCGGCAGTACTGTCTGATTCAAGCGGCACCGTGTCGGAACCGATTTGAACGGTACGCACTTGGTCGGTGTCGTATAGCTCCAGTGTCCCTCGAAGTTTGCCTTCACTCATCCCGCGCCGGGGATCGTCGAAACGTACAAATGCGGTGACCGGAACCTTTGCAGTTGCCGGAATCCATTCGTTGGCCGGACTATTTTTCTGCGCTTCGACCTGCGCTGAGAGCGGCGCGCCAATCCCCGCGTCACGGTAGCGGTTTCGGAGGCCGCGGACCTCCAGATCGGAGAGCGAAACGAACTTCTTTAGATGATATCCGCCATAGCTAAAGCTCTGTTCACTGACCTCCAGATCGAGCACTCCAAAGGGCAGTTGAATTTGCCTTCGTGTTAAATTGACCTCGCTCCCGTCCTTTGTGGCGAGACCTTCGACGAGCCCCTGATTGTAAAGGTCAACTGCCAGCCGAAGTCGGGGATCGTATGCATCGGGCGCTTCTTTCGGATCTTCAGGAAACAGAAAAGCATAGGCGAAGACTGCCGATGCGAGGTAGTATGACCGCTCCTGCTTATCCTCTGCGTATGCGAAAGATAGCTCGGAAAGAGCGAACAGCCGATCGCGCTCATCTGGCTTTCCCAAGCCTGAATAGAGTTCGCCGATCACCTGTTGGGGACGGTCCTGGTAGCGCTTGGTCAAAGCATGACGTTCGAGAAGTTGCGTCGAATAGGCACTGGGTTTGCCATTCGAAAGGATGTTGGAAGCTAGGGTGCTATATGACGTCTCCTGATCTACACGCTTAACCCCTACCGGAGTGGCACAACCACTCGCAAAAAAGCCGACGAGAAAAAAAGTCGCCGTCCACCGGTAGGCCGCGACCGTCAATCGATGATGCAAAAGCAAATTACTCGTCCACTCCCTGGCATGTCTCATGGAGACCATATTCGTCACTTGATTGATCTTGCCGGCAAACCTACTGTCGGGTCCGGTTCTGTAGTCCTCCGTCACCGGCGTGCCGTCGTCAACGCCAACAATCAGCACCTTCATCCGCCGAGAACATAAGGCCGTTGGTATTTTCGATTGCGGCCGGTTGCGACTTTTGCGCCGTTCACCAAAATGACACCGGTTCCGCCCGCGTCCGACTTACCCCCATCGGTCGTGAACTCGAACCGAATCGTCGCTTTCCCCGCCGGTACTGGCTGCTTTCCGGAAACAGTATAGCGGTTTAAGCCGACCCAATTGTAAGTGAAAATTGGCCAGAAGCGATTTCGCGCTTGCACATGGCCGCCTGCTGCAGGATTGAACCCAGGCTGTATGAAGTCTGCGGCCAGACTCTTCATTTGACGAAGAGTGCCGTAGAATTTATGGTTCGATATCGACGCGCAATCGAGCAGATGTCAATCGGTTATTGGGTCTCGTTCACCGGGCAGGTGTCATCGTCGCCAAGATTGCACTTGAAGATCGCCGATGGTCCAACTCTCCTTTGGAACGAGAACGACTGAAGAAAGTACTCGCACATACTCGGCGAACTTTGGGGCAAGGTCTGCTTCTATTGCGGACGCCTTTGGCCGGATACCCCGACCTTGACCGGTCCTTAAGCGGTCGAGCGGATCGTTTTCCCCGCAGCGTCTTCCCGTCTTCCTAGAAGAAGATAAAGGATCGGACCACGACGTTCTTGCGGCAGGGAGCGTCGTCGGGCGCGGTCGGGTCGATGCAGGCAGTGTGGAAAGACCAGCGCGAGACGGAACCGTCGGTGACCGAGTCGTAGCACTTGAGCATCGAGACCTCGGTGGGCTTCTGCTGGGGAAACCAGTACCACTCATGATTGGGGCGGTAGGTGAAACGTGTGGTCTCACCGACGCGGTCGTCGTAGATGCGGTAGTTGGTGATGTAGGGCTGGTCGGCGAAAGAGGGCCAGGCGCAGAGCACGAAGGGGTTCTGGGCGACAGTCTCCATTGGCTTGGCGAGGTTGATCGACATGAAGCGCCGCGACATCTTCGCGTCGGCCTGCGCCTCCGTGTAGTGCTGCTCGCGCCCGAAGTTACGCAGGTTCCTGGTCAGCAACTCGCGGCACCGCACGCGGCCGCTGTTGTCGTTCAGGTCGTTGTGCACAATGTAGGCGTAGTTCGCGTTCACACCCGGGTTCTTGTTGTCCTGGTCCTCTGTGCGGTCACCCTTGTAGTCCTTGTCGAACACGTCGTGGTTGTACACGAGCGCATCGGTAGCGTCCGGAAACAACTCCAGGAGGAGCTTCTCCATCTCCGGGTAAAACACGCGCTCCACCTCTGCCGCGTCGTAGAAGTTCTTGCACTTGGACTCGCAGTGTGCGAGCGCGACGCCCAGCTTGTCCATGCATTCGGGGCTGTTCGGCGAGAGCCCGCGGTGATACTCCGCCATGCGTCGCGCGTCGCGCAAGACCTGCGGAAAATAGAGGCATCTGCGCGTAACGTCTTGCTCTTCCTTGCGCAACGCTTTGGCCTCGGCCGCGCGCGCCGGGTCCATCCAGAGCGCGTTGGATGGGACGATGGAGTAGGACGGTTGCTCGAAAATAGTGTAACGCAACGGAACCGCCAGGCCGCCTTCAGGGACGTTGATGTTGCTGACCCGAATATATTCGAGGCACTCTGCATAACTGCGAAACCCGACGCCCCACTTGGTCTCGATCGGGCCGGGGGGAGCCTTGTCGAGCAGGTCGGTAACCGCCTGCCCTTGCCCCTCGGCAAGCTGGCTGAGCGCAGCCGCAGTTGCTGCAGCAGTTCCCGCATCTCCGTTTCGATCGAACGACATGTAGGATAAACCGCCGTTCGCCGCGATCGGTGGTGGCTGCCCTTTCGTGAGCTGGAGCGGAGGCACGTAGGCGGACGGCACACTCCCCTTAGCACCCGCAACGTAGTTCTCGATGTCCTTGAGCCGGTCCATAACATGCTCCCTGGTCAACCATAACCAATCAAAGCAGGCAGAACCTCAAGGTTTATCACAGACCGAGCGACAGGGCGAGTATTCCGTCCTGCCCCGCACAATCATATCGAGAGTCTCGGACCAACTCGTAGCGATCAAGATTCATCACCCGGACCTACGCAGGTACGAAGTCCCTCACAAACAACCGCCTCGAGTGGGCACGCGCATAGCCGTCCGCGATTGCGCGGTCTCGATCGAAATCAACATCATCAATCGATCCCTTCGATCACAGATTGGTCGGCCGGATTGGCCGTCCTTCAGTCCGCGGCTGCAGCCTGCGCATCGACTTGCTGTTGCTTTTCGATAAGCGCATTGAGGACGCGCGATGGCGACATCGGCAACGCCGTCATCCGTACTCCAATCGCACGATAAATCGCGTTTGCCGCCGCCGCCGGCGGAGGTACGATCGATACTTCGCCGACGCCACGAATTCCCAACGGATGTCCGGGATTCGCCACCTCCACGATCGCCGTTTCAATCATTGGCAAGTCGAGGCAGGTCGGCATCCGATAATCGAGCAGGCCAAAATTCCGCAGGTTGCCTTTCGCGTCGTAAACGTATTCCTCATTGAGCGCCCATCCGAGGCCTTGCGCGGTACCACCTTGCATTTGACCTTCAACGTAACTGGGATGAATCGCCCTGCCCGCGTCCTGAGCAATCGTACAGCGCAAAATCTGGCTCTTGCCGGTGTCGGGATCGACTTCGATATCGACCAGCGTGACTGCAAATCCCGGCCCGACTCCGCGCTGATTTACTGTCGCCCGCCCGACCACCGGGCCGCCCGTCCGAGCCAGCCGGGGCGCGAGCTGATTCAGCGTCAGCGGCGAGATGCCCTCACCGGCCGCAGTAAAAACGCGCCCATCGAAAGTCACCTCCTCGGGCTTCTTCTCCCAGAGCTTGGCGGCACGCTCCTTTAGCTGCCGCAGTGCGTCGTGCGCGGCTTCGTAAACCGCCTGTCCAGTAGCCAGGGTTGTTCTGCTGCCGCCGGTAACGTCAGTGTGACCAATTGAGTCGGTGTCGGCGACCGACGGGCGGACCTCGTTGATCTCGAGTCCCAGCACTTCGGCCGTGATCATTGCCATCGACGCGCGCGATCCACCGATATCCACCGAGCCTGTGACAACACTCGCGGTGCCGTCGGTATGGATGTTTACAACTGCAGATGACTGCAGTCCCGCGTTGAACCAGAATCCGGCCGCGACGCCGCGGCCCCGATGCGGCCCCTCGATTTTCGATCGGTAGTGCGGACTGTTCTTAATTGCTTCGCACGTTTCGATGAAGCCGATGCGCTTGAACGGCGGCCCGGCGGTCTGCGCGCTACCCTCGGTGACGCCGTTCATAATTCGGAAATCGATTGGATCAATGCCGCATCGTTCGGCCAGCTCGTCAACCACGGTTTCCGACGCGAATGCGGCATTGCTGGCGCCGGGCGCACGGTAGGCCGCAGTTTTCGGCCGATTGACGATCACGTCGTACGCGTCAATCCGAAGGTGCGGGATATTGTACGACGCAACGATCGTCATCGCTCCAGCCGCGACAGGTGAGCCTGGAAAGGCGCCAGCCTCGTACGCCATCCAGATCTCCGCAGCGACGATTTTGCCGTCCTTGGTCGCGCCCAGCTTGCATCGAATCTTCGAACCCGAAGTTGGTCCCGTGGCGCGCAAGACTTCGCCTCGGGTCATGACCAATTTTACCGGGCGGCCGCTTTTCTTTGACAGCAGGATGGCCAGTGGCTCCAGGTAAGCAGTCAGCTTGCCGCCGAAACCGCCACCGATCTCAGCCGGCACGATCTTGATATTGCCCTCAGGCATCTTGAGCACTTGTGCGGTGAGTGACCGGATCGCGAAGGGACCCTGGCTCGAGCAGTACACGGTCGCATGTCCGTCGCTGCTGTAAACGCCCAACGCGTTGTGTGGTTCGATATAGCCCTGATGCACCATCGCGGTGTCGAACTCGCGTTCAACTATGTAGTCGGCAGATCTTAAAGCCCTCATCGAGATCGCCACGCTTGAATTGAAGATGATTCGCGACGTTGGTTTGCCGGTCCGGGCCACCCTCCTTGCTACGCAGATCCTCCAGGATAATCGGCGCATCGTCGCGCATCGCCTCCTCGACCTTCATCACCGGTGGCAGCACCTCGTATTCGACCTCGATTAGCCGAAGCGCCTCCTCAGCCGTATGGCGATCGCTCGCCGCCACCGCGGCAATCGCATGACCGTCGTACAGCACCTTGTCGCGCGCCAGTATATTCATCGAGAGGTAACGCGGATTGACGGCCCCTTCGCCGACCGTCTCGTTCTTGCTGGCAACCTCCGGCAGGTCCGCGCCGGTAACAATCGCGAACACGCCCGGTAGTTTGAGCGCCGCGGCGAGATTGATCTTCCGTATCCGCGCATGAGCGTGCGGACTGCGCAGGATTTTCCCATGCAGCATTCCGGGAAGAGTGTAGTCTGCGCCGTATTTGGCGCGGCCGGTGACTTTGTCCGCGCCGTCGTGGCGAATCGGCCGGGTGCCGATTACGCGGAAGTTCGGTACTGACCCGTTTGGCCCACTGCGACCTGTGGCTTCTGACATGCTGGCCTCCCTGGAGATGCTGCCGCAAGCGTTCTTCGCTTGCGGTTCGTGCTGGACCTTGCCCGATGAGTTCGTTGGCTCAGGGGCGCCAGCCGGGCTCCTGCTGATTTGCCGATAAATCGATTATCCGAATCGCCGGCAACGCTTCAGACAGCGCAAGCTATTTATGCCATCATAACGGCAAAATGACAAATATAATGGCGACTGGGATGGATGCCGAATGGCTCCCGCTCGCCGCCGCAGCGCTCCGAGAATGAGTCTCGCGGTCCGAGAACGAGTCTCGCGGTCCGAATTTCGGAGAATTTCAGATGGGTAGCGCTTTTTCGTACCGACCGATCGACGATCTCAAGCCTCGAATTTAATGAGCCGCCCTTCTTCAGCACTATCACCGCGCCGGCTCCGGCCCAAGGTCGTTCCCTGGTAGATGGCGCCCCCTGCGGGATTCGAACCCACGGCCCCAGGATTAGGAATCCTGTGCTCTATCCATCTGAGCTAAGGGGGCAACCCTGGCACTTTATCTTTCCGAGAACCTAAACGTCCGCGCGATATCTCAATGCGGGTGTGTAGTTCAGTTCTTCCTCGCGCGGGCACGCCGCTCCGCGGCGATTTTCTGCAGCAGTCTGGCGGTCGGTTCGGAGATCGCCATTTCGCCGCGCTCCCAGCGGGCCACCGTGTTCGAGGTTACTCCAATGGCCTCAGCCAAGGCCACCTGAGTGATGCCAAGCTTTGCCCTCAGCCCACGTACTTCTGCGCCGGTCATGACTATACGCAACGTATAATAGGGAGCGGCTAAGGGCAAACGACCCGATGGGTCCACGCACCGCCAAACTTTCCAGCTTACTAGAACTTGCTCTTCGCGCCTTCCTTCTCCGCGTCATGATATTTCCGCTCGATTCGCTCGAGGTCAACGGTCGCTGCGGGAGTTTTCATCTCCAGCGCTTCGAGATGTTCCACAATGATCTTTGAAACCGCCAGGTTGCGAAACCATTTGTGATTTGCAGGAATTATAAACCACGGCGCATGCTCCGTGCTGCACTTCCGCAACGCCTCTTCATAGGCCCTCATGTACTCTTTCCAGAATTCGCGCTCTTTATAGTCACTCTCACTGATCTTCCACTGCCTTGCCGGATCGTCGAGCCTTTGCTTGAAACGCCGCAGTTGTTCATCTTCGCTGATGTGCAAAAAGAATTTGAGAACATGGGTGCCGTTGTCGGCCAGTTCCTTTTCGAACGCGTTGATATGATCGTAGCGCCTGGACCAGACCTCCTGCGGGACCAGTCCGTGAACACGCGCGACTAAGACGTCCTCATAGTGCGATCGGTTGAAAATTGTCGCGGTCCCTCGGGGTCCCACCGCCTTGTGTACGCGCCAGAGGAAGTCGTGGCTGGCTTCCTCCACCGAAGGTGCTTTAAACGCCTTTACGATGCAGCCCTGCGGGTTCATCGCGCCCATCACATGCCGGATGGTGCCGTCCTTGCCACCCGCATCCATCGCCTGCAGGCAGATCAAAAGCGACCGCTTGTTCTCCGCGTACATAAGAAACTGTAGCGATCGCAGTTTCTTCTGGTATTCGCCAATTTCGACCTTGGCCGACGACTCATCTTCGTGCCGGTCGCGAAAGCTCGGATCCACATTGGCAAGCTTGACTCGATGCCCCGGTTTAACGCGAAAGCGCTTGGTATAATTCACGAATCCTCCTCTGATGATCAGGCCATGACATTGAGCGCTAATCGTCGGCCGGCTTCCTCGTTGGAAGTCCGCTTATCGCCGCTACGCCCGCGAATGGATCAATCGTGCGCGGCCTTTACGGCTAAACGCTGGAGGGGTCCCATCCGAGTGCCACCTTTTCATACTGGATAACTGTGGTTACCAGAATGCCGACCGACCAGCCGAACATCAGCAGGCCCATCATCGCGATGAGGACCTCGGAGAATCCCGCTCGAGCGGTGGGCAGCGCGCCGGTGTAACCGAGGCTCGTATATGAGATGCCGGCGAAATATAGCGCCGCACCCAGATTGGTAAAGGTGCCGAGCGCGTGCAGGCATAGCCCCCAAAATCCGATTTCAGACAGGTGCAGGATCAACAATTCGACCACGATGATGGTCAGGACGAACTGGCCACGGATCAACTTCCGTTGCCGGGACGCGAAATTAAATAAACGCGGACGCTGGCTGACGATGAGTACAGTGCCAACTGAATGCAGCACCACCGTCACCGCCACGGATGCCAGATTCCAGAATATAGAGAAGAGGTCCAGCTTCATTCACCCCTAATATCCCTTGTAACTGTCGGCTGCCAGTCGTCGGCAACCGAAAGAGCGTCTTCCACGTTCTCCGTTTCGACTTCGCGCGGAGCGCGATCGTCGAGGCTTGCGAACCGGCTCGTCGAAGCGAGATCAGGCTCGCATTCACGATCGCCGCCAAGCTCGCCACTGGATAATCGAGGATTGGCGCAGCCACCGAATGTCGCTGCTTAAATTTTCACGCGGTTGATTGTCGCCGCGCAGATCAACGCGGAAACGCTGCACGTCTAAGATAAGCAAGGCTGTATAAAAATAAAACTCTATGTTGCATGGCTCAGAGGATCGCAATTAAGTGTCTCATTGTTGCGAGTATTCACGCCCGGCGAGAAGACGCGGACGGCATCATCTCGCAGAGGGGACTCAATGAATTTGAAGAAGGCGGTTTCATTGCTGACGATTGTAGGGCTCGGCGGCGTGCTGAGTTTTGCCGTGATGGAGCGCAAGGGGACCACCGCGGGGGCGGTCCCGCAGGTCGCCGGGCTGGCGGTTCAGATGTCGGCCAAATCGGCATTCTCGTCGGTCGTTGGCGCCGCCATCGGCGGCGCCCCCGGTTCGCTCGACCAGATCGCGCTCCTGGGCGATCTCGACGGACGCGAGGACCTCGTCGCCGACCACGCCTTGAAGATCGCAGACACCAGTCTGGCGCCCGTGGCCGGGCAGACCCTTACCCGCTTCGCCATTTCTGAACACACGGTGGCGAACGGCTTCGCCGAGAACCTCTTCTACTATGGCGATTCGCTCGGCAATGTCACGGTCGGTGCCGATACCAATAACGACGGCCTCATCGACACCAGCTTCGTCATCAACCTGCCGACCGCCCTCAACGCCTTCGGCTCGCTCTCGAGCGATGATCAGATCGTCGTCACTGGCCTGGCGGTGAGCCCCGTCGCCGACCTGACCTCGTTCGCGAATGTTAACGGAAGCTATGCCTCTTACAGCGGACTCATCGGCGAAATACTGTACGTCACCTTCACTGATACTACGGGCGCTTTTCGCGGGACCTCCAGTGGCGCCCTGATTCGCAGCGGCGTACTCGCTTTCCCGGTCGCCGACATCACGTCGGCTGCAGCGGCGCCTCCCGGGATCATCAGCCCGAGCGGGTTCCCGGTACAGATGGGCGGTGCTTTCGGCGTCGCATTTTCGACCTTTTCGAACACCAGCGGAGTCGCCGTTGACGACGACGGCAGTGTTTACTTTCAGCAGACCGACCTGATCGGCCTGACCGGAGCTAACATCGTCAAGGTTACGGCGGTCGGCACCAATAATACCCGATCGTTGGCGACCAACGGCTTCATTACGATGACGACCCTTAATCCTACCAATAGCATCTACGGTTCGGCGTCCGGGCCGGCCGCACAGTCCGACCTCTATACCAACTATTCCGGGACCTCGACTCTCTTCGGCAACATAGCTGCTATCGCGACGGGTCCCTCCAATGTGCTTTATGCGGCGGTCGCGCGTTCGCGCAGCTCGAAGGATTCTACCTTGGTGCAAAATACTGAAGGACCCTTCGCCAATATGTCCAAACTCGGGCCGACTCCTTCGATGGTAATCAGTTTCGCCGATGCGATCGGCGGTACCAACAACTGCAATCCAGCATTGACCGCCCCCGACGGCATCGCCAACGTCATTGTCAAAGGTCAGCCGCTAGTGCCCGGTTTCAATAACTTTCAGACCTTCGTGATGGGAACGGGCCCCGACCGCCGCGGTTCGTTTCCAGTATTCGGCAACGCGGTGAATACTCGCAAAATCGATTTTCAAGTTGATTACACGATTTTTTCCGGCCTTACGGTTGACGAGGAAGGTAAGGTCTATCTGATTTCCGGAGGCACTCCGGCCAGTGTGGGCAAGAATCCGTCGCCCGGCCGCGGCGAAATTTTGCTCTTCCCAGACGATACACCTTACGACCGGCGTGCGGATTATATCGACCTTCGTGGCGATGTCATTCCGAGTCCGTCGGTGACCAGCGGCAACGTCGGGAACGGCAAGGCCGATCGCTTCGACTATATTTTCTGGGAGGCCCCGATCGATCCCGTCAGCTCCACGCCCATCGGTATCGCGGGACTGGCGCATGGGTTCCTGCTCTATACCAGCCGTACGCATCCAGCCACCAGCACGTCGATCGATCTGCTGCCCAATGGGGCTACTCAAGCCGCCAACAGCACCGCGGGTCCGATCAACTTCGAGGACTTCGATCCGGGTCATCAGGTAGCCGGCGGCGACGATCAGAGCTTCCCCTATCGCGGCGATGACTCCGACGGTTACTCAGGCCCTTCCAATCCTGCGATCACCGGTCCCCTCAATGGCGGCTTCGAGTATGTCTTCGGCGGGAATATCGGCGGGATCTGCACCTCCCCGTGGAACACGTTCTTCCTTAATTCCAATGGCAACGTGACTTTCGGTGCCGGCGATACCAGCGCGGCGCCGACCAATGCGACGTTCCTCACCGGTTCGCCCCGCATCGCGCCGGCCTGGGCCAATCTCGATACCTCGAGCCGCACGGCACTCATCAATCTGAACACCTTTCCGGTGCAGGCGATGGGCTTCGCCGGCATCAACGATTTCAAGGTCCGCTGGATCGACGTGCCTGAGACCGGAAGCGAAAGCTGCGGCTCGAGCAATACCTTTGAGGTCTCGCTCTACGACGACGGTACTGGCGTTGACGAAAATGCCACCCAGCCGCTCAATCCGGCCAATCCGATTGGTAACAATGAGGTCCCATTCGACCTGCAGGAAGGTCCAACTGACTTGCGCTTCAACAAGTATAACGTGGGCGCCCCGCCGCGTCCGGACGGCAGCGGCTACTTCCGGCTGCACTACGCTCACATGGACCTGATCGGTACGCCGGCGAGCCCCGATATGGTCGGCTACTCCCTGGGCAATCAGGACGCCAGCCCACCGGATCTCTGCACCGATGCGGACCTGGGCAACCTGCCGTTCGGCAAATTGATTGGCGATGGCAGCCAGGCGGCAGCCTTCGAATTCTTCGCTGCGGGCGCCGCTGCGACGCCGCTGGTCGCCGACTTCGACCTGCGCTTCGAGGGTGCTAACCGCGCGCTTTCGACGCCGGTCGGCCAGCTCGGACAAAACCGCGACACGCTGTGGTGGACCGGCGCGGATTGCGCTGCCGCGGGAACCTTCACGTGTCCGAAATAGCTCGCTGAGCGGGACTGCGGCCGGCGTGCCGCGGACTCGCTCTCGACCGCCATAACGCGGCGGCGCGATCCTCAAGGGTCGCGCCGCCGTCGCCACTTCACGCGTGCGGCTGGGATTTTAGGCTCTTTCGCAGTAAGATCGCCGGATTAGTTCACTCATAATGCGATTCAGCAGGAGGACCCGGCGATGGCCGACAAGGTCGTGAAGACCGACGAAGAATGGAAGGCGCTGTTGACCCCGGAGCAGTACGCTGTTGCGCGCCGCAAGGGCACCGAGCGCGCGTTCACCGGAAAATATTATGACTTCCACGATCAGGGTATGTATCTCTGCGTGTGTTGCGGCAACGAACTCTTCACCTCTGATACCAAGTACGATTCCGGCTGCGGTTGGCCCAGCTTCTATGCGCCATTGGATGAGAGCAAGATTACCAAGGAAGCAGATCGCAGCTACGGGATGGTGCGGACTGAGGTGATGTGCAGCCGCTGCGGCGCACATCTGGGCCACGTTTTCGATGACGGTCCGAATCCCACCGGGCTGCGTTTCTGCATGAACTCGGCGTCGCTCGATTTTGCCAAGAAGGAGTCGTCCGAAAAATAATCCCGCGAACACGCTGCCGAGATAATGGAGAGAGGCGCAAATGACACGTGATGAGGCCATCCTGTATGTGTCCTTTCAGATGGACGACGCGCGCGACCGGCGCCACGCTAAGCCCCGCGATGTGACTTCTGATCATCGCCTCATCGGCTTTCGGCAGGACCTTGAAATCGTGTTCGTCGCGGTGCGCAGCTCGCGGCCGGGAGTGATTCTCCCCGATGACGTCGCGAAAGACCTGGCTCGCGACTATTTGACCGAGGTCGGATGGTTCGGGGAAGAGTCGTTGGAGGCGGAATTCGTTTTCTAGGGCCCTGCCGGTCGGAGATGGCGTTGCGATGCCGACCGTATCGGAGAATAATCACCGGTAATCTCCGGCGAGATGTTCCTCATCTACACGGTTAGAATCACCTCATGGCTGTGACATCTGCGGTTACCCCCGGCGTTGATCCCCAGCATCAGACGCTCATCGAAGAGACAGCGTCAGGCAATCGCTCGGCCGCCGTTGAAATAACCAACCTGGGTTTCAGCTACGGCGATCGTAAGGCTCTGAGCGACGTAAGCTTCTCGATCGCGCGCGGTGAAATCTTCGGCCTGCTCGGTCCCAACGGTGGCGGCAAGACCACGCTCTTCAAATTGATCTCGACGCTGGTTTCGTTGCAGACGGGCGACGCTCGCATCCTTGGTTTCGACCTCCGTCGCGACACCCTCGCACTCCGGCGGCGCCTCGGGGTCGTCTTCCAGCATCCGAGCGTGGACGGCAAGCTGACCGTCGCCGAGAACCTCAAGCATCAGGGGCGCCTCTATGGAATCAGTGGCGGGCGTTTACGCGATCGCACCGCCGCGATGCTCGGCCAGTTAGGGCTGAGCGCTCGCGCCGGCGACCTGGTCGAAACGCTTTCCGGCGGACTCAAGCGCCGCGTCGAACTCGCGAAATCGCTGCTACACGAACCGCAGTTGCTCGTCCTCGATGAGCCCAGCACCGGCCTCGATCCTACTGCGCGGCGCGAATTCCTCAATTATCTGAACGATCTGCGCCACCGCCATGGCGTGACCATCGTGCTGACCACTCACTACATGGAAGAGGCCGAACGCTGCGACCGGATCGGCGTCCTGCATCAGGGCCGGCTCGTCGCAATTGCACCGCCGACAGAGTTGAAGGCTCGGGTCGGCGGCGATGTCGTTGCGATTTACGCGCGCGACCCGGCAGGATTGCAAAGGAAGATCGCCGACCGGATGCGGGTGGCGGCGGTGCTGGTTGACGGCACACTGCGCGTCGAGCGCCCGCGTGGCCAGGAATTCGTTCGCGATGTGGTGGACGCGTTTGGCGACGAAATCGATTCGGTAACCTTCGGCAAGCCGACCCTCGAGGACGTCTTCGTCCACTTGACCGGCCAGCGATTCGACGCCGGACGTAGCGCGGAATCACGATGAGCGAAGCGGGTTTACAGGCCGGAACCTTGTGGTTGCGCGAGATCACTCGCTTTTGCCGCCAGCGCAGCCGCGTGATCGGATCGTTTCTGCAGCCGCTGGTATTCTGGGTTCTTCTCGGCGCGGGACTGAAGGCATCATTCAGGCCGGCCGGGATGCCTGCGAACCTCGATTATTTCCAATACCTCTATCCCGGCTTCATGGTATTGGTGCTGTTGTTCACGGCGATTTTCGCCACCATTTCGACGGTCGAGGATCGCCGCGAGGGTTTCCTGCAAAGCGTGTTGGTCGCGCCAATTTCGCGCTCGACCATCGTGATGGGTCAGGCGCTCGGCGGAACCACGCTCGCATGGGTGCCCAGTTGCATCTTCCTGGTGCTCGCGCCGTTGGCCGGGATTCATCTGAGCGTCACCGCAGCATTCTTCGCCGCACTGATTATGGCAATCATCGCGTTCGCGCTGACCTGTATTGGCCTGACGATCGCCTGGAAGATCGAATCGACCCAGGGCTTCCACGCGATTATGAACCTGATCCTGATACCCATCTGGTTGCTCTCGGGGGCCTTCTGGCCGATCGAGGGTGCCCCGGCGCTCCTCCGATGGACTATGCGGCTCAATCCGCTGACGTACGGGATGGCGGCGCTGCGGGGGAGCCTCTATGTGGGGAACCACGGTGCAATGGGATCGTTGCCAACGATGACGTTCTCCGTCGCCGTCGCGATTGTATTCGCGATTGCGACCTTCGCGCTCGCGGCGCGCACTGCGCGCCGCGCCGCCGCGTACTGACGGCTACCCTCGCTGGTGGAGGTCGCGACTGCGACCTCCACCAGCGAGGGTAGCCGTTCCGCCGACGCTGGCAGGGTCGAGGTTCGAATGGCGCAATCGCTTCGCGATTGCGCCATTCGAACCCTTGCTTTCATAGCGGGTCGAAGTACGCTTCGACCCGTCCGCCGAAATGGAACTCGCGCGCCAGCCCGATCCATTTCCGGTCGAGCCCATGGAGCGGCTCCGGCAAACGCTCGAGCGGGAAGAATCCCGCGTCGAGCGTTTCCAGCGGATGCAAGGTGCGCAGGCCGCCGTCCAGCCGGCAGTAGAACAGCATCGAGTACAGATGCCGCGTGGCGGCGCCGACTTTCAGACTGTCGATAATGCCGATCAGCCGCTGCGGCGTCACTATGAAGCCGGTCTCCTCGCGGACTTCGCGGGCGACGTTCTCGGCGGGCGATTCGCCGACGTCGCAGAAGCCGGTCGGATACCACCAGGTTCCGGTCGGCCGCTGAATCAGCAACACTTCGTTACGATCGTTGAAGACAATCGCCCCACAGCCGACGCCCACCGTGACGTAGCCGTCATAGCCACCGCCGGCCTCCTCGCGCCACCGGCGAAACAACGTTTCGGCGCTTGCTGCGTCGGCAATTTCGTCGCGATCGAGCACCGCGCGAATCCGCACCGCCTCGCGCAACAGATCCTCGTAACGCTCGGCGTCGTAGCCGTGAGGTTTGAAGGCGAGGCCGGTCCGTCCAATGGAGGCGACGCGCTCGATAAACCGCGCCAGCTCAAGAATCAGATCGTCGTGCGCCATCTCCCGCCCCCTGGTTTCGACAATTCATGATCGGTGGATGTGACTTGGGTAGTTTGGCTCCCGTCGAGGCGTGTGGCTCAATCCGGGGCCGTCGGATCGAGGATCTTCAAACCACTGAAATATTTACGATAGAATCCGCGATCGCGCGTCAGTAAGCGGTCCGCAACCGCCGAAGCATGTCCGGCAATCAGGAAATCAGCCGCGATCCGATCGCGCGAACCGCCGCCAACGCGATATCGACGCCATGCGTCAGCCGCCGAGACAGCCGCTTCTTCCGTCATTGGGGAGAACGAGGCGGTCAGCCTCTCCATCGCATTCTGGAACAGGTCCGCATCGTCAAATACGGTTGCGGTCTCGGCCCATACGACTTCGCATGCGATCAACACTCCTTGACTCAGACAGCGCCGAAGCGCCTCGGCGGAGGCTGCCGCGAATTTTGGATCGGCGCCGAAAACGTCAATCAAGACGTTGGTATCGACGGCAGTGATCAACGCCGGGCGCGAAGCTGCGCCATCACGGCGTCAGTATCGATCTTCTTGCCGAGGCATCCGTACACCTCGCTCACAGGATCAACCAAGCCGCTTTTAACCGCTACCAGTCGGCCATGTTCCTCGCTGAATTCCAGCACTGTACCGGGTTTCATGCCAAGCCTTTCTCTCAACCCCTTCGGGATCGTCACCTGGCCGCGATCCGCGACTCGTGCTTTCATACTTTTCATGTATGTAAGTATGAATTACCATCACGAAATCTTCAAGCACCTAAATGCCGCGCGCCTCGGTGCGAGCTCGCCCGGTGGATTGCCTGGTGATGCGCAATTCGGTGCGTTTGCGTTAAAATAGGCTTTCTATGCGCTGGACTACCGACAAGATTCGTCAGTCATTTCTCGATTTTTTTGCGGAGCGAGGCCATCAAGTGGTCCCGTCCGCGTCATTGGTTCCGAAGGGCGACGCGACGCTGCTCTTCACCAATGCCGGAATGGTGCCGTTCAAGGACTACTTTCTGGGCGTGCGGACGGCGCCGAATGCGCGCGTGGTTGATTGCCAGAAATGCCTGCGCATTTCGGGCAAGCACAACGACCTCGAGGCAGTCGGCCGCGACAGTTACCATCACACGTTTTTCGAGATGCTCGGGAACTGGTCCTTCGGCGATTACTACAAGCCTGAGGCGATCGCGTTCCATTGGGAACTGGTAACGAAAGTCTGGGAAATTCCAGCGGACCGTCTGTGGGCGACCGTTTATCAAGATGACGACGAAGCCGAGAACGCCTGGCTTGAACTTAAAGTATTACCTAAAGAACGGATCCTGCGATGCGGCGCGAAGGATAATTTCTGGGAGATGGGCGAGACCGGTCCATGCGGTCCGTGCTCGGAAATCCACATCGACCGCGAGCCGGCCGGAAATCACCCGACCGACCGGCCGGGGCAGGCATGCGACCAATCGGGTCATCCCGGCCACAAATGCGCGGTCAATGTCGAGGGATGCTCGCGGTTCATCGAACTCGGGAATCTCGTTTTCATCCAGTACAACCGCGACGCGGCGGGCAAGCTGACGCCTCTGCCGATGAAGCATGTCGATACGGGTACGGGACTCGAGCGCGTCGCGGCGGTGCTGCAAAGCCTCGAAGCGGGCCGCTATCTCGGCAACTATGACATCGATTTATTCCAAAAAATCATTCGTCAGATTGAGCGATCCGAAGGCGAAAAGGGCGTTTCGATAAAATACGGTCACGACACTTTTGCGGACATTTCGTTTCGTGCGATCGCCGATCACGCGCGCACCATTACCTTTCTCATCGCCGATGGGGTCCGGCCGGCCAATACAGATCGCGAATATGTGTTACGCCGGATTATTCGTCGCGCCGCGCGACATGGACGCAACCTGCGCATTTTCAAGCCGTTTCTGGCCAAGGTCTGCGCGGGTGTAATCGAATCGATGGGAATCGCCTATCCCGAACTCCACGCACAGCGCGAACAAATTTTTGCCGTCGTAACTCAGGAGGAAGAACGTTTCGGCGAAACCCTCGACCGCGGCCTGGACCTCCTCTACCCGGAGATTCGGCGCTTGCAAAGGGAGTTTCAAGCCAGCGGCAAAGAGCCCGAATTATCGGGCGAGATGGCCTTCAGGCTGTACGACACCTATGGCTTTCCTCTCGACATGATGCAGGCCGATCTCCGCAACGAGGGTATCGGCCTGGACGTAGCGGGGTTCGAGCGGCTGATGCAGGAGCAGCGCGAACGTGGGCGCGCGGCGCGCAAAGACGATATCGCGGCTCCCGAGATAATGCTCGCGTCGGGAGTGAAGTCGCGCTTCATCGGCGAACATCGTTACGAGGCCGAATCGGAAATCCTTGCGGCAGAAGCGACCGACGATGGACGCCTGACGGTGGTCGCGGCGGAGACGCCCTTTTATCCCGAGGGCGGCGGGCAGGTGGGCGATCGCGGCGTGATCGAGACCGCATCGGGCGCGCTGCTCGAAGTGACCGACGCGCGCAAGCACGACGGCTCGATTCTGCACATCGGACGCATCCTGCGGGGCGAACCGGGCGACTTCGCCAAGGGTACGCACGTGAAATTGCGCCTCGACCGCGAGCGGCGCGACGCCTCGATGCTCAACCATTCGGCCACGCACATCCTCCACTACGCCTTGCGCGACATCCTCAGCAAAGACGTCCATCAGGCGGGCTCGATGGTTGCACCCGATCGCCTGCGCTTCGACTTCAGCCACAACGGTCCGGTCTCCCCTGGCGATCTCGTCACCATCGAAGAAGAGATCAACGCGCGCATCCGCGAGAACGCCGAGGTTTACACTCAGGAAATGGCGTACGACCACGCCCTCAAGGCGGGCGCGCTGGCGTTTTTTGGCGACAAGTACGGCGATGTGGTGCGGGTCGTTCGCATGGGCGATTTCTCTACCGAACTATGCGGCGGCACCCACGTGCAACGCACCGGCGATGTCGGCATTTTCAAGCTCGAAAGCGAGGGCGGGGTGGCGGCCGGCGTCCGCCGCATCGAGGCGTTCACGGGGCAGGGCGCTCTCGACGCGATCCGCCGCCGCGAGAAGCTCCTCGACGATATCGGCGGACAGCTCGGCGCGCGTGACGGCGCGGCGCTCGAACGCCTCGAGAAGCTGATCGCGCGCGAGAAGGAACTCGAAAAGAAGCTACGCGCGCTCGAACAGAAGCTCGTCGCTGGTGCAACCGCCGGCAGCAGCGACGCCGAGCAGGTGCGCGAGGCCAACGGCGTCAAGATCGTCACGCGCAAGGTCGAGGGCGTCGAGGCCAAGTCGCTGCGCGAGATGGCCGATCTGCTGCGCCAGAAGTACGGATCGGCGGTCGTCGCGATTGGCTCCGATCTGGGCGACAACAAGGCCGCATTGGTGGTCGCGGTGACGGCCGACCTCGTGAAGCGCATCAAGGCTGGCGATATCGTGAAGGAAATCGCGCCGATTATCGGCGGCACCGGCGGCGGACGACCCGATTTTGCGCAGGCCGGCGGCCGCGACGCGTCCCAACTCGACGACGCCCTGGCGCGCATCGCGACGCTCGTTTGATACGCCTGTGGACTGTTAATCAAGCGTTCACTTAAACACCGTTTCACACGCCCGCAAAAAAGGCGTACCATCCAATCAATCGGATGAACCGGAACGGGACTGCGAACGGCAACGTCAAACACAACCTGCAGAGGGTAAACGGGACCATTTCACAGTTATCAACCGAAGATTCTCTCGAACTTCACTTCGACGACCATCGTTTCCTCACCGAATTGCTCGGTCAGCACGACGGACATCTGCGGACGATTGAGGCAGCGCTCGGTGTGCGCATCGGCGTTAACGGCAGCGCCCTCAAAATCTCCGGCGGCCATATCGAACAGGCGCTTGCGGGCAAGCTGCTGAGCGAGTTGTACGACCTGCTCAAGCGCGGCTACCCGATTTACAACGGCGACGTTGATTACGCCATCCGCATCCTGCGCGCCGACCGCAACGTCGATTTGAAGGACATCTTTCTCGACCAGGTTTATATCTCCGCCAACAAGCGGATCATCTCGCCCAAAAGCCTGAACCAGAAGGCTTATGTCGAGGCGATTCGCTCGCACGACATCGTGTTCGGGATCGGCCCTGCCGGGACCGGCAAGACCTACCTTGCGATGGCGATGGCGTTGGCGGCCCTGATGAAGAACCAGGTGACGCGCATGGTGCTGTGCCGGCCGGCGGTGGAAGCAGGAGAGAAGCTGGGCTTCTTGCCGGGCGACCTCGCCGAGAAGGTCAATCCGTATCTGCGACCATTGTACGACGCGCTGCACGATATGGTCGATTACGACCGGGCGCGCCGGATGCTCGAGCGCGGCACCATCGAAGTCGCGCCGCTCGCTTTCATGCGCGGGCGCACCCTCAACGATTCCTTCATCATCCTCGACGAGGCCCAGAACACCACCTCCGAGCAGATGAAGATGTTCCTGACCCGGCTCGGCTACGGCTCGAAAGCGGTAATCACCGGCGATATCACCCAGATCGATTTGCCCAGCGGCAAGCTTTCCGGCCTGAAGGAGGCGCGCACCGTGCTCGCGGAGACGCCGGGAATCAGCTTCGTGCATTTCAGCGAGCGCGACGTTGTCCGCCATCGCTTGGTGCAGGCGGTCATCACGGCCTATGAGTCGTTCAGCGGCGATCGCACGCTGCCGTTACCGCTCACGTTGCCCGAAGCCAAGCCGCCCGCCAGTTGAGCGTGACGCTGGTTCCGTCCGGATGACCACGCTGCTGAGTTGCCGCAGCGCGAATGCGCGCAAATATGCGCGCGCATTGCGCACCGAGGCCAATGCGTTACTCCGCATCCTCGAGCTCGATCGCTGCGAACTGTCCCTGGTGCTGACTGACGACGACGCGATCCGCGTTCTCAACCGCGACTTTCGCGCCAAGGATAAGCCCACCGACGTCCTCTCCTTTCCGCAGTTCGAAGACCATGACGAGGTGGCCGCAAACGCACGCAGCCCTCGGTGCCAAAACAGCGAAGCCGCCACCAACGATGCACCACCGACCGCCTTGGGCGATATCGTTATCTCGATCGATACCGCCTCGCGACAGGCGGCCAAACTCGGCCAAAGCGTCGCCGCGCGACTGCGCACGCTGCTGATTCACGGACTGCTGCATTTGCTCGGCTACGATCACGAACGTTCGCCAGTCGAGGCGCGTCGCATGTTTGCGCGCGAACGCCAACTCGCTGCCCAACTCCCCCAACGGCTCCTTTCCTAGCCCAACTCGCAGGCTCGTTGGCGCGGCTCGCAGGCTCGCCTGGTGTATGATCTTTGCCCTTGTCTCCCCTGCCACGCCGGTTAACGATACCTCTCGATGCCCCCGCCGATTACATCCGCGTTCCCAATGCTCACGCATTTCACTCGCGCGGCTGGTACTTGCAGTGCCATCGATAACCTTGAAACGATCCTGCGCGACGGCGTCATTCGCGGCGCTACCCGTTTGATTCGCGGCAAGCGCCCGGTAGTCTGCCTCTTCGATGCGTCCATCAATGAGCTTGGCCGTCTGCTGGTGCGATCGAATCGCCGCCGCTACGAACCGTTCGGCGTCGCCCTCGATAAACGCTATGCTTTCGCGCTGGGCGCGCGCCCAGTGCTCTATATTCCCTGGCGCGAGGCGCGCATGATCCTTGCTGAGAAGGAGTGGTGGCGCGTGGCCGCAATCGATCTCGGACGTAATCCGCCCATCGACTGGAGCTTTGAGCGCGAATGGCGCGTTGCCGGCGATCTGCCGATGCCGGTGGGTGCTGCCGTTGCCCTGGTGGAGAGCTGGCGCGACGCCGACGAATTGTACGACCGCTTCGACGGCCGTCCGCCGTGCGCCGGGGTCATCCCGATCAAAGACTTGCCCGGTTTCGCCTGAGGATACTCGTGAACCTATCGACTCGCGCCGCGCTGGCCGTCGCCAGCGGACTTGCGCTGGCACTCGCCTTCCCCAAGTTCGACGTCAATTTCATCGCCTGGGTGGCATTCGTTCCACTGCTCTTAGCCGTCGACGGTGAATCACATCGCAACGTCTTCCTTTACTCATGGCTGCAAGGATTCGCCTGTTACACCGCTTCCATCTACTGGGTCACGATAACGCTGCATCACTTCGCGGGGCTGCCGGTCGTGCTCGCCATCCTGCCGCTGTTGCTGCTTGCGGCCGTGATCGCGCTCTACACCGGCGTCGCCGTGTGGGCGGCGGCATTCGTTACCGCCCGCCTCGGGCTCTCGATGGTCCTCACGTTGCCGATCGCATGGACCGCCGTCGAATGGATTCGCACCTATTTCCCCATCGGCTTTCCATGGAACCTGCTCGGTTATGTCGCTTACCAGAATCTAACCCTCGTCCAGTTCGCCGAATTTACCGGAGTCTATGGCGTCTCGGCGCTGATCGTCTTTTTCAACGTCGTGCTCTACGTCGTCCTCTTCCGCCGCGAGTCGCCCCGAATCCAGGGCATCAGCCTCGGCGTACTCAGCGCCTGCATCGCCAGCGCGTGGATCTTCGGTACCCTGCGCATTGCGCAACTGGATCGCGCACAACCCGCCGGTTCGCTGAGGTTTGCGATGGTCCAGGGTGACATTCCCCAATCGATCAAATGGGATCCCAATTTCCGCGAATCCAGCTTCAGCGTTTACGTTCAGCAGACCGAGCAGGCGGCCCGACTCGGCGCGGATCTCATCGTGTGGCCCGAGGCGGCCGCCTCGTTCTTTTTCCAACCCACCGATCAATACTTCAGCGCCTTCAGCGACGATGCCCCCTACCGCCAACGCCTCCTCCAGCTCGCGGTCGATACCGGCGTACCCATCCTCTTCGGGGCCCCCGCGTTGGGTGAGGAAGATGGCCGCCTGGGCTTTTACAATCGCGCCTACCTGGTGTCCAAAGCCGGTGCGGTCGTCGCGTGGTACGACAAGATTCAACTCGTCCCCTTCGGCGAATACGTCCCTCTGCGCAGCCTGCTCGGCGCCTTCGTCAACCGCATCGTCGCCGGCTTCGGCGATATGTTTCCGGGCAGCCAGCAAACGATTTTCGATGTCAACGGCGCCCATCTCGGCGTCCTCATCTGTTACGAGAGCATTTTCCCGAACCTTGCCCGGATGGCCGTCAATCGCGGGGCCGATATCCTCGTCAACATCACCAACGACGCCTGGTACGGCGAAAGCTCGGCGCCTTATCAACTCCTCGCGATGGCTGCGATGCGCTCCATCGAAACCAAAGTCCCTCTCGTTCGCGTCGCCAATACCGGCATCAGCGCCGTCATCGATCCGACCGGACAGATCACCGCGCGCACGCCGCTTTTCAAGCGGGGCACCGAGATCGAGCGCGTCCAGTGGCGTCCGCGGCGCACCCTTTACACCGTCGTCGGCGATCTCTTTGCCGAAATCTGCTTCGCCCTACTCGCGCTCGCGATACTTCTCGCGTTGTTCCGTCCCCGCAGCGACGAAGCCGTCAGGGAACGCCCGCCGTCGCTGATATCCCGCAACGGCCACGGCTGAGCCGTTAAGACCCGACACGGCTTATTGCCGAACCCACTCCTGGTTGATCGTGATCTGGTTCGTGCCTGTCCGGGTAGTTCCGCTGATGACTTTTACGATTCGGCCTCCGTCTGCGACAGCGATCGACTGGGCAAAACTTACCGGTGACGAACAGGGTCCACCGATTGGAGTCGCCGTCAGCGCATCTTCCCCCGTTCCGTCTGAATTGATTTGGTAGGTGCCAGCGACTGTGTATTTGCAGATAGCGCCGTTAAGATTTTCGGTCTCGATCCCGGTCAGTCCTCCGCGACAGTCGGATGTGAATTGCCCGACGCCGGAAACATAACCTTCAAGGCTCGGAAAGCTGCTGCTGACAAATCCTGAAAAGCTGAAACTGTACCGTCCGCATAGCCGTAATTGAGAGAATCCGCTGGTGCCCTGCTGCGCGATGGCGGGTTGGCCATATGAGAGCATCGCCGCGAGAGCTAGAATCGCAAGCCGGAATCTCCTCTTTACGCCCAGATTCCACCTAAACTTGCCCGCACCGCCATTCTGGCCAAGTTCGAACTGGTACTGGCCAACGGTGTTACCGGCGGCACCGTTGATTATCGGTTTTCGCGTCCGCTGATCACAGCACGCCCGGAAATGCATCTCGTATGAACGGACCATCATATACTCTTCCCTTTTCCGGCAAGAAATCGCTCAAGTGGCGGTGCACGGGTTCGCTCAAGCCACGGACCAGACTACATCACGTCCGAAGTTACCGGTGAACCTTGGAAGCCCATCTTCAACCAACTATTGACGGGAAATGAAAGCGGCGATTTTGTCTCGCGCACCGTCTCGCTACCTTCGTACCGCCTGGATCACATGCCACAACCTTGTCGTCAGCTCGGCGATCGCATGTATTAAACCGATAGCTCACCGGGAAAATTGAAACGCGGATTAGGACTAGCCTCGACCCAAAAGGAACCGCCGCAGCACATTGCGGTGCAATGATATCAGCGCAGTCAGAACCCTTCGTGAAATTATGCGAGGTCGCGGCGTCCCAACAGCGACCCCGATACATTTGCTCCGGACCTCTTCCAATCGCGGATGGGCCGGAACTTCGGACCAGGATTATGTAATCTCTTCTAATCTGTCAGAATAACCTTAGCGGCAGCGAGCACCGGCTGCCGAACTGACGCAACAGGACTTACTGACAATGCTTAGTGACATGCGCCCGCAACTCTCCGACCTTGAACTCCGCACCGAAGCTCTCCGGAGGCGTCTTTGACGTCCCCAAGCTGACCGCGCGCAGGCAGGAACTCTCCGACCAATCCATCAAGCACGACTTCTGGGATAATCCCGAAACGGCGCAATCCGTCCTCAAGGAGCAGGAGCGCATCAAAGTCGCGCTCGCCGGTTTCGAGAAGCTCGAAAAGGCGCTCGAGGAGGCCCGCGTCTTCCTCGCCATGGCCGAGGACGAAGGCCTCGACGATTCCGAGGCCGCTCGCGAAACCGAGACCGCGCTGGCCGCCGCGCGCACCGAAATCGAGCGCCAGGAACTGCAGGTGATGCTCGGCGGCGAGCACGACCGTCTCGGCGCAATCGTCTCCATTCATCCCGGCGCTGGCGGCACCGAAGCCCAGGACTGGGCCGAAATGTTGCTCCGCCTCTACCTGCGATGGGCCGAGCGCCGCGGCCTGACCACCGAGATCGCCGACTTGCAGCCCGGCGAGGGCGGCGGCATCAAGAGCGCCACCTTCACCGTCGAGGGCGATTTCGCTTACGGTTATCTGAAGGCTGAAGCCGGTATCCATCGTCTGGTGCGCATCTCGCCCTTCGACGCCAACGCGCGCCGCCACACTTCCTTTGCCTCCGTCTTCGTGTTCCCCTCGATCGACGACAAGGTCGAAGTCGTGATCAATCCCGCCGACCTGAGAATTGATACCTTCCGCGCCAGCGGCGCCGGCGGCCAGCACGTCAACAAGACGGACTCTGCCGTTCGCTTTACCCATCTGCCGAGCGGCATCGTGGTCACCTGCCAGAACGAGCGGTCGCAGCATAAGAACCGTGCGATGGCGATGAAGATCCTGCGCTCGCGCCTCTTCGAACTCGAAGAGCGCAAGCGCCGCGAAGAACTCGAGAAATTCAGCAAGGACAAAAAGGAAATCGGCTTCGGCAGCCAGATTCGCTCCTACGTCCTGCATCCCTATCAGATGGTCAAGGACCATCGCACTGGCGTCGAAATCGGCAACACCAATGCCGTCCTCGATGGCGCCATCGACGAGTTTATCGAGGCCTATCTGATGGGCGTGCGCAAGGCGGGAGCGGAATCCGCCCCCACTTGACCATCTCTCAATCGCGAGTGATGCTCTTCCACCACGCTCCCGCGCAATCGCCGCGGATCGCGAGCGACCACGGTTGATGATTATGAAAACACCCAGTTTCGACATCCGCATGAACTATCCCGAGTTGGACGCGGTCCGCGCCGGAATCCGCGAATTTCTCGCCAACGATCCCGCGATGGCTCATCCCGTTGCCGACTCCTGGAGCCATTTCGACGCCGCTTTCAGTGGCCGCCTCGGTCGGGCCGGCTACATCGGGATGACCTGGCCCAAGCGCTACGGCGGAGGCGAACGCAGTTCACTCGAGCGTTATGTCGTCATCGAGGAACTCCTCGGTGCTGGCGCCCCGGCCGCCGCGCACTGGATCGCCGATCGCCAGACCGGGCCGCAATTACTCCGCTTCGGTACCGAGGATCAGCGTCAGCGCCTCTTGCCCGCGATCGCTCGCGGCGAGTGTTTCTGCTCGATCGGCATGAGCGAGCCCGATAGCGGCTCCGATCTGGCCAGCGTGCGAACTCGCGCGACCCGCACCGGCGACGGCTGGATTATCAATGGGCGCAAGATCTGGACCTCCTACGCGCACCAGTCCCATTACGTTCTGATGCTCTGCCGCACCAGCGCAGACCCTGCCGCTCGCCAAAAAGGCCTCAGCCAGATCCTCGTCCCGCTCGAATCTCCGGGACTTTCCATCCGCCCGATTATCAACATGGCTGGCGCCCACGATTTCAACGAACTCCTCTTCGAGGACGTGCAGGTCCCCGCCGACGCCCTGCTCGGCCAGGAGGGCATGGGCTGGGAGCAGGTTATCAGTGAGCTGGCCTTCGAACGCAGCGGCCCCGAACGCTTCCTGTCCTCCTTTATTCTTCTCGAGGCCTTCGCCGAGCGAGCTAAACGCGAGCCCTCCGCCGAGAGCGCAATGCTAATCGGCTCGATGATCTCGCGGCTGGTGCCCCTGCGCGGCATGTCGATGGCTATCGCCGCCCGCCTCGGTCAAGGCGAGTCGCCCAACTTCGAGGCTGCACTCGTCAAGGAGATGGGCTCACTCTTCGAGCAGGACGTCGGCGACCGCATCCTCGGCGAAATCGTGCCGTCCGCCGATCCCACTTCGGACGACAAGTTCAGCCGGCTCCTCGCCGAAGCAGTCCTCCATGCGCCTTCGTTTTCCATCCGCGGTGGTACGCGCGAGATCTTGCGCGGCATCATCGCTCGCGATCTGGGGTTACGCTGATGAGTGACATTTCTATAATTGAAGATACCGCGCGCCGTACCTTCGCGGACGCTTTGACCGCGCAAATAATCGAGTCCGCAGAGGATGGCGTCTGGGCGGATGGGCTTTGGGATCGCCTCGAAGCCCAGGGATTGCTGCGGCCGTCAGCAATTGCCGGAGACGCTTCCGAGGCGCTCGAGATCGAGGCCGCCGTATTGCGTGCGGCGACCGCAACCGCTTTACCTCTGCCCGTCGCCGAAACCGCGCTGGCCGATTGGTTCCTCTCGCGTCAGGGTCTCGAAACTCCGCCCGGTCCACTCTCGCTCGCATCCTTTGCCGGCGGCGAAACGCTCTCTTACACAAATGGCCGCGTCACCGGCAGCCTCAATCGTGTTCCCTGGGGTCGCAATGCCGTCGGCGTCGTAGCCTTAGCCTCCGACCTCCTGCTCTTGCTCGATCCCGGCTCCGCGACCGTCGCCCCCGGCGTCAATATGGCCGGCGAGCCGCGCGACACTCTAGACTTCAACGATGCCAAACCGCTGGTCGTAGGCGGCCCGGTCGAAAGTGATCCTATGCTATCCCGGTGTGCCGCCGTGCGCGCTCTTCAATTGGCCGAAGCGGCCGCCCGTACCCTTGAAATCTCCGTCGAATACGCCGGCCAGAGAAAGCAGTTCGGACGGCCGATCGGCGGCTTTCAAGCGATCCAGCATCAACTTGCCGCCGCCGCTGGCGAGGTCGCTTCGGCGCGCGCCGCCGTCCAGCAGGCCTATCTCGCGCTGGCCGCCTCTGACAATGTCCTTTTCTATTGCGCTATCGCCAAAGCACGCGCCAATGACGCCGCCGGCGCCGTCGCCCGCATCGGCCAGCAGGTCCACGGTGCGATCGGTTTCACCAAGGAGTATCAACTCCATCGCTTCACCCGCCGTATCCAATCGTGGCGCGGCGAATTTGGCGCATCGGCCTTCTGGAACCGCAAACTGGGAGACCTGGCCCTCGGCGCATCTGGCCGATCGCTCTGGTCGATCGTCGCTTCAGGAATTTGACCCTCCGCGCCTGGGGAAATTTGACCCCATCCGCTAAGATGGCTGCGCTCCGGTACGCCTTCCGAGACGCGCCGTGTGCAGATGGGAGACGAGGCCTGCCATTCTGAGCGCAGCGAAAAATCACTGAACTCTTCGCTGCGCTCACAGCATGGGCCTTGCGCAGAGCGTCCTGGGAGCCATTTCCCGCCGCCTCCATCGGCGTTTTGAGAGCATCTTGTGCCTTCGAGTAGGTTTGCTTAACTCAATGCTCTGTTAAGTTTAGGAGAGTATCCTTGTCTTAACGCGCGCGTAATGGTATTCGACTTCGCCGAAGGTAGCGCAGAAACCCGGTTCGGGCACAGATGACTCGAGACAGTCCGCCCAAATTGTCAGGACCGCTTGGCCACGGTGGCGCGGACTTCATAGTGCCGCGAAACCGCAGTGCCCGGGGGGAGCTATAAGTGATCAATAACGAGCGTTCCGTACGCACTCGACTCGGAACCGCGTTGCTTACAATCGCGGTCGTCGCCGCGACGATCGCGACCCATCGGTCATGGATCGGCACCGGAGTTGCCGATTCGACCACCTCTACCGCAGCAACAACTCAAGCGGCCGCAAAAGACAGAGCGGCAGGCATCGTCGCCTCAATGCCGCTGTATTTTGAGCTGAACCGCGGACAAACCGATCCCGGCGTTCGTTACTTGTCGCACGCCCAGCGTTATTCCTTGTTTCTCACTGATGATGCGACCGTAATCTCGATGATCGCCGGGCAGGTCCGCAAGGGACCCTCCATCGCCACCGTCAAGGCCCCCGTTCCCGAAGCAGCCACGAGGTTGATTCAATCCGCGGTGCGCATCCGCATGATCGGCGCCAATCCTCATCCGATTATCACAGGGCTCGATCCTCTGCCCGGCCGCGTGAACTATCTCATCGGCAAGCGGGCCAATTTCCACGCCGATGTACCCATCTTCGCCCGCGTGAAGTTGACCAATGTCTATCCGGGCGTGGATGTGATCCATTACGGCACGCACGATGCTCTGGAATACGACATCATCGCCGCTCCGGGCGCCGACGCCTCGAAAATCAGGTTCGCGATCGAAGGGCCCGCCCGCACCACTACCGATAAAGACGGCAATATCGCGATTGCGACACCCGCCGGCGTCGTGATGATGCGCAAGCCCGTGATCTATCAGCAGCGCTCAGACGGCAGCCGAATCCCTGTAGCCGGCTCTTTCGAATTATCGAAGAAGGGCACCGTCGAACGGCGAGTGCCGCGGCGCGAAGTCGCAATCCGCCTCGCCGCCTACGATCATTCGCGCGCCCTCGTTATCGATCCGGCCATGCCGATAATCGTTTACTCGAGTTACCTCGGCGGCACCGGCTCCAGTTCCGCCCGGGTCAATCTCGCGCAGTTCTCTCTGCCCACCAGCAACGAGGGCATTACCCTCTCCGACGCCGGCCTCGATGTCGCCCTCGATTCGAGCAATCACGCCTACGTCACCGGCGTCGCTTTCTCCGATGACTTCCCGCAGGCCGACGCCTTTCAAACGACCCTGCTCGGCGCCAACACTGCACCCGCGCAGAACCCCAATGTGTTTATCGCGAAATTCGATACGACACTTTCCGGTGCGGCATCACTGGTTTACGCGAGTTATCTTGGAGCGCAGGGCGATACCACCGCCGCCGATGCCGGTCATGGCAATGGCGACCTCGGCTTCGGCATCGCCGTTGACGCCGCCGATCAGCCCTTCATCGTCGGTCAGACCTATTCGGGAACTTCCGCCTCCGGCGGACCGAATTTTCCCGGTACCGAAGCCTGCGGACCCTTCGGCCAGACCAACGACGCCAGCACCGCAAGCACCAACGTCGGCTTCATCTCGAAACTCAAGGACGACGGCTCCGGAGTCGTCTGGTCCTGCTATATCGACGGCCAGACCAATGCGACCGAATCACGCGTCGCGCTCTTTCCACTGGGATGCGGTGCGACGGCCGACAACCAATGCAAGGCCTATGTCGTCGGCTCCACCGAGACTTCGATGGCGAACGGATTCCCCACGGCCGCCACCCTCCAGCCCTTCCAATCGTCTCTCCTCGCCACCGGCGGCAGGAGCAACGCCACCTTTCTCGTCGTCAATGAAGACGGCCAGTCGCTTGACTACTCGACGCTCTACGGCGGTACCGGCAACGGCAGCTATGCCGACGCGGGAATCGCCGTCGCAGTGGACGCCGCCGGCCACGGCTACATCACCGGCTCAACCTTCTCGACCGACCTCGTCACGAAGAACCCCGCCATCAAGTCCTTCAAGGGTTCCGATAATTCCAAGGTCAGCAATGCCTTCATCGCGGAATTCGACCCGACCCAGAGCGGCGCGGCCTCGCTCATCTATGCCACCTACCTCGGCGGCTCCGGCGCGACCGGCGCAATCTCTGTGGAGGGCGAAAATCTGTTTGCGCTCTCGATCGGCGACGAAGCCACCGGCATCGCTATCGATGCTGGTCATATCTGGCTCACCGGTCTCACCGCCTCGACTAATTTCCCGCTCTCCGCCGCGCCCTTTCAATCGACTAATCAAGCGGCTACCTCCTGCGACAACGGCAAGGGCCCCAATCCAAATCCTCCGGCAACCGCGGCGTTCATCACCGAGATCGACCCCACCCAGTCCGGCCTCGCTCAGATTCTCTACTCAACCTACTTCGGCGGATGCGGCACCAGTGTCGCTCTCATGCACGGCAGCGGATTGATTGGCCTTGGCGACGAAGCTGCGGATATCGCTGTGGCCGGCGGCAAGGTCTTTATTACCGGAGCCACCGCCAGCGGTACCGCGGCCAATTCCTTCCCTCTCAGCTCCAATGCCGCCGCCTGCAATAAGGCCTTCCGCCTCGATAAGAACCGCACCTCCGGCAGCACCTCCTTCGTTACCCTGGGTAAAATTCCCGTCACCGCCTTCGTCGCCGGACTCGATCCCTCCACCAACGAGCTCGAATTCTCGGCTTTGCTCGGAGGCACCGGCCAGCTCGACGCCGCCGACGCTCTCCAGGTGGATTCCAACGGTAACATCGTCGTCGCCGGCCTGACTTACTCCTCCAACTTTCCCACCACCGGCAATGCCTTCCAGTTCATCAACGGTGCGGCCACTCAGAATTCCACCAATGCATTCCTGACCGTCATCGATCCGTCCGGCTCCGTCTGCCCCACTCCAACCCCAACACCGAGCCCCTCGCCGACTCCAGCACCCACGCCGTCGCCGACTCCGACTCCGTTCGGCCCCGGCCAGATCTCGATCTCGCCTCGCACCTTGATTCTGTCGGCACCCGCCGGCACCTCCACCACCGGCACCTTCACCATCACTGACGTTGGTACCGGGTTCCTCACCGGCAAGGTCGGCGTAGCACCGACGCCGTTCTCCGTCAGCGCCAGCGGCGGTCCGTTCACCCTCGGACCCGGCGGCCACGAAGACGTTTCGATAACCTTCACCGCCCCCGCGAAGAAGGGTAAGCGATCCGCAGCGCTCGCCATTGCGAGCAGCGACAAAAAGCACAAAACGATCAAAGTGACCCTCACCGGAAAGTCGCTGTGATCCCAATCCGGGCCGCCGATCACGCGTACCCCGCGCATTGGCAAATTCTTGAGCATGTGTATTAACTTGGAATCCTGTCGAGGACGGTTCGGGACCACCGTCCAGGCATGGGGACGAAAAACTGCGATGCCGGGGGACTAGGCATCCTAATCGAAAGGAGCGCTGGAACTATGAGTGAAACCGCAACCGAGGCTAAACCCAACGCGATTCCGAGTCCTGCTGAGCTCGGCTTCGATCCCGCCGAACTGCGCCGCAAGTACGCCGCCGAGCGCGAAAAGCGCGTGCGCGCCGACGGCAACAACCAGTATCGCGAGATCACCGGCGCCCTCGAACACTACAACTCCGACCCCTACGTCAAGCCCGGCTTCACCCGCCCCGCGATGCATGAACAGCTCGACGCCGTCATTGTCGGCGGCGGCTTCGGCGGGATGCTCGCTGCGGCCCGCCTCCAGCAGGTCGGCATCACCAACATTCGCATCATCGAGAAAGCCGGCGATTTCGGCGGCACCTGGTACTGGAACCGCTACCCTGGCGCTCAATGTGACATCGAATCCTACGTCTATCTGCCGCTGCTCGAAGAGACCGGCTATATCCCCAGGGAAAAGTACTCTTTCGCGCCCGAAATCTTCGAGCATGCCAAGCGCATCGGCCGTCACTTCAACCTCTACGATCGCGCCTGCTTTCAGACCCAGGTCAGGGAAGCTCGATGGGATAACGATGACCGCCGCTGGACCATCACTACCGATCGCGGCGACGTCTTCAAGGCCCGCTACGTCATCATGTCGAGCGGCCCTCTCAACCGCCCCAAGCTCCCCGCGATCCCAGGCATCGAGAACTTCAAGGGGCATACCTTCCACACGAGCCGCTGGGACTATAACTACACCGGCGGCGATACTACCGGCGGCTTGCACAAGCTCGCCGATAAGCGCGTCGGTATCGTCGGCACCGGCGCCACCGCAATCCAGAGCGTCTCGCACCTCGGCGAGCACTCAAAGCAGCTCTATGTCTTCCAGCGCACCCCGTCCTCCGTTGACGAGCGCGGCAACAAGCCCACCGATCCCGAATGGGTCAAGACTCTCACACCCGGATGGCAGGCCTATCGAAACCACAACTTCTGCGCCATCCTCTCCGGCATTCCCATCGAGGAGGATCTCGTCGGCGACAAGTGGACCAGCCTCTTCAAGAATCTCTCCAAGCTCATCTCGGGCAAGGATAATTCCGCCCTCTCCAGCGAAGAGATGGCCCTGATGTCAGAGATCGCCGACTACCAGAAGATGAATGAGGTGCGTAATCGCGTCTCCTCCATAGTCAAGGATCCCGCCACCGCCGAGGCTCTCAAAGCCTGGTACGGCCAATGGTGTAAGCGGCCCACCTTCAACGACGAATACCTGCCCACCTTCAACCGGCCGAACGTCAAGCTCGTTGACACCAAGGGTAAGGGCGTCGATCGCGTCACCGAAAAGGGCGTCGTCGTGGACGGCGTTGAGTACGAAGCTCGACTGTCTCATCTTCGCCACCGGCTTCGAGGTCGGCACCGCCTACACCCGGCGCTCCGAGTTCGAGGTGTACGGCCGCAACGGACTGCCTCTCTCCGACTACTGGTCCAACGGCATGAAGACTCATCATGGCTTCCTCAGCCACGGCTTCCCCAACCTCTTTCACATGGGTCTGACGCAGACCGGCCTCGCCCCGAACTTCACCTACATGCTGGACGGTCAGGCCAGTCACATCGCCCACATCGTCAACGAGGTGAAGGGCCGCGAGGGCCGCACGGTCGAGCCCACCCGCGAGGCCGAAGCCGAATGGGTCAGGATCGTCACCAGTCCGACCTTCATGACTGACTATCTGAACACCTGCACCCCGGGCTACTACAACGGCGAAGGGCAGAACGCCCACCAGGGCTTCCTCGATAGCCAGTATCCCGAAGGCGCCGTGCGCTTCTATGAATTGCTCGCGAAATGGCGCGAGCAGGGCGATCTCGAAGGCCTCGTGGTCGAATAGTGAAAGGTGGGCGAACTCTGCCAAAGAGCTAGGCGAACTTCGTCAAGATGACTTGTCGGTGGGGCCGGACTATCCGGCCCCATCAATCCGGTTGGCAACCGGGACTTGCGCCCGGGCTATAATTTCAAGCCCGATCGGCCGTCGGAACTGCCGCACGAATCCGGTCTCACCCAAGCCCCTCGGGCTACGGTCCACGCCGATCGATGATGGAGGCTCCCAATCAGGCGAACTTCCGCGCCAGCGCTGCATAGCGCTCCAGCACCGGCCATTGCTTGTCCGGATGGGCTACCGGCGCCATGAACAGCACGCGATTGAAGCCCAGCTTCAGCAACTCCCGAATCCGATCTTCGAGCCCGCCCGACCGCGCCATCTCGAAGGCCGTCAGCACGCTGAAATCGAACTCGCTCGCCGCCCTTCCGCGTTCCGCTGCCGCCGCTTTCACCGCCGCGATTCCGCTCGCCAGATCGATTCCCGCATCCACCGGGATCCAACCGTCGCAGTATTCGGCCACTCGCTTAGGCACGAATTTCGACCACGCCCCCAAATAGACCGGTGGTCCGCCCGCCCGCACCGGCTTGGGCCAGCACCAGATCGGATCGAAGTTCACATATTTGCCGTGATATTCCGCGACGTCCTTCGTCCAGATCTCTTTCATCGCCAGCACGCGCTCGCGCGTTACTTTCCAACGATCTTTGAACTCGATTCCGTGATCCGCCATTTCCTCCGCATTCCAACCCGCGCCGATTCCGAACAGGAATCTCCCGTTCGACACCTGGTCGAGACACGAAATCGTCTTGGCCAGGTTCATCGTATTATGCTCCGGCACCAGGCATACCGACGTCCCCACCTTGAGCTTCGTCGTCACTGCCGCGGCCGCTGCGAGCCCGATAAACGGGTCGAAGAATTCCTTGTAGTACTCGGGCAGTTCGCCGCCTAGTGGAAAGGGCGATTTGCGGCTGGTCGGTATATGCGAATGCTCACCGAACCATAGCGACTCGAATCCGTTAGTCTCCGCCCAGCGCCCCATCTCTGCCGGTGCAATCGTGTAATGGGTCGGGATTGCGACGATACCAAAGTCTGCCATCTTGGTTCCTCCGCGCACGCTCTCGAAATCAACTGCCAATTTAACTGATAGATTCCCCAGCCAACCGCCCCGCCCCATTCAACTGCCGGCTGCGAAAATAAACTACCCAATTCAACTAATAGATTTTCGGATCAACTACCAAACGAGCCGGTTGCGAATTGGTCTCGTGTCTTAACCATTGCGAAGTCTGAAAACCTCGCTGAGGTTTCAGTGAAAGCTATAAGCTTTGCGTCGGCGCGGCTCGCCTACTCGCGAGCCGCGCCCTTATGCCTATATCCCCTGCGCGCGCTCTACCACCTGCGCGAAATGCCGCGCGAGTTCCGGAGCCTTGCCCGCCGCGGTTGCGGCCACGGTCTTCTGCGACAGCAGCACGATCCGATTCACGCCCGCATCGCGAAACCGCTTGAGGTCGTCCGCCGAGGGTCCGTGCTCTTTCGGATCCACCAGGGGCGAGATCTGAATCGTTTCGGGCTTGCGCCCGAGTTGTGCCGCGAGCTTATGGATAATCGCGACGTTGCGCCTCATTTCGGCCGGGTCATCAAGCAGCGGCATCCAGCCGTCGTAGGTGCGTGCGACGCGCTCCAGCGCCTTGGGTCCGTGTGCGCCCAGGATCACTGGCGGATGGGGTTGCTGGATCGGTTTCGGTTCGCAGCGCACCGCCGGAAACCGAATGATCTCGCCTTCGTACGAGGCCTCCGGACGGGTCCACAGCAGACGCATCGCCTCGACCGTTTCGCGGGTCTGTTTCCAGCGCGTGCCGAACTTCGCGCCCATCGCCTCGGTCTCCTCGCGCAGCCAGCCGGCGCCCACGCCCAGGATCGCGCGGCCGCCCGAGAACAGATCGAGACTGGCGACGGCCTTGGCGGTAATCAAAGGCTCGCGTTCGGGCAACAGGCAGATTCCCGTGCCCAGCTTGATCTTCCTGGTCACTGCGGCGGCGATACTGAGCGCCACAAACGGATCGGCCCAGGTCGCATAATGGTCAGGCAGCTTATTGTCGGGCGTGAAAGGAAACGGCGTCTTCATGTTGACCGGGATCACCGGATGTTCCGGAATCCACAGCGACTCGTAGCCGAGCGTTTCGATCAGGCGCGCGGTCTCGGCGAGGTCGCCGCTATGCGCCGTGGGCGCCATCAAAAATCCTATATCCATCGGTAGTCCCTCCTAATTGATTACTCAGTACGGATTACTCAGTTCCGATCTATCGCGCGCCGGCTGAAGCGGCGGCAGTGAAGTCAGATTCCGGGTGTGGCGCGCCGGCCTGACGTAGAGCAGCGGGATGATCGCGAAGGCCACGATCGCGCCGATCGTGCTCAGCCAGGAGAGCGCGGCGGCAACCAGGTAAAGCAGCGGCACCACCAGGAAAACGCGCCTGACATACCGGATGAACTCGAGTTCAAGAGACGGCGCCACCAGCCGAAACCCGCTGGTGGCGTAGTCCCAATGGACGTAGCGCACGATCCCGGCGAGAAACAGGTTGGCGCCATAGATAGAAGCCGCAAGTGGCAACTGATAATTCCTGCCGAGCAGCGAAGCCGAGAACGGCACCGAACTGATCGTCAGCAAAAACGCAAGGGTGATACCAAGATGCACTCGATCCGATCGCACCACCCAGTGCATCTCCATGTGATGGCCGTACCAGAAGACGCCGACGATAGCGAAGCTGACGACGAACAGGATCAATTGCGGAACGATGCCGCGCAGGTCCGCCAGCAGTTGCGACTGGCTGCTGGCGGCCGGCGCATGCAGGTCAAGAACCAGCAACGTGAGGACGATCGCGAAGACGCCATCCGTCAGCGCGGCGACGCGAACGGTGCTCAATCCGTGAGCCGGCGCCGCGACTAGACTATCAACTGCTGCGTCATCCGATGTTTCCAGCACGGCCACACCTGTTGCTCCGCAACGCCCGCAGCGGTCTGCTCTCGAACCAGTCCGAGAGTGATCGCCGCTCGATGCATCACGGACGCGGGATATCTCCAGGCCCCGAGAACGGCGGGTTCGCCATCGACAAGGTCGTGATCTTCCATGACTTGCCGTCGTTGCGAATCGTGTAGAAGGCGCGCAGGCGTTCGAGAACCGCGCCGTCTTTCTTGTAGCGCGTGACATCCGCCATCAGGGTCACGAGGTTTTCTGCGAGCGGCCATGCCTTGATCTGGTCAATGGCCGATCGCGCCCATCCGCGACCCTGAATCGCAATCATCGTCTGCGTATAGAACTGTTGTTGAGCCTCCTCGTCGGCGAACACGGTGATGCCGCGATCGCCCGAAAGGACTGCAAAGGGCAAGTCGAAGGATTGCATGAAAAGGTCGATGTCCTCACGGTTGAAGCCGTCGATATAGCGGTTATAGAACTGCTCAATCTCGCGCACGATTTGGTCGGTGGTTGCCATGGTTGTTCCTTTGCTCGGTGTGGCTATAAGCGAAAGTCCCAGCATTTATTGATGCCCGATTCATGGAATTTTATCGCTGGGCTGAGAATGACACTGAAACGTAATCCGGCTCTGCCGAGCCTCCATTCTTGCGGCGGGTGCTCCACACGTTCACGCTCCAGACGCTGATCGATGCTGTGGTCATCGAGGGATCGATCGACACCCTCCGCGAATAAATCGGCCGGACCACGCGAATGGCTTACCATGCGCCGCGGCGCAGGAGTTCACGCGCTTCGCGTTCGAGTGATTCGCGAAAATCGGGATGTGCGATGGCGATCATACGGCGCACCCGCTCGGCCAAGGGCTGTCCTCGCAGTTCGGCGGCGCCGAAGTCTGTCACGATGACATCCGCATCGCTGCGCGCGGTCGTAACAGGGCCGTCGAGTCTCGCGACGATCCGGCTGAGTTGGCCGTTGCGCGCCGTCGCCGGCATCGCGATTACCGATCGCCCGCCGTCGGCGAGTTGCGCGCCGCGCACGAAATCGCCCTGTCCGCCGACCGCGCCGACGTACACGCCCGACGCCACTTCCGCATTGATCTGTCCGGTCAGGTCGGCCTCGACGGCGGAGTTGATCGAGACGATACGGCCGAGGCGGCAAAGTACTTCGGAGCGATGCGTGTGCATTAGCGTGAACAGCTTGAGCGCGGGATTGCGATGGACGAAACGATAGACGCGCGGGGTGCCGAGGACGGAACATGCGACGGCGATGCCAGTATCGATGGGCTTGCGCGCGTTGGTCATCGCGCCGCTCTCCATCAGGTCGGCGATGCGATCGCTGATGAGGCCCGAATGAAGTCCAAGGTCGCGGCGGTCGCCAATACTCGCCATCACGGCGTCGGGAATCGCGCCGATGCCAATCTGAATCGTGGCACCATCTTCAATATAGCGGCCGACGTGGCGCGCAATGGCCTGTTCGCATTCTCCGATAGGCCGCGGTTCCAGTCCGACTGGAGGCCGCGAAACCTTTACCAGGTAATGAATCTGGCTCGCATTCAAATAAGCGTCGCAATGCGTCCACGGCGCTTGATCGTTGACCTCCGCGATGACTACTCGCGCCTTGGCGATGGCGGCTTGCTGATAGTCGTTGGTGAGCGAGAAGCTATATTCGCCACGCTCGTTGGGCGCACTGGTCTGGACGAAAACCACGTCGGAGCGGATGGTGCCGTCGTTGAAATATGGGACTAACTGAGAGAGATGGAGGGGGATCGTGCGCAGCGCGCCAGTCCGCGCAAGTTCACGCAGATTACCGATCGCGCCATAGCCGATGAAGGTGAGCATATCGGCATGTTCGGGCTTGAGCGTCGCGGTATATGTGATACCGCCGAGAAAGACGCTGAGCGGCCCGATCTGGTGACGTTGTTCGACCAGGCGCTCGACCAGTGTCTGGGGTTCACCGGAGCCTTGCCCCCATACGATGTGGTCTCCGGGGCGGATGATTCCGGTGAAGTCAAGATTATGCGATTGAAGCTCTTGCGGCATGGTTATGTGCGCCTGGGTATCGGCGCCGGCCCCAGATTCGCACAAATCGAGGGCAATCGACCAGAACTGAGGCTATATCTGAGAGCGACTAAGAGACTGAAGGCGTCCAAACGGTCCGAAACACAATCGTAATGCGGCCGAAATTTACTGTTAAATTCAAGGCAAATAGTGGTTGAATCGAATTTTCGGGCAAAGTATATTGCGGACGGTGATGTTGATGTGACGTTTGGCCTGCGGGAATGAGTCCCGCAACAGGCCGCGTTGAGGGACTAGGTAGCTCGCTAACGAGCGAAGATAAAGTGGCTGGCATTGGTGGTGGCTTCCCCGGCTTCCATGATGTCCGTCTCCACAACCCGTCGGAAGTAACGACGACAGGGGGAGATCGAAGGTGCGAAGAAAATTCGGAACTTACCTGATGTGGGTAGCCATCCTGGGGATGGTATCGGCCTGCGGGTTCACGGACGAGCAGCGGGAGTACACGCTGGTCGGAGCTGCGACGGGCGCCGCAATCGGCGGCGGCATCGGCGCGGGAGTGTTTGCGGCCGACAACAGCGACAATTGGCCGGCGATTCCTGCGGGAGTCGTGGGCGGAGCGCTGATTGGCGGCATCATTGGATATCTGTTGGCGCCGCCGCCACCGGCACCGCCGGCACCGCCGCCGCCGCCCCCACCGCCTCCGCCGCCGCCACCTCCGCCGCCGCCGGAGAAGATCGTGTTGCGCGGAGTGCACTTCAACTTCGACAAGTACTACATCCGCAACGTGGACAAGCCGGTATTGGATGAAGCGGCCGATACGTTGAAGGCGAATCCGAACGTGAAGGTGTACGTCAACGGCTATTGCGATGCGATTGGGTCGGCGCCGTACAACCTGAAGCTGTCGCAGCGGCGGGCAGAATCGGTCGCGGCATACCTGGAGGACAAGGGTATTCCGGCGAGCCAGCTGATACCGCAGGGCTTCGGCAAGACCAACTTCGTGGCGACCAACAAGACCGCTGAGGGCCGGGCCGAAAACCGGCGGGTCGAGTTGGTACCGGCCGACCAATAACAACCACTGCGGGGGCAGCGGCGTCAGACGACGGCGCTGCCTTCCGCGTGCCTCAGCAACCACGGCCGCAGTCCCTCACGGGGCTGCGGCCGTGGTTCAATCTGGCGTCAGTGAAGCATGAATCGTATTTGGCGAGCCGCGAAAGGATGGATGTGGGCGCGCACTAATGGAGGGTATGAAGTCCACGTGCCCACGGCCCGGGGACTTCATACCCTCCGCGAGAGGTCCGTGGCAGATCTGGGCGGGCGAAGGGCGACGCTGGCGGTAAGCTTGCTGGCGGTTGGCTTGGCGATGACGTTGGCCTTAGCGCCTGTTGCGGCCGCGCAAACGGGCAGCGGCGCGAATGGAGCATCGCCAGGGACGCCCATTGCGGCACCGTCAGGGCCCGCAATGGGCGTCCCTGGCGGCGTCCATGAAGAGTCCGTCCCGCCGACGGCGCCGGCTCCGCTATCAACAACGCCGGCATCGCCGGCTGCGACGCCGGCGAAGGCCGCATCGGCCGAGAGGGCACCGAAGGCTGTCCACAGTTCGCATAGACGGAAGAAGGCGCCGAGCAAACCTCCAGGCTGGGTGATCCAGTCGAAGGTCCAACTGGCCTTGCAATCCGACCCGCGTTTCAAGAGCGTGCAGGCGACGATGACGCAACCAGGAGTGATCGTGCTCGAGGGCGACGTCTTCGACAACGCCGCGAAAGATGCGGCGCAGCGGACGGCTGCGGGAGTCGAAGGCGTGAATCGAGTGATCAACGCGCTCAAGACTGACTCGCTGCAATGGCTGCTGGTGCAGAATCGGATCAATCAGGCGCTGCAGCAAAACGGTTTTCCCTTGGTGAGCGTGAAGGTTATCGGGAAGACCGCATATATCAGCGGCCAGGTCAGCAGCGCCGCGGACAAGGATCGAGCGGCTGGAGTAGTGACTTCGACGGAGCCGGATATTACGGTCGGGACGAACCTGATCAACGTCGTGTCGCCGGGTCTTTGAGCCGCCCAACCTCAGCGTGCGCTGTAGATGAAAAGCCCGGCTCGATCGCGAGCGGTAACATCGAGCGGACGTTTGCAATCGGGCCCGCGATTCTGAAAATAGCCGCATGAGCAAATTAATTGCAGTGCTCGGCAGTGTCACTCCGCCCGGGCGCCTGTTGAAGGCGCTCACGGCGATGACCGCTGCGGCGCATGCGGCCGAGCCAACTTTGGAAATCGACATTCTCAACCTGGCCGAGGTGCATATCGCTTTCGCCGATGGCCGCGCGCCAGAGGCGTACAAAGATGACACCGCGACCGTCGTCAAGCGTGTCGAAGTCGCGGATATCGTCGTCATCGCGAGCCCGGTTTATCGGGGGTCTTTCACCGGCGCGCTGAAGAACCTGCTCGATCAACTACCGGTGGAAGCACTGATGGGTAAGCCGTGCGGAATCGTCGCGATGGGTGCGACGACGCATCACTACCTTGGCGTCGAATGGCATTTACGCGATGTCCTGACGTGGTTTGGAGCGATGGTGGCGCCGACGGGCGTCTATCTGTCGTCGGCCGATTTCACCGATGGTAACCTGGTTGATCGGGCGACTGCGGATCTCGCGGCGTTGGCCGATACGCTGATAAGACTGCGGGCGATTTCGACTGGCGCCGGAAGGCCGTTGGGACCGCTCCCGCTGGCGGCGCGCCGCAGCTAGTCGAATCGCCCGCCGGCGCCCGATCAGGACTTCTTTTCGAGGTGGCCGCCGAACCCGTAGCGCATCGCGGAGAGCACCTTATCGGCGAAGTCGGCCTGCCCGCGCGAGGTAAAGCGAGCGAAGAGCGCGGCGCTCAACACGTTGGCCGGGACGCCTTCGTCGATCGCCGCATCGACGGTCCAACGGCCCTCGCCCGAATCTGAAACGCGGCCGGCAAAATTCTTGAGATCGGGATCGCCAACCATCGCACCGGCGGTCAAATCGAGCAGCCACGATGCGATTACGCTGCCACGCCGCCACACTTCGGTTATGTCGGCGAGGTTGAAATCGTATTGATAAAGTTCGGGATGCCGGAGCGGCGTAGTCTCCGCGTCGGCGGCGTGCTGCTGCTTGCCGACGTTGGCGCCGCGCAGGATGTTGAGGCCCTCAGCATAGGCCGCCATCAGGCCGTATTCGATGCCGTTGTGGACCATCTTGACGAAGTGCCCTGCGCCGTTTGGCCCGCAATGCAGGTAGCCGTGCTCGGCAGTGCCGCCGGTGATCTTTTCGCGTCCGGGCGTGCGCGGTGCGGAATCCATCGGGGGCGCGAGGGTCGCAAAGATGGGATCGAGATGCTTGATCACGGCAGGCTCGCCGCCGATCATCTGGCAGAAGCCGCGATCGAGTCCCCAGACGCCGCCGCTGGTGCCTGAATCGACATAGTGCAAGCCCTTGGCCTTGAGCGCCTGGGCGCGGCGAATGTCGTCGATGTAGTAGGAGTTGCCGCCGTCCACGATGATGTCGCCGGATTCGAAATGGCTGGCGAGGTCGTTGACGGTCTGCTCGACGACGGCAGCGGGGACCATCATCCAGGAGACGCGGGGCTTGACCAGTTTGGTGGCGAAGTCGTCGAGCGAGGAGGCGCCGGTCGCGCCCTCGCCGGCGAGTTCCGCGACGGCCTTGGGGCTGACGTCGAAGACCACGCATTGATGGCCGCCGCGCAACAGGCGCCGCACCATGTTCGCACCCATGCGGCCGAGTCCGATCATTCCGACTTGCATATAGTCTGCTCCTTATCGAAAGGTTTGAATCGCTATTGTACAGGCTCGTAACCAATCTGCGTGAAAGGCGCGGTTGAGTCCAAACCCGTGCCGGGAACAGGTTCGGCAGAGGACTAACCCTTCCCGCCAAAATGATGATATTGGAAAAACAACACAGTATTAGACGGAATCGCCCAGATCGGGCCGCGGAGAACAGATCATGAAGTTCATGTATTTCTTTTTGCCAAGCTTGCCGGCGACGATGGAAGAGCGGAAGCGGCTGCGACCGATCGGGCATCATCCCGAGCGCTGGCAGCGGATGATCGCCGAGGTCACCGAGATCGCGCAACTGTGCGAGGAAGTCGGCTTCGATGGCGTGTGCTTTCCGGAACATCATCTGCACAGCGAAGGCATCGAGATGGGCAGCCTGCCGGTGCTCACACAGCATGTGATTCACAACACGAAGCACATCAAGGTGGGGCCGATCGGATACGTGTTGCCGGGATGGAATCCGCTGCGTCTCGCGCTCGAAATCGCGTGGCTTGATCAACTGACGAAGGGGCGCACCTTCGTCGGCTTCGCGCGTGGCTATCAGACCCGCTGGCTGAATCAGATGGCGCAGAAGATTCATGTCGGCGCGACTGCGAGCGACAAGAGCGAAGGCGACCGCGTCAATCGCGAAGCCTTCGAAGAGGTGTTCCGCTTTCTGAAGCTGGCGTGGGGCGATGAGCCGTTCCGTTTCAAGGGCAAGTACTATGAGTATCCGTCGCCGCAGGAGGGAACTCCGTGGCCGGCGCATGAATGGACGCGCGAGTACGGCTTTCCAGGGGAAGTCGATGAGCAGGGGCGCATCCAGATGATGAACATCGTGCCGAAGCCGTTCCAGCGGCCGCATCCGACGTTGTTCCAGGCGTTCTCGGTCAGCGAGGAAACGATCCGATGGTGCGCGCGGGAAGGGATTATCCCGACCATCCTGCTGCCGCAGGCGCCAGTGGTGCGCAAGTTTGTCGAGGCCTATCAGGAAGAGTCGCGCAAGGTCGGGCGCAACCTGAAACTGGGTGAAAACACCGGCGTAGTCCACACGGTTAATTTCGGCGATACGAAGCAGCACGCGCGGAAACTGGCGGAGGACGGCGTGCTCAGCGCCTTCCAAAAATTCTTCCATCATTTTGGGTTCTCCGAGGCCTGGCGCGAACCAGAAGATGAAGTGAAGTATCCCAGCGGCAAGACGATGCTGCCGGCGTCCGAGATCACGCTGGATCGGTTCGAGCGATCAGGGTTCTCGTTTACCGGGACCGCGAGCGACGTGCGTCGCGACTTCGACGCGATGGTCGAGAACGCACATCCCGAGTGGTTCGTGTGGCAGGGCGATCAAGGCCTGCTGCCGCTCGAGATCGTGAAGGAGCAGGTGCGGACCTTCGGCAAGGAAATCGTCAAGCGCTATAAGTAGAAGCGCAGGCATCCAGGATCAGAGAATGAACGCAGCGAAGGAGTCCGCATCTTCATGTCGGAACAGGTAGCACAGCAACGGTTTTCATTAATCACGGAGCGAAGCCTCACCGATCTGAGCAAACTGGTTGGCGTGGTGATCGAAGATACGCTGGAACCGTGGTGTCATGAGGCGACTCGCGACAACATTCGCCATTGGGCACATGGCATCGGCGACGACAATCCGTTGTGGTGCGATCCGGCGTACGCGAAGCAGTCGAGCTATGGCCGATTGGTGGCGCCGCCGTCGTTCATCTATCCGCTCAATCGGGTGTTCAGCGGATACGTCGGCGGTCTGCCGGGGGTGCATGCGATGTTCGCGGGGATGGACGTCAACTGGCATCGCCCGATGCTGCACGGTGATGAGTACACGACCAAAGTGTGGCTCAAGGACCTGGTCGAGCATCAGACACGATTTGCGGGGCGGTCGATCCAGCAGATCTATCGCTGCGAGTTTTTCAATCAGAACAACGAGATGGTGGCCGAGGGCGATAGCTGGTGCTTTCGTACTGAACGCGACACGGCACGCGAGCGGGGCACGAAATACAACGAGGTCAAGGCGCAGAAGCCGGTGTATTACACACGCGAGGACCTGGCGAAGATCTTTGCGCTCTATGAAGCGGAAGAGGTTCGCGGATCGAAGCCGCGCTATTTCGAGGACGTCAAGGTTGGCGAGAAGCTGCAGACGATGGTGAAGGGACCGATGACGGTGACGGGCTTCATCGGCTTCGCACAGGGCTGGGGCGGGCTGTATATCCGAGCGAACAAGCTCGCGTGGAAGCAGTTGCAAAAGCATCCGGGCCTGGGAATCGCGAACAAATTCGGCATCCCGGACGTGCCCGAGCGGGTGCACTGGGAGGACGACCTGGCCACGCTGGTGGGAACACCGGCGGCGTATGACTACGGGCCGGAGCGATGCTCATGGATGACTCATCATTTGACTAACTGGATGGGCGATGCGGGCTTCCTGCGGCACATCGCGGTGGAGATCCGACGGCATAATCCGGTGGGCGACACGCTCTACATCAACGGTGAAGTTACCCGTGCGTTCACAGAGGACGGTGCCAACCTGGTCGAGATCAAGCAAACCGCGACGAACCAGGACGGCGAGTTATCGGTGAGGGCGACGGCGATAGTGCGGCTGCCTTCTCAAGCGGACAAGCGAAACTAGCGGCTTCAGTCGCGGGCGCGACGGCGACAAATTCGAGTCGCGATTAAATCACGGCGAGAGATGAGAGAGCGCCGCCCCACTGTGGGGCGGCGCTTTTTGGTGGCATCGGGCGAGTCAGGTTTGGAGTCGGCGCAACCTGGGTAGGATAATCGAAGGCCTCTGGATTCAGGGAACGACGATCTGATTGATCTGTGGGAGTTCCTTTTGAATTACGGCCTGCGGGAGCGGAGCATAAAACAGTGGCGCAGCGTATTTCTGACCGTCGGTCAGTGCCCACTTGAGAAACTGCACGATCTCGGTGCCGGTCTGTTTGTCGCTCTGGTTTTTATAAACGAGCAGCCACGTAAACGACGAAATCGGATAGGAGTCTGCGCCCGGGGCGTCGGTGATTGAAACGCGAAAATCCGGCGGCATATTGGCCGCCGCTCCCGCGGCCGCCGCAGTCACGCCGTCAAGGCTCGCAGTCACCCAATTGCCGTCGTGGTTCTGGATTCCGACAAACGGGATGTGGTTGGCGAGCGCGTAGGTGAGTTCGCAATAACCCATTGCGCCTGGCGTCTGCTGAACCATCCCGGTAACGCCTTCGCTGCCCTTGCCGCCCAGGCCTACCTGCCACTTCAGCGAGGTGCCCTTGCCGATTTTCTGCGCCCATTCGGGGCTGACTTTGGTGAGATAGTCGGAAAATATGAAAGTGGTGCCGCTGCCATCGGAACGATGAGCGGTCACGATCGGCTCGTCGGGGAACTGCACGCCCGGATTCAATTTAGTGATTGCCGGGTCAGTCCACTTGACGATATTGCCGAGAAAGATACTGGCGATGACGGGCCCCGTGAGACGAATCGACTGCTTGACCTCGGGCAGGTTGTACATGACGACTACAGCGCCCATCACGGAAGGAAAGTGGAGCACCGGACCGGGCATCGCAGCCGCTTGTGTTTCGTTTAGCGGAGCATCGGAAGCGCCGATATCGACGGTCTTGTTGCGCAGCATCATGATGCCGCCGCCGGAGCCTATGGACTGGTAATTGAAGCGGACGGCGGTATCGATTTTGGAGTATTCGTCAAACCACTTCGAATAGATGGGATAGCCGAAAGTGGAGCCCGCACCGTTAATCAACAGTGCGCTGCGCGCGATGCCGAACAGCAGCAACGGGCCCAATAACATCACTGCGCAGACCGCTAATACCCGATAACCCTTTCGCATTTTTCCTCCTGAACACGACGCGATTTCAGATCACGGCTGGCCGAACATAAGGAGCCTTTGTTACGGGTGGATTACGCCCCAATTATGATCGAACGAATTTGCTTTAATCTTCGAGCGGCTCGAAACTGATGCTATGCAAAGCTAATACAACTATCGACCACAGACAAAACGTTCGGCGCGATGAGCAACCGCTTTCCGCATTCGACACCCCGGCGAGACGGGCCGCGCAAATCTCCCGGGTTGGACGGCGCGGCCCTTTTTTGTGGGTAGCGATTTCGTCTATAGCTGTCTGATCCACAAGGTGCTGGATAGAGATCCCATGAAGCAAGAGGATTTGCGGCCGCAGCAGACGATCAGCGACACTCACTTCGACGAGCAGTTTCCGCTCGCGCCGATCGACGACCATATGATCCATCAGACGCCGGATCCCATCCGCGTGATGTGGTCAAGCGATCCCCGAACTTACGAGCGCTATTGGGTCATCTGTCACGACAATAGCGGCGATCTGATTCTGGTGACGGGCGGCAGCTTCTATCCCAGCCTCGATACGGCGGAGGCGTACGCGATCGTGAATTACCGAGGGGATCATCGATCGGTGCGCGCGTTTCGGCGTCTGGGAGCGGATCGGATGAACCTGCACGTCGGGCCCTTGAAGCCGACGATCATCCAGGGAATGCGGCTATGGCGTTACATGCTAGAGGAGAACGAATGGGGTATCAGCTACGATTTCCATTGGCACGACACCAAGCGGCAGATTTACCATGCGTCGACGTTACCGGTGGGAAGCGGCTATCCACGCGGACGGCAAAGCGACATCACGGCGGGCTTCGAAGGCTTCGGCGCGGTGGAGGGCTGGGTTAAAGTTGGCGATCGGCGGATCGAATTGAAGCGGGAGCATTGCGGGGGGACGCGCGACCGCCATTGGGGCATCGGACGCGGCGTCGGCGGACCGAATTTGCAATTGGGGCAGACGTTGCCGGCGGGATGGATCGGAGGGAACTGGATTTCATTTAAGGATTTTGCGATTTGGGGCAATACGGTGCTCTATAATTTCGGCGATCCGCGGCCGCGGATGGGCAAGGTGGTGAAGACCGATCGGCGGCTCAAGTTTGAACCTGAGACGCATATATTTCTCGAGGGCGTGATCGATTACACGCTCGGCGATGGCGCCGTGAAGCGGGTCAATTTTCGGCGGATGGGGTTCCAGACCGCCTACATGCGCTGCGGAATGTACGGCGGAACCCCCGACAAGAATATCCATCAGGGCGTATATGTGGGCGATAACGTGGTTGAAGGCGATCGCTTTGACGTGACGCAGGCCGATGTGCGCAAGCGGTTAATCGGCCTGGATGAGCATCAATGCGAAGTGAGCTGCGAGGGCGAGACGACCGTTGGTATTCTGCAGCCGCTCGAGCCCGACGCCTACGAAGCGTGCGCGAAGAAGCTGCCGGGATGGAGGTTTTTGGAATGAAAGAGGAGGTGCGCGACGCCGCGAGCATACTCAGGGAGCAATTGTGTGAGTTCATCCAGGCCCAGGAGCCGCAGGCGCAGGGGATCGAGGTTGGCAACCTCGCGCCGTTGACGGCCGGCAACACCCGCAACGCGTGGGCGTTCGATGCGAGTTGGAACGAGGGCGGGCGCAAACGCACGGTCGGGTGCGTGATGCTGCGTAAGGCGGAGGCGGGGCAGCTCGAGACGCCGTTGATCCCGGAGTTCGAAGTTATTCGGGCGCTAGGGAAGACCGGCGTGCCGATTCCGCAGGCATATTGGATCGATCCGGAGGGCAAATGGCTCGAACGTCCGGCTTTCATCCTGGAGCGCGTCGCAGGAACATCGGATTTTCCGGCGCTGATGAGGCCGGAAGGGGCCGAGATTAGCCGGGGCGTCGCCGAGCATCTGGTGGAAGTCGCGGCACAACTTCATACCGCCGATTGGAAGGCGCTCGGACTGGATTTCCTGCCTGCGACGACCGTTGCGACGGCGGCTGCGCAACAGGTCGAATATTGGGAGTCGCTCTTCCGCAGGCATCGGATGGAGCCGCATCCGGCGATGGTGGGCGCCTTCATCTGGCTCAAGGAACATCAGCCAGTCGCGGATCGAGTGACGATTGTGCACGGCGATTTCCGCTACGGGAATCTGCTCTACGAAGCCAAGCGCATCAACGCGTTGCTGGACTGGGAAATGGTGCATCTGGGCGACCCGGTCGAAGACCTGACCTGGGCGTATCGCGCGCTATGGACTCCGGCTGGAGTAATGTCGCTGGAGGAATTCGCCGATCGTTACACGAAGGCGAGCGGAATCCCGGTGCATCCGGATAATTTACTATTCTATCGGCTGTTCAATGAGATGAAGCACGCTATTATCTCGCTCACTGGAGCGAAATCCTTCAACGACGGGCGTACGCGCAACATAGTCATTGCGGATCGGGCAGCGACGGTGACCAGCTATCTCATCCAGTTTTTCGACTGGCTACCGGAACTGAAATTGGGGCGCGCGTCGTGATTAAGCCGACCGTGGGAGAATTGCTGAGCGGCGTCGCTGTCAGCCTGCGAGAGCGCGTACTGCCGGAAATTCCTCCGGGGGTGACGCGCCGGCAGATTCAGGCCGCGATCGGTATCATCCGGCGCGTGGCGCTGGTCTGGGACAAGACCGGACCGTACATCTACGCTGATAATCAGGATATCGAGGATGCGCTGAGGCGTCTGCTGCCGGTGATTGAAGGGGTGATTGCCGCCGAGCCTGACGCGCGCCTCGAAGCAGTATCGGTGAAGCTGCGCGCGACGCTCGAACAGTCGAGCCAGCCCGCGGGCCCGTATCCGTCGCCGGCGGTCCTGGGTGAACGAAATATTGAATTGCAGGAGCTGCTTGCGGAGTTGCAGGAAGTACTGCATGAACATCCGTCGCCGAAAGGCAGCGGGCGGCTGGAGATAGATTCAATTCTGCGCGACCTGCTGCGGCGCATGCTGGCGCGCGAGCTGGAGATCACTTCACCGGCGCGGCCGTAACCCAGATGCGTTGAAGGTCAGCATGCGGATGCGGATGGTGCCGGCAAAACCGGGCGGTTTAGGCGTCAATCGACTGCGCGCGAGGCGATCGCATCCGGCGCGAGGCGAAAAATAGAGATGCCGTCGCGAACGCCGCATAAGCTGCGCCTGATTTTCTCCACCGCCTCGAACGAGGAGCAAGCGGCTTCGATCGCGCGAACGCTGGTCGAAGAGCGGTTAGCCGCATGCGTTAATATCGTGGGACCGATTCGATCGATTTATCGCTGGCGCGACGCGATCGAAGATGATCGGGAATTCCTGCTGATCGTCAAGACGCGCGCTACGCTCTACGTCAAAGTGGAGAAGCGGATTCGCGAGATCCACAGTTACGAAGTCGCCGAAGTAATCTCCGCGAATATCGATCGCGGGTCGCCGCCGTACGTCAAGTGGATGCTGGAAGCGACGGCGCCGCGCGGTGCTTCGAGGCCGGCGAAACGGAGCCAGCCGAAATAGCTACGCGGCAACCGGGATTAGTCGATTGCCGCGCATTTCAGAGATAGTCAATCAGATACTACTTCGGTTTATCTTCCGAACCGAAGCCGCCGGCCTCGGGCCGATGTCCATATATATCTTCGATGTAGTATTCCGATTGATAGGTCGCGGGCCTGCCGCCGTATCCGTACTCGAACATCCACCCGGAGGGGTTACTGAAATAGAACGAGTACATGTGATCGTTTGAATGTTTGCCCGGCGTAATCGTGACGGTCAGCTTGTGCTTGCGCACGAGATCGTAGGTCAGGCCAACGTCGTCGAAGTTATCGACCTCTATCATCAGATGGTTGATGCGCCGGCTCTGGGGGCCGATGCCGAAGGCGACGCTGTGGTCGCGATCGTTGCAATGCATGAAGATTGGGGCGACCACGTTCTTGCCCATGCGGAATTTGTATTCGATGCCGCCGCGCATCCCGAGTGCGGTGTAGAAACGCTGTGCGGCAGGAGGATCGTCCTGTCGCACGATGCAGTGGCCGATGCCGCCCGCTCCGGTTTTGAATCGTCCATGCATCCCGCGGCCCGGATGAAAGGGCTTGCTGAAGTGAACTTCGGGGCCGTGGAAGATTTCGACCGGGTTGCCGCCAGGGTCGGACAGCTTCATCACTTCGAGCACGCGGCGTTCGGCGGCTTCCTCCTCGGAGCCGACGCGAAACTTGATTCCGGCCGCTTCGAGTTGGCGTTGCATCTCGCCGAATTCCTGTGCGCCGGCGACGCGGAATCCGAGGTACTCCAGATCGTCGGTGCCGTTGTCGTGGAGCACGAGGCGATGATGCCAGTAGTCCATGCGCAGGTAGCAGCGGTCGCGCTCGCCATCGTCGGAAAGCTCCATGCCGATGATCTGCGTAGCGAAGCTTTTCCATTCGTCCAGCTTCTTGATGCCGATACCCATGTATCCCAACTCGGTTACCTGGACCATTTTTCCCTCCGCGATCTTTACCGTGGCGGCGCGGACCGATAAGTAGCTTTCGACGCCATCGTTCTCTGGAAGGCCCATTGCCGTCAAGCGAAAACGAACTGCCTGATCGGTCTTTCTGCGGCCATTGTGAAATCGGTTGGCAACGACGGTCGCCACTCCATGGCGCGGGCCGCCTAAGCGGCTTACTCAACGGCGATTTTCGGCACCACATGCGGTCGGCGGCGGCGCTTGCCGCGATGGCGGTTCTGATGACGGGCGTGTATAAATTGCCTCGATAGAACCGCTGCTTTGAACGGTTCAGTCTGGAGGAAATGGTCATGCGTGCAACCGTGATGCGCAACAAAAAGCTCGTCGTCGCTGATATCGCGACCCCCGCACCGGGAAACGGCGAGGCGTTAGTCAAAACGCTGGCTTGTGGAATCTGCGGTTCGGACCTCCATGCGCTCAAGCATGCGGACCGGCTGGTGGAAGGCGCGAAGCGGTCGGGCGGCCCATTCGTGATGGATCTGCAACGCGACATAGTAATGGGTCACGAATTTTGCGCCGAAGTGGTCGATTACGGGCCGTCCTCCAGGCGTCGCTTCAAGATCGGCACGCGAGTTTGCGCGATGCCCATACTGATTCGCCCAGGCGGTATCGAGACGGTCGGCTATTCCAATGACAATCCCGGCGGTTATGGCGAATACATGCGGTTGACCGAGGGTTTGCTGCTCGAAGTGCCGAACGGCCTCACGACTGAGCGCGCGGCATTGACCGAACCGTTGGCGGTCGGCTATCACGCGGTCGAAAAGGCGCGCCTTGGCGCCGACGACGCACCGCTGGTTATCGGCTGCGGTCCGGTCGGCCTGGCCGTGATTACGGCGCTCAAGCTCAAGGGCGTGCATCCGATCGTTGCGGCGGACTTCTCGCCGCGCCGCCGCCAACTTGCGCAGCAAATGGGCGCGGACGTGGTGATCGATCCGAAGGAGCAGTCGCCGCACGAAAGCTGGCGCGCGATGGCGGCCTACAGCGATCCGTCAAAGGCGCCGCAACTGCCGCCCTGGCTTCCCGGCCCGGCGCTGCGCCCGGCGGTGATTTTCGAATGCGTGGGGGTGCCGGGCGTGATCGATTCGATCATGACCGCGGCGCCCGCCAACGCGCGCGTGGTGGTGGTCGGCGTATGCATGGAGCGCGACAGCTTCGAGCCGATGTTCGGCATCAACAAGGAACTCAACCTCCAGTTCGTGCTGGGATACAACGGGGAGGAATTTGCTACGACCTTGCACAACCTGGCGGAAGGTAAAGTTAACGGCGATCCGTTGATTACCGGCAAGGTCGGCGTCGAGGGGGTTGCCCAGGCCTTTCAGGATCTCGCGTCGCCGGAAACGCACGCTAAAATTATCGTCGAACCCTGGCGGGATTAGGCGTACTATAACGCCGTTCGTCCTTTGGTCAGCGGGGCGCTGAGCGTGGAGCGATTCTTGCGTTAGAGATCTTTATTTGCTTCATGAAGATCTTCTCCGCAATGACGTTCGCGCCTCCGGGCCGCCATGACGACGCCGCCAGCCAAAGGGTTCAGTCTCGATGGTGGCACGATGAATCCTCACGATTTTCAGCGTCTCGATATCAATATCGCGCGCGGGCGAATCGTTCTGTCTCTGCTCGCCACGATTTCCCTATACATTGACCCGACTACGGCTGGCGGGCTCTTTCATCTGAGCGGTCACGCCCGAATCGTCCTGCTGTGCCATCTCGCCTACAGCATTTCGATCTATGTGGCGTTGCTGCGACGGCCGCCGGGCGCGAGTCTGCTGATGATCTCGACGGCGTTGGACCTTTTCTTCGCGACGGCGGTTGCATTCGTCACTGAGGGTCAAACCAGCCCGGCGTACGTGTTTTTCGTCTTCGCAATTATCGCGGTGGGGATCCGACCCGGCCTGCTGACAACGATTGCGGTAACCTGCTGCAGTGTCGCGCTTTACCTGATCGTGATCCTGCTCTCCGAGCGCATCAGCGACGCCTACGTGATGCGCGCGGCTTATCTGGCGATCGCCGGTTACCTGATCGGTTTCGTCGGACGGCAGCGATCTGACTTCGAGGAGCGGGTGCGCGAACTGGAGACCCGCGCCGAACGCCATTCGATCGCGCGTTCCCTGCACGACGGCTATATTCAAGCGCTCGCCGGGGTGAACATGCGCTTGCAGACTTGCCGCGAGTTAATCAGCCGGGACCGGCCGCATGAGGCGCTGGCGGAGCTCACCGCGCTGCAAACCGGCGTCGCTCACGAGTACGATGAAGTGCGCGCTTACATCCGCGAGCTGGCGGGCGTGGACGAGTCGCGAGCGACCGAACTGCTGGCACCGGTCCCGGACCCGCGCTTCGAGGTGTGCATGAAGTTCGCCGGCCACAGCACTACCGGGGAACATCTGCTACAGATCATGCTTGAGGCGCTCCGCAACGCCCGCCGCCATGGCATGCCGCAAGCGATTTCAATCAACGTCAGCGGCGTCGAGGGGAAACTGCTGATCACCATCGACGATGACGGAGTCGGGTTTGTCGAGCCGGCCAATCCCCCGTGGGCGATCGCCTCGCGGGTGGCCGAGCTGGGCGGGCATCTGACGGTCAATAACAACGGTTCGACACGGCTGCAAATCGAGATGCCTAACGACTGATGATGCAACATCCCCTCCGCCTCATTCTTGCCGATGACCACGCGCTCTTTCGCGATGGACTCAAGTCGCTGCTGAAATTGCAGCCGGAGATTGAGGTTGTTGCGGAAATCGATCACGCCGCCGATCTGCGCGCGATACTCTCGAGCACATCATGCGATGTCCTGCTCCTCGACCTCCAGATGGATCGATGGATGATGGACGATATTCCCGATCTCGCCAAAATGACCAAGGTGATAGTGCTGACGGCGAGCGAGAGCGGAGAGAACGGCGTCCAGGCATTGCGGCTGGGCGCGCGCGGGATCGTTCATAAGCGATTTGCGATCGAGACCCTGATGACCGCGATCAGAACCGTGGCGGACGGCCTCGTCTGGATGCCGCCGACGGTGCAGGCTGAGTTTGCGTCCCAAGGCACTTCGACTGCCAAACGCCTGACTGCGCGTGAATTAGAAATCGTCCGCTTCGTTGCTACCGGTTTGCGCAATGCCGAAGTCGGGCAACGGCTCGAAATCAGCGAGAGCACCGTCAAAACCCATCTCAACAACATCTTTCAGAAGCTCGGAGTGCGCGATCGTCTCGAACTTGCCCACTATGCGATCAAAACGGGTTTGGTGGCGGTCATCGATCAGCACCGTTGAGCGTTCTTTATCAACTTGTTGCGAGCGCGTTGCGGTCATCCTTCCTCGCCCTCACCGCGCGTTCACGGTCTTCGTCTGTCATCCCGGCGGCCTTTCGGCACGACCAATTCGGATGCCCAAGCGGCGAGCAATGCGTATCGATTGAGCACTCTCCCGGAATGTAGTTTTGTGAGATTTGCTCACTAAATTGCGCTCGAATCGATCGATTAGAAACCTTCGGCTGATTTTCTAATACATCGTTTGCCGGAATGCTCTATCCACCGATAGGTGGAGCTAGGTCGCGGCCTTCGTCGGCATTCACCTTGCTCTAGGTTTACGTTCGAGCGCACCCCAATTCATCGTTTAACTGCCAGAAGGCATCGCGGGAGCGAAATCGAAACTCAAGAGGAGGAGTCGATAGAAGTGTCAAGTTCAAGGATAGTTGCAGCCTGCCATCTGCTCAGGGAGCGATGGGGCGATCCGAGGGTGCGCCGGAATGCCACCTACTTGCTGTTCGGCAAGATGATTGGGCTCGGCATCGTAGTCTTCTTCATCTCCAAGGTATGGATGCCGAATTCAGCATATGCTGACGCAGCGCCGCCGCTACCCCCGGCTAACATCAACGCAATCAATACCGTGTGGACGCTGGTCGCGGCTTACCTCGTTTTCTGTATGCAGGTCGGTTTTGTCATGCTGGAGACCGGGTTTGCGCGCTCCCGTGAAACCGTCAACATCATGGTCGAAGGCATCGCCGATACTTGTATCTGCGGCGTGACCTTCTGGTTGTGGGGCTTCGCTTTCATGTTTTGCCCTGGAACTCCATGGATCGGGACAACCGGCTTCATGCTGCACGGTCTGGCCCCGACCTATGGCACCACCGGGGTTCCGGTGTTGGCCTACTGGGTGTTCCAGTACGCGTTCGCCGATACATGCTCGACGGTTACTTCGGGCGCAATGATCGGGCGTTGCGATTTCATCGGCGACCTGATCTACAGTGTCGGTGTCACTGGCTTTATCTACCCCATCATCGGACACTGGGCCTGGGGTCCGGACGGCTGGCTCGCGAACATGAACCCGATCCCGTTCCACGACTTCGCGGGTTCGACGGTTGTCCATACGATCGGCGGCACGATTTCGCTGGCCGGTGCGATCGCACTCGGACCTCGGCTCGGTCGCGTGTTCAAACGTGATGGCGGCGCACCGATGAAACCGCACGACCTCATTATCGGTGCTACGGGAGGTCTCATTCTGTGGTTCGGCTGGTATGGGTTCAACCCCGGCAGCACCTTGTCAGCGTTGGACGCTCAAGGTATCGGCCGCGTCTCCTTCAACACAACGATTGCGGCGTGCTCCGCGGGCCTCACCTCGCTCATCTACTCTTATTATAAGACGGGCGGGAAATGGGACCTCGCCCTGACCGTCAATGGATTTCTCGCGGGCCTCGTTGCCATTACCTGCCCTTGCTACTGGGTGGATCCCGAGGGTGCGTTTCTGCTCGGGATCGGTGCTGGCCTGGTCGTGGTCTGGGGCATTGATCTGCTCGAGTATCTGCGCATCGATGATCCCATCGGTGCCGTTCCGGTCCACATGATAGCGGGTATTTGGGGCACTCTTTCGCTGGGTCTGTTCGCCGCTGGAAAATACGGCGCGCCCACTGCCACCGGCGCCGATACCAGCACGGTCGTCACCGGACTCTTTTATGGTGGCGGCTTCGGTGTTCTGGAAGCGCAGATGATTGGCAGTTTCTCGATCACGATCGCGACTTTCGTGGCCTCGATGGTCCTGATGTACGGCACCAAGTACATCTTCAGACTGCGTATCCCAACCGAGGGTGAGATCGAGGGTCTGGATCTGCACGAGCATGGCTTCCCGGCATATCCCGAGTACGTCGTGACCGGCGACGACGGTGCGCCCAAGACCATCGACGAAGTACCAATTGGCCGGCGCACTTTCGCTCGCTCGGACAAGAGGCGGAAGGTCGCCTAACGCAAAGGATGTCAGCGCACCCAGGGGGCGGGTAGTTGGCATAGCTCTGAGATTAGTTGCACTCAAACGGAGCGGGCCGGCTTCCAGTCCAGGAGGCCGGCCTGCTCATGTATCAAAGCGCTGCTAACTCTTGCTACTCACTTGAGTGGATGGATAGTTACTCGCAACCTCAGTCAGCGGTGGAATACGAGTTTGACCTTGCACTACTTTCGGATGTTGGCGGCCGGTCCGCTAATGAGGATTGCGGCGGTTACTATATCGAGGGACCCGGCACGGTCCTGTTCGCCGTCGCCGATGGCCTCGGTGGCTTCGAAGGCGGTGCTATCGCCAGCGCCCTGGCAATCGAAGTCACCTTACAGGCATACCGTGAAAATCCGCATGAGTGGGGCGTCGCAAAGAGGCTCTATCGTGCCGTTCAGCAGGCCAATATAGAACTGCACAGCAAGGCTCTGTTCGTCCCGGATTTGCGCCGGATGGCGACTACGCTGACTGCTGTCGTGGTGGAACATGGAACTCTAAAAGCCGCCCATGTCGGAGATTGCCGGCTCTACCTCGCGCGCGGCGAACGGATCACGCAAATCTCACAGGACCACACTCTGATCGCGGAACAGGTCAAGCGCGGTTTGATGACTGCCGAAGCTGCCAGGGCTCATCCTGAGCGCTCAATTTTGTTGCGCAACCTTGGCCATGAGTTGATCGTTTCGATTGCGAAGATTTCGATGCCGCTGCTTCAAGGCGATCGCGTGATCGTTTGCAGCGATGGCTTATACGATGTCCTTCGCGACCGTGAAATTGAGGAGTTGAGCCGCGCACTCGAGGCGAGGGCGGCTTGCAGGTTGCTGGTCGATACGGCTAATCAGCGCGGCACCACCGACAATCTGACCTGCGCGGTTTTTCGCATGATGGCCGAAACGCCGCATCAGCCCAAACCAGTAACTGCGATCGGATGGCGCCAACGCTTGCGCGCGTTCTTCGGTGCCGGCGCGTGAAGCCGCCTCGCTTAATCCTCGAAGCAGCGATGTTTGTCGTACAGAACCGACCAGTCTGTTGTGTCGCGCTTTCCCGGTAGCGCGGGGCGAAACATCAGAATGCACGAACTCGGCATTGGCGAAAGAGTTGATCAGTACCGCTTAGTCGAAGTCATCGCGCGCAGTGGAATGGCCTCGATCTTCAGGGCGGATGACGAAATTGGCGGACACGCGGTGGTGCTCAAAATTCCCTATGCTCAATTCGAAGCGGACCCGCTCTTCTACGCCCGTTTTCGTCGCGAAGAAAGCATCGGCGAACGCCTCGACCATCCCAACCTCATCAAAATTTTCCCCGCGCAGCGTAAGAGCCGCGTCTATATCGCGATGGAATATTTCGATGGCGAATCGCTGCGCGCGAAGATGCGCGACGGCGCGCTGCCGGTTCAGATCGCGCTCGGCTATGTCCGCCAGATCTGCGAAGCGTTGGTCTATGTCCATAGCCAGGGTGTCATACACCGCGATCTCAAGCCCGAAAATATCCTGATTAACGATCACGGCGATCTCAAAGTCATGGACTTCGGCATCGCGCTCGACAGTTTGGCGCAGCGCCTCACCTTCGCCGGAAAGTCATCCGGCTTTGGGACTCCCGATTACATGTCCCCCGAGCAGGTGAACGGACAGCGTGGTGACGCGCGCAGCGACATTTATGCCTTGGGCACGATCCTCTTCGAGATGCTCACAGGATCGTTGCCGTTTTCCGGGCTGGATTTCCTCGCTGCGATGCGCGCCAAGACCGAATCTGATCCTCAGCCGCCGAGTGTGTTCAAGCCTGATATCGATCCGCATCTGGAGGAGATAATACTGCATGCGATTGAGCGCCGTCCGCAGAACCGCTACGTCAACGCGGCGGCGATGCTAGAAGACCTGCGTAATCCGTCTAGCGTGAAACTAGAGGGCCGCCTCAGTCGCCTGAAATCGATCAATCCGCGCGTGGAACATCTGAAACGCGTGCTGATCGTCGCCTGCTGTTTCGCGGTGCTCATCGCGGTATTCGCGGGACTCGTCCTTATTGGCCGGCGATAGCCGCGGCAATAGCTATTTGGCCGGTGGCGAAATCTCATTTTTTGAATCTTTCGGATTAGTCAATCGAAGAGACCATTCAAATACTTAGTCGGCATGTTTACCTGTGCCCAAGGAACAAAGTCTTGACTGGGAATACATCACAGACACAAGCCCTCAAAGATAGGCGCACTCTGGCCAACGTAATCATCGGACGGCCGCGCGACGTTCGCGATCCGCACATCTTTGAGAATCTTTCGCTAGTAGCCTTTCTCGCCTGGGTTGGTCTTGGTTCAGACGGGCTAAGCTCGTCTTGCTATGGGCCCGAAGAGGCTTTTCTCGCACTGGGCACTCACCAATATCTCGCCGTCTTTCTCGCCTTGCTTATGGCGTTGACCGTATTCATCATTTCCGCCTCCTATGCTCAAACGATAGATCAGTTTCCCACCGGCGGCGGCGGATACCTGGTCGCGACTAAATTGCTCGGCGAATATCCAGGTCTCGTATCAGGCGCCGCACTGATCGTTGACTACGTACTGACTATCGCGATCTCCATTGCGAGCGGCGCGGACGCGATATTCAGTTTTCTTCCAAGCGGCTGGCTGCCCTACAAATTCTGGCTCGCGATATTCGTTGTAGTTGTGATGGTTGCGATGAATTTGCGCGGCGTCAAGGAATCTGTAATTGCCTTATTGCCCATTTTCCTGGCGTTCGTGGTGTTGCATTCGATGCTCGTCGGATACGCCTTCTTGAGCCGCGCCAGCGAATTGCCCGTGGTCGCGCACGACGCGGTCCGCCAGGCCCGCCAAGGCCTGGATGTGCTTGGTGTGATCGGTCTTGCGATCGTTTTTTTCAAGGCTTACAGCATGGGCGCCGGTACCTACACAGGCATCGAAGCGGTCAGTAACGGACTGCCAATTCTGCGCGAACCCCGTACCGTCACCGGCAAGCGCACGATGCTCTACATGGCCTTGTCGCTGGCACTCATTGCCGGTGGCATCCTCGTTGCCTATCTCCTGGCTGGCGTAGAACCTGAGCGCGGGAAGACTCTCAACGCGGTACTTTTCGAACGGTTGACTGACGGTTGGAATGTCGGTGGCTTCCACCTCGGAAGACCAATAGTAACTTTCACCTTGCTCACCGAAGGCGCGTTGCTTTTTGTCGCTGCGCAAACCGGCTTCGTAGGCGGACCGCAGGTGTTGGCAACGATGGCGATTGACCGCTGGGTGCCGCGCCGTTTCGCCAACCTGAGTGAGCGTCTCGTAACGCAGGACGGCGTTTTGGCGATGGGCCTGGCCGCCGTACTAGTCCTCATCGGTACTCACGCGCGAGTGGGCGTCCTCGTTATTCTTTACGCGATCAACGTCTTCGTCACATTCACCCTGTCCCAACTCGGAATGAGCGTTCATTGGTGGAGCGAGCGCGCCAGCGAGCCTTTCTGGATTCGCCGGCTGGCGGTCAATGGCATTGGTTGTATTTTCACGGCGCTCATCCTGATGCTCACGGTGTCTCTGAAATTCCACGAAGGCGGATGGGTCACTGTCGCGATTACGAGTGCGGTAATCGCGCTTTGCTATTTCGTGCGCAGACACTATCGAGCGGTCACTAAAGCCATCGAACAACTTGAGGCCGACGTACTGCCGGAGATTTTCGCCGCGTCCGTCAAGCCGCCGGCCAAGCGCGATCCGGACGCGCCCGCGGCGGTGCTCCTGGTGAATGGCTTCAATGGACTAGGTCTTGCCACCTTGATGAAAATCTCGCGGCTTTTCAAAGGCCAGTTTCCAAACGTGGTCTTCGTCAGCGTCGGCGAAGTGGACGCGGCCCTGTTGAAAGGACCGGAAGAGGTTCGGCAACTTGAACTGCAGATAACCGACGATATGCTTGAGTATTGCCGCCTCGCTTCGGATTTGGGCTTCCACGCGGAGTTCAAAGCCGGATTGGGCCCCGACGTGGTGATGGAATTACATCGCCTCTGTCTCGAACGTCGCACATCAGTTTTCGAATGCCGTTTTCTTTGCGGGTCAGTTGGTCTTCAATGAGGAACTCGATGGCTTTTTCAGCCGCTTCCTCCACAACCACACTGCGTTCGAATTACTGAAATGGCTTCAGCTGCATGGACTGAGCCTGGTAATTCTTCCCGTGAGAGTTTCGTCACCGACTTCACGTACCGCACGGACGCCCGCTCGCGCAGACCTTCCAGCCGAAACTGACCTCGCACGCGAAGCCTGACTCAACGATGCGAGACCCGGATCAGGAAGATGCAACAAATTGACCGCGTCGCGCCCCAATGGGTTACGCCTTAATTTGAGCCCGCTTCCAAGTCAGTGCCCACGGACGGGGCAAGGAACCAATTTATGAAGTTGCCGAGTGGCTTTCCGGTGCGGCGCGTAGCAGAACCTGGCGGCCGCGGACGGCCTTGGGACCGCCCGCGCTATAACGCCCGCGGAGGCACCATGTTCCACTGCGAGATTACCGGCCTTTGATGCTCGGTTCCAAGGATGCTGATGGTACCCGCGTCGAGTGCGAAATATTTTCCGCCATCGGGCGGCAGCCCCAGCCATCGCGCCGCGAGCACGCGCAGAATGTGCCCGTGAGCGAACATCGCGACATCTGTCTCGCAATCCATCGCGCTGCGAATCACTTGATCCGCACGCGCTCCGACTGACGCGAGAGACTCGCCGTCACGAACGCCGTCACGCCACAGTGACCACCCCGGTATTTCGTGCTTGATTTCGACGCTCTTGCGTCCTTCGAACGCGCCGTAATCCCACTCCTGAAGGTTCTCGTCGATGATGGCGACGGCGCCATACCCAGACAGCCGGCAGGTTTCCCGCGCCCTTATCCGCGGGCTGGTCAGGACCAAGCCGAACTTATGTCCCGCCAATTCGCGCCCGATGGCTTTCGCCATCGCCTGGCCGACCGGTGTCAGCTCCATTTCCGTCTTACCCGTATGCTGCCCCGAGAGGCTCCACGGGGTCTCTCCGTGGCGTATTAACCAGATGTGATTGATCGCAGGCATGATGCACCACAATACCACGTCAATAACTTGTAAGTCAGCGCCTCCAGGGCGCCTCGATTTTGAGATCGGCAGGCCCTTGAAACTGATTCTTCAAATCCGCAAGAAGGATCGGTTTGTTGTCAGCTTTTAGCCGACGCGCCAGATGCGGTGGGGTTTACGCCCGCGACCAGTCGGCGACGCTTGGATGAGCGGGGTGGTCGAACGGTCACAGCCGGGCCGGCATCCCACACGCGCATCGCCACTTTCACCATATCTTTTAGCATCGCCGGGTCCGGTGCGGCCTTGTTCACCACATTCAATCCCTGTGCAACGCCGACAAAAAATCTGGCCAATGCGCGGGCGTCTTGTTTCGGATCGAGCGCCCCTTCGTGCTGCGCACGACGCAGGACGTGATAAATGGCCGACTCTTGCTGGCCCAACCGCTCCGCGATTTTGCGCCCGATCACATCGCCGGCGCCTGGGCATTCCAGCGAAGTGTTGGTATCGAGACAGCCGCGCGGAAACGCCGGGTCACTGGTGCGCCGGATGATCGACTCAAACATCCCCTCAATCGCCCGGCGCGGGTCGGGGTCATTCAACTGAGCCATCGTCGGCCGTGCGATCTGATCCGAGTAATGATCGAGCACGGCGAGGAACAATCCGCACTTATCGCCAAATGTCGTATAAAGGCTGCCACGGTTGACGCCCGTCGCTTCGACCAAATCCTGAATCGATGTGCCCTGATAGCCGGAACGCCAGAATACCTGCATCGCGCGGTCGAGCACGTCACTCCGATCGAATTGTTTTACGCCAGCCATCGGTTTTTCATAATTTGGAACGGACATTCAATCATATCGAGCAAGGCGGCGACTATTCAAGTTGGTGCCGGCGCTAGTGATCGATCTGATCAGGCTCTTTCGCGAGCGTGTTTCGACCGTTCGTTCTAACTTGACTGATCGTTCCAACTTGATTATGGTTCGCTGCAGTTAACGTCGACTCATGGTCTCGTCGGAAGGTGGTTGAATCTATGGAAGCAGCAAGAAAGGCCGAGGTTCTGCACGGGGTCGTCCGCAAGATGATGGCGGGCGGGGCCGACATTCAAACGCCGGAATGGGTCGAGTTCGTCGAAGCGCAGAACGACGGCTTTCGCACGGGTCCTGAGATCGGGGCGAAGATTCCCGATTTCACGCTCCCCGATCAGTTTGGCAATAGCCGCTCGCTGCATGATCTGACGGGTCCGAACGGCTTGTTGTTGGTCTTCAGCCGCAGTGCGGACTGGTGACCCTATTGCCGCAATCAGCTCGTCGAGCTGCAAAACACACTAGGACAATTGAAAGCGCACGGAATCAATGCTGCATCGATCACTTACGACTCGCGCCAAATTCTCAGTAATTTCGGCGATGCGTACAAGATCGCATTTCCCATGCTCTCCGACGTCGGCAGCAAAGTCATCCGTGCCTTCGGAATTCTCAATACCAATGTGCCCGAAGACCACATGATGTACGGGATGCCGTGGCCCGGCGATTATCTGATTGCGTCCGACGGTACCGTTCGCGACAAGATCTTCCTGCGCAGTTATGAGCATCGTCCATCGGCTTCCGAGGTCGTGCTGCGTCATTTCGATAATGCCAACGCGCACTCGGTTGAGATCAAGGCGGGCGTGGTCAATGCCACTGTTTCCCTATCGACCGACCGATGTTTCCCGGGGCAGGAGCTTGGACTGGCATTGAACGTGAGAGTGGACGCAGGCTGGCATATTTACGGCAAACCGCTGCCGGCCAACTACCAGGCCCTCGATCTCATTCTGGAAAGCCCGCTCATCGACGCGCAGTCGCTTGAATTGCCCGCGCCGCAGCCACTGCATCTGCCGGCCCTTGGGGAGACGCTGCCGGTGTATGGCGGCGAGTTCAAGGGCCACGGCAAGGTCGGCATCAAATGGAGTCCGCCGATGCCGGCGCCGTTCCTGCTGGCGCTCGGCAAAACGATTGAGCCGGGAGTTTATGAGATCACGGGAACGTTGCGCTTCCAGGCGTGCAGCGATGACGTGTGTGAACCGCCGCAGGCGATTAAATTCGCGTTGCCCCTTACGATTGAAGCGGGCATACCACCGGTGCCGAAGAAAATGGATTAATTGGGGAGTGAGCAATGAAGATTTACGAAAACCACAATGCGCCTAATCCGCGGCGCGTGCGCGTATTCCTGGCCGAAAAGAATATTCAAGTTCCTTACGAGCAGGTCGATATCGGCAACCGGGTGAATCGCCAGGAAGAGTTTCTCAAGAAAAACCCCCTCGGCGGAGTGCCGGTTCTGGAACTCGACGACGGTACCTTGATCTCCGAGAGTGTCGCCATCTGTCGCTACTTCGAGGAACTTCATCCGCAACCCCCGCTCTTCGGTGCCGATGCGAAACAGCGCGCGATAGTCGAGATGTGGAATCGCCGCATGGAATTCAACGTCCTGCAGCCTATCGCCGACACATTTCGCCAGCGTCACGATTTCTTTAAGGGCCGCATTCGTCAATTACCCGAATACGCTGAAGTGCAACGCCTGAATGCTGAAGACGGTCTGGCGTGGCTCGATCGGGAACTCGGCGCGCGGCACTTCATCGCAGGCGATCAGTTCTCGATAGCCGACATTACCGCAGTCGTTGCGATTGATTTCGGCCGTGTTTCGAAAATTTCGATCAAGCCGGAACAGACGAATCTCGCGCGATGGCACACGGAAGTCTCCGCTCGCCCGAGCACTAAAGCGTAACGCGACTCGACATTAGTGGGCGCCTCAGCGTGCTCTTGCCGGCATCAAACAGGGCGGAGCCGAGGCGGAGTAACGCGCAATTCTGGGCGCAGGGATTCCTTTGGCCTGCGCCGAATGTCCTGGGAGCTTGGTAACCAACGGTTGGGAGTGTCTCCGATGTTTTATTCGCGCTTTATCGCTGCGGCCTTTGTTGCGGTCACGATCATGATCTCCCCGCGGCTCGCGCATGCGCAGTTGAGTCCTCAGCCCACGAGTGGCATCGTCGCGGCGCCGGCCATTCACGATTCGAGCGCGGCTCCGACGCCAGGGAACGCTGCTGCTCCTGCGCCCGCCACCGCTAACAGCAGCGGCGCCGCACCTGATTCGATTCCACCAGGTACAACGATAACGATGCAGAACTGGCAGGCCTATCGCGCCTTTATGCCCGATGGCATGGCGGCGTTTTTCGAGGGTCGCTACTTCTGGAAAATGCCGGTTGACGTGCAGATGACGGTGGGCCCGACGATTATCCATCCGCTGCCCGTTAGCTACATGAATGCGACGGAGAAGTACTCTTCACAAGTCAGAATCAGTGAACTGGCCGACGGTGGTCTTACGCTGGCCGGCTACAGCGGTGGGATCCCGTTTCCGCAACCCGACGAACCTCACAAAGGCTGGAAGATTCTTGCCGACCTCTGGTACCGCTATACTCCGCACCTGACAGTAAATACGAAGGGCGTGGTATGTTTCGTCGACAGCGGCCATCGGGTTAGTTGCAAGGCTGGGATGAAGGTCTATCGGCAACTGTCGTACAATACGGATCCTGGTGTTCCGAGCAGTTTCCCTACCGCAGAAGACAAATATTTCACACAATTCGAGATGGTTGAGGAGCCCGAACAAGAACGGTACACCGCAGTTCTGGCTATTTCCCATACCGATTTGACTCGCCCGGAAGAGGTTTACGTCTTCATCCCTTCACTGCGACGTTATCAACCGCTCTCTCCCGCCGCGCGGTGCAGTCCGGATCTCGGCACCGACGAGACCCCGGATGATCGGCGTTATGGCTTCGACTCGAATATGACTCAACTAAACGCCGAATTCATCGGCGAAAAGAAGATCCTGGCGTTGCTCGACATCAAGATGCCCGCGGGTCGCTTTCCCGAGGACTACGATATGCCGCTCGGTTGGCCGGAGCCCTCATGGGGAAACTGGCAAGTACGCGATGTCTATCAGATCGGCATAAGCAAACTTCCGTCGGCGAGCTCGGGCTATTGTTTCGCCAAGCGGGTCATGTACATCGACAAAGCTATCTATGTGCCCCTGTGGGAGGACCTCTTTGACAAGCAGATGCAGCCAAATCGCTCCATTGCTTTTTTTCTCCGCACCCTCGACATACCGGGAATTGGTCCCCAGGATTCTTCGAATTCGATGGTCTATGCTTTTTGGGATGTGCAGACCAATCACGCCACGATTTTCGCGGAACCGGGGGACAATAGCGCCTTTTACGTCAATCAGCAGGCTCCGCAGGAATTCACCGATCTCAATCGCTACACCACGCCGAATGGTTTGAGCCTCATCATGCGGTGACCTGCCGCACCACCGCAAAATAGCGTACGGCGGCTGCGCTTGTGGAAGCAGCGTTAACTCGCCTATTTAAGAGCGGTCGGGGCGAACTCAATTCACGCTTTCGCTTCTCTCGCCTGAGAAGGGACGGCGGCCCGCGACGGAGGTTCTCCAATGGCTGGAATCCTGGATGGCAAAGTCGCGCTGATAACCGGCGCCGGCTCCGGTATCGGACGCGCAACCGCACAAATCTTCGCGCGGGAAGGCGCTAAACTCGTCCTGGCCGATTTGGTCGAGGCGGCAGGAGTCGAAACGGTCAAACTGCTGAAGGATGCCGGTACCACCGCCATCTTCGTCAAGGCCGATGTTGCCAAAGCTGCCGATGCCGAGGGCCTCGTCGCGAAAACGGTGGAGGCTTACGGCCGCCTCGATTGCGCCTTCAATAACGCTGGTATCGAGGGTGCCCTTGCCGTCACTCATCAGTGCACGGAAGAGAATTGGGCGCGCGTCATCGCGATCAATTTGACTGGCGTATGGCTGTGCATGAAGGCCGAGATCGCTCAGATGCTCAAGCAGGGTGGTGGTGGCGCGATCGTCAACACCTCCTCCGATGCGGGCTTGCTGGGCGTGAAGGGCATGCCCGCGTACGTCGCCTCCAAGCACGGCGTGGCCGGACTCACCAAGGCCGCAGCGATTGAATACGGCCGTCATAAGATTCGCGTCAACGCCGTATGCCCGGGTCCAATTCGCACACCGATGATGGGACGGCTGCTACTCGATCGCCCTGACATCGAGCAGAGTTTCGTCCGCGCCGAACCGCTCAAGCGGATGGGCGAGCCTGAGGAAATTGGCGAGGCGGTGGCGTGGCTGTGCTCCGATCGGTCTTCGTATGTGACCGGACTTCCGCTGCCCGTAGATGGCGGATTGATCGCGACCTGATCGCGCTGAAAATCGAGACACTGACGGTGTGGCGGGATGTCGAATCGGGCATTCCGCCGCACGCCTTTCGGCGGGTTCTCTTCCTGAGATGAAGGCGGCGGAGCATGTAACGGACGCTATGAAAGTTGGCCGTGGTCCGTCTAACCCGATTGCATCCGCGCCTGTTCTTCCCGCAATGAGGCGGCGTCTTTGGTTTCAATCTGCTCGCGGATTATCTTCAGGGTATCGAGGCTGTAGGGAATGCCCATGTGGGTAGATTTGACCTCGACGGCCTTAATCTTCGGGCCAACTTCGATGCAGCTTTCCCAATCGACCACGCCGTCGCTCTTCGAGTAAATCAGCGTCTCCTGGACGCCCGGTGGCGGCCCCGCCTGGTTCACGCCGCACACATCAGGGAGGTAGCCGGGGCACTGACAGTTCGCGCCCGTGATGCGCTGGGTTAGTGACGCCAGCATCTTCACAAAAGGGTTAGAATGGTTGTGCGCTTCGTGGATGGGGGAGCCCATCAGAATCACCTGGTCAACCAGGGAAGGGTAGCGGCGGGCGAGTTCGCGCGCGTAAATTCCTCCAAGGCTGTGCCCCATGATCACCAGTTTGCCCTTGGTTTTGACGCTAAGCTCGGTCAGTATCCGGCCCAAGCGGTCAACCGCGCGCCGGGGACAATCGGTGTTGGCGAGAATGCCTGAGAAATAAACCTGATGGCCGCGTGCGCGCAGCCAATTGGCGAATGGATATAGCGAGGCGTCGCCCGCCATGAAGCCGGGTATCAGGAGGATCGATCGCGCGCGATCGGCTCGCTGCGCAATTGGCCACGTCCACGCCCGTCCCGCGAACTGCGCCACCTCCCTGACCACGCGGAACTCCTGCAACAAGTCGAGGAAATTGAGGTTCGTTCCGCCGTTGCCGTTGACCATGTCGTCTCCATTGCCGTGTGCTCGAGTCCGACCGCCTCACGAGGGGCCATAATGCAGCCTGGGCAGTTAACGTGCCGGCTCGATTGCAGCGCTACGACAAAGTATCCAACCTCATATTGTAACCAAATCGACATCGTATCGAAATGATCCAAAAATGATACTTTGCCGGGTCAGCAATTCTTCGGTTCTCTGGAGCACTTTTTTTCTGCTCCTTCAAACATTTCACGCTCCTGCTGAGACGCCCTTCTGCCGATGGCATATCTACATTAGTTTCGGTGCGCCAGTCGAATATCAGCGCTCGATTTATAGCGCCGAACTTTCGTTCGCGTTAACCATGGAAGGGGACTTGTTTCGGCTCAATGGCGATCTGCTGCTTCTGGACGACAGTGGAAACAAGGCCCGCGCCGAAGAATCGTTTCGCGATGCGATCTCCATAGCGCGCATCCCACAGGCGAAATCCTGCGAATTGCGGGCGACGATTAGTCTCGCGCGGCTGCTCGCTGAGACTGATCGCCGCGACGAGGCGCGCATCATGCTCGGCGAGATTTACGGCTGGTTCACGGAGGGCTTTCACTTTTCTGACTTGAGGAGCGCCAAGGCTCTTCTCGCCGAACTCACATCGTGATCCGGCTCGGAGACGGGTTGAATGCGGAAGGCTGAATCCGCACAATTGCCAAGCCCGGCAATTGAATCGTGCGGGCAAATATTTTCGAGGTCATCGAAGTACCAATGCCAAACGGAACCATCGTGTCGCTGGATCTGCTGTCCGCGGAAATGAGCTTGCTAAAGCATCCGTTTTATCAGGCGTGGACGGCGGGAACGCTTTCCGCCGATCGCCTCCGCAATTATGCCGTCCAGTACTATCGGCATGTCGCCGCCTTTCCGCGCTATCTGAGCGCTTTGCACTCGCGCTGCGACGATCTCGAAACGCGGCAACTCCTTCTTGAAAACCTGATCGATGAGGAGCGCGGGCCCGGCAATCATCCTGAACTCTGGCTCCGGTTCGCCCAGATGATCGGCCTTGGGCGCGCAGAAATTCTCGCTGCGCAACCGCTCCCTGCGACGACGGCGCTGATTGATACTTTCTCGCATTTGAGCCGTGACCTGCCACTGTCGGCGGGCCTCGCCGCGCTGTACGTCTATGAATCGCAGGTGGCAGAGGTGGCGAGCGCAAAGATCGAGGGTCTGCGGCGTTTCTATGGGATTACCGACGAGGCCGGGCGTCGAATTTTTTACCGTTCATCGCGACGCCGATCCGTATCATGCGAAGGTGGTCGCGCAGCTTATCGAGCGCCATGAAACGGGACTTGATGATGGCGTGATTCCGGTCGCGGCGGCGCGTACGGCGCTCACGGCGGTACGGAATCTGCTCGACAACGTCTGACCACCGCTGATGGAGCACGACCTCATCGAAATGCCTGATCGCCGGTGCCCGGCACCGAAATGGAATTGGTAAAGTGAGTAATCGCGGTCCGTTGACGGATCTCAACCGGGTTATCAGGGAGAACCGGGTAAGCGAATTCACTTCGCCGAACCTGTCGCTGGGCATGACGCCGGTGGAATTCGGCGCAGGCACTTCGCGATGGGTCTGGACCGCGCAGCCAGCCGCGGCGTTGAATCCGTTCGGGACGGTGCAGGGCGGCTATCTCGCCATTTTCGTCGATGAGCTCCTGGCGACCGCGGTAGCGTCGATGCTCAAAGACGACGAATGGTCGATGACGGCGGAATTCAAGCTCAATTTTCTGCGCGCGGTTACGCCGGCTCCGTTGGCGGGCAGTGCGCGCGTCCTGCGGCGCACCCGATCGATCGCGTTTCTCGAGGCGCAAGTGGAGACGGAGGACGGGCAAATTGCCGTGACGGCGAGTTCGACCTGGGCGGTGATGAAAGGGTAGGCGGCGCGACCTGACGACGGGTACGCGGTCGCGGATGACGGGAGCGAGATTAAGCCGACGGGCTACAGGCGGGTGACGATTCGACAGTGAAAGCAGTCAAATTTGAAGATATGGATCTGGCGCGGATGGTGGAGCAGGTTCTCGCCGGCGCCGAACTGGAACGGCCGCAGGCCCATGCCATTCTGAATTGGCCCGACGATCGTCTCGGCGAGTTGCTTGCGGCGACGCTGAAAGTGCGCGAGGCGGCGTTCGGGCGCCGGGTGAAGGTCTGCGTATTGCGCAACGCGCAGAGCGGTATCTGCCCGGAGGATTGCGGCTATTGCTCGCAGTCGAAGATCTCGCACGCGGACATTCCGGTTTACAAACTGCAGACGGTTGACGAATTGTGCGAAGGCGCGCGGATGGCGGTGGCCAGCGGGGCGCGCCGGTACTGCATGGTGTGCAGCATGCGGGGGCCGGGGGTGCGCGAAATCGATCATCTGGCACAGGCCTGCGAGCGAATTCGGGCGGAGTATCCGACGCTGGAGTTGTGTCTGTCGCTGGGGCTGATGAGCGAAGATCAGGCGCGGCGGCTGAAGCATGCGGGCGCCGGGTGGATCAATCACAACCTCAATACGAGCCGCCGTTTCTACCCCGAGATTTGCACCACGCATAGCTGGGACGATCGGGTCCGCACGATTGAAAACGTGCGTGCGGCAGGGCTTTCCGTGTGCTCCGGCGGGATTATCGGGATGGGCGAAAGCGACGATGACGTAATCGACCTCGCCTACGCGACGCGGCGACTGCGGGCCGAATCGGTGCCGCTCAACTTCCTGCATCCGATCGCGGGTACTCCGCTGGAGCGAGCGCCGCGGCTGACGCCTGAGCGCTGTCTGAAGGCGGCATGCCTGTTTCGCCTGCTCAATCCGCGCAGCGAGGTGCGCGCGGCGGGCGGGCGCGAGTTGAACCTGGGGGCGCGGCAGGCGGACCTCTTCAACGCGGTGAACTCGATCTTCGTGAATGGTTATCTGACGACGACGGGTTGGGGTATCGGACCGACGCGCGAACTGATCGAGGGTGCGGGCTTCACGGTCGAGGTGGAATCGGTGCCGGCAGCCTAGGGCGTGTTGCCGTGGGGGTCGCGGCTTGGATGGGTTTTTCTTGCACTTTTTAGAAGGGTCGCTGCGCCAGCTTATGCGAGTCTGGCAGCGAGTGAGGCGAAGTTTGGATCGGGCGATTAGAGCTCGCGTACACGATCAAGCGAGACCTTAGCATAAAATCTACTTTTAGTTAAATTTTGTGTGGCGGACGCTTCAATCACGAAGGTGATCGGCCGTCAGGATTGGTCGCGCGAAGGCGATCGACCCTGGTGTTCAATCGCGCGGGGGCGAGCCGCAGATAGTTCGGCACGCTTTTGCGATTGATGGGAAAGGGCGTCCGGCCGGATCACTTGCGGTCGGCGGGATGATCGAGGGCGGTCCGCAGGCGAGCGTTTTCGGCCTCGAGATCGGCGATGCGGCGGTTGAGTTTGTCGATTGCGGCGGCAACCTCGGCGGCGTCGATCTTTTGCGGAATATGCTGCGGGCAATTGCTATCCCACGCTTCGACAGTGAACACGATGGCCTGGAGCGGTTCGGCATCGTAGCCGTCCGGCATCAGGCGGGCGAGCAATTTCGGATCGTCCTCGACGACGCGCGCGCGCCCCCATAATTTGACGCGGCGCTGGCCCGCATAGTCCATCAGGAAGAGAAAGGCGCGGTCGTTCTCGGCGAGATTGCCGGTGGTGATGAATTGGCGGTTGCCGGTGTAATCGGCGAAGGCGAGAGTCTTTTCGTCGATGACGCGGATGAAGCCTTTGGGTCCGCCGCGATGCTGCACGTAAGGCTGGCCGGCCGCGCTGGCAGTGGCGAAATAAGCGCTGTCGCGGTCGGCGATGAAGGCGGCGAGGTCAGGGGTGACAGCGGTGCGCCATCCGGTTTTCTGCTCCATCCGGCGATAGCCGGCGCGCGAGCCGCGGCGTTCCTGCACTGCCTTGACGGCGGGGGTGAAGGCGACGTTGCTGGCGGGCGTTTTGGTCGTCATGGGGAGATTCTAGATGCGCGGCGGAAGGGAATCGACGGGGAGCGCGAGGAACGCAGAAGGCCGTATCGACGCGGCGCACCTGGGTGACGGGGAAGCGCGCCCGGGTGCGATCGTTAGCGGGCATAGCCGCTAAACAATCGGCAGAGGCGATACGCCGGCCGCCGATGCGGCTATGAGGGCGCGCAGGTGCGCGCGATTAATTCGCCGGGCCGTCCGGGGTGGATAATCGGTGAATTTCGCTGGTGGGTATTACGTGCGACGGTTCAGAGATTGGGCGGGCGCAAGGCTCATCGAAGGCGCAAATCGAGCGCTGATTAGCGCCGGAAGTGTTCATTCTGATCGACTTGCTGGGCGGCCCTGATCAACTCGAAGTGGGGATAACGGCAGGTCCGGCACGGCGGGAAGGCGTGTCCGGTGCTGCAGGTTACTTCGTGGATTGCGGTATGGGCGCGATCGTGAGTGACGCGATAGATGCCGGATTGGGGGACGGCGTCGCCGGTCTGATATTCGTTGGTCATTGGCTGCTCCGTTGTAATCATCCATATCGTAGCAGAAAAGCGCAGGCTGCGGCGCGCGCGAAGTTCGCGCGGGGACGGGGGCGATGATTTCAATCATACCTACGAAAAGTATGGTTCTGATGTGATTTGTAGGGCGTCGAAAGGACTGCCGGGAGAGCACCGGCGGGCGCGGCACCGGCGGCAGCAGGGAAGTGCGCGCGATCTCAGCACAATTCGGTTCTTTAGATAACAATTACTGCATTTCGAGCATCCTCGTACCGGGGAATCGAGAGGGGCGGTCGTGTTAGAAAGTATGCAAGCTCCATCCCGGGAGAATGCTTTATGTTTTGGTCGCAGGAATTATTCGGACCGGAGGCATAGCGCGGACGAGGATACCGGTTACGCGAAGCGCGGCGGCGCGTCGAAGACGCCGCCGATCGATAGCCGGAGGAGGTTGACGACCATGGAATGGGAAAGTTCAGAAGGGAGTTCACTGTTCGCGCCGTCGATCCTGACACCGGAGCAGTTTTACGACGAACGGCGGGACGACAGCGCGATGCGCCCGATCAAGCGGCTGATGCTGGCGGTGCTGGAGGACGCGCTGCGCTGCCTGCAGAAGCATGCGGACGCCAAGAGCGGGGCGCGGCGGATGATGTATTGGGAAGCGGAGCAATGGCTTTGCAGCGAGCGCGGCAACGCCTTGTTTTCGTTCACGATGGTCTGTGAAACGCTGGGAATCGAACCTGAGTATTTGCGATCGGGGCTGCTGCAATGGCGCAAGACCACGCCGCGCGGGGATACGGGACAGCGGGTGGCGCGGCGGTCTCCGGTCGTTCGCAACGGTTCGATCGTGAGCGAAAGTTCGGGCAGCGGGCGGCGGGTACGGACGCGGCGGCGGCGGCGTAATCGGCGCGTACCGATGAGTTGAAACCGCGGGGGCGAGTGTGAGGGGCGGGGCGAGTGGCAAAGGGCGAGCCTGGGGCAGGCGTGAATGCGGTGCGAGTGTGAGGGGCGAGCCGGCGGACGTCGTGGCGAGGGCGGGCTGGGCGGCGGCGGGGTCGACGATGGCTGAGGGGGCAGGCCGGCTATGGGCAGCGTCGGCGAGCGACGCGGGCATACGTCGCTTCCAAGACCATTGCGAGGTCAGCGCGGCGGTGGAGATAGTATCTCTGGCGAGCAGAACGCAAAGCTTCTTCAGCGCAGATCCCGGACACTATTTGGCAATCACAGAGGGAAGAATTCCGGCTGCCATCGGGGCAGAGTGACGCTCGATGGTTAGTCGGCGTGAGCGATTTTCACACCGCGGACCCTAGTTCAAGATGGGATTTGCAGCTCTCCAAACAGACGTCGCAGGAACTACACGCGATGCCGGCATGCCGCCCGTGATCAGGTTGCGGTATGGCGGCCTCGCGCGGGTCGGTTCAAGACAGGTGGATCGAAGGCGCAGAGGTGTGAGTCAAGGACCGCGAGAGCAATACTTCGCTGACGATGAACTGGCGTCCTTGGCGGAAGAGGAAATGTTCGCGTTCCAACTGGCCGAGATGTTCGGTGACGCGGGGGCGCGAGGCGCCGACGATGCTGGCGATATCCTTATGGCTGAAGGAGACCTTCAGGAGCGTGCCGCGGGCGTCTTCGATGCCGAAATCGTCGCAGAGGTCGAGCATGGTCATGGCGACGCGATCGTGGAGGTCGAGGTTGAGGAGGCCGGAGCTGCGCAGGAACAGACGATACCAATGCTTGAGGTCGCTTTGATGGAATTTGCGGAAGGCGGATTCGCGGCCGTTGGCGGTGACGCCTTCGAAGCCATTCCAGTCCATCACGCCGATGCGGCAATTGTTGTAGGCCTCGCAGCGAAAGTCGAAGCGGTTGGCGGAGAGCACGGGGAACTCGGGGATGGGACCGGGCGCGATGAGGGCGACGGTGACGCGTTCGTCGCGGCCGTTGAGGCAGGTGACGCGGGCGATGCCGGTGATCAGGACATGGGCTTCAGCGAGATTGACTTTGGACTCCTGGAAGATGACTTCGTTACGGGCGAAATTGCGCATCGTGAGAGAGCTACCGAGGAGCTTAACTTCGCCCACGGAGAGCCAGGAAAAAATCTTTAGTCGTCCAAGCTTTTCGAGATCGGTTTCGCGCAACGTCTTCATAGTAATCATAAATGCACCGAGAGGAAGGAGTCACCACACTACTCCATGCGCGACGATAAGAGAAACTGAATGTTATATAGGAGACAGATTTAACGTTTCTAATGTAACGTCGAAAAAGGCAGGAGCGGCACAATTCTGCTGATTCAAATCAGTGCGCAGTGAAGCCAACAGAGGGTATGAGATTGAAATGCACCTGGCGGCGCACAAAGTGGGGTATGCCCTATTGATGGTGCGTTTGCGCGAGGAAATCTTCGAGGCGATCGCGCCGCACGATGAGGTGTCGCTGATCGCGGAAAATCATCCCTTCGCGTTCAAACTGGATGAGAAATTCGGTCACGCGCGGGCGCGACGCGCTGACTAAATCGGCCAAATCCTTATGTCGCGGCGTGATGGTGAGGCGCTGCCCGCGTTTATCTTTGACGCCGAAATTCTCGCTTAATTCGAGCAGTATGAGGGCCAGCCGTTCTTCGAGCGTACAACTCATGAAGTTGGCGCAGCGGAGCTGGACGAGGTCCCAGCGGCCCATGTAACTGGCGGCCATCCGCCTGAAATCGTCGGAGGCCACGCCGAGTGAGATTTCCACGAAGGCTTTCAAATCAATCGTGCCGACCTGGCATTCAGTGACGGCTTCGCAGCGGAAGTTGTAGCTGATGCCGGGGACGGGAGGCGGGAAACCGGGAATCATGCCGGGGGCGACCATGATGACGAGGGTGCGGTCGCCTTTGCGGTTGCGGCAGGTGATGCGCGCGATGCCCGAGAGTAAGATGTAACTGGCCTCTGGGGCATGTTTATCGTTGATTATTATGTCGTGCTTTTCGACTGTGCTGACGGTGAGGGCGGCGGCGAGCCGGGTGAGCTGGCGGGCCGAGAGCCAGGAGATATTCTTGAGGCCCCGCAATTTTCGAATACCCGCCGGTCGCATCACAGCCATGAGGCAAAGCTAGCAGACATGCATGCTGCTGGCGGGATTGATTCGGCGCGGGAGTGTTCCCCATGTAACAGATTCGGACGATAATGAAATAGTCGACACGGCTATTCAGTTGGAACGTGCAATTGTAACGCGTCGATCGGCTTGGCGGGCGTCGTCGCCGGGTTCGAGCAACCGCGGCCCTTCGTGTCCTAAGGCGAAGGCGAATGCAGATTCAGAGGAATAACCAATGTCATTGGTCGGAATAATTCTAGTATTGGTGGTGGCCGGACTAATTCTGTGGATGATAAATACCTACATTCCGATGGCGGGGGCGATAAAAAGCCTGCTGAACATAGTGGTATTTGTGGTGTTGCTGATCTGGGTATTGCAGGCATTCGGATTGATCGGGGCGATTCCGGGATTTCGGATGCCGGCGTTGAAGTAGCGAGCGGCGATTAAGGCGGGGAGTGCCGGACGGATTGAGGGCGCGGTCTGCGCGCGTCAGGGGCGCGTGGCCCAGTCGAAGAGGCGGGTCCCGAGGGCGAGGACGGCGTCGGTGAAGGTGGGGAAGAGGGCGGCAATTTTTTCCATCACGACGGCGCCGGGCGGGACGTCAACCTCGGCGAGGCCGAGGACGACGGCGGCGATGACGGCCCAGGTGACCCATTGGGTGGGCATGGCGGGCATCGAATCGGGTAAGAGCTTGAAGGGGACGGCAGCCGCGTCCAAGCGATCGGATGGCGGTCCGCCTGGGGCTGAAGGACTGCTGGCGCCGTGGACCATCGGGGTGTCGATAACCCCGGGCATCACAAGCGAGAGGCGGATGCCGGAGCCGTAGAGTTCGACGCGCAAGGCCTCGGTGAGGCCGACGACGGCGAATTTGGTGGCACAGTAGGCGCCGAGCGGAGGCATCCCGCGGCGGCCGGCGAGGGATGCGATGTTGACGATGCTGCCGGCGCCGGCGGCGCGCATCGAGGGCAAGACCGCCTGCATTGAATGGAGGGTGCCCATCAGGTTGACGGACATCATGCGTTCAAGGTCCTCAGGTGGCATGGTCTCGACGCGGTCGGGAATGGCGATGCCGGCCGAGTTGATGAGAACGTCGATGCGGCCGAAGTGGGCGAGGGCGCGATTGACGGCGTCGCGGACCTCGGAGCGGCGGGTGACGTCGGCAGCGAGGACGAGGGCGTCGCCGCCGGCATCGGAGATTTCGTGAGCGAGAGCATCGAGAAGGCTAGCGCGGCGTGCGAGAAGGGCGACCTTGGCGCCCATCTTTGCAAAGGTGAGCGCGAGGTCGCGGCCGATGCCGCTGGAGGCGCCGGTGACGAGGACTACGCGGTCACGGAAATAGGCGGCGGGGTTGAGGCGAGACGGGCGTGGAGCGGCGTCTTTGGGAGCGTCGGCGGCAGAGGGCTCGGGGGCGCCTTTACGGGTATTGCGCTTAGTGGGAATGTGATGCACCTCGCGAGGTCGCCCGGGCATGGGGCGGTCAGGCGGAGATTTGGTCGCTGAGGCCCTCGAGGTCGTGGCTCATGATGAGGAGGTCGCGGGGGCGGCCGTCGCGATCGACCACCCAGTCTTGCAGGAGCGCTTCGACCTGGAAGCCGAGCTTTTCGAAGGCGGCGCGAGCGCCGGCCTGGTCGGGGGTCATCATGGCGGCCATCTTCTTGAGTCCGCGCATCTGGCCGATGCGGAAGATCTCGGCGGCGAGATGGCGGCCGAGGCCGACGCCGCGAAATTTTGCGCCGACCTGCACGCGGATCTCACCGACACGGCGGGTCCATCGCGCCTGATCGGAATGGACGCTGGCATAACCGACGACGAGGCCGTCGGCCTCGGCGATGACGGTCGCGGTGTCGCCGCTATCGACGTTGCGGACCCATTCGTCAACGCTGGCAGGCTCGGTGATATCGGTGCGGAGGAAGAGCAAATCGTCCTGGGGAAGGGATCGGGCAAAGGCAAGGATTTTGTCCTTATCGCCGTGCTCCATCAGGCGCAGGGTGATGGGGACCCCGCTGGGCAGCTTGATTTCTTTGGGGAAGCCGCGGGAGCCGTTGGCTTTATGCGCCTTGGCCATGGGGTGTGTCTCCGTCATAGCGGAACTCCGCCACGAAAGTAAAAAGTGATCGGTTGCATACGCCGAACGGGTGGATATAGCAAGCCGCGATCGATCTGGAGGTCAAGCGGGCAGCGAGAATTGCGCTCGTGGGGCGAGGGAGCGCGCGGAACTTCGGTAAGGATTGGCCGGGGAGCGCAGGCGGAGATCGATGGCATCTGGATTGACAATCGGGGTAAAGCTGGAGCACTTCGATTGACCTGTTGCAGCCGACCGGCGCATTGTGGGCGGCCGGGACGCTACCACAGATTAGCGGGGGTAAAACGAAAATGGCCACGCCGGGCACCGCGCCAGCCAAGCTTTCCCATCGCATGACCAGTCAGGACGCCTCGTTCATTTACGGCGAATCGAATTCGGGTCCGCTGCACATCGGGTCGCTCGACATCTTCGACGGACCGATCGACTACGACGAGCTGGTCGATCACATGGCGCAGAGGATGCACCTGCTGCATCGCTACCGGCAGAAGCTGGTGTTCGTACCGTTCAATCTCGCGCATGCGACGTTCGAGGACGATCCCGACTTCGATCTGCGCAATCATGTGAAATGCCACAGCCTGCCTGAAGGCACCGACGACAAGGCGTTCGTGCGGGCGGCGATGGCGGTGTTCGAGCCGGTGCTCGATCGGCGCAAGCCGGTATGGGAGATGCATCTGTTCCAGGGCCTCGCGGGCGGGCGATCGGCGGTGGTGTGGAAGATTCATCATTGCCTGGTCGACGGCGTATCGGGGATGGAACTGCTTACGGTGGCATTAGATCTTCGCGCGGAAGCGCAACCGCCGGCGCCGCCGGAGACGCCGTGGGAGCCGCCGCCGCTGCCGAGTCCATTTCGCAGGTTGACTAATGCCGTAATCGACCTGGTGCAGAATCGGCTCAACGATGCGCGCAAGGCGGCGGAGTTGATCGAGTCGCCGCGGACTATAGCGGATCAGGCGGCGCTGCTGGCGGCTTATGCCGGTAAGGCGGCGGGGATGATGAGCCGGCAGATTGTCGCGGCGCCGTGGAATGCGAGGCTGGTGACGCCGACGCGGTCGCTCGCATGGCTAAACGTGAGCTTCGGGGAGGTGCGCGCGATCCGCAATGCGCTTGGAGGCACCGTCAATGACATCGTACTGGCAATCCTGAGCGAAGCGGCCGCGCGCTACATGAAACATCATCAGGTGCAGACGAATCACGCGCCGTTGCGCATCGGATGCCCGGTGAATGTGCGGCGCGGGGCGGAGAGCGGCGCGCTCGGGAATCGAGTCTCGATGATGTTCCCGGAACTGCCCAGTGAGCCGATGGAGGTGGCGGCCCGGGTGCAGGCGGTGATTCGCGAGACCGAGCGCATCAAGGCCGGCAACGAACCGCAGGCGCTGGAGCTGATGCTCTCGGGGAGCGATCTCATTGCGCCGACCATGATGGGGCTGAGTTCGCTGATCGGCACGCATGCAATCGACCTGGCGTCGCGATTGGGCGGTCTGGCGCCGGCGGGGCTCACAAAAATGTTGACGCTGCCGCCGCCGGGAATAAATTTTATCGCGACCAACGTGCCGGGAGCGCAGGTGCCGCTGTATCTGGCGGGACGCAAGATGACCGAGATGGTGGGGCTGGTGCCGCTGGGCGCAAACCTCGGCTATAACGTCGCGATCGTCAGTTACAATCAGATGCTGATTTTCGGCATGATGGCGGAGCCGCGCCTGATGCCCGACGTTGAACTGATGCAAGCGTTCGCGACGGAGGTCTTTATCGAGTTGATGGCGGCGGCCAAGCAGGCTGGTGACGCGCGGGCGAAAGGGGCGGATGGCAGCACGGAAAAGGCCAGCCACGCGGCGTAGCGGGGCGCATTAGGGAATCGACCACGAGAGGATTGAGGCGTGGGATCCAGAGGAGCAGCGATCAATCGAGTCGAACGGAGCGGCTATCGTCGTGGTAAAGCGCGCGCATCGGGACCGGAGCGAGCGATGAAGCTCGCCGTTGCGATAGGAGTTGCGGTGTGCGCGAGCATCTTCAGTCCGCGCATCGCGGCGGCGGCGAACGATCCGGCAGGGGCGGTACGGGCGGCGATTGAGGAGGCCGAACCGGTCTTCGCAAAGACCAATATCTCGCCCGCGGAGCGGCAGCGGAAATTGCGTGAAATCGCGACAGAGTACTTCGATTTCACGTACGTGGCGCGGTTCGCGATGGGTACGCATTGGAAGAGTCTGACGCCCGCGCAGCGCAAAGAGTTTGTCCCGCTCTTCACCGACCATGTGATGGATACCTACCTTGCAACGCTAAAACAAAATACGGTCGAAGCCGCCAGTCATGGGTTGAAGGACAAGGTCACTTACGATGGTACGGATCGGGCGACGGTATATAGCGACGTTAGACTTCCGGCCCTGGCAGATCCGCTGGCCGTCAACTATTCGTTGCGCAAAGGCGTCGATGGTTGGAAGCTCTACGATATAGACGTCGATAACGTCAGCACCATGGCGAACTATCGCGAGGAATTCAACAAAACGATGAACGATGGCGGCTATGCGAAGCTGGTTAGCGACCTGCGCGGCAAGCCGACTCCGGCGACGACTAGTCAGTAAGTAGCGGGGCCGATAGTTAGTTCAACAGTCACTTATTGCGTTCTGCGAATCAGGATTAGTCAATGATCGGTCCCTGTCTGCTGACGGGGCGATTTCGCCGATGGTGGCTATTAAAAGAATGCTCCGCGCATGCATCAGAGTGCGGCATGCAACAGCCGCTTGCGGCGGCGGATAGTAGCTATCTGGCTTCGGCGCGGCGGCCGTCGAGCAGCTTGAGCAGAGTGTTGACGGTTTCGGTTGCCGGGACTTTGATGCCATGGCGCCGCGCGGCCCGCACGACCGCTCCGCTGATGGCGTCATACTCGAGCCGCTTGCCTTTTTCGAGGTCCTGCAGGGTCGAAGGCTTGATCGCGTTGACGTTGAGATTTTTCATCACCATCTGCAGGTAGGGCTCGATTCTTCCGACGTCCATTTTGGCGCCCTCGGCGCAGCCGACTTTGACCGTCTCCTCCATCAGGGTACGAACGAGAGCGATGCCGTCGGGATCGCTAAAGGCCTGCCCGAGGGTGGAAAGCGAGAGCGCGCAAACGGTGTTGGTGCCGTTATTGCCCATCAACTTGTACCATCGCAGGGTCTTGAGGTCGTTGGTGAGTTCGCCGAGGATTCCGGCGCGCTTGAAGACTTCGGCGAGGCTGAGCGCGCGCGGGGATTCGCTGCCGTCGAGTTCGCCGAACTCGATCACACCGAGCGCGGTATGCATCAGGACGCCGGGCTGGATGAGATCGGCGCCGATGCGCGAATTGCCGCCCATCACGGCGGCGGGCGGAAAATACCGGCAAAGAATCTCTTCGTTTTCGACGCCGTTCTGAATCGTCATGATGATGCCTGTGGGCGCAAGGCATCCGACGAGTTGTTTGGCAGAGGCTTCGGTGTCGTAGGATTTAACCGCGAAAAGAACGAGGTCATATGGCGCAAATTCGGCGGGCCGGTCGGTCGCTTTGACGGTAATTTTGAAATCGCCTTTGTAGCTTTTGACTTCGAGGCCGCGGTCGCGCATCACGCGCAGATTCTCGCCGCGCACACACAAGACAACATCTTCGCCCGCCTGCTGCAGTTTGGCGCCGTAGTACGAGCCGACCGCGCCTGCTCCCATCACGAGGATTTTCATCGCGTTGCCTGTTCCTTTCGATTGCGTTCGAGTGCGGCGCGCCAGAACGTCCGCCAGTTTGGCGCGAAGATCGTCGATGGTGCCGTCGTTGGTAATGACAAGCGCAGCGTGTTTGCGCCGATCGTCATCGGAGAGTTGCGCCCTGATGCGAGCCTCGGTCTGTTCGCGGGCGAGTCCGCGATCACGCTCGATGCGATCGATTACGCGATCCTTCGCCGCGACCACGAGCCAGATCTCGTTGAACAACGGCAGCCAGTTAGCCTCGATCAGAATCGCGGCTTCGACCACGATTGGCCGCGTTTCACCGCCGGCGCGCAGGGCGTCGATCATCTCGTGCATGCGGGCGAACATCCTGGGGTGGACGATGGAATTGAGACGCTTGAGCGCGGCGGGATCGGCGAAGACGATCGGCCCCAGTTTGCGCCGATCGATGGTGCCGTCGCCGCCGAGGATGCCGGCGCCAAAGGCTGCGATCATATCGTCGTAAGCGGGCCCGCCGGGTGCGTAAATCGCGTGGCCGACTTTGTCGGCGTCGAGAATCGGCGCGCCGAGGTCGGCCAGGATTTTGGTGACGGTACTTTTGCCCGATCCGATTCCGCCGGTCAGACCGATAGTCAACATGAGTGCAACTCCAAGTTCCGTGCGACGCGATCCCGATCCAGTGGTAGCGAAAGTACGCGTCGCGGGAAAGCGTTCTTCGATTGCCGCCTCACATAAAGTCATGCGGGTAATGGTGACGGCGGTTTTCTCCGATGCGGCGGTCGCCTAAGATGCGAAGCGCGATGGCGACACAATCATCTGGGGCCGAACCAATCAGCGGCGATATCATCGTCAACGGTAACCGGTTGCGCTACCTCGACTGGGGTGGCGGCGGGCCGCCAATCGTATTACTGCATGCGACCGGGTTTCTCGGCGCCATCTACCGGCCGATCGCGCAGGCGCTGACCGCGATCGGGCATGTTTACAGTTACGACCAGCGCGGACACGGCGACAGCGAGCGACCGCGCAACGACATCTATGGATGGGACATCACGGCGAGCGACCTCGAAGGGTTTATCGAGACGATGGGGCTGCAGGGCGTGCGCGGCATCGGGCATTCCGCCGGTGCGACGGCCTTTGGCGCGGTGGCGAGCGGGCGGCCGGATTTGATTGCGCGCGCGCTGCTGATCGAACCGGTAATCTTCGACATGAACGATCAAGCGATGCGGCGGCCGAGCGAGATGCGCGATCGCACCCTCAAGCGGAAACGGTCGTTCGACAATGTCGAGGCGATGTTCGCGAACTTCGAAAATAAGCCGCCCTACAAGACCTGGAGGCGCGAGATCCTGCGTGACTATTGCGAGCGCGGCACGTTCGCCGGCGCGGACGGCAAGCGGGTGCTGAAGTGCGCGCCCGAGGTGGAGGCGGAGATCTATACGACCTCGCGCGACTTCGACGGGCTTGGGTACATCATGCGCTGCGATGTCGCATTGCTCGTGCTGTTCGGCGAACAGACCGACACGCCCAGTCTGCCGCTCGCGCCGCGGCTTGAGGCCGAGAATCGACGCGTCGTGATCGTGCCGCGGACCACGCACTTCATCCCGATGGAGGAGCCGGAGTTGACGGCGCGCATGGCGCTGGAGTTTCTAAGCTGACAAAAGACGAGTTCGCGGGCCTAGCGGTCGAGGAGACCGTGGATTCGGGCGAACGGATCCCATCCCGCATCGCGATGCCATTCGTATTCCATCGAGATTGCCGCCCGATCGGCGGCGTCCGCACCGACCAGTCGCGCGATGATCGCCAACGCCATGTCGATGCCGGCGGAAACGCCCGAGGAAGTGGCGAACTTGCCGTCCTCGACCCATCGCGCCTGCCGCACCCAGTCGACTCGCGGTCCCTGGCTTTGGACCCAGGCGAACGCGCGCTTGTTGGTGGTCGCGCGGCGGCCGTCGAGTAACCCCGCGCAGGCGAGGAGCGCCGCTCCGGTGCATACCGAGGTGACGAGTTCAGCTTGTTCGGCGCGCGTCCGCAGCCATGAGATGAGAGAGGTGCGATAGGCCTCGCGCCGGGTGCCAATACCGCCTGGCACGAGCATCAGGTCGAGGTGCGGGCAATCGTCGAAGCCAAATTCAGCGACCGCCAGCGGCCCTTGCGCGCTGGTCACGGGACCAGGCTTCGCGGCGACCATCGTGAGGTTAAACGCGCCGTCGAGGTCGCGAATGCCGTAGGCCTCGCAGGGACCGAAGACGTCGAGCAACTCGAATCCTTCGAAGAGCAGCACGCCAAGTGTTCTGGGCGACGACGACATTTTATCCTCCGCGCTGGGGCGAGATGTTCTTCATCAAGGTGGACGCCTCATGGCTATAGACGCCCGGACGATCATAGATGAAAAGCGGCGGTTCGATTAGCGCCTCGATGCCGCCGCCCTTGCGCGCCTCAACGAGAACGGAGGCTGCAGGAGCGTCCGCGCGCGGGTGAACGTAGCGGATGCGCTTGGGCTCCAAAGCGTTCGCGGAGAGACAGCGGAGGAGTTCCGCGCTGCGGGAGGCCTTGAAGACGAAGGCTACCTTGGCGCCATTCGCGGCATAACGGCTCGCCGCCGCAACAAACTCGGCGAGGGTTGCGGCGCTTTCGCCGCGAGCGATGCGGCGTCCCGGGATCGGACTCTCGCGACCAGTACGCGCGGCGCGATAGGGCGGATTTGCGACGACGACGCTGCACGAGGCCGGCGCGAGTCCTTCGATGGGCCGCGCGCGCAAATCGGTGTTGATCACACGGACGGAGTCGAGATGATTGAAGGAGGCATTACGCGCGGCCATCGCAGCCAGGCTGGGCTGGATCTCGATCGCGACGATTTCACGCGGATGGCACAACGCCGCGATCATTACGGAAACTACGCCGCATCCCGCGCCCAGTTCCAGCACTCGATCACGTTCGCGCACACGGACGAAGCGGCCGAGCAGGATGGAATCGATCGAAAAGCGGTAACCCTCGCGTGGCTGGACGAGGGTCAGGGCGCCGCCTAGGATCGTATCGATGGTCTCAGACTTCATGACTCCGGCCGAAAAGGGCCACCGCTATTCCAAGGTTTTCCGCAAGGCCGGCAGCCTCCTCGCCAAGGGCAAGATAGCGCGCGCCGTTGAAGTGCTAAAGCAGGGCGAAGCGCTGGCGACGGAACTGGGCGACCTCGGGATGGCAAAGCAATTCGCGGCGGAAGCAGTGCGCGCGCAAAAAGAGGCTGACACCGGAGTTGAATAAAGACGCCAGGCGTCCGCGCGCGGCTCTATACATTTCATAATCTCAGTTGCGGCAGTCGCTTGACGGCGCGCGAATCGTACTTACATTTTTTGCAGAGGCTGAACGACAAAGACGAGTGGATTGCGCGAGCCTGGAATAACAAATTTACGGCGAAAGCCTTAGAAGGAGTTGGAAATGGAACTGAGATATGAAAACGGCCTGGCGGGCGGCGGATGGCTATTCGATCGGGTCAACGGAATGTTCCGCGAGGTCGATCGTGCGAGCCGTCACCTGGTGCCTGCGGCCGAGGTGACCGAGGACAAGGATGCGTATCATTTTTACTTCGAGATGCCGGGGCTGAAGAGCGAATCGATCAATGTGCATATCGAGGATGGACGCTTAATGGTCGAAGCCGAGCGCAAGCGCCCTGAATGGTCGAAGGAGACCACGGTGCACTTCGCGGAGCGCGGCTATGGGGCGATGCGGCGGGTTTTCGAGCTGCCGAAAGACGCGAGCCACGACAATATTCGCGCGGCTTACAAGGACGGCGTACTCGAAGTGACGATCGACAAGCGTCCGGACAGCAAGCCGGTCAAAATCCAAATCAACTAATCCTCCAGGTTGGGGCCGTGGCATGATTCCACGGCTCCGGCCTGCCTGCACAACGGTCGCATAAAGTGAGTGGAGCGCGACCCGCGAACTGAGTATTTCTGCCGGAACGGCGCGAATGAATACAAATCCCGCACGCGAGAGTATACTGAGTATATGATCGTTCTAATCGTACTGGTCGCGATCGCGGTATATCTCGTTGTTCAGTACAACTCGCTAGTGCGGGTGCGCAATGAGGTCGACAATTCCTGGCGGCAAATCGACGTTCAGTTGAAGCGGCGCCATGACCTGATTCCGAACCTCGTCGAAGCGGTCAAAGGATACATGCAGTTCGAGCGCGATACCCTGACGCAGGTAGTCGAGGCACGCGGCCGAGCGATCGCAGCGCCCGATCAGGCCTCGCGGCTGGCCGCGGAGAACCAATTGACAACAGGCCTGGGTCGATTGCTCGCGGTGATGGAGAATTATCCGCAGCTAAAATCGGATCAGAACGTGCTGCAACTGCAGGAGCAATTGACGACGACCGAGAATCAGATTGCGTTCTCGCGCCAGGCCTACAATGACGCGGTGCTGAATCTCAACAACCGCATTCAGACATTTCCCTCGAATATCATCGCGAACAACTTTGGCTTCAAGCCGGCGGAATACTTTAAGGTGGCCACTGAAGATCAGGCGCTGCCGAAGGTTGATTTATCGCTCGGAACACCGCGTGCATAGGTGCCATACACTATTCGACACCGCTACGTTTGCGCGTTTCATGGACTGCCTGGTCTGAGCACAGATTGCAGACACGCATGCTCTACTGCCCCGCGTCACTAGCCTGATGGCTGCGCCGCGCGACAGCTTCTGGCAACTTGAGCGCACCAATCGGCGCGAGACCGTCCTGCTGGTGGTCGTGTTCATCATCTTGTTTACGGCGCTTGGATGCGGGCTCGATTTCGTTTTCGGCAACCTTCGAGTCATCGATGGCCATGTCGCAGGCGCTCCGGTGCTGACGGTGATCGCTCTGCTAATCGGCTGCGTGCAATCGCTGGTTTCGTACTTTGGCGGAGCGTCTCTGGTGCTTGCTTCGGTTCACGCCAGGCCATTGGCGGCGGATTCGCAGAAGGAACAAACTGTCGTCGATGTCGTCAACGAAATGGCGCTTGCCGCGCGTATGCCGGTGCCGCGCGCATACATAATCGACGATCCCGCGCCCAACGCGTTCGCTACCGGCCGCGACCCGCAACATTCCGTCATTTGCGTGACGCGTGGGTTGGTTGACGAGATGGATCGCGAGGAGCTCCAGGGCGTGATCGGCCATGAAATGGCCCATGTTCGTGACTACGACATACGCACGATGATGATGATCGCCGTGCTGGTCGGCGGTGTCGCGATGCTCGCGGACTTCGTTCTTCGCTGGTCCTTGTTTGGCGGCTTCGGCGGCGGCCGCGGCAATCGCAATGACTCCAGCGGCGGTGGCAATGCCGGTGCATTGATCGCAATTGCCGTCTTTATTCTTGCGGCGATCGCACCGATTTTTTCGCAACTGCTGGCGATGGCTGTATCGCGGCAGCGCGAGTACCTGTCCGATGCGGCATCGGTCGAATTCACACGCAATCCACGTGCATTGCTGCGCGCACTAGAGCACCTGGCGCAGACCGAATCGCCGCTCAAGAACGCTTCACGCGGCACCGCTCATCTTTTCATCGTGAATCCGCTGGAGGGCGCCGGCAACGAGGGCGAGGGCTTCTTCGCCAACCTCCTGTCCTCGCATCCGCCGCTCAGCAAGCGTATCGCGCGGTTGCGCGCGCTGGCAGGCGAGGGCAGTTCCGAGGGGACCGCGGTTGCCGCCGGCGGCGTCCCTCCGGCCTAATCCGCATTGCCGATGCGGGCTAAGGTTCGACCGCAAGCTTGAGCTTTATTGTGCCGTGGTTGGGGCCGCATCAAGGATTGCAAATCGCCGTGCAGTTTATCCTCGTGCCGCGCGTAACCATTACCTGGTAATCGTGACCCAGGGCTAATCAGCGATTGCGGCTCTTCAGCGCCCGCTCCATCTCGCGCCGCGAGGTCTTGGTCGCGATCGCGGCGCGCTTGTCGTAAAGATGTTTACCCTTTGCCAGTCCGATTTCGACCTTCGCGCGCCCGCGCAGGAAATAGATTCGCAACGGCACGAGCGAGTAGCCTTTCTCGCGGACGCGGCCCCAGAAGCGATCGATTTCCCGGCGATGCATCAGCAGCTTGCGCGCGCGCGTCTCCTTATGGCTGAACTGTCCTGCGGGCGCGTATGCGCCGATGTGAACGCCTTGCAGGAAGGCTTCGCCATCCTTGATGCGTGCGTAACTATCGCGCAAGTTAGCCTTATGCGCGCGGAGTGATTTGACTTCCGTGCCGGTCAACGCGAGTCCGGCCTCTACGGTCTCTTCGATGAAGAAGTCATGGCGGGCCTTGCGATTCTCAACGACGAGATCGTAGCCATCCGCCGACTTCTGCGGTTTTTTCTTATCCTGCGCCATCTCCCGCTGAGTTTATCGCGATGCGGGCCGCTCATATAGATGGCGTTGGTGTGCCGATGAGGATCGGCGGCGGGGTAGCGGTCAAGGTTTCCAACCTTGACCGCTACCCCGCCGCCGCAGCGCGGGAGAGCGCTACCACAACCGCGCCGTCGCGATTCGAGCGCCTTCCGCCATCGACTTGAGCTTCGCCCACGCGATGGAGCCGTCCACCCGCGAGACTCCCGCGATCGTGCCGAAGCCGCAGTCAGTGCCTGCGATGACATTCTCGCGGCCGACGACACTCGCAAGATTCTCGATTCGTTGAGCAACCAGTTCGGGGTGCTCGACGAAGTTGGTCACCGAATCGATCACGCCGGGGATCAAAACCTTGCCGGCGGGTAATTTGACGTCCTTGAATACCTTCCACTCATGCTCGTGGCGCGGATTCGACGCCTCATACGATAGTCCCTGGGGCCGCGCCTTCAGTACGATGTCGAGGATGTCGCGTAAGGCCACGTCATGATTATGCGGCCCTTCGTAATTGCCCCAACATAAATGCAGCCGCGAACGATCCGGCGGCACGTCGCCGAGCGCGTGATTTAGTGCGTCGATATGTAGTTCGATCATTTTGCGGAATTCCGCGAGGCTCAAATCCTTGAACTGGATATGGCGGCTCATCGCAAGGTCCGGGCAGTCAACCTGCAAAATGTATCCGGCTGCCACGATCGCGTCATACTCGGATTTCATGGCGTCGGCGATCGCGCGAATATAGCGCGCGTGATCGTTGTAGTAGTTGTCGCTCAGAAAAAAGGAAACGACTCCCGGCGACGCGGCACTGATGAAGGCCTCTTCAACCTTGACGCCGCTCAGCCCCGCGCGCAGGTTTTCCGCGTCGATGCGCACCGCGTCAAGATCGCGATATGCGATCGGTCCGGTGCACGACGGCCGTTTGATCACGGTCACACCGCTCTCGCGTCCGCCGCGCTTGGTGAAGCTGGGAAACTCCGCGAGGTCGGCCGCCCGCAGTCCCGAACTCTTTTCGCCCGTGAAGCCCGCGAGGCGATCCTTCACGTACGTGGCATACGACGGCTTGCTCATCTCGCCGTCGTTGACGATGTCGATGCCGGCGGCGGCCTGCATCCGCACGGCCTCGGCCACCGCTGATTTCACTTGCGCCGCGAGGCGTGCGCCGTCGTATGCTTCGCCAGCTTCCTTGGCCCGCAACGACGCCATCAGATCGTCAGGCCGCGGCAAGCTGCCGGTATGAGTAGTCAGAATTCGTTCGTTGCTGCGTTTCATCGAATGTTAGCCTCGCTTTCTCGATGTCACTCTCGATGGGGCGCGGCACTTATCCCTGTGATCCGATTGTAGAGCAGCAGTCCGATGCCGATGGCAAGCAAAAGTCCTATCGCCGTGTCGAAGCGATGAAAATAGGGCCCCAGTTCTTTCCAATGCTGCCCCAGTTGGTAGCCCGCGTATGCGAGCACCCAGCACCAGATGTAAGAGCCGGCCAAAGTGTAGATCGTGAAGGGCAACAGGCGCATTCGCGCCACTCCTGCGGGAAAAGCGATGAAGGTTCGCACCACCGGGAGCAGTCGGCTAATGAACACCGCCGGCGATCCCCACCGGTCGAAGAATCGATCCGCGGCCTCCAGTTCATGCGGCGCAATCAGTACCCACCGCCCGTATCGCTCCAGGAACCATCGACCTCTCGAGGCGCCTACGAAGTAGGCTGCGTACGAACCAATGAGACATCCAATGGCCCCTGCAAGCGCGAGGAGATTAAGGTCGAAGCGTCCGCTCGCGACCAACGACCCCGAGAACGGCATTATCACCTCCGATGGCAGCGGAATGCAGGCGCTCTCAATTGCCATCATCAATACGACACCGCCATAACCCAGCGTCGAAATGGTTGCGATGATCAGGCCCGACAGGCCGCTGAGAATTCTGTCGATCATGCGATGGTTCCGTTTTCCTCGCGCCGGTATAGGGATTAAAGTCAGCGACACCTTGCCATGCGGACGGCCGCGTTGCGATATGCAATGGAGCGCAACGCCCGACGCCATTCTCGCGGCGTTCGAGATTCATGCGGCATCAATGGCTTCGTGTATTGTCTTTGGAGTATGCTGCGCGCGTTTGCTTCCCGAGTGAAAAATGTTTAGAGAATAAATAGACTGTATATATGTTGATCGCCGGATGGGCTCACATCCCCGCGGGCTCCGGGCGGCGGTTGCCGGCTCCGCCTTCAAGAGGCGGCAAAACGAGGTAGAACCAATGGCAAAGGACACACTTTCAGTTACCGACAACCGCACCGGCAAGCAGTATGAAATTCCGATCGAGGAAGGCGGCGTTATCCGCGCGACTCATTTCCGCGACATGAAAACCGCGGCCGACGACTTCGGCCTGATGTCCTACGATCCCGCCTTCACCAATACCGCCTCGTGCCGCAGCCGTATCACCTTTATCGACGGCGACGCGGGCATTCTGCGCTACCGCGGCTATCCGATCGAAGATCTGGCGGAGAAGAGCAACTACCTGGAGGTGGCCTACCTCATCGTCAAGGGTGAACTACCCGATGCCAAGCATTACGCGGCCTGGGAGGATAACATCAGGACGCACACGATGGTCCATGAGAACATCAAAAAATTCATGGAGGGCTTCCGTTACGACGCGCATCCGATGGGCATGCTGGTGGGTACGGTTGGGGCGCTTTCGACCTTCTATCCCGAGGCCAGCGATATCACTAATCTCGAGTCGCGCCGCCTGCAGACCCGCCGTTTGATTGGCAAGGTCCCGACCATCGCGGCCTTCGCCTTTCGCCATTCGCGCGGCTTGCCCTATGTCTATCCCGACAACGATCTCAGCTACACCGGAAACTTCCTCTCGATGTTGTTCCGGATGGCCGAGCGCGATTACAAGCCGAATCCGATTCTCGAGCACGCCCTCGACGTGCTCTTCATCCTCCATGCCGACCACGAACAGAACTGCTCCACTAATGCGATGCGATCGGTGGGCAGTTCGCAGGTCGATCCCTACTCGGCGGTCGCGGCCGCTACTGCGGCGCTCTATGGTCCGCTCCACGGCGGCGCCAATGAGGCGGTCATCCGCATGCTGATGGAAATCGGATCGCCCAAGAACGTCCCGAACTTCATCAAAAAGGTCAAGTCTGGCGAGGGGCGCCTGATGGGCTTCGGCCATCGTGTTTACAAGAACTACGACCCACGAGCCAAAATCGTCAAGAGAATCGCTTACGAGGTATTTGAAGTCACGGGCCGCAATCCGCTCATCGATATTTCGCTCGAATTGGAGAAGATTGCGCTCGAAGACGATTATTTCGTTTCGCGCAAACTTTACCCGAACGTCGATTTCTACACCGGCGTCACCTATCAGGCGATGGGCTTTCCGATGACGATGTTCCCGGTTCTGTTCGCGATTCCACGGACCTCCGGGTGGATGGCGCAATGGGCCGAGATGGTGCGCGATCCCGAACAGAAAATCGCCCGTCCTCGGCAAATCTACATTGGTGCCAATACCCGCAAGTGGGCGCCGATCGATCAGCGCAAGGAACCGACCACGCGTGAGGACGCGGTCAGCGACCAGATCTAAAGCTGCGGCCGGCGCGTTTAGGTGCCTCATGGCGGTTGAATGCTGAGGGCACCAAATTACCGCGCCGGGTCGAACGACGCGGCTCCGGAATTGCCCCTGGAGCCGCCTCGTTTCGACGATGCGGCATGCTCCGCGCTCCCGCCTACCCGCGATCGCTGAACCGAGGCTTGCGCTTCTCGACAAACGCTCGCGCCCCTTCCGCGATATACCCCGCCCGCACGCATAGCGTCTGGTTGCGATCTTCCATGTAGATCGCTTGCTCCAGGCTACCCGCATCGACGCTCGCCCCGAGGCATTCCTTCGTCAATCGCAGTCCGAGCGGGGAGGTCTCGACCATCTCTTGCGCCAATCGTCCCGCCGCAGCGTCGAGTTCTCCGTCGGCGACCACTTCCGACACCAGCCCGGTCGCGAGCGCGCGGCTAGCGTTGATGAATCGTCCCGTCAGCATCAGTTCCGACGCGATCGAGGTCCCCACCGCACGCGGCAGAAAATAGCTGACTCCCATGTCGCATGCGCTGAGCCCAATCTTGATGAACGCGGCGTTGAAGCGCGCCGACTCTCCCGCCAGGCGTACATCCGCCGCCAGGGCGAGCGCAAAGCCTCCGCCCGATGCCGCTCCTCGCACCGCCGCGATAAACGGTTGCGGCAGACGCCGTATCGCTACCACTAGATCGCTCATTTTGCGCTGAATGTCGAAGACGCTCGCGGTCGATGCGCTGGTGACGTCCACGCCGCCGCTGCCACCCTGCTCCTTGAGGTCGAGGCCGGCGCAGAACGCCCGGCCTGCTCCACGCATCACGACGACCCGCGTTTTGCGATCGTGATAAAGCTCGCGCAGATATTCGTGAAGCTCATCGACGATCGTTGCGTTCAGCGCATTGAGCGCCTGTGGGCGATTCAACGTGAGCCATACGATCTCTCCCTCACGACTGATTTCCAACGTCTGATAAGGCATCTGGGACCTCTCGTTTGTTTGATATTGCGGCGCAATTAACGTGATCGGCGACCGCCCAGGGTTTCATCGGTTATGACGAACCATAACCACATCGGAGTCCCGCTTGCCAATCGGAGGCGACTGCATTTTTAGTCTCCTGACGTTAGGCGACGCCTTTACCTCGGAGAATTAGCCGGTCTTCGTAGTGTCGAGCGTGAAGAACCAAAAGAATGTAGCAGCTCAAAAAAGCATTAATCCTAAAAAATTTCTTGACTTCCTCTCCTAAGGGGACGACTGTGTAAAATGTAACTTTAAGTAGCAAGGTGGCTCAGCGAGGGTATTGATGCCTGATTTAAATGGCTCAGCTCACATCGGCGTTGCACGGGATGACATCTTCACCATTAAGGAACTGTCCGATCATCTGCGCGTGCATCCGACCACTATCTACCGTCTCCTCCGGCAGGGTCGCCTCCCCGGCTTTCGCGTCGGTAGCAACTGGCGCTTTAACCGCGGGGCGATCGAGCGTTGGGAGCATACACAACTCGCGGGTCCGGAGTTGGTGACCAACCGCGGCCGCCGCAAACGTCAGACGCACTAGCGCTTCGGTAGCTCATCCAAAACGGTCCATTGGCGGACCAACTTGCTCCAGATCACCTCGTCCTGTTCCCGTGCTTGAAATTTGAGATTGTCGGCGGACGCCGCGGGCCACGCTCGCTCCGCGTTCATTCGAAGTGCCCGGTATTGATCGGCGTACGGTAGCGGAACTCGCCGGCTCGTCTCCGCGCACGCGGCCACTGGCAGATTGAATCGCCTTGAGGCTCGCTACCGCACGACACCGGCTCGTGCACCCCAATCGTGCCTCTCGAGCCCGATGGCCATTTGCGCAGCGTGAGATGCGATTCTCGAAAAGGTCGTTTGACAATTGGCGGCTAAACCGAATACCTAACGGGCATCTTCGAATGCGGAGTATTGGGCCCAGATGCCGACCAAGTATACCGACGTGCGTGGCTACGCCACGTATTATTATTACGTTGGGAAGACCACGCTGCCCGACGTGGTGCCCGATTTCTCGCGCGGGCGCAAACTGATTCTGATCCATGCCGCCGGCTCCAACGCTCACGCCTGGCACTACCAGTATGAAGCGCTCGGTGCGGCCCATAGTCCCATTGCGCCCGATCTGCCCGGTCACGGCCGCTCTTCCGGGGTCGAGGCCTTGCCCTCGATCCAGGCCTATGCCGATTTCGTGATCGCGTTCGCCGACGCGCTCAAAATCGACTCCGCGGTCTTCTTCGGCCGTTCGATGGGGGGTGCCGTCGCGATGGATCTCGCGGCGCGTTATCCCAAACGTGTCGAGGGTCTCGTACTGATGGCGACGGCGGCGAAGTTCAACATTCCGCCCGAACGGATCGAACAGTGGCGCGCCGTGACTATGGGTCGCACGGGCCAGCCCTTCACTAACGATGGCTATTCGCCAAAAACGATCGCCGAAAAGCGCGAGGTGATTCAGGAAGGATGGGGCGAGCAGATTCGCACCGACCCGCGCACCCGGTGGGGCGATATGGTTGCCGCGTCCAAGGCAGATGTGCGCGATCAACTGGGCAAAATCGCTGCACCCACGCTGGTTCTTGCCGGCGCCGACGATCAGATCACGCCACCCGCCGACGCTGAGATCATCAAGGCCGGCATCAAGGGGGCGCGACTCGAAATCATCGCCGATTCCGCCCATAACCTGACCACCGAACGACCTGCCGAGGTCAACGACGCGGTGGCAAAGTTCCTCGCCAGCCTGAATTAGGGAGCGCCCGCATGAGTTTAAGCCATAAGTGCGCCGTCGTCGGCGCCTATGAACATCCGACGCGCTTCGCGCCCGACAAGACCATGTATCAAATCATGGCCGAAAGCATTCGCGGCGCGCTCGACGACTGCGGCCTTAAGATCAAGGACGTTGACGGTCTGCTCACCGCGGGTATGGGCATGGGCGCGATGGCGATTGTCGGGTTTTGCGACTATCTGAATCTGACGCCCAACTTTCTCGATTCGACCAACATCGGTGGCTCGTCCTTCGTCGCCCACACCGCCCACGCGGCCGCGGCAATCGCTGCGGGCCTGTGCGAAGTCGCCGTCGTGGTTTACGGATCGACCGCGGCATCTTCGCGCTTTGCCATCGGCACCGGCGGCGGCGGGGGCGGCGGAGATCCCTGCGACCAATACGAATTTCCCTTCGGTCCCACCACCGTCGGCGCCTATGCGATGATCGCGCAGCGCCACATGCACGACTACGGCACCACCTCCGAGCAACTCGCCGAGATCGCCGTCACCATGCGGTTGCATGCTTCGATGAATCCCGTTGCCAAATATCGGGATCCGATCACCGTCGAGGATGTCCTCGCCTCGCGGGTGATCTCGTCGCCGCTGCATTTGCTCGATTGCTGCATCATCAGCGACGGCGGCGGCGCGCTGGTCATCACTTCGGCCGAACGTGCGCGCGATTTGAAGAAAAAGCCCGCCTATATCCTCGGAGTTGGCGAGACCGTGCGCCATGCGGCCCGCGGCCAGCGCGACTTCCTCGAGATTGCCGCGGCGCAGTCCGGCCGCCTCGCCTTCGAGCGTTCTGGCATCGCCCACAAGGATATCGACATGGCGATGATCTACGACTCCTTCACTATCACCGTGCTCGCCACGCTCGAAAACCTGGGCTTTTGTAAACGTGGTGAGGGCGGCGCCTTCGTCAGCGGTGGGCGCCTGCGCTTCGACGGTGCCTTCCCTATCAATACCGACGGCGGCGGCCTCTCCTCCAACCATCCCGGCATGCGCGGAATGTTCCTGGTGATCGAGGCGGTCAAGCAGTTGCGCGGCGAATGTGGTCCGCGCCAGGTCAAAGATTGCAAAATCGCGCTCGCCCATGGCACCGGCGGTGCCCTCGGCACACGTCACTCTGGCGCGACCATCATCCTTACCAATCAGTGAGCGCCAACCATGCCGCAGGAAAAAGAAAAGAAAGCTTATCGCAAGCCTCTGCCCCATATCGACGAGGAGAATCGTCCCTGGTGGGAAGCCACTCAGCGCCACGAACTCTACGTGCAGAAGTGCCGCGAATGCGGTGATTTGCGCTTTCATCCGCGCGCGCTCTGCACTAATTGCATGTCGTCAAGCACCGAATGGATTCGCTGCAAAGGCACCGGCAAGATCTACACCTTCACCGTCACCAATCAGAATCAAGCCGGCGGTTTTCGCGATTCGCTGCCCTACGTGATGGCCTGGGTCGAAGTCGATGAGGGCCTCAAGATGCTCACCAACATTATCGACTGCCCCCCCGAACAGGTTAAGATAGGGATGCCCGTCGAGGCCGTCTTCGACGACGTTACCCCCGAGGTGACGCTCGTGAAATTTCGCCCGGCGAGGTGAGGTTTCCGCTGAGTGAGCACTACTCTTGACCTGCACAGCCATAGTGAGGCTTCCGAAGACAGTCGCGCCCCTTTGGAAGCGTATCTCAATTGGCTGAAGCTCAAGCGCGCCGAGCGCCCTCTCGATGGCATCGTGCTGACCGAGCATCGCCAGTTCAATCAGGATGCGGATTACCGCGATCTCGAGGACAAGTTCGGCATGCTGGTGCTGAAGGCGTCCGAGGTCGAAACCGATTACGGCCACGTGCTGGTCTTTGGCGTGACGCCGGAGATGACGCAGCGCTTCGACTTTGCCAACGTCCACCTGCCCGCCCAGGAGGTCATTGACGAGGTCGCGCGGATGGGCGGTGTCGCCATCCCATGCCATCCCGGACGACCTAATGTCGGCCTCTGCGAGCACTACTTGAAAAAGCCGCCGCTGCAAAACGTGGTCGCGGTCGAAGTTCTCAACGGCGGTTCGCGCAAGGGCGAAGACGACCGCAGTGAGGCGCTGGTCAAGCAGTTCGGCTATCGCGCGATTGGCGGCTCCGACAGCCATTTGGTCAGCCTGATCGGGCTGTGCGCGACCCGCTTCGAAGCCGACGTTCGCACCGCCGACGACCTCGTGCGCGAACTCCGAGGCGGCGCCTATGAACCCGTTGATTTCCGTCCGAAACGCAAGCCCGTGCCCCAGGCGGTCGCGGTCGAGGTGAAATAATCATGGTCGATTACGATCCGGCAATTATCGGCCGCGTCTTCGAAACCACCGAGCCGCTGCAGGTCAGTGCCGAGATGGTCGCGAACTTCTGCACCGCGATTAGCGAATCCAACCCTATTCACACCGACGCCGACGCGGCCAAAAACGGCCCTTACGGCGGGCTTACCGCGCCGCCCTCGTTCGCCGTCACCTTCCGCAACGGCCAGCATTTCTTCCAGCACGTGCCGCGTTACGGCAAGCAGGGCTTTGACGCTGGCAAGGACGTTGAATTCGTGGGCCCGATTCGTCCCGGCGACGCCATCACGTTGAGCTCGCACGTCAAGGAGATCTACGAGAAGACCGGCCGCACCGGCTCGATGGTCTTCGTCATCGTGCGAACCACTCTGACCAACCAGAAAAGCGAAGTCGTCGCCCATATTGACCATCGCTTCATGAACCGGACCTGAGTAGCCGTTATGCCAGAAAATAGCAGCGACCTGAATTTCGAAACCGTCAAAATCGGCGATGAACTCGGACCCGAGGAGTTCCACCTGAGCAAGGACCAGGTGCGCGCCTATGCCCGGGCCACCGGCATGTGGGTGCCGCGCTTTACCGACGACGAAGCCGCGCGCAAGGAAGGCCTCCCCGGCATGATCACGCCGGGCAACATGAGTCTGGCCATCCTGAGCAAGCTCGTCACCGACTGGATTGGCGCAAGCGGCGCACGATTGACGCGTATGGGCACGACCTATCGCCAGCCTGTGATGCCCGATCACACTCTCACGCTGCACGGCTTCGTCACCGACAAGAAAGAGACCGACCACACCACCGAGATGGATATCTGGCTCGAAAACGAGGACGGCGAGCGTCTCGTCGTCGGCACCGCCACCGTCCACTTCCCCCGCTAGGAGTTCCGGGCGTCGAGCCATCGCGCCGTCATTCGTCGCGAAGTCCGAGTCATGAGTTAATGCCACTCGCATCGTCCTAGATATGTTATGGGCTACCTAAATGGGTAGCGGTTATGCTAACAGAGCGGCGTGGAGGGCATTTACATGCTGAGCCGCGCAGCTAGTCGAATAGTGAAGAACGAGGCGACGGACAGTGGCAGGTGGTCGGCCTACAAACCGCGCTCCGGCGATATCATCATCGGCACCGCTCCAAAGGTCGGTACCCATTGGACCTTGCAGATAGTCAGCCTCCTCGTATTTCAATCACCTGAGCCGAGAGACTTAGGGTTTGCGCCGTGGCTCGATGCCCAATTTCTCGCGCCGCTCGACGAGGTTCTCGAAAAAATTGAGTCTCAAGCTCATCGCAGGATTCTCTTCTCGCATCTGCCGTTTGACGCCTTGCCGATTTACGACGAGGTTCAATACATCCACATAGCTCGCGATGGCCGCGACGTATGCATGTCTCAGCTAAACCACTTTAGCAACATGACCACCGGTCATTTGGATCGGTTCGCTGAGAACCGTCGCGACGGCGACTCTATCGAGCGTGCGATGAGGGAATCGCCAAGGGAACCACGCGATTTTTTCCTTTATTGGATCGAGGCAAGCACCAGCCGTGGTATCGATCGTGCCGACTGGTTCTTCGAAATCGAGCGCTCCTACTGGGCGGAGCGTCATCGCCCAAATCTGTTGCTGGTACACTTCAACGATTTGAAGGCCAACCTCTCAGATGAGATGCGACATATCTCCGCGTTTCTTGACATTCCGGTGAATGAGGCGATCTGGCCGAAGCTCGTCGAGGCAGCGACGTTCGACTCGATGAAGCAAAATGGCGCGCAGATTCTTGCAAAACTCACGCACCTGTTCCGAGGCGGGCACGAGACATTTCTCTTCCAGGGCACGAACGAGCGATGGCGCGATGTGCTCACCGAAGCCGATCTGGCGCTTTACGAAAAGCACGCGCATAGCGCACTTTCGGCGGGACTCTTCAACTGGCTGCGCAACGGGCGGCAGGTCGCAGGCGACCCGGTCTCGATGCCAGATTGAGAAGCACGTTTGTTGCCTCTCAAGTGGCGGCAGTGTGGTGTCTTTTATCAGATCTATCCACGATCTTTTTCAATTCGAACAGCGGGGACCGGCGATCCAATCGGCATCACCGCCAAGTTCGATTATCTGAATTAAGGCTTCGTGGCCTTTCCGACAGGCCGGGCAGACTCCCGTAGTGATGCTCGAAAAGCAGCCCGGCGATGCGGGTGGTGAGACGGAAGACAAGCAATAGTTATCGCGGCATTGAAAAGCCGCGGATTCGTTTATCGATGAGATCCGGAGCGACCACGCTCCCGGCACTCCGGAGCCGCTTGCTGACACCCGCGCTCAAATTCAGCCCGCGCCCTCTTTCACTCAAGCAGCTTCAGCCTCTTCACTGAGGTGCGGCGAGCGTCTTTTGAAAAGCGGCTCCCCTTACTTTGCCGCGGTCGCGAGCACATCTACCGGAAGCGGAACCGGGATTGGGGGCGGCGCCGCCTTCAGTTCGGCGCGAGTGGTGCCGAGCATCTTTAAGGTTGGAAACAATGCGTGCTCCACGAATTGGCGCGAGCTTATACCTGCACCCGATTCGCGCAGGCGTTCCTGGTAATTCGGTATCAGTCCGTCGCCCGGCATTTGAAAACGCGCGACAACGAATGCAAGGTCGGAGATAGTGCCGGCGCGATCTTCTTCCAGCTCAATTCGCGCCATCGCGCGGTAAAAGCCCGCATGCGCCGCCTCGTCGCGGCTGACGAAAGTGAAGATTGCTTCGAGCACCTTGTCTCCCTCGCGGACGGCCAAATCCTTCTGCGCCTTGTAGGCGAGATAGGTTGCGGCTTCCTGTAAGGCGCCATAGCACGCCATCTGGCGGCGCGTGGCAAACGGGAGCTTCCATTTGCTCGCGAAGATGCCTTCCTCGAACTGTGCAAACTGAGCCGGCGATCGCATCCCTGACCGCGTCAGGTATTCGCGAAAGGCCAGCCCGTGTTTCGATTCTTCGTAACTCCAGCAGGCCTGAAACCACGCCGCTCCGAAGTACTGCCGCGATAACTTAATCGATCCCGCGGAGTAGTCGGGAAGGTAGAATTCCTCGGCGCAATAGGTCTCGATGCGAGTGGCTTTGCGCGCACTGTTTTGCGCCGGATCCAGCCGATCCCAAGGAATGTCCTCGAAGATGTTCCAGCGTCGTTTGCTTTCAGCGACCTCGAAAAACTCGAGGTACGCCTGATACATTTTATCGCGCATTGCGGATGAATCGATCATTCCATGCGGACCTCAATAGCGAACCGGGGCGTGCAACGTCTGGTGACTAGCCGCGAGATAACAGAATTCTCAAGGGGTCGCGGTCACGCGCGTGGTTCGCGCTGCGCATTCAGGCGCGCAGCACCCGCCGCAGAAGTTTCCGATCGTCATCGTCGGTCGCGCCAGGATGTCGCAGGCAGCTTTCATCGAGCCACCGGTCGGTCACCGCATCATCGAGGGCGAGACCCGCATCGTTAACCGCCCAGGTGCGCCGAGTGGCCGGCGTCTGCGCAAATTTGCGACCGCAATTGCGGCACGAGAATCCGAGTCGCGCGCCGTTTGAGCCCGCTGCGGTGCTATCAAGTGTCTTGACCCTGAACTCGTGACTCTCCCAGGGCGGCTTCTCGGCGATGCGCGGCTGTTCTTCGTTCATGTTGCTCAATTGGCCACCGTAGGCGCCTTGCGTCGCGCCGAATGTTTCGCGCCGTTCGCCACTGCACCACCTAGCGATCCGCGATCGATTTGGATTTTCTGACCGTTCAGCTCCGTATTGTTGAGCAGACTGATTGCCAATATCGCGTCTTCGGCATCGGCCATTTCGACGAACCCGAAGCCGCGACAGACGCCCGCCTTATCGCTGACCGCGAGTGCGCCACGCACTTGTCCTGCGCGTCCGAAAAGAGCCACCAGATCCACGCTCGTAACCGATCCAGCGAGGTTGCCAACGTAAACTTTGGCCATACGCGCCATTCTCCTCCGTACTGCAAAACTATGAACATCTCACCTTCGGAGGGGAATGAGGGAGTTCAAATAATCCGAGGCAAGTGACACTATCGTATGCCGCCCGCGACACAAAGTACAGGCGGTAGTGTTTTTTGTCGTACTTTTGAATGAATTATCTGAACATATCAGGGCTAATCTGAGTTCTTTTCGGAGGTGTTTGCTTCTCAGGGAACATCTATGCAGTTGTTCTTTAGAGAACCGAGGATTCGGGAGCGGGCGGAGACTCGGGCGATGAGCCCTTAGAGCAAGGCGCCACGGAACGGCTCGTCCCGCAGCGGTGGATATTGCAGCAGGTATTGTCCAAATTTTGAGAAATGGAATTGTCCGAAATACCGCCAACCACCCCAGCGCTATAAGTAACCACTGTTGATGAATTCGAGGTGGCTAGCGGAGCCGGTGTCTGTGCGTCAGATGTGGGCGCAGGCGCTGGTTGTGACGAACCCTGAATAGGTGTCGAAGGCGTCGCCATTGGCATTGGTTGAAAGGGACTGACCGATGCTGGCTCAGATGGCTCCTCGTGTGCGGCGGGAGCCATCATTCGTACACAATCTTGTACGGCGCCATATGGGAGAGGTGGCTGAGCATTTCGCTCCTCGACGGTAAGCTTCGCGCGTCGATCCACCTCAGCCCCTATTTGTTTGCACTCTTCAATACGGTGATCCCAGTCTCCTTGATCCCAGCCTGGCGGCGCTTGTTGTGGAATTCCACCGGTCATCTCCGGTGAAGATGATAGGTCGCCATCGCTGTTTTGCTGAGCTGATACGTTGCTGGTACTTTGCCCCAAGATCAAGCAAATCGCTAATACAAATAGGAAAGCCACGGTGAACAGCTTGTACGTTTTATTACGCATACTATTTACCTTCGCGGTGGCGACTTTTTCGCGCTCGCAATTTGTTTAGTCCTGAAACGAGATTCTTTTTTTCACAACTGACGATGTCTTCGCCAATTGATTGCTCTTAAAAAGAGTTTATTTATGAAACTTGGCATAATTGCTAGCACATTTCTCCCGAAATAACCAAAATGATCGAAAACGCTGGTAATAGGCACTCCGCCTTTTCCGACGAGCTGATGGTCGTGCTTGAGGCAAAGAATTTTCTGCCAAGTTCGTACTTTATTGCTATTGAAAAACATTGGTCCGTAAAGTCGGTCCAAATGCGCTTCGCGGATGGTCCGTTGGATTAACTCCAGATCTGGTTCTGCGGGCCTCCTGGGCGTGCCGATTGCCGGCTTGGCAAACAGCTCCGGGCGCACCATCGCGAGCAATAGCAGGCGTTTGGTCGGTTCTGACGGACGGGCCACTTCGTATTTTTCGAACGATTTCTCTCCCGTGCCAAACAATTCGCCCGCCTCCCGTTTGCGAGAGCCCGCAATGAATGCGGATGGCGCGGATCACTAGCGGCGTAAAGCAAACTATCAAGCAGCGTTATCGAGGTTAGTGACGGGGCGGCTAGTATGTTCGACACTGGCCACCAGTCTTGTGTGAATTGAACGCGCTGGTGTGCCCTGCCCTTCCGCCGCCTGCACGTTCTTCACCGCCATCATTTTCTACGACGCTATGACGTAACTACTTTAAGACGCTATGGCGTAATCAAGTTTCATGAGGGTAAATGTCGAATGGGGAGCAGCCACTCATACGATCAAGGGTAGCGATCTGAGAATAGACGCGATTGGCGATGGCGTGTGGTCTGCACCGACCTCATCTTTTCACATTTCAAGCGCGATTCTTTCGAGAAGTTCGCCGGCGCTGACAACGCGGATGTTTCCGCACACTTCCGGAGGGAAGTCTCGCCTATTGCCGGTCACGATGAAATCGACCATGGCTGTTATGGCACCGGCTAGAAATTTGTCGTCGGCCGGATCGGGAGAATGCAAAGAGAGCGTCTTCGGTTGCGATACCTGTTCTCCACGGCTGCGTATCAACGCGATCAATGCCTCGATTTCATCCGGAGAGAAGCTGAATTTCGGCCGGGCCAAAACTTCAGCGTATTCCTTAAGCATCTCGGCCGAGAAATAAGGCTTGACCAGTCCTTGCTGAATAGCAAGCACGATGAGGGCTTCGTTGCCCAGGGGCGAAAGCAGCGCCGATACGAATACGTTGGTATCGACTACCGCGCGGATCACTTCGCCTCTGATCCAGGGGCATGATTCTTCCTCTCATGGCGATAAGCGGCGATTTCGGCTTCCACGTCAGCAGACGTTAATTTATCGAGGCCCCGGCGCTTGGCGCCCTTCCAGGCTTTTTGCAGCCAGTCGGGCGGCGGCGCTGCGGTACGAATGAAATCCTGCACACTCATGATCACCACGGCAGGTTCCCCGCGCCGCTCGACCACAAAGCGTTCGTTATTCTCCACGGCTCGATCCATGATTTGTCCGAACTGAGTGCGGGCGATGTGCGCGTCAATGCGGCGTTCCATACTGCTCCAATGCATCAATTGATTGATACATTCATAATTAGTACATTCCTGAGGCGCGGTCGAGGGGTAGCTGTGCTCTGCCTTTATCCTGATCGCGCTATGACGCTATGACGCTATAGAGATAACACTTTACGACGTTGCAGCGCCGTGGTAGCAATAGATCTCATGAAAACAATCGCTTTCCTCAGTCAGAAAGGTGGCAGTGGCAAGACCACGCTTGCTGTCCATGTTGCCGTCGCGGCCCAGGAGGATGGCGAACGCGTGGTAATCGTCGACACTGATCTGCAGAAAAGCGCGGCCGTATGGAGCGAAGCTCGCGCAAGCCAAACTCCACTGGTGGCACCCGTCGCGACTGCCCAACTCGATAACGTCATAGAGGCGGCACGCCATGACGCTATGACGTTATGCATTATAGACACTGCACCCCATGCGGCTCCCGATGCCGCACGTGTGGCGCGTGCAGCCGATTTGGTTCTGATCCCGTGCCGCCCCACCGCTTTCGATCTTGCGGCGGCGGGGAGTGCGGTGGACATCCTGCGCGCTGCAGAGACTCCCGCCGCTTTCATTCTTTCGGCTTGTCCCCTACGCGCGCCGGAAATCGTAGAAACCTCGTACCGTGCTTACCGTTCGCTACGGATTGCCTGTCGCGCCGGTCGAAATTACCGAACGGCGGGCTTTCGCGCGCGCTATCGCCACCGGCCGCGCGGTAACCGAGTTCGATTCCGACGGCAAAGCGGCTGAGGAAATTCGAGCATTATGGCGTTGGATTAAGGAGCAAATGATCGATGGCAGAAAAGACAACAGGACTGGCCGCATTCACGCAGAAGAAACCTCCGCAGGCTGAGAACTCTCCGGCACAAAGCGAGACCGCACCGTCGCTCACTAAGCGACGGCGGCGAGGCACGCGCGAGACCGTAGCGCTTTCTGTGCGCTTGCCGCGCGCGGGATGGGAACGACTCCATCAGCTTGCGGTGTCCGAGGGCGAAAGCATTCAGACCCTGAGCGTGCGTGGCTTGAACAAGATATTCGCGGAGAAAGGCTTACCAGGCATCGAGTCATAACGCCATGACGTGTTAGCGCTATGGCGTCATGAGGGCGAAGAGGTCGGTTTGACGTGACTTCAGCGACGCCTAGATTTCCGCAGTGATTGGCGAAGCCTGGCCGGTGTATCTGAGAAAGGGCAGGGAACAGCGTCCGCGCAGTGGCAGCCGCGAGCGCGAAGGGAACTCGAAAAGATGGTGTGGAGCAAGGGTGGAGTGGATGGAAAAGCTTGAGGACGCTCTAACGCGCCTGGGCGACAAGATTTCCAGAGCTTCCGGGGCGCGCGAGTCGGCGTCTTCGAAAGCAGGGCAGGGCAGACAACCGCGCCTTCTACCGAATAGGCATCCCACGCGGGACTTTTTCATCGCGGACATTCTCGACTGGGCGCTTAAGGACGACCGGCACAGCATGGAACATCCTATGTTCAGCCTGTCGAAGAAGCCCGACCGTCGAATCCGCTACTATGAGCACAATGGCAACAGCCTCACGATCGCGCCCGGTGCCTATGGGTTGGCCACTATCTGGGACAAAGACAGTTGTTCTTTAGAGAACCGAGGATTCGGGAGCGGGCGGAGACTCGGGCGATGAGCCCTTAGAGCAAGGCGCCACGGAACGGCTCGTCCCGCAGCGGTGGATATTGCAGCAGGTTTATCGCCCATCGGCGCGCCTGCTTCAGAGCGTCCTCGGCCCGCCTGAATAGCCGTTCGCGCTGCATCACGCTCCAGACGTAAACATCGACTGACGGCTCGTCGCTCAACGTCACATCGATCATCCAATCTTCGATTTCAGGGCCACAAATCAACAGGCGCATCAGGCGGCCATGATCGAGCACGATTCCGCGCGCGTCGCGTGGAAGGCGGAATTCATCTCTGACTCGATTCAGCATTCGCGGCGGACAATGCTCCTCGGTCATCGGCACATAAACCCAATCACCCTGCGGCGGATTCGCTTCGCGTGCGATACGCAGGTTGTTGTCGGTCAAGTCGTCCTTGGCGCGGTCCTGATCATAATCCTTGCCGACGGAATAGAAGCTCATCGCGACCGGCAATTGCGGCATCTCGAGCTCGGATTTTGCCTGTTTCGGCCGTTTGACGTTGGTCTCGACCCACCAGCGATTCTCGACTGTCGGCTTATTTGACATGTTCTGTGGACGACGACGTTATCTGGATCACACCCTTGCGTTCGCCTAACCGCGTGCGCGACGAACTGTCGGCTGCGGCGTGCGCGTGGTCACTTTGCGCCGGCGGACTGCTGTGCGGGAGCTCCCCGCCACGGGACGTGCCGTGGCAGCACCGTGGTGCGTGCGCCGTGATGCAGCGCGGCGGGCGCCCGCGCTCGGCGCCGACGCGGTACGAGTACGCCGGATACGCTTGGCCGCGGTCGCACGCGTGCGCTTCGGCCCGCGGCGCAATCCCCGCACCATGCGGCAGGTGAAGGTCTCGGCCTTGCTCTCTGCGTCGGTCCAGAAGAGGTAATGCGCCAGTTCGTGATAGACCATCTGCACCCACATCCGTTCGGAGTTATAGACGCGCCCGCGCTTCCAGTTTTCCGGATGCACCAGGTGGATGCGGCCGTCCTCGAAGGTTTTGCCCGCCGTCTTACCCCAGTCGATATATTCGTACCATCCGATACGCGGCCGGCGCAGATGGTAGAAACTGCAGAAATCGGCGATCGCGCGGCGAAAGGCGATCAGGCGATGGTCACGGAAAAACGCGACCAGATTCTTGTCCATTTCGCGGCGCCGATCGATCGGGGGAAGGAGCATTCGCACTTCAGCAGGCCTCCAAATAAAAACCCACTGATCATAGGAATCGTTTGGCGCGATAGTCAATCGAGGTTGGAAAAATGCGTCCGGCGGCAAACGTCAGGGGTGATGCTAGTTGAAACTCCGATTAGTGCTGGCTGCTTCAGGATCCATATAAAATGGGGCTGCAAGGCGAATAAACCAAATCAATACGACGTGCGCTGTCTTTACCACCGCATGGCGCCAGTGAGCATCAAAACGCACATCTCGCGGTTCGATCGGTAGCGCCCTTCGCGATGCCACCAATACCCCCAACTTTCGTGGTTGCTCGCCGGATTGCTCATGACCAGCCACGAGCCTGGAAAGTTCTTGTGCGGATTCGACTCGTGGGGAGCCGCTCTCAGGAAGCGCCGGCGGCGACTCGTTGGCGGCGATGACGTACGCGATGCGCCGTCATATGCTGAGCCCGGCTCGATTCCTTCAGGCGCAGGCGCACAGCGCCGAGCCGATCGCCCGCTCCGCGTCCCATCGCAAGGCCGCTCAGACGCCCGCGGAGCATGCTCGGTTCGATACCTAACGCGTCGCATACGCTGTCGAATGCGAAGGGATAATTAGTGCCCCTGGTGGTGACCCACTGCGCGGCCTCGGCAAACTCGCGACGCTTGCGCACGTTGGCAAGGTGGTTCCAGCCTTGCATTATGTTGATCGCGTCAACCAGGACCGCGAGCATCAGGCGTTGCTCACTGCAGAGCCCGCCGCCACCCATCGCGCCGAAAAACTGACTCGGCAGGATGACATCGGTAACCGCTAGTAAATCCGCCCCCTCAGGCTCGCGTTGGGCATTTTCCATTTTCGTTCTCGAGCTCCTTGTGCAGAGGGCCCTGAGGTCAAAGCACCTGAAAAGCACAGTTGAAATGCCGTCCAGACCCCCGTTTTCTGAAAACCGCTGCCTTATCAGAATACCATCTTATTGCACCTAGTAAAGTAGAAAAGGATGTAATCAACTATCAAACCATTGAGTTCAGGGTATTTATTTTATTATGCGATAGTAGGACTGGATTTGGGATAACTGCCACTACAGAGGCGAGCGTCAGCTAGAATATCCAAGCATTCCAAGTCCAAAGTGCTCGAATCGATTCGATTTTTGCTCGGCGATGCTTCGTGGAACCAAGCCGGGGTTCGTGATGGCCGCCAGTGCCGCTTCTGTTATAATTTCGACTCTTGAAGCGAGTCGCCTCAGCCTGGTGCAGGGTACGCAGCTTCGCGGGAGTGGCCCGGACCAAAATCGGCAGCAAAAAGAAGATGGAGAAGATGGAACAATCCAAACGCAAGACCCGGCGGATTCGCATTGGCGGCGTTGAGGTGGGGGGCGAAGCGCCCGTGGTCGTGCAGTCGATGTGCGCGACGCGGACGATGGATATCGACGCCACCGTAGCACAGGCCCATCAACTGGCCCGCGCCGGCGCAGGCGTCGTACGGATCGCGCTGGATAATGCGAAAGAGGTTCCAGCGCTCAAAGAGATTCGTTCCCAGACGCCGGGAATCACGCTCTCGGTGGACCTGCAGGAGAACTATCGTATTGCGGGCAAGGTCGCACCGCACGTCGATAAGATTCGCTACAACCCGGGCCACCTGCATCACATCGAGAAGGCCAAGAGCGTACCCGAGAAGGTCAAGTGGCTGGTCGATATCGCCCGCAATCACGACATCGCGATGCGCATCGGCGTCAATTGCGGATCGGTCTCGCCGACTTTTCTGGAGAGGTATCCCGGCGATCAGCTCAGCGCGATCGTTGAATCGGCCGCCTATCATTGCGAACTGATGGAAGAATTCGGCTTCGACCGTTTCGTCGTTTCTCTGAAGGATTCGGATCCGAATAAGGTGCTCGACGCCAATCGCCGTTTCACGGCGCGCCGTCCCGACGTCCCGCTGCATCTGGGCGTGACCGAGGCGGGGTTGCCGCCCGACGGGATCATCAAGACACGCCTCGCCTTCGAGAAGCTGCTTGCACAATCGATCGGCGACACGATCCGCGTCTCGTTGACGCTGCCCAACGATCGCAAGCATGAGGAAGTGACTGTAGGCCATGCGATCATAGAGGACGTGAAAGCGGGTCGCTTCATTTCGGTGCCTGACTTCGGAAAGGGGATGAACATCATCTCCTGCCCGTCGTGTTCGCGGGTGGAGAATGAGAAATTCGTGGAGTTGGCGCAGGACGTCAAAGAGCTGACTGGCTACGCTGCAAAGTACAAGATCACGATCGCGGTGATGGGCTGCCGGGTAAACGGGCCGGGCGAGACCGACGATGCGGACCTGGGGCTATGGTGCGGGCCGACGACGGTGAATCTCAAGAAAAAGGATCGCAAAGTCGGGAATTTCAAATACGACGAGGTGCTGCCGCACTTGCGCGCAGAAGTCGATCGGCTGATTGCGGAACGCAACGCCGCGATTAATTAGAGAGAACTGATAGAGCGGGCTGACCACGCCGGCTTCGAGAGGGGGCGCTATTTTTGGACAAGATGCACTTCACCCGGATGGATCAGGGCAGCGACGAGGACTTCCAGATCCTCAAGCGGGTCCACGAAAAGACCCTCGCCGATTTGCCCGACCAGCTCATGGCGATGGTGGAAGACCTCTCGGGTGATCGGGCCTATAATCTCGACCGTCGCGGCCACAGCCTGCAAGCTGCCACACGCGCGATGCGCGACGGCGCCGATGAGGAACTGATCGTCGTGGCGCTGTTGCACGATATCGGCGAGTCGTTAGGACCGATGAATCATGGCGAGATCGCGGCCTCGATTCTACGTCCCTTTATATCCAGCGACCACTACAATCTGCTCAGGTATCACGGGGTCTTTCAGACCTACTTCTACGCGCGGCACCTGGGACTCGACCCCAATGCACGCGACCAGTTCAAGGGCGAGTCGTGGTATCAGATGACGGCTGATTTCTGCGCGAAGTATGACGAGATTTCCTTCGATCCGAATTATCCCAACGAGGTGATGAGCACCTTTGAGCCGATGGTGCGCCGGGTCTTGAACAAACCCTGGCTGCCACCCGGAAAAGTCACCTAAGCGGTAGTTGTGCAGCCGCTCACTTATAAATTTTGCGAGTGGTTTCCAGCTGAGACCTTATGTTGGATTCTAATTCTCGAATCTGCCTGCCAATCTCACGACGGTCATCGTTAACTAGAACGGCGTCAGCCAGCGGAACGATCGCTGCCACTAACCGATTCGCTAAGGCACCAAACCCATCAGCCATTATAAGTGCGCCACGATTAACGTTTATTTCGGACGTGGCCTTCGCTGTCGCGTTAACCGTCTCCAAAACCGAAGACTGAATGTCGTAAGCGTCTCTGATCTTGTCGAGATCGGTCCAACTGAGCAGCTGGGCCACCAACGGCAGCTGCCCGGTCCAGACTTCGATACTAAAATGCTCGGGGTATGTGACCGGGGCGGACATAATCCCGCGGAGAGCCAAGTTTGTATTGTTCATCATCTCCGCCAGCAAACCACGCGCGGCGGCTTTCAACTCGTCTTGACGTTGCTTGTACTGAGCAAAAAGCACAAAGACGCCACCGATGAATGCGCCAACGATCGCGCTCAGGATGGTTGATAGGGAATCGGTCACGGGAGGTGAATAGTCGCGCTCAAATCGAACCTGACCTAGATTTTCTGTTTGGTCTGATGCCAGTCGGCGAGAAATTTTTCCAGGCCCGCCTCCGTCAGCGGATGCTGGATGATCTGCTTGATTACGCTGGCCGGCAGAGTCGCGACGTGCGCTCCCGCCTCGGCCGCGTGCAGCAGATGCAGCGGCGAGCGAATCGACGCCACCAGTACCTCGGCCGGAAAATCGTAGTTCTCCATGATGTGCACGATCTGATCGATCAGCAGCAAGCCGTCCTGTCCGATGTCATCGAGCCGGCCGACGAACGGCGAAAGAAACGACGCACCGCATTTGGCGGCTGCCAGCGCCTGCAACGGGCTGAAGATCAGTGTGACGTTGACGCGGATGCCGCGGCTGGTGAGGGCTTTGGTCGCCTTCAACCCCTCGATCGTCATCGGGCATTTCACCACGATATTGCGATGGAGCGCGGCGAGCTTCTGACCTTCTTCGAGCATCGCGGGAGCGTCGGGCGCGATCACCGCGGCACTCACCGGGCCATCCATTATCTCGCAAATCTCGCGCAGCACAGTCGCGTAAGGGCGGCCGGTTTTGGCGAGCAGGCTCGGATTGGTGGTAACGCCGTCGGCGAGGCCGAGTTCGACAATCTCCCCGATCTCGCTGACCTCGGCTGAATCGACAAAGAACTTCATCGCGAAACTGCCTCCCGCCTGGACGCCGGCGGTCGCATCAGGACGGCGCGCGCCAGGGTGACTCGCTGCGGCGACTTGAGATTCACCAGCAAGTCGGAAATTGTTGCATTTAGTTTTGGATGGATCAGCGTCGGCGCAAGTTCCGCCATCGGCGCCAGCACGAAACGCCGCTCATGCAGCCGCGGATGCGGCAGCCGCAGCGCCGGCGTGTCCCGCGTCTCCTGGTTGAAGAACAGCAAGTCGAGATCGATCACCCGCGGCTTATATTTTATCCGCCCGGCGGGCTTGCGCCCGGGCACGCGCTTGCGGCCCATCGTGCGTTCGATCGCGAGCAGGCGCCGCATCAGAGCATCCGCGGACAGCTCAGTTTCGATTTCAACCACGCCGTTGAGAAATGGTCCTTTGAGGTCCGCATCGCCGACTGGTTCGGTCTCGTAAGCGGAGGATTGCCGCAGCACGCGCGTGTCTGGCAGGCTCGCGACGCGCGTGATCGCCTCCCTGTAGTTGGCGGCTCTATCGCCCAGATTGGTTCCTATTCCGATGAAAACCCTATGGGGCATTCCCCGCCGTCACAGCCGCAGCGCTTTGATTCGACTCACCGCCTCACGCAACCGCTCGCTCGGCACCGTCAGCGAAAAGCGAACGTAACCCTCACCACCCTTGCCGAAGCCGGAGCCCGGCGTGATCACCACACCGGTCTCTTTCAACACGCGCTCGGTAAATGAAACCGAGGTGTAACCGCCAGGCACCTGCGCCCACAGATAGAACGTCGCACGCGGCACGTCGCAAGGCAGGCCCAACGCGCGCAAGCCCTCGACCATCAGGTCGCGACGTTCCTTGTAGATGGCGCAGTACTCGTTGAGCGTCTCTTCGCCGCCGCTCAGGGCCGCGATGGCCGCTTCCTGCACCGCCTGGAAAACGCCCGAATCAACGTTGGTCTTGACCGTGCCGAGCGCGCCCACCAAGGTCGCGTTGCCGACCACGAAGCCCACGCGCCATCCGGTCATCGAGTAGGTTTTTGAAAGCGAATGGAACTCAATTGCGCATTCGCGCGCGCCTTCGACTTCGAGCACGCTCGGTGCGCGGTAACCGTCGTAGGCAATCTCGGAGTACGCGAAGTCATGCGCCAGGATGATGTTGTGCTTGAGGCAGTAATCGACCGTCTGCTTCAGAAATGCGAGATCGGCCGTCGCCGCAGTTGGGTTGTTGGGATAGTTGAGCCACATGAGTTTCGCGCGCCGCGCGATTTCGACCGGAATCGCTGCCAGATCGGGCAGAAACCCATTCTCCCGCCGCAGGTTCATGTAGTAGGGCTCGCCCCCGTTGAAAACGGTGCCCGAGTAATACACCGGGTAGCCCGGACTCGGAATCAGCACCACGTCGCCGGGATCGACCACAGCCACCGGGAAATTCGCGATACCCTCTTTCGATCCGATTAGCGCGCAGGCTTCGCGCGTGCTGTCCAGGGTCACGTTGAAGCGCCGCTTGTACCATCCGGTCGCGGCCTCGCGGAAACGATCCAGACCCTGGTAATCGGGATAGCGATGGTTGACCGGCAGATCGGCGGTGCGCTTGAGCGCCTCGATAATGTGTCGCGGGGTCGGCAGGTCGGGGTCGCCGATACCCAGACTGATGACATCGACGCCGGTTTGCGCGACCTCTTTCTTCAGCCGGTCGAGCTCGGCGAAAAGATAGGGTGGTAACAGACCTAGCCGTGAAGCAACCTTGATTTGCACCTGACGAAGCAATCTCCAGTCCGTCGTGGACTGAGCAACAACTAACACACTTCGGATGGGGCCGAAACCGACCCGCCGTTTGATTCCAATCGCATTTGCGCGACTTTTAACATGCGCGGCGAGGCTGCAGCCCAGCTTATGCACAGGTCGCCATCCCGCGGCGCTTGGCTTTTCCGCTGCATTCGGTATCTTACTCCAGTCGCAATCTCGGCAAACCCCCTGCAACCCTGTCATTTCGACGATTAGCCATAACTTCTGCTTGCGGATTCGATTCCGCAATGTTAGATATTCTTTCGTTTGCGGGCGGCATCGATGACGCTGAATTGTGAATAAACATTGCCGGACCCAACTTTCGGTTGACCTTGTACAGGCATGCTTGTTACTGATGCTCGCGCACCGATTCCGGCTCACTCCTGTGCGTTTGCCAGGTGGCGCTGCCGGTCGTGGAATGAGCCAGATTTGACACGATGAACCGCATACTAATCCCTGTCTCCGTGTTCCTGTTCGTGATCGGCCTCTATATGGTCGGGGTCTCGCAGCGCCCATGGGCCGCGCGCTCCGACGTTGTCCAGCCGATCCCGTTCAGCCATCGCGTTCATGCCGGAATCAACAAGATCCCCTGCCAGTACTGCCACGAATATGCGCGGCGATCGGCGAACTCCGGCGTGCCCCCGGTCGAGCGCTGCGTTGGCTGTCATGGCAGCGCTCTGCTCGGCGGGATCGAACCGGTCACGCGGCCCTGGACGGACGAAAAGCAGCCGCCGTTCGAAATCCGCTGGAATCGCGTTTACGCGCTGCCGGATTTTGTGCGCTTCGTTCATAAACCCCATATCTGGGCTGGTGTGCAGTGCCAGGAATGCCACGGACCGGTCGAAACCATGGACCGGATCGTGCCGGTGCACGAGATCAACATGGGTTTCTGCGTCGATTGCCATACCAAGCGCGGCGCCACCCAGGAATGTTTTGTCTGCCACCACTGAGCGAGGAAACGAAATGTCAGATGGGCTGTCCAGGCGGTCGTTCCTGAAATTAGCGGCCACGGCTTCCGCCGCCGCCGCCATACCCGGTTGCGAACCGGCCGCCAGAAAGCTGATTCCATACGTGGTTCCGGACGAGAACGTCATCCCCGGCGTTCCGACCTTTTATGCCACTACCTGCAACGAGTGCTCCGCCGGCTGCGGGATTGTCGCCCGCGTCATGGAAGGACGGGTAATCAAGCTCGAGGGTAATCCGGCAGATCCCATCAGCCAGGGCGCAATCTGCGCTCGCGGGCAAGCCGCCCTGCAGGGACTTTATAACCCCGATCGTCTGAGCAAGCCCCATACGCGGCGCTCCGACGGCACCCTCACCGCGATCCATTGGGACGATGCGACCAGGCTGATGAACGGCAAACTCACCGCCGCGGCCCAGGCCGGCAAGGGTCGCGTCGTCTTCATCGGTGCATCCCAAGGTCCGACGCTGGACAAAATCACCAAGGACTGGGCGGCCGCTTTCAATTCCGTCCGCGTTGGCTTCTGGGAAGCCCTCAGCGATGAACCAGCGCGCGTGGCTGCCCAGGCCTGCTTCGGCAGCCGCACGCTCCCTATCTACAAGCTGGATCAGGCCGAGACGATAATCTCGTTTGGCGCCGATTTCGTTGAGACTTGGGGCTCGCCGGTCGAATATGCGCGCCAGTTTGCTCAGTTCAGGGCGCCTAAGACTCGCGGCGGAACCCTGAGCATCGGACACGCTGCCTATGTTGGCCCACGACTGAATTCGACCGCGGCCAAATGCGACGAATGGGTCGCCTCGAATGCCGGAGCGGAAGGCGCAGTCGCGATGGCGGTGCTCAACGTCGTCCTGAATCAGGGTTGGGTCGCCCACGACTCGGGCGCGGATATGGGTGCGCTGAAGGCTTTGGTCGCCGATTACGATCCCGAGAAGATCGCCGCCCAAACTGGCGTTCCCGCCGATCAAATCAAGCGTATTGCAGGATGGTTCGGACAGGCGACCGAAGGCGCTGTGGCCTTGGCCGGTACCGCCGATCCGCAGGCGCATATGGCCGCCTACATTCTCAACACGATTACCGGCAACCTCGGCAAAACTATGGTCTTCCTCGACCAGACGCCCACCGAACAGATCACGCGACCCGAGCGGCTCAAAGCGATTATCGGTTCGATGCGCGACGGCGATGTGGACGTGCTCGTGATCGCAGGTGGCAATCCCGCTTACTCGATGCCACCCTCATACGCGTTCAAAGAGGCCTCCCGCCGCGTCGGTTTCATCATCTGGATGGGCGAGGTACCCGACGAAAGCGCCGATCTTGCGAACCTGTTGCTTCCCACGCATCACGCGCTCGAGACCTGGCGCGATACGGCGCCCCGCGCCGGCATCTACGGATTGGGTCAGCCGGTGATGCAGCCGGTCTATCGCAGCCGCCCCTTGCACGACATATTGATCGCTTCGGCGCACGTTGCTGGGGGTGCCGCCGCACAGGCGATTACGTACGAAAATGCGGCCGACGCCATCAACAGCTCGTGGCAGGATCTGCAGGGGAAGATTGGCGGCAGCGCCACTCCCAGGCAGTTTTGGGACGATGCCCGCCGTCACGGTGGCGTCTTCCAGGACGCGAAGCCCTTGGCGGTTTCGCTGAAACTGGAAGACGACGATGTCGCGGAATTAAAGGGACAGCCCCCGGCCGCACCCACGGACCTGACGCTCTGGGCATTCCCTCATATCTTCCTGTACGACGGGCGTGGCGCGAACAAATCGTGGCTGCAGGAGATTCCCGACCCGGTTACCCAGATTGTCTGGGATACGTGGGCCGAGATGCATCCGGATACCGCTGCGACCCTCGGTCTCAAGCAGGACTATGAGCAGACGCGGCTCTTCGCTGGAATCGACGTTATCCGCATCTCGACGCCCGGCGGTCCGATTGAACTGACCGTGACCATCTCTCCGCTGGTCAAACCCGGCGTGATCGCAGTCCCCTTTGGCCAGGGCCACACCTCGTACGGCCGTTATGCGAAGGGTATCGGCGTCAATCCGTTTTCCTTTCTGCCCGAAGGCACTCGCAGTGTCTCGGTCACCGCGCGCCATATCGATAAAAAATACAAATTGGTGACGCCGCTGGGCAACAGCGACATGCTCGGCCGCACGATTATCGAGGCGATGAGCGTGAACGATCTCGCCAACGGCGTCGAGCCCGACTACGGCGAGGAAAAGATCGATCGCCCTTACGAGATGTACGCGCCCATCGAATACGCCGGACACAAGTGGGGGATGACAATCGACGTCAACTCCTGCACCGGCTGCAGTGCGTGCATCGCCGCCTGCTACGCGGAGAATAATGTTCAGGTGGTCGGCAAGGACAACGTCGATCTCGGCCGCATCATGTCGTGGATTAGAGTCGAGCGTTACATCACGCCCGCCGACAAGGCTGGTACCGCGCCGTTGATTCAAATTGCGCCGATGCTTTGTCAGCAGTGCGATCACGCGCCCTGCGAACCGGTCTGCCCGGTCTTCGCTTCGCATCACACCAATGAAGGCCTCAACGCCCAGATCTACAACCGCTGCATCGGAACGCGGTTTTGCGAGAACAACTGCCCCTACAAGGTCCGCCGCTTCAACTGGTATGCACCGGAATTCGTCGAGCCGCTCAATCTCCAGTTGAATCCAGATGTGACTGTCCGCGGCGCCGGCGTCATGGAGAAATGCACCTTCTGCATCCAGCGCGTGACCACCGCCGAGATCAACGCGCGCACCGAGGATCGCAAACTGCTTGATGGCGAGATCATCCCGGCTTGTGCCCAGGCCTGTCCGTCGCGCGCAATCACCTTCGGCGATATCAACGACCCGAACAGCGCAATGATGAAGCGGCGCGACGATAACAAGGGCCGCGTCTATACGATGCTTCCGGAGTTCAATGCCCTGCCCGCGATTACTTACCTGCGGGACCTCTATCAGGAGAAGGGGAAAGCCTAAATGGCAGCCGCCGTCGATCAAAGCAATTATCACAACCTGACCTACCTCGACGTTGACCGCACCGCCCAGCGGGTGATGGCGCCCGCAGGCCTGAAGTACTGGCTATGGGTAGGGTTTTGCGCTTTTCTGGTCGCGGTCGGAGGATCGTTCTGGACGCGGCAGATTTACGAAGGACTGGGTGTCACCGGATACGGCCAACCGACCCTGTGGGCAGTCTATATCACCGACTTCGTCTTCTGGGTCGGTATCGCGCACTCGGGCACGCTGATCTCGGCCGTGCTCTTCCTGTTCCGCACGCGATGGCGTACTGCGGTCTATCGATGCGCCGAAACCATGACCGTCTTCGCGGTGCTCACGGCCGGTCTGTTTCCAATCGTCCATCTCGGTCGTCCGTGGTTCTTTTACTGGCTCTGCCCGTACCCTAACGAACGCTACCTGCAGCCCGATTTTCGCTCGCCCCTGACCTGGGACTTCTTCGCCATCAGCACCTATCTGACGACGAGTACCTTGTTCCTTTCGATGGGCCTGATTCCTGATATCGCCAATCAGCGCGATATCTCGATCGGCTGGCGCAAGAAGTTCTACAGCGTGCTCGCCTGCGGATGGCAAGGCACCGACCGCCAATGGCGCAACTTCTCGATGGCCTACCTGCTCCTGGCAGGCTTCGCCACGCCCTTGGTGCTCTCCGTCCATAGCGTCGTGTCCTGGGATTTCGCGACGATGCAGACGCCCGGCATGCACAGTACGATCTTCGCCCCCTATTTCGTCGCCGGTGCGATCTTCTCCGGCTGCGCGATGGTGCTGACGCTAATCATTCCGATGCGCAAAATGCTGCACATCGAGGACCTCGTAACGATCTGGCATCTCGACAGCCTCGGCAAGGTCGTCCTTTTTACCTCGCTCGTCATCACCTACTCGTACTCGACCGAGGCCTTTCTGGTCTATTACGTGCAGGATCCGATCGAGATGATGACCTTCCACCAACGCTTCTTTGGCCACCAGGGATATCTGTTCGGCGGCATGGTGCTCTGCAACTGTCTGATTCCGCTGCTGCTCTTTTCACCGCGGATTCGCACCAACACCATCTGGCTCTTCATCATCTCGATTTTCGTCAATATCGGCATGTGGCTAGAGCGCTTCGTCCTGATTGCGGGTTCGCTCTCGGTCGCGACGATTCCCTCGCAGTGGAAATTCTACGTGCCCAAGCTGACCGAGGTGATGATCACGATCGGTGCCTTCGGCTGGTTCCTGATGAATTTTTCAATCTTCACCAAGTTCCTGCCCATCGTGTCGATGACGGAATTGAAGGAAGGAGTCGGCTGGCTGCGTAAGTCGGCCCGCAACACCTATCCCTATCGGAAGGCATCATGAGCGGCGATATTGAACTGGTTGGAGTGTTTGTGGACGACGCTCAGTGCGCGCACGCAATCGAAAAATTGCATCACGCAGCGATCCGCGAGTTCCATACTTTCTCGCCATTTCCGAGTGAAAAGATGGCGGAAGCTGTCGATGAAGTGCGCGAATGGGGCAAGAGTTCGGTGCGCAAGTTTGTGCTCGCCGGAGGCATCACCGGTGCGATCACCGCCCTCGTGCTGACGGTCGGGACCTCCTGGGAATGGAACCTCAATACCGGCGGCCGCCCCATCGCCTCGATAACGCCATATATCGTCATCATCTTCGAAATGATGATCCTGTTCGGCGTACTCGGCGCGGTCACCAGCTTCTTCTTCAAAAGCGGATTGCCATCATTCGAGTCTTCTTCGGGCTATCGCACTCGCTTCGGCGCCGACCGCTTTGGCCTGGTCGTCCGCACCGCCGAGAGCGAGAGCGCCAAAATCGAAGCGTTGATGCGCGAAGCCGGTGCCGAAGATGTCCTGCGCGAGGCCGCGTGATTGCTCCTTAACCGATGGGTACGTCCGCAGGAGATTGCAGATCTTGGATCAAGGCTTGAATACCGATGAGCGTTAATCGACCCGCATCGCTTGGAGCCGCCGCCGTGCGGCCAATTCGTCAACCAGTCAGCGTCAACTGGGGCCGCCTGACGACCATCGCCGTAATTCTGATGGTGGTTGGGCTCGTCGGCGCAGTCGTCGGACTCGGCGTTGGCGACGCTCCCCGCGTCTGGCTTACCTGGCTCATCGATTTCCTGTTCTTCACCGGCATCGCTGAGGCTGGTGTCGTCGCCTCCGCCGCCTTCTATCTGACCCAGGGACGCTGGGCCGGTTCGAGCCATTTCCGCCTCGCCGAGTCTTTCTGGCGCTTCCTCCCGCTCGCTTTGGTCCTGTTCTTCGGTATCGTCGTCGGTCGCGACTATATCTTCCCCTGGATCGCTCATCCGGTCGCCAATAAGGTCAAGGCGCAATGGCTCTCCGCACCTTTTCTCCTCACCCGCGACTTTCTCGCGCTCCTCTGGATTACCTTCCTGAGCTGGCGCTTCATCCTCGCCTCCAACACCGATGAGGCCATCGCCTGGCATCACGAACCCGACACCATCGAGATGCCGCCGCCGTCCATTCGACGCCTCGCACCCGCTCTCGGAATCTCTTATGCGGTCGTCTGGACGCTGTTCGCCTACGACCTGATTTCTTCGCTCAGCCCCCAATGGCACAGCACCCTCTTCGGATGGTGGTATTTCGCGACCGTCTTCTGGAGCTGCATCTGCACCATGGCCTTCACCGCCGTCCAGATGCGCGCCGTGCTGCCATCCAGCAATATCTTCACGCGCGGCAAAGTGCTCCACGACCTCGGCAAGATGATCTTCGCCTTCTCGGTCTTCTGGATGTACCTAACTTTCGCCCAGTACATCGTCATCTGGTACGGCGATCTTCCCAGCGAGACCTTCTTTATCGTCGGACGCTGCTGGCATCATCCCTGGATGTTCTTGACCTGGATGTGTCCCGTCCTCCTCTGGGCGCTTCCGTTCAGCGTGCTGATGGGCGTGAAGCCCAAAAAGACGCCCAAAATTCTGGGCACCGTCGCCTTGCTCGGAATTATCGGCGTCTGGAATCTACATTACGTTCTGATTGTGCCGTCCCTGTTCCCCGATACGCTTCCGCTCGGATGGGTTGAGCTATGTGTGACCGCCGGATTTCTCGGCGCTTTCATCTACTGTGCGATTCCCGGTCTGAAGCAATTGGCGGACGTTGCGGTAGCCGACGGCTTGGAGACACCTCATGAAGTCGCGCAACATTAAGTTCACGCGCGCCAGTTCAGTCGCCCCCTTCCTTGCGATGGCGGCCTTATTCGCTGGCTGCGCCTCGAGTGGCCCTTATCCGCTCGATACCCTGTCGCCCAAGTCCGACCTGACCCGCGCCATCCTCAGCCTCTTCAAGGAAGTCACGATTCTCGACACCATCGTCCTGCTCGTCGTCATCGCCGCGATGATCGGCGCAATCTTCATCTACTCGAGCCGCGAGGGCGATCCCGGAGAGCCCTCTGCGATGCACTCCGACGTCACCCTCGAAATGCTCTGGACGGTCATTCCGGCGCTCATTCTCGTCGCCATTACCATTCCCACCGTCCATACCATCATCCGCACCCAGCCCAACAGTTGGCCGGCCGGCACCCTCGAGGTCCAGGTCATCGCCCATCAATGGTGGTGGGAATTCCGCTATCCTGCTCAAGGCGGTCTCGAAACTGCTGACGAAGTGCACATTCCGACCAATCGCACGATCCACTTCTCGATGACCTCCGATGACGTTATCCATAGCTTCTTCATGCCCTCGATCGGCGGCAAGCGCGACGTCGTCCCCGGTCAGAACAATCAGATCACTCTCGTCGCCGATACGCCCGGCGAATACTATGGTCAGTGCACCGAGTTCTGCGGGGCCTCGCACGCCAATATGCGCTTTCGCGTCTTCGTGGAAACCCCCGAGGCCTTCGATCAATGGGTCGCCCATCAGCAGGAGCCACCCTTCAAGCCGACCGCCGGTCCCGCCGCTGCCGGCGCGAAGATCTGGGCCAACGCTCCCTGCGCGATCTGCCATACAATCCGCGGCGTCTCGGGCTTCTCGAAGCAGTATAGCTACGGCTTCCGCGGTCCCGACTTGACCCATTTCGGCAGTCGCACCACCCTGGCTGGTAGCATGTTCGACAACACCCCGCAGAACGTCGCGATGTGGATCAAAGACCCCGTCGCCGTGAAGCCGGGTGCCAATATGCCCACTCTCGGCCTCGATGGCGAGGACCTCAACAATCTGGTTGCCTATCTGGAGAGCCTTAAGTAGGAAAAATAACCATGGCTGCCCAACCAAAACCAATCCATCTCGAACAGGCCAATTATCTCGAAGGCGGTGGCATTTACGGCTGGCTGACCACCATCGATCACAAGCGGATCGCCGTCCTTTACGGCGTCACCGCCCTCATCCTCATGGGCCTCGGCGGCACTGAAGCGATGCTCGTCCGCGCCCAGCTTATCGTGCCCGACAACCACTTCCTCTCGGCCGATTTCTACAACCAGATGTTCACCATGCACGGCCTGACGATGATCTTCCTGGTCGTCATGCCGCTCGAAACCGGACTCTTCGGCAATTTCCTCATCCCACTCCAAATCGGCGCTCGCGACGTGGCCTTTCCGCGCCTCAATGCCCTCAGCTTCTGGATCTTCCTCCTCGGCGCTATCTCCCTTAACTTCGGCTGGGTCTTCGGCGGACTGCCCAATGGCGGATGGTTCGGCTACGCCAACCTCACCGAACGCGCCTACGCTCCCGGTCTCAACATCGACTATTACGACGTTGGCCTGCTCATCCTCGGCGTCTCTTCAGTCATGAGCGCCCTCAACTTCTTCGTCACGATCGTTAACATGCGCGCTCCAGGCATGACCTTCATGCGCATGCCGATGTTCATCTGGGCGCTCCTGGTCACCGTTATCCTGTTGCTCCTCGCCTTCCCGGCCTTGACCGTCGGCCTCATCTTCCTCTTCGCCGACCGCTACTTCGGTTCGCATTTCTATGAAGTAATCGCCGGCGCGACGCCGATGCTTTGGCAGCATCTCTTCTGGATCTTCGGCCACCCCGAAGTTTACATCATGGCGCTGCCCGCCTTCGGTATGATTTCCGAAGTCCTGCCGGTGTTCTCGCGCAAGCCGCTATTCGGCTATCCCATGATGGCCTACTCGATCATCCTTATCGCCTTCCTCTCTTACGGCGTCTGGGGCCATCACATGTTCGCGACCGGCATGGGGCCCGTCGCAGATTCCGCCTTCGCGATCACCTCGATGCTCATCGCGATTCCCACCGGCGTCAAAGTCTTCTCCTGGATCGCCACCGTTTGGGGCGGGCGCCTGCGTTTTACCACCGCGATGCTTTTCGCACTCGGCTTCATCCTCGAGTTCACCATCGGCGGCCTCAGCGGCGTCATGCATGCCAGCGCACCCATCGACCTCGAACAGACCGACTCCTACTTCATCATCGCGCACTTCCATTACGTGCTTTTCGGCGGCGTTCTAATGGCCATCCTCGCCGCCTTCTATTTCTACTTCCCCAAGATGTGCGGCCGCTTCATGAACGAGACGCTCGGCAAGTGGCACTTCTGGCTCACCACCATCTTCTTCAACTGTACGTTCTTCCCGATGCATTTCCTCGGCGAATGGGGTATGCCGCGCCGCATCTACACCTATGCCCCCCACATGGGTTGGGACTTCTGGAATTTCTTCGAAAGTATCAGCGCCTTCTGCCTCGGCGCCTCCTTCCTCCTCTTCTTTGCCAATGTCGTCTGGAGCTGGTTTAACGGCGAACGAGCGGGCGCCGATCCTTGGGACGCGCGCACCCTCGAATGGTCCATCCCGTCGCCGCCGCCCATCTATAACTTCGTGCACGTTCCGACGGTGCACTCGCGCGACGCCTTCTGGGTCGAAAAATACGGCGACGTCGAAGCCTCCGGCCTCGCCGAAAAACGCGTCAATGTGGAGTATCAGCCGCTACCCACGCCCGCGGAAATCGCCGCCATCCACATGCCCGGCCCGTCGCTCTTCCCGATTATAATGGCCGGCGGCATCTTCCTCGCCGGTATCGGTATGCTCGTCGGATGGTTCCGGCTGGTCTTCCTCGGCCTCGGTCTGCTCGCTTTCTGCGCCATCTCGATGTCCTTCGAGTACAAAGAGTGGGGCGAGGACAATCCCCACCAGGTCCACGAGAGCTTCCTCAAACTGGACAACCGCAAGGTCGGCGTGTGGGGCTTCATCGGCTCGGAATGCGTCTTCTTCGCCTCGCTCATTTCGACCTTCATGGTTTACAAGTCGCGCAGCATCGGCATGCCCGACGCCAGCATCCTCAACATTCCGCTGACCTCCTTCAGCACTTTCATCCTACTTATGTCGAGCTTGCTGATGGTCCTCGCGCTCCACGGCTTCCAGAGCGGCAAACCCAAGGTCGGCACCGCTTGGCTCCTCGGCACCGCCTTCTTCGGACTGATCTTCCTCGGCGGTCAGGTTTACGAGTTCACCAGCTTCTATCGCGAGGGCATGCTCTACAACACCAACCTCTTCAGCCAGTGCTTCTATACCCTCGTCGGTTTCCATGGCTTCCACGTCTTCATCGGCGTGGTCTGGCTGCTGGTGATGGCCGTAGCCGGAATGAAAGGCAAAATCGGCTCCAACCGCGCCCTGTCAATCGAACTTTGCGGCCTCTATTGGCACTTCGTTGACATCGTCTGGGTCGTCATCTTTACCCTGATCTATCTAATGAGGACTGTGAATCGCGCATGAGCGACCAAGCTATCGAACACGGTCACGCCGGCCACGACCATGCTGCCCACGAGCATGCTCCCCACGAATCCGAACATCCTGGATGGCAGGTTTATTCCCTCGTCGCCGTCGTCCTTATCGTCCTCACCGCGATGGAAATCGGCGTCTTCTATGCCCCCTTTCTTCAGGCCTGGCTGGTTCCCCTGCTCATTATCCTCGCCATCCTGAAGTTCATTCTGGTCGCCGGATTCTACATGCACCTGAAGTACGATAGTCCGGTCTTCACCACCCTGTTCGCGTTTCCATTATTGCTCGCGATGATGATCTGCGGGTCGCTGATGTTGCTGTTCCTCTATCTCGGACGCCATTCAGCGGGATATATTCCATGGTAGCGGATCTGCTCGTCCCGCCGCGCTGAAACATATATGTGGAACGCTGCTCCCCAAACTGTACTCACCATCGCGATGGTAGCGATGGTGTACGTGGGCGCATCGATCGTTCTCAAGCGCCGCCCCAACCAGCGCCAGCAGATGGCCTTCTGGCTCGGTATCCTCATGATGTTCGCGGCCCTCACTGGTCCCCTCGACGACTATGCCAAGGGATTCAGCTTCTCCGCCTACATCTTTCAGCAGATGATCCTCGTTTTCATTGTGCCGCCGCTCCTCCTCCTCGGCTTGCCCGATTGGATGGCGCGGCCCGTCATGATGAATCGCTTCATCGAACCCGTGGCGCGCGGCCTCACTCGTCCCCTCGTCGCTTTTCTGACCTTCTCGATGTTCTTCGCGCTACTGCACTATCCGGCGCTCTGCGATAAGGTTTGTCACGCCCGCCCGTTTTACGGCAGCATCCGCGTCGCCCTGGTCTCCGTCGGTCTCTTGCTCTGGTGGCCGATGTTGAGTCCGCTGCCCGAATATCCCCGGCTCACCTATCCGATGCAGATTCTCTATCTGTTTCTCCTCATGATCCCGATGACCGCCGTCGCCGCGCCCATCACGATGGCCGAGACGGTGCTCTATACCTACTACGGCATGGGCATGCATCCGTTCGGACTCACCCCGCTCGCCGATCAGGTGCTCGGCGGCCTTATCATGTGGATCGGTCAGGGCGTTTACGTCATGTTTGTCTTCAGCGGTATCTTCTTCCGCTGGGCCCAGCGCGAGGATTCCGAAGTTCCCGCCATCAATCGCGCGCCCGCGCGCATCCACGTCCTGCGCCCGCACGAACGCCCCGCCGTCTGACCTGCCGCTCCTTCGCTGCCGCCTGGCGTCCGCAAACCCGAGGCGCGCATGATGCCAGCGAGCGATCTACAAAAGGTTCACCGAAGGCTTTGACACCGCTGACCTGGTCGACGCGAAGGCGCTGCTCGATTTCCCGAACGGGAAAACAGCTAATTTGCAAGATACCTTACCCGAAACTGCGAGAGCGAAAGTCTGACGAGCTGAATTTTTCGGGCGAATATTCGGAACGCGGTTAGTTTCCTTAATCCTCGCTTAGATCCACCTAGGCATAGTATCCGGCGCAATGCCAAATGCCAGCTTCCCCAGTACACCGAGCGTATCAAACCCCGCCAGCGGATGTATGACGCCCGCTCGGAACGTTCCGGTACATCTGTTCAAGTGGACCCGAGCGGGATATTGCCGCGCCACCGGCGATACGCATCGCTTTGTCTACCACGTTGAGTGCTGTCTCCGTCACGAAGTGTTTGCAGGCGAGGACGTCAATCAACGATGGATTGGCGCGTTGAGAAGGCTCGTTAAGAACGCTCGCCGTCGCGAGCAGCATTGCCCGTGCGGCCCTAAGCCCGACCTCCATTTCTGCGGCCAGGAATTGGTTTCCGGGGTAGTGGCTTACCGGACGGTCAAAAGGAAGCTGGGTTCGTTCGCGCGCCCAGTTCACTGCATGATCCCGGGCCGCCTGCGCGATGCCTAAGTAGCACGCCGAGATTGATGTCATAAACCATGAGACGAATACGTTATTGTAAGTTCCCCAGTTGCGAGCCGGGCGAGCCGTTACGTTCTCCTCGGGTACGAAGACGTTCTCCCAAATAGTATCGTGGCTCGACGAAGCTCGAATGCTCATCGTATCCCAGTTGTTCTGTATCCCGATGCCAGGTGTTTTGGCGGGAACAATAAAATGTAAGCAGAGAGGTCCCTTTATCGGATCCTCAAAGTGCGCGGTTTCCTCGAAGAAATCTGCACAAACGCACAGACTGCTGAAACCCGCTCGGCCGTTGACGCGATAACCACAACGGATTTTTTCGGCGTTTCGCGTAGTGTCGTTGAGTCCGGCAAAGCCGATTACAGTGTTCATCCTTGGGTCGCTGGTGCCTGAACAAATGATGAGAGAGTCGCGTGCGCAGGCCTTCAGGAGTGGCAGTTGCGTCGCATCCCCAAGGCGCCAGAGATCGGAGCGGAGCCCGGTATTGAATATGTGCATATTTATGGCAACTGCAGTCGGTCCGTCACCTCGCGCCAACCTTTCTTGAGCCAGAACAAGGTCGAGCGGGTCGGCGCCCCCACCACCAAGTTCCGCGGGCAAGGTCATATTCACGTAACCGGACACTTTCATGGCTTCGAGATTCTCAAAAGGAAAACTGTTCTCGCGATCGTGGCGATTTACGCGGGTTTTGAAATCCTCAGCGTGTTGTGCCGCTAGTTCGGTAAAATCTCGTCTTTCAATGGAGGTCGTGTCCATAAAAATTGTTCTCCTTTTGGCCAAAAGCGCGTCATCTGCCGGCAGGAAACAGCTCGAAATATCGTCTCTGCCGTTGACCGTGTGATGCAAGCGCACGCAAAAACGGCCCCTCCGATTTACCGGCCGCATTTCCCTCGCGATTGTGACTAAGCTAGACACGTCCAAGTCCTTTGTCTTATAAAGTCGTTATAATTTTCGCTTAAATTCACTCGCGGCCGGAGAAGCGATGGTCGCCCAACGTGAGCGCCTGTTTTCACCTTTTCGGTTAGATATCGCCAACGCGCTGCTATGGCGCGAGGATGAACAGATACTTTTGAGGTCCAAGACCTTTGAGGTCTTGCGCTACTTCATCGATCGTCCGGGAAAACTCGTAACCAAAGAGGAGCTACTCGATTCGATCTGGGGAGAAGTTTCGGTCGGCGACACTATGCCGGCGATCTGCATCGCGGAACTGCGCGCTGCGTTAGGCGACCAGGTCAGGCAACCGAAGTTCATCGAGACCGTACATCGGCGCGGCTATCGATTTATCGCGCCTGTGACAACGGCGATGAATGTTGGATCGGCGCCAGAATGGCTATCGAAATCACGCACAGTGCTTGTCGGCAGAGAAGCAGAAATCAGCCGATTGCGAAATCAGCTCAGGTGCGTTCAGCAGGGAATCGGTGGGATGGTGTTGATCAGTGGTGCCGCGGGGATCGGCAAGACCCGCCTTGCAGCAGAGCTTGGCGCCGCAGCGGAGCAGGATGGCGTGCTGACTTTACGCGGTAATTGCTACGATCGCGAAGATCTCGTGCCGTTCGTGCCATTTGTGGAAGTCTTGGAGGCAGCATTTGAGCGAGCGCCGAACCGCTCCGCTTTCCGCGCGCTGCTTGGCGCGGACGCTGCGGAAATCTCGAGGCTCCTACCACAGGTCAGCCGGCTGTTCAGCGGCGTCCGGGCACCTCTGGAGCTTTCCCCGGCTCAGTCACAGCGTATGCTGCTCGGAGCCGTTGGCAACGTGCTTAGCCGGGTGGCATCTGACAAGCCCCTTCTTGTGCTGCTCGAAGACCTGCAGTGGGCCGACCCAGGAACCTTGGCGCTGGTCCTTCATCTCGCCGGCAACATCCACAAAGTCCCAGTGCTGATCCTTGGAACGTATCGCGATGACGATCTCAATTCGGCCTATGCTCTCGCCCGCACTCTGGAAGAGCTAGCCCGGCTAGATCGGGTCGAACAGATTAGCTTACTCGGGCTTCCACGGAGCGCGGTTGCAGAGATGGTTCAGTCACTTGGTGGATCGGAGCCTTCGGCAACTCTCGTCAGTCTGTTGCACGCGACCACGGAGGGTAACCCATTTTATGTTAGTGAGTTGTTTCGTCATCTGACCGAACACGGCAAGCTCAGTGAACTCGATCATAAGACCGGTGTAGAAATCACCCCGGAAGCACTCGACCTACCGCGGAGCTTGCGGTTGATGATCGGAAGGCGGGCGAACCGGGTAGGTGATGAAACCCGTAGTATGCTCGCAACCGCAGCGGTGTTCGGCCGGTCCTTTTCCTTTGCTCTGCTGCTGGCGGCGACGGGTGCTAATAGGAATTTACTGATTGACCGTCTCGAGGAGGCAGAAAAGACCGGACTTCTTTCTTCTGAGGTTCTCCAGGATGAGACACAATTCAAGTTCGCTCACGAACTAATCCGGCGGGTCATTCTTGACGATTTGCCAGTAGTGAGGCGCCAAAGGATCCACTTGGCCGTGGCGACAGCTATTGAGTCGCTCCACCACGACACGGCAGACGAATACGCGAGCGAGCTCGCATATCACCTCTGGAAAGCGGAGGCTTTTTCCGACGTTGCTAAAACCCTCCACTACTTGCAAATCGCAGGCAGAAGGGCCGTCCAAAGTGGCGCCCTCAAGGAGGCCGAAGTTTACTTCAAGCAGGCGATCTCAGCCTCGAGAAGGAGTCCGGAGCGTCCGGAACTGGAATTTGACCTCCAGTACTCGCTTTTGCATGTGCTTTCAATCACACGCGGCAGCGGCGCCGATCAGAGCATCCAAACCGTCAGGCGACTGCAGGAATTGAGCAAAAAGATCGGTAACCCGGAGCAGCTGATACGTGCGTTATGGAGCGCTTGGAACTCGATGTCTGCGCGGGGCGACCTCTCCGTCGCGGAGCAGATCGTCGACCAGATAACGGAAGTTGCGCAATCTAGCGGAAGCCGCTCCGGCTTGAGTATGGCCCATATGCTTCGAGGGATATCCTCGCACTACTATCGCGGGGACCTGGCTAAAGCGAAGCAACACTATGAAACGGCAATAGCATCGTACAGCGAAACTGAATTCTTCGGCGACACCTGGGATCCCCACGTGCGCGCGCTTGCGCAAATCGCCCTCGTATTATGGCACTTGGGGAGCGCCGATCAGGCGAAAGCTAAGGCTCGCGAGTCGATTGCTCTGGCCGAGCGCCTGAAGAGTCCCTTGGGCGGCGCTCTCTATCTCGCAGCGGTTCTCTATATTCATCTCCGCGAGCCGATCAAAGTGCAGAAAATCGCTGAACGTCTACTTTCTCTCGCAACTGAGCAGCAATCGGTGTTCATGGACGAAGCGTCGGTTTGCCGCGGATGGGCGATGGCTCAGCAGAGTAACGCCGACGATGGGACAGCGCTGATTCGCTCGGGACTCGATTCATATGTGACGCTCGGCTTCAGGTTGGATGCATTCACATTGAGATTACTGAGCGAGGCGCAAGCGTGCGCGGGCCGGCTGGAAGAGGCGCTTGATACGATCCAGGCGGCCACTGCCGCAATCGGTGCGATGCAAATCACCTTGCCCAGTTTGCTTTGGTGGCGCGGAGAACTGCATTTAAGGCGCGGCGCCGCGAATCTGGCCGATCACGATTTTCGGGAGGCAGTCTCTGCTGCCCACCGTATCGGCTCGAAACCCTACGAACTGCGCGCGACCACGAGCCTCGCGCGGCTGCTCACAGCGCAGGGCCGCCGCGCCGAAGCGCGTTCGATGCTCGCCGACATCTACAACTGGTTCACCGAGGGCTTCGACACCCCCGACCTTATCGACGCCAAGGCACTGCTCGAGGAACTACACAAGCGCCCAGCGTTGGGCGCTCGGCGATAGGGACGCGACACCCCAGTGACCTGCTCCGAGGCCTGCTCAGACGGCGGCTTGCCCACGGAATCCGCCCGCCAACGTTGGACATTCCGGGCTCCCGTTCGCTAAGCGCTAAATTCATTTCGAACGCCTCGTCCGTACCGTCGCGCCCGCGTACTTAAAGCCGCTTCTTCGTCGCGAGGCCTGCCGCCACGTCATTAGAACAACTATCTACAAAAACCTGTCACACTTATGCTGAAGACTTGATTTATCATTAGTGTCGGCCTACTGTTTGGAAGGGGATTACTAATTCTAAATGCCCGCAGCAACAGGAGAACCCAGCGAAACTTCTTAGGACTTCTTTTTAAACTTAATCCCTCAGCGCTGGCTTCCCGGCTCGCGGTGAATTGACCTCCCGCAGGCCACACCGAAAATTACGGAACAAACCCAATCAGGAGGTTCCGATGCGGCACTCAAGAACTAGGCTACTCATCGACGGCGCGGTAGCGGGGCTGCTTGGCGGTGCCGTCATCGCCCTCTGGTTCTTCGTCTTCGACGCCGCCCGAGGCGAACCGCTGAAAACCCCGATGATCCTCTCGTCGGCGCTCCTTCACGGCACGCATCAGCAGACCCTCAACGCCGCGGCGTGGACGCTGGTTGGCGAATATACCGTCGCTCACTTTCTCGCATTCGCCATTATAGGCGTCGTTGCCGCCCTCTTGATGGCGGCCGCGCAAGACCATGCCGAGCTGTTCGGCGCCCTGTTCCTTTTCACCATCGGCTTCGAGGTCTTCTTCATCGCCCTCGTGATGCTCCTCGGACCGGCCGCTCAAGCCGCCGTGTCGTGGTGGAAGGGCATGATCGGCAACCTGATGGCGACCGTGGTCATGCTCGCCTACTTCTTCTGGCGCCAACCCGCGCTGGCCTCCAACCTCCTCGGTCCATGGATGGGCGTCGTCCGCGAAGGCGTCACCACCGGCCTGATCGGCGGCACCATCGTCGCGGTCTGGTTCCTGGTCGCAGACGTGATCGCAGGGCATCCCTTCCATACCCCGGCTCTCCTCGGCGCGGTTATCTTCAACGGCATGAGTCAGCCGTCGAGCTTCTCCGTGACCGCGGCGCTGGTTCTGGGATACACCGCGTTGCACTTCTTCGCCTTCATCATGTTCGGCATCGCCGCTTCGATCACGATGTATGCCTCCGAACGCGAGCCTCTGCTCGCGTTGGGCGTGCTCGTGCTGTTCCTGTGGTTCGAGCTTTGCTTCGCCGGCTTCGTGACCTTCCTCGATCAGAGCACGGTGCAGCAACTCGGCTGGTGGAACATCGCCGGTGGCAATATCCTCGCGTTAGCGGTCATTATCGGTTGGTACGAGCGCCGCCATCCGCGCGTAGTGCCGCGCATCCTTGAACGATGGGAGGAACTGAAGTCCGAAGGCTCGGCCCAAGGTCCGCAGGCAAGCGGACGTCCGGCCTCGCGCAACGTCTAGTGACTAAGCCACTTTAAGGAGCGCCGGCATCGCGTCGAGTTAGACGGTTGCACTTGTTAGACGGTGGTTACAATTTGATGCGGGAGTCGGTTTCACGTCGCGCGACAATCGACAGGCTGATGTCAGATAACGTCGCACCACATCAGAATTAGCTACCTGAAAACCCGACCGACAGAGCGGGCGAATCAGAGGCCGAGCACGTCGCGCATCGAGTAGAGTCCCGGCGCACGATTCTCGATCCACTCGGCAGCGCGCAGTGCCCCGCGCGCGAGCGACTCGCGACTCTGTGCCCGATGGACCAATTCGAGCCGCTCGCCTTGACCGCCGAAAATGACCGTGTGGTCGCCCACGGCGTCGCCGGCGCGCAGCGCCAGTACCGCTATCTGGTCGGGTTCGCGCTTCCCAGTGATCCCTTCGCGTCCATAGATCGCGTTCGCGCGAAAGTCGAGGTTGCGGGCCTCCGCGATGATGCGGCCCAGCGCCACGGCAGTGCCGCTGGGCGCGTCAACCTTGGTGTTGTGATGGATCTCGATGACTTCGGCGTCGAAGTTGCCGAGAATCCGTGCGACCTCCGCCGTGATCTTCATCAGGACGTTGACGCCGATACTCATGTTAGGAGCGATCACAGTGCGCGTTCGCTGCGCCAACGCCTTCGCGCGAGCCTCCAGTTCCGGCGTGAACCCGGTCGATCCGATAACGATTGCTGCCCCTTTGTGCGCGGCAATTTGGAGATGCCCGAAGGACGCCTCCGCATTTGTGAAGTCCAGCGTCACGGTGTCGGGACGTGCGATCGCGGCGTAGTCATCGACAATCTTGACGCCCTGGGGACCTACGCCCGCCACCTCGCCAGCATCCTTGCCGACGACAGGATTGCCGACCGATTCGATTGCACCGGCGAGCCGGTGCACCCGTTCGTTGATGATGATCGAGACGATGAGGCGGCCCATTCGGCCGGCGGCGCCCGCGACGATGAGATTAGCCATGGTCTTCCTCCACGACCCGAGCGCTACTCGGCGCTATCGCGCAAGTTAACCTTTGCTTGCACCAAGGTGATCGCCTGAGCGAAGTAGCTCCGTCGCGGCTGCGGTCAGGCGCTAGCGCCTTCGGCTGGCGTGGCGGGTGCGGTCGGAGCGGCGGTCGCCTCAGGCTTTTTGCCGTGAGCGGCGTTCCAATGTTCTTCGCAAAGGCTGGATTTGAAGCGCGGCTTGCGGCACTTTTCTTCAGTGCAAATCTTGTAGCGGGGCTTCGGCATTTCACCCGCCTTCCATAGACGGTAATGCTTGCGGCAATAACCCTTGGCAATCACTTCGTGACTGCATTCGCTGGCCTTGCAAGTTGCTGTATTCGCCATTCGTCCTTCTTCTAATCGTATTTTTCGATCTTCTGAACTTATTCTTCCGGCCCCACTCGATTCTGGTCGCCGAATTTTCAAGCGGCCTCACTCAAGTTCTCATTTTAATCGCTAAAATTCGGGCTTGAGCTCGCGGCTGAGTAGCTCTTCGACCATAGCGTTTACGGGGGCTGCTTCATAGAGCACCCGGCAGACGGCCGATACGATCGGCATCTCTATGCCGATGCGCGCAGCCAGCGCGCGGATTGCGAGCGCGTTAGCGGCGCCCTCTGCTACCGGCGCGCCCTCGGCAGAGGATTGGAGGCCTTCGCCTCGCGCGATTTTAAGCCCCAACCGGCGATTTCGCGATAGCTCCCCAGTGCAGGTGAGGACGAGGTCGCCCAGCCCCGCGAGGCCGGACAGCGTCTCTCGGCGCCCTCCGGCTGCATCCGCAAGGCGCATCATTTCCGCTAACCCGCGCGTGATGAGCGCCGCCCGCGCGCTCGATCCGAGGTCGAGGCCGTCGCAGATGCCAGCGGCGACCGCGATGACGTTCTTGACCGCGCCCCCGAGTTCGACGCCGGCGACATCGATGCTGCGATAGATGCGCAGCGGCCGCACCGCGAAGAGCGCCTGAGCGCGCTCCGCGAGCGCCTCGTCGCAAGCAGCGGCGACCAGCGCGGCCGGTTTGCCGCGCGCGACCTCGGCAGCGAAGCCCGGCCCGGAGAGGACTGCGACGCGGCCGGGTGGCCGCGTCGCAGTCCTCTCCGGGCCGCACTCGGAAATCACGGCGGCAGGGGTGGATGCCGGTACCGGCATCCACCCCTGCCGCCGTGATTTCTTCGAGCATCGCGCTCATCGTCAGCAGTGTGCCGGGCTCGATGCCTTTGGTCACGCTCACGATCATCGCGGCGGCCGGGATGGCGTGGGCGACGGTCATGATAGCGGCGCGCGCAAAGCGCGAGGGCACCGCCATCACGACCGTCGCCGCGGCGCTGACCGCCGCCTCCCAGTCGTCGGTCAGTTCGAGCGACGCCGGTAGCTTGATGCCCGGGAGATAGAGGGCGTTCTCACCGCGGGCTCGAAGCGCTTCGAGATGCGCGGTGCGGCGGACGCCAAGCACCACGGCGCCATGGCTACGCGCGATCGTTACCGCCAGTGCGGTGCCCCATGCACCCGCTCCTAGTATTGCGACTTTGCTCATCGATTAGTCGGTGTCGGGATCCATGCGCCGGTCTCGACTATGGCGATTTTGCTCATAGAGAAATCCGTTCGTGATAGATGGCATTTGGCGCGTCAGATTGCCGCGCGAAAAATCCGGTACAACGGCTCGAGTTCGTGGAATGCCTCGATCACCTCGGCGCGATCTAGCCGCAATGAATCACGCACGTTCCAGCCGAAGCCGAGATCAACCCATCCGGTTTTCTGGCTGAGTGTGGCCGCCATCGCAGTGAAGAGTTCCCCATCGGCGCGTGCCGGATTCGGCAATCGGGCAAAATCCCACTTCTCGTATCGCCCGATGCGGGTACCATCGAAGTCCTTCACCAGTTGCTTTGCGCGAGCCTCGAGCGCTCGCCCCATTTCGGCGCGGGACTCCGCCTCGGATTTGACCACGGCGCGCACGTGCAAACCCGCCTGCGAGATGCACAAGGCGAGGTATCCGTACCGCTTATAGCTGCGCGGTGACGGTCCGAACGCGACCCAGGTCTCCAGTGGCGGATTGACGGAACGGCGCAGATGCCGGGCGACGTGAGGGAAAAACTCCAGGTGGAGTTTGCGGGCCAGCTCGGGTGCCAGTTCGCCGCCAATCCGGAGCAGTTTCGGGCGGATGCGCGCGAAAATCAGTTCCATCCGTGCGCTGAAGCCCTCGACCTTGAAGATTTCAAAGTCGGTCGGGGTGAATCCGAGGGTCGCCACAATTCTTCTTCCCAATGAGCCGCCGGGGGGCGGCGAGACTCCGTGATGGATTCGCGATTCTACAACGCTCTCACTCGGCACGCCTGCGCCGTTGGTGCTCCGCCTGCGCAGCTTCCCAATTTCGTCCATCGAAGCTTTCGAGCGCGATTTCCGTCAGGTCGAGACCTTCGACGCAGCGCGCGTTTACATCGATTTTGTCCGGATCGGAGCGCGCAATGTAGAACGAGGCCACTCCGCATCGCGGGCAAAAATGATGTTTCGCCGTGTGAGTATTGAAAGTATAGGTGGCGAGATCCTCCGCCGGAGTAAGCAGGCGGAATTTGTCGCGGACGACTATCCAATGGAGATAGCCCTTCTTAGCGCAAATCGAGCAGTTGCACTGGCTAATGCGATCCGGCGGGCCTTCGACCTCATAGGCGACGCGTCCGCAATGGCATCCGCCGCGCAGGATAGTCATCTCGTCTTGGTTCGCCATGCGCATAAATCTGGCTGAGTCGCAGGCGTATCGCAACGTCAAAGCTGCTGGAGAATCCCAGCAAAGGTTATTTCGCGCTACAAACCGCGGCGGCTTTAGGCTAAAAGATCGATGCACCGACCGGACGCAAGGACGATATTACGATGGACTTGAGCGATACGCGCGAAGAGGCCGCCTTTCGTGAGAAGGCGCGAACCTGGCTCGCAGAAAACCTTCCCAAGGGCGTGGCGGATCGCGGCTTTGCCTTGGCGATCGACGAGGAAAGCGTCCGCCTGCTTACCGAATGGCAGCGGCGTCTCTGGGAGGCCGGCTACCTCGGGCTCTCGTGGCCCAAGGAGTATGGCGGGCAAGGCGCCTCGATGATCGAGAGTGCAATCTTCAACGAGGAGATGGCGCGCGTGAGGGCTCCCGCGCCGCTCAATGAACTGGGGCTTTCGATGGGCGGTCCCACGATCCTGGAGCACGGCACCGAGGATCAGAAGCGCCGCTTCCTGCCCAAAATTCTTTCGTGCGAAGAGGTTTGGTGCCAGGGCTTCTCGGAGCCGGTGTCGGGATCAGATCTCGCGGCTCTAGGTACCCGCGCGGTAATCGACGGCGATCATTTCGTAGTCAATGGGCAGAAGGTCTGGACCTCACTTGGTCACATTTCGGACTGGTGTATGCTGTTGGTGCGTACCGACGCCGATGCACCCAAGCATCGTGGCATTTCTTACCTGCTCGTCGATATGCACAGCCCCGGAGTCACGGTGCGGCCGCTGCGCCAGATTACCGGCGAGGCAGAGTTCAACCAGATGTTTTTTGACGACGTGCGCGTGCCCCGCGAGAATCTGCTCGGACCGTTCAACGGCGGCTGGGGGGTGGCATTGACGACCCTTATGAACGAACGCGCGACACTGGCGCTCGCCACTGTCATGCGCTTTCGAAATGTGTTCGATGATCTCGCGGAACTGGGGCGGCGGGTCATACGGGAAGGCACCAGCACGCTCGCTCCGCGCGTGATCCGCCAGACACTTGCGCAGTTTTACGTCGAGGTCGAGTCAATGAAGTACCTCGCGTACCGCAATTTTTCGAAGCTGACACGCGGCGGCACGCCCGGTCCGGAAGGATCGATTTCGAAGGTGCTCTGGAGTGAGTTGAATCAGCGCATGAATGAGTTCGCGCTGGTTCTGCAAGGACCGCGCGCGGCATTGGAAGAGGGCTCAAATCACGCCGTCGATGCGGGGCGCTGGCAGTATGCGCTGCTACGGTCACGCGGAAATACCATCGAAGAAGGGACCTCGGAGATTCAGCGCAGCATCATCGCGGAACGGTTGTTGCGCCTGCCCAAGGGCTACTAACTACTGGCTATTGACGAATAGCCAGTAGTTTAGTGGCCACTGATGATCGATTCGGGCGCATTGCGCAGTGCATTGAATACCATAGATGGCACTTGCAAGCGTTCGTCGGATTCGTAGGTGCGGCGAACCTCCGCGAACGCAGCGTCGCCGGCGAGGGTCAGCGCCGCGATTCGATCGAGCATAGTCAACTTAGCCGCATGCCCGTTCGGCGCACTCATCGAACCGTGATTCTTATAATATGTCTGTGCGTTTTCCATCACGCCAGCCTGCGTCTGTTTCTGTCCTGCTATCGAATTCGATCAACCGTATCCCGTTTGGTTGTGAGTATTGGTGCGACCGACTGCAAGACGCACCGAGCATTCTCACGGACGCTTTCTCTCTGTTTCGTGACAGCAGGTTGATTCCTTCGCAGGTACGTAGCGGCCTCTTGCATCGACGCTACCGCCAGCCCCGTAGCGATCATGATGGCGAACCCAGTCGGACAGATTATGGTTGGGGCCGGTTTCGTTGCGTCCCTTGGGCGTCATGTCGAGATAGCTGTAAATGACGAGCCCCGCCTCGCCACCGCGTGCATATGACGAATAGGTGTGGAAGATATCGCCATCTTCGTTCTTGTAAAAAAAGCTGTTGCCGGAAAGCTCTTCGCTCAGGAACTCCTGCATTTCATAGTTGTAATATACTTTGCCCGTCGCGATTTCGTCTTGCTTGAACGACACGTGGTAGTCGTAGTTGAAATCGCTGTCAAAGGAAGATAGCCACTTAAAGTGCCATCCCATCCGTTTCTTGAAGGCTTCAATGTCCTCCAGGGGCGCTCGCGATATCGCCACGTAACTGACATCGTGATTCTCGAGATGAATGAGCGGGGCACCGTCGAGATGGTCAACCTCAAGCGAACAACCTACGCAACCCTCCTTCCAGCCCGGCCCGAACATGAAATGCTTGACGATCAACTGACTGCGCCCGTCGAAGAGATCAGAGAACGCTACCTTTCCTTCAGGACCGTCGAAAACGTAATTCTTCTCCACCTTGACCCAAGGCAAATCGCGCCGCTCATGCCTTAGTTCATCGCGCAAACGCGTCAGTTCCTTTTCCTTAATCAGATGTTGTTTGCGCGCCGCCAGCCATTCGTTCCGAGACACAACTGAGTTTTGGTTCATTGTTTATGCTCCCTTCATTGATTTGAGGTTGAGGTTGTCCGCGTTACCCCGGCAGCTCCATCACGTAATCGGCAAGGTGATCGAGCGCTTCATCCCAGCCGCGGATGTGATCATTGCGGGCGGCCTCCGACTCGAACATGGCCTGAGGCAATGTCAGCACCCGGTTTGCCGGTTCCTTGACGAGTCGGATCGCTGACTCATGGCAATGCTCCGCATCGATAGCCCGTTACTAGTCAGTCAGATACTCAGATGGTCGCGAGGTATTCGCTAAGGCAATCGAGCGCGCTGTTCCAGCCGCCCCGATGCTCGTCGCGCGCCGTGACGGACTCGAAGACCGCCTGGTGCAACGTCAGCTTCGTTTTGTCTCCATACTCCTCGAAGGTCACCGTGAGGACTGTTTCCGGGTGACGCGGTCTGCCATCCGCATCAGTCCAGCACCACGATGCGACCAGTCGTTCCGGCGCCGCGAGTTCGCGAAAGCTTCCGAGCGGCCAATGATCGCTGCCATCGGGAGCGCGCATGTGGAAGCGATAGGAGCCGCCCGGACGCGCGTCCATCTGGCACGACACCAAGGTGAAACCGCGGGGACCCCACCATTGCGACAGATGTCTCGGCTCGGTCCACGCCTTGAACACCAGCTCGCGCGGCGCGTCGAAAATCCGCGTAATGACTAGCTCGCGATCGGATGATGATTCCGTCGCGCCGCTACTTGTTGCGACCATTTTTTTTCTCCTTCTTCTGCAGCTCGCGTAGATAATCTTCAAGCCGATCGAAACTCTCCTCCCAGAATTGCCGATAATGCTCGATCCATTCGGCCGCGTCCTTGAGCGGAGCCGCCTGCAGCCGGCAGGGCCGCCATTGCGCCTCGCGACCCCGCACGATCAGGCCCGCGCGTTCCAGGACCTTGAGATGTTTCGATACCGCCGGGAGGCTCATTTTGAAGGGTGCGGCCAATTCGCCAACAGAGCTCTCGCCGGCCGCAAGGCGCGCGAGAATTGCGCGCCTCGTGGGATCGGATAGCGCGGCGAAGGTGGCATTCAAATGCTCTGTAGATTTAATCTGATGAACCATTCAGTTAAATAACCTATAAGTTAAATATAGCCCGAAGGAATCCTTGTCAAGTCTTCCATCTGGCGTCCGCGGACGGCCGCCGATGAGCGATACGTTCGCCACAGTTTTAAGCCGAACTTGCTATTGGTTTGACGCTCTGCATCGGATGGCACGCGCGAGGCACTGGGTGGGCGTACCAGGGCCGTATCGCTGCATTCCTGGAAGCTGTGCTCGCGTGGTGCATGGCCGTCCCTCCGTGCTATGACCACCGCAACGAATAAAGGAGTCTGACCATGGCAGACATTCGAATTGAAGGGCATTGCGATCCGCGCTTTGATCGCGTCAAGGCGGCGTTCGCGGAAAATTTCGAGAAGCGCAACGAGTATGGGGCCGCCGTTGCAGTGACGCTCGACGGCCAGCCGGTCGTGGACCTCTGGGCAGGCCATACCGACAAAGCCCGTACGCTGCCGTGGAGTCGCGATACTATCGCCAACGTGTTCTCCACCACCAAAGGGATGACCGCGATTTGCGCTCATCGGCTCGTTGATCAGGGCAAGCTCGACCTCGACGCGCCGGTGGCGACTTACTGGCCCGAGTTCGCACAGGCAGGCAAGGACAGGATGCCGGTGCGTATGCTCTTGAATCATCAGGCGGGACTACCCGCGATTCGCCGCAAGCTACACGATGACGACATGTACAACTGGGACACGATGGCGTCGGCGTTGGCCGCCGAGGAGCCTTGGTGGGCGCCCGGAACCCGGCACGGCTACCATGCACTGACGATTGGATTTCTCGTTGGCGAAGTGATGCGCCGCATCACCGGCAAAAGTGTGGGTACTTACTTTCGCAACGAGATCGCCGAGCCACTCGGACTCGATTGTCATATCGGGCTCAACCAGCGCGACGACAGCCGCTGCGCGACGATTCTGGCATCGCCGCCACCTCCGGCCGGACAGGTCAACCTCTTCGAGTACGCTCAACAGCATCCCGATTCGGTTACCGCCTATGCCTTCAATAATCCCGCGACCGCGATGAAGCTCGGCGCAGTCAATTCTCGCGCGTGGCGTGGTGCCGAGATTCCTGCTGCCAACGGTCATACCAATGCGCGATCTCTCGCTCGGCTCTATGGAGCATTGGCGCGAGGCGGTGAATTGGACGGCGTCCGTGTGTTGACTTCTCCCGGAATCACCCGATGCCATACCGAGGAATCATTCGGCAAGGATGAGGTCCTCTTGATCACCACGCGCTTCACTACCGGCTTAATGTTGACCAAGCCCGACGATCCGTTCGGGCCGAATCCGCGCGCCTTTGGCCATCCCGGTGCCGGTGGATCGCTCGGCTTTGCCGATCCCGATGCGAAGATCGGCTTCGGCTATGTGATCAACAAGATGGGACCTTACATCGTAGTGGATCCGCGAGCGCGGGCATTGATGGACGCGGTGTACGCGTCGCTTTGAATGCGATCGTGTTAACTGAATTGTGCTTGCTGTTGCGAGCGCGCCGTGCGGCGTGCGCGGCTTCGCGGACCTCGCCACCACGTACGCGCCCGGCTACTTGCCCATGTAGTGCGCCATCACCAACAGGTCGTGCTTCTCGCCGTGGCGATCCTTGATTTGATCGTTGAGGGTCGCTTCCGTGCGAAAGCCGAGCCGCTTGAAGACGCGGATTGGGCCGGGCTCATCCGCCACCATCTCGGCCGTGAGTTTTTCGACGCCCGAGTTTTTGGCCAGGTCGAAAACGGTTTGTGCGAGCAGATGTCCGAGGCCGCGGCGGCGAAACGCCGGGTCCGCGACGATGCGGATTTCGCCGACGTGCTGCGCCCACCCGTTGCGCTGGCGCTCGAGCACTGCCGTCCCGACGATCTGCTTGTGGCTCTGCGCCACCATCACCGTTTCGCGACCAATATCGATTTCGTCGAGCCAGATTTCGACTTCCTCGCGATTGAAGAGGTCGCGCTTGAGAAAGGTGCGATCCTCCTCCGGTACGCGCTCGAAAAAGGCGCCGACTGCCGCCCGATCCTGCGGGATCAGCGTGCGAACCGTTATAAACGTCCCATCTTTCAGCTTCTGGTTTTTCGGATAAACCGCGAACAGATACTTTGAAATCGGATCGTCAGCCATCGCCAAAGTCTCCCGCTGCTGAGCCTGGTCGTCAATCCTTTAACGGCCTCGCTACTTGATGAGAAATCCCTACGTGTGGACGGCGCGCCCTGTCAAGCCAGCCCCCAATCCGCCCGCTGCACCCGCCGCAATCTGTCCGCTAACCAGGAGCGTCCCCGTCCTAGCTGTTCAGGCGCCAGATCTCGAAATTGAGCGCAGCGGCGAAGCTCACCCATGCCGCGTACGGTGCGAGCAACCATGCCGCACCCGTTCGTACTTGGGCGAATTGCGAAATTGTCGCCGCGATCGCTATCCACAACGCCACAATCTCGATGAATGCAGCGCCGGGGTTGCGCAGCCCGAAAAAGATCGCCGTCCACGACACATTCAGCGCCAACTGCATCGCAAAAAGCGCCAGCGCGAAGCCCACTGAACTCACGTCGCGGTCGAGCCATACCAGCCATCCAGCGGTCGCCATCATCAGGTACAGCACCGTCCACACCGGACCGAATATCCAGTTCGGCGGATTCCACGCCGGCTTCCGCAGCGTCGGATACCATTCCATCAGCGCGGTCCTGGTGAATATGGCACCGCCTGCTGCTGCCGCGAAACAGACGCATATAAACACTATCAACACTATCCATTTGCCCATGGGCGATAGACCGCTGTACTGCGATTGCAGCATCTCCAACGAACCACTTTACGCTCGTCGCAACGAGTTGGTGAGGACCCCACAGATCAATTCGCCCCGCCGCTCCGCCACGTTGGCCGTTGATCGTGTTCAGATACCATGGCAGATTGAGGCAGCAATCGAACTATATGAACTACGGACTAGAAGTTTGGTTTCCAATCGCCGTGACGCTCGCCCTCGGCGGCCTCGTCGTCGGCACCATGGTGACGATCAACCGCTTGATCGGCGCTAAATCCACTATTACCAAGGTCAAAGGCGAGGCCTTCGAGTGCGGCAATCCGCCCAGCGGCAGCGCCTGGGGCCGTTTCTCGGTACGTTTCTACCTCACCGCATTGCTCTTTCTTGTCTTTGATGTCGAAGTAGTGTTTCTCTACCCATGGGCAGTCCAATTACGCACTTTGGGGATGTTCGGCTTCGGCGAGGCACTGGTTTACATCGGAATACTCGTCGTCGGGCTGATTTATGCATGGCAGCGTGGCGCTTTGGATTGGGATTGACGTGCCTCGCAGCGCCTTGCCCCGCGCCCATCGTTGGCTTTGGGAGTGATCGCGGTAGAGACCTCGGATGACATACCTGCGATACCGAATCGCGTCCTCATAATCCTCCTTGGTGCGATTGGGGACGTGGTGCGCGCATTGCCGCTCCTCGGCCGTTTACGGCGGGTCTGGCCGCAAGCGCATATTGCGTGGGCGGTGGAACCCAAGTCCATGCCGATTCTGGAAGGCCATCCGTGGCTCGACGAACTCGTTATATACGACCGCCGGCATGCGCCGTGGTCGTTCCTGCCCTTTCTGCGCCACATCCGTGCCGGCCGTTTCGATCTCGTGATCGATCTCCAGCGCCATCTCAAGAGCGGCCTTATCGGGATAGCCTCGGGCGCTCGTGATCGCCTCGGTTTCGCCGCCGCCAACTCCAAGGAGTTCAATCACCGCTTCACCACGCGCCAGATAGACCCGCAGCCGAATATGCGGCTCAAGCTGATGCAGTATCAGGCCTTCGCCGACTCGCTTGGCCTGCCGCCCGCGCCCATCGAGTTCGGGTTGTCCTTGCCCCCTGCCGAGGACGAGCGCGCGCGTGCGATGATCGCCAATGCGCGCCGTCCCCTGCTCGCGGTAATTCTCGGCTCATCCTGGCGCAGCCGCATCTACTTTCCCGAGTCGGTGGCGGCCGTGATTCGCGATTTGACCCATCCTAGCGATGCAATTCCGGCCCTCTTTCCGATCTTGATTGGCGGCAACGAGGATTCCGCCATCGCCGACGCGGTAATGCGCGAACTCGCTGAGACCGCAGCGCTCAACCTCGTTGGACGCACGAGATTGCGCGACCTCATCGGAATCTTCCGTGAGTGCGCCGTCGCCTTCGGTCCCGACTGTGGTCCGATGCACATCGCAGCCGCCGTTGGTTGCCCGGTCGTATCGCTATGGGGTGCGACGGCGCCGGAACGTTCGGCACCATGGGGGTACGCCGACCTGGCTATCCGGGGCGAGATTCCCTGCCATCCATGTTACCTGCGCGATTGTCCGATTGGCCGCGAATGCATGCGGCGCATCGCCCCCGCCCAAGTCGCTGCGACGGTACGCCGCGCCCTCAGCGCTGATCCCGGCCGCGCGATTCCTCGACCGCTCGATGCCGCCCCGATCGACTGCGACGCCGCCCCCGTGATCGCATTGGCGGAGCGCACCGCATGATTCCCGCGGCAACAGATCTCATCGTCCGCGATGGCTGGCGTCTCAATTGCGCCGATGCCGGGCTCACGCCCGCGCTGCGCGAAGCCGTTGTCGCACGCGCGCTCGAGGCCGCCCGTGGCCAATTGGGCGACCCGCGGCGTCGTTCGCGACACGCCAGCACCTGGCCCATTCGTATCAGTGGAACCGTCAGCCTCGATATCTTTGTGAAACTCCTCGACGCGCCCCGCGGCGTCGCCGCCATCAAGCATCTGATCCGAGGCGGTTCCGCGCTCCACGTCGCGCGCGTCACCCAGCGTCTCAATGATTCGGGCTTTCTCGCGCCACCGCTGCTCGTCTATGGACGCGAAAACGGGACTGGCCGCGAGCTAATCGTCACCCCGCGCGCCGACGGTGACGGCCCACTGCGTACCCTAAAGGCGATGCGCTCCGGTCCTGTCGCTCGCAAACGCGCCCTTCTGCATGCCTTGGGATCCGAAATCGCCCGCCTCCATCGATGCGGCTTCGTCCACGGCGATCTCACCCCATTCAATATCTTCATCGTCAGGGCTGAGCCGCCCCGCTTCGTCCTCATCGATCACGAGCGCACGCGCACGGCCGGCCTGCTGGCACGCCGTCGCCAGGCCTTGCGCAACCTCGTCCAGTTGGGACGCTTTCAGTTGCCCGACATTACCACCACCGATCGCATCCGGATGCTCGCCGGCTACACCGCCATGCTCCCGCGGCCCGATCGCCGTAAACTCATTCGCCGCGTGAACGCGATGTTGTGCCGCCGCATCCGCCGCGACGGCGTTGCCCGCGTCGATCTGTGGACTCCCAACGGCCGGGCTAACGACGCGCGCGGGAATAACAATGCCTGAGGCGCCAGCGATTTCCGTGGTCATCCCCGTTTACAACGAGGTCAACACCATCGGCGAAGTAATCGGCCGGGTGCTCGACTGCGGCTACGAGGCCGAAGTTATTGTCGTCGATGACGCCTCCAGCGACGGCACTCGCGAGTTCCTCAACGGGTTCAAAGATCCCCGCGTGCGATCCTTTTATCACGCGGTTAATCGCGGCAAAGGCGCGGCGCTCCGGCTCGGTTTCGCCGCTGCGAACAACCCCTTCGTGATCGTCCAGGACGCCGATCTCGAATACGACCCCCGCGATTTCCGCCGCGTCATGGAACCCCTAATCGACGGCCGCGCCGACATGGTTTACGGTTCGCGCTTCCTGGGCGGACCCCATCGCGTCCTGCTCTTCTGGCACTACCTCGGCAATCGCTTCCTCACGCTCGTTTCCAACGTCCTCAACAATCTGAACCTCACCGACATGGAGACCGGCATGAAGGCCTTCCGTCGCGAACGCCTGGCTGAACTCAAGTTATCCGCCGATCGCTTTACCTTCGAGCCTGAGATCACCGCCAAAGCCGCGCGTGCCCGCTGGCGCATCTATGAAGTCCCGATCTCCTACTCCGGCCGCACTTACAATGAAGGCAAAAAGATCGGCTGGCGCGATGCCGTCACGGCCATCGCAGCGATCGTTTACTATCGTTTCCTCGACTGAACGCCCACGGGTATCTCGATGGCTGGTGACGGTTCCACAAATGGCTGGTGGCGCAAGCTCGATTCCGGCGCTCTCGCGGCTCAACTCGTCGCTGCGTCCCCTTCCGCCCCCTCCAACGCCGACGCTCCCGCCTTGAGAATCCTTGGCATCGATCCCGAGCGCGGCTTTGCCGGCGGTGAATCGCAGGTGCTCGCCCTGACGCTGGCGCTGATGCGCTCCGGCCATCGCGCCGATTTGATCTGCGATCCGGCCGGAGCGCTCTGGCAGCGCGCGCGCGCCGCTGGTATCGAATGTCTTCCACTGCGGATTCGCAATTCGCTTGACGCCGCTGCCGGTCTCAAATTAAGGCGAATTCTTGCCCGCAACCACTATGATGTTGTCCATTTCCATACTGCGCGAGCGCATGCCTTGGCGCCCTTCGCCTATCGCCGTGCCGGCGTCGCCGTCGTGACCCGCCGCATGGACTTTGCGCCCAATCGCCTCTTCGCCCCCTGGCTCTTCAATCGCGCCGTCGATGGCGTCGCCGCCATCTCACCGGCCGTCGCCGACGCCCTCGTGCGCTCCGGTGTCAGCCGCGATCGCGTCGCGATTATTCCCAGCGGCGTCGATTCCGATCGCTTTCGTCCCCCCACTCCCGCCGAGCGCGATCGCGCCCGCCTCGACCTCGGTCTCGCCCCCCGCGATATCGCCGTGGGCGCCATCGGCATGCTCGAGGATCGCAAAGGCCACCGATATCTCATCGAGGCGATGGAAATGCTGCGCGATAGCGGCGCCGCGGGCTCCGCCGACGCGATTGGTCCGCGCGTTCGCTGTTTCATCGCCGGCGCGGGGGCATTGGCCGAGTCCCTGCTGGCCGAACTTCGCGCCCAGGAACTCACCGAATCCGTCCGCCTGATGGGCCTGGTCGGCGATCCACGCAGTCTGCTTTGGGCGCTCGATATCTTCGCGATGCCTTCCCTTCACGAAGGCCTCGGCGTCGCCGCTCTCGAAGCGATGGCCTGCGGCCTGCCGGTAATCGCCAGCGCCACCGGCGGCCTCGTCGATTCAGTGCAAAATGGCGTCACCGGAATTCACGTGCCGCCCGGCGACGCGCCCGCGCTGGGCCAGGCGATAGCGCGTCTCGCCGCGAATTCCGACTTGCGCGTACGCATGGGCGCAGCCGCCCGCGCTCGCGTCGGCGCCGACTTCGCGATGGACGCGATGGCGCGTGGCACGCTCGCCTTTTATCGGGCATGCTTGCGCGATCGCGCAGGTAGGGGGAGGCATTCACAGAATGCGTAGTATGACCGGCTTCGGCCGCATCCAGTTGGAACGCGGCGGCACTCAGGTCGTTGCTGAAGTCCGCGCCCTCAACCAGCGCTTCTTCGAGTTGAAGCTCAACTTGCCCCGCGGATGGGGCGAACATGAGGCCGAGGTTCGCAAGATCGTCCAGGCCTCGGTCGATCGCGGCCGGGTCGAAGCTTTCGTGCGCTGCGTCGTTCTCAAGCCGCCGCGCGCCCGCCTGCGCGTCAACGACGATCTCGCCGCCAGCTACGTCAGCGAACTCCATCGCCTCGGCAAGCGCCTCGGCCTCGATGGCAAACTCGGGCTCGACACCATTTTGCAGCGCCCCGAAATCTTCCAGGTGATCGAAGAGGAGAACGATACTAGTACGGGCGTTGACCTCGCGCTCCAGGCGATGCAGCGCGCGGTCAAGGCGCTTGACCTCGAACGGCGCCGCGAGGGTGGCGCTTTGCGCCGCGACTTCGAGACCCGCGTCAAGAAAATCAGCGCCGGCATTCCGCGCATCGAAAAGTTCGCCGCCCAGTCGCGCGCCGCCATTCGCGCCTCCTTCGAGACCCGTGTGCGCGAACTCCTCGCCGAGTTGCCGGTCAACGAAAAGCGTCTCTACGAGGAAGCCTCCAACGCCGCCCAGCATGGCGATATCACCGAGGAAATCACGCGCCTGCGAGTCCATCTGATCGCCATGCGCGCCTTGATCGATCGCGCCGGTCCGATCGGAAAATCGATCGAGTTTCTGCTTCAGGAGATCAACCGCGAGGTCAATACGATGGGCTCGAAGTCCCAGAACGCCGCGCTCTCGCAAATCACCATTGAAATGAAGGGCGAACTCGAAAAGATGCGCGAGCAGGTCCAGAACGTCGAATAGCCGCTTCAATTAAAACAATATTTGCAAATCCATAAATCGCTATATACTCTTTACAATGAAACCTGATCGCCCTCCGCGGCGTGGTATCATATTCATCCTGTCGGCGCCCTCCGGGGCTGGCAAGACGACTATCTCGCGCGCTGCGCTCGAGCAGATCGACGGGCTGCAACCATCGGTTTCTCTGACCACGCGGGATCCGCGGGACAACGAGAAGGACGGACTCGACTACCACTTTGTGAGCGAAGACGAATTCAAACGCAGGCTGGCGCAGAACGAACTCGCGGAATCTGCACGGGTCTTCGACGCCAGCTACGGTACGCCGCGCGCCCCGCTCGATAGCGCCATTTCCTGCGGCCGCGACATCCTCCTCGATATCGATGTTCAGGGCGCTCGCCAGATTCGCGCGCATTACCCGTGCGAGGCCGTGACCATCTTCGTCCTGCCTCCCAGCTTCGGCGACCTGGAACGTCGCCTGCGCGGTCGCGGCACCGAAGACGAGGCTGCCATCAGCCGCCGGCTCCAGCGCGCGCGCGAGGAGGCCAAGGTTTACCGCGAATATGATTACCTGATAATCAACGCGCAGGTAGCCGATTCGATTTCCCAGCTTCAGGCTATCGTCAACGCCGAGAGACTCCGCGCCGGGCGGCTGCGCGAGGAGTTCGCACCGTGGAAAATCTAGCCCTCGCCGCGGCTTCCGCCCCTCCCGAACAGCTCGATGAGCTGATCGGCATCGTGCAGTCCTACAATCCTCACGCCGATAGCGCCCTTATCCGGCGCGCCTACGACTATTCCGCTCGCATGCATAACCAGCAGAAGCGCAAGTCCGGCGAGCCCTATGTCATACATCCGCTCAACGTTGCCCTGATCATCGCGCAGCTCCGCATGGACCTGCCGTCCATCGTCACCGGACTACTCCACGACGTCATCGAGGATACCGGCGCCTCCCTCGACGAGGTCCAGGGTCTTTTCGGCGAAGAGGTTGCACGCCTCGTTGACGGCATGACCAAGGTTTCCAAAATCACCTTTTCGAGCCGCGAGGAGAAGCAAGCCGAGAATTTCCGCAAGATGATCATCGCGATGGCGCACGACATACGCGTCGTCCTTATCAAGCTCGCGGACCGCCTCCACAACATGCGCACGCTCGATCACCTGCAGCCCGATCGCCAGGAAGAAATCTCGCGGGAGACCATGGAAATCTACGCGCCCATCGCGCATCGCCTCGGCATCTATTGGCTCAAATCCGAACTCGAGGACTTCGCCTTCCGCTATCTCAACCCTTCCGCCTACGCCACCCTCAAGGCCTACGTCGCCAAGACCCGCGCCGAGCGCGAGGAATATATCCGCGTCGTCCTCGAAATCCTTTCGCGCCGCTTAAAGGAAGCCGACGTTGAAGCCGAGGTCACCGGGCGGCCGAAACATTTCTTTTCCATTCACACCAAGATGCAGCAGGAAGAGCTCAACTTCGACCAGATCTATGACCTGGTCGCCTTTCGTATCATCGTGCCCACGCTGCGCGAATGCTACGAGGCCCTAGGCGTCGTCCACGCCAACTGGAAGCCGATTCCCGGCCGCTTCAAGGATTATATCGCCCTCCCCAAAGTCAACATGTACCAGTCGCTCCATTCCACGGTGATCGGTCCTCGCGGCCAGCGCATGGAGGTCCAGATCCGCACGCGCGAAATGCACGAAGTAGCCGAACTCGGCATCGCCGCCCACTGGAGCTACAAGGAAGGTAGCTCCAGCCCCGCTCAATCGCGCGACACCGAACGTTTCGCCTGGCTCCGCCGCCTCATCGAATGGCAGCAAAATCTCAAGGACCCCCAGGAGTTTCTCTCGACAGTCAAAGATGACCTCTTCGCCGAAGAGGTTTTCGTCTTCACGCCCAAAGGCGACCTCCTCGATTTCCCTCAGGGTGCCACCGTCATCGACTTCGCCTATCGCATCCATTCCCAGGTCGGTCAGCACCTCGCCGGAGCGCGCGTCAACGGCCGCATGGTTCCCTTGCGCTATCGCCTCAAGTCCGGCGATACCGTCGAGGTCCATACCGCCGAGCGTCAAACCCCCGGTAAGGATTGGGCGAACCATGTCGTTACCGCCCGCGCCAAAAGCCGGATTCGCCAATGGCTTCGCGCTCAGCAGGCCGAGCGATCGCTTGAGTTAGGCATGTCCCTGATCGATCGCGAACTGGAAACGCTTGGCCTGAGTGTCAACCAGTTGCGTGCGAAGTCGCGCTTCGAACCCGCCCTCAAGGAGTTCTCCCATCGCGACGTCGATAGCCTCATCGCCGCGGTCGGCTACGGCATCCTGACCGTCGCCCAGGTCCTCGCCAAAGTCTTGACCCCAGACGAGCTCAAGGTCTATCGCGGTGACAAGACTCCGCTGCCCACCCCGTCCGCGCCCGGCGAAAAAGAACCCCGTGCCGCCCTCAAGGAGCAGCGGCGCGCCATCGGCAATGCGGTCATCGTCTCGGGTGTCGGCGATATGCTCGTGCGCTTTGCCCGCTGCTGCAATCCGTTGCCGGGCGAGGCCATCACGGGCTTCATCACCCGCGGCAGGGGAGTCACCGTCCATCTTGCCGGCTGTCCCCATGCCCTTGCGACCGACCCCCAGCGCCGCGTTCCAGTGGTCTGGAAAGTTGGCGAGGAGACCCCGCGGCCCATACGCCTCGAAGTCTTGTGCGTTGATCAGCCGGGCCTGCTCGCCGCCATGTCTAAAGCCATCGCCGCCGCCGGCGTGAATATCTCCACCGCCGAGGTCAACGCGGGCAATGACGGACGCGCGCTCTCGCAGTTTGAACTCAAGGTCACCAACGCCGCCCAGCTCAATAACCTCATGCATTCCATCGCCGCCATCGACGGCGTTATGCGCGTGTCACGCCTCAGCCATCAAAACGGCGCCGCCCACAACCGCGTCTGAGAGAATCGCTGCGAAAGACTGACTAATGGATGGAACCATCGTCAGAATTATCGACTCCCCAACATTCGCGACGGATACATAATGATGAAGAAAGCGGTGGCGACCGACGCAGCGCCGGCGGCGATCGGGCCCTATTCGCAGGCGATCACGCAGGGTGATTTGATCTTCTGTTCCGGCCAGATCGGAATCGATCCGGGGTCGGGCAGAATCGTCGATGGTGGCATTGAAACCGAGACCCGCCGCGTCATCGCGAATCTGCGCGAGGTCTTGATCGCCGCCGGAGTGACGCTCGCGCACGTCGTTAAGACCACCGTGTTCCTCGTCAGCCTTGCGGATTTCGAGACCGTCAACCGAATCTATGGTGAGCACTTTGAGGCCCCCTATCCGGCGCGATCGACCGTTCAGGTTGCGGCCTTGCCTCGCCAGGCCCGCGTCGAGATCGAGGCCCTAGCTCACCGCTGAACCCATCGCTCCATCGCATCGAGCAATCATTCATCGCCGCGCAATTCTCCTCGTTGAGAGCGCTCGTCCGGATCGCGCCGACTGGGTTTACGAGGCAGTCAGAATGGCGCGGGACTTCCTGTCGAGATAGCGGTAACCGGGATCGAGCTTTAGCGCGGATCGGGCCAGGCGCGCGAAGTTAGCGCGGCGGCGAGCGATCGGGACTGCGCCGTCGAACAAGTGGGCCTTGTCCAGGTCCAGGATAAGCGTGGTCATGCGCTCGCCGGAATTGCTGACGAAGAGGTTGTGGAGGTTCAGATCGGCGTGCAGCACCCCCGCGTCATGCATGGTATCGATCGCGCGGCGCGCCAACTCGACCACGTGAGCGCGAACCATCGCATCATCGTCGGCGCGCAGGAACTCCCATAGAGTCATTCCGGTCAGGGCGCGAGTGATGAAAGCGCTGCGATAGAAGCCCGGCGCGACTGCCTCGATCACGACGCCGAGCGGTTCGGCGATCGGAATGCCGCGCAGCCGGGCTTCGTTGGCGATGGCGAGCTCGCGCAAGGGGCGCGCGCCCGCGCCGAAGTAGATGTCCGGGTTGACGAAGCGCATCAGGCCGCCGCGGCGCCCCCAGCGGGTGAACAAAGCGGGACCGCCATCGAGCGGCAGCGGGAAGCCGCTGCGGCGATTACCGGCGCCGGGCGCCGCGGCGGGGTCCAGTTGAGCGAGCGCGGCAAAGATGGCGGTTGCGCGCGGCGCCAGGTCGCGCCGGATGTAGAGCACGCGCCGTCCGAGCCCGAAGTGAGGAAAATCGGGTCCGGGCGGGGGCGGAGATCGGCGGCCGCGACCGCTTCCGAGGGCAGGGCTCATGGCGGGTTCAAGCTCGCGTCCGCGTCAATTTCAAACAAGGCTTTCGGCCTCGTCGATGAGCATGATGGGTATATCTTCCTTGATCGGATAGCGCAGTTTGCAGGCGTCGCAGATGAGCCCTTCCTGCGCTTCGGTGAGGTAGAGCCCGCCCTTGCACTTGGGACAGACGAGAATATCGAGCAAGTCCTTGCTTATCGCCATGGGGAAATTCTCCTCGGCTTCACTCGCGGGTGTCGCCGTTAGCGCGCGGCGTCGTCGGACGAGCGGTGGGAGGCATTTTGGCCGCGATCAGATCGAACAGCCGCGCCTCGTCATCCGGACTCATCGAGACCGCCAAGCGTAGAGCGTACAGAGAAACGTCAGGCTTCGGAAACCGCTCGAGCTTGACCAGGTCTTTTTCGGTAGTAACGATCTGATCGGCGCCGCGGGCTGCGGCCAGGATATTTTCAAAATCGTGCGGCGAATAGTCGTGATGGTCGGGGAAGGCGAGCGTGGCGACGAGCTGCGCGCCGAGTCGCGTCAGCATCGCATGGAAGCCGGTGGAATCGGCGAGTCCACTGACCGCGACGATCCGGCGACCGGCCAGCGCAAGGGGACTTTCGCGCCATGCGGCGCGGTCGACGCACACCATTGAATGGGGACGGATCGAGGCGCGCAGGATGGGCGTGGGTTCGCGCAACGGCAGGCCATTGAGGGCCGGCGCGCCCAATTGCCAAAGATGAGCGTCAGCGTTGGATGCTGGCGTCTGCGTTCCCGAACTGGCGGAATCAATCAGCACAACAGCGTCCGCGCGAGCGGCAGCGCCAGGCGATTCGCGCAGCGGGCCAGCGGGCAAGACCCAGCCGTTGCCCAAGCCGCGGTGAGCATTGATCAGGATCAGGTCGAGATCGCGGCGCAGGCGCAGGTGCTGAAAGCCGTCGTCGAGGACGAAGAGGTCGAAACGGGCGTGCGCGGAAAGGAGTCGAGCCGCGTCGATACGGCGACGCGCGACTGCGATCGGACCGGCGAACGACTTCCCCATCATCACTGGCTCGTCGCCGGCGTCGCGCGGAGAGCTGAGGATGTTCGCGCCGTCGGAGACCATAAGGGCGTTGCCGCTCTTGCGGCCCCATCCGCGGCTGATGATCGCAACTGCGAGTCCGCGCTGGCGGAGTCGCGACGCGAGAAACAGAGTGAAGGGAGTTTTGCCGTTGCCGCCGACAGTGAGATTGCCGACGCTGATGGTGGTGACGCCGGTAGCTGACGCGCGCGCTTGCCACCATCTTTCGCGGAGCTTGAGGGCGCCCGAATAGAGCATCGAAGCGGGAGCGAGCGCGACCCATAGCGGCCACAGACGCGGTGACAGGGGAGTATGCCAGAGTCGTTCTATGAGAGTCTTGAATCGCATCGATGGTGATTGCCGGGGTGCGGGATGGAGCAAAGGCACGGGCCGGTAGCGAGTGGTGATTTCGGAAGTGTTGTTTGCAAGGACCAGAGCCGCGTTCGCTCGTGTGACTAAGGTTTACCGATCAACGCCTTGAGGTGGCCGAGGGTAGCGGCGACGCCGCCCGCGAGTCCTTGGACGGCGCGCCGGGCGTTGGCGCCGGCCGCGCGTCGTGCATCGGGGTCGGCGAGCCATTCGGCGCAGACAATCTCGATTTGTGCAGCATCGGCGACGACGCGTCCGCCGCCAGCGGCGAGGAGGGCGTCGCCGGCGTGCTGCTGGTTTTCATAGTGGGGCCCGAACATGACGGGGACGCCCGCGGCGGCAGGTTCGGAGACGTTCTGGCCGCCGCGCGGGGGCATCATGCTACCGCCGACCAGAGCGAGAGTCGCGTGCGAATAGAGGGCTCGCAACTCACCCATGGTGTCGAGCAACAACACCCGAGAGCGCGTCGTTGGCGAAGCGCCCGCGAGGTCAGGGACGACCCCTGGGGGAAGGTCGGGGGGCATCGCGCTCGCACGATCAAAGAGAAAGCCCGCGGCGCGGATTTCGGCGCCGACTTCATCGGCGCGCTTCAGATGGCGCGGCGCCAGCACCAGTGCGAGGGTGGGGAAGCGCCTGAGGAGGTTGCAATAGGCCGTTAAGACCATGCGCTCCTCGCCGGGAGCGGTGGAACCGGCGACGAGGACTTCGCGGCCGGCGCAGAAGTTCGCCAGTGCGGATCTGAGTGCGAGGGCATCGTCGCCGAGGTCAAGTTTGGTGTTGCCGGTCACGGCGACGAGGGCCGAGGGGGCCCCGAGGGCGCGGAAGCGGTCGGCGTCGTCGGGGGTCTGCGCGAGAACCAGATTCGCATGAGCGAGGGCTTCGGCGATGAGCGGGCGGATGTAACGATAGCGGCGCATCGATCGCGCGGAAATGCGGCCGTTCACAATCGCGACCTTGGCGCCGCTGCGGGCCGCTTCGATCAGGTAATTCGGCCATAGCTCGGTCTCGGCGATCAGGACGATTTGCGGGCGCAGGGCGGCGAGGAACGAGCGCACACTGGCGGCGCAATCGAGCGGAGCGAGTTGGCAAGCGGCGAGGCCAGGGATGCGCCTGGCGGCGGCCGTGCGGCCAGCCGAAGTCATGGTAGTGACGACCACCATCGCGTCGGGATATTCGCGCATGAGGCCCAGCGCGACGGGTCGGACGGCTTCGATTTCACCGACCGAGGCTGCATGGATCCAGAAGCGCGGCGTCCCCTGCGGGGCGTGGGCAAAGGCAACCGAGCCGAGACGTTCGCGGCGGCCGATGCCCTGGCGGCCGCCGCTGGCGAGCAGCACAAAGGGCAGGACGGGATACCACAGCGCATTATAGAGTGCGGCCAGGAATCCGCTCGAGATGGGAACAGAGATGCGCGCGGCGGTGCGGTCGGAGCTCAATTGATGCGATTACCGTTGCCGGCGTTTTCTGGCGGGGTCATGAACTGCAGGCCGTGGAGCTTGCTGTACTCTCGCCCAAGGGTCATCAACTCTTCGTGCGTGCCCTGCTCGACGATTTGGCCGTGGACGACGACGACGATTCGATCAGCGCGGCGCACGGTGGAAAGCCGATGGGCGATGACGAGCGTAGTGCGATTGGCCATCAGGTGATCGAGCGCCTCCTGGACCAGCCGTTCGGACTCGGAGTCGAGCGCGGAAGTCGCTTCATCGAGGATAAGAATGGGAGCGTTCTTGAGCATCGCGCGCGCGATCGCAACGCGTTGACGTTCGCCACCGGAAAGCCGCACGCCCTGTTCACCGATGACGGTGTCGTAGCCTTGTGGGAGGCGGGTGACGAAGTCGTGAGCATTGGCGAGGCGCGCCGCCGCGATCACTTGGTCGAGGCTTTTCTCCATACTGCCGTACGCGATATTGGCGCGGATGCTATCGTTGAAAAGGAAGGTATGCTGCGTGACCAGGCCGATCTGCGCGCGCAGCGCGGCGAGGCGGTAACGCCTTACGTCAACCCCGTCGATAGTGACGGCGCCTTCCTGCACGTCGTAAAAGCGCGGGATCAGATCGGCGATGGTCGATTTGCCGCCCCCACTCATTCCGACCAGAGCTACGACCTCGCCGGCGCCGATTTCCAGGTTGACGTTGCGCAGGACCCATTCGTCACCATAGCGGAAGCTGACGTTGTCGAGAGCGACGGCGTGATGGCCGGGGGCGAGGCCGAAGCCGTCGGGCGCGTCTGGGACGTCGGTGGGAGTATCCATCATTTCGAAGACGCGTTCGGCGGCGGCGACACCGGCCTGGATATTGTTGTTGGTGCGCGTGAGGCTCTTGAAGGGTTGATACAGCAGGAGCATCGCGGCGATGAAGGCGGTGAACACGCCGGGCGTGCGGGTTCCGGCGAGGACCTCGTGCGAGCCCCACCAGAGGACGGCGACGATCGCGAAAGCGCGCCATCACTTCCATTGTCGGACCGGTTACGGCCTTGATGCGAGCGACGCGCATGTAGATGCGGAAGAGGCGGCGGAGTTCCTTGTTGAAGCGCGCGCGTTCGTAATCCTCCATGCCGAAGGCTTTGACCACGCGATTGCCCTGGTAGGTCTCCTGCAGAAGCATATTGAGCCCGCCGAGCTGGCGCTGTGCGTCTTTGGTCATCTTGCGCATGCCCTTGGAAAAGCTCACCACGGGGAGGACGGCGGTCGGGAAGACGATCAAGGCGATGAGCGTGAACTTCCAATCGACGTAAAAGGCGCCGGCCAGTACGGCGAGCAGGCGTGTGCTCTGGCTGAAGATGGCAAAGAGGCTGTCGATACCGTAGGCAGTAACGACGGTGACGTCGTTGATGACGCGCGACATCATCATGCCGGTGGGCGTGCGGTTGAAAAACGAGAGGGACTGGTTCTGCAGGGTCTCGTTCAACTGGCTGCGGATATCGAGAGTGGTTTTCTGGATGACGTATGAATCGAGATAGTCGGTGCCGAAGTTGGCGATGGCACGGACGAGGAAAATTCCGAGCAGGAGGAGCGAAAGGAAGGGCAGGGCGGCGAGGTCGCGGTTGACCGTGAGGTTATTGGTGAAGCGTTTGACGATGAGGACGATGGCGCCCTCGCTGGAGCTGAGCACGACCATCGCGACGAGCATCACGGCTACATAGGGAAAGAGATAAGGGCGGAGGTATCCGAAGAGGCGGCGATAAGTCGGGGACAGTAGTTTCATGTCATCATTTCCAACGCCATCGAGGCGACTCGAGCGGCGGCGCCGGGAGCGCCGAGGGAGTCTCGCACGGCGCGCAAAGCAGCTGCGGTCTCGCTGTGGAGCGGCTCCAGCAGCATCGGTTCGGCGGCGCGCACGAGTTTCGCCGGAGTGACGTCGCGTTGAATCAATTCGGGAACGATGGCGCGGCCGGCGAGGATGTTGGGCATTCCGATGAAGTCAACGCTGCGCACCAGCATTCGAGCCAGAATGTAGGTAACCGAAGACATTTTGTACGCAATAACCATCGGGCAGCCGAGGAGCGCGGTCTCGAGCGTTGCAGTACCCGAGGCGACCAGCGCGAGTTCGCTGGCCGCGATGATACTATAGGTATCGCCCTGAATAATATGCACTCCTGCGAGTGCGCCAGCGCCCGCGACCTCATGCAGCAACGCTGGATTGAGTGTGGGTGCGAGGGCGATCACGGGAGTGAGGGCGTGCCGTTCGGCGAGCGTCTGCGCAGCTTCGAGCATCGGACGCAGGAGGTAGCCGATTTCGGCGTGGCGGCTACCCGGCAGGAGTGCAAGAAGGCGCGCGGCGGGGTCGAAGCCGTGGCGTGCGAGCGTCGCGGGACGGTCCTGGGCGGGTGCGACGCGATCGAGCAGGGGATGGCCGACGAAGCTGACGCGTCCGCCGGCGCGTTCGTAAAGTTCGGCTTCGAAGGGAAAGACCACGGCCATCCGGCGCGCGCGCTTGACGAGCTTGCCAATGCGGCCGCGCCGCCACGCCCAGACCTGCGGAAGGATGTAGTACAGTACGGGAACGCCGGCGCGCCGCGCCGATCCCGCGAGCATCATGTTGAACTCGGCGTAATCGATCAGGACGAGCAAAGCAGGCGGATCGCGGCGCAGAATCTTGCGCAGTGCGCGCAACGCGCCGACGGTGCATCGAATCGTCGAGGCGAGTTCCGCGAGGCCGAGGGCGGCGATGTCCTCGGTCTTGAAGAGCGCGTTTACGCCTGCCGCGCGCATCCGTTCACCGGCAATGCCGAAGAGATCGCAGGCGGGGTCGCGGGCGAGCAGGTTGGCCGCAAAGTCGGCGCCATGAAGGTCGCCGGAGGCCTCGCCGGCGACGATCATCACACGCTTGCGCGGTGAAGGGGCGGCATTGGAGGGAGTGCCGCGATGGAGGAGGGCGGTGTCAGCACGCATCACGGAGAAGCCAGCAGCGGTGGTCGGCATCGCGGGTCGCGCAGTCGAGCAGTTGCACCGGATGATCGGGATCAAGGGGGATCGAAATCATCGCGACCCCGGCGGCGAGATCGATGGCGATATTTGTCGATGGAATCATGTTCTGGAGCGGGTCGCCGTAATCGTTGCCGCCAAGTCGGCTGTTATCAGCAAGTGGGCTGTTATCAGAGGGAAGTTCACGCGGGAAAGCCAGCGGATTCTTTCTCCATCGCAATCCGGATGCGCTCGCTCAATTCCATCACGCGCAGACCATCATCGGCGGTGACCTGCGGCGCTCCCCGTGTACGCACGCTTTCGACGAACGCCGTGATCTCGTCCATCAGCGGATCGCCGTCTTCGAGATCGATCTGATCGGCCGAAATAGTTGGAAAAGCGCTGCCGGCCGCCGGCGGATTCTTCCGATAGACCTGGATGCGCCGCGCCTCATAGTCAACTGAAATGTAGGCGTCGGGCTGAAAAAAGCGAATTTTCCGCTCGCGTCGCGCCGCGACGCGGCTGGTGTTGAGATTCGCGATGAGGCCGTTGTCGAAGCGGATGCGAGCGTTGGCAACGTCTATCTGATCGGTCAATACTGCGACCCCGAGCGCTTCCAGCGAGACAGCCTCGCGAGCGCCCGTCGTGCTGAAAATGACGTTGAGGTCATGAACCATCAGGTCAAGTACGACGTCAACATCGGTACCGCGTTCGGTGAACGGAGCAAGCCGATGGCACTCGACGAAGCGGGGAGCCTTCAGGATGGAGCGGAGGCGGACGATGGCGGGGTTGAAGCGCTCGAGGTGGCCAATCTGGAGGATGCGTCCGCCGTGCTCGGCGATCGCCTTCAAGTCGCGAGCCTGGACCAAGTTTGCAGCCATTGGCTTCTCGACCATTACATCGATGCCGGCGCGCAGCAGATCGGACGCGATCCCGTGGTGAAAAATACCCGGCGCGGCGACGCTCGCGAGATCAATCGCACCCGCCAATTGCCGGTGATCGGTTAGCGCGATGGCACCGAGTTCATGCGCGATCTCGGCAGCGCGGGCCGCATCAGTATCGACCACATGAGTCAATTTCAGGTTGGGAATGGCCGCATATTTGCGGGCGTGAATCGCGCCGAGGCGTCCGACTCCGATCACCGCTGAGCGCAGTTCATTCATGGCCGTACAAGGTGATCCCCAACTCATTGGCGCGCGCAACCGTGCGGGCGCGTTCGAGAATCATCGCGCCATGAGCTTCGACCCCAATCATCGCGGCGCCGATTTCGCGCAGGAGGTCGATGGTTGCGGGTCCGATAGCAGGACGATCGAAGCGCAAATCCTGGCCCGGTTTCGCGGCTTTGGCGACGACCATGCCCGGACCTACCAGACCGGCGCCACGACGCAAGGCGGCGTCGGTCCCTTCGACGGCTTCGACCGCCGCGACCACGCCATTGCGGACTGCCACAGCCTGTCCGATATCGAAGCCGCCCAACGCGCGCATCACGCCAAAGGCGAGCGCCAGGTCTTCCATTTGCGCGGGTGTCGGTGTGGGACCGGCTTCAAGACCCGCATGCGCGAGCGCGTCGTCGAGCATCGGGACGGGGTCGATTACAGGGATTCCGTCGGCTTCGATCTCCCCGGCGATCGCACGGAGCACCGCGTCGTCGCTGAAGCGGCCGACCTTCGCCAGCATCGCGAGTGCGCGTGCGTCCGGTGCGAAGGAGTCGGCCAGCCGGAGGCGCGAGATACCGCCTGCCATCGCGGCCTGATTGACACCGGCGGTTTTCAGGACGTTGATCATGCGTTGCAATTCGCCGACTTTGATCCACGTCAGTTGATCGACCAGTTCGGACAACGCCGCATCGGTTTCATGCAGATGGGCCAAGGCGATTACGCGCAACCCGCGCCGGCGCGCGGCGCGCGCAACTTCGAGAGGGAAGACTCCGTTACCGGCGATCAGGCCCAGGCTACTCACGTTCACGGCCGACGACTCCGCGAGGGGAGTTCGCGATGAAATCCAGCAGTCGGCTCACCTCGGGTATGGTGCCGCTTTCCGAGCGAATCTCGCGGATCGCTTCTTCGCGCAACAGTTTGCCGTAGAACAGCGTGCGAAAGGCGGCTTTGAGAGCGGTGATGGTGGCGGGGTCGAAGCCCCGTCGTTCCAGCCCGATGGAATTTACGCCGACCAGCCGTGCGCGGTCGCCAGCGACCATCGAATAGGGCGGAACGTCCTGCGCCACCTTCGAACCGGCAGCGACGATCGCATGCGCTCCGATGCGGCTGAACTGGTGGACGCCGCACATGCCGGCCGTCACCACCCACTCCTCAAGAACGCAATGGCCTGCGAGTTCGGTTGAATTGGCGATGATGGAATGGTCGCCGATGAAACAATCGTGTGCGACGTGCACGTAGTTCATCAACAGCACGTGATTGCCAATGCGTGTCAGCATGCCTCCGCCCTCGGTGCCGCGATGAACGGTAGTGAACTCACGGATGCGGTTGTCGTCGCCGATTTCGAGCCGCGAGGGCTCGCCGCGGTACTTCAAGTCCTGGGGGTCGGCGCCAATCGAAGCGAACTGAAAGATCCGGTTGCGGGCGCCGATAGTGGTTTCGCCCTCAATCACGGCGTAGGGCCCGATTACGGTGGCGGCACCGATGTGGACTTTGGCAGCGATCACCGCGCCGGCGCCGACCTCGACTGACGAGTCGAGTTCGGCCCGCGGATCGATCACCGCGGCGGGATGAATCCGGCCGGCTATGGCAGTTGATCCTCCACTTCCATTGCCGACAGGTCGGCCTCGGCGGCAAGGTCGCCGTCAACGCGCGCCTCGCCGTGCATCTTCCACAGCGGATGATGATGCTTAACGAGGTTTACCTCCATCTTGAGTTGATCGCCCGGCACCACGCGCCGCCGAAAGCGCACCTTGTCGATTCCGGTCAGCACAAAGAGACTGCGGCGGGAGCCGATGATACCGAGCGCCAGAATCGCGGCGGATTGGGCCAGCGCTTCGACAATCAGCACCCCTGGCATCACTGGGAGGCTCGGGAAGTGACCGGTAAAGAACGGCTCATTGACGGTCACATTCTTGAGCGTCAAGGTGCGCTCGCCGTCGAGTTCAAGCACCCGATCGATGAGCAAAAACGGATAACGATGCGGCAGCAGTCCGATAAAGCGGTCGAGGTTGTTATGCTTGCCGTTAGCCACAATCAAATTGCCTGCGAATATCAGTTCAGGATCCTGCGCAATGCTTGGCTTTACTTCGAAATAGTTGAATGGTTGTCTTCCTCGGGAGCAGCCGCCGGCGGCGGCGGGGGCGCCGAACTCGGATGAGAACTCGAGCCGAATTCGCTACCGGCGCCAGGAGGCGGAGAGCTGCCCTCGGCCGCTCCAAGCGTTCCGGCCTTAACGTTTAACGCATCGTAATTGCGGATGACGTTGTCGGTAATGTCGGTGGAAGGCGTCGCCCACAGCAGATTACCCTTTTCCATGACCATCGTGTAGCCATTTTTGATCCCGATCTGGCGGACGACGGTGGCGAGGTCACGGACGATGGCGCCAGTGATCTCGTTGTCCTTTTCCTGCAGTGAGTCGCGGGTGCTTTTATAGTCGTCCTGGAAGTCGCGCAGCTTACGCGAGTATTGTTCCTCAAGCGTTTGGCGCTGGTCAGGCTGCATCAGGGGGCCCTTCTTTTCGAGCTCATCCTTGAGCGACTGAACCTCGTTCTGTTCGCTTTGGAGCTGCGATTGCACGCGTTCGAGCCGCCCACGAAATTCTGCCTTCGCCGATTTGCCATTGCGGCAATCGTTGAGCGCGCGCTGAATATCGACATATGCAAGTTTGATTTCGGCGCGGGCCGTACTCGCCACGGTCACGGCGAACAGTGTTACGACCCCGATGATCCAGCGATACCTCATACTATCTGCAACCCTCCAGTGGCGATTGGCGCTCAGGCGGCGTGACGGCACAACCGGCGCGAGCCAGCGGACCATAATCTTGAGACCTTGGCGAAATATAAAAGCAGCTTCAATCCCTTCGTGCTAGAGCGGGGCGCCTGCGCCGAAATCGAACACCGTACGTTGATCGTTCGGTCGCGGGTTAATCGGGCGCGCCACGTCAACCGCGATCGGGCCGAACGGTGACTTCCAGCGCAGGCCGATACCGACGGCGGCTTGCAGATCGCTCAGTCCCCAATTCTGATTCAAAAAGAACGCGTTGCCGGCATCGAGGAAGGTCGCGCCGCGAATGCCGAACGGAGTCCAAATGGGGAACGTCGTTTCACCGCTTAGCAGCAACTCCTGACTGCCGCCGACCTGCTCGACCTGGAACGGAATACCTTGCTGATTGTACTGCGTAACCTGCGGTCCGAGCGAGTATAGCTGGTAGCCCCGGACATCGCCCTCGCCGCCCAGACCACCGGGGAAGAACCGCTCGTATAGCGGCAACTCACTGCCATTGCCACCGCCGAGACTGCTGCCGATGCCATAGGTCGCGCCGAGCGCGGCTACCCATTCGCCCCACCGGGGGCTCTTTATGTAGGGATAGAAGAATCGCGAATGGAAGACGCCCTTGACGAAGGCTTGTCCGCCCAGGCCCGCCAGTTCTAAATTCAGATTCATGATCGATCCGCTGCGAGGATCGGTAGGATTATCGACGGTAAAGCGGCGCAGGCTCGGCAGAATTTCGGAAATGAGTCGATAACCCCGGTAGCGTGCGATATCGAAGGTGGTGAAGCCATTGATTCCGCTGACGCCGACGTTTTCCAGTTGATAGCCGAGTCCGGCGGTGACGTTGTCGAGCGGAATCGGTCCGAGTTTCTTGAAGCCGAGCTCGGTCAAGGGATAGCTGGTGGTGATGGAACCGCCGGCGTTGGTCTGATCGAACGAGTACAAATACAGCTTGTTATAGAAGATCTGGGTGCTGAGGGAGAGCGGGATGTCGAGGAACCAGGGCTCGGTATAGTTCAAATTGTAGTCTTGGTAGAGAAAGCCAATCTGGGCGCTCGCCGAGACCGATTCCCCGCCGCCGAAGAGGTTCGAATTGCCCAGGCTGAAATTGCCGAACACCGAACTCGTGCTGTCGTAACCACCACCGATTTGTAATGACGCGGTGTTGGCCTCCTGGACCGCGAGGTCCAGATTGATCTGATCCGGTTGCGGACCCGGCGAGGTCGTGATGCGCGTGTTCGAGAAGTACCCCAGCGCGTCAAGCCGCTTTTTGGAGTTCTGAATTTTTGTCGTCGAGTACGGCTCCTGCTCCTGGATCAATAGTTCGCGTCGAATCACCTTGTCGGAGGTCTTGGTATTGCCGGTGATATTGATCCGATCGATCAATACTTCACGGCCCGGCGTGATGTTGAAGGTAACATCGACCAGGTGCGTTGCCGGGTTAATCTGAGTGCGCGGGTCGACGTTGACGTAGGCGTAGCCACGATCCGAATAAATGTCCGATAGTGTGAGCACATCATGCTGCATCTGCGCGCCGGAGAAAACATCCTTCGGCGTTACTGTCAGCTTCGACAGCAGGTCCTTTTTTGGCACCAGCAAATCACCCGCGACGTCAACCGTACCGACGTGAAAGATCGGGCCTTCTTCGATGACGAACAGGACCTTGAGCGAATTGCCGGTGCGAGTCACCACGGGCTCCGAGACGTGCACGTTCAGAAAGCCCTTGTTGTAGTAAACGCCGGTGATGCGATCGACGTCGTCCTGCAGCTTCTTCTGGTCTAGCACGCCCGTGTCGAAGAAATAGCTCAGCAGATTATGCTGGTGCGTCGCGATGGTGTTGCGCAGTTCACGCGAGGAGATGCTCTTATTGCCCTGGAAATCGACCTCCTTGATGTACACTTCGGGACCCTCGACGACGTCGAACACGCCGATCGCCGTATTATTTGCGTAGGGCACGACGCGAAACGTCACTTTCACGTCGAGATATCCCTTATCCTCGTAAAGCTGCTTCAGGCCCTGGATGGTCGCCTCAACGCGGTTGGGATCGAGCACCGATCCGGCGTGCAGCTTGGTGGCGTTGATGACCTTTTCGTCGTTGGTCTTGATCGCCTTCATGCCGCCGAAGCGCACGTCGGTAATCAGGGGACGCTCCTGCACAACGTAAGTGAGCACGACGTTGCTTCCTTTCGGCTCGACGTTGGCGCTTACGTGAGCGAAAAAGCCCATCTTGAAGATGGCCTTGACGTCCTGATCGACGGGCGCCTGATCGAGCGTCTCGCCGGCGTGCGAGCTAATGTGGATTTTGATCGCGTCTGAATCGACGCGCTGATTACCTTGAATGCGGATTTCGGCGATAATCGGGCTGCTCGATTGCGCCCACGCAGTTCCGAACGCTAATAGCAGAGCCCCCACCACGCAGGCTAATCGGTAAAAGAGCACGCCGGCCCTTCGCTCGTTGATTATATCCGCCTGCACCAATCGACCCCGAAGCGGCTCACCCTAACCAATCGCTCCGGCCAAGTAAACCTGAGGCCGGCGAAACGCACACAGGCCGGCGTGCGCAAGCGGATGTCGAAGGCGAGGGCTAAATAATTTCCGGGAAGAGCTTGCCGTCCCGCAGTCTCAGCGTGCGTGTCATGCTGCTCGATAGCCGTTCGTTGTGCGTGGCGACCACCAGGGTCAATCCGAGTTCACGATTGAGCCGATGAAAGACTTCGTGCACTTCGTCGGCGGTTTTCGGATCGAGGTTCCCGGTCGGTTCATCTGCCAGCACCAGTCGCGGCCGCAAGACCACGGCGCGGGCAACTGCGACGCGCTGCTGTTCGCCGCCGGAGAGCTCGGCGGGGCGGCGATGAACCTTGTCTTTTAGCCCCACGCGTTCCAGCACACTCTCAGCCTGTTCACGCGCCTCGCGATCAGGCATGCGCGCAATTAGAGCCGGCATCATCACGTTTTCGAGGGCGCTGAAGTCGGCCAGCAGATAATGGAACTGAAAGACGAAGCCCAGTTTGTGATTGCGGAATTCGGCGGTCTGCCGCTCGTCCATCGCGAACAGGTCGCGGCCCTCGAAGAGGACTTTACCGCCGGTTGGCCGCTCGAGACTCCCGATAACGTGCAACAGAGTGGATTTGCCGACGCCGGACTGCCCGATAATTGCGATCTCTTCACCAGCGGCAACTTCCAGATCGAGACCGCGCAGGACGACCACTTCGCGGCCCGCGTCGTGGAAGCTCTTGTCCACCGCACGAGCGCTAATCAACGCAGACGCAGGCTCTGCAAGCGCGTCGCTCTCCTCTAATTTGATGGACTTCTCCGCTTTTCCTGTTGCAGCGTTATTCATAGCGAATCACTTCGACCGGCGAGAGCGACCGCGCCTGCAGCGCCGGATAAATCGCGCCGATTATACACAGCGTCACAGCCGCTGCCGCCACCGCGATGAAATTCACCGCGTAGAGCCGCACGGGGACCGCGCTCACCATGAAGAGGTCGGGGGGCAGATGAATCAAGTGATATTTGCCGATCATCCAAGATGCGATGAAGCCGCCGAGCACTCCCAGCGTGGTCCCGCCCGCCCCAAGCGCTGCACCTTCGCAAAGGAAGATCGCGGCGATCGAGCTTGCTCGCGCGCCCATCGCGCGCAGAATGGCGATCTCTTTGCGCCGTTCCATCACCACCATCACCAGTGTGGCGACGATATTGAAAGCGGCTACCAGCACGATCAGCATCAAGACCAGAAAGTAGGTGAGTTTCTCCAGTTTCAGCGCCGAGAACAGGGCAGCGTTATTTTGGGTCCAGTCTTTGACGGTGAAGCCGGCGCCCGCGATTGAAGCAATTTGTCGGCCAAGCGCGGGCGCCTCGAAGAGATTGTGCACGCGCACCTCGAGTCCGCGCTCGAGTTGCGGATCGTCGGCGAGTAACGCCTGTCCGTCTTTTAGCGCGACGAAAATCAGGGCCGAGTCGAATTCATACATCCCCGAATAAAAGAAGCCACTGACCACGAAACGACGGAGGCGCGGTGCGCCCGCGCCGGCGCCGAGGCTCGCCGGCGATATCACTACGAGCGCGTCGCCCAGCCGAACACCGAGATCGAAGGCCAGCGATTTGCCGATGATCGCTCCCGGCAATTGCACTATGCGCTTTTTGCCATGATCGAGCAGTTCGACCGGGTAGGTCCGATCCAGCGCTGCGAGACTGCCCGCGGTCAACGTGCGATCGAGTTCGGTCAATACCGGATTGTCGTGCGGGACGACGCCGCGCAAAGTGCCCCCGGCAACATATCCGGGCACCCCAGCGCCGATGGTCGAGACCATCATCACTTGCGAAGAGATAAACGGTGCGACGCCGGCGACGCCGGGCAGTTTGGCGATGCGTCCCTGGAGCGCCGTCAGGTCGCCGGCCGCCGCGCCGGTATGTTCGACCGTGATGTGCGGATTGAATGATAGCAGCCGGTCGCGCAGGTCTTCCTGGAACCCGCTCATGACGGAAAGCACGACGGTCAGCGCAAATGTACCGATCGTCACACCGACCAGCGAAATGACCGCGATGAGCGAGACAAAGCGCTGGCGCCGGCGCGCGCGCAGGTAACGCACGCCTATCAGGTATTCGAATCGCACTCAGGGCTCGGCCTGGTTCTGCAGCCCCGATGCGCGCAGTGCCGGAGAAAATGATGAATAGGAGAGGGATATCAATCGTCTCATGGGCGAGGCGCTCACGCGCCCGAACGGAACCATAAACATCTTCGCCGACCGCTCAGGTATTTGCAACGTTGAACGGTTGAGTTGATTTTCGGGGACCGCTACACTCGCTGCGAATCTCCGGCTGCCGGAGGGCAATATCATGAACCGTTTGTGGATGCTGGCTTTGACTGCCGCGCTCTTTATCTGCCTCGCGGGAGCTCGCGTCCACGCCGCGGACGGAGACGACTCGGCCGACGGCGGCGATACCAGCGCGAGTGCCGACACCGGCACGGACGGCGACGCGGTGGCCGGTCCAGACGCAGTCACCGCTCCTGACGGCTCCGGCCCGGCAGGCGTGCCCGCCGATCCCTCCTCACGGGCGGGCAGCCAGGATCTGATCACCATGAACTTCCAAAACGTGGATATTCCGGTTTTGGCGAAGTTCATCAGTGAAATCACCGGCAAGAACTTCGTGCTCGACGAAAGCGTGCGCGGCAGAGTCAGCATCATTTCGCCGACCAAGGTCACACCCGATCAGGCCTATTCAATCTTTCAGTCGGTCCTGCAAATCAAGGGCTTCACCACCGTCACCGCCGGGTCGATTATCAAAATTATACCCGCCCGCGATGTCCGCCAATCGGCCGAGCTGACGACCTCTCAACAGCCCGCCGAGTCTCACGGCGATCAATACGTTACGCGAATGGTGAAGCTGGAAAACGCCGATGCTGGCTCCGTCATGAGTGTGATTCAACCGATGGTTTCGCATGACGGGCTGATCGCGGCCTTCCCGCAGGACAATACGTTGATCATCACGGACGACGCCTTCAATGTGCAGCGACTGCTCCGCATCATCGGCAGCCTTGATGTTCAGAGCAGCCAGCACGATGTCGCCGTGATCCCCCTCAAACTGGCCTATGCCGATGATCTTTCCACCCAAATCGAAAAAATCATGAGCGCGCGGGAAGGCGCCGCGCATGGCGGGGAAACTTCATCCGTCCCGGGATCGGCGTGGTAGCGCCTTCGGCGCAGGGCGCCTCGACCAATTTCAGCGTCGTACCCGACGAGCGCACCAACTCGCTGATTGTGCTCGCAAGCCCGTTGGAAATGCGACAGATCAAGAACCTCGTCGCGATGCTTGATATTCGTTCACCGACTCAGAACGGCCGTTTGCATGTCTATCACCTGAAGTACGCGCCGGCTTCCGAGATGGTGCAGGTGCTTGATGGCCTGCTGGGCGGCAGCGGCGGCCCGTCAACCCTCTCGCCCGAGACCGGTAAGAACTCGCTCGGTCGTGGCAGTGCGCTCGGAAATCTCAACGGTTCATCCTCCTTTGGTGGTGGTTTCGGCGGGCTTGGTGGCGGCGGCGGAGGCGGCTATGGCGGCTCGTCGGGCGGATTTGGCGGCAGCAGCATGGGTGGCGGCTTCGGTGGAATGGGCGGTGGTCTGAGCAGTGCGGGCGGCGGCGGCTTCGGCGGGACCTCAGGCGGCTCCCGCGGCGGCGCTGCGACCACCGGACCAATGACCGCCAGCACCGGCGGCGGTCATACGGCGGATTTTACCAATGAAGTCAGCATTACCGCAGACCCGGCGACCAATTCGTTGATCATCAGCGCGGCGCCGCAGGACTACGAAACCCTCGAAACGGTGATCGACCAGTTGGACATTCCGCGAGTGCAGGTTTTTGTCCAGGCGATTATTGTCGAGGTTAGCGTACAGCGAACCAAGGAAATCGGCGTCAACTTCCAGAGTGCCACCGGTATCAGCAATAGCGTCCTGGGTCTCGGACAACTCAACTTTGGGACCCTCCAGAATGCGATTGGTAATCCCCTGGGACTGACCGGACTGGGGCTGGGCCTCGCCTCGGGCAGTAACTGCAGTATTCCTGTCAGCGGGGCGTCCACGACAACTGGCACCACGACCGGCACGGTGACCGCGCCCTGCGATATCGCCCTGATGACGGCGCTCCAAACCGACACCCACAGCAATGTGCTCTCGGCGCCGACCCTGCTGACGGCGGACAACGAAGAGGCGATGATCGTGGTCGGTCAGAATCTGCCATTTGTCGGATCGTCGGCGGCAAACGCCGGCCTGCCGGGCCAGATCTTCAATTCGGTCGATCGTCAGAACGTCGGTATCACCCTGGACATAGTGCCGCAGGTCTCGCAGGGCGAATATGTCAAGCTCGACATGTATGAGGAGGTCTCGAACGTCGTCAACGGAACCCAGAACAACACGCTTGGGCCCACGACGACTATTCGATCGGCCTCGACCACCGTTTTGGTGCAAAACCATCGCACGGCGGTAATTGGTGGCCTGCTGTCGAGTGAGACCGATAACGGTCGCCAAGGCGTTCCGTTCTTCTCGGACATTCCGGTTCTAGGCAACCTCTTCAGCGACAATTCCCGCGACGCCCAGAAGCAGAATCTGCTGGTTTTCCTGACCCCGCACATCGTGCGCACGCGCGACGATCTGCAATCGCTGGCGCTCGACGAACGGCAGAAGTTCGTGCGGGCGCTGGGTCGCACCGAGGTTAACAACATGCCTACGGGGCAGTTCGAGCAGCTTTATCAGCCCACCTTCAATCGGGCGATTTCGCCCCAGCAGGACCTCCAGCAATACCAGGGACCGCCAACCGGTCCTGCCAACGGCGGCTATGCGCCCTCGGCGAGCGCCGGCGCGCCTTCTTTCACGTCGTCCAGGCTGTCCCCACCGTCAATCGGCGCGGTGCCCCCGTCGTATACTGGTGCGCTTCCGCCTGTGGGGTCTTCGCCGGCACCCTGAACTTTTCGCGCTATCGCTTGATCTCGAGCAGCGGTCAGCCTAGCTGGCCGCTGCTTTTTCTTGAGCCACTCGTCGCGCCCGGGTTGGTTCAGCCATCAGGAGCCCGCTTGCGCATCATTGCGGGCTTTGAAAACCTCGTCCTACGATGGCGCGGCAGGTAAGTACCTTGCGGGGATGGATTGAATTCGCGGGGATCGCGCCGCCATGGGCCGTGCTGCGCGCGCTCCCGCTCGAACGGGCGGTGCGCGTGGGCGCATCGCTGGGGTCGATCGCGATGACGCTCGATCGCGGCAATCGAGCGATCGCGATGCGCAACCTGACCATCGCGTTCCCCAAAATTGACGATTCAGCCCGTCTCGCCATCCTGCGCGACACCTACCGCAACTTTGGCCGGATGGCTGCCGAATGGGTGCATTTTTTTGAGCTCAATCCCGGCAATATAGAGCGCTACGTCACCTACGACGGACGCGAGCACTGGGACGAAGCGATACGGCTGTCAGCCGGGCGCGGGATCGTGGTGCTGACGGGACATTTCGGCAACTTCGAATTGCTCTCCGTCGGCCATTCACTTCACGGCAATCGAATCGCGATTGTGCAGCGGCCGAATCGCAACCCTGTAATCGACCGGGCGGTGGCGGCGCGCAGGATGCGCAACGGCAACCTCACCGTATCCCGCAAGGGTGCCGGCCGCGAAATCCTGCGCCTGCTGCGGCAAAACTGGATGGTCGCGGTGCCGCTCGATCTTGACGTCCGCCACGGCGTATTCGTCGATTTCTTTTCGCTTAAAGCCTCTACCAGCGATGCACTCGCGCGCGTCGCGATTGCCACGCGTGCTCCGGTTTTGCCGGCGTTTATGGTGCGCGAGGGTAACAGCACCCGCCACCGGATTACGCTGTTTCCGCCGATCGCAGCCGTGCGCGGCGGCGATCGTGACGAAGCAGTGCGCGCCTATACCCAGGAATTTACCGGCCTGTTTGAGCAGATGGTGCGGCGCCATCCCGACCATTGGAACTGGATTCATCGGCGATGGAAAACGCGGCCGCCCGGCGAATCCCGCTTCTATTAGCGAGGGTCTCTGGGTGCTCTGTCGCGACGCTGCGAAGTCGAATATCATCGGCGGCCGGATGTCGTCACAATCGCATAAATCGGAGTACCCATTGATCGCTCCCCTGACCGGCAATTCTCCGGTTTCCAGTCAAGCCGCGAGTTCGCCGGCGTTGCGGAATCTCGAAATTGAATCGCGCGCCGGGGGCGCGAGCGCGGAACCCGCCAGACTGTTGCTTCCGGGCTGCGGCGCTCTGTGTGATGTTTTCTGGTGGGCGCGCCGCAGCTCTTGAAGGGGCAAACCTGGACACGATTTTGCCGCTATGAGCCTGATCTTGAGGCGAGAAGGGTATCACCAATGGCTTTGATCAAGGCGTGCAAGACCGACGAATTGAAACCCGGCGATGCGGTCCGCATCAATGCGACTCCTCCGCTAGCGGTTTTCAGGCTGAATGATGGGTTCTACGCGACCGAAGATACCTGTAGCCACGCGCAATCATCGCTCGCCGCCGGCGAAGTCGATGTGGAAGATTGCACCGTCGAATGCCCATATCACGCGTCGGAGTTCGAGATTAAGACCGGACGAGTGCTGTCGCTGCCGGCGACCAAACCGATCAGAACTTTTCCGGTAAGAATCGTCGGCGACGAGGTCTTCGTGGAAATCGAATGAGCTTCGGTCGGTAAGCACCTGCCGCAGTCGGAGCCTGCCGACTTCCGGCCAGGGTCATAGATTCGCGATTACCGCCTGCGTGAATTCGGCCGTCTTTGCACTGCCGCCCTGATCGACGGTGAGCGCCTTGCCAGCTCCATAAACCTTGCGAATCGCGTTTTCGAAGCGGCGCGATTCGTCGATGAAACCCAGGTACTCGAGCATCATCGTAGCCGACAGCATGGTCGCCGTGGGATTGATGATGCCTTGGCCAAGGATATCCGGGGCGGTGCCGTGGACAGACTCGAAGTACGCATAGTCGCTGCCGTAGCATCCGGAAGGAGCTAGACCTAGGCCACCGATTGTCCCCGCCGCCGCGTCCGAAAGGATGTCCCCGTAAAGGTTGGGCATCACCACCACGTCGAGGCTGTGCGAACTCTGCACGATGCGCCGGGCGAAGTCGTCAACGATAAACTGCTCGTACTTGATATCGGGATAGCCCGCGGCGGTTTCCTCGACGATTTGCCGGAAGAAGCCATCGGACTCGCGCAGCATATTGTATTTCGAGGTGCAGGTGAGTTTGCCCGGATGACCTTGGGCCTTGCGCTTGCGCGCGAGTTCACAGGCGAAGCGTGCGACCTGCCGGGTCTTTTTCTCGGTGATAACTTTGACCGCATACTTCCCGCGCTCCGAGGTGTCGAGTTCCGCGCGCAGAATGCGGCTATGAAGATGCAGCGGCGCGAGCGCTTCGAGCGGCCCTTCGAGACCCAGATAAAGATCCTCGAGGTTCTCGCGCACGATCACGTAGTCGATTCCGTCAGGTTTGGCGAGCGGGCTCTTGAAGCCGGTCATGTAGCGGCACGGGCGGACGTTGGCGAAGGTCTGCTTGCCCCAGCGCAGGTAATTGATCGCCGTGGTCTTGCCCGAGGTCGATCCGAAGAGGGTCGAATCCGACGCATCGATTGCCGCGCGCGCCGCCTTGTCGGTCTCGCCGCGCACCCAATGTTCGCCGGTCGGGAACTCGACGAATTCGATCTCGGGACCCAGCGCGCGAATCACCGCCAGCGCGGCATAAACAGTCTGCGGTGCTTCGTCGTCACCTGGCAGCACAACTACTTTCTTCTTAGCCACTCGATTCTTTCCTATTCGATTCGATCGCGACCCTGCGATTCTTTCTTCGCCGTCGCAACTGTCTCGGCGTTGCTGCCGAGAGCGTATTGCGCTGGTGCTGAGAAGGCCCCTAGCGAGACGGGAAAAGGGGCGGTGATGGTCCGTCCGCCCCTTGGGAGCACCGCGGCTCAACCGCCGTAATTGACTCCGCATTCCTTGAGCGTCAGCGGATCGGTCTCCTTGGTGAGATAGGCTTCGGTGACCTGGCCCACCACTACGCTATGATCGCCGTTTTCGTAAAAATGCACTACGTCGCATTCGACTGCGGCGGGCGCGTCGCTGATTATCGGGCATCCGTTTTTGCCCACGCTGTAAGCGTAATTGCCGAACTTGCCGTCGATCGGATCGACGTGTTTGAAGAACGCGAACGCGAGATCCTTTTGTCCCGCTCCGAGCATCGAGAGCGTGAACTTCTTGGATTGTTTCACCAACTCATGCGCGGTCGAATCGGTCTTGATTCCGACCACAACCAGCGGTGGCCCGAAGCTCGCCTGCGTGGTCCAGTTAATCGTAGCCACAGTCTGTTTGTCGCCGTGCTTGGCGCCGAGCACCTGCAAGCCGTAAGGGATCATCCGCAGCCCTTTTTTCTTCGCATTTTCGTCCATAATCAGAGCCTCCACTTATTATCAGGTTTGAAATCCAAGCAGCCGCGATCGCCTGACGAACCGATCCCCCGTGCCCGGCGATCACCACGATCCGGCGGCGCGCCAACGAGAGGATCCCGCGCCATCCGGTACATGATGGCGGCTTCGCTTAGCCCCGGCATTGGCGCCGATGCTATACTTCAAGGACAAGATGCAACAATGAGCACCGCCAAGTCAAAGATAGCTCCGAGCGCGACACCCGCGATGAAACCTTCAGCAAAAAATAGCGATAAACAGCCAAAGATTAAGGGAATAAACGAAGTTGGCCGCTACGCAATCGGCGTGCAATGGGCAGACGGCCACGACAGCATCTTTCCGCTCGAGGGACTTCGCCGACGCTGCCCATGCAACGAATGCGGCGGCGACGTTGCCGGAGAAATCGTTCCCGACCATCAGCGGCTGATGCAGCTTTCACGACTCGGCGAGTCGGGCATGTTTCTGAGCTGGGCCGACGGTCACGAAACGCTCTATACCACCGCCCAATTGCGTGAAAGCTGCCGTTGCGCGTATTGCGCCGGCGAACCCGATAAGCCCATCACCGGCCGCTGAGTCGCCACAGGGCGATGCGCACAATCATACTCCCCAGCCGGGCTCGAAGATGGCCGGGTTTTGCTCACGACCGCGCGGTGCGATAGCCCTCCACCGCGCCTTCGACGGCATAGGTGCGCACGGCTTCCGGCGCGGTCCTTAACCTGGACATCGCCGATCGCCCGCCATTGGAACAGCGGCCGCACAGAGCCGGCGCGCCGAAGATCACCATCATGCCGTCGCCCAGGAATTTGTCGATCGTGCCCTGGTTGCGGTATGTGACGGCATGATCTGTGCGCCTTCGTGGAGAGTCATGCGCTTGAGGGCCGATCCATAATTCCCGGGTATTCGAGGCTTGTGACAGCGTAATCGAAGCCTAACCTGATTGCTTCAGCCGCCGATCTGGTACATCGAGCGGTCCTGAGTCGAGCGCCCTTCGAGCAGATGATGGCCGGTGGGTTTACGTTCGACGGCACGCGTCAGAATCCGAGCGATCGCGGCGCCACCGCTGTCGCCGTCGCCGGCACGCAAGGCCTTGCGCACGTCTAATTCGTCATCGTTGAGCAGGCACAGGTGGAACTTGCCGTCGGCGGTCAGCCGCATGCGATTGCATGTGCCGCAATAGGGTTCGCTCACCGGACTGATGAAGCCAATGATGCCGCGGGCGTTGGTAAGTCCGTAGTTGCGCGCCTCGTCGGAGGGATTGCTGGAGGCGATTTCGGTCATCGGGCCGAGCACCGTCTCGATGCGCCGGCGGGTCTCGATATTCGAGACATAGCGCTTGATTGAGAGCGAGGCGCATTCGCCACCGCCGAGCGGCATCAATTCGATAAAGCGCACGTGCCAGTCGCGCTCGATAGTGAGCCGTGCGAGTTCGATCACGTCGCTTTCGTTGTAGCCCGCCGCCACCACGGAATTTAGTTTGATCGGCGTCAAGCCAGCCTCTTCCGACGCTACGATGCCCTCCCAGATGCGGTCGAAGGTGCCCCATCGCATCTGCCGCTCGACGGTCTCAGGGTTGAGGCTGTCGAGGTGGACGTTGATGCGTGAGAGGCCGGCGGCCTTGAGCGGCCGCGCCAATTTCGGCATCAGGAGTGCGTTGGTAGTCAGGGCGAGATCACCGACGCCGTCGATTGAGGCAACTCGCTCGATGATTTCGAGCAGGTCGAGCCGCAGCGTGGGTTCGCCTCCAGTCAGGCGGAATTTGCGAAATCCGACGCCGACGGCGGCGCGCACGACGCGCTCGATTTCTTTGGCCGAGAGCAGTTCGCTGTTCGGCAGAAACCGCAGACCCTCGAGCGGCATGCAATAGACGCAGCGGAGGTTACAGCGGTCGGTGACGGAAATTCTGAGATAGTTAATCTCGCGGTTGAATGAATCCCTCGGCATTTTGCTTGATATATTGTCCCGCGCCGCCCGGTTAGCTGGCCTTTGACTCGGCTCTTGAGCGAGCGCTGTAGCCCGTCCCTCGGCTCAATTCTAGTAGCCGGACATCAACGGTTACAACCCGGCTGACCGCATGGTCCGCAGCGACGCGGTTCTCGACCAACCCGACGGGGCCCGTTTACAACGCTGGCGCGCTCTTCGCTGGACCTCGGCAAGCTGGTAGATTATAGCCCGCTCGGGCGGTCGAGGCCGGTGGCGCATCTGCCACCGGTAACTCGAGGCGAAGCTCATCGTGGTTTTGCTCGCACGAGTGCGGAGGTGGGGGGATGCGGGTGAGAATCGAGCACGTGCCGATCCTGGGGTCGATGGAATCGTTTGCGTCAGGTCGGCAAACCTAACCGGCGATTAGCTCGATCGCGAGATCCAATACCAGTTCGCGGAGTGGAGACCGCGCCGGATGAAGCCAGCTACTGGCAATTTTCGCTATCGACTGTTCAGCGCGCTCGCACGAATGGACGTGCGCCGGCCGTGGCTGGTGATTGGATTATCGCTGGCGTTCGCCCTGGCCTGCGCGATTTATACGAAAGCCCGGCTCCAGTTTAACACCGGTCAGGACGACCTGATCTCGGCCAACAATCGAGACAGCCGCAACTACCTTCGTTACACTAAGGAATTCCCCGATATCGACGGACTGATCGTGGTGGTCAAGGCGGCCGGTGAACCCGCACGGGCCGAGCGCTTCGCCGATGAATTGGCGCTTCGGCTGCCCCCCGACGGGATCAACGTCAAGAGCGTGTTCTACCGGATCGACGCGGGCCAGTTGGGCAACAGTGCGTTGCTGTTTCTGAGCAACGACGACCTTGTGCAGTTGCGCACGCGAATCGAGGCCAGCCTGCCGATGCTCAAGGCATACGCGGCCAATCCGACGCTCGCGACCCTGTTCGGAATTGTTAACACGCAGTTCGGCCACGCGGTCTCCTCGATCACGAACGGCGACGATACGGGCGGCGCCGCTCAAGCTTCCATCGTCGCGAATCTGGCGATGCTCGATGCCATTCTCGCGGGCATGGACGCCAATGCGGCCGTCAACCTGCCGTTGCCATGGAGCTCGCTTAGGCCTATGGGGCCCGAGGCCGGGGTGATGAACGACGGCTATCTCGCCTCCGACAATGGCAAGTATCTGTTGATGCAGATTGCGCCCGGTGACGGCGTGAAAGACGGTCCCGATCCGGTCGCCGTGATTCAAGCCCGGGTCGATGCGGTGCGCGCGCAGTTTCCAGGCCTCGAAGCGGGCATGACCGGGGGCCCGGCGCTCGCATATGCCGAGGCGTCGAGCACGCAGCACGACATGATGTTGGCTTCGGTGCTCGCCGTGGCCGGCCTGATTGCACTTCTGGTGATTCCGTTTCGTGGCGTGGTCGAGCCTTTCTTCGCGATCGTCGCGCTGCTGACGGGGGTCGCCTGGTCGTTCGGCTTTACCACGCTCGCGGTCGGACATCTGAACCTGCTGTCGGCGGTCTTTACCAGCGTACTCGCAGGGATCGGGATCAATTTCCCTATCCATCTGATGGCGCGCTACGACGAAGCGCGGCGGCGGGGTCTCGCGATGCCGCAGGCGGTCGAACTGGCGGTGGTCAATACCGGCACCGGCGTGTTCGCTTCGGCCTGCATCATGGCGCTCGCCTTCCTGATGCCGATGTTCACTGACTTCAAAGGGATTGCGGAACTTGGCCTGGTCTCCGCAGCCGGCCTGTTCATGTGTCTCATCTCGGCGTTGCTGGTATTCCCGGCCCTGGTGGCGTTGCGCGACCGCAAGCGCCCGGGCGTCAGGCACCGGCCGCTGCTATCGCTCGCGCCGAAGCGATCCTTGCTGGAAAAACTATTCGCGCGACCGGGGTTGATCGTCGTCGTGGCCTGCGCTGGGACTATCGGCGCAATCTTCCTGATGCGCGGTGTGCGTTTCGATCAGGACATCCTGAAATTGCAAGCGACCAACGTCGAGGCCGTGCGCTTCGAGAATACGCTGCTCCACGACTCCGGCCGATCGTCGTGGTTCGCAGTTGCGCTGGCGCCGACGCGCGACGAGGCCAATCGCGCAGCCGCCGCTTTTCGCCAACTCCCGGAAGTCACCGATATCGAGACCATCTCCAGCTATATTCCTGACGACCAGGATCACAAGCGCGCCCTGCTCGGGGCGCTCGGCGCTCAGCTCACTCCAGTCACGATTCACGCCGGAGCGCATAGTGATGCCGCCGCGCTTATGCGCGAACTTAGCCTGCTGGCTCAGCGGCTCGAAGCGATGAGCCACTACGACTCGTCGGGCAGCGTACATAAGACGGCGCTGCTGGCCGAGGACGCGATCGCCCGTTTGAAAAAGGACCCGGGCGCGTTTGCCGCGTACGAGGATCGGATGGCGGCTGGACTCGGCGACGCACTTGCGGCCCTCAAGCCGCAACTGTCTCCAGGTAAAATCACCGAGCAGAATCTGCCGCCGGTTCTTCGCGAACGCTTCATCGGTACCAGCGGACAGTACCTCGTGCAGATCTATCCCAAGGGCGATATCTGGGAAGACGCGGCGCTGCGGCGGTTCGTCGGCGCATTGCGCACTGTCGATCGTGATGTCACCGGACCGCCGGTGCAGACCTACAATCTCGCGACGGTTATGCGCCAGGGCTACGAGCGCGCGGCGGTGCTGGCGCTAATCGCGGTTTTTGTTTTCGTCTTTCTGGATTTCCGCAATCTGCGCGACACGCTGCTGGCGACAGTGCCCCTGATTTTCGGTGGCGCGTGGCTGCTCGAAGTCATGCCCTTGCTGGGTTGGGAATTCAATCTCGCCAATCTCTTCGCCGTCCCGATCATCATCGGAATGGGCGTGGACAACGGCGTCAACATGCTCTATCGCTGGCGCGAGGAGCGCGACAAATCTTCACTGATTCTCTCCACCGCGGTGGGCAAATCGGTCACCATCTGCTCGCTCACGACGATCGCTGCGTTCGCGGCGCTGATCACGGCCAGCCATCGCGGAATATCCAGTCTCGGATGGGTGCTGAGCGCCGGCGTGACGCTCATACTGCTGGCGACATTGATCGTGCTTCCGGCTTTGTTCGAACTCCTGGGATCGCGGATTCAACGCGCCCAGCAGCCGGCGTCGCCGGAGCTTGAAATCGCTTCGCCAGATAGAGGTAACACGCCGCTTATCCCCGAAGTCGTCGATCCGGTGCCGGTCGAGCCGCCGGCCCCCGCCCGTCCGCCCAAATCCACCGGCACCCACGGACTCTAAAGCGGTCCGGTCAGATGGACCGTGGATCGGTCACCGCCGCCCCCTCGAACCTCGGCGGAGCGGGTCTGACCACCGCGCGAGTTGACGCAGGGCTATGCGAAAGCCTTTAATGCGCCTATGACTGGAATTGTCTCTTACGGATCGTACATCCCTTATCGGCGGCTCAAGCGGGCCGCGATTGCCGCGGTGCTTGGAGTTCCGGCGACGCGCGGCGAACGCTCGGTCGCGAGCTTCGACGAGGATAGTGTTTCGATGGCGGTCGAGGCGTTGCGCGACGCGCTTAAAGCGACGCCCGCGCCCGACGTCCGATCGCTCGTATTCGCCACCACCACACCGCCATACGCCGAGAAGCTGAACGCCGCACTCGTCGGAGCCGCCGCACTGCTGCCGGCGGAAATTCGCGCATCAGATTCAACCGGATCGATTCGCGCGGGAATCTCCGCGATGTTGCAGGCGGCCGACGCCGTCGCGGCCACCGGCGGTCAGGCGGCGGTCGCCGTTTCAGACAGCCGCCTAGGCGCTCCCGAGGGCAAGGCCGAGCAGGCTAACGGCGACGGCGCCGCAGCCTTCCTGCTGGGCAACGAAAATGTGATCGCGGAGATCGTCGCGAGCGCCTCGCTCACTCGCGAGTACCTGGATTCGTGGCGCTCGCCGGGCGAGCGTTTCTCGCATTCGTGGGAAGAGCGCTTCGCACTCACCCAGGCCTTCAATCCGCTGTTCAAGCAAATCATTCACGATGTCCTCGAAAAGGCCAAAGTGGCCCCCGGAGATCTCGCCAAAATAGTGCTCGACGCACCCAATCAGCGGGCTGCGGACGAAATTCTGCGCGAACTCAAGATCGACCCCGCCAAGGTCGCCGATTCGCTCGCGTTGACGGTCGGACAGGCCGGCGCGGCACACGCCGCCCTGATGTTGACCGCAGTCCTGCCGGCGGCCAAGCCAGGGGACAAGATCCTGGTTGCCACGGTTGGCGACGGCGCCGACGCGATGGTGCTGCAGGTGACGCCTGCGGCAGCCGCCTTTCGCCCGGTGCATTCGGTCGGCCGAATGGTCGAATCAAAGGGCGACGTGACCTACGGCAACTACCTGAAGTGGCGCGAGATACTGCCGACTGAACCGCCCCGCCGACCCGACCCCGAACGTCCGGCGGCGCCGCCGATGATGCGCTCGGAGAAGTGGAAGTTCGGGCTGATCGGTTCGCGATGCCTCGCGTGCGGCACGGCCCAATTGCCGCCGCAGCGGGTCTGCGTCAAATGCCGCGCTTTCGATAAGATGGAGCCGTACGCGTTCGCGGATCGAACCGGTCGCGTTGCCACTTACGCGATCGACCGGCTGGCGTTCTCGCTCAATCCGCCGACCGTCAACGTGGTGGTCGATTATGAGGGCGGCGGTCGCTTTATGTGCGAAATGACCGATTGCGAGCCCGACAAGGTCGCGATTGGCGATGAAGTCGAAATGACCTTTCGCCGGCTCTTTACCGCCGACGGGGTCCACAACTATTTTTGGAAGGCGCGCCCCAAGCGCTAGGCGCAACGGGACCCACCGGCATCAGGAGGAAGCTTATTATGGCGAGCAAAGGAATCAAGGATCGCGTCGCGATCATCGGCATGGGATGCACCAAGTTCGGCGAGCATTGGGACAAGGGCGCGGACGATCTGCTCTGCGATGCGGCCTACGAAGCCTACGCCTCCGCGGGCGTGCAGCCCGGCGACGTTGACGCCTACTGGCTCGGTACGATGGGCTCGGGGGTTTCCGGCCTGACGCTCTCGGAGCCGCTCAAGATTGACTACAAGCCGGTGACGCGGGTCGAAAACATGTGCGCGACGGGTTCCGAATCACTGCGCCAGGCCTGCTACGCCGTCGCGTCGGGCGCCTACGACATGGCCATGGCGATCGGCGTCGAGAAGCTCAAGGACTCGGGCTTCTCCGGCCTCGTGATGACCAATCCGCCCAACGACGGCACACCTGCCTCGATGACGCCGCCGGCGCTGTTCTCATTGCTCGCGCCCGCGTACTTCAAGAAATACGGCCTCGACCCCGAGAAGGGCAAGGAAGTCATCTCGCGCATCGCCTGGAAGAACCATCGCAACGGCGCCAAGAACTCCAAGGCGCAGTTCCAGAAGGAAGTGTCGATGGACACCATCCGCAACTCGCCGAAAATTGCCGACCCGCTCGGGATCATGGATTGCTCGGGCGTCTCCGACGGTGCCGCGGCGGCGATCGTGGTGCGCGCCGAAGATGCGCACAAGTACTGCAAGAATCCAATTTTTATCAAGGCGCTGGCCTTCGTCGCCGGCCCCGCGGCTGGACCGCTATCGCCCGAATACGACTTCACCAGCTTTCCCGAGGTCGTCGCCTCCGCGCGCGACGCCTACGCCCAGGCGGGCATCACCAATCCGCGCGAGCAGATCAGCATGGCGGAAGTCCACGACTGCTTCACCCCGACTGAGCTCGTGCTGATGGAAGACCTCGGCTTCAGTGCGCGCGGCCATGCGTGGCAGGACGTGATGGAGGGGTTCTTCGACCTCGACGGTCGTTTGCCGGTGAATCCGGACGGCGGGCTCAAGTCCTTCGGCCATCCGATCGGCGCCTCCGGACTACGCATGATGTACGAAATGTGGCTGCAGATGCGCGGCGAAGCCGGACCGCGTCAGCTCGACCATCCGAAGGTGGGATTGACGCACAACCTGGGCGGACAGCCGGGCCGCTGTGTGAGTTTCGTGTCGGTAGTCGGCAGCCAGGTCGGCTGATGCCGACGGCGCGAGCCGCTTAGAAAATCGTTTGCGACGATATGGCCGGTTCCGCCTGGAGCCGGCCATATTCTTTTTGCGCAGTTGCCCACGGGACGGTCGGAACCCTAAACTTGGGCCGCGATGGAAAACGCGGGAATAATCGATCTGGATACCGTGAGAACCAGGCTCTCACGCCTGCTGGAGCAGGCGGGCGAAGTCATCCGGAGCCATTATCGTTCAGAGTTGTCGTTGCAGGACTTCGTGGACGCGGCCCAATTTCGCGAATGGCGCGTCGGCTGCCTCGCGTTTCTAAAAGAGGCGTTCGGCCCTGATAGTCATTATCTGAAGGAATACGAATTCTCCTGCGACAGTCCGTACCTCAATGCGGCCGTACGCGGGCATGCGGTTCTAAAGGCCGCGCGCGAGTATATCGATTTCGGGCCGGTCGCCCGCGTCGAGGAGCTGGCGGCCGCGGAAGTTTTCAACGACCTGCTCGTGATCGCCGAACGCCATTGCGCCGCGGGTCGCGCCGGCGCCGCGGCAGTACTGGCGGCGGCAATTCTGGAGGACGTTCTGTGGCGCAACGCACGCCGGCGCAAGCTCGCGATTCGCGAGCAAATCGACAGTCCGGCGACCCTCAATCAGAAGCTCTGGCAGGCGGGAGTTTACGCGACTGCGATGCGGCAGAAGATCGACGCCTGGATGAGTCTCGGCGCGGGCGGTGTGCATCCCGAACCGGAAACCGCGCCGGGACCCGCCACGGCGCCAGGTCTCACCAACGCCGAAGATGTCGCGGCCATGATCAAGGGCGTACGCAATTTCGTCGCCGACTTTCTCACTTGAAGCGGCCGATGCTCGCGCCGCTCAACGGCGATCCGCTGCGCCTACGCGCCTAGGGTTGCGGCGGAATCGGCGCCTGGGTGGGAGCGAAGGCCGGTGCCGCCGCTCCCGGCTGGGGCGGATTGAAATCCATCGGTTCGTTGAAGTTGTAAGTCGGGCGCGGGCGCGACGCCGTTGATACTGCCCGCGGTCTGCTTCTGCAGCTTCAGCCATTCGCTCTCCGAAGAGGGCACCGGCACTACCGCGGCGCTGGCCGGGACCACGGTCGGATCGTGCGTGAAAATGTAGGCAGTCGAGGGCGCCGGACTGGTCAGCAGGGTCGGAAAAAGTTCTTCGAGGTCGAACAGACGCGCCGGCGCCAGCGGTGCGAGGTCGTTGACTGAACCAATCGTCGACGTCGGTGTCCTTAACGATGATTCCGTGGCGCAGAATCGCGCCGCGCTCGGCGCGCAGGTCATAACACCCAGGCGGCAGGCTCTGGGCGAACGTGCCGCCAGGATGGGTCGGCGCCAGGTATTCGTCCTGCGTCACGCAATTCTCGAAATGGAGATCGCGGCGCGCTTCGGGCTGTCCCTGGTAGCTCATCAGGGCGCCGCTGACGCGCGCGGCCGCGGCGCGCGCCGGTGCGGCCGCGTCGAGTCCGCAAGCAAGTCCGCAGGCGATCGCGATTGCCGCCGCGAACCGGGGTCCGTTAAGCCCTCTGGCGCGGCCTTCAACGCCGCGATTTTCATACGCCGCGAGGGCCGCCGATGCGCGAAATTCGGAGGTCGATAGTTTCGAGTCAGCACTGATGGTCCGCATGGTGGTCCTGTTAGCGATCTTCAAGCACATGCATTATGTTCGCATTTTGATTCGACAACGTTTACCTAATCGTCCGCGCCAGCCGCCTCGCCGCGGCTCCCCATGTTCAGCATTGCAGGTCCGCCCTTGCAGGATGCGGCGCGCGAGCTGAGGCGGACCGGAGCGACGAAAATTATGCAGCGAGTCACGCTTTATCACAACCCCGGCTGTAAGAGTTCGCGCGGTGCGATGGAATTATTAAGCGGCCGCAAGGTCGAATTTGAGACCATCGAATACTTGAAGCATCCCCCCACGCGTGCGGCGCTTGAGGAAATTATCGCTATCCTGGAAGGACCAGTCGCCGATCTGGTGCGCAAGGACAAGCGCTTCGGCGAACTCGGACTTAAGGCCGAAGACTATGTCACGAAGCATGCGGTCGTGGCGCTGCTGCTGCAGCATCCGGAACTGATGCAGCGGCCGATCGTGATTCGCGCGGGCCGCGCCGTTATCGCGCGCCCGCCGGAAAAGCTGCTGGGGCTCTTTTGAGAGTCTCGATTTTATAATCGGGCCAATACGCGGCGGCTGGCGGCCTTCGGTTCTTCGATCGGAGCGTCTGACCTGGAATTGTCGGGGGATGGGGGAGCGGCGCAATCGAAGGCCCCCGCAGACTGCTGGAAAGCGCTGGCCCTCTGTCCAAAACTGCGTACGCGGGCCCTGACAAGCAGGACTCGGACGGTCACGCGCTCTTGCGAATCTTGCCGCTGCGGATACAGCGCGTGCATACCAGCACGCGCTGCACGCCGCCGCCGATCAGCGCTCGTACTTCCTGTAAATTGGGATTCCAGCGCCGCTTGGTCTTGTTGTTGGCGTGACTCACGTTGTTGCCCACCGAGGGTCCCTTGCCGCATACCGAGCAGTGTCTCATTGCGCGTACTCCGTCGTAATTAATCTGGCGCCATAATCCCGCCCGCCGCCGCCGCGCGGGCGGCTAGTGACAGTGGCAGGTGGCCGCCGGCCGCACGGAGTAATGACTCGCGCGGACCCGAATTGAGCATGGTAACCCGTGCGGCGCGGGAAGAAAAGAGCGTGCGCCGCGAAAAGCCGGAATCTGATGCGGCGACCGCAACTGTAAACAGGCTGCGGCGGTCGCTGTTGGTAAACCTCGACTCCTGCGCGCGCGCCGCGACCCGCTGAACTTGAGTCGCCGCCCTTCAGCCCCCATTGTGGTACTGGCTCGGCCGTGCCCGCCGCGACCGCCTCGGCGCGGAGCTTAAAGGACAATCGGCCTGAGACGCCTGACCAATGACGCAGCGGATAATCCATATATTGCCCGAGCAAGTCGCCAGCCAGATCGCGGCGGGCGAAGTCGTCGAGCGGCCCGCGTCGGCGGTCAAGGAGCTGGTCGAGAACGCGCTCGACGCCGGCGCGCGCTCGCAGTCAGCGTCGAGATCGAGCGCGGCGGCGGCGGCGCTGATCGCGGTCGCCGACGACGGCTGCGGGATGGGCCGCGAGGACGCGATCCTCTCGCTGCGCCGTCATGCGACGTCGAAGATTCGCGACGCCGCGGACCTGGCTGCGATTCGCACGCTGGGCTTTCGCGGCGAGGCGCTCGCGTCGATCGCCAGCGTCTCCCAGATGCGTCTTGCGGACGCGGCGCGCCGCCGACGACCACGGGGTCGAGATCGTCGCGGCCGCCGGCGATATCGAGCGGGTCGCGCGCATGCGCGATGGCGCCCGGGCACCCGCATCGAAGTGCGCGACCTCTTCTTCAACACTCCCGCGCGCCTCAAATTCCTGAAGACCCTCGCGACCGAGCAGGGCGCCGCCGCCGAGCGCTTCAGCGCCTCGCGATCGCCAATTATCACGTCGCGTTCGCGCTCAGCGCCGACGGGCGCAGTCTCGCCGCGATTTGCCGCGCGCCAACTCGCTGCTCGAGCGCTTGCGCCAGCTTTTCGGCGCCAAGATGGCCGCCCAGATGCTCGCGTTCGATCTCGCAGCGCCGACGGCACGCGCGCGGGGCCTCGCCGCGACCAGCCAGGAGTCGTTCGCCACGCCGCCGGATGATCTTCACCTTCGTCAACGGCCGCGCCGTGCGCGACCGCATGCTGATTCGCGCGATCGACGCAGGCCTATCCACACCTGATTCCGCGCGGACGCCATCCGGCGTCGCCCTGTTGTCGATATGCGCGCCGAAGAGGTTGACGTCAACGTCCATCCGATGAAGACCGAGGTGCGCTTCCGCAATTCGGGGGCGGTTTTCGAGGTTGTCTATCACGCGCTGCGCGCGCGGCTGTCCGATCAAAGCGCCGCAGACGGCAAACGCCGCCGGCGGCGGGTTCGATCACGGCGCGGGCGCCGATGGCGGTATCCCACGGGTCGCCCCGGGCGAGGTCGATCGCTCGGCTGGCACCGCCGCCGCGGCCACTGAGTGGCAAGCCGCAGAGACCCTCGCCGCTCGCGACAATTCCATATTCTATCCCGCCAACGGCGGCGACCGCGTGCTGCGCCTGATCGCCGACGCGCCCGTGCCGCGAGACCAGCAGCGCGCACTCGGACTCGGCTATCGCGCGCCAAGCAATCGCGCCGACCTCGAAAGTGACGGTGCGATTGACGCGTTCGCGGCGACTGATCCGGCGGCGGGGGCCGTCGCGACGGCGGCACCCGGGACGCACGGCGCGCCGCTGCCGCGCTACTCGGATTTGCGCGTGATCGGCCAGTTGTTCGCCGGCTATATCGTCCTGGAAGACTCCTCGGCCTTAGCCGACGACGGCCTGATCCTGGTCGATCAGCATGCCGCGCACGAGCGCGTTACTTTCGAGCGGCTCAAGACCGAAATGCGCGCCGGCGGCGTGCGCACGCAAGCGCTATTGACGCCCGCCACGCTCGAACTCGGGCTCGCCCGCGCGGCGCAGATTATGGCCAACCTTGCCGAGCTTCGCGCGATCGGCTTCGAGATCGAGCCGTTCGGCCCCGCGACGCTGCTGCTCAAGGCCGCGCCGGCCGTCTTCGGCGCTCACGGCGACGCCCTCAAACTGCTCAACGATGTGATCGACGGGATGGGCGAGGGCGGCGGCCATCTCCGCGGCGAAAGCGCCTTCGAGGATCTGCTGAAGCGGCTCGCCTGTCATGGCTCGGTGCGGGTCGGCCGCCTGCTTGCGCCCGATGAAATTACGGCGCTGCTCGCCGCGCTCGACGCCACCCCCTTTAAAAGCAATTGCCCGCACGGCCGCCCGGTGCATATCCGCTTCGCGCGCGGATCGATCGAACGCCTCTTCCGCCGCTAGATACGGTGTGGCTGGTCAAGCGTTTTGCTTGATTCGGCACCGCCTGCATTGCCGGTACGTAATCGGCGCGGTCTGAATGGACGCCGCCGCCTGTTCGCAGAAAGGTATCTTGCGTCAATCCGAGGCCCAACTGCCCCGTTGCGGTGTGGAAAGCCCTTTCGACTCCGGCGTCGCGAATAAACCGATACCGCCGCCTGGGACGCTGGCTGACAAAGCTCGGACTTCGCCGTTTGCAGACCCGGTGGTGGAAAGCGCCGCGGCGTCGTTGGCCAGGGACCGTTGAGTTCCGCGTCTTCCCGGACGGGTTCCGAAGCGCCTCGCCGTGCATTACAATTTCCGGCCAGGTGAAACATCGCGGTAGTTATGAATGAGGTAACCGAAATCGCCGCGCCGCTCCGCGGTTCCGACACGACCGGCGCAGGCGCAGGTCCGCGAATCGGTTTGATCGTCGGGCCGACCGGCGCCGGCAAAACCGCCTTCGCGATTGAGGTCGCAGAGCGTCTCGGGGCGGAAATCGTCAACGCCGATTCGCGCCAGCTCTACCGCCGGATCGATCTGGGTACGGCCAAAGCCGACCGCCGCCGATCGCGCGCGCGTGCCGCATCATCTGATCGACGTATGCGATCCCGACGCGCCGATCGACGTCGCGGAGTTCGCCGCGATGGCGCGCTCGGCGATCGCCGAAATCGCCGCGCGCGGGCGCCCGGTAATCGTCGTCGGCGGCAGCGGGCTTTATTTGCGCGTCTTGCGCGGCGGAATTTTCGCCGGGCCGCGCGCCTCGCGCGAGTACCGCGCGGAACTGGACCGAATCGCCGCGGATCGCGGCGTCGCGGAATTGCATCGGCAACTGGCCGCGGTCGATCCCATCGCCGCGCAACGTATCGGCCCCAACGATCTTCCGCGCCTCGTACGCGCGCTCGAAGTTTACCGGCTCAGCGGCATCACCATCAGCGATCATCAGCAGCGTCATCGGGCGGCCGGCGGCGGCTACCGGAATCTTGCCGTCGGCCTCGCGGTCGCGCGCGATCGCCTCTACCGGCGCATCGACCGCCGCTTCGACGCTATGATCGCGGCCGGCCTGGTCGAAGAGGTAGGCGGCTTGCTGGCGGCGGGCTATCGTCGCGACAGCGTCGCGCTGCAGACGATCGGCTATCGCGAGATCGCCGCGGTATCTGGACGGTGCCATGCGCCTCGCCGCCGCGATCGAAGCGGCCAAGCGCGAGAGCCGCCGCCTGGCCAAGCGCCAGATGACCTGGTTTCGCCGCGAACCCGACCTGGTCTGGCTTGATCCGGACTACGGCAGCGACGAGGCGGTGCAACTATTCGATGAATTCTTTCGAGTGATCGGCAGCAATGATCGTAGTCGGTTACTGCAAAATGAGGATGATCTGCAGATGACTTGAGCAAGGATTGCCACGACTTACGCGCTGCGGCGCGCAGGGGGGCTCGAATCGCGAACCGCGACTGCCCGGCTGGCCGCGAACTCGGCTGACGGCTGCTCGACGCCGCCGGTCCGCGCGAGCGGACGAAGCTCGCCGCAGAGCGCAGCGCGATCGAGGCCGCGCTCAAGTCGCGCCTCGGCGCGATCGATCGCGTGCGAGTCGCGCGCAATCCGCTCGCGGCCGCAGACGCTCGACTACGTCGAGCCCTGATCCGCGACTTTATCGAAATTCACGGCGACCGGCGCTTCGCCGACGACGGCGCGATCGTCGCCGGCTTCGGCTATTTCGGCACGACGCCCGGTCGCGATCGTCGGGCCATCAGCGCGGCCGCTCGACCGCCGAGCGGATCAGGCGCAATTTCGGCAAGCCGCATCCGGAGGGCTATCGCAAGGCGGCGCGCGTATTCGATCTGGCGAGCCGCTTCGGGCATCCCGGTAATCACCTTTATCGACACCCAGGGCGCCGAGCCCGGCGTCGGCGCGGAGGAGCGCGGGCAGTCCGAGGCGATCGCGCACGAACCTCGAATTGATGGCGAAGATCGAGGTGCCGATCATCGCCTGCGTGATCGGCGAGGGCGGCTCCGGCGGCGCGCTCGCTCTCGGCGTCGGCAACGTCGTCCTGATGCAGGAGTACGCCTGCTACTCGGTGATCACGCCGGAGGGCTGCGCCGCCATCCTGTGGCGCGAGGGCGGCCCGGAGAAGGTCGCCGATGCGGCGCGCGCGCTTAAGCTTACCGCGCGAGGATTTGCTGCGGCTCGGCGTTGATCGACGAGATCGTGCCGGAGCCCGCCGGCGGAGCGCATCGCGAGCCCGCCGAGGCAATCGCGACGCTCGGCCGCGCGATCGAGCGCATCTGAAGCGCCTGGCGCGGCTGACCCCGGCAGCGCTGCGCGCGGACCGCGCGCGGAAATTCGCCGCGATGGGCACCGCGTTCATCACCCGCACCCGCGTTGAAAATGGCGCCGGAATCCGCTAACCCTTGCCGCCGCAATGCCTTCCACTCCGTCTCCCAAAATGTCTTCCAAAGCGGCTGCGAAAATAGGCCCGCCGAAGAAACCTGCCGCCGGCGGCGCGGCGCTCGACGATTTGCGCGGCCAAATCGACGAAATCAACCTCAAACTGGTCAAACTCTTCAATCAGCGCGCCCGCCGTCGCACAGCGCATCGGCCTCCTGAAGCACGGCGACGGCGCCCCCATCTACCAGCCGGTGCGCGAGCGCCAGGTGCTCGAACGGGTCGTCGCGCTCAACCAGGGGCCGCTCAGCGCAGACCATCTGCGGCGCATCTTCCAGGAAATAATCTCGGCCTGCACCGCCCTCGAACACCCGCTGCGCGTCGCGTATCTCGGCCCCGAACATACCTACACTCACGAGGCCGCGCGCAATCGCTTCGGTGCGAGCGCTTCGTTCGTGCCCGAGCCCTCGATCGCCGCGGTCTTCCAGGCGCTGGAAAATTCGCGCGCCGATTACGGCGTGGTGCCCGTGGAGAATTCGACCGAGGGTTCCGTCAGCCTGACGCTCGACCTGCTGATCGACACGCCGCTATGCATCATCGGCGAAATCCTCCTGCCGATTCGGCACGCGCTGATGGCGCGCGCAGACGCCCGCGCCTTTACGCAGAATCGTCTCGCATCAGCAGTCGCTCGCACAATGCCGCAATTATCTCGCCGCCAATTATCCGCATTGCGAGCTCGAGGCAGTGGCGTCGAACAGCTTCGCCGCGCAAAAGGCCGCTCAGGACGCGGGCTACGCCGCGATCGCGTCGATCGCCGCCGCGCGCGCCAACGGCCTTGACGTGATCGCCGAAAATATCCAGGACGTGGCCCAGAACACCACGCGCTTCCTGGTGCTCGGACGCGATGCGATGGCCCGCAGCGGCGCCGACAAGACCAGGCTGGTGTTCGCCTTGCCCGAGCGGGCCGGCGCGCTCCACGCCGCCCTTGACGCTGTTCGCGCGCGAGCGGATCAATCTCACGATGATCCAATCGCGGCCCCAGCGCGAGAAGCCGTGGGACTACGTCTTCTTCGTTGACCTGCAGGGCCATCGCGAGGACGCCAAGGTCCGCCGCGCACTCGCCGCCTTGGAGAAGCGGGCTCTTTTTTTGAAGGTGCTGGGATCGTATCCTGAAGGCAGGTCCTGAAAGTCCGGGCCAAGTCCAGAAAGGTCCGCTGGCAGGCTCACGCCGGCGCGGGTCGCAAACCTTGATTAAGCCCGAATCCCTCGTCATGCCCACCGTCGCCGCGCTTCATCCGTACGAGCCCGGCAAACCGATCGAGGAGTTGCAGCGCGAACTCGGCATCACTGACCCGGTCAAGCTCGCCTCCAACGAAAATCCGCTCGGGCCGTCGCCGTCGGCCGTCGCCGCGATGCGTTCGGCGCTGCGACGAGGTCAATCGCTATCCCGACGGATCGAGCTGGGCGGTATGCCAGAAGATCGCGGCGCGTCACGGCGTCGACGGCCGATCAGATTTTCATGGCGGCGGTTCGGTCGAAGTGCTCAACCTGCTCGCGTTCCTGTTCTTGCGGCCCGGACTGAACGCGGTTTTCTCCGAGCATTCGTTCGCGATCTATGCGCTGGCGACCGCGGCGGCCGGCGGTCACGGCAGGACCGTGCCGATGAAGGACGGCTTCTACTTCGATCTCGACGCCATGGCGGCGGCGATCGACGCCAACACCCGGATCGTCTTTCTCGACAACCCGACCAATCCCGCCGGCACTATCGTCAAACGCCAGGCTTGGGAGCGGTTTCTCGCGCGTGCCCGAACACGTCGTGATCGTCGCCGACGAGGCCTATTTCGAGTTCGTCCGCGACTCCGACTATCCCGACTCGCTGCAAGTACCACGACGTCCCAACCGGATGATCGTCACGATGCGCACCTTCTCCAAGATCTTCGGCCTCGCGGGCCTGCGCGTCGGCTATGCGGTCGCGCGCGCCCGACCTGGTGCAGTTGCTGCACAAGGTGCGGCAGCCGTTCAACGTCACCTCGCTCGCGCAAGCCGCCGTGATGGCCGGGATGGACGACGCGGACCATGTCCGCCGCACGCTGGAAAACAACGCCGAGGGCATCGCGTATCTCGAGCGCGAGTTCGAGCGCCTGGGCCTCGCATACGTGCCGAGCCACGCGAATTTTATCCTGGCCGATGTCGGCGACGGCCGCGCGGTTTTCGACCGGCTTTTGCGCTAGGCGTGATCGTGCGTCCGATGGGCGGTTACGGCTGGCCCCGCCACGTGCGAATCAGCGTCGGTCTGCCCGAAGAGAATCGCAAGCTGGTCGCGGCGCTGGAACAGGTCATCGGTAAAGCGGCCTGAGAGGCTGACAGTCGCAGGAGCGCTCGAACCTATGAGGATTTCGACTGTTCAAAAGACGCAGCTCTGCATGCTTATCAAGCGGAAGTCTGAAACCATCGTGAGGTTTCAGAAAAAGCCGTTGAGTCCTGAATTGGAGCAATGACGACGCTGTTTCGGCAGATGACCTTCTGCGGGGTCGGCCTGATCGGCGGCTCGCTCGCGCATGATCGCACGCAAGCACGGCCTGGTCGAGCGGATCGTCGGACTCGGGCGCACGCAGGCGAATCTCGACGTTGCGCTGGAGCGCGGCATGATCGATTTCGCCACGCGCGATCCGGCCGAGGCCGCGCGCGGCGCCGACCTGGTGATGCTCGCGACGCCGGTGATGACGTTTCCGGAAACGCTCGCCGCGATGATGCCGCATCTGCCGCCGGCGATGCGTCATCACCGACGTCGGCAGCGTCAAGGGTTGGGTGGTGCGCGAACTCGAGCCGCTGCTCGGTCCGCGGATGGCGCTGGTCGGCGTTCATCCGGTGGCCGGCAAGGAAATCACCGGCGCCGCGCGCCGCGGACGAGAATCTGTTCGTCAACCGCCGCGTGATCGTCACGCCGTCGGCGCGCAGCACGCCCGACGCCGTCGCCAAAGTCGAAGCGCTATGGCGCGCGACCGGCGCGCAGCGTCGAGCGGATGGCGCCTGACGCCCACGACGCGATCCTCGCCCGCGCGAGCCATCTGCCGCAGCTCGTCGCGAGCGCGCTGGCCGCGGCGCTCGAAAGTGAACAGTTGACGGTAAGCTGGCGGCGGAGTATGGCGCGGGCGGCCTGCGCGATACGACGCGGATCGCGGCGTCGTCGGCCGAGATGTGGCGGGATATCTGCCTGACCAATCGCGAGGCGATCCTCGCGGCGCTTGAAACTGTTTCGCGGCGTCGTTCGATCAATTCGCGCGAGGCCGATCGAAGGGGCGACGCGCGACGGATTCGATGGGCTGTTCGAACGCGGACGCCTACATGCGCGAGCGTCTGAAGTGAACGCAGCGTCCATCGTAGCCAAGCGCCCATCGTCGCGATTGACGGTCCGGTCGGCGCCGGTAAATCACCGTCGCGCGCGCACTCGCGCGCGCGCTCGGCTTCACCTACCTGAACACCGGCGCGATGTATCGTGCGGTCGCGGTTGCGGCGCGCGCCGCCGGGATCGTCGCGGATGTCGCCGATCGACGCCGCAGCGACGGATCGACGCGCTTGGCTGAACTTCGATGCTACGAATCGATTACGTTCGACGGCGAACGCGTACTGCTCGACGGCCGCGATGTGAGCGCCGAGCATCATGCGAACCGGAAATCGGCGATCTCGCGTCGCGCTTTCCGCGCTCGGCGCTGGTGCGCGCGCGGATGCGCGATTTGCAGCGCGCGGCCGGCGCGCGCAGGCGGCGTCGTGATGGAAGGACGCGATATCGGCACCGCGATTTTCCCCGATGCCGAGTTCAAGTTCTTCCTCGTCGCCGACGCCGCACGTCCGCGCCGCGCGCCGCTATCGACGAACTGATCGCAAAAAGGCGTGTCGAACGACGCTCGATGAAGTGCGCGCGCAACTGGCTCGAGCGCGACCGCCGCGACAGCGGGCGCGAGCTGGCGCCGCTCAAGCCGCGCCGCCGACGCGATCGTGATCGATTCGACCAAGCGTGCGATGCGACGCGGTGGTGGCGGCGATGAAAGCGCGCTCTAGCGCTGTTTCAACGCCGCCAAGGACTTGAAACGCGCTGAGCACCCTTGTATGGATTGCAGTAGCCTCGATAGTCCCGGAAGAAGGTCCCACATAAATGGAGAAAGATTTGTCTGAACAGACGAACGGAGGAGACGAATGACTTCGAGTCGCTGATGGAACAGAGCCTGCAGCGCTCCGCGTCCCGGCGATGTACTTACCGGCACAGTTCTTCTGATCACGCGCGACAACGTCATCATCGATATCAATTACAAGTGCGAAGGCCAGGTGCCGCTCGCCGAGTTCCTTGATCACGAGGGCAACGTCGCGGATCAAGGAAGGCGACGAGGTTGATGTTTTCTTCGAAGGCACCGAGACCGAAAACGGCACGGTGATGCTCTCGCACGCCAAGGCCGAGAAGTTCAAAGTCTGGCGCGAACTCGAACAGGCGTTCCAGAACGAAACTGCCGGTCGAAGGCGTGATCCTCGGCAAAGTCAAAGGCGGCCTGCAGGTCGATATCGGCGTGCCGGCGTTCCTGCCGGGATCGCACGTCGATCATCCGTCCGGCGCGCAATCTGGATCGTTACGTCGGCCAGCGCGGCCGCTTCCAGATCCTCAAGTTCAATCGCGCGCGCGGCAACGTCGTGGTCTCGCGCCGCAGCGTGATCGAGCGCGAGCGCACCGTCGCTCAAAGAGCAGACGCTCAAGGTGCTCGAAGAGGGCGTGATCCTCGAAGGCACGGTCAAGAATATTACCGACTACGGCGCGTTCGTCGACCTCGGCGGAATCGACGGCCTGCTGCATATCACCGATATGGCGTGGGGCCGCCTGCAGCATCCGTCGGAAGTGCTCAAGGTCGGCGACAAAGTCAAAGTCGTCGTGCTCAAGTACGACGCCGCGCGCGAGCGCGTCTCGCTCGGCATGAAGCAGATCATGCCCGATCCGTGGACCAAGGCGGCGGAAAGTTATCCGCCGGCGCGCGCATCAAGGGCAAAGTCGTCAGCGTGACCGACTACGGCGCGTTCGTCGAACTCGAAAAAGGCGTCGAAGGCCTGATCCACGTCTCCGAGATGAGCTGGAGCAAGCGCGCGGTGCATCCGTCGAAGGTCGTCAATCCGGCGACATGGTCGAAGTGCAGGTGCTCGGCGTTGACGAGGCGAACCGGCGCATCTCGCTCGGACTCAAGCAGACCGAAGCCGAATCCGTGGGAAGAGCTCGGCCGAAATCATCCGGTCGGCAGCCAGATGAAGGGCAAGGTCAAATCGATCACCGACTTCGGCGTGTTCGTCGAAATCGAAGCCGGGCATCGACGGCCTCGTGCATATTTCGGATTTGTCGTGGACCAAGAAGGTTCGGCATCCGTCGCGAGGTGTTACAAGAAAGGCGACGAGGTCGAAGCGACCGTGCTCGGCATCGAAGTCGAGAACGAGCGCGTCAGCCTCGGCGTCAAGCAGCTCGACGCCCGATCCGTGGGATACGGTGGCCGCAGCGCTATCCGCTCAACACGCGCGATTCAACGGCAAGGTCAGCTCGGTGGCGGACTTCGGCGTGTTCGTCGAGCTCGAAGAGGGAATCGAAGGGCTGATCCATATCTCGCAGCTCAGCAACGAGCGCGTCGATAAGCCGTCGTCGCTGTACAAGGTCGATGACGAGCTCGAAGCGCTGGTGGTGCAGGTCGACAGCCAAGGAGCGCCGCATCGGGCTGTCGATCAAGGCGGTCAAGCAGCACGAAGAGCGCGAGGAAATGCAGGCCTATCTCAAGCGCGAGCATGAGGCGGCGCGTTTTTCGATGGAAGATATCCTGAAGGAAGAGCTCAGGCTCGATCGTGACGACGGCGAGCGCGCGCGGCGCGCGGCGGACGGAACCAGCTAGACGGAGAGCCGCGTCGCCGAGCGGCGCGCGCGGACCGGCGGTCGAGCTCGATGACCAAGCGCGGGATCATCGAAGAATTGCTGGCGCGCCGGCATCGGTTTACCCATCGCGAGTCCGAGACGATCGTCAACGCGATGTTCGACGCGATGGCCAACGTCGCTGACGCGCGGCCAGCGCATCGAGATTCGCGGCTTCGGCAGTTTCGGCGTCAAAGCAGCGGCGCGCGCGCGCAGGGCCGCAATCCGCAAGACCGGCGAGATGGTCGCAGTCGATGCCAAGCGGATTCCGTTCTTCCGCGCGGGCAAGGAACTCCGAGTCGAAGTTAATGGCGCGGCAGAAGCCGGCGCGCTAAGCGTCAGCCTGACGCGCCGGCGATTCCCGCCGAGGGCTGCGGCTGTGGGCGCCGTGGCGCTCGGCTATCTGACGCGCGTGCCGCTCGAGCCCGAAGGCGCTGCATCTTCTGTTTCGGCCGGCTCGGCGCGCCGAGCGCCGCGAACGGCTGGTGCTGCATCGCAGGGCCGCGCGCGTGCTCGTGATGCTCAACCACTACCCCTACAACAACGGACATCTGATGGTCGCGCCGCGAACGCCATGTCGCGTCGCCCGAATTGCTGACGCGCGCCGAGCGCAGCGCTGATTGCCGAAGCTGGTCGCGGCGTCGTGCAAGCGGGTGCGCGAAGCGCTGCAATCCGCAGGCGCTCAACGTCGGCGCCAACCTCGGCCGCGCCGCCGGCGCCGGTATTCGCCGATCACATGCACTGGCATCGTGGTGCCGCGCTGGGAGGGCGACAACAATTTCATGCCGGTACTTGCCTCAACCCGCGTGCTCTCACAGAGTTTGGAAGACATTACGAGCTGCTGCGAGCCGATTTTCAAAAACCGTCGGCGCTGAATTATCCTAAGATCGAACGGAACTCCGACGGGATTCGCGATGAATGAAAAACTGCTGAAAATCCGGACCCTCGGCGAACTCAAGCGCGCGGGCTATCAGACCATGCCGGTGCGGATGGAGATGCGCAAGAATCTGCTCGATCGGCTGCGCAGCAAGGAGCAAATCCTGCCCGGCATCGTCGGCTACGAAGAGACGGTGGTGCCGGAAATCGAGAACGGCGTGCTCGCCGGACATCACATGATCTTTCTCGGCGAGCGCGGACAGGCGAAGTCGCGAATCATCCGGTCGCTGGTCGGCTTGCTCGACGAATTACGTGCCGGCGGTCGCGGGCTGCGAGATCAACGACGATCCGTATCGCGCCGATATGCCGGCGCTGCGTCGACGCTGAAGGCCGAAAAAGGCGACGCGCTCGCAGATCGCATGGATCGGCCGCGACACGTCGCTACGCCGAAAAGCTCGCGACGCCCGACGTTTCGGTGGCCGACCTGATCGGCGAGATCGATCCGATCAAGGTCGCCGAGGGCCGCTATCTCGCCGACGAGGAAACCATCCACTACGGACTGATCCCGCGCACCAATCGCGGCATCTTCGCGATCAACGAGCTGCCCGATCTGACCGAGAAGGTGCAAGTCGGACTGTTCAACCTGATGGAAGAGAAGGACGTCCAGATCAAGGGCTACAAGATTCGGCTGCCGGTCGATGTGGTGTTCGTGGCGAGCGCGAATCCCGAGGACTACACCTCGCGCGGGCGAATCATCACGCCGCTGAAGGATCGTTTCGACATCCAGATTCGCACGCACTATCCCAAGACGATCGAGCACGAAATCGCGATCATGGAGCAGGAAGCGGCGCATCCGCCGCGCTCCGGGCGTGGACGTGCGGATTCCGCAGTTCATGAAGGACATCCTGGCGCAGATCACGTTCGAGGCGCGCGCGTCCAACGAGATCAATCAGATCGTCGGGCGTCTCGGTGCGCGTGACGATCAACAATTTCGAATCGGCGATTTCCAACGCCGAGAAGCGCGCGGTGCGCAACTGGCGAGAACGAGATCGTGCCGCGGATTTCGGATCTGCATTCGCTCTACGCCTCGACCGCCGGCAAAATCGAGCTCGAATACGTCGGCGAGGACAAGAAGGAAGACGATCTGATCGAGCGGCTGATCAACCGCGCCGTGCTGAAAGTTTTCGATCACGTACTTGAAGCTCGACGATTTGAAGACAAGTATCGAGCTACTTCGAGCAGGGCTGGGGCGTCGAGGTTTCGGACAGCGCGCCGTCGTCGGAATACATGGAGCCGCTGCGCGAAGTGCCGGGCCTGCGCGAGGTGATCACGCTGCTCGGCGCCGTTCGAGACGCCGGGGCTGATGGCGGCGGCGAGCGAATTTATTTTCGAGGGCCTGCATCTGCATCAGAAGCTCAACAAGGATCGCCAGGGCGGGCGCTTCGCCTACCACGCATGACGCGCAGGGAAATGGCATGCCGTCAGTCACCCGCTACACGCAGTGGGACGGCACGCAGCAGCTCAAGCTCGACGCCGACAAGGTGTTCGAGAAGCTCGCCGAGTACCTCTCCTACACCGACGACGTGCGGCAGGCGATGGACTGGATGATGCGGCAGGGGATGGACTTCGACGGCGTCAAGGTGATGGGCCTCGAGGAATTCATCGAGCAGCTGCGGCAGGAGATGCGCCAGCGCTATCGCGACTTCAATCTGAAGAGCGCGCTGTCGGAGATGGAGCAGAAGCTCGAGGACATCCTGAATCGCGAGCGCGCCGACGCTCGAATCGATGCAAGGGACAGAAGCCGGGCGTCGAGGAAAAGCAGCGCGAGCTGTCAGCGGATGCCGCGGCGGCTGTCGGAGGCGATGCGCAAGCTCGAAAGCCACGAGTTCGAGGACGCGCAGGCCAAGGAGGATTTCGACGCAGCTGCTCGAGGAATACGAAAATATTCGCGACCTCGAAAATTTTCGCGATCGCAATCAGCACATGTTCCACGGGCCCAAGAGCCTCGGCTACGACGACGCGCTCGACCTGATGCGCGAGATGGAGCGGATGCGCCAGCTCGAGCAGGATCTGATGTCGGGCAACTTCGACACCATCTCGATGGAAGACCTGCAGCAGATTGCTCGGGCAGCAGGCGAGCAAGGATTTCCAGAATCTCAAGCAGGTGATGGTGCTGCTGACGCAGTCGGGCTACATGGTGCCGAAGGGCGACCATCTTGCAGCTCTCGCCCAAGGGCGTGCGCCGCATCGGGCAGCTTGCGCTGCGCGACATCTACCAGAACCTGCTCAAGGATCGCGCGGGCGGCCATGCGACCGACCATCGCGGCATCACCGAGATGCGCCCCGAGCAGACCAAGCCGTACGCGTTCGGCGATCCGCTGAATCTGAACCTGGTGGCGACGCTCAAGCATGCGCTGGCGCGCAAGGCCGGCGTGCCGCTGGACGCTGCGAGCCGGACGATTTCGAGATTTACGAAAACGATTACGGCAGCTCGTCATCGACGGTGCTGTGCCTGGATATGTCGTGGTCGATGAGCTGGGAGGGGCGCTTTGCGGCGGCGAAGAAAGTCGCGATGGCGATGGAGACGCTGATCCGCTCGAAGTTCCCGCGCGACTATTTCTCGATCGTCGGATTCTTCACGCGCGCGGTCGAATTGAAGCTCAAGGATCTGCCCGAAGCGTCGTGGAACATGGGCGATCCGTTCACCAACCTGCAGGACGGCCTGCGGCTCGCGTCGCGATTTGCTCGGACGGCATCCGTCGCGCAACCAGCACATCATCGTGATCACCGACGGGCAGCCGACCGCGTACTTCCTGAACAAGCGGCTGTACTGCGAATGGCCGCTGTCGTTCGGCGGCATCAGCATGCGCGCGGCGCAGGAGACGCTGAAGGAAGTCGAGCGGTCACGCGCAAGGGAATCACGATCAACACCTTCATGCTCGACGACTCGCCGAGTCTGCGCGCGTTCGTCGAGAAGATGACGCAGATCAATCGCGGCCGCGCGCTGTATCACGCGTCCCGACCATCTCGGCGAATACATGCTGGTCGATTATCTCTCCAAGAAGCGCAAACACGTCTGACCCGCGGCTTTCTGCTCTGCCCGCGAAGATGCAAACATCCCTCGCCGCCGCATCTCTTATGGCGCGGCAGTCGAGTCCTCGGGCGCGATCGATTCTTGCGTGGCGGCGGTCACCGAAGCTGAGTTCTCCGCGCGATTCCATTCGGCCTCGTGCCACCCCTCCTTGAACGCGCCGACGCGCTGCGCACTGCTGCCATGTTTCGGCCCCGACCCGAACTCGTCGCCCGTCATGCTCCAATACGGCGACAGCCCGGTTGCCGGAACGCCGAGCTTTTGCATCGTATAGCCGGAGAAGCGGTCGGCTTCCAGCTCCTTGATTTCGCCGGGTACGGCGGTGCGCGCCGATCTGAAGTCGCCGTGCACCTCGTGCCCGACTTCATGCGCGAAGATCGCGTAAAGCATCGGCGTCATCACGTCGGGATCGGTCAGGTTGAGGCGCAATCCGAGCAGCGTCGCGAGCGCCCCCGGATTGTAGAAGATGCAGCCGCCGGGCATCGCATGCGGCCCTTCCGAAGCGACCGATTCGTACACCTGAACGCTGGAGCCCCACGCGTCATTTATCTGTGCGACGATCGACCGGATCTTCGCCGACGGCGGCAGTGCCTTCTCGCCGCATTCAATCATCACACTGGAAGATCCGACGGTCGCAGGAAGATCTCGCGCCACATGACGATGAGTCGCAGGAATCGATGGATTGCCGGGGGCTCCCGGTGCGGGTGCGGGCGCGCTTCTCTCTGCGGGTGGATTGCTCGGTACCGCTTCCCAATCGTCGTCGGCGAACGCATGAGAGCGAGCGCTCGCTATCGCGATCGCCATAGCTAACAGCATCGCCCCTTTCAATGTCCGCGCGTGTCGGGCCCTTCTCAAGCGCATACCCCTCTATGTTTCAAAGCATCTAATGGGCGTGCGAGTGTCAAGCGCCGGGCTGCCGGCTGGCGCTTAACGACTGTGATTTCGCTCGGCCGCCTTCACCCTCTCGTCTGCCCGGCTGACTCCGTTACTCTCACCGGCCGTGCGACCTCCGTTCAGCAATCGCACATGCATGCGCGCGGCAATCGGAACGCGCCAGAGCAACTTACTTGGCGCCGCTCCCTGCGCTTCGTAAAGCATGCGCGCCACCGGCAATTCCCCCTTGCGGCAGCGTCCACGACGCGCCGATGTGGCGCAGTACGATTGCGTCCGCACGTTCGCCTGCGGCCGCTATCAATCGGCGCAGCGGCTCGTCCATCGGCTCTTTCGAGAGGCGAAAGGTTCCCCAATGAATCGGGATCAGATAACGCGCCCCGGACTGCTGAAACATCGACCAGACCTGCTCCGGATTGGCGTGATAGTGAATCCACGGATCGTAGGCGCCGATCGAGAAGGCCGCGACCTCGGGGGGCCGGTTTCCGAGGGCCGCAAAGACGTCCGTATATGCGCTGTCGCAGGCGAGCAGCATGCGATGGCCGTTGCGCTCGATCACATAGCTGTCGAAGCCATAATCGTCGCCCCACGGCGGCCACCGTTTGCCCCAATGATTCGCCGCCATCGCCGTAACCGTCAGCCCCTTCACCGTGGTCGATTCTCCCCACGTCAGTTCGCGCACGTCGGCGAAGCCGAGCGGACGAATTAGTGCCGCGCACTTTGCGCAGGTGATCACCGTCGCGGTTTTTGGCAATGCTCTGAGCGACGGCAGATCGAGATGGTCCATATGCGCGTGAGTTACCAGGATGAGGTCGATCGGACCGATTTGCGCCGCCGTCAGCGGCGCTTCGATGTGACGACGCGGTCCGATCGTCATGATCGAATCAAGCGCCAGGCCGATCCGCTCGAACAGCGTCGGATCGCTGATTACGCGCACCCCGAAGTAGTTCATCAGGAGCGTCGCGTGGCCCAGGTTCGCCACCGTGAGATCGTTATCCGGCCATAGGTCCGGGCGGAGCCGCTGCGCCGGGCGCGAAGGTGTTATTGCAGTATCAGCCATGTGACCAGGAGGATCGCACGCGATCGCGATTAGCGGCAGTGCCAGCAGTGCGAGCGCTGCCATCACGTTGCGTGCCGTCGAGCTCGAGCGATTCATCGGTGGATCGTATCCATGCTTCAATCATCGCGGCACAGGAAAACAGGGCAGCTCCTTCAGCGTCGAATACTTGTACCGACGTCCATTGTAATCGAACGTGCCGACGACCGGACCGAAGTCCAGGACCAGCGACGCGAGCTGATCGCGCTCCGATGCGCTGTAGGAAAGCACCGGGGCGTAGGCCATAAAGGTATCGTCGCCCGGCAACGCCAGGGTTTTGAGCGGTGGCGTAAAGTTCATGTGACCGAGATTGTTGGCCGGCGACCATCCCTCGGATGCGACATCCTTGCTCGCCGGCGTGTCCGCGGCCGCCACCACGGTCCATCGCGGCGCGTCCGCCGATCCGCCCAGCCCGAGTTCGCGCCACTCGGTGCCCGCCTGCTGTGCTCGGAATTGAATGATCGCCGGGGTCACGAGCACCATCTCGTTGCACTTGCTCTCCTGCGAGGTATCCCTCGATTTTGTGCGGTCGAAGTCGCTGTCGCTGAAAGAAGTCTGGTCGTCGAGTTCGGTCTGGTCGGGACTCTGATCGTTGCCGTGCGCGACCATGGTGCCCGCCTTGATGCCAAATCCGACCGCCTGCAATGCGAGCGGCGCGAGCGACGCCGCCATGCACCCGCTCAGCGCGGCGGCCGCCGTGCTCGTCACCGCGCAAAGCGCCGCGCACGATCGAATAAAATTCAAGCGTGACTTTAAGTGACGCAAACGACCAGCCGTCATGGCTTGCGCGCGGTGATGATCGAGGACGTGAATGGCGGACTCGGCAACGTCGTCATCTTGATTTCGACGAAACCCGCGGCACTGAGCCATCCGCTGGTCTCGTCGAAGCTGTAGTCGCGCCCGCGCGTCGTCAGAAGCAGGTAGAGCGAGAAAACCGCTCCTGCCTCCGGCTCGACGAGCTCGCGGTCCATGATGTGATCCTTGATTGCGATCAGCCCACCGGAGTTCAGCGCGCGAAAGCACTTCGCCATCAGCGCTCCGTTCACGGCTTCGTTCTCGCTGTGGATTATGTTCGACATGAAGACGGCGTCAACCGGCCCCGGCAATTCACTCGCGAGGTAATCGACCGCCCGCAAATCGATCCGATCTATTATCGCCGGCGCGCGCTCATTGAGGATCTGCCGCGCGACTTCAAGGGTTGCCGGAAGATCCCAGATCGCGGCGCGCAGATCCGGAAAGCGCCGCATGAACTCCACCAGGTAAGTTCCCGGGCCGCCGCCGAGATCCGCAATCGAACGTGCCGCGCCCAGCTCGAGATGCTGCGCCGTCCAACGATCGTCGCCCCGCGCCCGGACCAGGCTGTCCATCGCGCGAATGAACCTGCTGGTCGCCGCCGCCGTGGATTGAAACATATCGGGCGTGCGCGCTGGATTGCCGCTGCGTATCGAATCTTCCAGACGGCCCCATTCGTCCCATAGCGCCGCGTCGAACAGGATCATGTCGCCGAGATACTCCGCCGATGACTCCACCAGGAACCGCCGCGAAGATTCCTCCAGCTCATAGCGCCCCGCGCGCTTGCGCAAGAGCCCTTTCGCGGTCAGCGCATTGCCCAGAATTGCGGTTGCACGAGCCTCGCCACCGATCGCCCGCGCCAGTTCCTCTGCGCCGAGCGCCGCGCCATTCAGCCGCTCGAAGACCCCCATCTTCAGCGCTACCTGGATCGCGCGCGCCTCGGCGTGCCCGCCCGCCATCCCCGCAATCGTGGAAAAGTCCATGCGCTCCCGATTACGCCCGGCGGTCAGTCCCTTCAAACGCTCGACGCCGAACCTTTGCCCCTCATGCGAGTATGCAGCATCGTCGCACTATGTCTCAAGTTTAAAATTGACTGGCTTAGGCTCAATTATGCCGCATGAAACTTCAATTAAGACGTGCGGATAATCTAAATCGATGATCATCCGTAACTGACCCGGCATGCGCCCGCAAGCCACCCAGAATCTCAACTAACGCATCAGATCTAGCGTGATGAAATAGGTCCCATCCACTGCCCTTGCGATTGCCACTGCGGCCAGCCGAAATTGCGGCGCCAGCAAGTTAACCCGGGGTGTCGGACTCCCCAGCCATGACTTCAGCGCCTGTTCCGGCAGCGCCTCAACATCCGCACCGGCATAGCTGAATAGATTCTCCGCGACTTCCTCGTAATCGAGTCCTGCCGCGATGAGCCGATCCGCGGGCGCGTCTCCCGTGTCGCCTTCGTGACCGACATATCGATGCGCCGCCATGTCCTCACTGTGAATCCGCGCCGCTGCCAAGAGCCGATCCGATGACTCCAGCGAAGCGATCCCCGCCGCTCTGCGCGCGTCGTTCACCATGCCCATAATGCGCGCTTCCGGCGCGCCGAATTGGTCGGGCGCGGTCGCCGCCGTCGTCGTCCGCTTCCCCGGGGAACTGAAGCGAACTATCAATCCGGCCCCTGCCGCTACCACCGCGATTATGATCACCCCGGCCCGCAGCCGCTGTCGGCGCAGCCTGGTCGCGGTCGGCATCCGAACCACCTTCGCCGGTCCACGTGGGGCCCGCGAAGTACCACGTCCGCTCACGGACGATGCTCTCATCAGCGCATCCACACCTTCCACCCGGTGCGCGTTTCGTGTCCCCCATTACTCCGAACGCCTCGCCGGATGATGCAAGCGGGGCGGCAAAATCGCCGCCAGCGCATCTCAAGTCTTGGCCGCGGTTACGCTCGTGTCAACGTCGCCATACCCTGGCCTATGGAATCAACACCAGCTTGCCGACTGAACCGCGCGATTCTATAAACCGATGCGCCGCCGGCGCCTCTCCCAGCGGGAAGGTTTTGCCGATCAGAATCTTGAGCTTCCCTTCGCGCATCAGGTTGAAGCTCTGCTCGGTTCCTTTGCGCATCAATTCGTGATTCGCCGACGCCGTGTACAGCACGAAGCCGCTCACCTTCAGTGATTTCTCAAACAGCCGAAAAACGTCCAGCTTGTCCGGCGGACCGCCCGCCCGTCCGTACAGAATCGTATGCCCAAAGGGCGCGAGACAGCCGATTCCCTTCTCGAACGTTGGCTTGCCCACCGCGTCCAGGATCAGATCCACGCCCTTGCCGCCGGTGATGCGCTTGGCTTCCTCGGCGAAGTCCTGGCTCTCGTAATTGATTACTTCGTCGGCCCCGTACTCCTTCGCGATGTCGATCTTGCTGTTGCTCGAAACCGTCCCGATTACCCGCGCGCCTGCCGCCTTGGCAATCTGCATCGCCACGATCCCGACTCCGCCCGCCGCCGAATGCACCAGCACCGTCTGTCCCGGCGCCGTTTGATGGCTCGTATGCAGCATGAACCACGCCGTCAGCGTTTGAATCGGGAACGCCGCGCCCTGTTCGAAGCTGACGAAATCGGGCAGCGGAATAACCTGGTTCGCGTAGAACAGCGCATACTCCGCGTACGCCTTCAGGCCCACCGCCGCGACGCGCGCGCCCGGTTTCAGACCCTCCACGCCCGGTCCCACTTCGTCGATTATGCCGGCCGCCTCCATCCCCGGAGTGTCGGGCAGCTTCGGCTTGATCAGGTAGTTGCCCTCGCGAAAGAAGGTATCGGCGAAATTGATTCCCGCCGCATGTACGCGCATCCGAATCATTCCCGGCCGCACTTCGGGCTTGGGCACCTCGACCAGCTTCATCACGTCGGGACCGCCGACCTCTTTGAATTGAATCGCCTTCATTTGTATTTCCTCCGTTGGTGCCGGCGCTCACGATCTGTACGACCACCACGATGCGCTGCGTTTTTCGATCGGTTCACCTGCGCTTGGAACTAGCAAATTAGACGGCTCTGGCGAAAGCGCCCTCGCTTGGCGGCATTATCCGCGACGAGGCGCGGCGGCACTCCAAACATGCTATTTTTTCCCGATGATCGATCTCGTGATGTTCGACGCCGACGGCGTCCTCTTCGATTCGACCGAATCGAATACCGCCTACTACAATGCCATCTTCGCCCTCATGGACGAGCCGCCGATGAGTCCCGCCGAGGAACGGCTCGGCGTCTTCATGGCGGCCCCGCAAATCTTCGATCAGCGCGCCCAGGGCGATCGCGCCAAGCTCGGTCGCATGCGCGAGATCGCGCGGACTATGGATGCGACGCCGTTCTTCAACCTGATGCGTCCGCCGCTCGAATTGCGTCCGTTCCTCTCTGCGATGAAGCTCCGTTACCGCCTCGCACTCGCAACCAATCGCTCCGCGACCATCCCCGCCCTGATTGACCATCTCGGACTCCAGGGCATCTTCGACGCCGTCGCCAGCGCGCGCGACAAAGTGCGGCCGAAACCAGCGCCCGACATCCTCGAACTATGCCTCCAGCGGGCGGCCGTGGAAGCGTCGCGCGCCGTGTACGTCGGCGATAGCGAAACCGATCGCATCGCGGCCGAAGGCGCCGGCATTCACTTCCTCGGCGTCGGCCCGCGCGTCGATCACGAACATCGCATCGATTCGCTGATGCATCTGCCGGAACATCTCGAACGCCGCTTCGGCCCGCCTCGCTGATGCCGCCGTCCCTCGCCGATCGCGCCCATCCACCAATCACGCCCATGGGGCGACCGCTTGAACATGAGGTCTCCTAATCACTCGCGCTTGGTGTAGATTCTAGCCGATGGCGCTGCCGCGGTTGACTTTTCGTTACCGGCAAGGGCGGCACGGGCAAGAGCACCGTCGCCGCCGCCCTCGCGCTCGCGCTGTCGCGAAGCCGTCCCACCACTCTGGGCGATCTCGACGGGCGGCAGTCGGTTGCGCGCACGATCGGCGCAATCCCCGCCGCAGATCGCGCCGCCCTCGACCTCGTCGCGATCACCCCGCGCGGCGAACTCGAAGCCTTCATCCACCGTATCGTGCCGCTGCGCGCCGTCTCGCGCCGGATGCTCCAGAGCCGCACTTTCGGCTACGTTACCGCCGCGCTGCCGGGACTCGAGGCCTTCGTGATGCTCGAGCGCTTGCGCCTCCTCGCCGGCGACGCTGCCCTCAACGATCGCTATGCCGTCATCGACGCGCCCGCTACCGGCCACGCGCTCGAATTGCTCGCCGTCGCCCGCAGCACTCGCAGTCTCGCCCCCGCCGGCAGATTGAACCGCCTGGCCAGCGCCGTCGAGGAGTTCCTCATCGATCGCAATCGCTTTGGCGTGATCTTGACGTGTTGCCCGAGGAACTCGCCCTGCGCGAGGCCATCGAAGCCGCTGCGGCGTTGCGCGGCCTCGGCATCCAATGCATGGGCGCAGTCCTCAACGGTGTCGCGCCCGCGCTCTTCACGGCCGCGGAAATCGCGAAGTCAGCCGCGCTCGAAGGGCACGCGCGTCTCGCCGCGCGCCGCCGCGAACTCGGCGAATTTGCCGGCCGCGCGCGCCGCGAACTTGAGCAGGCGGGAATCGCCGTGACGCAACTTCCGATGATGTACGAAACGGCGCTCGGCCCGGCCGCAATCGCGGCGCTCAGCCGCGATCTCGAAACTGAACTGCTCGCAGCCCAGGCCCTCGCCGCCCAATGAACCCGGCGCACGCCTTCGAACTCGGCGATCACCGGCTCGTCATCTGCCTCGGCCCCGGTGGCGTCGGCAAGACCACCTTCAGCGCCGCGCTCGCGCTCAACGCCGCCCTCGAAGGCCGCGCGGTCGACGTGATGACGGTCGATCCGGCGCCGCGCCTGCTCGACGCGCTCGGCCTCAGCGCCGGCAATTCGGCCATTCAGACGGTGCCGCTCGCCGGTCTCGGCGCGCATCGCGGCGCGCGCCTGCGCGCGCTCAAGCTCGATCCCAAGCAGACCTTCGATTTGCTCGTCGAGCGCCACGCGCCGTCGGCGGCCGCGCGCGACGCGATCCTCTCCAATCGCATCTACCGCAATCTCTCGACCGCGCTCGCCGGCGTCGCCGATTACATGGCGATGGAGCGTTTGCTCGAACTGCACGGCGACGCTTCCACCGGGCTCATCGTGCTCGATACGCCGCCCGCTCGCGAGGCCCTCGATTTCCTCGACGCGCCGCGCCGGATGCTCGAATTACTCGGCTCGCGCGCGATCACGCTGCTCGGCGCCGGCCGTTCTGCAATGCGCGGGCGCTTCTCGATGATCGACCTTGCCGCCCGCGCCGTCCTCTCGGCCTTCGATCGCCTCACCGGACTGCATCTGCTCAATGACGTGCAGACCTTCGTCCGCAGTTTCGACGGCATGTACGCGGGCTTCGCCGATCGCGCCGCGCAGGCCCAGGCCCTGGTGCGCGATACGCAGACTCTGATCGTGCTGGTGACTGCGGCCGAGATCGAGCGCGTTGACCAGGCCTGCGAATTTATCGACGCTCTCATCGCGATGGGCTTGACGATCGGCGCGGTCGCCGTCAATCGCATGATGGCGCCGCTGCCCGCCGCCGCAGCCATCGCCAGCGCCGATCTGCCCGCCGCGCTCAAGCGCAAGCTCAAGCGCAACTTCGACGACTTCGCCGCCCTTCAACTACGCGAAACCGCCGCCCTCGATCGCCTCCGCGATCGCGTCCCGCCCGGCACCCGCCTGGTTGCCGCCCCGGACCTTGGCCACGAACCGCGCACCCTCGCCGATCTCGCCGCCATCGCCCGCCACCTCCGCGTCCAAGCCTGACCGCTCGAGCGATGATTCTCTTCGGAGAAACCGTTTGCCGAGGCTGCGAGCGCCTCCGCTCCCAACACCTTCTCCTTGTCCCAGGAGATGCCGGCTCGCTTTGCGGTCGCGGGAGAGGTGCTCGATCCTGAACGCGGATACCAGACGATGCGCGGCTACTTCTTGCGCTTCGCCTTGGCGATCGGCTTGCGCATCGCGCGCGACTTCTGCGCGAGGCTCGCAATCGGCGGCGCGGACTTCATCTGCGCTTCGGCCAGCATGCGATCGATTTTTATGCTAAGGTTGACGAGTTGTCCGTTCAGATGATCCAGGCGGGCCTTCAGTTCGCGCACATCGCGCTTCGACGGGATGCTGACGAAATCGAGTATCGTTTCAATGTTCCGATCAAAACTCTGCTTGTTGTTGAGGAAGCTCTCGCCCGCCCGCCCCAGCGCCCGGCGCAGGCCGTCGTTCGCCATCGCTTCCTTGAAAAAGCTCGCGGCGCCCTCTTCGCTCATCTGGCGCAGCTTCGACATCAGGCTTTCGGCATCACCGCGTTTCATCGTGGTCAACTATATCTAGGCGACGGCGACAGGCAAACCGATGGCTATCATCGCGACTATCGTGAGCTTCGCTTCGGGCTTCGCCCTGATGCGATCGCATAAGCCGCCCCTCGACCTCCTCGCGACCTCGCTCATCGTTGACGCCGCACTCGCACCATTGACCGCGATTATCGCCGCGCGTCAGGGCCGCTCCCCGCTGCGCTGGACCTTGCTCGGCTTCGTCCTCGGCATGTGGGCGCTCGCCTGGGTCCTGATCGTCGCGCCCGAGGCCGACGAACCGGCGCGTCCCGAAAATCCCTCCGTGCCGCCAACCTCCGACGCCGCCGCCTGACCCGCCACCTTAGAACCTTTTGTGGACGCGGCGGCGCCGCAATCTGGTCGCTACAGAGTCGTCGAGCCCGCAGAACGCGTTTATCTTATTGACGATGCGCATGCAGAAGTGGTGGGAACCACCGCCGTAACAACTGAATTGGGCCTCGTCCTTGGAGCCATCGCACAGGGACTCGCCGGGTGCTTCCCTACTCCCGATCTTCTGCAGGCAATTGCTTCTGAGTATCAACAAGCAGTATCCGGACATCGGGTCGTCGTTGAATATAAGCCCGGACCCCCAAAAGGCACGGAACCGCGCTTAAGGGCGATTTACATAATTTGGATTGGAGGCAACAGCGTGAACGCGGGATGGCAATTTTCGCACGGAGAACTCGCCGAAGCTTTAAATTGGTACCTCAATCGAATCGAAGACCAATCGAAGTAGGACCTCGTTGAATTACCCGGGCCGGTTAACTTCAAAGACCCCCTCAATGCTTCTCCTTCCCCTCCATGAACGCCAACGTCGGCTCGAATACCTCCGACTCCGCGTGCGTCCCGCAGATGACATCCAGATGCCCCCACCCAGGCAGCGGCGTCACGCTCACCGATGCGCTCCCCGTCGATGACGCTGATTTCGCCACTCGCGACGGCCATCGCCCGCCGATATTCCCGCTGCTGAACGCAATCACCGGGATCATCGATTCCGATAGCCCCGCCAACTCCCCCGGCGTGAACGGATCCTCCTGGTCCTGCACCGTCGGCCAATATCGGTCGTAGTTGATCAGCATCCTCGCCAGCACCACCGCATCCGAGTACCCGCCCGCCGGATTCGCGAGTCCCCCATGTCCGCCAAATATCCCACCGGCGCCGTACACCACCGCCTCCAGGTTCTGGCGCGCGGTCTTGTACTTCGCGATCGGCGCCGGTCCGTCCGGATTCGCGATCACCGCCGCCATCAATGCCTGCCGCTTGTCGTACGTCAGATGCGCCCCCGCCACGTCGTCCGCATAATGATTCGGCGGCGGCACCGACGCCGTCAGCCCCAGCGGAATCCAGCCGTCATAGATGACCAGCCCGGCGACCTCCTTCGGATGTTCCGCCGCGAACAGATACGCGAAGGTCGCCCCACGGCTGAAACCCGCGACGAAGATCTTCGATCGCCTCGTCCTCCGCATCACGAAGTCCGCCGCCGCCGCGATATCCGTCGCGAACAGTTTTCCCGTCCAGCCCTTCAGTTCACTCAAATCCGCCGCCCGCGTCTCCGCGGGGATAAAATGCGTCCGATAATCGAGTGCCCAGAAATCGACCCCGTGCGTCGCCATGAACAGCGGCAGCGAATAGCGCGGATCCGCCACCGCCACTTCGCCGTTCATGTTCGTCCCCGGCAGATACAGCATGACCGGCCCGTCAGCGGTCGCCCGTTCGCCCTTTCCGATCGCCACCCGATGCAGCCCAATCCGATCGAAATTCGAGCTCTCGTGCATGCCCTCCGGCGGCGTTCGATTCATCTCGTAGGTCCATTCATAAACGTGGGGCGCGCCCGCGAACAATCGCGTTCGCCCAGCCCGATGAAACTCCGCGGCGTCTCCCTTCGACGCCGCCGATGCGTCGCGCGCAATCACTCCGATCGCTACGCTCATCCCCGGCGCGAGCGTCAGCACGGTTGCAAGCGCCAGCACTCTCGCATACCGGCTGCATCGACCGCGCGTCCGTGAGTTCCGCTCGATGCTCTTTGTGATCATTAACTAATCCTCATTGCTACCGCCTCGGTCGCTCAAATAGATGCCACGCTACTCAGCAGGCTGGCATTATAGTTTTGCAAATGCTCTGATTTGTAGCGACGCAACTTACCGACGGGAGCCCATGATGAGCGAGCAAGCCCAGTTTGGAATCTTCTCTCCGCAAGCCGGCATGTCCTTCAAGGCGCTGGCCGACCGCGCCGCCCAGGCCGAAAAACTCGGCTACCATTCGCTCTGGCTGGTTGACCATTTCTGGAATCGCGGCATCCCCGACGCCGATTGTCTCGAATCCACCGCCGTCATGAGCGGCATCGCTGCGCGCACCGAAAAGCTGCGCATCGGCACCCTCGTGCTGTGCAATTCCTTTCGCAACCCGGCCCTCCTCGCCAAGTCCCTGACCACTATCGATCACGTCAGCAACGGACGTTCTCGAAATCGGCCTCGGCGCGGGCTGGATGGACGAGGAGTATCGCGGCTACGGCTACGATTTCCCCACCATGGGCACGCGCCTGCGCCAGCTCGAAGAGGGTTTGCAGGTGATGAAGCTCCTGTTCAGCGAAAAGCAGGCAACCTTCAAGGGCCGCTACTACTCGCTTGATAACGCCTACAATAATCCCAAGCCGGTGCAGTCGCCTCATCCGCCCATCACCATCGGCGGCAGCGGCGAAAAGGTGATGCTCAAAATCGTCGCCAAACACGCCGACCGCTGGAACTGCCCCGCTGGCTACAAGAGCTTCGAAGCCAAGCTCGGCGTGCTCAAGGATCACTGCACCGCCGTTGGCCGCGATATCAACTCGATCAACATCTCGGAGCAGTTGCTGGTCTGCGTCGGCGCCACCGAGGCCGAAGTCGAAGACAAGTGGAAGGTGGCCTCACGCCTGAAGCCCTTCTCGATCACCGGCATCAAGGGGACGCCGCCGCAGATTGTCGAACAGTTGCACGATCGGGTGCGCAAGGGGATTACCTTCTTCACCGTCATGTTCGGCGACTTCGGACCGCCGCAGACGATCGACCTGTTCGCGCGCGAGGTGATGCCGGCGTTCGCCTGAACGCGCGGCGAGGATGCACTTTGCCTCGTCGATCAATCATGCGGGCACGGCCTTGCGTGGCGGCTGTAATGCCTGCGCGCCGCACCACCGGACAAATTACGCTCCGCGCATTCTGCCTCACCGCAATGATCGCGTCCGGATGCGCCTCGCAGACCGCGCGCTTCTACACTGAGTTGCCGCAACCGGGCAGCCTCACCGCCGGCTCGCCGGTGTTTAACCTTGGATCCTCGATTGGCTCGGTCGCGAGCGTCAATCGCTTGCCCGACGGCAATGCGGGCGTTGCCTTCGACGTTGATCATCCAGATGCGGACGCTATTCGCCGCGCGTCTGTCATGGTCGTGCACGACGATCCGGGTGGTGCCAGCCTCGACGTGATGAACGCCGACCCGCTGAGCCCGCCGGCGTCGCCCGGCGCGCAAATCGATGGCGCCTCGAACCAGAACGATGCTAATTCGCTGGTCGCGGCCAAGAACCTGGCCGCGTCGGCGCCCGCGATGGCGATGATGATGAGCGCGCCCGGTGGTGGCGCTGCGATTAACTCGTCGCCGGCCTGGCTTGCGCTGCAGCAGCAGATTCTTGCCCTGCAGACCCAGATGCTGGTTGCGGGAACGAACGGCGCTGCCGCTGCCGCGCAGCAACTTGCGCAGATCAATCAGGATGCCGCGGCGCTCGAGCGCCAGATGATTGCCGCGGGAAATTCCGCCGAGGCGGATCAACTGCGCCGCCAGATCGAGGCGCTGTCGCATACGCTGGCGATGCCACTGCCCGGCACCACCCCGCCATCAGGGATGCCGCCGGCGGTCGGCACTGCCTCACCTTATGGAGCGCCGCCATCTGCCGCGCCGCCACCGCCGGGTCCCCCGTCCGCGTCGGGCGCGACACCGTCCTCGGGCGCGCTGATTATTCCGCCTGCGAGTTGAAGCGGCCGCATGCTCATCGCGTTAACAATCCCGTATCGATTTTGTGTATAACGGCCACACGTTCCATCTCGATTACGTCACGGAGGATATCGCAATGCCGCTTTACCTCGACGAGATTTACTTCAACATCGCGTCCAAAGAAGACAGCAGGAAAGTATTCGATCTAATCAACGGCGCTCTCACTCGCGGCTTTCCGCCGGGCGTGACGCTGAAGGCCGGCCCGTGGGTCTCCAACGAGGAACCGAAGATCGTGCTCGTGCTCGACATCCAGGATCACGCGCTGACCTTTCCAGCCTTCAGCGGCGCCGTTGCACAGGGCGTGGTGACCAGGCGCCGGCTAGGTCCCATCGTCGATTGGACTGCATTCGAGAAGTTCGCCAAAGACGCCTGAGAACCGGGATTTAGTTGCATGAATGGTGCTGAGAGCTTGATTCGGACCGCGCTCGCCGCGGGCGTGAGTGTATGTTTCGCCAATCCTGGCACCACCGAGATGCCATTGGTCGCGGCGCTCGACGAGGTTGAAGGGATGCGTGCGGTGCTGGGACTGTTCGAAGGCGTCTGTAGCGGCGCCGCCGACGGCTACGCCCGTATGACCGATCGGCCGGCGTTGTCGCTGACCCATCTGGGACCGGGCTTCGCTAATAGCATCGCGAATCTGCATAACGCGCGGCGTGCACGATCGCCGATCGTCAACATCATCGGCGACCAGGCGACCTGGCATCTGTCAGCCGACGCGCCGCTCACTTCGGATATCGTTTCGCTCGCGCGACCGGTCTCGGCGTGGGTGCGCAAGTCCGCCTCGCCCGAGGCGATTGCGGGTGATACCGCAGACGCAATTGCCGCCGCCGGTCGTGCGCCCGGTCATGTCGCCACGTTGATCGTGCCGTCGGATTGCCAATGGAGTCCGGCCGGCGAGCCCGCCGCGCCGCCACAGATCGCTCCGCCGCGCGCGGTCGGCGACGACGCGATTCGCAAATCCGCCGATCTGATCCGCAAGCACGGATCGAAAACCGTGCTCTTCTTGGGCGCCAATGCGCTCCGCGATCGCGGCCTGAACGCCGCCGCGCGCGTCGCCGCGAAATCCGGATGCCGCCTGATGTGTGAGACCTTTCCCGCCCGCGTCGAACGCGGCGGCGGGCTCCCGCTGATTGAGAAGCTGCCGTATTTTCCCGAGCAGGCGATGGAGGCGCTCGGCAAATCCGACGCGTTCATACTGGCTGGCGCGCCCGCGCCGGTCGCGTTCTTCGGCTACCCGAATGTACCCAGCCTGATGATCCCCAAGGGTCGCCCGTGCGAAACGCTGGCCCCGCCGTACGACGATGCCGCCGCCGCTCTCGAAGCGCTGGCGGACGCGCTCGGTGCCGCGCGCAGCGCGACAGCCGCGCCCGCTGTCAAACGACCGGCTTTGCCTACCGGTGAACTCAACGCCGCGACCATCGGCGCCGCGATCGCCGCGACCATGCCCGAGGGCGCGATCGTGATGGACGAAGCCGCCACTACCGGGTTGCCTTTCTTCGGCTACTCGGCCGGTGCGCCCGCGCATACTTACCTCGCACTGACGGGCGGCGCGATCGGACAGGGCTTGCCCTGCGCGACCGGTGCGGCCGTCGCCTGCCCCGATCGGAAGGTGATCGCATTTCAGGCCGACGGCAGCGGCATGTACACCCTGCAGGCGCTCTGGACTCAGGCCCGCGAGCGCCTCGACGTCACCACGCTGATCTGCAACAACCGGCGCTACCGGATTCTGCAAGTCGAGCTCGCGCGCGCCGGCGTCACCGAACCCGGGCGCAAGGCGCGATCGCTGACGAGTCTCGGCGATCCGGAACTCAACTGGTCGCAAATGGCCGCGGGCATGGGCGTGCCGGGAGTGCGCGTCGAGACCGCCGAAGATCTGGTCGTCCAACTGCGGCGTTCGCTCGCCGAGAAGGGACCGAATCTGATCGAAATGCTGATCTGACGAAACGAAATGGCGACGATGCTGATCTGGATTCCGCCCGAGTTAATCGCGCGGTTCAAGGCGATAATCGAATCCTACGACAACCTCGCGACGCTGCGCACCGAGAACCCGTCACTCCATCATCTGCGACTCTACTTCGCGCCCGAGTCCGCCGACGACCTTCACGGTCTTATTGATTCACTAACCGCCGAGTTCTCGATTCGCCGCGTCTCATGATTGTACCAACGCTATCTGCGTTCGCGTCGCCAGACTGACTGCGGACCCACGCGGACGCGCTACCCGACGCGCGGGCGAGCGGGTGCCATATCGATCTCAGGCTTCGCGCAGATCAACGGCATAATCGCGACCTTCCCAACGATTCTCGTCGAGCCAGAGAAAGGTGAAGCGCAGCGGCGCGCGGTCGCCGGGCGTGGTCGCAACGTCGGCGAAATGAATACCGACGGCGGTGGTCCGCGATTCGGTATCGATCGGCGTTTTCCATTCGTCCTTGCTCCAATGAAGCTTAAACGCGTCGCCCGCCTGGATGCGCAAAGTGCAGCCGGCGGTGATCGAGGCGACCATCCGGTTGCGCTTCCAGATGTTGAGGTCTTTGCGGCCGCGATGATTGTGGTAGCGCTCTGCCACCTGCGGGATGAGGTCGAAGACCGCACCGTCGGCGGTGGATCGCAAGAGTTTGATGTACTCGGCATGCGCCCACATCAGCGGCATTGCAGCTCCGGTGGGTTTGCCGAAATACAGATGCGCGTGGCGATTATCGGGGCCGTCCCAGATCTGTTCGGGCAACATCCGGGTAGCCGTCGCGAATTTCTCCATCGCACGCAGATAGGGCGTGGGATCGCGGCCTGCCGCCAGTTCGTAATGGCCGCGCTCGCCCGTCAACAAGGGCCATGGGCGCCCGACGCCCCATCCGACGAACGCACCGCCGTCGTCGCGCTGTCCGTAGCCGTCGTGATTATAGCGGCGCCAACAGGGGCCTGCGGGAAAATCCGTTTTTAGAGTTGCGTCGATTACCCGCAGGGAATCCTCAATCAGCGGATCGCCGCCTCGGCGTATGCCATAGCGGACGAGTTCGAGGAAGCCGGCGTCAACGATTTCGCGCGCCGGGAATTCATACTGCGCACCCGGCGCACCGTTGCGAACGGCGAGGGTGCTGTGGTCCGGATCTTCGTGCGGGACGGAGTTGGCGGGATCTTCCGGCGTGATGCGGATGTAGTGGCGGCGAATGCCCGGCACCAGGCTGCCGGCGTTGGTGACGGTCCAGGCTTCGACGAAGGTCTCGAGGAAATCGGCATACTCCGTCAGGTAGTGTGCACCCGCTTCGTCGCCGCGCAGGCGGGCGAAATTAGCCGCGCAAATCAGGCCCGCGATATTGCTTGCAAGCGTCGAGGGGGAGTAGCCGCTGTTCTCCTCCCAGCGCTCCTGCGGAGTAGCCGGCCCGTGTGCAATGAGGTAGCGGGCGGCCATCCGCACCATTGGATAGGGGTCGAAGTCGGCCAGCGCCCCGGCGAGATGAAGACGCCACGCTAGCATGATCGGGAAGGCCACTTCGTCGAGTTGGATACCGCTCCAGTAGGGATCGCCGTCAACCCAGAAATTTTGCGCAAAGCCGCCGTCGTCGTGTTGCGAGCAGGCCAGGTAAATGAGGGCGCGCAACGGCGTCACGGTATCGCCGGCGGCGAGCAAGCCGGTGGCGCTGTTGACCATGTCGCGCGTCCACACCAGATGATAACCGCCCAAATCCTCGTCGCCCTTCACTTCGCCCCACGGGATGCTCAACGAGGCGATGAGCGCACCGGGATAGCTCTTGTCCTCGTGCGCCATGATCAACTCGCGGCTGCGCCGATAGAGCATACCGCCATCGCCGGTGACCTGTTCCAACGGATGCAGCCGGCGCACGGCGCGCTGCCATTGTTCGAGAAAGCGCGTGCGATGCTCGACGAAGGGCGACGCGATGGCCTGGAAGAGCGTGGTCACCGCGCGATGGAGCGTGCGGCCGAAGGCCAGGGCGACGGTGAAGTGATAGCCGCCGCTCAGATCGATTTCGCCGGTGAGCGCGATGTTGCCGTCGGTGGCCGCGGCGAAGTCGTTATCGAGCTTGAAGTTGCGCGAGAGATCCTGCCATCCGTCAGTGGTGCCGACATAGCCGCATGAGCGTGAGACGAAGGGCACGGTGGCCGCCAATGCCAGCCAGGTGCCGCCCTTGTGCGCGGTGAGGAACTCGCGCCCCGCCATCATCGCGACGTTGCCGTTGTTGCCCCATCCGCCGACCTCGAGATGCGGCGCGATCAGCACATAGACACGGAGTTTGCGCAGAAAATCCGGGTCTCCTTCGAGCTCGGTATCGATCAGCACGCACGCCTGATGCGGGTCGGCGATCACTTCGGCGACGAGGCGGTAACGCCCCTGCCGATCGGAGTTTATCAAGCGCACGCCGAGCCCATGCTCGCCGAGGTATTCGATAGTCGTGTCGAGATTGCGATGGGCGTCGTGGAAGAAGGTCTCGCCGTCGGTCACGATGAACTGGAGATCGCGAACCTGCGGGCGATCGAGCGTCGGGAAATAGATTTCGCTCAGGACTCCGCGCGAGACCGTGAACCAGATGCGACTCGAAGTCGAATAGGCGGTCCCGATTATGTCCTTGGCGCTGTGCGTCCAGCGCGGTTCGATTCCGGGTGCGCCAGTTGCGACTGGTGAGTATTCGAGCCGTGCCATAATCGAAAGCCCTTCCCCGAATGCGGACCCGCGTGGGCCCGCGGTTATGCTTACGTTGCCGAACCCGCAGCGGATGCCGCATCATCGGCGGCCGCCTGTGCGCGGAAGAAATACGAAACGCCGATGCTCAATCCGTACAGCAGCAGCAGCGGAATCGCGAGCAGAAACGGCGAGACAATATCGGGCGGCATCAACGCCGCCGCCACCACGAATATCGCCAGCAACGCATAACGGAAGTACCGAATCATCATGCGATGGTCGATCATGCCGAGCCGGGTCAGGAACAGCGCGAAAATCGGCATCTCGAACGTGAGCGCAAAAGCAATTAGCAGCTTGGCGGAAAATGCCAGGTACTCGCTGATGCGGATCGTCGGCGTCACCCCGATACTCTGGTACTGGCGCAGAAAGAAAGCGTAGCCGATGGGAAACACCACGGCCCAGCAGAATAGTCCGCCGGTGATAAAAAAGAGCGTCGCGAAGATCACAAACGGCAGCGCCATCCGCCGCTCCTTCTCGTAGAGTCCGGGCGCGATGAACTTCCAGACCTCGTAAAAGACTGCGGGACTCGCGAGAAACAATCCGGCGATCAGCGCGACCTTGATCTTGGTGAAAAAGGCCTCGCTCAAGCCGGTGCCGATCAGCGTTACCTTTTGGCCATGGGCCGCGACGTGCAGCGGCCACGTCAGCGCGGCGACCAGCCAATCGACCATGAGGTATGCGATAGCGAAGCCCAGCCCAATCGCGATGACCGAGCGAATGAGGCGGCCGCGCAGCTCCTTCAGATGCTCCAGCAAGGGCATCCGCAAGTCGTTGGCGGCGAGGCCCTGGATAGGAGGCTCGAACAGCGGCGGTTGGTCGCCGGCAAGAATCGGCGGCGGCGGATCGGGCGCAGCAGTTGAATCGGACGGCGGCGGCGCGGGTGGCGGAATCTCCGGCGCGGGCGGCTGCGAGCCGGTAGGGTCGTCGATAGTCACGTCGGGACTTGCGGCTAGCTGTGCGTGACAGGCGTGCCGGTTGCTTCGGCAGGCTTGATGGCGGTGTCGGCGGAATCTGCGGCGGTCGTTGGATCGCCGTGCGCCGCCGGCGCTTCGGCGGAGACCGTGGTTTGTGCGATATTAGCCGCAGTGGCGCTGGCCGCAGGCCTCATCGTATTGATTGGAGGAACCTCGCGCGGCGGCGGTTGGTCGAGCGCGCCACCAAGTTCGCGCATGACCATGTTGCTCGCGAGGCGCAGTTCGCGCAGCACCTTGCCGGTCGCTCGCATTACGTCGGGCAGATTCTCCGGCGGAATCACGATAAGCGCGACCACGAGTATGACGATGATTTCGACTATGCCCAAATTTAACGCCCTGCGGGAACGCTCCCCGTGCGCGCGCCGCTATCCTGAACCCGAGGCTCTGATCCAGCCCTCAATGATCGTGAACCCGCGCCGAGGTGTCAAACCATGAATCGCACCGCGCTCATCGCCGACCGCCGCTATCTCGACCATTACGCCGGCCGGGTTCATCCGGAACGGCCCGAGCGCGTGGCGGTGATGATCGAAATGGCGCAACGGCTCACACGCCCCGATTTGAAACTCTACGCGCCGCGCGAGGCGACCCGCGCGGAACTCGAACTCTGCCACAGCGCCGATTATATCGCGGCCGTCGAGCATACCGCGACGATGGAACGGTCGAACTTCGATCCCGATACGCACACTTCGCGGGAAACTTGGAAGACCGCGAAGCTGGCAAGTGGCGGCGTGCTGACTGCGGTCGAGGCGGTGCTCGCGGGTGAGGCGCACAATGCCTTTGCTATCGTGCGTCCGCCTGGCCATCACGCGCTGGCGAATCGCGCCATGGGGTTCTGCTTCTTCAATAACGTCGCGATCGCGGCAGCGGCGCTGATCGCGAACCATGGTCTTGAGCGAGTGCTGATCCTCGATTGGGACGTGCATCACGGCAACGGTACGCAGGAACTCTTTTACGCCTCGCCGCAGGTGCTCTATATGTCGCTGCATCAGGCTCCATTCTATCCCGGCAGCGGTCTGTTCGAGGAGGTTGGCGCGGGCAAGGGCGAGGGTTACACGGTCAATGTCCCGCTGCCGGCGACGTTCGGCGACGACGAGTATCTACGGGTATTCGATCGCGTGCTGATGCCGATCGCACAACAGTTCAAGCCCGAATTCGTATTCATCTCGTCGGGCTTCGACTGTCACTATCGCGATCCGCTCGGCGGCATGCGGGTGACGGAGCAGGGCTTCCTCGAGATGGCGCGCCGGATGAAGAGGCTCGCTGCCGAATGCTGCGGCGGCCGTCTGGTCGCCGCGCTCGAAGGCGGCTACGACCTGAAGGCGCTGGCCGACTCGGGTCGCGCGGTGATCGACGAGCTGGGACGCGAGGACGATGAGCCGATCGCGCCGCCGGTCGAGGGTATGCGGGTGGTGCCGATTATCCAGCGCGCGCATTATTTCCATGAGCAGTTTTGGAAATTCGATTAAACATGGGCGCGAGTATGCAGTGCTTAAGAAATCCCATTTCTGCCTTGGCTTTTCTCAAAAGTGAATTGTCGGAAGGCATGGCGCTTGCGAAATTGGTCCTCGATAAGGTCGATTTTACGCAAGGGCAAATGTATGTCTGGCGAGGCTGTGAAGTTGGCGCTCGAGAATGAGTTGCGTCGCATTGAGGACGTGTTGCCCCTTCGCGAACGCCTGCGTCCACTCCAGAACCGTGTAATCTCCCGCACATCAACCAGGTTGAAGGTCGACAAGGCATTCTACGGCGAGGTGAGCCGGAATTCATGATGTTCTGCGCGGTGTCTGATTTTGAGGTTGGTGCGCCGTATGAATCTCTTTTCTGGTTAACAGGATGGACTCAAGCACCGGGAGATAAGGAGCATAAATTATTAAACGGTGCGCGCCGCGTCTTAACAGAAGGGAAGTCTGAAACCTCGTGAGGTTTCAGTAAAAATACTGGTTTTGAGTTCTTCAACAACAATACCTACTCCCGCGTAATGCCTGCCGCTGGGATCCGCCTCGTTGCGATCGGCGCCGCTGCGCCCGGTGAGTTTTCTGTCGATGCGAAAGAAATCTCGATCGGCAGCGCCGTCGGCAACGACCTAGTAATCCTCAACGAACCGAGCGTCTCCCGCCGCCACGCAAAGATCGAGTGCCGGCGCCGCGCATACCGAGTCGTCGATCTCGAATCGACCAACGGTACCTTCGTCAACGGCGAGCGCGTGCGTGGCGCTTCCACATTCAAGATCGGCGACGAGCTGCGCTTCGGCCGCGCGCATTACCGGTTCAATCCGCCGGTGATGAAACGGTCGCCAATTCTCTCGATGCGAACGACGGTCATCCTGGTGTTGCTGTTCGCGATTGCGTTCGGAGTTACCGAGTATCAACTCGTGTGGAACCGCATTGACGACGCCACCCGCCATACCGCTTCGATTGCCCCCACGGCGTCATCGCCTGCCGTCCCCACGCCCGCGCCCGCGCCGGGTGCCGCGAGCAGCCTCAAGGCCGCTGCCAGCGCGACGCCGATCGCTGGCGCCTCTGCCGAAACAACTACGCCGGCGGTGGCGCTCCCCGCAGGGCCGCCGTGGCTCGACGCGCTCAATCGCTATCGTGCGATGAGCGGCGTGGCGCCCGTGACCAACGATCTGGCGACGAGTCTCGCCGACGACGCGCACGCGCGCTACCTGGTGGAGAACTACAAGGACGAGATCAGCCACAGCGTCGGGCTTGGCGCGAAAATGCATGAAGAGGATCCGTCCAACCGCTGGTACACCGCCGCGGGTGCCAATGCCGCTAACTCGAGCGACGTTGCACAGTGGCCCGGTCCGATCCCGCCGCCCTCGTCGCATTGGGCGATCGACGGCTGGATCAGCGGGCCTTTCCATCGCCTTTCGATTTTAAATCCGCGACTGCGCGCCGCCAGCCAGGGTAGCTGGTGCGAGGGAGCCGTCTGCGCGGTCGCGCTAAACGTCGTCGCGGGGGCGGACGTGACCAATCGCGGCACGCCCCTGGCCACGCCAGTGCGCTTTCCCGGCTCGAATGCCACGCTCACGATGAATTCCGCGGAGGGCGAATGGCCCGATCCGCTCAGCGCATGTCCGGGCTATACCGCGCCGAGCGGCTTGCCGATTACGCTCCAGGTGGCTTTCTTCCGTGCCGTCAAACTGGACAATTTCTCACTCAAGCTCGACGGCTCAGCGATAGATGCATGCGGCATCGATAGTGCCACCTACGTCAATCCCGATCCCGAAGGGCAGCTTCGCGGCCGCGAAATTCTGAACGCCTTCGGCGCCGTCGTCGTGGTGCCGGCCGCACCGCTCGCTCCCGGCAGGTACGACGTTCTCGATCACTGCCGACGGCAAGCCCTATGCGTGGTCCTTTACGATCGCGCAGTGAAGCGTTTGGCGTCGAGGTTGCTTAGCCACGGGTAAATCGCTAATTACCGATTCAGGAATTCCGAACGGCGGCTTTTCGCGAAGGGGCGGATGTCGTAGCTTGACACCCGCGATCAATTGCTGGCCGGCGCGAACATAGACTGCTCCCCAAGGAGATCGCCATGAAAATATCGATGTTCCATCTGATGCCGTACCGGGAACTGCCGGCGAACTTCGAAAAGAACTACCAGTCGGTGTGGGTTGACCCTCCGTTTTGGGAATTGGCGGATCCAGTCAAGGTCGGCCAGTACTACAATTGGACCTTGGACGAGCTCATCTATGCAGCCAAATCCGGCATGGACGGCATCTGCGTCAACGAACATCATCAGAATGCTTATGGCTTCATGCCCAGCCCCAACCTGATGGGCTCCGTGCTCGCGCGCGCCACGAACGGGATGAATTGCGCGGTGGTGCAGATGGGGGCGACGCTGCCGACGACCAATCCGCCCATTCGCGTTGCCGAGGAATACGCGATGCTCGACACCATCAGCGGCGGACGCCTGGTCGCCGGGATGCCGCTGGGCACGCCGATGGACGCCAACCTCTGCTACGGCATCACGCCGATCGAACATCGCGAGCGTTACTACGAAGCGCATGACCTGATTATGAAGGCGTGGCAATCGCGCGAGACGTTCGCCTGGAACGGCAAATACTTCAAGCTCCCGATGGTCAACCTGTGGCCGCGTCCGATCCAGCAGCCGCATCCTCCCGTATGGGTCCCTGGCGCGGGCAGCCTCAGCACCTGGGATTTCGCCGCCAAACACGATCATTGCTACTGCTTTCTGAGCTACTACGGGAACAAGCTCGGCAAGCGCGTCATGGACGGCTTCTGGGAGTTCGTCGCCAAACAGGGTCTCGAAGCGAATCCGTATCGTGCGGGCTTCCTGCAACTCGTAGTGGTGGGCGAAACCGATGCGCAGGCGGAAAGGGATTACTATCCGCATATTCGCTATTTCTACGATAAATCGCTGCATATTCTGAACGAATATCAAATGATCCCTGGCAATCAGGATTATCGCAGCCTCGCCAACAGCGTGAAGAATCTGCTGCCGATGCAGATGGATCTGATGAACTCGGTCAAGAACTGGAAGTACAAGGATTTCGTCGACAACCAGTTTGTCATCGCGGGCAGTCCGGCCACGGTGCGTGATCAGTTGAAGGAGGCGGTCAAGAATCTGCGCGTGGGCAATTTGATGGTGCTGCTGCATATCGGATCGATGCCGCATGAATTGACGCTCAGGAATATCGACCTGTTCTCACGTGAGGTACTGCCGCATTTCCGCAATACCTGGGACGAGGACGGCTGGGACAACAAGTGGTGGCCGACCGCCTTGCGCGGCAAGACCAACGCCGAGAATATCGGCCGCGCCGCTCGCGAGGAGTTGCACGCGAGCAAGTAGCGGAGGGGCGTTGCGGGAAGTTGGGAGAATAGATGGCCGAGGAACGAGGAACTTAGGGTTTTTACTTGAACCTCATGGAGGTTTCAGACTTCCCTTATGGGGGAGTGATGCGCGCGAAGTTGGAGTCGCAAGATTCTGTCGCCACTCTCAGTAACGTCATTCTGAGCGTAGTGCAGGACTTGCGAAGTAACGCGGATAGTGAGCCACGTCATTCTGAACGTAGTGAAGAATCCCTGATCTGACGCGAGACCCATTCGCTACGCTCAGGGTGACACCGGACGAGTATCGATGGAATGAGCGGTGCCGGGATGAACGAGCGGCGGTAGTGGAAATCGCGCCGCCAAATGAAACGAATGAATATCCGCCGCGTCGTCAAAGGCCTGTAGTACAAGTCTGACGACTTTTACCGAGAGTGCGGATTCTCTAAAACCCAAGCGAGATAAAGATAAATAGCTGCCATGCCTGCCACATCAGAACAGACCCTGAAACTCTGGGAAGACAAAGTCACCGCGAAGATCAAGGTTGCCGGCGCCGGTCCGGCGCTGGTCTACCTGCATAGCGGCTATGGCCTCGTCTGGGATGAATCGCTCGACTTGCTGGCCAAGGATTTTACCGTTTATGCGCCCGAACATCCCGGCACCAGCGACGGTGACCCGGATTCCATAAAGCCCCTCGACGACGTCTGGGATCTCGTCCTTTACTACTACGAAATGTTTGACAAACTCGGCCTCGAGGCGCCCGCCGTGGTCGGTCATTCGTTCGGCGGAATGGTTGCGGCCGAGATCGCCGCGAACAATCCGAATCGCGTCAGCCGTCTCGCGCTGATCAATCCGCTCGGATTATGGCGTGACGATAATCCGATCAGGAATTACATGGTCACGCCGCAGGCCGATCTCGATAAGCTGATGTTCGCAGACCCGCATAATCCAATCCGCAAGCACGTCGCGATGAACATGGAGGACCCCGATTCCATCATTCGCATCACGTGGGCGCTCGGATGTACCGGCAAATTCATCTGGCCAATTCCCGACAAGGGACTGCGCAAACGCGCGCATCGGATCGCCGCACCGACTCTGATCATCTGGGGCAAGCAGGATGGCCTGACCAAGCCGGTTTACGCCGACGAGTTCAAGTCGCTGATTCCGAACTCTCGCGTCGAACTGGTCGATGGCGCCGCGCACATGACGCCGCTCGAACAGCCCGCGAAAGTCGCGAAGCTGTTGGTCGATTTCCTGAAACACTAATGGGAAGTTCCGCTGCCTTTGAGGCGACTTTCGAAAAGCCATCTGTCAGTCGTTCCCTGTGCCCAAGGAACCTATGAATGAAACTACCGCCGCGACGGCGAGCCCCGTTAACGGCCATCTCGGGAAGAAACACCGGGGGCATAGAGCAGGGCGAGTCTGAAGAGAGATAAATGCAGACTTGCTGAGGAATAAGTAGTAATATTTGCTACCAAGAATGAGTTCGGAGCATGTCGGATATTCATAAGATCAGCGTCGCTCTGACCGGCGAACAGATCGCTGCCCTCAAAGCGGCGGTCGAGACCGGCGAATACGCGACCACCAGCGAAATCGTCCGTGAGGCCATCCGCGATTGGCAGTTCAAACACGACCTGCGGCAGGAAGATATCAGGCGGCTGCGACAATTGTGGGACGAGGGCAAAGCCAGCGGCCCGGCGGCACCGCTCGATTTCAATGAGCTAAGACACGAGGCGCGACAGCGCTTAACGGCGGCCAGGAAAGCGCCAGGTGATGTCGGCTAACCTGATCTGGCAGTCGCAAGCACGCGAAGACCTGCTCTTAATTTACGAATTCGTCGGGCTCGATAATCCGGCTGCCGCAGAACGGTTATTCCTGTCTATCGAAGGCAAGACGGCTCTTTTAATCCATCACCCACGAATGGGGCCACGCCGTCCCGACATTCATTCACTTCACTAGGAGCGTGCGAAACTGCGCTGCGATCGCTTCGTCTTTAATGAGGTGTAGGCGTCAGCGGGGTTGCACACGAAGCCTTGCTCGAATAACTAAAAGGGATTGTTTCAGGCCTGAACCGGAAGCCTAATGATGAATCGATTTGTGCGAATCTCCTGCGCCCTTGTGATGGCGCTCCAGCTCATCGGCGCCGTCGCCTGCGCCAAAGCAGAAAATCTAAAAGAGGACGGACTACCTGTGCGCAACACCGGCCATTACGCGATTCTCGATACCGATCGCGGCACGATCGTGCTTGAGCTTTACCCCGCGGTCGCGCCCAAGACTGTCGCCAACTTTGAAAAGCTGTCGCAGGACGGCTTCTACAACAACCTTACGTTCCATCGCGTGGAGCCCGGCTTCGTCGTCCAGGGCGGCGACCCCCAGGGCAACGGGATGGGCGGACCTGGCTACGACATTCCTGCCGAGATCAGTCCGACCGAAAAGCATCTGCGCGGCACGCTCGCGATGGCGCGCAAGGGCGATCAGGTCAACCCCGAACGCAAATCCAGCGGCAGCCAGTTCTACATTTGCCTTGCGCCGGCGCCATTTCTGGACGGCCAGTACACCACTTTCGGCGGCGTCGTCGAGGGCATGGACGTGGTCGATCAGATCAAGGTTGGCGACCACATCAAGAAAGTCACCCTGAGCGACAAGCTCCCGAGCTAGGCGGCGTTATGGCCTCAGGCGGAAGCGGGCACCCGGCGCCGGGGCCCTACTTCACGATCGACCTCCATCTGCATACGAATCGCGGCAGCGCCGATTCCAATCTCTCGCCCAGGGATATGATCGCGCGGGCGCAGGCCATTGGCATTGGCGCCGTCTGTATCACCGAACACGATAACGCCTGGGACCTCCGCGAGATCGCGACGCTCGCCGCAGACTCCGGCGTACTCTTCCTCCGTGGGATTGAAGTCACGACCGAGATGGGCCATGTCGGCGTCTTCGGCCTCACCGAATACGTCGGCGGCATCTACAAGCTGCGCGAGTTGCGCAAGGTCGTCGATAGGCTCGGCGGCATCATGGTCGCCAACCATCCGTTCCGCTACAAGCTCGACCCCCGCTTTTCGTTCCTCAACGCCGATCAGGAAGCGATCGATCCCGATCGTCCCGAAACCGCCGCCAGGCTCGAAATCTTCGAGGTCTGCGACGCCGTCGAGGCGCTTAACGGGGCCTGCTCGGAGGAAGAGAATCTCTTTGCGCTCAAGGTCGCACGGACCCTCGGACTGGCGGAGGTCGCCGGCTCGGATTCCCATTCGGCGAATTCCATCGGCTGTGTCACTACCCTGCTTACGGAACCAGTGCGCAACGAGCGCGAATTGATCGACGCCATCAAGGCGCGTAAGACGCGCGCGGGGCGCGGCTTGATCGCCGCAGGCGTCACGCCTTTCGAAATTCCTCTCTGATTCTCTCCCCGCGCTCGAGCGCTCCGCTGTCCATCGCGGCCTTTCCTCTCAAAAGGGCGTCGATTGGAATCCCTCTCGCACAGCTCAAAGATGCCCTCGCCGTTCGAAATTCGTGAGGAAACAGTACTTTTTTCTTCGCCTCGATTGTTTGGCCGTGCCGCCCTAGGATAAAATTTACTGCGCTTCCAGCTTACCATGGCTACTAATCGTGACCGCTTCGCGCTGATCGAGAGCATCTCCACGATCGGCAGCGAATCCAATGATAATCTGCGCGATACGCTCGATCGCGTGGTCGGCGCGATTGCCCGCAGTATGGAAGTCGAGGTCTGTTCGCTTTATCTCTTCGACCCGCAGCACGAGCGGCTGGTTCTCCGCGCGACCATCGGCCTCGACCGCGATTCGGTCGGCCGCGTCTCGATGCGTGTTAGCGAGGGCCTGGTCGGACTCGCGATCGAGTCGCAAAGCCCGGTCGTCGTCGAGGATTCGATGAGCCATCCGCGCTACAAATATTTCCCCGAGACCGGCGAGGAACGCTATCACACCTTTCTCGGCGTCCCCGTCCATGAGGGGCGCCAGAAGCCGATCGGCGTGCTGGTGGTCCAGACCCTGCGCCGGCGCAAATTCAGTAAAGAGGAAATTCGCCTCCTGCGCACCGCCGCAACTCAGGTCGCGCAGATTCTCACCCATTTTCAGACTGCGCGAGACGCTCGCGACCAAGGAAAAAGAGCGCGACGAATATCGCCGCCGCATGATCGAGGCGAACCGCCAGCTCAAGGGCTACGAAAAGGTCGGCGGCGCTACGCGCCTCGCCACCGCCCGTCAAGATGCGCCGTCCGCGCCTGGTCGGCCTCGCGGCCTCACCCGGCTTTGCCCGTGGCGTCGCCCACGTAGTCGGAACTTTCCTCAGTTCGATCGATCGAAATCTCCGCGCCCGCGATGCCAAAGCCGAAATCAAACGGCTCGAGGAGGCGCGTGGTGCGCTCGCCGCGGCGAACTCGCCGCCCTCAAAATCCGCATGGAACCGCTGATGCCGGAGTCGGAACTCAAGATCTTCGACGGCCACCGCCTGATTCTCGAGGACGAGGAGTTTGTCGGCCGTATCCGCGAAGCGATCGATGACGGCTATGCGGCCGAGAGCTCGCTCTTTCGCGTGATCGACGATCTCAGCGCCCAGATGCTCGCGGTCGCCGACGGCTACCTGCGCGAGCGCGCCACCGACTTTCGCGACGTTGGTCATCGGGTGCTTGCGCCACCTGCGCCAGGAAGATAAAAAAAGCGCCTTTGCGAAGGCTACCATCCTCATCGCCGACGAGTTGACGCTCTCTCAGATGACGCTGGTCTCGCACGAAAATCTGGTCGGCATCGCCCTCCAGTCCGGCGGCGTTACCTCGCATACCGCAATCCTCGCGCGCGCCTTCGAGATTCCTACCGTGGTCGGCGTCGAGCACCTGATGGAATCCGTCACCGAAGGTGACGCCCTCGTCCTCGATGGCAATTCGGGCATCGTGTACGTCAATCCGTCGAGCGAAGTCGAACGCGAATATCAGCTGCTGATGAAGCGTTACGACGCTTTCCGCAAGGAGCTTATGGTCGGCCTCGATGAGCCGACCGTCACCCGCGACGGCCATCGCGTCGAGATGCTCGCCAATATCGCGCTGCCCGCCGATATCGCGCTCGCGATTCGCTACGGCGCCGAAGGCATCGGCCTGCTGCGCTCGGAGTTTTCGTTTCTCACCTACGAGGATTTCCCGGACGAAGATCAGCAGTTGACGCTCTACACCCGCATGCTTGAGGCCGCTGGGCAAGCGCCCGGTGACGATTCGCACGCTCGATATCGGCGCCGACAAGTATCCGCCGTACCTGCGCGTGCCGCGCGAGGAAAATCCGTTCCTCGGATGGCGATCGATTCGGATCTCGCTCGAGATTCGCGAGCATGTTCAAGGTCCAGCTCCGCGCCATCCTGCGCGCCGCCGCCCATTATGACGTTCGCATCATGTTCCCGATGATCTCCAGCATCGAGGAACTGCGCCGCGCCCGCGAATTGCTCGCCGAGGCGCAGGCCGAACTTTACAAGGAAGGCCTCGAACACAATCCGGCAATCGAAGTCGGCATCATGGTCGAGGTCCCGTCGGCGGTATGGCTCGCGCCGCGGCTGGTCGAAGAAGTCGATTTCTTTTCCATCGGCACCAACGACCTGATCCAGTATCTGCTCGCCGCCGACCGCAATAATCCGCGCGTCGCCCACCTTTACGAGCCACTGCATCCTGCGGTGCTGGCCGCCATCGCCGAGGTTGTCAGCGTCGGCCGCGGCGCCGGCAAACAAGTGTGCATCTGCGGCGAGATGGCGAGTGACCCGCTGGCGACGCTGCTGCTGCTCGGCATGGGCCTCGATCAGCTTAGCCTGAGTCCGCTCTTTATCCCGGTGGTCCGCAAAATTATCCGCGAGGGCAACTTTCAGACCGCGCGCCAAATTGCCCACGACATCCTGCAAATGGTCTCCGTTCAGGAAATCAAGGGTTACCTAATCGAGCGCTATCGCGACCTCGGACTGATCCAGATGCTTGAAATGTATCGATGAGTCGCGGAAAATCCGTTGCCGGTGCAACGCGATAACGGTTTCCAAAAGCACACTTTCGATCGTTTTTCGCGTATAATTGTTGACATTGTGGGTCGGGCTTAGTTAACTCTGACCGTTCGGTTAGAATCGTATCGCCGAATACTGTAGAATGTGGCGGTAGAGGAGTAATCGATGGTGGTTCTGCTGAGTATATTCGGCTTCCTGGTTTTCGCAGTCGTGGTCCTGTACCTCCTGCTCGGCACTGAGCGCTATGGGGCCGATCGGCCCGCCTCTCAACTTCAGATCGGTGCGCATCCCGGGGCTCTCGATGCCAATCTTCTGAGGCCCGAACCCTGCCGCACCATCAGGGTCTATTTCATCAAGCCCTCGCGCTATGACGAGGACGGCTACGTGCAGGTATTTCGCTACGGCGTTCAGCCCAATAACACCTTGACCGTGCTGAAGGCGCTCAACGAAAACTACAACCGCAACTTCGGCGCCAAGCGCAATGTCCACCTTGATACCGTCATCTGGGACGAGATTTGCGATGGTGTCGTCAGTCCCGAAACCATCAAGGCGATCAAGGAAAAGGCCCAGGAAGACGGCGTTGAATTGCTCATCGGAATGGCTGGCGTGCAGTCCAACCAGTATCCGCGCGGCCGCGATATCGCCCTGCAGTTCGTCGCCCATGGCGTGCGTGTCGATGATGGGCGGATTCCACGTCAGTGGCTATCCCGAATCGCGCGACTTTCTCCACAGCTGCGGCATCACCACGATTGTTGGCGAGGCCGAAAATCTGTGGGTCCATATAATCGAGGATCTGTCTAGCGGGCGACGCTCCAGCCGAATTATTCCGTTACCGATGGTATCCGCGCCAAGACCGGACAGGACGATATCATCGTACCGCGTCATTACCGACTCGCAACTTCCCGAGCTCGATGATCGCTATCTCACGCGCTTCTTCGATTCGCACATGACCACGCATCGATACGTCGCGCGGATGCCCGTTCACCTGCTCCTATTGCAGTGTGAAGAACGTCATGGGCCGCACCATGCGGTCGCGCGAGCCCAACGCCGTCGTCACCTGGGTCCGAGACGCCGTGCGCAATCACGGTATTACCGCTCTCTTTCTCGTTGATGACGACTTCTTCCGCAGCCCGCGCTGGGAAGAAATTCTGACCGGGCTCGTTGAAGTTAAAAAAGAGTATCCCAAGCTCGAATTCATGATGCAGGTGGACGTTGACGCCTCCTGCTATGCGAACGTGGCCGACGGTGAGAGCGAAACCGCCAAGCATCGGCGCAGCCGCCGCTTCACCGAGCTCGCCGCCAAGGCCGGATGCTACCAGGCCTTCGTCGGTATCGAATCGCTCAATCCGGATAACCTGAACTTCGCCACCAAGTATCAAAATACCGACGACCGCCAGCATCGCAACAAGATCGAAGAGGTCCGCAAACACGTCCTCGACAAGTATCGGCGCGTGGTCGATAACTGGCACAAGGTGGGCATCTCGGTGCATGCCGGCTACATGCTCGGCTTCCCCTTTGACGGTCCCGATTGCGGCCGCATCGCGGCCAAGACGCTCCGCAAGATCGGCTTCGACATCGTCTCGTTCTTCATCATGACGCCGCTGCCCGGTACCGAAGATCAGGTCCGTTATGCCAAGGACGGACATATCATCGACTGGGATTTCAACCAGCTCGATTCCCAGCACGTGACGCTGCATCACGACAAGCTCGACAAGCAGAGTTGGTATCAGGCTTATCGCGACGCATTCATGGGCTTCTATTCCTTCCCCAAGCTGCTCCACACGATTTTCACGGTTGCGGGCGGCCGTGGCATGTCGCCCGAATCTCGCATGGGCACCGTGCGCCAGTTTGTCTATTACTTCTTTAGCTATCGACAGGGACGCCATCCGATGGTCGGTGGCGTCTGGCAGATCAAGCGCCGTGACGTGCGCCGCGCGGGCATCAGCGACGAAGAGGCCCGCCGGCACTATCTCGGTGGCATGCGCTTCGACGCGATTCTCCGCGGCGAGGGTGACGGTTTCGCCGCTGCCCCGGCTACCGCGTAAGCAAAGCTCTGCCGCTCACATAACCTGACTTAAGCGCTGGCCGGCGTGGATGAAAATTCCACGCCGGTTTGTTTTTGGGAGCGTTAGGCCGATCGATATCGAGCGGATCGCGTGTGCGTCTATCTTGACAAAAGGGAAGTCTGAAACCTCGTGAAGTTTCAGTAAAAAATCAAGAATTTGAGTCTCCGCAACAACTTCCCATTTTCTACCCATCCCTTTTCCCACGCGTCCTTTGTCATCCGACGTGAAACGTGCGCTATACTGAAACGCAATGGCGACGATTACGGACGCTCAAATCGATGCTCTCGCCAACCATCTGGTCAGTGGCCTGATTGCGCGCGGATCGATCAAGCCGAAAGTTCCTGAAAAAGATTTGGTCGCGTGCGTGGTCGAATTGATGTCCTCGAATTTCGAGGCCGAGGCGAAAATCGACGATGAAGCGGACCGTATGGCCGAGGAGCAGGCGCGACTCGATACGCGGCTCGACGTGACCCGTTTGCGCGGGATGATCCGTCAGCGCTTGGCGGAAAAGAAGGGTTTTACCTTGTAGCCTAACGGTTCGATTCGACGCCGTGAAACACCGAAAAAAATGAAACTCAGTGAAGCTCGCATTCTCTTTCTCGCGCGTGAATCGATCGCGCGGATGCGCGACGAAGGGCTCGTCGAGATCCCGAACTTTGCCGTCGCGCTGCGCCACGGCCGCGAAATCCTCGCCGAAATGGGCGAGCAGGGCGATGCGATCGACGCTATCGTGCGGCGCAAGATCGCTTCGCTCAAGCGCGGGGTCGTCGAGGGCGGCGCGGAGTGGAACATCCTGTTCCGCCGCTACCGCGAAGAGGAACTGCGCAAAAAAGGCCCCCAACGTTAGCTCAGCCCCGTCTCTCCCATTCAGGGCGAGGCGAGAAGTACCGATCCTTCAGACGACAACCGATCGACTGGACTCAATCTATGGACGCGAACGAATATCTGCGCCGCGCCGACGAATGTCTCGGCACCGTCGCCAAGTGGCTCGAGACCCTCGATCCCGACGACGTCGATTACACCACCGGCGATGGTGTCGTCACCATCGAGTTCCCCGACGACGGCAAGTTCATCCTGAGCCGGCAGGCCGCTACCAGCCAGATGTGGCTGGCAGCCGGCGCCCGCGCGTGGCATTACAATTTCGACCTCAACGCCGCCCGGTGGGTTGACGATCGCGACGGCCACGATCTCAATCGCCGCCTTGCCGAGGTAATCTCCGAACGCGTGGGCCACACCATCGAATTCAAGAAGGTCTGAAGGCCGGCGCCCGTCACTCCCGGTCTCACTCGTGCGTTTCCTGCCATGTGCAACGCGCGGTGAGCTATTGGCGTCACCTGCGAAACAAACAATAGCCCATGATTCAGCGGCGCTTCCCGCTGCCAGGGTTGCAATAATTCCCTGAGCAGATAAACTGGCGGATTAGCACTCTCGTTATGAGAGTGCTAATTGACAAATCCGTAGTCGTGATTATTTTGCGACCGGAACCCCCTAGTCAGGGGACTTTCTACAAAAGTTATAAGGAGGCTGCTGGTCACCCCATGAAAGGAATCAGGCCGTTGGGCGATCGGATTCTGGTGAAGCGTATCAAGGAAGAGGACAAAACCAAGGGCGGGATTATCATTCCCGACACCGCGAAGGAAAAGCCCCAGGAGGGCAAGGTCGTCGCGGTCGGCAAGGGCAAACGGTCGGAAAAGGGCGACCTGATTGCACCGGAAGTAAAGGCGGGTGACCGTATCCTGTTCGGCAAGTATTCCGGCAGCGAGGTGAAGCTCGAAGGCGAGGAGCACCTGATCCTGCGCGAAGACGATATCCTGGGCATCCTCGAAGGCTGAAGGCCGCGGATTGCCGCTAACATTTCCATTGAATTAGGAGATAGCTATGGCTGCTAAATTAGTGCGTTTTTCGCAGGATGCGCGTGAAAAAATCCTGCGCGGCGTCAATGTGCTCGCCGACGCCGTGACCGTGACGCTCGGCCCCAAGGGCCGCAACGTCGTCCTCGAAAAGAGCTTCGGCGCCCCCACCGTGACCAAGGACGGCGTCACCGTGGCCAAGGAAATCGAGCTCGAAGACAAGTTCGAAAACATGGGCGCGCAGATGGTCAAGGAAGTCGCTTCCAAGACCTCCGATGTCGCCGGCGATGGCACCACCACTGCCACCGTCCTGGCCCGATCCATTTACACCGAAGGCATCAAGATGGTTGCCGCCGGACACGATCCGATGTCGCTCAAGCGCGGTATCAACCGTGCCGTCGAGGCCATCACCGCCGAGCTGCGCAACCTTTCGAAGCCGACCAAAGACCGCAAGGAGATCGCGCAGGTCGGAACGATCTCGGCCAACAACGATTCCACCATCGGCGATATTATCGCGGAAGCGATGGAGAAGGTCGGCAAGGAAGGCGTCATCACGGTTGAAGAGGCCAAGGGCCTGGAGACCACCCTCGAAGTCGTCGAGGGCATGCAGTTCGACCGCGGCTACCTCTCGCCGTACTTCGTCACCGATCCCGAGCGGATGGAAGCGAAACTCGAAGACGCTTATGTCCTCATCCACGAGAAGAAGATCTCGTCGATGAAGGATCTGCTGCCGATTCTCGAGCAGATTGCGAAGACTGGCAAGCCGTTCCTGCTCGTTGCCGAAGAGGTCGAGGGCGAGGCGCTGGCCACACTGGTGGTGAACAAGATTCGCGGCACGCTCGCCTGCACTGCGGTCAAAGCTCCCGGCTTTGGCGATCGGCGCAAGGCGATGCTCGAAGACATCGCGATTCTGACTGGCGGCAAGGTTATCGCCGAGGAATTGGGCATCAAGCTCGAGAACGTGACCTTGCAGGACCTCGGCCGTGCCAAGCGCATCGTCGTGGACAAGGACAATTCCACGATCATCGATGGCGCCGGCAAGAAGGTCGATATCGAAGGCCGCATCAAGCAGATTCGGGCCCAAATCGACGAGACCACTTCGGACTACGATCGTGAGAAGCTGCAGGAGCGGTTGGCCAAGCTGGTCGGGGGCGTTGCCGTGATTCGCGTCGGTGCCGCGACCGAGATGGAGATGAAGGAAAAGAAGGCGCGCGTCGAAGACGCCCTGCATGCGACCCGTGCGGCGGTCGAAGAGGGCGTCGTCCCTGGCGGCGGCGTCGCACTCATCCGGGCCTCGGCAGCGCTGGACAACCTGCGCGGCGGCGGCGAAGAAGAGAAGGTCGGCATCGCGATCATCAAGAAGGCGGTCGAAGATCCGGCGCGCTGGATCGCGACTAACGCCGGCTGGGAAGGATCGGTCGTCGTCGATAAGATCCGCACCAACAAGGGACCTTTCGGATTCAACGCTGCGAGCGAAGAGTTCGAGGATCTCGATGAAGGCCGGCATCATCGATCCGACCAAAGTAGTCCGCAGCGCTCTTCAGAACGCAGCCTCAGTCGCGAGCTTGCTGCTGACCACCGAATGCATGGTCGCCGACAAGCCCGACGAGGGCAAAGCCGGTGCTCCGGGCGGCGGCATGCCTCCGGGCGGCATGATGTAAGCAGCCGCACTTGCGGTTAAACCCTGAATACGAGAGCGGCGGTCGCAGCAGCGACCGCCGCTCTTCACTTTGGGTCTGCGATAGGGTGTGTCCGATTCGAATGCGATCTGGGCCAATATCCCCGGCCGCACCTGGGGAGAGCGGTCAGCGCATTGGCGAGCTCAGAGGCTGCACTGCCGGGCTGAAGGAGCTCGACGACGGCTCGGCCTGATCGCCGGAATCACCGTTATCCTGGCCGCTATTATCTCCGCTATCACCGCTGTCCGAGTTCTGATCGGCGTCGGCATTGTTATCCGCGTCGCCATTCTGCGCCGCGTCGTCGCCATTATTCTGTTCGGCACTGTCCGGGCTGTTGTCGTTGGCGGAGTTGTCGTCGCCCGCTGAGCCATTGGCGGAATCGTCAGGATTGCTGGCGTCTCCGGAATCGTTCTGATTCTGATCCGCGTTGGGCATCTCCTGCTGCGCCACCGTTTCACCGCCCGGCCCGGCGGATGTGATCGCCGGTTTGACGCGATTGGAGAGCGTCGCGTCTGACATGCTCACGGTCACCGACGCCGCGGCGCTGGCCAGCGGAAGCGAAGGTGCTAACGCAAAAATCGTTAGAATCGAGGCCGCGATGGCCGGCGCTATTGATTTCATCCAGGATCTACCTCTGATCCGCATGAAGGGTCTCGATCGCATTATACGGAGTCATCAACAGTTAACAAAATTGCCGCTCGAACGGATGTGCCGGCGAGGCGGCTTTGTGATTCCTCGGGACTCGCTGCGCCGGCCCTGCTGTCGCAGTTTGAGATTCAGATGTGCAGCCTGGCTCACAATCGTTCAGATCGGCGGCAAATAACACGCTCCTGACCGCCGATGCTGCTCAAAGGTGCCGGGCGAATCGGCCTGTTTGTTGCACTCATTGTCCCTTGGGGTCCAACCCCGTCAGTCAAGGCGGTGCACAAATGTCGGTTCGCGTGCTCCTGGTCGATGATTCCATGTTCGTTAGGGACGTTCTGCGACATCATCTCGAGTGTATCGGTTGCGAGGTCCTCGCCGAGGCGGAGAATACCATGCAGGCGCTAGATCTGTTTCGTACCGTCGCGCCAGCCTTGGTGGCGCTCGGTGCCGCGGTGTCAAATGCCGGCGGCGTCGGGGCACTCGCGTTGTTTCGAATCATGCGCAGAGAAAACCCCGAAATGCCGATCCTGGTGCTGAGTGCGGCCGTGTACCCGGAGATTCGGAAGGTATTTTTGCGCGAGGGGGCGTTGGATTATATCGTCCAGCCTTTCGACGCGATCAGCCTTGGCCAGCTCTGCAATCGCCTCGTCGGAATATTTCCGGATCTGATGCAGTCACGCGGGCGCATCGAAAGAGTGCCGATGCAGATGGCTAATGATCGCTGACGACCGGCTCGCCACCGCCTCCCATAGCAGGCACTCCGCGGGAGGTCCGCGACGATATGCTCGTCGAGAGGCCGGGTGCGCTTCCTATGCCTCCCGGACAATCAGCCGTCGATGATAACCCGCTCGATCGACACGGGTTGCCCCGGAATGCAGTTGACGCAAGCCACCCATCCCGCTTCAGCGCTGGAATAGAGCGGCGCCGGAGTTCCGCAATAGGCCGCTTTGGTGGCTCCGCGCGAGACCTCGCCAAATACATGCACATGGCCCAGCGCGATGTAGTCGTAGGCGCTGGCTTCGATCTCATGCGGCGTGATCGGCGACGATCGCCCGGCGTCGTTATCCTCAGTGAAGAGGCCGTGCGCAAGTGCGATATTCCAGCGGTCGTCGGCGGGTTCCGGCATTCCCCTCAGCGGACGATAATCGGGCGAATGCTCAACCAGGGCCTTGCCCCAGATACGCGCCGCCAACTCCGGGAACTCGATAGTGCGCCCGTCGGGCTCCAGTATCAGGTGCAGGTTGTCCGGTAGCGCAGCGGCCGGCAGTGGCGCGTAAATCGATCGTTCATCATGCGCGTCGTGATTGCCCGGAATCATCACCACGGGCATCCGCGCCCGCCGAATTTCGCTCATCGCAAAGCTCAGAGCGTCCTCCGGTATACGGCTCGAATCGAACAGATCCCCGACGATCAGCAGGAGATCGCTCTCGCGGCTGTTAGCAAGATCGATCACGCCGCTGAAGGCCCGGCGTACGCGATCGCGAAACTCGTCGCCGCGCGCTCCGGTGCCGAACGTGTCGCTCTCCAGATGAACGTCCGAGGTATGGACTAGGCGTAAACTTTTAGGCGGCTTGCGGGCCACAGTCATCTCCGTCGCGGGTAGATGCCGCTCGCCGTTCGCGTAATGCCTTTCGGCGTCGAAACCGGCTGCTATCAGCTATACTAGGGCGTATGCGCGCCGCGCACAATCCGCCGGGCTGGGAGTGAAACGCATTCCAGGCAGGCGGTTCGCTGCGGCGCGTAATTGTTCGATCGTGATTTCGAGGGGGTAATCCGTGTGATCGTCGTAATGAAATCGCATGCTTCTGAGGATGACATCCAAAGTGTCATCCGTTTGGTCGAGCAACTCGACTATCACGCCCACGTAATCCGTGGAGTCGAACGCACCGTCGTCGCCTGCGTCGGCGAAGAGCGCGGTGAAGGGCATTCGCTGCAACATCTGGAATCCGTTTCCGGTGTCGAGCGCGTGATGCCGGTGCTGCGATCGTTCAAGCTGGCGAGCCGCGAAGTCCGGCCGGAAGGTTCGCGAATCGTGGTCGGCGGCGTCGAAATCGGCGGGCCGCGGATCGCCGTAATCGCGGGCCCTTGCGCCGTCGAGAGCGAGGCGCAGGTCAACGGCGCTGCGGATGCCGTCAAACACGCCGGCGCTCATCTGATGCGTGGCGGAGCCTACAAGCCGCGCACCTCTCCGTACGCGTTCCAGGGCATGGAAGACGAAGGACTCGTCCTGCTCGAGAACGCCGGACGCCGCGTCGGCTTGCCCGTCGTTACGGAGATCATGGACGCTCATGATATTGAACAAGTCGCGGAACACGCCGACATGCTGCAGGTTGGCGCGCGCAATGCGCAGAACTTCTCACTCCTGCGGCGACTCGGCAAGATCAAGAAGCCGATCCTTCTCAAGCGCGGCATGTCCACCAAAATCGAGGAATTCCTGATGGCCGCCGAGTACATCCTGTCGGCTGGAAATCCCAACGTGGTGCTCTGCGAACGCGGTATTCGCACCTTTGAGACCGCGACGCGCAATACGCTCGACCTCAACGCGGTGCCGCTGCTCAAGGAATGGACGCATCTGCCGGTCCTGGTCGATCCCAGCCACGGTACCGGTGTATGGTCGCTCGTCACGCCGATGGCGCTCGCTTCAATTGCGGCGGGCGCCGACGGCCTGCTGATTGAGGTGCATCCTGATCCCAGCGCGGCGCTCTCGGATGGCCCGCAGCAGCTCAAACCGGCTCGCTTCGCCGCCCTCATGACGGCGCTCAAGCCGGTCGCCGAAGCTGTCGGGCGAACCTTGTAGCCAGATGAGCGTGCGGCTCTTCGGTATCTGCGGAATTTGGCATTCGCCGATCAGCCTCGTCGTTTAACTGTGAAAGAGCGATTCCTTTTCGATCGCGTGATATCGTTACGCCGTCGTCACGGTGAACTTGAGACCCCATAAACCCCCCGCCTTAAGGCCCGGCGATACCGTCGGTATTGTCGCGACTTCCGCCGCCGTCGAGCCGGCCTACCTCCAACGCGGCGTCGATGCGCTGGCTGCGATGGGCTATCGTGTCAAGGTCTCCAACCATGTCCTCGACCGCCACGGCATCCTCGCGGGCAGCGATCGCGTTCGCGCACGCGAGCTTAACGCCTTCTTCGCCGACGCCACCGTCAAGGCGATCTTCGGCGCACGCGGCGGCTATGGCTGCGGCCGCCTCTTGCCGCTGATCGATTTCGCCGCCATCGCCAGGACCCCAAAGATTTTCCTCGGCTTCTCCGACGCCACTTTCCTCCTCAACGCGATGGTCGAGTGCGCCAACACCGTCGCCTTCCACGGCCCCATGGCGGCGATGGATTTCGCTCGCGGCCTGTCTCCCGCCTCGATCGATCATCTTATGCGGCTGCTCAGCGGTGAAATCCGCCAGTTCGATCTCGAGGCTCGCGCCGCCCTCCGTCCCGGAACCGGTGAAGGCGATCTGATTGGCGGATGCCTTTCCGTGCTCGTCGCGATGCTCGGAACCCCCTTCGCGCCAAGCTTCGACGGCCGCATTCTGTTTCTCGAGGATACCGGAGAAAAGGCCTATCGCGTCGATCGGATGCTGGTCCAGTTGCGCCAGGCCGGCGTCTTCAACCGCGTCGCCGGGATCGTCTTCGGCGCCATTCGGCCAATCGACGGCAGCGAAGCGGAGCGCGCCCGCATCGCCGATTTCGTCGCCGAACAGACTTCCGGACTGGCCTGCCCGGTGCTCTTCGGGATCGAGGCCGGTCACGGCACCGAAAATATGACTCTGCCCTTCGGCGTGCGCGTCAGACTCGAGAGCGCCGCGCGCCGATTCGTCAGCGCGGAGTCCCCGGTCAGTTGACCGGAGTTACGCCATGCGCGAATTTGCGATGCAGAGCCCGCGCGCTTGCGTGCGCGCGTGAAACACTTGGCGCCGACATTATCGCGGCGACGAGATTGCTTGAATCTATGACCACAGCGAGGGGGACGCCTCTTGGGATGGCATGAGGTTGAAGCCGCCTTTGCGGAGGCGGTCGAGAAAGGCGCGATTCCCGGCGCGACGCTGGTCGTCCGCCTCGGCTCCGATATCGCCTACGAGGGCGCCTTCGGCTTTCGCGCGCTCGTCCCCGATCCTTCACCGATGCGCCTCGAAACCGTCTTCGACCTTTCCTCCTTGACTAAGCCGCTCGCCACTACCATCGCCGTCATGATGCTGACGCGTGACGCCAAGATGCGCCTCGACGATCGCCTCACACGCTTCTTCCATAACTTCGGCGTTTACGGCAAAGGCCACGTCACCTTTCGCCACCTCCTCGCGCATAGCTCGGGCCTCGCCGCCTGGCGTCCGTTCTATCAACAAATCGCCGAGGTCGAGCGCGCCGGCAAGGTCAACTTCATGGCGTCTCGCGGCGCCAAGGAATTCGTTTACGAAGAAATCCATCGCGAAAAGCCGGAAGCGCCGACCGGCACCCGGACAATTTACTCCGATCTCAATTTCATGCTCCTCGGCGAGGCCATCGAGCAGGTCTGCGGCGTCGCACTGAATCGTTTCTGCCGCGACAAAATCTTTCGTCCGCTCGGCCTCCGCGCCACCGACTTCATCGATATTTCGCTGGTGCGCACGCGCCGCCTTGAGCCCGTCCCCGAAATGTTCGCGCCCACCGCCGTTTGCCCGCTGCGCAAGCGCTTGCTCGTCGGCGAGGTTGACGACGAGAACGCCTACGCGATGGGCGGCGTCGCCGGCCACGCCGGTCTCTTCGCGCCGGTCAAGGAAGTCGATCGCATCGCCGCCGAACTCCTCGCCTGTTACGCCGGCCTCTCCGATTTCGTGCCGCAAAAGATCGTGCAGCAGTTCTGGGCGCGCGATAGCGCCGTGCGCGCCTCTACCTGGGCCCTCGGATGGGACTCGCCGTCCCCCGAATTCTCCAGCTCCGGCCATTATTTCTCCGCCGCCGCCGTCGGCCATCTCGGCTTTACCGGCACTTCCATCTGGATCGAGCCCGCGCGCGGCATCGCCGTTTCTCTCCTCACCAACCGCGTGCATCCGCGCCGCGAGAATCAAGCCATCCGCGATTTTCGCCCCAAAATCCATGACCTCATCATGGAAGCCCTGGGCCTCAGCATCTGACCACGCGATTCACCAGGCGAAATGAAATCGAGCCAGGCTGAGACACGCCCAATCAAGTGCGGCCGAGCTCAGGAGTCTAGCCCTGCGCACTGAACGCGCGCCGCGCGCGATTCAGAAGATCATCTCCGCGCGTTTTGCCCGGCCTCGTCTGAATCCCCATACTCCATGCCAGTATACGTGATACTGATGGAGAGTATTACCTGCCGATGGCAGTGGAGTGCGATGAAAACTTCCGAACACAACGGCGCCGGAGCGCTCCGGCTCAAACCGCAACCGCGGCCCGAAGACCTCCAACGCGATCTCACTAATCGCCTCAAGCGCGCCGAGGGCCAGCTACGCGGCCTCGGCAAGATGGTCGCCGAGGGCACCTACTGTATTGACGTGCTCCAGCAGATTTCCGCCGTGCGCCGCGCGCTCGACAAGATCGCTCTCATCTTGCTGCGCGATCACCTGGAAACCTGCGTCGCCGACGCGATCGCAGAGCGCGGCTCGCGCGGAAAAATTGCCGAACTGATCGGCGCAATCGATCGCTTCCTTGCGTGACACATATGCAATCGCCCGATTCCAATGCCCGTGCCGCGTTCGCCCGCGTCGAGAAAGATCCCGTCTGCGGCATGAACGTCAATCCTGCCATCGCCAAATGGGTCCATTTGCACGACGGCATTACCTTCCACTTCTGCAGCAATGGCTGCATGAATAAATTGATTGCCGACCCGGCAAAATTCCTCGCCCCGCCCGACGCTCAATCGCCGGCGCTCGCGACTCACACGCCTGCCAACCCGCCCCCGTCGGCGGTCGTCTACACCTGCCCAATGCATCCGCAGATTCGCCGCGCGGAACCCGGCGCCTGTCCGATTTGCGGCATGGCGCTGGAGCCGGTTGACGCTATCCCAGGCCTGGCGCCGAAAACCGAGTACACCTGTCCGATGGATCCCGAAGTGATCCAGGATCATCCGGGAAGTTGTCCCAAGTGCGGGATGGCATTGGAGCCGCGTACAGTTGCCGGCGGCAGGTCTGCCGCCGATGCGCCGAATCCCGAACTCATAGACATGACCCGTCGCTTCTGGGTTAGCGCGGCGCTCTCCATTCCGCTGTTCGCGCTGTCGATGTCGGACGCGATTCCCGGCATGCCCCTGCAACATGCGCTCGGCGCGTGGCCGATCGTCTGGATCGAGCTCTTGCTGGCGACGCCGGTCGTCCTCTGGGGTGCCAAGCCGTTCTTCGAGCGCGGCGCGCGCTCGCTGGTCAGCCGTAACCTCAACATGTTCACCCTCGTCTCGCTCGGCGTCGGTATCGCCTACGGTTACAGCCTGTTTGCGACGCTCTTCCCGCGACTGCTGCCGGCGATGGCAGGTGACGCGAATGGTGCGCCACCGGTCTATTTCGAGGCTGCCGCCGTTATCACGGCCCTGGTCCTGCTCGGCCAGGTACTCGAGTTACGCGCGCGTACCCGCACCGCCGGCGCGATCAAGGCGCTGCTCGGACTGGCTCCGCGAACCGCGCGAATCGTGCGCGCCGATGGTGTCGAGGAAGACGTCGCCCTCGATCGCGTGCAACCCGGCGACCTCTTGCGCGTGCGTCCCGGCGAGAAGATCCCCGCCGATGGCGTTATCGTCAAAGGCACCAGTTCGATCGATGAGTCGATGATCACCGGCGAGCCGCTGCCGGTCGAAAAAGCCGCCGCCGATCGTGTCATCGGCGCCACCGTCAACGGCACCGGCTCCTTCGTAATGCGCGCCGATCGCGTCGGCGCCGCTACCGTGCTCGCGCAAATCGTCAGGATGGTAGCCGACGCGCAGCGCAGCCGTGCACCGATCCAGCGGCTCGTCGATATCGTTGCCGGCTATTTCGTTCCGATGGTCATCGGCGCCGCCGTCATCACCTTCGCGGCCTGGTACTTCGCCGGTCCCCCGCCCGCCTTGGCCCACGGTATCCTTGCCGCCGTCGCCGTCCTCATAATCGCCTGTCCCTGCGCGCTGGGCTTGGCCACTCCCATGGCCGTGATGGTCGGTACCGGCCGCGGTGCCACCGCCGGAGTCCTGGTGCGCAACGCCGAAGTGCTCGAACTGATGGAGCGCGTCGATACCATCGTCGTGGACAAAACCGGCACGCTCACCGAGGGCAAGCCCAGGCTCACGACCGTGGTGGCCGCGCCCGGCTTCGACGAAGCCGAAATGCTCCGGCTTGCCGCCAGCGTCGAACGCGCCAGCGAACATCCGCTGGCCGCGGCCATTGTCGCTGGGGCCGCCGCTCGCGACCTCGCTCTCGAAGACGTTGCCGGCTTCTCTTCGACCACCGGCACTGGCGTTAGCGCCAACGTCGGCGGACGCGTCGTAACCGTTGGCAGCGATCGCATTTTCAATGGCACGCCGCCCACCGATCTTGTCGCTCGTGCGGAAGCGCTCCGCCACGAGGCGCAAGTTGTCGTGTTCGTCACCATCGACGGCCGCCCCGCCGGACTGATCGGCGTCGCCGACCCCATCAAGAAATCGACCCCCGCCGCTCTCGCCGCGTTGCGGGCGGACGGCGTGCACGTCGTGATGCTCACCGGGGACAGCCGTGCGACCGCCGCCGCCGTCGCCCGCCAGCTTGGGATCGATGAGGTCGAAGCCGAGGTGATGCCGCAGGACAAGGCCCATGTGGTCAAGCGCCTGCAGGACGCCGGACGCGTCGTCGCGATGGCCGGCGACGGCATCAATGACGCCCCGGCCCTCGCGCAAGCCACCGTCGGCATCGCGATGGGCACCGGCACCGACGTCGCCATGCAGAGCGCGGGCGTCACCCTCGTCAAAGGCGACCTCATCGGAATCGTGCGCGCCCGCAATTTGAGCCGAGCCACCATGCGCACGATTCGCGAGAATCTCTTTTTCGCCTTCGTGTACAATGTCATCGGCGTGCCCATCGCGGCAGGCGCGCTCTATCCGCTTTTCGGGCTGTTGCTCAGTCCGATGATCGCCAGTGCCGCGATGAGTGTGAGTTCGATTTCCGTGATCATGAACTCCCTGCGTTTGCGCAAGGTCGCATTGTGACGCGGATCAGTTGAACGTTATAGTCTTCGCGATCGCGGCGCGGCGGTTGAGGTGGAGAACTTGACGGCGATGTCATCTCAGGTCCCTTTCCAGGTTGCTCCTGAAGTTTCGCTCGATTCCAACGCGCGGCTGGCCCGGATTCCCGCCACCGTGCGGCACATACATCTTATCGGTGTCGCCGGGTCTGCGATGGCCGCGCTCGCCGGGATGCTCGCGGCGCGCGGCTATCGCGTAACCGGTTCGGACAACCAGCTCTATGAGCCTACCGCCTCGCTACTGCAGCGACTGCGCATCGAAATCCGCCATTCCTACGGCGCCGACAATCTTACTCCGGCGCCCGATCTTGTCGTCGTCGGCAACGTCGTCCCGCGTGCGAACCCCGAGGCGCAGGCGCTACTCGCGTCGAGCATCCCATACGTCTCGATGCCCGAGGCGCTGTGGCATTTCTTCCTCCGCGATCGCCGCGTCCTCATGGTCGCGGGCACCCACGGCAAAACCACCTCCACCGCGATGATGGCGCACGTGCTCGAAGCGGCCGGACGGGATCCATCGATGCTGGTTGGCGGCGTCGCGCGCGATTTCGGCACCAATTACAGGCTCGGTGACGGCCCCGATTTCGTTATCGAAGGCGACGAGTATGACACCGCTTTCTTCGATAAAGGGCCGAAATTTCTGCATTACCACGCGGCCGGTGCGATCCTCACGGCGGTCGAATTCGATCACGCCGACATCTATCGCGATCTCGATCACGTGAAGTCCTCTTTCCGCACGCTCGCCGCCCAATTGGGCGAACCTGATGAGCGCGCCGCGCACGCGAACGTAGATCGCCCGGCCGCGCTCGCGGTGACGGATAATAGTAGTGTTCCAACCGCCCCAGCGAACGTAACCCGCCCGGCCAAACTCATATCGAAGGACGACGACACGAGTGCAGCCGTGGCGACAGACGGCAACAGCAGTACGGCAGCCGCGGCGACAGACGGCAACAGCAGTACGGCAGCCGTGGCGACAGACGGCAACAGCAATACGGCGGCCGTGGCGACAGACGGCAGCAGTAGTACGGTTTCCGCGACGCATACCAGCGTCAGGGCCGCGCACGCGAACCCAGCCCGCGTGCTCGTAGTCTGCGCCGATTTCCCGCATGCGCTTGAGGTGAGCGCTGCTTCCGCAGCGCGCCGTCTCACCTTCGGCCTCAGCGCCGGCGAGTTCCGCGCGACCAGTATAACGATCGGCCCGGCCGGGGCACGCTTCTCGATCGAGCGCGACGGCGCCCGTATCGCTACCGATCTGCAACTTCCGATCGGCGGCCGCATGAATGTCGCCAACGCGCTTGGCGTATGGGTATTGCTGCGCGAGTTTGGTCTCGCCGACGACGAACTCGCGCGCGGCTTCAAGACCTTCGGCGGCGTGAAACGCCGGCAGGAGGTCGTCGGCGAGGCGCGCGGCATCACGGTCATCGACGACTTCGCACATCATCCGACTGCGATCGGCGTTACGCTCGAAGCGGTCGCCGAGCGCTACGCCGGCCGCCGCCTCCTGGCGGCGTTCGAGCCGCGCTCGAATACCGCGCGGCGGAGCGTCTTTCAGCACGGCTTCGCGGCGGCCTTCGACCGCGCCGCGAGAGTCTATCTCGGGGCGGTCTATTTCAAGGAAAACGATCCGATTCCGGCCGCCGACCGGCTCGACACCGACCTGCTCGCGGCGGCAATCGCGGCGCGCGGGCCGGCCGCCGCTTCACTCGCGACGACCGCCGCCATCCTCGAACGGATCGTCGCCGAGGCCCGGCCTGGCGACGTCGTCGTGTGCATGTCGAACGGTCCGTTCGACGGTCTCCCGCAACGCCTCCTCGCCGCCCTGCAATAGACCCGCCGGGGGCCATCCCGACCCGCCGCGCTGGTGCGGATTAGCCGTTCGCTTCGAAGTGACTATCATGCGGGCCAGTCAGTCCATGGAGTGACTATTCGTGCGGACGGGCAAGGCGTGCAGTGGCTATTCGCGCGAAATGGTTAATTGCGTCGAGTAGCCATTCGGCCGGACTAGTCAGTCGGGTAAATAGCCAGTCACACAGCATAGCCATATGGCGATAGTCAGTCGCGTGGGTATAGTCAGTCGTACGGCAATAGTCACTCGGTGGGTATAGTCACTCGCGTGGCAATAGTCGGTCGCGTGGATATAGTCAGGCGTATGGCTATAGTCAGTCGTATTACTATAGTCACTCGTGTGGGTATAGTCACTCGCGACCCAATGACGGACCAGCGCGTACCGAGCAGCAGGAGCGTGGCGAATAAAAAGCGAAAGGCGCGGCGGCCTCAACAAAAGCGCTGTTCTTGGCGGGGATGAAATATTTCAACCTTGCGCGACGGGTTCCCAGGAGGAGGGGTGTGGCAAAAGGACTCTTCTATAGGGCCGCTCCACGAAGGGGCCAGAGAGCAGAGCCAGAGAGCAGAGCCAGAGAGCAGAGCCAGAGAGCAGAGCCAGAGAGCAGAGCCAGAGAGCAGAGCCAGAGAGCAGAGCCAGAGAGCAGAGCCAGAGAGCAGAGCCAGAGAGCAGAGCCAGAGAGCAGAGCCAGAGAGCAGAGCCAGAGAGCAGAGCCAGAGAGCAGAGCCAGAGAGCAGAGCCAGAGAGCAGAGCCAGAGAGCAGAGCCAGAGAGCAGAGCCAGAGAGCAGAGCCAGAGAGCAGAGCCAGAGAGCAGAGCCAGAGAGCGGGGCGGGAGAAGAGGCGAGGGAGCGGAGCGAGAGAAGCTGGAATAGAGGATGAAGACTGAGGGAGAGGGTTCAGGGAGAGGGTTCAGGGAGAGATGCGCGCTTCACTCAGGGGGGGAGGCGGGTTCAGGGGAGGCGGCGCAGGATGTCGTCGAGATCGGTCGCGGCGATGGAGGGGCGGATGAGATTGGCGGCGCGCAGGTCGGCGGGCGGGGCGGAGTGGGAGAGGGCGAGGACCTTCATCCCGGCGCGGCGGGCGGCCTCGATGCCGGCGGCGGTGTCCTCGACCGCGAGAACCTCGGCGGCGCCGATGGAGGGATGGGGGCGCAGGAGGAAGCCGAGGCGGCCGAGGGCGGTGAGAAAGCCGTCGGGTGCGGGCTTGCCGCGGGGGGTATCTTCGGCGGCGATGATATCGACGAAGAGGTTGCGGAGGTTGGCGCGGCGCAGGATGGCCTCGGCCTCGGCGTGGAGGGTGCCGGTGACGAGGATGAGGGGAAAGCGTTCGGCACATTGGCGGACGAAGGCGGAGGCGCCGGGATAGAGGACGTTGCGATCGGCGATCATCGCGCCGTACACCCCGGCCTTGCGATCGACGAGGGTGGCGATGGCGGCCTCGCCGGCGTCCTTGCCGTGATCGCGGAGGAGGGTGGCGAAGCAATCGTGATCGTTGAGGCCGATGAGGCGCGAGTAGTAGTCGGCGGGGGCGATTTCGATGCCTTCGGAGCGGATGACCTGGTTGAAGGCGTCGAAGTGGAGCGGCTCGGTATCGGAGAGGGTGCCGTCGAGGTCGAAGGCGATGGCGCGAATGGACATTGGATCTGGGAGTTTGCCGGGTGGGGCGGGTGGATGGAATAGGGGGGCGTCAGGGTCAACAGGGGAATCAGGTTGTCGCCTCCGTGGGGGGTTGCCGGGTGAGGGGGCGGGTTAGGAGGAGGGGGGAGGATGGGGAGGATGGCGGGCTGCGGGGGTCCTCCGCTGATCTCGGCGCGGCCGTTTTCAATCGTCATATCGAGTTCGCTGCGCACGCCGAACTGGCCTGGGAGATAGATGCCGGGCTCGACCGAAAAGCAGGTGTGATTGATAAGGCTGCGATGGTCGCGGGTTTCCAGTGAGTCGAGATTGCAGCCGGTGCCGTGGACTTCGCGGCCGATGGAATGGCCGGTGCGATGGACGAACTCGTGGGCGAAGCCGGCGGCCTCGATGACGGCGCGGGCGGCGCGGTCGGCCTCCTCGCCGCTGACCGGAAGATGGCCGGCGACGCGGCCCTGGATGAGGGCGACGGCGGCGTCGCGGGCGTCGGCGACGATGCGGAAGATGCGCGCATGATGGTCGGCGACGCGGTCGCCGACGGAGCCCATCCAGGTGAGGTCGCCGTAGATGGAATCGGGGTCGCGCTCCTTGGCGAAGAGGTCGAGGAGGACGAGGTCGCCGCGCGCGATGGGGGTGTCGCGATGCGCGGCCGGGGAGAAGTGGGGGTTGGCGGCGTTGGCGTTGACGGCGACGATGGGAGCTTCGTCGGTATGGAGATGATGGGCGGCGATGCGGTCGAGGACGAATTGCTGGAGGGTGAACTCGGTGCATGGGAGATGGCCGCGGATGCGCCGGGAGATTTCGCTGAAAGTCTCGTTGACGATCTCGCGCAGCCGGGCGGCGGCGCGGCGATGGCCGGCGAGTTGGGCGGCAGATAGGACCGCCTCGAAGCGCTGGATGAGGTCGGCGGCGGTGACGACCTCGACGCCCATCGAGCGGACCAGTTCGACGGTGCCGGCATCGACGCGCGAGACATAGGGGATGGCGCAAGCGGGCGAATAGTTCATCGCGATGCGGCGGTGGCCGTGGAGGAGGCCGGCGAGGGCCGCGGACATTTCGCGCTCGGAGCGATAGACGATGCGGCGAACGGGGGCGAGAGCGTCGAGGCGATGGGCCTCGACCGCGGAGACGATGGCGCACGGCTCGCCGGCGGCGGGAATGAAGACGAACCAGCGGCGCGAGGTGATGCCGTTTTCGGGAATGCCGAGGATGCGGTAGGCGAGGGGATCGCTCAGGCGAAAGTCATAGAAGAGCCAGCCGTCGAGGGCGGCGTCGGCGAGGGCGGCGGCGATTTCGGGGAGGCGTGACATAGGGGAGACCTCGGGGCGCGTTGCGAATGGCGGTGCGGGCGGCTCAGGGGGCGTCCGCGGGGAGTGGGGGCTTGAAGCGATCGCCCCAGACATGGACGCGGGCGGCCTCGATGCGGACCATCGGATTTTTGTCGAAGCCGAGCGTCATGGTGCGGTACTGGGGGTATTTGTCGCGGAGATTGCGGAGGGCGAGCATGTATTCGTTGGCCTCCTCGACGATTTGGCCGGCGCCGTGGACGAGGACGTAGGCGAGGCAGGACCAGTCCTCCTCGTAGTGGTCGATGAGGAGGGCGACGCGGGGATTTTCGGCGAGATTGCGCATGCGCTTGAGGCCGGCCCCGGTCATGCGTTTGGGTTTTTCGTCGATGATGAAATAGAAGTGCGCGGCGCCGTCGAACCAGAAGCAAAGGGGGACGTTGTGGGGCACGCCGGCGAGGTCGGCGGTGGCGAGATGGGCGATGCGGGCGAGTTTGAGGAACTCGCCCACGCGGGCGTCGTCGAGGGCTTTGAGGGCAGCTTCGGCCATCGCAGATACACCGGGCCCCGCGCGCGCGACGGCGGGGCGAACAGGTTAAGGATTGCGCGAAGCGGAGTGACACTCAAGGGGCGGGGTGCGGGGGGCGATGCGATTGGCGGGCGATCGAATGGGGCGGCGGGGTCAGCGTTCCTCGCCGAAGAGGAAGATGGAGAGGGCGGGGAGGGCGAAGGTAACGTTGGGCGTCCAGGCGGTGGCGAGATGGGCGATGCGGGCGAGTTTGAGGAACTCGCCCACGCGGGCGGCGGCGAGGGCGGGGATTATGCGGGAGCGGCGGGCGATTGGATGGGGCGGGGGGGTCAGCGTTCCTCGCCAAAGAGGAAGATGGAGAGGGCGAGGAGGGCGAAGATAACGTTGGGCGTCCAGGCGGCGGCGAGGGCGGGGATTATGCCGGAGCGGCCGAGCGAGGAGGTAAGGCCGAAGGCGAGCCAGTAGCCGAAGCCGATGCCGATGGCGAGGCCGAAGCTGCGGCCGAGGCTGAGGCTGCGGGGCATGGGATTGAGGCTGAGGGCCATCCCGAGGGCGACCATGATGAGGCACGAGAGGGGCATCGCATACTTGAGGTCGCGGTCAACGATATAGCCGCCGGGGTCGAGGCCCTTGTCGCGGAGGTCGTCGATGTAGTGGTCGAGGTTCCAGAGGCTGAACTCCTCGGGGTCGAGGAGGACGAGGTTAAGGTCGGAGGGCTTGACCGATTCGGCGAGGGCGAGGTGGGTATCGGCGACGGCGACCTTGCCGTTTTTATCGAGCGAGTACTGGGTGAGCTTTTTGGGAATCCAGGACTGGCCGTTCCATTTGGCGGTATCGGCGTGGACGATGTCGCGCAGGGCGAAGTCGGGAGCGAGATGATAGATGGTGATGCCGTGCAGAGTCTGGGTGCGGGCATCGTAGCGATCGGCGGAAAGGAAGCCATCGCGGACGCGGACCCAGGTGCGCTGGGCGAAGAAGACGCCGCGAATCTCGCGTTTTTTAAGTTCGACCTCGTAGAGAAAGCGGGCCTGGCGGGTGGCGAGGGGGACGACGGTCTCGCTGAGGGCGAAGTTGAAGAGCGAGATGCCGATGGCGACGGCGAGGACCGGCACGGCCATCTCGAGGCGGCTGATGCCGAGTTGCTGGCAGGCGAGGACTTCGCCGGAGCGATTGAGGAGGGCGAAGCCGAGGAGGACGCCGGCGAGGCAGGCGACGGGGAGCAACTGGGAGACGATGAGCGGGACTTTGAGGGAGAAGTATTCGAGGCCGAGGAGGCCGAAGCCGCCGTAGTGCACGAGGTCATTGAAGCGATCGAAGACGTTGCCGATGAGATAGGCGATGGTGAAAGCGCCGAGGCAGACGAGGAAAGGGCCGAAGAAATGGCCGGCGAGGAAGCGATCCATCGTGGGCGAGAGGCGTGGGCGGCCGGCGCTCATGCGGCCTCCTTCCAGCGGCCGTAGCGCTCGACCATCTCCCAGAGGAGGTCGCTGGGTCCGCGGCCCTCGTCGCCGCGATTGGCGGCGCTGCGCATAAACAGGCTGACGGCGAGGACGACGAAGACGAGATTGGGGATGCTCATGGCGAGGAAGGGGCTGAGGCGGCCGCGCATCGCGAGGGCCTCGCCGGCGCGCATCAGGGAGTAGTAGAGGAAGAAGAGGGCGATGGCGACGCCAAAGCGCTCGGACTGGCCGCCGCGGGCGGGCTTCAAGCCGAGGGGGATACCGAGCAGAGCGAAGAGGACGGTGGTGAAGGGGAGGGTGAATTTGCTGGCGATCTCGGTTTCGGCGGCGTAGTCGGGTTTGCCGGCGGCGCGCGCCTTGGCGGTTTCGGCACGGAGCATGCTGTAGCTCATCTCTTCGGGGTCGCGCTCGGAGAGCTCGAGTTCGGCGTCGGGGTGCACGTTGAGGTCATAGATGCGGTAGCTGGTGACGTGGGTGGTATCGTTGGCGGCTTCGAGGCCGAAAACGGAACCATCGTAGAGGCGCAGGGTGATGGTTCGATGCTCGCGGTCGGGGACGATAATGCCGGACTTGCCGATGATGGTGTTTTGTTGCTGGGGATTACGGGCGTCGGAGATCATCACGCCGTGGAGGACCTCGTCTTTGGGCGTGATGTGATCGACGTAAATGACGAGGCCGGGAAAATTGCTATTGAAGACCTTTTCCTTGAGGCCGGCGGAGGATCGGGTCTGGGTAAGCTCGTAAAGCTGGTCGCGCAGATGGCTGTTGGCCCAGGGCCGGACGGAAAAGGAGAGCCAGCTCGAGACGGCCCAGATGACGGCGGCGAAGCCCAGAACCGGCATCGCGAGGCGGTACAGGCTCATGCCGCAGGCGCGGGCGGCGATGAGCTCGCGGTCACCGGACATGCGGCCGAAACCCATCAGGACGCCGAGCAGCACCGCCATCGGAAAGGTGAGTTCGAGGAAGGCGGGCATGATGTAGCCAATGAGGCCGGCGACATCGCCGAGGGAGACGCCGCGGTTAACCACCATTTCGGTGAGCTTGAGCAGGCGACCGGTGACGAGGGCAAAGGTCAGGAGGCCGACGCCGAGGGCAAAGGGAGCGACGACCTCGCGTACGATATAGCGGTCGATGATGAATAGCCGGGGCATTCGCATGAGAGTACGACTTTGATGCGCCGAGGATTCAGTTTAGATTGCGCGGCGAGTGAAAGAAACTTCGGCGCGGCGAGTTTTGCAGAGAAACGCTAGCGGAGCGGGGGCGGCTGCACCGGACGGGCCGGGCGGGATATGATCAGGCGCAATGAATAAACCACCAGGGCAGCCGCCGCGCGCGCCGCATCGGCGGCGCGCGCGGCATCAGGGTACGCCGGTCGCTACGGGAAAGGCGGCGGGAGCGCCGCCGGCCGGGGGCGAGCGGGGCGCGCCGCGGCAGCGGCCGGGGCGCCGCATGGGCGCGGCGGTGGTCACGTTAGTGACGAGCGCCGCGCTCGCGAGGAACGCGACCAGCGCACTGCGGCAGGTCGTCACGAACGCGAGGACGAGGGGCGTCGGGGTCGTCGCCGCGAGAGCGGCGACGAGGGGGCTCTGGATGGCCGCCCGCAGCGCGACGAAGGTCGCGCTGCGGGCGGCCATGAAGGTCGCGGCGCGCGGGCGCATGAGGCGCCCGCGGGCCGCGACCTGATCTTCGGGGTGGAGCCGGTGCGCGAGCTGATCGCGGCAGCCCCGGGCGCCATCCGCGTGCTGTACGTCAGGGCTGGGACCGAGGGGCGGTTCGCGGCCGAGATCGATGCCGTGCGCACGCAGGGCGGCAGCGTTGTTCGCAGCGAGGATGAGGCGCTGGCGCGGATGGCGGGATCCGAGGCGCGCCATCAGGGACTGGTCGCGCTGATGCGCGAGTATCAGTACGCGGCGTTCGAAGAGGTGGTGGCGGAGGCGCACGATCCGCTGCTGGTGATCGACGGCGTGACCGACCCGCGCAACCTGGGGGCGATCATGCGGTCGGCCGAATGCGCCGGAGTGCGCGGGGTCGTGCTGGCGCGGGACCGCACGGTGGGTATCACGCCGATCGTGGTGAAGTCGTCGTCGGGAGCCTGGGTGCATCTGCGAATCGCGCGGTGCGGCAACGTCGCGCAGGCGCTGGCAGGGCTCAAGGCGGCGGGCTACTGGGTAGTGGCGCTGGCGCCGGGCGGCGACCTGTCGATTTACGAGTTGGATACGAGCCGCCGGCTGGCCTTCGTACTCGGGTCGGAGGGGCGCGGGGTGCGTGAGATCGTCAAGAAATCGTCGGACTTTATCGCGGGTATTCCGATGCGGGGGCGGATCGAATCGCTGAACGTGTCGGTGGCGGCGGCGGTGGCGCTGTTCGAGGTCGCGCGGCGGCGCGAGGCGGTCGCGCGGGTCTGAGGGGCGCGGGTATAAGCGATGGACGCCGCCACGGCCGAGCGGTGGCGCATCGCGAGGTTGCCGCGGCCAAGTATCGCTCCAGCTTGATCCGATGAAGCCGAGATACCGGAGTGGCGGGAGTCCTCATTGTGCGGACTCTGTCCAGAGCGACAATTTGATTTGAGCAAAGCGGCCCTGGCGGGTGTCGGGGGCGGATCGAATCGCTGAACGTGTCGGTGGCGGCGGCGGTGGGTAGTGTCCGCATTGCGCTGTTATGCGTGGTCATCGCCAATCGAGGGGAGCGCGAAACGTCGATTCTTCGCTGTCCTGCATCAAGCGCCGATCTTGGCGCCACTCGATGCCGTTCGAGCGGCTATCGTCGAGGAGCATTGGCAGAGCAAGAAACCGGACTGACCGGCGGACGGTTCAAATTAGGACACTACGCGGCGGCGCGAGGCGGTCGCGCGGGTCGGAGGGGCCAAGTATCGCTCCAGCTTGATCCGATGAAGCCGAGATACCGGAGTGGCGGGATTACTCATTGTGCTGACTCTGTCCAGAGCGACAATTTGATTTGAGCAAAGCGGCCCTGGCGGGCGGCGCGAGGTGGTCGCGCGGGTCGGAGTGGCGCGGTGGCGGCGGCGGTGGCGCTGTTCGAGGTTGCGCGGCGGCGCGAGGCGGTCGCGCGGGTCGGAGGGGCCAAGTATCGCTCCAGCTTGATCCGATGAAGCCGAGATACCGGAGTGGCGGGAGTCCTCATTGTGCGGACTCTGTCCAGAGCGACAATTTGATTTGAGCAAAGCGGCGGTGGCGGCGGCGGGTGGGAGGCGGTTGCGGTGGCGGGTGGGAGGCGGTTGCGGTGGCGGTGGCGGCGGTGGGTGGGAGGCGGTGGCGGCGGCGGGTGGGAGGCGGTTGCAGCGGCGGTGGCGGCGGTGGGTGGGAGGCGGTTGCAGCGGCGGTGGCGGCGGTGGGTGGGAGGCGGTTGCAGCGGACGAGTTGCGGGACTATGGATTGGCCATCCAGTCAGCGCGAACGAGGGTGTGATGGCCCACATGGAATACGATGACATCGTGGTCGGCGCGGGATCTGCGGGGGCGGTCCTGGCGGCACGATTGAGCGAGGATCCCGCGCGCAGCGTGATGCTGATCGAGGCGGGGGCGGATTATCCGGGGGTGGAGCAGACGCCGGCGGATTTGCTGCATACGTGGATCTCGGCGGGACCGCATGACTGGGGGCTAGTGGCGAAGGCCACGGGCGATCGCGAGATCGCGTATCCGCGGGGCAAGGTCACGGGCGGGTGCTCGGCGGTGAACGGACATATCGCGCTCCGCGGCACGCCGGAGGATTTCGACGAATGGGCGGCGTGGGGCAACTCCGAGTGGGGCTTTGCGCAGGTCCTGCCGTATTATCGCAAGCTCGAAAACGATCGCGACGCGCAGGGCGACTTTCACGGCACCAGCGGTCCGATCTGGATCGAACGGCCGCGGGCGGAGACCTGGCAGCCGATCAATCGGGCCTTCAACGAGGCGTGCCGCGAAATGGGTTATGCGGAAGTGTGGGATCAGAACGATCCGCGATCGACCGGGGTGGGGCCGTGGCCGCGCAATCGCCGCGACGGGATCCGGATTTCGACGGCAATCGGATATCTGAATCCGGCGCGCCATCGGCTGAACCTGACGATCCGGCCATTCAGCAACACCCATCGGGTGGTGATCGAAGGGGGGCGCGCGATCGGAGTGGAAGTGGAATGCGGGGGCGTGGTGCAGACGCTTCGTGGGCGGCGGGTGACGCTGTCGGCGGGGGCGATTAATTCGCCGGCGATCCTGATGCGGTCGGGAATTGGGGGGCGCGGCGAACTGGGGGCGCTGGGGATCGAGACGGTGGTGGATCAGCCGGCGGTCGGGCGCAATCTGATCGATCACGTGCTGGTACCGGTGGTTGCGAATCCGGCACCCGGGGTGCCGCATGATGTGAATGTCACCAACCCGATCGGGATCCGCTACACGGCGAGCGGATCGAGCGAGTTCAACGACATGCAGATGTACATCTTCACGTTTTTCGACAAATCGCTGTGGGTGGGTTCGGAACTCGATCTGCCGGTGCCGAGTATCGCGGTGACGCCGGGGCTGCAGCGGCCGCGGGCGCGGGGGCGGGTGAGTCTGCGCAGCGCCGATCCCAACGTTCCCGCCGATATCGACCTGAATTATGTGGGGCATCCGGAGGACATGCGGCGGATGGTGGAGGGCGTGCGGATCGCGTGGCGCCTGATGAACAGCGCGCGCTTCGCTCCATACGTCAAGGAGTTCGTCGGGATCACGCGCGAGATCGTTGCTTCCGACAGCGCCACGGCCGACTTCGTACGCAACAATTGCGGGACGATCTATCATCCGACGAGCACGGTGAAGATGGGGCCGGACTCAGATAAGGAGGCGGTGGTGGATCAGTACTGCCGGGTGCGCGGAGTGCAGGGCTTGCGGGTGGTGGATGCGTCGGTGATGCCGAATATCGTACGGGCGAACACCAACCTGACGTGCATCATGATGGGCGAGCGGGCCGCGGAATGGATGAAAACGCAGGACTAGAAGGGAGCACAGGGGAACCGGCGATGAGCACCAATCAAACTGGCAAATTACGCTTCGGGCTGTGGTACGACTTCCGCAACCCGCCGCAATGGAAGCAGCCGTCGGACAAGCTTTACGGCGAGATTATCGATCAGATCGCGTGGGGCGAGGAGCATGGCTTCGACGACATCTGGCTCTCCGAACATCATTTTATCGAGGACGGCTATTCGCCGGCGCTGTTGCCGATCGCGGCGGCGATCGCGTCGCGGACCAAGACTATTCGAATCGGGACGGCGGTGATGCTGCTGCCGTTCCACAACCCGGTGCGGCTGGCCGAAGATGCGGCGACGGTCGATGTGATCTCGGGCGGGCGCTTCGAGTTGGGGGTGGGGACGGGCTACAAGGTCGAGGAATTCGAGGGCTTCGCGCTGTCGAAGAAGGAGCGCGGGGGCCGGACCAACGAGGGGCTGGAGATCATCCGGCGGCTGTGGGAAGGAGAGACGCTGACGTACAAGGGCAAGTACTACGAAGTTAATCGGGTGCGGATCACGCCGGCGCCGATCCAGCAGCCGCGTCCGCCGATCTGGGTGGGCGGCTTTACGCCGCCGGCGCTGCGGCGGGCGGCCAAGTACGCGGACGGGTTTATCGGAGTGGGTGCGATCGACGGGGCGTATAAGCAGATCGTCGAAGAGCGCAAGAAGTTGGGCCAGCCGACCAACAATATACGACTGGCGGGCGGGCATTTCTGGATGATTCCGTCGAACGATCCGGAAAAGACCTGGGACGAGGCGGCCGACCATATTATCCATCAGGTGAACGACTACTCGGCATGGATCGCGAAGTCGGGGGATCCGGCGACGAATTTCCCGCATCTGCGCGACCGTGCGCATCTGCGCGAGACGGGCCTGCTGCAGGTGCACGACGTGGACACGTGCATCAGGATGATCCGGGAATACGCGAATCACGCACCACTGACGCATTACTACTCGTGGACGCTGCCGCCGGGGCTGCCGGCGCGCTGGGCGCAGCCGCATCTGGAGTTGTTCGCGAGCAAGGTGATCCCGGCGTTCCGGTAAGATTAGTGGAGCGTAGCGGAACGAGCTAACGAGTCTGCGAGGTGCGCATAAAGAGAGAATCCGCGATGCAGGGAAGCTGGTTGAGGAACCTGGAACTTATGGTTTTTAAGAAACTGAAACCTTGTGAAGGTTTCAGACTTCCCTTTATTCCTGACGCTCGCGATGCTCGATGGGCAGCCAAGTCAGGCGGTAATAAGGAGATGAGATGTCGATTCGATATGCGATCGAGCCAGATTTATCGGCGGAGGAATTTCGCCAGGTTCTGATCGCCTCGACGCTCGCGGAACGGCGGCCCGCCGATGATCTAGAGCGGCTCGATCGAATGTTGCGCAATGCCGATATCGTCGCGACCGCGCGCGACCAGGCACGGCTGATTGGAGTCTCCCGGGCAATCACCGATTTCGCGTATTGCTGCTACCTCTCCGATCTCGCCGTGGATGTTGCTTATCAGCGACAGGGGATAGGTAAACGACTGATCGACGAGACGCGGGTGCGTGCGGGCGGTGAATGCGCCGCGCTGATTCTGGTGGCAGCGCCCGCCGCGGCAACCTATTATCCGCGAATCGGTATGCTGCACTTGAACAGTTGCTGGTCGATTCCGCGTTCGAAATAAGGATTGCGTTCGGGTGTCCGATCGGCGTTGACTATCACTGCAAGGGGTCAACGATTTCGAGATCCACAGAGGCGAAGCGATGACGCACTACGACTACGATGTAATCACGGTGGGTGGTGGAATCGGTGGCGCGTCGGTGGCGAAGGTGCTCGCGGAGAAGGGTCTGCGGGTGCTGGTAACGGAGCGCGAGGAGAGCTTCAAGGATCGCATCCGGGGGGAATGGCTGGCGCCGTGGGGGTGCGCGGAGGCGCAGAAGCTGGGGCTGTACGAGGTGCTGATCGAGAAATGCGGGTATCGGCAGCCGTACTTCAAGTTTGCGGGTTTCGTGCGCGATCTACGGACCAGCACGCCGCAAAAGCTGGGGGCGCTGACCTTTTATCACGCGTCGATGCAGGAGGCGCTGCTGGACGCCGCGGAGGCGGCGGGGGCGGAAGTGCTGCGCGGGGTCAAGGTGGATTACGTGAGCGCCGGCGCGGAGCCGGTGGCCTCGATCGAGAGCAAGGATGCGGTGCGCGATGTGACGGCGCGGATGGTGATATGCGCGGACGGACGCAGTTCGGCGGGGCGCAAGTGGGGTGGATTTGCGGTCAAGCGGGGGCGGCAACGGCTGCTGGGCGCGGGCGTCCTGCTGGATAACGTCGCGGTGGCGGACGATACGGGGGTATCGATGATGAATCCGGTGCTGGGGCGGGTCGCGTACCTGTTTCCGCAGGGTGAGGGCCGGGTGCGCGCGTACCTGATGTACGGCGAGAAGGACGTGGGGCGGCTGCAGGGCGAGTCGGCGGTGAGGCGATTCGCGGCGGCGTGCGGGGAGACCGGGATCGCGGCGGAGACATATGCGGACGCGCGACCGGTGGGCCCGTTGGCGAGCTTCGACATGACGGAGACGTGGGTGGAGCATCCGTATCGCGAGGGGCTGGCGTTGATCGGGGATGCGGCGGGATCGAGCGATCCGACGTGGGGGCAGGGAATGAGCGTGACCTTGCGCGACGCGCGGGTGCTCAGCACCGCACTGCTGACCACGGACGATTGGGAGGCTGCGGGCAACGCCTACGCGAGCGCGCGCGACCGCTATTTTCAGGCGATGGTCTCTACGGAGGACTGGATGTTCCAGATGTTTATCGAGCCCGGTCCAGTCAACGACGAGATGCGGACGCGGGCGCTGCCGTTGATCGCGACCGATCCAACGCGCATCCCCGACCATGGCTTCGGCGGTCCCGACCTGCCGTGCGACGAAAGCGTGCGGCGGCGATTCTTCGGCGAGGAATAGCTGTCGCGGCCACAGAGCCAGTCGGGCCACTGGTCAGCAGCCGATCGGCTATTTCGGCAGGCCCTTCAGGAACTCGATCATCAGGCGGCTGACCTCGGCGGGACGTTCCTGCTGGGTCCAGTGGCCGACGCCGGGCAGCGTTACATTGACCTTCAGATTGGTCATTAGATCGGCGACCTTCTTGTACCATTCGGCATACATGACGATGACGGGATCCTGATCGCCGGTGATGAAGAGGGAGGGCTGGCGGACGGTTGCGCCCTCGAGGAAGCCGGTGATTTCCCAGGTCGTGTCGATATTGCGATACCAGTTGAGGCCGCCGACGAAGCCGGTGCGTTTGAACTCGGCGGCATAGAAGTCGAGGTCGGCTTCGGTGAGCCACGAGGGGAGCTTAGCGGGGACCTTGAAGCTGTCGAGGATGGTTTCGTTGGGGCCGAAGGCAAAACGCCACTTGTCCGCGCCGTGAGCCTCGCCGGAGAGCGCGTAGAGGAAGCCCAGCAACGAGCGCCGCGGGTCTTTGGCGAGATCGTTTTCGGCTTTCCCGACCTGCTGGAAATATTGCTGATAGAAGACCTGGTCGCCGAAGGCCGCCTTGGCCGCGAGGCTCGGGCGGGTGGGAGTGCGGGGAAAGCCGGGGACGCTCAACAGGCCCATCGCGGGAAACAGGTCGGGGCGTAACAGGGCGGCATACCAGGCGACCAGCGCGCCCCAGTCGTGGCCGAAGACGACCGCCGATTTCGCGCCGAGCGCATGGACGAGGCCGACGATATCGCCGGCGAGCAGGAGGGTGTTGTAGGCGGCGACGGAATCGGGGCGGTCGGTTTGTCCGTAGCCGCGCTGGTCGGGCGCGACGACGTGGAAGCCGGCGTCGGCGAGGGCGGTAATCTGGTGGCGCCAGGAGTACCAGGATTCGGGAAACCCGTGGCATAGGACGACGAGGGGGCCGGTGCCTTGTTCGACGAAGTGCATGCGGATGCCGTTGGTGTGCACGAACTTATGCGTGAAGTTATCCATGGCCGGTTCTCCCTGTGGCGAGCGTTCGCGAGCGGGCAAGGTCTCGGCGCGGCGCTTCGTCATGCCCGTGGGGCGGTAATAACCGAAGCGGGAGGAAAGGGCCAGCGCCGCGTGAATTGGACGGTGGGTCAGGGCGCGGCCGGCAGGCTCGGGGCGCGCGTGCATCGGGCGGGGGGCGGTTGCGGGTGGCTTATCATTCGCTTAGGCTGTCGGGATCGCTCCGGGGAGAAAGCCGCGGGGCGCATCGCGGGCCCTTTTCTTGACTTGAGCGGCACGGCAGAATAAAGAGGACGTTTTGACCAAACTCAGCGCCGATGTAGCTCAACGGTAGAGCAACTGATTTGTAATCAGTAGGTTGCGAGTTCGATTCTCGCCATCGGCTTGGCCCGATGGGGGATTTGCATGGAGAGGTTCCCGAGCGGCCAAAGGGAGCAGACTGTAAATCTGCCGGCTTTACGCCTACGGAGGTTCGAATCCTCCCCTCTCCACCATTTTTCGACGGCGCCGGCGGAGAGCGGGAGTAGCTCAGTTGGTAGAGCGCGAGCCTTCCAAGCTCGGGGTCGCGGGTTCGAATCCCGTCTCCCGCTCCATTTCGGGGCCGGTGTTGCGGCGGCAAGGAAGCAGCGCGGGCAATGCCCATGTAGCTCAGTCGGTAGAGCACTTCCTTGGTAAGGAAGAGGTCACGGGTTCGAATCCCGTCGTGGGCTTTCACGTATTGGCGCGGGTCGGGGTCCGCGGGGCGGTGGTTGGTTAACGATCGGTGAAGATCGACAGAATCGGGTGGGGCCGGAGGCTTCGAGAGACTAGGGCTGGAGGCTTCGAGCGGCGGGGCCGGAGGCTTCGAGGAGCGGCGAGCGAGCCGCGGGCAGGCGTAGCGAGAGCGGGCGGATAACGAGCAGGCGAGCAGGTTCGACATGAGAGATTTAATTGGATTGGCATGTGACGGTTGCAAGCGGCGCAATTACACCACCAGCAAGAACAAGAAGCGGCAGACCGAAAAATTCGCGATCAAGAAGTTCTGCCCGAGTTGCCGGGAGCATACGATGCATAAGGAAACCAAGGTCTGAGCGCGGGCCGGGGGGTGGTGCGCGCGAAATCGGCCGCGGGCGGGGCGCGTGAGGAATAAGGCGTCAAGGGGCTCGCGGAGTGCGCGCGGACGTGGTGGCATACGATATAAGAACGGCGGAGGGTCAGTAGCTCTAATTGGCAGAGCGGCGGACTCCAAATCCGTAGGTTGCAGGTTCGAGTCCTGCCTGACCCGCCAAAAAAGCGCACAAGCGCGTTGGGTTCGCTTGTAAAAGCCGAATAATATGGATAGTCTGAAAAGTTACCTCGTTCAGAGCACCAGTTTTGTCAAGGAATCTTGGACCGAACTTGGCAAGGTCCATTTCCCCACGCCCAAGGAAACGCTGCAGGCGACCCTGGTGGTGGTAGGCCTGGTGATAGTGCTGGCGTTGTGGCTCGGTCTTATCGATATGGGCGCCAAGGGTTTAGTTCGTCAGATCATTCGATGACACGGGAAATTGAGATACGGGAAATTGAACCGGGAAATTTGTTATCGCGCAAGCCCCGCAACGCTTAAGTGCCGCAAATGCCAGACGCAGCAATAACCGAACCGGGCGCGAGCGCGGGCAAGAAATGGTATGTCGTACATACCTATTCGGGCTTCGAGCAGAAGGCCAAGGCGGCGCTTGAAGAGCGCGTGCGATCGCTCAAGCAGCACGACGACACGCGGGCGGTGGGCGACAAGTTCGGCGACGTTGTGGTGCCGCTGGAGCGGGTGCAGGAACTCGGCAAGGGCGGCCAGCGCAAGGTCTCGAACCGGAAATTCTTCCCGGGCTATATCTTCGTGAATATGGAGCTCGACGAGGAGACCTGGCACGTCGTCAAGGATACGCCCAAGGTGACCGGCTTCGTGGGCCATTCGACTTCACCGCCCGAGGTTCCGGCGGCCGAGGTCGAAGCGATCAAGCAGCAGATGGAAGAGGGTGCGCTGCGGCCCAAGCCCAAGGTGCTGTTTGAAGTTGGCGAGGCGGTCAAAGTGGTTGACGGTCCGTTTCAGGACTTCAACGGTACGGTTGAGGAAGTGCGGCCCGAGAAGGGCAAGGTGCGCGTGCTGATCTCGATTTTTGGCCGCGCGACTCCGGTCGAGCTCGATTTTGTACAGGTGGAGAAATCCTGAATCAGTCCGGCGGGAAGGCTGGATCGCGTATCGCAGGGCGATCTGGTCGGTATCGCGGCGGCTGAGATTTCGGAAAGATATAAGTTAGATGGCGAAAAAAGTTACCGGGCAAATCAAGTTGCAGATTCCAGCCGGCGCGGCCAATCCGTCGCCCCCGGTGGGGCCGGCGCTGGGCCAGCGCGGCGTCAATATCATGGAATTCTGCAAGGCCTTCAACGCCGCGACCCAGAGCATGCAGGGTCTCGTTATTCCCGTGATTATCACGGTCTATGCCGACCGCTCGTTTACTTTCGTGACCAAGAGCCCGCCCGCTCCGGTGCTGCTCAAGCGCGCCGCCGGAATCGAGAAGGGCTCGGCCACGCCGCACAAGATCAAAGTCGGCAAGGTCTCCAAAAAGCAGATCGAAGAGATCGCGCAGACCAAGATCAAAGACCTGACGGCGGGCGATCTCGAAGCCGCGATGCGCTCCGTCGCCGGCACCGCGCGTTCGATGGGAATCGACGTTATCGACTAACGGGGGGGGCCGGGGTTTGGAGGCTGGGGAGCGGGGGCTGGGTTTGGGGAGCGGGTTGGCGTATCGGGGGGCTGGGTTACCAGGGCGGCAGTTATTATCCGGGCGGCGAGTTATTAATCAGGACGGCAAGACCGATGGCAGGCAAGAAATATTGCGAAGCGGCGAAACGAATCGATCCCGAAAAGCGCTATCCGCTCGAAGAGGCGCTGCAGCTAGTGGTCGGGAATCAGGTCGCCAAGTTCGACGAAACCGTCGAATTGGCGGTGCGTCTGGGCGTTGACCCGCGCCAGGCCGATCAGAACGTGCGCGGCACCGTGGTCTTGCCCAACGGCACCGGGCGGGTGGCGCGCGTGCTGGTGCTGGCCAAGGGCGAGAAGGAACGCGAGGCGCGCGAGGCGGGCGCCGACTACGTTGGCGGCGACGACATTATCAAGCGGATCCAGGAAGAGAACTGGCTCGACTTCGATCGCGTGATTGCAACCCCGGATATCATGGGGTCGGTCGGCCGGATCGGCAAGATCCTGGGGCCGCGCGGCCTGATGCCGAATCCGCGCGTCGGCACGGTGACCTTCGACGTGGCCAAGGCGGTCGCCGAGGTCAAGGCGGGCAAGGTCGATTACCGGGTCGATAAGGCCGGCGTGGTCCATGCGCGAATCGGCAAGATCAGTTTCGGCGAGGCCAAGCTGAGCGAGAACGCACACGCGCTGATCGACGCGATCGTGCGCGCGAAGCCGTCGAGCGCCAAGGGTAATTACGTCAAGAGCGTAGCGGTCACCTCCACCATGGGTCCCGGTATCCGGGTCGATCCGGCGACGGCGACGCGGGTCGCCGCGGCGGCCTAGGCGGACGCGGGGGCCGGGGGCAGGTTCCGGGGCAGAGGGCGCGGCGGCGGGTGCGATCGGCGCCGGTGCGGGAGCAGACTGGAAGATTGGCATGAAAAAAGAAGAAAAGAGCGCGACGGTCGCGGAACTGGCCGAGAATTTCGGCCGCGCGAGTATCGCGTTTATCTCGGAATATAAAGGCATGAGCGCGGGCGAGTCGGACGACATGCGCCGGCGCATACGGGCGGTTCGCGGCGAATTCCGCGTGACCAAGAACACCCTGTTGCGGCGTGCGATCAAGGATACCGGCTTCGCGGCGCTCGAGAGCCAGTTGGGCGGTCCCGTCGGCCTGATCCTGAGCTATGCCGACCCGGTCGAGCTGGCCAAGACGGTCAGTTCGTTCAAGGATCTCGGCGAGAAGTTCAAGGTGCGGGGCGGGGTGCTGGACGGCCAGCCGCTCACGCCCGAAGAGATCAATGCCCTGGCGAGCCTGCCGCCGCGCGAGGTCATACTCGCGCAACTGCTCGGGTTGTTGCAGGCGCCGGCGAGCCAGTTGGTGCGCCTGCTGAACGAGCCGGGCACGATGGTCGCGCGCGTGATCGATGCGATCGGGCGCAAGGCCGGCGCGCAGGCACCCGCGGACGTATCGGCGGCTGCCGCGGCCGCAGCGGACGCCGCGCCCGCGCCGGAAGCGGCGCCGGCGGCGAGTGCGGCCGGGGAGCCCCAGTCATAGGACGGGGTGTAATGCCGGGATCGTACGGCCGGGAATGGGCAAGGTAATTGGCAGGGTATCAGGAAGGTATTCATATATTCGGTTAGTCGGGGCGCTCCCACATCGCCCAACGAGCCGCGAGTAGAAGGAGAGTAAGAGACATGTCAGAAGCAGCACAGCTCAACCGCGACCAGGTCAAGGATTATCTGAAGAACCTGAGTCTGCTGGACGCGGCGGCGCTCGTTAAGGAACTCGAAGAGGAACTGGGCGTATCGGCCGCGGCTCCGATGGCGGTTGCTGCCGCACCGGCGGCCGGCGCGGCGGCGGCCCCGGCGGTGGAGAAGGACGAATTCAGCGTGATCCTGACGGCGGCGGGCGACAAGAAGATCCAGGTGATCAAGGTGGTTCGCGAACTCACCGGACTGGGCCTCAAGGAGGCCAAGGACCTGGTCGATGGCGCGCCCAAGGCGGTCAAGGAAGGCGTCAACAAGGCCGAGGCCGAGGACGTTAAGAAGAAGCTGGAAGAGGTCGGGGGATCGGTCGAACTGAAGTAGGATCCGGCGGGTATTTGGCACACATCTACCGGCGAAATCGAGTTGGCGGCGCGATCGCGGAAGATCCGTGTGCGCGCAGGTGTGAGCGTTTTCAGATCAACGGTAATAACGGGGGCGCGCAGCCGGCATGCGGCGGCGCGCCCTTCGATTCATTTCCATGCATGGCGATCCATAACGGCGCCGAATGCCGGATGAGGTAGAAATGGCCCAGCAGTCGCAGGTCACCAGCAACCTTCGCCTTCGCCGCTCTTTCGGCAAGATCAAGAAGATCATTGATATCCCGAATCTGATCGAGATCCAGAAGCGTTCCTACCAGGATTTTCTCCAGGCGGACGTTACATCCGACGAGCGCAAGGACGAAGGGCTGCAGGCGGTATTCAAGTCGGTCTTTCCGATCAAGGACTTCAACGAGACCGCGTCGCTCGAGTTCGTCAGCTACGAACTGGGTATGCCCAAGTACGACGTCGAGGAATGCCATCAGCGCGGCATGACCTACGCGGCGCCGCTGAAGGTCAAGATCCAACTGGTTATCTGGGACGTTGAAAGCGGCCGGCGATCGATCAAGAACGTCAAGGAGCAGGAGGTCTATTTCGGCGAGATTCCGCTGATGACGCCGAACGGGACCTTCATGGTCAACGGCACCGAGCGGGTTATCGTCTCGCAGCTACATCGGTCGCCCGGGGTATTTTTCGAGCACGACAAGGGCCGCACGCATTCGACCGGCAAGCTGCTCTACTCGGCGCGGGTGATACCGTACCGCGGGAGCTGGATCGATTTCGAATTCGACCCGCGCGACGTGCTCTACGTGCGGATCGACCGGCGGCGCAAGTTCCCGGCGACGGTGCCGTTGCGCGCGCTCGGGATGACGACCGAAGACCTGCTTAATTACTACTACAAGAAGGACGTTATTATTCTGGATGCGAAGCAGCTCGCGCGGCAGTTTATCCCGACGCAACTGCTGGGGTCGCGGGTGACGCGCGATATCAAGGACAAGAACGGCGAGGTTATCGCGAAGGAAGGGCGCAAGTTCAACAAGGCGATCGTGCGCGCAGCTCGAAGCGGCGAAGATCAGCGAGATTCCGATCGCGCCCGAGGATGTGGTGGGGCGCGTCTCGGCGCATGACGTGGTCGATTCGACCACCGGCGAAGTGCTGGTGCAGTGCAACGAGGAGTTGAGCGAGGAGACGGTCGAGAAGCTCAAGGCTCACGGCGTGCGCAGGATCGAGGTGCTCTACACCGAGGATCAGCCGGGCGGGGGACCGCTGCGGCTGACGCTCGCGCAGGACAAGCTCGAAAAGCCCGAGGACGCGGTGCTGGAAATCTACCGGCGCCTGCGGCCGGGCGATCCGCCGACGCTGCAGACGGCGACGACCTTTTTCAACAACCTGTTTTTCAATCCGGAGCGTTACGATCTGTCCAAGGTCGGCCGGCTCAAGCTGAACCATAAGCTGTTCAAGGATCCGCTGGCGGTTCCGCTCGAACAGGGCACGCTGCGCCGCGAGGATATCCTCGAGGTGGTGCGCTACCTGATGGAGCTCAAGAACGGCGACGACGATCGCACGGTGGACGATATCGATCATCTGGGGAATCGGCGCGTGCGCGCGGTCGGCGAGCTGGTCGAGAATCAGTTCCGGATCGGGCTGGTGCGGATGGAGCGGGCGATCAAGGAACGGATGAGCCTGCAGGATATCGAAACGCTGATGCCGCAGGAGCTGGTCAACTACAAGCCCGCGTCGGCGGTAATCAAGGAGTTTTTCGGTTCGTCGCAGCTCTCGCAGTTCATGGATCAGACCAATCCGTTGAGCGAGATCGCGCATAAGCGGCGGCTCTCGGCGCTGGGACCCGGCGGCCTGACGCGAGAGCGGGCGGGCTTCGAGGTCCGCGACGTTCATCCGACGCATTACGGCCGCGTCTGTCCGATTGAAACTCCCGAGGGTCCCAATATTGGCCTGATCGCGGCGCTTTCGACCTATGCGCGGGTCAACGAGTACGGCTTTATCGAGACGCCCTACCGGGTGGTCGAGGAGCAGAAGGTCAGCGATCGGATCCGGTATCTGTCGGCGCTCGAGGAGGAGGACGTGGTAATCGCGCAGGCGAACGCGCCGCTCGATGCCCATGGCAAGTTCTCGACCGAATTAGTCTCGGCGCGAATCGGCGGCGAGTTCACGGTGGTGCGGGCCGAAGAAGTGCAATTCATGGACGTATCGCCGAATCAGCTGGTGTCGGTGGCGGCGTCCTTGATTCCGTTTCTGGAAAATGACGACGCGAATCGGGCGCTGATGGGATCGAACATGCAGCGCCAGGCGGTGCCGCTGCTGAAGACCGAGGCGCCGCTGGTCGGCACCGGGCTCGAGATGACGGTCGGACGCGATTCGGGAGTGACGCGGATTGCGAAGCGCGACGGGATTATCGAGAGCGTCGACGCGGAGCGGATCGTGGTGCGCGCGGACAAGCAGAGCAAGGATCTGCGCGACGCGGGCGTCGATATCTACAACCTGGTGAAGTACCAGCGATCGAATCAGAACACCTGTATCAATCAGCGACCGATCGTGGTCAAGGGCGAGCGGGTGAAGTCGGGCGACGTGATCGCGGACGGCCCCTCGACCGACATGGGCGAGCTCGCATTGGGGCGCAACGTGGTGGTCGCGTTCATGCCGTGGGGCGGCTACAACTTCGAGGATTCGATCCTGATTTCCGAGCGCGTGGTCAAGGAAGATTTGTTCACCTCGGTGCATATCGAGGAGTTCGAGTGTATCGCGCGCGATACCAAGCTCGGGCCCGAGGAGATCACGCGCGACATCCCGAACGTCGGCGAGGATGCGCTGAAGAACCTCGACGCCAGCGGGATTATCCGGATCGGCGCGGAAGTGCGGCCGGGCGATATCCTGGTCGGCAAGATTACGCCCAAGGGCGAGACTCAGCTGAGCCCCGAGGAGAAGTTGCTGCGCGCGATATTCGGCGAGAAGGCGGGCGAGGTGCGCGACACCAGCCTGCGCGTGCCGCCGGGGGTCGAGGGCGCGGTAATCGACGCGCGGGTGTTCGCGCGGCGGGGGGTGGCCAAGGACGATCGCACCACTGAAATCCAGAGCCTGGAGGCGGAGCGCCTGAAGCAGGACGAGGGCGAGGAGATCCGCATCATCCGGCAGGAGACGCTGCGCAAGCTGAAGCGCGCGCTGGCGGGCAAGAAGCTGGCCGGCCGCGTGATGTCCGACGAACGGCGCGTGCTGTTCCAGAAGGGCGATTCGATTACGCCCGAGGAACTCGACGATCTGCCGCCGCCGCTGTGGGGTCAGCTTAAGGTCGAGAATGAAAGCACGGCCGGGGATATCGCCAACGCGCTGGTGGCGATGAACGCCAACGTCGAGGCCGTGCAGCATCATTATGGGGCCAAGGTCGATCGGCTGAAGGCGGGCGACGAGCTGGCGCCGGGCGTGATTAAAATGATCAAGGTGTTCGTCGCGATCAAGCGCCGGCTGCAGGTCGGCGACAAGATGGCGGGACGCCACGGCAACAAGGGCGTGCTGTCGCGCATCCTGCCCGAGGAAGACATGCCGCGCACGGAGGACGGCACGCCGGTCGATATCGTGCTGAATCCGCTGGGCGTGCCGTCGCGGATGAACGTCGGGCAGATTCTGGAGACGCATCTGGGCTGGGCGGCGCTGGAACTGGGGCGGCGGCTCGGGCAGGAGCTCGCCAACGGGGCGACGCCGGCGCAGATTCGGCGCCGGCTGCGCGAGTACTATCCGGAGAAGGAGAGCCAGGAGTTTATCGAAAACCTGCCCGACGCCGAGATGATGAAGCTGGCGGCCAAGGCGGCCAAGGGCGTGCATACGGCGTCGCCGGTCTTCGACGGTGCGCGCGAGGAAGAGATCTTCGCGCTGCTGAAGCGCGCCGAGCTGCCCGAGAGCGGGCAGTGCACGCTGCACGACGGCCGCACCGGGATGGCCTTCGAGCAGCCGGTCACGGTCGGCGTGATGTACATGATGAAGCTGCATCATCTGGTCGAGGACAAGATTCACGCGCGATCGACCGGACCCTACAGCCTGGTCACGCAGCAGCCGCTCGGGGGCAAGGCGCAATTCGGCGGCCAGCGCCTGGGCGAGATGGAAGTGTGGGCGCTCGAAGCCTACGGCGCGGCCTACACGCTGCAGGAGATGCTGACGGTGAAGTCGGACGACGTTGCCGGCCGCACGCGCATGTACGAGGCGATCGTGAAGGGCGAGAATACGCTCGAGCCGGGGCTGCCGGAGTCGTTCAACGTCATGGTCAAGGAGTTGCAGTCGCTGTGCCTCAACGTCGAGTTGCTGGAGCAGCCGCAGCGCGGCGCCTAGAGGAGATCGGTCGAGTAGGCTAAGGGGGCTCGGCGCAAGACCCACTGGTTATTCTGAGCGCGGCGAAGAATCCCGCGATTCTTCACTCCGCAGACTTCGTTCAGAATGACAACGCGGAGTGCGTGGAGCTTTCCTAAAGGGGTCCCGTGATCGGGACTCTGTGATCGGGACTCGGGAAGTTAGCGGGGAACGGTAAGGTGATCGCGAATGGGAGGAACGGCGCGGTTTAGCTCCGCGCGGTTCAACCAGGGAGCATGTAGTTATGGAAGATCTGTTCGGTCTGTTTGAAAAGCCCAAGAATCCGCTCGCCTTCAACGCGATCCGGATTTCGATCGCGTCGCCCGAGATGATCCGGTCGTGGTCGCACGGCGAAGTTAAGAAGCCGGAGACGATCAACTACCGCACCTTCAAGCCGGAGCGCGACGGGCTTTTCTGCGCCAAGATTTTCGGTCCGACGAAGGACTACGAATGTAATTGCGGCAAGTACAAGCGCATGCGCCATCGCGGGGTGGTCTGCGAGAAGTGCGGGGTCGAGGTAATCCAGTCGAAGGTCCGCCGCGAGCGCATGGGCCATATCGACCTGGCGGCGCCGGTCGCGCATATCTGGTTTTTGCGCTCGCTGCCGTCGCGTATCGGGACGCTCGTCGATATGACGCTGAAGGAACTCGAGAAGGTGCTCTACTTCGAGTCCTACGTGGTGACCGATGCGGGTGAGACCACGCTGCAGGTGCGGGAGCTTTTGACCGAGCGCAAGTATCGCGAGGCGCGCGATCAGTTCGGCGACGGCTTCAAGGCCGAGATGGGCGCGGAGGCGATTCGCACGCTGCTTTCCAATCTGGAACTCGACCAGTTGTCGGAAACGCTGCGGGTGGAGATGAAGGCGACGGCGAGTGAGGCGCGGCGCAAGAAAGTGGCCAAGCGCCTGAAGGTCGTGACGGCTTTTCGCGAATCAGGGAATCGTCCCGAATGGATGATCCTGACGATCCTGCCGGTGATTCCGCCCGATCTGCGGCCGCTGGTGCCGCTCGACGGCGGCCGCTTCGCGACCTCCGACCTGAACGATCTCTACCGACGGGTAATAAATCGTAACAATCGGTTAAAGCGGCTGATCGAGCTCAATGCGCCCGACATTATCGTGCGCAACGAAAAGCGCATGCTGCAGGAAGCGGTGGATGCGCTGTTCGACAACGGCCGCCGCGGCCGCGCGATTACCGGACCGGCCAAGCGGCCGCTGAAATCGCTTGTCCGACATGCTCAAGGGCAAGTCCGGGCGCTTCCGCCAGAACCTGCTGGGCAAGCGGGTCGATTACTCGGGACGATCGGTCATCGTGGTGGGTCCCGAATTGCGGCTCCATCAATGCGGCCTGCCGAAGAAAATGGCGCTCGAGCTGTTCAAGCCGTTCATCTACAGCAAGCTCGAGGAAAAGGGCTACGTCACGACGATCAAGAGCGCGAAGAAGATGGTCGAGAAGGAGGGCAAGGATGTCTGGGATATCCTCGACGAGGTTATCCGCGAACATCCGGTGCTGCTGAACCGCGCGCCCACGCTGCATCGGCTGGGGATCCAGGCCTTCGAGCCGGTGCTGATCGAGGGCAAGGCGATTCAGCTCCATCCGCTGGTCTGCGTTGCGTACAACGCCGACTTCGACGGCGATCAGATGGCGGTGCACGTGCCGCTTTCGATCGAAGCGCAGGTGGAATCGCGCGCGCTGATGATGTCCACCAACAACATCCTGTCGCCGGCGAGCGGCAAGCCGATTATCGTGCCGACGCAGGACATGGTGCTGGGGCTTTACTACATGACGCGGGAAAAGCCGCTCGCCAAGGGCGAGGGCAAGTCGCTTTCCTCCCCCGGCGAGGTGCGTATCGCGTACGATCACGGCGAAGTTGACCTGCACGCGCGTATCACGGTCCGGATGCCGGTGCGGACGGCGGCCGACGCCACCCTCGAAGATGAGGACGGCCGGCCCGCGACGCCGGGTGGCGGCAGCCCCACCTACAACGGCAATCGCGCGACGGAGCGGGTCGAGACCACCGTGGGGCGCGTGCTGCTGTACGAGATCGTGCCGGCGGCAGTGCCTTTTTCCGAAGTCAACCGGACGATGAAGAAGAAGGAGCTTGGGCAACCTGATCGATCTGGTTTACCGCAAGGCGGGCAACAAGGCGACGGTTATTTTCGCCGACCGCCTGAAGGACGTGGGTTTCGAGTTCGCCACCCGCGCGGGAATTTCGATCTCGATCAAGGACATGACGATTCCGCCGAAGAAGAAGGAACTTCTCGACGGTGCGCAGAAACAGGTCAGCGAGATCCAGAAGCAGTACAACAACGGCGTTATCACGGACGGCGAACGCTACAACAAGGTGGTCGATATCTGGGCCGAGGTCCAGGATGAAATCGGCAGCGCGGTGCTGGGTGGACTGGCGACGCAGGTCTTCCACGGCGTGGACAAGAACGGCAAGGCCAAGGAGGAGACGGGCGCTTCGTTCAATCCGATCTTCATCATGGCCGACTCGGGCGCGCGCGGATTCGGAGCAGCAGATTCGTCAGTTGGCGGGTCTGCGGGGCCTGATGGCGAAGCCGTCGGGCGAGATCATCGAGACCCCGATCACGGCCAATTTCCGCGAGGGCCTGACGGTGCTGCAGTACTTCATCTCGACCCATGGAGCGCGCAAGGGTCTGGCGGATACGGCGCTCAAGACGGCGAATTCGGGCTACCTGACGCGGCGGCTGGTGGACGTGGCGCAGGATTCGATCATCACCGAAAGCGATTGCGGCACGCTCGATGGGATCGAGATGACGCCGCTGGTCGAAGGCGGCGAAGTGATCGAGGGACTTGGGCGACCGCGTGCTTGGCCGCGTCGCCCTGGAAGACATCCGCGACCCCTTTACCAACGAAGTGCTGATTCGGGCCAACGACATGATCGACGAAGATCTGGTGGCGCGGATCGAGGAAGCCGGGCTCGAAAAGGTGAAGATCCGATCGGTGCTGACGTGCCAGTCGCGCCAGGGCGTATGCGTCAAATGTTACGGACGCGATCTTGGCCGCGGCCATCAGGTGAACATGGGCGAGGCCATCGGCATCATGGCGGCGCAGTCGATCGGCGAGCCGGGCACGCAGCTTACGATGCGGACCTTCCATATCGGCGGTACGGCCAGCCGCCGGGCGGAGCAGACCACGCTGGAGGCGCGCAACGAGGGCCTGGTGCGGCTGCATAACGTGAAGACGGTGCCGAGCAAGGACGGCAGCCTGATCGTGATGTCGCGCCATGGCGAGGTCGCTATCGTCGCGCAGGTGCATGCCGAAGGCGCCGCTCCGAATGCGCCCGCGCGCGAGCGTGAACGCGAGCGTTATCCGTTGGTCTACGGCGCGAAGCTGCGCAAGGCGGAAGGCGAGCAAGGTCAAGGCGGGCGAGCTTATCGCCGAATGGGATCCCTACACCACGCCGATCATCACGGAAGTCGCCGGCCGGTTAAGTACGGCGACATTCTCGAAGGCAAGACGATGGAGGAGCGGGTCGATGAGCGCACCGGCGCACGCTCCAACGTCATCGTGGAGTCCAAGGAACTCGACGTGCGTCCGCGTATCTCGATCAAGGATGACAGCGGCAAGACGGTGCATTGCGGCGACGGTGACCGAGGGGCGTCCGGCGGGACCGATCAGCATGCGCGCTACTTTCTGCCGGTCAGCTGCGTACATCACGTCGCCGAGGGCGCGCACGTGGATGCCGGCGAGATGATCGCGAAGATTCCGCGCGAGACCACCAAGACCAAGGATATCACCGGTGGTCTGCCGCGGGTGGCGGAATTGTTCGAGGCGCGCAAGCCCAAGGAATTTGCTGTGATTTCCGAAATCGACGGCCAAGTCTCGTTCGGCAAGGACACCAAGGGCAAGCGCAAGGTCGTAGTAACGCCTGAAATCGGCGAAACGCGCGAATACCTGATCGCGAAGGGCAAGCATATCGGCGGTGCATGAAGGGGATATGATCAAGGCCGGCGAACCCCTGATGGAGGGTTCGTCGAATCCGCATGACATCCTGACCATCCTCGGCGAAAAGGCGCTGGCCAAGTACCTGGTCGACGAAATTCAGGAAATCTACCGGCTGCAGGGCGTGCGCATTAACGACAAGCATATCGAAGTGATCGTGCGTCAGATGCTGCGCCGGGTTCGGATTAAGGAGGTCGGTGATACGGATTTCCTGGTCGGCGATCAGACCGAGAAATGGCGTTTCGACGAAGAAAACGGGCGCGTGCTGACGAAGGGCGGCGAGCCGGCCATCGCGGAGCCGCTGCTGCTCGGCATCACCAAGGCGTCGCTCTCCACCGAGAGCTTCATCTCGGCGGCGTCGTTCCAGGAAACGACTCGGGTGCTTACCGAGGCGGCCATCAACGGCAAAGTGGATCGGCTGGTCGGGCTCAAGGAAAACGTCATCATGGGCCGTCTGATTCCGGCGGGTACGGGCTTGCCGCAGTACAACCGCAAGGAAGTGAAGGTCGAAGGGACTCCGGCTGGCGAAGATCTGGAAAAGGCCGATCAGGAAGCGGTCGCAGCCCCCGCCGGAGATTGACGCGGAGGTGTCGTTCCTGTAAAAGATATGTTTCCCCCAAGGGCGATGGGCGCCCTTGGGGGTTTGGCTTGGAACTTGGTTCGTTTCGGAGTGATCGAATGGATGCGGCCAGCCAGAGCGGGGCAGACCACGCTGCGATGCCGTCAGGCCGCAGGGCAGCCGGAAGGATAGAGTTCGATACCGTGCCGACGATATGCCGACGATAAATCAATTGATCCGCGCAGCGCGCGTTAAAAAAAGATACAAGATGAGCGCCCCGGCGCTGCAAGGCTCGCCGCAAAAGCGCGGCGTCTGTACGCAGGTGAAGACGACCACGCCCAAGAAGCCCAACTCGGCGCTTGCGCAAAGTCGCGCGCGTGCGGCTGTCGAATGGCTATGAAGTCAATACCTACATTCCGGGCGTCGGCCATAACCTGCAGGAGCATTCGGTGGTGCTGATTCGGGGCGGCCGCGTGAAGGATCTGCCGGGCGTGCGCTACCACGTAATCCGCGGCACGCTGGACTCGATTGGCGTGCAGGACCGCCGCAAGAGCCGTTCGAAGTACGGCTCGAAGAAGCCGAAGTGAGAAAGCCTATGTCGCGCAAAGGACAGATCCGCGTCCGGGACATCGCTCCGGACCCGAAGTTCCACGACCGCACCGTCACGAAGTTCGTGAACGTCGTGATGGAGCGGGGCAAAAAGGCGGTAGCCGAGCAGATTCTCTATGGGGCGCTCGACCTCGTGGCCGATCGGACCAAGGAGGACGGGCTGGTGGTATTCAAGCGGGCGCTGGACAACGTGCGTCCGGCGGTCGAGGTGCGTTCGCGGCGCGTCGGCGGCGCAAACTACCAGGTCCCGGTCGAAGTCCGTCCCTTGCGGCGATCGTCGCTTGCGATGCGCTGGCTGGTGACGGCGGCGCGGGCGCGGGGCGAAAAGTCGATGCGCGATCGGCTCGCCAACGAGATCCTGGAAGCGGCGGCGAATCGGGGTGGTGCGGTCAAGAAACGCGAAGATACTCATCGGATGGCGGAAGCCAATCGCGCTTTCGCTCATTACCGCTGGTAAGCATTAGAGAAGTTTTTTCGTATGGCTCGTGAAACACCAATAGAACGGGTGCGCAACATCGGCATCATGGCGCATATCGATGCCGGTAAGACCACCACCACGGAGCGCGTGCTCTACTACACCGGCATCAATTACAAGATTGGTGAGGTGCACGAGGGCACGGCGACGATGGACTGGATGGTGCAGGAGCAGGAGCGCGGCATCACGATTACGTCGGCCGCGACGACCTGTTTCTGGCGCGATCACCGGATCAATATTATCGATACGCCGGGACACGTCGATTTCACCATCGAAGTCGAGCGCAGCCTGCGCGTGCTGGACGGCGCGGTCGCGGTCTTCTGCGCGGTCGCCGGAGTCGAGCCGCAATCGGAGACGGTCTGGCGGCAGGCCGATAAATATCGCGTTCCGCGCATCGCGTTCATCAACAAGATGGACCGCGTCGGCGCCGAGTTCGAGCGGGTGGTCGACGAGATCCGCGAAAAGCTCAAAGCCAAGCCGTTGCTGCTGCAGATTCCGATCGGCAGCGAGGAGAAGTTCACCGGCGTGGTCGACCTGGTGGAGCAGCGCGCGCTCATCTGGGACGACGATCGGCTCGGAGCCAATTACCGGGTGGAGGCGATTCCGGCCGACCTCGCCGAAATGGCCAAGTCGTATCGCGACAAGATGATCGAAACGCTCGCCGATCACGACGACTCCATCATGGAGCTGTACCTCGAGGGCAAGCCGCCGGAAGCCGCTCAATTGCGGGCGGCGATTCGATCGGCGGCGCTCAAGATCGAGGTGATTCCGGTGGTGATGGGCACGGCCTTTCGCAACAAGGGCGTGCAGCCGATGCTCGACGCGGTGGTCGAGTACCTGCCGTCGCCGATCGATCTGCCGCCGGTATTGGGCAAGGTGGATGACGGCAAGGACGCCGAGCGCTGGCCCAAGGACGACGCGCCGTTTTCAGCCCTGGCGTTCAAGATCATGACCGACCCGTATATCGGCACGCTGACCTTTCTGCGGGTTTACTCGGGCAAGCTCGAGAGCGGCAGTTCGGTGCTGAATTCGACGCGCAGCAAGCGCGAGCGGATTGGCCGGCTGGTCAAGATGCACGCGAACAAGCGCGAGGAGATCACGGAGGTCTTCGCCGGCGACATTTGCGCGGTGGGCTTGCGCGACACCACCACCGGTGACACGCTGTGCGACCCGGCGCATCCGATTATCCTGGAGGCGATCGAGTTCCCCGATCCGGTCATCCAGATCGCGATCGAGCCCAAGACCAAGGCGGATCAGGAAAAGCTTGGCGAAGCGCTGCAGAAGCTCGCCAAGGAGGATCCTTCGTTCCGCGTGAGCGTGAACAAGGAGACGGCGCAGACGCTGATCGCCGGGATGGGCGAGCTGCATCTGGAGATTATCGTTGACCGGATGCTGCGCGAGTTCAAGGTTGACGCGAATATCGGCAAGCCGCAGGTGGCGTATCGCGAAACGATTCGGCGACCGTCGGAGGCCGAGGGGCGCTTCGTGCGGCAGACCGGCGGTCACGGGCAGTTCGGCGTGGTCGAACTGAAGATCGAGCCATTGGCCAAAGGCACCGGCTTCGAGTTCGAGGACGGGACCAAGGGTGGCTCGATTCCACGGAATTTTATTCCGTCGATCGAAAACGGCATCAAGGAAGCGATGGAGACCGGGGTGCTGGCCGGTTATCCGATGGTCGATATCAAGGCGATCGTGGTTGACGGCAAGTACCACGAAGTGGATTCGTCGGAACTGGCGTTCAAGATCGCGGGTTCGATGGCGTTCAAGGAAGCCGTCGAAAAGGCCAGTCCGGTGCTGCTGGAGCCGGTGATGGACGTGGAAGTGGTGACGCCGCAGGATTTCATGGGCGAGGTGATCGGCGATCTGAGCTCGCGCCGCGGCAAGATCCAGGAGATGGAAAACCGGGCGGGTGCGCAGGTGATCGCGGCGCGCGTGCCGCTCGCGACGATGTTCGGATACGCGACCAAGCTGCGATCGATTACGCAGGGTCGCGCCAACTATACGATGCAGTTTGCGGTGTACGAACCGGTACCGCAGGCGATTTTTGAAGAACTGACCGCGCGCAACTCGGGCGACACCGAGACTCGCGCGCGCGCATGATGAGGGCAAATCAGGGAGTTCGGAGGGTAATCCATCATGGGCAAGGCTAAATTTGAACGCAACAAGCCGCATCTGAACGTAGGCACGATAGGGCATATCGATCACGGCAAAACGACTTTGACCGCCGCGATCACCAAGGTCCTGTCGTCGAAGAAACTTGCCCAGTTCACGGCCTTCGACCAGATCGACAAGGCGCCCGAAGAGCGCGAGCGCGGTATCACGATCGCGATTGCGCACGTCGAGTACGAGACGCCCAATCGCCATTACGCGCACGTCGACTGTCCGGGGCATGCGGACTATATCAAGAACATGATCACGGGCGCGGCGCAGATGGACGGCGCCATCCTGGTGGTCGGCGCCAACGACGGTCCGATGCCGCAGACGCGCGAGCATATCCTGCTCGCCCGCCAGGTCGGCGTGCCCTCGGTGGTGGTCTTCATGAACAAGGTCGACATGGTCGATGACCCCGAGCTGCTCGACCTGGTCGAACTCGAGGTTCGCGACCTGCTGAAGAAGTACGATTTCCCGGGCGACGACGTCCCGGTGATTCGCGGCAGCGCATTGAAGGCGCTCGGCTGCGGCTGCGGCAAGGATGATTGCCCCAACTGCAAGCCGATCCTCGACCTGATGGCGGCGGTTGACAGCTACGTGCCGCAGCCGGCGCGCGAAACCGACAAGCCGTTCCTGATGCCGATCGAAGACGTGTTCTCGATCTCGGGCCGCGGCACGGTCGTCACTGGCCGGGTCGAACGCGGCAAGGTGAAGGTCGGTGAGGAAGTCGCAATCGTCGGCTTCAAGGACACTACCAAGACCGTCGTTACGGGTGTCGAAATGTTCCGCAAACTGCTCGATGAGGGGCAGGCGGGGGATAATATCGGCGTGCTGCTGCGCGGCCTCAAGCGCGAAGACGTCGAGCGCGGGCAGGTCCTGGCCTTTCCCGGATCGATCACGCCGCACACCAAGTTCGAGGGCTCGGTCTATATCCTGACCAAGGAAGAGGGCGGCCGACATACGCCGTTTTTCAGCAACTACCGTCCGCAGTTCTATCTGCGCACGACGGACGTGACCGGTATCGTGACGCTGCCCGAGGGCACCGAGATGGTCATGCCGGGCGACAACATCAATATCGTCGGTGAGTTGATCACGCCGGTCGCGCTCGAGCAGGGCTTGCGCTTCGCGATCCGCGAAGGCGGCCGTACGGTTGGCGCGGGCGTGGTCTCGAAGGTATTGAATTAAGACCGACAGGTTAGGTATGCGATCGGGGCCCCGTCAGGGGCCTCGATCATGAAGTAGATCCGCGACCGAAAGAGTTCGCAAGGAACTGAGCGAGAGTCTGGGACGTGGCTGACAGGATGAACGATAAAATTCGGATACGCCTCAAGGCGTACGACCATCGACTGCTCGATCAGTCGGTGCGCGAGATCGTCGATACGATACGGCGCACGGGCGGAAGGGTGGCCGGGCCGATTCCGCTGCCGACCCGGATCGAGCGCTTCACCGTTAATCGCTCGCCGCACGTCGACAAGAAGTCGCGCGAGCATTTTGAGATTCGCACGCATAAACGATTGCTCGACGTGCTCGAGCCGACCCAGCAGACCATCGATGCGCTGGGCAAGCTCGACCTCGCCGCGGGCGTCGACGTAGAGATTAAGCTCGAGTAGTGCAGTGTTAACTGGATTGATTGGCAAAAAGCTGGGCATGACCCAGGTGCGAGACGCGTCGGGACGGGTGCAGGCCGTCACCGTGATCCACCTCGGTCCGTGCGCCGTCACACAGATAAAGAGCGCGCCGACGGACGGCTACGAGGCCGTGCAGGTGACGTTCGGCAAGCGCAAGCTTTCGCGTACGACTGCGGCCGACCGGGGGCATTTCCAAAAGGCCGAAGTGGCGCCAGGAATCGCGACGCGAGAGTTCGCGAAGCGCGGCGAAGGCGAGTTGAAGCTCGGACAGGCGCTCGGCGCGGCCGATGTGTTCACGCCGGGCGACCAGGTGGATGTCTCGGGAATATCCAAGGGGCACGGCTATGCCGGCGTTATCAAGCGCCATCACTTTGCCGGCTTTCCGGGTTCTCACGGAACGCACGAATACTTCCGCCATGGCGGATCGATCGGTAATCGATCGTATCCGGGCCGGGTTCGCAAGGGTCTGCGGATGGCGGGTCAGATGGGCAATGAAAAGGCCACCACGGTTAATCTGAAGGTGGTCGAGATTCTGCCCGACGACAACGCATCATCGTATCGGGATGTGTTCCGGGGGCCGACGGCGGACTGGTGATCGTGCGGCATGCGGCGAAGACGCGGCGAGTTGCGCAGGAGGCGAAAGCCAATGGATGAAGCGCAGCAGGCCGTTCCGGTGGCTGGAAAAGCGTCGATCGAATCCGGTCAAGGTGCCGCTGTTCTCGGCGGGTCGCGAGCGCACCGGCGAGTTTGAGTTGTCGGGAGCGGTTTTCGGCCGCAGCGGACACAAGTCGCTGCTGCACGAAGCGGTACGGATGCAAATGGCGAATCGGCGCGCCGGTACCGCCTCGACCAAGACGCGCGGACTGATCGCGGGTGGCGGCAAAAAGCCGTGGCGGCAAAAGGGCACCGGACGCGCGCGCGCGGGATCGACGCGATCGCCGATATGGCGGCATGGCGGAACCATCTTTGGACCGCAGCCGCGCGATTATTCGTACAAGATGCCGAAGAAGGCGTGGCGGCAGGCTTTGAGCCTGGCGATTTCGGATCGCGCGCTCAATGGCAAGCTGGTGGTGATCGAATCGCTGGATCTGGCCGAGGCCAAGACCAAGAACGCGAAGGCGGCGCTCGAAGCGCTGGGACTGAAGCATGCGCTGATCATTTTTGGCGAGGACGACGCGAACTTTTTTCGCGCGGCGCGAAATCTGGCGGCGCATAAGCTGCTGCCGGTAGTCGGGCTTAACGTCTACGACGTGCTCAACTACGACGAATTGCTGATGACGACGAAAACCGCCAAGGCGATCGAGGCGCGGCTCGGGAGTGCGACAGATGAGTGCGGAAGCATTGATAATCGCTCCCGCTCATCACCGAGAAGGGCACGATGGCCACTGAAAAGGCCAATCAGGTGGTGTTTCGAGTGCGGCCCGAGGCGAGCAAGGACAAGATTCGGCTGGCAGTCGAGGAACAGTTCAAGGTCACGGTGCTGCGAGTGCGGACCTCGAATTTCATGGGCAAGGAGCGGCGCCGCGGCCGCGTCGTGGGACGCCAGCCGGATTGGAAAAAGGCCTACGTAACGCTCAAAGACGGCGACAAGATCGAATTTTTCGAGGGCGTCTAGGACGCGACAGGCAGATGGCAGTAATTCAACTTAATCCGCGCACGCCCGGCCAGCGCTTCATGCAGATCGCGGACTTTTCCGATCTCACCAAGAAGAAGCCGGAAAAGGCGTTGCTGATGCCGATCAAGAAATCGGGCGGCCGCAACAATCGCGGGCGCATGACCTGCGGCATCGCGGCGGCGGGCATAAGCGCCGCCTGCGCGTGATCGATTTCAAGCGCACGCGCGACGGAATCCCGGCGGTGGTTGCGGCGCTCGAGTACGATCCGAATCGATCGGCCAATATCGCGCTGTTGCATTATGCCGACGGCGCCAAGAATTACATCCTGGCGCCGAACGGGCTCAAAGTCGGCGACCAGGTCGAGTCGGGCGGCGCACGCCGATATCAAGCCGGGCAACGCGCTGACGCTGAAGAATATCCCGCTCGGCACCGTTCGTGCATGCGATCGAGATGAAGCCGGGGGCGGGCGCGCAACTGGCGCGCGGCGCGGGCACGCAGGCGCAGTTGATGGCGAAAGAGGGCAAGTTCGCGCTGCTCAAGCTGCCGTCGGGCGAGCAGCGGATGGTGCAGGCCGAATGCCGCGCGACGATCGGCCAGGTCGGCAATATCGACCACGAAAATATCTCGATCGGCAAGGCCGGGCGCAGCCGCGATGGGCTGGGCAAGCGCGCCGCATGTGCGCGGGGTTGCGATGAATCCGGTTGATCATCCGCACGGCGGCGGCGAGGGCCGATCCAAGGGTAATCATCCGCAATCGCCGTGGGGTCAGCCGGCCAAAGGCTACAAGACACGCGGCAAGAAGCAGTCTCGGATCACTTTATCGTGAGCCAGCGTCCGCGCGGGAAGCGGGGCTGAGAGAGTTATGATGAGGTCGCTGAAAAAAGGTCCGTTCGTCGACGGCCATCTGCAGAAGAAGGTCGATGCGGCGTCGGCGGCCGGCGACAAGCGGATTATCCGCACCTGGTCGCGCCGCTCGATGATCACGCCGGACATGATCGGGCTGACGTTCGCGGTGCACAACGGGCATAAGTTCATCCCGGTGTACTGCACCGAGAACATGGTCGGACACAAGCTCGGCGAGTTTTCGCCGACGCGCACCTTCCATGGCCATGCGGGCGATCGCAAGGGCGAAGTGAACAGTCGGCGCCGGCCGCGCGGCGGCGCCGGCGGCGGCCGAGGCGTAAGCGGGGAAAGTAGTTCGCAATGGAAGCAGTAGCGCGAACCCGCTTCGTCAGAATCTCGCCGCAGAAGCTCAGGCTGGTGTGCGAGTTGATGGCCGGCAAGAAGGTCGATCAGGCGCTGTCGATTCTCGAGTTCACGCCGAAGAAGGGCGCGAAAATCGTCTCGAAAGTACTTGCTGGCGGCGATCGCCAATGCGCGCGATCAGCAGAACGTCGACGAGGATCGGCTTTTCGTCAAACGCGCGACTGCCGATACCGGGCCGACCTGGAAGCGGTCGATGACGCGCGCGCATATGCATTCGACGCCGATCCTGAAGCGCACCAGCCATCTGACGGTAATCGTGGACGAGCAGGCGTCGTAAAGGATTCTATGGGACAGAAAACACATCCGCGCGGCTTGCGGCTCGGCATTATCGAGGGTTGGGATTCGCAAGTGGTTCGCCAGCCACGACTACGCGGCGCTGCTGCACGAAGATTTGAAGCTGCGCGAGTTTATCAAGAAGCGGCTCTATCACGCCGGGATTTCGCGCGATCGAAATCGAGCGGATGGCCAACAAGGCCAAGATCAATATTTACACCGCGCGTCCGGGAATCGTAATCGGCAAGAAGGGCGCCGAGATCGACAAGCTCAAGCTCGACATCCAGAAGATGATGAAAGGGCAAGGACGCCTTCATCAATATTCACGAAGTGCGCCGTCCCGACCTCGATCCGCAGCTGGTGGCCGAGAATATCGCGCTGCAACTGGAGCGGCGCGTCGCCTTTCGCCGCGCGATGAAAGAAGCGGTCACTGCGCGCGATGCGGATGGGCGCGCAGGGCGTCAAGGTTCACGTCGCGGGACGGCTCGGCGGCGCGGAAATCGCGCGCTAGGAATGGTATCGCGAAGGCCGGGTGCCGCTGCAGACGCTGCGCGCCGATGTCGCCTACGGCTTTGCCGAAGCGCACACGACCTACGGCCAGATCGGCGTGAAAGTCTGGATTTTCCGCGGCGAGGTTCTCACCCGGCAGGAAGAGTAAGCGTGCGGGTGCCGCGGCGCAGCAGCAGTAGGAACGCCGGTGCGGCCGGTGAACGGCGAAGTAAGGATGACGGATAGTCGAGAGGAAATTAACAGCTTGAATTAACGGTTTGGGACCATGCTCTCACCGAAAAAAGTAAAATATCGCAAGATTGATGAAGGGCCGCGTGCGCGGCGCCGAAAATCGCGCGGAGTCGAGCTCGCCTTCGGCGATTTCGGCCTCAAGAGCGTCGAGACCTGCCGGATCGACACGCGCGCGCTCGAAGCTGCCCGAATCGCGCTCACGCGCCATATCAAGCGCGGCGGCCGCGTCTGGATTCGCGTTTTCCCCGACAAGCCGTTCACCAAGAAGCCGGCCGAAACCCGCATGGGCAAGGGCAAGGGCGCGCCCGAAGGCTGGGTCGCGTGCGTGCGGCCGGGCCGGATTCTGTTCGAGATGGAAGGCGTGGACCGGGCGACGGCGCAGGAGGCGATGCGCCTGGCGGCGCACAAGCTGCCGGTCAAGACGATCGTGGTCGAACGGGAGGACGGTGGCCTTTGGAGCTTAACGAATTGCGGCAGATGACCGTGCCGGACCTGCGCGTCAAGGAACGCGAGGCGCGCGAGGAGATTTTCCGGCTGCGGCTGAAGCTGCGCACCAACCAGCTCGACAATCCGCGCGAACTATCGCCAACGCGCGCCGCGAGCTGGCGCGATTCATGACGCTGATTCGGCGAAAAGACGGCGGCGCAGAGGCGTAACGCGGGAGCGAAGGCAGGATAGCGATGCGGGAGCGAATTAAACGGCGCGAGGGCATCGTGGTCTCGGCCAAGATGACCAAGACCGTGGTGGTCCAGGTCGATCGCATGGTCGAGCATCGCGTTGTACGGCAAGCGCGTGAAGCAGCAGCACGCGTCTCATGGCGCATGACGAGCGGGCGAATGCCACGAGGGCGATCGCGTGCTGATTATCGAAGTCGCGGCCGCTTTCGAAACACAAGCGCTGGCGCGTCAGCCGCGTCCTGCAAACAGGCGGCGCGGTAGGAGAGCGACGCACGCCATGGTGCAGATGCAAACAGTTCTGGACGTCGCCGATAATTCGGGCGCCCGCAAGGTGATGTGCATCAAGGTGCTGGGCGGCTCGCGCCGGCGCTACGCCACGTCGGAGACGTGATCGTGGTGGCGGTCAAGGAAGCGATTCCCAACGCCAAGGTCAAAAAGGGCGACGTGTCGCAAGCGCGGTGATCGTGCGCACGGCACAAGGAAGTCAGCCGCGACGACGGCAGCTACATCCGCTTCGACGACAACTCGGCGGTGCTGCTGGACAAGGTTCAGGCGAGCCGATCGGCACGCGCATTTTCGGACCGGTCGCGCGCGAGCTGCGGGCCAAGAGGTTTCTCAAGATTATCTCGCTCGCGCCGGAGGTGTTGTGATGGCCGCGCACAGGCATGTGGCGAAGTTCAGAATCAAGAAGAACGATACCGTGATGGTGGTGACGGGACGCGACCGCGGCAAGACCGGCAAGGTCCTGCGCGTGCTGCCGGAGCGGGCAAGCTGGTGGTCGAGCGGCTGAATATCGTCAAGCGCCATACCAAGCCGCGTGGCGCGGGATCGCCCGGGCGGGATTATCGAGAAAGAAGCGCCGATCCAGATCTCCAACGTGATGATCTTCTGCGATCGCTGCAACGCGCCGGTCAGCGTCGGGATCAAAGCCGGCGCCGACGGCACCAAGACACGGGTTTGCCGCCGCTGCGGCGAATCGCTGGGGAATGACTGATGGCGGACGACGAAAAGAGCGAAAAGCCGCAAAAGGGCAAGCGCGACAAGCCGGCCAAGGCGAAAAGGGCCAGGGCGAGAAGGGCGGCCGCAAGGCGCGCGCGCAGGAAGCGGCCGCTGCGGCGCAGGCGGCGACCGCGGCCGAAGAGGCCGCGGCGAGCCTGAGGACAAGCTGCCGGCGCGGCTGCGTCTGCGCTTCGAGCAGGAGATCGCTCCGGCGCTGATGCGCGAGCTCAAGATCGACAATCAGATGCGCGTGCCGCGGCTCGCCAAGATCGTTATCAACATGGCGCTCAGCGAAGCGCGCGACAACGTCAAAATTCTCGACGCGGCGGTCGAAGAACTGAAGTTGATCAGCGGGTCAGAAACCGGTCGTCACGACCAAGGCGCGCAAGGCGATTTCGAATTTCAAGCTGCGCGAGGGCATGCCGATCGGCGTGATGGTTACGCTGCGGCGCGAACGCATGTGGGAATTTTTCGATCGGCTGGTGAATATCGCGCTGCCGCGCGTGCGCGACTTCCGCGGCGATCAGCGACAAGGCTTTCGACGGACGCGGCAACTACTCGCTCGGCCTGAGGGAACATACGATTTTCCCCGAGCTCAACCTGGACAAGGTCGAGAAGGTGAAGGGTATGACGATTTCGATTAACACAACGGCGCGCAGCGATTTCGAGGGGCAGACGCTGCTGCGCGCGCTCGGGATGCCGTTTCGCGCGGCGGCCGAGCGCGAAGGACGCCGCGGCAGCAGGCGGCTTAGGAGGACGGTTCAGATGGCGAAGACCAGCCTGCGGGTTAAAGGCGACCGCGTACACCCAAGTTCAAAGTCGCGCGCAGTACAATCGCTGCCCGCTATGCGGGCGCATCGCGGGCGTTTTATCGGCGCTTCAAGATGTGCCGGCTGTGCCTGCGCAAGTATGCGCTCAAAGGCACGCTGCCGGGCGTGGTCAAGGCGAGTTGGTAGGGCCGGTGATCATATTTCGAGCCGCGCGCAGGGCGGATTTTGCGCCGGGAATGCGCTTAGAGGGTGCCGGGGAAGAATTTAATGTCGCAGACCGATCCGATCGCAGAACTGCTGACCCGGATCCGCAACGCGATGCACGCGCGTTACAACGAGCTCGACGCTGCCGCATTCGCGCGTGCGCGAAGCGATTTGCCGCGTGCTGCTGGCCGAGGGATTCCTTGCGGCGATCGAAGTCGCGGGCGAAGTGCCACAAGAAGAAATGCTGCTGCTGGGACTGCGCTACTCGCCGACGCGCGAGCCCGTCATTCGCGGGCATCGAGCGCGTCAGCAAGCCGAGCTTGCGCCGCTACGCGGGCGCGAAGGATATGCCGCAGGTGCAGCGGCGCGATGGGACGTGCAAGTGGTGTCCACGCCGCTCGGCGTGATGACCGACCGCGAGGCGCGGCGCAGAAAGTCGGCGGCGAAATCCTGCTGCAGGGTCTGGTAGGCGACTATGTCGCGCATAGGAAAACTGCCGATTCCGCTCGAAAAGAGCGTCAAGGCCACGCTCGCCGACGGCGTGCTCAAGGTCGAAGGGCCCAAGGGCAAGCTCGAGACGCGAGCTGCATCCGGGCTTCGACCGATCGAGATCACGGACGCTCGAAATCGTGGTGAAGCGGCCGGGCGACACAGCGAACGAGCGCGCGATGCACGGCCTGATGCGCAAGCTGGTCGCCAACATGGCCGAGGGCGTCAGCAAGGGCTTCAGCCGCGTGCTCGAAATCAACGGCGTCGGCTATCGCGCGGACGCCAAGGGCCAGCAGATCAATCTGACGCTCGGCTATTCGCATCCGATTGTCTATCAGCTGCCGCCCGGGTCACCGCCAAAGTCGAAAAGCAGGTGACTGTCACGCTGGAGAGCGCCGACCGTCAGCTGCTCGGACCGGTCGCCGCGCAGATTCGCGAGCTTGCGACCGCCGGAGCCGTACAAGGGCAAGGGCATCAAATATCACGACCGAGACGATTCGCCGCAAAGCCGGTAAGGCGGCGGCCGGATCGAGTTCGGCTGAGGCACGGATTGGACGTAACTATGGCTGTCGAACGATCAGAAAAACGCAAATTGCGCCAGGGGCGCGTGAGGAAGCAAGTGCGTCGGCACCGACGAGCGGCCGCGGCTGTCCGTCTTCCGCTCACTGCATCATATATACGTCCAGGTCATTTCCGACGAGATCGGGGCACACGCTGGCGTCGGCCTCGACCGAAACGGCCGGCCTGCGCGACGGGCTGCAAGAGCAAGCGCAATCGTGGCCGCGGCGAAAGCGGTCGGCAAGGCGATCGCGGAGCGATGTCTGCAGAGCATGGGATAAGCCAGGTGGTCTTCGATCGCAATGGCTTTCTCTATCACGGCAGCGTCAAGGCGCTGGCCGACGCGGCGCGCGAAGCGGGACTAAAATTTTAGAGGCTGACAACTGGCATTACGAGGACGCACGTGGCACGCAGCGAATCGACCCGCAAGGGATGGATATCAAAGAGAAAGTCGTTCACATCAACCGCGTCGCGAAGGTCGTCAAGGGCGGACGCCGCTTCAGCTTCAGTGCGCTGGTGGTGGCCGGCGATCAGAACGGGTTGGTCGGCTTCGGCTTGGGCAAGGCCAACGAAGTGCCCGAGGCGATTCGCAAGGGCGTCGATCGCGCCAAGAAGAGCCTGGTCCGCGTTCCGCTGCGGACGGCACCATTCCGCATCAAGTGCTCGGACATTTCGGCGCCGGGACGGTCGTGCTGCGCCCGGCGGCCGAAGGCACCGGCGTTATCGCGGCCGGCGGCGTGCGCGCGGTGGTCGAGCTGGCGGGCATTCGCAATATCCTGACCAAGCGCCTGGGCTCGTCGAATCCGCATAACCTGGTCAAGGCGACGCTTGAAGCGCTGGCCGAACTGCGCAGCACGTGAAGATATGATGCGTCTCGCGCGGTCGACAACCACCGATCAGCCTGAAGCGGCCGCGGATCGAGGACGCAGATGGCTGATAACGATTCATATCAAACTGGTGCGGCAGCCCGATCGGGACCAAGATTCGGGTGCGCGAAACGCTGAAGGGTCTCGGCCTGGGCAAACTTGGCAGTGCGCGCGAGCTGAAGCGCACGCCCGCAGTCGATGGGATGGTCAAGGCGCGCTGCAGCATCTCGGTGGACGAAGCTCAAGGATTAGGCGGACGACAGTCAAGATGAACCTGAAGGATTTCAAGCCGGCCGCCGGCTCGACTCATCGCAAGAAGCGGATCGGACGCGGAATCGGATCGGGCCATGGCAAGACCGCGGGCCGCGGACATAAGGGACGCGGGTCGCGCTCTGGCGGTAACACGCCGGTACGCTATGAAGGCGGTCAGATGCCGTTGTCAGCGCCGCATCCCGAAGCGGGGGTTTCGGCGGCTGCAGAAGAACGAGCAGGCGCGCGAGCGCTTCGTCGAGGTCAACGTCAGCAAGCTGGCGGGATTTCTCGAAGGTGAGACGATCGATCCGGCGGTGCTGGTGGACCGCGGATTGGTGCGCCCGGGTCGCAAGATCAAGGTGCTTGGTGGTGGCGACTTGAAGAGTCAGGCTAGCGATTCGGGCCCATGCCTTTTCGGGTAGTGCGCGCGAAAAGATAGCGGCGGCCGGCGGCAGCGCCGACTTAATCGAGGGCTGAGAGACGGGCTGAATGCTTGAAGGGTTTTCAAACGCCTCGCGCATCCCGGAGTTGCGCCGCCGGCTGTTATTCACAGCCGCGATGCTGGTGGTGTACCGGGTGGGCGTCGCGATTCCGACTCCTGGAATCGACGGGCAGGCATTGTCTTCGCTTCTTCGATAATTCGTCGGCGAGTACGCTGTTCGGCTTTGCGAATCTATTTTCGGGCGGCGCGCTCGAGCGCTTTTCGATCTTCGCGCTGGGCATCATGCCCTATATTTCGGTGGCGATTATCCTGGATTTGCTCAAGATCGGCTGGCCGTATCTCGATGAACTTGTACAAAGAAGGCGAGGCGGGACGGCGCAAGATAGCGCAATACACGCGCTACGGCACGGTCGGGCTGGCGCTGGTGCAGGGCACGATGATCGCCTTCTCGCTGGAAAAGATACAGGCGCCGGGCGGCGGCACGGTGGTCTATAACCCGGGGCTCGGGTTTATCGCGATGACGGTGATAACGGTCACCGCAGGCACCATGTTCGTGATGTGGATCGGCGAGCAGATAACCGAGCGCGGCGTGGGCAACGGTATCTCGCTGATCATCATGTCGGGGATTATCGCGCGCCTGCCCAGCGCGATCGGCACCACGGTGCAGTTCGTGCGCGAAGGCGAGATGAGCATTTTCCTGCTCGTGCTGATTCTTGCGGTGGCCTTTGCGGTGATGGCAGTGATCGTTTATGTCGAGAGTGGGCAGCGCCGGATTCCGGTGCAGTACGCGCGCCGGGTCGTCGGGCGGCGGGTCTATGGAGGCCAGTCGTCCCATTTGCCGTTGAAAGTGAACACCTCGGGCGTTATACCGCCGATTTTTGCCTCTTCGATCCTGATTTTTCCGGCAACGCTGGCGACCGTCGTGCCTGCTTTGAAATGGATTTCGGGGTATATTACGCCCGGTAGTTTGGTATATAATTTCGTTTACGTCGCGCTGATATTCTTCTTTTGTTACTTCTACACGGCGGTGACGTTCAATCCGGTTGACGTCGCCGACAACCTGAAAAAGTATGGCGGCTTCATTCCGGGGATTCGGCCGGGGCGTCATACGGCGGAATATATCGATCGGGTGCTTTCGCGGATCACGCTGGGCGGCGCGATTTATGTCAGCGCGGTATGCGTGTTGCCGACGATCCTGATCCAGCGCTTTAATGTACCGTTCTATTTTGGCGGAACGGCCTTGCTAATCGTTGTTGGAGTGGCGCTCGACACGGTGGCGCAGATTGAAACCCATCTGCTGTCACGCAATTACGAATCTTTTATGAAGCGCAAAGGCGGTGGGCGTGGGCGCTGATATCGCGACGGAGGGCAGGCACCGGTGCGGCTAGTATTATTGGGGCCGCCGGGAGTGGGCAAAGGCACTCAGGCCCGCATGCTCGAAACAGAATTGGGCGTTCCGCAGGTTGCGAGCGGCGATTTGCTGCGCGCCGCAGTGCGGGAGAAAACGGCGCTCGGACTGGAAGCGAAGGGCTTCATGGACAAAGGCACGCTGGTGCCGGACGAATTGGTGCTCAAGCTCGTGGATGCGCGATTGCAGGAACCTGATGCGTTGAAAGGCTTTATCCTGGACGGATTCCCGCGCACGGTGTCGCAAGCCGAAACGCTTGCAAAAATGCTTGAAGCGCGTGGACAGAAGCTCGATCGCGTGGTTGCGATAACCGCGCCCGATGAGGAGTTGATCAAGCGAATCTCGGGGCGGCGGACCTGTCGCGACTGTGGCGCGATGTTTCACGTGATTTACGATCCGCCGCGCAACATGAACTTGTGCAATTCGTGCAACGGCGAGCTGTATCAGCGTGATGATGACGCTGAAGATACCGTGAGAATGCGCTTGCAGGTTTATGCGGCTTCAACGCGGCCGCTGCTGGAACATTACGATCGGCTGGGCTTGCTCGCGCCGATCGACGGGGTGGGGCGCGCGGAAGAAATCGGAAACCGCATCCTGGAGGCACTCGGACGCAAGGGTGCGGCCGCGGCAACGAAGGCAAAGGCTTGATCACGCTCAAGAGTCCCGATGAGATCGCCGTGATGCGCACGGCGAGCCGGATTGTCGCCGAAGTCCTGGATCAATTGGTCGCGGCGGCAAAGGTTGGCGTGACGACCCTGGAGCTGGATCGCCTGGCCGAGGATTTGACGCTGAAGAAGGGCGCGCGGCCGGCCTTCAAGGGTTACCGGCCGGGAGCGGTGGTCTATCGCCATAGCCTGTGCGTGTCGATCAATGAGGAGATCGTCCACGGGATTCCGAAGGCGGGGCGCAAGCTCAAGCCCGGTGACATCGTGGGCCTGGATTTCGGCGTGGTTTACCAGGGCTATTACGGCGACGCGGCGCGCACGGTGGCGATTGGCAAAGTTTCGGAAAGTGCGACGCGCCTGATGAGAGTCACGCGCGAATCGCTCTACGCAGGAATCGAACAGGCGCGCGTGGGTAATCGGATTAGCGATATCGCGCGCGCAGTGCAGCGCACGGCGGAAGATGCGGGATTCGCGGTGGTGACGGATTTCGCTGGACATGGAATCGGCCGCAAACTGCACGAGGATCCGCAGGTGCCGAATTACTTCCTGGCGGGGATGCCGAATCCGCGCCTCCAGGAAGGGATGGTGCTGGCGATCGAACCGATGATTAACGAGGGCACGGCAGATTTGGAAATTCTCGAGGACGGATGGACGGCGGTGACGGCGGATGGCAAGCTGTCGGCTCATTTTGAACATTCGATCGCGATAACCGCCGCCGGACCGGAGATTTTGAGCGAGTTGCGCAATGTCGAAGGGTGACGCGATCGAAGTGAGCGGAACGGTGCTCGAAGCGCTGCCCAACGCGGTCTTCCGCGTGACGCTCGATAATGGACACCGCGTGCTGGCTCATATTTCGGGCAAAATGAGGATGCATTACATCAAGATTCTCCCCGGCGACAAGGTCACGGTTGAGCTGTCGCCCTACGACCTCACCCGCGGCCGCATTACTTACCGGATGCGCTAGGGAGATCAGCGGGAGATCAGGTTGTTACGATGAAAGTTCGCGCGTCAGTCAAAAAGATTTGTAAGAACTGCAAAGTGGTGCGCCGAGAGGGCGTTGTCCGGATTCTGTGTTCAAATCCGCGCCACAAACAGCGCCAGGGATAGCGGGAGGATCGTTCGATGGCACGAGTAGCCGGTATCGAGCTGCCGAGAAACAAGCGCATTGAAATCGCGCTCACCTATATTTTCGGGATCGGGCGCACGGCCGCCAACAAGATCCTGGCCAAGGCCAAAGTCGATCCGGCGATCAAGAGCGACGATCTCACCGCCGACGACCAGGTACGCATCCGGCAGGTTATCGACCAGGACTACAAGGTTGAGGGCGACCTGCGGCGCGAGCAGCAGCAGGCGATCAAACGCCTGATGGACCTCGGATGCTATCGCGGCATTCGCCATCGGCGCGGCCTGCCGGTCAGCGGACAACGCACGCATACCAACGCGCGCACGCGGAAGGGTCCGCGCAAACTGGTCGCGGGCAAGAAGCAGGCGCCGCCGAAGTAATCGGCGGGTGCGGAGTGACAGGTTGCGCAGCGTCGATCAGGAAATACGCGCCAACCGGCGGAGACAAGGTTTGAAGAGCAGGATTAAAGGCTGATGGCAGAAGAGACCAAAGAGACCAAGGCGCCGGCCGCGGGGACTCCTTCCGCGGCGGGATCACCGCCGGCGGCAGGCGCGACGACGGCCGCTCCCGCGGCGAGCGGCGCACCCGCGTCCGCTCCGCGCAAGCGCCGTACGCGACGCGCCGTGCCCGAAGGCGTGGCGCACGTGCATGCGACCTTCAACAACACGATCGTGACGATCACCGATCCGCTGGGGCTGGTGGTCGCGTGGTCCAGCGCAGGTTCGGTCGGCTTCAAGGGCTCGCGCAAGGGCACGCCGTTCGCGGCCCAGATGGCGGCCGAGGCCGCCGCGCGCAAGTGTTCCGAGTACGGAATGCGCAGCGTTATCGTGCACGTCAAGGGGCCTGGCGGCGGCCGCGAGTCGGCGGTGCGCGCACTGCAGGCGACCGGACTGGCGGTTATTTCGATCAAGGACGTGACGCCGATACCGCACAACGGATGCCGTCCGCCAAAACGGCGCCGGGTTTGATGCGGGCGCAAGCAGGGGAATACGGTGGCTAGAAATCTTGGACCAGTTTGCCGGATGTGCCGGCGCGAAGGCCTGAAGCTCTTCCTGAAGGGCGAGCGTTGCTATACCGACAAGTGCGCGATCGAGCGGCGCAATTATCCGCCAGGGGCACACGGACAGGCGCGCACGCGCTTCTCGGAGTTCGCGATTCGATTGCGCGAAAAGCAGAAGGTCAAGCGGATTTACGGGCTGCTGGAAAAGCAGTTCTCGCAATATTTCGAGGTCGCCGAACGGATGCCTGGTATCACCGGCGAGAACCTGCTCGTGCTCCTTGAGCGCCGGCTCGACAATGTGGTTTATCGGTTGGGCTTCTCCAGTTCGCTCGCGCAAGCGCGCCAACTCGTCCTGCACGGCCATCTCGAGGTGAACGGCAAGGTCGTTACGATACCTTCGTATCTGCTGGAAGTCGGCCAGGTCGTCAGTATCAACGAGAAGAGCCGCCAGAAGAAGGTTATCGTCGAGGCGATCGAGCTGGCTCAGCGGCGCGGCGTCCCCTCATGGATGTCGCTCGAGCGCGAACAGTTCCGCGGATCCCTGCGCTCGTTGCCGGCGCGCGCCGATCTGACGATGCCAATCAGCGAGAAGCTTATCGTCGAGCATTACTCGCGTTAACTCGCGGAACCCGCAGGTGGAACCAGCAGCACCGGAAATCGAGTGAAGTTCGTTGGGCTGCTCCAACCGGCCCGCGTGGCGCGTTTTGGGAAAAGAGGTTGCTGTCCGATCAATTCGCCTGACAACAAATTTTTCGCGGTAGAAGAACACAACTATGCAGAATGATTGGCGTGACCTGATCAAACCGAAGGCGGTCGAATTCGACGAGAAAGAACTCACCCCCACCTATGGGCGTTTTTTCGCCGAGCCGCTTGAGCGTGGCTACGGCATCACCATCGGTAACGCGCTACGCCGGGTATTGCTCTCCTCGCTGCCCGGCTATGCAATCACCGCCGTGCGCATCAAGGGTGTGCTGCACGAGTTTTCCACCATCCCGGGCGTCAAAGAGGACGTCACCGATATCCTCCTCAACCTCAAAGAAGTTCGCTTGAAGCTTCACGAGGGCGATCAGATTACGGCGACGCTGAAGGCCAAGGGCGAGGCGGTCGTTTCGGCGCGCGATATCACCGGCGGACCGAGCCTCGAAATCCTCACCCCCGACCGCCATCTGGCGTCGCTCGACAAGGGCGCCGACCTCGATATGGAACTGGTCATCAAGCGCGGCCGCGGCTACGTCCCGGGTGAACGCCTGGAAGACGACGAGCCGATCGGCACCATCCGCCTCGACGCCATCTTCGCGCCGATCAAGAAGGTCAACTTTATCGTCACCAACGCGCGCGTCGGCCAGCGTACCGACTACGATCGGCTGGCGATTGAGATCTGGACCGACGGCTCGATTTCACCGCGCGAAGGGCTCACTTACGCCTCGCGCGTGTTGCGCGATCAGATGTCGATCTTCGCCGGCGTCGAGGAAGAGGCCGAAGTGCCGGAGACCGGTCGATAGCGCCGAGATTCGTCCGGTCTTCAACGAGTACCTCTACCGCCCGGTCGAAGGCTTGCCGATTTCGGTGCGCGCCTTCAACGGACTGCAGAACGCGGACATCAAGTATATCGGCGAGTTGGTGCAGCGTACCGAGCAGGACATGCTGAAGATCAAGAACTTCGGCCGCAAGTCGCTCAATGAAATCAAGGAAGTCCTGACCGACATGGGCTTGTCGCTGGGCATGCGGCTGGAGAATCTGCCGTCGCGCAGCGAACTCGACCGCATGTGGGAAGAGCAAGAGCGTCGCGAATCGGCCTAAGCCGTTCGCCCGCTGGGAGTTTAACCGATGCGTCATCTTAACCAGGGCCGCAAGCTCAACCGTACCTCGTCTCATCGCAAGGCCTTGTTCCGCAACCTCGTGCTGAGCCTGATCGAGCACGAGCGGATCAAAACGACCGACGCCAAGGCGAAAGAGTTGCGCCGCTATGCGGATCGGATGGTCACGCTGGGCAAGCGCGGCGACATTCCGGCGCGCCGGCTCGCGTTCGCCTTCATGCAGTCGCGGGACGCCGTCAAGAAGCTCTTCGACGAGATCGCGCCGCGCTTCAAGGATCGCGCGGGGGGCTACACTCGCGTGGTGAAGTTCGGCGTGCGCCGCGGAGATGCCGCACCGCTATCGATTATCGAGTTTACCGGCACTGCCGAGAAGGCTGCGGCCAAGAAGCCGCCCAAGAAGAAAGTTGCGCGCCGCGATGGCGGCCGCGAACAGCCGCAGCGCGCAGCCGCCGGCTGAGCATGCTTCAGGGCGGCGCGGCCAGGAAAAACCTCGTCGCGAGCGAAATTCCGAGTCAGCCAAAAGCGCTTCCGCTCTCGCGGGAGCGCTTTTTCTTTGGCGCCACGCACGTACTTATTGATTCAGGTTCGGCGGCGCGCCGTCGTCTGCTAGAATGCTCTCCAAGGACGGGTGATACCGATGGCGAATGATCTGGTCCGACCGGAGCAATTTTTCCTCAACCGATTCGGCATGAATGAAAGCGGCCTGGAGCGCATTCTCGGCAACGCGCTCGAGCGCAAGGCCGACTACGCCGATCTCTATTTCGAGTACCGCAGCGCCGAGGGCCTCGGCCTCGAAGAATCGATGGTCAACCACACCAACAAGTCGGTTTCGCACGGCGTCGGCGTGCGCGTCTGCGCCGAGGATCGCACCGGCTACGCGTATTCCGACGAAGTGACGTTCGATCGCATGAAAATCGCCGCCGAGGCGGCTCGCGCGATCGCCGATAGCCGCTCGGAAGCACATCCCGCCGTGCAGGTTGGAGGCGCCGTCCAGCAGCATCGCTTGTACGACCTTGAGAGTACGCCGCTCGACGTCCCAATTGAGGATCGCGCGAAGCTGCTGCGCGAAATCGACGAGCTCGCGCGCGCTTACGACCCCCGCATCAGCAACGTGATGGCGTCGTTCTCCGCCGAACGCAAGATCGTCATGATCGTTAACAGCGAAGGGCACGTCGCGGCCGACATGCAGCCGCTCTGCCGCCTCAACGTTACGGTTATCGCCGAAGACGATAAGGGCCGCCAGGTCGGCAGTTTCGGCGGCGGCGGGCGCGTCGAGTGGAGCTACTTCCTCGATCAGGATCGCTGGAAGCATTACACCCGGGAGGCCGCGCGCCAGGCCATCGTCAACCTCGACGCCGTCGATGCGCCGGCTGGTGAAATGTTGGTCGTGCTGGGCCACGGCTGGCCCGGGATTCTGCTGCACGAGGCGATCGGCCACGGGCTCGAGGGCGATTTCAATCGCAAGGGCGTTTCGGCTTTCTCCGGCCGCATCGGGCAAGCGGTCGCGAGCCCGCTCTGCACCGTTATCGACGACGGTACGATTCCGAATCGCCGCGGCAGCCTCAATGTCGACGACGAGGGCACGCCGACTTCGCGCACGGTGCTGATCGAAAAAGGGATCCTGCGCGGCTATCTACAGGACCGTCTCAACGCGCGCCTGATGAAAACCGCGCCGACCGGCAACGGCCGCCGCGAAAGTTTCGCGCACGTCCCGATGCCGCGGATGACCAATACCTTCATGCTCGCGGGAGAATCGACGCCCGAAGAAATCATCGGATCCGTGAAGCGCGGGCTCTACGCGGTCAATTTCGGCGGCGGCCAGGTCGACATCACCAACGGCAAGTTCGTGTTCTCGGCCAGCGAGGCTTACCTGATCGAGGACGGCAAGGTGACGCGGCCGGTAAAAGGCGCGACGCTTATCGGCAACGGACCCGACGTGTTGACGCGCGTCTCGATGGTCGGCCAACGACCTCGAGCTCGATTCCGGCGTCGGCACCTGCGGCAAAGACGGACAATCGGTGCCGGTGGGCGTGGGTCTGCCGACGATCGAGATCGACGGCATTACGGTTGGCGGCACGCGCGCCTAGGTTGAAAGGAGTAAATCAGATGGCACAGGTTGATGCGGCGCTGGCGGAATGGGCGCTCGGAGTGGCGAAGCGTCATGGCGCTACTGCGGCGGAAGTTCTATGCGTGAGTGCGGAGTCGCTCGCCGCCGGCGTGCGCCTTGGGCGAGGTCGAGAAGCTCAAGAGTTCGCGCGAGCGGCGCCTCGGCATTCGCGTCTTTGTCGGACAGTCCTCGGCCAACGCCTCGACCGCCGAACTTGAGCGTGACGGCCTGGAGGATTTCGTCGCGCATACCGTCGGGACTCGCGCGGCTGACCGCGGCCGATCCTCACGCCGGCCTGCCCGACGCGTCGCTCCATCCGGCGAGATTTCCCGAACTGGACCTGGCCGACGACGATCAGCGGGATCGTTGACGCCGACACGCGCACTCGCGATTGCGCGCAAGGCGGAGCATGCGGCGCTGGCGGCCGATCCACGCATCAAGAACTCCGAGGGCGCGGAATTCGATTCCGGCCGTTACCATATTGTTTTCGCCAACAGCAACGGCTTCGCCGGCGAATACGAGGGCACCTCATTCAACCTCGGCGTCGCGCCGATCGCGCAGAGCGACGACGGCGCGATGCAGAAGGGTTACTGGTACACGGCCGAATCGCCATTTCGGCAAGCTCGAAGATGCGGAAGCGGTCGGCGCGATGGCGGCGAAACGGGCACTGCGGCGGCTCGGATGCGCGCAAGATCAAAACCGACCGCGCGCCGATCGTCTTCGATCCCGACATGGCGGCGGGCCTGCTGCGCGCGCTCGCCGGCGCCGCTTCCGGACCGTCGCTCTACAAGGGTGCCTCGTTCCTGCTCGGCAAGCTGGGCGAACAAATCGCCGCTGCCGATCGTGACGATTTTCGACGACGGCACGATGAGCGGCGCGACTGGGCTCGAAGCCGTTCGACGGCGAAGGGCTCGCCGACCAATCGCAAGAACCTGGTCGATCGCGGCGTCCTCAAGACCTATCTGCTCGACTCGTACTCGGCGCGCAAGCTCGAAGCCTCAGCCCACCGGCAACGCCACGCGTTCGGTCGGCGACTCGCCTCGCGTCGGTCCGACCAACCTGTACCTGGAACCGGGTCCTCACTCGCCCGCAGGAAATTATCGCGTCGGTCAAGCAAGGCCTCTACGTGACCGAGCTCATTGGCTTCGGCGTAAACGGCGTGACCGGCGATTATTCGCGTGGCGCCGGCGGCATGTGGATCGAGAACGGCGAGCTGACTTATCCGGTGCAGGAGATCACCATCGCCGGCAACCTGAAAGAGATGTTCAAGTCGATCGAAATGATCGGCAACGACCTCCATTGGCGATCGTCGGTGGTCTCGCCAACCTTGAAGATCAGCGAGATGATGATCGCGGGCGAATAGCGATCGGTGTCGGCCAAGGCCGGCGAATAACCTGCGATCGGCCCTCCACCGATGGTGCGAGGGCCATCTCGATTATCGGCTGAGAAGGCTCGTCGCCCGGTCATGGCGATTCCCCAGGGTGACTCCAGTTCAGCCCTCACGATACGCTCCATAAGCCCGGCCGTGTTCGCCTTTCTGCAAGCCCATTGAACCGGGTGCAGACAACGAGGGGCGTGCGGCAATCCGGCATTCGGTTGCTGAAGTGGTGAAAATGATTACGTTGAAGGCTGAGGAACTTTGAAAAATGGCAGTCAACGCCAACCGTTTTACCGAAAAACTGCAGGAGGCGCTGGGCCGCGCGCAGAACGCCGCCGTCAGCGCCCACCATCAGGCTATCGACGTCGAGCATCTGGCGTTCGCGTTGCTGGAAGATGAGGACGGACTCGCCGCTTCGATCCTGAAGCTCGCGGGGGCGGACCTCGACGCGGTGCGCACGCAAGCTCAGCGACGAGTTGCGCAAGATCCCTTCGATCAGCGGCAGCGGCTACGACGCCGGGCAGACCTATGTCACCCAGCGGCTCGGACCGCGTGCTCGCGCGCGCCGAGGAGGAGGCCGGCAAGCTCAAGGATGAGTACGTTTCGATCGAGCACGTGCTGATCGCGATGCTTGACGATCCGGGCGCGGCCGCGAAGATCCTGCGCGAAGCCGGTCTCACTCTCGACAAGCTGATGGCGGTGCTCAAGAAGGTGCGCGGCAATCAGCGCGTCACCTCGTCGAATCCCGAGGCGACCTACCAGTCGCTCGAAAGCTATGGGCGCGATCTGACCAAGCTCGCGGCGGCGGGCAAGCTCGATCCGGTGATCGGGCGCGACGAAGAAATTCGCCGCGTGATCCAGGTCCTGTCGCGCCGCACCAAGAACAATCCGGTGCTGATCGGCGAGCCGGGCGTCGGCAAGACCGCTATCGTCGAGGGCCTCGCGCAGCGCATCGTGTCCGGCGACGTGCCCGAGGGACTCAAGAATCGCAAGCTGATCGCGCTCGATATGGGCGCGCTGATCGCCGGCGCGAAGTTCCGCGGCGAGTTCGAGGAACGGCTGAAGGCCGTGCTGAAGGAAGTGCAGGAGGCCGAGGGCGAGATAATTCTGTTCATCGACGAGTTGCACACCGTCGTCGGCGCGGGCGCGGCCGAAGGCGCGATGGACGCGTCGAATCTGCTCAAGCCGATGCTGGCGCGCGGCGAACTGCATTGCATCGGCGCGACGACGCTCGACGAGTACCGCAAGTATATCGAGAAGGACGCGGCGCTCGAGCGGCGCTTCCAGCCGGTGATGGTCGAGGAGCCGAGCGTCGAGGACACCATCTCGATTCTGCGCGGGCTGAAGGAGCGCTACGAGGTTCATCACGGCATTCGAATCAAGGACTCCGCGCTGGTGACGGCAGCGATCCTCTCCAAGCGCTACATCACCGACCGTTTCCTGCCGGACAAGGCGATCGACCTGGTTGACGAAGCGGCGGCCAAGCTGCGCACCGAGAAGGAATCGATGCCGGTCGAGCTCGACGAGGTCAACCGGCGCGTGATGCAGCTCGAAATCGAGCGCGAGGCGCTCAAGCGCGAGACCGATGCGGCTTCGAAGGATCGCCTGCAGAAGCTCGAAAAGGAACTGGCCGAGGCCCAGGAGCGCGCGCTCCACTTTGCAGGCGCAGTGGCAGACCGAAAAGGGTGGGCTCGAAAAGCTGTCGAAGATCAAGAGCTGATATCGAGCAGACCCGCCGCGAAATCGAAAAGGCCAAGCGCGAGTACGATCTCAACAAGGTCGCCGAGCTGCAATACGGCAAGCTCGCGAGTCTCGAAAAGGAACTGCGCCGAAGGCGAGAAAATCGCCGATACCAGCGGCGGCACGCGCCTGATCAAGGAAGAAGTTGACGAGGAGGATATCGCCGAGATCGTCGCGCGCTGGACCGGAGTGCCGGTATCGCGCCTGCTCGAAGGCGAGGTGCAGAAGCTGGCCCATCTGGAGGAGCATCTGCACAAACGCGTCATCGGCCAGGACGAGGCGGTGACGGCCGTTGCCGACGCGGTGATTCGCGCGCGCGCCGGATTGCAGGATCCCAATCGCCCGATCGGGTCCTTCATCTTCCTGGGCCCGACCGGCGTCGGCAAGACCGAACTCGCGCGCGCGCTCGCCGAGTTCCTGTTCGACGACGAGAACGCGATGATTCGTATCGACATGTCGGAGTACATGGAGAAGCACACGGTCTCGCGCCTGATCGGCGCGCCGCCGGGATACGTCGGTTACGACGAGGGCGGACAATTGACCGAAGCGGTGCGGCGCCGTCCATATTCGGTGATCCTGTTCGACGAAATCGAAAAGGCGCACCCCGACGTCTTCAACGTGCTGCTGCAATTGCTCGACGACGGCCGGTTGACCGACGGACAGGGCCGCACGGTTGATTTCAAGAACACCGTGGTCATCATGACGTCGAATATCGCGAGCCAGATTATCCTGTCGTTCAAGGGCCAGGACTACGAGAAGATGAAGGAAGAGTGTCTCGCGGTGCTGCGGCAGAGTTTCCGGCCCGAGTTCCTTAACCGCGTTGATGAGATCGTCGTGTTCCATCCGCTGAGCAAGGCGGATCTGCGCCAGATCGTCGATATCCAGCTCGAACGGCTGCGCAAGCGGCTCGCCGAGCGCAAAATCGAGATCGAACTGACCGACAGCGCGCGCGATTACTTCGCCGAAAAAGGCTACGATCCGGTCTATGGCGCGCGTCCATTGCGGCGCATGATTCAGCGCGAACTGGAGACTGCGCTTGGACGCAAGCTCCTGCTGGGTGAAGTGCGTGACGGATCTAGGGTGGTGATTGATACGGGCGCGCAAGGTCTCGAAATCAAGTCGGGCGGCCCGCAGAGCGCAGCCGCCTGACAGGGGCGAGAATTCGCGGTTTCGGGGCGGCGGAGACGAAAATCTCCGCCGCCTTTTTGCCTGTGGAAGCCTTGAAGCGATTGGCCGGGTTTGGGAGCGTCAGCAGAGTATTGGCAGACCATTTGAGGATCGGCAGAGAGGCGGGCAGTGGAATTTGAATAGAAGTAGCGCTAAAGTCAGGTACATAGACAAATTACCGTTGCTAAATCTGCCCGGCATCATTTATGATGCGGAATCGACGATGGAGAAGAATTTGAAACCCCGAAAAGCCGCTCGCGTTCGAGTCGCGATCATTACCGTGACAACCGCTGTGACGCTGGCGCTGGCATCGCTGATGCCGGCGGTCGTGTTCGCTGCTCCCGCGGCCGTGGTCAAAATGACCGATAAGCCACCGAAGTTCGAGCCGATGAAAGTTGCTATCAAAGTCGGTGAGTCGGTCGAATGGGTCAACAATGCCGAAACTCTCCATTCCGTAACCACCGATCCTGACAGCGCACAGAAGCCCGACGACGTTTCCAGTCCCCCCGGTGCCAAGCCGATCGATTCCGGCTTCATGAAGCCGGGGATGACCTTTGATTACACCTTCACCGTGCCGGGGACCTATAAGTATCTTTGTTTGCCTCACGAGAAGGACGGGATGATCGGATACGTTGTCGTCAGCAAGTGAGTCGATCGCTCGGATCGGATAAGTTCGGCCGCTAGCTTTAGAAGATCGAAGGTGGATTTCTTAAGCGCAGGATTTGATCGCGATGCGATTGAGAGAGTATGGTTGCCTGTCCGCTAATTCGAGAAGAGGCGGAGGAGTGCTGCGCCGGGCGATTTGCGGCGCAGAACGTGGGCCAAAATTTCAAGCGACGCCACCAGGAAGCTGGATACGGATATCAATGAACCGGAGCCGAAATCACTTGAGCATCAGCGCCAACTGGATGCGAATAAGCCAGCGCCTGGCCGCCGCCGCATTCTTGACCAGTGCGGTTATCGGTGCGAGCGCCCACGCCGCCCACGCGTTTCCGTGGAGTATCGATATGTTTCGCGGTGCGGCCATTCAGCCGCTCGACGAAGCGCCGCGCAATATGCCGGACGGCGTGTTGCCGGTTGATGGCATCCACTACAACAACCATCCTGGCCAGCCCGACGGCCTACCCGGTGCCGACGATCAAGCCGCGCCCGAGATGAAGCTCGAAGCGATGACGGTCAAGATGCACAATCCGCTGCAACCGACGACCGAGAACCTCAAGCACGGTCAGCAACTGTTCCTGACCAATTGCTCTCCCTGCCATGGACCCAGCGGTGCCGGCGACGGATCGGTGGTCCATCTGCTTCTGCATAAGCCCGCGAACCTGATGACCGGCGTGAGCAAGAATCTGCCCGACGGTTACATCTACGGCTATATCCGCAACGGCGGCATCTGGATGCCCTCGTACGACGACGCGATGTCGTCCACCGAGCGCTGGCAAGTGGTCACCTACCTGCGCAATCTGCAGGCGAATTATCAGGACGCTCAGGCGAGCGCGGGTGCGGCCTCTCCGGATGCTGCGGGTGCGGCGTCGGGTGCGGCGGCTCCGGCCAGTGGATCCAGCGATTCCGGCTCCAGTGGCGGATCGAGCAGCCAGCCGGAAACCAATATGTCGCACTAGTCCGGCCCGGTGCTTTGCGCCGTTTCCGATCTCGGTAGCCATTGTGGCGCAATCGGTCAGCGCGTGTGGCCGGTCCCATCGGCGCGCGTGACGTAAGCTCCCAGATCGCGCGATGCCGGACGAGAACATCCTTCTGCAATTCGCAGCCGTCGTTGAAAGCGTGGTAAATCTGGCGGAAATCGTGGTAAATCCCGCGCTGGAGGAATTCCACGATGGCGACGACATTAGAAGTTCTCGCGAGCGGTTACGGTTTGCTCGAAGGACCGCGCGTTGACGATCAAAACCGGCTCTATTTCAGTGACGTGCCCAAGGGCGGCGTGTACCGGCGCAGTCCCAGCGGCGAGATCGAGACGCTGATTCCCGGACGCAAAGGCGTAGGCGGCATTGCGATCAACGAGGGGGGCGGTTTCGTCTGCTCGGGGCGCGGACTGATGTACTGGAACGAGGCTACGCGCACCAGCCGCAATCTCTTCACCGAATGGGAAGGGCGCCCGTTGAAGGGGCTCAATGATTTGCAGCCCGACGACCACGGCAGCATCTTCGTCGGTTCGCTCGAATTCGACGCGCTGTCGGATCAGAAGCCCGTACCGGGCAGCCTGTTCCGAGTGGACCCGAACGGCACGGTCACCAAGTTATGGGAGGGGATCGAAGTTACCAACGGACTCGGCTTCAGCCCCGATCGCAAGTTGCTTTACCATGCTGATTCGACCACTCAGGCGGTGTGGGCCTATGACGTGAAGGCCGATCGCACGGTGGCGGATCGCCGCGTCTTCGCGAAGATTCCCGAGGGCTGGCCCGACGGACTTGCGGTCGATGCGGAGGGGGGCGTGGTGGTGGCGACGGTGAAGTCGGGAGAGGTGGTGCGCTTCAAGCCCAACGGTACGATCGATTACCGCCACAAGATTCCCGCCACGTTCGTTACCAGCCTCACCTTCGGCGGCAAGGATTTGCAGGACCTCTACATTGTCACCGCGGATAACACCGACGACAAAGAAAAGAAGGGGACGATCTTCCGGACCCGATCGGAGATTCCTGGCTTGGCCGTGCCCAAGGCGAAATTCAATTAGTGCGGTCGCTCGACCTCGCGCGGCCGCGACGCCAGCGGCGCGCGCGGTCATCTCGAGAAGACAGGTGGGAGTTGGATGCCGGCAATACTCGACGGGCTAACGGTTGTTGACCTTACGCAAAACATTGCAGGGCCCTATTGCACGCAGTTGCTCGGCGACTTCGGCGCGACGGTAATTAAGGTCGAGCGTCCATTCACCGGTGATGATGGACGCCGCTTCGCGCCGCTGTGGCATGGCGAATCCACCGTGCATCTCGCCAACAATCGCAATAAGAAGAGCATTTGCGCCGATCTTGACCATCCGCGGGGACAGGAGATCGTGCGGCGGCTCTCGCGAAACGCCGACATCTTCGTCCATTCGATGAAGCCTGGCAGCACCGAGTCGCGTGGTCTCGGCTACGAGGATCTGGCGCGGGAAAATTCGCGGCTGATCTATGCGTCGATCAGTGGCTTCGGTGATTTCGGCCCGCTCAAGGACCTGCCGGGTTATGATCCACTCGGGCAGGCGTACTCTGGAATCATCAGCATGAACGGCCATCCGGGGTCGCCGCCGGCGCGGGTAGTGGTGCCGATTATCGACATGGGGTCGGGATTGTGGCTTTTCAGTGGCGTGCTGGCGGCGGTAATCGATCGCGCGAAGACGGGAAAAGGCTCGCGCGTACGCACCAGCCTGTTGGAGACGGGGGTGACGTGGACGTCGCTCATGATGACGAACTACATGGCTACGGGCGACGTCCAGGGACCGGCCGGTTCAACCTCTCCGGCGGCGGCGCCTTACGAAGCGTTTCAGACCTCAGACGGATGGGTGATGGTCGCGGCCGGCAACGATCGCCTATACGCAAGATTCTGCGCGGTGCTCGGCCTCGAGGAAGTTTCCAGCGATCCGCGCTTCTCGAGCAATAGCACTCGGGTGCCCCGCCGGCTTGAATTGCACGAGATCCTCGAGCGCAAAACGCTGGGCTTCACAACCGCTGACTTGATTGGGGAATTACAGAAGGTCGGTGTTCCAGTGAGCCCGATCAACCGGCTGGACCAGGTTTTCGATGATGAGCAGGTAAATACGCTCGGGATGTTTCCGCCAGTCCCGCCCGATTTTCGCATCCCCGAAATGAAATTCGTCGATATTCCCGTCAGCATCAATGGCGAACGATCGGCTAAAAACCTGATGCCGCCGCGTCTCGGGGAGCATACCGAAGAGGTCCTGCGCGCCGCAGGCTACACGGCCGAGGAGATCATTTCGCTGCGCCACGACAAGGTAACCAATTAGCTACGCCGACTCGAACGAGGGGACTCCTTCACCGACAGCTAAAAGCGCGCTGGACCCAATCGTCAGAACGAAGGCGGCAATGCGCAATGAGGCCGCCATTCGATCGGCGGGCAGCGATTCAGCAAACGCGGCCATACCGCCCAGAATCGGCACCACATTGGAGATTGCGGAGGACAGCGGCATCGCGACGATCCCGCGCGCCGAATGAAACGAGTTTTGCAGCAAGACCAGGCCCGCGATATTGGTCGCACTGACGAGATAGAGCCATTGATGGGCAAACATCCGAAGCAACGGATTGACGCCGGTGTGCGCCACGAATGCATCCGCGAGAGGCTTGGTGTAGAGACTGGCGAGGCCGAAGGCGACGCCTGACGCAATCGCCGTTGCCATGCCGCTTCGGCGTAAGCGGGCAAACGCGAAAGGCGCCGCGGCTGCGCCGATCGAGATCGCGGAGAAAGTCCACAGCAGTTGGGCGTTCGCTGCGGTGCCGAGCGCCCCGCCCGTTAGAGAAAGTCCGAGCAGTACCATCGCAGCCAGAATACCGATAATCCCAGCCCATTCGCGGCGGTTTGCCTTTTCGCGCAAAAAGACCGCCGCAAAAATTACGAACAATGCAATGCCGCCCTGCATCATCACCGCAACCAGCGAAACCGGCGCATCGGAAAGTGCGGCGATGTAGAGCGCGTAACCCACTGCTTGCACGCCGAGGCCGCTGAGCCATAGCGGATCGCGAATCCACGCCAGGATCGCGCGCAACGTTTCGCGGCCGTGCGCTAACGGCAGAACCGCGCTGCGGCTCTTCATCATGAAGAGGCCGGCGGCTAATAATAAGCTCGCGAGAATGCCGAGACTGAGATAGAAGGCAAGCTGCGATGGGTTAGCCATCGACTTCGCGAATCGTACCGTTGGCGAGGATCTCGAGCCGGCGCCCCGCCCACTGCACCTGGTTGCCGAAAAGGCTCGCGAACCAGATGCCCGTCATGCACAGATCCTTGAGCGGAACGAGCCAGACGTCGCGGGCTAATTCCGGCACGCGCAGTACGTTGCGCAAGATTAATGTTGCCATCGCCAGCCGCGCGACCAGCATCAGGATAACCGCTGCGAGCGCGATGTGACCTCCGCGCGAGGCCACCAGCAAGATCAACCCCCAGAAGGGTCCATGCGTCGTGATCGTGGCCAGGCTAAGCGGCCGCGTGGTGCGATAGGTGCGCGCCCAGCGCAGTTGATGGTTCCAGAAATCGGCGAAGGTCTGCTCGTGAGTGACGGTAGTCACGATCGAGCTTGAGAGCCCGATACCCCAATTGTGGTCGGCGGCGAGTTTGCCGAGGTGAAAGTCGTCGGCGAGGAAATCCTTGATCGCGCGAAAGCCGCCGATCTGCTCAAGCGCCGCCCGCTTGATCGCGATCGTGGCGCCAAGCGCATAGCGCACCGGTTCCACCGCCGCCGAAAGCATCACCATCGGGGTAAAGTCCGTATTGACCGCCAGTGCTTCGAGGCGCGATGCGAGCGATCCGCTGGGGCGCGCGCGGTACAGACACGAGATCACGCCGGTTTTCTCGTCTGCGGTAAGCTCGCCGATCAGGCGTCGCAGATGGTCGCGATCGACGGCAATGTCGGCGTCGCTCATGACGAATATATCGGCGTCGGGTGCACGCTCGGCCATCGCGATCAGCTTGGCAACCTTGCGGTTCGAGCACCCAGGCTCGATATCCAGCACCACCGTTATGTCCTTCTGCGGGTAACAGTCGCGCAGCGAGGTCGGAACTTCGGCGGCGCGGTCGCGGCGATCGGAAACGCCGAAGTAGTATTGGACGCGCGGGTAGTCCAGTTCGAGGTAGCTGATTATCTTGCTGCGCAGGTCCTCGGTCAGGCCGTGCAGCGGCTTCAGGATAGCGACCAGCGGTGCGACCTTAGGCAGCGGCGGCGCCGGCGAGGAGGTTCGAATCGCGAAACGCAGCGCCGCCATCGAAGCGGTCACGTAGTAACCGACTGACATCGCAACGCAGATCGCGGCAACATCCGCAATAATATTCATAGATGACAGTACGGCCTCGAAACGAACCGCCGATGCACCTGCGAGGCAACGCGACGACGCGCGCGGCGGTGCCTTCGAGGGTCGCGATCGTTGTGAACCCTCAGGCTGCCTGGGCGGATTGAACAGCGGCGCGTGACTGCGCCCGCCGCGACCGCATCGTGGACAGAAATTGGACTCCTTCCTTCAACAGCCGCTTGCATTCTTCCGGCGACGTCGCCATCTTGCGCAACGCCTTGAAGATGTAGCGCGGGCGAAAATAGAAGCTGCGATAGAAACGCTCCACGGCCCCGTAAATTTCGTCGTTGGTTAATCCCGGATATTGCACCGTGCATTTCTGATAGCCGGATTCGTCGAGCAGCGGATCGACTGCCAGGTAGCCGTTTTTCGTTACGTACTCGTAGAGTTCAGTCCCCGGATAGGGCGACGCCAGCGACACCTGGATGGTCTCGCAATCCATTTCGCGCGCAAACCGCATCGATTCCTCGATCGTCTCTTTGGTCTCGCCCGGAAGCCCCAGGATAAAGGTGCCGTGAATCAGGATCCCCAGGTCATGGCAATCCTTGGTGAACCGACGCGCGCGATCGAGGCGAACGCCTTTCTTGATATTCTCGAGGATCTTCGCGTTGCCGCTCTCATAGCCCACGACGAAGAGCCGCAGCCCGCCGTCCTTGAGGATCTTGAGCGTTTCGTAATCCACATTGGCGCGCGAGTTGGTGGACCACGTGATGCCGAGCGGCTTGATTAGCTGGGCGATCTTCCGCGCGCGCATCGGATCGGCCGTGAAGGTGTCGTCGTCAAAGAACAACTCTTTCATCTTGGGAAACTTCGCCTTCATCGCGGCGACTTCCTCATAGACGTTTTCCGGGCTCCGCACGCGATACTTGTGCCCCTGGGTCACCTGCGGCCACAGGCAGAAAGTGCATCGCGCCGGGCATCCGCGTCCGGTGTACATCGAGACATACGGATATTGGCAGTACGGGCTGTTGTAGCGCAGATAATCGAGGTTCTTTTCGTAAACCTCGGTCACGAACGGCAGCTTGTCGAGCTCGTCGTTGGAGAGAATCGGCCGGTCCGGATTGTGGCTGATGATGCCGTTTTTCTGATAGCTGATGCCGCCAATCTTCGACCAGTCCATGCCCTGCGCGACTTCAAGCATCGAGAAGTCAAATTCCTTGCGCGCCGCGATATCGATCGCCTTGCTGAGCTTCAAGGTCTCTTCGGCGCGGGCCGTCGGATGGCCCCCGACGAACGCGATGATACAATTGGGATTTGCCGCCTTGATCGCCTCGGCCGTGCGCGCATCCATCCGAATCGAAGGCGTCGAGGTGTGGATGACGATAAAGTCGTAACTTTTTGCTTCCTCCACCGTCCTCTCAGGTGTGTAGTTGTGTGGCGGCGCGTCCAGCAGGCGCGCGCCCGGAATCATGCCGGCTGGATAGGCCAGCCACGTCGGGTACCAGAACGACCAGACTTCACGCGTCGCCTGGTAGCGCGATCCGGCGCCTCCATCGAAATCGTCGTAGGAGGGCGGGTTAAGGAAGAGCGTCTTCATAACGTCCATGCTCTGGTCTCTCCGGTAAGCCTGTCCGATAGGTTAGTGAGACTATATGCACGCGATCACGCGAAGGCAACAATGGCGCAATTCCTTTTGCATTAACGGTTTTACGCCCTTTTATGGGCAGTGCGTGCGGATCTTCGTCTTTAGCCGCTGGCCTCACCGCCGTGTGCTCCATCGGTGAGTGGCGCCGATACTTCAACCGCCTCGCCCACGGGCGCCGGCAATTTCGTCGTCACGAACGCGATAATTCCGCTCAGTCCGCCGATCATCGTGCTCGCGAACCACAGCAGGCCCAGCGCGATCGTATCTGGTTTCGAGAGTCCCGCCTGGCTGAAAAGCACCAGGTAGGCTGCCTCGCGCACTCCCAGGCCATTGAGCGTGATGGGCAAACTCGCGAAAACGTTCGCAATTGGCACGCACAGCATGAAGGTTGCGAGTGAAGTTTCGAGGCCGAGACCTCGCGCCAACAGATATTGGCATAGCGCCAGTTCCGCCTGCAGGACGATCGACAGCAGGATCGCCGGTATGATCGCGATGGGTTGGCTAAGATAGCAGAGGAACGGCCCGGTGATGCGGGCGAGGCGGCCGCCGAGTCGCCCCGCCAGGCGTGCGAGGATCGGCGAGGTGAGCCAACCCGCGAGTGCTACCGCGCCGATGGTTATGGTCACTCGCAGAATACTCGGCGGCAGCTTTACCGCGCCCAACGTCAACGCGCCCGCGGCGGCGAACCAGAACAACGCGATCAGGCCGATGCCGCGGTCGGCGACCACCGACGCAATCGCCTCGCCCAGCCGATCGTGACGCCGGCCCAGGTACAGCGCGCGCGCGGCGTCGCCCCCGACCAGCCCCGGCACGAACAGATTCGTGAACACGCCCACGAAGTAATAGGCGAGAAACTCGCGAAACGGCCCGCTGATCGAGTTGAGGCGGGCGAGCAATTGCCAGCGCCACGCCGACATCACCTGCGATGCGAGATAGAGTGCGATCGCCGCAGCAAAGTAACCGATCCGTTCTCGCGCCAGTGCATGGAATACCGGGCGCGCATCGTAATGCCCGATCAGAATCGCGACCACCGCAACCCCGAGTATCGTGCGAAGAACAAACGCGCCGAACGGGTTCTGCCGCGGTGCCGACTCGGCGATAACGTCCTCCACCGATTCGGTGATCTCGGAGTCGCTCATGGCGCGCTCCTCGCAGGCTGCACGTCCCGTTGACCGGCCTCCACTCGCATAATCGCGACCTTCTTCGGATCGGACGCGATTACCCTGTACGAGCCGAGAAATTGCTTGAGCGGGTCCAGCGCATAGCGGTCGATTACCAGCACCGTTGGGCGCGGATCATTCCACAGCTTCAGCAGGTCGGCGCGCCGGATGAAGAAATAATCGAGCGCATCGGGATCGTGCTCGGATCCGAAAGTGAGTTCCGTTTTTCCGCCGACCAGGATTACCCGGCGGCGCGTGTAAAACGGCAGCGATTGCACGTACCGCGGATAGCATACGAGCCGCGCATCCGGCGCTCGCCGTTCGATTTCCCGCGCCAGCGCCGCGTAGGATCGATAGGGTTCCGCCTGCAAACGCCCGTAACTGACGGCGACGAGCATCGCGGCCGCCGTAATCGTCAGCATAGCCAAGCCCAAGGCGCTGCGCCGCGTCCAGAAAATGACGCCGCAGACGATGCCGCCGGTAACTAAAATTGCGCCGCCCGCCTCGAGCGCGGGCCGCACCAGCGTTGGATACGGCGCGCGAAAATCTGCCGCATGGATAGCGACGCCGATCGCAACTATCCCACCGATCGCCAGGAGCGGACCGATCGCCGTCAGGCGGCGCGTCCTGCCGCGTTCGGTCAAAGTCGCGACGCCATCGGCGATCACGATCGCGATCGGAGGTACCGCCGGCAGGATATACGGCACCAGCTTGGCGCTCGAAAGCGAGAACAGGATTAAGATCGTGCCGCTCGCGATGTAACAGAATCGTCGCGCCGGATTCGGGGTCAGGCGCCGCCACTGGATGAACGGCACCACAAACGTCCACGGCAACAGTCCTCCGGCAATGATCGGCAGGTAGTAATACAGTGGCTGGTCGTGGCTGTAGCTCTTGTCGAAGAAGCGCCTGAAATGTTCGCCGATAACGTAAAAGTCGAAGAAGCCGGGTTCGCGTATTGTGATCGTGATGAACCACGGCGCCGCGATTGCCGCCGTCACGATAAGGCCGGGAAGTAAGTGGAATCTGCCGATCGCATCGGGCAAATCGCCTTCGCGCCAAAGAAAAATCGTCCCCACCAGCATCGGTATCGCGACCCCGACGGGGCCCTTCGTCAACGCCGCCAGTCCCATCGCGACATACAACACCCAGCACCAACGACCCCCGTCCCGCCAATGCAGATAAAAGGCGTACAACGCCACCGTCATCGTCGCCGTTAACAACATGTCCGTGGTCAGCACCTGTGCCATCACCGCATAAATCGCGCTGGTGCTGAGTACTGCGCCGGCCAGCATCGCGCGCCGGCGGTCGAAGGTCCTTGCGGTGAAGAAGCACGTCGCCGCAACGCCGCACAGCGCCGCGAATGCGTTGACGAAGCGTGCCGCCAATTCGTTCACGCCCAGCACGCTCATCGCGAGCGTCGTCAGCCAATAGAGCAGCGGCGGCTTTTCGATATAGGGGACGTAATTCAGATGAGGCACAAGAAAATTGTGCGATGCCAGCATCTCTCTTGCGATTTCGCTGTAGCGCGCCTCGTCAGGTTCCCACAGGCCATAGGTCCCCAGGTGAAAAAAGAACAGGAACGCGGCGAGGCCGATCACACCGGCAAATCCCGCCGCTAACAGGAACTGTGCCGCGGAAGCCTGCGCCGGTTGGGCCGGACGCGTGCGCGCCTCTGCCGCAGATCGATCAAAGTCCGCTCTCACGGCGCCCAAGTCTAACTTGCGCGGCGCGCGTCAAACAGTAGGGCGGGACGTTCCGCTAGCGGGTCAGTTGGTGGCCCTATTTTCAGTGAATCGATTCATTAGAGAGGTTGATGGAGGGTCTCATCGATAGGTGCCGCAAGAACCTGCCACGCTGGCTCCTACTCCACGGGAAGTCTGAAACCCTGGTAAGGTTTCAGTCTCCGAAGAGCTGTAAGTTCTTCGTTCTTGCGCAAAGATTCTCTTTTTCTGCGCACTGCGCAAACGCGTTAGCTCGGCGCGCAAGCACGCCTGGTGTTAGTCTCCGACGGCGCCGCCGCCTTTGCGCGGATCGAACGCGCCGTGCAGCGATCCCGCGCCGATGCGAATCGCACTGACCGCGCCGAGATCAGGTACCACCTTGAGCGTGTAGCCCATCGCGGTCAGTTGGGACTTGGTCTTGACCGGCATGCTCTGCTCGACCAAAACCACATCCGGTTCCGCCTGCTGATGAATCCGCGGCTCGATGATCGCCGCTCCCGGATTGAGCTTGAAGTCGAGCACGTTGAGAATCACCTGGATGACCCCGCTGATGATCGTGGGACCGCCCGAACCGCCCGTGACTAATGCCGGACGGCCGTTTTCGAGCGCGATAACCGGCGTCATGCTCGACAGCGGACGCTTGCCTGGCGCGACTTCATTGTTCTTGTCGCCCACCAGTTTGAACGCGTTGGGAACGCCGGGCGCCACGGCAAAGTCGTCCATCTCGTCGTTGAGGATCAGGCCGAGTCCAGGCACCATCAGCTTGGCGCCGAACACCGTATTCACAGTCGTGGTGACATCGACGACGTTGCCCGCCTTGTCCACGATGGCGAAGTTCGAGGTGCCGTGATCATGCGCCGCCGGCACCGCCGGTGGCTGATTCGTATGATGAAAGGCGCGCTCGCGATCTGCCGTAATATCTTGCGGCGACAGCAGTTCCGCCACCGGTACGTTCACGAACGCCGGGTCCGCATAGTGCTGGCGGTCGATAAAACCCTGCCGCAACACCTCGATCAGACGGGCGAGATACGGCGGCGAGTTTACCCCCAGTCCTGCTATCGGACTGGTCGCAAGCATGCCGAGCATCTCCAGCACGATACCGCCCGACGACGGCGGCGGCATCGTGTAAACCTCGTAGTTGCGGTACGCCAGATGAATCGGATCGCGCCACACCGGTTTGTAGGCGGCGAGGTCCTCCGCCGTGACGATGCCGCCGTGATCCTTGATGTAGCCGGCGAGGGTGTTTGCGATCGGACCGCGATAGAAGTTTGCCGCGGGGTCGTCACCCAGCCGCTGCATCAGGTCTGCGAGATTGCGATTGTAGATAGTCGCGCCGGCCGGCTTCGGCTTGCCATCGGTGGTGTAGTAAATGGTGTGGAAGGCCGCGTCGGACGCGAACAGCGCCGCGGTCATCGCGACCTCCTGGGCCATGTGCTGGCCCAGCGGAAAACCGTCGCGCGCCAGCTTGATGGCGGGCGCCGCTACCGCCGAAAACTTCTTCGTGCCGAAGCGCTTCAGCGCCGCGTCGAGTCCCGCGATCTCTCCCGGTACGGCTATCGCAAGAGCGCCCGTGCGCGCGAGATCCTCGTCCGGCTTGCCGTTGCGCAGATACATGTCGGCGGTCGCCGCCTGCGGTGCCTCCTCGCGGTAATCCAGCGCATACAGGCTCCTGGTCCGTGCCAGGTAAATCAGCATGAAACCGCCACCGCCGATTCCGCATGAACCGGCGTTGGTGACGCCCAACGCGAGCGAGGTTGCTACCGCCGCATCGATCGCATTGCCGCCCTGATGGAGAATCTCAAGCCCGGCGTTGGCCGCGGGCGCGCTCTCCGCCACGACCATTTCGTGCTGCGCCTGAGCGGCGGTTGCCATCTGCGCAAATGAGATGACCAGCAGGATCGCGACGGCAGCGCTGGTTGCTTTTGCCGCGCGGATAGAAGTCGTAAGGCTGATCGACTTCGCCGAGCGCGCTAGGTGGATCGCGGCGGCGGTGATCGGCGCAGCCGCGGCGGTCGTCGAAGTCGCCGCGCTGGTCAAAATCGCAGCGCTGCTCGAAGCCGCAGGTGTCCTCAAGGTCGGTGTGATCGCCCAGTCCTGCGCCAACGTCGCGCGGCGCGCGCTCGCATTAGTCCGATGCTTCAGATTCCAGATCATCAGGTGTTACTAACAGCCGAGGCCGTTTGAGAAAAGCTCCGTTTCCGCGCAGCCGCCCGCAGTGTTAGATTCGCTGAGACCCGAATCGATCGCCTGGCGCAGCGCGCCGCGCTGGAGGAATGACGATGAACTTCACCGATATCCTTTACGAGAAGTCCGACCGCATCGCGACCGTCACGCTCAATCGGCCCGAGCGCATGAACGCGTGGCGCGGACAGCTTGAGCACGAGTTGCGCGACGCCATGCGCGACGCCGAGGCCGATCCCCAGGTCGGTGCGATCATCGTTACCGGCGCGGGCCGGGCGTTTTGCGCCGGGCTCGACATGGGGGCATTGAGCAAGATCGCATCCGACTCCGGGATAACCGAGGATTTGGCCGCGGCGCGGGCGGGCGACGACCTGCATCCGAACTTCCGCGGGCGCTTCGCGTGGCTGCTCGGAATGAAGACGCCAATCATCGGCGCCATCAACGGCGCGTGCGTCGGCATGGGCTTCGCCAACGCGCTGCACTACGACATCCGGATCGCGTCTGATCGCGCGCGCATGGGCACCATCTTCCCGCGGCGAGGGCTCGCGCTGGAACTCGGGGCGAGCTGGCTGCTACCGCGCATCGTGGGCCTCGCCAACGCGGTTGAACTGGCAGTCACAGGCAAGCTGGTTGACGGGGCGGAAGCCTATCGCATCGGACTCGTGACGAAGGTGGTGCCGCACGACGAACTGATGCCCGCGGCGCGCGCGCTCGCGACCGAGATCGCGAGCCAGTGTTCGCCGCTCGGCGTCGGGCACGCGAAGCGAATGGTCTATGAGCACCTGTTTACCGACCTGACCACAGCCTGTGTCGATGAGGATGAGACCGCGATCCTGATGACGCGGTCGGAGGACTTCAAAGAGGGCATCAAGGCGTTCACCGAGAAGCGCGCACCGAGGTTCACCGGCAAGTAGCGCCGGGCGAGGACCCAGTCGGTGCGCACGTCAGGACGGGATTGCCGCTCGTCGATATTGCGCAGATTTTTCAAAAATCAGGCACGGTATTATTGTCTTTGACGTGCTGGATGTCGCAAAAACGAACGGACGGCGAAAATGTTTCACGTGAAACATTTTCGCCGTCCGTTTGTGGGGAAATCCTGCACGGTTGACGCCGGTGCCTGCATAGGGCCCCTGCCGGCGGAAAGGGCCGGCTATACATCGCGGGGCGGACGACGGGAGCCGCCGCTGCCGGAATCAGATCAATTCAGAGGCGCGCGAGATTCAGAGACGCGCGAAACGCCGGGTGGCATCTGCATCAGGGCGGCGCAGGGGGTTATTTGGCGTTTTTGGGGGCTTTGTCGGGCTTGTCGGCTTTTTCCGGCCTGGCTTTTTCGACCGCGTCGAGGGGGTGCTTGAAGGTGCGGTCGGGATGGCGAATGGTGAGGACGGGGCAGTGGGCCTTGCGCACGACGCGTTCGGCGACGCTGCCCATCAGGACGTGCGCGAGGCCGGTGCGGCCGTGGGTGCCGAGGACGATCAGATCGGCGCCCTCGCCGTGGGCGGCATGGATGATTTCGAGAAAGGGCGCGCCGACCTTGAGGAGGCCGCGCGACTTGAGGCCGGAGTCGCGGAGGCGGGCGGTGGTGAGGTCGAGTTCGCGCAGGGCGAGGAGGCGCTGCTCCTCGGCGATGCGGCTCATCGCGCCAACGTCGAGACCGGGGCTGAGCTCGCTGACCATGACGGGGGCGAGGGGCTGATCGACGTGCATCACGAGGATCTCGGCGGCGAAGCGGCGGGCGAGTTCCTCGGCGAAGGCGAGGGCGTAATTGGAGTCGTCGGAAAAGTCAGTGGCGGCGAGGATCTTGGTGAATGTGGGCACGAAGCCGACGATACGCCGGGCGCGTGAATCGGGCAAGCGACGAGCTGCGGCGGTGGCGGGAGGAGTTGCAAAGTCAAAAGAGCGTCAGCTAGTAAGGGCGGAGGATGGAGTACCAGAGCGGTTCGTCCAATGGCGGATCATCAACTTCCAGGGGCGGAGAAGTAACCTCGGAGTAGCAATGGTTGAGTAGTCATGGCAGAGCATGGATTACCGGAGCAGTTCGTGGCGCTGGAAGGTTTCCTGGACTGGGCGCTGGCGATCGAAGGCGAGCGGGTCGCGCGGCGGCAGACGGTGGGGATGGCGGCGATCAGGGAATTTTACGGCGCGATGGTTTGATGTTGTGATGGCGTTAACATGTGGTCATGTTCAAAAACTTGTATAACAAGTTTTTTTCCTATCGGTGACAGTGTTATGAGAGCTATAAATAGGTTTAAATTATTAAGATAGGAGTTGCAGTTATGTAATATTTTAGGGTTGCTATTGAGATTCTATTGGATGGCAACTGCAGCCAATAGGGTTGTGGCAGTCGCTTTGATGTGTGTATTTAACTGGCTTACATGCTTTATTCTAGGACTTGGTCGGCCGACTGGGCCAATGTATATATCGCTTTCGATGTGTAGTGTCTATATTATACTCTTTACATGATTAATGATTAATGGGTTTGACTTTTAAGCAACTGTAACAAGAAAGCAACAACAAAAGCAACTCAACTGTAATTTAATTGTGATCTCGGCCAATCCGACAACAGGTATGGCCGAATAGACAGGGTGGCCTATGATCTGGAGATTGAACCTCAATGTTGGGAGCGAACCATTCCATTGTCTCGTGGTTTAAAAATCTCACGTTGTTGGTGCCTTTACCTAAGCTGTTCTTGCCCCCTGACGTAACATGTTATTAGTGTTGGCCTGCAACGGAAGAAACGAACCAGTAACAATCACGCTTTGCTTATATCCTGTTGCGCCATGAGAAAATATTGGCCCTGGCAACGCGCCAGTGGAACCTTTGCCTATGGTCCATTCAAGGGATTCTTGGGTGAGCGAAAATGGATCAGATACCATTCGTACTAACAGAAAATTTTGGTGCCGGACCGGTGCCAAGTTACTTCGGCATCAGCAATGTGCTTTTCCATAGTGAGCAGAGTCTTTTTCACCTTTCTTTAACGACCTAATATGCGTCAGTTCGTCCCACTGTTCAAAGGGCCGATATGAATTACTCTTTTCATTCGCCGCAATGGCGCTTCTCACGCTCTTCCCCACTATCACCGTCACTATCAGGCCGTCATTACTAGTGTATCTCCATAGCTTCTTAGATCTCTCCTTCAACTCTCCTTCACTCTTCTTTTTTCCACTTTCTTTTGGATTCGCTGAATATGTGATGAATATATGGTTCCTCCCCTTCCTTTACCTCCCCCCAGTTCAGCGTCTTCTTCGCCGTTCCAAAATTGCAACCCTGACCGTTTTACTTTTGCTAATGCTCTCTTTTTCTTTTGGAGAAAGGGATTCCTCTGCACTTCTTCACTCACAAACCACTGGATAGTAGAATCGCTATCAAAGCTACTGCTAGAAGAAAGGAAGCCTCTTTTTCCCTTCTCTCGGTTCTTTTCCTTTTCCTCTTCTTTCTCCTTCTCTTTCTCCTTTTCCTTTCCTTCGATTTTCTTGCGTTCGTGTCCTTCCCTGCCTCTTGC
>CAWICC010000003.1:0-105035 GCA_963834535.1 uncultured delta proteobacterium | reverse complement strand
TGTACGAGCCCAGACGTGCTTATAGTTAGGCTACTTCACTCTGTTGTTGCAACCCTGCTACAATTAATTCCATCTACTAAGGGGTCGTCCATAAAGAACGTCACGCTCAAGGGTGGCGGGAGTCAGCAAAGTGTGACAATAATTACAGTAATTCTACATTCTTATACCTGGTTTATTTTTGTCCAAGTTTGACAAGGTCTGAAATCATGTGAAATGGCTCAACAAATTTTGAGTTTAGCCTAGTAATGGCGTAGCTTATTAAACTTGACATCGCTGCAAACCTTATTAAAGGTCATATATCAGACTGCTGTTTCATAGTGTCTATGTTTTATTATGACTAATAATGATAATTATAATTAGTTGATATTATGACTATTAAATAATTATAATTATAAATTGTTCGTCCACAGGTGATGGCAACACTGCGCTACTTGGAGACGAACGCTCATCAGATCGTCATCGCGGACTCGCTCGGACTTTCCCAGAAGCGGTCCCCTGACCACCGGCAACATCTACCGCGACCACATCGCTAGGGCACATTTGGATCAGAATTAGAATTCTCCGAATAGTTCACATGCACTTCGTTAATATTATATTTATGCATACACAGCTAGCAAAAAACTATTTGTTTTTGCAATGCGTGAAAGCGACTCTAGTTCATGTAGTATAGTTTTGCTGGTTCAGCTGCTTGGAACAATTGCTAGGGGTCATCCATTTAGTATGTACGTCTTTTTACGCCAAATTTAACCCCCCCCCTCCCCCCTGTACGCACTTTTTTAACATTAGGGAGACAGGATAAGCGTATGGAGTCACGACCCCCCCCCCCCGGTGCGTACATAATAAATGGATGGCCCCCTACGGGTAATATGTTAAAGCGCCTTAGTTCATGTTTTCGATTCTACATGTAGTTCGTGACTCTTGCGGCATACTAGTGATTAACACTTTGTCATTGTCACAAGTCATATCGTTAGCAGCTTTTATTCCAAAGGCTAGTCTTAGTTGATATTATTGAATTAAAATACTAGTATCACTTAAACATATTCAATATTTATTAACAATTTTCAAAGTTAGATTATTATAGAATTTTGCTTTGAATTTGTCATTGTTGTTATACCACTACTACATAATAATTATCCAGAAATAGCAATTCATGTACATGTACAAACTGCAGTTTCTTTCAACTGTTAACAAAATGTCTAATTAACATTTAGCAAAACTATTAATAATTGCAATGCTTACTATAACTGTAATAAATTAGAAGAAATTGCTAGGCCAGCATCTCTGCGAATTCGCGAACCTTTATAACATGCAACAACGATCAAAATCTGGATTTGCACAAAAATAACGGCAACAGAATTAACTGCCGTTACAGCAGTTAATAAGAATAATTAGCTAAACTTTGTAACATTTAAAAATTAGTGTCAATGTTGTCCAAAAAAAACATTACATAATACCAACCATAATTTCAGATACAAAGTAGGCTAGCTTCATCAAATGCACACTAACAGAATTTTATAAATTAATAATAGCAAGCAAGGTAAACAAGCACTACTATATATTTTTTATATTTTAGTAGCTCATAGGCAACAATGACATATAACATTATATGTAAGGCCCACACATAAGGCATATTCTTATTGTCAATATTGCAGATGTTGTGCCATTTAACACGAAATCAAAATCGCTAAAATACGATGCACAAGAAAAGTGGACATCTTACAGTAGCATCACAATATTGTATAACACCATAACATATATGTAGAGTTGCACTATCTGAGAAACTCCTAAATTATGAAAGACAAAACATAACAAGCTTCATAAAAAACAATGAATAAACACTGGAAAATGTAACAACAGTACAGCACCGTACTAAACAAGTAAAACACATAACAATAACGTAACTAAAACATAACAAGCTTCATAAATTAACACAGCAAAATGTAACGATGTTGGGGATGATGGAATTGTTGGGGATGATGGAATTGATTCCATCAAACGCCAGTAGGCTGATTCTTTGTAAAGCCTAATCTTGCAGAGGCTGCGTTCAGGCTGTAACCCATAGCGATTTACGAAAGAAACACTTGGCTGCAGTTCGTGTGTGTTATTAAATATTGCCGCGCGTTGCATCAATTACTGCCGCCCTTTTTATAAATCAGTGACTGTGATTGGTCAAGAAAACCAAGATGGCGATCCAGCCCCAAGAAATCATCTATTTTTTAGGCTGTAAAAAACTGCAGCCGCTGCAGCAGCGGTGCGACGCAGCCTTCGCGTTTCTTTCGTTTTGGCGCGTCGGCTTTACAGCCGCTGTAAAAAGAAACAGCCTACAGCTGCGCAGATCTCAAAACGTCCTTCAGCGCGATTTGGTTGTCGCGCCGTGCTCCCTGAGATCCACTTCGCTCCCCCCTTCCTCTTCCTGCTGCTGGCCTTGCTCACATCTGTGTACTGCGGCATTGAAGTCGCAGTGGGAGTGGACAGCAAGCGGGAAGGAAGCGACGGAGATGGGCGCACCCGACATCGGCTCCAACATGCTGCTGGCGGTCAAGCCTTGAGGGCAGATCGTGGAGAACATGGCAGAGACGAGCGGTTCGCAGATCTCACTGCACAAACATCAAATGAACATTAATATTAGCCAAAATTTTTTACCCAATGGGTCACAGCAAGTTTATCGTGTTGGCGTTGTGTTATAGTGCTGGCCTTGAGTTGACCTTTAACTGACAGCCTGATGACACGCATTCGCGCATGCGCGGTGCTCACTCAACACTAACACGAAGCTCAACACCACTTAAAACTTTTTGTCCTTCAATGATGTCAGCAGGGGTAGGACATGCAGGCCAGCTTAAACTTAAAGTAATATTAAGTGTTAATGGTATATACGTTTATACTTAGACTTTTTTTTATTCGTGTGCACTTAATTTTTGCAAATTTACAAAATCAGAGAATTTCGCGAAATTAAGTGAACATGAAAATTTTCTGTTTTACAGTAAATTAAAACCTAACAAGACCTTATTAAAGACCTAATAGCGTAAAATTTGAGTACGTAGCTTAAGTGAATTATTATTAAGCTATTTTACTTAGTTTTCATACCCAAAGCCGCCAATCGCAGTCTCCAGCGCTCCCTGGATCCCACTGAACGCCGCGCTGTCTCGCAGCGAGTCCGCAATCAGGCGCTGCGCCGGAGTGAAGTTGTTCTCCTCCTTCATGCCCGGGCCTCCTCCAGTTCCCGAGTGGGCTCTATGTGAAATACATATCGCCTTTTAAGATCGCTTTAAGAATAATTAAAATGTTGGTATTACAAACAATTTAAAATATCTTTCATGAAGAAATGGTAACATTTGGTGAAATTCAATTTTACGCCCTGAATCAGAAGTGGAAGGGAGAGGATAAACTAGAATTTCTCATGCAATCGAATTGCATTTAAGCCGTATTTCTGATTGGTAACCCTGAGTAACTTGTATAAGCCCTCAAGTTTGAGCTCATAACGAGAGCCTCTGTAGAAAAGCCTTACGTACTTTATGCCCATACTTTATGTTTTTTTTAAATGCCCATGTGAAGGCTCCAAGCGCTGTATAATAAAATGGAATATAATAAAACCTGTATAATTTCCTAAAAAGCACAATAGTATCTAAAGAAAATTACTGTACCGGTACTTTACCGTACATTAAATAACTTAGACTTAATGCATACATTTAATTTAAAAACGATTATTAAGTAAATCTAACCTCTTAACCGCTTGAGACTTGACTTCTTTTGCTTGGCACTTGAGATACTGGTAGTGTTCTCTGGCTTGCTCGGCCGTGCAGCTAAATCCGGGCGTTTCCGCACAGAATCGAATGTCCGACCATGCCGCTTTTCTCTTTCGGCAGGCGTCCGCATTGCGGTTCGTGCGATTTTCGAGGTCGTTTTTTCTTTCGATGTAAAGTTCAACTAATCTCGATGAGGTTGGGTGAGTGAAGGTATTCGCCATTTTTAGGTAGTTAAATTACTTTGAAATAAAATTTAATAAATTTAGAAATTCAAAATTTTTAAAATTTTGTACAAGGCGGAAGTGCATTTAAAACATAAAATTCATGGTCATATTTTGTCCTCGAGTCTAGCGAACAGCTTAAATTCAAATAGGCCGCGCCCAAGTCATCAATTAAAAATAATTATAGGCTTTAAACGATCACTCCAAACCTGAATCCTACTTTAAAACCCTTAATCTTCAGTGTAACCTATTCAAAAACTTCACCATAAACCATAGCTTTAAGCCCCTGATAACCAAAAAAATTTAAAAAGTAGGCGGGGCTTGATATCTCAATTTTGATAAATGTGTTCTCCAGATGCATTTATTATTTCTCGAAGCTGCGACTACACGCTCGGGCAAAGCTCGGGCGACGATTCGCAAATATGGTTACTACGGAAATCACGCTGTGGATAATGGTAGATCGAACTTGGAACGAATCTCTGGCGCCACGTCGGCGCGATTAGACAGCTTCGTTACTACGGCCCCCAGGGGCCGTAGTAACGAAGCTGTCTAATCGCGCCGACGTGGCGCCGAGTTCGAGCGGGGCGCTTGCGTATTTTAACAATATCATCATCGTCTAGATTCATAAATTCCGCCATTTTTGTTTTTCTAAGCTGTGGCGACTGAAAAATTGGGCTGCTCTGCCTGTGGCGACGGTTTTTGAGCTCGCGCCAGATAGCCTCGAGCTGTGGCAAGTTTGGTTACTACGAGCTGGCGCCAAGAGTTGGCGCCAGCTCGATTTTTACTGGCGCCACGTCGAAACTGGCGCTAACTCGGCAGTCGCAATTATGGTTACTACGGCCCCTGGTCTTAGACCCAGGGGCCGTGGTCGCCATTATTATTGATCATCACGCTGTGGATAATGGTAGATCGAACTTGGAACGAATCTCTGGCGCCATGTATCGAGCGCGATTAGACAGCTTCGTTACTGCGGCCCCTGATCTTGGCCAGTGGACCCTCTAACCAAGCGAGTTAAAGCTCAGCCTAGTGACGTCGTACCTGTCGCAAGATGAGCGCGTCTATAAAAATCGGCACAACATCAAAAATGCCTGAGTAGATTGACGATCGTTGCAGCGTTTAGACTTTAGAGAGTAAAATGTACGTAATACTGTAATGATGTATACTTGCCAAAATTTTGCTTAGAAAACCTGTTTCAGCTTAGTCATGAACATTTCCTCGGCGTTCTTTTACACCTGGAATTCAGCGTATACTAGGGAATAGTGCTGATTCGGTTGCGGTGTGCTGTGCTCAGCGGTCACTCGAGGCGTAAACACCCCTCACCATTATCTTCATCTAACCTGTCATGAAGTTCTATTGGCCAATATTAACTATCCTGGTTTGATGAAGTACAGTATATATATAGGCTATATATATATATATATATATATATATATTCGTTTATTTGACAACAGACATGCCGCTGTTGACTTTACATCACATCACATCAAAAGTTAATTAAACAAATATTAGAGCACAGATTACAGCATAAGAAATTACAGCATTAGAGCGTACTATAAACTTGGTTAATAGTCTTGAGTCATACATGTAGATTGTAGAGCATTCTAATCATAAAATTAGAGTCCGCTAGATGGGAGGTTCTGCGGGGCAGTTCGAATTCATGCGGTCGGGGCCTGAGGTCGTAGCTGCGTTTCGCCTTGGGTGGCAGTAGCTGGTGGAGGACGTGCTCTCTGTTTGTCACAATCGATCGAAACAGAGCAGCGTCAGCGTCATCGCACATAGACTCAAAAGTCTGGTCGTCCGACTGACAATATCCCGCCCGCTTACTCTTCCTCAGGAAAACCTCAATACGCTCGCGGTCTTCCGCGCTTGTAAATCCATACCACGCAGGGGAGGCGTAACGAAGCTTCCCGATAGCGACGGCCTTGAATATGGTCTGCAACGAGGTTTGATCGAGGCCGTGTGCTCGCAATGTTCTCAACGCAAAGAGTGTCTGTTGGCACGCCGCTAGTGTGACGTTGACGTGCTCCCGCGTGCTGAAGCGATTGGAGAAGGTGACGCCAAGAATCTCGACGATTTCTTTGCGGGTGATACCTTCCGGCGGTGGGGGGGGCTTGGCGATCCCACGCCCCCTGCCTGGCTTAGTGAAAATAATCTCGACGGACTTAGCTTGGTTTAAGCGCAGATTGTTTATTTCTGCCCAATTCGCGACGTTCTGCAGTTCGGCGCTACGCGAATCGATTCTTTCCGCCGCGATTATTAAGTATGTGTCGTCGGCAAATTTGACGAGCGCGTTTTCCTTATGGACAGTGTGGAGGTCGGCAGCATTTACAAGGAACGCCGCGGGTCCCAGTGCCGAGCCTTGTATCACAGACGCGTTTATGTCAGCGAATTGTGAAGTCTCGCCTTGGAATTTTGTACAGTGAGAATGTCCTTTGTAGAAGTCGACCAACCAGTTATAGATGCAGTCGGGAATCTTGAGCATGGCCAGCTTCTCCATGAGTGTACTGTGGCGAACCGTGTCGAACGCCTTGCTGAAGTCGAGGGCGTAGACGGCAACATACGGGTTGGTGTCGAGAAGTGCCGTGACTTTCTGCAGCAACATTATCAGGGCTCCTGCCGGGGATCCAGTTGGTCGGAAGGCGAATTGGTCCATTAAGAAGAGGGGTGGGGGTGCTGCACTGATTGATAGGATATATGAACTGCCGGACGATGAATCGCTCCAAGACTCGAGTGAGCACGGGTGTGATTGATATAGGTCTGAAGTCAGATGGTTGGCATGGTTGGGGGATCTTTGGAATGGGGAGAGGCTGGCGGCCCGCCTGGGCCTCGGACTGACCGGCGACGCGATCGGGCTGGAGCTTGACGGTGAGGATCGGATGGTCGCGTTGAAGCCGGCCTTCGGCGGCAATATCGTCGCGCCCATCCTCTCGAAGACCTATCCGCAGATGGCGACGGTTCGCCAGGGCGTGCTGGAACTGGCAGCGCCCAACCCGGCGCGGGTGGCGGAAATCGAGACGGTGCGCGTCAAGGTCGGCGCGCCGATGACGCGGCTGATCAATTCAAGCTCGAATCTCGACCACACTATCGTTGCGCTCGACGGCGCCGAGGTGGTCATCGGAATCGGAATGGGAGTGGGCGGACCCGAGGGCGTCGAGGTGGTCAAGGATTTCGCGCGGACGCTTGGTGCCGGGCTCTGCGCGACGCGACGAGTGACCGACAAGGGCTGGGTCGCGCATCAACTGCAGGTGGGGTTGACGGGCAAGGCGATTGGGCCGCGGCTGTATTTCTCCGTGGGCATCCGCGGGGTGCCGAATCATACTGTCGGCATCAAGCGGGCAGAGACGGTCGTTGCGATCAACAACGATCCCGACGCGGTGATTTTCGAGCGCGCGAACCTGGGCCTCGTGGGCGATTGGGAGCCAATCACGCGCGCCCTCAACGCGGCGTTTCGCCGGCGACAGTCGCCTTAGCCGCGGTCTCGCCTCAAGGGGCGAAGCGCTCGCGCGTCCACTCTGTCAGCAGCTTCATCAGGCGCGGGCGCGGCTCGCCGAGATTCGCCTTGGTGCCGCCGGCACGCATGAAGTGATCGGCGCCTTCGATGAACTCGATGCTCTTGTCGGCGGCGCCCGACAGTACGTACTCGGCGCGAACGTCGGCAACGAAGATGTCCTGGTCGGCCTTCGCACCGACCACCAGCGTCGGCACCGTGACTCGAGGCAGATTGCGCTCCATCTTCGCGTACGAGCTGAGTCCCGACCAAGTCGATAGCCAGGCCTCCGGCGTCACCACGTGACCCAGCCCGATCGAGTGATAGTTGAAGAGGTCGGGACGCGGCGAAAAGATCGATCCGACGGCGCGCTCCGACGGATCGATGGACAGATCGAGATAGGCGGGATTCGCCTGGGTGCGATAAACGACCATGATTCGCGGCGCCATCGTGCGCCGCTGCATGTGGGCGCGATAATCGGCCGGCGCGCTGGCAAAGCCGGCGGCCTTGGTAGCGGATCGCGAGCGTCGCCGATTCCTCGATATGACGGCGCGCGATCGCGTCGATGCGGCGCGCCGCGCGCACGCTGCGCCGCGCGGTATGCGGCGAGCCACGCGGGATCGTAATGGCTTTGCGCGGGCGGCGTGCGGAAGCCGTTGCGCTCATCGTACATGTCGAGCGCGGGATCGCTCGCGAACGGATCGGTTTCATCGACCACGGCGGCATCGAGGCAAGACCATCAGGACCCGCCCCTGACCCGGATGCGCGGCGAGCAGGATGAAGCCGTCGGCGGTGGGCATCTCGAACTTGTTGAGGTCCGGCGGACCGCCGCCGGGCGGCGACTTAACGCGCGCATCCGTCGGTCTTTCGCGCTTCGGCATCGTAGTAGGAGAAGAGCGAGCCGCCGCCGGAATTTCCGAGCATCACGATTTGCTCGAAGCCCTGCTCCTCGCGCAGGAAGCGGATTCCCGCCGCCAGATCGAGCAGCAGATTTTCGTGGATCATCATCGAGTCGTTGTTGAGGTAGCGCGTGTTTTGGGCGAACGCGGCAAACCCGGCCTCGACCCAGAACGGAATCGAATAATGGTGTGCGAAGTCGGCGCGCGGATGCGCCATGATCACGACCGTGCGCGGCTTGCCGCTGCGCCGGCTGATAAAGGATGCCGCTGCGACTTCCCGCCGTCGGCGGCATAAAGCTGCACGACCGTCTGGCGTACTGACGGGTCGATATCGCCGAAATCGATCGGATAACGAAGCTGGTAGTCGGCCGGAGCCTGTGGCATCGCGATCGCCTCCTTCGGTTGCTCTGCTCTCCTACCATAGCAGTGCGCGAAATGCGCGGCGGTACTTACCTGCGCGCCGCGGATATGCGAATCTTTGGGGTTCGGAGTACAACTTTGAAGAGCGGAATTATAGGTGCGCGCGGCGTCGGCAAATCGACCGTCTTCCACGCATTGACCGGCCTGGCGCCGATTGCCGGCCAGGGCGACGCGAAGAATCGCGCCCGCCCCGGCCAGATCAAGGTCTCGGATCCACGGCTCGATTTTCTCGAAGCAACGTACGGATCGAAGAAGAAAGTACCGGTCGAATTGACCGTGCTGGACTTCGCGCCCAATCCTAAGGAACAGAAGGAAGGCGCGGCGCTCGACCCGAGCCTGCTGCCGCTGATCCGCGATGTCGACGCGCTGATGATCGTGATCCCGGAGTATGCGAGCCGCGAAACTGCGCTGATCGCCGCGGTTGAAAGCGTGGAGAGCGAGCTGGTCTTCGCCGATTTCGATCAGACCGAGCGCCGTCTCGAACGCCTCAAGAAGGAAAAGGGCAACGTCGATTTTGAACGTGCGGGCCTCGAGAAATGCCTCAAGTGGCTCGAAGAGGGCAAGCCGCTGCGCACGCTCGAAATGACCGCGCAGGAGTTACAGGCGTTCTCGAGCTTCGGCTTCCTGTCGCGCAAGCCGGTCCTGGCCGTGATCAATTGCGAAGCTGACCGCGCGACCGCGGCAATGCCCGAGGCCGAACGCGCGGCGCTGACCGGACGCGGGCTGGACGCATTTCGACTGGCGGCCGCTTTCGAGTCGGAACTATGGGAGCTCGATTCCGCCGGGCAGGCTGAACTGCTCGAGGATGCCGGGCTGGAACAGCCCGCGCGCGACCGCTTAATCACCGCGCTCTATGAATACCTCGGGCTCATCACGTTCTACACCGCCGGAGAACCCGAGGCGCACGCATGGTCGCTGCGCCGTGGCGCGAGCGCACTCGAAGCGGCCGCGCGCATCCATAGCGACATCGCGCGGGGCTTCATTCGCGCCGAGGTCGTCAGCTATGGCGACTTCGCCGAACTTCGATCAGACCTCAAGGTCAAGGAAGCCGGCAAGCTGCGGCTGGAGGGGCGCGACTACGTGATGGAGGACGGCGACATCATCCACATCCGCTTCAAGGTATGATTCGACGCCACCGTCAACCCTAACGCATGAATGTATTGCTGCTGGAATCACACCACTCGACGGTAGCCCAGGCTCCGGAATTCGTTCCGCATTGGCGGGAAACGTGCAGCGTAAGCTATAGTCGATAAGCGATTGAGATGGAGTGGCGGGTGCGATGAGTATCGGTGTGAAAGGGGCTGGCGGCGAGCGCAAGTCGCTCTATCAGGTGGAGCTCGCTGACGCGTTTGCCTGGATGAGGTCACGCGCGGATCAGTCGATTCACGCGATCGTCACCGACCCGCCGTACGGCCTGAAAGAATACACTGAAGTTGAAAAGCGCAAGCTTCGGGATGGACGGGGCGGCGTGTGGCGAATACCGCCGTCATTCGACGGCTGTGTGCGGAGTCCGCTTCCTCGATTCACGATTCTTGACCAGACCGAACGCGCTGCCCTCCGATTATTTTTCGCGGAGTTCGCGCAGCATGCTATGCGAGTGCTTGTTCCGGGCGCGCACGTAATGATCGCGACCAACCCGCTTTTATCACACATCGTGTATCTGCCCCTGATGGAGGCGGGCTTCGAAAAGCGCGGCGAAATTATCCGCCTGGTGCAAACCCTCCGCGGTGGCGATAGGCCGAAGAATGCGCACACTGAATTTTCTGGAGTCACGGTTATGCCGCGATCGCGCTGGGAACCTTGGGGCCTCTTCCGAAAGCCCTGCGAAGGCAGGGTGCAAGACAATCTTCGGAAATGGAAAACCGGCGGGTTGCGCAGGGTTTCGGCAACCGAGCCCTTTAGTGACGTGATTCAATCCGCACCGACGCGCCCTGAGGAAAGGGCGATCGCGCCGCATCCATCACTCAAACCTCAGGCTCTGATGCGGCAGTTGGTTCACGCCGCTTTACCGTTGGGTGCCGGCGTGGTCCTTGATCCTTTCATGGGCGGCGGGTCCACGATCGCGGCTGCGGTCGCCGTGGGCTACGAAAGTGTCGGAATAGAGCATGATTCGAATTACTTTTGGATAGCTGAAAAGGCCATACCGACACTTGCCAAACTGACTGTAAACAGTCAATCCTCGCGCCGTGGTATCTCCATCGCCGAAAATCAGCTCGACTTTGCCGAAGGGCTTGCAGCCGGTCCACATAAGTAACGCCGTCAACTATGTCGAGGAGCGAGTCGCCGACCTCGTCGAATTGTACTTCGAGCAAGCCAACGTCTTTAGCGGCATTGTGGGCATCTTTGGCATAAAAGCACTCGACGCTCTCACTCCATACAAACGTCATAAGCACCCCGATATCGCGCAGCAGCGTTTTCCCGATCTCTCCTTCGGAGGTCACTTAAACCCGCCGCCCGAACTTGCTCTGGAATCCAAGGGAAGCACGCGGCCGTGGGCGGTCCAATCTCATTATGACCATCCTGGTTGGTATATCATTTGGCGCTATCTGGTTGACGCAACGAAAACCATCAAACACGGGCGGGCTGTAGTCGTCTGGCGGGTTGATGTTGTCTTCATTCAGAAGGAAGATTGGAAGTATGAAGGAAGCACAGCGGGCGCCAAGGGCGGCGGGCGGACACATACATTCGGTCTACGTTTTCCTGCGACGAAACTCCGGGACTCGGCGGCATTCGCATTACCAAACGTCGTCCTTCGTAACGGCAAACCCGTGTTAGCCTGAGCTTGCGCGGACTTGTTCGTTCGCACTCGCGCGCCTTGCGCAGAGGGCACGTGACTGAGAGAATGCCCCGATATGCGCCGGTTCTGCGGTGCGCCTTGATCCTCCCCCGATGCGTCGATTCGAAACCCTGATCCTGCTCCTGGCGCTGTCCTTCTATGTCTGGTTTTTGCGCCGCTTCGGCTTTAGCGAGGTGGTGTCCTATATCCGGCTCGCGGGATGGGGCCTGGCGGTGACCATCGCGCTCGAATCGATCTCGCGGATCGCGAATACGTTGGGCTGGCGGGTGACGATCGAGGACTATCCACGCGACCTGCGCTTCGGCGAACTGTTCGTTGCGCGGATCTCGGGCGAGGCGGTGGACTACGTGACGCCGTCGGCGCAGCTCGGCGGCCAGTTCGTGATGGCGGCGATGGTGCGGCGCAAACTGGCGGTGGCGCTCGGACTCGCGACGGTGGTGGTCGCTGCGCTGGCCGAGGCGATCGGCCAAATCGGCTTCATCAGCGGAGCGCTGCTGACGGCGCTGCCGTTCGAGGCCCGGCTCCATCATCTGTTCTGGCCACTCGTAAGTGGGCTCGCGATCGCAATCGGGCTCGCGGTCGCTTTCTTCGTCGTGCAGATGAAGCATCCCTTCTCGCTGCTGTGGAAGGCTGCCGCCAAGCTCAACCTGGGACATCTGGCCGATCCCGAGGTCAAGGCCGCGGCGGTCGAGGCCGACGCCCTGCTGATCGATTTTTACCGCCGCCATCGCGGCCGCCTCGCGCTCTCGTGCCTCTGTTATCTTTGGGCGTGGAGCATGGGCCCGATCGAAATCTACATACTCCTCACGCTGCTGCATCAGCCCGCCACGATAGTCATCGTGCTGCTGGTCGAAGCCCTCGGGCTGTTGATCGAACGCGTGACTTTTCTGATCCCGGCGAAACTGGTCAGTCAGGAAGGCGGCAAGGCCTTGATTCTCTCGGTGCTTGGATATCCGGCTGGCGTGGGCTTCGCCATTGGCGTGCTGCGCCGCCTGAAGGAAATGGTTTGGGTCTTGATCGGGCTAGCCGCGCTCGCCGCCCATCGCATGTTTAATGAAAGGGCCAGCGCCGCGGCCGCGCGCCCGAATCGCAACGTAATTAAAGTTCCAAGCGCGCAGGGAGAACAATCACTATGAAACGAATCGCCGCAGCTTTCGCGGCCCTCGCGATTTTCGCCGGCGCCACCGCCGCTCACGCGGGCGTCGTCGTTACTGAACTGGAAGTAATCGATCAGGGCAACGGCCAGCCTGTCACCCGCAATCGCACCGTGATGATCCAGGGTAACAAACAAAAGATGGTCACCGATCGCGCCGAGGTCGTCACCGACCTCGACTCCGGGACGATGTACCTGATGAATCCGGCCAGGAAGCAGTACGTCGAAATTCCCTTTCCGCCGACCGGACCGATGGCGCAAATGATGTCGCAGCGGATGTCCACGCTCAGCTTCAAGAAGTCCGGCGGCAGCAAGACGGTTTCCGGCTACCCCTGCCAGGAATATAGCGGCGCCGGTTCCATGATGGGTAATCAGTACTCGGTCACCGGATGTTTCTCGACCAAGGCTCCGGGTGCGCGCGATTTCGATGCGTTCCAGAAGGCCATGGCCGCCAAGGTCAAAGGCACCGCGATGGCGATGCAGGGCGAGGTGCCGGATGGCGTCCCGATGCAGTTGGACTCGACCACCAAGGTGACCAACTTCGCGATGCCCGGGATGTCACCCGACCAGGCTGCGAAAATGAAGCAGATGCTGGCGAACCGGCCACCGGTCGTGAGCAAGACGACGGTGACGCAGATCGCATCCAAGAATCTGCCAGCAGACACGTTCACCGTTCCCGCGGGCTTCGCCAAGCAGGAAATGCCGTCCGGCGGACCCATGGGCGGGGGCGCACCGCCCGCACCCGCACCTAAGTCAGACGAGTAAGCTCTCTATTGGGCGACGCGGAACCAACGAGGCCGGACGCATGGCATCCGGCCTCGTAACATTCAGCGATGTCGGGATCCGGTTGCTAAATCTCTTCGGTCATCACCACCGAGTTCATCGAAGTCGCGGCGCCCGGTGCGTTGAGCGCTGCGCAGGCGTATTTCAGCCACTTCGCGCTCGATAGCTCGTCCTCGGCGAACAGCTTCAGCGCCTCCTTGGTCTCCATGTCTTCCTTGATTCGATCGGCGAACTCGAAGATCGGACGAATCAGTTCTTCGGGATTTCCGAGCACGGCGTCGAACTCGAGCAGTTTCGCGTTATCGGTCATCTTGGGATCCGATGCGCATTCGCGGATTTTGACGCTCGCGGCACTCACTTCAGCGCGTGGCTCGGCGCCGAGTTCGCGCAGCCGACTCTCGAAAATCCGCGCGTGATAATTCTCGCGCTCGGCGATCATGCGCAGGCCGCTGCGAATGCAATCGGTGGTGCAGACCTTGGCCCAGTTGCCGAAGGTCAGAGCCCCGTTGGCTTCAGCCGCGTGTCCCTTGTCGAGGAAGCTCACGATCGCCTCGCGCTCGGACTTGTAGGTCTTGCCAAATGCGCGAAAACCGCCACTGGAGCCATTGGCGCTGCCATTACTCTCGATCTCGGCCATCTCGGCCTCGAAGGTCTTTTCGCTGATGATTCCGGCGCGATATGCGCGCAGCAATTGTCTGAATTCAAAGTCTCGATTCATGGGAATAACCTCCGTCGGCCAAGAAGGCCGTTGCGGCAGCCTCGAACATATTGCCGGTGGCGCAAACTTGTCAAATTGCGCCAAACTGGCGCTCGCGGCTTATCTACGGTTAATCCCGCCGACGCCTGCCGAATCACCGCCGCCGGCCATCGCTTACAGCCGATTGTCGCTTGCGGCTATTCCGGTTGAAGCGTCAGGCGAGAGCGCAGGTCAGGGTGTGGCTGGTCGCCGATACTACCCGGACGGTAACGGTATCGCCCGCGCTGAGGGCGGCGCGGGAGGGGAAGATCGCGGTCTTGTACTGCGGGGTCTTGCCCGCGAGCATACCGATCCCGCGCCGCGCGGGGCCTTCGACCAGCACTGGAAATTCGTGGCCGATTGCGGCGCGATAGCGGATGAGAGAGCTTTCCTCCTGCAAGGCCATCACCTCATTCAGACGCCGCTGCTTTTCGGCCTCGCTGACGCTATCGCCGAGGCGATAGGCCCGCGTGTGGTCGCGCACCGAGTACTTGAAGGTGAAGGCGGAGTCGTAGCCGACCGTGCGCATCAGATCGAGGGTCGCGCGAAAGTCGCTGTCTTCCTCGCCGTGAAAGCCCACTATGATATCGGTCGAGAGCGCGAGTTCCGGTATCGCCGATCGCGCGCGCGCGATCAGATCGAGGTATTCAGCCGAGGTGTAGCCGCGATCCATCGCGGCGAGCACGCGGTCGGAGCCCGATTGCAGCGGCAGATGGAGATAAGGCTGGACTTTCGGCTCCGACGCCATCGCGGCGATCACCGAATCCGACATGTCGCTCGGATGCGGCGAGGTGAAGCGGATGCGTTCGATGCCGTCAACCGCGGCGACCATCCGCAGCAGTTCGCCGAAGCCGACCCGGTCGTATCGATAGGCGTTAACGGTCTGCCCGAGCAGGACGATTTCCCTGACGCCGCGCGCGGCGCGGTCGCGGACTTCGCGGATAATATCGGCGGGTGGCACGCTGCGCTCGCGTCCGCGCACATAAGGCACCACGCAGAAGGCGCAGAACTTGTCGCATCCGCGCATCGCCGTGATGTAGGCGCGGACGCCATCGCCGTATTCCGGCGACATGTCGCCGTACGTCTCGACGCGATTGAGGCGCACATCGACGATGGGATCGAAGCCGCGGTCGCCGAGCATCTCGGGCAAGCGACGGTAGGCATCGGGACCTGCGATGAGGTCCAGCCAGGGGGCCTTTTCGACCAAGGCGGCGCGATTGTGCTGCGCCATGCATCCGAGGAGCCCAAGTTTGACGCCGGGCCTCGCCTGCTTGAGCCGGGCGAGGTCGCCGAGCCGCCCAATCACTCGATCTTCGGCGTGCTCGCGGATGGCGCAGGTGTTGAGCAGAATCACGTCGGCATCCTCGGGCTTGTCGGCGTTGACATAACCGGCGCGGCGCAGCACGGCGGTCACAATCTGTGAATCCGCGACGTTCATTTGGCAGCCGTAGGTCTCGATCCAGACCCGCGCCGGAGCATTCTGTGCGTCATCAGCCATTGGTATATCGTCGAATGATAGGCGATCGTACGGCCGCGGCACAACGCGGGGCGCGCTTCACATCGGTGGCTGGTACGGGGTTTTGGCTCGCTAGTGGAACGCAGCGGTACGAGCTGACACCAGGCGAGCCTGCCAGCCGAGCTAACAAGTCTGCGAGGTGCGCATAAATTAGACTCTGAGAGTCTGCGACGTGCGCACAAGACTCCGAGATTTCGAGGTGCGCGAAACGGAGAAGCCGAGATGGCTGACACCAGGCGAGTCGGGGCGCGGCGTTCAATGAAGGAGTCCGCGAGGTGCGTACGAATAAGACTCTGAAGGCGTCCGTTGACGTGGAGCAGCGTATCGATAAGCTCGATTGGCAGGCGATTCGAGCGTCGATCGACGATCGCGGGTACGCCACGACTCCCGCACTGCTCGATGCCGGCGAATGCGAGGAATTGATCGGGCTCTACGATCGGCGCGAGGTCTTTCGCAATCGCGTCGTGATGGAGCGCTTCGGGTACGGTCTCGGCGAGTACAAATATTTTGCGGCGCCGCTGCCCTCGATGGTTGCGACGATGCGCACGGCACTTTATGAGCGGCTCGCGCCGATCGCTTCGGACTGGATGCGCGCATTGCGGCTGGGCGAGGGATTTCCGAGAAAACTTGAGGATTTTGCCCAGGTTTGCCGGGCCGCGGGACAGCTTAAGCAGACGCCGTTGATGCTGCGGTACGAGGCCGGCGGTTACAACTGCATGCACCAGGACCTTTACGGCGAGGTCTTTTTCCCGCTGCAGATGACGTTCGTACTGAACCGGCGCGAGACGGATTTCAGCGGCGGCGAGTTTCTGCTGACGGAGCAGAGACCGCGGGCACAATCACGCGGCGAAGCGGTCACGCTCGATCGCGGCGAGGCAATTATCTTCGCCACCCGATGGCGGCCGGTGCGCGGCGTGCGCGGCCATTATCGGGTCAACGTCCGTCACGGCGTCAGCCGGCTCAGGACGGGAATTCGCTTCAGCCTGGGAATCATCTTCCACGACGCGAAGTGATGGTGGTTCGCCGTGAAAGGATTATCGAAGAGCCGAAAAAACATGTGTTTATTACCGAGAAACCCTTCAATCAGGTTCTGGCTTGGCCACGGTGAAGCCGGGACCTTGCGACGGAGTTTGGTGGAGGGCGCAGAGTCAAAAGAAGCGCGAAAGAAACGATTGATGGCAATTTTTCAGCGTGAGATCATAACCGCATGACGGAGAATCGACGACCCGCCTTCGAACGCTTCGAGGCGAGCCTCCTGGCTTGTCCGAAATGCAATCGCGCGGTCAAGGTGCGCAAGCGGCTGCTGCTAATACTGCCCGAGGGCGACAAGTACGAGTACGTCTGCCCGCATTGCGGATCGACCTGCGGCGATACGATTCAGAAGGACGAGCCGCAGGATCGCAAGATCATGTGATTGAACCGGCGGCGCGGCGCGGCAACCTCTCCACGCGCCGCACTCCCGCCGCCGGTCCGTTCGACGTGGCGGTATATCAGCCCATCGCCTGCGCGGAGGTGGGCTCGATCTCGAACAGCACGCGCACTTCGCCGGGTTGGGCGAAAGGATACTTGTCCTTGCCGAGGTATTTTTTGGCGAGCGCATCAATCTGCGCAGCGGCGCCTTTCTCGGTCGCGCTCACGACTTTGCCGCGGACCTGGATATAACGATAGGGATTCTCGGGATCCATTATCGCTATGGCGACGTGGGCGCCTTCCTTCAAGGTGCGCGATTTGACCCGGCCGCGCGCGGTGTTGATGCGAATCTTGCCGCCGGTATAGTCGAACCAGACCGGGGTGACCTGCGGCGATCCGTCTTTCAACACGGTCGCGAGGTTGGCGAAGCTGATTTTCTTTTCCAGAAGATCGAGATATCCATCGGGAATGACGGCCATCGTGATGCTCCTCCGTGCTTGCGGAAACTGCTGACAATCTCATCCGAACGACTGATCAAAAACGTCTGCCGTTCGGTCTCACGTGTCAAGTGAGCAGTGAATTCAGCGCCACCCCAATCAATCGGATGCGGTAGTGAAAGCGGTCTGAATTTGACTCAGCCAAGGGTATCGGTTAATAGCGAAAGTGTGAACTGAGGTGCGGCCGAGAGTCCTGGACCGCTGCCTGCCTGCGCCAAAATTTCCCGCGAGGAGCTGAACCACCATGGCCCTGTTCAACAAGGAGCCGGACAAAAACGTCAGAACCGATCCGAACGCGAGGGTCAATTCTTCGGCCACTGCACAGCCGATCGCGCCGTCCGTGGTGGCGACTAATGCGGGGCTCAGCGAAAAATCGGCGATGCCGCCGCGGTCGTCCTCCGCGTCCGCATCAGATGCGCGAGCGTATCTCGATAGCGGCTCCAAGATTAGCGGGAAGCTATCGTTCGACGGGCCGACGCGGATCGACGGGCAGGTCGATGGAGAAATCACCGGCAAGGAGAGCCTGACGATTGGCGAGACGGCGGTAGTGACGGCGCAGATCAAGGCGGCCTCGATCATCGTGGCGGGCAAAGTGAGCGGCGACATCATTGCCAGCCAGCGCATCGAAATTCGCCCGTCAGCGAAAGTAATCGGCAACCTCACGGCGCCGGTGCTGGTGGTGCATGAAGGGGCGCTTTTCGAAGGCCATTGCTCGATGCAGCCTGAGGGAGCGCAGAGCGCGAAAGTGACGGTGTTCGGCAAAGACGAGCGCGTCGCGGTTGCGGGCGTGCAGAAGCAGGCCTAAATTTCGCGGCGCACTAATATTAGCTTGACATTCATGCTCGGGGATGATTCCACTCTTGGGTGGAGTTGATGTCCTAACATGCACATTCCGCCAGACTGGGGTGTCTTTACCACCCTGCTCGTTTCGTTTCTTGGCTTCTGGGTTATTTTTGGATCGCTCTTTTTTGGTCCGTTCCTCAGGCTGCTGGGCGACCGGGAACAGCGCCTCAAGGACCTGAGCGATCGCACCGAGCGGCTGATCAAAGAGGAACAGGCGGCGGTCAAGGAACGCGAATTGCAATTGGCAGGAATTCGGCGCGACGCACTGGCGCGGCGTGAGACCGAGCGGCGGCAGGCGGAGGCCGAAGCGGCCAGGACGATCGAGGAGGCCCGCATCGAAGCCCACGCTCAACTGGAGGCGGTCAGGAAGGGAATCGAGCAGAGCATCGATGCCGCGCAGGTCGAACTGCAACAGATGGCGCACAATCTCGCGGGAGAACTCGCGCAACGCGTACTGGGCCGGCCGGTCAATACCGGCGGAACTCTGAACAACTGAAATGAAGTCACGGATTGCGATAGCGGCGGCTCTGATTGGCGCGGCGCTGACCCCGTCCCTTGCGCTGGCGGCGGAAGGCGCTGCGGAAGCGCATGGGACCTGGGGAGCGCTGGTCTTTTACATCATCAACTTTTTGCTTTTCGCCTGGATTTTGTGGAAGTATGCGCTGCCGGCGGCGCGCAATTTCTTCAGGGAACGCGCCCTTGGAATTCGCTCGACGCTGGCGAAGGCCGATGCGGCATATCGCGACGCCCAGGCCTTGGCGAATCGGGCGGCCGAGCGGATGGCCAAGCTGGAAGCCGAAAAGAGCCAGATAGCGTCCGACCTGGCCGACGAAACCGTGTACCAGATAGGACGCATCTACGATCTTGCCCAGGAGAGCGCCGGCCGCATCAAGCGCGACGCGGAAGTGAGCGCGGCCGCGATGGCGGAGAATGCGAATCGGCGGGTACGCGAAGCTCTGGCCCACGCGGCCGGGAACATCGCGCGCGATCTGGTGGCCAACAATTTTCAACCCGGCGATCAGACGCGCCTGCTGCAAGGTTTCGTCGAAAGATTGGGCCAAGAGGCCGCACGGTGAAAAGCTCCAAGGTCGCCAAGCGATATGCGCGCGCGTTGATGGGCCTGTCGCACGACCATGCTCAGCTTGAAGCGTGGGGCACCGAGCTGGAGCGTCTGGCGCGGATCGTGGATTCGCCCGAAGTCGCTGCGCAACTCGAATCGCCCACGGTGACGCATACGGATCGGATGGAGGCGCTGGGCAAAATCGCCGAGCGGCTCAATCTGAGCTTTCCGCTGCGATCGTTTGCGGTGGTCGTCGCGAGTCACGGGCGGGTAGCCGATATCGCGGCGATGGTCGAGAGTTATGCGCGTATGCTCGATGACCTGATGGGGCGCGCGCGTGCAACATTGACCTTTGCGTACCCGCCCACCGATGAGGATCTCGCGCGCGTGGTGGCTGGGCTCGAAGCGATCGCGCACAAGAAAATCATCCCAACGACCAAAGTTGACGCGTCGCTGGTGGGCGGCGTCGTCGCGGAACTGGAAGGCAAAATCTACGACGGCAGCCTCGCCACCCGGCTGGCCGACGCCGAACGGCGTCTGAGCGGGTAGGCGCGGGCACGCGGAATACATTATGGCGGAAATTAGACCATCTGAAATCAGCGACATCCTGCGCAACGAGATCAAAGGCTTCGAGGGCTCGTCGCCGTGCGCGAAACCGGCCGCGTGCTCTCATGCGGCGACGGCATCGCGCGCATCTACGGCCTGCAAAACGCGGCCGTCGGGCGAATTGCTCGAATTCCCGCATTGGGTTTACGGCATGGTCCTGAACCTCGAAGAGGACAACGTCGGCGCGGCGCTGTTCGGCGATCCGCAGGCGATCGGCGAGGGCGACGAAGTCAAGCGCACCGGCCGTATCGCCGAAGTTCCGGTCGGCGAGGCGCTGCTCGGACGCGTGGTCAATTCGCTCGGCCAGCCGATCGACGACAAAGGCCCGATCAAGAGCACCGAGACTCGCCGCATCGAGATCAAGGCGCCCGGCATCATCAAGCGCCAGCCGGTTAAAGAGCCGATGCAGACCGGCATCAAGGCGATCGACTCGATGCTCCAGATTGGCCGCGGCCAGCGCGAGCTGATCATCGGCGACCGCCAGACCGGCAAGACCGCGATCGCGATCGATACGATCATCAATCAAAAGGGCCAGAACGTCTTTTGCGTCTATGTCGCCATCGGCCAGAAGCGCTCGACGGTCGCGCAGGTGGTCGAAAAGCTCAACCGCTACGGCGCGATGGAATACACCACCGTGGTTGCGGCGACCGCCTCCGAATCGGCGCCGCTGCAGTTTATCGCACCCTATTCGGGCTGCACGATGGGCGAGTATTTCCGCGACAGCGGCCGTCATGCGCTGCTGATTTATGATGATCTGAGCAAGCACGCGACGGCCTATCGCCAACTCTCGCTGCTGTTGCGCCGCCCCCCGGGACGCGAGGCTTATCCCGGGTGACGTTTTCTATCTGCATTCGCGCCTGCTCGAGCGCGCGGCGAAGCTGTGCGGCGGATATGGGCGGCGGCTCGCTGACCGCACTGCCCGATCATCGAAACGCAGGCGGGCGACGTCTCGGCGTATATTCCGACCAACGTCATCTCGATCACCGACGGCCAGATCGTGCTCGACGCCGACCTCTTCTACTCCGGCATCCGACCCGCGGTTAACGTCGGCTTGTCGGTTTCGCGCGTCGGTTTTTCCGCGGCGATCAAGGCAATGAAGCAGGTCGGAGGCACGCTGAAGCTCGACCTCGCGCAGTACCGCGAGATGGCGGCGTTCGCGCAGTTCGGATCGGACTTCGATCCGGCCAGCCAGCGCCTGCTCCATCGCGGCGAGCGGCTGACCGAAATGCTGAAGCAGAATCAATACGATCCGCTTTCCACCGATAAGGAAGTGCTGATCATCTTCGCCGCCAACGAAGGCTACTTCGACAAGCTCGAACGTCGATCAAGTCAAGCCGTTTGAGCGCGACCTCTACGCCCTGTTCGATGCGCGCCACAAGGATCTGCTCGACGAAATCGCGGCCAAGAAGGAAATCAGCGATGACCTGCGCAAACGACTGATAGCGGCGCTCGACAATTTCCTGAGCACGCGCACCCCGGGGGAAGGCGCTGCGAAGGCGGCCTGACCGCGGCGCGCGAACGTTTAACGGATGGCGACACTCAAGGCGATTCGCCGGCGAATCTCGTCGGTTAAATCAACCCAGCAGATTACCCGGGCGATGAAGCTCGTGTCGGCGGCGCGCCTGCGCCGTGCGCAGGAGGCGCTGCTCAATGCGCGTCCCTACCATGAATCGCTCAAACGGGTGGCCGACTCGCTGCTCGGCTCCGCGCCGGATGCGATGGCGCCGGCGGAGAATGCGCGCCGCGTCGTGCTGATACTGGTCATTACCTCCGACCGGGCGCTGTGCGGTGGATACAATGCGAATCTGCTGCGGATGGCCGAAGAAACCGCGCGCAGATGCGCGGCCGAGGGTCTCGAACCGAAATTCTTTGCCGTTGGGCGCAAGGGACTCGAGCATTTTCGCCGCTCCAAGGCGCCGCTCGATGGCGACCGCATAAACAATACACCGCGGCTCGCGACCGTCGGATTGGCCCGCGATCTCGCCGCCAAAGTTATCACAGAGTTCCGCGCCGGCGCCATTTCCGAAGCCGGCGTGGTCTACAGCGCGTTCAGATCGGCCATTTCGCAACGGCCGACTTACGATACGCCTCCTGCCGGTCCAACCGCCGCCGCCGGCCCCCGACGGCAAGGCCGCGCCGCCGACCGAATACCTGATTGAGCCGAGCGCGGCGGAGTTGATGCCGGTGGTGCTGCGGAGTTACGTCGAGGCCGCGATTTTTCACGCCTTGCTCGAAGGCGAAGCCAGCGAGCACGGCGCTCGTATGACTGCGATGGACAGCGCGACCAACAACGCGGTCGAAATGATTGCCCGGCTTACCCTTGAGATGAACCGCGCGCGCCAGGCTCAGATCACTCGCGAACTGATGGATATCGTAGGCGGCGCCGAGGCCCTGCGCGGATAGCGGCACCCCCTAATCGAAAAGCCCTATAGGAAGACGACTCTCGCCATGAGTGCAGAAGCAACCGGCCGCATAAACCAGGTTCTAGGCAACGTCATCGACGTTGAGTTCTCCCCGGGAGCGCTCCCGCCGATTTTCTCCGCGTTGCGTGTCAGTAATCCCTCGATCGACGACCGCGTGGGTAATCTCGTGCTCGAAGTAGCGCAACATCTGGGCGAAAACACCGTCCGGTGCATTGCGATGGATACCACCGAGGGACTCGTGCGCGGAATGGACGTGACCAATACCGGCGCGCCGATTTCGGTGCCGGTTGGTGAGGTGACACTCGGCCGCCTGATGAATGTTACGGGCGACCCGGTCGATGAGGCGGGCCCGATCAGCTCCGCGCTGACGATGCCGATTCATCGCGACGCCCCAGATTTCGCCGATCAGGCCACCGAAGTCGAAATCCTCGAGACCGGCATCAAGGTGATCGATCTCGTCTGCCCATACTCGCGCGGGGGCAAAATCGGGCTGTTCGGCGGCGCCGGCGTGGGCAAGACCGTCACCATCATGGAACTGATCAATAACGTCGCCAAGCAGCACGGCGGCGTTTCGGTTTTCGCCGGCGTCGGCGAGCGCTCCCGCGAGGGCAATGACCTCTATCGCGAATTGCAGGAATCAGGCGTCCTCTCGAAGACCGCGCTGGTCTACGGCCAGATGAACGAGCCGCCCGGAGCCCGTGCGCGCGTCGCCCTGACCGGCGTCACCGTGGCCGAATACTTTCGCGACGAGCAGGGCAAGGACGTGCTGCTCTTCATCGACAACATTTTCCGTTTCGTCCAGGCCAATTCAGAAGTCTCGGCATTGCTCGGCCGGATGCCCAGCGCGGTCGGCTATCAGCCCACTCTCGGCACCGATATCGGTGAACTGCAGGAACGCATCACCACCACCAAGAAGGGTGCTATCACTTCGGTGCAGGCGATCTACGTGCCCGCCGACGACTACACCGATCCGGCGCCCGCGACGACCTTTTCGCATCTCGATGCGATCACCGCGCTGGAGCGCAAAATCTTCGAGAAGGCGATTTTCCCGGCGGTCGATCCGCTCGCTTCGACTTCGCGCATTCTTGACCCGCAGATCGTCGGCGAGGAGCATTACGACGTCGCACGGCGAGTGCAGCAGATTTTGCAGCGCTACAAGGATCTGCAAGACGTTATCGCGATTCTCGGCATGGACGAACTCTCGGCCGACGACAAGCTGACCGTCGCCCGTGCCCGCCGCGTCGAGCGCTTCCTGTCGCAAGCGATGTTCGTGGCCGAGCCCTTCACCAATATCCCGGGCGCCTACGTCTCACGCGCCGAGACCGTTCGCGGCTTCAAGGAAATCCTCGACGGCAAGTGCGACGATCTGCCCGAGCAGGCCTTCTACCTGGTCGGCACGATCGACGACGCCCGCGCCAAGGCCGAGCGTCTCGCACGCGGCGAAGCGCGCTGAGCATCACCATGCCCGACACCTTCCAGTTCAAGCTCGTCACGCCGACGGGCGTGCTCTTTGACGGCGCCGTCGAACAGGTTACGGCAGTGGGCGCGATGGGCGAGTTCGGCGTGCTGCCGCTGCATACCAACTTCATCACTTCGCTGGTGCCTGGCATCCTGACCTTGAAGCTCGGAGAGAACAGCTTCAACGAATTTTTGCTCGCGGGCGGCCTCGCCGAGGTCAAAGACGGGGTGATGACCGTGTTGGCGGTGGAGGCGCAAACGCCCAACGCGGTTGACAGCGCCGCCGCGCTCAATGAGATCGGCCCCGCGGAAGAACGGCTCTCGCACATGAGCATGTTCGATCCGCAGTACGAAGATGCGGCGCAGGCGCTGGCCTTTGCGCGCGTGCGTTCGCAGATAAATCAACTTCTACGGTCGCCTCATAACTGATTCCTTCCTGCCCTCGACGCATCGTTCCGAACGACGCCAAGACCTTGCTCCGCAACCATTGCGGCGATTCACCCGCCGAGCGGCGGTGCTGACCGCCGCGTGTGCAATTGCCTGCGCACTACTGGTATCGCCATAGCTGGCGGGCTATACGACTCCCTGGGGGGAGGCTGCCACTGGTCGGCGTGCAATCCGACCGTCATGAGACTCCCATCAATCAGGTGAGCTTCGCGATGAGCCGATTTTTCGCGCAGTGCCTGACTTGCGTTCCGGCAACCAGGCGAAGGGGGCGGACTGGAGAGGGAATCACGCGAAGCGATCATGCCCGAAGGTTCCAGCAAAGGGGGCGGTCTATCGCCCGGCACGATCTTTTTTTTCGTTCTCGCTTTTCTAGGCGTCGGCGCTCCTCTCCTCCTATCGACGACGCGGCCCTCGCCGTCACCGCTCGTTTCAACCGCTCAAGGTGCGAAGACAACCGCCCTGGAAACCAGCGCCGCCGGTCTCCTCGATCAGTTCTTCGACGCTTCACCGACTCAGTTCGTCGATAAGGACCAACCGTGGCAAAGTGGCTCGCCGATTTATCCGGGGCCCAATCAGTCGTGGAATACCGCTGACCCGCGCGCCAACGATCAAGTCTCATTTCTAATTGCGACTCTGCCCGACCCCGAGAATCCGTCGCTACGCTATGAATTCGATCGCTACAGCGATTCGATCCAGCTCGCGATGAGTCATGAAAATTATTTCCTCGCCAGGTTCTACCTCCCATGGACAGATCCGGCAGCGGCCAAGCCGGAGTCCAGCGGCACCATCAATGAGCTTGCGCAGTCGCGCAGGCCGGGCGTGATGCTCTTCGCAAGGGCCGACCGCGCTAACCGTGACCATCCGGCGCGCGACAGCCTGATGGTGGTATTCGTGATTGGTGAAACTCCTACCGGCGGAATCGACGCGGCCGCCATGCGCAGCGCCCTCGACCAAATCGCATGGCTACGCGGATGGGCCGGCGGAGGCGTCGCGCCCGCACCCGCGCATCTGGCGGAACTGACGCGCGGGGCCCCGCGCGAGATCAGGATCATCGGGCCAAGCTATTCCGGTTCGGCCGCCTCGATTCAGGAGGTCCTGCGTTCGTGGATGTACTTCGGCCAGCTCGCTCAGCCGCCGCCGCACATGGAGCTTTTGTCCGGGACCGCAACCGCAATTGAAAAGTGGCCCGCGGGCCTCGGCGATTTTCATTCGACCGAACTCGCCGAGAGCCAGACCTATCAGGGAATAGTAAATTTTTTTCAGCAGATACTGGGGCATCCGCGTATCGCGATACTCACCGACGATACCGATTACGGCAATTCGATCGCTAAACTCTACCAACGGAAAATTGCGCGGCTCGACAGCGTTGGCGGAGTAACCTTACTCCCGTATCCGATTCATATCTCCAACTTGCGCACCGCTTTTGCGAGTTCTACGCCCCAGTCGAATCCGGCAGCGACGCCCGGCTTCGCTCATCACGATCCCTCCATTCCAGACGAGGACCCGGGGCTCGATCGCTACCTCGTGCCGTCCTTCTCGCGTGCCACCGCCACCGACGATGAAGTGGTGCTGGCGAACCTGCTCTCGACCATCCATCACGAGAGCTTTCATTACGTCGGCATCGTTGCGACCAACATCGAAGACGCGATCTTTCTCATTCGCGAGATACGGGCGAGCTGCCCCGATACGATCCCGTTTTTGACTTCCAGCGATTTGCTCTATCTGCACTCCGACTTCAATCGCGACCTCGCTGGCACCCTCGTCTTCTCCACCTATCCGCTCTTCGCCTCCAATCAGCTATGGACCTGGCCTTCCAATCTCGATTACCGGCGCCTGCAGTTCTCCAGCGGGGAAGCCGAGGGTATGTACAACGCCATCCTCACTGCGCTCGACGATCCTCGGCTGATGGTTGAGTACACGACCCCATTCTCGAGTGCGGCCGATACGCCGCCGCTGTGGGTGAGCGTCGTTGGCAAAGACGCCCTGTGGCCGGTGGCGATCGATCCAGGTGACCCCGCCGGGCTCGTCTCGAAACGGCCGCGTCCGCCCGCCTCGATTGCGTTCCTGCCGCCAAATTTTGGCCTCACCCTCTATCCGCGTCAGTTCGATATAACGTTTGGGCTAGTGCTCCTGATTTGCACGATACCGCAGTTGTATTTCATGCAGCGCTACCGGCTGAAGCGCGGGCGCGGCCTCTATCGGATATTCGCGCGCATAACTCCGCCGCCGCCGCGCGCGCTCGCTCGTCTGATAGACGATTCCGCGACCGCCAATCGCGCCAACCGGCGGCTCAGCCTGTTATGCTTTCTGCTGGTCCTGTTGACATTCTTTATCGTTGCGAGCGCGGTCTGGACCCTGCCCTTGCGCGCGATGAGTCTATGGACGCCGTCAGCCTCTTCATCGTGGTGGGGACGCCTCTTCGATGTGGCCCGTTTGAACTATCACCTTCTGGGCTGGACGCTGATGCCGACTCTCATCGCGGGCGTCTGCATCCTTCTCGGTCTCGCCGGACTCGCAGTGGATACCGTCAACGAGGCGAACCCGTTTCGCGAAGAATCTTCGTGGACGACCAGGTACACCTTTATATCGAGCGTGATCGGAGTTTTCTTTGCGCTGGCGTATGCGATCTCGATCTGGTCGCGCGACCCTCTCCACGCTCTCCTCTACTTCGTGCGGGCGGCAAATCTGTGGAACGGAGTGTCGCCCTTGTTGCCCCTGCTCTTCATCGGGCTTGCGGCGTTGTGGCTCAGCGTGAGCGAATTGAGGCGCCTCGGAGCGTCTGAAGAATACGCTCTCACCGACAATTTTCTCGGCTTCGGCGAGCAAGGTTCGTTCACCGGCATCGCCGCGCACGAACGCGATACCGCCCGCTTCCTCCAGTGCTCCACCGACGACATCCCGTTCTGGCGGCTCTGGATAGCGCTACCTTTTGTTATCTACCTGCTCCTCGATTTTCCGGGGCTCAAGCTGGTCGCGCTCGATGGCCGCATCTTCAATCTGTTCCTCATCGGTGTCGCGATTTTTGTTTATACGTCGTTCCTTTTGCTATTCGGACGCTTTATCGCGGTATGGTTCCAACTGCGATCGCTGCTGCGCCGCCTCAGTATGCATCCGACGCGCCGCGCTTATGAGGATCTGCGCGTTGGCAGCGTCGCGCCCTCGATGGCCGATCGGCAGCGTATCTCGCTGTTCGAACCCCCCGGCAACGTCACCGCCATCGAATTTTGTCTCGAGCGGGTACGCGAGATGCTGCGCCTGGTCGAGTGGATTGGCGACGCCAGGAACGAGGCCGCGCCAGCAACGCCCGCCGGTTCGATTACGGCGCGGTTTAGCGCCGGGCGAATGATGCTGTCGGATCAGGTCGAAGCCGTTGAGCCGGCGCTGGATGCCGTCCTGCGCGACGAGGCCAGCGGCGATTGGCACGCGGCGATAGAGGGAAAAGTCCGTCTCCAGCGCGCGATGAGTCAGCTTTCGCAGCAGGTTGTACGAATCTTCGAGCCGTGCTGGCGCTTCGATCGCCAGGCCCATGTCACGGTCAAGCCCACTGACGGTCAAACCGGCCTGGACGAATCTTTGATCAGAAATGCGGAACTATTCGTCGCTAGCCGCGTGGTCGATTTCCTGCGGCAGGTATTTCCGCAACTGATGAACATGGTGATCTTCGCCAGCGTCGGCCTGCTCGCCATGATGCTCGCGCTGTCGAGCTATCCTTTTCCGCAACGTGACACCGTCGGCTTGCTCAGTTGGATCGTCCTCCTGAGCGTGATCGGCGTCACCTTTGTCATTTTCATTCAGATGAATCGTGACCGAGTCGTGAGCATGCTCCTGGGCACCACTCCCGGCGAATTGAATTGGGACAGCGGCTTTATCTGGCAAGTCGTAATTTTTGGACTCTTGCCGATTCTCACTCTGGCAGGCGCGCAATTTCCTCACGCCTTGCAGGGCGTCTTTTCTTCTCTGGGGGGAATCTTTTCCAGCGCGCACTAACTGCGCGCAGGCTTCCGTCACGGCGTCGGCGATATTATCCCGGCTGCGGCCGTCTGGAAAAAACCCGGCGCAACGCAGGCAACGCCGCGCATCTGCCCGCCGTTCGCCTCCCCACCCGCTCGCTATGTTGTGTCACAATTTCGCATTGACATCGAAATTATAATTCGCGATTAAAAGGCAGAAGACACGGTCTTCATGTTTGGCTTGGAAGGACTGGGCGCTGAATGAACCATATGCTCCGCGAACGTCTGTGAACGGGCGTTCGCGGAGCGCCAACACCTAATCGGAGGGAGACTCGAATGAGAAAGTACCTGGCTCGGTTTGTAGCACTGGGTATGCTGCTCGTCTTACCGTCACTGGGACGAGCGCAATCGACTGATCGCAGCGAGATGGATCAATGGGTGACGGATACCGCCAATCAGGGCGCCGAGCCCGCCGGCGCCAAGATCACGATGGCGAACTGGCAGCAGTACAAGCAGTTCATGCCGCTGGGCATGCAGAAGCTGTTCGAAGGCGTGTACTACTGGAAGATGCCGTCCGATATCGAAATGGATGTCGGCCCGGCGGTCTATAACACCTTCCTGCCCAAGACCTGGGTGGAGGCGACGGAGAAATACGGCCCGCAGACCCAGGTGGAAGTTCTGCCCAACGGGCATTACGTGCTCAAGAACTACCACGGCGGAACGCCTTTCCCCGATCCGCAGGAACCGAATAAGGGCTGGAAGATCCTGGCCAACGTGTTCTGGGCATTTCAGCCTTCGGTGTATGTGAACAGCCCGAACAACTACGGCGCGATCTGGTCGAATGACCGTTTCGGCAACTCCAACACGACGACGATCGACGTGGTCTATCGCTGGAGCGATTTCAACACGGATCCCGGTTTCCCGGTGCAGCAGACCTATGCTCCGGGCACCTGGTACACCGAATGGCTGATGGAAGAGACGCCGGAGCAGGCGCGCTACACCGCGTCGCTTAACCTGTTCTTCGTCGATCAGGAAAAGAACCCGTTCCCTGATACGTTCGTGTTCGTGCCGGCCCTGCGGCGTTCGCTGCGCCTGGCCAGCACTGCCCGTTGTTCGCCGGTGTTCGGCTTCGACTGGAGCTACGACGACGCCAAGACCAATGGCTTCAACGGCAGCACCTCGATCTACGACGGCACTTTCCTGGGCGATCGCAAGATCCTCACGCTCGCGCACTTCAACCAGGACGGCGCGGTTTATCCGGGCGGCTATCTGATGCCGCTGGGCTTCCCCAAGCCTTCGTGGGGCAAGTGGGAAGCGCGCGCGATGGCGGTGGATGACGTTCATCGCATCCCCAACGAATCCGCGGGCTACTGCTATTCGAGCCGGATCATCTACGCCGACCGCGAGCACTGGAACGGCGACTGGGTCGATCTGTATGACTCGAACAAGAAACTGTGGAAGGCGATTTCCTACTACAACGACGCCGGCGATGTCCCCGGACTCGGTTCGTCATGGGACGGCGTGGCTTCCACCGCGATGGATTTCCAGAACTCGCACGAGACCGTGTGGTGCGGATTCGGCAATCCGTGGAAGCGCAAGCCCTACCTGGATAACAATGCGCCGAAAGAGTACCTCGACGGCGTCAAGTACGGCAGCCCGGGCGGCCTCATGATGATCATGCGCTAACCCATCGGCCAGCCTTTCAGCCGGGCGCGCCGCCCGCGATATTTCACTACGGCGCTGCATGCAAAGCGGCCACCCCCAAACAGGGGTGGCCGCTTCTGTCGTCGGGTTTGCACGATATTCGAATTCGTTCCTCGCTAATTACGTATTGACATCGAAATCGTTATCCGCAATTAGATGGCGTAGCTCACCGTCATTTTCAATCTGTTGGCTTGGAAGGACAGGGCGCTGAATGAATGACCTGCTCCGCGCACGCGCTTGTGCGGGTTTGTGGAGCATAACGGCAGAATCGGAGGGAGACTGGAATGAGGAAGTACCTGGCTCGGTTTGTAGCACTGGGTATGCTGCTCGTCTTACCGTCACTGGGACGAGCGCAATCGACTGATCGCAGCGAGATGGATCAATGGGTGACGGATACCGCCAATCAGGGCGCCGAGCCCGCCGGCGCCAAGATTACGATGGCGAACTGGCAGCAGTACAAGCAGTTCATGCCGCTGGGCATGCAGAAGCTGTTCGAAGGCGTGTACTACTGGAAGATGCCGTCGGACGTCGAAATGGATGTCGGCCCGGCGGTCTATAACACCTTCCTGCCCAAGACCTGGGTGGAGGCGACAGAGAAATACGGCCCGCAGACTCAGGTGGAAGTCCTGCCCAACGGGCATTACGTGCTCAAGAACTACCATGGCGGAACGCCTTTCCCCGATCCGCAGGAACCGAATAAGGGCTGGAAGATCCTGGCCAACGTGTTCTGGGCTTTCGTTCCTTCGGTGTATGTGAACAGCCCGAACAACTACGGCGCGATCTGGTCGAACGACCGCTTCGGCAACTCCAACACGACGACGATCGACGTGGTCTATCGCTGGAGCGATTTCAACACGGATCCCGGTTTCCCGGTCCAGCAGACCTATGCTCCGGGCACCTGGTATACCGAATGGCTGATGGAAGAGACGCCGGAGCAGGCGCGCTACACCGCGTCGCTTAACCTGTTCTTCGTCGATCAGGAAAAGAACCCGTTCCCTGATACGTTCGTGTTCGTGCCGGCCCTGCGGCGTTCGCTGCGCCTGGCCAGCACTGCCCGTTGTTCGCCGGTGTTCGGCTTCGACTGGAGCTACGACGACGCCAAGACCAATGGCTTCAACGGCAGCACCTCGATCTACAGCGGCGACTTTCTCGCGGATCGCAAGATCCTGACGCTCGCGCACTTCAACCAGGACGGCGCGATCTTCCCGGGCGGCTATCTGATGCCGCTGGGCTTCCCGAAGCCTTCGTGGGGCAAGTGGGAAGCGCGCGCGATGGCGGTGGATGATGTTCATCGGATCCCGAGTGAATCCGCGGGCTACTGCTATTCGAGCCGGATCATCTATGCCGACAGCGAGCACTGGAACGGCGACTGGGTCGATCTGTACGACTCGAACAAGAAACTGTGGAAATCGATTTCCTACTACAACGACGCCGGCGATGTCCCCGGACTCGGGTCTGCCTGGGACGGCGTGGCTTCGACCGCGATGGATTTCCAGAACTCGCACGAGACCGTGTGGTGCGGATTCGGCAACCCGTGGAAGCGCAAGCCCTACCTGGATAACAATGCGCCCAAAGAGTACCTCGACGGCGTCAAGTACGGCAGCCCCGGCGGCCTCATGATGATCATGCGCTAACCCATCGGCCAGCCTTTCAGCCGGGCGCGCCGCCCGCGATATTTCACTACGGCGCTGCATGCAAAGCGGCCACCCCCAAACAGGGGTGGCCGCTTTTTTATTCTTTCGCTCGCTTGTTCGGCCCTGCGAGTCCTTTGCGGCAACCCCCGCCCGGCTGAGATCTAAATGGAATTATGTCGGGCGACGGCGCACGCGGAGGCGCCTGTATTGACAAAAAGCGAAGAAAAAACGAAACTAAGTGGATGAAGCCCTCGACTAAGCCTCTCTATTCTCCCGCGGAATTGGCATTTGACGGCGGACGGCTCTCGCTCGCTAATCCGGCAAGTGCGCCTTCGACCATCCGCGATGTCGAGTTCATCGAGATGCCGGTGCGTCAGATTCTGAATCGCTGCGACAAGCCCGCGATGCATTTTCGCTGGACGATCAATCCCTATCGCGGATGCGAATTCGGCTGCGTTTACTGCTACGCGCGCTATACCCATGAGTTCCTGGAATTGCGCGATCCGATGGACTTCGAGCGGCGCATCTTCGTCAAGCGGATGGCCGCCGAGGTCCTGGCGCGCACGCTCGCGCGCACCCCGCTTGGTGCCGACCAGATTGCGATCGGCACGGCGACCGATCCCTATCAGCCGGCGGAGCGGAAGTTCGGGCTGACGCGTCGATGCTCGAGGTGTTCGCGCCGGCTGGGTGGACTCGACCTCTCGATCACGACCAAATCGGCCCTGATCGTGCGCGACCTGGATTTGCTCGCGCGAGATCAATTAGCGATCGCGCCTCTCGGTCAATTTCTCGCTGATTACGATCAATCGCCGCCTGCAGCGGATGCTCGAGCCGCGCGCGCCGCGGCCGGCGCTGCGCCTGCGGGCACTGTGGCGCAACTGACCGCCGCCGGAATCCGCTGCAACGTACTGATGATGCCGATGATTCCCGGCCTGACCGACGACCCTCTGCGATTGAGAGCGTGATTCGCGCGGCGCGCGCGATCCGGAGCGGCCGGAGTATGGTGGCGCTCGCTGTTTCTAAAGCCTGCCGCGGCGCGGCGCTTCATCCCGTTTATCCGCGAGAACTTCCCCGATCATGCCGCCCGAATCGATGATTTCTATGGACGTGCGACCTATGCGCCGCGCGCTTACGACGATCATTTACGGACGATCTTCGACCGTCTCAAGCGTAAGTACGGCTACAATCCTGATGTAGCGCACGGGGCCTCGGCGATGGATAAAGCGGCCGCCGTCTCACCTTCCAGACCACGCCAGCTTGACCTTATGGGATCGCGGTAAAGATGGATCGCGAAGCTGCCGGTCTCCACTTCACCGTCGCAGAGGACCTGGCCGCATAACCGGTAAGCGTTATCGCCGGTCCTCGGGAGATGCGCGGGGCGGGACTTGAACCCGCACGGTATTTCTACCACGAGCCCCTCAAACTCGCGTGTCTGCCATTCCACCACCCGCGCACTTCGGGCATGCATCCTGAGGGCTGAAGCCGGCTAATTGGACCGGGGAGCTATTTGGCCGGCGCCGATAACGGTGCCGCCGGAAAGGACGCCGGAGCGGACGAGGTCGGCGCCATCGGAATCGAGTTCACCGGTACCTTGATGGGCGCTGCGTGCACCGGAGCCGCTATCTTGCGGCCCTCGAAGATACTGCCGCTGATGCGCTTGGTCGAAGAGTACGCCAGAAATAATGAAGTCAGCGCAAACAGCAGCGCGAAAGTCCAGGTCATCCGGAAGAGCGGACTCGCGGCGCCGCCCGCGCCGAAAACGGTCTGACTGGAGCCGCCGAAGACCGCGCCGACATCGGCGCCTTTGCCCTGTTGCAACAACACCACAATCGTCAGCGCAACGCAGACCACTATATGAATAACTATTGCCGCCGTGACCATTACGAAATTCCGCTCGGACCCGTTTCTTCTGATGCCACTCCGCCCTCAAGCCAATTGAGCCCGCACAATGCGTGCGAACGAATCCGCCTTGAGGCTCGCCCCGCCGACCAGAGCCCCGTCAATATCCGGCTTGGCCATCAGAGTGTCAACATTCTCCGCTGTTACACTGCCGCCGTAAAGTATCCTGATGCCCGCAGCCGGCCCCGGCCCAACGTGGTCGGCCAGCGCCTCTCGGATCGCTCCGTGAACGAACTGAGCTTGCTCCGGGCTGGCGGTGCGGCCGGTGCCGATCGCCCAGACCGGCTCGTAGGCTATGACGACGTTGGACGACCTCTCAGGGGCGAAATGGGCCAGTCCTTGCTGGAGTTGGCGCAACACCACGCCAACCGTTGTACCCGCGTCGCGCTCGGGAGCAGTTTCGCCGACACAGAGGATCGGCGTCATGCGCGCGGCCGCGACCGCCGCCGCGCGACGCCCGATCAGGTCGTCGTCCTCTTTAAAGATGTGACGGCGTTCCGAATGGCCGACGATTACGTAGCCGACGCCAAAGAAGCGCAGCATCTCAGCCGAGATCTCTCCCGTGTAGGCACCCTTCGCCTCGAAATGCATGTTTTGCGCCCCGAGCGCGATCCCGGAACCGGCCAGCGCTTGCGCCACCGCCGGAATCGAGACAAAGGACGGTGCGACCATCACGTCACGATCCCGCGCCAGCGCAGCCCAATCGCGATCGAGATCCGCGCGGATCGCGGCGATCAGCGCGCGCCCCTCCGCGGAGGTCAGATTCATCTTCCAGTTGGCCGCAAACAGCTTCCTGCGCATCGGCAGCTCCGTAGCTCAAAAAAATACTAACGCACGCGATCGAAAAATGCAGACGGTTGAATTGAACAAGCCGGCTTAAGGATCGAGCGCCTTGACCCCCGGCAATTCGATCCCTTCGAGGTATTCCAGCGTCGCGCCGCCGCCGGTCGAGATATGCGTGAAGCGGTTGGCCCACGGCGCGCCTGCTACCGCCGCCGCGGTATCGCCACCGCCCAGCACGCTCGTAACTCCGGCCAGGTTCGCGATCGCCTCGCCCACTGCCAGCGTGCCGTTGGCGTAAGCCGGATTTTCGAACAGCCCCAACGGCCCGTTCCAGATGACTGTTTTCGCACCGGAAAGGTGTCCGACAAATTCTGCGACGGTTCGCGGGCCGATATCCAGCCCCATGCGGTCGCTCGGGATATCAATCACCGTCGCGGCCTCCGCACCCGCCTCGATTGACGCCGCGACGACGTGATCCGACGGCAGCACAAATGCGACATTGCGCTTCGCCGCCTCGGCCACCAGCTCACGCGCCAGCTCGATCTTGTCTTCCTCGACCCGCGATTTGCCAACCGGGATGCCCTGCGCCTTGAGGAACGTGTATGCCATCGCGCCGCCTATCAGGATGACATCGGTCAGCTTCAACAGATTGCGGATGACGCCAATTTTGTCCGAGACTTTCGCCCCGCCAAGAATTGCGACGTACGGATGGGCAGGATTTTCGGTAACGGCGCGCAACGCCTCCAGCTCGCGAATCATCAGCAGGCCCGCCGCACGTTCGGTGATAAACCTGGTAACCCCGACCGTGGACGCATGCGCACGATGAGCGGTGCCGAAGGCGTCGTTTACGTAAACCTGTTTGCCCCGCGCGAGCTCGTGAGCGAAGTCCCGATCGTTCTTCTCTTCCTCCGCATGAAACCGCAGATTCTCCAGCAGTATCGCCGATCCCATCGCCAGGTCGTTCACCATGCGCCCGGTGGTATCGCCGATACAGTCGGGCGCCAACGCAACCTTCTGGCCCAAAGCGGCGGTTAAATACTCGGCCACCGGCTTGAGGCTCAATTCCGGCGTGCGCGACTTGGGACGCCCCAGATGCGAGCAGATCACCGCCGCCGCGCCCTGCGCCAGGATGTACCGGATGGTATCGAGGCTGGCGTCGATGCGCGAGGTGTCGGTGATCGAAGTGCCGTCGAACGGCACGTTGAAATCGCACCGCACGAGGACTTTCTTGTTCCTCAGATCCAGGCTGGTTACGGAGACCGCAGACATCAGGTTGTCGTCAGCTCCTCGAGCGCGATCGCTTCTCGCCGATGCAATTCCTCGCGCACAAACTTGACGCCCCGGATGGCCTTAGATCTTCGACGCGACGAAAGCCGTGACATCGGCCAGGCGATTCGAGTATCCCCATTCGTTGTCATACCACGAAAAGACTTTGACCAGGCGCGCTCCCAGCGTCTTGGTCAGTGGCGCGTCGTAGATCGACGAATGCGGATTGTTATTGAAATCGATCGATACCAGCGGCGCGTCGCTGTACTCCAGGATGCCTTTCAATTCGCCGTCGGCAGCCTTTCGCATCGCCGCGTTGACCGACTTCTCATCCGCGTCGCGCTCCACTACCGCCGTCAAATCCACCAGCGAGACGTTCGGCGTCGGCACCCGCACCGCGATACCGTCGAGTTTGCCCTTGAGCGCCGGCAGCACCAGCCCGATTGCCTTGGCCGCACCAGTTGACGTCGGCACCATCGAGAGCGCCGCCGCACGGGCCCGGCGGAGATCCGGATGCGGCCCGTCCTGCAGCATCTGGTCTTGCGTGTAACCGTGCACCGTGGTCATCAGGCCGTGCACGATGCCGAAATTCTCATGCAGTACCTTCGCGATCGGCGCGAGGCAATTGGTGGTGCACGACGCGTTCGATATCACGTCGTGCTGCTTCGGGTCGTAAGCCTGATGATTCACCCCGAGGCACACCGTTATATCCGCGCCATCCGCCGGCGCACTGATTACAACCTTCTTGGCGCCCGCGCTCAGATGCATCGCGGCCTTCTCGCGCGCCGTAAACAGCCCGGTCGATTCGACCACCACCTGCACCCCCAGCTTGCCCCACGGCAGCTTTGACGGATCGCGCTCCGCGAACACCTTGAATGCACGCGTGTCCACCATGATCTGATCGCCTTCGGCCTTGACCGCATGCTTCAGATTGCCGTGGATCGAGTCGTACTTGAGCAGATGAGCGAGCGTCGCGGCGTTGGTAATATCGTTGACCGCCACTATCTCGAGTTCTTTCTTGTCCATCGCCGCGCGATAAAACATGCGCCCGATACGGCCGAAGCCGTTGATCGCGATCCTGATCGCCACCGCTAATCCTCCCTGGCGAGCTTGCCGAAGAAAACGTCGATGCGTAACGCTAGCATACTCCGCTCCCCGTTGGCACGTTTCCGCTCTTTTGAAACATAGCCCCGCCCCCTCCGTCTAACTTATTGGTGATTCAGCCCAGGCCCTTATCGGCCGATGAGAATTTCAGATCGCTCATACGCTGCCGGCGAAATTTGACTACATGGGCAAGGCCACCGATAATGTTTGCGACCGGATCGGCTGACGATGCGAGCCTCTTGGTGCCGGCGTACTCCTGAACGGCAGGGCCCTGTGGTCAGCCGGCGCCCGGCGATGACGCGCGAGGTGAACGATTGAACGGTGGCGGGATGAGCGTGGCCGATCTGATGATCGGCACCGGGCCGGTGGTGCAGGCGGTGCTGCTGACGCTCGCCGGGTTCTCGATCGGTAGCTGGGGCATTATTCTGTACAAACTCGTCCAGATTTCCCGCGCCCGCCGCGAATCCGAGCGCTTTATCGCCATTTTCTGGGAATCCAAAAACCTCGCCGCCATTCATACTGCCAGCGTCGGTCTCAAAAGCAGCCCCGTAGCCCAGGTATTCCGCGCCGGCTACCAGGAATTGCTCCAATTGACCCGCGCCAAGCGCTCCGCCGTCGGCGCCGAGACCTTCTCCACCGACCTCGGCGGCATCGAAAACGTCACCCGCGCGATGAAGCGCCAGACCAACGTCGAACTAGCCAAGCTCGAAAAGGGCGTCCCGTTCCTCGCCACCACCGCCTCAACCACCCCGTTTATCGGCCTCTTCGGCACCGTCTGGGGCGTGATGACCGCATTCATGGGGCTCTCCGCCGCCCACACCTCGAACATTCAGGCGGTCGCTCCCGGTATCGCCGAGGCCCTGATTACGACCGCGTTCGGCATCGTCGTCGCCGTCCCCGCGCAGGTCTTCTATAACCACCTGGCTACCCGCGCGCGCGAATTGGCCACCGAGATGGAGAACTTCACCTCGGAATTTCTCAACATCGCCGAACGCCACTTCCTCTCATAAGCGCCGGACCAGAAAAATTCCATGAGCGCTATCTTTTCTTCATTGAAAACTGCAAGGCCGCGCCGCACGGCCGTTCTAAGAAGCATACAGTGGATCGCCATGTAGGCCTGTTTGCCAGGCAGTCACTTGAATTTGCCAGGCAGTCACTTGAAGATGAACAACCGTTGTCATTCTGAGCGTAGCGAAGAATCCCGTCTCCTATGGCTGTGGAAACGTGACCCGTTCGCTGCGCTCAGGGTGACAGACGGGAGCATCCGCGCCATTCTGCCCTTGCGTACGTCTTCATCGCCCTGCGCGAGACTTGGCCGGCCACCCGAGCAGCGCGAGCGTCGAGCGGCCAAATTACGACGGCAGCATTTATCGCCCTGCGCAGGACTTGGCCGGCCACCCGGGCAGCGCGAGCGTCAAGCGGTCAAATTACGACGGCAGCATTCATCGCCCTGCGCGAGACTTGGCCGGCCACCCGGGCAGCGCGATCGTCAGTCGGTGAAACATGGCGTCTGATTCTCCTCAACGCGGCGCACTCGCCTCTCAGATCAACGTCACGCCCCTCGTGGACGTGATGCTGGTGCTGTTGATCATCTTCATGGTCACCGCGCCGATCATTCAGCAAGGCGTCGAGGTCAATCTGCCCAAGGTCAAGGCCCAGGCGCTGCCCGGTAAGGAAGAACAATTCATCGTTTCGATTACGCGCAATCGCGATCTGTATCTGAACGATACTCGCATCACCGCCGATCAATTGAGCGATAAGCTCCGCGCGATTTCCACCGAACGGCCCGATCGGCAGGTCTTTCTCCGCGCCGACGACGCCGTTCCCTACGGCGAAGTGGTGCGCACGATGGCGGCGATTAAGGCCGCCGGTATTGACGACGTCGGGATGGTTACCGAGATGCCGGCGAGCAACGATGACGCGGCGGGGGCGGGGAGCGGTTCGAAGCATGGCAGCCCCGGTCCATAGCGCCGGCGATCGGCAATCGCGCATCGGTTACATCGCCGCCGTCGTTGTCTCGGCGATCGCACACGTCGGCGTAATCATCTTCGTGCTCTTCGTCGTGCCTCGATTGTTCCGCTCCGAGACGCCGCCGCCGGCCGCTTATACCGTCAAAATCGTCGATTCGCTCCCGGCCGGCGATCTCGGCACGCGCCTGCCCCGCATCAATCGCGCGCAGCCGCCGCCGCCCCCCGATCGTCGTGCCGCCAAGCCCGTGGAGACGCCGCCACCCGCAAAGCCGCAACCGACGCCGCCGCCCGACAACGATAAAAACGCCATCGCGCTCAATACCAGGCCGACCCCCGTGCCGACGCCCACGCCGCCCCCGCCTCCGCCAACGCCCGTCGAGACCCCCGCGGCGACGCCGATCCGCACCCCCCGACCCCATCGCACGCCGCGGCCGACGCCGGAGGCAACGCCGAAACCGCGCCCTCGGGCCACGCCCAGGCCGAAACCAAGGGCCACGCCCATCGCGATGGCCCGGGCGGAGACTCCCAGCGTCAAGGAGGCGCTCGCGAAGCTCCGCCAACAATTGCTCGCCGAGCATCTGAAAGCGATCGAGGAAAAGGCCAACGAAGATGCGGAGAAGAACGCCAGGGCTAGTGAGAACCCCGGCACCGGTCCGGTCGTCGCCGATCGCGAGCGCTCTGGCAGCGGCATGGGCGTGGGTCCCGGTAAAGGTAGCGCCGGGATGCTGCAGGACCCCGGTTTTGTCATGTATTATCAAGACGTGCAGGATCGAATCAGAAAGGCTTGGAGCTTTGCCGGCGGCAGTCCCGACCTCACCGCGACCGTCACCTTTGGCATCAACCCCGACGGCACCCTCAACTCGCTCAAGGTCACGTCCCGATCGGGCGACCCTGCCTTCGACGATTCGGTCGCCCGCGCGATCCGCGCCGCCGCCCCGTTCGGCGCGCCGCCGGAGAACTACCGCTCCGAATTCGCCGCGGGAGTTCCTGCTATCTTCAAGCTCAGCGACCTCCAATCCGGTACCGCTTCGGATAACTGATCCGCTCCAACCAAAGGCGAACCTGGCGACAACCTGATGACAGCGCAAACCGCACTCTTTTGTATTTTCGGCCGGACCAGCGTGCGCAACGATTTTGTCGGCGTGGTGGTGTGATGGCTCTGAGGACTAAAATCATAGCGATATTGGCGCTCGCATTGGTGATCCTTCCGCGCGCCGCCCGCGCACAGGAATCCCTCCCGCCCATCGAGATTACTTCCGCCGCCAAAGCCCAGCCGATCGCAGTCTCCGCCCTCAAGAACCTCGCCGGCGACGATAGCCATCAGGTCTCCGGCACCTTCGCCAAGGTCCTCATGCGCGACCTCACCCTGTCGAGCTTCTTTCGCATCGTTGATCCCGCCTCCTACATCGAGGATGCGCAGAATTCCGGCTTCGACATCGGTCAGTTCAACTTTGCCGACTGGAGCTCGATCGGCGCTGATTTCCTCGTCAAGGGATCGGTCACCCGCGACGGCGACAAGATCACCGTCGAGGCCCTGCTCTTCGACGTTCCGCAACAGCGCCGCATGATGGGCAAGAAATTCACCGGCGATCCCCACAACGTCGGTGAGATGGCGCGCCGCTTCGCCGATGCCATCCTGCTCTCCGCCACCGGCACCCGCGGACCCTTCGACAGCAAGCTCGCCTTCGTCTCCACCCGCGGCGGCCGCTTCAAGGAAATCTATACCTCGTGGCTCGACGGCGGCCGCCTCTTTCGCGTCACCGACAACCCCACCATCAACCTGTTTCCCGGTTTCGATAGCACCGTCTCGCACCTGATCTACCTGTCCTACAAGACCTATACGCCCCAGCTTTACCTGGTCGATCTGAACAACCAGACCGAAAGCGTCATCAACCCCGGCCTCGGTCAGGCGGTCGGCGGCGCCCTCACCCCGAATGGACAGATTATCGGCGCCTTCGAGCGCGCCGGCCGCACCAATCTCTACCTCCTGACGCAGGCCGGCAGCCTCGTTCATGCGCTCACCAACAATCAAGCGATCAACGTCGGCCCCTCGGTCTGTGCCGACGGCGATCAGTTCGTCTTTACTTCGGATCGATCCGGTACGCCGCAGATCTACACCCAGAGCCTCGAGGGCGGCGACGCCCACCGCATCACCTACAAGGGCTCCTATAATACCGCGCCGGCCTTCTCCCCCGACTGCAAGCAAATCGCCTACGAGAGCCGCGAGTCCGGCTTTCAGATCTTTGTGATCAATAGCGACGGCACCGGCGGACGGCCGTTGACCCAGGCGGGCTCCAATCAAGGCCCCACCTGGTCGCCCGACGGGCGCTATATCGCCTTCAGTTCAAATCGTGGCGGCGGCTCCAGGATCTACCTGATGCGCGCCCGCGACGGCTATGTAATCGCACCTTTAACGGAGGGACAGGGTAATGAGTCGAATCCAGCGTGGTCGTCGTGGATGGGCGGTTGAGATGGGCGGTCTAACCCGCGCGTTCGGCATCGCAGTGTTGGTCGCCGGGCTCGCACTCGCCGGTTGCTCGTCGAAAAAGAAAGCCAATGAAGGCCAGGGGCTCAATCCCGCCGGCACCAACGGCATGAACGAAGGTAACATGAACGGCGCCGGCGGTGCCCAATATGCCAACGGTTCCATGGGTGGCAATGGCGCCGGCGGCCCCCTCAGCGACATCCACTTCGACTACAACGCCGCCACCATCCAGCCCCAGGACAACAGCGTCCTCAAGGCCAACGCCGACTGGCTCAGCGCCCACCCCAACACCCGCGTCCAGATCGAGGGCCATTGTGACGATCGCGGTTCTGAGGAATACAATATCGCTCTCGGCGCCAAGCGCGCCCAGGCCGCCAAGGATTATCTGACTACGCTCGGCATCGGCGCCGACCGCATGTCAACCATCAGTTACGGTAAGGAGTTGCCCCTTTGCACCGAACAGACCGACGATTGCTGGGCCCAGAATCGACGCGATCATTTCGCCGTATCCCAGTGACCTCAGGCAGCTTGAATGGCGCCGCTTGCGCCTTCCGTCGCCGCCTCCGGCCTTGCTCTCCGCTGATCCTGATGGCCGCTCTCGCCTTCGCCGGATGCGCCGTCCCACAGGATAATCAGCAGCCCGCCGACGAGGACCTGCGCAATACGGTCGCCTCCGACCGCCAGCAGATCAACGCCCTGCAGGACCAGGTCGCCCGCCTCAACGACCAGATCGCCGAGATGCAACATAATGGCGATACCGGCGGCGACTCTACCACCGATTCGGCCAAGATTGCCCAGCTCCAACGCGAGGTCCAGGCGCTTAAGGGCGGCAACTCGGCAACCGCCGTAGCCGGCGCCCCGCCCGCCTCCAATGCCGTCCCTGGGAGCGTTCCCTCCAACGGTCCGCCGCCCACCGGCGCTCCCAACGACACCGGCGCTCCGCCCACCGGCGCTCCGCCCACCGGCGCTCCCAACGACACCGGCGCTCCGCCCAACGCTTCCCTCAATGCCCCTGCCGGTCCCGCCGCGTCCGACTCTAATGGAGCGCCGCCGCCCGGCGCGCCGCCGCCGGCGTCCGCGGTCGCTAACAACGCGCCGCCCAATAGCCCCGCGAACGCCGATAACGACGATTCACAGGACACCGACGATAACGCCGACAATACCGATAACGGCTCGCAGGTCGCCTCCAACGCGCCCCCTCCCGCCGCCGTTCCCCCCGCCGCCCCGGGACCGCCGATCGTCAACGGCTCCCCCTCGTGGCGCGGCGTCCTCGATCGGGAAATCGCCGCCGCCCAGTCCAGCAGCGACCCCGCCGCCAAGGCCTATCGCGCCGGCCTGATCGACATGAAAGCCGGCAAGTATCCCAACGCCATCGGCGTTTTCCAGGGACTCCAGCGCAGATATCCCAAATCCGCCCTCAGCGAGCCGGCTGAATACTTCTCCGCCAACGCCCTCTTCGAGCTCGGCAAGTACGACCAGTCCATTCTCCAGTTCAACGACCTCGTGATGCGCTTTCCGCGCGGCCGTTTCGCCAGCGCCTCGCTCTTGAGCGAGGCCCAGGCTTTCATCAAGATGAATGATCGCATCGACGCCCGCTTGACGCTCCAGAAGCTGATCAGCGATCATCCTGACGCGCCCGAGGCCGCCACCGCGCAAGCCATGATTAATTCGCTCGCGAGTAGTTGATCCCGATGCACCGCTCGAGGCATTGCCAAGTCCGATGACTACTCCGCCAAGTCCGATGCGTATTCCTGCAAGTCTGATGACCACTGACGGTCCTGCCCGGAATCGACCGCGATGGAGATAATCCGCGACCTCGACAGCCTGCGCCCCTTTCCTTGTCCGGCCGTCGCACTGGGTAATTTCGACGGCGTGCACATGGGCCATCAGACCATCCTGCGCACCGCTATCGAACGCGCTAAACGCGATCACGGCGCCGCCTTCGCCCTCACCTTCGATCCCAACCCGGCCAAGGTCCTCGCGCCCGATCGCGCCCCCCGCCTGATTCTTACTTCCGCCGACAAGCTCGAACTGCTGCGCACATCCGGCATCGACGGCGTGATGGTAATCAATTTCGACCGCGCATTGAGCCGCCTCTCCCCGCGCGAGTTTGTGCGCACCTACCTCCTCGATCGCATCGGCGTGCGCACCGTGGTCGTCGGCCACAGCGTCAGCTTCGGCCATAATCGCGCCGGTAACGCCGCTGTGATGACCGATCTCGGCCGCGAATTCGGCTTCGACGTAATGGTCATCGGACCCGTCAATGTCGCCGGCATGGAAGTCAGCTCCACCAAGGTCCGCGAGGTCATCGCCTCCGGCGATCTCCGCACCGCCGCCAACCTGCTCGGACGCCCGCACTTCCTCACCGGTCCCGTCGTTCATGGCCGTGAACGCGGCCGCAAAATCGGCTTTCCCACCGCCAATATCCAGAGCCGTACCGAGATTCTGCCGCCCGACGGCGTCTATGCCACCCGGCTCATGCTCGACGACGGACCCCACCCTTCCATCACCAACATCGGGATGCGTCCGACCTTCGCCGAGCCCGAACGCACCATCGAGGCCCACGTCTTCGACTTCGACCGCGACCTCTACGATCGCGAAGTCCGCCTCGAACTGATCGAGCGCATCCGCCCCGAGCGCAAATTCGATTCCGGCGCCGCGCTCGCCGCCCAAATCGCCGCCGACCTCAAGCGCGCCCGCGCCATCCTCTCCTGATCCTCCGCCCGTTCACGCCGCAAATCGCCTCCCGACCTCATGCGGTTAATTGATTCGTGTCATCGTTGGCGCGGCGCTCTCCTCTTCAGCGAGGCTTCCCCGTCAGCTCCACTCGGACACCTTCCCGCTCCAGCCGCGCCAGGCCAGGTCCAAGTCGGCCTCGGAGAGTAAAGTGTTGCCGTCCGATCGGTGAAGGACCCCCTGCGTGTGCCAGTGATGCTTGCCGCTACTCTCGTAACTACCGGTTCCGTTGGCCGTGAGTTGGTCACCGTTGTCCAGACAGGCCGCTCCGCAATAACTGAACGTCCCACTCTTCCCACCAACCAATGTGGCCGTGCCAGCGATGGTGCCGAGGCCGCCGCTCGCGGTACCTGCGAAGTTCGTTTGCGCGACCCTGCTACCCCCAAGGTCCGGGAAGGAAAGTAACCGCAGCAGTAGCCTTCATCGAATACTCTGCCGACACTTTACCCTTTGCCATACGCTTCCTCCTGCGCGGAGATCATCGCCCCCCGGCGCGCCGTTGGGGAGGCTCCACCGCTGGTGTGGTGAAGACCCAGGTTGCATTCTGCTTCCCCGTCGAACGAAGGGTACCCGTTGATTATGTAAGGGTGGCGGGTAACTCCTCGCATCGCACCATCCGCACCCGGGAAGCAAATGTCGCTTCCCGTGAGATCAGCGCTGGTGGAGCGCGGCTGCCGCGCGGAGCGATCTAACACCAGGGCGATCTTGTCGAGCCGATCTTGTCGAGCCGATCTAAGGAGTCTGCGACCTGCCCAAAGATGAGAGTCTGAGACGTGCGCAAAGATGAGACTCTGCGACCTGCGCAAAGATGAGACTCTGCGACCTGCGTCAGGATTCTAAGCCCAGCCGATCTAAAAGTGCTTTTGCATCCTTCAAATCAGCGGTGTCGAAGCCCTCGGTGAACCAGTTGTAGATCTCGGCGAGTATCCTGCGGGCTTCGTCACGGCGGCCTTGCGAAACGAGCAGCCGCGCAAGGCCGGTTGTTGTCCGCAACTCGTATGATCTCGCTTCTTGCCGCCGTGCGATTCGAATTGCCTGATTGAAGCTAGCTTCAGCCTCCGTCAGATTTGGGCGATCACCGTTCTGAAGCAACTCCCCCTTGACTCTAAATAGTTCGGCTTCCCGCTCGTGTTCAGAACGTCTTCTGTATCAGGGCGAGCGCGTCGGTCAGTGTGGCGAGGCCTGCCTCAATATCCCCGAGAATGCTATAACCCTCGGCTAGCGCGATGAGCCACGTGGGTACGTTCAACCCGAAGCCCAACATTTGGAACTGTTTGGCGATTGTCGAGAGGTCAACAAGACTCGACCGCGTTGGCCGCTGCTGAACCGACGCACAGTGCCCGTATGCTTTGGCGAGATCGCTTACGGCTGAGAAGCCAAGCTCGTCGGATAGTCTGATAATAAGTTCAGCTTCCTCTTCCAACCGTGCCCAGTCCCGCCGTAACCAGTGAAGGTGGCAACCAACGTACCGTATGATTAAAAGCGTTTCCGGACTTCCTATGGCATTGGCTCGGTCGATACCCTTAGAGATCATTGGAAAGGCGCTGTCAGGCTGTCCCAGCTGCCATCTAACAAGGCCGCCATAAGCAAGACATAACGCTAGGCTGTCCCAGCCTTGAGTATTGAGAATTCCCATCGTCGGCCGGTAATTGGCCACTACAAAATTCAGATTGCTGAGGGCTTCGCGGAACCGTCCCTCCCAATAAAGGGTATCGCCCAGCACAAAATTTGCTTCGACGTAATGCCGGTCATCCTGGTCCTTGTCCGAGATCTCCATCAGTTGCGTCGCGAGTTTCTCCGACTTTCGAAGGTCGCCCTTCAAAAAACAGAGCGTCCACAGGCTGGCCAATACGGGAAAGGTTTCTGATTGATCGGGAATTTGCTGAGCTATCTCGTAAGCGCGATTTGAGGCGCTCTCCGAATCCGCCGCCGAGCTCATATCAGTCATCGCACCGACCCGGGAAAGGATCAATTGCAGCGCCAGTTCCGCGCGCAAACGCTCGGGGCTCTCGCGGACCTCGTTAAGGAGTTCGAGAGCACTTTGCGTATAATTGCGAGCTTCATCGTCCGCGACTTGCCCACCCCCGGCTCCGCAATCGCGGCGACGATCTGCCCGCGTCCGCCCTTGGCTTGCTCGGCGGCATGCTTGAGCGTCTCCAGCTCGCGCTCGCGCCCGACGAACTTGGTCAGCCCGCGTCCCGCGGCGCGCTGGAAGCGAGTGCGCAACGGACCGAGCCCGGTGACTTCATAGACGTTGACCGGCTCGCTGACGCCTTTGACTCTGGTCGCACCGAGCGGTTTCAGGATGAAGTAACCTTCGCACAACCGCCGTGTCGCTTCGCTGACCGCGATTGAACCGACCGGGGCGGCGGTCTGCATCCGCGAGGCCAGGTTGGTGGTGTGCCCGATCGGCGTGTACTCAATCTGACCCGCGCCAGTGGTAATCGAACGGACTACTACTTCGCCGGTGTTGATTCCGATGCGCCCCTGGATTGGACTGCTGCCATCGGCCACGACTTTCGCCGAGTACCGCTCCAACTCCGCCTGCATCCGCAACGCTGCATAGAGCGCGCGCTGCGGATGGTCCTCATGGGCCACCGGCGCGCCGAACAGCGCGAAGATCCCGTCGCCGGTCGATTGCACCACGTAGCCGTCGTAGCGTCGCACGGCCTCGATCATGATGCGCAGCGCCGGATCGATGATCGCACGCGCATCTTCGGGGTCGAGGTCCTCCATCAACTCGGTCGAGCCCTTGATATCGGCGAATAGCGCCGTCACCGTCTTGCGCTCCCCCTCGAGCGTTTCCGCCGCCGCCGTCGCCGACCAGCGAATCGCCGCAGTGCCCGCCAACTCCGGCATGACGGCCGCATTTTTCGCGATGGCGACCCTGGCTCTCCCGCCACTAGTCGCATCAGCGGCAGACACTGCGATGGAACTAGATGGGGCGGCGGACGCGACAGACTTCAGCGCCGCGCCGCACTTGCCGCAAAAACTGGCAGTAGGTGGATTCTCAGAACTGCACTTTGCGCAAATCAGCGTCAGCGCATTTCCGCACTTCGCGCAGTAGTTATTGCCCGCCGGATTTTCGTGCCCGCATTTTGCGCAGCGCACCGTCGCACCCCCCGCGAACCAGACACACCTAACCGGTTTTCTATCACCCTGCCGCTCCTCCGGACCAGCACGTTGTCAAGGCCGGCGGAATCACTTTCGAGTCCTGAACGCGCCCTTCACCGTTATTTTCAAAACGTTCGTCTCCACCCTGCTCTTATCCGTCGATAGTCGCGGCGCTGACGTTGCTCGCGCACGTGGTCATCGCAGCAGGCTGCCGCCCTCGCATGCGCTTGCGCACGCGGGCGGTTGCTGTTGGGCGCCGGCTGCTCTTATCCGTCGATAGTCGCGGCGCTGGCGTTGCTCGCGCACGTGGTCATCGCAGCAGGCTGCCGCCCTCGCATGTGCCTGCGGCTTCCTGGCACTCCCGCCCGATTTTTTAGGGTCGCGGACAAATTTGTGCTACAATAAATTTTGTATGCCTACCCTCGGTAACTTCCACGAAATCAAACCACTCTCAGACGAACCCGCCGCCCGCAACACTGAAATTCTTCACCCTCGAAACATTCTACATTCGCTTTTTCTTCGCCTATGCAATTGGCTGTCGCGGACTCGGCCGGCAACCGCTGCCGCCCTGCGGAACCTCAGCGGCCCTGCGGAACTTCAGCGCCCACGCCGGTACCGGCCTCAATCACGGCTTCACGAACTTCAGGATGAAGCGGTCCTGCGTATGATTAACCTTCCAGAATGGCTCCGTGCGCGGATCCTTCGGGTTGCGCAGCACGTCCGACGTCGCCGCCAGCCTGAAGCCGGCCTTCTCGACCTGCTTGATCACGAAGTCCTCCTCGATCCGATGGAGCGTGTTGGTGTCGCGAATGCCCGATCCCGCCTGCGCGCTGTTATCGACGATGCAGTACAACCCTCCGGGCTTGAGCACCTTGAGCACCGTCGCGTTCAGTTTGTCCGGATCGGCCCCAACGTCGAACAGGTCGTGATAGTTCAGATTGATGAACACGGCGTCGAGCGTCCCCGCCGCGACTGGCAGCAAATCGGGCGCGTCGAAGGGCTTGGTCACCTCGACCACGTTAGCCATGCCAGGTTCCTTCAAGCGGTCCTTCCAGATTGCCTCGCTCTTCTTGAACTTGTCCGGGAACGCCGTGTTCTGCGAATACACCTTGCCGGTCGGTCCGACGATTCGCGCCAGCAATTCCGTGGTGTAGCCACCGCCTGCCCACAGGTCGGCGACCTGCATCCCGGGCCTCACTCCGAAGAACGCCATCACCTGCGCCGGTTGCCGCGACGCGTCGGACGCGCGATCCGCGGCCGGCCGCGCAGGTGCGTTGATCGCGTCGGTCAGATACGGCGGAATCTGTGCGACGGGCATCGCACTCTCGTGCTGCACGGCGGCATCTTCGGCCCGCACAGTGGAGGTCCCGCCGAGGAGCGACAAGGCGACGGCTGCAAGCAGCGTCGCGCAGAGCTTTCGATTCCGTCGATTCATCGGAGGCACCTCATTTCGTGGTGGACTTCTGCGATCGTCCGCGTTCCATTACCGCTTCGCGCTGACGGTCGAAATCCTGCAGGTTCGATTTACTGTTGTAAGCACGAAAGAACTCCTGCTCGATGCGTAGCCCGTCCTCCAGCGTCGCCCGCGTGGTCAGTTCGTAGAGTTTCTTGAGCTGGCGCACGATGGATTGGTTGGCCGTGAGAATTTGCGCCGCGATCGCCCGCGCTTCCTTGACGGCCTCGCCTGGCGCCGCCACGCGATTGACCAGCCCCATGCGCTCCGCTTCCCGCGCGCTCAGATAATTGCCGGTCAGCGAGAATTCCTTCGCTTTGCGGATACCGATCGCGCGCGGCAGTCGCGCGGTCATGCCGCCGCCGGGCATTACTCCGACGCGCGCATGCGTATCGGCAAATTGCGCGTCCTCGGCGGCGACGATCATGTCGCACGCGAGCACCATCTCGAAGCCGCCGGTCACCGCGAAGCCATTGACCGCGGCGATGACCGGGACGTTCATGTCCTCGATCACCGAGATGAAGCTGACGTTGCTGCCATCGCGCACGAGGGCGCCGCTCTCGGTTTTCGCGTCCTCGCCGAGTTCGCGCAGGTCGAGACCGGCGCAGAAGGCCCGGCCGGCGCCGGTGATGATGACGACCTGGGCTTCGGGGTCGTCGCGCAATTCCTGCATCACGCGGCAGAAGTTCCTGCGCAGATCGCGGTTGAGGGCGTTGAGCTTCTCGGGACGATTGAGCGTCACCGTCGCGACGCCGCCCTCTTTGGCCACCAGCACTACAGGTTCACTCATGACGATCGTCGAACCTCCAACGGGCAGTCGTAACACAGCGCGAACGCTGGTGCCAAAACGCGGCGGCTGCCTTGAGGCCGCCCGCGCCCCCGCGCGCCTGAGGCGCCGGCAGTATTCGTCCGACACGCTCGAATCGACAGCCGATGAAAATTCAAGCGCGCCGCTATACAATGAAGGCGCGCTTCGCGATGGTGCTGCGTAAAATTGCATGGACCCTGTGACCGAGAAAACGAACGATACGGGCTTCAACGGCTTGCGCGTGGTCGCTTTCGAGAGCCGAATGGCGGCGGAGACCCGCATCTTGATCGAGCGGCTGGGCGGACGCGCAATTGTCGCACCGTCGATGCGCGAGGTGCCGCTGGAAGACAATTACGCGGCGCTCGATTTTGGCGATCGGCTGATCGCGGGCAAATTCAACGTCGTGATCTTCCTGACCGGAGTCGGCGTGCGCGAGCTTCTCAAGGTGATCGAGACTCGCCATCAGCGAACGTCGATAATCGCGGCACTGGAGCGGGTCGTGACAGTCGCGCGCGGCCCCAAGCCGGTCGCAGCCCTGCGCAACCTCGGCATGACTCCCTCGATAACGATCCCCGAACCCAACACCTGGCGGGAACTGCTTACCGGACTGGCGGTACGAGTACAGCTCGCCGGCAAATCCATCGCAATGCAGGAATACGGCGTTCCCAACCGGGAACTCAGCGCCAGCCTGGCGGCGCGCGGCGCGACGGTGACCGTCGTCCCGGTTTACCGCTGGACGCTGCCCGAGGATCGCCAGCCTTTGCGCGACGCGATCAAGACGATTGCGGCGGGCGATGCCAACGTCGTGCTCTTCACCAGTTCGAATCAGGTTACAAATGTAATTCAGGTAGCGGAAGCAGACGGCGCGGGCGCGGGACTGCGCCACGGACTCGCCAGCGCCGTGATCGCGTCAGTGGGCCCGGTCTGTTCGGAAGAGTTGCGTCGCAGAGGCATCCAAGTCGATATCGAGCCAGAGCATCCGAAACTCGGACACCTCGTAAGAGCGGCCGCAACCCGTTGCGCCGCGGTGATTGCAGGCAAACGAAGCACAGACAGTATTCGTGCAGCGGGGGCGGGCGCTCGCACATCTGATGAATCGTCAGCATCGGCGACAGCGATCGTCAGCGAAAAAGCGGATGCCGCGAATTCGCCCAACCCGGCTCTTCCGGGAAGCCTGCGCGACCATCCGTTCATGCGCGCATGCCGGCGCGAGCCGACGCCCTATACGCCTATCTGGCTGATGCGCCAGGCGGGACGCTACATGCCCGAGTATCGGCGCGTGCGGCAGCAGCATTCGTTTCTCGAAATGTGCCAGCGGTCCGATTTGGCCGCCGAAGTCACGGTGACCGCGGTCGAGCGTTTGGGCGTTGACGCGGCGATCATTTTCGCTGACATCCTGCTGCCGCTGGTGCCGATGAACGTCGGGCTCCATTACGAAACGGGCGATGGCCCAGTGATCGATCGTCCGCTGCGATCGGATCGCGACCTCGGTCGCATCCCGCCGGTGGTCGCCCTGGAGTCGCTCGGTTTCGTTGCCGAATCGATTCGGCTGGTGCGCCGCGCACTCGGTGATCGCACTCCGCTGATCGGTTTCGCTGGTGCGCCTTTCACGCTCGCGTCATATCTGATCGAGGGCGGCTCCTCGCGCTCCTACCAGGCGACCAAGACGCTGATGTACACGCAGCCCGCGACGTGGCATCGCATGATGGAAATGATCGCCCGGGTAACAGCCGATTACCTCAACATGCAGGTTGATGCGGGCGCCGACGTGGTCCAGCTTTTCGATAGCTGGGTAGGCAGCCTGAGTCCTGAAGACTATCGGCGCTTCGTGTTGCCGCACACGCGCAACGTGATCAAAGCAGTTCGCGCTTCGGTGCCAGTTATCCATTTCGGCACGGTCACGGGAAACCTGCTCAAACTGATGCGCGAGGCCGGTGGCGACGTCATCGGACTCGACTGGCGCGTCGATCTCGCCGAGGCCTGGGCGCGGCTGGGCCAGGGCGTGGCGGTGCAGGGCAACCTCGATCCGATCGCGTTGTTCGCGGAGATTCCCGAGATTCGACAGCGTGCCCGCGCGATCCTCGAGAGCGCCGCGGGTCGTCCCGGCCATATCTTCAATCTCGGCCACGGCATTCTTCCCGAGACGCCAGTCGATCATGTAATCGCGCTGGTCGATACGGTCCACGAGATGAGCCGCCGATGAACGCCAAGGGCCGCGCCGATCCGGGCAATCAAGCGGATGCCCATGGTGCCGACGGAGTAACGCCCCGTTGCGATTCGGTCATGCTGATCGGCTTCGGCGGACCGACCACTGAGGACGAAGTTCGGCCCTTCCTGGATCGGGTGCTGCAAGGGCGGCCGGTGCCGCGTGAACGTTATGAGGAGGTCGTCCATCATTACGATTTGCTCGGCGGACGATCGCCTTACAACGACCTCACGAGGCGGCAGGCCGCCGCCCTGCATCAGAGTTTGCGCGGCGCCGGAATTGACGTGCCGGTGGTGATCGGGATGCGCAACGCGGCCCCGTTCATGGATGACGCGGTGCGCGAATTGGCGGCGATTGGCGCGCGCCGGACCTTCGGGTTCATCCTCGCGGCCCATCGCTGCGAGGCCAGTTGGGATCGCTACCAGGGCGACGTTGATGCGGCGCGCGAACGAGTTGGCGAGTCGGCGCCCGAGTTTCAATACGCGCCGCAGTGGCATAATGATCCGATGTTCATTGACGCGGTTGCGGATCGCATGCGCGAAGCCGTCGGACACCTGCCGGAACGGGATCGTGAAAGCGCGGAATTGATTTTCACCGCGCACAGTATTCCGGTGACGATGGCGGCGCGGGCGCCCTACGCCGATCAGATCAAGGAATCGTCCGCGCTGGCCGCGGCGGCACTCGGAAGTTCGAATTGGCGCATCGCGTACCAGAGCCGCAGCGGGAGTCCTCGCGACCCTTGGCTTGCACCCGATGTCGTCGAGGTCATACGTGAACTCGGCCACGCGGGCGGGCGCGCCGCGATAATTGTGCCGATCGGATTTCTGTGCGACCACGTCGAGGTGCTCTACGATCTCGATGTCGAAGCCGCGCAGATCGCGCGCGAGGTTGGCATTACGATGGTGCGGGCGGCGACCGTGAGCGACCATCCGAAGTTCATCGAAATGATGGCGAGGCTGGTGCGTGAGCGCATAATGCCAGAACTGCCGAATTCCGGTTAGAGCGAGGCGGAGAAAGGCGCGAGGCGGCCGTTCTCATTTGATTCTCGATGGACTCCCCTAACGCACCACCGCGTGTCGCAATCATTGGCGGCGGCATCAGCGGACTCGCCGCTGCATACCGCTTGCGCGAACTCGCGGCGGCGCACGAAATGCCGATCGAGACGGCCCTCTTCGAGCGGGGCATGCGGGTCGGCGGCGCACTGGAGACGATTCGCCGTGACGGCTTCTTGATGGAGACGGGCGCGGATTCCTTCCTGTCGGAAAAGCCCGCAGCAGCGAAACTGGCCGAGCGCCTTGGCATTGCTTCCGAACTGATCGGCACGCAGGAACAATTCCGCAAAACCTACGTAGTGCGCGAGGGCCGCCTGGTCGAAATACCGGAAGGCTTCTCTCTGATCGCACCGACGTGGTTTGGCCCGCTGCTGAGGAGCCCGCTGTTCAGCGCGAGCGGCAAGCTGCGGATGATAATCGAACCGCTTATTCCCCGGCGCCGAGTGACGGACGACGAGAGCCTCGGCGCGTTTGTGCGGCGCCGGCTGGGGCGTGAGGTGTTGGCGCGCGTGGCGCAACCGCTCGCAGGAGGCATCTACACCGCGGATCCGGAAATGCTGAGCGTGAGTGCTACGATGCCGCGATTCGTCGAGATGGAGCGGCGTTACGGGAGCGTGGTTCGAGGTCTTCGTGCGGCGGCCCGCACGCGGCAGGCGGAGTCACGCGGCACGAGCGGTGCGCGCTGGAGTCTATTCCTCGGATTCAGGGGGGGCATTGGCGCAATCGTCGATGCGCTCGCCGCCCGCCTCGCAGGTAAGATTCACTACGGCGCGGAAGTCGCAGCAATCAGCCGCCCGTCCCGCGATGCTCACGCGATCGAATCCGACGCGACCGCCCGGTGGCGGATTGGGCTGCGCGACGGTGCGACTTTCGACGCGGACGCGATCGTGTGCACAGTGCCGGCGTTCGCGGCCGCGTCACTATTGCAACTGGTCCATCCCGAACTTGCGCAGGAACTCTTTGCGATCAAATACGCCTCTGCCGCAACGGTCAACCTCGCCTTCCGCACGGGAGACTTTCCGCACGCTCCGGCAGCCTTCGGCTTCGTCGTGCCGGCGGCTGAGCATCGTCGCATTATCGCGGGCAGCTTCTCGAGCCTGAAGTTTGCTGGACGGGCGCCGGTCGGAATGGTGCTGGCGCGTGTGTTTCTCGGCGGCGCACTCCAAACCGAAATGATGAATTTAAGCGACTCGGAAATGATCGCCGCCGGGCGTGATGAATTCGCGCGCCTGCTCGGCGTGACCGCCGAGCCTGCGATAACCTGGGTTCGGCGGTGGCCCGTCTCGATGCCACAATATGCCGTGGGCCATCTCGCGCGAGTGGCCGCAATCGAGGGCGCCGTCGCGGGTACGCCGGGTCTGGCGTTGGCGGGCGCCTACCTGCGCGGAGTCGGCATCCCTGATTGCATCGCGAGTGGCGAGCGCGCCGCCGAGACGACATTTGCGGAGATCACTTCGCGAAGCTAAAACCGATGCCCGCAATTCCAGAAGTTTTCGTTTTGCTCGATGCTGCGCGACGATCTCGTTCGATGAGATAATACAGCGGATTCCGATGAGGTCTTCGACGCACATCGGCGCTGGCGCCAAATCGCACCCGGACTCGACGGCGAGCTGGGACCGGGTGATTGCGCATGCCGACATGGACGCTTTCTATGCGGCGGTCGAAGTGCTCGACAACCCCGCGTTGCGCGGCAAGCCGGTCGTAGTCGGCGGCAGTTCGGCGCGCGGCGTCGTCACCTCGGCGTCGTACGAAGCGCGCAAATTCGGGGTGCACTCGGCGATGCCGACGGCTCAAGCGCACAAGCTCTGTCCGGACGCGATCTTCGTGCGCGGCCGAATGGATCGCTATGCCGAAATCTCGCGCGCGATTCGCGACGTTTTCAATACTTTCAGCCCGGTGGTCGAGCCGCTATCGCTCGACGAAGCATTCCTCGACCTTACCGGCAGCGAGCGGCTGCTCGGACCTCCGCTCGAAGTGGCGCGCGCACTCAAGCGCAGAGTAATGGAACGCACCGGGCTGGTGGTCTCGGTCGGCGTCGCGCCCACCAAGATCGCGGCTAAAATCCTGAGCGACATGTCGAAGCCTGACGGTCTACTCCTGCTCGGCCCTGAATACTTGCGGGCCTTTCTTGAACCGCTGCCGGTCGAGCGGTTATGGGGCGTCGGCCGGGTGACGCTCGCACAGATGCACCAGTTGGGAATCCGCACGATCGGAAATCTTGGGCGGCGCGACGTCAGCGATCTCAAATCACAGTTCGGATCCTTCGGACCTCACCTTTACGAGCTTGCCAACGGGCGCGATCCTCGCTCGGTGATAGCGGATTGGCAACGGAAATCGTACGGCGAAGAGAGTACTTTCGAGCATGATCTCGCGCTGGATTCGCTCGAATTGCGGCGCGTCCTCATTGCGCATGCCGAGGCGCTCGGGCGGCGGTTGCGGACCGATCGAGTGCGTGCGCGGACCATTACGCTGAAGCTTAAACTGGCGCGCCCGCTCGGCGGCGGCCGCTACCCATTACTCACTCGCAGCACCTCGATCGACGAAACGACTGACGACAGCGCGACTATCGCTAAAATCGCGGTCGGGTTGATCGCGCGCATACGCGATCGCGAAAAGGTGCGGCTGGCGGGAATCCAGGTGCACAATCTGGAGCGGACGGATGCGGTGCAATTGGGCTTGTTCGATTCAACCGCGAATGGCGCCGCCAGAAATGCGCGGCTCAACCGCGCGCTAGACGATGTCGCACGGCGTTTCGGCGATGACGCCGTGACCCGCGGCATGACGCAGGCTGCGCGCGCGGCGCCCACGCGCCGAATCAAGTAGGACTGTTGTCGTGACCTCGAATATTCGTCGCCGCCGTCTGGCTATCTCACTGAGTATTGCGCCGGGTTCTGTCGTTCCGACTACAGTATGAGTAGTGACGATGGGCTATCTGTTATGCCGGGCAACTCTCCAGTTGTTCGAGAAATAAACTATAGACATCCTCATTCGCGCGAAATCCCATGAACCCGTCGATATGTCCGTAATTGGGTACCAGGTGGCGCCGATACAATTTCGGATCGTTGTTGGCACATAGCCAGTTGTAGGTTAGCTCCGTCGAAACCGGCAAAAAGGTCTGGTTCAGGGCGCCGGAAACGAATGTAATCGGAATAGCCAGATGTTGCGGCTTCACATAGCTCGGCGGTTGCGGACTGCCATAGCGCCTTTGATTCTCCACGGCGCCATAATCGAATTTCGCCGCCTCGCCGCGACGAATCATTTGCGCCAGATGGCGAAAGGTCGTGATGTTACATTTGCCGAACTGCTCGGCGAGGCGGTTATGCGTCTCCGCGTTCAACTGCTCGTGCCGGTAAAGCGCGCCATACATGAAGGTGATGCGATGGCATACGGCGCTGTTACACTGATGGTAGAGGCCATTGACGAGTGCGGTGAACGCCGCCTGAAAAAGGGGATTGTCGGGATCTTCATCGGCAGCGAGATAGCTCTCTCCAACGTGCTCCAACAGCTCGCCCATATGCAGCGCGCATTTGATTTCGGTCGCTTTAGGCGGCTGATAATGCAGAGCGATCTGCGAGCATGAAACACAACGGACTTCCGGCAGAAGTCCGTCGGCAAGCGCCAGAAAGAAAGTACTCGAACCCGCGCAGTGCACCACCGCCTGAATCGAATCGGCTCGTGTAGTGTCGCGAATAAAACGCACCGCTGCGGGGAAATCATTGACCGCGGCCTCGTCCATCGTGAACTGCCGCAACGGTAATTGGATGCTCGCGCGCCAATCCAATAGCCAGGTGTCGTATCCGTTCTTGACTGAGTAATCGACGAAATGCTCGTCGATGGTCGGTAACATGAACATTCCGCTCCAGACCCCGGCCCCGTGCACGAGCATCGCGGGGCCCTTATTACCGCCGCGATAGCGGGTCAAGCGAAGGTCCACACCGTCCGCAGTTTTGACTGTATATATTTCAGGAGCCGGTAGTGCCATGTTCCTTGATTCCCTTGCCGGCCGGCCTCACTAAGGCAAACGCGGCACCGCAAAAACGTCCCACAACGTGCCCATAAAGAGGTGCCCGAAGCTCGCTATAGCCTCCGCCTTCTTGGCCGGATCGTTGGTTCCTGAGACTTGAAAAGTAGTCAGTTGATGCATGAAGTCTTGCATCAGGATGTGCAGGATGGCCGTAGCCACTATTGCGCCAGACCGTTCATGGCCCGCGCGAATCACCGTGTATAGCGTGCTGGTCGCACCCCAGACATCGAAGCTGCCGTGGTCCTTGACGTCCTTGAAACCATCGAGCAGATAGGGTTGGCCGTCGGCTCCGGTAAACGGCAGCGCATACAACATCTTGCGCTCGTTGACCTCGCCGACGTTGACAAACAAATTGAAGACGCCATTAGCCACCGGCGCGCCATCGGGACCAGTGAAGCCGTCAACATGCACTACACCATTGGCTATTCCGGGATGAGCATTGTCAGCCAGCGCCGCGTTCAGATCCGGGAAGGTTATAGTCAGTGTGAAATCGACCTTGGTGCTGTTGCGCTGCCCGGTACGTTCGGCACCGGCGTAATCGTCGGGCGGAGTGTGGTTGCGATCGAGAAATCCTTTCATCGTTTCGGTAAAGCCGAGGCCGATCGTCGGAGTAGTTGGTGCCATGGCACTCCCTGAAGGAATATTCAGTTGCGATAATGGATCGATAAGCGGCTGCGCGAGTGCGGATTCGGGCGCACGCCACATCGCATCTCCTTTGATGCGCCGGATAGCGGTTTCGACGTTGCGTTCCGCAACTGCGGCAATGGTATGCGACGGGTTGACGCCGGTCGCGGAAGGCAAAATTCCGCCATCGAGCACATATAGCCCGCGATAGCCGAAGACCTCGCCGTTTGCGTCCGTGACGCCGTGCGCCACGTCATCGGCCATCACGCATCCACCTAAGTTATGGACCGAAGCCGGTATTCCAAGCCTTTGCCAGAAGGGGTTGAAGGCGGCCTTGCCACCAAGCGCATTTGCGATATCGACACTGATTCCGGTCTCGGCGTCGTAGAGCGGAAGATTCGATGCGACGTTCCACTCCACCGCCAGCGCATGAGTCAGTGGCGCGAGTCTGATTCGCCCATTTGCCTTGTCTCGTCCCATCGCCAGAAACACCGCGCTATGCGAGCCATCCGCGCCAGCCTGACTGATTGATGCCTGAGCGTTGTGAAGCTTGTTCTCAAGTTCCGCCCTGGTCATCAACGCCGCACTGCCCAGCCATCCAGCCTTAGGGTTGAGCATCTGCAGCAGCCCCGCGATTTCCTTGGGATACCCGCCCTCTTCAAAGATGAACCACACCCGTTCATCGCCTTGCCCGTGATCGTAAACGATGCCGGTCGTAATCGTCGGTCCATTCGAAGGTTGCAAAGGCTGCGCACTGTCGAATGCGAACGCAAGAAAGTCGCCATTTCCCGAATAGCCATCTCCCAAACGCGAACTGAGATTTGGCAGGGTCCTGAACTGATCGCGGCAGCGGAGCAAAAGCTCAGTCGAATTGACGGCACCCGCACAGACAAAGACGTTGGCCGCTTCGGTGAATTCCTCGCTGCTCCCGGCCGCATGGTTTTTGAATGTTACCTTGTAGCTATTCGCGGACTGCTCCAGTTTGACTACTTCGCATCGCACCGCGACGTTGGCGCCGAATTTCTCCGCGACCGCCAGGTAGTTCAGATCAAGGGTGTTCTTTGCCAGGTAATTGCAGCCAATGTCGCATTCGCCGCAATAGTTACATCCCTCCTGTTCGACATCGAACTTGTTCTTATGACTTTGATGCGGCACACCGAAGTCCACCGCGATATTCGGATAACAAAACTGCGCGTCGCGACCGAGTGTGTGCGCCACGGCCTTCATCGCCGCGGTCTTTGGCGGCATGCCCAGGTGTCCCGACGCCGTGATCGGCTTGATGTCGAGCATGTAGGCGACCAGATCGTAGTATGGATCGAGCGCCGGCCGGCTATATCCGCGAGGCCATCCGGTGGCGAAGAGATCGGCTGGCGCGCGCAGATGCACGTTGGCGTAGATAAGCGACCCGCCGCCGAATCCCGCACCCTGCACGACCGTCATCTCATTGATCGGCTTGACGTCGAACAGACCTTGCTGGTTGTTCCACAGCCAGCCGTTGGTGGGATTACTCCAATCGCGCGGAAAGCTGCCTTTCGGATAGCGCCGCCCGCGTTCGATGATCCCGACCTTGAGGCCGGCTTGCGCGAGACGGCAGGCCGCCACGGCTCCGCCGAATCCCGTGCCGACCACCACAGCATCGTAATTCGACTTCATTCGCCCCCCTGTTACAGGCGACCCGCCCGCACCGATCCTATGCTGCGCCTGGCTCTCCATGCCGGCCTGGCGCGAGAGCGCCTGTGAGCTGGCCGACTGGCGAACCATATCATCCCACATCGCCCCGTTTTTGATAAACCCAGATGCGTCAGGGTTTTGACGAGGATACCCGCGGTCGGCTAATTCTGATTGAATAGGTGTTTTCCCCGGAGGCTAGGTTCTGACGTCATGGCCGCGCAAACACTCTTTGACAAAATCTGGAATTCGCATGTTGTCCACGAAGCGCCCGGCGAACCGGCGTTGCTCTACATCGATCTCCACCTGATTCACGAGGTCACGTCGCCGCAAGCCTTTGAGGGTCTCGCGATCGCGGGGCGCAAGGTCCGCCGTCTCGATCGCACCTTCGCAACGCTCGATCACAACATTCCGACCACCGATCGCTCGCTGCCGATTACCGACCCGGACTCGAAACTCCAGATCGAGATGATGCGCAAGAATTGTCGCGATTTCGGCGTCCGGCTTTTTGACCTCGGCGAAATCGGGCAGGGCATCGTCCACGTCATCGGCCCCGAACTCGGTCTGTCGCAGCCCGGGATGACGATCGTTTGCGGCGACAGCCATACCGCGACCCACGGCGCCCTCGGTGCCCTGGCCTTCGGCATCGGCACCAGCGAAGTCGAACACGTGCTGGCGACCCAGTGTCTATGGCAGGCGCGGCCCCAAAGCATGGAGGTCCGTATCGACGGCAAACTCGGACTCGGGGTTACCGCGAAAGACATCATCCTCGGCATCATCGGACACATCACTACCGACGGCGGCACTGGCCACGTCATTGAATATCGCGGTTCTACGATCGCAGCGCTCTCGATGGACGAGCGCATGACGGTTTGCAATATGACCATCGAAGGCGGCGCGCGCGCCGGCATGATTGCCGCCGATCGGAAGACCGTCGATTACCTGCGCGGCCGCCGCTATCTGCCCACCGGCGCCGAATTCGATCGGCTCGCCGCCAAGTGGCTGACCTATCACACGGACGAAGGCGCCAGCTTCGACCGTAGTATTTCTTTCGACGCCGCGGCCTTTGCCCCGCAAGTCACTTGGGGCACAAACCCGGGCATGGTAACCGAAGTCACTGGCAAGGTGCCCGATCCCTCGAACCTGCCTGACGCCACCTCACGGCGCGCCGCGGAGTTGGCGCTCGAATACATGGATTTGGCGCCTGGCACTCCGATGACCGACGTCAAGATCGATCGCGTGTTTATCGGCTCCTGCACTAACGGGCGAATTTCCGACCTGCAGGCCGCCGCCGATATTGTGAAAGGCCGGCGCGTCGCCGCAACGGTGCACGCGATGGTCGTGCCAGGATCCCAGTTGGTCAAGAACGAGGCGGAAAAGCTCGGCCTGGATCGCGTTTTCAGGGAAGCCGGATTCGAGTGGCGCGAGGCTGGTTGCAGCATGTGCCTCGGCATGAATCCCGACATCCTGAAGCCCGGCGAGCGTTGCGCGAGCACTTCGAATCGCAACTTCGAAGGACGCCAGGGCAAGGGCGGCCGCACGCATCTCGTCAGCCCGATTATGGCGGCAGCGGCCGCTGTCGCCGGCCATTTCGTGGACGTTCGCGAATGGGCCTGATCGAGTAGCCAAACGGCATCTCGAAGGAATTTTGTTATGATGAAAGCATTCAAGAATTTCACCGGGCTGGTCGCCCCGCTCGACCGTCCGAATGTCGATACCGATCAGATCATCCCGAAGCAATTCCTCAAAGCAGTGGTGCGCAGTGGCCTCGCCAAGGGCTTGTTCTTCGATTGGCGCAATCAACCCGACAGTCAATTCGTGCTCAATCAGCCGCGCTTCGAAAAGGCCGAGATTCTGGTGGCCCGCGCCAACTTCGGCTGCGGCAGCTCGCGCGAGCACGCGGTCTGGGCGCTGGCTGATTTTGGCTTCCGTGCGGTCATCGCGCCGTCCTTCGCGGACATTTTCAAAAACAATTGCCTGAAGAACGGCATCCTCACCGTTATTCTCAAGCCCGAGGAAACCGACGCCATTTTCGATACGATCAAGGAACGCCAGGACTATCACCTCACGATCGATCTGGAGGCGCAGAAGGTCTCCGACGAGTTCGGCTGGTCGGCGCATTTCGATATCGATGCGTTTCCGAAGCGATGCCTGATCGAGGGGCTCGACGATATCGCGCTGACCCTGATGCAGGACGAAAAGATTAAGGCGCACGAGTCGGCGCATCCGGTGCCCTATAAATTCTAGCGGCTTCTGCGAAATGATCGCTGGCGGCGAACTCCGCCGGCTTTGCATGGTGGCTTTAGACCCGTGATTTGAAGGATGGACGCTCAACTTCTGATCGCGGGGCCGGAACATGCGCGGATGCGACTCGATCAGTTCGTCGCTGCCGCGCTCACGCCGGAATACTCGCGGTCGCAAGCCGCGCGGATGATCAAGGCGGGCTGTGTGACGGTCAATGGCGCCCAGGCGCGAGCGGCCGCGGCAGTCCGGCTGGGCGATCGGGTCGCGATAACTCCGCCTGCAGCTCCATTGATAATTGCGCCGTCCGGACTAGCACCGGATATCGATGTTATCTTCGCCGACGATGAACTAATCGTAGTCAACAAACCCGCCGGGATGGCTGTGCATCCGTCGCCCGGCAACGAGCATTCGACGCTGGTCGATGCGCTGCTCGCGCGCTTTCCGGAACTCGCGGCGATGGCCGAGCCGGATGGCATCATGCGTCCCGGCATCGTTCATCGGCTGGACAAGCAGACTTCGGGTGTGATGGTCGTGGCACGGACGCCATTCGCACGGACTGCGCTGTCGCGGCAGTTCAAGGATCGCACGGTGCGGAAAATCTACCTGGCGATCGTACGCGGAATCGTCGCTCGCGATAGCGTTACGATTGCACTGCCGATCGGACGCCATACGACGGAGCGCAAACGTATGTCGGTGCGGTCGCGCACTCCTCGCGATGCGGTCAGCCATGTGACCGTACTGCATCGATTTGCCGATCCGGCTGCGTCGGCGACGCTGGTGCGGGTGCGTCCCGAGACCGGCCGCACTCATCAGATCAGGGTACATCTAGCCGCGGTTGGACATCCCTGCCTCGGCGATCCAGTTTATGGCGGCGCGACCGCAAAAAGTGGATCGGATCGCCCGACGATTGAAACAAATCCGATGGGCGCGGTTAGCTTCGATCGCCAGGCCCTCCACGCGCTGGCGCTGGCAATCACTCATCCGCGCAGCGGCGATCGCCAGGAATTCATCGCGCCACTTCCCGCCGACTTCGCGCGTTATCTCGCGGCTCAAGCTATCGATTCATCGGCAAACACGATCCTCAAGTGGGCTCACGACGACTGAAGTATAGTCGGCGCAGGCTCGCTGCGATCGAGCGCAACTCGCGAGTGGTGATTGACACATCGCCGGGGCTTGGTTACCTTTACTTGAAGCTCTCGCACCGAGTGCGCCGAAGCAGATCGAGTTTCGGACCCGTCTCCGGACGCCCGTCGATTCCAAATCGCAAAGGCGTCTTCTCTCGTACCCCGATCGGCCATGCACGCAGGGAAACCTGGAGGCGGGTACCGCAACATAAGAATCGGCCATTCTTAATTTTCCAAAAGGCGCCGCGCAAACGCATCGCGCAGTCTCAACTCTAAAGGCACAATGAAAGATCGTACAGGGGGAGAATAGGTTGCGGGGAGGTAATATGAAGGGTCGAGGAGCACCGAGACACCACGACGCTCAGGAACATGCCGACGAGAATGCGCCGGCGCCGGCCGCGATCGTTCGTTCGCGCCACAACACACATCATCCGGCGCAGCCGCAAGCCGCGTCCGCTCCGAACGCCGAGGCCCCTCCCAACGGTGCCCTGAACAGTGCCCCGAACGGTGCGCCAAACGGTGCGGACGACCGCGTGATGCAGCAGCCGTCGCTCTACGTGCCGAATCGCCACGCGGTGGTTCCTGTAATCAGCGAGACCGGCGGACTCAATCTCAAAGCGCTCAAGGGCGCGAAAATCACCGAACTTGCCCAGGTCGCGCGCGATTACAACATCGAAGGCGCCACCAATATGCGCAAGCAGGAGATGATTTTTGCCATCCTGCAGGCGCAAGCCGCGCGCAACGGCTCGATCCTGGGCGAAGGCGTCCTCGAAATCCTGCCCGACGGCTTCGGCTTTCTGCGCGCTCCCGATTACAACTATCTGCCCGGTCCCGACGACATCTATATCTCGCCGAGCCAGATTCGTAAGTTCAATCTGCGCACCGGCGATATCGTCTCGGGGCTGATTCGCCCGCCCAAGGAAGGCGAGCGTTATTTCGCGCTGCTCAAGGTCGAATCGATCAATTACGAGGAGCCTGAAAAGGCGCGCGACAAGATCCTTTTCGACAACCTGACGCCGCTCTATCCCGAGGAGCGCATCAAGCTCGAATACGACCACGAGGACTACACCACCCGCATCATCGATCTGATCGCGCCGATCGGCAAAGGCCAGCGCGGACTGATCGTCGCCGCCCCTTTTACCGGCAAAACTATGATGATGCAGGCGATCGCCAAGGCGATCGCGCGCAATCATCCCGAAGTTATCCTGATCGTCCTGCTGGTGGACGAGCGTCCCGAAGAAGTCACCGACATGCTGCGCTCGGTGCAGGGCGAGGTCGTCAGCTCCACTTTCGACGAGCCCGCGACGCGCCACGTGCAGGTGGCCGAGATGGTCATCGAGAAGGCGCGCCGCCTGGTCGAGCACGGCCGCGACGTCGTCATCCTGCTGGATTCGATCACGCGCCTGGCGCGAGCCTACAACACGGTCGTACCGCCATCGGGGAAGATTCTTTCGGGTGGCGTCGATTCCAACGCGCTGCACAAGCCCAAGAAGTTCTTCGGCGCCGCCCGCAATACCGAGGACGGCGGCAGCCTGACGATTATCGCGACCGCGCTGGTCGATACCGGCAGCCGCATGGACGAAGTCATTTTCGAAGAGTTCAAGGGCACCGGCAATCAGCAGATTGCGCTCGATCGCCGCTTGCTCGAAAAGCGCATCTTCCCGACTATCGACATTCAGCGATCTTCGACCCGCAAAGAAGAATTGTTGCTGCCGCGCAGCACGCTCAACCGCGTCTGGATCCTGCGTAAGCTGCTTTCGCAGCTCAACGCGGTCGAATCGATGGAATTCCTGCTCGACAAGATGCAGGGCACCAAGACCAACGAAGAGTTCCTCGAATCCATGAACGTCTGAAGCCGTAGCCTCCGGTCCGATGCGAAGGGCTCCGATCGACCGCGCAAACGACCATGGCGAGTTGAAACTCAGGGCAAAAGACCCGCCATCGGAACGCTAGGAATTGGACCCCGAATTGGATAGGCTTGAAGGTTAGCGCCGCGAGACGGCAAAGCGAGACAAGAGAGAGAACCTCTATGACCGAAATCAGCATGAAGCAGCTGCTCGAGGCCGGCGTCCACTTCGGCCATCAGACCAGCCGCTGGAATCCGAAGATGAAACCGTACATCTTCGGCGCCCGTAACGGCATCTACATCATCGACCTCCAGCAGACCGTCAAGATGTTCCGCGCCACCTTCGACTTCGTCCGCGATCTGGCCGCCCAGGGCGGTACCATCCTGTTCGTCGGCACCAAAAAACAGGCGCAGGATATCGTGCGTGAAGAGGCCGACCGTTGCGGCATGTTCTATGTCAACAATCGCTGGCTCGGCGGCATGTTGACCAATTTCCAGACCATCCGCGCCTCGATCGAAAAGCTCAAGAAGCTCGAAGAGGTGATGGCCGATCCCGAGATGATTCAGGCGCTCTCGAAGAAAGAAATGAGCGACAACGCCAAGCATCACGACAAACTGATGGCGACGCTGGCGGGCATCAAGAACATGCGCAAGCTGCCGGACGCGCTGTGGGTTATCGATACCAAGAAAGAGGAAATCGCCGTCGCCGAGGCCAATCGGCTCGGTATTCCGGTGGTCGCGGTCGTTGATACCAACTGCGATCCCGACCTCATTTCCTATCGAATCCCGGGCAACGACGACGCCATCAGGGCGATCAAACTGTTCACCGCAGCGGTCGCCGACGCCATCATCGACGGCAAGCGATCGGCCGAGGAGCGTGCCAAGGGTATCGAAGACCTTGCTCCAGCCGAAGACCTTATAGCCGCTCCGGAACTTGAGCCGCCGGCGCAGCAAGTCTAAGGCTCGCAAGTCGGGCGACTGTTCGCATCGCTGCATCACGCACGGCATGATTATTCGGGGAGAGCCTCGAGATTCGCGCCCTTAAACAATACCGGACGGAATCCGGTAATTTCGCTCGGAATTACGAATGGACGTAAACGCTAATCTGGTCAGAGAACTGCGCGACAAAACGGGCGCCGGCGTGATGGACTGCAAGACCGCGCTCGCCGAGACCAAGGGCGATCTCGACCAGGCAGTCGTCTGGCTGCGCGAGAAAGGCATCGCGCAGGCGGCCAAGCGCTCCGGCCGAGTCGCCTCGGAAGGCTCCATCGGGAGCTATATCCACGCCGGCGGCAAGCTGGGAGTATTGGTCGAAGTGAACTGTGAGAGCGACTTCGTGGCCAAGACTCCAGAGTTCCAGAATCTGGTGAAGGAAATCGCGATGCAGATAGCGGCCGCCAATCCGCGCGCCGTGAGGCGCGAGGAACTGGCTGAAGATATCATCGCTCAGGAACGGCAGATTTACGCTTCGCAGGCGGCCGGCACCGGTAAGCCGGAAAATGTCATCAACAAAATCGTTGACGGCAAACTCGAAAAATTCTTCGCCGATTCCGTCCTCTACGAACAAGCTTGGGTGCGCGACCCCAATCGCCTGATGAAGGATCTCATCGGCGAATATGTCGGCAAGCTCGGCGAAAAAATCGAAGTGCGCCGGTTCGTGCGGTTCCAGCTTGGCGAAAATATCCAAAACAAAGCCAATTAGTTCAGTGTCTTCCGAGGGTTTTTGGCTTTCATCATCCCAGAAGACGATCATTTTTGGGGGCTTACGGACGCGCGATGGCCGAAGCGGAACCCAGTAAGAATGGCGGGCCACGCTTCCGGCGCGTACTGCTGAAGCTCTCGGGCGAGGCGATGGCTCCCGCCCAGGGCAATGGCATCGACCTCGACGCCCTCGGCGAAATCGCGCAGGAGGTCAAGGACGTAGCCGCTCTCGGCATCGAACTCGCGCTCGTTATCGGCGCCGGCAATATCCTGCGCGGTAGCGAATACGAAGCGCGTGGGATGGACCGTTCCACCGCCGACCAGATGGGCATGCTCGCCACCGTCATCAACGCCCTGGCGATGCAGAATGCGCTCGAGCAACTGGGCGTCCATACGCGAGTCCTCTCCGCCATCGCGATGCATTCCGTATGTGAGCCCTATATCCTGCGCCGCGCCATTCGCCACCTGGAAAAGGGCCGCGTCGTGGTCTTTGCCGCCGGAACCGGCAATCCCTACTTCACTACCGATACCGCCGCGAGCCTGCGCGCGATGGAGATCGGCGCCGATGTCATTCTGAAGGCCAGCCACACCGTGGACGGCGTTTACGATCGCGATCCGATGTCCGAGCCCAACGCCCGCCGCTTCGATCACCTCACCTATATCGAAGTGCTCCAGAAGAACCTCAAGGTAATGGACTCGACCGCAATTTCGATGTGCATGGACCACGATCTCCCGATCATCGTATTTAACTTGCGTAAACCGGGTAATATAAAAAGAGCGGTGATGGGTGAGTCGATTGGCACCCGCGTGGAGCGCGGCAGCGGAGACGCGCCGCGGCAATAACCATGAACGAGGAAATCGAGCTTGCGCAAATGGAAATGGAGGAGGCCGTCAACGCCTTCCGCCATGAACTGGCCCGCGTGCGCACCGGCCGGGCGTCAACTGCGCTCCTGGAAAATCTCTACGTTAATTACTACGGCACGCGTACCCCGCTGCGCCAACTTGCCGGATTGGCCGCACCCGAGGCTCGTCTGCTCGTGATCACGCCCTACGACAAGGGCGCGATGGGCGAAATCGAAAAGGCCATTCAGACCTCCGACCTCGGGCTCAATCCGATGAACGACGGCAAAGTCATCCGTATTCCAATTCCCGAGCTCAACGAGGAACGGCGCAAGGATCTGGTGCGCCATATCCGTAAGACCGCCGAGGAATTTCGCGTCTCCATCCGCAATCATCGGCGCGAGGCCAACGACAAGTTCAAGCAATTGCATAAGGATAAGTTGTTGGGCGACGACGACCTCCGCGCCGCCGAAGCCAAGGTGCAACAGCACACCACCGATCACATCGAAAAGCTCGACAAGATCCTCGCCGCCAAGGAAGCCGAGATAATGGAGGTCTGATCGGATCGCCCAGCCGGCGCCGATTTGCTTCACCAAGTGGCCTCATCACTACCACTCGACGAATTTCCCAATCTGTCGCTCGATTCGGCTCGTCTGCCGCGCCATATCGCTATCGTCATGGACGGCAACGGCCGCTGGGCACAAGGCCGCGGACTCGCCCGCTCCGAGGGCCATCGCCGCGGCAAGGATTCGGTTCGCGCGGTGGTCGAAGCCGCTCGCGAGCTCGGCATTCCGTACCTCACGCTGTTCGCCTTTTCGAGCGAAAACTGGGGGCGCCCCGGCACCGAAGTGCGTTTCCTGATGTCGTTGCTGCATCGCTATTTGATTACCGAGGCCAAGCGCCTGATGAAGCGTGACATCCGCGTAATCGCTTTGGGCGATCTGGTGCGACTCCCGCTGCAGGTCCGTCGCGCGTTGCAGCAGACCGTCGAGATGACCGCGGACAATCGCGCCATGACGATCGCGCTCGCACTTTCCTATGGCGGCCGCCAGGACGTCGTCACTGCCACCCGCCGCATCGCGCAGGCCGTCGTCGAGGGCCGTCTCGATCCCGCTCAAATCGACGATCAGACTGTCGCGCGGGAGCTTTCCACCGGCGCCATGCCCGATCCCGATCTGCTGATCCGAACGTCCGGCGAGCTGCGCATTTCTAATTTCTTTCTCTTCCAGCTCGCCTACACCGAACTCTATTTCACCGATACCCTGTGGCCCGACTTCCGCGAGCGCGATCTGCTCCGCGCAATCGCCGCCTACCAGACCCGCGAGCGCCGTTTCGGTACGGTCGAGGCCGACTCGCCCACTCGCCTGCGTGCTGCGAACTAGGCTCTGGACCGCGATCGTTGCGCTCCCCGCGACGGTTGCGATCATACTGTTCGCCCCCAACGCTCTGTTTACCGCCGTCATCGCGATGCTCACCGCATGGGGACTCTACGAGATCATCGCGATGATCAAAGCGAACGGCCTTGAAGCACTGCTCGTCGTAATCGTCGGCGGATTCTTCGCCTTCGCGCCGCTGCTCCTAAGCGCGGGGCGCGGACCGCGCCCTGCGATCCGGGACCTTACGATCTTCGCTAATGGACGGTTTGCGATCGATGTGACAATCGCGATGCTGCTGCTGGTTGCGCTGGTCGCCTGGAAAGGCCCCGAGGAAATCGCGCACGGGCGATGGACTCGACCCTTGCTGCTCTTGATTGGCGCTCTATGGGTCGGCGTCCTTTTTCCCTACTTCGCCCTGCTCCGAAATGCCCCCGGCGGCATCCCGATCATCATCTTGATATTGATGCTGGTGGTTGCCAGCGACAGCGGCGCCTATTTCGTCGGACGTTCGCTTGGACGCACCAAACTCCTCCCGCGCGTCAGCCCCAATAAAACCGTCGAGGGCGCGATCGGTGGCCTCGCCACCTGCATCGTCGCCGGCATTATCCTGCGGCCGCTGCTCGCGCCTTCGTGGCGTATCGGGTCAGCCGTAATCATGGCCCTTGTCGTGGGCGTGCTCGCCCAATTTGGCGATGCGGCCGGCTCCGCCTTCAAGCGCGTCGCGGGCGTCAAGGATTCCGGATGGATTTTCCCCGGCCACGGCGGACTGCTCGATCGCACCTGCAGCCTAGTCTTTGCGGCCGCGTTCACCTACTATTATTTACTCGAATGAGCGACTCTGCGCCGTTCTACCTGAATCTATGATCACATCCATCGTTGCCGCCGTTGTAATTTTCGGCATATTGGTCCTGGTTCACGAGGCCGGACACTTCGCGATGGCGAAGCGGCTCGGCGTCCGCGTCATCCGGTTTTCCATCGGCTATCCGCCGCGCGTTTGGGGCATTCGGCGCGGCGAGACCGATTACTCGATTGGCGCCACGCCGCTTGGCGGTTTCGTGCGGATGCTCGGCGACGAAGTCGGCGAAGAGCCAAGTTCCTCCACAATCGAAACCTACCTCAAGGAAATCGAACTCGACCTCCTCGATGCGGTGCGCAAAACCGGATGGCTCGCGGCCTCCGGCAAGAGCGGCGACGATGCGCTGCAGGCGATCGCCCTCGAACTCGCACCGCCTCTCGGCCAACCCATCCCATCTGATCGCGCCCATGCGATCCTCGGCCGCGATCCCAATGTCGAAGAGGCGTTGCTGATTCGCGAGATCGGCCGCGTCGGCACCGTCAAGCGCGCTCGCGAGACGCTCTCCGAGGGCCGCCCGTCGGCGCTCGTCGAACGCTACAAACTGCGCGCGTTCCCCAGTCAGTCGCTCGGCAAACGCATCGCGATTGTCCTCGCCGGACCGGCCGCCAACATTCTATTCGCCCCGATTCTGCTCACTCTCGTCTTCCTGATCGGAGTGCCCGTGACGCTCGCCGTCATCGGCCAGACCTTCCCCAATAAACCCGGTGCCATCGCCGGCCTGCGCACTGGCGATGCGATCGTTTCCGTCGACGGCAAGCCCATCGACAACTGGGATGAGCTGTCGCATTCCATCCGCGAGAGCGGCGGCAAGTCTCTTCAACTGGTCGTGCGCCGCCCCGCGGGCTCCGACAATCTCGTCAAGCTTAATATTCAGCCCGTCCAGGACGACGAGGACACGGCCCTCGGTGGCAAATCCAAAATCTGGATAATCGGCGTCCTCCCGCGCGGCGACGAAATCAAAAAACGCGAAACGCCGCTGGTAGCGTTGCAACGCGGCGTCGTCGGCAGTTGGCAGATTTCCCACGATATCGTCGTCGGCATTTACAGCATCATCAACGGCACGACTTCGGCGCGCAAAGCTCTCGGCGGCCCCATCATGATCGCGCAGATGGCCGGCAAAGAAGCTCATCAGGGCTTCGCCGAGGTCTCGATGTTTATGGTTATGCTGAGCCTCGAACTGGGCATTATTAATCTCCTGCCGGTCCCGTTGCTCGACGGTGGTCATCTGGCCTTCTTCGTCATCGAGGGCGTTCGCGGCAAGCCGCTAAAGGTGCGTCATCGCGAGATCGCGATGCAGGTCGGATTGTTCCTGCTCTTCATCCTCATGGCCTTCGTCATTCTGAATGATATATCGCGTGTTATCGGCTGAGCCTTTGCTCACCGCGGGTGCGGCGGCGGGACCGGTTATGGGCCTCGAAACCGGCAGCGCGAGCGCGAGCGCCGGTTTGGTCAGCGGAGGTCGCATCATTGCGACGCTCTCGCGTGAAGTTCGGTCTCACGGCGCCGATCTGCCTGTGATGGTGGACGATTTACTGGCTGGCGCCGGCTTGAGAATTCGCGACCTGTCTGCAATTGCAATCGGAATAGGCCCTGGTTCGTTTACCGGACTTCGGATAGGCGTTAGTTACGCCAAAGGGCTTGCCACGGGTGCTCACCACCAAATTGTTGGAATTCCTTCCTTAGACGCCTTGGCGCTATGCGGCTCCATCAGCCCGATGGCCCGCCCCGGTATGTCGATTTGTTCCATTCTCGACGCTCGGAAAGGTGAGATCTACGTTTCCCTTTACCGCGTCGTTGCCGATGCGCTAGAGAAGATAACAGGTGATCTGGTCGTTCCGCTCGATGAATTCGCCTCTCGCATCACCGGCGAAGTCCTCTTCGTCGGAGAATCAAAAGCCGAAGACGCTAAGGCACTCGTCGAACATAGCGGCGGGAAGGCGCACACTGTCGGAACTTCCGGCTTCGCCTGCAGGGGAAGCTTTGTTGCCGCGCTGGGCGCGGCGCGCGTCGCGCGTAACGACGTTGACGAGGTCGCCACTTTGGAGCCGCTTTACGTCCGCGCGTCAGGAGCCTCCGTCAAATCAACCGCCGTAGATTCGGGAGAAGGGACTAATGGAACACCGAGAGGAAGCGTTGATCCAGCAGCTTGCAGCTCATGACGAGGAATTGAAGAAGCTTTACGACGAACATCTCGAACTCAAACACCAACTGGAAGCCTTCCGCCATAAGCTGTACCTTACTCCCGAAGAGGAATTGGAAACCAAGAGAATTCAGAAGCTCAAGCTGGCCTCGAAAGACCGCATGATGGAACTCGTCAATCGCCATCAGCACGACGGAGCGCATTAGCCGCGGATCCACGAGGCCGGCAGTGGTTACTCATACGAGATGCCTAGTCATACGATATCGGTTCTGGTCGAAAACGAATTCGGCGTGCTCTCGCGTGTCGCCGGCCTCTTCTCGAGCCGCGGCTTTAATATAGAATCGCTGACCGTCAACGAGGATCCACTCGATCCGACGGTCTCGCGGATGGTGGTGGTCGCCACCGGCGACGACCAGATCCTCGAGCAGATCAACAAGCAGCTCAACAAGCTCGTCTCCGTCATCAAGGTCACCGACTTCAAAGAGGTCGAGACCGTTGACCGCGAGCTGATCATGGTCAAGCTGGCCGTGGACGAGCGCACGCGCATGGAACTCGACTCAATCGTCCACGCGTTTCGCGCCCACGTCGTCGATATCGGGCCGCGCTCGGTAACCGTCGAGGTCACCGGCGATGACGGCAAGATCAAAGCGTTTATTGGCCTCGTGCGTCCGCTCGGGATCAAGGAAATTGTGCGCTCGGGCAAGACCGCACTGGCCCGATCGGTGCAACACGAGAGCACCAACAACCATCGCCACGCCAAAGAATAAAATCCGGGGAGAACAATCACGATGAAGGTCTTTTATGATCGCGACGCCGATCTCAGCGCGCTCAGGCCCAAGAAGATCGCCATTCTCGGCTTCGGCAGCCAGGGCCACGCCCATGCCCTCAACTTGCGCGACAGCGGCATGGACGTCCGCGTCGGACTGCGTAAGGGCAGTCCCACCTGGGATAAAGCCGCCAAGCAGGGTCTCCGCGTCCTCGAAACCGCCGAGGCCGCCAAAGAAGCCGACATCATCATGGTGCTGGTGCCCGACGAAATGGCCGGCGATATCTACAAGGCCGAGATCGCTCCACACATGACCAAGGGCAAATACCTGGCCTTCGGTCACGGCTTCAACATCCATTTCAAATTTGTTCAGCCGCCCGCCGATGTGAACGTCTTTATGATTGCGCCCAAAGGCCCCGGCCATCTCGTGCGATCGGAATTCGTCAAGGGCCGCGGCGTGCCGTGCCTCCTCGCGATCCAGCAGGATCCATCCGGCGACACCGAGAAGATCGGCCTCGCCTACGGCTGCGCCATCGGCGGTGGCCGTGCCGCCGTAATTGAGACCAGCTTTCGCGAAGAGACCGAGACCGACCTGTTCGGTGAACAATCCGTCCTGTGCGGCGGCCTCACCGAACTCATTCGCGCCGGCTACGAGACCCTGGTCGAGGCCGGTTACGCACCCGAGATGGCGTACTTCGAATGCCTCCACGAGGTGAAGCTCATCGTCGATCTGATCTACGAAGGCGGTATCGCCAATATGCGCTACTCGATCAGCAACACCGCCGAATTCGGTGATATGACGCGCGGTAATCGCGTCGTCAACGAGGGCACGCGCAAGGCGATGAAGCAGATTCTCGCCGATATCCAGTCGGGCAAATTCGCCAACGAATGGATCGCGGAATATCGCGCCGGTCTGCCCAACTTCAAACGGCTGCGCAAGGAAGCCGAAGATCATCCGGTCGAGGAAGTCGGACGCAAATTGCGCTCCTTCATGCCCTGGCTGGGCAGCGATCGCCTCGTCGATCGCAGCCGCAACTAACGCGCCGACCGAAATTTGCGAATAGCCTTGCAGCCGGAGATGAAGGATCTCGCGTGGTGCCGTTGCCCTGCTTTCCCGCGACTGCGCGCGAGATCCAATCGTCTTTCAGCCAATACCCGCGCGACGCGATGTTCCGATCGCCCGGTGCGGCCAGCGCAAGACTTAGCGGATCGCCTGGGTATCGCGAGCCCCAACGATGAGAACCTCGCATCTTCACCAACGGGAAGCCTGAAACCTTGCCACTAGGCGAGTTTGCGAGCCGAGCTAACGAGTCTGCGAGGTGCGTCGGGTAAAGGTTTCAGTTTCTTGAATGCAACAGTTTTGAGCTCTTCAACCATTCTAGGTCGCCTCGCGAAGGGCATCGGCATCGCTCCCGAGGGCATGCCCTATGCCCTCGGTGTACTCGCATTCGCGATACTCCTGCATTGGTGCGCGCCCGCATGGATCGCCGCGTTCGTGTTGGTTCTCGCGGTTGCGATCGGCGCATTCTTTCGCGACCCTCATCGAACTTCGTTCAGCGCCGCAAGCGCGATACTGTCTGCCGCCGACGGCAAAGTCACCGACGTCCGTGAATGTCCCTTGCCGGGCGATCCCGAGGGCGATCGCTTCCGCCGCGTCTCGGTCTTTATGTCGCCGCTCAACGTCCACGTAAATCGCGCTCCGGTTGCGGGCCTGGTCGAGGCCGTGGCGCACACCCCCGGCGAGTTCCGCGCCGCCTTTCGCGACGACGCCAACGAGCACAACGAACGCAACCTCATCACCTTCGCCGACGGGGCCGGGCACCGCTTTGCGATCATGCAGATCGCCGGCTACCTCGCCCGGCGTATCGTCTGCCACGTCCGGCCGCACGATACTGTCACTCGCGGTCAGCGCCTTGGCCTCATCATGTTCGGCAGCCGCGTTGACCATTTCATTCCGCTCGCCTACCGCGTCACGGTGCAAACCGGCGATCGCGTCAGCGCCGGCGTGAGCGTAATCGGAGATCTATAAGCGATGAATGCCAATGAATCCCGCCGCCAGTTCGAGAGCCGCGCGCGCATGCGCTTGATCTCGGGGCGGCTCAGAGTGCAGCGTAAGAAGGTGGTCGAACCGCTGCGCCGCGGAGTTTTCGTTGTTCCCGCCACCATCACATCGCTGGGGTTGCTCGCGGGCTTCTATTCCCTGATCTCGTCGATCAATTCGCACTTCGAATTGGCCGCCGTGATGATCACGGTGGCCTTTATCTGCGACGGCCTCGACGGCCGCGTCGCGCGCCTCTCGCGATCGTCGAGCCAGTTCGGGGTGGAACTGGACAGCCTCTCCGACGTGGTTGCGTTCGGCGTGGCGCCGGCCGCCCTCATGTACACCTGGGCGCTCAAGCCGCTCGGCACCGTTGCTGTCGCCATCTGCGGACTCTACGTCGTCTGCGCGGCGCTGCGGCTGGCGCGCTTCAATGTCCAGACCGGCAGCACCGACAAGCGCCGCTTCACTGGATTGCCGGTGCCGGGCGCCGCGGCGCTGATCGCCGGATGCGCCCTGGCGTACAGCTACTTCGAGTTGAGCTCGCCGCGCGTGCTAGGCATCTTCATGGCGCCGATGACGCTCGCACTCGCACTCCTGATGATCTCGAGCGTGCCCTACCCGAGCTTCAAATCGATTCATCCGCGCAAGCGCTCGCAGATCGAGATCATGGCGGGCGTGCTGGTCGTGGCTGCGATGTTCCTGGCGATGCCGCAATTCACGCTCTTCATCCTGTCGCTCGCCTACGTGGCCTCCGGTCCCATGCTATACGCGCGCGGCGATCGCATTCAGAAGCTCCCGTTCATCCATCCGGTTGAAGCGAACGGCCCCGACGCCTCGTCAGGCGCATCGCCGAACTCATCGGCAAACGGCGTTGGCGGCAGCGCCGATGCCGCCGCTGCGGGGGACATCGCCGCGGCGCCGCGCGACGCCAGCTAGCGTCCCCCGCCACCGGCACCGACAAGCGGAGCGCCGCAGTCAGCGCAGAATTTGCGACCCTCCCCGATTGTCGCATCCGCATTTCGAGCAGCGCATCTTCAGCCCTCGCCTAGGTGGACAATTCGTCGAGCAGCACTTTGGCGTCTTTCAAATCGGCGGTATCGAAGCCCTCGGTGAACCAGTTGTAGATGTCGGCGAGCATCCTGCGCGCCTCCTCGCGACGACCTTGCGATGCGATCAACCGCGCAAGGCTCATCGTGGCGCGCAATTCCCAAGCCTTCGCACTCATCGACTGCGCAAGCACAATCGCCTCACGAAAGTCCCCCTCCGCCGGTTCGATCTTCCCGAGCTTGAGCCACAATTCGCCACGAATTCGCAAGGTTTCGGGACGATAAGCGAGCTCCTCGGGATTAATCGCAAGTGCCTCTTCAATCGTTTCGAGCGCGTCACCGAGGATGCCGCAGAGTCCCTGCGCATCAGCGAGGTTCGTTACTTCTCGAGTGAGGCCAAGCCGAGTCCCAACTTCTGCAAAGCCCTTCAAGCCTTCGTTTATCAATGAAACACCCTCGGCCACGCGGCCTAGGCGCGCCCGCACATGGCCCAGACAACACTGAGCGGCTGCCGCCAATTGAGAGAACTGATGCTTTTCCGACAGCTCGAGCGCCGGTACCAGAACCGCCTCGGACTGCCCGAAATTTCTCATGTAATCGTGCAAATAACCTGTCGCAAGTGCGGCGAATACAGAGTCATACAGATTGTTCTCGCTCATCGCGCCCATCATTAGGGCTTCCCGCTGGCGCGCGGTGTCGGCGTGGCCCAGTACCCACGCGTTGTAGCTCCCGAATCCGAAACCGGCTGGGATGGACCCGGGAAACAGTCCGATTTGTCCAAATAACTTGAGCCCTGCGCTGAAATGCTCTTCGGCGCGACCGAATTCGCCGTGCCAATAGCAGGTCATGATCTGGAGTAAATGCGCGAGACTCAGATTCGCGGGATTGTTTGCCCGAAAAGCCAGGTCAAGCGCGCGATCGCTTAGAGGAACCGCCGCGCCAAAGTCGCCCGCGAGCAAGGCATTCGTACCTTTCGATGTTATCCACGTGGCTAACTGCCGGAGGTTTCCGGTTTTCTCGGCCAAAGCCACGGCGTGCTCGGTGGCGATGATCGTTTCGGGCGCGGAATGTCCTCTCGCAACGTAAAGCATACCGACATGTGATTGCGCGATATCTAGTTCGCGTCTATCGCGCTCGGGCGATTCAGGCAGTGTCTCGAGTAGCGTCAATGCCTGCTGGTAGCTCTCAACCGCTTCTGCTAAGGCGCCCCGACCCTCAGCTATCTTGCCCGCCCTTTGCCACTCGGTGATTGCGCGGTCGATTTCGCCAGCCTCGCTCCAGTGCCGCGCGAGCACTTCTGGATGTTCCTCCTTGAGACTCGCGAACTTCTCATCGATGGTTCGCGCAACCATCAGATGCAGTTCCTTGCGACGGCTTTTGAGCAACGCTTCGTAAGCCGCATCCTGGATCAGCGCGTGCTTGAACTGATAGGTCGCATCCGGCGCGATGCCGCGCACGTACACCAGTTCCGCGTCGGCCAGCTTGCTCAGCGCCCCACGCAAATCGTCTTCCGCAATCGGATGGACCGCGTGCAGCAGTTCGTACGAAAACTCCCGTCCGAGTACCGCCGCCACCTGCGCGACTTCCTTGGCCGGTCCCAGCCGATCGAGCCGCGCCATCAGCGAGTCATGCAGCGTCGCCGGAATCTCACGGCCGCCGAGTTTTGTGGCGCCGCTCTCCAGCACCGCCCGCGTCAACTCCTCGACGAATAGCGGCACCCCGCCGGTGCGCTCGACCACCGCCGCGATAGTCTCGTCCGGCAACGCGTTTTGCGCCGCCACCTGTCCGACCATCGTGCGCACGTCGTTCGCGCTCAGCCGGTTGAGCGTGATCTGCATGTGATGCGCCCGCATCACCCACGGCGCACGGAATTCCGGCCGCGCCGTGTACAACAGCAGCAGCCGCGCCTTCGCGCCCTGTTCGACCAGCAGTTGAATCAACTCCAGCGTCGAAGGATCGACCCAGTGCAGGTCCTCGATCGCGATCACCAGCGGCTGCACTCGCGCCGCCCCAATCACCCATTCGACCAGCGTCGTCAGCAGGCGCCGGCGCTGCTGTTCGGGCGATAGCGCCGATGGCGGATACTCCGCCGGCAGCGGCAGATTCAGCAGCGGCGCAAGCTGCGGAATCGCTTCGGCGGGTTTGAGTCCCGCCAGTTCGAGCCGCGACACCAGTTCCGCCAGTAGTTGCTCGCCCGGATGTTCTCCGCGCGTCGCGCCAATCGGTTGACCTGCATTCGCTACGCTCTGATGCTCGCGGAGGTAATCGTCCAGGCGGTTGAAACTCTGCTCCCACACCATTTGCCGCAGCATCTCGCTGACCGGATAGAAGGGCGTGTTCTGAAAGATGGCCCCCGCGCCCGCCTCAGCCCAGGTATGCGGCGTGCCCGCGATCTGCTCGCGGAAGCGCTGCACCAGCCGCGACTTGCCGATGCCCGCCTCGCCGACGATCAGCGCTACCTGGCCGTCGCCATCGAGGACCCGTTCCCAGCGGCTCAGCAGCGCGCGCAGTTCATCCTCGCGCCCGACGAACCGGGTCAGCCCGCCCGCCGCGCTCGCCGCCTCGAAGCGCCCGCGCACGCCGCTCGGACGGATTACCCGGTAGAGCCGGATCGGCTGTTCGATTCCTTTGAGCGCCTGCGCCCCGCGATCTTCGACCACGAACAGCCCCGCGACCAGCCGCTGCGTCGCGTCGGTAATCGTTACGGTGCCGGGTTCCGCCGCCGTTTCGACGCGGGCGGCGATATTGGGTGTATCGCCGAATACATCGACTTCACTGCCGGCGCCGACGCCCACCACCGCCAAACGCTCGGCGTAAATAACATGGTGAGCCAGGATTCTACAGCCAGTCAGATCTCTGAGGATCCACAAAGCGTTGCGGCCGAGACAATCCTTCAGCATTCGGTTGGTGCGAAAAAGCGCGCTTGCAAGCGAACATCGGAGCTCACTATCTTCCTCGCTTCCAGCAATTGTGAAACGCCTTTAGCGCCGTTATGATGCTGGCAAGCGTCCGGCACAAGGTCGCAGAAAAGCCATGAAGTTTATCAAGCCGGACCTGCACCTGCTGGTTCTTTTTCTCTCCGCCCTGGTGTTGTTCGCGGCTGGGGGAGCCAGATTCATCCATGCGTCCAATGACTTCGTTCCTGTTTACACCGGGGCGCGTTGCCTGTTGCACGGCTGCAATCCCTACGACACAACGCAACTGGAACAACAGTTTTTCCAGGGAGGCGGCCGGCGCGAATGAACTGCCTTCCTGGCAAATCGACGTACCCGTCTATCCACCCTCAACCTTCCTGGTGCTCTCCCCGCTGGCGCTGCTGCAGTTTCCCTTCGCCCGCTTGCTCTGGTTCCTTCTGAATGGCTGCCTGTTCGTTATTGCTGCAGGCCTCATTCACTCCCTCTGTCCACGCTCGCATCGATGGCTCGCCACGATCCTGGTCTCGTTCTTCCTGGTTACGGCCGCGAATTCTGCTGGTATTGGGTCAACCCGCGGTATTCGCCATTTCGCTGCTGATGATCGGCAGTTATCTTTTTTTGCGCGGCCGCCTTCTCCCTCTTGGCGCCCTCCTGTTCATGCTCAGCCTTGCCGTTAAACCGCAGATTGGCGGCTTGATCGTGCTTTATTTTCTGGCGCAGAGAATTCATTGGCGCTACGCTGCCGCTGCCTTGGCCGGCGCGGCTGCGCTTCTTCTTTGCGGCAGCCTGATTCTCGGGCATCATCCGCGCAGCGCCGACTGGACTTCGACTCTGAGCGCAAATCTCTCCGCAACCTTGAGCCCCGGAGGCAGCGCTGATCCCAGGCCGGCGAATCAACAATCCATCGGCGACGTAAATCTGCAGGCGCTGACCAGCATTTTCTTTGTGGACGCGCGGAGGTTTAACGCTCGCGGCCTACTTGATCTTTCTGGCCCTGCTCGGGCTGGGGACTATCGGCATGCTTGCGAATCCAAGGCGGGCTACCCGAAATACATTTTCTTGCGCTGGGAGCCTTGTCGATACTCTCGCTGCTGCCTGTCTATCATCGCTTTTACGACACCCGGCTGCTTCTGCTTAGCGTGCCGGCGGTTCTGATGGTTTTTCACAAGCGCCGCTTGCTGGGCGCTTTTATGGCGGTTCTGACGGTGCTCGCCATCGTTTCGCTGCAGTACCGGGTGCAGATATTACCTTCTGCAACACGGAGAGTGGCAGAACATGCTGCGGGAACAAGTTCCTCTTCATCCTTCTGCTTCGGCAGCAGAATCTGGAGCTGCTGATCCTCTTTTGCCTGTATCTGGTTGCGATTTTCTCTGTCCGCTTCTCGACACCGCGGCAATTCAGCCGTCCGCCACGAGGCGGAGATGCTTTAGATCAGGCTGGACGAATGCAGATTTCGTGAGGTCTCAGAGAATCTTTTTCCCGAAGGCTGAGCAGATCAACTCCACCGCCAGTTCGGCGGTTCGGTTGTGCTCGTCAATGACGGGATTGACCTCGACAATCTCAAAGCTCAGCAATCGTCCATGGTCAGCAAGGATCTCCATTGCCAGGTGGGCCTCGCGATAAGTAGCGCCGCCGCGTACCGGCGTGCCCACACCGGGCGCGTCTTCCGGGTCGACCCAGTCCATGTCCAGCGAGACGTGGTAACCAGCCGTGCCCCGGCCGGCCGCGCGCAAAGCTTCTTCCATTACCGTGCGCATACTCCGCTCGTCGATATCGCGCATGGTGTAAACCTCGGCGATGCCGGCGCGGCGGATGTTTTCCTTCTCGGTGGTGTCGATGTCGCGCACGCCAATCAATACCGTGTTCTCCGGCGCGATCTTGGGCCGCCAACCGAAAATGTTCGAAAGCGATGTCCGGTCCCATGCCAAGCAGAGCGGCCAAGGGCATGCCATGTACGTTGCCGCTGGGAGAGGTATCGGGAGTGTTGATGTCGGCGTGGGCGTCGATCCACAGCAGCCCGACCTTCTGGTTTCGGCGGCGATAGAATTCGGCTACGCCCGAGACCGAGCCAACCGCAACGGAATGATCGCCCCCTAAAATCAGCGGGGTGATGCCTTCCTCCAGCGTCTGCAGCACGATGCCGGCAACCCGTTCGCAGGTCTCGCTGATCTCCCTAAGGTATTTTGCGTTCGCTTCGCCGGCGTTGTGCGTCTCGGCAATCGCCACCGCTACATTGCCGCCGTCGCTTACCAAATGACCCAGAGACTTGAGCCTGGCTTCGAGCCCGGCCACTCTGACGGCGGAAGGCCCCATGTCGACGCCGCGGCGGGACTGGCCCAGATCGAGGGGCACGCCGAGGATGCGGATCTGGCGTGGCGGAAGGGACTGTACCCCACCGTGTAAACCGCCCGGCACTCGTCTGCTCGCCGCTCCCGAAATTGGGTCGTTGGCCATGGTTCAGGGATAGATCCGATTGAGCGTGCGCGCGAAAGGAATCGTCTCCCTCACGTGTTCCAGGCTGCACACCCAGGCCACCACGCGCTCGATGCCCATGCCGAAGCCCGCGTGCGGAACCGAGCCGTAGCGCCGCAGATCCAGATACCAGGAAAAGGCTTCGAGCGGCAAGTGGTGCTCTTCGATCCGCTTCTTTAGCAGATCGTAGGAAGCGATGCGCTGTGAACCACCAATGATTTCCCCATAGCCCTCCGGCGCCAACACATCCATACACAGTGCCAGGCTGGCGTTTTCCGGATCCGGTTCCATATAGAACGCTTTCACTGCGGCCGGGTAGCGGTGCACGATGACGGGACGATCGAATTGGGAGGAAAGATAGGTTTCGTCCGGAGATCCGAAGTCGGTTCCGTAGACAAATTTCTGCTCAATCAAGCCGCGCGCGAAAGCGTCGCTCTAGCATGGCGGCGGCCTGGTCGTAGCTGATTCGTGGAAAGGGCGGGCGTACAACCTCAAGCTTGGAAATGTCGCGGCCGATCACCTTGAGGTCCATCGCACGGCGGCTCAGAACCCGCTGCAGGAGAAAGCTTAGGAACTCCTCCGCCAGCACCATCAGATCATCGAGCGTGGCGAAAGCCATCTCCGGCTCGACCATCCAGAACTCCGTCAGGTGACGCCGCGTCTTCGATTTCTCAGCGCGAAAGGTGGGACCAAAGGAATAGACCTTGCCCAACGCCATCGCGGTGCTTTCAATATAGAGCTGCCCGCTCTGCGTGAGATAAGCTTCGTCGCCGAAGTACTCCACGGGAAAGAGTGTGCTGGTTCCCTCGCAGGCGGCAGGAGTGAGAATCGGCGGGTCGGTCAGAACAAAGCCGTTATCGTCGAGATAGTCGCGCGCAGCCTTGATGATCTCGGCGCGGATGCGCAAAATCGCCGACTGCCGCGGAGTGCGCACCCACAGGTGCCGGTGCTCCATCAGAAATTCGACGCCGTGCTCCTTGAGCGTGATGGGGAATGGTTCTTCCTCGCTCACTCGCTGCAGCACTTCGACGTTCTCGACATCCAGTTCATAGCCGCCGGGGGCTCGCTTGTCGGCTCTCACCCTGCCGGTCACGACTACGCTTGATTCCTGGGTCAGGCCGCGCACCCGCTCGAAGATTTCCGGCGCCACCGCAGCCTTGGGCACGATGCCCTGCACAGTGCCCGTTCCATCACGGAAAATGGGAAAGAGCAGCTTCCCGCTCTCGCGCAGGTTGTAGAGCCATCCCCTTAGCGTTACCTGTTTGCCTTCGTGCTGGTTGAGGGTCGCGATGGTGGCAAGAGGCGATCGTTCGGGTTTGATTTCTTCTGCCCATTTCCACCTACAGCTCGAGCATCTTGAAGGTCTCCGCAGCCCGGCTAGCGATGTGCTCCGGCGATTCTTCGGGCAGGTAATGGATTTCCAGCACGGCGGCGGACAACTCCGGCGCGGTGCGCAGTTCCTGCATAGTCTCTGCCCAGGGAATGCTACCTTCGCCGGGCCAAAGATGCTCGTCCTTCTGCCCATGGTTGTCATGGATATGGGTCGTCCGAATGAGTGGCTTCAACTCAGCAATCGCGGCGGCAATGCCATCGCGAATGTGCGCATGACCCAGGTCCAGACAAACACCCACATCTTTGAAGTGCCCGATCCTTACGATCTCCGCCAGGTGGAGCGCCTCGGTGACCTCGTTCTGGATGTTTTCCAGAAGGAGCTTCACGCCTAAAGGCCGGGCGAAGGCCTGCAGATGCTCAATGGCCGTCATGGCGTGCTCCAGGGTTCGTGGGCTCCAAAGGTCTTCACGCTCGCCCAGGTGCAGAACCAAATAGCGTAACGGCATCTCTTCGGCGGTTTCGAGTGCCCGTTTCACTTCATCCATGGCATCGATGCGGCGGGACTTTTCCGGATGAACGACATTCACCGCCGGCGCGCCACTGCGTCCCATATCCGTGTCGGCAAACAGCGGCATGTGCATGGAAAATGGCTCCACTGGGTTGGCCGCGAACCACAAAGCGAGTTCTTTGACGTGAGGCTTGGAGGTGTAGTCGAAATGCTGGCGCGCGGCAAACATTTCAATTCCTTGCGCGCCTCCCTTGGCTAAAGTCTCCAGCAATCCTGGATGCAGGCGCTGGCGCAGAAATAAGTGGGTCGAAATGGTTCTCAGCATCGCGCCTTTTCCACGGAACTCTCGGCTCCCTAATTCTTACTATCTTCTCACTGCCCAGCATCCGTTCGGATCATGAATCAGGAGAAATACTGCGGAGCGTGTGCCCAATGGTAACGAAAGCTTGCCCCACATCTCGCTCGTTTTTCGCGTCCTGTGGGATGCCGCAAATCTAGACCCACAGCTTGTGACTCTCAATGGACAAGTAAGGTCGAGAGCTGTGGGACACCCGGCTTTTGTTACCAGGAGAAAGTGTCGGTGAGGGTTGGACGACTAGCGGGAAGGAGGGTCGCGGAGAATGGAGAGCGGAGCCTTTTCGTCCTGCAGCGAATAGTAAGGAACCGGCCGCCATTGCATCAGGCAGTCGAGCACGGCCCCGGAGTCGTAGGCGATATCGGCGACCACCAGCTGCTTCCCACCAGTCCCTGAATCACGAGCCGCGGTCGCAGCGAATGCGGTACTCCCGCACATGCTTGAGCTCCTGCCAACGGATGCGGCTGGAGGCGCAACCGCCTTCGAGCAATCCTTGACCATCGAGGATCAGTGGTTCCGGCCAGTCGGCCAATACGAGTGGAACGAGAAAGAAGCCGAAAGCGAAGCCCGCCCACGCTAACCAGTTGGAGGTTGCCGGAGCCAAGCAGTTGCGCCGCGCAAAAGGCGACCGTCCCCATGCCGGCGGCCAAAGCCAGGTAGTAGAGGAGAAGACAGGTTGGCTTTACCGGGAAGCGCCATCCATCCACCTGTCGCCTTTGGCTTCGAGCCGAAGGTGGGTGCGATCAGGATTAACAAACCAATCAAGCCAGCCGCAATCATGCCGATTTCAAACAGTCTCTCGGGGAAGGGCTGCATGGAGAAGAGTTTCCACTGCTGTAACAACTGTTGGCAAGGGTCAACTGAAAAGCGGTATGAAAAAGTACCGTGAACGGCCTGGCACTAGAATCTAGTCGATGCCCACAAACGTTCGATCGCATACCAAGATCAATCTGGGCCTGGCTATCGGCCCCCCGCGAGGCGACGGTTTCCACCAACTCACCACCGTCTACCAGACCCTGGCGCTGTACGAGTGGGTCACGGTCGAAGCGCGCGTGGCCACAGCAAACCGGATCACGCTCAGCAGCAGTCATCCGCGGGTGCCCACCGACGCCGGCAATACCGCTTGGCGGATGGTGGAACGCTGCCTGCAAATGCTTCAGATCGAGGCCGAGGTTCATATCCATATCGATAAACAGTTGCCCGTGCAAGGCGGCCTGGGCGGCGGCTCGGCCAATGCCATCGCCGCGCTCATAGGACTCCAGAAAGGAGCTCGATCGCTATCTCCCGCCGCCAGAATGCCTGCGCGTGGCTGCTGCAATCGGCTCCGATGTACCGCTGTTTCTGCTGGGCGGCGCAGTGGTTGGCGTGGGGCGCGGCGAAGAAGTCTATCCTCTGCCCGACATTCCGTCTCTGCCCTGTGTCGTGGCGTTGCCGGCCGTTGGGGTTTCTACCCCGCAAGCCTACCGGGACTGGGACGCATTGACCCCTGGGGTTCGCTCAGCTACAATCGATGAGTTGAGTCGGTCGATCGCTGTTGCATTTGGCGAACCGCACTCCTCCGGTGTCTTCTCTTTGAGAGAAGACCGGGCCGAGGATCCACTTCTCGCGCTTGTCCGAACCGGGATCGAAAACGACTTCGAACAGGTCGTCTTTCCTCAGCATCCCTTTCTCGGTGAAATCAAGCGCATTCTTGTGGGCGGCTCCTGTGCGGAGGACGCGGCTATCCATGCCGGCCTTTCCGGGTCCGGGATCAGCCCTCTTTGGGCTCTACCGTACTACAGGGGCGGCGCAGGCGGCGCTTGCACGGCTCCAGCAGCACGGCGTAACTGGGCTGGTCACGAGGACGTTGCCTCGCAGCGAATACTGGCGCACTATGATGGTGGCAGACGCGGCATAGAGCACTTACAGCACGGTGAGGACCTCTATATGGCCGCACCCAGTTGGGCGATCGACTAATGGTAGGTCAAGTGCCTTTGGAGCACTTTGTCTAGGTTCGACTCCTAGTCGCCCAGCCAGCTTTTGGGTCAAGGGAATGTGGTTCCTGTCACGGCGAAGCACTCCGTGGCGCGACAATCAGGCGGAACAACCAAAGCAAACCAGCTTGGGAGGTTCGTGTGAAGGGTGATTCGACTGTACTTACAGCTCCCGCCTCGCAACAAGAGGCCGCGAGTGTAACCCAAGAGATAACGACGGCCGGCAAGATTAAGCCGGCAGCCGAGCGGAAGCGCCCTGGGCGGTTAAGCGAAGATAAGCGGTTCAAGATCTTCGCCGGTTCAGCCAACCGGAAGCTGGCTGAGGGTATTTGCACCCACGTCGGGGTACAGTTGGGCGAGAGTAAGCTGCAGCGTTTCGCCGACGGGGAAATTTACTTTCAGTTGCTCGAGAACGTCCGCGGCGTAGATGTTTTTATCGTGCAGCCAACTTGTTTCCCGGTGGATCAGCATTTAGTGGAATTGCTGATCATGATTGATGCGCTGAAACGTGCTTCGGCCGGACGAATCACGGTGGTGGTGCCGTATTACGGCTATGCACGGCAGGATCGTAAGGACCGGCCGCGGGTGGCTATCTCATCCAAGCTGGTGGCGGATCTGTTGACCACCGCCGGAGCCAACCGGGCGCTATTCATGGATCTGCACGCAGCGCAGATTCAGGGCTTCTTCAATATCCCGGTGGATCATATGTTTGCCAGTCCGGTGATGGTGAGTTACTTCCGGGAGCTGAATCTGCCCGAACTTACGGTGGTTTCTCCGGATGCGGGCGGCGTGGAACGGGCGCGGTTTTTCGCGACCAAGATGCAGGCTCCGTTGGCCATTGTGGATAAACGGCGAACGGACTTGAACGTGACCGAAGTGATGAATGTGATCGGCGATGTGCAGGGAAGAACCTGCCTGATCATCGACGACATCATCGACACCGCGGGCACGCTGGTCAAGACGGCGCAGGCGCTGCTCGATGCGGGCGCGGTCAAGGTTTATGCAGCCGCTTCGCATGCGGTGCTTTCAGGACCCGCTATCGAGCGCATCAGCAGCTCGCGGCTGGAGGAAGTGGTGGTGACCGACTCGATCCCGCTGCGCGAGGAAGCGCAGAAGCTCGAGCGGCAGGGAAAGATCAAGGTGCTCTCCGTCGCCGGCCTGCTGGGCGCCACTATCGAGAGTATTCACATGGAGACCAGCGTCAGCTCGTTGTTTAGTTAGGCGCGCGAAACGAAATGCAGGAGAAAAGTATGGCTGAACAAGAAGTAGTCGCAGCGAAAGCCCGCGAGGGCAAGTTCAACAAGAATGCAGCACGCCGGGTGCGCGTCGCCGGCATGATTCCAGGCGTTCTCTATGGCGCCAAGGAACCCGCGATTGCGGTGGAGCTCGATCCCAAGCAGATTACGCGCATCCTTCATTCGGATTCGGGCCACAACACGATTTTCGATCTGGAGATTGGCTCCGGCAAAACCAAAGCCATGATTGTCGACTGGCAGTATGAGCCCATCAAGGGCAAGCTCATGCACATTGATCTAAAGCGCATTGCCATGGACAAGGCGATGCGCGTCAAGGTGCCTGTATTGCTGGAAGGTGTGCCGGTCGGTGTTAAGGTGCAGGGCGGCATTCTCGACCAGGTATTGCGCGAGATTGAAATTGAGTGCCTGCCGGGCGATATTCCCAGCCATATCGATTTGAATGTCAGCAATCTTGGCTTAAACAGTTCCTTGCGTGTGGCCGACCTTGCGCATGACGGCAAGCTCAAGTTCATCACCGACGAGAGCGCCACGATTGTTCACGTGGTAGCGATCAAGGAAGAAGTTGCGCCAGCGGCCGATGCGGTTGCCGCGGCGGCAGCAACAGAACCTGAGGTGGCCAAGAAGGGCAAGACGGAAACTCCGGATGCGGCTGCCGATAAGGGCGGGAAGAAGTGACCAGGTTCTGAGTGGATGGGGAGCGAAAGACCCCGGCCGTGATCGTCGGCCTCGGGAATCCGGGCATCGAATACCAGTTCACGCCCCACAATGTGGGTTTTCTGGCGATAGACCGGCTGGCGGAGCAAGGCGGCGTGGGCGTAAACAATCGCCGTTGCCGTGCGTTGACGGCCACCGTTCGCATCTGCGGCAGAGAGGTGATTTTAGCCAAGCCGGAGACCTACATGAACCTGAGCGGTATCTCGGTTCAGGCGTTGGTGAAAGAGTTCGATGTGGATGCTCAACGCGATCTCATCGTGATCTATGACGAGATCGCCCTGAGCCTGGGCTCGCTGCGTATCCGGGAGCGGGGTAGTGCCGGTGGCCATAACGGGGTCAAGTCAGTTTCCGGCGCGTTGGGTACTGAAGAATGGCTGCGAATTCGCATCGGGGTCGCTCCTCCGAGCGATGCGGCAGCAGAGAGCGCACGACGAGCACGGAAGGATTACGTGCTTACTCCCATGCGCAAGACACAACTGGTGATCCTCGATGAGGTACTGGATCGCACGGCTCGGGCAGTGGAGATGGTGCTGGCCAAGGGAGCCGGGCCGGCAATGAATGAATTCAATCGCCGTGAAACTGGTGGCGAACAGGAAACAACTGGAGAGTAGCTATGCAACGCACGTACGAAATCATGTTTATTGTTCGTCCTGACATTCTGGACGAGGATCTCGACAAGCTGATCGCCGGCTTGGAGGCGAACATCACCCAGGGTGGCGGCAGCATCAAGTCGCTCGAAAAGCTCGGCCGCCGGAAGCTGGCTTATATGGTCAAGAAGTTTAACGACGGCAATTATGTGCTTTTGACAATTCAGGCCGAAGGCTCCCTGGTGGGGGAGATCGAACGCCGGCTGCGCGTCTCCGAGCCGGTAATCAAGTTCATCTCTGTCCGCATGGACGAGGAAGAGAAGCGAGTGGCCAAGATCAAGGCCATTCGTGCCACGCGCAAGAAGCTCAGCGCCCAGCCTCCGGCAGCTGCTCCGGCGCCCGTTGAGCCCGCTGCCTCGCCTGCACCCGCGGCGGAAGCAGCCAGCGCTTAAGGATTTTTGATGAATAGGTCATTTTGACCAGCGGGCCCACAGGGCCCGGGAAGGAACAGGAAAAGTATGGCTGATGAAACCAGCACTCCAAGCGCACCAAGCACGTCCCGGCCCGAGGGATCCGGGCCCTCAGGCCCTGGCGGACGCCCGCCTGGTGGTCGCCCGGGCGGCCCTGGCGGTGGCGGACGCAAGTTCTTCCGCCGTAAGAAGGTTTGCAAATTCTGTGTCGAGAAGATCGACGCCATCCACTATCGCGATGTGCGCCTGCTCCAGCAGTTTGTCGCGGAGCGGGGCAAGATCGTACCTCGACGCCTTACCGGAGTCTGCACCACGCACCAGCGAGGGCTGGCGCGTGCCATCAAGCAGGCCCGCAACATTGCCTTGCTGCCTTTTGCAGCCCGCTACTAGAAGGCTGTAGCCAGGAGATTGGTCATGGAAGTGATTCTGAAAGAAGATGTAAACAAGCTTGGTCAGCGCGGCGATTTGGTTAAAGTAGCCGATGGTTACGGCCGCAATTTTCTGCTGCCAAAGAAGTTGGCTATGGAAGCAACGGCTGCCAATAAAGTTGTCATCGAGCAAATGAAGCAGGCGGCTGTGCGCCGTTCGGCGCGGGAGAAATCAGAGGCTGAGTTGCTAGTGACGCAGCTCAATGATGTGGAACTTCTATTCGAGCGGAAGGTGGGCGAGAACGACCATCTCTTTGGTTCGGTCACGGCGGCTGAAATCGCGCATCAACTCGAGCAAAAGGGTTTCACCATTGACCGGCGCAAGCTGCAGCTGGAAGAGCCGCTGCGGCAACTAGGTGAGTTTCATGTGCCGATCAAGTTGCATCGCGAAGTGACCGCGCACATCAAGGTGACGGTCAAGGCAGAAGAAGGCGAAGCTTAGGATACAAATCCAGCGGCCGGGTGACCCCATCCTGCACGTTTTCTGCGATGGGTGGGGCACCCCCGGCCGTTTCATAGCAACAGCGTGCCTGATCAGCGTCCGTAGCCCAGCCGAATGGCTAACTGGTCGGGAAGCCCGGCGCGCGTGATACGCATTTGCGCCATGCGGAAATCATAAGGCACGCGGCGGAATTCCACGACCATCCGCTGATCGTCATATAAGGCGAAGCCGGCGCGGCGATCGTGATCCCTCGGTTGGCCCACCGAACCTGGATTGATAAGATAGCGTGCCCCCGGAACCAGAACCAGCTCCGACATATCAGGTTCATCGTCAGTTGAGTAGACCGGGGCAGCTGGAACCAGTCCTCGCCATGAACGGCAAAGCCGCCTTGCACATGCGTGTGTCCAAAGAAATTGATACGTGTTTCCGCCTGCTTTAGCGGTAGTCTCGCATCGCGGATCGAGAGCAGGTACTCATCCTCGTCAAGATAGGATCCATGCATACAGCTAACCTGGGGACCATCGGGCGTGATCGGGCCGCGCGCCATATGCTGTAGCCAATCAATGTGCTCCGGAGTGAGCACTTGCCGCGTCCAGCGCGCGGCACGGCTGGCTATCGGGTTAAAATCCTCGAGGGAGGATTGCCCGCAGCAGGCGCGGTCGTGATTACCCCGAACAAAGGTCTCGCCCAACCCCCGCACGCGCTCGATCACTTCGTTCGGCGCTGCCCCGTACCCCACTACATCTCCCAGATTCCAGACCAAGTCGTACTTGGGGGCAACCCCCAATACGGCCTCAAGGGCATCGATGTTGGCGTGAATGTCGGAGATAAGTAAAGCACGCATTGGCCGGCCCGGTCGGGGGCGCACTGTTCCAGGAGCTTCGCGCCACGCGAATTCAGTCGCAAACGATCAGCGTATCAGATACAGCGCACCCAATGGCCGGGAGCTTGCTCAACCAAGGTTCCGGCCGCTCCGCCGGTGTCTGGCAGCGTGGCCAAAGGCTGATTCCGATCGGTGGTGAGGGTCGGCACGGCCCCCAGCAGACTCTTGGTGTAGGGGTGTCTTGGATGAAGAAAGACCTGGTCGCGCGTGCCGGTCTCAAGCAGTAACCCATGGCGCATAACCGCAACCCGATCCGCTATTTGTGAAACCACGGCCAGATCATGGGAGATGAACAGCATTCCCAAGCCGTTACGTTGTTGCAGAGATTTGAGCAGAAGCAGGATCTGCGCCTGCACGGTGACGTCCAGAGCGGTGGTGGGCTCGTCGGCAATCAGCAGGAGCGGTCGATTCACCAGCGCCATGGCGATAAGCAGGCGCTGCCGCTGGCCTCCGGAGAATTGGTGAGGATAGTCGCGCATGCGTTGTTCGGGCTCGGCAATCGCCACCGCCGTCATTGCCCCGACCACAGCTTCGCGCACCGCCTTACGCCCCAGCTCCGGCTGATGCGTTTCGATGGCTTCGGCGATCTGCCGTCCGACCGGCATGACAGGATTGAGAGCCGTCATGGGCTCCTGGAAGATCATGGCGATCTTCCGCCCGCGATAGCCGCGCATCTGTTCCGGTTTCAGGGCTAACAGGTCGGCGCCTTCGAAGCGGATTGCCCCTTCAATCCGTGCGGCAGCATCAAGAAGCCGCAGGATGGACAGTGAGGTCACCGACTTTCCTGACCCTGATTCGCCCACCAGCCCCAGCACTTCACCCTGGCCGACAGAGAAGGTCAGATCCTTGACCACAGCCTGGTCACGGAAAAAGATCGAGAGATGGTCAACTTCGAGCAGAGGAATCACGGGGCAAGATTACAACATGCAGAAGGTGGGAACGAGGAGGGCTTGTCTAGACTCAAAAAGCCAATCAGAACAGGCTCCCTGCCACGGTCAGTGCTCGACCTGGAAAAAGCTCGTGTAGCGGTGACGGTTACTTAAACGCGAAGCCCCTGGCAGCACCAGGGGCTTCGGCAAGAACGGTTGCTTGCGACTACTTAGTGTTATCGAGCGTAATGCCGCCCGGAGTTTGCTGGTTCTTTTTCGCTTCGTTCGCCTTACGGGTTTCCATGGTCTTGTCGCGCCATTGGTCGAACATCGCCATATCTGCCTTGTGCGCGGCTTCATCATTACAATCAAGGTCGGCCTTGCGCCGGTAGAGCAAGCTAAGGTAAGACATTGCGTCATCGTATCCTGGACGCAAGTTGATAGCCTGCTGTAGCTCCTTGATCCCCTCGTCGACAACGGGGCCGTTATCTTCGGCCAGCTTCTGGCAGGCGGCTTTATCCTTGATCATGTCGCCGTTATCCTGCATTCCCAAGCTATTGCGAACCTGGATTGCGTTCTTGTAGGCAACCCGCCAATCGACAACCCCGATCGTGTAATGCGCAACGGGATCATTAGGGTCGACGGCGATGACCTTTCTCTGCCAGTCCTTAGCTTCCGCGGTCTTGCCCGTGTTCAGATAGACGGCGGCAATTCCCTTCAAGGCATTCAGATCATTCGGATCCTTGGACAAGACCGACTGATAAGCATTCACCGCCAGTTCCGCATTCTTCGTGTTTTCCGGAGTGTTTGCGTCGGGAACCACCTGCTGAGCGTAGGCGGTGGCGAGATACAAGGGGGCGTTTTCGAGCTTCGGATCCAACCGTTCCGCGTTCTGGAAGTGATCGATCGCCTCTTCAAACTTGGCATTCTTATATGCCTGAACACCCTTGATCAATTGATCACGAGCCCGCAGCTTGCTGCACCCGGTTACCATGGTCAGCAGCGACAGGGTGCCGACCGCCAGCACCGGAATATATGCGCTTCGCTTCATTCTGATCTAAATCTCCTTATGATCGCCAAGGCTCCGCCTGATCATCTCCTTCAAGCTTACCCGGCCTGCAACTCGAGAGGAAAAACTCCGCGCAGTGATTGTAACTGGTTTCTGCCCGCTGGCAAGTACTGCCCAAAAAGAAGAGCCCGCGACCGATCAGTCATCAGCCGCGGACCTCCGTATTTGACTGTCGCGCTTGTGCTTGCTAGGGATACGGTTCATGTAGCAGGAATCAGGCAACCTTTCCTTCAATCCCAGCGTACTGCCGATCTGCAGCTTACTGGATACTCGTCGAGCGCAACCCTACTAGTCTAGCTTATTAGAGTTGAAAGGACGAGTTTACGATGGCCCGGCCTGCAACAACACGACAACTTACCTTCGCAGCGTACTGCCCTACAGCGTTACTGCCCCGCTTCCACCTTCGGCGTAATGAGGCCGATGTGGTCCACACCTGCCTGGTGGCCGACATCGAGCACATCCGCTATTACTGCGAAGTCGAGCTCTGGATCGCCCTTGACGAACATTACCTTCTCGGCGCGTGTGGCGAAAATGCCTTCCAGCTTATTCAACAGGTCCTTGTGGGTAACGTCCAGCTCATTAATCTTGTATCCCGGAACTCCACCATTTGCCGGCTGGGAAACCTGGACGACGATGGTGCGGTCGTTGTCCTGCTGCTTTTGCGGATTCTTGGGAGGTTGCGGCACCAAGGCGTCGAGTCCCTTTCGGGGTCACCGGTGTGATGACCATGAATACGATCAGCAACACCAGCAACACGTCGATCATCGGAGTCACGTTGATGCTTGCGTTTAGTCCACCACCACCGCCTGTATCAAATGCCATCTTCGTCCCTCGTTTCTCTACAGCCCCTTAAGGCTGATGATTTTGTGCTCCCTCACCGGAAAGCAATGAATCCACCTCGGCTCACTGCCGGCCGGCGGAGTCGGCGGTGGCGGCGTGCCTTGGTCCGTGCGGCGATCGGCGAGCATACCGATCTGGTCAACACCCGCGGAGCGTACATCGTCAACGGCGTCCATCACCGTGCCGTATTGCGAGCGGGCATCCGGACGCATAAAGATCTCTTTGTTGGTCTTGTTCTGCAACATGTCGGCGACCTTGGCACCAAGGTCCGCCATGGAAACCTGATTTTGTCCCAGATACACCTTATTATCCCGGGTGATTGCCACCACCACCGCATCTTCCTTATCAGCGTCGGGCATAGAAGTTGGGTCAGTTACTTTGGCCAACTCAATGTTCACCTTATTCTGAAGCATAGGCGTGATGACCATGAAAACAATAAGCAGCACCAACATCACGTCCACCATGGGAGTGACATTGATGTTCGAATTTACTTTAGCGCCTTCGTTTCTGACTGCGATTGCCATTGTTATGCTCCGTGGGGTCGAGCGGCTTTAGCGTTTTCACAGTGGGTGCCAAGCACTCACTGTGAAAACGCTCCAGGCTTGCCCACCTTCAAGACGGCTTCTGACGAGTCCGGCGAAAACCACCAGGTTGGAACGGATTTTCGGTCCGTTCCAACCGGTGCAGGATTCCCGCTGTTGAGTGCTGAGGCGCGCGCCGTTTAGCGGCGGTGACTCTGCTTGATGAAGTAATCGATCAGTTCGCTGGAAGAGTTATCCATCTCCACGTCAAACGCTTCGACCTTGCCGGTAAAGTAATTGAACGTCATAACGGCCGGGATAGCAACCAGCAGACCGAAAGCCGTGGTTACCAGGGCTTCAGAGATACCGCCAGCGACTGCACCAATACCGGAAGTCTTCTGGGTCGCAATCTGTTGGAAGGCGTTCAAGATACCGACCACCGTTCCGAACAGCCCAATAAACGGCGCTGTGGAACCGATGGTCGCCAGACCGCCCAGACCCCTCTTCAGCTTGGCATGAACGATTGCTTCGGAGCGCTCCAGAGCGCGGCGGCTCGATTCGATCTGCTCTTCAGTGATTGCGCCGCCACTGCCGTAGTTGCGGAACTCCTGCAGGCCGGCGGTGACCACTTCGGCCAGATGAGACTTCTTGTTGCGGTCAGCAACCTTAACCGCTTCGTCCAGCTTGCCTTCCTTGAGGGCACCGGCAACTCGCGGCGCGAATTCCCGGGACTGCTTGCGAGCCGCGCTGAAATAGAGCGCACGGTCAATGATCACAGCCAACGACCAGATGGACATGATGAAAAGCACCGCGACGACGACTTTTGCCGCGTTGCCCATGTTGTGCCAGAGGTCCATGGGGGAGAAGCCGACGGTCTGTCCTGTGTCTTGGAAACAGAAACATGCCGAGAGCTGCCTGATGGGTGAGGTGAGCGAGAATCACTGAATCTTTCCTCCTGAGGAATGACTTTCGTTATAGCACTGAAACATCCAGATGCTAGCACCGGGCAACTTCGTTTCGGAATGACCCGAAGTGGCCACGAGAGGGATTGCCGGCTACCACCTTTGATCGAAGCGGCGCCGGCACATAGGGATGGGTTTATCCACCAAGATTGAAGACGACGTTGACGGTAGTCTCCACTTCGACGGGCTCCCCATTGAGCAAATACGGCTTGTAGCGCCAGGACGCGGACCGCATCCATTGCCGATTGCTGCAGCATAGGAGGACCGCTGACGACTCTGAGGTTCTGGATCGAGCCACTCTTGGAAATCGTGGCCTGCAATACAACGGTTCCCTGAATGCGGGCCGCCTTGGCGATCGCCGGATACTGAGGGACGGTCTTTTCGAGCAGGTTACCGGCCATCACGCCGGACGAAATGCTCAGCTTCTTTGGGGGGCGCCGCCTTGACAATCGGGCGAGCTCCAGATCGCCAAGGATACCGCCCATCACTCCGCCGGGTGCCGCCGCCCATACCTTCCATGCCCGCAACACCTGACATCGAAGGCGGGGCCGAGGACTCCGTGATCTGCTTGATCTCGTTCGGGATCTTGCTTGGCGCCTGTAGTTCGTTGTTGAGCATCTCAGACTTGACCTGGACCTGGATGGCAGCCTGAGGTGGCGGTGGCGGGGGAGGGGGCGGCGGGGGTGGTGGGGCGACCAGCAAAGTGGCCATCATCTGCGTGGGCAGGGCCTCTGGATGCAACAACGGCCAAATGATCAGGATAGCCAGGATCACGCCGTTGATGCAGAGCGTGAGGATAGACCAATATTTACTCTTGGTTTTGATCTTGCCACCAGACTCCATTAGTGAATCTTCAAACATCGCCTTACCTCGGATTTCGAACTTGTACACTACTTAGACACCGGGGGATGTTTTTTTGATCCCGAAGGGTTATTGGCATGCGAGGGTGACCTGTGCATGCAATGCGCCGCAGTCGATCGTTCAGGTGTTCCGGGGCCCGGATCTACCGATTTCTCAGGTCTAATCGGCCTGAAGAGCTCAAGGAATCGCTCTATCCTATCCAAGACTGGGCAAACAGTGGAATCGAAGGTAAAGGCGGGTCCGCGGATCTTCTGTTCAGACTCGGGCTTTTTTGCCCGCGGGCAAAACCGCTCGCTTACCCTTTTTGGCTCGCCACTCCTGGTAAGCCACCAGCATGGGGGCCGCCACGGCGATCGACGAATAAGTGCCGATGAGGATGCCAATCACCAGCGCGAACGAAAAACCATGCAACACCTCGCCACCAAAGATATAAAGCGATAGGACCGTAAGAAATGTCAGCCCCGAGGTCAAAACTGTCCGGCTCAGCGTCTGGTTGATGCTGCGATTCACCACAGCTAGTGAGGTTCTCGCGGCGAGAATTGCGCAGGTTCTCCCGTATTCGGTCGAAGACGACGATGGTGTCGTTCATCGAGTAGCCGATCAAGGTCAGAATGGCGGCGATGACCGTCAAAGTGATTTCCTGGTTGGATAAGCTGAAGGCGCCCATGGTGATCAAGGTGTCATGGAAGACCGCCACCACAGCGGCAACTCCATAGATCAACTCGAAGCGGAACCACAAGTAAACCAGCATCCCGGCCAGCGAGTAGATGACGGCCCAAAAAGCCTGCTTGCGCAATGCCGCGCCGACCTGGGGCCCGATGATGTCCGCCGCGAAAACATGGAAGCCGGAAAGATAAGCACCCTGCTTAAGTTGATTGACGACCGCCGGATCGACCACGCCATTGAACTGATCGATGCTGCTGAATATGCCGCCGAGGTCTTTGTCGCGGTGATTCAGAATGGCCGCCGCCTGCTGGGCATATCGCTGGGACGCGTCCACGCCGGATGTGCTCGCCAGGTGCTCGGGGTCGCTTTGCTGCAGAAACTGGGCCAGAGCACCCTGGCTGGCGTTATCTAAGTCCAGCTTGCCCTGGGTCGGCTGCGCCGTTGTTCGAGTAATTTGTGCTCAGCGCCTCCACGATCGTCTGCCGCCCGGTGTCGAGCGTCGACTCCTGGGTTTCTTTTTGCGCCAGCGAAATCGCCACCTGCTTCTGCGACGGCGTTCCGTAGGTTGAATGCGGCGTCGTGGATACCTGCATGGTCGATCGCCTGACGAATCCGGTCGAGGTTCGGCGGCTGCTCGAATTGGACGTAGACCAGCGTGCCGCCGCGAAAATCTACTCCCAGGCTGATGTCGTGCCAGAAAAAGAATCGACAGTACACCCGATACGCTGAAAATCAGCGAAAAGGCGAGAAAGTACCACTTCTTACCGAGCCAATCAACGTTAACGCCACGAAACAGTTCCACTAGAAACTCCGCCTTACTCGTTCCCGTCAAACTAGCCGATCGAAAGTGCCTGTCCACGCTGCTTACGCTTGAGAATCGAATCGAAGATGTGGCGGGAGACAAAGACTGCAGTGAACAGGTTTGCGAATAAACCAAAACTCAGGGTTACTGCAAAACCTTTGACCGGGTCCGGTGCCGAAGAGAAACAGAATGATCGCCGAAACAATGGTTGTTACGTGGGTATCGACAATCGTTACCCAGGCATGGCGCAAATCCCTGGTCGACCGCCGCCGACGGGGCTTTGCCTGCACGCAATTCTTCCCGGATGCGCTCGAAGATCAGCACGTTCGAGTCAACGCCCATGCCGATGGTGAGAATCACACCGGCGATTCCCGGCAGGGTCAACGTGGCCCCGGAGAAGCCCATAAAGCCCAGCAGGATCACCAGGTTCAGCATCAGGGCCAGATCCGCATTGATGCCTGCACCGTGGTAGTAGATGAGCATGAAGATCATCACCGCCAACATCCCCACGATGGAAGCGAGCACGCCCTTGCGGATAGAGTCAGCGCCGAGTGACGGCCCGACAACGCTCTCCTGCAGGTAATGAATGGAGGCCGGCAGCGCGCCGGTGCGCAGCATCAGAGAAAGGTTCTGTGCCTTATCTTTGCCCAGGCCGGTGATCCGACCCTGGTCGCGGATCGCCTGCTGGATATTAGCCGCTTCCTGGACCCGGTTTTCGAGAACCACAGCCAGTGATTTCCCGATATTGGTGCTGGTGAACTGGTAGAAGCGGTCGCCCGCATTGCGGGTGAGAATAAAGGTCGCATCCGGGCGGCCATTTTCGTCCACCGACGGCTGCGCGTCGCGGAAGTCGTCGCCGGCCACGATCGGCAGCCTCTGCAGAACGTAGTACTGACCCTGCAATTCCGGCTCCGTGCCCCCGTAGGCCATAACCTCGTCTTCCGGAGGAACCGTTCCCCCGAGGCTTTGCGCCGCGGCCTGCTCCGTGGGGAACGGCCCACCCACGACCAGGTGAATCTCCAGCCGCGCAGTCGACTGGATAATGTCGCGCACCCGGCCCAGGTCGTCTACGCCTGGGCAGCTCCACCAGGATCTGGTTGGTGCCCAGGTTGTATTCCTGGATAGTAGGTTCGGCGACTCCCAGGTTATCGATGCGGGTGCGAATAGTGTCGATCGCCTGCTGCAGCGCATGCTGCTCGATCGACTGCACCTCGGTCTGCTTCATGGTGAGGGTCCAGTTATTGTTCGGCGCCGACGCCATCGTGTACTGGGCTCCGTAGCGGGAGTCGAGCAGGCTACGCACGTCGCCCGATCTTGTCCGGGGGCGTTCCTTGAATCTGAATTAGCTCCGGTTGCTTGGGATCAGGCTTGAGGACCGAACGGGCGGGGAAGCCGCCCTGCTGCAGATCAGCTTGAATCCGGGCAACCGCGTTGTCGGTCTCCGCGCCCACCGCTTCCTCCACCATCACCTGCAACACCAGGTGGATGCCGCCCTTGAGATCAAGACCGAGGTGAATGCGGTCGGTCATAGCCGTTTCCAGGCGGACGGGCCTATGCCCTTCGGAATGCCGAAGATGCCAAAGACGAAAACGAGAAGAACTGCAATGATCAGGAGGGTTTTACGCATGGGATTTCGCTATCAGGTTTTCCACCGGCATGTCTGCCCGCGAACTACGGTTATTTAGCTTCCTCTTGGTTCGTGGTCACGGAAGCGATCGCACTCTTGATGACCTCTATCTTGATGCCATCAGGTGGGACGCGCAGCTGCACCGCGTCCTCTTTAATCGAAATGATAGTCCCGCGCATGCCGCCGGTGGTGGTGATGCGGTCGCCGGACTTCAGGCTCCCCAGCATCTCCTGCCATTGCTTCTGCTTCTTCTGGTTGGGGCGCACCAGCATCAGGTAAAACACGCGCAATGATCAGCAGGAAGGGGAGAAAGGTCACCAGGCCGGGTGGAATGACGGGAGCCAGTAACAGGGGGGTGAAAGTCAACGTACCATCCTCAATTTTCTTATCCAGCTTTTACTACAGCCTATCCGCGCCGGTTTGTCTACTGGAGGATGATAGGCGCCGGAGGGAGCTCCACCTCAACCCGCGCTCACGCGATCGGCTTGGGCGCGCACGCGGGCCAGCAGGGCAGGAAGAGTATCCGTCGCAATAGCATTTCGTACCGATCGCATGGTGTCGAGGTAGTAGGCCAGGTTGTGCAGGGTGTTGAGGACCCCGGCAAGCGGTTCCTGGGCTGCCATCAGGTGGCGCAGATAGGCCCGGCTGTAGCGGCCGCAAACCATGCAGCCGCAATGCGGGTCAGGGGGCTCGGGATCCTCGGCGAATCGCCTGTTTCTGATGTTGAGCCGCCCTCCGGAAGTGAACAGCAAGCCATGGCGAGCGGCGCGGGTGGGGATGGTGCAGTCCATCATGTCCACCCCCAGCGCGGCGTACTCCACGATCTCATCCGGATAGCCAACGCCCATCACGTATCTTGGCTTTTCCGGCGGCAAGCAGCGGCAGGGTGCTTTCGATGATTTCCCGTGTCAACGCCCGCGGTTCGCCCACGCTCAGGCCGCCGATGGCGTAGCCTGGGAAAGTCCATGGCCACCAGTTGCTCAGCACACTGGCGCCGCAGATCCGGATACATACCGCCCTGGACGATGCCGAACAGCGATTGGCCGGCATGGGCATGCTGGTTGAAGTGCTGTTGGCTGCGCGCTGGCCCAGCGCAGGGTTAATTCGAGGGATTGCAAAGCTCGCGCCGCGGTCAGCCGGGTACTCGGTGCACTCGTCAAAGGCCATGATGATGTCGGCGCCCAACGCCAATTGCACGTCCATGGAGTGCTCGGGCGAGAAAAAATGGGAGGATCCATCCAGGTGTGAGCGGAAGCTGCACTCCGTCCTCGCTCACTTTGCGCAAGCTCATTGAGGCTGAAGACCTGAAAGCCGCCGGAATCGGTAAGCATGGGGCGGGGCCAGGCGATGAAGCGGTGCAATCCGCCGAGCCGGCGAATCAGCTCATGGCCCGGGCGCAGGTACAGATGATAGGTATTGGCGAGAATGATCTGCGCATCCAGCTCTTCGAGCAGATGCTGGGGGATTGCCTTGACGGAGCCCGCGGTGCCTACCGGCATGAAGGCCGGGGTCTCAACCAACCCATGAGGCAGGGTCATGGTCGCCCGCCTTGCCAGCCCACTGACGGCTTCTATCTGAAAAGCGAGAGACACGTATTCCTGATTCTAGCGTTTGGCCGGAGAACTTTTCAGAAGCGTTCCCAGGCTGGCAGCCGGCGGACCGCGGAAATGCGGTTCTCGCCCTCATCGGCAGCAGGCTCAGCAACTCAGCCATCGTCTGCTTGCTCTGCGGGTGCTGGAGCTGGGGCGCAATCTCAGCCAGGGGCGCCAGCACGAAGCGGCGCTGCGCCAGCGCCGGGTGCGGCAGCGTCAGTTCCTCTCCCTCAAGGATGGAATCTCCCATGAGTAAAAGATCGAGGTCCAGCGTACGTGGGCCGTTGCAGAGGCCATGGCTCCGGTCCCGCCCCAGCTCCCGCTCGATTGCCAGCAAAGCATGCAGCAACGGTAGCGGTGTCCAATTCCGTCTCCAGAGCAACGACCGCATTCAGGAAGGCAGGCTGATCGTGATATCCCACGGGCTCGGTTTCATAGAGGGAGGAGCGGGCCATCACGCTGGCCAAGCAAGCCCAGGCGCTCAGTTGCAAAGGACAGCACTTTCGCACGGTCGCCATCTGCGAATCAAGGTTGGAGCCGAGCGCGATATAGGCGACGGGCATCGGAATGGCCCCAGGATACAGCGCGGCACGATACGATGCCCCTATGCGCATCGCTTTCCTCGGGGGCACTTTCGATCCGCCGCACCACGGCCATATCGCGATCGCCCACGCTGCCATTGCCCGGCTGGCGCTAGACCAAGTGCTGCTCGCGCCCGTAGGAACGCAGCCGCTCAAGGGCGGCTCTGCCCACTCCAGCTTTGAGGACCGGTTGGCCATGGTCCGGCTGGCGGTGGCGGGCGAACCCGGGCTTACAGCGAGCAGCGTGGATGCGCCCCTGCCGGGCGGCCAGCCAAACTACACTTTTGATACCCTGCAACGCCTGCGGAGCCAGCTTTCACCCGCGGATGTGCTCTTTTGTCTCGCTGGGCGCCGATTCCTTCCTCACCCTGAAGCGGTGGCACCGATGCGCGGAGCTACTGCTTTTTTGCGATTTCATCGTAGCCGGGAGACCCGGGTTCTCGCTGGAACAAATCAATGCGGCCCTACCCGACGGAGTGAAAATCACGAGCGAAGATCGCGAGGCTGGGTTCACCCGCTTTGGCCTTTCCGGACCTGACGGACAGAGTGCAGCCTGTTTCTGCTCCCCGACCTGGACCAGAACATCTCTGCCACCGAGATTCGTGCGGCATGGGCTGACGGCGTCGGAGCAGCAAACAGTTCTCGCTCCCGCAGTGGTCGGAATACATTCGCTCCCACGGCCTCTATCGGCCAGTGGGGATACCATAGAGACCAAGGAGATAACGACCCGCCCGAATGGCAACTACGGAAACTCGCCGCATGGTGTTGGCCGCTGCAGAGGCCTGCGAAGACAAAAAGGCTGAAGATACGCGCATTCTCGAACTCGACCTTGTGGATGCCGGCTTCACCGACTTCTTCCTGATCTCGAGTGGTTCGAACGAACGCCAGACGCAGGCGATCGCTGACGAGATCGAGCTGCGCCTTAAAAAAGACTTTCAAACTTACCCCAATTCCGTGGAGGGCAGGCGGCAGGGGGAATGGATATTGATGGACTATGTGGATTTTGTCGTCCACATCTTCCTCACCGAAAAGCGAGCCTACTACGACATCGAAAGGTTGAGGAAATCGGCGCGCACCGTGGACCTTGAGCAATTGAAGGCGATGTTGGTGGAAAAGACGGCGGTGGCCCGCGCCAAACCAGCGAAGAAGACTGTCGTAGCGAAGAAGGCTGTCGCGAGCACAGCAGCCGCGAAAAAGACCGCGAGCAAGAAGGCAGCAGCGTTGTCCGCCGTAAGTCCCCCAGCAAATAAGGCCAAGAAGCGCTTAGGGAAAACCCCTTCAAATGCGCATCGGCATGATCACATAGCGATACTTGAAATCATCGGCGGCATCTTCCGGACGCATCTGACCAGCCGACTGGGCATCTTTAAATTCAAGCCTCACTTCGCCGCTGGAGCCGACTGCCTTGAGAAAATCGATAAGGTAGGCCGAATTAAAGCCGACCACGATAGGATCGAAGCTATACGGAGTTTCGATCGTGTCTTCCGACTCGCCTGATTCTGTCGAGGAGGAAGATATCTTCATCTCATTCTGTTCCAAGCGAATCTTGATGGCGCCGGAGCGTTCGTCGGCGAATTGCGCCACGCGCTGTATCGAGCCCATCAATTCTTCGCTGCGCACCACCACAAATTTATTGTTGTCCCGCGGCAACACCGCTTCGTAGTTGGGAAACTGGCCGGTAAGCTTGCGCGTCGTGAGCACGCGATGACCGAGCCGGAAGAACAAGGTGTGCTCGTCGTCGTAAAAATCGAGCGATTCCTCTTCGGTATCGGCGAGCAGCGATTGCAGTTCGGCCAGGGCCTTGCGCGGAATCAGGGTTTTCTTTTCTCCGCTGATATTCTGCAGCGCCTCGCCGGTCTTCTCAATGTGTGCCAGGCGATGACCATCCGTGGCCACCATGGAAAGCGACTCCGCCTTCAGAATGAGCAATGCGCCATTGAGGGTGTAGCGCGATTCCTCATTGGAAATCGCGAAGATGGTCTTGGAGATCATGCCCTTGATCGATAACGCCGAAAGCTGGGTCAGGCCGGAGTGAGGAAACTCCGGTACCTGGGAAAATTCGCCCGCGCCATCCCGACCATCTTGGTGTTGGAGCGGCCGGAACGGATCTGCACCCAGTGGTTCTCCATGAGCTTGATGGAGATATCGCCATCGGGAAGCAGCTTCACATAATCGAATAGTTTCCGCGCGGGGATGGTGCATGCGCCGGGCTTTTTGACTTTCGCGGCACAGGAGGTGCGGATGCTTTGGTCCAGATCAGTGGCTGTGATGGTGAGGCGGTCGGCCCCTTCCCCCTCCCCTTGCCCGGCTTCAAGGAGAAAATTTGAGAGAATAGGAATGGTAGTCTTCCGCTCGACCACGCTCTGCGTTGCACTCAGCTCCCGCAGCAAGTCGTGACGGCTCACGCTGATCTCCATCGTGGCGGCTCCCTGTGCTATCGATCTCTCCTGCTCAACCCCCGCGCTAAGCATGGTTTTGCCCCCTTGTCGGTTTGACTCACTCTACACCACTGCGAAGCCGCCTGAGTATGTTAACCGCGTTCTTTCTGTGGATTCCCGGGGCCGAATTGGAAGACGAAGTGCAAAGCGCCGGCTGAATCATGGCGACTGCTGCGGCGCCTGTTGCGACGACTTCTGTGGCGCCCTCTCCCACAGCTCCTGGTGCCGGTCGTCGGAAAAAAGAAGCCCCGTGACCCGCCCGTCAGGCCCTTTCTCGAACGTTAGGCGGGTAGAACTGCCGCTGGGATAGAAGAAGCGGTTGGGAAGCTCGGGCAGCAACTCGGTTTGATCGCCGGTGCGGTTCCTCGATATCAATTTGTTGCCTTGGCGGAAGATCGTTACCTGCGTCACGCCGGCATCGACATACTCTCCCTGATAAGCGTCGTAGACGGTGGGATCGACGTGAATCGGCGGAGGATGGATGGGGATGACACGCTTTTCCGAATAGGGTTTGAGGTTAGCGATATCGGCGAGACGATGGGCTAAAAACCACTGCGGCAATTGAGGATCGACGTATGCCCTGTCCCAGGCGTTGTGGTGATAGTTTGCGTACTCCCAGAAGCGCACATTTCCGCCCGCGGCACTGAGGGCCGTAAACATGATCTGCGATTGAAGCGGGGAAACCACGGGGTCGTCTGCGCCATGAAAGATCCAGACTGGCGTGCGCCCGATAGCTTTAACGTACTCCGGGACCAGCTCGGGCTGGTGCCAGCGGCCAGGCGCGTAGGACCAGTAGATGCCTCCGCATACCGGAGCGATGGCGGCAAAGCGGCCGGGATAGTCCTTGGCGATCTCCCATACACCATAGCCGCCGAGCGACATGCCAGTGAGGTAGAGACGCTCGGGGTCGCCGTGGAATTCCTTTACCTCGGCATTCAGCGCATCCATGGCCATGGCCATGATGTCAGGATCGGTCCAATGATGATGGTCGTAGGGGTCCTGGGGCATCACCACGATAAAAGGCCAGCGCTCATAGTGGGAACGCAAGGCGTTGGGAAGGCCTACCTGGGTTTCATCGAGGCCGTCGGAGCCGCGCTCTCCGGAGCCGTGCAGAAAGAGGATGACGGGCCACTTTTGCTTGGGGGACCAATCCATCGGCAAATAGACGACGTAGTGGTAAACGGTGCCGTTGACGGCGATCGTGCGGTTGAGAAATCCGGTGTCCTGCTGGCGGGCGTAAGCGGGCGGTCCCATGACCTCGACCGCGCCGAGGAGCACTCCGATGAGCAAGTAGCCAGCCAACGAGGCCAGGCGGCGAGGCGACCCGAGACGAAGCATAGACAACTTGAGCATACCGGGAGCGACCCGAACCTGAAAAGTTCGGGGCACGCAAGGCCGCGCATGCGTAGGACGGCGGCTCAGCCGTTGAGAGTTTCCAGCAGTTTATTTACGGTGCGATTGAGATCCTTGTCGGCGCGGCGCTGCTCATCGATCTTGGCGATGGAGTGCATTACGGTGGTATGGTGCTTGCCGCCGAATTGCCGCCCTATCTCAGGAAGGGAGGCCTCGGTCATCTGCTTGGCCAGGTACATGGCGATTTGGCGAGGCACGACCACGGAGCGCGAATTATTTTTCTGCTTCAGCTCGGCCACACGCATCCCGAACTGCTCGGAGACGGCGCGTTGAATCGCTTCGATGGTGATCTTGCGTACCTGCGTATCGATGAACTGCTTGAGGCATAGTTGCGTGGTGGGCAGGGTGAGCTCGGCGCCATTGAGGCGGCACCATGCCAATAGCCGCACCAGAGCACCCTCAAGCTCGCGCACATTGGTGCGCACGTTGGAGGCGATGAAGAGAGCAATGTCGGTGGGAAGCAGAACATGCTCGCTCTCCGCCTTCTTCTGCAGGATCGCGACCTTGGTTTCCAGATCAGGGGGCTGAATATCGGCGATCAATCCCCATTCAAACCGGCTGCGAAGACGGTCTTCGATTTCCGGCAGCTCCTTGGGAGGCCGATCGGAGGCGATGACAATCTGCTTCATGCTTTCGTGGAGCGCATTGAAAGTATGGAAGAACTCTTCCTGGGTGCGCTCCTTTTGCGCGAGGAACTGGATGTCGTCGATAAGCAGCAGATCGACAGAGCGAAACTTATCGCGAAAGCTGGTCATTTTGTCATAGCGCAGCGAGTTGATCATCTCGTTGGTGAACTTCTCGCTGGAGACATAGCAGACGGAGCACTGCGCCTGGCGCTTTTTGACCTCGTGGCCAATGGCATGCATCAGGTGGGTTTTCCCCATACCGACACCGCCGTAGATAAAGAGCGGGTTGTAGGCTTTGGACGGGCGTTCGGCAACCGCTTCAGAGGCAGCGCGGGCGAACTGGTTGCCATTGCCGATGACGAAGGCGTCGAAGGTGTAGCGGGGATTGAGCTGGGCGGCCGTGGTCCAATCGAACTTGGCCTGCTGCGGCGGCGGGCGGCGGAAGCCCGCGGCCGGCTGCGCGCTGGGCGCCCGCAGAATGGGAAGGTATGGGTGCAAACCCGCCATCCTGGCGCACGCGGACAGCAGGCTGCTCTTCCTGTGGGATGACGAAGGAGACGTCGTCGAACTCCAGGTGGCAGGCGTCAATGGCTTCCTGAATCAGGTCGCCATAGCGATCGCCTATGTGCTGGAACTCGGGCGTGGGAACGCGCACGAATAGAATGCGGCCATTGACGTGGCTGAATCGTGTGGGTTTTAGCCACGTATCAAACGATTGCCGGTTGACCTTCTTTTCCAAGGCACCGAGTATTTGTGCCCAGGGATTAGGTGCGGCGGGGACGGTGGCGACAAAAGACATACGCTTCCTGCGTTCAACGCCTACTGCCTGATACTTTCCGCAAAATGCAAAGAAGCTAGCGCGCACCGGTAAATA
>CAWICC010000002.1:0-83320 GCA_963834535.1 uncultured delta proteobacterium | reverse complement strand
GTTGTGGTCAAACTGCGACGTTTGCCCGCCGTCGCGGCATGTCCGTTCCGGCTCCGATAGTGTTGCAAAAGTCGAAAGTTGCAGCGGTCCAAATTTTTGGCGAAAACCTGAAGCGCAAAGAGGTCGATGATTCGCATAGTCTCAGTCGCGCTACCGAAGTCGCCCACGAATTTGGCGCAAGGCGATGAGGTTCCTCAGATCATTACACGAATAACGCGCCAGCGGCCCTCAGAAATTTTGCATCTCCTGCAAAACGACTTTTGCAACACAATCCCTCCAGAAGCAGATATGCCCGTGAACGGCCGCTTTGCGCCCAGGAGCGGTCGGTCGTCCATCAGATTTTATGGCACAATTCGGCCAATGGCCTTTTCGCACCGGTTGAAGTCAGGGCATGCGCCTTGCCCTTTCCTCGATGAGCAGAAGCATCTCGTAGGTCATGTAGGCCGCCAGATGAGCCGCCATGCCGTTCACATCGTGTGGCGGGCTCACCGTGTTGATGTCGACAGCGACGATATCAAGCCCCGACAGCCCGCGCAGCAGTTGAAGGCCTTCACGCGCGGTGAAGCCACCCCAGGTCGGCGTACAGACACCCGGTGCAACCGACGGATCGAAGGAATCCATGTCCCACGAAAGATAGACGGGACGTCCTTTCATTGCGGCGTGCAGCTCTGCGAGCACATCCGCTTCTCCGCGTCGCACATAGTCGCGCATGGTGATGACATTATAGCCGAGGTTTTTCGTGTGGGCTGCGACGCCTGCGCGATAGGTCGGGCCGCGGATCCCGACGTGATAGGAAGCGCCAGCCGATACCCGTTGCTCCAGCGCCACGTGACTGAATTGGCTGGCGGCGTCGTAAGGATGGTCCGGATTGACTGGATGGCAGTCGGTATGGCTGTCGACGTGAAGCACGCAAAGGTTCGGCCACTTGCGTGAGGCGGCGCGCACCAGCGGCACTGAAATCGAACCGTCGCCACCAAATCCCACTACGGTCGCGCCATCGGAGGCGATGCGCCAGGCGGCCTCTTCTATGCGCTCGAACGCCACTTCGATACGGCTCGGGGTGACATCCACGTCGCCGCAATCCACGAGCTTTAATGCAGCACGAATGTCATAGTCGGCGCGTTCGGACTCGAAGGCGCGTACTAACCGCGACTGTTCGCGGATAGAACGCGGTCCGTCCCGCGCGCCGATACGGAACGCATGGGTGCCGCAATCAAAGGGCACGCCGAGGATCGCGGCCTTTGATCCTTTGGCGGACGACGCCCAGGGCACACCCATAAAGCCAACGCCAGTACGAAACAGATCTGTCGTTGAAAGTTCTGATGCTTTCATCGTTTGTCTTCCCAGTCAGGCTTCGCGCAGAAAATCGAAGGCCGCGAGCGTATGAACTTTTGCGACCGCCACCAGTTCGTCGACGAGGATGTATTCGTCCGGCGCGCCCATATTGAAGGGCGTGCAGCCGAACACCACGCTCGGAACGCCGAACATGCGGTAGAGCCTGGCGTCAGACGCTCCCACGCGCATATTGGCAACGGGCGCCTTTCCCAACACCTTTGTCGCCGCGGCAATTGTCCGGCTGACGATTTCGTGGTCCGGTGGCGTAAAGCTCGGCGGATAGGCGCGGATGATGCGCCAGGTCACGCCCTGGCAAGGATCAAGTTCTCGGCGCAGGGCAGCCTCGACGGCTTCCAGACTGACGCCCACCGGGAGTCGAATATCAGCGGCCGCGCGCGCCCGCGCCGGCACCAGGTTCGGCGAGATCCCGCCCTCCATCGTGCCGATATTCACCGTCACGCGCTGTAACGTTTCCGCCTCACCCTCGCCCGACAATTCCTCCGAGATCGGCTTGGCGGTGATGATTGCCGAAGTGACCGCCGCGGGCGCGGCCACGGGAAGGTCCTCCAACCGTTTCAGCCCGTCCAGCGCCGTCCGCAGCCGATCGATCGCGTTGGCGCCCTTGTGAACATGCGCGCCATGAGCGGGGCGGCCTTCGGCTTCGATCTCGACCCAGCAAAGCCCCTTCTCGCCGAATCGCAAGACCATCGGCGAGCCGACATCGCCGCACAACATCGCGTCGCCCTTTGCTTCCGGCACGTTCTCCAACAACCAGCGCGAGCCGAGCGAGCCCATGTTCTCTTCGTCGCCGGCAAGCGTCATCACCAACTCACCGCGCCAGCGTTCACGCTGACCAGCAAGGATTCGAAGCGCGGTGAGCGCGGCCGCAATGCCGGCTTTCATATCGGAAACGCCGCGGCCGTAAATCCGCCCGTTCTTCAACGTGCCGCCCAACGGCGGTACCGTCCACTGGCCCTCTCCGATCGGAAACGTATCGAGGTGTCCGTTGAAGATGAGCCTGCGCCCCGGCCCTGCGCCCGCAATCACCGCCACCAAATTGACGATGCCTGGTGCTGTTTCGTAACGCGTAATGCTGACACCATCGATAGCCTTCAACAGCTCGGTGGCGACTTCGGCACATTCCGTCACATCGCCGGGTGGGTTGGACGAGGCGACAGCGACGAGCTTCCGCGTGGTCTCGATCAGAAAGGCGCGCTGCGCCTCGACCTCGGCTTCGAGGCGCGCACTCAAGGACGAAGCGTGATCAGCGACGGGCAAGACGGCCTTCCCAGATACGGATCGCCATCGCCAGCGGCCAGCAGATGAAGAAATAGACCACCGCAATGAAGGAGAAGATTTCCAGCGGCCTGAAGGTGGAAGACGACAATTCCATGCCCCGACGCGTGATCTCGCTCACCGAGATCACTGCACCCAGCGAGGAAAACTTGATCAGTTGCACGAAATTCGACGCCAGCGGCGGCAAGGTCAGACGGATCGCCTGCGGTAGCACGATCCGTACGAAACTCTGCGCCGGCGTGAGGCCGAGCACCTGTGCGGCCTCACGCTGGCCCTTGGGAACGGCCTGGATACCCGCCCGGTACACTTCCGAGATAAAGGCCGCCATATAGAGCGACAAGCCGATCAGGATACCAGCCAGCGAGGAAACGCGGATGTTGAAGACGATCGGCAGAACGTAATAAACCCACAGAAGCTGCACCAGGATCGGCGTGTTGCGGATGATTTCGCCGAGCGTGAGACTGAAGCCCCGCAGCACGGCGAATCTCGAGAGGTCAAACAAGGCCAGGATGAGGCCGCCGATCAGCGCAAATATCAGCGACGTCGCCGACATGAACAACGTCATCTGAAGCCCCGACATCAGGAAGTCGAGGTTGCTCCAGATAACATCCCATCTGAACTGATAGGTGACCACGGCGCCTTACCTGCCTTCAGGGAGCAACAATCGGGCCGAGCTTGTTCTTCTCGGCATATTTCTTCAGTCGACCGTCGAGCTTGATGGTGTCGATGAAGAGGTTGATGAAATTGAGCCAGACCTGATCGCCCTGCGGCACCGCATAGGCGTAAGGGGTGACAGCCAGTTTCTCGGGCGGCTCGATGCTCTTGGCCCAGTCGAATTCGTCGGTCACCTTCACCGCGGTCGGGAAGTCCGTCATGATGACGTCGACGCGCCCGGCCACCAGTTCGCCTTCGCGCGTATTGGGCGGCGCCACCGAGACCAACTCCGCTTTCTTCAGATAGCCCTTCATGAAGGGCTCGATGTAACTGCCGAGCGTCACAGCCGCCTTGATGCCGGGCTTGTCGATGTCGTCCCAGCTCTTGATCGGGCCGTCCTTGCGGGTCACCGCGTAGACGTTGGTGATGAGATAGGGCTTTGAGAATTCTACCGCCTGCGCGCGTTGAAGCGAAGCGCCGAGCGCAAACATGCCGATGTCGCACTTGTTGGCCTGGAGGTCGGCGATGAAAGTCCCGAAGCTGCTCTCCACGATCTCGAGCTGTGCACCCAGATCCTTGGCGAGTTCCTTGGCGAGATCGGCATCGATGCCCTCGATCACGCCCGTCTTGGGATTGCGGAAGGAAATGGAATAGTAGAGCGGGAACTGGCACACGCGCAGCTTCCTGGATTTCGTGATTTCGTTGAGCCTGGAATTCACCTCGGCTGTCCTGGCCGGCGTGGGCGTAAGGAGCGCGACGGCGACAGCAAGCGCGGCCGCGGGAAGCACGAATAAGCGCAGATTGGATTTCATCCGGTTTGTCCTCTCGCTGGCTTTTATCCTGGTCCTCAAGGCTAGTTCTGGAGCTGGGAGATAAAGCGTTTTGCGCGTTCACTTGACGGCAGAATGAAGAAAGTCTCGGGTGGTGCCTCCTCGACAATCTCTCCGCCGTCCATGAAAACGACGCGGGTGCCGACCTGGCGCGCAAAGCCCATTTCGTGGGTCACAACAAGCATGGTCATGCCCTCGCCCGCGAGCTGCCGCATCACCATCAAGACCTCCTGACGCAACTCGGGATCAAGTGCAGAGGTCGGTTCGTCGAACAGCAAGACCTTGGGCGACATCGCCAGTGCGCGGGCGATCGCAACCCGCTGCTGCTGTCCACCGGAGAGCCGGTTCGGATATACATCTCTTTTGTCGGAGAGACCGACCTTGGCGAGCAGCGCCTCGGCCATTGCGACGGCATCCGACCGAGGCATGCGTTTCACCCGCAGCGGGGCCTCGATCAGATTGCCGAGCACTGTCATGTGGGGCCACAGATTGAAGTGCTGGAACACCATGCCGATGTCCGGCCGCACCTCGCGCGCCGCGCGGCGCTCTTCCGAACTGCCGCGCGCGGACGCAATCGTGACGCCGTTCATGGCCACCGTTCCGCCGGTCGGTTGTTCGAGCAGCGCGAGGCAGCGCAGCAAGGTGGTCTTGCCGGAACCAGACGGTCCGATCACGCAAACCACGTCTTTCGGTGCGACCGCGAGGCTCACCTGCCGCAGCACCTCGGTCGGGCCGAAGCTTTTCGATATCTTCTCAGAAGCGATCAACGGTGTAGCCAAGTCCAGACCCCGTCGCGGGACCAGCACAAAAAATTCTGATGCTAGCCTTTGCTAATTTTTCTGTCCCTGCGTAAGCTAGAGCAATAGAAGCCAAAATAGCAATAACCAAAATTTATGCAGATTGACCCTCGCCTTCTTGAAGCGTTTCGTAGCGTCCTGGACAGCGGTTCCATGACCCACGCGGCTGCGTCCCTTGGCTTAACCCAGCCGGCGGTGAGCGCGCAGATTGCACGGCTTGAATCCGATGTCGGCTTCGCCCTCTTCGTCCGCTCCGGCAACCGGGTGCGCCCGACCGCGGAAGCCATTGCGTTCCGCGACGAGGTCGAACAAACGCTCACGAAGATCAACGATCTGAGCCGCGTTGCCGAGCAAATCCGCGCCGGCGAGGTCGGATCGCTGACGATTGCGAGCCACCCGATGGCCGGCGTCACGCTGTTGCCGCCGGTGGTGGCAGCCTTCGTGAAGGAACGGCCCAACATCAAGGTTGAGCTGTTTGTTCGCAACTCAGACGTGGTGCGCGGAATGTTTCCCTCACGCAGCTACGATATCGGAATCGCTGAGCTACCCGTTGACCCTTCCGGGCTAATCATCACGCGATATCAAATCGGCTGTGTGGCGATCATGCCCAAGAATGATCCGTTGACTGCCCACGATGTCATCACGCCAGAGCTGATGTCGGGCCGTCCCTTTGTCACCATGTCGCGGCTATGGACAGCCCATCACCTGGTGGAAAAAGTATTTTCGGACGCGCACGCCCACCTGAACGTCGTTGCGAGTTCCGAACTCTTCGCGGCCATCTGCGCCATGGTGGCAAGCGGCCTTGGCGTCTCTATCGTCGACCGCGCTTCCGCGCTTCAGTTCCAGCGGGCGGGACTCGAAATCCGACCATTCCAGCCGGCGGTTCTCTACGACATTGCCGTCTTCCATGCCGCCGAGCCAAACCTCTCGACGATCGCGCGCGGCTTCCTGGATGGGCTCGATGCCCACATGCGCACTTTTCTCGCATCGAGTGAAGAGAACAGCTGATGCGTCTGCCACCAGAAGTACCTGGCCGAATTGCCGCCGATCCCACGATGCTTGAAGAACTTCGGACGATTTGCGATTTCGGCGGCCGCCTCGCTGGCACCGAAAGCGAACGGCAGGCGATGGCATATGTAGCGGCGCGCGGCAGCCTTGCGAGCGGCGTTCCCTGCACGACACTTCCCGTCAGCTATGGCGGCTGGCGAGCCCTGAAAGCAGAGTTGCGCCTCTCTGACGGGACACTTGCGTCCTGCCATCCATTGGTGCGCTCGATGCCGACTCCTCCCGAAGGCCTTACGGCCGAAGTGATCGATCTCGGCCGCGGCACGCCGGAAGAGTTCGAAGCCCATCGCCAGGAGATTCCCGGTCGCATGGTGTTGGTGCGGCATGAATTGATGTTTGTGGCTGGCACCATCCATCGCCGTCACAAGTACAAGATGGCGCGCGATATGGGCGCGGTCGGCTTCCTCATTGCAGGTCCCGTAGCAGGCGCATTGGTGGCGGGATCCTCCGGGAGAAGCGAAGGCGATGCCGGAATTCCGGCCGCAGGCATCTCGCCGGAAACCGCTGCGCAGCTGGCGCGAACCGCCGCGGGATGGGCGCGAGCGACACTGGTCGTTGCGACAGAAGAGTATTCGGCGCAAACCTCGACGCTACTGTTCGACCTGCCCGGCCAAACCGATGAAACGATCATCCTCAGTGCTCATGTCGACGGGCATGACGTCAACGAAAGCGCCATGGATAACGCTTCGGGCGTGGCTACCGCTCTCGCGGTCATTCGCGCCATCGCGCCATACGTGCGCGCATGGCGGCGCGGCGTACGACTGGCCTTTTTCAGTGCGGAAGAATGGGCATTGACGGGCTCGGCGCTTTACGTCGCCGGCCTGTCCGACGAGGAGCGCAAGCGTATCGCGCTCAACATCAATCTCGACACGGTTGCGGGCGGCAAGCGCTTGGCCGCGCTGACCAGCGGTTTTGCGGGCCTAGAGCCTTTCCTGTTACAAACTGCAGAAGCAAGCGGACACAAACTGCGCTGCGTCCGCCCGCTGCAAATGAATTCGGACCATGCCAACTTTGCGCTCGCAGGCATTCCCGCTTTCCGACTGGTGGCAGGGTATGACGAGCCCGATGCGAATGTGCGGTTCGTACTCACGCCCGCCGATCTCAGGGACAAGGTTGCCGAGGCCGAACTGATCAAGGCTGCACAGCTCACAGCTGCTTTTCTTGCGGCCGGCTGCAACGCATCCTCCTCGACTGCCTCGCAATGGCGAGAGCTTGGTAAATCGTAGAGCAGTCACGTCGACCGGGCCAACCTGATCGAGGACTGTTGCAACAAAGTTGAGATGTCCTTAGCTCTGCAAAGTTGAAGTGTCACAAGACGGCCTGTCAAGTGTCGGGAGAGGGCGCCGCGCAGACCATCGTATCGGAGCGGCGCCGTGTCTTGCGGGCTGATTTTCGGGTTGATTTGGCGGATTCGATGATCCGGAGGGCCCGGTCCTTCATTGGACCGGCCTTTTGATCTGAGCGCCGTGGTCCTGCCGGAATGCGACTGAAGCGGGGCTGTCGGTCCTGCTGCTCTTTGATCCAGGCGAGAACCTCGCCAAGCCGTTTGTTCTCGACAATGGCGGCATGACTGACCCGCTGCAGTTTGTCGAAGACCGAATACGGCAGAGGCCGGCCTTTCCAGCGAACCTCCAGCCGTCCATCCGGGAAGTCGTAGATCTCGACCATTTTGCCACGCAGGCATAGGGGCCGAACAATTGCCAGCTTAGTCGGACTCGTATCAGACACAGCACGCGCTCCCAAAAACACGGGGCATCTGCTTTGGGCAGATCAACTGACCGGGAAGAAGTCATGTTGAAAAGTCTTCGCTGACGGCAAAACTAAAGAAAGCTTTTCATTTCTATTCGGCAACAATTTTGTTGAGCGGCTGCAGCGATGCCAATCTTGATGCAAGATTGGGAATCTGCAGCGCGATTGTTTCGCAAAATTACAAGCCCGGCGGCTAGTGCGCTTGCTGGGGTTACCTTTTGCGGTCTCTATGTTTCAGCTCATTGCTGGAAGTAGATTTGCTTGATGCGTTATCAACCGATCAAAATGATCATTACCAATCGATAATTATGTGCGTCGAATTGCCACCAGTAAAATCGGTAATCAGATTCGGGAGGGTGTTTTGTCGCTCCGGTGTAGCGGCGATCGCCCAAAAAGGATTTGATGATGGTCCCTACAGACCAGGACGAGCCGTTCCAGCCACGCTCCCCCGGTCCAGCGGCACGTGAACGACGAAACGAACTCGCCGCACAATTTATCCCGTCCGGTTCGCGTGTGCTGGATCTCTCCTGTCACGACGTATCTCTCCAGCGGTTCTTGCCACCCGGATGTGATTATCAGCGCTGCGATCCGGCCGTGTACAACGCGCAATCGATCGGCAATCACTTCAAGAAGTGTAAATTGGCGACCGATCCCGCTAACAACGCTGACATCATCGCAGTGCTGGGCGTATTGGAATATATGCCGGATGCAGAGACGTTTTTTCGCACGTCTGCGATCGAGCAACCGGGACATAGTCCTGAGCTATTGCCCGACCGACTTGTCCGGTCCCATCGACAGAAAGTCATCCGGATGGGTAACTCATTTTGGTTTTTTAGATCTCGCAGAGCTATTTTATCGTCACGGCTTTCGCATTGAAGCCACGATTCCGATCAACTCTTTGCAGATACTGATGCGCCTGACGAGAATCGACCAGCACAGTTTGATAAATCCGTGCAGTGTCGCCGTGATTTCGTATAACGATATTGGAAACTTTGGTGACCGTCTCGGATATCACATTATCAACTCTTTGCTGCCGAGTGCGGCAGTGGTGCACCATCTCACCTTCCGAACTCTGGATCGTGCGCGTGACAAATACGATTTGGTCGTGGTGGGCATAGGTAACAGCATTTTTCAACCTGTGCTCCGCGACGACCTGCTCGACGTTGTAACGCGCGGTAAAGCCGCGGTCGGCATTTTTGGCACCCAATATCGCGAGCTTATTCCACAGCAGGCTTTAGAGCGCTTGATTGATCGCCTCGACGTGTGGTTCGCCCGCTACGAGGACGATGTGCTCACGTACGGACGCGGCCGCGCAAATGTGGAACATCTTGGCGACTGGCTGATCGATCAATTTCCAATGGGTTTGCCGACTACCGATCAACTGCTGCACGTTGATGACAAAATCTTGTTGGATATCCCACTCGATCGGACAATCCAGTTCATCCAGCTGCATAAAAAAGTCTACTCGACGCGACTGCATCCACTGCTTTGCGCTCTCACTTCGGCCGAAACGGTGGCTTACGCAGAGCAACCGGACGACGACGATATTTCTATCGTATCAGGCAAATTTAGAAGCATGCTAATCGACATATTCGGACGAACCTACCCGGAGAAGGAGTTCTTCGCTTTCGATCGAGATGCCGTCGTACGCTACAAGACGCGAGTCCGCCGTAATGTAGCCGCTCTCGGCGCCCGGCTTGAGTTCGATTTTGCGCAACGTAACCTCGGCGCCGCGCTCGTGATCCTTCCTACGCGCAGCAATACTTCAACCGTGCATCGCACGAGTTAGTTGATTTTTGCGGGCCTCCTTTGGACAGTTATCGAACATAGCCGAGGTCCGTTCCGGTAGAGTCGAGGATGGGCGCGGTAGCTTGGGGCCAATGGCCAACGCCCCGTTTCCCATCCCCGCTCGTCAAACCGGGCGTGCCGATTTCCGGCACCCGGCTTTCCGACTGGCTTCACCGCGAGGCACACGAAGACAAACTAACCGCACGCGGCTTCGGCACGATGAGTAACTCTCCTTCGCCCCTCGACACGGCAATCTCCGGCGGCGCCTGTCATTGTTGGTGTTTGCAGGCTCATCGCCAATCACCACGACCTCGCCATCTTCAAAAGCGCACCAGAAGTCGGGGCACTTTGCTCCACCGGCATTACCCGGTATCAACGCTCCTATTGCCCCGTCCGACTCCCGCCGTGACCACCACCTGATGCGATGCTGAGGCCGCTACCCTCGTCCGCGACGGGTCTCCCCCTGTAACTGCGAACCACCCTTCCGACGTGCCGTACCCACTACCCCGGCGGATCGCGTGGGTGCGCGTGTCGATTGCTTCCCCACACGTGCGGCCTTCCCCAAATGACCGGAGGGTCGGCATCCGCATTAGAACTTTCGAGGCCTGCTCGGGCTTCACTTTGTTACGGCCCATCGGATCGCTCAGCGGCCCAAGGCCGCCTTCGTCGCAGGGCTCCGACCCGGCCAGTTACCCGGCCGTGCCGCCTGCCAGCTTCCGGACCAATCGACAATTATCCGGGTGAGATCCTCCCTCACTGATAGTTCGCGCCCTCGGGGCGCACGGTCATTCGCGTCGCTCTGAGCATGTATCGCTCACTTCCGATCGACCTGGATCAACGGACATAGGGTCGACCGGCCCAGCCTGTCCAAACGTGCCAAAACCGGCAACGCCGCGCGAAAGCGCCATGCGGACCTTGGACTGTAGCGGGCTCGCCGATCTTTAAGAAGTGTTGCGCGAACGTAACAGTTTTGCCGTCCTGCATGCGGTAAGATGGCGGCCTGATCTGGAGCAACATCCATGCGCCTTGTCTCTGTTGTGACTGCGGTGGCGGCCTTGCTGCTTTGCACGAATTGTGCGTCTGCTTTCTCCATGGACTCCTCAAGCGGCACGGCTCCCGATGGTTCATCGCGCTATGTCGATCCCGACGAGCAAATCCATTCCATGTTGGGCGGCAAAGACGATGATAGCCATGACCTCGGGTATGATGCTAATTCGCACCACAAGAGGCAGCCGGCACAGGAGATAATAAACGGTCAGGGAGTACTGATTCCGGGGTCTTTCTCTTCAACTCCGCCCTCCGGCCGCTGAAGTCCTGCGAGACCAACGACCACCCGACATCTCTGTGGCCTAAAACCGCGTCGGAACATCATCCGTCCGAGAGGTCCATACATTCGGGTCACAAACAGACTGGGCGACGTAACCGCGGGATGTCCGTCCTAGATCGAACAGCGGTCATTGCAAGGCCGGACGTGGCCGCTCAGCGCCAAGAATTGACGGTAAGATGATTAAGCCGCGCGGACTGCATTCAAGAATTTCTCAACCTGGCTTTTCAGGCGATCGCTTTCGCCGGCCAGCAACTGCGCCGCAGAGAGAACCTGTGACGAGGCGACGCCAGTCTCGCTGGCACCACGCTGCACGTCGGTAATATGCAAGGAAACCTGCTGGGTGCCTTCGGCTGCCTGCTGCACGTTGCGCGAAATCTCCTGCGTCGCCGCGCCCTGCTCTTCCACTGCTGCGGCAATGGTTGAGGATACCTCGGACAGCCTTTCGATGGTGCCGCTGATCTCCTCTATCGCATTCACCGACTCCTGCGTCGCAGCCTGAATACCCCTGATCTGCAATCCGATTTCGTCCGTCGCTTTGGCGGTTTGTTGCGCCAGCGCCTTGACCTCGGAGGCCACAACGGCGAAGCCGCGCCCGGCTTCGCCAGCGCGCGCAGCCTCGATGGTGGCGTTTAAAGCCAGCAAGTTGGTCTGGCTCGCGATCGTATTGATTAGAACGACGACGTCGTCGATCCGGGCCGCTGCCTTCGACAATTCTCCGACACGATCATTTGTTTTGCGGGCCTGATCAACAGCGTTATTCGCCATCCGTGCCAACTCCTGAACTTGGCGGCTAATCTCGTTGACGGACGAACTCAGTTCTTCGGTTGCGGAAGCGACCGACTGCACGTTGGTAGAAGCTTCCTCAGACGCAGCTGCGACCATGGTCGTGAGCTCCTGAGCGTGATCGGCGTTCGTGGAAAGTGTCGCAGCGGAGGTTTCGAGGCCGATCGAGGCCGTTGCAAGTGACCCGACCAGCTCGCTGATCATGGCCTCGAAATCCACAGTGGCCGCGCTGATGCGTTGAGCGCCGGCCAAGTGGACCGCTTTTTCGGCATTGGCCGCCTCATCCGACGCTCTCTTGGCGAGGAGCGCCTCCTTGAAAGTTAGAAGAGCAGCAGCAATCCGGCCGATTTCCGTCGTTTCGTTTTGACGGGGAATCTCGACGGAAAGTTCGCCCTCAGTCAATTGCCCCATGGGTTTCAGGATCGAGCCGATGCCGCGGCGGATATCGCGAGTGACATAAATCGCCCCGCCAAGGCCGAGGACGATGCCACTGACAAGAATAGCAAGCATCGAGCGAATGGCGTTCAAATAGGTCGCCTCGGCGACCTGCCCCGCCGTTTCGGCGCCCTTGTCGCTGAAATCTACAAGTCCGACTAGCGTCGCATCCATTGCGCGGCCACTCGGGACTACCTTTTCAGCGTTGATCTGCTTTGCCGCCGCGAGATCGCCCTTGCCGGCGAGCGAGCGAACCTGTGCTGACGCATCAAGGAAGCTTTGCCAATCCTTCTCCAACTGTTTGGCAAGTTCACGCTCCGCGGGCGAGGAAACAAGCTCACGATAGGATTTCGCGGCCTTTTCAAAATCGACCTTGCGGGCCACAAGGTTCTTGTCAACGTCGGCTCTTTCAGCCTCCGTAACGACGAGATGATCGCGCAACACGGCGCGAAACCGTGCGGATTGCGTCCGCATCTCACCGATCCATCGGACGCTGGGCAGCCACCGGCCCTGGATATCCTGAGCAGAAGCATTGATCGCGCGTATCTCAAGGAATGCGAAGCCGCCGATGGCGGCGATCACCAGAAACAGAAATAAGACGATCGAAAAAAGCTTGGCACTGATTGAAAATCTTGCAAGCACAAATGTTCTCCGGGCTTAAAGCTTTTTATTAACCACTTCGATCCTAATATTTGCCTAAGAATTCGATCGATCACCCCAAGCGTCCGAAGCAAATCGTGCTAGCCAGGCGCGCTGGCTCTTCCAATTTTAGAATTTAATAATGATGGCCGCTCATTGGTGACGCCGGGCAATTGCCTATAAACATTATCCGCCTACAAACTCCCATGTGAAAATATTGGGCGTAGGGCGTTTTGACATGACTGATTTTTCAATGGAAACTATTATCTCGATCGGCTCGGTTCGCGAAACCGAGGATCACCCGCTTAAGGCGATTGTCCTCTTTAGCTGTGCTGGATTGATTGCCTCGCTTTGCCTGACAATTTTCGGCATAGATCTCGGCGCTGGTTGGATTTAACCAGCAAAGCGACACACTCGGTCAGAGCGCGGTCGCACGACGAACCTTGCTGCGTTATGGCCTACCGCGATCGCTGCGGAACGGCTCGCCAAGGCACCGTCGCCAGCATCCGGATCCACGATCAAGGCAAGCTACCCGGCGGGACCGGGGGGTAGGAGAACCGACTGAAGTCCCTGTCCAGTCCGCCTTGCGCCAAGCGCTTGGCTGCCGCCTTGAGCAACTTCTCCAGCACCGAACGCGGCACCGCCGAATGTGCGAACAGGCCTTGCCAAGCAATCGTGCCAACGCCGGTAAAGCCTGCTTCCTGCATGGTCGGTACGTTTGGCAATGAGGCAAGGCGGTCACGATTGACGACGGCAAGAGGTCGCAACGTCCCGGCTTCAATGCTGCCTGCCGCGCTGGCGGCATTGACGAAGGCAACCTGGACGGTGCCAACCAGCAGATCGTTGATCACATCGGCCTTCCCCACCAGCTTCATGACGGTGGTCGCTTTTTATATCGAAGGTTGACAGTAGCGCTAGTCCGCCGGTCGATGCAAAAGTCCTAATTTTTCTTGCATTTCCGGCTGTCGCCTCAAGACGAAGAATTTCCTCGGTGGTGGTGAAATGGGTGGTTGAGTAATAGCTTCGCCGACTCATCCTGGTGACTCAAGGTTGCCGGCGGCAATGGTCGCTTGCCTCAGCAGTTCACCCGGCAATCGCGTTCCAGTTCTCTGCCAAGTGCTGCGCCCCGCGAAGTGACGCCGCATACATCGTGTAGGTCGGGTTCACCGCGCCTTCTGTAGGAAAGAGTGTCACGCCCGCGATCCAGAGATTGGGAATCTCGTGAGTTTGCCCATAGCCGTTGGCGACGGAATCCGCGGCGCTGCGGCCCATCGCCGTGCCGCCCACCATGTGGATTGTCGGCGGCGCGGCCCGCAGTGCCCATGACTCCTTGGCGCCGGCCGCCTTGGCGATCAGCAGGCCTTCGTCGCAGGCTTGCCGCCAGACCCCGACTGCATCCTGATCATAGGCGTGGTGGATCCGCGCAAGAGGAAATCCGAATTCGTCCCTCTCGGCCGCCAGCACCACCCGATTGTCGGGGTTCGGCAACTCCTCGCCGAACGCCTGCAGTCGCGACAACTGGCGCGAGCCGCGCCTAATAAAGTCGACCAGCGGCTGGCCGAACAGATCGTTGCGGGAATTGGCGATGCCGCCGATATCGTTCGGCTTGATCGCCGGGCTGCAGTGCCACAGGATGCTACCGAACGCGCCAGGCCGGGCCGTCTTGTCGTAACGATCGTACGACCAGTGCATGGCGGCGAGCACGCCCATGTAGTTCTGCATATCCGGTTCGTCGAACATGCCCCAAATCGTGGCGCCGGTATGCGCCATCACATAGCGGCCGACCAAACCGTTGGCATTGGCCAATCCATCGGGGTGCTTGTCAGTCGCCGAATTGAGAAGGATGCGCGGATTCTGGGAGACAAACGCGGCCAGGATTACGAGACTCGCTTCCTGGACCTGCCGTTGCTTCGTGCGATCGTAATACTCAATGCCGGTAACTCGATCGCCCTTTTGGTTCGTAAGCACGCGCGTCACCGTGGCGAAGGGCCGTACCTCGGCGCCATGGTTGCGAGCCTCGTCAAGATAGGTGAATGAGGGATTTGCAAGCGCGCCGATCGGGCAACCGGCATTGCACCATCCGTCGTAGACGCAGGCGGGCCGGCCTTTGTAGTCTTGGCTGTTGATCGCGACGGTGGCCCGCGCCGTCTTGATCCCGAGCGACTCGAAACCCTTCAGCCACACGTCGCCATGCCGGAAACTCCTGATCGGGGGCATGGGATAGGGCTGGCCGGGCGGCCGCCAGCGCTCCTCCGCTTTGGCATCACCGGAAACACCGATGTCCTGCGCGACGCGATCGTAGTAAGGCGCGAGATCGTCGTAGCTGAACGGCCAATCGAGACCGCGCCCGTACGCACTCTTCATGTTGAAGTCGCTCGGCAGGAGCCGAGGAAACATCGCAAAATAATGCGTGGCGGCTCCGCCGCTGCCCCAGCCGGCGTTGTAGGAATAGCCGAGCCGGTCCTTTCCCTCGAGTATGGCGGGGTTTACGGTTTTGAGCCGCCGTCCCCAGATTTCCGAGCTGATCAGATCGCCATTTTTCCAATCCGGCCCCTGCTCAAGCATCACGACCTTTTTGCCGGCGCGAGCGAGTACGGCAGCAAAAAGGGAGGCGGAGGCGCCGGCGCCTACGATCGCGACATCGACTTTGTCCTGCGCTGCCATGATCACCACTTTTTCTCTGGAGAGATGTGCGGCATGTAAGGCGTGCCCAGGCTTTCGATGCCTTCGACGGTTCCGAACGCGACATCGACAGCGTCATGCCGCAGCAGGAAATAAACCAACGGACCCGGAGGGCCCTGCCAGCCCTCGATCTTGTTCTGGCGCATGCGGTCAACGAAGTCGTATTGCTCGGCCGGGGCGAGTTGAGCAAACCGTTTGCCGTGGATGGTCTGGCAGCTCTGTTCAACGGCTCCAAGCGCAGCACGATAAATGTTTACGAAAGGCGGACGCACGCTCGCGATGCGCGCCATGAGCAAACAATCTCCCGGCGCTACACCGAGCTGATTGTCCACGAAATTCGCGATCCCCGCTTTGCGTGCGCCTGGAAGCAGAGTGTCGCCCACTGCCTCCAGCGTTTCGACTTCGTCAGGCCTCAGCACCGTCATCGGCGCGCCTTGCGCCTGTGCCTCGCTTGGGCTCAGCCAAACCTCGGCGCCCTCGATGGTGAATGAAAGTGCCGCTAGTACCGCGCCCTGCACCAGAGCGCGCCTCTGAATCTCCGACATGTTTCCCCCACCGCCAAAGCCGTTGTTATGGTAATTGCTCAACGGTCGTCCGCGCGCCCAACAAGAAATCCAAACCCAAAGCCGCTACAAAAGCAAGCAGCCATTAGAGACTTCGTGTCCTCCGGATGGAGGCCTTCACCTCAAGCGAGCTGGAACTGTTTTCGTTTCGATTTTATATAGGTTATGGTCCTTCAAGGCCAAGGAAATGACCAAGCGCGAGAGCATCTCCGGCATTGGAGAAATGGCCTGCACGGACTCGGGGAGCGCCTTCCGCAATGACCCATTTTCCCGTCACGGCATTGCGCAGCGTCGATCTCGAAACGCCGGATGTCGGCCGGTCGGAGCAGTTCTATACGTCCGTCTGGGGGCTTGATCTCGTGACGCGTCAGGAGGGCGTCACCTATCTGCGGGCCAGCGGCGTCGATCATCATGTGGTGGCTTTGCGGCAGGGCGAGCATCCTGCGCTCAGGGCTGTCACGTTTCGGCTCCATTCCGATGCGGAATTCGAGGTGATCGCCGCGGCATCACAGCAGCATGGGGCGACGCTGCTCAACGGTCCCATCACAAATTCGGCCCCCGATGGCGGGACGATCATGACTATTCGCGCCCCAAGCGGCGGCATGCTGCGCTTCGTTCACCAGGACACACGACACGCCGCATCTCTTCCATCCAACAACCGGCCCACGAGGCTAGCCCACGTCAATCTCAACGCCACTGACGTCGATGGCTCGGCCGCGTTCTATGCACAGGCGCTTGGATTTCACCTGACGGATCGCACCAAAGCCATGGCGTTCATACGCTGCAATAGCGATCACCATGCGATCGTCATCGCCGATGCCCCGGTTAACGGACTCAATCACGTGGCCTTCATGATGCCAGACCTCGAAGCGGTGATGCGCGGCTCGGGCCGCGTGATCGACGCCGGATTTCCAATCGCCTGGGGAGTTGGCCGCCACGGCCCGGGTAACAACGTCTTCGCCTACTTCATCGATCCGGTCGGGATCGTCATCGAATACACCGCCGAAGTTCTCCAGGTTGACGACAGCTATGTGCGGAGGGGGCCGTCGGAATGGGTCTGGCCGCCCGGCAGGACGGATCATTGGGGCATCGCCCCTCCCAAGGCAGATCAAGTCAAGGTGGCTCAGACCGCAATTGCCTACGCCGATGCCTGACTGCACAACTCGTCTCACAGTACAATCGCAAGTGGAGTTCTGATTGGCGCTTTCGTCAGAACAGCACCGCAGCGATTACAGGGTTGTCGTGGTCGGTCACGGCCCCACAGGCGCCATCGCGGCCAGTCTGCTCGGGCACCGGAATATCCGAACGCTGGCCATCGACAGTCAGTGCGATGTCTATGACAAGCCGCGCGCGATCGCGATCGACCACGAGATCCTTCGCCTGCTGGACAACCTCGGCGCCGCGGAGCGCGTGCTGCCCTATATCGCACCGTTTCCGACCTCTCAGCACTTTGGCGCCAAAGGCCAGCTGATCCGTCGGATCGATATGGTTCCCGAGCCCTATCCACTTGGTTACACCCCCAGCATGGTCTTCACGCAGCCGCCGGTCGAGGCTGTCCTGCGCGCGCACGCCGCGGCCTACGACAGTGTCGACGTCGAACTGGGAACGGAGCTGCTCGGTTTCGATCAATCGCCCGATCGTGTGACGTTGCATCTGCGCGACAACAAGCAAGCGACGCGTTCCGTCGTGGCCGACTACATGATCGCCTGCGACGGCGCTTCGAGCGTAACACGTCAAGCGCTCGGCATCGCCTTTGAAGACCTCGTGTTCGACGAGCCCTGGCTTGTCGTCGATCTGCAGGTCAACAGTGCCGCCCTCGGAAAGCTGCCGGAGACTGCGGCACAATTCTGCGACCCGTCGCGACCAACGTCTTTCATCATTGGCCCCGGCAATCATCGTCGCTTCGAGATTATGCTGCTGCCGGGCGAAGATCCCCGCGAGATGGAAGAACCAGCTCAAGTCTGGCGGCTTCTCGCCAGATGGATCAGGCTTGATGACGCGACACTATGGCGTGCGGCGAGCTACCGGTTTCACGCGCTGGTCGCCCAGGAATGGCGGCGCGGTCGAATATTCCTCGCTGGCGATGCCGCGCATCAACAGCCCCCCTTTATCGGCCAGGGCATGTGCCAGGGCATTCGGGATGTCGGAAACCTTGTCTGGAAACTTGACCGGGTTCTCGAAGGGCAATCCGGCCCTGAGCTCCTCAACACTTATGGCGAGGAACGAATGGAGCATGTTCGCGAACTTACCACGCGGATCAAGGCGATCGGTCGTGTCATCTGCGAGCGCGATCCTGTCGCGGCCGAGGAGCGCGATGTCCGCATTCTCGCGGAAGGGGGCGGTCATCCCCGCACCGTCACGCGCCAGGAGATTGTCCCGCCGCTCCAGAATGGTCTGCTGGCGTTCCCGCTCCATTCGGCGCACGGCACGCTGTTCCCGCAGCCATGGATCAGAACCACAACTGGGCGGCGCCTGCTCGACACCGCCACGGGAACCGGGTGGCGGCTTGTGCTGGACGCGCGAAACGCACCGGATCTGACCGCTGATGCGAGGGCGAGCGTCACCCGAATTGGTATGCGACTGATCCGCGTCGGTTCTGCCGACGCGGCAGGCCAAGCAGGGCACGAAATTGTCGCAGAAGAGGATGGCGTTCTCGCGGCCTGGTTCGACCACCATGGCTGTCGGGCTGCCATCGTCCGGCCCGACCACTATGTCTTCGGTGTCGCCAACAACGATAGCGCGCTCGGCAAGATGCTCGCTGAACTAGCGACGCGTCTGCAATGATTAACCCAGGCTCAAACATTCATTACCCTTGCGCGGCTTTCGAAGCGAGACATCACCATGAAATTGGCAAGTTTCCAGATCGGCAGTAGCCGTACCTGGGACGTGATCGAGAAGGAAGAAGACGCCGCCTCAAGCGATCGGAAATCGCAGGCGAACCATTCAAGGAGGATCACCATGCAAGGAATGTCTCATCGCGTGCTATTGGCCGGCATTACGCTCTGCCTCTGGAGTCCAGTGGTTGCACAGTCATGGCCGCAAAGACCCGTATCGATCGTCGTCCCGCAGCCGGCAGGCAACAGCCCGGATGTGCTGTGTCGCGTGATCGCGGACAAGCTCTCCCAGGCGCTCGGGCAGCAGTTCGTCGTCGAGAACCGAGCCGGTGCCGCAAACCTCGTTGGCACGCGGTTCGTCGCTCACGCCGCTCCCGATGGCTACACCTTCCTGTTTGCCACTTCAGCGGCACTTGTCATGAATCCCTATACGTTCAAGAAGCTTTCCTACGATCCGATCAAGGATTTCATCCCGGTCGCCATGGTGGCGCGAAGCAACCACGTCGTTCTCGTCAACCCCGAGGTCAAGGCCAAAACGCTGGCGGAGCTGATCGCGCTCGAAAAGTCGGCACCAGGATCGCTGAGTATTGCCGTCGACGGCCCGCGGAATCTCTCAGGCCTTATCGCACAATCCATCAATAAGCAGGCCGGAACTGGCTTCGTTCTGGTCCCCTACAATGCGACTACCAACGCGGTTCAGGACAGCATCACCGGGCGCGTCCAAGCGACGATTCAAGCCGCATCGATCGCAGATTTTTTCATCGCGGCGGGCAAGCTCCGACCCATTGCCGTTGCGGGCAGCAGGCGCATCGCTTCGTTGCCGGACGTGCCGGCCATCTCGGAAACGCTGAAAAGTATCAACCTGCAAGGCTGGTTCATGTTGATGGCCCCGGCCGGCACACCCACCGACATCATCCAGAAACTCAGTGCCGAGACTGCGCGCGCCTTGAATTCTGCGGAAGTGCAAGAGCGGGCTCCCGCCCTCGGTTTTGATGTCGACGTCGGCGACGCGGTGACGCCCGCCGGCGCCAAGCGGCTTCTCGAAGAAGAACTTGCGGCAACAGGCAAGGTGATTCAGGAACTCGGTATCCAACCTGAATAGCACGAGATGTCCACTGCTCATCGGACGGTTGGCTGCGCGGGATCAACCGAACTAAGTAGTGGATGACCGCTTTGCGCCAACTACTAAACGTTCCAATGCCCGCTTCGGGTCAAACTGCGACGTTTGCCCGCCGTCGCGGCATGTCCGCTCCGCCTCCAGAAACAGATATGCCCGTGAACGGCCGCTTTGCGCGCCATGACCAGCCATTCCATAACCGTCTATTCGGCGAATTGAGCCTCGGCACAAAAACGCCTTCGACAATTTCGGACATACGCCGCGGCCACTCACTTTGGCTATCTTGAGATCTTCTATGCCCTCGCACCGAGGGAGCAAGCGTGCTGACCCAGTTGCGTCCACATCGCGCTCCTCGCGGCCATGCGATAGACGTCTAGTCGTCCACCGCGCCTCGCTTGAGGTTCTCGCACCTCATCTGAGAGTCGCGATCATTCCTATTTGAGGACATCAACATTCGTCGCCGCGCTTGCCACAAGCCAAGCGTATTCGACACGATCATCACAAATAAGAACAATCTTAAGTAGAGTATGAAAACACGCGCGAATTTGCATCAGCCTTCAGCCGTGACGTGTCAAAATTGTCGGAATGGCGTCAGACCGAAAACTTAAAATTCTAGGATAAACCATTGAAATTATTGATGGAGCGGGTGAAGGGAATCGAACCCTCGTATTCAGCTTGGAAGGCTGCTGCTCTACCATTGAGCTACACCCGCGATAGGACGATCCCCTAACACGCGCCGCGCCGGGCCTCAACTCCCCTCCGCAGGGGACAAATCCCGCCTCCCTTAACAGGTCCCGATTGCCGGCCTATATTGATGTTTCCATCAACTAATGAAAGGAGGTGATCCAGTGTCTTATACCAAGCGCTGTCACCTCGCTGGGGTCGCCCGCTAAGCACCTGCTTGGCATCAGGGCGCTCCTAGCGCGGCCTGGACCAGCGAGTTTCAAGAACGGGGCGCGACGGATCACTTCCGCCGCGCCCTTTGCTGAATCTGAATGGAAACTTCACGCAACGAAGGACGTTCGATGGAAGCCGGTACTGGAAAAATCGTCCGCATGGGCAGTCTCGAACTGCGCTTTTTCGTCGATGAGACGAACTCGGACAATCTGGTGATGTTCGAGTTTATCGTGCCTCCGAATGCCCGGGTGCCGGCGCGGCATTTTCATAAAGATGTCGACGAAGCGATCTACGCGCTCGAGGGCGTGACCACGACCACGCTGGGCGAACAAAAACACGAACTGTCCGCCGGGCAAACGCTGCTGGTGCCCCGCGGCGTCGTTCACATTCACGAAAACCTGTCCGACAAAACGGCGCGGTCGCTGATCGTGCTGTCGCCGGGAACGATCGGTCGGCGCTATTTCGAAGAGATGGCGGTCGAGATCAACGGGCCCGGCAAGCCGAACCCGGCGAAGATCAAGGAAATCATGCTCCGGCACGGCCTCGTTCCGGCCTGACATCGCGATCACGATCAACGGCGCCGCGGCCGAATCCGTTCATTTGACGAGCGGGCATTCATGCATCGAGCACGAGATTGAGATTGAGATTGGAAAGGATCTGGCGGGTTTGGGCTGCCGCATCCGCTCCGCCGACGAGCCTGCCTTCGCCATCATGGGCTGTCAGCCCGGAGACGAACAGGACGTCTCCGAAGCGCACCGCGTCCGTATAATGGCTGAGAGGCGCGGCAAGTCCTTCGACCTTGAACTCCTGGCGCTTGGTGCGATTGGAACCGGACATGACCTTCTCCCCGCTCTGCAAGTTGCAAAACTCGTTCTAGCGGCGAACTCTCTAGCCACTGTCGCGCAGCACCAGTTCGAAGCCAAGGTCGATGCGCCGCTCGCCGCCGCGCTCCAGCGTCAGCGTGGCTGCCCTGCGGCCAATGCTGTGTCCGTGCACACTGATGGTGCTGAGACTAGGCGAGATCAGCTGGCCCATTTCGAGATTGCCCAGGCCGATGACCGCGACCGGCTGTTCCGATGCGGGTCCGGGACGCAAGAGACCGGCCTTGCGCAGCCCCGCCATGAAGCCGATGGCATACGCGTCATTGGCGGCAAAGATGGCATCGACTTCCGGCAGATGCGCGTTCGCCGCCACGCTTCCAGGGGCGTTGCGATCGAGGATCAGCCGGCGAGGTTCGGCCAGTCCCTGTGTCAGCGCTTCTTCCCGGAAACCGAGCCAGCGACGGGCGCCACGCGGATCGTCGCCGCCGATGAAAGCGAGATGTTGTCGCCCTTGCGCGATCAGGTGCTTTGCGACCGCGACGCCCACCTTGAAATTGTCGAAGCCTGCGACCGCATCGATCGGCAATGCCGGCAAGTCCCAGGTCTCGACAACAGGAATTCGTGCGTTGCTGAGCAGCCGCGCGCCTTCTTCTGTCGCGGGCGATCCCACCATGATGATCGCTTCCGGCCGCCGCGACAGCAGCGCCGCCAGCATGCGGTCCTCGCGTTCGTCATCGTAACGCGACTGCGCGAGGATGACCGAAAAGCCCGCAGGCTCGAGCGTGTCCGACAACCCCTGAACCGTGTCGGCAAAGATCGAATTGGCAATGGTCGGCACCAGCACGCCGACCGAATTGGTCCGGGCGCTCGCGAGCGAGCCGGCAACGAGATTTGGGACGTAACCCAGTTCCCGCATCGCGCGTTCGACCCGTGCACGTGTCTCTGGCGCAACTTGCCCGGGGAGTTGCACCACCCGGCTCACGGTGATCGAGGAGACGCCCGCGAGCCTGGCGACAGCCGAAAGCGTCGGAGGAACTTCGGGGCTTTCCTGGATATCAGGTGGGGATTCTCGGTTCATGGCCGTAAATGCACGAATTTGGCTTGCCCAGCTATAATGACAGCGCTACCATTTCACTATGTTAGCGCTAACATAGCTAGAAATGACGGAGGAGGACAGATGATTTCTGAGAGCATCGTGCAGGCCTATGAGCGGGACGGCGTGATTATGGTGCCGGAAGTGCTCGATACCGACACGCTTCAAAGGGTGCGCAATGTGATCGCCGAACTGGTGGCTGGCGCCGCTGATGTGACCGAGCACACCGATGTGTATGACCTCGAGCCCGGGCATACCCCGGAAACTCCTCGTGTCCGCCGCATCAAGACCCCGCACAGGGTTCATCCGATCTTCGACGAAATCGTGCGCAGCGAGGCGGTGGTCGAGATCCTCACGCAGCTCCTGGGTCCCGGCTTGCGTCTTCACGGCTCCAAGCTGAACATGAAGTCTGCACAATATGGCTCGCCGGTCGAATGGCACCAGGACTGGGCGTTCTACCCGCACACCAATGACGACATCCTCGCGATTGGCGTCCTGCTGGACGACTGCGACCTCGAGAACGGCCCAATGCTGGTCACGCCCGGCACGCATATCGGAAACGAGATGTGGAATCACCACGGTGAAGACGGTTGCTTCGCCGGCTTGATCGATCCCGATCAGATTCAGGACGAGATCAAGCGTGCCGTGCCCTGCATGGGCAAGGCCGGCAGCATGTCCTTTCATCACGTGCGCGCCCTGCACGGCTCGGCCATGAACACTTCCAACCGCCCGCGCAACCTCCTGCTCTATGAAGTCGCCGCCAGCGACGCTTGGCCTTTGGCGGGCGTCAAGGATTTCGAGGAGTTCGACAGCCGGCTGCTGGCAGGGCCGTCGGTGATTGCGCCGCGGCTGACGGACGTCCCGGTGCGCATGCCCCTGCCGCCGCCGAAGCGTCAGGGCTCGATCTACGAGACGCAGTCGGCGTCCAAGAAAAGCTATTTTACGCGCGCAGCGTAGTGACATCGACATCGCCCGCGGCCCCAAAGCCGCGGGCGATGCGCTTCAAGAACCAAAATCAAACAAAAGATACGGGGAAACGCATGACCAAGATGGGAGCCGATGGCGCCGGCAGCTCGCGCTTACGTGTCGTACTGGCCGCAAGTATCGGCTCAGCGCTGGAATGGTACGACTTCTTCCTCTACGGCACCGCCGCGGCGCTGGTGTTCGGCGAACTGTTCTTCCCGAAGAGCGATCCGGTCGTAGGCACCCTCCTCTCCTTCCTGACCTTTGGCGTCGGTTTCGTGTTCCGACCGTTGGGCGGCATCATCTTCGGTATCCTTGGCGATCGCTATGGCCGCAAGCCCGTATTGGTCGCAACGCTGCTGATGATCGGTCTCGGCACCACCGCGATCAATTCTTGCCGACCTATTCTCAAATCGGCGTTTGGGCCCCCATCCTCCTGGTCGCGATGCGAATCGTACAGGGGCTTGGCGCCGGCGCCGAATATGGCGGCGCGGTGATCTATCTGGTCGAGAACGCGCCCGCGAACCATCGCGGCTTCTGGGGCGGCTTTGCGCCGCTCGGCGTTTCCGTCGGCAATCTGCTGGCGGCCGGAGCGTTCGCTTTGGTGTCGATGCTGCCGCACGACGCGATGATGAGCTGGGGATGGCGCCTGCCGTTCCTGGCGAGCTTCGTCCTGATCCTTGTCGGGCTCTATGTCCGCTTGCGGATCACCGAAACACCGGTTTTCACGGCAGCGGTCCTGGCCCGCGGCATGGTCGAGAAGAACCCGGCGATGGAAGCGATACGATGCTTTGCAGTTGCCGCCGATGGCAAGATGACTTACTACGGCCATACCGATCAGGGCGCCGAGATGGCCTTCGAGATGATGCGCCGGATGCGGCGTTCGCGTGCGGTGCAGGACCGCGTCGCATACCTCGTGCGCGATCACTTGCGCCTGACGATGGCGCCGCGGATGCGTCCAGCCACGCTCAAACGGATGATCACCGAAGACGGCTTCGACGAGCTGATGCAACTCGCCATGCTCGACGCACTCGCCTCCAGTTCGTATCTCGGCTTCTATCATTTATGCCGCCGCGCGCTGGCTGAATTGGGCGCGGTCGAGACGCGCCCGCCGCGTCTGATCGGTGGCGACGACCTAATCGCGATGGGTTTCAAACCCGGGCCTGATTTCAAGGAAATTCTGCGCGAGGTCGAAGATCTGCAACTGGACGGCGCAATCGCAACGCGTGAAGAGGCGCTAGCCTTTGTGCGCGAGAATTACCCGTCGGCACCGGGTAGCGGTCCGGCCTGACTCCGTGATCGAAGCGCTCGGAATCACTCGGCGTTTTGCCCGCACGGTAGCCCTGGACCGTGTCGATTTTCGTGCGTGGCCCGGTCAGATTCATGCGCTCGTGGGCGAGAATGGCGCCGGTAAAAGCACCCTCATCAACATTTTCGCCGGCCGCCTGAAGGCCGACGCCGGCACCGTTGCCCTTGACGGAACTATGCTGGCTGCCGGATCGGCGCAGATGGCGCTGAAGGCCGGTATCGTCGCCGTGTATCAGAGTCCGATGCTGTTTGAGCGCATGTCATGGGAAGAGAACCTCGCGCTCGGCGGCTTTGGCACTGACATGCCACGCCACGATCCCGCCGCCGCGGCGGGACACGCGCGGCTGCTCGCCGGGCAACTCGGATTCGATCTGCCAGCGGGGGCCACCAATGTTGAGCATTGTTCGATTGGCGAGCGAGTGCGGCTCGAAATCCTGCGCGCACTGAGTTTCAATCCGCGCGTGCTGATTCTCGATGAACCGACCGGGGTCCTGGCGCCAAGGGAACTGGCTCCCTTCTTGGACTTGTTGCGGCGGTTGCGCGGCGAAGGACGCATCGTACTGATCGTTACGCACAAACTGCGAGAGGCATTGGCGGTCGCCGACCGCGTTACGGTGCTGCGCCACGGCCGCGTGGTGGCCGAGTGCCCCGCTGCCGCGACCACCGAGGCCGAACTCGCGCGCCTCATGATCGGCGAGATTGATGGTTCCGGCGCCGCCGGATCTACCTTCCAAGCCGCTAATATTGCCGCCGGAGTGAAGATCTCTACCGCCGGCGCCACACCAACCGGGAATCGTCCAACGCCGGCGCTCACGGTTGAACATCTGACGCTTGAACGCCATCGGCGGCGCATCCTCGAGAACGTCGATTTCGCCATATTTGCGGGCCAAATCATGGGGATCGCAGGGGTTGACGGTAATGGCCAAGGCGAATTGGTCGAGGTCATGGCTGGACTTCGCAGGCCTACTTCCGGGCGACTGCGCGTCGTGCACGATCGCCCGCTGGCCGTAATCCCGCAGAATCGCGACCTCGACGGCCTCGTGATGGACATGACGCTGTGGGAGAATCTGATCCTCGCGCGAACTCTGCGCACACGCTTCACGCGGCGTGGATGGCTCCAGCGCGCGCAAGCCAGAGCCTATTGCGGCGCCCTGCTGGAACGATTCCGCATCCAATCCGCAGGAGCCTCCAGCAAGGCTGTCGCCCTTTCCGGAGGCAATCGCCAGCGGCTCGCAGTGGCGCGTGCACTCGCCGGGAATCCGGGCGTGCTGGTCGCGCACGATGTATGCCGCGGCCTCGATGTGCGCGCTACCGCCGAAGTGCATCGGATGCTGCGCGAGTTCGCCGCGGCCGGTGGCGCCGTGCTGCTGATTTCGAGCGACCTCGACGAGCTACTAGCGCTGAGCACCAGCCTGGCCGTGATTTGTCGCGGTCGTCTCCAGGTTGTCGCGCCACACGATTACGATGCCGAACGTATTGGCCTGCTGATGTCGGGCGTCGAATGACGATTGCGACGCAATGACGACCCCACCAAAGGCTGCCGCGCGCTTCGCGGCCACATTTCCGGGTCTCGCGAATGCGCGGATCACCGCCGCCGTTCGTCCGCTCGCCGCTTTATTGGTCGCGGCCGCCGCAATCTCAATCATACTGTTCGCGCTCGGGGCCTCGCCGATAGCCGTGTTCGCTGATCTGTGGCAGGGCGCCTTCGGCACCTGGCTCGCATTCACCGACACGCTGGTCAAAGCAACCCCGCTGGTGTTTACGGGCCTCGCTATCGCGATCGCATTTCAGGGGGCGTTGTGGAATATCGGCGCCGACGGACAATTGATCGTCGGGGCGATGGCGGCCGCCGCGCTCGGTCCCGCGCTCGGTCGATGGCCTCATCCGATCGCAATCTTCGCAATGTTCGCGATGGGCGCTATCGGCGGCGCGCTATGGGGCGGACTCGCCGGATGGCTCCGGGCGCGCCGCGAAGTCAACGAAGTCATTTGTACGATAATGCTCAATTTCGTCGCCGCGCAGATGCTGAGCTGGGCGGTGCACGGACCCCTGATGGAGCACTCGCGATCCTTTCCCCAGAGCACCATGATCGCATCCCATGCACAGTTGGCTTTCTACTTCCCTCCGAGCCGGCTCAACGGCGGCATGATCGTCGCGGCGGTACTGGCTCTCGTTTGCAATCTGGCGCTCTTCCGCACCGCCATCGGCTTCGAACTGCGCGCACTCGGACGCAACCGGCGCGCCAGCGCCTTCTTCGGACTTCCGATAAGCGGACTGACCATCGGCGTGATGGCGCTGTCGGGTGCGCTGGCTGGAGTCGGCGGCGCGGTGCAGGTCTCCGCCATAACTCATCGGCTGTTCGAAACGATGTCGCCCGGATGGGGCTATGAGGCAATCGCAGTGGCCCTGGTCGCGCGCCTGAACCCGCTCGCGATTGTGCCGGCGGCCTTACTTTTCGGCGCACTGGACAATGGATCGCAGGCGATGCAGCGGGCCCACGGGGTCTCGCCCGAGCTGGTTTACATCATCCAGGGCATGGTGATTATCGCGCTGGTGGGATTCGACGCGGTGGCGGCTAGCGGCCTGCGCGCGGCGATTCTGGGCGTCGGAAGCGACGCGGCTCCAGCGCCTGATGGGTCGGCCGAGGTGGGCGATGCTTGAGGCATTTCTCGCGTCAACTATCGCGATGGCGACGCCGATTCTACTGGCCGCGTTGGGCGAACTGATCGTCGAACGCAGCGGCGTGCTCAACATCGGGATCGAAGGCGCCATGCTTGCGGGCGCATTCTTCGGGCTTACGGCGGCGTACTTCAGCGGCAGCATCGCGATGGGACTGCTGGCGGCGTGCGCCGCGGCGATCGCGCTCAACGCTCTGCTGGCCGTGCTGGTGGTGAACCTGGCGGTCAACCAGGTCGTCGCCGGCACCGCGATCGATGTCATTGCGCTGGGCCTGACGGGGGTCTTCTACCGGCGCTTCTTCGGCCTGACCGGCACTGCCTTCACGATTACGCCGATGCACGCGATTGCGCTCGGGCCGCTCGCGCGAATTCCCCTTCTCGGGCCCGCGCTCTTCAATCAGAGCCTGCTGGTGTACCTGGCGATCGCTCTCGTCCCGATTATCGCATTTGTAATCTCACGCACCCGCTACGGGCTCGCATTGCGCGCAGCCGGCGAGCGGCCCGAGGCGGCCGACGCACTCGGACTCGGCGTGTATCGGATTCGCTGGCAGGCGCTGATGATCGCCGGCGTGCTTAGCGGACTCGCAGGCGCGTTCTTGACGATGTCGTACACCGACACCTTTATCGAGGGGATTTCGGCCGGTCGCGGCTATGTCGCGCTCTCCGTGGTGATCGTTGGGCGCTGGAATGCGTGGGGTATCGCGGCCGCGTCTCTCTTGTTCGGCGCAGCGATGGCGCTGCAGTTCGGTTTACAAGCCGCCGGTACCGCTATTCCCTATCAGTTCTTTCTCGCACTGCCGTACGTCATGACCGTAGCGGTGCTCGCACTCATGGGAGGCCAGGCCGACGCCCCTAGTGCTCTCGGCGAGCCCTACCTGCGATCGTGACGCGCTCTCGATCATTTGGAAAACGATATTGGCCAACACACTGAATTTTCAGGCTCCTTGATAACGAAATCTTTCCTCTCTTCGAGGAGAGAAATCCGGTCCCTGACGGCTCCTCCGGATCTCTTTCAATAGAGCACGGGCGCGGCGCTGCGCGCGTTCCACGATCTCTGCGTCGGCGCGGCCGGACGGCAGCGGTTGCCTCACGAATGTCGTTAGTTCGGCAGCATGTGTGCGAATCGCCGCCCGCGCGGCCAGCGCGTTAGGCGATTTGTTCGCCTGCAATTTGCGCGGTCCTTCATGGCCGCCCTCGCTGATGTACCAGTCCTTGAAGGCCCCGCGAAAGCCCGCGTGAAACATCATCGATCCAAGGTAAGTTGCGACGGGCGGTACGCCCAGGAGTAATTCGGCGTGGGTCTCGGTCTGACCGGGACTTTCGTATTCGACCATGAGATGGCCCCCCGCCGGTATCAATTCTCCAAGGCGATCGACCAACGCCGCTTCGAGTCCAAGGTCGCGCGCGTCGAGGGTAGCGCCAGCCGCGGTCGTCAGTTCGGGAAAAAGGCGGCACTCGAACCACGGCTTCACCCCGCGGCCACCGCCGCTGACGATGCCGGTCATGATCGGAGTCTGCGCAGGCGCCCCGCTGGTGTCGGCGATTGCGGCCGTCAAATGGAACCATCCCGTGCGCGGCCGCACCGGAACCGCACTGGCAATCATCACACGATAGCGATGGCGATTGCGCGCGCGAAGTTCGCTCCCGTTGAGTCGGCTGGCGATTTCGAGTGCGGGGGAGGGAGTGCCTTCGTTCATTCGTCCTCCAAGCCGTCCGCCCGCGACGGCTATCAACGGGCGATCGGATTCAATCCGGTACCGAACCGGCGAATCATTCTCGAGCGCCGCCTGCGGGTCTGGGCAGATTGCGCACGGATCACGCCGTCCGGCCCGACACGGAATTGGCGTCGGCGCGCAGCAGGACCGTTTTTCGATTTGCCATTATTCGCGGTTCTCCTGTAAACATCCTAAATTATGGCCGCTTCTGCGTTAATAACGTCGTCCTTCCCGACCGCCCGATGTGCGGCCTGCGACCGCTATGTGCTGACTTACGTCGCCTTTGATGGCGACGTGGAAACCCGCAATTGTGTGCATTGCGACCGCGTGACGGGCGACGATCTGCGATGGATCAATGCATCTGAGCTGGAAGCCGAAGGCTACCAGTTCGGCACGCCCGCGCCATCGGCGGGAGGGGGCTGCGGCAGCGGATGCGGCACCTGCTCGGTTCGCAAAAACTAGCCCGCGCCGTTCGTCGGCAATACAAAAATCAAATCAGTGTCGGAGTTCCCGGGGGGCAACCGGAGGAAACTTATGAAAACCACAATTTCCGTGATCAAGGCCGATGTCGGCTCTATTGGCGGCCACATCAAACCGAGCACCAAGCTCAAGCAGACGATCGAGCATTTTGTCCGCGAAAAGGGTAAGAAGCTGCTCACCGATCTCTACGTCAGCTCGACCGGCGACGATACCGCGCTGCTGATGTCGCACGATCGTGGCGTGAATGACCCCAAAATCCATGAGTTGGCCTGGGACGCCTTCATGGCCGGCACCAAGGTCGCCAAGGAGCAGGGTCTCTATGGTGCCGGGCAGGACCTCCTCAAAGACGCCTTCTCGGGCAATATCCGAGGGCTCGGACCGGCTTCGTGCGAAATGGAGTTCGAAGAACGGCCCAACGAACCGTTTGTGTTCTTCGCCGCCGACAAAACTGACCCCGGAGCCTATAACCTGCCGCTCTACCTGGCCTTCTGCGATCCGATGCACTGCTCGGGACTGCTGCTGTCGCCGAAAATGGCAAAAGGCTTCACCTTTACGATCATGGACGTTAATCATACCGAGGGCGACCGTGTGATCGAACTCAACACGCCCGAGGAAATCTATGATATCGCGTGCCTGCTGCGCGATAATGAGCGCTTCGTGGTCGAGTCGATTCGCAGCCGCGCCAACAATGATATTGGGGCCGTGGTCTCAACCTCGCGCCTGCACAATATCGCAGGCACCTACACCGGCAAGGATGACCCGGTCTGTCTGGTCCGCACGCAAGGCAATTTCCCGGCGACGGGCGAAATTCTGTCACCATACCGCATCGGCCATTACGTGGCGGGTACGATGCGCGGCAGCCATCACGGTCCGTTGATGCCGGTGAAGCTCAATTCGATCATCTCATTCTTCGACGGTCCCGCGATCGTGAGCGCCGCGGCCTTTTGCGTCCACAATGGCAAGTTCACCGAGCCGGTCGATGCGTTCGATCATCCCTTCTGGGATTGGGTCCGCAATAACGTGTCGCAAAAGGCGGCCGAGATTCGCAACCAGGGCTTTTCGGGTCCCGCGATGCTGCCGTATTCCGAGCTCGAGTACGGCGGCGTGGTCGAAAAGATGGGACAACTCGACCAGCGATTCATCGTGCGTGCGGAAGAAGCGCACGCTGCGACCGGCAATGGCCGCAAGAAAAAAGCGGCCTAGAAGCAGACGGGTTGTGAAGCCGTGAAAGGTTTCGCAGCCCGATCTGCGACCAATAATAGAAGCAGCGGCCGCGCGAACCGACCACCGGCGTCAACCTCGCAGTTAGCGAGTCGGCGCTTTACGCTAACCCGAAAGTCGACTCCGCAGCGCGCAAGTATCCTCGCGCTCGATCCGGCCGTGTGATTCATGCCATCCGGCGAACGTCTCACACGGCCGTGTATTTCCGAGGGAATTTGAGAGGGCGCGTAGGATTAAGAGGCGAGGGGTCCGTGCAACGGCATCATCCGCAGGCACGGTCCGCATAGCACCCAGGCTTCTTCTGTTTCCTTGATTACCACGATGCCGGCGATGACTTCGCTGACATCGTCGCATCGATGGCAAACCATCAGACCGCCCTGATCGCGAAAGATATTCGACAAGTCCGCCAGCGTTTCCTGATCCGTCATTAATTCGATGTCCGCCAAGTCTTGATTCTGCGCGCCATTAGCTCCAGAAAACATTTAAGTCCCCTACCTTTTGCCTAACGGCATCTGAGGCCGTGAAGATTTGCGACGTTAGCGCCAAAACAAGGTCGTCGTTCCGATCACAGCCTGATGCCGTGGATTGGCTCGTCGTCACGTCGGATAAGGTATCGAATTATGTCAAAGTCGTCAACAAACAATGTTTTGCTAACAAACTGGTTAGGTCAGCTCGACTACCAGTTAGCAAGAATTATGAGATCGGCAAACACTTCGAGTGAACAGTCATTCATTGATGTAAAGTCATATTTTCATTGTGCGCCAATGGGTTTAGAAGATCATCCAAGAAATTAGAGCGGATATGCAAACGTTCTCAACGCGCTCTCAAAATAATAAAACAAGATTTGTTTTTGATTCGATAATCGTATCGCTAAACAGGCTGTTAGCAGGAATCTCGAATATCAACTGGAAGTTATCGTCGTCGCATCTCGATAACCAGGCTTCGCCTTACGCTTCTGAATGAGTCGTCATTCACCCCGACGCAGTGATTAAGCGGTCCGGATGGCGAGCGACAACTCTGACTCCGCGGCTATTTCAATCACGCATTTTGGCCCGAACCACGAATACCTCGCGCGACCGATTCGCTCGCGCGACCGATTCGCTCGCGCGACCTCTCCGTCACCGCTGATCGAGCAACCCGGTCTGCCGCAGCGCCTCGTAGAGGACGATCGATACGGCGTTCGCAAGATTAAGGCTGCGCACGCCGGGTTCGAAAATCGGGATGCGATAGGTGGCGTCGCCGCGGGTGGCAAGGAATTCCGCGCCGAGTCCCTTCGTCTCGCTGCCGAAGACAAGGAAATCTCCCTGGCGATATTTGGCCTCGACGTAGTTTTTGTCGCCGTGAGTGGAAAAATATTTGAAGTTCGCGGCTTCCTGCGATTGATACAGTGCGTCGAACCCGTCCCAATCGGGGTAGGTGCGAAGATTGACGAACGGCCAGTAGTCGAGGCCGGCGCGCTTCAGATAGCGGTCGGCAAGCGAATATCCCAGCGGCCCGACGAGGTGGAGCAACGTTTTGGTCGCGGCAGTGAGGCGAGCGACGGAGCCTGAGTTCTGCGGAATCTCGGGTCGCACCAGCACAATATTGAAGGCCGGCGCGGAAACTGGAGTTACGATTGTACTCAAGTCAGGCCGTTGGTTTGCGCCTGGTCGAGGCGCTGGCAGCCTTCGCGACCCCGCCGTCCGGCGGACTTGGTGCGTCGCTCAGCCGGTGGTGAGCGCCGGGATCACTCGCGTGGCCTGTGCCCGTGGCTCTAATGATACCTGAACGTTGACCGCCGTGCGCCTCATCGCCATTGTGCGCAATTCGAATCGGATAGCGCTCACTCCCGGTTAGCAAGCAGAAATGCGCTCCATCATCCGTCACGAAATGGTCCGCCAGATGATAATAGGCGCTGCGCAGAAAGCGGGCGCGGAACTCGCCCTGCTTGACCCGGCAGTAGAGGACGTTATCGACGGCGACTTCGAGCGTCGAGGGATCCAGCGGCTCGCGCTTCTCGTCGTTGGTCACAATCACGAAGCCGCCGCAGCCATCATCCTCGATCGTCGTGACGACGTACGGGGTATCTTCGACCGTTATCGAGGCGCGCTCCTCGGCTATCTGGAGGAAATACGTGCCGTCGGGATTGCGTCGGATGCTTTGGCTGAAGAGCAGTGCGATGCGCGGATTTTCGATGCGCTCTTCGTCGTTGTACCAATGGCCGTCGCGGCGGAACGAGATTCTGCCGGATTCGACTGTGTAGAAGCCTGCGCGTGCCATCGTTGATGCACTCTCAGGAACGATTGCGGCTGTCTAGAATGATTGTGACCGGACCATCGTTGACCAATTCCAGGTCCATATCCGCACCGAACTCACCTGCCTCTACGCTAACATCGCGAAGACGGGCGCGCGAGAGAAAGTACTGGTAAAGCCGCAATGCTTCGGCGGGCGGTGCGGCGCCGGTGAATGACGGCCGCCGTTGACTGACGTTGGCATGGAGGGTGAATTGCGAAACGACGATCATCGCTCCGCCGGTCGCCCCCAGCGCCAGGTTCATCTTGCCCGCGGCGTCCGCAAAGACCCGCAAACCAATCACCCGGTCCAGGATGTAATCGGCGTCGGCTTCGTTATCGCCACGGCCGACGCCCAGCAAGATCGCGAAGCCGGCGCCAATTTTGCCGAGGGTGCGGCCGCCGCTGCGGACCTCGGCCCGCGAAACCCGTTGAACAATTGCGCGCACGGAAACGTCCTATGATCATCCGCGAAACGCGGCAAGACTTGACGCATTTCATGGTGTCGCGCAGATGGCAGCCTTACTATAAAATCGATTCGTTATGATCCCGGTACTCCTCCGCCTCGGTCCAATCACGATTTACAGCTACGGCCTGATGATGGCGTTGGGCTTCATCACGGCGGACTTTCTACTGACGAGCGAGTGCCGGCGGCGCGGAATCACGACGGATTTCGCAAACGGTATCGTAGTCTGGGGTGCGATCGGTGGAATCGTCGGCTCGCGGATATACGATGTATTCGACAACTGGCCAGCCTATGCGATCAATCCGTGGTCGATAGTCTTTTCGGGCTCCGGATTCGTCTGGTACGGCGGCTTTATCGGGGGTATTGGCGTTGCCGCGCTGGTCTCACGCCATTACAAGGTCCCGATCCTGCGCGCCTTCGACATGTGCTCTCCACCGCTCATCCTCGGGCAGGCCTTCGGGCGTCTGGGCTGTCTGCTCTCGGGCGACGGCGACTGGGGTCTGCCCTCAACGCTGCCGTGGGCGATGTCATATCCCCATGCAATTGTTGGCTGGAACGCGCGCACGGTGTTGAAACTCGACCCCAACGGCAACCTGGTCTCAGGCTTTTTCCCCGGCGTGCGAGTGCACCCTGCGCCCATTTACGAGTCAATCCTCTATACGGCGATCTTCCTTTTGATGTGGTCGATGCGAAAGAAAGCGCCCGAAGGCCGGCTGATCAGCCTCTATCTGATCCTTGAAGGTCTCGCGCGCTTTACGGTCGAGTTCCTGCGGATCAATCCGCGCATCGCGTTCGGACTCAGCGAGGCTCAACTGATATCCCTGGTGATGATCATGATCGGTCTTGCGATCTGGTACGCCACCGCACAGCGCCGCTCGGCGGTTGCAACACCGAGCGCGATGCGGGCATAGCCGATGGAAAACGAATCGAAAATACTCTCGGCGATCGCAGTTGGCATCCTCGTGGTGGCAATCGGCGTGGTCGCCTATGCCAACCTTCAAGGCCCGGGGCCGGTGGCGCAAATAGTTGACGACGGCAGCCACGGCGCAAACAGTCCATTGCCCGGTGGTCCGGTCGCAGCCGGCAAACTGGCGCCCGATTTCAAACTAAAAACCCTCGATGGCCAGACGATCTCGCTGTCGTCGCTGCGCGGCAAAGTGGTATTTCTCAACGTCTGGGCGACCTGGTGCGGCCCTTGCCGCGAAGAGATGCCTTCGATCCAGGCCCTGTACGATGAATTCAGCCACGATCCGGATTTCGTCGTGTTGGCGGTGAGCGAGGACAGCGAAGGACGCAGTGCGGTCGATTCGTACGTGCAGGGCAACGCGCTGCGCTTCAATGTGCTGCTCGATCCGCAGAACCTGGTTGGCGATGCGTACGATGTGAGTGGGATTCCGGAAACTTTCATCATCGATCGCGCCGGACGCATCGTGGCCCATCACGTTGGACCCTACGACTGGTCGAAGGCGGAGATGCGCGATGCGCTGCGCGAATTAATCGACGCCAAGGGCAAAGAGACGACGGCAAAGGCGGGATAATCGGCTGCCATCGCGCATTGGCGAACGCGGCCCGAAGAATTGATCCAGGCGGATTTGGAATGTCATCAAATAAACGAAACCGATTGATTGTGGCAATGACGATAGCCTTGGGCGTCTGCGTATTCGTGATTGGCGACCTCTGCGTCCAACGCGCGCAGGCACTCGACGACGACACCTACAAGGAACTCCAGACCTTCGCCAACGTGATCGCGATCGTCCAGAAAAATTACGTCGAGCCGGTCAGCACCAAGGACTTGATCGACGGTGCAATCACCGGAATGCTCGCTTCGCTCGATCCGCACAGCGCCTATCTTACGCCCGACCTGTACCATGACCTCGAGGTTGAAACCCGCGGCAGCTTCGGCGGCCTCGGAATCGAAATCACCGTCAAGAACGACATCTTGACCGTGGTCTCGCCGATCGATGGAACGCCGGCGACCAAGGCCGGCATCAAGGCCGGCGACCAGATCGTCAAGATCGACAACGATTTCACCAAGGGAATGACCTTGACCGATGCGGTCAAGCGGATGCGCGGACCCAAAGGCAGCCAGATTCATCTGACGCTGCATCGCGAGGGAATTCCGGACTTGTTCACCGTCACGGTCACCCGCGACGTGATCAAAATCGACTCGGTCAAAGCGAAGAACCTCAATAACGGCTTCGATTACGTCCGTATCTCCACCTTCCAGGACGGCAGCGATACCGATGTCGAACATGCGCTGGAAAAGTTTAAGAAGGAGAACCACGGCCATATCAAGGGGCTGGTGCTCGATCTCCGCGATAATCCCGGCGGGCTGCTAAACCAGGCGGTATCGATTGGCGACGACCTCCTCGACGGCGGCTTGGTGGTCTACACCCAGGGCCGTTCCGACAACCAGCAGCAGAAGTACTTCGCCCACAAGAAAAAGGACTTCGACGACTATCCGATGGTGGTGCTGGTCAACGGCGGTAGCGCGAGCGCGAGCGAAATCGTTGCCGGAGCCCTGCAGGATCAGCGTCGCGCGATTATCGTAGGCACGCAGACCTTCGGCAAAGGCTCCGTGCAGACGATTCTGCCGCTCGACGATGAGTCTGCCTTGCGGCTGACGACGGCGCGTTACTATACCCCCAACGGCCGCTCGATTCAGGCCGTCGGCATCACGCCGGACGTGGTCGTCGAGTTGCCCAAGCCCACCCTCGCGCAATTGGATCAGGAGGGCGCCGAACTCGACCAGAACGATGAGATTCACGAAAGCGACCTGCTGCACCATTTCAACAACAATCAACAGCAAAAGAAGAATAAGGTGCCGCCCGCCGGTCCTGGCGCAAATCAGGAAGGGACGCCGGGCAACGCCGCGCCCACTGCCGCGAATGCCAAACCGATGAAGCCTGAAGCGAAGGACATCCAGCTCGAAAAGGCTATCAGCATCCTGGAGCACTGGAACAAGTACAAAGTCGAACTCGCCAAGGCGGACGATTCGCCGATGCCAGCGGACTCCGCTGCGCCGGGCGGCTCCGCACCAGCGACCAAACAATAGCAAACTGGCGCTGCGGCGCGTTTGATCTGCCTCGAGCGCGAATGCGGCTGCTCACTTGGCTGGGGCCGATGGAGAGTCTCCGTCGGTCCGAATCCGCGTGATGATCTCGCTGTGCTGCTCTTCCAGCCGACGCAGGATATCGATCATCAGATCGTCCTGAGTCTCCAGGTGATGCATCACGGCCTTTAGCTCCTCTTCGGCCTTGGTATTCACCAGGTAGTCCTGCTCGGCCATCAGGCGATCCTTAATCGCTTGCCGGTTTTGCGACATCATGATGATCGGTGCGGCGTAGGCGGCCTGAAAGCTCAGCGCGAGGTTAAGCAGGATGAAGGGATAGGGATCCCAATGCTCGATCCAGGCGGTCACGTTCAAGGCGATCCAGAAGACCAGGATGATCGATTGGATAACGATGAAGTTCCAACTCCCGACTGCGTTCGCAAAGCCGTCGGCGGCGCGCGCTCCAAAGGTCTTATCCGCCCCCTCCAACTCGTTGACGTTGCGAATCGGCGGATGGCTGTGTTGATGTCGAATCCTCATCTGATGCCATTTTTCCACGGCGGCTGACATGCTTTCCTCCGGCGGCGGCGCATTAGCGATACGCTCGCGGCGCTCAATCCTAGCCGCATCGTCAGACGCGGTCACGCATGGCGCGGCTAGGTAAGCGCACATCGTATCTGGTAAGTTGCTTCGAAATGGATGGCCAGCTCGAGTTTTCACTCAAACCCGCGCCGCGGGTAGCGATCAACGTCACCCAGTTGGTGCGCACGGTGAGGGAAACGCTCGAAGCCAACCTCGACGAGCTCTGGGTGACAGGCGAGGTCTCCAACGCACGACTGGCGCCGTCGAATCACTTTTACTTCACGCTCAAGGACACGCGCAGCTCGATTGGCGTAGTGATGTTTAACTCGGCCTATCGACGCCTGCGCTTTCGGGTCGAAGACGGCATGGCGATCGTCGTGCGCGGGCGCATCAATTTGTACGAGGCGCGCGGCACGCTGCAATTCTATGCCGAGGAAATCGAGCCGCGCGGCGCGGGCGCGCTGCAGGTCGCATTCGATCAGCTCAAGCGGCGGCTGCAGGCGGAGGGCCTGTTCGACGAGGCCCGCAAGCGGCCGCTGCCATTGTTGCCGCGAACGATTGGGATCGTCACTGCGCTTGGCGGCGCCGGCCTGCGCGACATGCTGCGCATCCTTATCGACCGCTATCCCAATCTTCATATTGTCGTGCGTTCCGCGCGAGTGCAGGGACAGGGCGCCGCGGCCGAAATCGCCGCGGCGATCGACGATCTCAATCGCGACGCGCGCGCCGAAGTGATTATTGTGGGGCGCGGCGGCGGTTCGCTCGAAGATCTGTGGGCCTTCAACGAAGAAATCGTAGCACGCGCAATCTACGGATCGGCCATCCCGATAGTGTCGGCCGTTGGTCATGAAATCGACTACACCATCGCGGACTTCGTCGCCGACATGCGGGCGCCAACGCCCACTGCGGCGGCTCAAATGGTGGTGCCGGAGAAGGCCGAGTTGCGCCGCCAGGTGGATGCGGCCGCCGCCACCCTGGCTGGCGCTATCGAGAGTGCCGTCGCCGCCCGGCGCAAGGAGATCGATCACTTCGACGCTCGCCTGCGCGATCCCGGCAACTTGATTCGACAGGCGCACCAGCGTGTCGATGAGGCGGCGGGCGAGCTCAATCAGGCGGTCAGTTGGCGGCTCGAGGAGGGCCGGCGACGCGTGCGCGAACTCGCCGTCCGCGTCACCAGTCCGCTGGCGCGCGCGCGCGAAGGCCGGCTGCAGGCGAGCCGCCTGGCGTTGCGCCTCGCCCAGGCGCTCCGCCAGCGGACGGCACCATTGCGGCTGGCGCTGGCGCAGCAGGCGGCGCGGCTCGCCGAGACGAATCTGCGCGGCGCACTGACGGTGCGGCGCACTCGCATCGAGACACTGACGCGCCAACTCGAAGCGGCGGTCGGCGCTGCTCTCGAGACGACGCGGATGCGCCTCGGCGGAATCGCCGGACAGCTCGACGCGGTATCGCCCCTCAAAGTGCTCGATCGCGGATACGCTGTAGTCGTCAAGTCGGGCGACCGTCACGCCATCGCCGACGCTGCCGCGGTCGAAATCGGCGACGAACTCAATATCCGACTCAGGCGCGGCCGCCTCAGCGCGCGCACCACTGGCCGGGAGGTTTGACCCACGCGATGGCAAATCAACGCTCACGACTCGACGAAGAGATTGCGCCTGCGATCTCCGGTGAACGGCCGGAGGACGGTGCCAAATTCGAAGACCAACTCGAAAATCTCGAGGCGATCGTCTCCCAGATCGACTCAGGCGAGCTTTCGCTCGAGCAGTCGATCGACGCCTTCGAGCATGGGGTGAAGCTGGTGCGGTCCCTCAATCATAAGCTCGACGAGGTCGAACGGCGCGTCGAAGTTCTCATGCGCGGCGCCGGCGGCGCCCTCGAGAGCTCGCCCTACGAAGGCGAAATCGGCGCAACGAACACTGGTCGCGCGGCGAAAAAGGACGACGACGTCCCGTTCTGATCGCCTTCATCGCGGAGGCTCATTCGCGTGTAAGTTTCGCGCGTCACCCCCATGCGTTCACGCCTCGACCTTGAGATGACGCGGCGCGGACTCGCCGACAGCCGCGAGAGCGCACAACGCCTCATAATGGCGGGGCGGGTCCGCGTCAATTCCCGTCCCGCGGAAAAATCCGACCTCAAGGTCGATGAAACCGCGGGCATCGAAGTAATCGGTAGTGCGAGCGACTACGCCAGCCGCGGTGGCTATAAGTTGGCCGCCGCGCTCGATCGGTTTGCGATCGTCGTGAGCGGACGCAATGCGCTCGACGTGGGCGCCTCCACCGGGGGCTTTACCGACGTGCTCCTGCAGCGCGGCGCTGACCGCGTGATTGCGCTCAACGTCGGCTACGGACAACTGGCCGAACGCCTGCGACGCGATCCGCGGGTCAGCGTGATGGATCGCACGAACATCCGTCATGTCGCCATCGCCGACCTGCCCTACCGCCCCGATCTGATCGTCATCGATGCCAGCTTTATCTCGCTCAAGCTGGTGTTGCCCGCGGTGATCGCTGCGGCCGCGGCTCCCGCCGACATCGTTGCGCTGATCAAGCCGCAATTCGAAGTCGGCAAGGGCAAGGTCGGCAAAGGCGGCGTCGTTCGCGACGACCGCCTCCGCGCGCAGGCATTGGACAACGTCGTCACATTTGCGCGATCGATTGGGCTCGAAGGCGGTGACACGATCGAGTCGCCCATCACTGGGGCCGCCGGGAATCGCGAATTCCTGGCGCATTTCAAGTACTACCGCAGCGCGTAGCGTAGTTGGCGTAAATACTAATTTGCGCAGGCAATCTGCCCGGACCGCACGAGAGACGTTTGCATCGCTGCGTCTTTCGATTACGCTGGTTGTCAACTCGGGCTGAGTCTCTCATGGGCACGGATCTCATATATTGGCGAATCGCGATGCTGCGTCTGGTGTTTTTCGTGGCGCTGATCTTGGGCGCGGCTGCACTCATCGCTCCATGTCCCGCCAATGCCACTCCCATCGAGGAGGATATTCCTCAATCACCTGCACCGCGTCAGGTGAAAGCACGCCCGGCAACCCCGCCCAGCGAGACCGATGACCATGCGGCTGCGGCAGCGCCGTCACCGGATACGGGCGCGGCGTCCGACGCTGCCACCGCGTCGCCGGATTCGAATGCCGCGCCCCACCAGCACAAATATCTTCCGTACACGATTCGGTCTGGTGACACGCTCGAGGCGATAGCGGACGCCTTTGGCGTGGACGTCTCCGATATCACCCGCGCCAATCATCGCATCACCGACACCGATCTCATTGTCGGTGACACGCTTCGCATTCCCAACCCTTTCGTGTTCCGCGAGAGCGAACTCAACGCCGACATCGAGCGCCTGTCGATCGATAAGCAAGAAGCCCAAACCAAGGCCGACCAAGCCGCCAACGCACTCGCCTCGCTGCATTCGCAACTCGACGCCACCGCTGCCAGCAACGCCCAATACGAACACGATCTGCATTCGCTGCCGTGGTGGCGGGCGGCTGCCTGGGGCGCGGCAATCGCAGGCCTCGCGATGTTCGTGATGATGGTCGCCGCTGTCATCGAATGGCTGATCCTGCGCGCGCGCTATCGTGCGGTGGCTGAGATGAACGATTCGCTGCGCCGGCTCGATTATCGCTATCGCATGCTGATGGCGAAGGCGGAGTTGCGGCTCCAGGAACTCTACGGACGGCGCCGCCGGGGCATCGAGGAAGGGCAGGAGCGTCCGCGGATTCCCGAGGAAGTCGAAATCGAACGGCTCGACCTGCAGATCAAGGAGATCCTCGAAGGCTACCTCGATCGCATGGGACCGCCGAGCGGTCGCTCTCGACGCGCGCGATGGCGTGAATTGATCGGCGCGGTTGGCGCTCCGATAGAGGCGCGGACGGCGCGCCGCTAAGCTCCATCCCTGACCCCCACCGATCCACTTCGAATGTCCAACCGTGAGACCCCGCCTTCTCTCGGCAATGCTCGCTTGTTAAGCTGCCCCCCAATTCGGCCCCTCAGGAGGTTCCACAAGTGCGCCTCGGTAATCTCGCCTCTGCGTCTCTGAAAGCCGCAACCGCGCTGATGCTGATCCTGATCAGCGCATGCAGTGCCGGCCCTGCGCCCGGAACCACTGTCTATCGGCAGGCGCCGGTTGTGATTTATCAGCCGCCGCCTGTTCAGCCGTCGGAGACCACCTCGCACAACTACAATTACAATTACAACGACAGCACCAGCACTATTCACTCGAACGTCGGTCTCGCACGTCTATATTCAGAGCAATCACCCCCTGCCGACCGACGATGACAAGCAGCATCAGAACGATCAGAACCAGCAGGCTTCCGAACCGGCGCCGCCCGAGCCTGAGCCGCCTCGAACCGAACCCGAGACCACACCAGAGCCGCCGCAGAACGAACCTGAGGCCGATCGCCAGCCGCCCGAACCCGAACCGTCGCATACCGAGCCCGCCCCCGAACCGGAGCCGCCGCAGGCCGAGCCGCCCGCTCCCGAACCGGAGCCCCCTGCGCAGGAGCCTTCATCCGATAGCGGATCGGGCGGCGAAAGCACTCCCTAGGGTATGACGATTCTGGCGTTCGCCTCGGACTAATCGATTTGGCTTTGCCCCTCGATCGGGCCGCCGCTGATGCGGTTCGCGGCAGGATTGATTTTCTGAGATAATCGCAAAATTCGGACGGTGGCGATGTGAACATCGGTCCTGGCCGCTACAGCGGCTCGCCGTCCCAATGCGAACGAGTCTCAACAATTCGGTGCCAGAAGGTGCGACGATGAAAAAACTTGCGATTGCTGGCCTTGGTCTGATGCTCTCCGTCGGCGCGGTCGGAACAGTCCTGGCTGCCGAACAGGCCGTCACCGGCACGCTCGAAGACAGCTTCTGCTTCGTCACCATGGGTGCGCATGGCCCCGGCCACAAAAAATGCGCCGTCGGTTGCGCCAGGAAGGGTATCCCGGTCGCCCTCGTCGAAAAGGGCACCGACAAAATGTATATTTTATTGCCACCGAAAAACGACTCCGCACTCCCCGATGACGTGATTTCCAGGATGGAGAGCGAGGTCACGGTCACCGGTGACGAGTACGACAAGGGTGGCGTCAGCTATCTCACTGTCAAATCGGTGAAGTAATCTCCAGGCGACTGGCTGGACGGCGCGTGTGCGGGACTTCTTTCAACTCCCGGGTCTCGAAGCCCTGCAAAACATCCATCCGCTGGTGGTCCATTTCCCCATCGCGCTTCTGACCTTGGCTGCCGTGCTGTATCTTGTGGCGTGGGCATGGAAGCGCGACTCTTGGGCCTGGCATGCGCTCTGGCTGCTGGCGATCGGAACGGTCGCTGCCGCCCTGGCCTTATGGACCGGCTTGCGCGCCGGCGCCGGCGTGATGGTGGCGGAATCGGTGCGCGCGCACATCCTGATTCATCACAAGCACGTGATGATCGTCGTGTTCGCCTTGAGCGTGGCGCTGACCGCGTGGGCGATGGCGGCGCCGCCGATGCCGCAGCGTGGTCGCCTCGCCTTTCTCGCCCTGGTCGTCCTGATGGCGGCGCTGGTCGTGAAGGGCGCAGACTACGGCGCGTGGATGGTGTACGGGTACAATGCCGGCGGCGCGCTGCCGCAACCGATCGAATTCTCGCAATAGACCTGAAAAAAGGATGGGGCCAATTTTCAAGGAGCGGCTTCGGCTTACGACAATATTAATGAACCGATGGAATTTCCGCTCACTTTGCGGCCTCGGTAGGCGCGAACCGATCGTGATCGCGGCGCTGGCCCTGATGATGACAGTCGCCGGATGCTCCCTGTTGGGAAAAAAATCCGCCCTGCCGCCCGCTTCCGCGACCCCGCCCGATCAGGCTTCTGACACCACGCCTCCGCCCGGTCCCGAAGCCAAGATCCAGATCAGCTATTCCCAGCCCAACGACTTTCTGGATACGCTCGCGCTGACCAAGTATTCGGCTGCCACCACTCTGACCTCGACCGCCGCCGATGCGGGCCGCGCGGCGTCCGTCGTCCGCTTCGAGGGCGGAATCCCGGTGTGGCAGATAAACATCGAGCCCGGCATGTTTTCCGACATGCCCATCGGATCTTCGTCCAGGAATTACGCCGTGACCGAGGTCAAATACGGGAAGGTCCCGCCCAACTTCGTTCAGACGATCCCCGATCTGGGGCCGCCCGAACCGCTCGAGCCCGACCATTTCTACATCTTCTCGGTAACCCGCAAATCAGGTTCGATCAGTTACGACGCCGTCAAGGTGAACGCCGACGGCTCGCTCCAGGCTTACGAGGCTGACCCGCGTGCCGGCACCAGTTTCCGCCTGTGCTGCAATCTACCCTCCGATTTCACCATCACCGCCCCGCCAACGGACCTTGATTCCACATCCCCGTCCGCCGCGCCGCCGCCCGACGACACCGCGCCGCCGCCCGACGCTGCGCAACCCTAACCCCTCGATATCGGCGATCCATCCCCTATGGGCAGCTTCCGCTTTTACCGGCGCGTGCACATCCTCCCGGGCCTCTCGCTTAATGTCTCGAAATCGGGACCCAGTTTGACTCTCGGTGTGCGCGGCGCCCATCTCACACTCGGTCATCGTGGAATCACTCGCACCGTTGGGCTTCCAGGCACGGGCATCTATTACACCTCGCGCAGCGGCTACCATAGCGGAATCCATTCCGCGCATGACGGCGCTTCAGTCGATCAGCCCGCTCAACCCGTCGAACATCATCTGCTTGGATGCGCCGCCATCGCGATAATCATCGCGGCGACGCTCGTGATTGGCGTCGCCATCGGCGCCTCTCTGATCTCCCGATGAAGCTCCCTCGCGCTTAGCCGTACATGCGCCGCGCTGCGCTCGTCAGTTCCGCGCGGAAATCGGGATGCGCGATCGCGATCAGCTCGCGCGCGCGCTCGCGCAATGACCTTCCCTTGAGCGTGGCGATTCCATATTCCGTCACCACGTGATGCACGAACGTCCGCTGCAAAGTGAACACCGCCGCCGCGTCGAGACTCGGTGAAATGCGCGAAACGCGCTCGCCCTTTACCATCGCGGTCGCCGGCAGCACTATGATCGACGTGCCGCCCGCCATCGTCGCGCCTATCCCGAATGCGGTCTGTCCGCCGGTCCCCGTGTACATCCGCGGACCGATCGATTCGCTCCCGACTTGTCCGGTCAGGTCGATCGCGAGCGCGTTGTTGACCGAGATCAGTCCCTCTTCACGCGCGATCAGACGGATGTCGTCGGTAAAGTTGAAATCGTAGAGCTGGAAAATTGGATTGCCGTCCGCATACTCGAGTTGTTCGCGCGGCGTCGCAATCGCAAAGCCGCTGCCTACGACCAGTCCGGGAAAGAGCTTTTTGTACTTGCCGGTGATCACGCCGTCGCGCACCAGGTCGGTCGTGCCCCACGGGATGATCTCCGTTTGCACCCCGAGGTCGTGATGGTTCTTCAGATGCGACATCAGCAGGCCCGAGGTCGATCCCACTCCCACCTGCAGGGTCGCGCGATCCGGAATCAACTCGCGCGCCACCGCGCCGCAAATCGCCTCCACCGTGCGGCGTTCCTCTTCCGGCACCGGCGGCGGCGTCAGCGGAAATACCGGCGCGTCTGGCGTGCGCTCGACGAACCAGTCGATCTCGGAGATGTGCAGCGAGTTGTCGCCGCCGATTCTCACCGAGTTCTCGTCGATCTCGGCGATCACCAGGTCGGCATTGCGCGAGAGCAGCTTCGACATGATCTGAACGTCGCCGAAATTCACCATGCCGTGTTCGTCCGGCGGCGATACGGTCACCAGATAGACGTTGAAATTATCCAACCCCGGCGGCAGCGTGCCTTCCCGATAATACGAAACCGGCACGAACTCCGCCGGGCCCGTCCCGAACAGGTCGCGGCCCAGCGGTGACAGGTAAAACGATTCCAGCCGGAAGCGCTCGCCGATACCGGGCAAGTCCCAGTTGAACAGCGCCGCCGAATGGTTTACCACCACCCCTTCGATCTCCATCAGAACGTCCCGCCAGCGCCGCGCACAGCGTAAACGGTGTCACCTGCGCGATCGAAAGCGTGATGCGATCGCCCGACTTGATATGGCCGACCGCCGTTTCCGCATCCACCAGCTTCGACCCCAGTTGTGCACGCCAGTTCGGCGCGTGACCCATCTTCAGAGCGCTCGCCATTTATCCTTCTCCATTTCCATAAAACACTTGCGCCTTCGCCGGCCCGCCCCGCCATTCACGCACGCCCCGCATCAGTCTCCGTTTGGCATGCCCCACGTCCAGGCGTCGAATCCGGGCGCATAGTTCATATTGTTCTGCGCCGGATTCCGGTTCACCAGCGGCCGCAGATAGATCGGATGCTTCATGCTGCGGACCTCGTGCTCGATCGTGTACAGCACCTTCTTCCCGTTTTTCGGATCGACAATATCTTTGAATCGGTACTGATGCTGATCGCTCTCTTCAAAGATTAGTCCCCGCTTCAGCAGTTGCTTATATGGACCCGAGAAGTCCGCCACATAGACCTGGATATGATGGCCATCATACGGGGCCAGCGGCTGATCGGTCTCGCGATAGATCAGGTGCTGCCCGATCCCGACCGCAACGCGCGCGTGGCGTCCAGCGTGATCTTCGACGACCTCCGCTGGCGTGCCGATAATTTGCTGATAGAAGCGCCCGATCCCATCTGCCGCTTTCACCGGAACGTCGAACTCGACATAGCCGATGCCGAGCGTGACCGCTCCGAAACGCTGATTGTCGGGCTCATAGCAGCGGATGCGGTTGCCCCATGGACACGTCGCTTCCACGTATTCGTCATGCTCCTGAAAATCGAAGCGCGTGCCCTCAAGAAATTTGCGCACCTTGCTCAGCCGTTGCACCAGTGCCCGCCGGTTCGGAACCACCAGGCCGACGTGACCTCGCACCACCTGCGGCTTGCCTCCGGGCAAGTGAAATTGGCAGCGCCCCACGTTGATCCACATATTGATCGTGCTGGTCATCAGAAATGGATCGCGCGTCAGCCCCAGCCCCGTTACATAGAATATCGTCGCAACCTGCTGATCGGGCACGGTCACATTAACGTGCTCGAGAGCAACTACATTCCCCAGGTCTTCAGCGGTACGGTCGAATGTGCATTCCATAAACGCCTCCAGTCGGTTCTATTCCCTCGGCTCGGCGACTGCTCCCGTACTCCCGCCATTTTGGCCAGCAGGCCGGGAATCAAGTCTCCGGCAACAGCCTCTCGTTTGCGCAAAACTTAGTTCATATTTGCCGTCGCGCAAAGCGCTCCGCGCGCGTCGCCCACTGCCGCACCGGACGATCGCCTGCCGCATGCGCTCCGCGCAGCACCGTCCATTGACCCGCGCCAGGTGACAGCTAATAGGCTTATGGTGAATCGGCGATCTGCCGCATGCGCTCCGCGCAGCACCGTCCATTGACCCGCGCCGGGTGACAGCTAATAGGCTTATGGTGAATCGGCGATCTGCCGCTATCGATACCTCTCCAGAGGTCCCCTGAGTCAACCGTGCAATCCTTCCCCACAAACGGACGGCGAAAATGTTTCACGTGAAACATTTTCGCCTCACTTTCGCTTTATGCTATGTGTACACACTCTAAACTTCACATAGTGAGCCAGAGCGATACTCCATAAATCGATTTTTGGGACACAATCGCCGCCTCCCCTCTGGATCGCCACTAACCAGCCGTTCCGGGCTCGTGCAGCGTCAGGCTGACGATGCAGCTCAGCGCGGGTATTGACCCGATCAGGAACAACGCCCGAGCCAGCCCGTAATGATCCGCTATCGAGCCAAACAGCGGCATCATCAGTCCGCCGATCGTCATCGAAAGGCCCAGCGTGACGCCCGCGGCCAGCCCCACCCGATTCGGCAGATACTCCTGCGCCATCACCACCACGACGCTGTTGGACGCCGAGAGCGCGATCCCCACCGGCACGAGCAATACGGCAACGCCAGCGAGGCTATGCAGAACGAGAAGGCCGATCATTAGCGGTGCGAGCGCCGCCAGCGACACGACAATGACGATTTTGCGGCCGTAACGGTCCGCCATCCGTCCGCCGAGCAGCGTCCCGACCGTCACCGCGGCGAGCAGCGTCGTGAGCGCAAAGCCACCGCCCGACTTGGTCCCGCCGAGCACGTGATTCCAGTAAAGCGGAATGAACGTATTCAACCCGAAAAAGACCATCGATCGCAGAATCACCACCGTCGTCAGCCGGATAAAGTCGCCCCATTGTTCCGGTGAATCGATCACTGAGCGCGCCCCGCCGCCGATCGCTACACTGGCGTGCGCGGCCGCCAGGCGCGGTAGTTGATGGGTCACTGCCAGGGCCATCGCCAGCACCGGCAGCGCCAGGATTATCGATCCGCGAGTGCCGAACTCGATCAGCACCGGAGTGATCATCAAGGGGCCGATCGCGAAGCCGGCCATGCCGCCGACGGTAAAGAAGCTCATCGTCGTGGCCTGCCGCGATCCGCTCAGGTAGCGCACGCGCCGCGCGGCCTCGGGATGAAAAGCCGAGATGCCCAGTCCGCTAACGGCGATCGCTGCGAAGATGAGTCCGTAGGTCGGCGCGAGGCCGGCCAGCGCGACTCCGACGCCGGCCAAGGTCAGCCCAACCGGAATCAGCCACGGCGATGGACGCTCATCCGCAAGCATCCCGAACAATGGCTGCATCACCGACGACGACAGGGTCTGCGCAAGGATCAGTCCGGCAGCGGCCGCGTAAGTCAGATGATCGGATGCGATGAAAAACGGCAGCATCGCCGGGACCACGCCCTGATTGAGGTCGTCGCTCAAATGCGCCGCGGACAGCAGTGCGATCGACTTGTAGTCAATCCGTTCGGCCGCAGCCGTCTCGGTCGCGATGTTCGCGAGCAGACTCACCGATTTCAGGGCAGCTTCGGCATCGACGGCAGGCCGCTCGTGCCCGGCATCTGCGGAACCATCCCGCCGGTCGCGCTCGAAGCCGCGCACGACCCCAGGATGTCCGAAGCGTGCGACATCGCATAGCTCTTGATCATGTCGGTCGCCGTCGGCAGCGGAAGCTGCGTGCTACCGGCGAACGACGACGACGCGGTCGCGAGCACCGTTGGATCGCTTAAGGCCGACGGTCCCGCCGCCGCGGGACTCGGGAACTTGCTCGCAATCGCGGAGCACAACGCGCTATTAGCCGCCGATTGCTGAACGGCGGACAGCGAGGTCGGTAGCCCCTGCGCGAATAAGCTGCGCGCGCCGAGCAGCAGAACTGGGACTGCGGCAACCAGCGCCCGTCGCTTCATCGATAGGAATTTCATGGTCCTTCTCCTGGGATCTCGACGCCATTCCGATGCTCAAGCCTAGTGCGGCTTTAGCAGGTGCGATGCGGCGCGAGCAATGCCGCTGGAATCCTAACCGATTGCTTCGGATCGCCACCCGCCACCCGCGCCGATCGTCCGAGTCGTATTGCCGCCTCAAGTCATTCGCCGCGTTCCGCGTAATCAGCGCAGGACAATAGCAACCGATTCGGGCGGCAAAGCGACCGCCGAAGTTGCGACCGCGATGTTCTCATCGGAGGCCATCGCGAGGCGTCGCCGATCGCTTGCTTCGATCGGGACAGATTGCGGCGCCGGCGACAGATTGCAGGCGACCGTTACGCGCCCGCGCGTCACCCTCAGCCAGCGCGCACTTTCGTCGAAGTCCACCTCCACCAGGTCGATGCGGCCATCGCGCAACTCCGGTATCTGCGCGCGTAGTCGGATGAGATCGCGATGCCATTGGAGGATGCCGCGATGCGGCTCGCGCTCGAGCTCGCTCCAGTTCAACCTGGAGCGCTCGAAGGTGGCGCGCGCCTGCGGGTCGGGAATCTCGTCGGGATTCCAGCCGAAGGCGGCAAACTCGCGCTTGCGCCCTTCGCTGACGGCTCGCGCCAGTTCCGCATCCTCGTGTCCCGCGAAGTAGAGAAACGGGGTCGATGCACCCCATTCCTCGCCGTGAAAGATCATCGGCACGAACGGCGAAGTGAGTACCAGTGCGGCGGCAATCTTAAGCCGTCCCGTGCTCATCAGATGCGAGCTGCGTTCGCCCTGCGCCCGATTGCCGACCTGGTCGTGGGTCTGCGCATAGCCGAGGAAGTGATGGCCAGACAGGCCCGCCGGCGAGCGCCCGTGCCGGCGCCCGCGATGGTTCGAGTACTGGCCGTCGTACACCCATGTCTGCCGCAGCGCCTTGGCGAGGTCCGCGATCGTGCCAAAGTCCGAGTAGTAGCCGGAACGTTCCCCGGTCAGCACGCAATGCAGCGCGTGATGGAAATCGTCGCTCCACTGCGCATGGACGCCGTACCCGCCGAGTTCGCGGGTGCGCACAATCCTGGAATCGTTGAGGTCGCTCTCGGCGATCAGCACCAGCCGCCGTCCGATCTCACGTTCGAGCGCCGCAACTTCGCGCGCGAGCTGTTCCAGGAAGTGGATCGCCGAGGTATCGATGATCGCGTGCACCGCGTCGATCCGCAGCCCATCGAAGTGGTAATCGCGCAACCACATGATCGCGTTGTCGCAGAACAGGCGGCGCACTTCGTCGCTGCCGCGGCCGTCGAAGTTGATGGCGTCGCCCCACGGCGTCGCATAGTGATGCGTCTGGTAGGGACCGAAGCGCGGCAGATAGTTGCCGGCCGGACCGAAGTGGTTGTACACCACGTCGATCAGCACCGCGAGGCCGCGCGCATGACACGCGGCGACCAGCCGCTTCAAGCCCTCGGGGCCGCCATAGGCGTGATGCGGCGCGAAGAGATCGACGCCATCGTAACCCCATCCGCGGTCGCCAGAGAATTCGGCCACCGGCATCAGTTCGACATGAGTCGCGCCGAGTTCCTTGAGATGGCCGAGGCGATCGATCGCGGCGTCGAAGGTCCCCGCCGCGGTGAAAGTACCGACGTGCAATTCGTACACGATCGCCGAATCGAGCGCCGGCGCGTTCCAATCGGCGTCGGTCCAGCCGAAGGCGGCATGATCGACGAAGCGCGAGCGGCCGTGCACTCCGCGCGGCTGCGATGGCGTACGCGGGTCGGGCAGCGGCGGCTCGGCGCCATCGATGACAAAGCCATAGTCCGCGCCCGGCGAGGCGAGTGGTGTAGCGACCGCCCACCAGCCGCGTTCGGCGCGGGTCATCGGCAGTCGGCGACCCTCGAGATCGAGTTGAACGTCGTTGGCTTTGGGAGCCCACACACGGACAAGCATCAGGTGAAATCCTTATGCTCAGGGGCGTCGTCGGCAAGGTCTTCACCGATGAGATCGGGGCGAACAAACAGACCGACGGGGAACCGCTGCATCAGTTTCGCGAGCGGTGCCTCGCCGCCATCGATTGAGTCGCCGGTAAAGACATTGTGCCAGCGGCCCGCCGGCAGCGAGACCGCGGTATTGCCCCAGTCACCGCTGAACGAGACCGACGCGGGAGGCGCTTTGGCGATCGCGCCGGTAATGCCGAGGCCGATGGGCAAACGCGGTGCGATGGTGATTGCCCCGCCGCCGCGGCTGAAGGCGATCGCATGGGCGGCGCGCGAACCGGTGACGGCCAGCGGCGCATAATCGCCGTCGGGGCCGAACAACTGCGGACAGCGCTGGCGCATCTTGAGCGCGTTGCGAATCAGCCAGAGCTTGGGCAGGCCTTCGTCGGCGCGCGCGATAACCTGTTCGACGGTCGCGCCGCGCAACTCGGCAAGCAGGCGGCGCCGCAACGCATAATCGACCGCTCGCCGATTATCGGGATCGACCAGCGTGACGATCCATAGTTCGCTGCCCTGGTAGAAATCCGGGACGCCGGGAGCAGTGAGCTTGACGAGGGTTTGCGTGAGCGCGTTTACGCGCCCGGGCCAGATCAGCGGCGCGGCGAAAGCGGTCAGATCGGCGACGAACTCCGCGTTATCGAGCGCGCCCTCGACGAACCCGGTGAGCGAGCGTTCGTATTCCTCGTTGGGCGCGGTCCACGAGGTGCGCACCTTGGCTTCGCGCGCGGCTTTGCGCATGTATTCGATAATGCGGCTGCGCTCGATCGGCCACGCGCCGACGAGCGTCTGGTACAAGAGATATTCCACGTTGCGATCGGAAAGGCCGCCACGCCACCAGGGCCGATTCATTTCCGACCAAACACGCACCGCGGCGATCCACTTCTCGGGAATCTCCGCGATCAGGCTCATACGGGCGCGCAAATCCTCGCTGCGCTTGGTGTCGTGAGTCGAAGTCGCGAGCATCCGCTGCGGCCAGCGCGCCTGGGCGATTTCACATTCGCGATGGAAGTCGTGGATTGGCACACTGAAGCGGGCCGGGTCGCCGCCTACTTCGTTCAGCGCGACAAACCGGTTGAAGCAATAGAAGGCGGTATCCTCGACCGACTTCGCCATGACCGGCCCGGTGAACTGCTGAAAGCGCAGCGCGAGTTCCGCTTCGAGGTCGCCGCGCTGCCGCAGCAGCAGCAAGTCGTGCAGAAAATCGAAGAGGCGCCGGTCGATCTCGGGCCGGTCGAGTTTGGCGGCGTCGATCGCGGCATCGATGTACTGATGATCTTCGGGCGCAATCCGTGCGGCCGCGGCCTCGCGGACATAGGTGCGGTACACGGCCAGGCGCGCGACCACCGCGCAAATGGCCTCGTGCAATTCGTGACGCGTGTAGTCGCGATGGCGCGGATGGCGTTCGCAGACCTCGACGAAGAGCGCGGTCAATCGATTCAGGTCGCTGCCGAGGACTTCGCGCATCACGAGGTCTTTCTTGTCGAGCACGAGGCGGGGGAAGTCGGCCGGCTCGCCGGTGAACTCGCTGTAGAAGCGCGTGAGCAGGCGCTCGCCCGCTGGATCGATCAAGAGGCCGCCGACGGAGTTCATGAAGTCGTAGCCGGTGGTGCCGGCGATCGGCCAGGAGTCGCGCAGCGCTTCTCCCGGTTCAAGGATCTTTTCCACCAGGACCCAGGCGTTGGGCTGGGCCTGATGGAGCCACTGGAGATACTGTTCGGGATCGCGCAGGCCGTCGATATGATCGATGCGCACACCGTCCAAAGTACCGTCCCCCAACCAGCGGAGGACGAGGAAATGAGTATCGGCAAAGACGCGATCGTCTTCCATCCGCAAGCCGACGAGGGTGTTGATATCGAAGAATCTGCGATAGCCCAGATCGCGCGAGGCGGCGCGCCAGCAGGCCAGGCGATAGTTCTGCCGCTCGAGCAGCGCGTGGAGGCCGTCGGGCCGTCCATTGATCTCCGTAATGATCGCGTCGATGGCGGGGCCGACCTCGCGCTGCTCGCGGATCAGGCGTGTCAGAATGGTCTGCAGGACGTCCTTTTCGCGATGGCGGCGGCGGGTGCTCTCGAGATCGGTTGCAGTGGGAAGGGGCAGGCGGCCGAAACTATCGGCGAGGAACGCCAGCTCGTCGGAACCACAGCGCAACGCTGCGGCCGACAGGATGGTATCGAACGACCGCGGCGCGACGGGAAAGCGATGGTCGAAGTAACGCACGGTGAGCGCAGCGCCGTCGCGTTCGAGCTGGATCGCGCCGGACTCGAGTACCTCGCCATATTGATCGGCCAGAACCGGGATCAAGACCGAATTACGCAGGCGCATTTCGGGCGTTTCCCAATCGACGTTGAAGTATGAGGCGTAGTTGCTGGCCGGCCCATTTTCGAGCACGTCCCACCACCATGGATTGTACGGACTCACGATCGCCATGTGATTCGGGACGATATCGAGTATCTGCCCGAGGCCATGATCGCGCAGCGCCGAATGCAATCGCGCGTGTCCGGCCGCGCCGCCGAGTTCTTCGTTGACACGGCGATGATCGACGACGTTGTAGCCATGGGTGCTGCCCGGCGTCGCCTGGAGGTAGGGCGAGCAGTAGAGATGGCTAATGCCGAGTTCGGCGAGATACCCGATCAGATCGGCGGCGGCGTCGAAGGTAAATCCGGCGTGAAGCTGAACGCGATAAGTTGCGCGCGGTTCGATCATCGGAGAACCAGCGTAAATCAGCCCCGCGGGACTTCCAACCAGAGCACCGCGAGCGGCGGCAATACGAGCGGCAATGAAAAGTCGAGGCCATGGTGAGGGATGCTCTCGGCCATGACGGCGCCGGCGTTGCCGAGATTGCCGCCGCCGAAAATGCTGGAATCGGTATTGAGTATCTCGCGATAAAGTCCAGGGACGGGAGCGCCGACACGATATCGCCGATGCACCACCGGCGAGAAATTGCACGCGCAGATGAGGCGGCGGCCGCTGTGCGGCGCGATCCGCATGAAGACGATAACGTTGTCATCGGCGTTGTCGGCATCGATGAAACGAAAGCCGGCCGGATCGCTGTCGGCCTCCCACAGGGCCGGCTCCTCGCGATAGATGCGGTTCAGATCGCGCATCAGCGCCTGGAGGCCGCGATGGTCGTCGAATTCGAGCAAATTCCAATCGAGGCTGGCGTCGTGATTCCATTCGCGCCACTGGCCGAATTCGTCGCCCATGAAAATCATCTTCTTGCCCGGCCGCGCCCACATATAGCCGTAAAGCGCGCGCAGGTTGGCGAATTGCTGCCAGCGATCGCCCGGCATCTTCGACAGCAGCGACCGTTTCTGATGAACGACCTCGTCGTGGGAGAGCGGCAAAATGAATGACTCAGTCCACGCATAGAGGAATCCGAAGGTGACGTCGCGCTGATGATAGCGCCGGTAGATGGGTGCCTTCGAGAAGTAGCTGAGGGTGTCGTTCATCCAGCCCATGTCCCACTTGAAGCCAAAGCCCAGGCCGCCGAGGTAGATCGGACGGCTGACCGCGGGCCACGAGGTTGATTCTTCGGCGATCATCATGATGCCTGGATTGCGCGCGTAGGCGGCGGTGTTGAGCGCCTTGATGAACTCCACCGCCTCGATATTTTCGCGGCCGCCGAACTTGTTGGGAATCCATTGGCCGGGGTCGCGCCCGTAATCGAGGTAGAGCATCGACGCGACCGCGTCCACGCGCAATCCGTCGGCGTGGAATTCGCCGAGCCACCAGAGCGCGCTGGCGACGAGGAAATTGCGCACTTCGTCGCGGCCGTAGTTGAAAATGTAGGTATCCCAGTCCGGATGATAACCCTTGCGGGCGTCGAGATGCTCGTACAGCGCGGTGCCATCGAAGCGGCCGAGCGCGAACTCGTCGGTCGGGAAGTGCGCGGGAACCCAATCCAATATCACGCCGATGCCGCGCTGATGCAGATAGTCAATCAGAAAGCGCAAATCGTCGGGGCTGCCGAAGCGCGCGGTCGGCGCGAAATATCCGGTAACCTGGTAGCCCCACGAACCGGTGAAGGGATGCTCCATTACCGGCATCAACTGAACGTGCGTGAAGCCCATTTCGGTGACGTAATCCGCGAGCAGCGGAGCCATCTCCCGATAGCTGAGCGATCGATCATGCTCTGCGGGCACCCGGCGCCACGAACCGAGATGCATTTCGTAAATCGATAACGGCAGGCGCGACGCGTCCCGCCGTTCGCGGGCGCGCATCCAATCGTCGTCGCCGAAGCGGTAAGTCGATTGATAGGTCACCGACGCAGTCGCAGGCGGCGCTTCGGTCGCGGCCGCGAACGGATCGGCCTTGAGCAGCAAATCGCCACTGCGCGTGCGAATTTCAAACTTGTAGCGCGTGCCGGCTCCGACGCCCGGGATAAACAGTTCCCACACCCCCGAGCTGCCGAGCGATCGCATCATGTGGATGCGTCCGTCCCAACCGTTGAAATCGCCGACCACGCTGACGCCGCGCGCATTCGGCGCCCATACGGCGAAGGCAAAGCCGTCCGCACCCTCGATCTGGCGCGCATGCGCGCCCAGCTTCTCGTAGATCTGGAGATGGCGGCCTTCGTTCCACAGATGCAGGTCGAGCGCGCCGATGGTCGGCAGAAACGCGTAGGCGTCGCGAATCGTGAGCACATTGCTCTCCGAAAAAACGATGCGCAGGTGATAGGGAAAGACCTCGCTGCGATCCGGAATCACGGCTTCGAAGAGTCCGCGCACGCCGACGCGCGTCATCGGCCAGACGCGATTATCGCCGTCGATGACGGAAATCTGCTTCGCGTCGGGGCGGAAGGCGCGGATGGTCACGCCATCGGGGCCCGGATGTGCGCCGAGAATCGCATGCGGGTCGGCATGTCCCAACGCCAGGAGCCGCTCGAGGTCGTCCGCGGCAAGCCGGCCGCGCTTGCCCTTTGCGCCAGTATCAATCATCGCAGTTCACCCGCACCCCGATCGCCTTCGAGAACCTGCTCGATGCTGTGCAGCGCGATCCCCGTCCATTGCGACTGCGCGCCATGTTCGCGGCCAAGCTCGCGGCCGAGTTCATAGAGGGCGCGCTCCAGGATCAGCGCGTCGATCAAAACCATCAGCTCGCTGCGTTGGTGGGGCACGAAGGACGATCCGTCGGCGACCGCAAGGTACTCCTTGAGAAACGCCCACGAGGTCCACATTTGCCAGAGGAGCGCCCAATACTCCATCGCGGGTAAATCACGTTCGCGCAATGCTCCGGCGCGAGTCTGATCGGCGAGCGCCCCGAACGCCGCGCGATGAAACGACCGCAGCATCGTGGCGAGGTCGCGGGTCGCGGTGCGCTTGCGCCGGCGTTCGGGCAGCGGACGCGCCGGCTCGCCGTCGAAATCGATAATCACAAAATCGTTGCCGGTATAAAGGATCTGCCCGAGATGCAGATTCCCGTGACAACGAATGCGGGCCATCGACATCTTCTGTTTCAGAAATGCCTCGAAGCGCGATCCGATCCGATCGGGATGGGCGAGAATACGCCCGGCGCGCTCGGCGCTGACGCGGTCGAGCGTGTGCTGCGCGATGCCGAGCGTGCGCAGCGCATGGCCCGCGATGTTGCGCATCGACTGGTAGGTCGCGCGCTGCCAGCCCGACGAACAGGGCTCCGGTGCGAACTCGGGATCATCCGTGCGCGACGCCAGTGCCAGATGCAGTTCGGCGGTGCGCCGGCCCATCAGCCGGGCCGCGTCCAGATACGCGCCGATCATCCGCGCCGCGTCTCCGTCGGGGGTCTCGATCCCGATCAGTTGCGCCAGCGTCGGCGGCGGCGCAGGAGGTATCGCGCCGCGCGCCGCCACGCGCTCGAAGTAGAGGCTCAACTCGCCGCGCGAGAACTCCCAGGCGTCGCCTTGATTCGCAACGAAACCGTGCAGGACGGCGACGGTATGCAGTTTTTCCTGGGTCGTGCAGTAATCGATCGAACCCAGCAGCGGCGGCGAATGCGTGAATGCGATCCGGTCGGTAAGGAAACGGCCGATTTCAAGGTCGGGTCTTTCGCCCTTTTCAAGCCGCCGGAACAGCTTCACGATCATTTGCTCGCCAAGCGCGATCGACGCGTTGGTGTGCTCAAACCGCAACCGCCGCGGTTCCAGTTCGCTCGGCGCCTGCGCATGCGCCGCGGAACTCCGCAGGCGCGCCGAGACGTGCGCCGTCAGATATCCGAACTCGCCCTTGGGCGCCCGCCGCCGTCGCATTACCTCGAACAGTTCGCGACCGAACTCGGCATCCGCCGTCGCATCGAAGACGATACGCTCGCGCGCGTCGTGATTCACGTCCGCGCGCAGATCCGCGATCACCGAGTGCGGTGCGCGAGCGCGAATCTCATGTGCGCGATGGTTCTCCGCCAGCGCCACCGGGAGCGTATAGGTTTCCGCTTCGCCCTCGGTGAATTCCACTTCCACCAGCGCGAGGTACGTGCGCCCCGGCTTCTCGGACAACGGAATCACATCTGCGATACGCGCGGTGCGAACCTGGCCGGCCTTGTCCTGCAACCATTGGCATTGGCGCAGGTAATCTGGTAGCAGCCGTTCCAGGCGGTCGCGCATGTCGCTCTCGATAAAATGACTCCAGGACTCGGTTAATTGAATTTCCGGAATCGCACGCGCGGCCACCGCTTTGCTGCCCGGCGTCTCCAGCGAGAACCAGTCGAACATATGCGGCGCCATCGTGAGCATATACGGCAGCTCCCCGATCGCAGGAAATCGCGTTTGGCCAAAGAGCTCGACCGGCGTCATCCCCTTGAACCGCGCGAGGTCGAGTTCGACGAATTGCGCGAAGCGCGACAGATTGGCGATCACCAGGATGCGCTCGTCGCCGGAAGTTCGGATGAACGCCAGCACCCGCGGATTATCGGGGCTGAGGAACTCGATGCTGCCGCGGCCGAAGGCCTTGAAGCGCTTGCGCAATGCGATCAGCCGCCGCATCCACCACAGCAGCGAATGCCGGTTGCGCTCCTGCGCCTCCACGTTGACGGTCTGGTAGTGGTACTCGTGGTCGATGATCGCGGGCAGGATGAGGCGCTGCGCATCGGCACCGGAAAAACCCGCGTTCCGATCACCGCTCCACTGCATCGGGGTCCGCACGCCGTCGCGATCGCCGAGGTAGATATTGTCGCCCATTCCGATCTCGTCGCCGTAATAAATCACCGGCGTCCCCGGCATCGAGAACAAGAGTCCGTTCACCAGCTCAATCGTCCGCCGATTGTTCCCGAGCAGCGGCGCCAGGCGCCGCCGGATGCCCAGGTTGACCCGCATGCGGGTGTCCTGCGCGTAGGCCCGATACATGTAATCGCGCTCTTCGTCGGTCACCGTCTCGAGTGTCAGCTCATCGTGATTGCGCAGGAATAGCGCCCATTGGCAGCTCTCGTCGATCGCCGGGGTCTGCGCCCAGATATCGGCGATCGGGAAGCGATCTTCGGTCCGCACGGCTATATAGATCCGCGGCATCAGCGGAAAATGGAATGCCATGTGGCATTCGCGTCCGCCCGTCATGTAGGTGACCGCATCCTCGGGCCATTGGTTGGCCTCGGCCAGCAGCATCCGGCCGCTGAAATTCCGATCGATATGCGCGCGTAAATCTCCCAGGAACTGATGCGTCGCGGGCAGGTTCTCGCAGCTCGTGCCCTCCCGTTCGAACAGGTAAGCCACGGCGTCCAGGCGGAAACCGTCGATGCCCAGCTCCAGCCAGAAATCGAGTATCTTTATGATCGCATTGCGCACCGCCGGATTGTCGTAATTGAGGTCCGGCTGATGCGAAAAAAACCGGTGCCAGTAATAGGCCTGCGCCACCGGATCCCAGGTCCAGTTCGACAGCTCGAAATCCGGAAAGATTATCCGCGCCCCGGCATAGCGATCCGCCGTATCGCTCCACACGTAATAGTCCCGCGCCGAATCGCCCCTGGGCGCCCGCCGCGCCCGTTGAAACCACGGATGCTGGTCCGACGTGTGGTTGAGCACCAGCTCCGTCACTACCCGCAGGCCGCGCCGATGCGCCTCGCGCAGAAATTGCGTGAAATCGCGCAGCGTCCCGCAGTCCGGATGGATGTCCAGGTAGTCCGAGATGTCGTAGCCGTCGTCGCGTAGCGGTGAGGGATAGAAGGGCAACAGCCATAACGCGGTTACGCCCAAATCCTGCAGATAATCGAGCTTCGCCGTCAGCCCGCGAAAATCGCCGATGCCGTCGCCGGAACTGTCATAGAAGGACCGCACCCGCACTTCATAGAAGATTGCGTCTTTGTACCACAACGGATCATCTGACAGATTTTTGCGGCCGTTCATGCGCACTTCCCGGCTCGATACACGCTGCGAATCGCGTCGCCGTTCATCGCCGCGCGATCGTGACGATCGCGTTCCACTTCAACTGCGCCAAACGCGCCAATGTTTATTGACCGCCATCGCGGCCGTTGTCGAAGGCTCGCTACGATCTTAGCAACCGGTCGCCCCGGTCGCGAGTACCACCGCAGGAGGCTGAAAAAGTTGGCTCAGATCGCCGACCAGACGTTAACCAGGTAGCGCCCCTTCACCGCCATCCGGTCGATCCACGCGTACCCCTCATCCAGGCTGGTGCCGCTCTTTCCCGCATATATCGCGGCGAAGGTCCGCCGCACGTCGGGCGCCATCCGGCTCGCATCGCCGCACACGTAGGTTATCGCGCCCCCCTCGATCAGGCTCCAGACCTCATCCTTATGCTCGAAGATCTGATCTTGCACGTAAACTTTTTGCGCGCCGGAATTGCGCGAAAATGCAACCCGCAGCTCAGTGATTCCAGCGTCTGCGAAAGCCTGCAACTCTTCGCGGTAGATAAAGTCCTGCTGCGGATGCCGGCAGCCGAAAAATAACAGCGCGCGGCCGATCGGATTGCCCGACGCCTTGATCTGCGCGCGCTCCTGCAGAAACCCGCGGAATGGCGCGATTCCGGTGCCCGGACCCACCATGATGATCGGTACCGACGGATCGTCGGGCAGACGAAACGCCGAATGATTATCCTTAACGAACGCGGGTATCGTGCCGCTCCCGGTCTGTCCTGCCAGGTAATTCGAACATACGCCGCGATAGCTCCCATGCCCCGATCGCGCCTGCTCGTTCACCACCGCAACGGTGATCGAACATCTGCCCGGATCGACCAGCGGCGATGACGATATCGAATAATAGCGCGGCGCCAGCGGCTGCAGCATTTCGAGGTAAACGCCCAACGGCAGCGCGCACGACGGACACTCCTCGAGTAAATCGATCGGCGCTTTATGCAGCGCCATTACCTCGTCGCGATAGCGCAGCGAGGCCGCGTCGTCATCGCCGATCAACGCCAGCAGTTTCGATTTCTCCGGCGGGCACTGCGCAAACGCCGCCATCGTCTCGATCTGCGATCGCGTCGCGACCCCCTGCAGTTCCGGATAATCGCGCAGTAAGGCGAACAGCGAGACCGCCTGGCCCACCGGCAGTACCGTCCTGCGATCGCCATGCTGATGCAGGCGGACGGTCACGTCGCTGTCGAAGCCAAACCGGTGCGCAACGCGCCGCACGATCTCGTCGCCATTGCGCGGCAGCACTCCCAGATGGTCGCCCGCGTGATAGCTCACGCTCTCGGGAAGCATCACTTCGAGATGGCGCGTCGATCGGTCCGACGGATGCGCTCCGTCCGTGGTCTGTAATTCGCGGTTCGCCACGACCCGCATCGGTTTGGCCGCGATGGACTCCGCCAGCGGACTAATCCCGCCGCCGCGAACGATCTCGACTTCGTACAGCGCCTGCTTCTCGCCCGCGGCCAGGTCGATTCCGAGACTCGCCGCCATGGCGTTCCACAACGGCCGATACCAATGCACGAACTGCCCGTCGAAATCGTCGCGCGCATCGCCTTCGCCGCGCGGCTGTATGCGGCGGGCGCCGTGCGCCGCCAGTTGCTCATCGATCAGCCGCGGAATCGCCTGAAAAGTTGCGGCCCAGTCGCGATTGCCGCAGCCGAAAACGCTGTAATTCACACCGCTGAGTGAATCCGGCGCCAATTCCGACCCGCTCAGCCAGGCGCAAAATCTGGCTGCATTGTCAGGCGGCGTGCCGTTGTACGACGCCGACACGATCAGCACCGCTCCCGCCGCCGGCAGTTTGCCGGCATACTCGTCCAGCGGCGCCACCGTCGCGGCGAAGCCGTTGTTCCCGCCGTCCTGCGCGATTCGCCGCGCCAGATCCTCCGCCGTCCCCAGGTTCGATCCAAACAGTACCAGCAACGGCGTCTCGTGACGCGTTCCCGACCCGGCGCGCGGTTGCGTCGCCGCAGAGTTACTCGATGTAGCTATTTCTGCCAGATCGGAGTATGCCGAGCTGCCCGCCTTGCGTTCGTGCTGCGCGCGCGCACGGACGCGGATCCGCAAACCCTCTGGCTTCATCGTCAAGGTCTCTTTGATTTTTAATCGGTAGCGATGATGATCGATCAACTTGAATCGGTGCAGCACCATCCCCAGCACCAGCGCCGCCTCGTGCAACGCGAACTGCCGCCCGATACACGCCCGCTGTCCGTTGCCGAACGGCTTATAGGCGCTCGCCGGCCGCGCCCGCTCGGCCTCTGCGGTGAAGTTATCCGGGTTGAAAATCTCCGGGTTCGCTCCCCACACCGATTTGTCGCGATGGAGCGCGGGCAGCAGCACCAACACCTGGTAGTCCGGCTTGATGGCGTACTTTCCGCCGATCACCGTGTCCTCGAGCGGACGCAGCGAGAACGCCGGTGCGGTCGGCCACAGCCGCAGAGTTTCCTTCAGGATTTGCGAAATAAAGCCAAGTTGATTGACCTGCGCGTAAGTCGGCGTGGCCTCCGGGTCCGGGCCCAGCACCCGATCGACCTCCGCGCACGCCCGCTCCATCACCTCGGGATTGTTCAGCAGCGCGTTCACCGCAAACGACAGCAGTCCGCTCGTTGTTTCGTGGCCCGCAATCAGGAACGTGATCATCTGGTAGCGGATGTTCAGATCGTCGAGCCGCTCGCCGCTCTTCTTGTCCACCCCGGCGAGCATGTAGCTCAGCAAATCGGGCTTGCTCGCAATGTCGTCGCCGCCCTCGCGCCGCTCCTTGATAATGCGATCGGCGGTCACGTTCATGTAGTCCACGTGGTTGGCGTACCGGCGATCGCGCGCCATTCGGATGAAGTCCTCGCCCGGCAGCCGCCGCACCTGCTCCATCGCACACGAGAGCGAGTCCACCATCGCGTCAACGAACGGATGGTTGCCGTCGCGGTAAAAGGAGTTGAAGCGATAGTCGAACCCGCACAGCCCAATCGTGTCGAGCGTGAGCGAAGTCATATCGTGAGCAACGTCGATTTCGTCGTCGGCGTTGAGCCGCGACCACTTGGCGACCAGTTGGCCCGCGAGGTCCAGCATCATCGCGTGGTAGGAATGCATCGCGCGCTGGCTGAAATTCGGCAGCAGGATGTTATGCGCCTTCGACCAGTTGGGCTCGGTGGTGGTGGCCGTGAACAGCCCGTCGCCGGTGAATTTGCGCACCTTCCGCAACGCGCCACTGACGCTCTTGTCGAAGCGCGTTTCGTCGCACAGCTCCGCGACCAGATCGTGCCCCGAGACCACCACCAGGTACGTTCCGCGCATCGCCAGCCGGTAAATCGGCCCGTATTGTTGCGCCAGTTTGACGAGTCCCTGCACCGGCGCCACGCGGTCGAGGTCGAACAGATTACCGATCAGCGGTTTCGTGGGCGGCTGTGGTATATCGACAAGGTTGGGCTCAGCCATGATTGCTTCAAACTCCCTGCCGGCGGTTCATGCTTTCCCGGCGTGCAGCCTGATGCGCGACGGTCGAAGATTGGCGTCCGCTCGCATCAGCCCGCCGCCTTTCGCCGGTGCAGCCTAGCATGGATGCGGCCGATCTCGCCGCCGGATCGGATGGCCGTGGAGTCTAGACCGCGTCTCATTGCCGCCGGATCGACGCCCATGGATTTCGCGATGGCTGCGGACACGATCGCAATCGGGAGCGCCCCCGGCAACGATCTCGTCATCGACGATCGGACGGTCTCGCGCCGGCACGCGACGATCACCCGCCTGAATGGTAGTATCCGGCTGGCCGACCTGGGATCGACCAACGGAACCTCGGTTAATGGCAGCCGCATCTCGGCCGCGGTCGAGATCATCGATGGCGACGAAATCTCGTTTGGCGCCGCCGCCTTCCGTTTTGCCAACCCTCCCGGCGGCGGCGCTCCAAAGATGCGGCCCCGCACTGTAATGGCATTCATCGTGGCCGCCCTGGCCGCCGCTGCCGCCGCCTTTGCGATTATCCAGTACCTGTCCAGCTTCGACCGCCTGCAGCAGGCTGCGGAGTCTTCGTCCGCGTCATCCGGAAGCGGAGCGAGTTCGGCAGTATCGCCAAATCCCGCGCCTTCGATAGCGATCGGCGCCGTCCTCACCCCGCTCCCTCCGCTTCCTGCTCTGTTACCGTCGCCGCTTCCCGCGGCCCTGACTTCGCCCGCGGCGCACGTCGAGGCACCGAACCCCGCGGATGATTCCTGGCTCATTCCGCTCAATCGTTATCGCACGAGCGCCGGGCTTGCGCCCGTGCCAGCCAATCCCCGCTTCAGCCGCGGCGACTTTTTGCACTCGCGCTACATCGTCAGAAATTTCGGCAAGCAGATAGCCGCCCACGCGAACCTGGGCGTCGGGATGCATTTGGAAGACCCCTCGAAGCCCTGGTACACGGCCGAAGGGAAAGCTGCGGGCCTCGCCGGCGACGTTGACGAGATGTGGAACCCGCGCGGAAATGCCGCGCCCTCGTGGGCGATCGACAACTGGATGCAGTCGCCATTTCACCGCCTGCCGATTTTGAACCCGCATTTACACAGCGTCGGTTATGCATCCGTGTGCGAGAACGGCGTCTGTATCGCATCGCTCAATCTCGACAGCGACGTTGATCCGGTGCTGTCCGCCCCCGCGCCACTGGAGACGCCAATTGAATACCCGCCTGACGGCGCATCGATCAACGCAAATTCGTTCGATGGAGAGTGGCCCGATCCGCTGAGCAGTTGTCCCGGGTACTCATTGCCCGCCGGCTTTCCGATCACCATCCAGCTCGGTTCAATGGTAACTTCCGGAATCTCGAATTATTCGTTGAAGCGAACGACGCCTGATCCAGTGGCGATCGATGCCTGCGTGTTTGACGGTGCCAGTTATCGCAATCCCGATCCCGGCACGCAATCGATGACCCGCAATCAACTCGCCAGCTTTGGCGCGATCGTGATGATGCCGCGCACTCCATTGAAACCCGGCTCTTACTCAGTAGCGATCGAAGCTGGCGGCCATGAATACTCATGGTCATTCACGGTAGAGCGATGATATGGGACCGAGTGAAGGTGTTCGCGGTGCGACGATGATTACGAATCGGCGCAAAGTGACTATCTGTCGAGGCTCAATTCCAGGCGCTATTTCGGCGCCAACAAACTACGAACACAATCGCTACTCGAAATGGTGGCACCTCATAATGTCAACGGCTACGGCTTTGGAGTGCTCTCGAACACACGATTTATCAAGGCTTGCGCTTCCTCCTGAATCCGACGCAGATGGTCAGTCCCGAGAAAGCTCTCAGCATAGATCTTGTAAACCTCTTCAGTCCCCGAGGGCCTGGCTGCGAACCATCCATTTTTGGTCACGACCTTGAGGCCGCCGATTGCTGCATTATTGCCGGGGGCTGCCGTCAGCGCCGCAACAATGGGTTCGCCCGCAAGTTCCTTTGCCTGCACCTGGTCGGGCGATAGCTTCGCAAGGATCGCCTTCTGCCGCGCATTTGCCGGAGCGTCGATACGCTCATAGACGGGTGATCCAAACTCGCGCGTGAGGTCGGCATATATTTCGCCCGGGTCGCGTCCCGCCTTCGCGGTAATCTCCGCGGCGAGCAGTCCCATGATCATTCCGTCCTTGTCGGTCGTCCAAACTTTGCCATCGCTGCGCAGGAAAGAAGCTCCCGCACTCTCTTCACCACCGAAGCCGAAGGAACCGTCGATGAGTCCATCCACGAACCACTTAAACCCGACCGGTACTTCTACCAGTCGTCGTCCAAGCTTAGCCGCCACGCGATCGATGATACTGCTGCTGACGACGGTTTTGCCGACCGCGGCATTTGCCGGCCAGTTCTTGCGATGGTTGAAAAGGAACGAAATCGCGACCGCAAGATAATGATTCGGATTGAGTAATCCCGCGGTACGAGTGACTATCCCATGCCGATCATGGTCGGTGTCATTGGCGAACGCGACGTTGAACCGATCGCGCATACTCACCAGCCCCGCCATTGCGTATGGCGAGGAGCAATCCATTCGAATTTTGCCGTCCCAGTCAACCGGCACGAAGCGAAAGGTTGGATCGACCGCGTCATTCACCACGGTGGCGTTGATCTTGTAGCGATCGATGATCGGTCCCCAGTAGTGCACTCCGGCCCCACCCAGGGGATCAATGCCAATGCTCACGCCGGAGGCCCGTATCGCTTCGAGTTCGATTACATTGCGCAAGTCGCCAATGTAGTTGCCCATGAAGTCGTACCGATGCGTGGTCGGTGCATTGAGCGCCCTGGTCATCGGCACTCGTGGAACACCCAGCAGGTTTGCACCCATCAGGACGTTGGCCTGATCCTCAATCCACTTGGTCGCCTTGGAATCGGCCGGTCCACCATGCGGCGGGTTATATTTGAAGCCGCCATCCGTAGGCGGATTGTGCGACGGCGTAACCACGATGCCGTCTGCGAGTCCTGATTTGCGGCCGTGATTGTAAGTGAGTATGGCATGCGAAATGACGGGCGTCGGAGTATAGCCACGCTGATCGTCGATCATTACTTCGACGCGATTTGCCGCGAGCACTTCAATCGCACTGGCAAATGCCGGTTCTGAGAGCGCGTGCGTATCGATGCCGAGAAAGAGCGGGCCGTCGATACCCTGGCTTTTGCGATAGGCACAAATCGCCTGCGTGATAGCTACAATGTGGTACTCATTGAACGCAGTATCGAAGGCGCTACCGCGATGCCCGGAGGTGCCAAAGGATACGCATTGGGACGGAATCGAGGTATCGGGCCGCTCGCTATAATATGCGGTTATGAGGCGCGGAACGTTTACCAGCGTCGATGGATCGGCGAGTTTGCCCGCCGCCGGACTGATTTTCATAAGAGTTTCCAGACCCCCAGCATCATATTCTCAGTACGGCCATCTCCAGTTGGTAATCGCTGGCGGGTCGATTCCATTCTCGGTGGCATAGTCAAGATGTTCCAATATCTGATCCTTGAGCCATTCCTTAACGTGCGCGCCGGTCGCGCGCAGCTTAGGCACGCGATCGATTACGTCGATCGCGAGAGTGAAACGATCGGTCTGATTGCTAATCGCGAGTTGGAGCGGCGTATTGATATTGCCTTTTTCCTTGTAACCACGGACGTGCATGTTGTCATGATTGTTGCGCCGGTACGCGAGCTTGTGAATCAACGATGGGTAACCGTGGAAGTTGAAGATTACGGGTTTGTCGCTGGTGAACAGACTATCGAAGTCGCGATCGGACAGACCGTGCGGATGTTCACTCGATGGTTCCAGCCTGAATAGATCGACGACGTTGACGAAGCGCGTTCGCAGCGTGGGGAATTTTTCGCGCAGGATTGCGGTCGCCGCCAGCGCTTCGATCGTAGCGGTGTCGCCGGCGCTCGCGATTACCACATCCGGATCCTCATTCTGATCGGTCGATGCCCAGTCCCAGAGTCCAATGCCTTTGGTGCAGTGCCTGATTGCTTCATCCATCGTGAGGTACTCGGGATGTGGCTGTTTGTCAGCGACGATCACGTTCACATAGTTGACGCTGCGCAGACAATGATCGGCGACACTGAGCAGGCAGTTGGCGTCGGGCGGCAGATAGATGCGCGTCACGCTCGGACTCTTGTTGGTCACCACGTCGATAAAGCCTGGGTCCTCGTGCGTGAAGCCGTTATGATCCTGGCGCCAGACCGTGGAACTGAGCAAGATGTTAAGCGACGAGATTGGCGCGCGCCACGGCACGGTCGTACATTTCTCGAGCCACTTGGCATGCTGATTCACCATCGAATCGATGATGTGGGCAAAGCCTTCGTAAGTGGCAAAGAAACCGTGGCGCCCGGTCAGCAAGTAACCCTCGAGCCAGCCCTCCAGCGTGTGCTCACTGAGCATCTCCATGACGCGGCCATCGGGGGAGAGTTCACCGCCATCGCGATCCTCCGGCTTGTGATCGCCGAGCCAGGTCTTCTTGCTCGCTTCGTAAATCGCGTCGAGCTTGTTTGAAGCAGTCTCGTCGGGGCCGAAGACGCGGAAATTCGTCATGTTGTTGCGCATCACATCACGGAGGTACTGCCCCAGCACGTGAGTATTCCCGGCTTCCGAATGACCTGGGCGAGTGACCTTTACGGCGTAGTCGCGAAAGTCCGGCAGCTTGAGCGGCTTGCGCAACAGCCCGCCATTAGCGTGCGGGTTCGCACTGATTCGTCGATTGCCAACGGGTGCCATCTCTCTCAGTTCATTAGTCAGTTCGCCGCCTTGATCGAATAGCTCCTCGGGCCGGTAACTGCGCATCCATCCTTCGACCACTTTCAGGTGCGCCGGATTAGTAACTGGATCGGTAATCGGCACCTGGTGCGCGCGCCAGAAGCCCTCCAGACGCTTGCCGTCGAGTTCCTTGGGGCAGGTCCATCCTTTGGGAGTCCGCATTACGATCATTGGCCATCGCGGTCGGATCGCATTGGCCGCGTTGCCTTTTCTCGCATTCGCCTGAATCTCGCGAATTTCCAGGACACAGCGCTCGAGCGTCGCTGCCATTAACTGGTGCACCGCGGACGGATCGCTGCCTTCGACCACGTACGGCTTGTATCCGTAACCACAAAACAGGCTTTCGAGTTCTTCACCGGGTATTCGTGCAAGGATGGTCGGATTGGCAATCTTGTAGCCGTTGAGATGGAGAATGGGCAGCACCGCACCGTCGCTCACCGGGTTCAGGAATTTGTTGGAATGCCACGATGTCGCCAGTGGTCCGGTTTCTGACTCGCCGTCACCAACGACCACAACTGCGATCAAGTTCGGATTGTCAAAGGCGGCGCCGTAGGCGTGAGAGAGACTGTAGCCCAGTTCTCCTCCTTCATGAATTGAGCCCGGGGTCTCAGGCGTGCAATGGCTGCCGACGCCGCCCGGAAACGAGAAGAGCTTGAAGAACCGGCACAGGCCATCGGCGTCGCGACTGCGATCGGGATAGACCTCGGAGTAAACGCCTTCGAGGTAACTGTTCGCGAGCGTTGCTGGCGCGCCGTGCCCTGGCCCCGATAGATAAATCACGTCGAGATCGTACTTCTTTATCAATCGATTGAGATGGACCCATACGAGGGACTGGCCGGGGTCGGATCCCCAATGCCCAAGCAAGCGATTCTTGATGTGCTCGGGTTTAAGTGGTTCACGCAGCAGCGGATTGTGCTGCAGGTAGAGCATGCCGGCACACAAGTAATTGCAGGCGCGCCAGTAGGCATCGAGGCGACCCAATTCGTCGGCATTCAAGGTCGCTTCCGGTAATCGCCTTTCCGCGCTCGGTGCCATTAAATATTCTCCTCAATCTTCCATCCGATTTGAAACCCGCGTGAAGGCTCGGGTCGAGAGCCGCGTCTGAGCGCGCCCAAGACGCGGTGCCGTGCGGCGCCAGCATCCTGAATGCTGACGCGACCTGACCGTCGAGGCAAGTTAAGATTTATGGGCTGCGGCGAGCTGCGATTGGTAAAGAGTGCGACGGTTAATCAAACGAGGTCGCACAGTATCGCGTGGGATCGAAAAACCCGGAAGGCTTTTCAGAGGTGTGTTTTGCGACTCAATGCTGCTGCTGTGACTGACCGCTGGTGAAGCTGCCGCCGGCGTTTCCGTCAGTGGCAGATTCGACGCGTAAATCCACCCTCATCACGGACTCAACGCCGTCGCTACGAAAGACTCCGCGCAATGGCGGAACGTCGGCATAATCGCGTCCGACCGCAACCCCGATATGGCGGCCGTCCACGGCGCATCGATGCGTCGGGTCGAATCCGCACCATCCGGTGCCGGGCAACCAGGCCTCGAGCCAGGCATGACTGGCCTGGGCGGCCGGGTCGGGGGGGCTGTCGGGAGAGGCGGGGCCGAGATAGCCCGAGACGTAGCGCGCCGGGATACCGGCGAGCCGCAAGATGCCGATCGTCAGATGCGCAAAATCCTGGCACACGCCGCCGCCGCTATCGAGGATATCGTTGAGACTGGAATGGACATTGGTCGCGGTCGTCTCGTATTCGAACTGATCGCGCACATACGCCACCATGCGACTGACGTAGAGGCCAATATCTTCGCGCTCCTGCGGCCGCGCCATCCAGAAAAATTTCCGCAGGCGATCGCTGAACGGAATATAGTGGCTGGGATTCAGATACTCGAAATAGGTGTTATTCCGAACCGCATCGTCGCGCAGGAATTCAACGAGGGTAACCCCGGTTTCGGCCGGTATCGACGGCGTCTCGAGGTCAACGATCGAGCGGGCGACTATTTCCAACTGCCGATGCGGAGCGCTGACGCATACCGAGTGCGCGCGATTGCCGAAGAAGTCGTTATACTCCAGCGTTGACGAGGGCTCGTTGGTGGTCAGATCGAAGGCGACGCAGCGCTGGCCGTCGCGATCCCAGGGACGCACGTGCAACTCGTTCTGCGAGTCGTAGGCCGGCTCCTCGTATTCAAACCTGGTTGTGTGAACTATCCGATAGAGCATTGGAAGCGGCTCAACTCAGTGCCATGTATTCGCCGTAGAGGGAATCGGAGATAGTCGAGCATTCCTCTTCAACCTTGAGCAGGAATTCGTGGAGTCCGTCGGTAATGGCCTGGCCCGCACTGCCGGTGCGCAGCAGCGTGAGCAGACTGTCCGAGACCAGTTGATGAGAGATGTGGGACACACCGTGGGCGGCCACGCGTTCGATCGCCGCGGCCAGGCGCTCCGTGCTGAAACGCGCCGAACGAGGAAAGTTGGGATCGAACAGCAGGATCTCAACGACGCGATCGACCCGGATTGAGTAGCCGTACAGTTTGCGAAAAGCCTCCAACGCCGACGCGCTGCGCAGCACCGCCGCCCATTGCCGGCCGTCGGAGGGGCCACCGATATCCTCCAGCCGAGGGAGCAAGTAGTGGTACTTCACATCGAGCAGCCGGGCGACATTGTCCGCGCGCTCGAGCATCGTGCCGATTTCCAGAAAATCATATGAAAGGTCGCGCGGCATCGTGCTGCGGATGATACCGGTAATCGAATAGAAGTGGTTGCGCAGATGGGTAAAGAAGGCCGAAAATCCTTCACTCGCGAGTTGCCCGTGAGACCATTCGCGCGAGTCGAGGTAGAGCGCATTCATCTGTTCCCACATCTCGGAGGAGATCATGTTTCGCAGAGCGCTCAAATTGGTGCGCGCCGCTTCCACGCAGCTCCGAATCGATGCGGGATTTTCGCGATCGAAAGTGAAGAAATCGACCACCGAGGCTTCGTCTGCATGGGCGTAACGCTGCGCGAACGGTTCCCGCTCGCCGGTTATGCCGAGCAGCGGCTCCCACGGATCGGCCATTCGCGGCGGCACTTCGAGGTTCAAGTGGTAGTTGACGTCCACGAGGCGCGCCCGCCATTGCGCGCGTTCGAGGTAACGCGCCGCCCAGTATAAATGGTCAGCGATTCGCCGCAGCACTAGTTTTCGAGCACCCAGGTGTCCTTGCTGCCGCCGCCTTGCGAGGAGTTGACGATGAGCGATCCTTCACGCAAAGCGACTCGAGTCAGTCCGCCCGGTAACACGCGCGGGCGCGCCCCCAGTAGTACGAACGGCCTCAGATCGACGTGGCGCGGGGACAGCGTCGAGCCTTCGCCGCCAGCCAGGGTGGGGTGGACCGAGAGTTGAATCATCGGTTGGGCGATAAAAGCAGACGGGTCACGCTCGATGCGCAAGCGGGTCTCGGCCAGTTCCTGTCCGCTGGCCTTGGGTCCGATCACTACGCCGTAGCCGCCCGATGCGCCCGTGGGCTTAACCACGTAACGGTCAAGGTTGCGTAACACGAACTCGCGCACTTCCGGGTCGCGCAGCAGATGAGTCTCGACGATGGGAATTATCGGCTCTTCATTAAGGTAATATTTGATCATCTTCGGGGTATACGCGAAGACCGCCTTGTCATCGGCGATTCCGGTGCCGATCGCGTTGGCGACTACCGCGTGGCCCGCGCGTAAGACCGCGGTCAGGCCGGGCACTCCGAGCAGCGAGTCCGGCCGGAACACGACTGGATCGAGGAAATCATCGTCAACCCGTCGGTACAGCACGTCGATTTGCCGCAGACCATAGACGGTCTTCATGAACAATTTATGGTCAACGCAGACCAGATCCTGACCTTCGACCAGATCGACACCCATCTGCTGCGAGAGGAATACGTGCTCGAAGAATGCGGAATTGAACGGTCCCGGGGTCAATACTGCCACCGTAGGATCAGATGACGCGTTGGGCGTGAGTTCGCGAAGCGAGGCCAACAAATCGGCTGGATATTGCTCGACACTGCGCACCTTCAGGGCCCGAATCAGTTCGGGCATCAGGCGCGTCATGATCACGCGGTTCTCGATCACGTAGGAAACGCCCGAGGGCGTTCTTACGTTGTCCTCGAGCGCGTAAAAGCGTCCATCCGAACCGCGCACCAAATCGATTCCGGCGACCGTCACATAAGAATTATGCGGCGGCTTGATTCCCGCCGCCGCGTGACGGAACTGCGACGATCCGATAATCAGGTCGCGCGGTATGACTTCGTCCCGTAGGATGCAGCCCTCACCGTAAATATCGGCAAGGAAGGCGTTCAAGGCGCGCACCCGCTGGATGAGTCCAGCTTCGATTTCAGCCCAGGTTTCAGCCGGAATGATTCGCGGCACGGGGTCGAAAGGGAAGATGCGCTCGCTGCCATCTTCATTGCCGTAAACGTTGAAGGTCACGCCCATGCGCAAGAACATCTCGTGCGCGCGTTCCCCGAGCTCGGATAGCCGCCGGGCATCCATCGAGAGCAGATAATTCACCACGCGCGCGCATTCCGGACGCGGATGGCCGTCCGCGCTGAACATCTCGTTCATCGGCAGGTCAACCATCGCTGATGCCTGCAATTCCGGCATCTCGTTGCTCAAGTGCTGTGCATCCATGCCCTCTTGCCCCATGGGCGGGTTGACAAAATCTCTCTGGCCGAGCAGCCACCCGCTTTTCAGAGCAAGTCGTGTGCCCTGAGGTTAGATTCGTTGGTGATTTTCAAGGTCGAACTGCGGCGAGTACAAATGGCGTCCGCCGCTTTAATTGAACCTCGGCAGACGGCCCCGCCGATTCAGCTCTCGTGTTCGGAATGCGCGCGGATTACCCCGCGCCGGCCGGCTATCTGACGGGACGCCGGGGACAAGCCCAAGCATACACTAATCGCGCGGACGCGGAGCTAGAGTTCGATCCAGAACGTATCTTTGATTCCATTCGCATACGAAATGCGCTTGGGCTTGACCCGCACCATGCGCAAGGTATCACCGCCAAAGAACGGCTCTTCGAATGGATTTTTCTTGAGGAATACGGCTTTGAGCGATTCCCATTCCGGGGTGTCGCGGGGCACTTCGACGGCTTCGCCCTGCACCGAAGCGCGCGCGATTTCAAAAGTCGCGACTTTGCCGACGTCGCGCGTGTCCACGAGCACCGTCACCTTGGGATGCGCGGTCAGGTTCTGAAATTTCTCGGAGCTGAAGCGCATGATGAAGAGGAGCTCGAGGTCGGGCGTCTCGGCGAACGCCTGCATCGTCCCGGTGGGCCATTGCTCACCCCGCGTGATCAGCACCGCGACCTGTTCCTGCTCAAACAACTCCATCAATTTTTGCTTCTGATCCGCGTTCACAAGTCCTCCTGCGGTCACCATCGATTGGCGCAATCCTAAAGTTCCCGGGCGTGCGAGTCCAACCGGTTCGCGGCAGAATCACACATCGTCGCGGCGCGCTATTTCTCGATCCGCAGGCGCCACAATCCGTCCAACAGGCGCACCTCGCCGACCGCGTAGCCTTCGGCCTCCGCGGCGCGCGGAATGTCGCGCGCGCCGCGCGGGTCGTCGATCGTCAACTCGATCGTCTCGCCGCGGCGCATCGCTTCGAGCCGCACCTTGGCGTGCGCCCAATTCAGCGGGCACTTGAGGCCGCGCAAATCGAGCTGGATGGTGGCGTCCCTCGAGCCCATCGCGATTATCTATTCCCTCGGATCAACATTCATCGTTCGCGCAGAACTTGCCGCCGCCGCTTAGGTCAATCGCCAATCACTTCGCCGCGCCCAGGCGCTGGCCGACGCGCTGCAGTACCTGCCGCATCACGTCTTCGCTCTGCGCGCCCACCAGCGGATAGTCGCCGATGAAAAAGGTCGGCACGCCGCTCACGCCATTCTGATGCGCGATCATCGCGTTGTTCTTGAGCCGCAGAGTGTAGCGTCCCGAATCAAGCGCCACGTTTGTATCGTCACGCGAGAGGCCGACCTCGGCGGCAAGATCGGCGATCACCGCCTGGCTGCCGATATTCTTCCCGTCGTAAAAATACGCGCGATATACCCGCTCCTCGAATTCCTCGCCCACGCCTGCTTCCTTGGCGAATTCCGCTGCCTCCAGCGCCAGGCGCGAGTTGGTCAATAGTTCCGGCGGCTTCATCTCGAAACCGGCTGCTACGGCCATCGCTTTGATCCGCTCCCACACGGCGCGCCGCGCATCCGCATCCATTCCGTTGCGCCATTCGGAGGCCGGCATGCCGTCGGCGGGCCAATCCGCATGAATCTGGAAGCCGCGCCAATCAAGCTCCAGATCGAACTCGGGCTTGAGCTTGCGAAAGACTTCAAACCCGATGTAACAGAAGGGGCAAATGAAGTCGGAATACATCTTGATTTTAAGTGCCATGGCGGTCTGTGACCTCGGCCTGAACGATATAACGGGTGCCGGCGCGCCGTCAAAAGCGCTTGCCATCAGCATCCGACCGGTTTTCCGAGTGCTATAACCCCGTGTAAGTTAGAGCATCTGTGCGTAAGTAGTTGGCTGAAGTGGCGCTTGGACGGTATCGACGCTGGCAGCGCATGGAGGACCATCAGATGATTCTCGACAGTTTTAAACTCGACGGCAAAGTCGCGCTTATAACGGGCGCCGGTCGCGGGTTGGGCCGTGCGATGGCGGTACGTTTCGCCAACTGCGGCGCCGATATCGCCGCCGCGGCACGCACCGTCTCCCAACTCGAAGAGACCGCCGAGTTGGTCCGCCAAATCGGCCGTAAATGTGTGGTGCTAGAGACCGACGTTCGGCAAGTCGGATCAATGCAATGCGATGGTTGCCGCGGCGATGAAGGAATTCGGCCGGGTTGATGTGATGATCAATAATGCCGGCATCGGCGAGGACTCCTTCGGCAAGCCGATCGAGAAAATCACCGATGAGGAATGGCATCGCGGCATCGACGTTAACCTCTCAAGCCAGTTCTACTGTGCACGCGCCGTTATCCCCCACATGGTCGCAGCTAAGCGCGGCAAAATTATCAACGTCGCGTCCGGCTATGGACTTCGTGGCGGCAAACATAACTATATGTATGCCTGCTCGAAGGGCGCCGTGCTCCAACTCACCCGATCGCTCGCGCTGACTTACGCCGACCACAACATTCAAACCAACTGCATCGTCCCGGGTATCTTTCCGCACAACGAAGCAATGATGAAGTTCTTCAAGGGCGGGAAGTTCATTCCAATTGGACGCCCCGGCCAGGATGAGGACGTTGGTCCGCTGGCCGTGTTCCTCGCCTCTGAGGCCTCCAATCATATCAACGGCGAACTAATCATTATCGACGGCGGCGGCCTGGCCGGTGGCGTGACCCCAACCGGTGTGGCCCCCGGCAATCCGGTTTAGTACGGCCTCGATTGGACCACCTAGACGGCCGCCCGCGGCCATTGAAGGATAGCGATGGCAGACCTGAAAATAATCTCCGCAGGGCTCAAGGATTTCGCGCTGAACGACAAGGCCGCGCTGGTGATCGGCGCCGAGCATGCGGTCGGGCGCGTCGCCGCGATTACGCTCGCCGAGGCCGGAGCCAGGGTGCTGATCGCATCGCAGGACGCGGGCACCGAGACCGCCCTGAAGGAAGTCGCCAAAGCGATCGAGTCTGGCGGCTCCAAAGCGCTAGTCCAGGTGCAACGAGCGGCGCTCCGCGCCGACCTCAGCGCCACCGTTGACTTGGCAGTCAGTAAACTCGGCGGCCTCGACATACTCGTAACAGCGCTCGATTCGCCGTTTTACGGACCGGCCGAAAGCGCGGACGACTCGGCCTTTGACCGCGTCTTCGAAGATAACTTCAAGACCGCGTGGATGGCCTTCCAGGAGGCCGGCCGCGTTATGCTCCAGCAAGGCGGCGGCGTCATCGTCAACATCAATTCAGTACTGGCCGAGCGCGGCGTGCCCAACGCGACGCTCTATTGCGCAGCCAAGGGCGCGGTACGCAATCTTGTCCGTGCATTGTCTCTCGAATGGGCCAGACGCGGCGTGCGCCTCAACATGCTCGAATGCGGATGGACCGCGGAAAAGGATAGCGTCGCGCTGGAACCGGGGGACTTCAGCGAGAAACTGCTCAAATATCTTCCGTACAAACGGCTGCTCAAGCCCGAAGAGATCGCCGGCGCGCTGCTATACCTGGTATCGCCTGCGGCGGGCTTCGTCACCGGCGAATCAATTGCCGTCGATGGCGGACTCCTCTGCCGCGTCTGATCGGTCGGCTATTTCAAGACGGCGGTTAGCACCAGGGCACTCTCTTCCAGTGCCTCGACGGCGTGCAGCACCTCGGCATCGATCACGGCGATCGTACAGGCGCCGAAGGTCGCACCATTCAGGCGTATCGAACCCTCAACGATCGCCACTGCGGCTGTCCCGCGCGCACGATGTTCCTTCAACATCGCTCCCTGCTTGAGCACGAGTAGCGTAACGCTGAGATCGGAATTCCTGGCCAGGACTTCCGCTGAACGATCGGCCGTGACCCACTGCGTTCCCCGTTTGAGATGGGCGATCGCTCCGATCAGGTTCACGCTCGCGATACCGTCCACCGGATGACCTGCGGTCCAAGTCGATTTCACTTCATCCGCCATAGCTCTCACCATAAGAACCCGAGGCTCGTCCGCTTCAAGTCTATGCGCAGATGAATTACTCGGCGAGTGGCGACGCTAGCGTCAGGCCGCCGTCCACCATGATCGTCTGGGCCGTCAGGTAGCCCGCTTCGCGAGTGCACAACAGGCCCACCACCGAGGCGATTTCGTCCAACTCGGGCAGCCGCTTGAGCGCCGTCCGCGCTGCGGTAACCCTGAGCACGCGCTCGAAATCGTCGGCGAAATAGATCCGCGACGATTCGCTGTCGATCATGCCGAAGTTGACGCCGTTGACCGTAATCCCGCGCGGACCCAATTCGAATGCGAAGTCGCGCACCATCGCTTCCATGGCGGCCTTGGCTGCGCCGAGGATGCCATGTCCGGGCAGGTAGCGAATTGAATCGATCCCCGAAATCATCAGGATGCGGCCGCCGGCGTGCATGAATTTACTCGCCCCTTGCACCGCTGCGACGAAGCCTCCAACACTCAGATTGAACGTCCTGGTGAGATTGTGCGGCTTGACCGCAAGCAACGGTTTGAATGCGGTGGCTGCCGCGTTGACGACCAGGAAATCGATCCGTCCAAGCTGCCCTCCCGCGCTCTCGGCCAGCGCGCGCACCTGCGCGTCCTCTTCCATATCGGCCTTGATCAATATCGAGCGCGGAGCGGATTCACGCACCTCCGCGAGCGTGCGGATGGCGCTTTCTTCGTCGCGACGATAATTGAGCGCTATCGTCGCACCGCCACGCGCCAGCGTTAACGCTATCGCGCGTCCGAGCCCTCGTGTACCGCCCGTAATCAGTGCCACTTTGTCTTTGAAATCGAACATCCCTCGAAATTAGCCGGTTCACTAACCCCTTGCCACAATGGCTCGAAGAGTCCGTGCGGCCGGGGCAGTTCCGACCATTCCAGCTTCAGCCGGGAGACGACCTGTTCCGAGCGCGTCAGGGTCTCGAAAGCTAGAGATTGCTCCGTGGTCCATTTCCGGTCATCATTTCTGCGAACACAGTAGGGGTGGGTTGAATGGCAGTTCTCGATGAAAGCGCGTTTCAGTCCCGCATTGGCAAGGGCACCAAGGTCTCGGGCAAACTCAACTTCAAGGCGCCGGCCAAGATTGAAGGAGAAGCGGAGGGCGAAATCACCGGCGATGACATCGTTATCGCCCAGGGCGCCGTGGTGACCGCGCGTTTTCTACAGATCGTCTTGTACCTCACAAATCTGGAATAGCAGGTTACTACGCCCTTCCTTCAACGTATCGAGCTCTAGCCTCTATCCTTCTCGAATGACTTGGTTGGTGTTACCGTTCTCAGAAGTTGTCCATTAAACTAACAAGGAAAACCCTTTCTCTTCTCTCCTTGTCTCACAACGGGTTCTGCCCGAGTACGCCAGGCCCCTCCGAGTGGGGATGGAAATATGATACTCATAATTGGATTGAGTGTCGGGTTGGGGATGGGGTCGATTATATTTATTGTGTGTTGTTGTATGGTAGCATTGGTCCTGTTTATCTTGACAGGAGGATGTGGGTTAATCGACAGAAGGAATACGATCCTGACAATGTGGGGGACTTGGAAGGCTTGGAGATGGGGCGCAGAGGGTTGACGCGCTACAGCTACCGCGAAATCGAACCGGATGATCTTATACTGGGAGCATTACTGGGAGAAGGAGCGTTCGGGAAGGTGTATAGAGGATTGTGGAGGGGTGCGCCAGTAGGTTCGTTCTTTTCCTCTTAGGAGGCTGCCGGGGAGGGGGGAAATAGGAGGGAGGAAACAAATAGTCCTAACTCTTTGTACAGCTATCAAAACATTCGATCGAATCAAATTAGCGGAAGCCGATGAAAAGTTATTGATGGAAGTACGGGAGGAGGCCGAGATGATGCAGAAGTTATGTATGCTCTCCCCCTTCCTCTCCGCCTTGAGGATCGTTGCTAAGATTTCTCTCCAGCTCATCATCCAAATATTGTAAAATTTGTGGGTGCAGTGACTACGCCGAGCGCTGAGGAGAGCGAGTTGTATTTATTTTAGCTTGGTTACGGAATTTGCCCCAATGGTTCATTGTACGATTATCTCGTTGCCCCCAAACGGAATATACCGCTCCTTAAACTCATCGGCATGGCAAGAGGGAGTCGCTGCTGCCATCTTGGTACCTTTATGCTTACTTCTGTCAAGAGATTTGTTTGATATTTTTACTTCTAGCATCTACATAAAGAACATGTAATTCATAGAGATATAGCTACCCGAAACGTGCTCTTGGGAATGAATCATGGTAAACCCATCTCGGCATTTTGACATAACACATTGTATTGACTTGTTGTCTTTTTCATTCTCTTGTTGCAGAGGTGTACCTTGCTGGTATGTTATTTCTATCCCTCTACCAAGTAATAGTACTGATGGTTTTTCATGCGAAGACTTTGGCATGGCGCGTTTTACAGCAGGAAGATTTCGGTTTTACCCAAACCACGGTGACCAATCAAATGGATGGCCCCGGAGGCCATCATGGACAGGAAATACTCACCAGCTTCTGATGCGTTTCCTATGGGGTACTCTTGTGGGTGAGTAATGCCAAAAACAATTTCTCTTCAGCACCTTATTCTCGGTACTTATTTCTTCCTCTCCCTCAAATCATAGGAAATGGTGACCAAACAAGCACCTTGGAAGGGGAAGGATCCGGCTCAAATTGTATTATTGGTGACAAAAGAAAATACGCGCCTGAAGATACCTTCTTATTGTGATCCAGTCTTGAGAAAGGTCATCAAGTCCACATGGGATAAGAACCCTGAAAAAAGGTACTCGCACTGTCCTTTGCCAATTTAACCACTTTCTCCTTTCTCCTTCCCTCATTCGGCTACACCAGGATGAAGATGCAAGAAATTCACGCGCGATTAACAAAGTATACGAGGTGCTAGACCATGCTTACAGCGACATATTCAACGAAACGAAGAGCTCATCGGATAAGGAAGAGATGGACGGAGACGATGGGGACGACTGTGCAACCAACAAAAGGAAAAGTTCACAGGCTGCAGGAGCTCCAGCGAGAAAGCCGACGGAAGAGGAAGATAAAAAACGACAAAGGAAGAGGAAGAAAGCGAAGAAGCCGAAAGCCAAGACAAACGGGGTGGAGATGGTGCCACCAGTACTTACCGCGACTAGTCCCCGATACACGAGCTTGGAAAACAGCGAGGCTGAAGACGAAAGTCCTGATTACCAGGACATCAAAATAATATCCAGTAGTAGTAGTGACGAAGTTAACTAAAGAAAACTTTTTTCCTGTTGTATTTACCTTCGGTGCTTCCCTCCATTTCCTTCGACTGTTGCCAGATGTCAAATTAGGCAACAACACAGTGTTCCTTGCCAGAGGGAGTAGGTGCCGCAGCCATGGGCGTCGGGATACCTTCCACCCACACTACCACCTTCATCTTCACAAAGTCGGGGAGAAAGTTGGCCCCATCCTTGTCCACCGCAGCCTTGGTGCGAAGACGGTGGGGATTTGACCGAGATCCTCCTAGATCGTTTGCTTTCCCTCCAGTGTGGGTGGGAGGTATAATTATATAATTAATAAATAATAAATAAATATTATAATATAATATAATATAATATATACAATAACCCCCCTTCTCTCTTCCTCTCCCTCTTTGTTCCAGTTAGGTGATTGGATTTTATTTTATTTGTTTTTTTTTTTATTGGGGATTCGGCCCGTGGAATCGTGGGAAATCAGGTGTGTGGTCTTCAGGAGACTCAAAAGACAGACTTTTCACCATCCGCAGGATTTTTTGGGCTTTTTGTTGCGACAAAATTTTTTGCATCCCAAACCCCCATTTTCCCACTCTTCCAATCATCTCGTTAGGGAATTACGCGTGATTCGGACGATTGAGCCGCAGGCACCCCTAAAATGGAAAGGTAAACTTATCCATCTAAGTGTCACACCAACGGATGTACACCTCCAAACTTTGAGCTCCTCGGCTCAACGCCCCTGAACTAATTTTTTTTTTTTGCTAATGCTTAAACGGGCCTGCCGTTTTTCTTGACCATTTCAATGTTTCTAACTGCCCACCCTCCGCAGCAGCCGTTGCAACGCTGGGATCCCATGGGCCAGCCCTCCTCCCACAACCACTGCAATATGTGGGTGTGGCCCTCGGTTGCAGCAACCTCTCTGCAACTTCGACTGTCAATGGACACAGACTCGACTCCGCTCGCTCATTGCAGTAGGGGTAGCTCGCCTTCTGCTGCCACGGTGATAGCGAAAGTTCGAGTAAGATGAAGAAGGGGAGGAAGAAGGAAGGCAGGCGACAAAGGGCGCGATGTGTACACGAGGGGAGCCGCCTCCGCAGGGAGAAGGCCATCCTTCCTCTCTTGCCATTCCCACAAGAAGTATTTCCCTTCGAGCGGAAGTAGTAAAAGGCATCTGCCCTTCCTCGAAGTTGGAGGCCCTGGAGAGAGAGAGAGAGAGAGAGAGAGAGAGAGAAGAGAAGGAGAGTGGTAAGAACAAAGTAAGGTTAATGCTATTATCAATAACTTATTGAGGTACCTTGAATCGTTTCTCGGGACTCGAGTCATCCTCTTCGGCTGACTCCACTTGCAAGAGATCCAATGGCGTCGCCTCGGCAACCGACATTGAAGGCGATTCCTTCGCCACCTGAACCATCAAAGAGAAGGAGGGAGAGTAAGTGAGTGGATGAGAGGGCGAGAGGACAGTGAGAGGGGATGGAGGTGAGTTGGGGAGGGGGGAGGAGAGACGAACAGTGGAGGGAAGAGAGGAACACCTGTTTTCTTTTACGGGTCTGAAAAGGGTGAACTGGGCTCGACCTCGTTGTCTCTCAAGGTATTCTGATGCATCCTGATACGGAAGAGCATCTCCTATCGATTGGCTGGCTGGCCAGAAGTCTGTGTCCATGGAATCGAAGGACGAAACGAGACCGACTTGCGTGATCCCCTCGGCTTCTTGAGAAACGATGGCGATGCTGAAGTGTCTGATGAACTGCTGTTGTTGCTGTTGTTGCTGTTGTTGCTGCATTGCAGAGAGCTGTTGCTCTGTTGACTGGTCGGTGGTGAAGAATCGAAATGAAAATCCTGGCGACGGTGCGGCAAGAATTTTGCAAGTTTCAGGTTGCTCGGACCAGCAGATGTGCGGACACACGTGGCGAAGAAACTCGTTGGCTTTGACTCGTTGGCTTTGGCTCATTGGTCGTCGCGCCAAATCCAAGAAAGTTCTTCGCATCGAATCCCATAACGTTGGTCTGTTCCCCAAAGGTATAAATAAGTTTTTTTCGGAGCAGTCCAAAGCACCCCACGACCACACTTCCTCCCACATTATCCCACACAGCTTTCAAAAAGGCTGACAACACAAACCGGTTGCCGTGTGCTCTTCCGACAGCCGGCGGGGTGTTGGTGAGATAAAATCGGTGGAGTCTCTGTTGGACCGTCCCTTTGTAGTATGGATGGTCCAGAGGCTGTTGAGCAAGGGTGTGTACACGTGACAGAGGCCGGGTGCCGTTGTTGGTTTAGATGCCACAATCGCCCTCATCCCGCTCCACTTCCTGCTCCGCTTCGGGATATTTTCCCTGGCTGGTTGTGGGTACTATGGACATTAGCTTAGCCATAGGGGGTGCGTGAAATGGGGAGGGCGACGGTTGCAGCTAACGAGGGTTGGGCTTCACCCAACAACCACACCTGTTTTCATTGAATTAAAAAAAAAAAAAATTATTTTACAAACAAACCAAACAAAAAAAAAAAGATGGGAACGAACCTCCACATCTTTCGTTGACGGAGAGAGCGAGAGATTCGAATCTCGACCACCGGTGATGTGGGGGGCGGAGAGAGCGAGAATTCGAATCCCGACCTGTGTGAGAGCGGAGATGAAGAAGAGGCGAGAGGGAAAAACGAATTCTCGCACAAGAAAAAAAATTCAAACTCCGCTTCTCGAGGAGTGAGTGTTTCTTTCTCGTAACGAGACGTCGTTCTTCCATCCACAGGAGCGGTTTGGGAGATTAAATAATTGAAGGATGATGCGGCAATCGAAATCATGTCGCAAACAATGTTTAATGAGCTGCGTGCGGCAAGGGTAGGGTAATGGTTTACGGCAGGAAACCGGCCCTCAGGAGTTTCCACCTTCGAAGGCGCAGCCGTTTTTCGACATCTGCTCACTTGCGATAATAAAGAAAGAACCAACAGCGGAGTTCAGGTACAGGTGTCTACAACAACAATATTGTGGGTTACTGAGTTACGACGGGTAGGGACTCTTTGCGGTTGAGCTAAGAAAAAGGTTTCACTTATTTATGATTTATTTTGGGACGTAGTAAAGGAGGAAGGCATCTTAATATTTTTTATTTTTTTTCTTTCCGTCCGTCACTACAGCTCTATCTAGGCTGTTGATATACTCGCGCGGCGAGGGTTTACAACTCGGCACCCTTCTTCAACAAGAGATCAAGAACCTCCTGGTGTTTATACTTTTCAGCTTCCGCACGAGGAGTGGATCCCCAACGATCTTTCACATTGACGTTGGCTCCCTGATTGATCAGAACTCCGCGACTTTCGGCTATGATTCCAAACAACAAAGCCAAAGTCATTTTCCCAGAAAACTAAAATGGCGGGAAAGTACTTTGACAACAGTAAAGCGAGCAGGCATGGAGGAAGCATGTGGGATCATGTGGAACTGGGGAACGAGCACATCCAAAGAGAAAGACCCGCCTGCGACTCCCTCTAATGATGGCGGAGAGCCGGCCCCGCAACAGAGGAGAAAAAGAAGAGATCGAGACGCAGGCGCGAAACGGCTCGACTCGCGGGCGGGTCTGAATGGCGTGAAATGGCAGAAGCCAGAAGCCGGGTCAGAAACCGAGAAAGGGAGTGTGGTGTTTCCTTTTTCTGCTGTTCCTGAGGAATTAAGTGGTGGTAGGGATGATATAGACCACCTGTTAAATCGACACATCGTTGCAGGAGATCCGCAAGCCTCCTTCCAGCCCGGCCCGACCTCTTCCTGGAATCACTGAAGCCGCCAAAGAAGAAAGGAAGGAGCGACGAAGGAAACAGACGACAACAACAGGAGGGACGAGGAGGATGCTGCTAATCCACGACTTCGTCATGCTTTCGCTGCTGCAGCGAATGGCGGCTTGGATGGCAATTATTCGAATTGCAAATTGCAGAATGGCAAGCGGGCAGTCTACAGGGAAGAGGGCGAGGTGCGGGTATTCTTCAGGGTCTCAGCTCGAATTTCGAGTTGGCTGGCGACGATGGAGAGATTTCGAACTCTCTTGTCACGTCTTCGGAGGAGGACGATGATGATGACGAGGATGGGGACGACGACGAGAGTGGATTTTTACGAAAGACGAGAATCTCGTTGGCGTTTTTGATAACTTTGACTTGTTCCGAAGAGGATGGAGAGGATGCGGAACCTAGTAGTGATTGTCAATAATAAAACAATATCGCTGGAGGGGCGGCATCAGAAAGACGACGAGAAATCCGATCGAATGGGATTGACAATGTTGAATATGTTCACGGAGGAGGCCAT
>CAWICC010000001.1:0-162545 GCA_963834535.1 uncultured delta proteobacterium | reverse complement strand
GATCGAGCGCCTGCTGCGCGACCAGGGCCGTAAACACGCCAAGGCCTATGGCATCGCTTTCGGCATGATGGGCGTCATCGCCGCCACCACGACCCTGTCGGCGTGGATCATGAAGGACATCATCGACCGGATTTTCGTCGACCGCAGCATCGAGGCCATGTGGGCGATCGGCGGCACGATCGTGGCGATCTATCACCGCCAAAGGCTTCGCGACCTATGGCCAGCAGGTGGTGCTGTCGAAAATCGCCAACAACATCATCGCCGAAATCCAGACACGCATCTTCAACAAGATGCTGGCGATGGACATCACCTTCTACAACGCGCGCCATTCCACCGAATTCATCGCTCGCCAGGCCTTCATCGCCCAATCGGCCAGCGGCGCGCTCAACCTGCTGATCACGGCGCTTGGCCGCGACATCCTGACCACCATCGGTCTGGGCATCGCCATGTTCTCGCAGGACCCGTTGCTGGCCTCGCTCGCCGTGCTGATCATGCCCCTGGCGCATTGTCGGCGTCCGAAAACTCGGAAACCGATCGAAAAAGGTCATGATGACCGAGTTCTACGGTTTCGCGGCCATTCTCGAAATCCCTGCAGGAGACGGCGCAGGGCATTCGCGTGGTCAAGTCCTTCACGCTCGAACCTTTCATGCGCGAGCGTCAGGTCAAGGCCATTCGGCAGTTCGAAAGCGCCGCCAACAAGCTTTCGCGCGATTCAGTCGCGCTCCAGCCCGATGATGGAAAGCCTGGCCGGCTTCGCCATCGCCATGGTCGTGGTCTACGGCGGCTATCGCGTCATTTTCCATGGCCAGCAGCCCGGCAATTTCTTCGCCTTCCTGACCGCGCTGCTGCTGGCGACCGAACCGGCCAAGCGCGTCGCGCGCCTGCATGTCGACCTGACCGCGTCGCTGCTCGGCGTCAGCATGCTCTATGAATTCCTCGACCAACCGGAGCCCGAACTGGAAAAGAAGGGACGAGCCGGAACTGAAGATCACGCAGGGCCGGATCGAGTTCGACAATGTCGACTTCTATTATCGCCCCGGCGAAATGGTGCTCGACAAGCTGAGCTTCGTCGCCGAACCGGGCCAGACCACCGCGCTGGTCGGCCGCTCAGGCGGCGGCAAGACCACGACCATGAGCATGCTGCTGCGCTTCTACGAGCCGACTGGCGGCAAGGTCCTGATCGACGGCCAGGATATCTGCGCCTTTTCGCGCCATTCCCTGCGCAGACAGATCGCCTATGTCGGACAGGACACCTTCCTGTTCAAGGGCTCGATCCGCCGAGAACATCGCCTTCGGCCGGCCGGGCGCGAGCGAGGAGGAGATCGTCGCCGCAGCCAAGGCGGCCTACGCCCATGATTTCATCGTCGGCTTCGACCACGGCTATGACTCGCCGGTCGGCGAACAGGGCATGCAGCTTTCCGGCGGCCAGCGCCAGCGCATTTCCATCGCCCGCGCCTTCCTCAAGGACGCGCCGCTGATCCTGCTCGACGAGGCGACCTCGGCGCTGGACACCGAATCCGAGCGCGCCGTGCAGGAGGCGCTGAAAACCCTGTGCGCCGGACGCACCACTCTGGTCATCGCCCATCGCCTCAGCACGGTGGCCAATGCCGAACGCATCTGCGTGATCGAAGGCGGCAAGGTGGTCGAATCCGGCCGCCAGGACGAACTTCTGGCGCAAGAACGGCGTCTACGCGCATGCTGCACAAGACCCAATTCGACCGCAGCCTCCTGAGGCGATGGCGACGCGCGGCGGATGAAATAAGGACGTCCTCGTCTCGTGCAGCATGATGAATGATGTCCGCGTCCGTTTCGGCGCGATCCGCACGAGGCGCCCATGTCCGCCAAAACCTTCCTGCATCAGCCCGTCCTGACCGTCGCGGAAATCGAGCGCTTCCTCGACGACGAATTTCCGCAATTGCATCATGGCGGGCGCACGGTTTCGGTCGAAGGCGTCGGGCCGATGAGCGCGCAACTGCGGATGGCGGCGCATGAAAAGCATCTGCGGCCGGGCGGCACGGTGTCCGGGCCCCGCCATGTTCACCCTCGCCGATGTCGGGCTTTATGTGGTCATCCTCGCCCATATCGGCCCGGTCGCGCTGGCGGTGACCACCAATCTCAACATCAATTTCTTGCGCAAGCCGCCGAAAGGCGACCTGATCGCGAGTTGTCGCCTGCTGAAACTGGGCAAGAGGCTGGCGGTGGGCGAAGCGACGCTTTTCGCGGAAAACTCCGACGAACCGGTGGCCCATGCGGTCGGCACCTATTCGATCCCCGCGCCGACTAAGACGGTAATCATGATACCGTAAACGCCAAATGCCTTGTTTTCCGTGGCGGTTTCGGAGCATTCCCGCTGTTGACAATGTCACGACTGGCCCGTACAAGCCCGCATCTTCCCGGGGGCTTTGCGCCTCGCCGCGAGCATCATCGGAAAGAAACAATGTTCGGCAAGACCTATTCGGCCAAGGCCGCCGAGATCGAGAAGAAATGGGTGCTGATCGACGCCAAGGGCCTCGTCGTCGGCCGCCTCGCCTCGATCATCGCGCTGCGCCTGCGCGGCAAGCACAAGGCGACCTTCACGCCTCACATGGACGATGGCGACAACATCATCGTCATCAATGCGGACAAAGTGGTCCTCACCGGCCGCAAGCGCGACCAGAAGGTCTATTACCACCACACCGGCTATCCGGGCGGCATCAAGGAGCGCTCGGCCAAGTTCATCCTCGAAGGCCGCTTTCCCGAGCGCATCGTCGAGAAGGCGGTGCAGCGCATGCTGCCGCGACGGCCCGCTCGGCGGAAGCAACTGGGCAATCTGCGCGTCTACAAGGGCGCCGAACATCCCCATGCGGCGCAGAGCCCGCACGTTCTCGACGTCGCCGCCCTGAACTCCAAGAACGCCAGGAACGACTGATCATGGCCGAGACCCTCTCCTCCCTGCAGGACCTCAAGAGCGCGACCGCCGACGCGCGCCGGAAGCGCCCGTCCATGTGCAGAAGCTCGACAAGCTCGGCCGCGCCTATGCCACCGGCAAGCGCAAGAACGCCGTCGCCCGCGTCTGGATCAAGCCCGGCTCCGGCAAGGTTACCGTCAACGGCCGCGAACTGGAAGTCTATTTCGCCCGTCCGGTGCTGCGCATGATCGTGCAGCAGCCGCTCGGCGTCGCCAAGCGCGACGACCAGTTACGACATCACCGTCACGGTCGCCGGCGGCGGCCTCTCCGGCCAGGCCGGCGCGGTGCGCCACGGCCTGTCCAAGGCGCTGACCTATTACGAGCCCGCCCTGCGCGGCGCCCTGAAGAAGGAAGGCTTCCTGACCCGCGACTCGCGCGTGGTCGAACGCAAGAAATACGGCAAGCGCAAGGCCCGCCGCAGCTTCCAGTTCTCGAAGCGCTGATTTTCCGCGCTCTCGGACTTTCCACGGCGGGCCAAAAGCCCGCCGTTTGTTTTTTGCCCGTCGTCGCGGGGCGAGATATTTGTATTCCTGCGCTGAGACTCTTCGCCCGTCAGGACCGGGCTTGTCCCGGCCATGTGCGCCGAGCCGCCGCCTCGCCCGACGGACTGGCGCGCGCGGGCATTTGGCGCCCGGACCTCGCCTCGTCACAGGCGCTCGATCGGACGCAACCCGTTCCGCTCAAACAAGCGCCCCGCGCCTGACAGCGGTGCGTCAGTTGAATGTCGCGCGTCAGGCAAAGTCCTGATCTGACGCGCGGTTCGGTCTCTGCCCGCCCTGACGATTGCCGCGCAGGAAACAGCGCTCCACCGCGTCAGCGAATCATTCGCCGGCGGCGCGAAAAACTTGCGGCTGGCTGTCCATCAGGCTCATGTCGCCATTGCGACCCGGAAACGGAACCGGCGGCGCGCCTTCGAGCAGCTGGCGGTTTGAGGCTTCGAGATTGCCGATGTGATCGGTCTGGCGCCGGAGGTCGTCGCGCTGGCGCTGGTTGATCCGGGTCAAAAAATCGATCTTGGACAGCAAAGCCGACTGCCGGATTTCCATATCGTGGATTTGCTGCTCGAACCCTGCGAGTTTTTCCCCGCCGTGGCGGGCGCGCTCCTCGGCTTCCGCGATCTGGTTCTGGCTTTCGCCCTGAAGAAGACCGAATTTCGCCTGAACCTGCGCCAGCAGCTCCTTGGCGCGGTGGTGTTCATCGCATTCGACCGAGAATTTCCGGCCGATGGCCGCCAGTTCGCTGTCGAGATGCTCGCGGTCGCTCAGGGCGACGACCAGTTCGGATTTCAGCTGCGCGGCCTCCCTGACCAGGGTCGGCAGGGTGATTTCGTGCTTTTGCAATCTTTGCCGATAGGAATTGTTGTCCTCCGCCAATTTCTGGCGCGCGACCTCCGACGTTCCCAGTCGCTGCTGGAGATCGTTGATCATCCCCAGCGCCTTCCGGCATTCATTCTCCGAAGCAATGGCTGAGCTTTGGACCGTCGATAACTGATGGCGCAGGGTCCGCAACTCGCTTTCGAACTGGATCGCGCTCGGTTGGTAGTGCGCGAGATCGCGCTCGGCTTGCGCAAGGCGATGCTTCAGATCCGCCTCGGCGGAAAGGGAGCGGGACAGGGCCTGCTCCCGGTCGGCGCCCGCCTGGACGGTTTTCGCCAGCAGAGGCTGCAGCGTCGCCATCTTGCCCGTCAGCTGGTCCAAACCGAGCTGCCAGTCGGACAAAACCCGTTCCTGTTGGCATTTCAGGGTGACGGCGTCTTCCTTGAGGCCAACCATCAGCGTCGAGAGTTGCTCGTCGACGCGGGTTTCCCCGGACGCGCGGGTTCTCGCCGGCGGCCCCGCGCCGCGTTCGAGCACGGGGGGGAGCGGGGACAGACAGGACGGTGAGACCGTCGGGTGCTTGCCGCCAAAAATCTTAGGGAAAATTGCCATTGATGCCCCCGCGAGGCCGCATCCTGAAAGGTTAATACTTAGTGAATGATCAACTCTGGGCCGAATATTGTCAAAGAAAAAACGCCAGGGTTGTGTGCTATATTAATTACAACCTCATTACAGTTCGTTAGTTCATGCGATCCGGGCCGCCCCGCGCCTTGCCCGCGCCTGCGCCGCGACCGGAAAAAGGAATCAGCTTCAATTTTTCGGCGGGTTTGCTATCAAGGCGGCGGGCGCGGATGTCACCGCACGCGCTCCCGCGTTTTGTTCTTTGCGCATTGAGGGTCCGCGTTCGCGGGACCATGCGCTGCCTGCGAGGCCGCCGATGTCCATCCAAGAATCCGATGCGAGGAAAATCTTCATCGACGGCGAAGCCGGCACCACCGGCCTGCAAATCCGCGAGCAATTCTGGACGGGCGCGACGATGTGCACGCTGGTCGCCATCGCGCCGGAAGAGCGCAAAAACCCCGAGGCCAAGGCCGAAATCTTCAACGATGTCGATCTGGTCATTCTCTGCCTGCCCGACGACGCCGCCAAGGAGAGCGTGGCGCTGGCCGATTCGCTGGGCGACAGGGCGCCGCGCATCCTCGACGCCTCGACGGCGCATCGCGTCGCGCCGGGCTGGACCTATGGTTTTCCCGAACTCGCCGCGGGGCAGGGCGAGGCGATCGCGCGCCGCGCGCAGAGTCGCCAATCCCGGCTGCTACGCCACCGGCGCCATCGCCATGCTGCGTCCGCTGATCGACGCTGGCCTGATCGCGCCGGACCAGTCGCTCGCGCTCAACGCGATCTCGCGGCTATTCCGGCGGCGGCAAGGCGATGATCGCGGCTTACGAAACCGGCAAGGCGCGCGCCTTTCGAGCTTTACGCGCTCGATCTGGAACACAAGCATATCCCGGAGATCATGGCCTATGGGCGGCTCGCAACCGGCCCCGATCTTCGTGCCTTCGGTCGGCAATTTCCGCCAGGGCATGCTGGTCAGCCTGCCGCTGGCGCTCGACGATCTGCCCGGAAAACCTGACGCCGCCGATCTCGAAGCGGCGCTGGCGGCGCATTACGCGGGCCAGAAGCATGTGCGGGTGGTGGCGCCCGAACCAGGCGGCAAGCTGGAGCCGCAGGCGCTCAACGGCACCAACGATCTGGAAATCCGCGTCTACGCCAATCAGGCGCAGCCGTCAGGCGTGATCGTCGCGCGGCTCGACAATCTCGGCAAGGGCGCCTCCGGCGCCGCCGTGCAGAACATGGAGTTGATGCTGGGGCTTTGATCTCTCGGAACAGGGAACGGCGAAGACTACTCCTCCGAGATCACCCCGCGCCGCACGACGAAGATTCGGCGGCCGATAGCTTGCGCAACCCCAGTTCGATGATGCGCGCGCGGCTCCCGGAACACCACCGGTCTATTCCTCCGAGTATCGTCACCGATCGCGGGAGGCGCCGGGGCGGGTAGGGCGGCGGGGGGAATTCGCGGGGGTCTTCGAAATCGTCGGGTCACGATCTCCGGCCCGGAAAACGGGATCGCGAAGAGGCAGGCCGCTGACGCCGCCGAACTGGGCCCGGTCCGCGATGCGAGGCCCCGTCCTTTTAGCGCGCGGGCCGCGCGTACGCGAACCGCCGCCGGATGCGGCGCGACCGAAAACCCCCGAGGCTGCGCCGCCGCCGCGGTCGGGAAGGGCGAGCGCGACGGCCGCCGCCGCGATCAAAAGCGCTGTCTGTTTCATTCTGCGGCTCTCCCCGCCGGCCGAAAACGTTCCGATCTGGAACGCCAAAGACCGGTTTTCACCGCAGGGGCAAGCGGGGCGCCAGCGCCGCCGGCCATGTTCGAGCGCCGTTGGCGCTCCAGGACCGTCAAGCCTTCATCCGCACATATTCGCCGGGCGCGTCGCCGAGAGTCGGAACCCTGCCGCCGCCGGGTTCCCTCGCGGGAACTTTTTCCGGCGCCTGGGCGGCGATCCAGGCCAGCCAATCCGGCCACCACGAGCCGGGATGCTTCTCCGCCTTGGCAACCCAGTCCTCGAACTTGCCGTCAGGGCGCGGGCCGGTCCAATATTGATATTTCGGCTTGGGGCCGGGCGGATTGACGACGCCCGCGATATGGCCCGAGCCGCCCATGACGTAGCGCATCTCGCCGCCGAACAGTTTGGCGCCGTTGAACACCGATTTGGCCGGCGCGATATGGTCTTCCTTGGCGGCGAGATTATAGATGGGGATCGTGATCTTGCCGAGGTCGAGCATCTCGTCGCCGAGCATCATCTCTTTCTTGGCGAAGCGGTTTTCGAGATAGCAATTGCGCAGGTAATAGGAATGATTGGCGCGCGGCATGCGGGTTGAATTGGAGTTCCAGGTCAGCAAGTCGAAGGCCATCGGCTCGATGCCCTTGAGGTAATTGTTCACGACATAGGACCAGATCATGTCGTTGGGCCGTAGCATGTTGAAGGCGTTGGCCATGGACCGGCCTTCGAGATAGCCGACCACATGCATTTCATTTTCGATTTCCTTGATGCGGTCCTCGTCGGCGAAGACTTTCAGATCGCCGGGTTCGCTGAAATCGACCTGGGTGGTGAAGAGCGTGGCGCTGTTGATGCGGTCGTCGTGCTTGGCCGCCATATAGGCCAAGGTCGCGGCGGCCAGCGTGCCGCCGACGCAATAGCCGACCGCGGTGACCTGCTTTTCGTCGGTGATTTTCTCGACCTGCTCCAGCGCCGCGAAAACGCCCTCGCGCATATAGGCCTCGAAATCCTTGTTGGCGTGGCGCGCGTCGGGATTGATCCAGGAGATGCAGAAGACCGTCAGGCCCTCGGACACCGCCCAGCGGATGAAGCTCTTTTCAGGATTGAGATCGAGAATATAGAATTTGTTGATCCACGGCGGGATGATCAGCAAGCGGCCGCTTGTAGACCTGCTCGGTGGTCGGCGTGTATTGCAGCAGTTCAATCAGATCGTTGCGGAAGACCACCTTGCCCGGCGTGGTGGCGAGATTGACTCCGAGTTCGAACTTGCCGCCGCTGGTCTGGCGGATGCGGAGATTGCCGTTGCCGGCCTCGATGTCCTCGGCCAGCATTTTCATGCCGCGCGCCAGATTTTCGCCTTCGGCCGTCCAGGTCGTGCGCAGGAGTTCCGGGTTGGTCAGCAGGAAATTGGAGGGCGACAGCGCGCCGGCCATCTGCTGCACATAAAAGGCCGCCTTGTCCTGGGTGCGCTTGTCGAGTTCCGCGTCCTCAACCATATGGGTCGCACCAATTATTGGCGATGCCATAGGCCTGACGCATGAAATCGAAGGCGGGATTGTCCTGCCAGTCAGGGGACGAGAAGCGCTTGTCCTTGGGGTCGGCCGGCAGACAGGGCTTGTCTTCCTCGCCGGAAAAGCGGCGCAGCGTATTGGCCCACAAGCCCAGGAATGCCGTGGACAGAGCCGGTTGCGCCTCGATGGTGCGGCGCGGATCGGCCAGCCAATATTCGGCGACATGGCCGAAGGTCTTCATGGCGTCGGTGACATCGTCGGCGATGCCGGTCTTGACCTTGCCCTGCTCGACGGGCTTGACCATCGCGGCCATGGCCTTGCCGAATTGTTCCATCGCTCGCGCGATGTTGTCGGCCATGCGCTCGAATTCGGGCGGGTTGATGGCGTCGCGCGGCGTCCTCCAGTTCGCGCCGGCAGCATCGACCGTGCCAAATTTCCCCGGATTGGCGTTCAGCGGGCTCCCCTTGACTGTTTCCGAGCTACTTTCGTGCGGATTCCTGTGGCCGTCGCTCGTCCCGTTTCAGACATAATAAGACTTTATGTGACAGTTTGAGCAATGGTCAGATGGAAGTATCCTTCAGGTTAATTGTACCGACCTAACAGAAAACCAAGGTCCAAATGCCGGAATATTTCAGCCGTCCGCAGAATCCGCGACGCTCTTCGCTTCGCGCTTCGATCCGCGCACGCGGGGCGCACTCCCGCCAGCGCCGGCCCAGCCGGCGGGCCTCGCCGCGGCGCCGGCCCGGCCGGCGCCAAGGGCAGCCAATCCGCTCCGCGCGCGTGACCGACTCCATCGGGGCTCACCGCGCCGACACGGGCGAGGCGCCCGGATTTCATCCGCCAGACCCGGCCCGAGCGGATAAAATGGATTATTCGGCCATTCGACCGGCGCCGGACAAGCCGCGCGTTGCGGTCAAGACGCCGGGCAGATCGCAGCCGACGAGGCCGCGCTGATCGCGACACGGACAAGGCCGCACGGCCGCCGCAAGAAACTGCAGGGCGAGAAGCTGGAAGCCGTCGCGCCCAACAAGGCCGCCGCCGGTCACGGACCATTTCTGAAACCGGCGCGTTTTGAACGTGCGTTCGGCCAAAAATCCCTGACATTGGCCCTGCGCGCGTGCTAATCACGCGTTTCCCCCGGCGTCCGGACGCCAGACTGATTCCGGGCCAAAGCATAGAGGACGAGGTTGATGAGCGATTTTTATCGCGTGCGGCGCCTGCCGCCTTATGTGTTCGAACAGGTCAACCGTCTGAAAGCCAAGGCCCGCGCCGGCGGCGCCGACATCATCGACCTCGGCATGGGCAATCCCGATCTGCCGACGCCCGCGTCATGTCGTGGAAAAGCTGGTCGAGACGGCCGGCAAGCCGCGCACCGACCGCTATTCCGCCTCCAAGGGCATCGCCGGGCTGCGCCGGGCGCAGGCGGCCTATTACGAGCGCCGCTTCGGCGTCAAGCTCGATCCCGACACCCAGGTCGTGACGACGCTGGGCTCGAAGGAAGGCTTCGCCAATATGGCGCAGGCCATCACCGCGCCGGGCGACGTGGTGCTGGTGCCCAATCCCTCCTATCCGATCCACGCCTTCGGCTTCCTGATGGCCGGCGGGGTGATTCGCTCGGTTCCGATCGAGCCGGACGAAGAATTTTTCCGCTCCGCCGAGCGCGCGGTCGATGCATTCCATCCCCAAGCCGATCGCGCGTGGTGGTGTGCTATCCGTCCAATCCCACCGCCATGGTGGCGTCGCTGGATTTCTATCGCGATCTCGTCGCTCTTCGCCAAAAAGCACGACATTTTCATCCTGTCCGACCTCGCCTATGCGGAAGTCTATTTCGACGACAACCCGCCGCCATCGGTGCTGCAGGTTCCCGGCGCCAATGACGTCTGCGTCGAATTCAGCTCGATGTCGAAGACCTATTCGATGGCGGGCTGGCGCATCGGCTTCGCCGTCGGCAACGAGCGTCTGCTTTCAGCGCTGGCGCGGGTGAAATCCTATCTCGATTACGGCGCCTATACGCCGATCCAGGTCGCGGCGGCGGCGGCTCTGAATGGCTCCGACGATTGCATCAAGGAAATGCGCGCCATCTACAAGAAGCGCCGCGACGTGATGGTCGAAAGCTTCACTCAGGCGGGCTGGAAAATTCCCGCGCCCACGGCCTCGATGTTCGCCTGGGTGCCGGTGCCGGAAAAATTCCGCGCGCTCGGCAGCCTTGAATTTTCCAAGCTGCTGATCGAAAAGGCGGATGTGGCGGTCGCGCCGGGCATTGGCTTTGGCGAGCACGGCGACGATTACGTGCGCCTGGCCCTGGTCGAGAACGAGCAGCGCATCCGCCAGGCGGCGCGCGGCATCAGGCGCTTTTTCGAAGGCGAGGACACGCTGCACAATCTGATCCCGGCGCAAGCCCGCGCCTGAATTGTCTTGCGCCGTTTTCTGCAAGCGGCGTCCGTCGAAAGACGGGCGCCGAAACGCGATCGGATTTGCGCCCTGCGCAAAACCTGCGGCGCGTCGGCTCCATCCCCGCCATAACGGGGAAGGGGCATTGTACGCGGCGCCGTCGTGAAAGCGACGCTGTCCCGGCCCTCACGCCGCATCGCGCTTGGCGCACAAAACCTCGCGCGCGCGCCACAACGAGGCCCTGAGGGCCACGAGGTCGAGCGGTTTCAAGAAAACGTCGTGGATCTCGATCCCGTTTTCGCGCGCGATCGCCTGGGTTTGGTCCAGCGGCCGGCCGGATTCGCCGGTGACGATCAGCACCAGCGCCAGAGGGCAATGCTCCGCGATGGCATACAGCACGTCGGCGCCCACGCCATCAGTGAGGCCGAGGTCCACGGTGACGCAATCGAACGGCTGCGCGGCGAGAAAGGCGAAGGCCTCGGCCACGGAGGCGGCCTGAAGAACCTCGTGCCGCGCCTGCGCCGCCAGTCTGGCGATCACGCGGCGCTGGACGAGGTCGTCGTCCACCACCAGCACGCGGGTGACGGAATTGATGGTCTCGATCATGGCGGGGCTTTCTCAGGCTGCGGAGAGGATTTCTGCGACAAATGGGCGGGCTTCGTCGAAGGCGGCGCGGGCGGCGGCCCCCAGGCTCTCGCACCGCGGAGCATCTTCGCGCTGCGCGGCGTCCTCGAGTTCGCGCGCGATGGCTGCGAGCCGGGCGAGGCCCATGGTGGCGGCGGCGCTCTTGAGCGCGTGCGCCTCGCGGCGCGGCGCGATCAATCTCTCGCCGCCCAATCTCTCGCCGCCCAATCTTTCGGCGTCCAATCTTTCGGCGTCCTGGCGAGCCTCGCCGCCCTTGCGCAACGCCGCCTCGATGACGTCCAGCCGCGACGACGCGTCTTCCATGAATTCGCGCAGCAGCGCGCGGGCGTCCTCGACCCCGATCTCGGCGACCAGCAGCGCGAAGGATCTTTTCGAAAGCCGGCGCCTCCGGCTCCTCGTCCCGCGGGTTCGCGGACTCGGGCGCGGGCGCGGCGGGCGAAGCGTTCATCGCTCGCGCGGAAATCTCGCGCAGCGGGGCGCCGCGATAGGGTTTGGCCAGGAAATCGTTCATGCCGGCGTCGCGGCACTGGTCGCGATCCTCCTGGAACGCGCTGGCCGTGAGCGCCACGATCGGCGTCAGCCCGTACGGCGCGGGCAAGGCGCGGATGGCGCGCGCCGCCTCCAGTCCGGTCATGTTGGGCATGTGCACGTCCATCAGGATCAGGTCGAACAGTTCGCCCGACGCGATGGCCAGGGCTTCCGCGCCGTCGCAGGCCTCGACCACGCGGGCGCCGGTGCGCGCGAGAATGGTCTGGGCGATGGCGCGGTTGGTGGCGTTGTCCTCGGCCAGCAGGATCGAGCGGCCGACGAAATCATGCGCCGCCGCGACGGGGGCGGGACACCGGATTTCACCAGCTCCATGGAGGCGGACAGGTCGCTCGCCAACGCGGGCTCGGCGCGCTCTCCGCAACTTCGGGGAAGCACACGCGCAACGTGAAGGCGCTGCCAACCCCGGGAACGCTCGTCACCGAAATGTTGCCCGCCCATCCGCCGGGCGAATTTCTGGGAGATGGCGAGCCCCAGCCCTGTGCCGCCGAACCGCCGGGCGATCGAAATGTCCGCCTGCCAGAATTCGGTGAACAGCTTCGCCCGGATGTCTTCGCTCATGCCTGGGCCTGTGTCGCGTATGGTGAAGGAGAGCGCGCGGCGCCCGTCGGCCTGCGCGGGCTCGGCGGAAACCTCGATCTCCACGCCGCCGCCCTGCGTGAACTTCACCGCGTTGGAGATCAGGTTGAGCAGGACCTGCCGCACGCGCGCCGGATCGCCCAGGACCCGCTCGGGGAAATCGCCGTTGACGCGTACGTCCATTGACAGACCCTTGTCATAGGCCTGCTGCGCCATCATCGCGGCGGCGTTGCGCGCGGTTTTCGCCGCCGCGAAGGGGCGCGTCTCCAGGGTGAACTTGTTCGCCTCCAGCTTGGAGAAATCGAGGATGTCGTTGATCACCCGTTGCAGATGCTCGCCGGAGCGGGCGATGATCGCAAGCTGCTCGCGCTGCTGCGGGGTCGGGTCCTGCTCCAGCAGATGGTCGGTGAGCGCCACCACGCCGATCAGGGGCGTGCGGATCTCGTGGCTCATGGCCGCGAGGAAATCGCTTTTCGCGCGCGCCGCCTCCCGGGCGTCGTCGCGCGCCTGCCGCATCTCCGCGGTGCGCGCGACCACTTCCGCCTCCACCGCATAGCGCCGGTCCACCAGCCAGACGATGTTGCCCGTCAGGAACAGCCAGGCGATCAGCAGCGCCTGCGGCAGCCAGCCGCGCTCGCGCCGCAGATAGTCGGGCGTGGCCACCGCCTCCACCCGCCAGGGCCGCCCGCCGATGTTCAGCGTCCGCGAACTCGCGACCACCAACCCTTTCACGCGCGCGAGGGGCTGCAACGGATACATTTGCGCGTCCTTCGGTTCGGCGGCGAGGTCGCGGATGGAGAGGGTGAGATCGCCGCCGCCGGCGACGCCCGGGCGTCTGACCACGTCGCCGACGCGAAACACGCCCAGCACCAGCCCGCGCAGGCGGTCGGAGGCGTCGAACACCGGATAGAACACCAGAAATCCGTACTGGTCGCCGGTTTCCTGCACCAGCGTGATCCGGCCGGTCGCCAGCGGCGCGCGATTGGCGACGGCCGCCTCGATCGCCGCGAGTCGCGTGGGGTTGGAGGCGAGGTCGAAGCCCACGGCCTTTTCATTGCCGCGCAGCGGTTCGACCATGGTCACCGGATAATAGCGGGCGCGCTCCGACGCGGCGACCATGCCGTCCGCGCCGCGTTCGCGGATGCGAAAACCGGGCAGGCGCGCGGCGACCTCGGCCTCGATCCGGGCGCGGTCGGCGTTCTCGACCACCGGAACCCACTCAAAGGCCTGGACGCCGGGCCAGGAGGCGAGCAGCGGCGTCACGAAGCGGTGGAATTTTTCCGCCGTGGGATTTTGCGCGGCGGTGAAGAACGAGGCCAGCGGCGCCAATGAACCGATGGTGGTGAGCAATCCCGCCTCGACCGCGGCGATGCGCTGGCCGGCAATGCGCTCGAACGAGGCCTGGATGCGGCTGGTTTCCGCCTGTTCGCCAATGCGATAGCCTATCACGGCGGCGGCGAGGCCGATGACGGCCACGACGAGAATCGCCAGCGCCCGACAGTTCGGGACCCTGGAGCACGCAAGGGCGGTCTGGCTCGGCATCCGGCGTCGGTCCGCGAACGGTCTCTGCCGCGAACGCCGCCTTGATGACGGACCCGGCCGCGCACGCGACCGCCCCGGCGCGCGGACGCCGGACCGGCGTGATGCCGGCTCGCTCACGTTGGGCCAAGCGCCTTAATGCAACCTTGACGGGAAACAAGATTCAGGCGCGGCGCGAAGCCGGCGCCGGCCAGGGTAAAGCAGCTGTTGCCGTGATTGCCGCTTGCGCCTTGACGCAGGCTAACAATAAGCCCGCGAAGCGCGGCGGCGCGGGGCGCGCGGGTCCGCGGGGCGCGCGGGTCCGGCGCAAGCGCGCCTGACGCCGGAGGCTTGCGCCCCTTACGCGGGAGGCCGAAAACTCAGCACCCGATCCGTCGGGAAGTCGTAAAACTTGCCGGTTTCCTTCCAGTCCGGCGCGCACAGCTCGGCGACTTTCGGCGCGAATTCCTCCGGCGTGCTTCAGCGTCGCCGGATCCTCGCCGGGCATGGCGGCGGCGCGCATTTTGGTGCGCAGCGGGCCGGGGTTGACCACATCGCCCTCACGTTGGAGAAATTTTCTCGTCTCGGCGGCATAGGTGCGGACCATCGCCTCCAGCGCCGCTTTGGACGCCGCATAAGGCCCCCAGAACGCGCAAGTTCGCGCCTTTTGGGCGCGCCCGAAGACACGAAGACCACCCGCCCGGCGTCGGATGCGCGCAACAGCGGGTCGAGCGAGCGCAACAGCCGGTAATTGGCGGTGACATTGACCGAAAACACGGTCCCACTTGTCCGGGTCGCAATGCGCAATCGGCGTCAGCGGCCCGAGCATCCCGGCGTTGGCGACCAAAATGTCGAGCTTGCCCCAGCGTCCGTAAATCGCGGCGCCGAGCCGGTCGAGCGCGTCGAAATCCTTGATGTCGCAGGGAACCAGCGTCGCCTCGCCGCCCTGCTTGCGGATCGCGTCGTCGAGTTCCTCCAGCGCGCCCTGGGTGCGCGCCAGCGCGACGACATGGGCGCCGCGCTGCGCCAGCTCCAGCGCGACGGCGCGGCCGATGCCGCGCGAGGCGCCGGTGACGAGGGCGATCGCCGGCCGAGCGGGGCAGCGTCGATTGATATCCGTGTATCGCATTGCGATTCGGGAGATAGTTCGCCGTCATTTACGAAAGTCAGCCGGTTTCGGCGAGCAGGGACAATTGCGCCTGGACATCCACGCCATTGAGATCGGTCAATGCTGGTCGGATAATCGCCGGTGAAGCAATGATCGGTGAATTGCGGGCGCAGCGGATTGCGGGCCCGCAGCCCATGGCGCTGTAGATGCCGTCGACCGACAGGAACGCCAGCGAATCCGCGCCGATCAGCTCCCGCATTTCCTCCAGCGTATGGGTGGCGGCGAGCAGTTTTTCGCTCTCCGGCGTGTCGATGCCGTAATAGTCGGGATGGGTGATCGGCGGCGAGGAAATGCGGAAATGCACTTCCCGCGCGCCGGCGTCGCGCATCATCTGCACGATCTTCACCGATGTCGTGCCGCGCACGATGGAATCGTCGAGCAGGATGATCCTCTTGCCTTCGACCACGGCGCGATTGGCCGAATGCTTCATCCGCACGCCGAGTTCACGCATGGTCTGGGTCGGCTGGATGAAGGTGCGGCCGACGTAATGATTGCGGATGATGCCGAGTTCGAAGGGAATGCCCGACGCCTGCGCATAGCCGATCGCCGCCGGCACGCCCGAATCGGGCACGGGCACGACCACGTCGGCGTCGATGGGATTTTCGCGGGCCAGCTCCGCGCCCATCGCCTTGCGGACGGTATAGACGGAACGGCCATGGACGACGGAATCGGGCCGGGCGAAATAGATATATTCGAAAATGCAGGGCCGTGCCGGTTGCCGCGGGAAGGGTTTGTAGCTGTGGATGCCCTGGTGTTGGCTGCTGCTCGCGCAAGCCGATCTCGACCCGGGGCGCACCTTCATGATCGGAAACAGCCCCCGATCCGACATCAATCCCGCCCTCAAGGCTGGTCTCGGAGCGGTTTTCATCCCGCATCCCCATACCTGGGAACTGGAACACGAGGAGATCGATCGCGCCCACGGCCGCCTCACCACTATTGCCGCCTTCCCCCAGCTACTCGAAGTGTTCTAGACTGTAGTTAGAAATGGCAACAGCTCATCTCAGGGTCGCCGGCGAACCGGCTGAAGTACGGCGGCCTCCGCATAAGAAATCGCGCGCGCGCAAACCTCCAATCGCCCTGCGGCCACTCCATCGGATATGGCGCCGCACCATCGACGACGTCGAGGTCGTCCCGATCGATTTACCGGTGCGGCAGTTGCCGGCGGCGCTCGCCGGCCTCGTCGCCTGCCAGATCAGCGATTTCCATGTCGATCGCGAAGAGGACCTGGTCCGGCTCCAGCAGGCCGTCGAAACCATCAACCGACAGAATCCCGATTTTGTCTTCCTCACCGGCGATTACTTTTCCGGGCCGGACACGATGCGCCGCTACATAGACGACTTCCGCCGCGCGCTCAAGAACCTCAGCCCCAAACTCGGCGTCTTCGCCATCGCCGGCAATCACGACCACTGGTCCTCCTTCGGCATGATTTCCGAGGCCTTGCGCGCTTCCGGAGCCCGCGTCTTCGCCAATCAGCACGAGCGCCTCAAGATCAACGGCGAAAGCCTTGTCGTCGTCGGCATCGACGATCTTTGGTCGCGCCGCGCGGAGCCCTCGCGCGCCTTTCAGGGCATCAAGCCCGACGAATGCACCATCGTCCTCGCCCACAATCCCGATACCGCCCTCTACACTCATCATCTCTCGCCCGGCGTGATGTTATCCGGGCACACCCATGGCGGCGTCGTCCGCATTCCCTACTACGGCTCGCTGATTCGATCGATCCTGCGCATCGGCAAGGATTACTACGCCGGGCTTAATCGCTACGGCGATTTCTACATCTATACTAATCGCGGGCTGGGCACCTTCTGGATGCGCATCCGCATCAACTGCCGCCCCGAAATCTCGCGCTTCAACCTCATCGCGTTGCCCGCCAGCGCCCATCGCGACGTGCCCAAGCCCCGGCCCAAGCGCCGCCGCCGTCCGCGCCACGCCTGACCCCCGGTGTAACTTCGGCAGCCGCGCCGTCGCGGGGACCAGGACGCTGCTCACGTCCCGAGTCTATCGCGACGCGCTTGCGCATCAGTCCGAATTTCCGGCGCAGCCACACCGCAGCGCAACTTCAAGACCGCACCTCCGCACGCGAGGCAGGCCTCTCTCAGTCCGCCTCTTTCGAGCCGCTGGCACAATTCCCGGCGACGAACTCAAACAAACACGGCCCACGGCGCCGTCGCGGTTATCCGCAACCTTCGCTACCGCGGCATCAGTCACGCAGCCCGCCTCAATGCTAAGATCAGCTTTGCGATGCTACCCGCCCAACTCCAGCTTCGAATTTCCGTGAAGCAAATTCGAGTCCCGGTGAAGGCTCTCACCTACAAAGGACGCATTGATAAAACAAACCCCTTCGCGCTTTAGCAACGCCGCCGTTTCCTGTTGCGGAGAGCCCGTTTCGCGATCGCCGGGCGCATCTCCCCCTTTAAATAATCGTCGATCGACGACGGTCCGGGCGGTAGGATTGCCGGTGGTCCATGCTCTCGGACCCGCACCAATCCTATGAGCGAGAACCATCGAACCGTCGCGGTCGCCGGAGGCTCCGGCTTTATTGGTCGCGCCATCGTGCGCCGCCTCGCCGCGGTCCCTGCACTCGGCGTGCGGGTGCTTTCGCGCAATCCGGAAAAAGCCCGCGCCCTCCTCACCCGCGACGGCAAGACCGATTTGCCCGGTAGCGTGGAGTTCGTCGCCGCCGACGTTAACCAGCCGCAGGCGCTGGCGCGGGCTGTCGCGGGTTCCGACACGATCGTCAACGCGGTTCAGTTCGACGGTTACCCGGTCGAGAATCCGGCGCGCGGCCTGACCTTCAATCGCGTCGATTACGGCGGCACCGTTGCCTTGATTGCCGCGGCCAAAGAGGCCACCGTCTCGAATTTCATCTACATCAGCGGCGCTGCCGCCGACGAACGCTCTCCGAATCCCGCCTTTCGCGCAAAGGGTCGCGCCGAACGGGCACTGCGCGATTCGGGCCTGGCCTTCACCATTTTGCGGCCCTCGCTGGTCTATGGCCCCGAGGATCGCGTCGTCAACGGCCTCGCCGCTGCGTTGCGCCTGATGCCGGTAATGATCGTCCCGGGCAGCGGCCGCCAGCAGCTTCGCCCGCTCCTCGTTGACGATCTCGCCGCCTGCGTCGCAATGGCGATCACCGGGCGCGGCCGCAACGGAGTTTTCGAGATCGGCGGACCCGACGAGATGGCCTTCGACGATCTCGTGCGCTTGCTGATGGAGATCACTGGCCGCAAGCGCCCGCTTGTTCACGTGTCCGAAAGCCTGTTGCGGATTGCGGGCGCAGTCGCCGAAAAGCTGCCGGGGGCGATCTTCTCGCGCGACGCCGTCGCCTTTCTGGTCGCCGACAACGATTGCGATATTCAGGCGCTGATCGCGGAGTTCGGCCTCACCCTCACACCCGCCCGCGAAGGCCTGGCCTACCTCGCCCGTGCCTGACGTCGCCGCACCGCCATCCCGCTCGCGCGCGCTCTCTCAACGCCTTCGCCCCCGACGATTCGCGCGGGGGGCGATCGTCGCGAACCTGCCGTGACGCTAGAGCCGGCGCCAGCCGGGGCCGCGATGGCCAAAGCTGAAAAGTTCGGGATGGAGGATCTCGGCGAGAATCTCCAGCGATTCGACGATCCGCGGTCCCGGCCGATTGAAGTACTGATTGCCCTCGCCCAGAAAGATTTTGCCGTCCTTGACGGCCTTGAGCCGGGCCCATTCGGGCCGCGATGTCAGCGCCGGCAAATCGGCGGCGGCGCGATCCATGTTGAAGCCGCACGGCGCGATCAGCATAACGTCGGGATCGGCCACGGCGAGTTCCTCGAATTTCATCCACGGCGAATGCTCTCCGGCCATGCCGAACAGATTCGTGCCGCCCGCCATGCCGATCAGTTCGGGCATCCAGTTGCCGGCGGCCATCAGCGGATCGATCCATTCGATGCAGGCGACGCGCGGGCGCGACGCGGCAGCCTTGGCGCGCTCCTCGATCGCGCTCATCCGTGCACGCAAGCGGCCAACGACCTCCTTCGCTCGATCGGCGACGCCCAATGCGATGCCGACGCGCTCCATATCCGCAAAGACGTCGGCCAGCGCATAGGGTGCGAGCGAGAATCACTTGCGGATGCGCTCCAGTCCATTGCGCGACCGCCTCCTCAACCTCGCGCATGCTGACTGCGCACACGTCGCACTGCGACTGCGTGACGATGAAGTCGGGCTCGAGATCGCGCAGCCTTTCGGCATCGACGCGATAGACCGCGAGCGCTTCGGAGAGAATGGTTTTCACGCGCTGGTCAATTTCGGCACTGGTGCCTGCGGGGTTGAATTTTGGACTGGTGAGCGCGGGCAGATGCGTGACCGAAGGCGGGAAATCGCACTCATGCGATCGCCCCACGAGTTCATCCTCGAAGCCTAGCGCGCAAACGATTTCGGTCGCACTCGGCAGCAGCGAGACAATTCGATGCACTGCGGCGATTCTCCTGGCCCGCTCTACGGCCGGGCATTATCCGGATCGTCCGTTAGGTTATCGGTCGCGCGCCGTCTCCGCAAAGAGCCCTTGCGGCCGCCGTATGCCCCTCGCCGGCACGACCGGCGGCCTCGAATAGCCGCGAGCCGCGACTGCCGGACCCACGTTAAGCGCATTGGCGCGCTGTTCGCGGCCTAAGCGCAGATGCTATACAAGCCGCATCATTCAAGAATCGATCGCAGGCGCAGGCGAACGAACCTCGGGCTTGCCGCGATCAGCGCTTGATCACATCGATAACAAGGGGCAGCAGATGGCGGAATTGCTCACTGGAAAAGTAACCCTGGTAACCGGAGCCGCATCGGGAATCGGGCGGGCGGCGGCGATCGCATTTGCGCGTGAAGGCGCCAAAGTACTGGTCGCGGACATGACTGAAGACGGCGGCCGCGAGACCGTCGAGTTAGTGCGGAAGGCCGGCGGCGAGGCGCATTTCTTCAAATGCGACGTTGCGCGCGCGGCCGACGCCGAAGCGCTGGTCGCCGCGGCGGTGCAGGCCTTCGGGCGGCTCGATGGCGCCTTTAACAACGCGGGCGTCGCCGGCAAAATCGCCCGCACCGCGGACGACACCGAGGAGAATTTCGACCGTATCATGGCCGTGAATTTGCGCGGTGTGTGGCTCTGCATGAAGTACGAAATCCTGCAAATGGTGAAGCAGGGGCATGGCGGCGCAATCGTCAACACCGCCTCGGCCGCGGGCCTGGTCGGGTCCCACGGCATGCCCGCTTACACGGCTTCCAAACATGGGGTCATCGGCCTGACCAAGACCGCGGCGCTCGAATACGCGCGTAGCGGAATCCGCGTCAACGCGGTTTGTCCGGGCGTAATCGACACTGCGATGGTAGCGGGAATGGTATCAACACATCCGCGGCTCAAGGACAAGCTCGTCAGTGTGGAACCGATCGCACGCATGGGCCGGCCGTCCGAAATCGCCGAGGCCGTGACGTGGCTCCTGTCGGATGCGGCCTCGTTTGTAACCGGCGCGTCGATGCCGGTCGATGGCGGCATGATCGCACAGTGACGCAGGCTCTAGCTGTCCCAGTCGCGTATCCGCGTCTCCACCATGCGCTGAATCACGGCGAAGATCATCGCGGTCGAGACGCCGAACAGGAGCATTCCGTCAGCGGCTTCGAGCGGGCCTAAGAGCTTCCACGACGCCGACATAACGACATCGCCATAGCCCAGGGTCGTGTAGTTTTCCGCCGAATGATAGAGGGCGGATCCGAAGTCAGAGAATTCACCATAGCGGCAGAAAACGACAGCCCATACTGCGATCTCGGCGATGTGGGCGACAAACGCCCACAGGATGGCTCCGGCTATTATGCCGAGATCCATCCAAAAACGAACGCCCGCATGACCGCGCCTCCACTCATGACGCACGAAGTGAATCATCGCTCGCATTGCCAGCGCATGAATTACGATGGTGACCAGGATGGTGGCTAGCCCGACGACCAAAGGCCAGAGTATGTCAACGCCCGCGCGCGCTGCAGTCATGCCGTCCTCGCCCATCGAGGGCCTACCTGGTTGTCACCGAACGCAGCGCGCGGATGATGTCCGTCTTGGAAAACTCGTCTTGGCGCCGTCATTGTAAAGCCCAACATCTTCATACTTTGGGGATGGACTCATTGGTGCATAAACCCGATGATCTTTATTTACCATGAGTGTAGTCACACGCAGACTGCGAGCAATGTGGTGCATTAGGTGAGTTCCCATCACTACAGTCTCGTCGATCAAATTCGGTTGCAGCGCAAACCGCCTCGTGGCACGGCAGTCAGGATGGTGCTTGCAAGCGCGATAGATTCCGCGCGCGTGGCGCCCACTTTATGCATCGCAGCGATGGCGTGCGCAATCGCCATCTCCGGATGTAAGCAAGCCGCGCCCGCGGCGCCACCGCCGGTGCCGGAAGTCCTCGTCACGCCGGTCATAAAGAAAGATGTGCCGGTTTACTCGGATTGGGTGGGAACGACCCAAGGGTTCGTCAATGCCGAAATCCATCCGAAGATTTCGGGCTATCTGTTGAAGCAGAACTACAAGGACGGCGACCATGTTCACGCAGGCCAACTGCTCTTTCAAATCGACGATCGTGAGTATCGCGCAGCGCTCGACCAGGCGTTGGCCGACCTCGCGCAAAAAGAGGCCGACTATAAGAGAAATGCGCAGGACCTCGCCCGTTACCTCCCGCTCTATCAGCAGCAGGTAATCAGCAAGCAGGATTACGATCATGTGAATCAGGACACTCGCGCCAGCGCCGCAGTCGCGCAATCGGCCCAGGCTGCGGTTGCGACGGCGAAACTCAACGAGCAATGGACGCAGGTCAACGCGCCGATCGACGGTGTTGCGGGAATCGCAAAAACCCAGGTCGGAGACCTCGTTAGCCCGACCTCGGTGCTGACGACGGTCTCTCAGCTCGATCCGATCAAGGTGACGTTTCCAATCAGCGAGCGGGAATACCTGCATTTTGCCGAGCGCATCAAGCAGCATCAGGAGAATGGGGTGGATCCGAACGAGCCGGTCCTGACGATGATTCTGGCTGACGGGCGGATCTACAAATACCCCGGGCACTTTTATGTTGCGGGACGGCAGATCAAAGCAGATACCGGCACCATTACCATCCAGGGACTTTTCCCGAATCCCGACGAACTTTTGCGCCCTGGCATGTACGCGAAGATTCGCTCCGCCACCGACGTGCGCAAGGGAGCGCTGCTGGTCCCGCAAGATGCGGTACTCGAAACCCAGGGACAGTACCAGGTCGCGGTGGTGGGAGCCGACAACAAAGTAAGCCTGCGGACGGTGAAGACCGGCAAGCAGGTAGGCAATTTGCGGATTATCGACGAAGGGCTTGCGCCGGGCGATCGCGTGATCACCGAGGGACTGCAGAAAGTCTCGGAGGGTATGCAGGTGAAACCCGTGCCGGCGGCGGCGCCGCAGCCCGAAGCTGCCTCGGATGATGGCTTCCCCGCCTCAACCGGCGGCGCCGCGACCCCCGGCAGCTAGAGCTAGCGCGATGTCAAAGTTCTTTATCAACCGGCCCATCGTCGCGATGGTCATCGCAATTTTCTTCGTCATCACCGGCGCCGTGATGATCTTTCGGCTCCCGGTCGCGCAATTTCCCGAAATCGTGCCGCCGCAGATTCAAACCACGGCCATCTACACCGGCGCGGATGCGCTCACGGTCGAGCAGTCGGTGGCCACCCCGATCGAGGAGCAGGTCAACGGCGCCAAGAACATGCTCTACATGCAGTCGATCAATGGCGACGACGGGACCATGAACCTGCAGGTCAGCTTCGCCGTGGGCACCGACGTTGACCTGGATCAGGTGCAGGTGCAGAACCGTCTCGCGCAGGCGACCTCGAGCCTGCCGAGCGCGGTGAGCAATTACGGCCTGACGACGCAGCAGACGGTTGGAATTCCGCTGCTGGTGTTCGCGATCATTTCGCCGCATCGAACTTGGGACCAGGAATTCCTCTCCAACTACGTTGCGATCAATGTCGAGGACGAACTGGCACGCATTCCCGGAATCGGCCAGGTCAAGGTGTTCGGCGCGTCAAACTATGCGATGCGGATTTGGGTGACGCCGGACACCCTGGCCAAGCTTCAGCTCACGGTTGCCGACATCGTCAAGGCGATCACCGCGCAGAACGTCGTCAACCCCGCGGGTACGATCGGCGGCGAGCCCGCTCCGCCGGGTCAGCAGGTGACCTATGCCGTGCGCGCGCAGGGGCGCCTGATGAATGCCGATGAATTCGGCGACATCATCCTGCGCGCCAACCCCGACGGCTCGCTGGTGCGCCTCAAGGATGTCGCGCGCATTTCGCTCGGCTCCGAGAACTATAGCGAGCAGGCCTTCGAGAACGGACAGCCCGCTTCGATCATCGGTCTCTACCAAGTCCCTGGCTCCAACGCGCTTGAGGCCGCAAATCGCGCCAAGGCGAAAATGGCCGAGCTGGCCCAGCGCTTTCCGCAGGACATGAAACTGACCCTGACGCTCGACACCACAGTGGCGGTGACCGAGGGTGCGCGCGAGATCGTGAAGACGCTGATCGAGGCGATCGGCCTGGTAACGCTGGTGGTCTTCATTTTCCTCCAGAGCTGGCGCGCGACGCTCATTCCGCTACTGACGATTCCAGTTTCGCTGGTCGGAGCGTTCATGTTCTTTCCGGCGGTCGGGTTTTCCGTCAACACGCTCTCGCTGCTGGGACTGGTGCTCGCGGTCGGCCTGGTGGTGGACGACGCGATCGTCGTGGTCGAGGCGATCGAAGCGAAAATCGAGCAGGGCCGCGCCCCGCGCGAGGCGGCACTCGAGGCGATGGACGAAGTTGGCGGCGCCCTGGTGGGAATCGCGCTGGTGCTGTCGGCGGTGTTCATCCCGGCCGGGTTCCTGGCTGGAATCACCGGATCGCTCTACCGGCAGTTCGCGCTAACCATCGCCTTCTCGGTGATTCTCTCCGCCTTCAATGCGCTCACGTTGAGCCCCGCCCTCGGCGCGATGATCCTGCGGCCGCGCAGCACCCAACCCCCGCGAGGACCGCTCGCGCGCTTCTTTTCGCTGTTCAATGCCGGGTTCGCACGCGTGCAGAAGGGCTACGTGAGCATCTCGGGACTGCTCGTTCGGCGCTTCGTGCTGGCGATCGCGATTCTGCTGGGGTTCACGGTGCTGGCGGGCGGAATCGGAAGGATTCTGCCGCAATCGTTCCTGCCCGACGAGGACCAGGGCTACTTCATTATGAACGTGGAGTTGCCCGAAGCCTCCTCGCTGCAGCGGACCAACACCGTGATGAGGAAGATCGACGATATCCTCAAGCATGAGCCGGGCATCCTCTACTACAATGCGATCTCCGGCTTCAGCATCCTTTCGCAGACCAGCAGCAGCCGGAGTGGCTTGTATTTTTGCCTGCTCACGCCCTATGACCAGCGGCGCTCGATGGCGATGCAGGCGGGTGCGATCGTCGCATCGTTGAATCGCAAGCTCGCGGGATTGCCCGATGCACAGGCCTTCGCCTTCCTGCCACCGGCGATTCCCGGTATCGGACAAGCCTCCGGCGTTGATTTCTTCGTTCAGGACTATGCCGGCAACACGGTCGATTATCTCTGGCAAAATACCCAGAAATTTCTCGCCGCAGCGCGCCAGCGCCCTGAACTAGGCCGGATGAATCTGACCTTCAGTCCAGCCGTGCCGCAGATGTTTGCCGCGGTCGATAAGACCAAGGTCTTCAAGCTCGGCGTCACCATCGGCAGTGTTTACGCCGCTTTGCAAACGCTGCTCGGCGGCTACTACGTGAATCAATTCAACCGCTTCGGGCGCGTGTGGAAGGTCTTCGTCGAAGCAGAGCCGCAGTATCGGGCGCGCGCGAAAGACGTTGGCCAGTTCTATGTCACCAACAAGACCGGCACGATGGTGCCGCTATCGACCCTGGTCGATATGCAGCGGGTTTTCGGACCCGAGTACACCACGCGATTCAACGAATATCGCAGCATCGAAATCTTTGCCGCGCCGGCGCCCGGTTACTCCACCGGCGACGCGATGAATGCGATCACGCAGGTTGCCCATCAGGTTCTGCCGCGGGACATGGGGACGGCCTGGAACGGCATCTCGTATCAGCAATCGGTGGCCGGCGGCGGCGCCGGAGCGTTCGGCCTGTCAGTGCTGCTGGTTTTCCTCATACTCGCCGCACTCTATGAGAGCTGGTCGCTACCGTTCAGCGTGCTGCTCAGCGTCCCGGTGGCGGTGTGCGGTGCTTTCTTCGGGCTCTGGGCGCGCCATTTCGAAAACGACGTCTATGCGCAAATCGGACTCATCATGCTGATCGGGTTGTCGGCCAAGAACGCCATCCTGATCGTCGAGTTCGCCAAGTCCGAACTCGAGAAAGGCGAATCCATCGTGGATGCGGCGCTCAAAGGCGCACGATTGCGTCTGCGGCCGATCCTGATGACTTCGTTCGCCTTCATCTTTGGCCTGATGCCGCTGTGGACCGCGCTTGGAGCGGGTGGCGTAGCGCGCCGCCTAATCGGCACGGTCACAATCGTCGGGATGGTGTTCTCGAGCGCGTTTGCGATCTTCCTGGTCCCGATGCTCTTCGTCATCGTCGAACGCGCCGCGCGCTGGTGGACCGGAGATCGGCCGCAGAATCCACCGACGCGGACTCTGCCGACGGCCGCCGAAGCACTGCCCGCGCCCGAAAGGGTCGCGGGCAGTGGCTGAAGCCCTCGCATTTCGCGGGCTAGAGCTTCGCCGCTGGTTCGACGAAGTCGCGCGCAACCTTCTCGATTTTCGCCACGATTTCCCGCTCGGTCGGCGGCAGATCGAAGACCACCACCGCAACCTCGTCGACGCCGAGATCGCGATAGCGTTTGAGATCGTCAAGCGTCATCGGCTTCATATACGGTGACACCGCGAGTTCGAACGTCCGATCGCTTGCGCCCGGCCGCCTTGAGCAACTCCTCGATGCGCTTGATTTTCGGCGCGGCTTCGGCGGGCGTGAGGTTGAAGCCGATCCAGCCGTCGCCGTATTCGGCCACTCGGCGAAGCGCCGGACCGCTCTCACCGCCAAACCAGACCGGAACCCGGTTGTGGTGGGCAGGCTTCGGAAAGCTCAAGGCGCCGCGAAAGTTGACGAACTCGCCGCTGTACGAAGCTTGCTCATGTGACGACCACAGCAGGCGCATCGCTTCGATGTACTCGCGGGTGCGATGCGCGCGGCGCTCCCAGGTCACGCCAATGGCCTGAAATTCCTCCTCCAGCCATCCAATACCGGTGCCGAGAATGAAGCGGCCCCCGCTAAGTCGATCGAGAGTTGCGACCGTCTTCGCCAGTACCAGCGGGTTGTGCTCGGGCACCAGGCAGATACCGGTGGCGAGGCGAATCTTCGAGGTCAGCGCGGCGGCGTAGGTGAGCGTCGTAAACGGATCGCCAATGGGGGTATCGACCGGCATCGGAAATTCGCCGGAAGAATACGGATAGTGCGACGCGTACTCCGAGAGCAGCACGACATGCTCGGGCGCCCAGAGCGTCGAAAAGCCCAGGCGCTCGGTGGTGACGGCCACCGTCTTGATCATGGCGGGCTCGGTCAAGGGTCCCATGCCGATGGCAAAGTATCCGATTTTCATTGCTGTTCCACTCCTCAGGTCTTGAACTGATTTGGCGTCTTCCCGGCCATTCGAAAATTATAGCGCCGCGGCCGGCTCGACCCACTCGCGCGCGATCTTTTCGAGATCCGCCGCGGCTTCGGCCTCGGCCCGCGGCGGCCTCAGCGTGATCAGCACGACTTCGTCCGCGCCCGCATCGCGATAACGCTTGAGGTCATCCCGGGTGATCGGCTTGGAGTAGGGCGATACGATGATTTCGATATCGGAACGCTTGCGCCCGTTGGCCTTCAGCAATTCCTCGATCTTGCGGATCTTGGCCGCGGCTTCGTCGGGCGAGAGATTAAAGCCGCACCAGCCGTCGCCATACTCGGCCACGCGCCGCAGCGCGGGAGCGCTCTCGCCGCCGAAGATCACAGGTAGTTTCGCGCCCTGCACCGGCTTGGGATTGCTGCGGACGTTTTTGAAATTCACAAACTCGCCGCTGTAGCTGCTGAGTTCGTCGCCCCACAGCTTGCGCATCGCTTCGATATATTCGCGCGTCCGCTTCGCGCGATGTTCCCAGGGGATTCCCAGCGCAACGAACTCTTCCTCGAGCCACCCGATACCTACGCCCAGCGCGAAGCGTCCGTTGCTCAGAAAATCCAGCGTCGCCGTCACCTTCGCCAACACCAGCGGGTTGTGCTCGGGCACCAAGCAGATACCGGTCGCGAGGCGAATCTTCGATGTCGCCGACGCCATACACGTCAGCGCGATGAACGGATCGAGGATCGGAGCATTGGTCGGTGCGGGCAACAGTCCATCCCCCGAATAAGGATATTTTGAAGCGTATTGGTCGATCAGAACGACGTGTTCGGGAACCCACAGCGTCGCGACGCCGAGGCGTTCGGCATTCGCCGCGACCGATCGGAGCAGAGCACCCCCGGCCATCCGCGCGGTTCCCATTGCGAATAATCCAATTTTCATGTTCTTCTCCGGCCCCGCCTTCGTAGCACGCGGCTCACGGCGACCATTACTATGACGGGAACGCCGATGACAAGCCGCACGCTTCCCCACGCGGCGTCATCGACTTCGCGCTCGGCGTTCCGGCTTCTCCGATGGAGGGAGTCTGAGCGCTATGCTTTCAGCGAAAGCCCAGCTCTCAATTTCTCCCGCCGCCTACACGTGATTGCGCAGCATCAGCTCCTTCGGATGAGGTTCGAGATAAACCTGCCCGCGCAAATAAGCCACGTCGAAAATGCGTACGTAATGGCGCACCAGGGTAATCGGTACGATCAGCGGCACCAGCTCGTTGCGGTAGTCCTCGATCACCGCCGCCAGTTCGCGGCGGGAATCTCGATCGAGCCGATCGCGAAAGTAGCCCGCCATGTGCTGGAGCACGTTGACGTGGCGGGCCGGCGTCGCGATTTTCTTCAGCGCATCCATGAAAGCGCTCTCGTAACCTTCGCGCAGCTCCCCTCGCGGAGACGTGGATGCGCCCGCGACCATCCGGCCGAGATCCTTATACGCGGCCGGCGAATGAGCCAGCAATTGCAGCTTGTGTGCGGTATGCAACGCTACGAGCCCGCCGACCGTCCAGCGCCCGGCAAAAAATGTCTTGAGCCGGCGATAGGCAAAAACCCGCTCGATGAAGTTCTCGCGCAGGCGCCCGTCGTTAAGCCGCCCTTCCTCTTCAACCGGCAGATTCGGATAACGGCGCATCAACGCGTCCGCATAGAGACCGCGGCCGTCGCGCGCCGGCATCCCGTTGCCCGCATAAATCCGTACGCGCTCCATGCCGCAGCTCGGCGAATCTTTCTTGAGGACGTAACCGCTCAAATCATCCGCGGCCAATGCGCGCGTGCGGCGATCGGCATAGCGGCGCATCAAATCGGTCAGGTCAGCGCCACTCTTGTTCGCCACCAGCCGAACCTGTTCGTCCTCGCGCACCAGCCGCAAGGACTCGCGCGGCACGCCCAGGCCGATTTCGACCTCCGGGCAGACCGGAACGAACTCGACGAACGGCCCGAAGATGTCAACCAAGAAGTCGCTGCGTTTGTGACCGCCGTCGAACCGCACCTCCCGTCCGATTAGGCATGCCGAGATACCGATTCGTATCGGTGCGTCGTCGATCGGTAGTGCTTCGGTTGCGGCCATTTCAGTAAAGACCATCGCTGCGTCTTCAGTATTACATCAAGGTACGGTGAGCCATATCGCCAAAGTTCCACGGCATCATCGCGCATCTGCGCCGCGTTGCCATCGCGCGATATACGTCTTGCTGTCGAACTTGCGGCCCGTGCTCGCCGCCGACATGTAGCGGATGGTCCCATAGACCGGCCGTTCCGGTCCCCATGCGCGGTCGTGCTTGCCGCCGATCGCCCATGCGATTCCGGCGTAGCCATTGGGATCGCGGCCGTCGAGTTCGTAGCGGTCGTTCAGCCGAACCGCGATTGCGTAAGCGGTTGCCGGATTCGGACTCCACTCGAGGATTTTCTTAGCCCAGTACATGCGCATGTAGCCGTGCATCCAACCCGTATTCACCATCTGTCGCTGCGCCGCATTCCACAACGGGTCGTGCGTTTCTGCCTGCTCGAGCTGCCGCTCGGTATACACCTGTGCGCGACGATCGTCGGCGTGCCGCGCGAGCGCGCTGCGCGCCCACGGCTCGCAACCTTCGATCGACGCATAGCGCCGATTGTAACTGGTGAAATTTATCGCGAGCTCGCGGCGTACGATTAGTTCTTCCAGAAATGCTCCCCGATCTTGATCGGATACGTCTGCCGCACTCGCCGCAATCGCGATCGTGTGCGGACCGATTTGCCCGAAATGTAGATAGGGCGAAAGTCCGCTGGTGCCGTCGAGTTGAGGCGCGTTGCGCTCCGTTGTGTAATGCGCGAGGCCATTCGACACGAAGCGCTTGAGCCGCGCGAGCGCCGCGGTTGTGCCGCCGGGGATTTCCGCCACCGCGGCAACCGTCCGATCAAGATCGATCGTGTCGAGCAGCTCACGACGCGCAACCATCGTGCAGAATCCGCGCGGCGGCCGCCACGCTACACCAACGCGCCGTTCACCGATCGGAACCAGAAAACGCTCGAGTTGAGCATGAATCTTCGGGCGGATCGTGCGCGCCGCGTAATGTTCGCGGCCGATAATCGCGCTCGGAACGATCACGTTGGCGTCAACGTTCAATACCGGCACTCGAATCTCACTCGGCCGCGCCCGCCACCAGCCATCGATCGATCCCAGCGGATTTCGATCCATGACAATCGCTGCGGGCCGCATCTCAGACACGAAACGCGCGAAATCGTCGGCCGCCCGATAAGCCTCGGACCATTGCAGCGCGAATCCAATGCGACGGCGTTCGAGTCGCGCAGCCGTATCCGCCAGTCCCTCAATCATGAACGCGAAGTTGCGCAACGTCGCATGCGGATGGCGCGTTCGCAGTCCGAAATAAACCACCACCGGCTTGCCCTTCGCATTGGCCAGCGCTATCGCGGTTTCCAGCGCCGGATTCTCATACGCACGCTGCGCCCGCCGCATCCAGTAGATGACGCAACGCCCGTCCGGATCGATCGGCGCGCCGGCATGAACCGCAATGCGCGGATCGTCGGCGAACGATTCGATCAGGTCCATCTATGCTGGGGCGAGTGTGTACGGATAGGTGGCAGTCAGCCGCGGCATCTCCAGCCCCGCCTGATCGACGCGTCGTTCGAGCATCGTCAGATACATCTCCGCGACTTCCCCGTTGTCGCTTGCCTTCAGCCCGTACCGGATACAGTCGAAGGTAAAGCCGCTGCCGGGCGGCCCGAAGAAATTTACCGCGCGCGGCAACCATTCGCACAACGCCGCGTTGACCCGATCGGCGCCGAAGCGATCGGCCGCCTCGCGCAACTCGCCGCTGGCGAACGTCTCGTGCTCCTCTTCCTCGTCCAGAATGATCTCCGCTGCGCGCTGATGCGGCGCATAGCTGGAATCCCGGTAGTTCACGCCGATCATCAACAGGCCGGTGGCGTCGAGGCTGAGCGACGCCATCAGCAGGTCGAGCGCGTCCGCTGGATTTTCCGCGAAGTGCCGCGGCGCAGCGAACGACGGCAGCTTCATCAGCGGTATCATCGAGCGGTCCGCATGAACCTCGGAAGTCCCAATTTCCTCCAGGATTCGGTACACGAGACGCGCATGTTTGCGCTCTTCACCGAGGTTTTTTTCGATCGTCGGGAGCAGTGCCGCGTCCTTTATATTTTCCAGCGCGCGCTGGTAGCCCACGGCCGTGAGCTTCTCCGCGATCGCATGAGCGGCCAGCAGCCGCGTGAGGGTTTTCCCGTAATGCGGCTCGACCCGTCCTTCGATTAGGTCGGCGGCCTCAATCGCGCCCGGATCGTACAGCCGTCTCACCGATGCACTCCAGCCCGCGACTGTCTCAGCCGGCGGCGTTCCGCGATGGCAGTATCACGGTCGCACTGCCCGGAGTGGTCTTTTCGCCTTGCGCATTTTCCAGCCAGATTTCGCAGTCCACCAGATGGTTTCCGCCTTCCACGTACTTCTTGATCACCTTGCCCTTGCACACCACCGGCGTGCCCGGTTGATCCATTCCGCGATACTGCACCGATAGTTTGCGCACCCATCCATGCGCGCCGGCGAAGTCCGTCATCAACTGGCCGAGGAACGCATTCTTCAACGCCCCGTGCAGGATTACCCCCGGCAGATGATTCTTCAGCGCGAAATCCTTGTCGTAATGAATCTGGTAGAAATCGCCCGACGCCCCCGCGTATTTCACCAGTTGCTGCGTCGTCGGATCCTTTTTCAAAGGCGGAATCTCGAACCCGGCTTCAACGTCCTCGAAATAGAATTGCTTCTGCGCCATGCTCGTCCTCCACTATGCCCGCAAGTCCGTTCGCGACCGTCCCGCCCGACCCGCTAGTAGCGAATCGCCGTCGATCGCTGGATCGCGCAGACCTGTCCGAACTGATTCGTGTAGGTGGTCTCGGTGGTGATGAATACCATCGGGCCCAGGCGTCCCGCGCTCTCCCGCAAATCCGCGATCTTGGTCTGCACCGTGATGCGATCGCCTGCCCGGATCGGTTCGAAATACTCCCAGTCGGAGCCCCCGTCCAATCCGCGAAACGATTCGCCCATGTCGAGCTTGACATCCGGGATCGCCGCCGAGAGCGATCGCCCGAAGGTCGGCGGCGCGATCATCCCGCCAAAGCGCGTGTGCCGCGCATCCCGCTCGCTGTTGAAAATCGGATTCGGGTCGCCGATCGCTTCCGCAAAGCGCCGAATCGCCCCCCGCTCCACTTCGATCGTGCGCGCCTCGCCCACCTTGCCAATCTGCTTGCGGGCCTCCTCGGTAACGTACTTGTTCGCCATCTGATGTCCCCTGCGAGTTCCGCCCCGTTGCAGTTACCGCTTTTCCTTGGCCAGCGGGCCGGCCGCCGCCGCGCCCGCCAGCTTCGAATGGTCCCAGCTCGCCCATTTCTCCGGTCGTATCCTGATCACCGCCCGCTTCTCCGCCTGCCGCCGATACGCCTCCGTGATGACCACGTCGTCCGGCGTCGTCTCCTTCCCGGCGATTCGCGCCATCTTGCTCACCACCAGCTTCATCGTCGCGAGCACCGCCTCGGTATCGTGGACAACGTCCGCCACCCCGCGAATCATCACGCCCTTAATCTTGTCGTACGCATGGCCATGCTCGACCATCACCGCCACCCGCGGATTGCGCTTCAGGTTGATCACCTTCTGCGCCTTACCGAAGCTCGTCATCACGATATTGCCGTCGGCATCGAGCGCGAACGACATCGCCACCAGATGCGGATAGCCATCGCGATCGAGCGTCGCCAGCGAGAGGTTCGGCGTGCTCTCGAGCATCGCCCTGGCTTCGGCCGGAGACATGCGGATTTGCTTGCGAGTGTCGATTTTTTCCACGCGGCCAATGTTCCTGACGATAAATTGCGGCTATGCAGCGGCGCCAGCCAACTGGTCTAATATATGCCGTGGGTGCGCGACAAGTGAAAGCGCCCAGGCCACCCGACGGAGGACTATGCGATGGCGAAACTCAGTCCCGAAGAAATTTCAACCCGGCTCAAGGCGGTTGCCGGATGGCACTACGCCGAGAATGCCATCAGTAAGCTCTACCGCTTCAAGAAATTCATGGACGGGATCCACTTTATCGACCGCGTCGCCGAGATGGCCGAGACGGCCGACCATCATCCCGATATTTTCGTCAATTATACGCGCGTCACTTTCACCTGCTCGACCCACGATTCCGGCGGCGTCACCGAAAAGGATTTCGCGTTGGCGGGCGAGATCGAGCGCGCCTTCAAAGCATTGGGTGGTTGACCCTGCCCCCGTTCGCGCCTCTATTGAGGCGATAAAACATTACGTCGTCATATTGGACGGGATAAATATCTTGATTGGAACTTTCGTCAATGTCTTTGGCGACCAGTTTTTGCAATTTAGCGTAGGTCGCTTTATCAATCTGCTCAATGGTCTTTGCAATTATTCCTGAGTCCCGGAATGTAGCCTTGAGATGTTGCATAATTTGGGTATCTACGGCGCCGTGCATCAGAGGCAGGAGACGCCGAACAGCTGTTGGTTGCTCGCAATAATAGACATAGACCTTCATCACGATATCGAGAATCTTTGCGGCGTGCCCATAAGATGCGGGTCCGCCCGCCTTATGCCTTCCGTTCTTCAGCTTTTTTCCCGCGGTTTTGATTTCATCAACGAACCAATCGCAAAATCCCCGATGAAGGTCCTCATATTCTTCGGCGGATTCGACACTCGCAAGATTCACACAAAGCTTATCAAGCTTCGTGGCGATTCGTTCCTTCGAGCCTTCCGCGAAGACTCTTATCATCGCTGTAAACGTCAGTGCCATGTCGATGATGTTTTTCCTCTTCGTTTCCGCGACTTCTTGTTGGCTCATAGTGCCGTCTATCAGGCTAACTGAAACTTCCACCTCTTGATCCAGGCGGTTGAGAATCGACATCAAGCGATCGACTGTAAAACGACCGATCTTCGCTTGGCGAATTCGCGAAAAGTCTGCGGCCGCGATGCCCGTCAAATCATGCGCCTGTCTTACGGTTAGCTTCTTTTCATCAAGCACCTTGATAATCCGAGCGGCCAGGATCGCTCGAAGCTGTTCAAGGTCAGGGTTAGGCATATTCAGGTCACGAAATACATTCCCGCTTCCACGCGAGACTTCGATCTGGTCCTTCTTCATTGTGATAACTCCTTGAGTCGTCTTATGCGCTCGCGCACCAGATCGATCTCACGCTTCGGCGTCTTGATTCCTCTCTTCGACTTCTTCTGAAAGGCGTGAATCACCCAGATATCGGTTCCAAGATGCAAAGCATAGACAACCCGAAAGGCGTCGCCGCGATGCCGCAGTGCGAGTTCGAATACACCTGAACCAAAGCCTTTGAGAGGCTTGGCGATGCTCGGAACGCCTCCTTCGGCGACGATAGTGAGAGCCAGCGCCAACTCGACCTGAGCACCCTGCGGGAAGTCTTCAAAGTCTTTCAGGGCGGCCTTGATCCATGAGATTGGCCGCGTGTCCCGCATCAACCAATGTTGTCAAATCTGACAACATTGATCAAGGTCAGTGAGGGTCTAACCCCTACCTTTTGCGGGGGACGAAGTACTGGACGCCCTTGCCGGCGTTATCGATCTCGCGGATCAGATCCTGCAAGTCCTCTGAGTCGCCGACGAAGTCCAACTCGCTCGTATCCACCACCAGCAGCGGGGTCTCCTCGTAATAGAAAAAGAAATCGCGAAACGCCGACGATACCCGCTCCAGATATTGCACGCTGATATGCCGCTCGAAGTCGCGATTGCGCTTGCGCAGCCGCTCGATCAGCACCTCCACGTTCGCCCGGATGTACACCACCAGGTCCGGACGCGGCATCTGCGCGTCTAGTAGCTTGTAAACGTTGTCGTAGAGCGTCAGCTCGTCCGGCGCCAGATTCAGCGCGGCGAAAATGCGGTCCTTGCTGAACAGGTAATCCGCCACAGTCGCCTGCATGAACAGATCCTGCTGCGCCAGTTCGCGCTGCTGGTTGTAACGCGTCAGCAGGAAGTACAGTTGAACCGGTAACGCGTACTTGTCGGCGTCTTCGTAGAACCGCGCCAGGAACGGATTGTCCTCGACCCCTTCCAGCACCAGCCGCGCATTCAGCTCCTTCGCGAGCGCCCGCGCCAGACTGGTTTTACCCACTCCGATTGGGCCTTCGATCGCTATGTAGCCTCCCCGCCGCTGCATCGAGCCGCTTGGGTCGAGCCTCCCCCGAGGCGAACTGTGCCCGCTACCTCTTCATGCAATCCGCACCGTCACACGCGCGTCCTCAGTCCAGTCACATCATTCGTCGGCCGCTTTCGGCAGCGGAAAATGAATCCGCTCTTCCTTGATTTTCATCAGCTCGACCGCCGCCCCGCGATTCGAGAACGCGCCGATAATTTCCTGCACCAGCCATTCCGGCGACGATGCGCTCGCCGTCAGTCCCAGCGATTTCGCGCCCGCGATCATTTCCGGCTCCACGTCCGCGATCGAATCGACCAGGAACGCCCGCCCGCCGCGCATCCGCGCCACTTCGACCATCCGATTCGCGTTGGAACTCTGCTTCGATCCGACCACCAGCACGACGTCGCTGACCTCGACCAGTTCCTTCACCGCGTTCTGCCGATTCTGCGTCGCATAGCAGATGTCGTCCGTCTTCGGCGTCGCGATCGCCGGAAACCGCCGCTTCAGCGTCGCCATGATGTCGCGGGTGTCGTCCACGCTCAGCGTCGTTTGCGTCACCGCCGCAACATGTTCCGGATCCGAAATCTCGATCGCCTCGGCTTCCTCCACCGTCCCCACCAGCAATACCTTGCCCGGCGCCACGCCGAGCGTCCCCTTCACCTCTTCATGGCCGGCATGCCCCACCAGGATCACCGTGTTGCGCTCCTCGGCGTAATGCTCGACCTCCGAATGAACCTTGGTCACCAACGGACAGGTCGCGTCGATCACCCGCAGCTTGCGCTCCGCCGCGCGATCCCATTCGCTCGGCGCCACTCCGTGCGCGCTGAAAATCACCCGATGGCCTTCCGGAACCTCCTCGAGCGTATCGACGAAAATCGCGCCCTCGCGTTCGAGCGCCTCGAGTACAAAGCGGTTGTGTACTATCTGATGGCGCACGTAGAGCGGCCGCCCATACGCGCGCAAGGCGCCGCGCACCGCTTCGACGGCGCGGTCAACACCCGCGCAAAAGCCGCGCGGCTCCGCCAGAATGATCTTTTCAACCGATGTTTCACTGGGTAGCATTAGACTTGATTAAAATCGATACTGGCCGCTCGGTCAATATCGATCGAACCCCCGCCCGAACGACCTCGGTCCCTGAATCTAAAGCTCATAGTGATTCGTTAACCCTTCGCGACCCGCCCCGCTTCCTCATCGCGCCATCGAGCGCCCTTATCCGTGCAGTTCCGGCGGATGCGACGTCTGGCACCCGATCCACACCTCGCCGCCTTCGAAGTATTCCTTCTTCCATACCGGCACGACTTCCTTCAGCCGATCGATCGCGAAGCGGCACGCCTCGAAGGCCTCCGCCCGATGGGCCGCGGAAACCGCTATCGCTACCGACGTCTCTCCGATCGCCACGAACCCAATCCGATGCTGCATCGCGATGCGCACGATCTTGAACCGTTCGCCCGCTTCGCGCGCCAGCTTGCGCATCTCCCTGAGCGCCATCGGCTCGTAGGCCTCGTACTCCAGCCGCAGCACCCGCCGGCCCGCATTCCCGTTGCGCGTAGTGCCGGCAAACGTGACCGTCGCACCCGCGCCCGGATCGGCCACCGCCTGCTCCAGGGCCTCGATATCGACCGCCTCGCGGCCGATCGACACCGGCCCCACCCACGGCTCGATTTGCTCGTGCGCATCGACACCGCCGCTCACTGGCGGGATGAAGGCGACTTCGTCATCGTCGCGCGGGCAGAAGTCCTCCCTCACGTATTCCTGGTTCACGGCGAACGCGACACCGTCATGATGGCCGCCGAGCGCCGGGAAGTCCGCCAGCAGACGATTCCAGATCTCGCCCACCGTCGTCCCGTCAGGGAACTCGCGTTTGAGTTCAGCCGCCCGCGCCCGTTCGCGCAGCGTCGCAAACAATTTAATCGTTAGCCGGTTCATATAGACCAATTGTCCGGGATTCCTTCCCGGCATGGATTCTTATCGTCGCTCCACGGTCCACTTCAGCGTGGATTCTGCCGCGTCCCTCGAAGCAGGCCCGCCGCATAGAGCCCGCTGAAGCCCGCTTCATTCCTCATCATGGCCCGCGGCATTCTTCGTCAGGGGCGAGTTTTGCACCGCGAAAGGGGGCGTATCCACCCGCTCCGGGCCACGCCGTTACCGCGAATCGATACGGTTACAGCTCATCAATCATAGTGGCCGTCCTTGGCCAGGCCCAGCAGATGCGCCATGTGGCCGAGTTCGGGCAGCAGCAGTTTTTCCATCGCCAGCCGGCACGCGTTGGGCGATCCCGGCAGTGCGACGAGAATTTTGCCGCTGCTGATTCCCGCCAGCGCCCGGCTCAGAAACGCCGCCGATCCAATCTCCTCAAACGAAAGCGCGCGGAATAACTCCCCGAACCCGTCGAGTTCCTTGTCCAGCAACGGCCGGATCGCCTCGATCGTCGAGTCGCGCGCCGCGATTCCCGTGCCGCCGTTGACAATCAGGCCGTCCAGATCCCCCAGCCGCGACCGTACCGCCTCCGCGATCCGCTCCGGCGTGTCCGGCAGCACCTCGTAATGCGCCACGCGATGGCCCGCGCCTTCGAGCATCTCCCGAATCAGGCGGCCGCTCTCGTCGCTCGCCGCCGCGCGCGAATCGCTCGCCGTTATCACGCCCATCTTCAGATGGGCATGCGCGCCGCGCCGATGATGTTCTTGAACTGCCATACCTAATCGTTTATCGCATCGCGCCTCTCTTTATAAGCATCGCTCTAGTAGCCGAGTGGCCTTCGTCGCAATGGCCCGCGGTCCTCCCTCATAGGCGCTGGTCTCAAAGGCCATCGGCGCTCATCTTGATTGCAGGGTCCTGAGAATTGTTGGTTCCGCCCCTCCGCAAGGATTGCCCATCGATTTGTCTGCGGCTCCAAATCCGCGCAAACCCTCGGCGCGACGTTTGGCAGTTGCGCGACAACCTCGCCAGTTATTACTCGAGACTTCCGCTCTCGAAACATATTTTTGGGCCCCGGCGCGATCTTTGCTAAACTGCTTCAGCACTTATCACAACGCCTAACGGTCCTGTGGCAGCCATCCAGGGGAATGACTCAATGGCACTTTCGATCATCGCGAGCGACACTCTCTCGCAAGGGCCCGAGCGGTCCTGAAGAAACCCCGATCTACATAACAAACCCATTTTCACTGCCGCTTCGGCCCGGAACGGCGCCAAATCACATAAATTTCTACCCCCACGATGGCGATCCTGACAACGCCCAATACCCAACCTTCTGGAACTCCGAGGTTCCCGCGCCGATCGCCCGACAGGCGCTCGCGCCAAAGCCGCTTGCCGAGAGCTGAATGACCTCACCGGCGGTACCGCTTTCGCTGCTTCCTGACGACGACCACAATCGGCGCCTCGCCGCTAACGTCCATCCCAACGCGTGGGTCAATCCGCGGCCGGCAACGCGCTACAACCTGGTGGTCATCGGCGCCGGTACCGCCGGCCTCGTGATCGCCGCGGGCGCCGCCGGTCTCGGCGCTAAGGTCGCACTGATCGAACGCGACCTGATGGGCGGCGACTGTCTCAACTTCGGCTGCGTTCCCTCCAAGGCGCTGCTCCGTGGAGCGCGCGCCGCCGCTGGAATTCGCGATGCGGCTCGTTTCGGAATCGACCTCCCGCGCAATGCCCGCGTGGACTTTGGCGCCGTCATGGATCGGATGCGCCGGTTGCGCGCCGATCTGAGCGTGAACGACTCCGCGTCGCGCTTCCGCAGTCTCGGTGTGGATGTTTTTTTCGGCGACGCGCGCTTCAGCGGACGCGACACCATAACGGTCGGCGACTCTACGCTGCGCTTTCGACGCGCCGCGATTGCGACCGGCGCGCGTGCCGCCGAGTTGTCGATAACGGGGCTCAAGGAGGTTGGTTATCTCACCAACGAGACGGTCTTCGCATTGACCGAATTGCCGCAGCGCATCGCGATGATTGGCGGCGGCCCACTCGGCTGCGAACTCGCGCAGGCGCTGTGCCGCTTCGGCTCCGAAGTGACGGTCCTTGAAGTCGCGCCGCAAATCCTCATTCGCGAAGATCGCGACGCTGCGCTGCGGGTTGCAAAGGCGCTGGTCCATGACGGCGTCAACCTGATCACCGGGTGCGACATTGCCAGTGTCGAACGGCGCGGAACGGAAAAGCTGATCCGCTTCGCCCGTGATGGGGTGGCGGCCGAACTGGCAGTGGACGAGATCATCGCCGGCGTCGGCCGCGCGCCTGCCGTTGCCGGCCTCAACCTGGAAGCCGCTGGGGTCGCCTACGATCACGCCGCGGGCGTGACCGTCGATGACTACCTGCGCACCACCAATCCGAAGATTTACGCGGCCGGCGACATCTGCTCGCAGTTCAAGTTCACGCACATGGCGGATGCGATGGCGCGCATCGTAATCCGCAACGCGCTCTTTTACGGCCGCGCCCGCATCAGCACGCTGACGATTCCCTGGTGCACCTATACCGACCCCGAGATTGCGCATGTCGGCCTGTATGAGACGGAAGCGCGAGCACGAGGGATCAAGGTCAAAACTTTCGTCCAGGAATTCGGCGCGGTCGATCGTGCCGTCCTCGACGATGAGACCGGCGGCATGGTCAAGCTCCACGTCGCCGAGGGCGGTGACCGTATCGTGGGGGCAACGGTCGTCGCCAGCCATGCGAGCGAGATGATCTCCGAAATGACGCTCGCTATCGCCCAGGGCGTCGGGCTTGGCGCGATCGCAAATGTAATTCATCCGTATCCGACGCAGGCCGAGGCGTTCCGCAAGCTCGGCGACCAGTATAATCGCACGCGCTTGACCCCGCGGGTGAAGCGGATCTTCGAACGGTGGCTCGCGTGGACGCGCTGACCAGTCCATAATTTGATGCAGCACTCGCCCGCCCGGATGTCTTCTCACCGGTCATGCAAAAAGGGCGGGCGGTTTGGTCAATCGAGCCCTCGGGCCACTCTCGCCCGGCGGGCAAACCGAGGCAGCGCGAAGCGGTAACTGCGAGGATGATTGGATGGGCATCATGATCGACGGCGAATGGCGTGCGGACGGCACTTTCCCGACTACTCAGGGACATTTTGTGCGGCCGCAGAGCGGCTTTCGCAACTGGGTGACGCTCACCGGAGATGCCGGCCCGAGCGGCGATGGCGGCTTCAAGGCCGAATCAGGACGCTATCATCTCTATGTCTCGCACGCGTGCCCCTGGGCGCATCGCACGATGATCTTTCGCGAACTCAAGCGGCTTGACGGTGCAATCTCTTTTTCTGTTGTCGATCCGTTCATGGGCGCAAATGGCTGGGCTTTTGCGGCGCCCGACGGAACGCTCACCCCGGGCTCGACCCGCGACGAAATCAACGATGCGCATTGCCTGTATGAGATTTATGCCAAGGCCCGCAGCGGCTACAGTGGCCGTGTCACGGTGCCAGTGTTGTGGGATAAGGAAAGGCACACCATCGTCAACAATGAGTCAGCGGAAATCATTCGCATGCTCAACAGTGCGTTTGATCAATGGGGCGAGGCGGCACTGGATTTCTATCCATCCGCCTTGCGCGCGGAAATCGACCGAATCAATGCAGTGGTTTACGAGAACGTCAACAACGGCGTGTATCGATGCGGTTTCGCGACGACGCAGGCGGCCTACGAAGAGGCCTTCGATGCGCTGTTTCGCACGCTTGACGAGCTCGAGGGACGGCTTTCACGCCAGCGCTATCTCGCCGGCAATCGCCTTACGGAAGCCGACTGGCGGTTGTTTACTACACTGATACGGTTCGATGCTGTGTACTACGTGCACTTCAAGTGCAACCTGCATCATATCGCCGACTATCCGAATTTATGGAACTACACGCGCGAGCTCTACCAGGTGCCGGGGGTGGCTGGGACGGTGAACCTGGCGCAAATAAAGCGCCATTACTACGCCAGCCACGCCAATATCAATCCGACGCGAATCGTACCGAAAGGGCCGTCGATCGATTTCAGCGCGCCGCATGATCGCGATCGCAAATTTGCCTGAAGGCGATGCGGACTTAGCGGAGGCGCAGGTTGAAGGCTTGCGGACCTTTTTCGCCCGGCCGCGTTTCGAACTGGACCTCGGCGCCTTCGCGCAGGTCCTCGAAATACACTTTGGGCGCCAGGCGCGAGCGATGGAAGAAAATCTCGTCGCTGCCGTCATCCGGGGTGATGAAACCGAACCCCTTGTCCTTGACGACTTTTTTGATCGTTCCGTACATCGGAAATCCTCCCTCGCCACTGATTGAGCTTAGACCCTCACGGCTTCTTATTCCAAACGCGTCGGGCCGACTGTTAACTCGGCTCCCAGGCTCGTTTGATGTTATGTAAAGAGCGAGTTGCGGAGCGTGGTGCGATGTTGAAAGCAGTCACATTGAAAGAAATCGAGCTAATATTTTCCGTTACCGACGCGCTCGGGATTTCGCGGGAAGCGCTGGTGATACCGTTACGCACGGAGACGCCCGGACGCGTCACGCTGATGAAGGACGGCAAACTCGAAATAGTGGTCGAACAAGACAGCGATTTTGAAGCATGGCTTACGCGATTGGAGCCGTCGATTCGCTCGTTGATGGAACTGCCGCCGCCGGATTGAAGGCGATCGCTACGCATCAGGGACCGCGGGTTTTTGGGAGGGAAGTTCCGCCACCGGACCAAATTCAATCATCACGACGCCATGATCGACCATCTGGCCGGCTTCGACGAGAATCTTCTTCACCAGCGCTGCGCTCTCTGCATACAGGGTGGTTTCCATCTTCATCGCTTCGAGCACCGCCAGCGCTTGGCCGTTGGTGACGGTGTCGCCCTCGGCGACGAGAATCTTGAGCACCTTTCCCGGCATCGGAGCCGTGACCTCGGGCGCCGCCAGGCCATGGCGGGCCGCGCCGGCGCGTCCCTCGACCGTGACGAACTCGAACGACGCTGGTCCGGCCGCGACGAGGATCGCATTGCGCGATGCGTGCACCGAAAATCCGCAGGCGCCTATCTGCAACGCGAATCAAAGTGCCGCCATCCGGCAACGATTCAATCTCAGCCGTAACTTCGACACCGTCGATGCGCGCGCGCACAATTGCGCCGTCATGCGCGACGATCTCGACCTCGAATTCGCGTGCATCGCCCGACCGCTTGAGCTTCATCGCTTAGCCCCACAACTCGAAGCCGGCCAATGCCAGCCAGGGTGATCGTACGCCGTTGCCGGCACCGTCATTGCGGACGCCATTGGTCGCGGCGGCGGCGCCACCCATGCCTGCCCCGCCGAGGATTCCCTCGGCGACCATCGCGGCGCCTATCGACGCGACGGTCACGTCAGCCTCATCGTTGTTCCACTGCGGAAAGTTTTCTTCGAGGAAGCGCGTCGAGAGATCGGCGCTGCCGAAAGCCGCACTCGCTATCGACGTCGCGCAGGAACGCGGCCGTGTTGGTTATGCCCAGGAGCGAGAACTCGCCCAACGCAGCGACCATCCGGGTGCGCGCTTCTTCACGGTCGGCCCCAAAGCAGATCAACTTTGCAATCAGGCTGTCGTAATACGGCGAAACCTCCGCACCGAGGCCCAGATGGGTATCGATGCGCACCCCAGGTCCGGCCGGCAGATTAAGATTTATGACGCGGCCGACCGCCGGGCGGAAATCATGAGCGGCGTCTTCGGCGTTGATGCGGCATTCGATGGCACATCCGCGCGGCGTGAGCGGCTCGATGACGCGACCGCCGGCCGCCACGCGCAATTGTTGCGCGACGAGGTCGCAGCCGAAACGCAACTCGGTAATCGGATGCTCAACCTGGAGCCGCGCATTGATCTCGAGAAAGTAGAAATTGTCGCCGTCAACGAGGAACTCGGCGGTGCCCGCGTTACTATAGCCGGCCGCGCGCGCGAGTTTCAGCGCCGCTTCGGTCATGCGATCGCGCATCGCGGCGGACAATCCCGGTGCCGGCGACTCCTCGATAATCTTCTGATGCCGGCGCTGAATGGAACATTCACGTTCGCCGAGGGCAACCACATTTCCAAGGTGGTCTCCGAGGATCTGAATCTCGATATGGCGCGGACGAGCGAGATATTTCTCCAGAAAAACGCGGCCGTCGCCGAAAGCCGCCTGGGCCTCACGCGCGGCGGCGGCAAGCGCCGCTTCGAGGCCGGCCGCCTCGGCGACGACGCGCATGCCGCGGCCGCCGCCACCGGCGGCGGCCTTCACCAGGATCGGAAACCCCGCCTCCGCCGCAAACTTGCGGGCGGCGGCGAGGTCGCCGGTGTCCACCCCGGGAACCACCGGGACGCCCGCGCCGACCGCGATGCGGCGCGCGGCGACTTTATCGCCCAGCGCCGCCATCACATCGGCGGGCGGTCCCACGAAGACCATTCCATGCCCCTCAACCGCGCGTGCAAATTCGGGACGCTCGGAGAGGAAGCCGTAGCCGGGATGGATGGCGTCGGCCCCAGAGTCCTGCGCTGCGCCGATGATCGCCTCGAGGTTGAGATAGCTGGCAGACGGTTCGGGCGGCCCTATCAGACGTGCTTCGTCGGCCGCCGCAACGTGCGCCGCGCCCGCGTCAGCCGTCGAATAGACCGCGACCGTCTTGATCCCCAGAACACGCGCGCTGCGGATTATCCGCAGCGCGATTTCGCCGCGATTGGCGACTAGCAGTTTGCTTATGGTTCGCGGATTCACTCTGTGCCGCAGCGTACCACACGCCACCCTGCTGAGGCATTCCATGCCGGCAGTCAGACACGCTTTGAATGTGGTTGGGCGCAAGGTCGGCCAAAGCAACCGCCACGACGGTTTGCATGGATGACGAGGTTCCATTAATTGCGAGCGCAAATGGCTGTATGCCAATCCGCGAGGGAGAATCGAAAACATGGGCAATTATTTTGAGGATTTCAGAGTCGGGCAGACCTTCAAACATTGGCCCGGCCGTACCATCACCGACTTCGACAACACCTGGTTCACGTTGATGACGATGAACACCAACCCGATTCATTTCGACGCCGCCTACGCCGCCAAAAGCCAGCACGGCCGCTGCCTGGTGAATGGTCTGCTGGTAATCGCGACCGTGGTCGGGATGAGCGTAAAGGACATCAGCGAGAATGCGATCGCGGCGCTGGAGTACGAAACGATTCGCCACACGGCGCCAACCTTCGGCGGCGACACGCTGTACGCCGAAACCACGGTGATCGAAGTGACGCCATCATCAAGCAAGGCGGATCGCGGCATCGTTTATGTCGAGACCCATGGACTCAATCAGAAGGGCGATCAGGTGCTGACGCTGCGGCGGCGCGTGCTGGTGCCGCGCCGGCCCAAATGAGCAGTGCGGCGCCCGCCGCGCCCGCGCGAAAAATATTTGTTCAGAGAAAATTATTTTCGAATCGCAAAAAATCATTGATCACTGGTGTGAAATCGCTATGGTGAATGGTTCGACCAATCGAAACCGCGCCTGCCAATGCGGGCGTGATCAGTCAAGGAAGAAGTCGCATGAGGGAGCGTTAGCGTAGGAAATGGAAAACTCGACCACCGTTCGTATCGTCTATGACTTTCCGGTCGCAGGGCATCTCTGCACCGATGGCGCCGTGCGCTACGTCAAAATGGCCCGCCGGGCCGGGACGGCGCAGACTCAGGGTGTTTGTCCGCAATGCCAGACCACCTTCCAGTACCAAAAACCGCAACGTCCCAAACTGCGGCACTTTGGTGAGAACGGCACGAGTCACTTTTAGTTCGCACGCTTGCGGCGCGCCGCTGGCATATCCCGAAAATTCAGCTCCGCTAATTGAGTGTCCTGGGAATCTTGCCTGTCCACGGACGTGCGAGGGACGCCAACGGCGTGTGGGCAACTTGAACCTCAGCGGCTGACGGATCGCGAAAAGACGCGGCGGGTGAGCCGTCTCAAGTCGGTCCGCAGGCGCCGTCGATCAGCGCAAACTGACGCTTCACGCCCGCGCAGCGCGGACAGAAGCCGGGTGGCGCTTCTCCTACGTGATCGTAGCCGCAATTCGCACAATGCCATGTCGGAATCTCTTCCGGCAGAACGGTCGCGGGAGGCTGACCGGCCAGGATGCGCTGCCAAAAGGCGCTGAAGGTCTCGTCGTTGATGCGGCGACGGTAAAATTCGTGCACGATATTGTCGAGGGTATCGGCGATCCGTTTGAAGGGAACGCCCTTAAGGTAGAGGGTTCCAAACGTGATCGATTTTCCAATCCCGCCACCCAGATAAATGTCGAAAGCGTCGAGTACCTGCTGACCCTTGCGCACTCTGATGCCGCGCAGGCCGATGTCGGAGGTATGGTGCTGGGCGCACGAATTAGCGCAACCGCTGATCGCGATTCTGACGCCGTGCAATTCGAGTTGGCGGCGGCGAAGATCCTCGATCATCTCGAGCGCGTAGCCTTTCGCCTCGGTCAAAGCCAGGCTGCAAAACTGCTTGCCGGTGCACGCGACCGTCTGGCGCGTGAGCGAATCGGCCTCGAACGAAAGGCCGAGGCTTGCGAGATCCATAGCGAGAGCGTCCTTGTCGCACGCGCGAACGCCGGGCAAAACCAGGTTCTGATCGGTGGTAGTGCGAATGGATCCGTCACCATACCTGGCGGATATGTCGGCCAAGCCGTCGAACTGCCGCCACGTCAAACGGCCCATCGGGATTGCAATTCCGACTGCGTATAAATCCGGCTGGCGCTGCGGGAACCATCCGATGAAGCTTTCCACCTCCTGCGGCGCTGGCGGCGGGATTGGAAAACGAATCGGGGCATATCCGATCCGCCGCTCGATTTCCTGCAGGATTCGATCAGGCCCGAGGCTCTCGATCAGAAAACGAAAGCGGACCTGGCTGCGCCGCGCGCTGCGCGAGCCCAGCTCATGGAAAATCCTCAAAATCTGCAGCGTGATATCGGTCACCTGTTCGCTCCGCACGAAGATCGGCAGATGCCATCCGAGGTGCGGTGCCTGTCCCTGCGTTCCGCCAACCAACAAACGGAATCCGAAGATTGAACCGGGGCCGATAGTTGCGAGCCACGCGATATCCTGAGTCCAGTCCCCCGGCGCATTCTCAGGGCGGCCATTGAACGCGATGTTAAACTTTCGTGGCAGATCGGCGAGGTCGCGGTTATCGAGGAAGAGAGCGGTTACCGCTCGCGCGAGGGCGCGGGTATCAATAAGCTCGGCCGGATCGAATCCAGCGAACGGATGGCTGGTGACGTTCCGGATATTGTCGAGTCCGGTTTGCTTGCTGGTAAGACCGGCTGCGCTCAACGCTGCGATTACCCCTGGAACCTTATCGATCGTCAGGCCCTGAATCTGGATATTCCCGCGAGTGGTGACATCGACGATCTCGTGACCCGATTCATGCGCGATGAGGGCCAGGGCGCGGGCTTGACCCGCGGTCATCTCGCACGCCGGAATTCTTACCCGCAACATGTAGCGATTTTGATCCGACTTACGCCAGAAAACGCCGTACCACTTCATCCGGTGAAGGTCGGCCTCATCGATTTCGTCGTAGCTGGTTCCCTGTGCCGCCCAATTCAACAAGTCAGGCCACACGTCGAAGCCATGTTTTTTCGCCTTCCAGACTTCGACCGGGTTGAGCGAGCTCACTGAATAGTGTCCGAGTGCAAAGTTGGGCTAATAGCAGCCATCGAGATCAAATGGTTGAAGAACCGAGCAACATCAATGCCAACGAACAGGGAGATCGAATCGTAATCCGCAGTGCGCAAGTCCCAATTACCGTTGCGGGGCGATTGGCATCGCGGCGTACTCCCAGCGTCTGCGGCCACGAAAATGAGCACACGCCTATCTAAGAGGCATTCGCGTGCACTTCGCGAACTGCAGCATGCGCGTAGCTAGCGCCAATGTACGCTCGGAGTTTGCGGATCGTGGCGCGGGCTGATTTACCTCGACGGTATCAGCTTTGCGTACAGGAGCCGCGATAGTACGACCCGATCGGCTTTGGTAGCCCCGCGACAACGCAGGAGGAATCATGTCACGAATTCCGCTAGTCGAGCCCGAGAATGCCCCGCCCGAGGTCCGCGAGCTTTACGACAAGTTCGAAGCTAACGGCTTTCAGATCTTCAATGTAATGAAGATGTTCGCCAACAATTCCCATTTCCTGGCGGGAATGTTCGGTTTCGCCAGCGGCCTTTATTTCCATGGGAAGCTGTCTCCGCGTTACCGAGAACTGGCATATCTGCGCGCCTCTCAGTTGAACTCCTGCCATTATTGAATTCCCACACATGTGATGCTCGGTCGGAGCATCGGACTGAATGACGAGGAAATAGGCTGGATGTCTGACGCGGAGTCGAGCCCGTTGTTCGATGACACGGACAGGCTGGTCATTCGCTATACGGAAGTGCTCACCCGCGAGAATCGGGTTGACGAGCCGTTATATGCCGAATTGGCGGCAAAATTTCCCCGTGAAGAGTTGATGGAATTATGCCTCGCCGTCGGATTGGCAGCCCTCGTGAATCGCGTGCATGCGACGTTTCGCACGGACCTCGACGGCAGTACCAGGGAGTCAGTCGGCGACGCGGCCTTCTGTCCGATTGGCCGCTGACGAGCGCGCTGACACAGGCGCCCAGGGCGGATTGAAGCGCACTGGTGGCCCGCCTCGGCGGCCAGTTCGTGCGCGCGGCTACGGATGCGGGGGGGCTTGCGCATCTGGAGTGGGCGCTGCGCGAATCTCCGGCGGTTGCGGCGCTTTGAGTTCGGGCTGCGACTCGTGCGCCCGGACCATCATGTACTTCAATCCCTTGTAGTATCGCGCTGATTCGCCGCCTACGAAGAACCAGCCCTCGAGCGGATCGAACCACGCCTGGATTCGGGGGAGAAACGGCGCGATTACAACGTCGATCCAGCCGAAGTCCGGCTCAACATCCACCCGTACCAGTTCACCCGGGTAATAACTCCAGGACGCGGGAGGGCTGGCGCTTGCGGTCACTTTCAGCAGCTCCGGACCCGGGATGCAATTGAAGTCGTGGAAGCTGATCGACCCCTTGCCGCCCATCCGCAGAAACCGGTGGATCGGAATTATCACTGCATCGCCGGCGAAGGTGTCCGCAGGAAAATCCAATTTCGCGCTGCTCACTTGCGGCTGCCCGTTGGCGTAAACGATACACTCCCCGGTTCCCGCGGCGACGTTGGCGCGGCTCTCGCGGTCCAGAGAACCGTCAGAATGAAAAAAAGAGTGGTGAGCTTTCACCAGGCGCGGAAGTTCGTCGCCGTGACCTCGCATCGTAGTTTCGTCGATGTCGTAGTTCCCATCCAGGAAGTGATACTCCCCCCGAACCGTAGCGAGACCGTCCGCCCCCGGGACCATCGTGATATGCGAATGGCCGATCACACGCGATCCATCGATGCTGCGAAGGATGTAATTGGTGGGCGGATAATCGAGCTCACCAGCCATCACGGGGACAGCGCCAGCCCTCCACCAAACTGCCGCTAGCGCAATTACTGCGCGGGCAAGCCTCCACACCGCGGGACGATGCCCTTTGCGAAACGCCAATCGACCCGCAATCATTCGGCGCGCTTGAACAGCTTCATCAGAGCTTCAAATGGCGCAGACGGCTGCAGCGCCGTCGCCAGGTTGTGGGTTACGTGCGCCGCCGAGCTCATCCCTGCCAGCGCGACATTGACGCCGGGAGTCGACCGGACGAACTGCAACGCGCGCTGTGCATCGGATTCGAAGCCGGGAAAGGCCTCGGTGAGCACCGCGGGCATGCCGCGCGTCAAACGTCCCTGCAGCAGCGACGCGCTCGCGCATACCGCGATACCGGTCGCGTCAGCCACGGCCAAGGTGCTGCCGGGACTGCCGTCGGGCAGACGTTGATTCTTCGCCGTGAACGCCTCCGGCATCGCCAGGTTATACGGCAACTGAATCACGCGGAAATGATGATCCTTGCCGCCGACCTCGCCGGCAATCTTTACCAGGTCGACCAGAGATAGATGGGAACGATCGTTGGGTGCGACCCGAAATCCGTTCCAGGTCGCAGCACCGTAGCAGCGGATGCGGCGCTCGGCGACCTTGCGTTCGAGCAGTTCGAACGCGCGGCCGACGCGCGCGTTGAATTCGTCGCGGCTCATCGCGGCAAGCTGACTCTCCGGATTATGCAAGTAGTAGATGTCGATGGTTTCGAGGCCGAGGTTGGCGCGGCTAAGATCGATCATCGCTTCGAGCCAGCGCGGCGTCATGCAGTGCGATCCTTCGACTAAATCTTCAGCCGCAACGATCCCGGTTTTGACGTAGGTCTCTTCGAACCACTCGCGCGGATTCGCGGGCATCTCGCCAGCGAACGTGACGTAGCCGCCCTTGGTCGCGACGACGACCTCCTCGCGACGGATCTTACCCGCTGCCACCAACTCAGCGATCACCTTGCCGATCACGCGCTCGCTCCGTTGGAACCGATAGTTGACCGCGGTATCGATCAGGTTAATGCCGCCCGACAGCGCAGTGCGGATAGCGTCCTCATAGGCGGCATCGGTCGCAGAATCGCTTTCCCCGAGATAAGTGCCTATTCCTATCGAAGACATTGCGAGCCCGAGCGTCTCGCGAAAATTCCCGGGCAATTGCGGAAAGCGCCCGGCAAAGGAGGCCGTCGCTTCGGCGGTGGCCCAATTCTTGAGCATCGAATCTTCCTCTCGGCCTTTGATCGCCGACGCGCCTTTAACCATTTGGAGCGCACTTATCGAAGGCTCGTAGATTAGCTGAATCACGTTTCCGTCGGGATCGTGAATATAAAACGACACCGAACCGTCGCGATGCTGCTTGAGCGGCGCGACGATCTCAATCGCGTCGGCCTGCGCCCACGCATAGCCCGCTTCGAGCTCCGCGATCGTTGGCACGATGAACCCCAGGTGGTCCATCGATTGCGCCTCCCGATCACCGGCGTCGCCACGATGAAGCGCCAGATTATCGCACCCTGAACTGAGATACGCGTTGTCCGGATCGGGACGCCACACCACCGTCATCCCGAAGACGCGGCTATAGAACTCCGTTGCGCGATCAACGTCGGCAACGCGCAGAGCCAGATGTCTCAAACCTCGATGACTGATCACCACACCCTCTCCGGTCAACCGTTCGCCCCGGGTTCAGACGACCGGGGCGATCTTGTAGCCCAGCACCGCCCAGATTGGATCCGACGGGGGATCGGTCGTCGCGCTGCGATCGATCACTTGGATCTTCTCAAACACAGCGCTCTGCGCAAAGTACCCCTTCACGACGGTCTGGCGCTGATGCTGGTTGGCTCCGTGCCATAGCGCAACTGCCTTAGTCGGGAACATCCGGTTCGAAAATGTTACGATGAACGGCGCATGCCGCTTCAATACGCGGCCAACATCCGTAAACAATTCGATCGGCCGCGTCAGATACTGCACCGAAACCGTCATCAGCGCACCGTCGAATGTTTCGTCGTCGAAGGGCAACCGGGGATTCAAATTAACGTTGTGAACCACGATCTCGCTCAGCGCGGGATTGTCCTGCATCTCCGCACGATTGAGTCCGACTCCCACGACTTTCGCCGGTCGTATCCGCTCTGGCAGATGTGAGCGCCAACTCGACATCAGGTCGAGAATAACGGCGCCAGCGGGCAACAAGCCGGCGTAGATTTCGCCAACTTTTGCGATCGCGCCATCGTCGATATGGACGACGAAGCGCGGGTGCCGATAGAAGATTTCGTCCTCGGATTCGTCAAGGCGCCCGAAGAATTCTGGTTTTGGAGTGTCGGCCATAAGCCCTCGTGGAACGTTCGGATGGTCGATAATAGTAACAAAATCAGCCGGTTAAACATTCACTCCCATCGGGGCAGATAGGCGTTGACATCATTTGGCCTCGCCGTCTAAAGTAAAACAGTTTTCCAAAGTGATCGTTGCACGCCTGTTCAACTCGATTCGCGACGGCAATGGAGAACGGAAATCAATGGTTCGGCGCGAAAAGACAAACTACGTTATTCAATCCGTTGCGCATTCGCTCGACGTTCTGGAACAGTTTTTCGGCGAGGTTGACGAACTCGGCGTTACCGAGCTTTCGAAGCGACTCAAGCTGCATAAGAACAATGTCTTCAGGCTGCTCGCCACGCTCGAAGCACGCGGCTACATCGAGCAAAACAAATCGACCGAGAACTATCGCCTCGGGATTAAATGCCTCCACTTGGGCCGCCGCTATATCCATCACATGGGACTGGTGCGGCAGGCGCGTCCGATTCTGACGGAAGTGGCGCGGAAATGCCGCGAGAGCGCTTTCGTCGCGATTGCCCGACGCGACGGTGTCGTCCCCCTCGAGGCCGCGGAACCCGACGACCGCGCCGTCCGTATCACCGCACCAATCGGGCAGACCTTACCATTGCATTGTACCGCGATCGGTAAGGCATACCTCGCCTTCGATGCCGAGGAACAATTCAGGTCGCTGCTGCCCGAGCAGTTGCATCGCTACACCGAGAACACAATAGTCGATCGGGCGCTGCTGCTCGAGCAACTCCACGCGGTGACGCGCGACGGCTACTCGATCGATACCGGAGAATACCTCGAAGATGTGGCCTCGGTCGCGGTACCGATTCGCGACTATACGCGTTCGGTCGTCGGGTCGTTGGCGGTGGCGGGACCCTCCTACCGCATCTCAGGCGAGCGCATTAACATAGAACTTGCGCCATTGGTGCTCGAAGCCGGCCGCGAACTGTCGCATCGTCTCGGCTACAACGATTGAGGCTGCGATCATCGATTTCGTTCGTCCGCCTTCCGCTCTCCGCGCGGTCGATACCCGCATCTACCGATTAAGGGTGAGCCGCCAGCGGCTCGCTTTATCCACGTTCAGTTTTTCTTGAGCGCCGTTGACCTTTGGTATCTTCGAAGCACTATCTCGCCTTTAATTCTGACCTGTAGATACTACGGCGGTGCCGTCGCGTATAACCAGTACATCACCGGTCAAAGTAAGGAATCTGTTCAATTGGCCAGTGCCGGCAATGCCCAGGAGGAACTGAACGCCGCGATGCAGGACGCGGTTGGCAAAGTCTTTGCCGACAGTGCTTTCGTCGATTCCCTGAAGAAAGCGTAGCCTCAGGGATCGGTCATTTTGCGGCGAACTGGCTTGGCCGCTCCGTCTCAAACGACGCCCGGGATAGTTTGACTGTCCGTTTCGCCATTGTTACCGTCGGATAGTTCCGGTACTAATTCCCGAACCCTATGATTAGCGATACTTACGGTCATCGAGGATGGCCGTGCGGAGTGACAGCGCTGTGAAGATTCTAGTTCCCGTCAAACGCGTGCCCGATCCGGCAACCACTATCCGCGTACTCGCGGACGGCTCCGGAATCGCCACCGACAACGTGAAGTGGGTGATCAATCCGTTCGACGAAATCGCGATTGAGGAGGCCTTGCGGATCAAGGAAAAGCAGGGTTCGGGCGAGGTAATCCTGATCTCGATCGGGCAACCGACCTGGCAGGAGCAATTGCGCACCGGCCTCGCGATGGGTGCCGACCGCGCGATTCTGGTGCGCACCGAGGCTCCGCTCGATACGCTCGCCATCGCGCGCATAATCGCGAAAGTCGCTAGCGACGAAAAACCCGGCATCGTCATGATCGGCAAGCAGGCGATCGACGACGATTCCAATCAGGTCGGCCAGATGATTGCCGAAATGCTCGGATGGCCGCAGGCGACCTTCGCCTCGAAGATCGAAATCACCGGCGAGAAATGCACCGTTGTACGCGAGGCCGATGGCGGTCTCGAAACGATCGCGTTTCCGCTGCCTGCGGTAATCACTGCGGACCTGCGCCTCAACGAGCCGCGCTATGCGTCGCTGCCCGGAATCATGAAGGCGCGCAAGAAGCCGCTCACCGATATCGCGGCCGACAGCCTCGGCGTGGACCTCGCGCCGAAGCTGAAAATCAAGACTCTGAAGGCGCCCGATAAGCGTCAGGCCGGACGCAAGGTCGCCTCGGTGGACGAACTGGTCGAGGTCCTCCATACGGAAGCGAAGGTTATCTGAGCGCGCAGATTACCGCGGCAGGGTCATCGAGCGAGGACGCGCGTGCTTGATTCAATTATTACATCGACTGAACGGGTCGCGTCGTTTTAGCACAATTGCGAACGGCGGCGGGCTGATGCCGGAGTGAATCGAAATGGGTGACGTACTTGTTTTCGCCGAACATCAAGGCGGACATTTTCCCAAAACGACGCTGGTCGCGATCAACGCCGGCCTCGAAGTCGCGCGCAAGCGCAGCGGCAATTGTCTCGCGGTAATCATGGGGGAGGCTGCCGAAAGCGCCGCCGCCGAGATTGCCATATATGGCGTTAGCAAAGTGATTGTACTCGAGGATCCTCGCCTCGATCATCATCTGGCGGATGCGGCCGCACAGGCGCTCGCCTCGCTCATCAAGAGCACCGGCGCTGAAACTATGCTCGCGACGGCGACCGCGATGGGCAAAGACTTGATGCCGCGGCTGGCGGCGCGGCTCAACGCGCCGATGGCTTCCGAGATCATCGCCATCAACGACGACGGCACCTTCATTCGTCCGATGTACGCGGGCAATGCCCTGGCGACGATCGAACTCGAAGGTGCGGTCCGCATCGTGACCGTACGCGGCACCGCCTTCGATGCGGCCAAGCCCACCGACGCGGCGGCGCCGATCGAAAAGGTTAAGCCGGAACTCGACCCCGCGAGCCTCAAGATGGAGTTCGTCGGCTTCAACGCGATCAAGAGCGACCGCCCGCAATTGACCGAGGCGCGCATCATCGTGTCTGGCGGTCGTGGGCTCAAATCGGGTGAGAACTTCAAAACCGTGCTGGAACCGCTGGTCGATGAAATGGGCGCGGCGATGGGCGCGAGCCGGGCGGCCGTTGACGCGGGGTTCGTGCCGAACGATTTGCAGGTGGGACAAACCGGCAAGGTCGTCGCACCAGAGCTTTACGTCGCGGTCGGCATCTCGGGCGCGATCCAGCATCTTGCGGGAATGAAGGACTCAAAGACCATCGTCGCGATCAATAAGGACGAGGAAGCGCCGATCTTCAGCGTCGCCGACTATGGACTCGTCGCCGACCTCTTCAAAGCGGTTCCCGAGATGGTCGAGGCGATGAAGAAGATCAAGCATTGAGGGTTCCGCATAAGTCCGGTCGTCATTCCGGACGGAGCCCCCAGAGCGAAGAATCCAGCGTCGTTGCTGTGTATTCAATCACCAAGGATGCAGGTCTATCTTCCAATGCTGATTGAATTTGTCCGCCGGCCCATTTAAAACCCATCTTGTGCGATCGAGTTCGCGGCACGTATGATCCGCGCGCCCGCGCGGCAACGGCGTGAAGTCTCGCCGGAGCGATACGTGAACTACGAGGTTACACGCCAAATCCTTTGGAACCCGCCGCTCGCCTCATCCGCGAGACCTGGGGCTGATGGTTCAAGCACGGCATCGTCGAGGCGGCCGCAGTTTTCGGTTTTCCCGATTACTTGCTTACCATGAGGGAGGATTCGATGATAACGGAGATTATCTTCAGTCTCTGCATTTTTGTTTCCCTGGGCTTTTTTTTCTACCAGCTCTGGCGTCGCTTTCAGCTGCTGCAGAGCGCCACCCCCGTGTCCCGCTTCGATCGAATTCCCGAACGCATTCGGTCCGTGCTGGTCTATGCCTTTGGGCAGAAGAAATTCGTGCGTAGGAATCCGGGAGCCGAGCGGTCCGCCGGGTGGATGCACTTTTTTATCTTTTGGGGATTTTGCATCCTCGGAATCCAAATCCTGACGATGTTCGGCCGCGGCTACTCGGACTCATTTGTGGTCCCCGGCTTTAGCCTGAATCTCCTCGGCGGCCCATATTTATTGCTCCGCGACATCATGGAGGTGGCTGTCCTGTTTGGCGTTGGGATAGCGCTGGTGCGATGGGGCATCATACACGCGCCTCGACTTTACGGCTTTCTTCCGCCCGAGAGTCGCCTGCGCGAGCAATCGCATTGGGAGGCCTATACGATCCTGGTGTTGATCGCGACCGTCATGCTGACAGGCCTCGTCTATGATGGTGGGCGAATCGTTTCTCAGCCGAACAACCTGCAGTTCGCTCGGGAGGCGCAGTGGGCGCCGCTCTCAGCCCTGGTGGGCCGCGGCATGGCGAAAGTCCTGGGCACGAGCTTCGCCTTGCGAGCGAGCAATGTAGCCTGGTGGGTGCACAACCTCGTCATTCTGGTCTTTTTGAACTTACTACCGCCCTCCAAACACTTCCACATTATCACTGCAATCCCGAACATCTTTTTCTCTAAACTCGAGCCCAAGGGGCAGCTCTCGAAGCAGGACCTCGAGAACGATTCGCGCTTCGGCACCTCCCACATCGATCAGTTCACGTGGAAGCAAGTGCTCGACATGTTCAGTTGCACAGAATGTGGCCGTTGCTCCTCGAATTGCCCCGCCACCGCGACCAAGAAGCCCCTGGCGCCACGTCAATTGCTGCTCGATCTGAGGGATTACCTCTTCGAGCATCAAAACGAGGTCATTGAAAAGAGGCTCCATCCCGGCAACGGGGATGGCACAGAGCCCCTGGAGGTCGGCGAAAACATTGTCGGCTCGGTTATCAAGGACGAAACCCTGTGGGCTTGTAACACCTGCCGAGCCTGTGAGGAGGCTTGTCCTCCGATGATCGAGTACGTCGATAAGATCGTCGACATGCGTCGGCACCTTGTGCAGGAGGAGGCCCGTTTTCCCAAGGAGCTGACCCGCACCTTCAAGAACATGGAGACACAATCCAATCCGTGGGGGCTCGATTCCGAGCATCGGTTCGAGTGGGCCGAAGGGATGAAGGTCCCGACGGTGGCCGACAAGCCCGACGCCGAGTACCTCTACTATGTAGGCTGCGCCGGGGCCTTCGATGATCGCAACAAGAAGACCACGCAGGCCTTCGTCCGCGTACTGCAGAAAGCAGGCGTGGACTTTGCGTGCCTGGCGCGAGAGGAATCCTGCAACGGCGAAACGGCCCGTCGACTCGGCAACGAGTACCTTTACCAGACGATGGCGCAAACGCTGGTCGAAACCTTCAACAGCCACAAAGTTCGCAAGATCATCGTGAACTGTCCCCACTGTTTCAACACGATCAAGAACGAGTTTCCGCAATTCGGTGGTTCCTACGAGGTAATTCATGCCGCCGACCTCGTGCGGGAATTGCTCGCTTCGGGGCGTCTCAAGATCTCCGAGGAATTCCCGAAGCGGACCGTTTACCACGACTCTTGCTACTACGGCCGTTACAACGACGTGTATGACGAGCCACGAATGTTGCTCAGCCGCGCGGGCGCCGAGGTTCAGGAAATGGAACGGCACCGTAAATTCGGCATGTGCTGCGGTGCCGGCGGAGGGCGGATGTGGCTCGAGGAAGACCCGGATAAACGGGTGAATCTGCTGCGTACCGAGCAGGCCCTGCAGACCGATCCCGAGGTCATCGCGGTCTCCTGCCCGTTCTGTATGACGATGCTCGGCGACGGCATCAAGGCCAAACAGTTGGAGGAGAAGGTCCAGACCCTCGACGTGATGGAAATCGTCGACAAGGCCACCCGGAGCGGTGACGCAGAGGCCTGAAGAGACCTCCGATGTAAAAGAATCGGAAGTATTGCGGCGGGGCTTTCGCCCCGCGCCTGGGTGATTAAGTATCGCGCCTGGGCAGGAACGCGTCGTCCAGGATTTCGTCGAGAGCCCAGGGCGGCGCTTCGGGAATCGCGGCGTCGGGCAGCCGCAGGGTTTTCATGACTTCGAGGCGCGCGCTTCCATAGGCCGATTGGAAGATCTGAGGAACATGAGGACGAAGCCCGGGATTTTCATCGAGGTACATGAGGGCCTCGCGCCTTGCTCCGCGGATGCTCAACTCCCAGCCCCGGCTGTTATTCTCCCACATGACCTCACGCGCGAAGGCAAATTTCAGCAGGTGTCCGAGCAGTCGCACTAGTTGGCTGCGCAATGCGCGTTTCTCTCGCTTGCCCAAGTCCTCGATCTCCTCGGCGACATTGGTCCAATCGAGTTCCTCGAGGCGACGTTCGCGCAGAGCGCGCGCCTGTTCCTGGGTCCAGGTGTAGTAGTCGCGCTCATAGAGATCGGCAGGCGGGAGCGCTGTCGAAGAGATTTTGGCGGCCTTTGACATTACGGTCCGAGCATACGACGGTCGCATCGAAGACAAAAGGCCACACTCGCTGGGCGAGTGCGGCCTTTGCTCATTTAGGGAGGCTCTGCACAAAACCCATCTGTCCTCTGTCATTCTGCGCGCAGCAAAGAATCCCGGGATTCTTCGCTCCGCAGACTCCGTTCAGAATGACGACCCGATTTGCGCAGGGCCTCCTTTATGGCGTCGCGAAAATCGTCAATGCGATTTCAGACGGCGCAAGGGTTCTAGCTACGACCGCTTCTCCGATTCTGGTTCCTCGGGTGGTGGCACCATTCCCTATGCGACTTTCCACTGCACGAGCGTGGCGTCGGGATGATCCTCGAAGACTGCTTCGACGGCCACGTCGAACGGCGGATTCTGCATCGGATCGCCCAGCAGATTACCGACCATGCGGATGTTGCCGGCGTCGGGGAGTTCTATCACCGCGACGATGTAGGGGCACGCCTCCTTGAGCGCGGGATGGACCGGGTTCCAGCATCGCACCCAGCTATACAGGCGTCCCTTTCCAGACACCGTATGCCAACCCATGTCGAATGAACGGCAATGGTGACAGATAAATTCCGGACCCCACTGAAAAGTCTTGCACGCGTTGCACTGCTGGACCACGAGTTCGTGGCGCTTGGTCGCGGCCCAGAATTCCGTATCGAGTCCGGTGCGCTGCGGGCGCGGAGCGGGTAATCCTTCGGGCAAGTAGTATTTCTTTTCGTCGGCCATCACGGACACTCCCTACATGCTATGGACAATCAGATCGCTGACCGGCGAGACCATCGGGCCCGAGGCTACCAGCGAAATTTTGCAATCGGGCACCTGGCAGGTCGAATCGCCGCGGACTTGCCGCACCGCCTCGTTCACGAGTTCGAGGCCGTGCATGTAGCACTCCGCGATATTGCCGCCACTGGTATTGATGGGGAGCTTGCCCTTGGGCGCGGTGATGTTCTCAAACGTGACGAACTCCATCACCTCCTCGGGCTTGCAGAAGCCGTGCTCGACCAGGCTGATCATCACGGCGCCGCTGAAGTGCTCGTACATCTGCGCACAATCGACGTCCTTGGGCGTGATGCCAGCCATTTCAAACAGCCGCGGCGCCAGCGTCTTGAAGTTGGATGAGGCGTAATCGGCGGAATTCTCGATGGTCGCGTTGTGGCGATAATTGGAGCCTTGCGCGGCGGCCATGATGTAGGCGGGCTTCTTCTTCGCGTCGCGCGCCCGATCGGCAGTCGTAACGATCAGTGCGGCTGAGCCATCGTTCTCCATGCAGCAATCGAAGAGATGAAACGGCTCAACGATCCAGCGCGACTTGTCGTACTCCTCGCGGGTGAGCGGACGCCCATACATGACGGCCCGCGGATTGAATTGCGCATGGTAATAATCCGCCAGCGCGACTGCTGCGAGCGGTTCCTGGTTGATGCCGTACTGATGCATGAACCGCCGCGTCCGCAATGCGACCCATTGCGCGGGCACGTAGAGGCCATATGGGGCGGTATAGGCGGGTGCACCCGAGACCGAGTTAGTCACCGGAGCCTGGCCGAAGCGTCCGAACTGTCCCTGAGCGAGTGCACGAAAGACCACGCAGTACTTCGAATAGCCGGCCGCGACGGCTGCAGCCGCATTGCCGACTGCGCCCGAACCGCCGCCGCCGCCGCCGCCCCAGACCATCCCGGCAAAGCCGAGATGCTTGAGGCCCAGCGCGGATGCAAGGTGGGAGGCGTCATTGCGGTCATCCGCATAGCCGGAGATGCCGTCGATATCGCGAACGTCGATGCCGGCGTCCTCGGCGGCCTTCATGATCGCTTCGCAAGCCAGGCGAAATTCGGGGACCGGCGCCTGCCCGCGTTTGTAGTACTTGGTCTCGCCGACCCCGATGATCGCGACCTTATCTTTGACTGTATATTCGCTCATCGACACCTCGCGGTTGCCGTGCTCAATGCCTGGAGGCGCCAATGCCGCCAGATTAACCGCGGACGCCTGGATCATTTCCGGGCGTCCATCGGGTTTGTTGAATCCTTCGCAACGAACTGGAGTTATCAGGCTTTGACCGCGCCGCCAAGATCACTGGATTCCACGCGATCCGCATCTACTTCCTTTCGCGCGCACCCGGCCACGATTGCCCAGCGCTGAGGCCTTCGAGCGCGAGTCCGTAGCCGAGATTGTCGAGCATCAGCTTCTTGAGTTGCTGAGTCAGCGCTACTCTCGCGTAGCGTACGGCAAGCGTGGGCTTAATGGTGATGCTTCGCGCAAGCTCCCAAGCCCGCTCCAACAGCTTATCTTTGGGCAGGATTTCGGCAATAACGCCCAGCTCGAGCGATTCCTTCGCCGATAATTTCTGACCGGTGAGCAGAAAATAGCGTCCACGATTCGGCCCTAGCACGAGCGGCCATACGATGTGCACGCCGTCGCCAGGGACGATCCCGTTGGGGAAATGTGGCGCGTCCTGAAATGCTGCATTGGGCGAGGCGATCACGATATCGCACAGTACGGCCAGCTCGGCGTGAATCAGCGCGGGGCCGTTCACCGCGGCAATCATCGGCACCTCGATATTGAGGTGGTTCATCAGGAGATATTTCGCATCGTTGTAGATGTGGTCCCAGGTGGTCGAACGAACGCCGGCGGGCTGCGGAGCGCCATCGCCTGTGATGGGCACGCCGCGGCCCTTGCCTGCATCGACTTCGGCGCAAAAGGCGTCGCCGGTGCCGGTGATGATCACGCAACGATTCTCGTGATCGCGGGCTATATCGTTGAACGCATAGGACAGCTCCTCATGAGGGCCCATGCCCCACTTGAGTTCGGTGTCGTTGGTGTGCAGCGTCATTTGGAGGATGCCGTCACGCCGCTTCATCTTGATGTGATGATACTTGTTGGCGTAGTCGTCGAATTTGATTAATGCCATAACGTTCTCCCGAGAATCCGGAGGGATTCATTCGCGGGAGTGTACAAAACTTTGCGGCGAATTAGCCAACGCGTTAGCGTCTCGCAGCGTCACGGTGAAATCGGGCTTGCCGCAGCGCCCATTTCGCAAGACACTTAGACGGCTTCCAAGTGGCCGGGCCGGGAGGATCGGTATCGGGATGAACATCGAGCGGCGGCAAAGAATAATCGACGAGGTCGAGGCGGCAGGCTGGATCGAGAGCGGCATGACCATCGCTATCGGGCAACCGACGCCGATGGCGCTGGTGCGGCAGATTATCCGGCGTGGGCTGAAGGACCTCACGATCGTCGATGCAGGCTTCTCTCTCGATCTGCTGATCGCGGCCGGATGCGTTCGGAAAGTTGTCAGCTACTATGCTGGCGGCGGCTTCGGCAATCCGGTTGGACCGTCCTTCCGGCGGGCGGCCGAACGCGGCGAGATCGAAGTGTGGGAATGCGAGGAGGGAATTCTCTGCGCCGGGCTGCAGGCGGCGGCGCAATCATTGCCCTTCCTGCCGTGGCGCGGCGGTGTTGGCACATCGCTGCCGGAAGTTAACCCGGACCTGAAGGTCTTCAAAGACCCGATCGGCGGCGCGACGCTGATCGCGGTGCCGCCGATCAAGCCTGACATCGCGATCCTGCACGCGGCGCACGCTGACACTTATGGCAACGTGCAGCATTTAGGCGGTCCCGGATGGATCGATCTCTTCATGTATCGCGCCGCCGATCGCGTGATCGTGGAGGTCGATCAGGTCATCTCGAACGAGCAAGTGCGATCCGATCCGTGGAAAACGACAATCGCCGCCGCCGACGCGATTGTGCGGGCGCCGTTTGGGGCGCATCCGTTTTATGCGCGCGGCTATCATGTTCAGGATAACGAACACCTCAAACTTTACAGCGATGCGGCCACTCAGGCGGCGGGCGGCGATCGCAAATCGCTCGAGGAATATCTGGATCGGTACTGCCGCAAGCCCGCAACCCATGCGGACTATCTCGAAATCATCGGAATCAAGCGGTTGTTGGCGCTCTACGAATACTGATCGATGGCGAATAACCGATCGCCGGATGTGACGATGGAACAGAGTACCCAGCCGAAAGGTAGCAAGGCGAACAATCTCAGCATCGTCGCGTGGGTCACGTTTGCCGTGCTCACGGGGTCCGGCCATGGGGTCGCCGGTGCGCTGGGGGCATTGCTGATCGCGGCCGCGATCGTAGCGCGCGAGTACAGCCGCGATGCCGTCAAGCTAATGGATTGTGTGACGGTGGCCTACTTCGTAATCGCACTGATAACGACGATCGTCATCGGGCCGTGGCTGTTCAGGAACTTGAATGTCTCTTTGAGCTGGGGAACGTTTGCGTTGGTCACTTGGGTTGCGCTCCTGGCCGGATTCCCCTTCACGATTCAATACGCCCGCGAAAAGGCGCCCCCTGAGATCTGGGATCATCCGCTGTTCATACGGCTTAACGTAATACTCACCGTGGTTTTCGGGTTGATGTTCTCCGTTAATACCATATTCGGCGTGATGGCCTTGAGGACTGGCGATCTGCTGCTCCTGGGACTGGTTGTTCCGCTGTCTCTCCTGGTCGGCGCCATCGTCTTCAGCATGGTCTATCCGAAGAGATACTTTGAACGCGTCGCACCCGGATGGGCCGCAGCGCAGGCGGCAGAGGCTGGCCGGAACGACTGAGTAACTGAAAGTTTGGCGCAAAGATTTCTCTTGCACGGTGAGGCAAGGCTCCTGTGGAAAATGACTATTCGATTTCCGAATTGCTCGCGGTGTTTCTCGCGCGCGAATTGAACGACGGTGACGTCCTCCGTGTTGGCGTGGCGATGCCAGTGGCAGAAGCGGCCGTGCGATTGGCCCATCTCGCTCATGGTCCGAATATGGACTTGGTATTTCTGGGCGGGCGCATGAACGTGGCGCATCTGGAGACTATTCCGATGCCGGCGTTCGGATGGGACCGGCGGGTGGTGCGCTGGGCCGAGTCGTTCAGCGATACCGGCCATCGCTTTGACCGCGTGAAGGATTGGAACAATCACGTTTTCTTCATTGGCGGCGTGCAAGTTGACGCGTACGGAAACACCAACCTAATCGGAGTGGGACGTGACTATCGAAAGCTCAAGTTTCGTGGTCCGGGTTCCGTCGGGACGCCGACACTCAGTACCCACGTCGGCCGTTATTATATAGTGCTTAATAGTCACAATCCGCGAGTGTTAGTCGAGAAATGTGACTATGTGAGCGCATTTGGCTGGGGCGCGGGAGGCGCCGACGCGCGCAGCAAACTGGGAATTCCAGGCGGCGGCCCGAAGTACTGCATCACTCCGCTATGTATTTTCGATTTCGCTGACGACACTCGGCGGATGCGGCTGCGCTCGGTGCATCCCGGAATCTCGCCCGAGAGAGTTCAGCAGGAGACCGGATTCGAGATAGTCATGCCGGCATCTGTGCCGACAACTGAGCCGCCCACGGCCCATGAACTGACTGCTTTACGCACGCGCGTCGATCTGGCTGGACGCTTGCGCGCGTGAGCCCGGAATCCACATCTCAAATCAGCGAAAGGAAATATTAGTTCGATTGAGTAGTTAGCCAGGCTCGTGGAGGAAGAGCGCATGCCAGTATGCACGAAACCACGGGTTGCCGTCGCGCGTGCCGTGAACACTGCCTATTACATGCATCCCATCGGGTTGAATCTCACATTGTAATCGCGCGGTTTCATCGACGGCGAAGGTGCTCCCGGCCGAATATTCGCCGTTGTGATACTCGTCGAAGTGCAGTAGCGCTTGCATCGTGGCGTAGGTGCGGCCGTCAGTCGAAAGCAGATTCATGCTGTTGTGAGGATTAGTGATCTTGCTATTGCGATCGATTCCAGCCTCCGAGAAAGTTAGCTGAAACGGGCCATCGCCATAACGCTGATAGCACAGCCGGTAGTTTTTGGGCGTCCAGATGCCAACCTTGGGCGCACCGGGCATCCGTTCGATCGAATCGAGAAACTCTACCTTGCCCTGCCAACATCCGCGGAAAATCGCGGGGAGCACGGGCTGATCCATCCGATACGTCGGCGACGGCGCAACCGCTTCAGGTGTGGCCTGGATCGCGGGTGTGGGGATCGAGGGTATGACGTCGGACTGATTGGATTGTTCCGGAGATTTAAGGTTCGGACCGATTACTAACGGCGTCGGTTTTGGCCGATAGTGGATAGTCGGCTGTCCTTGTGGTACCGGCGCCGGGACGTCCATTGCCTGTTGGGCATGAGCAATTTGTAGTGCGGACCCCAGAAGGGTGAGAATCAACCCCAATAAAGACAGTGCGCAATTTCTAATCGGGAATTTCATTCGCAGAATTTCGAGTTGATTCCTCTCGAAATTATGTTGAGCACATTCGATGCCATTGCCCGAGGAGCGCCAGCGGCGATCGGGAAACGAAGCTTTGAGTGGAGGCACTGCTACCCATTAGTGATCCGGCAACCGAAGATTTCGGTTAGCCTCCGGGCGTTACCGATCGTCGATATCACTTGGATATCACTTGAGATGGAACTCAAATTCACTGGCTACTCCGATACAACTGCAAATAAGCAGGGGACGAAACGCGGTCACGTTTCGTCCCCCGAACTTCAGTCAGAGAAGATGGATCGTCAGGCAGCGCTCGAACGAATCACCTGCCCTGGCATCGCACCGCTGTGCTTACCATGCTCATAGACGACGGCGCCATTGACGACAGTGTATTCGATACCCTCTGCCGGCATCACGAGGCGCCGTCCACCGCCGGGCAGATCGTTCTGCATCGTCGCGCGTTTGGCCGAATCGACGGTGTTGTAATCGAACAGGGTAACGTCGGCCTTCCATCCGGTCTTGAGGCGGCCGCGCTCGCGGATGCCGAAGAAATCGGCCGGCTCCGAGGTAATGCGCTGGATGGCACGTTCCAGCGTGATCGCCTCGCGCCGCCGCACCCAATTGCCGAGCAGATAGGTCGCATAGCCGGCGTCACACAGCATATCGACGTGAGCCCCGCCGTCGGACAGGCCGATCATGGTGCGCGGGTCGCCGATCAGTTCCTTGATGCCATCTTCATGGTACTGCGCCATGGTGTACTGGATGTTCAGATCGTCTTCGATTGCCAGATCGAGAAAGGTATCGAGCGGGTCGGCCCGGCGCATCTCGGCCACTTCGCCAACGGTCTTGCGCTCGTATGGCTTAAGCGCTGGATTAGTCACTTCGAGAATCTCGACGCGATGCCATTTGCCGGTGAACAGATGCGGCTTCGTGAGATCCTTGCGGAAGGCTTCGCGGAACGCCGGGTCGGCATACATGGCCTTCTGCGCTTCGACGGTCTGATTGAAAACCGGGTTCCACGACTCCATATCGGCGAAGGTGAAGGGATTGCGCAGATCGAGCTGGGCGACGAACGGCTTGCACAGAATCTGCGGCACGCCACCTCGCTTGATCAGGGGTTCGAGCCGCGACAGAGTGTCGCGCGCGCGGTCGGGATTCTTCGGCGTCGTAGCCATCGCGAGCCACGTCACCGGACGTCCGCTCTCGGTCAGCAGCATATCGAGTAGTTCGTACTCGGCCTCGCTGACTTGGCCGATCTTCTTGGTCAACGCAAGTTCAATCGATCCCTTGCCCTGGCTTTTGAGGACGTTGGCGTAGGACTTGAGCTCGTCTTTGCTGGCGAGGCGACAAGCCAGGGGCGTGCCCTGGTAGCCGATATGCTGGGCCAGCGTGGTGGTCGAGAGGCCCAGCGCGCCGGCCGCCATCGCTTCGCCGATCAAAGCTGAAATCTGCTGGGTTTCGTCAGGGGTGGCAGCCCGCTCCATCGATTCCTTGCCCATCACGAAATGGCGAAACGGCGTCAGGGGTGCGAGGAAGCCGAGGTTGATCGCGCTGCCGCGCCGCTCCGCAGAGCCCATGAACTCTGGGAAGGTGATCCAATCCCAGGTGACACCCTTGGCTAATGAGTCATAAGGGATCGCTTCGACGTTGGTCAGATCCCACGCCGTTATCTCACGATTGTCGGGCTTGCACGGCGCCACGCCAACGCCGCAGTTTCCCATCACGACACTGGTGACGCCGTGCCAGGAGGTGCAGCTAATCATCGGATCCCAGCAGATCTGCGCGTCATAGTGCGTATGCGGATCCACGAAGCCCGGCGAGACGATCAATTCCGAAGCATCGATCTCGCGCTTGCCGCGTTCGCTCACTTTACCGACTGCGACAATACGATCGCCATCGATAGCTAAATCGCCGCGAAAACGCTCGGCGCCGGTGCCATCGACGATAGTGCCGTTCTTGATTACCAAGTCGTGAGACATTGTGAACTCCCCTGTCCGAGGTCTTGCCCCGGTGTCGTCAGCCAATCGCGCGCAGCAGCCGCGCAACGCATTCAATTCAAATCGATGTGATAGAGCTTGGCCGCATTATCGCAGATGATTTTCTGTTTCACCGCAGCGGGAACGCCCTCAAAATCCTGTTCGATAACTTTCAGCGAATTGGGCCAAGTCGAATCCGTATGCGGAAAATCCGAAGCCCACATGAAATTGTCCTCGCCAAAATAGCGGAACAGCATTGGCCCGATGGGATCGTCCTGAAACGTTGCCCACATCTGGCGGCGGACATACTCGCTCGGCTTCATATCGAGCGGTTCGCTCATCAGGGCGCCGAATTTCTCGAAGGCGTGATCGAGCCGGTACATGTAGTGAGGAATCCATCCGGTGTCATTCTCAGCCGAGACGATCTTGAGCTTAGGAAAGCGCATCAGGACACCGCTGAAAATAATGTCGGTGAGCGAACGCTGCACCTCGTGAATGAGATTCATGTAGCCGCGCACGAATGAGGGGTCGCGCGGCTCCATGCGGACTTTCTTGCGCTCCTCCTCGGATTTGGGCGGCTTCTTGCCGGTGATTACGTGCAGCGACAGCGGCATCTCGAGTGCCTGCGCGGCTTCCCAGAACGGATCGTACTCGCGTGAAGTGTAGGGTCGTTCACGCGGCGGCGCACCCCAGATCATCGCGCCCTTGAGGCCGTTTTTCGCGACGCGGTGCAACTCCTTCGCGCCTTCGCCGATATCCTCGAGCGAAATCAGCGCCGCGCCAACCAACCGCTTCGGATTGTGTGAACAGAACTCCGACAGCCAGTCGTTGTAGGCCTTGAAACATGCGCGCTGCAGATCGGCGTCATGCAGGCCGAACAGCGTCATGCCCAAGGTCGTGTACAGCACCTCGGCATCGACACCGTCGATATCCTGATCCTTGATGCGCTCGACCGGGTCCCAGCCGCTGGGCCGCGCGCCGTCGTAGCCGTCGTCCCGATTCGTGCGGGCGAGGAACTCCTTGAGCTCCTTGCCGCTGCGGCCGGCAGCGAATCCGCCAGCGACCGGGAATTCAGGCACTCCCGGTGCAACGAACACGTAGCCGGATCTGCCCTCTTTCTTAATCACCCGTGGTGCGCGGTCCCTGAATTTTTCGTCCAGGCGATCGACCCAGAGGTTGGCCGGCTCAGTCATGTGCGAGTCGGCCGAAATGACGTGGTTTTGCACCGTCATAGCGCAGTCCCTCCTAACACGTAGTGAAGGCTTGATGGTCTTTTCTGTATCGCAGGTCGCGGGCCAAAGGGCAAGGATTTCTAAGCTTCAGGGTGGGCGGTGGAAGTTGCCCTGCCGGGTTGGCGGCGATGCGATTAGCCAATGATCAGAATCAGCAGGCGTCTGGCGGGCGGCTATCTGTCACTTTGCAGTTGGTAGATCGATCGGAGGACCGCGCGACGGTAGCAATTTGCAACCGTCTATTTGTATAGTCGGCGGGCGGCGCAACGTTAGCGAAAAACGCCGCAACGCAATTTTTCATGGAGGCAGACAATGGCAACGTTCGGCGTAATGATGTTCCCGACTGACTACGCAATTCAGCCGGTTGAACTGGCGCAGGCGGTCGAGGCGCGCGGCCTTGATTCACTCTTCTTTCCTGAGCACACGCATATTCCGACCAGCCGGAAATCGCCGTGGCCGGGTGGCGGCGATCTGCCGACCGAATATTGGCATACGCACGACCAGTTCGTCGCGCTGACGGCGGCTGCGGTCGCCACCAAACGAATCAAGCTAGGGACCGGGATTTGCCTGGTGATCGAGCGCGATCCGATCGTGCTGGCGAAAGAGGTCGCCTCGTTGGACATGATCTCGAACGGCCGCGTGATCCTGGGAATCGGCGGCGGCTGGAACGCGGAGGAGATGGAGGATCACGGCACCAACTTCAAGAGCCGATGGAAGGTGCTGCGCGAGCGGGTCCAGGCCATGAAGGAGATCTGGAGCAAAGAGGTGGCCGAGTATCATGGTGAATTCGTAAATTTCGGACCGATGTGGAGCTATCCGAAACCGGTGCAGGCGGGTGGGCCGCCAGTGCTACTGGGCTCTGAAGCGAAGAAGGGCCCGGAGCGGGCGGTTGCGTATTGCGACGGATGGATGCCGATAAACCGCAAGCCCGAACAGTTGGTAGAAGGGCTGAAATCGCTGCGCGAGGCGGCCGATCGCGCGGGGCGGAAGTTCGAAAGCCTGACGCTCGGCCTGTTTGCAGCGCCGGGCAAGGAAGATGCGGCGCGGCGAGTGATGGATATGGGCTTTTCGCATCTGATTTTCCCGTTGCCGCCGGCGAAGGCCGACAAGGTGCTGCCGATGTTGGATCAGTATGGCGCATTGGCTGAAAAGCTGCGGCATTAGGGCTAATTGGGCCGACGAGCCCGTTTCTGTTGAGTTTTAACGCATCCGCACGTTCATGCGACGTGCGGATGCGCCTTTCGTAAGGAGCCGCGCCGCATCTGACACCCACGGAGGAGTCGCGCGACGAAATCGCGCTTAAGACGCCGAGCGACGACATGGTTGCAATAAGTGCCACAATCGTGAGATTTGTACCTATAAGTTAAAGTAGATTCGCGAACCGGGTTGCCATGCGGAACCTACAACGGATTCTAGTGGTCGGGGTACTGGGATGTCTAATAGGTGCTGGGGTGACGGGTTGCGCGACAATAATCAACGGGACAACTCAATCCATTGCGATCACCTCCACCCCAAATGGGGCTAAGGTAATCGTCGATGAGGGATCGAGCTACACTACACCGACAAATGTGGACCTCGCGTGTAATCGTGACCATCTTTTGACTTTCCTCCTTCCCGGTTACGGGGAGGAGACTTTCACAATCAAGCATTCTATGTCCGGTGTCGTAGCGGGAAACATCCTTGCTGGAGGTCTGATTGGCTGGGGCGTCGATGCGGCAGATGGGGCTCAGGATAAACTCACCCCGGAGACTGTCCAGATGACTTTGAATCCGATCAAGGCGAGCAGTGATCACGGGTCTGTGCCCGGGGATTTAACCGGCGGCCTCGCTAAACTTGACAATATGTACTCACAGAAAGTCATAACCAAAGAAGAATATGACGCCGCGCGGAAACGACTCATAGATGAGGAGATAGATGTTCCCCATCAAGCAGAAGTGCCCACCTCTCAATAGATTCCCGATTTCTCAATGCGGTGACGTTCAGCGTCAAGTGATCACAATCACCTGCAACTCAGGCTGGCGGTTTGAAACGGCCGGGGTCTATTTTCGCGGCCGGCAAACGCGCGCCGGTGCCCGACGATTGCAGTCCATAACGAGCCATTTTGCGATAAATCGCGGGGCGTGAAATGCCCAGCGATCGGGCCGCCCTGGCGCAGTCGCCGTGGGCCGTGACAAGCGACTGCGAAACCGCCGATTTCATCGCGTCATCCAGACTGACGCTGGATGGCGAAGGGACGCGGGTCGCAAACAGATCGATCGCATCGGATTGTTTCCCCGATGTGATTGGTCCGGCGGCGAGGCGAGCGACGGCCTCCGCGACGAGTTCGAGCGGGAGGTCGCTCATATCGATGCGATCGTTTTCGCACAGCAGGACGGCGCGCTCGATGGTATGGGCAAGTTCGCGCACATTACCGGGCCATCGATAGTTGCACATGAGCTCCAGGGCCTGGCGGGAAATGGAGTGCACGTGTTTGCCGAAAGATTTATTGTAGTGGGCGATAAAGTGAGCGGCGAGGGCGGGAGTATCCTCGAGGCGTTCGCGCAGAGGCGGCAGCCGAATCGAAGCGGCGTCGAGTCGATAGAAGAGGTCCGCACGAAATGCGCCCGCCGCAACCATCACGCGGAGGTCGCGATTGGTGGCGACTAGCAAGCGCAGATCCAGGCTGAAGGTTTCGCTGGAACCGACGGCCTGAACCTCAAGATTCTCGACCGCGCGCAACATTTTCGACTGCATCCGCAAGGGCATTTCACCGATCTCGTCGAGCATCAGAGTGCCGCCATTGGCCTGTCGAAAACATCCGTTGTAGGCCTCGCGCGCATCGGTGAAAGCACCACGCACGTGACCGAACAACTGCGATTCAGCGAGGCCACTGACCAGGTTAGAGCAATTGAACTTGACCAGCGGGGCGGCGCTCGATGGTCCCATCCGGTGCAACGCTTCGGCGACGACTTCCTTGCCGCTGCCAGATTCGCCGAGGATCATAACGGTACCCTTATGCGGTGCGAGCCGTGTGATCGCCGCGGCCGCGGTTTGGATCGCGGCTGAACTACCGACAAGGCCTGGAATGCACGGATGGCGAATTAAGGATTCGGCCTGTAGCCAATCCGATTGAGGAATGGGTCCAGAGCCAAGGCTGAGTTCGGTGGTCATATTTCCAGGTCTGGCCGTCGGTGGTTTGAGGTTTGGGGATGTCTCGCGACAGGACAGTTTGGTGTGAGAACTTTGTCCCAAGGTCGAACATGAGCCTTGGCGCGGGGCTCTCCCGCGGCAGTGCGCCAACTTTAAATGCAGAAAGACCAGCGGTATACGCAATGCGCGCGAGGCGCGACAGCCACCATTCGCAACAACGCAATTGTGAGGCCGTTCACGGATGTGCCTATCGGATGCTGGTAACCGCAGCCTCGCGGTGGTTTGATCATTCCGATCCAAATGGAAGACGACGCCAGCGCCCGCTTCAGCATCAGTTATGCCCATGCAATAGCGGCATTAAGCTCGCGTGGGCATGCGGAAAAATGGGACCTGCCTGATGACGCGCTGGCGGTGACCCTGCAGGCCAGTGTCGAAGCCTGGACGCGCACACTTGACAGGCCACCGGCCGCTCACGCAGTGGCGGAATACCTCGATCAACTCCACGCGGAGGACTTGGTGCTGGCGTGCGCGTGCAGGATTGGGGATGTGCGCGCATGGGAACATTTCGTGGGGCAATATGGGAGGATGTTGCAGGCGGCGGCGCGCGCGCTGGTTCACGACGAGGTACGCGCACGCGATCTCGCGGACTCGCTCTATGCGGAGTTGTACGGCCTCGAGGAGCGGGACCGTGCGCGCCGATCTCTGCTCAGTTATTTTCACGGGCGCAGCTCGCTGCGCGCATGGCTCAAAGCGGTCATTGCGCAGCGCTTTGTAGATACCTATCGAGCGCACCAGCGGGCCGCGGCGATTAACGACGCGGCCGCGCGCGAGCAAATCGTTTTAGCGGCGACGCCAGCGGACGATCTACCGGATCCGGATCGTTCGCGATACATGAGGGCGCTGACGGAGGCAGTCTCCGCCGCGATTGCAGAGCTGAAGCCGCGCGATCGCATGCGACTCAACTTCTACCACCTGGAGGAACTTACGCTTAAACAGATCGGGCGCATCATGGGCGAATATGAATCGAGTGTGTCGCGGCGGCTGACACGCACGCGGGCGCAACTCCGCCGGCATATTGAACAGATACTGAGACGGGAGAAAAGTCTCAGTCAGGAGCAAATTCGATTGTGTTATGAATATGCACTTGAAGCATGGCCCGCCGATCTCAGTCAGATGATTACCGGGTCGCTGAAATGACTATTATGCAAGGCCGTCGCGCGCCGGCGTTCTGATCATAACCGAGGAGGGTGCGGAGAACTAAGTTGGCGCATGATGAAAAGCACGATCGGTCTGGCGCTTCCGACCGGTTGGATCGAATCATCGGCGGACGGCTTGGCGCCGCGAGCGATCGCGGCGGCGCCCAATGCCCCGACGGATCAATCATAGTCGCCTATCATGAACGGGCGTTGCGCGCGGCGGAACGAGCGCGGTGGGAGCGTCACTTCGCGCAATGCGCGCGATGTACGGGTGCGATCGCCGCTTTTGCGCGAATTGATGAAGCGGTGGAAGTACGCGATGGATCGAATAGACGCTCCGCAGCCGAAGGCAATGGAAGCTGGTGGCGGCCGCGCGTCGCGATTCCGGTCGCAGCGTTCGGGGCGGCGCTGGCCGTAATGATCGTGGTGGCGATACGGAGCGTCCGACCGGGCGGCGTGGCGGGGATGAACGGCGGCAACTCCTTGGTGGCGATGAACGAAACCGTTCGCGCGCAGCCCACTCGCGAGTCAATGGCGCGAACAGTTGTGCGCCCTGCAACCGCAGAGTCGGACACCGCCCCGTCGGAAACAGCAACCGCCGCTGCTCCTGCTGCAGCATCCGGCGTCGCACCCATGCCGCCTCCAACCGCTTCGCCTGAGCAGGCGACTGTGGTCCCGCGCAATTGGGAACTCGAAAGCGCCAGGGGCGCCCTGCTCTCTCCCAACGGAGTCGGTGCCGCTGATTTGACGGGTGCCGCCAACCGCGTCGAAGTCGAAGGACCGAACCATGCCGCAGCCTGGATGATCGGGGCGCGAGGTGCCATCTCGCACTATAGTTCGGTTGCTGGGTGGATTCCGCAAACGAGCGGTGTGACGGTCGATCTCATTGCGGGATCGGCTCCATCGGCGACGATTTGCTGGGTGGTGGGACGGCGCGGCACGATCTTGCGCACGGTTGACGGTGCGCATTGGACAAAGGTCGTCGGACCGGTCTCCGATGACCTTGTCAGTGTAGTTGCTATTGGAGCCGGCAACGCGACGATAGCTACGGGCAGTGGTCTGCGTTTTTCGACCGCTGACGGCGGCGCTAACTGGCGTCTGTTGAAATAATCGCCGACGCCCTCATTCACTTACGAAAATAATCTGCAAGAAACCGCGCCTGCTCCGTTCAAGGAATCGGGAGCAGCAATATGGGCGCGACGATCATAGATACTCGCTCGGTAGTCCAGGAGGTTATCGAAGGTAGCGGCGATTTTCCGGCGCGAACTATCGAGGGTAAACCACCTGGTCCGGTCCCAGGCGATCCGCGCATAATTCAGACGTTATTTCTCGGCCTGCTGTTAGCGGCGGGAGTGTGGCTGCGCGATTTCAGTTTGCAAGCTTCGCAGATCGGGCTTACCTTCGCGGCCGCCCTGGCGACTCAGCATCTCCTCTCATCGATAAGTGGTCGCGGGCGGTCGTCTTATCGCAGCGCAATTATCACCGCGCTCGGGCTGACATTGCTCCTGCGCGCGGATAGTCAATGGGCGCATCCAGTTGCAGCGGTCGCCGCGATCGCTTCGAAGTTCGTCGTTCGCTGGCGCGGCAAGCATATCTTCAATCCCGCCAATTTCGGCGTCATCTTTGCGTTGAACGTGCTTCCAGGTACCTGGGTTTCGCCCGGCCAATGGGGTCAGGAGATAACTTTCGCCGGATGGCTACTGATGTTCGGTGCGGTGGTGTCTCATCGCGCGCGGCGCGGCGACATCAGTTGGAGCTTCATCGCAATCTATTCAGGGGCGATAGCTATTCGCGTGGCGTGGCTCGGTCAGCGCTGGGCCGTATGGGCGCATCAGTTCAGCAACGGCGGATTGCTACTTTTCACCTTCTTCATGATTTCCGATCCAAGGACTATTCCGAATAGCCGTCGCGGCCGCTTTGTACACGCGACAATAGTAGCAGCCGCCGCCTACGCCTGGCAGTTCGAATTCTATCGCGTCAACGGCCTTCTGTGGGCGCTCATCTGTGCGTCGCCGCTGGTTCCGCTGTGGGACGCTCTATGGCCCGCGCAAAAATATGAATGGTTGATACAAGGAGGAAGTGAAATGTCGAAGCATCCTATAGGAGGCATGCGGCAGGTGGGCATTGTGGCGGCCGTATGCGTGCTGAGTATCGCGGTCGGCGTAGTACGAGGATGGGCCTTTTGCGGATTTTACATCGGTAAGGCCGACGCCTCGCTATACAATCACGCATCGCAAGTCGCATACGTGCGCAACGGGGATCGCAACGTAATCAGCATCATGAATGACTATGAAGGGGAACCGTCGGAGTTCGCGCTGGTGGTGCCCGTGCCGGTTACCTTACGTAAGGATCAGATTCACATCGGCGATCGCGAATTATTCAGTCATCTGGACTCATACAGCGCCCCACGGCTGGTCGAATACTACGATCCGGATCCTTGCCCGCGGCCAATGATGGGCATGATGGAGGGGCGCGCGATGAGTGCCGCGATGCCGACGATGGAAAAATCGCAAGCGGCAACCGCTAACTCACTCGGAGTGACTATCGAAGCGACATACACAGTAGGTGAGTACGATATCGAGATCCTATCGGCAATGCAGTCGCAGGGACTGGAGACCTACCTGCAACAGAGCGGTTACAAGGTGCCTGCAGGAGCGCATCGCGCGCTGCAACCATACATTCGACAGAAGCTGAAATTCTTCGTCGCAAAAGTCAATCTCAAGCGGCAGAGGCTCACCGGCCTGTCCTACTTGCGACCGATCCAGTTTGCTTTCGACTCACCGCGGTTTATGCTTCCGATACGTCTTGGCATGGTCAATGCGCACGGGCCGCAAGACCTGATCATCTATATGTTGACGCCGAACGGGCGGGTCGAAACGATCAACTATCGCACCGTCAAATTGCCCACCGGGATGGATCTGCCAGCTTACATTCGGGACGATTTCGGCGGCTTCTACAAGGCCATGTTCGATGAGCAAGTCAAGAACTACGATATGGCTGCGGTGTTTTCCGAGTACGTGTGGAATCTCGGTACCTTCTGCGATCCGTGCTCGGCACCGCCGCTCTCCGAGGACGAGTTACGGCAGTTGGGAGTGTACTGGATCAATCCGGATTCAGGGCAAGGTGAAATCCATCAGGGGGTCGCTCAGGTGCCATACGAAGGACAGGGCCCCGGCCAGGTAATCCTGACGCGACTTCACGTGCGCTATTCGGCCGCGACATTTCCCGAGGATTTGATGTTCCAGGAGACACAGGATAGCGAGAATTTTCAGATGCGCTACGGGCTGCGGCACCCATGGACGGGGTCGGCCGAAACCTGCCCGGCAGCGCGGGCTTACTACGATGAACTGCGCATACGGCGTGAGACCGAAGCGGTCGCGCTGGCGGATCTGACAGGATGGAGGATCGACGACATCTACCTCAAGGAAGGTATCAATCCGGCCAGAATGAAGAAGCCTGCTGAATGGTGGCAAAACCTGTGGAACTAGCGCAACTGTGGCGGAAAGTTGCGCGGCGCAAAGGTGCCGCAGCCTGATTGAAGGGGCTGCCCGGCGCGAAGAGCTTCAAAGAACCGCTCGGCCAGGCCCATCAGGATTCGCTCGAGGGAGAATCGATGCGACCCTTTCACCGAATTAATCGCACCTTTCATGATTATTCATGACGGGGGCTAACTGCGTATCATGGCGGTGTCAGACAGAGGAGATAGTCCCACCGGCGCAGCTCTAAATGCGATCGGCGGGGAGGTCGGTTTTCAACTCCGGATAATAGCGGCGCAGATCAACCGCCAACTTATCGAAATTGAGTGGTTTCGTGAAAAATCCCAACACTCCTGCTTTAATGAATTTTTCGCGATAGGTGGGGAACGCCGTACCGGAAATTACGATGACCTCGCAGTTTGGATCTTCGGTACGGACCAGCTTGAACAGCGTCAAGGCATCGACCTCGGCAGCCTCAGGCATTTCGATATCGAGGGTGATCAAATCCGGATGAAGTTCTCGGAAGCGGGCCAGCGCCTCAGCAGCGTTATCAACGACAGCCAGAACGCGACAACCGATGCGCTCGAGGCGCTGGCGCAGGACGCGCTGGGTTACCGGATCATCTTCGACAATCAAAACGCTCACACTCACGCTCAAATCCTCCTCCGCAAGCTCCGACGCATCTCCCTGGAGCGTACTCGCAGTTTTCGATCACAGCCCGCGCCACCGTTGGCGCGTCGCCATGCGCCATGATTTTGTCATTGCGCCACGAGCGTCGCGCACAGAGCGCCATTCTTTTGACGCCCTCGCGCCCGCGAGCAGCCATCCTCAACGTGCTCGGCGTCGCTCGCGGCCTTTTTATCAGCCGCACACGATGAATGAGCAATCGATGTGCCGAGCGAGCCAATCACGATGGGCTGGCGTTTCTCTCTCCAGACTACTAATCGTTAGGCCGTGACGAATTGGCCAGGCGCGGCGCGCTGGATGCTTTCGCTGCGACCGGCGAGATCGTCTTCAACAACCAGGCGGCCGCCTCGCGCAAACCTGCGAATGGGCGGCGAATCGGAGGACCCGACATGAATTTTGGCTTGCTGATGTCCTTTCGCAATTCCTCGCGCAACGAACTCTCCTACTCGGATCTCTATCGAAAGCACGTTGACCTTGCTGTCGAGGCCGAGGCGATGGGCTATGACACGATCTGGCTCACCGAGCATCATTTTGTGGAGGACGGTTATTCGCCGAGCATGGTACCGCTGGCGGCCGCGATCGCCGCACGAACAAAAAAGATCAGGATTGGGACGTTCGTGCTGCTGATGCCGCTTTATCATCCGCTGCACGTGGCCGAAGATGCGGCGACTCTAGATGCCCTGTCGAACGGCCGCTTCGACCTGGGGCTGGGGCAGGGTTACGTTCCGCGCGAGTTTACCGGATTCAATATCGTGCGAGAGGAACGCAGCCGCCGCTTGCGCGAGGGCGTTGAGATCGTTCGGCGCGTCTTCACCGAGGACAACGTCACTTTCGAAGGAAAGCATTTTACCGTGCGCGACGTTACGCTCTATCCCAAGCCGGTCCAGCAGCCCCATCCGCCGATATGGATCGGAGCGCGCTCACGTCCGGCGACCGAGCGCGCAGCGCGCAACGGTTATCATCTGGCGGGCACAGGTGCGGCCCAGGCCGAGGTTTATCGCACGGCGCTGCGCGCGGCCGGGAGGAATCCGGAAGATTTCAACATCGCGCAATTGCGCTTCGGCTATGTAGCTTCGAAGCATGACAAGGCGTGGGACGAGTGCGAGTTCGCGATGCATCATCTGCTGACCAAATACGGTCAATGGATCGGCGAGGCCAACGACGTTCCGGGCGACGAGAACTACTCGAAGATTCCGCCGGTGGGCGAACTGCGCAAGGCCAGCGATGCGGGGATGATCGGTGACGGGCTGATGGTGGGGTCGCCGGATGAGGCGATCGCGCAGATCGAAGGCATCCAATCGTACTGCACGCATCTGGCGCTGGGTCTGGCTTTGCCGGGAATCGAACCGAAAAAGGTGCGCGCGTCAATGAAATTGTTCGCCGACAAGGTCATTCCGCATTTCCGCAAGCGCGGTAAAACCTCCCGGCGCAAGGTCTAACGAGGCAGATCATATCGCTGCGCGCCGACTCGATGAGGGACGCACACCTACAGCTATCGCGGTTCGATGCCGAATACATTCAGGTTCCTCGACACCGACGCATGGCTGTCCGCAATAGCTATGCCGCACACACATCAGTCGATTTCGCGGCCGGCATAAAGTGTTGCAGGTGTTGGGATTGAGAACAAATTCTACCCTACGACTAATATGGAAAGGTAAATACGATAGCGCACGCCGATGGATTGGCATCGGTTTCTATTGGCAGCTCTGCCAAAGAAACTTTGCAGAAGCGCGGCTCGCGATTTATGGCGGACGATTCATACGTGCTCAGTATGCCCGGGCAATGCTAAGGCGTGGATGAGGTTGCCGTATCGAAGAGTTCGGCCAACCGATCTTGGAAAACGGCGAGCGGCACAGAATCCATCGGCCATTCGCATCGCTGCCGCTCGCGACCCAGCGCGCGTACCCGCAAGTAAGAGGTCCTCAGATTGCTATGGTGGGATTCAAACTGAAAGTGTAGCGCGTGAAGAATCTCAGACGGAGACTATAGTCCCCCGATAGTAATGCTGCAAAATTTCTGAGTAAGTCTTACCTTTACTTGCCATAATCGCTGCTCCGATCTGACATAGGCCGACTCCATGTCCCCAGCCGGCTCCGGTCAGGCGAAAACGACCGCCTTCTTTGTCCACGACGAATGCAGAGCTGTAAAGATGTGTGCGCGATAAGGCACGGCGGATTTCCAATTCTTTACCGATGATGACGTAGCCTCGCTCCCCGGTAATTTCCAGCCTATATATCCGGCCTGACGGCCCGCGCGCAAGAGCCTGCATGTCGCGAATCGGACCCAGGTCCACGGCAAGCCTCGATCCGATCAGATCCGCGAGTTCCTCGGACGTATATGCGACTTGCCATCGATAGAAATCGTGGGTTTCCTGGTCGAAACCCGGGAGGATGCGTGAGAGAAGTCTCCCATCATCCGTATTACAATAGGCTGGCGGGTTGGAGCGTATCCATTCCTCAGGACCATGAGAGGAAGGTGACGTCAGGCCATCGTACACGGACTCCAGATAGGGAATATCCGTATCTTCCCAGGCCGTAGCGTAGCGTTCGGTTATCCCGCCGCAGGACTTAGAAAACCGGGCGTCGCAGATAGCGCCATTGTAACGGAGAAATTGGCCAGCCGTCGCACGGACTGCCTGCGCTGCGGTGGGAGAGAACGCTTTCGTTACGCCTTGGTACCGCTGACAGTGGTCGTCCGCGCATACATCGAAATCCGAATGCGCTTCGCGGCCATACCAGCGCAGAATCTCATGAGAATCAACCCTCTGCCTCACCGCCGTGCCGAGGCTAAGCGGATTGGCCTTTGGAAACCAGAGCCAGCTTCGTGAAATCACGGCGTGAGCTTTCAGCAGTTCGAGAGGACAGGCTGCGCTCATTTCAGATGAGATCACGCTCGTTACGTATTCTTCGAGCGACACATCATTGATAGCGGCGAGACCAGCCTCCCTTTTCAAGATGCGCAGAGCCCCGCGGAATACCTGTCTCTCTTTGCGTTCCCAATGAAATCCGATTCCAATGGTGACGTCATCCAATGCAAATGCACAAGATGCCATTTCCGACGGGGTAAGCGTAACTTCTGAAGTAAATCGGTGGCGCCCGGGACTATAGGATTTGCCCCCCTGATCCATAAACGTGCCGCCCGTTAATTCCACTTCAACGGCAGATTCCCGCTCAAGCAGGCCTACAGAAACGTTCAACGCTGATTCTCCAGCTTGTCGGCAACTTCCCGGAACTGCTCATCGGGCAAGGTGACCTCGCGAAAAATTTCGGCAATTGCGTCACCCGTGATTTTCTCGAAATCGTGCGCCATCGGAACGACAAATATTCCGCATAGGTCAATCGATGCCGGACTAACCGTCAGCTCACCGCTGTCAAAGGCCACCGGCCTGTGTTTTCCTCGCGGGAACAAATAAGTGACCCACTCACCGCCCTCGTGGAAGGCTGCGATGTTAACCAATGGTTCCGGGCGTTTTCCAGTGGTCCCAGCGAGAAGCTCGATGGTACAATACATTTGATCGATCAAAGCTGATCGATCTCGTCCACGAAGCAGGAATACATTTCTGCCGTAGTTAGGCACTGCAAGTTCACTAATACCAATCGTGTCCTGTTCGATCGGAAACAATCCTCGCGAGCCGGCCTGAAAGTGCATGTGGTCGGGTGCTGATGCTCCGCATTCCGGACCATTATAGATGACGAAATATCCGGGCAGAGCTGTAGTGATGTCGAGCATCGTCCCGTACTGGTTCGCGATGCGCTGCATGCAGTGCTCTGTGTGAGCTATCGTAAGGTGATGATCCACGATTGGAAACGGGTTGCAGTAAATGGTGAAGCGCTCATCAAACGGGACGCCCTGCTCCTCCGGAGGCAGATTTCCGGAACATAGGAAGCAAGCGCGTTTCGCCACCGACTCGCGGTCGACAGCAGCCGTCGTACTGCCCGCACGATGGGGAATGTGGCGGACAAAGATATCGAACCAATCGATCCGCACCTTTCGCGTCTGAGCACGCGCGAGGCCTTCAATGCCTTTCGCGAGCTGCGGCCATGCACGCGCCTGTTGCTTAAACAGTCCTTCGATTTCGCGAATCATCGCTGAATACGAGCCTGGATTTCGATAGTTCGAAGCCAGTCCTTGTACCGATCGTATCGATTCGCAACTTCGAGAGGCAGCGCGCTGTCACTATTGCCTTCCCACCGGCGGCATAGATAAACGGATTCGTAGATCCGGCCGATTTCATATTCACGGCTCACTCGCAGCGCAACGGCGTAATCCTCGCCATAGCTGACATTCGGAAATCCAATTCGGCGCAGAACCGCCGTATTGAATGCGCGCGGCGCGCCAAGACCGTTGACGCGGAGGGCATTGTTTCTTCCGTTCTCGCGACTCCATTCGCGGTGATCGATAAGACCCGGCGGAATCTCGTGCAACGAAAAATCGACCATCGTATAGGAACCTATGACCATTGCATAAGGTCCCGCTTCGAGCTCTTCAACCATCCGGCTAAGGACACCGTTATTGAGATATAGGTCATCAGAATCGAGCTGGACGGCATAGCGTCCGCAGTCCCTTGAGTAAATCGCCTCGTTCCAGCATCCGCCGATGCCAAGGTCGGAGCGTTCGGGAACGACGTGTTTCACTCGTGAATCGGTGATGCCGCGCAGAATTTCCGTTGTCCGATCCGTTGAATGGTTATCGACAACAACCACATTGAATTCGAAATCAGTGATCTGAGCCAGAGCGCTTTGAACGGCGTCAAGGATTGTCCGCTCGCGATTGCGAACTGGGATTACGACGCTGGCTGTTACTGGAAATGTTTGCGCTACATAAGGAACTTCTTCGAATTTCGACGGCAGCCAGGCGCCGATTCGCTTGAGGTGTGCGGTCGCGATGCGTTCCATTTCGCTTTGGAAATCGCGATTGCGCGGATCCACATAGTCAAACTGCTTTTGATCGGTCGGTCTCTGATCGACGATCGATGCGCTATACAAGGGTTCAGGAATTCGCACGATCGGATGTTTTGCCGAAATTCTTAAGCGCAGGTCATATAGTCCGCCCCATTTCCAGGCGCTCTCGACTCCTGACTCACGGGCAACTGGAACCGACACTCCAACCACTGGACCAAAGTCGAAACCGTCGCGGAGACTCCCAACTTGATAGTCGATATGGGGATGGCCTGCCGCGTCGGCATACACCCAGCCCGCCCCCGTTTCACGAAGGACCCTTGCCATTCGGTCGAACATGCGCGGCCCGGGATCGATGTTCACGCGCGGATCACCGAGAAAGAGCACGTCGGAATCGGCGCTCTGGATGAGGCGCTGAATGCTCTCGGATGAATAGTCCTTCGGATAGACGATGTTCACTTTTGGCCCCGTCGCTTCGCATCAAGCCTCCTTTGCGCGAAGGGCAGGTGCGTCATCGATAAGCAAGTCATCCTAGTTACCGCCCGCATTGCGTTCCGTAATTTCCCGCGGTCGCATTACAATGACTCCAGCCATCCGATTTATTTTCAGAAACTCGCTCAATTCCTGTTCCACAACGAACCCGTGGCTGCGCGAAGCGTGACGCATAGAAACTTTTCCCTCATTGCGGGCGATGATTCCAGCGTGAAAGATATCGAGATTCCTGCGAGTTGAGACAAAAAAGATAAGGTCGCCGCTGCGCAAATGTGCCGCCAGTCGTGGCACTGCCGACTTGGGCGCACATTTCACTCGAATTCGCTGTGTAGCGATTCCGGGTACAACATTCAAAACGCGTTCCCTACTGATTGTTGCAACGGTCCGCATTGGAAATGACCTGATTATTCCGTTGCGTATACCGTTGCGAATCCAGCCCGTTATGTAGTGATTCCGCCGGTCCCATTGAATACGGCCGTCTTCATAGCGAATCTTCCGAAGCCACTTCGTGAAGTCATCGACGTTGAGGGCGCGTGCGAGCGCCACAATCGTCTCGATGTACGTGACGCAGTCGAACCCATCGAGAGAAGCCGCAAACACTTCGGCCGTATCGGCCGATCCAATCAGTGGATTTGGTTTGTAGGAATGTCCGAGTAAGCGGCGGGAGAGAAGGTCAATTCGACCACCGACCGAGTAACCCGATTTGCTCGCCAACAAAAGCTTATCCACGCACCGGCGGCTGAGACCTCGCGGGTAGATTGCTTCATCAGTTTTCATTCTGCCGTGGGCAACGATCTATGCCGGCGTCGCTCATCCGTCTGATCCGCACCCCGTGAAATAGCCATGAACATCATAAGCCTCTGCCGAAAAGTTCACCACTGGAGCGCTCGAATCCCCATCTTAGCGTCTCCTACGGAGGTCGGGATTCTTGAACGGGCGCAGCTTCGTAGGGCACGTCGCTCCGTGGCTCGTTGGACGGGTCATACGTAAGTGAACCAGGCCTAGCGCGCTGTGCCGGGAACTTGAAGCGTCAGGGCAAATCCGTCGGCGTGATGAAAATCCGGCTTATCGTGTCGGTGGCGGAGCGCCCAGTATGAACGGCCATCGCACGCGTCGATGACCGCCGCGAGTCCGACACGGAGTACAGCCTGCGGATGGATCGCAGACAGGCAATCCAGCTGGACGATACCGTCGAGTTCGAACCGGCCGCCAGTAGCCCGCGTGGCAATGTTCGGCTGGATCATTTCGTTGGCGAGAGGACCGCCGGTTCGATAGCCCGAGAGGATGTAAACAGCCCACTCCCCCGAAGGGGCAAAGTTGAATTCGTGGTAGGCAGGCTGCCCCTCAACGGCGATAAAGGCTTCAAAACACGTGTGCTGCCAGAGCTCGACAGCGAAGCGCGGCGCGCTCGGCGGCGGGATCTTGATCCGGGAAATATCTCCGTCGAGACGAAAGCTCAATCTCAGTTGAGCGTCCTCCGACCGGCGTACCAGGACCTGAATCGCGCGCACCGTCGCAGTGGGTGTGGACGGATGGCAGCTAAGGTCGATCCAATTTTCCGCGGACATGGGTGCCCTTGGTCACGGCGGGTTTGCTCTGCTACCGGAATATCGGATCAGAACAGGTATTGGCCAATCCTCGTTTATCGTGTCGATGGCGGAGCAGAGCGCCCGGTCCGAGCAATCGAATGACGTGCGCACCGCATTTGTTTCACGCAACATCAGCGAGGCGCGAGTTCATACGCATCGAATTTGGGTGCCGACATCTCTTCGTCAAAACGGCTGGAAGACCACGGCCAGCTCGCCGGAACGCCATGTTTGTCGAGATACCAGCTTTTGCACCCTGTCGCCCAGATCGATTTCCTGGCTGCTTCGATCCGCACCTTTTCAAATTCCTGGGCCGCTGATTGACGCGGACTGATTGCCCGGCATTCACCGGCGCGGAGTTTCTCCATCAGCTGCAGGATGTATTGCAGTTGTTGCTCGGCAATACGAATCAGCGAGAAGTTGCCGACCGGACCATTAGGACCGTTGAGCATGAAAAAGTTGGGGAAGTCAGGGACGCCGATCGACAGATATGCGACCGGGTGATCCTCCCACACCTGATCGAGATCTATGCCGCCGCGGCCGCGCATTACCGTAGGCCGGATGAAGCGATCGGCGCGAAAGCCTGTCGCAAGGACAAGGACGTCCAATTCATGCAGCACGCCGTCTTTGGTCCGCACGCCGTCGGCTTCAATGGCTTCAATCCCCGACACTACGAGTTCAGCATTCGGATGTTGAATGGATTCGTAAAAGTTCGGAGAGATGATGAGCCGCTTGCAGGCAGCGCGATAATTGGGGCGTAGTTTTTCGCGCAACACCGGGTCCACCACGGTTTCTTCCAGGTTCGCACGACAAGCAGCTTCGATCTCGCGCATCTGAACCGACTCGGCATCGATTACCGCCACACCGAAAATATCAATGAAGGCGGCGAGTTCCGCCCGCACCGCCTTCATTTTGTCGGGATCCTGCGCGAACGCCGCGCGTTCCTCCGCGCTGTACGGTTTGTTCTCGGCCTTATAGACCCACTGCGCAGTGCGCTGAAACAGCTTGTACTTGGCCACCCGGTCGACCAGCGCAGTGGTAATCTGGATCGCCGTCGATCCGGTGCCAATCACGCCGACTCGCTTGCCGTCGATCGGAACGCTGTGATCCCATTGCGCACTGTGAAAGTAAGCGCCGCGGAAGGACTTAAGTCCCGGCAGATCGGGCTGATTGGGATGGTGCAAAACGCCGCTCGCAGCAATAATGACGTCGGCCTGATCGGTGTGCCCAGTGCCGGTGCGGACCTGCCAACGTCCGTCGATGAATTCGCACGAGGTGACCTCTTCGCCAAAACGGACCTTTTCCACGACTCCGTACTTCTTGGCGACGTTCTCGAAGTAAGCGCGAATCTCCGGGCCTCCGGCGAAAACCTGGCTCCACTCCGGATTCGGCTCAAACGAATACGTGTATAGATGCGCTGGTACGTCGCAAGCTAGTCCTGGATAGGTATTCGCGCGCCAGGTGCCGCCAAAAGTCTGGGCCTTCTCATAAATGATGAAATTGCTATACCCGGTTTCGCGCAACTTGATTGCGGAAAGAATCCCGGCCATCCCAGCGCCGATAATTACGATCCGAAGATCTCGCCTGGTTTCAGTGCGTTCCGCCATATTTTTGCGCCTCTCGCGCTACTGCCGGGTCGATCGAGACAGCTCAGTCCTGCGTCCAATCTAGCTCAATTCGGTTTGTGAGATCCCGTCGTCGCGGGTTCGTCCTCGGGTGGACGCGGCAGGATCCCATTTGCCATGTAATCTCGCAAGTGCGAAGCGTTCACAACCGGCATATTAGATGACGCGAGCCGTCATCCGCAAAGTTATCGGTGGGATTCGAAATGCAGCAGATTAGTGGCCACTTTCAAAGTTCGAGAATAAAGCACAGGATCCGGGTCGTGATAAAGTTACACTTGTTTGAAGGCAACCGTAATAATTGAGCACGCTCGAATCGGGAGCGGGATACCGGTCACTAGAGGGAAAGATGATGGGATTCGTTCAAGCGGGTGATGTCAAACTCCATTATGAAATTCATGGCAGTGGCGAACCGTTGCTGATGATCATGGGACTGGGCTCCAGTTCCGCCACCTGGAGTCCAGCGTTGATCGCAGGGCTATCGCGCCATTTTCAGACCATCGTGTATGACAATCGTGGCACCGGTCAGAGCGACAAGCCCGCGATGCCATACAGCCTTAACCTATTCGCAGACGATGCAATCGCATTACTCGACGCGCTTAAAATCGAGCGGAGTCATGTATTTGGCGTTTCCATGGGCGGGATGATCGCGCAGGAACTCGCACTGGGACATCCGTCACGTTTGCAGACGCTGACGCTGGGTTGCACTACCTGCGGAGGAAAGCACGCGGTGCCGCCGCCACCAGAATCACTGAAGATCCTGACAGCACCGCGCGACGGCCTTTCAGATGAAGAGATCATTCGCCGGTCATGGCCGTTGGCTTATCCCAAGGAATACATCGAGCACCATCGCGCGGAACTAGAGGCGGCAATTCCCCGGCTCCTGGCCCATCCGACACCCGCCTCCGCCTATAAGCGGCATCTTGATGCGACGTACGGGCTCAAGACTTATGATCGTTTGCCATCGATCAAGACGCCGACCCTGATAATTACAGGCGCGGGGGATGTGCTGATTCCTGCGCGCAACTCCGAGATTATCGCTGAACGGATTCCTGGCGCCCACTATCACGCGATCGCCGATGCGGGGCACGCCTTCTTTAATCAGTCTCCTGACGAGTTCATGCGGGTCTTCCTGCCGTTCGTGCGATCGCACCCTCTTAACTAATCAAGAGCAGTGCCGTTCCAAGTAGCGCTGGCCTTCAAGGAGTTTGTTTTCCGTGGAACCAATCCTCGCTGATATTTTCGCCTGGTCTGCGTTCTCGCGGCCACACGGCTAAAATTTCAACGGTCTGCTCGTGGACGCGGCACGCGATTAGCGGCGGCGCGCGCCGAAGAAATCGCGCAACAGGACCGCGCATTCCGATTGCATGACTTCGCCGTACACTTCGATACGATGATTGAGCCGCCCGTCGCGGCCGATGTCGTAAACCGAGCCTAGAGCACCGGCCTTGTCGTCGCGTGCGCCGTAATAGAGGCGCGCCAGCCGGGCATTGAGAATCGCGCCGACGCACATCACGCACGGCTCAAGGGTGACATAGAGCGACGCGCCTTCGAGGCGATACTGACCAATCGAGGCGCAGGCCGCACGTATCGCCTCGATCTCCGCGTGCGCAGTGGGATCGCGTGACGCGATCGGCCGGTTGTGGCCGGCGCCGATGATGACACCATCGCGGGCGACGACGGCGCCGACCGGGACTTCGCCGGCGTCGGCAGCGCGCTGCGCCTGTTCCAGAGCGATCGCCATCAGAGCACGGTGAGCGGGCGCCGGCTGGTTTTCGTTCGCCATCCATTCGATGGTAAATTCTTTGCAGCCAAGGCGATACCCATCGAGCTAATTATACGAATCTGCGACAATCTTCAGGTCGTCTGTCACAAGAGGCATGAACGGGAGAGCAAGGAGTGCAATGGCGGAAATCGTTGAAATCGAGCCACTTGAATTGAAGGCGCGCCGCGAGGCCGGCGCACAACTGGTAGTGCTCGACGTGCGCGAGCCCGAAGAGATTGCGATCGCGCCCTTTCCCGACGCGATGCATATACCGATGGGCGACATCCCTTCGCGGGTGCCGGAGCTCGATCCCGAGGCGGAATGGGTCGTCGTGTGCCATCATGGGATGCGCAGCGCGCAAGTCGCGATGTACCTGGCACGGATGGGTTTCGCGCATGTGAGCAATCTTAGCGGGGGTATCGAGGCGTGGTCGCTGACGGCGGATCCGGCGACGCCGCGCTACTGATCGGCACGAGCAGGTCGCGGTGGAGGATCGCAAAATGACGTTTCTAGCGGCGGCCATTCAACTCTCGAGCAAGCACGACAAGGCAGCGAATCTCGAAAAGGCCGAGCGTCTGATACGCCTGGCGGCCGCGCGCGGGGCGCATCTGGTGGCGCTGCCGGAGGTCTTCAATTGGCGGGGCAAGCGCACCGAGGAGGCCGCGGCGGCGGAATCGCTCGAGGGCGTGACGCTCACATTGATGGCGGGCCTGGCACGCGAGTTGGAAATCCATCTGCTCGCGGGATCGCTTACCGAAGCGGCCCCGGGCGCGCCGAAGAACTACAATACCTCGGTTCTGATTGGTCCCGACGGCAAGTCTATCGCGGTCTATCGCAAAATCCACTTGTTCGACGTTCGACCTGCCGGGCCGCGTGACGATCAAGGAATCAGACGCGAAGATGGCAGGCATGGAAGTGGCCGTCGCCGAGACCTCGCTCGGCAAGGTGGGCCTGAGCGTGTGCTACGACCTGCGATTTCCAGAACTTTACCGACGACTGGCATTCGCGGGCGCGCGGATTCTTACGATTCCGAGTGCGTTCACTTTTCCCACGGGGGAGGGCCATTGGGAGGTCCTCATCCGGGCGCGGGCGATCGAGAATCAATGCTACGTTATTGCCCCGGCGCAGTTCGGGCCCAACGTTCACGGCTTCAGCGATTACGGCAATTCGATGATCGTCGATCCGTGGGGACGGGTGCTCGCGCGGGCGGCCGACATGGAGGGGGTAGTGGTAGCGCCGATCGATCTGGACTATCAGGATCGGGTGCGGCGTGAGTTGCCGTCGCTGGCCCACGCGCGCCTGCGTTGATGGAGAAACAGTCTGATTAGATGAGGATTGGCGAGGTTGGCTTGACGGCTGCTATCAGGCGGGCTAAGCAGGCTCTCACGTTAGGAGATTTGCACACCACTGGATTCAGTCCGGTGACCCGCACTCGGTGACGGGACGTGTTGATGGCGTCACGCGAAAGAGGCGGAAACATGGCGGGCAAATCGACCGCGCACGAGGAATATATCGATGGCTGAAGGACCGCTGGCAGGTTTTCGCGTTCTGGACTTGACCCAGGTCGTCTCTGGACCGTTTTGCACCATGCAGCTCGGCGATCTCGGCGCCAACGTCATCAAAATCGAACCACCCGAGGGCGACGCCACGAGATTGTTCGGCCGACCGACCAAGGGCGGTGTCACCGCGAGCTTTCTCAACTTCAACCGCAACAAGCGGAGCATCGTGGTTGACCTCAAGAAGGAGCACGGCCGCGATCTCGTGCGCCGGCTCGCGGTGAAATCCGACGCGATGATCGAGAACAATCGGCCGGGCGTGGCCGATCGCCTGGGCATCGGATATGCTGATATCCGGCGCCTGAATCCCAAGATTATTTACTGCTCGATCTGCGGATTCGGTCCCAAGGGGCAGTCTGCCAACGCCCCCGCTTACGACCCGGTGATCCAGGGATTTTCCGGCATGGCATTCCTGCAAGGCGGCCGCGAAGGGCGGCCGACCGCGGTCAAAATGGCGCTGGCCGACAAGATCAGCGGGATGACCGCGGCGCTCAGTATCGTCAGCGCACTGCATGCCGCGCGTAATCGCGGCGTCGGCCAGTACATCCGCGTTGCGATGACCGAGGCGATGATGGCGTTCACCGCGAACGACGCCACCTACCTTGGCTATACCTTTCAGCCCGACGCAGAATACAAGGACAAAGTGCCGAAAAGCGGCAGTCTCGATCCGTTCCGGACCAAGGACGGATGGGTTACGATTGCGCCCTTCACCGACGAACAATGGCAACGACTGTGCGCGGGCCTCGATCATCCGGAGTGGTGGCAGATCGAGAACCGCGCCGATCGAATGCGCGCTGCGCTGCGCGGAATCGCCAAGATATTGCCCGAACGCGAGAGCGCCCACTGGCTTAAGATCTTGACCGAGGCCGACGTACCGAGCGGACCCGTGCACAGCTACGACACGTTGTTCACTGAGCCGGAAGTCGTCGCCAACGAAAACTTCACCGTTTATGAGCATCCGCAGGGCGGCCAGGTTCGCACGGTGAACCCGGGGATGCGTTTCAGTGAGACGCCGGCGCGGATGTGGCGGACACCACCGCGTCTCGGCGAGCATACTGAGGAAGTATTGCGCGAGGCTGGCTTCGAGCGCGATCAGGTCGAGGAGTTGCGCGCCGAAAAAGTAATCAACTAGCGGCCGCGAGCTTTCTTCAGATCGCGCTCAGAGCGAGGCTTTGCGCGCAGCCAGGGGGGCTTGAGCCGCGCGATTCTTCGATAGACTGGACAGCTCTCCTCATGCGCACCTGGCAGATAGCCGGTGCTGAGCAGAAACTCGCCGGTAATTTCGCCGCCGGTAAAAGCGAAAGTCTGCTTGAACAGTTTAACCCAGGCGGGCTTCTCGAGCGGATGATGCTGGTCTAGCCACACCGCGAACGATCCGTGGCTGCCGCGAATCTCGATCAGACGCTTCGCATTCTCGATCGCCGCATCAACCTTCAGGCGATTGCGGATGATACCGGCATCGGCCAGCAAACGTGCACGCTCGCGTTGTCCGTATGCGGCGACCGTGTCGAGATCGAACCGGTCGAAGGCCTGGCGGAAGTTTTCGCGCTTGCCCAGGATGGTCAGCCAGGAGAGGCCGGCCTGATTGATCTCCAGCACCAGCCGCTCAAACAATGCTGCGTCGTCGGCAATCGGAAAGCCATATTCGCGATCGTGATACGGGCCGTGCAGCGGGTGGCCGGGTGCAATTGTGCAATAGCTCATCGGTCAGGCTCCCATCTCGCCTGGCTTCTTGATTAACCCGAAATGATCGCGACGGGAAAGAGGTCGAGGCATTATGCCGTCAAAAATTACGATTAGCTGACTCGTAGTTAAATCGAATTGACTCAGATGATTGAAAGGCCCTATCGTTTTTGGATTGAGCACAAAGCAGCGAGATGTTTGATCGGAAGATTTAGCGGATGGTCGCTGACGAATTGACCGAGACCGCGGCCACCCCTTCGCCTTCTACCGGTGCGCCCCCTGTCACCCCCGGTCCCGCAGCAATTGCGACTGGAAGTGTGGCACCACCTGAGCGGGCCGGGCCGTCCTGGGCGAGGTTTCGCAACTCGCTCGGCAATATCTGCCTGGCGCTGCTTTTCTTCGTCGTTCTGATACCGACGAAATCGCCGCATTACCACTCGACGATGGCGACCGACATCTGGTTGTGGGGCGCGATCCTGATGGGGGTGCTGTCACTGGTGCGCGTGCCTCCGCGATCGTCGATGGTCAACGTGCGATCGATCCTGGCCACTGCGGCGATGATGATAATCCCGGCGTCGATGCGGCCGGGCCTGCTCATGACCACCGGACTGATCGCCGATGCGGCTATCGCACTCGAACTGGTCGGAATTGTGGTGACGCAGGTTTCGCGCATCTACCTTGGACGCCGTTTCGGCTTGCTTCCCGCCAACCGCGGAATCGTCTCGAACGGGCCGTTTCGATGGGTGCGCCATCCAGTTTATTCCGGTTGGGTGGTGCTCACGATTGGCTTCCTGATGGCCTATCCCAATGCCTGGAATGCCGCGATGTTCGCGCTTTCGATACCCTTTCTGATCTGGCGCATATCGTTGGAAGAAGAGCACCTGATTCTGGATCCTGAATACCGTGCATACTTGGACAAGACCCACTGGCGTCTGTTCCCCGGCGTTTATTAATCGCCTATGACGATCACGAGACTCGCTGCCGTTGCCACCCTGCTGCCTTGGTCGATCGGGATCCCCTCGAGTCGCGCGATGGCCACCGAACCGAAACTCACCGCACTGCCAAAAGCGACCATCTTTGTCGCTAACGACTACGATGTAACCGCCTATCGGGCAGCGGGTAGCGATGGCGACGTCGCCCCTGCGGCAACGATCGCCGGCGCCGACACGGGGCTGGCCGGCCCCGATGGTCTGGCGGTGGATTCGAGCGGAAACATCTACGTATCGAACGGCTATGGCGGGCCAGCCGGTAGCGGCACTGTAAGCGTCTATGCGGCGGCCGTCGGTCCAGTCGGCCCATAGAGCTACGCGGCGCTACTGGCTTGGACGGGACGTCAGGCTCACGCCTGCACAGTAAGGCATGCGTCCCTGCCTAACTGATTGAATCGCAAACGGCGGCGCCAGTGCCACTCGGTGGACTTTCTTTGCGGGTGCCGAGCAGATAGATGCCGCCAGTCAGCGCGATCGAAAGGAACATCGCAAACATCAGGCCGCCGATTACGGCCAGCGCCAGCGGCTGTTGCACCTTGGCGCCCGCACCCAGGCCGAGCGCCAGGGGAAACAATCCGGCCGCGGTCGCGAGCGTGGTCATCAGGATCGGCCGCAGGCGAATCCTGGCGGCCGCGGTCACCGCCTCGCGCGGCGAGATGCCATTGAAGACGTCGCGCTCCGCATGATCGAGCAGGAGGATCCCATTCTTGGCGGTGATACCAACGACCATGATGATGCCCATGAACGACGAGATGTTGAGGCTGACACCGGTAAGGTCGAGCGCGATGAAACTGCCGGCCAGGCACGAGAGCGCGCCCAACAGCACGGCGAGAGCTGGCGCAAAGCGGGCGAACTCCCAGATCAGCACCAGGAACATTGCGACCGTTCCCGCAACCATCACCAATAGCAGTTGATGGAACGACTTCTGTTGCTCCGCGTATAGGCCGCCGTATTCCAGCGTCACACCCGGGGGCATCGCGAGGCTTGCCAGTTGCGCTTTGACGCGCGCGATGGCGGTGCCCAGGTCGAGGCCCTCGACCCGCGCAGTCACCCGCACCACGGAACGCAATCGCTCGCGCGTCAACTCCTCGCCCGGACCCATCCATTGGAGCCGGGTCAGCGACGAAAGCGGGACATGACCACCGGCGGGCGTTTTGAGCAGAATCTGCGGTAGAAGATCGAGCCGGCGATGATAGTCCCCGGGGTAGCGGACGCGAATGCCGACGAGCCGATCGCCGACCGGCAGATTGGTTGCGACGGTACCCTCGATCACCGATCGCAGCGTCGCGCGAATAACGTCGGCAGACAGTCCGTAGCGCGCGGTTGCCGTCTGATCCACCAGCACCCGCTCCTCGGGATTGGTCAGGACGACACCGTTGAATACGTCGACCACGCCGGGAATATTCTGAATTCGCTTGGCGACCTGGTTCGCGATGGCATCGATCGCTTCCTGATCGACGCCGAAGACGTTGATCACAATCGGCTGTGGCGTGCCCGAAAGATCGCCGATGAGGTCTTGCAACAATTGAGAAAAATCGACCCTGACGCCGGGTACGGTCGCGAGCGTCTGCGCCCTGATCGAGTTCATCACCTGGTCGATTCCGCGGCTGCGTTTGCTGTGCAAGCGGACCGAGAAATCACCGGCGTTGGATTCCGAAAGGAATCCGCCGAGCTGGGCGCCAGTGCGGCGCGAGAAGGCGGCGACCTCGGGTGTGTGCCTCAAGATGTCCTCAATTTTTCCCAGCAGCGCTTGGGTATCGTCGAGCGTGCCCTGGTAAGGCGCGATGTAATCGAGCGTGAAGCCGCCCTCGTCGAGCGCAGGCAGATAATCCGTGCCGACCATGCCGTAGAGCACGTAGGCCCCTGCGATAGAAATTGCGGCAGCCGTTAAGGCGAGAATCGGCATGCGCAGGAACGGCCGCAACGTCAACAAAAATCCGTCGCTAGCGAGATCGAAAAGCCGGCCTGGCTCGCGTCCGGGACGGCGCCATCGTTCGGCCATCCGTTCGAGCGCCGGGGTGAAGTAGAGCGCGAGTACCAGAGAAACCAAGAGACCGCCTCCGAGCGTCAGTGCGAGCGCGCGAAAGAACGCCCCGGTCACCCCGGAGAGAAAGACCAGCGGGATAAAGACGACCACCACGGTGGCGGTAGAAGCGATCAATGGCCGCATAAGTTCGCGCGTCGCGTCGCGGATCGCGACCTCGGCACTGGCGCCACCCGTGTGCGCACGATGGATCGCTTCGATCATTACGATGGCGTCGTCGATGAAGAGGCCGATGCCGGCGGCGAGGCCGCCCAGCGTCATCATGTTGAAGGTCATGCCAAACGCGCCCATCGCGGCGAAGGTGATTGCGATGGTGCAGGGCACCACGACCGCGGCAATCAGCGCGCTCATCGCGGACAGCGTGAAGCCGTAAACCACGGCTACCGCGAGCACGAGTCCGAGCACAACGGCGTCGCGCACACTATTAAATGCTTCACGAACGAGCGCGGCCTGGTCGTAGGAAAAGGAGAAAGTCACGTCCGGATATCGGGCGCGAAAGTCGTCGACGATCGCGTGCGCCGCGGCCGAGATGGCCTCGGTGTTGCCGCTGGGCTGGCGCGATACACCCACCAGGACGGCCGGGCCGGCTTGACTAGCCGTGCGTATGTAATCCTCGGTGATGCCGAGTTGGACGTTTGCGATGTCGCGCACATAGACCGGCTGCCCATCGACGGTGGCAAGTGGAATTGCAGCGAGCTGGTCGGCATCGTGCAAGTCGCTGCTGATAATCGTCAGCAGCGTCCGATGAGCATCGAGCACATACCCCGCCGATTCGGTGACGTTGGCTTTGGCCAGGCCGCTGACGACGTCGTCGGGCGTCAACTGATGCTGCAGCATCCGCGCCGGATTCAGCCGGACGACGTATTCGCGATATTTTCCGCCGACGATCTCGACCCGGTAGGTGCCGTCGATCCGATGGAGGCTCGGTACCAGATCGTATTGCACGAGCTGAGTCACCTGGGCGAGATCCCGAGTCTTCGAACTCGCGTCGATGTCGATGATGGGGAACGTCCCGCTGGTCAGCAGCTTCGTGTCGATCACGGTGCCGGCCGGCAGTTCTCCGCGAACCTCGCCGAGCGCCGCATTAAGCAGTTGGAAGCTCGTGACGGGATCGTAACCCTCGTTAAAATCGACGTCGATTTCCGCGCTACCACGGGTGGTGGTCGATCGCACCAGCCTGACGCCGACGACTCCGTAGGCCGCCTCCTCGAGTGGACGTGTCACCGCGGCCAGCATCTGTGGCGTCGCCAGATCGCCGGCATCGACGACGACCATCGCGCGGTTGAACTGAATCTCGGGAAAGACCGCACTGGGGATCGATAGTGCGAGCAGAATGCCGAGCGTGGCCAGCGCCAGCGTCGCACACAGCGCTAACTTGGAATTGCCGCGGGTCACTGTCGCGCGACCGTTACCTTGAGTCCGTCTGCCAGCGCATAGCCCCCTGAGGTAATCACGAGGTCGCCGGCCTTCACTCCCGCCGTCACCTGCACCGCGCCGCCGTTACGGATGCCGATAGCAATCGGCGTGCGGTGCGCGCGGCCGTCGGTGCCTGCCACGAAAACGTAATAGCTGTCGTGCACTGCATCCTCGAACAACGCCGCGGTCGGGACCACCAGTGCAGCCGGAGCGGACGCGACCGTGATGCTGGCCTCCACCGGAGCCCCGGCCTGCGCGATGCGCGCGCTCGAAGTGAACTCGATGCGCGCCGGCGCGGTTGCGCCGTTTGGGCTCAGGCTGGGCGAGAGCGCAGCAACGCGCGCAGGCATCGCGGCGCCGGGAAACATCGGAGTGGTCACAGTCGCGTCCATCCCCGGATGAATCAACCCAAGGTTGGCAATGGGCACGGCCGCTTCGACGTAAACGCTCCGAGGGTCGATCAACTCGGCGAGCGGATCCATGTCGCTGACCATCTGGCCGTTGCTTACGAGACGTTGCGAGACGATGCCATCCTCGGGCGCCACCACCGCGACCCCGCCGCCGGCGCCATAGCGCCTGACCGCTTGCGCGAGCGCCGGTGCTTCGCCGGGGTCGAGGCGCTGCGCTACCGCGAGCCCGTTGGCCGCCGCCTCAACTTCGCGATTTAGAAGATGAGCGACCACCTGCCCGCGTCGCACACGATCGCCGTTTTGAAGAGAGAAGCCGAGCACGCGCCCGGCCGAGGGTGCCCGCAACTGCAACTGCCGCATCGCGACGGTAGTGCCAAGCAGGCGTATTTCATGCCGCATTGGAGATACTGCGACCGGCACCGCCGCGACCGTCATCGTGACCACGACAGGTAGCGGCGCGGCAGTGTCGTCGTCGCCGGCGGAGCCGCCGCCCGCGCGACATCCGCCGATCGCTAGCGTGAGAATTATCGCCGCGCCAATCAACCACCGCGTCACTGCGCAATCCCCAGCACCAGGGCCGCTTGTGCCGAGGCCTGGCGGGCGGCAAATTCCTGATCGAGACGGGTGAGCCGCAGCGTCTCGGCTTGCTGAAAGGCGTCGATGACTTCGAGAATCGTAACGTTCCCACCCCCGAGAAAACGCGTCCAGTCGAGCGCGAACGAATCATCGGCGGTCGCCTGCGATTGCGCTACGAGGTCGAGTTGCTTGCGCGCATTGAGGTAGCGATCGTTCGCATCGGCGAGGTCGCGCGCCAGTTCGAGTTTGATCTGTTTGCGCTGCGCCTCGGCCGCGTGCTGCAGCGCCAACGCTTCATCGATATGCGATCGCACCAGTCCACCCTGAAAAATCGGCACCGCCAGGGCCGTATCGTACGAGGCGCCCAGATGATGTCCGAACGTCTTCGGCGGGTCGATCCCCAGCCATCCCGCGGTGAGCCCGATCTTGACCGTCGGGTAACGTTCATCGTGCGCCGCCGCCACCTGCATCTCGGCGGCGCGGACCTGGCGTTCCGCCGCCATGTAAGCGGGACTCCGTTCGAGTTCGGCGGTTGGCGGTGCGGGCAAATCGCCGACTGGCTGGACCTGCAGGTCGTCCGCGTCGCTGGCTCCGATCAACGATGCGAGGACGATCGAAGCATGCTCCACCGCCTGCTGCGCACCGGCCAGCGCGAGCCGCGCACTATCGCGCGCCGATCGGATCCGCAGGAACGTCGTTTGGGATGGCGCGGCCGCTGCGCTCCAGCGCCTCGACGATCGCGACATAACCGCCCAGGCGATTGAAATTGGTATTGAGATGCGATTCCTGTCCGCGCGCGCGCACCAGGTCGAAGTAGGCGACCGTCGTATCGAAAACGATTTGCGCGCGTACCGCTGCCACTCCGAGCATCGCCGCCTCGCTGGCATAGCGCGCCGCGCGCAGTTGGTCGCTCCGCCGGCCGCCATCGTACGCGGTATAATCGAGCACCAGTTGCGCGAGCGTCTCTCCGCGATTGGTGATGATCTGGTCGTAACCAGGTGATTGGGTATATTCGCCCGCGCCGCCGATACTGGGATATAGTGGGGCGCGAGCTTCGTCGGCGCGCGCACGGCTGAGGTCGCTGCTGGCTGCTGCGTTTGCGAGCGTCGGTGCGATTTCAAGCGCGCGTCCAATCGCCTGATCCAGTGTGAGGATCTCGCTGCATCGCGCCGCCCGCGCCGCAAGTGTCGTCACAATTAGCACGGCTACCATCACGATTCGTCGATGCGGTCGAGGCATAGGCGCGATCGTACCAACGGCATCCGGCGCAGCCTAATTAACAAACGTTCAGGATTGCGCTGCGCAAGCTCGGGGCGCGAGCGGCAGCGTGACCAGAAATTCGCAGCCCTCACCCGCGCGGTTCGCCGCCGTGATTTCGCCTCGATGCAGCCGCACAATCTCGCGGCAAAGACTCAACCCCAGCCCGTTGCCTGATTCGGGACGCGCTTTGCCGCGATAGAAGCGATCGAAGATGAACGGCAGATCGCTGGCCGGAATGCCTGACCCGTTGTCGGCGACCCGCACCAGCGCCTGTCCAGAACAAATCGTCACTCCAATCTCGATGCGGCCGTGGGCGGGAGCAAACTTGATCGCGTTGTCGATCAGGTTGATCACGAGCCGCTTCAGATAGATCGGATTGCCGTCAACTTCGACAATTCCCGCGGCGCGCAACACCAGCAACAAGGGCTTGGTCTGCAGCAAAGGTTCCACCGCGCCGGCGACCTCGCGCGCCAGCGCCGCAAGATCGACGCGCTCCCGTGACCACGAGGTCTCCTCAGCGAGCCGCGCAAGTGTCAGCAATTGTTCAGCCATCGCGCACAGTTCCACTACCTCCTTGAACGCCGCGCCAAGAGCGTCGGCGTACTCGTGCGGCGAACGTTCGCGGCTGAGCGCCACTTCGAGTCCGGTTCGCAGCACCGCCAGCGGCGTGCGCAGCTCATGCGCGGCATCGGCAGCAAAGCGGCGCTCGGCGTTCGCGGCGCGCTCCACCCGATCGAGCAGCGCATTGATCGCACGCGTCAGCCGCGCGACTTCGTCGTTGGCGTCGCCAGGATCGAGCCGCCTGCTTAAGTCGCGCGGCTCCAGACCGGCGAGCTCGTTCGCTGTCGCGGTAATCGGCACCAGCGCGCGTCCTGAGATTAGATACCCTCCCCCGACCGCGCCGAACAAAACCAGCGGCAGAAGCAGCAGCAGGCTCTCGCGCAGCCGTGCGATCGATTCGCGGATCGCGGTCGCATCGACGCCGTCTTCGAGCGTCGCGGGACTGCCGTCGAGCTGAAAAGGGAAGATGGCGAAGCGAAAAATTCCGCCACTTCCATCAAGCATTTCCTTGATCGGCTCGCCCCTGCGAATCTCCGGCAGTGCCGAAGTGCGATCGCCGAAATCAGCGACCACGCGGTCGCCGCCAATGATGCGCACACGCCGCCGCGGGCCGAGATCGCGCTCCTCACTGAGGCGCTGCACGATCGCATTTACCGCCGGCCCTGGACCGAGCCGGCTCAAGCTCTCCGCCGCGGTATCAGCCTCCTCCATCAAAGCGCTGTCGAGTGCGCCCCATTGTTGACGCTCGAATAACAGGAACGCGCTCACGCCGGCGGCCAGCAGAATCGTGGCGATGATCGCTGCCCAATAGATCGTCAGCCTCAGACGAATCGTCATGCCTGGCTACCTTGAGTTTCGCGCGTTTTGGATGCAGCCGAATCAGTGTCCGCGCATCAGATAACCGACCCCGCGCACGGTCATGATTAGCGAGTCACCGGTGCCGTCACTGAGCTTTTGCCGCAGCCTGTTCACGAATACTTCGATCAGGTTGGTAAAGTCGTTGTAACCCGATCCCCAGACAACCTCGGCGATCATCTCGCGCGTCACCGGCTGCGCGGCGTTGCGCATCAGCAGCTCGAGCAGAATGGTCTCCTTGGGCGACAGACTAAGCTCGCGGCCGCCCCGCGACGCCCGCCGCCGCACCGCGTCGAATTCCAAATCAGCAACGCGCAGCGTCGATTGCAGCGCGCTTGAACGGCGCCGGATCAGCGCTCGCAAACGCGCAATCAATTCCGCCAGCGCAAACGGCTTGACCAGATAATCGTCAGCGCCGCTCTCCAGTCCAATAACCCGATCGTCGAGCGATCCGCGCGCCGTCAATATCAGCACCGGCGTCGCGTTCCCGCCCGCGCGCAATTCGCGCAGAAAATCGAGGCCGCTTTTTCCGGGTAAGCGCAAATCGAGCACGATCGCGTCGAAATCTTCCGCCGCCACCGTCTTCCCGGCGCTCTCCGCGCTGCCGGCGCACGTCGCAGCGAAGCCCGCCTCCATCAATCCTATGCTGAGGCTCTTGCGCAATTCGGCTTCATCTTCGACGATCAGTAATCGCGCGTCCCACTTCACTTGTCTGATCCCGCCGTCGTTGTTATCACGCCCGGCCAACGGTCATTTGGCAGCCGGGAGCGCGCCGAAAAGAGATTCGCAATGGACCTCTATTCCGGTTTCGCTTCATGCGCGGCCTGCTTCAATCACTAAATGATCAATGACAATAGACCCGCGGCGATCAGCGCAATCGCCCAGATCGTATCAAGATTGATCCACGCACTGCGTAGAATCTGCAAACCGATCCATTGATAGACGGCGATCGCAATCGTGCCCATCACGATCAGCATCGCACCCGTATGCACGATCACAACCGCGATCGCCTGTGCGACTCCAAGATGGCCGTGCGCTGGAACCATCGGCATGTGGTGATGCATCGCCGGCATCCCCGCCCCGCTCGCCGGCATATCCATCAGGATCGGAAAGAGCATCAGACCAGCGCCATGCGCGGATGCCATCAGGAAGGACCAGACCGCCAGGTCGCGTGCATTGACGCGCATCGCAACCCATCGCGGATGCGCCTGTGGACGCCATAAGCGGAACAGCCCGAATCCGATCAGCGCGACCGCGCCGATCGGTCGCAGAATCAGCGCGCCGCTCGCCATCGCGAATCCGATCAATGCTACGGCGAGTCCGATCGCCACCAGATGGCCAAACGCGATCGGCAGCAGCGCTTCGAAGACTTTGCCGCGGCGGCGCTCCTGCAGTCCAAGCGCCACCGCAAACAGCCACCCCATTGAAGGGTCAAGGCCGTGGTAGGCGCCCAGCAACGCCACCGCGATCCACGGCCACGCGCCGGTCACGGATAGCAGTACGAATCCGAGGAGGAGTCGCCACCCTCGAGCCGCAGCTGATGCGGCCGTTCGCCGGTGAACGGGATGAAAAAGTCAGGGTCGATCGTCATCGCCCCGCTCGCGGCGACGTTGACCAGCGCGATCCATCCGCGGATACCCTCGGGATAGAACGCCTTGTCCCAGGCGCCGTACAGCGAATTGGTCACATAGATGCGCCGGCCGTCGCGGCTGATCTCCAGCATCTGCGTCCCGCCGTTGAGCGAACCCGCCTGCGGATGAGGCGCATGCGTAGCGATACCGCCGAAGCGCACCGCCCCGGTGAACTTGGGGCTATGCGGATCGCTAACGTCGTACTGGCGCAGTTCGCCGGTCCCGAAGCATGCCGCGTACAGATACTTATCGTCGGTGCTGAGCGCGATTTCTGTGACCAGCGGCGGCACTGCCTTGAACGCCTTCAACGCCGGCGGCAACAGCGCCGCGTCGGCCGGCTCCGCCGGAATGTCGATAACCTTCTTGACCGTCCACTCCCCTTTCGCCAGATGCCACATCCAGATTGACGCCGACAAATCCTTGGTCGATATCACAACGCAGACGAAGCCATAGGGCCGCGTCGGATCGTGCGCGGGCCGCAACTCCAACACCAACTGATGCTCCGCCCCCAGGTCGAACTGCTTCAGATGACGCCGCCGCCGCAGGTCCCACAGATGCAAACTATGTCCGTACTTACCGCCCGTCAGCAGGTCGAGGTCCGGGCCCTTCTCGATCATGTTGGGCGTGCCCCATTCGCTAGTGATCGCGACGTCGTAGCCCAGATGCCACCAGAAGTCGTAACCGAGGAATTGCGGGCCGCGATCGACCTCCCAACGGCCGAGCACGTCGAAGCTCTCATGATCGAGCAGGAAGATACCGCCGGGGCCGCCGCCTTCCGCGTTGCCCAGCGCGCTCACGTAGATCGCGTCGGGTCCACAGTGAATCGTATGCGGCCGGCTATAGCCCGCACGCGCCGCGATTTCCTCGGCCTCAATTACTTTCACCAGCTTTGGACTGCGCGGATCGGGCTTCGTATCGATGATATGCAGGCGCGACGACCGCAGCCCCGGCGCCAACAGATAGCGCCGCTCGACGTGCGGATGCGGTGCGTACGGGCACAGTGCCGCGCTGCATGCGTTCCACCCGAAATGATGGATCTCGTCGCCGACCCCCGGCATCTCCAGCCGGCCCACGACCTGGCTGTAGCTGGAAGACTTCGGATCGGTATCGACCACGCACATCGAATCGTGCTTACCGTTGCTCGGGTCGGGATTGAACACCCCGACGTAAGCGAGCTTCTCGCGCGGGCCTTCCGCCGCCATGCGCGGCGACGGATAGAAAGTCGGGTCGGGTTTCCACAATGCCATCGTCGATTACCTGCCAGTCTCGAATTGACGCCACGATAGTGCTCTTGCTGCGGCCGTTCAACACGGCAATCCTGCGCCCGTCGAGCAATAGCTTTCCTTAACCACCGCCCCGAGCGCCTTGAAGCCGGCGCCCCTCGAGACGCACCGCCATCGCCGCGTGTGCGCGCGCTTGGAATTGCCTGCCGCGACCAGCGTTTGCCTCCAGTTGATGCCCGTTTCCCGCCCTCCCTCTTTAGGAATCCTCTTGCCTCAATTGCAAGCCTGGATTCCTCTCTCATGTTGCGACTTCAACGGCCCTGTCTCCTTTCGGGAACGGCGGGTCGGGTCAACGCTCGAACTAATCGCGGGCGTCCGTGCCGTCAGCCCAAAAATTTGATCTTGCAATTGCTCGCTGGAATATGGTGACGTGCGAATCATTCTGCGGGTCTCGGTACGACGGTGACGGCCCGCATCTTCGATTACTCGACAGGGCCCGGCTCCGGTTGTGCGGGGGAGTCACTTCGGCGGAGGTGCAAATGGAGGAATCGCGTAATCTGACAGCTTTGGTAGGCCGGTTTCTGCTTGCGCTGATCTTCGTTTTGTCAGGCTTCAGCAAGGTCACCAACATGAGCGGCGCGAGCGGCTACATCGCTCACATGGGCGTCCCGCCGGGACTCGTTTTTCCCGCTCTGTTGCTGAGCATCGCCGTCGAGCTCGGCCTGGGTCTCCTCCTGGTCGTCGGATTCAAGGCGCGGATCGCCGCGTTACTGATGTTCCTGTGGTTTATCCCGGTAACGATCCTTGGCCACTTTCTGCCGTACCGCGAGGCACTTGCGAGCGGCGATAAGATGGGCGCGATGATGCAGCAGATCAATTTCATGAAGAACATTTCGATCATGGGCGGGCTGCTGCTGATCGTGAGCTTCGGTACGGGCGCGTGGAGCGCCGACGGCGGCAAATAAGAGTCGCGACGCAGCCCGAAAATTCTCCAGCAGAACGAGCGCGATCTCGGTCTTCAGAAAGCCAAAGGCGCGGCGAAGCCTGCGCAAGGCTCCGTCGCGCCCCATGACGGGCAGAGATTTCAGCTAAGCCGAATCACTGGGCGGCCGTCTGACCGCTTGCGCCCCTGACCAGTGTTTCCAGCTCGCCGGTTTCGTGAAGCTCGCGAACGATATCGCAGCCGCCGACGAATTTGCCATCGATATAGACCTGCGGAATCGTCGGCCAGTTGCTGAAGGCCTTCACCTGGTCGCGTATCTCGGGGTCGGACAGGACGTCCATCGTCTCATAGGGGGCCCCGAGTTCTTCGAAGATCTGGACCGTCGCCGCCGAAAATCCGCACTGCGGGAAATTGCGGTTGCCCTTCATGAAGATCATGATTTTGTTGTTGGCCACTGCCGATTGAATCTTTTCTAGTGCGCTTGCCATCGTGACTCTCTACCTCCGATTCTGATACTGCGCCGGCGTCAAAGTCTTAAGCTGCAATGCATGCACGCGCGCGCGCATCGCGTCGCCCAAAGCCGCATAAACCACCTGATGGCGTTCGACCAGCCCCTTGCCTTCGAACTTGTCGCTTACCACCAACGCCTCAAAATGATCACCACCACCGGTCGTGTCCTGCACCTCGACATGGGCGCCGGGCAGACCGCGTTCGATTATCTGTTGTAACTCAGTCGGTTCCATCGTCCGGCTATTCTAGCTATTCTCGACCAACTAATTCCACTGTTCCGCACCCCTCGCGGAATTCTCTCCCTGCCGATGCGAACGCTCATCCATCCGGCATCATAAGGCAAACGAGGGGTGTTAAGGCGAATGACCGGCTCCCGTCGCTCCCACCTGGCGCGGGTTTCGCTGCGCTCCTCTCGAAGAAAGCAGACGATCGGATAACGAGTCAGACTTGCTCGAATACGGTCGTAATCCCCTGGCCAATTCCGATGCACATGGTGGCGACGCCCAGGGCCGTTCCCCGCCGCACCATCTCGTGCACCAGCGTTACCGTCAACCGTGCCCCCGAGCATCCCAGCGGATGTCCGATGGCGACGGCGCCGCCATTGACGTTGAGCTTTTCCTCGTTGATTCCGAGGTCGGTATTACACGCGAGGACTTGAGCCGCGAAGGCCTCGTTGATTTCCCAGAGCCCGATATCCGAAGGTTTCAGGCCTGCCCGCGTGAGCGCCTTATGCGACGCCGGCACGGGACCCCATCCCATGATTTCGGGCCGAACACCGGCCACGGCCGTCGCGCGAATACGGACTTTCGCTTTTAGGCCGAGCGCCTTGGCGCGTTCGGCGCTCATCAGCAACACCGCCGCGGCGCCATCGCTGATCTGTGACGAATTGCCGGCGGTCACTTGACCATTCGGAATAAAGGAAGGCTTTAGCGCCGCCAGTTTCTCGATCGTGGTTTCGGCGCGCGGCCCCTGGTCAACGTCCACCGTCGCGCCGCCCGGCAATTGGATCGGCACGATCTCCTGTTGGAAGAGGTCGCGCGCGGCCACCGCCCGCTGATTGGATCGCAGCGCGAACGCGTCGGACTGTGCGCGCGTGACCTTGTACATCTCGGCGAGACGTTCGGCGGTCATGCCCATCACGTACATCTCAGGGGGATACATCTCCAGCAGCTTCGGATTGGGGTTGACGCCTGTACCCATCGGCACGTGCGACATGTTCTCGACACCGCCCGCAATCATCACTTCGCCGGCGCCGCACATGATCGCCTGCGCGCCAAAGTTCAGCGCCTGCAAGCTCGATCCGCACTGGCGATCGATGGTGGTACCTGCGACTTCCACCGGCAGTCCGGCCAGCAGCGCGATCATGCGCCCGAGATTGAGGCTCTGCTCTCCCGACTGATTGGCGCAGCCCCACACGACATCCTCGATTTCGGCCGGATTCAGCGCCGGATTACGCGCAAGCAGACGCTTGACGCAGGCGACGCCGAGGTCGTCGCCACGCACGTCCCTGTAATAGGCCTGATCGCGGCCGGCGCGGCCAATCGGCGTCCTGATTCCATCGACTATTACGACTTCGCGCATGACAGTTTCCTCTCGTCGAACTCGACGGCGAAGAAAAAACGAAAAGAAAATCTTCTAAACCTATCCTCGCACTTTTGAGGGGAGAAAGTCTTCATCCTTGCGCTGGTGGTCGAAAGATGTGTGTGCAACGCGACGGCGACGCTAGCAAAATTATTGTGAGAGGCACTGAAAGAAGGAAAGAAGTCCAAAATAATACCTGATTTAATTCAAGACGGTCTAAAACCATCTTGTATAGCTTTTAGATTGTATCAGGTTTTGGAGAAATTTAATACCAGTTGAGAGGTATTAAGATTGACTAATTACCCGGTTTCAGACTATTTCTAGCGGCATTGGAGGTATCTACACGTTTTTAGTTGCTCTGAGTGGTATCAGCGCGTGCTGTAGCGGATTAACCGATTAAAGGGAGGTCTTTATGTATCGAAGAGTGTTCAGGGGACTGCCGTTGGCTTGGTTCGTGGTACTGGGCGCAGGCTTGGCGATGCCGCGGATGGCGGCGGCGGCGGCGCTAGCGGCGGGCAATTGCAGCTTCCAGCTGGAGCGGTGCACCGACAACGGGATCGGCACCTACGACGACTGCGTGTGCAACGCGGATGCGAACGCACCCGGCTGCTTGCAGAAGTATGCGGCGCCCTCGGTTGAAGGATTGGCGCCGGCAGCGGGGAGTTCGGTGGCGGCGTGCGTGGCGGGGCTGCAGCTCGACCTGTCGAAGTGCCTGGGAGCGTATCTCGCATGCGAGATCATCCCGCAGAGACCAATGACAGCGAGATAGATGGTCACACGCCGAGCGGAGCGTGAGGAGGCGCCAAGCCGTGGAGCGAACTGCGGATGGTCACGTGCGCAGGGGAGCGAGACAGGGAAGGCGCCGAGCGTGTGGAGCGAACTGCGGATGGTCACATGCGCAGGGGAGCGAGACAGGGAAGGCGGCGAGCGTGAGGAGGCGGCGAGCGTGTGGAGCGAATCACCTAATGTTCACATTCGCGGGGAGCGAACTGGGGAAGGCCTCAGGGACCGGGAGCGAACCACGATTTAACCGAATCCGAGCCGCGGGCCGGATCGATGAGAAAGGGAGGAGAGATTATGAACCGACGAGTGCTGGCTGGAATGTTGGCGATGGTGTGCTTCAGCCTGGGCGCGGTGGCTTTCGGGCCGCGGGCGTTTGCGGCCCAGATGCTGGTCCAAAGTTGCGACGGGCAGCTTGAGCGGTGCACCGACAACGGAATCAACACCTACGACAACTGCGTGTGCAACGTGGATCCATACGCGTCGAGCTGCGCGATGGCCCTGGATCAAGTAGCGCCGGCACCGACCGCGGGGAGTTCCGTGGCGGCGTGCGTGGCGGGACTGCAGCTCGACCTGTCGAAGTGCCTGGGACAGTACATCGCCTGCAAGATCATCCCCGGGGCATCGGCACCAAGAAAATATTAGCCGAAGATGGCAACGGGCGCGGGGGGAATAAACCGCGCTAACCAGATCCGAGCATCAGGCCGGATAGAAGAGAAAAGGGAGGAGAGCATATGAATCGGCGAGTAATGGCTGGATTGTTGGCGATCGGAGGCTTCGTCGTGAGCTCGGTGGCGTTCGCGCCGCGGATGGCGCATGCGCTTTCGAGACCAATTACCTGCGACGCAAAGCTAGAGATCTGCGCGGACAACGCGACGAACAACTATTACAACTGCGTGTGCAATGTGAACGGCAATGATTGTCCGGTGACGGCTGAGCCGTATGCGCTGGCGCCGGCACCGAGCTCAAACTCTTCGGTGGCGGCGTGCGTAGTGGGGCTGCAGCTCGATCTGTCGAAGTGCATGGGAGAGTATATCGCGTGCAAGATTCTGCCCGGCGGCGGGACGACCAATCGGCAGCAATAAGAGGGTAGTTTGAGGGCAAACCCCGGCGAGCGGCGCGAGCCGATCGGACTGGGAAAGGGAGGGAGCGCGCGGCGCGAGCCGCGCGCTCCTTTATTTTGGGCATCAGGGATGGGGCTTGCGCGGACGGCTTGATTGGGGGCATGCGGCGCGAAGGCTCGTGCGCGGAAGTTGGGTCGAGTGGCGGGGGTGGCGGCGCAGTTGGCGACGACGCTGAACTAAGTAGCGCCGGAGTTCTAGACGGCAGGGATCGAAGAAGGGTCGTTACAACGACAGCGCGCGGAGGGTCGCAGAGGCCCTTGGCGCGCTGTTTTGTTTTCAGAGCAGGGAGATGGAGGTGAGCTGACGATCGAGGGTCTGGAGGAGGAGCGCGACGTGCTGGCGCGCGGGTGAGTCGGCGGCTGGAAGGGTCGGGGTGGCGGTGCGCGAGACCATCGTGCGCAGAGGGGCGGGGGTCAACTGGCCAGGCTCGAGTTGCGCGCGGAGGGTCGTCAGCCATGAATCGAGCCGGGCGCGGAGGGCGCGATCGAAGGGGTCGGCGGGGCCAGAGGGGCCGCCGGACGGGCGGGCGGGGGGGCGTTGGGGGGTGAGTTCGGGAAAGCCGAGGGCGAGGTTGCCGAGAGCGAAGGCGAGGCGGCGGATGGAATCGAGGGCGTCGATAAGGTTGCGCGCGTCGATGCGGGCGGAGGGTCCCTGCAACTGGGCGTCGGCGGCGACGTCGAGCATCTCCTCGAGGCCGGCGATAACGGCCATCTGGTGGGCGGCGACTGCAGCAGGCGTCACGGCAGATTCGTCGGACGGGGCGACGTCGCGCGGTGGGTCGGGGACGAGGCGGACGAGGGCCGCGAGGGGCCGCTCGATTTCCTCGGCGAGGGTGCGATTGGGCCGCTCGATGGAGATCACGGAAATAACCGCGCGAATAATCAAGCCGAGGCTGATGCCCCAGATGGTCCAGAGGGAGCCGACAATGTCGGGCCGCGGACCGGGGCCGCTGAAGGCGATGACGAAAGCGGTGGCGCCGATGCCGAGGAAGGAGAGTGGGCCGCCGCCTTCGCCGAGGTAGGTAATCAACGTCACGCCGAGGAAGATGGCGGCCATATAGGGAGGGAGGGAGGTGAAGTTGGGCGAGACCAGGATGACGGCGAGCACGGCGAAGATGAGAGCGCCGGAAGCTCCGACGGCGCGCATGGTGAACTTCCAGGCGGTGGCGCCGTGGCTGGGAGGACCGCCGATCATGAGGAGCCAGAGGGCGGCTTGGAGGGCGGCGCTGTGATCATAGAGGCCAGCGACGAAAGCGATGGACATCGCGACGGTGTGGCGGGCGGAAAAGCGGACGAGGAATTTATTGAGGGGGAGCAAAGGGCGGCGCGGGAGGGGCGGTATGGGAACGCCGGCCGCCTGAAGAGGAAGTTCGGCGGGGTTGACGGAGAGGAGATTGGCGATCGCGTCGAGGTGGCGGGCGAGAGGGTCGGGAGTTGGCAGGTGCGAGAGGCATTGGCGGAAGCGTGGGAGCGCCGCGGCATCGTGGCTGCGGGGCGCGTCCGGCGGCAGCTTGAGGGCGTCAATAAATTCGTCGAAGGCGGCGGCGAGGGCGGCGGCCGCCTCGCGTAGCGCGATCTTTTCGGCGTCGCCGGAGGCGGCGGCGGTCTGCACCAGGGCGGCCGCGGACATGCGGTCGAGTTCATTGTGAATGCGCTCGGCGATCATCACGGCCGCGAGTATCGCGGCGGGAGCGCGGACGCCGTGGGCGTGACGGGTGACGGGCCGCAGCAGGGTGAGATGATAGGCGAGCCTGGAGGCAACGGCGCGATCGGCGGCGGGCGGGAGGTCGGCGAGGGCGATCGCAATCAGCCGGGTGAGCCGGCGGCGCGAGCGGGCGAGGGTGTGTTGCAGGGAACTCGCGAGGATGGCGGGGGCGGGCGCGGGCCAGATGAGGTTATTGAAGAGCCATAGAAGGGCGATGGCGGTCGCGGCGAACATCTGGGCGCTGTCGGAGGCGAGGGTGCGGCGGTCGAACAGGATGAGATAGAAGGCGGTCACCGCCGGAATCTGAATCCATAGCCAGAGGCGGCCGAGTCGCGGGACACCGTAGATCAGATAGGTGCTGACGCCGGTGAAGGCGATGAAGGCGACGAGGTGGATGACGGGGTTATCGGCGGTGGCGCCGACGGTGGCGAGCATCAACATCTGGAAGGCGGCGGCGGCGAGCAGGAAGGCGACGCCGGTGGCGAGGGTGAAGGCAAATTCGGGAGCGGCGAGGCTGACGAGGAGGGTGAGGCCGAGGGGGTTCGCGAGCTGCATCGCAGCCATGAGGCCGGCGCCGATGGCGGTGACGAAGGCGAGGCGTGCGGCGCGGCGCCAGCGGCCGGGGACGGGAGCGAGTTCCGCGGCCCAGGAGCGGAGGGTAGTGCGAATGGAGCGGGCGGTGGCGCGGCGGGCGGGGGCGGCGGAGAAGATGCGGTGCGCGGAGGCCATGGGTCAGGGACGGCGCGCGCGGGGCTGGACCGCGAGCGCGATTTTGCAGAGCTTAGGGATGGATCGACGGTGGAACTTCAATAGTCGCTCGATTGGTGGAATCGTTATGCATTGTTATCGGACTGGGAGCCAGAGGCCAGCGGCGGGAGCGGCGGTGGGTTGGATGATGCGGGCGAGTATCGGGGCGCTGATTGCGATGGCTGGATGCAGTCATCCGGCGGCGGAGCTGGAGTTGAATCCGCGGGCATGGGCGCCGCCGGCGGTCGGACGCGAGTGGGTTCCGGCGCGGGGATCGGGGGAGGTAGTGGGATCGGCGACGGCGGAGGCGGCACTGTCGGACCTGCCGGCGCTGGAGCGTGGGCGGCGGCTGGGGCTGGACGAATTGATCGACTTCGCGCTGGCGAGGAATCCGGGGACGCGGCGGGCGTGGGACGCGGCGCAGGCGGCAGCGGCGGCGGCGGCGAAGGCGCGCGCGCCGTACTATCCGACGGTGGGCGTCGAGAGCGAGAACGGGTATCAGCGGCTGGTGGACCTGGTGCCGAAGCACTGGGGAACGCTGAAGACCTGGCAGAGCCGCAGCCTGTTATCGATGCAATACGACCTGATCGATTTCGGGCGGCGCGATGCGCAGGCGGCGAGCGCGCTGAACGGGCTGGTGGCGGCGAATCTGCTGTTCAACCGGCAGGTGCAGGAGGTGGTCTTCGGGGTTGAGCGGGGGTTTTACGAGATCGATGCGGCGCGGGCGAACGTGACGGCGGCGGAAGCGGCGGCGCGGCTGGCAGAAACGGATCGGGTGAATGCGGAGCAGCGGCAGCGCCACGGCCTGGCGACGCAACCCGACGTCCTGCTGGCGCGGCAGCGGGAGGCGCAGGCGGAGTTCGATCTGGAAAACGCGCGGCTAGGAGTGAGCCTCGCGCAGGCGGACCTGGCGGTCGCGATGGGGGTGCGCGCCGACCAGGCGCCGGAAGTCGAACCGCTGGGGGATCAGCCGCTGCCGCAGGCGCTGGGCGAGGACGTCGATCGGCTGATCGACGAAGCGGTGCGGGAGCGGCCGGACCTGGCGGCGAAGGTCGCGGCGGTGCGGGCGCGGCAGGCCGACGAAGCGCTGGCACGAGCGGCGTTCTATCCGACGATCGGGCTTAGCGGATTCTATGGCGAGGAGGCGTTTAACTATCACCTCTCGAATCCACCGACGACGACCTTCACCGCGATGGCGCCCGAGTATGGCGCGGGGGTAACGCTGAAGTGGGACATCTTCACGGGATTTTCGCGGATCAATTCATTGCGGCAGTCAGAGGCGGAAAGAGACGCGTCGCGGGCGGAGCTGGAAAGTGCGGAGATTGATGTGGCGGCCAATGTGTGGCGGGCGTACTTCAGTTATCGAACGGCGCGGCGCAAGTACGACTATGCGGAAGCGCTGCTGACGGCGTCGCAGTCGTCGTACGATTCCAACGTGAAGTCGTATGGGCACGGGCTCGCGACGATCATCGACTTACTCTCGGCGGAACGCGAGCTGGCGACAGCGCGCTATACGATCATCCAGAGCAAGGCGGACTTACTGATCTCGGCAGCGGCGGTAACCTTCGCTACCGGTGCGATACCGGCTGCGGCGGCGCCTGCGGCCAGCCCTTGATAGTGACGACGGCGGTCTCACCCATGCGAAAAGGGTAGCGCGGATCATGATCCAAGAGCGTGATGCGCACCGGAAAGCGCTGGGCGAGGCGGACCCAGTTGAGCGTGGGATCGACGCGGGGGAGGCCTTCGACAGTAGCTCCATTGTCCTGAAAGAGGGCCCAACCGACGCCCTCGACGCGGGCGCGAAAGCGGACATTGGGATAGCCGAGGAGAAAGACCTCGGCGAGCATTCCGGGGCGAATGCGGGCAAGAAAGGTTTCGCGAAAATTGGCGATGACGTACCAGTTGCGATCATCGACGAGGCTGAGGACCTGCTTGCCTTCGTTGGCGTACTGGCCGACGGCGATATTGAGATTGGTGACGTAGCCATCGAAGGGCGCGTGGAGGTAGCAGTACTCGACGTTGAGCCGGGCCCTGTAGGCGGCGGCCTGGGCGGCCTTGCGACGGGCGTTGATATCGCGGTATTCGCCGAGTTCATTGGTAGCGCGCGCCACTTCGCTGCGCGCGTTAGCGACCGCGGCGCGGGCGCCGGCGAGCTTACTCCTGGCACTGGAGACATCGTTGGCGGTGACGAAATTTTCCGACAGCAGGGGGGTGAGGCGATCGAGGTATTGCTGGTCATAGGCGCGATCGGCTTCGAGCTGAAGCTGGCGGGCCTTGGCGCCGGCAATGGAATTATCGAGGGCGCTGATTTGCAGGTCAGTGAGAACGACGTTGGCTTCGGCCGCGGCGAGATCGGCCTGGTAAGGCCGCGGGTCGACGACAAAGAGCAGGTCGCCGCGTTTAACGCGCTGGTTGTCGCGAATCGGAAGCTCAATAATGGGGCCGCTGACGTGAGGCGCGAGCCCGACGGTGTCGGCGCGCACGTAGGCATCGTCGGTCTGGGGAAAGAGAAGATAGATCCGGGTGACATAGACCGCGAGCACGATAGTCAGCGCATAGACCACGGCGGCAAAAATCGCGCCGGCAATGCGCACAGCAAGATCGGCGCGGGACTGGATCCGATCTTCGGCCATCGCAACTTAAATCCGATTGAAGAGCAGAATCCAGGCGAGCATCGCGAACATCGCGATCAGGGCTGGATAGAAGATGGTAAGGGGGCCGAGGTAAGACTCGAGGCGAGTTACTATAAGGAGCGGGCGGGTCACGGCGGTGAGAGCGGCACCGAGGAGCATGCATAGGAGCCAGCCGGGGAAGCTGGCACCGGCGATGGTAACGATGGGATCGCATCCGGCGCAAGCGAAGATCAACAAAAGGATGAGCGGGGTATTTAGGGCCGGAGAGATCTGGGGCGAGGAGTTCACGGGGCCATGTTACTACAGGGGCGAATCGATTTTCATCAGCAAGCTGGGGAAAAGGCGGCGATCGAGGACAGGCGGAAGAAGATCGCGGATATCGATCAAATAAGGGATTTGCCGAAATAAGGGAATTGGCCCGGAGGCCGGCGACATGGCGGTAAGATGGGGCGGGCGCGCTACTCCATTTTGACCAGGAGCCCGCGCGATTTCGCGGCCTCGAACATCCAGCGGAAGAAGACGATGGCGAAGATGAAATAGATCGCATTCAAGCCGAGGCCCCATTCGAAGCGAGCGCCGGAAAACCCGCCGCTATCGATGACCTCGCGCATACCTTCGAAGGAATGAGTAGTGGGAAGAAGCGCGGCGGGGGCGCGCAGGAAGTGGGGCAAGGAGCTAAGCGGGTAGAAGACGCAGGACAAGGGCATGAGGATGCCGGCGAAGCTCCACGCCATCGCCTGGAACTTGGTGGTGTAGCGGAAGATCAGGCCGGTGACTGCGATGCCGATAGTAAGGGCGAAGAGGGCAAGGTTGAGAATGAAGGGGAGCAACCTTGGGAGCATCGGAAAGATGTCGTAGTGATAGAAGAGCCAGGCGATAAGTGATTCGACGGCGAGACCGACCATGGCCTTGGCGAGGGTAACGATAATCAAGCCGGTAACGTACTCGGAGACGGATAGCGGCGAAGCGAAGAGGCTAACCAGGTTTCGCGACCACAGTTCTTCGAGGAAGCCGACGGCCATGTCACGTTGGAAGGCATTGAAGAGCCCCCATAGGATGACGGCCCCAAGGAGGCAACTGAGGACACCGGGCCGCAAGCGATCGCCGTGGCGAAGGTAGAGCGTGAAAAACCCCCAGACGACGATATTCACGACGGGCCAGTACACCATATAAGTGATGTGATTGGCGTTGTGGCGCACCTCGTAGTAGTGGCGCAGAATGACCGCCTTAATTCGATACGGCTTCATTGGTGTGACGGCCGGCGATGCGGAGGAAGACCTCGTCGAGAGCGGGGGCGCGGCGATCTTCGTTTAATACTTTTCGGGTTACTTCGATAGGGGTACCGGAGGCGATAACGCTGCCGTGACTGAGAAAGATGACGCGGTTACACATGCGCTGGACCTCGAGCATGTTGTGCGAGGTATAGAGGATGGTGGTCCGCCGGGTGCGCTGGAGATCGAGCAGAATATCTCTCACCTGCAGGGCCGCCTGGAGGTCGAGATAGGCGGTCGGCTCATCGAGCAGCAGCAATTCGGGGTCATTGAGAAAGGCCTTGCATAAGCCGACCCTGGTGGTTTCGCCGGAGGACAGCCGCGCGATCGGCTTGTGCTTGAGATGCGCGATGCCGAAGCGAGCTAAGAGGTCATCGATTTTCGCGGCCGGGTCGCGGACATTATAGATGCGGGCAAAAACCTTCAAGTTCTCGTTGACAGTCAAGCGCACCGGGAAGGCCATGTAGGGGGTCGTGAAATTCAATCGCTGAAGGAGCTGTTCACGATCGGTATGGAGACTGCTGCCGAAGAGGCGCACGGTCCCGGCGTTGGCGGAGATTAAGCCGAGCATGATGTGAATGATGGTGGTCTTGCCGGCACCATTGGGGCCGACGAGGCCAGCAATCTCTCCGGCTTTGACGACGAAGGACACGTCGTTCAGGGCCTTGAAGTTGCCGTAGGTCTTGGTCAAGCGCTCGACGGTAACGAGCATCGCGACACAATACGCGAGGAGCGCATGAGGGACAATGCGTTAATTGATCTATGCGTGAGGCGGAGGCGGGACGAGGAGGACCTCGGGTTTGGAGCGGGTCGCGACACGTTCAAAGTCAACGCGGCGAGCAGGAGGCCAAGGTCAGGCGTCAGCCAACGTAGCGGGAAGGGATCAGAATCCGGGGAGTTTCGCGGGGGCGTGGTGTCAGATGTAGGTCGATCGGATTAGGTGGGCGTTGGGCTTGCGGAGAGTTGGCAGGCAAAAGCGCAGTGGGCAAGAAAATCCCTTGAAACACTTGTGGAGAACTCGTATCTTGCTGCAACTCGCAAAAGAAGCTGCAGGTCAGCCAAGCATTGGAGCATCGCCAAGTAGCAAGGGAGAGGAAAATCAAGTGACCGTTACGTTTCCGTCATTGCCCGAGATTGACGTTCCCCACGGTTCCCGGCTGCCACGCGTATGCATCGCGACGTGGGAAATCGAGGGGCCATCCCGAAACGCGGGCATCGGCACCGCGTACACGAGCTTGGCCGATGCGCTGAAGAGGGCCGGCTACGATGTGACCATCCTCTTTCTGCTGGGATGCCATCCGACCGACGGAAACATGATTGATTGGGTTGAGTATTACCGCAAAGAGAAAGGCATGAAGCTGATACCGCTGCCGATGGCGCACGAGCCGAGAATCCATGCGGCGTGGGCGTCGAGCGTGTCGTATCACACATACGCATGGCTGAAAGCGCATCAGGGCGACTTCGATATCATCCACTTTCCGGAATGTCAGGGACTGGGATTTTACAGCTTGCTGGCGAAGCGGCAGGGTCTCGCATTCAAGGACATCACCTTTGTGGTGAGTGCGCACGGACCGACGTTCTGGGTAAAGGAAGGGAGCCAGGACTACATCCGCAATCTAGGCGAGCTTGAGATCGACTACATGGAGCGCGAGAGCATCGCGGCCGCAGATATAGTCACGAGCCCGAGTCAGTACCTACTGCGCTGGATGCAAGAGAATGGCTGGGAGCTTCCCGCGCGGACCTATGTAGCACCTTATGTTCTGCCGCAAGGACTACTGTCCGAAGTACCCGCGCCGCATCCACGCAGAAACGATATTCATGAGATCGTATTTTTCGGCCGATTGGAGATCAGAAAGGGGCTGAAGCTCTTTTGCGACGCGGTGGATCAGCTCAGCGGGGACCGCGCCAATTATAAGTTCGAGGTGACCTTCCTGGGGAAGGAAACCCAGCTTTACGGCCGTTCGAGCATAGGTTACATCAGCGACCGGTCGAAGGCATGGAAGGTACCGTGGCGGATCCAGTCGAGCAAGTATCAGGGCGCGGCCATCGAGTACCTACGGGGTGCAGGACGGCTGGCAGTGATATCGTCGCTCGCGGACAACTATCCTAACACGGTGCTGGAATGCGTCGGCGCGGGGGTACCGTTGCTAGCCAGCAAGGTGGGCGGAATTCCAGAAATTATCGATCCTGCGGATTTGGAGAAGGTTTGTTTCGAGCCGGGACCGGACGTACTCGCAGAACGTCTGCGGGGGGTGCTGGAACAAGGGGGCTATTCGGCGCGGCCGTCAGCCGCATTCGCGGACACGGCGCGGCAATGGGTCGATTTGCACGCGGGCATACCGAACCTGGTCAAGAAACAACCTACTAAGAATGGGCCGGCGCGAGCGGGCCGAGAATCGATCTTTCCGGTGGTAAGCGTGTGCTTCGCCTACAACGTCAAAGAGAAGGGCGCGGCGGCGACGCTGGAGTCGATCAAGCAGCAAGACTATCTGCATCTGGAAATCATCTTGGTGGAGTGCGGAAGCGAGGATTCGACCTCACCAACTTTGACCATAGACGCTAAGGGGTTTGAAGGGCGGGAACCGCGCCGGATTTTCAGGCGCGGCAGTGAGATCGGCGCTTGCCGGAATGCTGCGGCGCGCGAAGCAAAAGGGGAGTACCTGTTCTTCGTGGACGATCACACGCTGCTGCTGGCCCCCGATGCGATCTCGATCTTCGTGCAAGTGGCGCAGCGCGTGGATGCGGATATCCTGACGTTGGCGATCAGCTTTTTCCTAGGGGCTTCGGACGGATCGCGGGAAAACCTGCTGGAGCACTCACGGCGGCCGTTCCTAGGAGGTGATGCTGCTACCGGCGCGTTCGTTAACTGTTTCGGGAGCACGAACGCGCTAGTTCGCCGCGACGCCTTCGAAGCGATCGGCGGATTCAGCGACGAAGCGGTTTCAAGTCTTGACGACTGGGAGCTACTGTCCAAGGCAGCGCTGAGAGGCTTGCGAATTGAAACGATGCCGGAAGTGTATATCTGGCATCGCGAGGATCAAGACCAGGAAAGCATGGTGCATTCGCTGGTAAACGCGGTGCGCAGCGCGCGGCCGTACACTACTCCAGGACGTAAGGTGGCGGCGGGGATGGAGCAGACGCTGCTCAAGGTATTGCAATTCGGCCAAGGACTGAAGTTTGAGCGCGACGCCCATACCGGGACACCATTGTCGCGCGGAGAACAAGGCCCTGCGGTGACCGGTTGAGCGGATGGTAAGAGGCGGATAGGAGGATCGGGTTTATATCGCCGGAAGAGCGAGAAAAGTCGAATAGTAGGTCATGTCATCTTCACGCGCGGTATTGGTGCTCGGAATGCATCGCAGCGGAACCAGCGCGCTCACGCGGGGCCTGCAGATGATGGGTGTTCACCTAGGGGATGACTTTCTAGAACCAAAGCCGGACAATCCGAAGGGCTACTGGGAAGATCGGCAGATATGCGATCTCAACGAAAGGCTCCTGGGAGCTTTTGGGCTTAAGTGGGAAGACCTCGCGCTGATCGAGGACGCTCAATGGCAGGGGGCCTTGGTGGAGGCGTTGCGGGCAGAGGCAATCGAATACGTCAGAGCAAAATTCATAGGACATCCTTTGTGGGGATTCAAGGACCCGCGCAGCATAAGGCTGCTACCCTTCTGGCAGTCGGTTTTACGAGATCTGGAAGTGGACGAGTCCTACCTGTTAGTCATCAGGAACCCGCGGAGCGTGGCCGATTCTCTGACGAAGCGCCAAGGAATCGATGCGATAACCGGGCATCTGCTATGGCTGGTTTACTCGATACCGAACCTAGAGTTGATCGCCGATCGGACATTCATCGTCGCCGACTACGACCAGATCATGGCCGATCCGCGCGGCCAGCTAGAACGCATTGCAAAGGGATTGAAGATTCCGCTAAGCGAGAGTAGCCGAGCCGGCATCAGAGAGTTCGCGGACGACTTTCTCGAGACGAATTTGCGCCACAACTTTTTCGACGCGTCGGACTTTGAAACTGACCTGAATCTGCCACCTCTAAGCCGGGAAGCCTATCTATGGCTGCGAGCCCTGGCGATGGATCAAATGCCCACCGATTCACCACGATTTTGGGCGGCCTGGGAAAGCAGCTGCCAAGCCGTGAAGCGACTACTTACCAACGTCAAAACGGTATGACAGGCGTCGAATACATCCAGCCAGGGGCAGCTTCGCGAAGCCCTTGGGAAGTAAGACCCTCAACCGTGCGGCCAAGGCGATTATTTGGGCTCTTATGGTCGATCAAGCAGTGATCGTCAAGCTGGACGACCATCTTGAAAGGCGCGGAGATAGTCGCCAGCTATTCGCGGTCATCGGCGCTCAACGCACCGGGACCAATATATTGCGCGAGATTCTCAATACGAACGAAGAAATCGCGATGCTGGGCGAGGTGTTATCGCCAAGCGCGGCGCCCGCCCACTGGGACAACTTCTGCCGCAACCTGCCGGCGAGCAAGATTCATCCAAGGACTCAGGTCCAAGCCGAGACGCTGCTGGATGAGTATTTCGATTTCGTGGGATATCGGATCCGCAATCATTGGGAAGGCAACAAGAAGGCCCATAGTTGGGTTATTGGCGTCGATATCAAGTACAATCAGTTGAGTCAGATCGCACCTTCCGACTGGAGCTCACCTAGCCCGTTTATTCTGTGCTATTTGCGATCGCGCGGGGCGACAATCATTCATACGGTGAGAAACGAGATACACAGCGCGATATCGATGTTGATCGCCTCGGAGCGAAAGCTCTGGCACAACTATGAAGGTGCGGCAATCGATCGCAGCTATCACATCGACGCCGCGGAGTGCATGGCGCAGGCGCGGGCGATCCTTCGGAATCGCGACGCTTTTATCGAGTCGGCACAGGGCTGCCGCATCGTTGATTGCCGCTACGAAAGGTTGATGGAGGACCTGGAACGCGCCGGGGCTGGGGAAGAGATTCCCGAAGGCCCGGGGCCACTCAGGAACATAGCCGCGGCCTTCGGCGTTCGCTTCAGGTTTAGCTACGACAGACGGCTGCAGAAGGCGATAAATGTTCCGTATTCGAAGTTGATTTCGAACTATGATGATTTCGTCCTACGGTTGAAGGACTCCGAGTTCTCATCGCTCAGCCCTACGCTGGAGTGACGGCGGCCACGCACCTCGCGCGTGGATGAGGGAGTTAATCGATCGCAACCACCGACACCAGCGCAATCGCCAAGCCCTGGCTAGCTCCGAATGCGCAAGCGGGGAGTTATGCACTGGGGATGCTCGGCCTGGAAGAGCGCAAGCTGCTCTATCATCTGGTGCGGAGCCTGTACGCGGGCAAGGGTGAAGTGGTTGAGCTTGGGGCCTTTTGCGGAGCGTCTACGTGCTGCCTCGCCGCCGGCTTGAGAGACAACCCGCGCGCGGTCGGGCGCTGCGTGCATTCGTACGACAGTTTCATTGCGAACGAAACCTACATGGTGGACTTTATTCGAACGCAATTCGGTGAGACATTTGAGCGGGGGCAGTCATTCGCGGGGCTTTTCCATCGGGCCACGGCCCAATTCAGTGATCTAATAGAAGTTCACGCCGGCGACCTACTCGCGCAGAGCTGGCCCTCACAGGCGGCGATTGAAATCCTGTTCGTGGACGTTGCCAAGACCCTAGCCCTGAGCGGAAAAGTCCTGACCGAGTTTTTTCCGCGGCTCATTCCACGACAATCGATCGTCATTCACCAGGACTTCTATCATCCGACCGCGTTCTACCTGCCGGTGGTGATGGAGTTCCTATCGGATCACTTCAGCATCATTGAAACGGGGCGGGATTCTTCAGTGGTATTCCGGCTGGAGACGGAAATTCCACGAGCGAAGCTGGAACTGGCGAGCCGTTACAAATTCAGCTTTCGGCAGCAGTACGCCGCGCTTAAGCGGATGATGCGGCGGGTGGGTATGCCGGGGCGGGATTACCTTCGACTGTCGGAATGCGCAGCTATTGGAACAGCCTTCGGTGAACGGGAATTTCAGGCGGCGCTGATAGTAGCAATTGAGCGAGCGAAGCTCGAGGCGGATCAAGTATGGTTCGACGGACTCAAGTGGTGCGAGGACTTTCGAGCTTCACGGATTCGGACCAGGCTTTATGGGGCACCATCGCTGATGCCGCCTCCAACGATTGCGGACAGGGCATACCTGAAAGGCGCAGCAATTTTCGAAGCGCTCGCGGAGCGATTGACGCAGCCATCAAGGTAACGGCGGGGCGAGCGAGCAGTCGAGAACCGCGCAGCAGCAAAGTGCGCCATCGATAACAGGGTGAGTAAGCAGAAGCTAAAATAGCCTTTTCATTCTGGCTGTTGCGGCACTTACGAGCGTCCTGATTCTTGAACACGCAGCCGAGATGGAAGCTCCCTTTGTAGCGATATTGATGGTAACCAGCGGGTGGACCTTAGCGATCGCCTGGGCGGCTCGTCGGGAGGCCGTGCGCAACGGCGCACTGCTTTGTGCATCGTTGCTATTCAGCCTGGCAATAGTAGAGACCGCCGTGTACTACGTTGCGCGCCGGGAGATGATCATCACCAGGACCACGCCGGCGACGTGGCGGATTCCGGTAAAGGATATCGGTGCGATGCCGATGGCGAGCGCGGCGACGGAGTTCAGAGAATTTCTTGCTGGACGACAGATTGCCGATGTGACTTATAGAGTGGACGCCAGCGGGCTCCGAGAAATTCCGCTCGCAAGCGAGGGAAGGACGCACAAGGTGGTTTTCTTCGGCTGCTCGTTTATGTTCGGCCACGGGGTCGAAAACGATCAGACGCTGCCCTACTACTTCGTCAAGGATTCGGGGCTCAGCTTGGAGGGATTTAATTTTGCAGGTGAAGGGTGGGGGCCTTATCAGATGCTGAGAGAGATCGAGACCGGGTTCGTTCGGCGGGTGGCGGGCGTGCCCGAACTCGCGATTTACGAGGTAATACCGGATCATCTCCGCCGCGTTGCGGGAAGGGCGCCGTGGGAGGACGGGCCGAAGTACGTATTATGCCGGGATGGTGAGGCATGTTACGCAGGAGCCTTTCATGGCGCCTACTACGAAGCATGGCATCGCTGGCTCGACGAAAGCTGGACGGTCAAGTACCTCGAGGATCATTTCGCGAAGCTCTCGGGAACGTCCGACCTTGCGCTATTCATCGCCGTAGTGAAAAAGACCCGAACTCTATTGGAACAAAATGGGACTCGCTTCGTAATTGTCTTATGGGATCAGAATGAACTTGCGAGGACAATGCTGAAGGCCTTGCAGGCAAATCACTTTGAAGTAATCACGGTTTCATCGATGGTCGCTGCAAGCGAACCCGGCAAGCCCTGGTTGATACAGATCGATCGACATCCGTCACCTCAGGCCAACGAGGCGATCGCTATGCAGCTCTGGAAAAATGTCGCCGAGCGAAGATGAGTCGCGTCGCGCTGGCGGCCGTTTGCTTTCGCCTCGAGCAGGCGAGCGCGAGATTGCGGTCCAATACCGGATAGCCTGGTAAGAAGAGTTGAGCGGCTGCTGTCAGTAGTCCCGCCAAAGGATCGCCGCGATTGCACCTTCGTCCTGGAACACCTGCATCACGACCTGGAGCAGATGATCAGGATTAGTGATCGGAACATCATTGACGACGAGTGCAAAGGCGAGCCGCCTTCCGCTTCTGGTCTTTACATAGCCAGCCAGGGCCTGCGCTCTAAGTACAAAGCCGGAGGAGGCGCCCAGCACGAAGGTTCCGGTTTTTGCGCTAACCTGCCCGGTCGCGCCTGTGAGAGTGGGGTCTGATTGGAAATGAGTGACAAAGCCGAGGGAACCATCCACGCCCAGGATCGGCAAGGCGGCAAAGAAGGATGGAAATGCGGGCCTGTTGATGAGAGCGAGGAGCATTTGCGTCACCGCATGAGTAGTCGCGGTAGTGAGACCGCCGCCACTGCCATCAACGAACTTGAATTCGTCGGCGGAGAGGCCGTAGTGCGAGACCAGATTCCGCCGCTCCGCCGCCAATGCGCCGTCCATATTATCGACACCCTGAGTAAGTCCGTAGAGCATGAGGCTGGTATCGGCGCCGATATTGTAGCTCACCTTCAAGATCAGCTTAGCGTCGGCGGAGTATGGCATACTGGTGAGTTCGGCAATTTTCGAAGCAGGCAAGTAGGCGTTCCGGGGTGGCAGGAGAGCGACCGGATTCTCAGCAACAGGAGCCGCATCGACCTTGACGCGGGCGGATCGAAGGGCCTCGATGAGCACGGTGCGGGCATAGTTGGAAGGCTTGACGATCCTGATGGTCTGGACGAGCGGGAACTTGTTGGTGAGCGGAGGTACGAAATCGACGGGCAGGTTTCCGTCGATCGAGGCGGTGCAATCGGGAATGCCGATGCATTGGGGAAGTTCGGGATTAAGCGCGAGAGTATTTTCCGAGCCCGGTCCAGTCATGGCCTGCGCATTGGTGATGCGCAGGGCGGCAGAGACGGGACGCCACACCAGCGCAGCGGGAGAGCCAACTGGCGCAGGGTTGATAGTGAGGTCGATGACGTCATCGTTGACGAAGATGGGCGTCACCTTGAACTGATCCCTGAAATTGAATGGCTGAAAAAGGCGGTCATCGACAATGACGTTGCCGGCGACCTCCGTGATTCCCGCGGCGGCGACCTGGCGGGCAAGCGCGTCGTAGCCGGCCAATGGATTGGGCGCGGTGAGGATGGCATTGCCGAGTGAGTCAGCCTCGTTATGGTCAAATTCGGAAAAGGCGATGGTGCCGTCCGGATTGGTGCGGCCACCCATCGTAAGATCGCCCGCGGCCTCGAGGATGAGGTTGCCATGCAGGACGCCCGCGGCATCGATATCGCCCTGACGGTAGATGGGGGTGTTATAAGTGTGAGCGGGGCCGACCTGATTCAACAACGCTCCGACGGAGAAGATCTTGCGCACGGAGCCGATGAAGAAATTGTGGTTGGGCTGTAAATCGATGAGCACTTTACCGCTGCCGACATCGGCGACGCGCAGTCCCCATAGGGCCTTGTCATAGAGGGGCTGAGCGAGAACAGTTCTGATGTCCGCGGGGACATTGCCATCAATAGCAGGTGGGGTTTTCGAGCAGCCGGAATTGGAAAGGCCGGCGGCGGCAAAGACCAACATCAGGAGCGCAGCCGGGATGACCGGGGTCAACCGATTGGAGGTGCATTTGCGCCGAGCCATGATTCAGACGATGAAAGAGGTTGTTAGGCAGGCAGCATTCGTTGCGATCCCGTTTACCGCACTTTGGGTAGGATGTCCTCTTTGAGTCTTCTGAGATCGACGATGGTCTTGGCGGTGGGCACGCCCTTAAACGGCGGCCAAAGAAGTGGGAGCGTCAGGCCGGCGTCCTGATAGCGCTTGAGATTGTCGATGAGTTGTTGAGGGGTGCCGGTCATCGAGGGAGTCAATTTCCCGTTGGGAGTCTGATCGGTCTTCTCGCTGGTGATGTCGAAGAAGAGCATGCTCGCGATTTCGAGATCGTCGATCGAGCGAGGACTGCCGATCATTTCGAGCTCGTCTTTAATCGCCGACCGCCAATGCGCGATGGCTTCGGGAGTATCCTGAATTCCGATCCAACCGGCCAAGCCGTATTTAGCGACTCGCTTCGCCGCAATCTTCGGCACCCCGAGCCCGCCGAAAAAGATCGGCGGGTGAGGCTTCTGGACCGGCTTGACCCCGAAGCCGCATTTTGGAAAGGAGGCGAACTCGCCGTGATACTCGAAGAGATCGTGAGTCCAGACACCCTGCATGATCTCGATGGTCTCGATGACATGTTTGTTGCGCTTTTCGTAGATGTGCGTGGCACTCGCAGCATCGAACTCCTCAGGCATCCAACCGGTACCGACGCCAACGTTGACCCTGCCGCCCGCGAGGTGGTCCCAGGTGGCAATCTCGGCCGCCAAGACTCCGGGGGCGCGATAGGGCGTGTCGATAACGCTGACGCCGACCCTGATCTTCTTCGTAATAGCGGCGAGATAAGGGATGAGGGGCAGCCCGTGCAGGAACTCGCCGCGCGCAGCGACGGGCAGGGCGAGGGGAAACTCTTTCATGAAGCCGAAGGGCTTGCGGAGCTCCTGGCGGTCGGATGCCTCTGGAACCACGATGCGATCCAGCGTCCAAATGGAATCGAACTCGAGTTCCTCGGCGAGGTGAGCGAGATCGACGATTTCACTGACGGTTACCTTGTCCCTGAAGTTGGGCAGGTAGAGTGCGAGTTTCATCGGAGATCACCTTCGGAGTTGGCCGTCGGGAGATTAGTCAATTAAAGTTTTGGGAGCAAGTGAAAAGCTTTTCACACCGAGGCCCTTGCGTTTGCGGGAGTGCGGTGCGAGAGGTTGCGACGCGGAAAGCGAGGCGCGGACCCAATGGCAGAAACAACGAAGCGGATGCTCGAAGGCTATCGCATTCTGGATTTCACGCAGGTGCTGGCCGGCCCAACGACCACACGATACCTCGGCGAGATGGGTGCCGAGGTGATCAAGGTGGAATTCGCACCGAAGGGAGATATCTCGCGCGGAGTACCATATCTGCGGGATGGGCGGAGCGCGTACTACGTGCAACAGAATCGGGGCAAGAAGAGTCTGTGTCTCGACCTGAAGAATGCGGCGGCGGCCGCGATCATCCGGGAATTGATTCAAAAGTCCGACGTGGTGGTGGAGAACTTCGCGCCGGGAGTAATCGGGCGGCTGGGGTTTGGCTACGCGGCGGTGAAGGCGCTCAATCCAAAAATCGTCATGTGCTCGATTTCGACATTCGGACAGAATGGGCCGCTGGCGAACCGTCCGGGCTACGATTTTATCGGCTGCGCATATTCGGGCGTATTGAGCATGATCGGGGAACGCGATGGCGCGCCATCACTGCCACAGGTGGGATTGGGCGATATAACCACCGGAGTCCATGCGCTATCGGCGATCACGGCGGCCCTGCTCCATCGGGAACGTACGGGCGAGGGGCAATACGTCGAGACGTCGCTGCTCGATTGTTACTTCAGCTACAACGACATGACGGTGCATACGGCGAGTCTGAGCGGGGGCGCATTTTCGCCGCGACGCAACGGAGCGCACCATTTCGCGATGGCGCCGCTGGGCGTATTCAAGGGCAAGCGCAATCCAATTCTGATCATGGCGGCCATCGAGTATCAATTTGGCTATCTATGCGAAGCGATGGGACGACCGGAGCTGGCGAGTGATCCACGCTTTCACAATAACACCGAGCGAATGGCGCATTTCGATGAGTTGACGCGGCTGATCCAGGACTGGTTCGACGCCATGCCGAGCGATGCGGAAGCATACCGGCGGCTCGAGGAGCATCGAGTGCCCTTCGCGCAGGTGCTGTCGATCGAAGAAGCGATGGCGCATCCGCATATGCGCGAGCGGGAAGTGGTGCGGACGGTGAAGGATCGATTTCTAGGTGAATTCGATGTGCCGGGATTTCCGCTGCGGTTTTCAGGCTACCAGCGGCATCGTGAGATGGAAGCGCCGACTTTGGGCGAGCACAACGAAGTGGTGTTGCGCGAGTGCCTGGGGTACTCGGCAGAGCGGATCGCAGATCTGCAACGGGAAGGCGTGCTGCAGAAGGGCGAGCGGTAGGCATCGCCGGCACCGAGTTTGATCGCTGGAACGGCAGGAGTTCGACATCGCGTGGTGAGCTGAGGACTCCTAAGGGTTGCCGGGTCGGTCGGGCGTTGGCCGGCTAATCCGGCGCACCAGCCCAGGCAGGAAAGCGACGGCGGCAAGCAGCGCCAAGGCGATCACCGCCTTGCGGATTGCGCCCGCTTGTCCAGAGGCGACCTCGCGTCCCGCGTAGCCGAGATAAGTATAGGCCAAAGCACCCGGCGCCATGCAGACAAAGGAAGCGAGGACGTAATCGCGGAGAGGAATGCGGGTCAGTCCAAAGGCATAGTTCATAAGATTGAAGGGGAAAAGGGGCACCAGGCGGACGAACGCGACGAAACGCCAGCCTTCGTCCTCGACGCCGCGCATCAGACGGCCGAGCCGTTCGCCGCTGCGCGCCGCCACCCAATCAGAGGCGACATATCGCGCGATCAGGAAGGCGAGCGTCGCACCCAAGGTCGCGCCAATAAGATTCCACAATGTCCCCCAGATGGGGCCGAAGAGGGCGCCACCGGCCAAAGTCAGGACCGCACCGGGCACAAACAGCACCGTGGCTGATGCGTACAGCAGGACAAACAGGATCGGAGCCAACGTACCAAACCGCGCCAGTTCCTGTTCAAGCGCGGCGGACTGAAGAAGTTCGCGATGCAGACCGAGCCATACGATCGCGCCAAGCAGCGCCATCGCCAGGACCGCACGAAAGGTGAAGTTGCGCGGGTTCATCCGGCACGCCTGGAAGTGATTGCGTAAGCGCCGGCAGACCCGCGGAACGGCTGCGAGAGCATGCGATCGATCCGCAACTCGCGCGGTTCGCGGAATTGATCGATACCAATTGTCATTGCCGCATGTCCGGCGGCGGGCTGATCGCGATAGGTCCCCAGCAGCCGATCCCACCACGGCAGGTTGAAGCCGAAGTTGCTATTGGTTTCGCTGACCACGATCGAATGATGGACCCGGTGCATGTCAGGCGTGACCACCAACCATCGTACATAACGGTCGAGGCGCGCGGGGAGGCCCGCATTGGCGTGGTTGAACATCGAGGTTGCGTTCAGCAGGACCTCGAAAACCAGCACGCCGAGCGCCGGCGCTCCCAACGCCACGACCGCGCCAAATTTGATCAACATCGACAGAGTAATCTCGATTGGGTGGAAGCGGGCGCCCGTGGTCACATCGAAGTCGAGGTCGGCGTGATGCATCCGATGCACGCACCAGAGCGCAGGCACCGCGTGAAACATCACGTGCTGGAGGTAGATGGCGGCATCGAGCAGCACCACCGAAACAAGGACGGCCATCCAGGGCGGAAGCGGCAGGTTATTGAGGAGCCCCCAGCCGCGCTTTTCCCCTGCCAGCGCCAGACTCACAGCCGAGGCAGGAAGCAAGACTCTAACGAACACTGTATTCAGCGCGACAATAGATAAATTGCTCGGCCAGCGCCGGAGTCTCGAATAAGAGCGCGGCCGGCGGGGCGTCACGGCTTCCCACAGCGCGACGGCGGTAAGGACGGCGAGGAACGCACCGAGGCGGAAGGCATCCTCGTAGGTCAAAGCGGTTTGCCGGTTTCAAACATTCGATTCCCGCCGCTAAAGAGTGGCGAGCCCCCGATACATCTCCTTCATAATCCGCGGCCTATCTGGAGTATAATCCGCCCACTCTGACGATTTCCGATCTGGTTGCCGCTACTGCTTATATCGGCGATCTAAGCGGACTTGGGGGGCACTGAATGATGATAATCGCGGAGTTCCTTGATCTTGCCATCCACGATCTCCATTACTTCCGCGCCGATCGCCTCAACTTTCCGCTTTTTTGCGCCGGTTCCGTGGAAGAGCGACTCGGCCACGCCGTGACCGCTGTTGCCGGTGCACACGCGTAGATCGCAATGCGCGTCGGGAAAAACGGCGAATTCGGTCTCGTACGAGCGCCGGACCTCCGCGCGACCCGCGCACCGTTTCCCGTTCGCAGCAATAATGACCGGCTCTTCATGATAGCAGGCCATCACTTCTTCGATGTCGTGGCGGTTAAACGCGTCGAAGTATCTTTGAATCAGTCGTTCCTCGGGTGTCATTTCAGCCTCCCTATTCAATTAAGCCGCGATCATCTGCCAGCAGCCTTGCACTACTTCCTCAAGTTGTCTGTTCAGGTTTTTCTGCCGCCCCATGTTATGCCACGTCAGCGCGACCGCGCACAGTGCACCGCTGAGCATGTCCGCAAGCAGCCCGGGGTTTCCCGCGCGAACCTCTCCGAGGGACTGCCCGGCTTTGATAAAAGTAGTCAAGACGCGCCGCGCACTCACCATCTCCGGCGGCAGGCTCCGCGCGAACCGCGCTTCGTTGTCACAGAAATAGACGAACGCCTCGCTATGCTGCGTGACGGCCGAAAACTCGTGGCCGACAATCCGACGGAGTTTGTCCAACGTCCCGCCGGCATCGCTCGCGATTCGCTGAAGCTCGAGGCAATACCAGCCGTACCAGCTTAAAAAGATCTCGCGGGCCAGATCATGCTTGCTCGCAAAGTGACGATAGATGGCCGCCTCCCGCACGCCCGCTCCATCGGCAATATCGCGCATGCTGGTGCCGTCGATACCTTTTGCGGCAAAGAGCGAGGTTGCGACCCTGACAATCATGGGCCGCTTGGTCTCCGGTTTCAGTCCCAGTATTTCCATTCAGTTAGTGAATGACCACTAACTGATCGCGCTAGCATTCGTCAACCGATTGGCGGATCCGTGGGGAAATAAGCCATTCGCGCGGCGGGAACAATCAGCAGGATGTTCAAGAGTCCCAGCGCAAGAAGCATTCCTACGAGCCACGCGTTATAAACGGGAAGACCCGTCTCCTTAGTTTTCCGGTTCAGTGAAATGGGCGCCAAGAAAGGCGATATCGTCAGGGATAAGGTCGCGCCGGACGAGCGCTTGTCGACGAAGCCGGGTTATGGGCGCGGCTTCGTCATCGAGTTCAAGTTTCATCTCGGCGTCATCATGATTGCGCGCGCGACTCACTCGAGGTTCTCAAAGTCCGTTCCTTCATGATCGCGAAGAACACCGGCACCAGTATGAGGACGTGAATCGTCGAGGTGATCATACCGCCGACGATAGGGGCGGCGATGGGCTTCATCACATCGGACCCGATACCGCTCTCCCATAGAATGGGCGCGAGACTTAGCATCACGACTGCCACGGTCATCAGCTTAGGTCGAAGCCGCTGCACTGCTCCCTCGATGACCGCGGCTTCGACGCCTTCATGGGTGAGTTCGCCAGCAGCGATGTGACGATTCAGCGCTTCATGAAGATAGATGACCATGACGACGCCAGTCTCGACCGCGATTCCGAACAGCGCGATGTAGCCGACCCATACGGCGACGCTAAAGTTGAAGCCCATCATGTACTGGAGCAGTAACCCGCCGGTCATCGCGTACACGGTCGGAAGGATCAGTACGATCGATTCGGTCACCGACTGGAAGAGCATGTAAAGCAGAACAAAGATCAGACCGAAGACGATCGGCAGGATGACCGTCAGGCGCTTTCGCGCGCGCAACTGGAACTCGTACTCTCCCGACCATTTCAGCGTGTATCCCGCTGGCAGACGCAGTTGCCGATCGAGCACGCGCTGCGCGTTGTCAACGTAGCTGCCGTAGTCCGAAGTCGCGAGATCGACATAGACGTAGCCGGTGAGCATCCCGTCTTCGTCACGTATCATCGACGGCCCCGGACTCAAGGTGATACGCGCGACTTCGCCGAGAGGAATCTGCGCTCCGGTTGGTGTCATGATCAATATTCGACGAAGCGCGTTCAGATCGTCTCGATAGTCCGCCAGATAACGAACGTTGATCGAGTAGCGCTCGCGACCTTCGACGGTAGTCGCAATGTTTTCGCCGCCCATACCCGAACTGACCGCGCGCTGAACGTCTCCGACCGTAAGGCCGTATCTGGCAGCGACCGCGCGGTCCACATCGATGTTGATATAGAACCCTTGCGAGACCCGTTCGGCGAAGATCCCCCGGGTGCCTGGAACGGAACCCAGTACCTCTTCGATCTGGGAACCAATCTGCTGAATTCGGTCGACGTCGGGACCCTGAATCTTGAGTCCGACCGGAGTCTTGATTCCGGTCAGCTCCATGTCGAGCCGGTTCTCAACTGGCATCGTCCAAGAGTTAGACAGACCGGGAAAATGCAGCCGGTCGTCCATCTCGGCGATGAGGGAATCGTAAGTCACGCCCTTTCGCCATTGAGCGCGCGGCTTGAGCATGATGGTCGTGTCGTACATGTCGAGCGGAGCGTTGTCGGTCGCGCTATCTGACCGTCCTACCGAGCCGAATACGCTCTCGACCTCGGGAAAGGTGCGGATGATCTGATCCTGCTTCTGCATCAGATTTACCGCCGAGCTGATTGAAAGTCCTGGAAGAGCGGTAGGCATGTAGAGGCTTGATCCCTCGTACAGGGGCGGCATGAACTGGCTGCCGATCTTGAAGAGCAGCGGAATCGTAAGCAGCAAAAAAACCACGTTGGCCGCGATCGTGATCGCGCGATGGCGAAGGCACCATCGGATGACGGGCAGATAAATGGCCTGGAAGAAGCGCGATATGGGGTTGTCCTCCTCGGGCCGCAGCCGTTTGCCGCGGATGAGGAGGACCATTAACACCGGGACCACCGTAATCGCGAGAACTGAGGAGAACGCAATCGCAAACGACTTGGTGTAGGCGAGCGGCCGGAACATCCGGCCCTCCTGCGATTCCAGCAGGAATACCGGCAGGAACGAGACGACAATAATAATCAGCGAAAAGAAAATCGGCCGGCCGACCTGCTTTGCGGCCGACAACAAAATTCGCTGGCGCTCGGGTTCGGATATCGACTCGCCTTTCAGTGACGCCTGGCTCTGCGCCTCCGACAGGTGCCGGTAGCCGTTTTCGACCATCACGATCGAGGCGTCAACCAGCACTCCTATCGCCAGCGCCAAGCCGCCCAGCGACATGATGTTGGAGCTGATCTGCAGATAGTACATCGGGATAAAAGTCCCGATGACCGCGATTGGCAAGGCCAGAATCGGGATGAATGCCGAACGCAGGTGAAAGAGGAAGACGATGATCACGAGGCTGACAATGACGGCCTCTTCGAGCAGGTCGCGCTTGAGCGTGTTGATTGATTTTTGAATAAGTCCCGAACGATCGTAACCGGCGACGATTTCGACGCCGCGCGGTAGCGTCTTTTGCATCTGAGCGAGCTTTTGCTTCACGCCGTCGATGACGGTGAGGGCATTCTGCCCGTAACGCATCACGACGATGCCGCCGACCGTTTCCCCGTCACCGTTCCATTCAGCGGCTCCCTCGCGCAAGTCGGGTCCGAGGCTGACGACGCCGAGGTCCCTGATCAACACGGGAGTGCCGTTATTGGTCGCGACGGAAATTTGTTCGAGGTCTGAGACCGAATGGACATAGCCGAGTCCGCGGATCATGTAGTCGGCTCCCGACATCTCGAGGACGCGCCCGCCGACCTCGCTATTACTGTCGCGGATTTTGTCGATCACCGTTTCCAGCGGGACCTTGAGCGCGAGCAGCCGGTCCGGATCGAGCTTGACCTGGTACTGCTTGACGAAGCCGCCGATGGTGGCGACCTCCGAAACGCCGGGCACGGTTTCGAGCGCATAGCGGATATTCCAATCCTGCAAGCTGCGGAGATCGGCGAGATTGTGAGTGTGGCTCGTGTCGACCAGTGCGTATTCGTAAACCCAGCCCGCGCCAGTCGCGTCCGGGCCGATCGCGGGATTGACGCCTGGGGGAAGCTTGCCGGTAATCTGCTGAAGGTATTCCAGCACGCGGCTGCGCGCCCAATAGATGTCGGTGCCGTCTTCGAACACGACGAACACGTAGGAGTCGTTGGGCATGGTCTGCGCGCGAACCGCCTTCACGTGCGGCGCCGCAAGCATCGCGGTGACAATCGGATAGGTCACCTGGTCCTCGATGAGATTGGGCGGCTGCCCCATCCATTCGGTGTGGATGATCACCTGAACATCCGAGATGTCCGGCAGCGCGTCGAGCGGGATTCGATTGAGCGACCAGACGCCCGCAAGCACCAGCGCCAGCACGCCGAAGAACAGCAGGAAGCGGTTCGCATTACACCAGTCGAGAGTTCTTTCGATCATGCGTCTTTCCTCACATCGCCATGGAGCCGCTGGCTGACACGTCCACCTGTTTGGTCGCGATCGGTTGCCCATTTTTCGACGCAGTAAGCGTCAGGCTCCAGGTGCCACCACTGGGCAGTTCAATATTCGCGGCGTAGGTGCCGTTCCCCTGATCATCCGCAGCGCCTTGCGCGCGCATCGCAGCCATTCCCATCGCCGGCATCGCCGCCATGTAGAAGGAGACTGTTACCAGCGCGCCTGAGATCGGCGCGCCTTTGGCGTCGCGGAGCGTCACGATCAGTTTGTTGTGGCCTCGCACGAGGGGATTGGGGTCGCTCGTGAACTCGATGCTTGCCTGGGGAGCAACCTCCGCTGCTTGTCCAACTGCATTGGCGCCGACACCGGGCGGAGGCGGTACAAACGCTCCCGCGGCGGCTTGGAGTTGGCTCTCGGAGTCGATCAGGAAGTTGGCCGAGCTGACGACGTGCTGACCGGGCGCGAGGCCCTTGAGCACGATGAATTGATCGCCGAGGTGCTGTCCCAATTCGATCTCGGCGGGAGTCAGATAGCCATCCCCGCGGTCGACGAAAGCAACATTGTGCGTGCCCGTGCGCAAGACCGCGGTGTCGGGAATCACCGTCTGATCGCCCATCGGGAGGTCTAGCGCGACCTGCGCGAACATCCCCGGAAAAAGTTGGCCTTGGGGGTTATTGAACTCACATCTGACTCTGGCGGTGCGAGTAATCGGATCGATTTGCGGCTGGATGAAATCGACGCGGCCATCGAAGTTCGCGGCCGGATAGGAGTCCACCGTCACTGTTGCGGGATCGCCGGGATGGACCTCGCCGATTTCGTTCTGAAACACGGCCGCGTAGATCCACACCTTCGACAGATCGGTGATCGTGAACAGTCGCGTATCCGGCTGCACGTACATGTTGGGCAGCGCATTGCGCTCGACGATGTATCCGCTCATGGGCGAGTCGATCTCGACGGCATGGCGGACCGTTCGATCGCGCTCCAACCGTGCGATTTCACGCGGCGACACTCCCCACAGCTTCAGACGCTCAGCGGCAGAATCGACCAGCGATGAAGCGTCGCTAGTAACGTCGGGGACTGAACTGTCGCTGACGCGTTTGCGGGCGTCGAGTGCGAGCAGATATTCGTTCTCGGTGCTGACGAGGTCCGGGCTGTAAATCGTGAACAACGGCTGGCCGCGGCGCACGTATTGATAGGTCGAGTTCGCGAACACCTGCTCGATCCATCCGGCGAAACGCGTCTGAACGTAACCTTGGAGCCGTTCGTCGGCCTCGATGTTGCCGGTGGTCTCCAGACGATCGCTCACGTCCGTGCGCACGACGGTCGCGAACTTGAGTCCGATCAATTGCCGCCGCTCCGGCGTGATCCGGATTGGCGCGAGTTGGGAGTCTTCCCCGTAGACCGTCGGCGCCGCGAGACAAAGCAGAAATCCGAATAGCAGCGGGACTATGCTGGACCACCATTGCAATGAGTTGTGATTCATCTTCGGTCACCGATTACCTGCTGGATTTTGGCGATTGCGATTTCGTGGTCAGCCACGCTCCGGTAGTACTCCTGCCGCAGGTTCTGCAAATCGAGCACCGACGAGAGCAGCGTCTGGAAATCGACTTTGCCGACTCGATACGCCGCCATCGCCGAGGCCTGCGAAGTTTCGGCTTGCGGGATCAGACCATCGCGATAAATCGACATGACGCGTTCCGCAGTGCGGATCGCGACCAGGCTGCTTTCCGCCGCGGCGGAAACCTGCAGTTGAGTAGCCCGCGTCTGGTTGCGCGCAGATTCGGCTTCAAGGGCGGCCTGTTCGATCGCGGGTGTTTGCTTACGCCAAAAATAGAGGGGGAGCTTCGCGCCCAGATTCAGCATGTAATAGTCGCGAAATCCGGGGCCGGTCTTTTCGTACGAATAGCCCACCGTGAAGTCCGGCCAGTAGCCCTGATGGGCCAGTTTCAATGCCTCCGCGCTACGCGCTTCCATCGCACGATCCGCCGCGAGGTCCGGGGAACCGCTGCCGGCTAGCTGCGCGAGCTGCGATGAGTCGATCTGCAGATGCGTCGTTTCGATGTCGCCGATTTCGATATTTGGCGAGTCGGGATCACGTCCGAGTAGCTGTTTGAGATCGAGCTGTTCCTGGTCCTCCTCCTGATGGTGCATCGCATGCTCCGTCAGGATCTCGGTCGTCTGGAGCTGCGCTTTGATCAGGTCCTGCTGCAGACCCTGGCCCACGCGATACCGGGTTTCGGCGATCTTCTGGATCTGTTGGAGCTCGTCCTGATTGCGATCGAGAATCGCCAACGTCTTCGCGTGATAGAACAGTTCGAAGTAGATCTCCTTGACCTTCTCTTCGACCTCACGCTCGGCTGCTTCGTAGCGATGCTTCGCATACTCGGCATCCTTTTCCGCCTCGGACCGCTGCAGCCGGAGTTTGCCCGGACCCGGAATATCCTGCGAGACGCCGAAGCCGGTGTAATAAAAATCACTACTCTCATAGCCCGAGAACGGCTGCGGGCTGCCGACCGTGAAATGCTGCATCGACGCCTGTGGGTCGGGCAGCGTCGCCGCCTGGATCGGCACGTGAGTAAGCGCCTGCCAGTGCTCGCGCGCGGCGATCACGCCGGGATTGTCAGCAACCGCCTCCCGCACCAGAGCATCGAGGTTCGATGCCGCATCAGAGGTTAGAGGTAGAGTCGTTTGTGCGTTTGCCGGCGCTACCCGAGCGACTGCGATTGCAGCCGGCACAACCACCATCAGGATCACCGTGTGCCGCTTCGCAACAAGCCGAGCAAGTCTATTCATAGAACCACCAGAATCGCGCTGGGGCCGCCAGACCATCGGCGCTCAATGCCGAAGAGGCGGTCCTACCTGAAACTCAAGGCAAACGCCGCGAATCCTCGCTGATGACCAGCGATTGCCGCTACGCAAGCCTTAGGGACAGTCCGCGATCGCGAGGGTGGTCAGATTTGCCGAGAGCAGAGCAGACAAAGAGGGTCGAGATTGAGGTACAAGTCCCGACGCCGAGCGGATTGAAGTGGCGCAGAGATTGACACTGCGGATATCAGGCGAACCATTGTAACTGCTGGCGGTTCCACAGCGGGCGGCGGCATCGATGACAAGAGACGCGCGCTCGAGGTGTCCGTCGAAATATTGCAGCAACTCACCGTGCGAGTTTCACTACTCCATGGGCAACTCGTCGAACAGCAATTCTCGGACACTGCCTGAACCGGAGAGCAGGCGGCGCCGGCGGTGATCACCGGAAGCGAGCCGACAAACGCAATTAGAAGCAGGACTGAAAGTATGCGCCGCACCCGACCACGTTATTCGAGTTGAAGATTGGCGACAAGACTCCGGAAGTTGAGCCGTGATTCTCGCCCTCCTTCGGATTTCGGCTCCGAGTGGACTGAACTTCCCATAACGCGCGCCGTAGCTGATACGGCCTCAGAGTCCTTACTGCCATGCAGCAGCACGTAAGGGCGGTGGTCTTGCGGCCCGACTTTTATTCCGCTCTGCCTGCGCCAGTTTATGACTGTGGCGATGATGCGAATCCGACACGTGCTGATGGTCGTGTATTAGCGGGGAGTGCTCGTGCGGATTTGGGAAAGAACGACGAGATGGCATTGTCGAAGCGAGGTTGGTTGAACAAACCTCAGCGGGAATCACTTGTGTACAGTCATCAAGCAGGTGCGCATGGACGACGGGCTATCGACAACAATCCCGGTTCAGGGCCTAAGCGAAACCGAGGCCCAGGACCGGCTCAGAAGCGACGGCTTTAATGAACTGCCGCGCTCCAACCGGCGCACGGCATTCCGCATTGTCCTTGAGGTCATGCGCGAACCGATGTTGGCGCTGCTCGTCCTCGGCGGTGCGGTTTATCTCGCGCTCGGCGATCTTCAGGAAGCCTTGATCCTACTCGCCTTCGCCATGGTCTCAATTGTAATTACCGTCGTGCAGGAGACGCGGACCGAGCGCGTACTGGAGGCCTTGCGCGATCTCACCAGTCCGCGCGCGCTCGTCATCCGTGACGGAGAGCGCAGGCGGATCGCGGGCCGGGAGGTGGTGCGCGGCGATCTGGTGGTCCTCTCGGAAGGGGACCGTGTCCCAGCTGACGCGGTCCTTTCGCAGAGCAGTGATTTGCAGGCGGACGAATCGCTGTTGACGGGCGAGTCTGTACCCGTGCGTAAACTGGCGCGGGCGACTGCCGCTCCCGATGCTGCGGTGCGGCCCGGCGGTGATGATCTTCCATATGTGTTTTCGGGGGCGTTGATTGTGCGGGGCACGGGCATTGCCGAAGTGACTGGAACCGGCCCCCGTAGCGAAATCGGCAAGATCGGCCAGTCTCTCAGCACGCTCGAAACCGAACCGCCGCGCTTGCAGGCGCAGACGCAACGTCTGGTGCGGATGTTTGCCCTGGTCGGCGGTATCGTGAGTGCGCTGGCCGTGCTGCTCTATGGGCTTTTTCGCGGCGGATGGCTCGACGCGGTGCTCGCCGGTATTGCACTCGGCATGTCCATGTTGCCGGAGGAGTTTCCGGTTGTGCTCACCGTCTTCATGGCGATGGGAGCTTGGCGCATTTCCCGCGCGCACGTCCTGACGCGACGCGCAACCGCTATCGAGACGCTCGGCTCGGCCACCGTTCTCTGCACCGATAAAACGGGCACGCTGACCGAGAACCGTATGTCGATTGCCGAACTGCGGCTCCCAGACGGAAGTGCATTTCAGGTTGCGAACGCAACCGCTGGAAAACTCCCCTCAGCCTTTTCTGACCTTGTACAGTTCGGGATTCTGGCGAGCGCTCCGGAACCTTTCGATCCGATGGAAAAGGCATTCCATGACTTGGGCCGTCGCGAGACGGGGCGAGGCAGTGAGGTACAACGCGTCCTTGTACGAGCGTATGGCCTGCGGCCCGATCTGCTGGCGGTTACGCACGTCTGGCAGGATGGTGGTGACCAGGGCTTGCTGGTCGCGGCAAAGGGCGCGCCCGAGGCGATTGCGCGGCTGTGCCATGCCACCCCAAACGAGCTGCGTGGGGTGAGAGAAGCGGCGGATGCGATGGCGACGGAGGGGTTGCGGGTGCTGGGCGTGGCCCGGGCTCGATTCGCGCGCAAGGACCTGCCGGAAACCCCGCTCTATTTTGCATTTCAGTTCTTGGGGCTCGTGGGCCTCGCTGATCCGCTGCGCGCGAGCGTGCGTGATGCCGTCAGTGAGTGCCGAACGGCCGGCATCAAAGTTGTAATGATTACGGGCGACTACCCTGCGACTGCAAAGGCCATCGCCCGTCACGCGGGAATGGATGCCTCGAAGCTCCTGACCGGAGAAGATCTGCTGGGTTATTCCGATCAGGAGCTGGCGCAGCAGGTCAGGGCCGTGACAGTTTTCGCCCGGATCATGCCCGAACAAAAGCTTCGGATCGTGAACGCGCTGAAAGCGAATGGCGAGATCGTCGCGATGACCGGCGATGGGGTCAACGATGCGCCTTCATTGAAGGCGGCGCATATCGGCATTGCGATGGGCGGGCGCGGGACCGATGTGGCGCGTGAGGCGTCCTCGATTGTGCTGCTCGACGATGATTTTGGTTCGATTGTAAAGGCCGTCCGGCTGGGACGGCGCATCTACGACAATTTGCGCAAGGCCATGGAGTTCATCTTCGCCGTGCACGTGCCGATTGCGGGACTTGCGCTGCTGCCATTGATCTTCGGGCTGCCCATCATCTTCGGCCCGATCCATATCGCATTTCTGGAGATGGTGATTGATCCAGTGTGCTCGCTTGTCTTCGAGGCGGAAACGGAAGAGGACGATGTCATGCGCCGCCCGCCTCGGGCGCGGGATGAGCCGCTCTTCTCCACCCATCTAATCGTGTGGAGCGTGTTCCAAGGAATATTCGTCTTTGCCTTGGTTGCGGCGATTTATGTGATTGCCTACCGGCGGGAAGTGCCTGAGAACGAGGCTCGGGCGCTGGCGTTTTTCTCGCTCGTAACCGGCATCATCGCTCTGATCTTCGTGAACCGCAGCTTCAGCGCCTCTCTCCTGACCGCGCTTCGCAGGCCCAATCCTACCCTGAAGTATGTGCTGCTCGCCGTCGCAGGGATATTGGCCCTTAGCCTTCAATGGCCTTTGGTCAGGCACTTATTCCGCTTCGGACCCCTGCATCCAGACGACCTTGCCCTGACGGTCGGAGCTGGAGCCCTAATGCTGGTAGGTTTGGAGGTTCTTAAGCCACTATGGCAACTGCGGCCGCGTTCCTAAGGCGGCGATGACATGGCTCGCGAGCAGGTGCATCGTCCCGTTATTCAGGGCTATGTCAGCGTAGGTTCGTGCAGCAGGCCGCGCCCAGCTACCTGCGGCGTGAAGTTCTCGGCTAAGGCGACTTGTAACTACGCCGCCTCAGGCGGACCGGTGCAGGACGGGAAACCTCCATCGCCACGGAGCATCCTGTGATTAGGCCGACCATCGCGATTAAAAGACCGGCGACCAGCGACTGGGCAAGCAACGTCTTAATCATGTTTTGCCGACACTGTGCGATGCCGCAGTGGTTGGTGGCGTGGATACTCTGTGCCGCATGACGCTGGGCGGCTTTGACTCGCTTCAAGCTCTCTCACAGGACTATTGCAATCCGTTCAGCCGGAATCGCGACGGAATTAATATCGGCGAAGGGGCTGCGATCTTCGTGATGACGTCCAAGGAATCGGCGGTGTCGCTGCTCGGGGTTGGCGAGAGCTCAGACGCATATCATGTTAGCTCACCACATCCTGATGGCGATGGCGCGGCGCTTGCGATGCGGCGCGCGCTAGATGCGGCGCGGCTGAAGCCCGACCAGATCGACTACATTAACCTGCACGGCACCGCGACCGAGTTGAACGACGCTATGGAGGCTCGCGCAGTAAATGAAGTTTTTGGCGCCCGAACGCTCTGCAGCTCGACCAAGTCGATGACCGGTCACATGCTTGGTGCCGCGGGCGCCAATGAGGTTGCCTTCTTGTGGTTAATGCTCGAACCGAATTTTGCGAACGGCATGGTACCGCCACACGTCTGGGACGGCGAGCTCGATCCGGCGCTACCGCTGCTCAACCTTGCGACGATGGATTCGCGCATCGGACACCCAGCGCGCGCCGCGGCGTTGAGTAATTCGTTCGCTTTTGGCGGCAGCAATGCGGCCGTAGTTCTTGGACGAGGATGGTGATGCTCCCTGAATGCCCTTATTCGATCGAGGAACTGCTGATACATCGGCCTCCAATGCTGCTACTTGACAAAGTAGTCGGTTACGATGATGCCGGGATCGTGGCTAGCGTCGTCATCAGCGAGTCGAGCCTGTTAGTCACGCCAGAAGGCGTGCCTGGTCACGTCGCGATCGAATACATGGCACAGACGTGCGGTGCTTACGCGGGGGCGATGGCTCTCGAGGCCGGCACACCGGTGAAGATCGGCTTCCTGCTTGGCACCCGCCTGTGCAGGGTGTTGGTGCCTTGGTTTCGTGTCGGAGATCGATTGCTGGTTTCGGCTTCCATCGTCTTTCATGACGAGCAACTGGCCGCGTTCGATTGTAAGATTGAGATCGGTGGCCGACTCGTGGCGGACGCTCAACTCAAAGTCTATCAACCTCAAGACGATATGTTACGCATGGATAGGGATGAATGAGCGATGGGCCGAACCATCCTGGTTACCGGATCGAGTAAAGGAATCGGGCGTGCGATTGCGTATCGAATCGCGCGCGACGGCTTCACAGTCGTCGTGCACTATCATAGCGATGGTGAAGGTGCCGAGGAGACTCTGAGTCTCATCCGCAAGAACAACGGCAGCGGCAGACTCATGCGATTCGACCTCGCCGATCGGCAAGAGTGTCGTGTCCGAATCGAAACCGATATCGCCGAGCATGGTAGTTACTATGGCGTGGTTCTCAACGCAGGCATCGCGCGCGACAATGCGTTCCCTGCGGTCGTCTCGCGGCTAAAGATCAATTTGAGCGTATCAGCGACTTTCGCTTGAGTGTGGCTCACCCCGAGTAGCCCAGGCAGGCAACGAAGGCAATCGGGGTTGCTTTAGCGCTCCGCGATGGTACGATTTTTTTGCCGGAGGACGGCACCGATCCCGTGCAGGCCGGGGTTCATGATGCGGCGACGTTGGCAGATGCTGCTTATTGCGATAATTGCACTGACGGTGCACGGCGTCGGTTTTTGTGGCGTCAGCCCGTCCGGCGACGAGGCATCAGCGTGCCCCGCTCAGGAACAGACGGGCTCCTGTCATCTGCATTCACGGAATACGGGATCGAAAACCAGTCACGAGTGCTGCTGCCATACTCCGATTTGTTTGAACTCTACCGAACTCACGGCCGATAAAGATGGCGGAGCAGGGAACGCTCTGCAGATATTTCTGTTTGCCGTCTTAACACTGCATTCAATCGTTCCCGGAGAATCAGCGACCAGATTGGCGGCTCTCGCCAGGGTTCCTGCTCCACCCCCGCCGGTGCCAATCTTTCTATCGATACGCACGCTCCTGATCTGACCCTGACCATAAAACACGCGGGCTGATTTGATGCGTGGACGCTGTTGCGCGGCGCGCCATGAGCGCGCGTTTGCCGTAACGCGGCGGCCAGATTCGGCTACCAGAGTGGAGACGGCTTACGACCAAAATGGTGGCCGCGCGTTCGAAAATTTTCGGAGTTCATCGAAGGTGAAGATGTCCACAAGCAAGAAAACTTGAGAGTCGCGAGGCACGCTTCTCAGCCGGCGACGTTTTGTTCAAAGCGTATTGGCCGGCGGAGCGATCGCAGCTTTCGACCACTGGCGATGGCCGATATCGGCCTGGGCGTCTCCGAGCGCGGGCGGTCCGCCTGAGCTGACCGGCAGCTATTTCAACCTCGCTGTCGGCCAGGTCCCCGTGAATTACGGCGGACGCGCAGCCAACGCCATAGCCGTGAACGGCTCCGTCCCCGGACCAACGTTGCGATGGCGCGAAGGCGATACCGTGACTATTGCAGTTTCGAATCGCCTGAAAGAGGCGACTTCGATTCACTGGCACGGAATCCGGACGCCCTCGGACATGGATGGCGTGCCCGGTCTGAGCTTCCCCGGAATCGCGCCGGGCGAGACCTTCGTCTACCGATTTCCGGTCCGCCAGAGCGGGACATACTGGTATCACAGCCACACCCGGTTTCAGGAACAGACCGGACACTATGGCGCGCTCATCATCGATCCCCAGGACAAGCATCCGGTCGAATTCGATCGCGAATACTTGGTCGTCCTTTCCGACTGGACCGACGAAGACCCGGAAACCATCCTAAGCAATCTCAAGCAGCAAAGCGACTTTTACAACTTCCGTCAGCGGACGGTTGGCACCTTTGTTTCGGACGCGCAGAGCAAGGGTCTCGGCGCGACGATATCGAACAGGTTGATCTGGGGGCGCATGAACATGAGCCCGACCGACATTCTGGATGTGAGCGGAGCGACCTACACGTATCTGATCAATGGCCAGCCCCAGCGAAGCAATTGGACCGGTCTATTCCAACCGCGCGAGCGCATCCGCCTGCGCTTCATCAACGCTTCCTCGATGACGATCTTCGACGTGCGCATACCTGGTTTGCTGATGTCCGTAGTGCAGAACGACGGCAACGACGTGGAGCCGGTGGCAGTCGACGAGTTCAGAATTTCTGTCGCCGAGACCTATGACGTAATCGTGCAACCGGCTGACGGCGTAGCCTACACAATCTTCGCTCAAGCGCAGGATCGAACCGGGTACGCGCGGGGCACGTTGGCTCCCCGTATAGGCATGAGCGCCGCGATTCCGCCGATGGATCCGCGCCCGCTGCGCACGATGGCCGATATGGGAATGGGGAATATGGGCGGCATGAACATGGGCACTGGCAATTTGCCGGGAATGGACATGAAAGGTACAGGCGGCATGTCCGGCATGCGGATGGAGAACCCGCCAGCAATGGATATGGGCAATCCGCCTGAGTATGCCAAGCGGGCGCGGATGGTCGGCGCGAACGCGCCGGGTCAGCCGGGACCGCGCACAAGCGCCGAATTCACGGCGCCTGACATGGGCAGCATGAAGGCGCCGACCTCGGAGAGCCTCAAGCCGAGGCTCGGGCCCGAGGTGGACAATATTGCCGAAATGCCGACTGAACGGCTTTCGAGTGCGGGCGAGGGCTTTCCTCCAGGCCGGCGCGTGCTTTCATACGCCGACCTGCGCGCCGTTTATCGCGGCACCGATCCACGGCCGCCGGATCGAGATATCGAGATTCACCTGACGGGCAACATGGAGCGCTTCATGTGGGGCTTCAACGGCGAAAAGTTCAGCGACGCCGAACCGATCAAGCTCAAGCTCGGTGAGCGCGTGCGCATCATCCTGGTGAACGACACCATGATGGAGCATCCCATCCATCTGCACGGGCTCTGGAGCGAGCTGGAAAACGGCCAAGGCGAGTTTCGCCCTTATAAGCACACGATCAATGTCAAACCTGGCGAACGGTTGAGTTATTTGGTTAGTGCGGATACCCCGGGCCAGTGGGCCTTTCACTGCCATCTTCTCTACCACATGGAGACGGGCATGTTTCGCGCGGTGATTGTCTCATGAAGACTGCAACGGTCTTTTTCTTCGTCGTGCTTCTGCTGATCGGCAAAGTCTCGGTCGTCAATGCCCAGTCGCCGAATCAGGGAACGCAACCTTACGTGCAGTACGAAGAGCCGCCGGTGATGGACAATACGATTTTCTACCATCTGCTTTTGGATCAGCTCGAAGGCCGCACCAACGGACCGGAGAATGAGTTTCGTTGGGACGGCGAGGGTTGGATAGGCACCGATATGAACAAACTGTGGTTCAAGTCTGAGGGATTCGTCGAACATGGCAGAATGACCGACGGCGACCAGGAAGTTCTGTACGATCGCCCTATACCGTACCTAAGGTACTTCGACCTGCAGGCGGGTACGCGTTACGACCTGGATTCCGATCCGGGACGGACGTGGGGAGCGATTGGTGTCGAGGGATTGGCGCCCTATTTCTTCGAATTTGCACCGACCTTCTACTTCAGCAATCGAGGCTTCTTCGCTGGCAGGATCGAAGGTTCATACGACATTTTGATCACGAACCGTCTGATCGCCCAGCCGCAGTTCGAATTGAACTTCTACAGCAAGAACAATCCAAGCCGCGGAATTGGCTCCGGGCTCTCGGAGCTCGATGCGGGCTTTCGCATCCGCTACGAGTTCAGCCGGAAGTTCGCGCCCTACATCGGGATCGCATATACCGGAAATTACGGTCAGACCGCGACTTTCACACGTGAGGAAGGCGGCAATCCCGAGGATCCTCGCTTCATCTTCGGCGTCCGCCTCTGGTACTAGGGGGGGGTCGCCCATGCGATACTTCTCGCTCGGGATTCTCAGCGCGGTGTTGGCCGTGCTCGTCGGCGTGACCACGTTCTTCATGGTAGCGCCAAGGGTCGATTGGGGCTCTGCGCAGGAGCCTGCTTCGCTGAGCAGGCGCCGAGCGTCAGCGAGAGCGCGATGAAACCAAATTTGCTGATGAACTTCATCGTGATCCCCTCCTAACTCCGCTGCTCGGTCCAATTGAGCTGCGTGACATAGAAGCCGAGCGGATTCTCCAGGATCGAGGAGTCCGAGGTTTCGGAAATGATCGTGGTATCGAGCGCCGCTTCCCAATGAGTCGTGGCGACGGGAGACCCGTCGAGGCCTGATGCTTCCTCGGTCCATCGCACCTGCCAGGTCGCTTTCGACAAAGGCAGGATCGAATCGATCTGGACGCTGACGGATTGGTGCTGAGCAACCTTGAACGGATCATGTTCAAGGTCGTTCTCGTGGTAGTAGTTCTCGAGAAACTTGTAAGCCGGTCCGCGAGCGCGGCTGTATACTTGTCCGATGAGTTGGTGCTCGGCAGCCGGATCGGTGATCACCTCGCGAGCATTGCGGATGAAAGCCGCGAGCTCGTACCGCACCATCCGGTCAGTGCTGATCCGCGTGGTGTTCTCGGTGAGCGCGCTCGGCGCGCCGATCGCGTAGCCGAGCTTGTCGACTTCGACGACGTATGGAACGAACTTGCTTCGCGTGCTGACCCAGACCATCCCGAAGGCGAGCACCAGCGTGATCGCCATCATGCCGGCTGCTGTGATCTGCCAGTTACGTTTGCCAAGAACGAGACCAGCATAACGCTCGTCCCATTCCTGCCGCGCTTTGAGATAGACGTTGCCTTCCATGCTGACGCCTCGTTGCTAGCGGTCGAGCACCTGTTGTGAATTCGTGCTCGCTGAGTTCTGAGCATCAGCAATTTCCGCGCCTGTGAATCGCGCGATCGAGTCGGGGCGCAATCGAAGGTGTGATGTTCGTGACCTGCTGATTTTCAGAGTGCAAACCCAGTGCCCGACGGGCGCGGACAGAAAGTTCGATCATAGCGGGCTCGTGCCGGCCTTCTGAAGTCTGCCGGCGACCAGGAAAGTGTGCATGTGCAGATTCTGCACACACACTTTTGCCGTTCGGCGACACTCACGGTAGGCGAGCGGCCTTAAGCCGGGCCGGTCGGCCTCCCGGTGTGCCGCATGCGATAACAGACCCAGGGATTCCGTGAAAGGAAGGGCTGCTAGCTAGCAGTTGTTGAGGCGCGGACAAGCGTGCGCTCGGAGCAAACCGCAGGTTGAGAAAGTTGCTTTAAGCGCGAGCTCGCGCTACGTTTCTGCTTGGCTTGGAGGGACGCCAGAAATCCAAATTTCAAATGGCTTTTCGACTCTGGCGGGCGGCTCGATTGGCCCTTCACCAAAATAAGATGATGCATATGGGGGATCCGCGGCTCGCGTATCCGTAGGCTAGCCGTTTCGCGAGCAATGGCGGGGGATATCAGCGAGCTACTTGCGAACGTCAACCGGCGGGAGTTTCTCTATACGGGCGCCGCCGGCTTGGCTGGCGCGATCGTGGGCTACCTGCCGATTGCCCCGGTCGACTATAGGTACGCGCTCGGCGACTACATGAGCGCGCCTGTCCAGTGGTACTCCCTCGCAGCGGGCCTGATCTGTGTGGGTTGCGTGGGCGGATTCATCGTTGCAGCCGAAGGTAGGCCCTCAAGGCTGTCGACACGCGTAAAACGACGGCTTCTTCGCGGTTTCTTCATTTCTCTTGTCTTTGGATTTTTCGCCATGGTGCTGGGCGCCATACTCTTCGAATCCATCCTTTCTGCTTTAGGCGGCGTCCGCTTCGGCTCGCATGGCGAAGTCGTCCAGGGGTCGCTCTCAGCCCTGCCTCTGTTGACCCTGATATTCGGGCGCACAGTGGACTGGTCGCTACGGGGCGCACTGATGGGATTGGGCATCGGTATCGCCACTCTCGTCTGGACGAAGCCGCTAAGGGACTTGTCGGCGGTTTAGTCGGCGGCTTCATCGCGGGGATGGCTTTGGATCCGCTCACACATGGCGTGCACAGCAGAATGGCCGCAGACCTCTGCGGCTTTATGCTACAGGGCTTGTTCCTCGGCCTCGCGATCGGGCTCGTCTACGAACTCACAAAAACGGCTTGGCTCACGGTCGATGCCGGACGACTGGGTGGCAGGCAGTTTCGATTAGAGAAGGCTCGCGCGATTATTGGCCGCGCGGAAGAATGTGACATCGGCCTCTTCGGTGATCCCTCTGTGCTCGGCCGACACGCACAGATCGAACGGGAAAACTCACATTTCGTCATTTCCGATCTGGCAGCCCGCAGCGGCCTCCGCGTCAATAGTCGACTAGTGGCGCAGGCCTCGCTCAATGATGGCGATCAAATAAGCATAGGCAATTACCTGTTGACATTTCATTCTCGTGCTAAGGTCGCCGGCGCTGGCTTGCCCACGCGCCACGCCTCGGGGAAGGAGGTCGGGGTCGTGTCACCACCAACGGTGCAAAATGCATGGCTGATCAGCTCGCAGGGGCGGCGCATCGCCATTCCTGCCAGCGGCTCTCTGCGCATCGGTCGCGAGCCGGATAACTCCGTGGCGTTAGATGACAACACCGTGTCGCGTTACCACGCCGTCATTGAACCTACTGGTCAAGGGTTTCGAGTCAGAGACTTTGGAAGTTCCAACGGAACCTTCGTCAATAGTCGGCGCGTCGGGGACTCAGGCGTTCTTATAGCCAATGGAGACTCAGTGCGATTTGGAGCAGTATATTTTCACTTTGCGCGAGACCATGCCGGCGAGCAAGACACGAGAAGTTATTTTTCCCCTCTCTCGGTATTCTGCACGAAATGCGGCCGCTCGCTGCTCCCCGAGGCAGTCGAGTGTCCCAACTGTGACGCAGCGCGTTTGCCGTCGCGTCGCCCGGATGAAGTAATCCGTGCGGGCGGATGGCCAAGCCGGGAGGCAAACGCCGCCAGCGGGTATTATCCGAGTGACGGTAAGGTAATCGGATCCTTTCTCTTCGCCCTGCCTCTCTGTATTGCCTATTTGGTCGCTCGCCGAAATCGACAGTCGAGGAACGTGCAGCGAGTATCGGTTGGGATCGGATGGGCGTTGACCGGTTTGGCGTATTTATCAATGGCGGCCTCTTTCTGGCCGAGCGTCGTCGGCGGAGACATGTACCACTACAACAAAGGTGTACATTACCTTGAGCAGAAACAAATGGGCCTTGCGGAGCAGGAATTTAAGCTGACACTACAAGACAATCCCGATTTCGCCGAAGCGCATGTGGACCTCGCGAATGTTTATGATCAGACCGGCTGGTACGAGGGTGCGGAGCAGGAAGCAAAGAACGGCGTGGATATTCTTGAGCGCACGCATGAAACGGCAGTCGAAGGGAGCACCTGCAACAAACGCTGTCGGTAGCCTATACAATGTTAGGCGCAGCGAAAGCGCACCACGCCGACAAGACAGGTGACAGCGATCCGCTGAACGCTCTAGTCGAGTTGAAGGAAGCGGTAAACAACTTCAAGAAAGCCGTCGAACTCGATCCGACAAACGCACAGGCTCAAGCGGACCTCGATAAATTTAAGAATAGCCCGCTTTTGGGATCCTCACCCGGAGATTGAGTGCGCAGGCCGGCGACGCGCGCTGCGAGTTGCCACGGTGTCGGGTGGATCACTCTCGAGACAGGGCATACGATCGGTGCTGCAATGGCTGAAATAACAATTTTGCCTCAGCCGGGCCACTTACCGGAGCAAGACGCCGACAAAGCGGTGCGCGCACTGTGGAATGCTGGAATTCGCTGTCATCAATTCAAGAGCCTCAACAGGATGAGCGACGTCGCTACGATTGTGTTGGATTTCGATGCCGACTTAGATCGCGCTTTGAGTATCGTCAAAGGTACGGGGGCGCGGATTGGTTGAGTTGACGATGGCCCACTCGCCCGAACAAGAAGAAGCGCTGAATAGGTACGCGAGCGCCGTGGCGCAACACATTTTGAAGCAGATGGAAGCGGGCGAGAACCTGGACCCCGGATTCAAGCAGGCAGCCGAGGAGTCGTTCCGCGTCCTCGAACAGTGCAGAGAAAGGCTCAGAGCGTTGGGCATCATTCCATTATTTTGACGCGCGGGGCGGAGGTTCCAGAGTATCAAAACCTCCACCTGTCTAGCCGGTCGAGCGTTGCCGCCGATAATGCGCGGCGACCCGCACGCGATTACCGCAGCGGCGGCTGCACCAGCGGCCGTTGTGGTTCTTCGAGGTGTCGTAGAAAAAGGCGCCGCAAGCGGGGTGGGCGCATCGTTTGACGAGCGCGAGATCTCCGTGACAGAGCAAATCGCTCGCTGACTGCGCGATTGGCACCATCAATTGCTCGGGCTCGTGGAGATCCAGGCGGGTCACTTCCTCAAAGCGCCCCGAGTTTCGCGCGCGAATCACGCAGGCCGGACGCTTTTCAATCATCTTATTGATCGCTTCAAGTGATTCTCGTGGCACAGGCCGTTGTGTCGCGAGCTTTTCGGCCATAGCAAACAGCGCCCTACGCAAGGCGAGCGCCTCTTGAAAAATGCGCTCCACAGCATGCCCACTTCCCCACAGCTTCGGAGCCCTCTGCAACTGCGCTCGATTCAGAAGGCGCGATTCGCCAAGCCAGTTGATCAGATCGGCGAAACTGCGCAGAAGATCGATGCGGCGTCGATCTTCTTTCGCGAACTGTGTGTTAACGAAATCGAGGCAGCTATAGTGACCCACAAATTGGAATTCTCTCTCGCGAGCCATTTTCTTAGCTTTACCCATTCATCGGAATCGTCTTCTAATATCTCAATTATTGTTGACGTGTTAGGACGGGGCGACTATTTATCCACAGGCGGGAGCGGAAGGGATTGAAGGGAAACATCCGCGTGGGAGTTCGTCATGATTGGCCAGTCCGTACCGATGCGCCAGCTCATGAGCCTGATCGAACGGGTCGCCGCATCCGATGTACCTGTCCTGATCACCGGTGAAAGCGGGACCGGAAAAGAGGACACGGCTCAACTCATCCATAAGCTCTCATCGCGTAGCGACGGTCCGTACGTGCCCGTCAACTGTGCCGCGATTCCGGAACCGCTCTTCGAAAGCCACCTGTTTGGTCATGAAAAGGGCGCCTATACGGGCGCTGACCGCCGGCAGCAGGGATTTTTCGAGAGCGCGAACGGGGGCACACTCCTCCTCGACGAAATTACGGAGATGCGATGCGAAACGCAGGCCAAGCTCCTGCGCGCGATTGAGGAGCGTAGGGTTCTGCCTGTTGGCAGTACGAAAGAAATACCCGTCAACGCGCGGGTGCTGGCGGCGTCGAATCGACCGATCGATCGGGCGATTCGAGACGGACATCTACGCGAGGATCTGTACTATCGCCTGAAGGTTTGTTCGCTTCATCTTCCTCCGCTCAGGGAGCGTATCGAGGACCTGCCCTTGTTGGTTGACCATTTCGTTCAGAGGACGAACGCGGAGCACGGCAGACAGATCGCTGGCATCGATGACGCGTGCCTTACTGCGTTGGCACGCTACTGGTGGCCCGGCAATATTCGTGAGCTGAAGCATGCAATCGAGCACGCCGTGATTTTCTGCGAATCGACGCGGTTGGCAGTTAGCGACCTACCCTCGGAGATTGAAGCGACAGCTCGGCCGGACAGTTCCTTTACCGTTCACCTGGGCTCTTCAATGAAGGATGTCGTTGACGAATTAATTTGCCGTACGGTCACATACGCCGGTGGCAACAAGGTCCGCGCTGCGAAGATTTTGGGCGTCAACCGCCGCACGATTTACAGCCGCCTTGAAAATCATGAGGTACATGAAACGAACGGCTCCGTGAACGGCCGTCCATACCGCAACGGCCGCAATGGTCTGACATGACGACGCGAACACGCCGCGCATCGCGCGGCTTCGGCGAGCGCTGGCGCGATGAATCCCGATTAAACCCGGTCGACGAATTCCGCAAACTGCCTATGAACGGGTTTTCCTTTGTCGCGGTGAGGAGCGCTTGGGTCCGAAGCCGCGCAATGAATTCAGGGTTCTAAGAACCATAGGAACTCGAGCCTGGCTGATTTCATCGCCAGCTAGGTGTCCTGGCAGTGCGTTCACGAATTCTGGGTTGTCGAGCAGCCTTCCGACTTCTTTGCCGATGTAGCGGCGGAGTTCACTAAGGGAATCCGCGACCTCGTCGAAAACCGTGGGACGACCGTCGAGGACCGTTATGATGTCTTCGAGGTCACTGCTGGCGTAGAAGTCTCCTTTCCCTCTCCCCCGGAATGCCTCCAATTTTGTCCCGATGAAGTACGGAGTGGTCACGACCCTCAACTCAAACCCGTCGTGCGCGACGATGGCGGCAGCGTCAATGGCAGGCTTGTACCAGCGGTTCGAGAATCCAAGGATGGTCTCGTCCGTCGGCATGACGTCAAGCTTCATGCGGTCGATCAGCCATCGGCAAATTGGTGCCCCCTCCGATGAGTCTTCGGAAAAGCCGAGGTTACGAAGGCGCTTGGAGAAACGCGCATACTCGGCGTATGAGGCAACTTCCACGATAACGTCAACATCGTCTGTTGCGCGCACCGGAGAGGCTGCAGGGTCGGTGATCAGGAGCCCTGTGGTGCAACCCCCAACGAAGACGATTTCCGGCAGCAATGGCTTCAGCCTTGCCGCCATCGCGGCCAGAAGCTGCCGATTCGATTGGAAGCTCAATTCTTAAGCCTAGCGGAGAGCTCGCGTTTGGCCAGTTCGCGCTCTCTCGCGCTCCCATCGCGCAGGGCGTCTACTAGCGCAAGTAGCTGGTAGAGTTCGGGGTCCTTCAGAGCCGCTTGTGGCGCTTTCTTGTAGAGCGGCAGAAACGCATAGCCCCGCTTGAAGCCCTGCTCGAACGGCCAGACCGGAACTGGTTCTTCCTGGGTCATCTTATGGTTGAGCGGCTCCGCTGCAGAAGCGGTGGGCATGCCGCGGGTCATGCCTCCCTTTTCCGGAGGAAAAGCGTACCTGATCCCATGGACGAGGAACTCCTCTAACGCCTTGGTATTTACCCGGTCGCCTAGCTCGGGTGCATGAATAAGTCTGGCGGCGCGAGCGCGGCGAATTGAAGCGTGAACCTCCGATGGACTCATGTAGAGATCGACGGCTAATTGGGCATAGGTGGGGCGCTTGTTTCCGACTGTGAGGAGCTTGAGCAAAACGACGATGTCTTGAGGCTTCAGCATGATAACGACGGTTTCGAGTGGTGTTCGCTATTCGCGATTCTAGAATAGCGAATAGCGCGACGCAACCCCATGCGCGAGCCTGGTTCTCCGATGCTCTCGGCTGGAGATCTGCCGACGGAGTCTATTCCTCTGCATCGCGCAGAAGCGCACTTCATGGTTCGGCTTGGCTCGTCAATGTGCGAGGTCGAACGCGAGTTGATCTTCCGGACCTTGGCCTTTGCGGCAGGAAATAAGGCTCGCGTATCCGATCTTCTCGGAATGAGCCGGCGGAACCTCTACAATCGGCTTCAACGCTACACCGAGCGCGAAGCGAATGGGCATCTCAACGGACATGCTTACCGCAACGCTCGCAATGGCAGATCCTGAACGCGAAAACTTCGCCTCGCGTCGCGCGATGGAGATAGCCGATCACTTTTTCGTTTCACGCGCGATTCGGGCTGCTTTGGGGCTTCGAAAGCGTTCTGCCAGTCCTCTTGAAGATCCTTCAATTGCCTTGAGACGGCTTTCTCCAAGAGCCTCTCGCAGATCCTGCGATGGAAAGCACAGCCCCTCGTTGGGCATGCTCGTTAAATTGGCTAGAGCGCTGGAGGTCGCGGATTACCGAGAAGCTGTCTGACGCGCGGACGCACCGCGAGAGGAGCTGCTAGCCCGTTCTCTCGTCATAGAGCCGTGCGATGCGGTGGCTTAAAGAGAAGAGGTTTGGCGCGTTGGGAGTCTGCGCCATTGCAAGGCAGGCAGCCTCGGCAAAGTGGTTCCAGCACAGCCCGCAGGCGTAGATTCGTTGACGAAGCCTATTCTCGAAAAGTCCTGCCACGTGTTCGGGAGTCGGATCAACGATCACGATTCGTCGGCGGAACCGCTTCAGGAGTTCTCCAAGAAATTCGAAAGATTCAGCGTCATCGATCCGGCCGTTCCGCTGGCGTCCAAACGAGTAGCCGATCAGCAGGAAAAATTCGCCACCTCCGCTCAAGCGCTGTATCGCGAATTTGTATTCGTGTCTTCTAGTGATGCTTCTCGGCTCGGGAGCGGGAAGCCATAACCCGGACCAATTCGGCAGTGGTAGGCCGAACTCGGCTGCTGCGCGAAGAAATTGCTCGAACTGGGGGTGCTCAATGAGGCGGCGCTCAATGGCACCGTGAGGATTGAGTACTATGTGAGGCGGTTCGCAGTAGTTGGCCAAAAGCGCGTCGGTGTTGAAGTCAAAGAGCACCGTTGGCGGAGGTACGAAGTCAAAGATCCGGTAGTTGGCTGGCGCGTTAGGTTGAATCGGCCGATAAATGTTTCGCTGAAAGAAAGCGGCAAGAGCCTCGTCATAGACTCCGGATAGTAAAAAGCTTTTCCAGCGTTCGACACGAGCGAGAAGAGCCTGTGGAGGTAGCAGACGCTCCCGGAGATCGGATCTGGGCGCTTGACGGGCCGGATAGGAACCAATTTTATCGTACGACGAGATTCCGAGTTGAACTATAATCTCCATGGCAGGAATTATCGGGATCGCCAAGCCTGCGCCCGAGACGACGAACAGGTTTAAGCACGACAGCGCAGCAGCGACGGGCAAAACATGGCCAAGTGTGTCTGTCGGAAAGTCTCGGATGATTGCCTGGCTTAGCACTATAACCATCGCTGCTGGCATGTACGAGATGATCCACAAAAGACAGATCGGCATCGCGCGATTCGGCGCCAGATCGATCAGGACAAATGAAATCGATTCGTCGAGAAGCTACGAGTACCCTAGATGTCCACTCCGCTCGAACTATCAATCGCTATCGAGACCGTCTCCCCAGTGAAGAGCACAACTCTACTCTTTGAGTCTGGTGTCCATCATCCGCTAGCGTGTCGTCGGTCGAGTTCGCCGGCGTTCGTACCCGAACTTTCTTGCTCAGCCTTAACCTTCGCAATGGCATACACGACAGCTTGTTTGATCTCCTCGACCCAAGCTTGGGCCCATCGATTACTAATGGATTGAGGGACAGGAACTTGGTGTTGGAAAATGTCACGTACCAGTCCCTTCCGCGTGAAGGTGCTTCCGGCACCCCTGATTCCGTATGCGCTTTGCCAATTCGGCTGCGGCACCTTCCACAACCGGGACCTGCCGATTTCGGTAAGCGAGTCGTCTACTACCTGCTTGATCCGGTTTACAATTGCCGCCTTCTCCTCATCGTTCACTCTCTTTCCGTCCCAGCCCAGGGGGGCTTCAAGAAAACGCGTCAGTACGTTTCGTATGACACTAATCAACGTATCGATTGGGTTAAGCCAAAAGCCGTCGAACCATCCTTCCGCGTAGCGCCGCGACATCGCCTTGATGCTTTGCCACGGAGCCTCACTAATGGTTTCTAGCCGCCGGTAGCCAAGACGAGCATCATAGATAGTTAGAAACTCGACGCTGACTTCCTGAACCGCGAGTCCCAGTGCCTCGAAGCTGAATTGGGGAAAAGCTGGTTGCAGCACTTGCGGCCGGCAGCGGTCGACAAGTTGTTCGGTCAGCCGCCAGAGTTCGTTACCTATCCGAGTCTCAAATGCCTCAACGCTCGCCTTGTCCAAAGTAGGGTACCGCTTCGAATCAAGATACGCGAAGTAGAATGTATTGCTCTGGAGATGATCACCAAGTTGACGAGCGGCATCTCTGCTCACAGTTCTGGCGACCTGACCGTCCAGCACGCTGCGGATCCCTCCGAAAACGTGTGCCCGCTTTGACGCAGCAGTCGTGAGATTGTCACCGGAAACGGCATCCATGTGGGTGAACACAACGGCGAATTTGGATGTGTAACCTGTGCTGGCCACAGCCTCGAAGACCTTGCCCGCGGTCGGCGAGTGAAGTGCGTTCTTCGCCGACTCTACTAAAAGCATTATGTTCACATCTTTGAACAGTGAAGTGAGTTCATTTGGTACTTCCGTGGTGGTTCGAGCGTGGAGCAGGCCCTCAGTGTCGATGAAGACGTGTCGATATTCGGCGTCGCTAGGCACCCAAGCCGGGCGGAAGGGACCGCAGACGCGGATGCCTGTCACGAGTGGAGTAACCAATTGCCCCCATTGTTCTCTCGAGGTTCCGCAGAAGCTTCTCACGGCAGCGATGAACTCATCGCGTCGCTCGCTTGGCAGTGACAGCTTCCATGCATCCGGCCAGCCAGTGGACGACTTGATGAAGTCTCCGCCAAGGGCGCTGAACCTCTCCCCAATCTCCTCCATCACGTCAGCGACGAGGTCGAGGAAGTCGTCAGATTGTTCCGCGACTTGCTGCATCTCATCCAAGGCGTAATCTCGTTCGTCGGCCTTGAGCGCATGCAGCGGACCAAGAACCGCCTCTACCTCTTTAGTAGCGGCGATCCCAATGGCACGAAGCCGTTTTATCGTGGCGGCGAGAAACTTAGATGCGACCGAAGATGGAGCGGGCCGATCCGGAGACGCCGCGTCTTCAAAAGAGAACACATGGTCTTCGTTGTCAGCCTGTTCTTTCCAACCACCAAGAACATACTTGAGCCGAAATCTCTGACCGCTTGGATCGAGAAATTCCGTCGCCACGGCGTCATCGGATGCACCTTCAATTGCTTTCAAGAGTGAATTGGACAGGGATTCGATAATTTCTTGCTCCGTTTGGTGGCGCGTCAAGAATGTAACGACCGCGGAGTAATTCTCGCGACCAGTGACAACCTCGATCTCACAGGTTGTGGTGCGGTTGACTGATGTCGCCGGAAAACGATCGCGATCGGCGTTGGAACCAATAAGTCGCCGGAGCAACGTGCTCTTGCCCGCGCCAGTAACGCCAAGCAGGAGCGTACGGACATATTCCTGATCCGCTTTGGGCAGCGGCATCAATCGTTCCCGGACAGCGCGGTGGCTGGTCACCGCCGGTTCCCATTGCGAGTAAAAGATCTCGACAATACGCTCGTCGAAGATGCGCGCTGCTTCCGCCCGACCCGCGAGCGAATGAAGATCGGGCCGCGCCAGCAGGGCCTTCAGTTCGTCCTCCAGCTTCTGGGCGATTTTCTCGCTTTCGGTTCCCAGGCCCCTGCACACTTTCCTGCCCGGGCGCCCATTTTCACTCTGGCCAGGGTGGCGGAAGCTTATAACAAAGCTTTTTCGTCCGGGATTCCGATAAGCGCGCGCGGTATAGGGCGTTTTCATGGTCGGTATTCCAGCGTATTCCAGATTCGTTGTCAAGTATCTCTGGTATACGTTGGAATATCGGCTTTGACAGACTCGTTGATGAGCGCGGCGACGCTCTTTTTTCGAGCCGACGCTCTGCCTCGGCTCCGATAAGCCGCCTGGCAGCCTTTCTGATGCCGATGGCTCTAAAGGCGAGAGCGTTAACGCGCAACGTGGATTGAAAATCATAGCGCGCCCGCGCATCGCGCGGGCGCGCCGCAAATTTCATTACTGGCGCGCCGCGCAACGAAAAATGAATCCGCCGCGTGCTGCGCGCGGGCGGCAGCTCAAGGGCTTTCCGCCATGAGGGGCGGCTACGCTGCCGCCCCGATGTTCTTCACCTCGCCAAGGCGCCGGGACGCCGTGAGGTAATGGGCGTCGTCGAGTTCGATCCCGATGAAATTGCGGTCGAGGTCCTTCGCTGCAACGAGCGTCGAGCCGGAGCCGCAGAACGGGTCAAGAACGATCCCACGGGGCTTGCAGAACGCCCTGACGAGGGGCCGCAGGGCTTCGGTTGGCTTCTGCGTGGGATGAAGGCGATTGCCAGTGTAAGTGAAGTCGATGACATCGGACAGCGGAGATTGCGGCGGAATCACGTCACCTTTGGCTAGAAGATAGGCCTGTTCGTGCTGGTAGCGCAGGAAGCGAGCCGATGACGTGTATCTTTTGCGGAATACGATATGCCCCACGATGCGAAACCCGGCAGCGCGCCACGCGGAGATGAAAAGGTCGGCCTTGTTCCAGCCATAGAAGCTCACGCAAAACGAACCGTTTTTCAGAAGCCGGTACATTTGGGTGAAGGCAGGCCGTAGCCAGCGCGCGTTGTCGTCGTTGGTCACGGTGCGGCCATCGCGCGAGCGATAGTGCGTGATGTAGGGCGGGTCCGTGAGAATGAAATCTATGCTTTCGGATTCCATGCGGCTCATGAGCGGGACGCAATCGCCGTGGATGACACTGTTGATTTGATAGATGTCCATTTCTGTAATCTCCGATTGTCGTTCGGGTGGTTTGGGGGAGCCGCTTTCGCGGCTCTCCCGTGTCGCGGCGAAACTAAAAGGGGATGTCGTCGGAAGTTTCAGCCGTGGGCGCATCCGCGCGCTTGCCGAGAAAGCGGATTTGACTGGCCACAATTTCGGTCCAGTAGCGCTTGCCGCTTCCGTCCTTCGCTTCGTACTGGCGGGTAGTCAGCCGACCTTCGACATAGACTTGCCGGCCTTTGCTCAGGAACCGCTCGCACGTATCCGCGAGCCGTCCGAACGCCACGACGCGATGCCATTCGGTACGCTCCTGCTTGGTACCGCTCCGATCCGTGAAACGCTCGGTCGTCGCCAGCGAGAAATTCGCGACGTTCTGACCCGAGTTGGGCAGAGTGCGAACCGTGGGGTTAGCTCCTAGATTGCCGATTACGATCACCTTGTTGATTGCCATTGCCATTACCTCCGTTCTTCTTTGCTGCGCCCGCTTCCCGTCATCGGGCAGGACGTGCTGCGCTTCGCTTTCATTCACCGCGCCAATTTTTTTCCGCGCGGCCCTTACAACCTGAACAGGAGGGCCGTGCGCAGATTTCTAGATGCGCGAGCGGAGCGGGCGGCAGGACGTGCCAGAGCGCAGCGGCCCGAAGGGGCTGGCGCGTCGTGCTTGTATGGTGTCCACTGCCGATGCTGCTGCTCGCTCTCATAGTGAAAGAGGAACTGAACATTTTTTCCCTCGGCCTCTCACCGAATCTGGAGGCCGAGGAAAAAATGTGGTGGGGCGGGGGGGGGTTTAGACTCCGCGATGCGAAGCCGCGACGATCTGCGGAGGCAGGCCAGGACTCTTTTCCCTGGCCAACGACGCCGATCGCGGCGAGCCAACCAATGAATGAGATCGGCTAAGATGCGAAGGTTTCCCGGAGAGGTGTCGCCGCCGGCCGTGCTGAAGGTAAATCCTTGTGCGCTAGATTGGCGCCCTCGTCCGGGGCTCAGGGCTCGAACGGTATCCAGAGGCGCAAGCGGCGTCCTCGAATGGACAAGCAAGAGCGTGAGTTCCGGCACCGAGGCTCGGGGAGCCGAGTCGTGGAAGGAGGAAGGATGATGAGGTTTGCGGGAATAGATGTCGGAGCCGAGCGTCACATGGTGGCGATGGTGGGTGAGGAGGGTGAGGTGTTGTGTCGTTCCAGTCCGTTTGGCGAGGACGCATTGGGCTATGCGCATATGTTCGAGTTGCTCGGCCCACCTGAGGGCTGTCTGCTGGCTCTGGAAGCGACCGGACATTACTGGCGCAATCTATTCGTCGCTTTGTTAGCAAAGGGCTATGCCGTCGCCGTGCTGAATCCGTTGCGCACGCGACGCTTTGCCGAGGAGGAGCTCCAGCGGACCAAGACTGACGCGATCGATGCGTTGGGGATCGCGCGGTTCGCTGCCCAGAAGCGGCCGCCCGCGGCGCAACTGCCGGATGTCGCGACGGAAGAGCTGCGTGAATTGTCGCGGCTGCGCGAGCGGCTTCAGGAGGACTTTGCGAGCCGTCTGAGACAGCTACATCGAGCGGTTGACCTGGGCTTTCCGGAGTTCACGCGCCATGTGCGCACCCTCGAGAGCCAGCTCGCCACCACCATTCTGTCGCGTTACCCAACTGCGGTGTCGTTTCGTGATACTTCGGCGAAGAAGCTAGCTCGGATCATTTATGACGGCTCGCACAAAATCGGGGAAGAACTCGCTCGAGCTCTGATCGAGGCGGCCGCAAAGTCCGTCGGGAGTTATCACTCCGAGCCCTACCGATTGAGGATCAAATACCTCTGTGAGGATCTTGATGTCCTGCGCGGCCGGCTGAAGAATCTCGCGCGCGACATCGAACGCAAGCTCAACGAACATGAAGTGGGTAAACTGCTAACGACGATCGACGGGGTCGGACCATTAACCGCCGCCTGTCTGATTGCAGAACTCGGAGATCCGGCACGCTTTCGCAGCGCCGGTGCGATCGCGAGCTACGTTGGCGTTGCGCCACGACTGCGGCAATCAGGGAAAAAGCGCTTCTTCTCCGGTAGTCCAACAATTCCGTTCGGCAACGCTCGCCTGCGGAAGGCGCTCTGGATGGTGGTTCTCAACGCCGTACGCTGCAATCCGTGGCTGCGCCAGTATTACGAACGCCTTCGGGCCGCGGGCAAACCTGGCAAGGTCGCCGTCATCGCGGCGATGCGAAAGCTGCTCGCGGCGGTCTGGAGCGTAGCTAGGCACCGGCGCCCCTTTGTGCCGATACTTCCCTCCAAGTTGCCAGAAGCTCGGCTAGCTGATCTATGAAGCCTGCTTCACCCCCGGAATTGTCCACGTTCCGTCCAACAGCGATGGAGGACTGTCCTTGGGCCAGTACATCCGCAACATCAGGACGAACTTGTCTGCGGGAGCGGGCAGCCAGTTGGATTCCTTGTCTTTTCCGGGATTTTCGTTTTGCACGTAGAGGTCGACCGACCCGTCGGCATTTTTCTTCAGCTTGTTACGGGCGCTGAGCGTGTAGCGGTTGAGCGGATTGTCCACGAAGAAATACTCGGCGTTGTACATCGTCAGCGACCAGAATCCGTTCACCGGAGGCAACTGGCCCTTGTCGAAATGCATGATGTACTTGCTGGCGCCTGCGTAGGGCTTTCCTTCTGCATCAACCTCTGAGGTCGGATAGACCGCATCCTGCGTCCGATTCGCGCCCAGACCGATCGCGGTGATAAAAGCGCGATCGAGATAGTCGACACCGTAGACGCCGGTCTTGGTGAAAAACGCCCAACCGTTTTCGTGTTTTCCGGCGTCCTTGAAGTAACCCATGATCTTGCCGAACGCAGCCTTGGGGACGGCTTTCAGCGCATTTTGCGCGTCAGGCGGGAGCTTGGTCAGATCGAACGGTTGCCCGGGTACGACTCCTATCTTCGCCATCTTCTCTACCATCGGCGCGTCTTCGGCCGTCGGTGGGTTGTCCTTCATCAATTGCGCCATCAGGTTGAAGTATGCAGCGACATCGAGTGCATTCACTTGATCTCGCACCGGGGTTTTCATATCGATGCTGGGATCGACCGTCCCCGGCGGCGGAGTGTATGGCTTGCCGTAGGAGCTGAGCGGGACCAGCATGACTTTGTCCTGCATCTGGTGCACGGCTTTGTAGTCTGAGGGCGTGCCGGTGCAGTAGATGCGCCCGATTATCCACACCATGCTCGTGGGCGACTTATACTCGGTTACGCCTTCGGGCAGCGTTCCGCTCCAATGCGGCCCGGTAATGGCGTACTTCTGAGCCTTGGTGCCGGTAGTGCGCTTGCCCGGCACCTGGAAGACCGTCGTCCATCCGTCCAGCATTGGCATTAGGTAATACCGTCCCTTCGCGTCGGGAACGCTGAGGACATAAGGTTCCTTGGAGAGATCCAGAAAGGCGGACGAGTAGAGCGTGTCGGCGTTAGGCGCTGTTACGTCCTTGAAAGCGGCGGTCGGGTATTCCCTGGCAATCGCAAACTGGCCCATCGGTGCGCGAAGTCCCACTGGTGTGGCGACGTTTGTCACGACCCGCCGCGTCATCTCCACGGTGACCATCGGATAGCCGTAGATGTATGCGTCGGTCGCGATTGCGGTTGCTTCATCCGCGCTGAGGGGAGGTGCCGCTTGCTGCGCTGAGGTGTGCGGTCCGCTGAGCGCGACTAAGAGGAGCGCGAGCGCCAAGACTCGCGCGTCGAAGCCAAGTCTTGACGCGCTGGAATTCTCTTTCATTGCAGCATCCTCCGGACCTGTCCTGAAGGTTCAATCTCGACGCCCGTCTTGGAATCAGGTCTCGGAGATAATGCCTGTAAAACGCCTCATCCTGCAAATTGGACTTTGGTCCAAGGTCAGGCGCCAATCCGGTCGAAAGCGTTGTGAAATGCCATGTGGCAATATGGCTTGGCCGCAAAGCAAGACGATTTCAGGGCTTGCTCGACGCCACGGTATCTAGAGAAGCGAACGCCACCAATGCGAGCGGCGGCGAAGCGGAGATCGCAGGCGGGGTTGGGAAGTGGTGCGGAGCCGCGACGCGGAGTTACGGAGCGCTCGCGGGGCGGCTCACAGCGTAGCGCCGCGGGTGTTTTTCAAAGAGAGGGTTCAGAACGAAAACAGAGGAACGGGACAATTTCCGCCGGGTCTTGAAGCTGACCCAAGAGAGAATACCTCGCGCGAATTTTCCTTGATCGCGTGTCCGAGCTTTTCTCGAGGAAGACTCTTTTCCCCCAATCGAAGACGCGTTCGGTAGGGATTTGCTTCACACCTCCCGCAATCCCGAGTTTTCGTGTTGTACCAAAGTACAATATCCTCGATGGTTCGCAGTATTTGATTCAGGATTCCCCGCCAAATTGATGTGTTTGGTTTCCCCACAAGCTGCTTTGATGGATGCGGCTCATTTGTGTTACGGGAGACGGTAATGTCCTATCCGTTCAAGAAAATTCTCTGTCCAATACAGTTCGAAGATTTCGAGCAAACAGCCCTGACGCTGGCCTCGCAAATGCTCTGCGGCCTTGGAAGAACAGTCCGGCCGCTCGCGACTGCATCTCGGTGGGTGGTGTCCAGGTGAGAGTTAATGCGAAGCGACTCTCGAAGTGCTGGCCTTCCTCCGTATAGTGAAGCCGCCGCTCGTGATCGATCAGTGCGGTAATGGGGTCCGGAAAAGCTCCGGCCTGCGGATAGCCAATACTCGGTTTGCGGATGAGATCGACGTTCATCATCCAGCCGTCGCCCGACCGCGCGAGACCGGCATTTACCTGATGAACGAGAGCCGTCATTTCCTCGGGACTTGCTGAGTTCAAGTCAGGACCGCCGTAGCGCCAGTCGGCCAAGAGCGAGCCGTCCTTCAATAGAGCTATGCCGGGGTCGATGAGCGCCGCGTAGTTGAGGAGGTCTGCAAAACCTCCGAGTCGATCTGACTTGCGCTGAAGGTTTCTGAATTCTTTGAACATCACTGTTGTCCCCTAGTACTTCCGAAGCCTCGGCACTGCCGGATGAACGGGTGCTGGTGGGCCACTGATCGCGGCACGCGGTGGATAATACCGCTGGTAATGCAAGTGCCGGATGTAGACCTCGCTCAGTTGCGCATCGAACTTGGCTGCCTGTCGAAGCGCCCAGTGACCCGCGGTGCCCAGGATCGTCGCGATCGCGACCGTGTATAGATGTAGGCCGACGCCGAAGATCAGCGCTGCGACTATCAGCCAGTTCAGGATCGCAAGCCGTCGTTCGGCGCCTCCAAGCAAGACCGGCCGCGTGAGCGCTTGATGGATCAGCGTTCTTTGAACCTCGGTTTCCATCGCCCGATCCGGACTGCCTGACTAGAAAAGCGCGGGCGCGAATGGAAACAGCGCCGTCATCAATTGAGTTGCTCCGAGCGCTGCCGCTCCTCCAAGTGCAACAGCAGACATTTTCCGCGCGCCAGTGCCGTGCTCGCTAAAGGTCCAGGTAAGCCCGCAGCCGATGACGGCTATTGTTGTCGCAGCGTGTGCGACAGTGCCCTGCAGGTCTCCCTGAATCGTCGCCAACGGCGCGTCCCACGGCAAAGTACCGACTCCCGTGGTCGCGAGGGCCCGCGCCGGCCACAGAATCGTTGCCACGGCAATCGCGTAGCTTAGTTTGCTGAACCACTGGTCGCTGCAGGAATGAATCCTATTGATGATCGACTTCATGACGGCCTCCTATCGAACTGATTTTGAAACCGAACGCGGGATCGTAACCCTCAACGCGAACCATCTCTGTCACGCGCCGCCCCTTTGGCGTTCGCATGATAAAGGCCAAAACATTCACCGTCTCTGCGATTAGATCCGGCTGGGGCGGTACTCCCGCCTCTTGAACGAGACTGCCCAGTCGAGTGAGCGCGGCTACTGCGCTATTGGCGTGCACCGTAGTTACGCCGCCGGGGTGTCCGGTATTCCATGCTTTGAGCAGCGCCAGCGCTTCTCCGCCGCGAACTTCACCGATGATTATGCGGTCGGGACGCGCTCGCATTGTAGTGCGTGTAAGGAACGTGAGGTCCGCGGCGACGGTCGTATGAAGCTGCATCACGTTCGGCGCGTCGCAATGTAGTTCGAGAGTGTCCTCAATAATGATGAAGCGCTCGTTCGGATTTCCGAGGCGGACCATCTCGTGAAGCAGAGCATTCGCCAGCGTCGTCTTGCCGGAACCGGTTCCGCCGGCCAGCACGATGTTCTCGCGTCTGGCCACGGCGCTTCGAAACTGTTCGGCCTGGTTGGCATCGATGATGTCGTGGGCGAGATAGTCGTCTAGCGTGTAGATGAGTCGAGCGTGTTTTCGGATGACGAACGACGGGGAGCTGACGACGGGTGGCAACCAGCCGGTGAAGCGGCTTCCGTCCAGTGGTAGTTCGCATTCGATGACTGGCCGTTGATCGTTCGCGACGGTGTTGAGGGCGAACGCCACGGTTCCGATCAGCCGTTCCGCCTGAACTGCGTTCATCTTTGTTCCTGAAGGCCGCATCCCTCCGCCGTGAGACTCAAGCCAAAGTGCGCCGTCAGGATTGAGGATGATCTCGATCACGTCCGGGTCGTCGAGGGCCGTCAGCACGCTCGTACCAAGCTCGCGTCGAAGCCGCTCATCCAGCCGCGTCGATTGAATTGCTGCCAAGGCCATGATCATTCTCCTGTTGGTGGTGTCGTCCGTTGGCTCCATCGTCGGTCGGTTGTGCGCTCAAGGAATCGGTTTCAGTGGGGCTCTCGGTCAGCTCCATCACCGCGTTACGCCAGTTGTTATAGAGGCGGGTTCCAGCTGTGAGCGCGCTTTCACGCAGGTCGGCAGGAATCTCTGGCAGGTGTACCAACGAAACGAACGCGAGCCGGTCGACCATCGCAAACAAGACATGCAACTCGTGGTAAAGCGAGTTGAGCCGCCGGCTCTGCAGTTCGATACTGCGCGCGAGCCGCTGCTCCATCTCGATTAACGCGAAGCCGTTCGGTGCTCGGCTGCCGTTCTCGATCAGACGCTCGTAGTCGAGCAGGCATTGGCGCAGGTAACGAGACAGCGAGACTTTGTTTGCGGCGGCCGCCTCTCTGAAGTGAGCGGCTTCCTCCATACTCAAATAGCAGGAGACTTCACGCGCATTGTTTCTCACTTGAATAACCACTCCTTGCTCGAATCCTTCAGAGCTTGTTCGCGCTCCTCGCGCTCTGGCTCCGTGGCTGGATGCCGGTCGTCCCTTTCTTCGGTGCTCGCATTTTTGTGGTTAGCGTCCGAGACCGGAGTCTCGGGCCACTCGCGATTGCGGTCGATTCGGTCCGAGTGTCGCGGCGGAGCGAGGTTCGCGCGAGCCGAAAATTCTTGGTCAAGGTAGTAACGAATCTTGGATCCGTAGATCGGTGGACTTCCTGGAGCGAAGATCAATGCCGCATCCTCTGGCAATCGCATCGTCTCGTCTGGCGTGATCAATGGGCGTTGCATCGAAGGTTCTGAGACCGTGGTCCGACTCTCCGAATAGCTGCGGTGTTCGTGGCGGACGGTTGCTGCGCCTGCCATCTCGGAAATCAGTCGCGCGGTTTCAATCTTGTTGGGCGCGTATGCGACGCGAACCGCGCAATTCGAAACGATCGATTCGTCGTGGCCGTAAGCGGCGTAAAGCTGACTCAGGTCTTGGGCGACCAGGTAGGCCTTGATTCCGTAGCCTGCCGCGTACGAGAGCGAGCTCTGGAAAAAGTCGAGCCGTCCGAGCGCCGGAAACTCGTCCAACATCAGCAATAGGCGTCGCATCGGCGCTACGTGGCCTTCTGGAGATGCGCTCTCAGTGAGCCGTGCTCCGAGCTGCGCGAGCAGAAGGCGCATCAACGGTCGCGTCCGCGTGAGGTCGGACGGCGGCACGGTGAGATAGAGACTGACCGGCCGATCGTGATGCTTGAGATCGGCTATGGAAAAATCCGATGAGGACGTATTCGCGGCGACGATCGGATCTCGATACAAAGTTAGGCAACGGGTCGCCGTGCTGAGGACCGAAGTGCGTTCGTTGGGGCTTTTGCTGAGCACGGCCTGCGCCGTTCCGGCGATCACCGCATGGGTGATTTCGCGACCGTGTGAAGTATCGATCATGGCCTGGACTGCCTTCTCCTGATCGCGATCCGGCGGGTTCAGGAATTTGAGACATCCCGCGAGTGTCTTGTCGGGCTCGGCTTGGATCACGTGCAGGATCACGCCAGTGAGGAGATCATGCGCGGTCAGATCCCAATGATCGCGAGGAGCATTACCCGCGGGATCGATCAGCATGTCCGCGATGTTCTGCGCGTCCTTGACCTCTTCGGGACCGAGTCGGATTTCAGCAAGCGGGTTGTACCGGGCTGCGGTGCTGTCAGTGCACGTCGGATCGAATCGCAGGCAAAGGTTGCCAAGGCCTCTCTGTCGCCAGCCCGCCGTGAGCTTCCAGTTCTCGCCTTTGATGTCGTGGACCACGACGCTGTGGGGCCAACTGAGCAGGGTCGGGATTACCAGTCCTACGCCTTTGCCTGTACGCGTCGGCGCGAAGGCGAGCACGTGCGATGGCCCCGAGTCCCGGAGATAATAGGTCTTCCTTCCGTTTCGCCACGCGCCAACATACACGCCGCCATCGGCGTCGAGCAGCCCGGTGGCGCCGATCTCCTTCCTGCTGGCCCAGTGAGCTGAACCGTGAAGATCGTCTGCTCTGGCTCCGATTCGCCGGGTCAGATGAACGGCGATCATCGCGACGACGGTGACGAACAAGGTTGGGTATTCGAATATGCGCATTCCTGCGCTTAGCATCGGCTTTGCAGCGGCGACGTGTTGCCACTCCCATGCCCAGGTCAGAATTCCCCACGGCCGGTAAAGAGATCCGACGAGGGGCAAGTCGACGAGCGGTGCGCCCAACACTGCGGAATGTCCGAGTAGCGCGGCGACGTGTTGGGTTGCGATCGCGAGCGAGAACACCGCAGTAAAGGCGACTGCGGCTGTCGCGGTGAGGCGTACGTCCCGTTCGGCGACCGTGCGAAATACCGGCGTCCGGTATGGTAGCGACTCGCTAGTCATCATCGTGTTCGTCCTTTTCCGTGCTCGGCAACGTGTACGTAGGTGACCTTTCGCCCGTTCTTTTCGAATTCCTTGCCGCTAAGAGTCGTAACCGCGCCGACTTCAAGCCGCCGCTCGCCACGCGCCTTTCGATTGCCGGTGTCTGACGGATGTAATGGAGCCGGCCGTCGTCGCCTTCGATCATCAGGTAGCGGCGGTCGGTCGTCTCGTTCTCGAGGCCGGTGCCGATGACCCGGCCGCTCACCTGTTCGCCCGGTTTCAATTCCGTGATGTGAACCGGCGCGCGCCGGTCATGAATCTGATCGAGGTGGCGCGCCCTGGTTTTGATGATGTCGATCGAAAGCTGGTGCTGGCGCAGCGTCTGTTCCAAGTCGGGTGAGATTTGCCAAGAAAATTGGTTGAGTTGACGCGCAAGTCCCATGCACTCAAGGAAGCCAAGCCTCGCGACGTTTTGCGCCTGACGCTCGCGCGCGGCGTCGCTCCGTTGCGGGCCGTCGTTGAACGTTACGACGTTCCGCGCATCCGCCCGACCGAGGAGCGCGCGATCTATTTCCGTAAACTGATCGCGCGTGATGGCTTGTGCTCGCGATTCCAGAATGTCGCGCTCTACCCTGAGACCCAACTTGCGGCTCGCTATCTCCTGGCTCCTGTCGCGGATCCCCGACTTGATGTAGTTGCGGTCAATCGATAGCGCGTTGCCCGATTCGGTGATGCCTCGAATCAGTAAGTGGACGTGCGGGTTGTCAGTGTCGTGATGATCGATGGCCGCCCACTCAAGGCGTGTTCCGAGATCGCGTTCCATCTGGGCGACCAGCTCGCGCGCATGCTCTTTGAGATCCATTACGGCGCCGTTCTCAGGCGACACGATGATCCGAAACAGCCTCGGGTCGCCCGCTTTCTGCCAGCTAGCTAGAAGTTGAGAGAGGTTAATGTCGTCCCGATTCGAATCGAAGCCGAGCCCCTTCGCGTCCTCGCGCTGCGCGCCTTCCCGCGCGAGATAGCGTCCGTGCGCAGCCCACGATACCGACCTCGCATTGCGCGCGTACGAAACCTTGACCACGCTTCGCTGCATGAAGGCGCGCGGTTCGCGTTGGACGCCTGCGCCGCGTTGTCCAAGTCGGGTGTTCGTACGCCGAGACTGGGTTGCTCGGCCTTGTCGCTTCGTCGCCGCGAGCCACCACCGCCTCGCGCGATGCCGTTCGCCGCGCCGGCGCGGAGGGCGAGGTTGCATCTCGATATCGCGGCGGACCAGATCACTCATCTGATGTTTCCCCACCAAGGAGTCGCAGCATCATCCGCGGTAGCTCAGCTGAATTGCATGGCTCGTCGCCGCCCAGCGCGCCGATGATGCGCCGGATGTGTCCGCTCGAAAGCGTTAGACTGTGCAGCTCCTTGGATCGACTCCAGGATTTCCAGGCGCGCTTTGAGGTTGCCCGTGTGT